>OY970291.1:147500-3798486 GCA_963716165.1 Terriglobia bacterium | reverse complement strand
GGATCGTATTACTTCCGCATCGCTAAATTCCCAGAATATGGCAAGCTTTCGAAACGCGATTTTGAAGGCATGGAAGATGGCGCACGCGTCGATGTAGATGAATACGATAAAGACAACGCACGTGACTTTGCGCTGTGGAAGGCTCCGAAGCCGGGTGAAGCTTCATGGGAAACCGTGATCGGTCCGGGGCGGCCGGGCTGGCATATTGAGTGCTCGGTCATGGCCATGAAGGAATTGGGTGAGACTTTCGATCTGCATGCGGGTGGCGAAGATCTGATTTTCCCCCATCATGAGAACGAGATTGCTCAGTCGGAAGGCCTGACTGGCAAGCCGTTCGCTTATTTCTGGTTTCACTCGCGATTTCTACTGGTCGAAGGCCAGAAGATGTCGAAGAGCCTTGGCAACTTCTACACCCTCCGCGATTTGGTGCTCAAGGGATATTCGCCGTCCGCAATTCGATTCTTGCTGACGTTGGTCCCGTATCGTAATCAGTTAAATTTCACGCTGGACGGATTGCGGCAGGCTGAGGCGTCGGTTGATCGATTGCGTGTTTTTCACCTGCTATTGAGTAATCCACCAAAGACCAATAAGCCGGACGCGGCTTCTCTGGCGACGCTTGCGACTGATACTAAGCAACGCTTCGAGCAGGCATTGCAGAACGATCTGAATACGGCGGAAGCAATCGGGGCAATTTTTGAAATGGTACGCATCGCCAACGCTGCGATTTATGAGGGCAATTGGCAACCGAATGTTGATCAGAAGCCGTTGTTGGATGTACTGAATTCGTTTGACCGGATCTTTGGAGTGATTAAGCAGGACGATGCCGCAAAGGTCCACGGAATTGTTTCATGGGCCAAATCTGAGGGACGTACAGATATCTCGCCTGAATTGTTGGCTGCAAGCGGAGATCAGCTTGCTGATTCAGTAGTCGAAGCCAAAGTCGGCGCGATGGAAAACGCCCGGCGGGCAAAAGATTTCAAGCTTTCCGATTCGCTGCGCGCGGAGCTTACCGCTGCGGGTGTTCTCGTGGAAAACACAAAGGACGGCGTGCGTTGGCGGAAAAAATAAGTTGGTGAAAGATGTCCACTCTGTCTGCATGCCTGCAAACAGAGTGTGACGTCTAGTTCATCCGGCATGCGGCTTCGGCGCAAACGACATCATTCCATTGTTGTCTTAAACTTGCTGCGCTCGGAACTGCGACAGCTTTCCTTTCAATTTGGGCGTGGACATTTCCTGCGCCGGAATTCGGCATGAGTGCCGCGAAGCTCTCGACGGCCGTGAGAATCAGGTTCACTCCTGCTGTTACTCGTTGCGCCAGGACTGCATCGCTGATGTGAGCCGAACTAAGCAGCGCCGGTAGGTTCTGCTGCACAACTCCGATCGCAGCCGTGATCTTTTGCAGTCCCGCGTCCGTCGGGTTCGATTTGTACTCGTTATAAAGTTCTTGCAGCAAAGCAATATTTTTGCCGGCTTCGGTTGAGATGTTTTGAATGGCGACGGCGTCCGCGGGATTGAGCGGTCGCCCTTGCATAGTTGCGCTCAGCGTTACGATATTCAACGCCATTTGAGCCAGTAACGGCATGTCGGCAAGTGCAACGTTGACCCATTGCGCCGAGCAGGCCGAGGTTGCCATGAGAACGGCCAAAGCCACGATTAAAATTACGCTCTTCATTCTTGATTGCATGATTGCTCCTTAAATTGTTGCTTATTTGTGAGATCTGAAGATGGAAGTGCTTGCACGGACAAAGGTCTTGTCTGCCAAGCACAATTATTTGTTTAGGAAAATGAAAAGCCGGCAGCGAATGAAGCCTGCCGGCTCAGAGCACGATTAAGAACTAAATGCTAAGCGGCTTGTTCGTAACCGTGTGCGATGCGAAGAATCGTGCTCTCGTCAAAATGCTTGCCGAGTATCTGCATCCCGATAGGGAGCTTCTCTTTGGTTTCGCCACAAGGAATCGAAATGCCGCAAATCCCCGCGAGATTGGCGGTTACTGTGTAGATGTCGTTCAAGTACATCGCTAAAGGATCGTCGAGCTTTTCGCCTAGCTTAAAAGCAGGCGTCGGCGATGTGGGGGTAACAATCGCGTCGACCTGTTGGAACGCCTGATCAAAATCCCGCGTGAGTAACGTGCGAACTTTCTGGGCCTTGAGATAGTACGCGTCGTAATACCCCGCGCTGAGAACGTAGGTCCCGAGCATGATGCGGCGCTTTACTTCCGGCCCGAAACCCTGATCGCGAGTTCGACGATACATCTGCGAAAGAGTCTTCGCTTCTTTTGCCCGATAGCCAAAGCGGACACCGTCGAAGCGGGCGAGGTTCGAGGACGCTTCTGCCGTGGCAACAATGTAGTAGACGGGGATCGCGTACTTCATGTGCGGCATGGAAACCGGCACTATTTCGCATCCCAAAGAAGCCAGCTTTTGAATGCCGGCCTCGACCGCTGCTCGTACTTCGGGATCGAGCCCTTCACCGAAATATTCTTTGGCGACGCCGAGTCTCAGTCCACGAACCGGCTTGTTCAGATCGGCGACGTAATCCGCGACGGGTGCTTCGGCGGTGGTCGAATCCATCGGATCGCGTCCGGCAATTACTTGCAAAACTGTAGCGGCGTCTTTAACTGTTTTTGTTAGAGGTCCGATGCGATCGAGAGATGATGCGAACGCGATCAAGCCGTACCGGGAAACGCGTCCATACGTAGGCATCAATCCCACGACTCCGCAGAATGATGCTGGCTGACGAATTGAGCCGCCAGTATCCGATCCCAAAGTGGCGACAGCCATGTCGGCTGCGACTGCAGCGGCTGATCCGCCGGATGATCCACCAGGCACGCGACTTAAATCACGCGGATTGCGAACCGGTTTCCACGCGGAATTCTCATTCGACGATCCCATGGCGAACTCATCGCAATTCAGCTTCCCGAGGATGATCGCTCCCGCAGATTCCAATCGCGCGATGGCGGTGCAATCGTACGGCGGAATATAGCTGTCTAAGATCTTCGATCCGGCAGTAGTGCGTATACCGCGCGTGTTCATTACGTCCTTAATTCCAAACGGCACGCCTGCAAGCGCGGGAAGGGAATCGCCCTTTGCGACCTTGTTGTCGATTTCTGACGCTTTGGCCAGAGCTCGTTCTTTAGACAGCGTGAGGTACGAACCGATTTTCTCATCGTCGGACGCGATCTTTGCGTAGTGAGCCTCGACCAAGGCGGACGCAGTGGTTCGCTTGTCTTTAAGAGCTGAATGAACGCCGTCGATGTTGAGTGATTTGATGTCCATCGTGTTCAGAGGTTAGCGTTCGATCACTTTGGGAACCTTAAAGTAAATGCCATCGGTCGACGGAGCGTTCGCCAGGGCCTCATCATGAGGAAGCGATTTGCGCAAACCCTCCGCGATGTCTTCTCGGCTCGCGTAAACGAAGCGCTCGCTTCCAGTCTTCGATTTGTCGACACCATAAACTTCGGAGACCTGGGCCATTGGTTCAACCTCATCCGTGTTGAGCTCATTCAGCTTGTCGATGTATCCAAGAATGGAGTTGAGGTCGCGAACCATACGCGGACGCTCTTCGTCGGTTAATTCCAAGTTGGCCAGGTCCGCCACGTGGGCAACATCTTTTTCTGTAACTTTCATTGTCTAATTCGCTTGAGCTTAATTTGTTTTCGCGATTACAAATTCAATGCGCTGTACGCGCTCAACTGAATAACGATTGATCATTGCCAAATATTGGGCCGCCAAATCGCGAAGCTCGTTCCGCCATCCCGCGTCTGTAACCTCCACTTGCAAAATACCATTCTCAAAGAATACCGGGCGGGTGCGAAGGGCAACTCCATGACCGCAAACCAACGGCCATGCCAGTAACGGAGACGTCCCAGCCGGAGACTGCCGCAGGCTGCGGGCAATTACCCGCTCCAGTGCGGCGCCCGCAGGCGCCATCAGTTTGCTTGCTCGCTGCATGGTTAATTGTCGTACAGAAAATGTTAGCCAGTGAAATCTAACCGCTGTTTTTAGGATAGCAGTTCGAAATAGCGAAAGGTGACAACCCGCGGAGATTTATTTCTGATTTGTATTCACAAGGTTAGGCCGCGTCGACCGGCCCTGCAAGCTTGACAAGAATTTCGACGCATCTTGCCTGAAGCCAAAATTACAGCTGCTGGGGTGCAATCGTCTCAATTTCTACAGACGAGACTCCCGCCGAAGCCGGAAGCAACTCCGAAAGATGGGCGGCCAGTTGCGCAACCTGCACCCTGATCTCGGGTACCGCGGTTGTCTCCCACAAACTGCCTTTGCGCGCAGGGCCGACTGCATACAGAAATTTTGAAGGTTGCCCTGAGCGATCAACAATTGCGCCGTCGGAAGTAACGTCGAACCCGAGGAAGAGTTCGTCGGGACGTGCCAATCCGGATGAAAAAAGCTGGTTCAATAATGGATGATTGAGCCGGCGGGTATCGGTTTCAGGGCCGGTGCAGTTGACCACTCGATGCACGCGCAGCCGGGCTTCTTTTCCGTGAATGCGATCGGAATAAGTGACGATGACATGGTCGGCCTTTTCATCGTACTTAATGATGTGTCCAGCATGGGTCTGCATGTGGTGATCGGCAATCTCGGCTCCGAGAAAATCGCCAATCTCAGGCGCGACGCGATGACGGTGTACTTCCCAATAGGGGCGCGCATGGCGCAGGAACCGGCGTTTTTCATGCAAAGGCAACGAGGCCCATATTTTCGAGATAAACGGACGCAGCGAATCGACTACCGCGCGCCAATCGACGCCTTGGTCGTGAGCGGCGCGAACCTGCTGGCGGATGAGGCGGACAAGGCCAGTGACGGTCCGAGGCGAATTTGCATTCCAGAAAGCCGGCCAAGTCGCCGCGGCACGATGGCGGCGTGGCAACAATCCCCGGCGAGACAGAATATGAATTGCTCCAGTAAAGCGGCGCGCTCGCAAAGACAATGCTGTGTCAACGCAAGTCAGTCCGGAGCCGACCAGCAAAATATCGCCCTTCGTTGGCAAATCTTCGAGAGCGGAATCGTCCCAAGCGAAGGGGAAGTAACGGCGAGCATCGTCATTTTTACCAGGGAGGCGAGGATCGCTGGGGCGAAAATTGCCGAGGGCCAATGCCACATAATCTGCGCTCAGAATCGGGCCGCTGGCGAGTTGAATCTCTGAGGCTGATTCAACATTCGGATCAGATGCGCTAATTGCGTGGGCTTCGTCTCGTATCCAATGCAACTTTGCCACGCTATCGGCTTGCGTTTCCTTAAGGGTTGCTTCGAGATATTGTCCGTACACACGACGCGGGGCAAAGGTTCCAGCTTCCAATTTGGAATCGTAGTTCGCTTTGGCCCAACGATAGAAATGATCGGCGTCATCCGGGAAAACACTCATCTTCCCTGCGGGGACGTTCAAAAGATGGTGCTCAAGGGATGTGGAGTACGCGATTCCTCGGGCCCGAAGCGAAGAACGTTCAACGATGGCGATAGAAATCGGCGAAGTCGCGGACCGCAGCAATTGAGTGGCGAGTGCCGTACCTGTGAATCCTCCGCCAATGATGACAACATCGTAGTGAGAACCGCTGGACTCCAGCATGACTGTCTCCGGGCGGCAGGATTGCCGCAGGTCCCATTTTAGCCAAATTCCTATTAAAACGATAGACATAAATGTAATAGGAGTGTGAATTCTTGTAAATCGGCACTTGGCGTGCCTTTAGCGCTGGATGCCCTTGTAACGAAAGCATTTAACCAGATGGTCGTTCACCATACCAGTGGCTTGCATAAAGGCATAACAGATCGTAGATCCAACGAAATTGAATCCGCGCTTTTTGAGGGTCTTGCTCATCGCGTCCGATAGCAGGTTCGAGGCAGGGAGGTCCTTCGATGAGCGTGGTGAATTCACCACCGGCTTGCCGCCAACGAATTGCCAAAGATACTTATCCAGTGAGCCGAATTCCAATTTAATTTCAAGCGCCACCTTGGCATTCCGGATCGCCGAGAGAATCTTCAATTCGTTACGGACAATGCCGGCGTTTTGCATTAAAGATGCAATTTTCCGGCGGTCATATTTGGCAATGCGTGCAGCATCGAAATTGTCGAAGGCCTCACGATAGTTTTGGCGTTTACGAAGGATGGTATCCCAACTGAGGCCGGCTTGCGCGCCTTCAAGAATTAAGAATTCAAACAATCCTCGGTCGTCATGGAGTGGAACACCCCATTCTTCGTCGTGGTAACGGATGGAGAGTTCGTTCGTGGCCCAAGTGCAGCGGGTTGGATTGTTGTCTGACATGTAATGGAATATTGATTTTACCTTGCATCGTGATGCGTAATGCCTTGAAAGGCGGTCACCGCGTGCGTGTGTAGGCAAAATCTCTGACAGGGAGTGCTCCTTTTGTAACTTGGCGCATCGAAGGGACTTAGCTAGAGTCATAGAGCGTGCTAGGCCACCTTAAGTTTTTCGGCCAACCACGTGCATCTAATTGAGTAGTTACTTTTTTTGAGTTGGTTACGCGAAGAAACGGAGTTGGTTTGGGAAGCAAATACATGGGGCGAGTATTTTTTATCATCGTGTTGGTGGGGAGCATTGCGCCGCAAATTGCGCTTGCCCAAAGCCCTACAGCCGTCCCCGTGATGGCGTTTGCCAGCGTTCCTGAGAGCACTGATAACCAACCGGAATCAGTGATAACCATTCGAAAGCGCGTTGATGAAGTTCATGTGCTCTTCACCGCGACCGATCATCATGGAAAATTCGTCCGCGACTTGAACCAGCAGGATTTTTCTGTGATGGACGATCACAAGCCGCCGCAATCTATTGTCAGTTTTCATCGTGATACCGATCTACCACTTCAGTTGGGATTGCTGGTGGATACCAGCGGTTCAGTCGAGGGCAGATTCGGATTTGAACAAGAAGCCGCAGTTAGCTTTTTGCAGCGCACGTTGCGTCCTAATTTTGATCATGCATTTGTAATGGGATTCAGCACGCATAGTCAGGTGATGCAAGATTTTACCGACAATGTAAAGCTTTTGCAGATTGGCGTCGAGCGATTGCATGATGGCGGAGGCACCGCGCTCTATGACGCGATTTATCACGCCTGCCGCGACAAATTGATTGACGCCAACAGCGATCAGCCGGAACGGCGTGCGATTGTTGTAGTCAGCGACGGAGAAGACAATCAGAGTGAAGTGACACGCGCACAGGCGATAGAAATGGCGCAGCGCGCCGAAGTCACGATCTATGCGATCTCAACGGACGATAGTGGCTTAGTGCTCCGTGGTGATAAAGCTTTGCAGCAACTTGCCGATGCGACTGGTGGACGGGCATTCTTTCCATTCAAAGTGAAAGACATAAAAAATTCGTTTGCTGCGATTGAAGATGAGCTTCGCAGCCAGTACGTGATTTCGTATCATCCTGCGGATTTCGAAGCTGATGGACGTTATCGGCCCATCCTAATTACTGCATTGAAAAAAGATCTGCAAGTGCGGGCCCGCCAGGGCTATTACGCGCCACGTCAGTAGCGCGATATGCTGGGTTTCCTAAGCCTCTGGACAGGGCATTCGGACCCCCTTTAGTATTACCTTGATGGTTGTTCCTTCCCCACGAAGGAGTGTTCATGAGTCTCACGCCCAATTCGATTCGTGAAGTCCAGTTTTCTAAAATTCTTGCTTTGCTGACGGGTCTCGTACTGTCGTGTGCTTCCCTGTCTGCTCAGGTCGTTACAAAGCTCGTAACTTTCCACCAGGGTAATGGTTCATTTCCAGCTGGAGTTCTGGTTCAAGGGCGAAACGGCAATCTTTACGGAACGACTGCCCTTGGCGGAACAAATGATGGTGGAACAGTTTTCGAGATGACCTCTACGGGCAAGTTCAAGACGATTTACGACTTCTCTGACTACATCGGATATGAACCTACTGGTCTTTTGTTGAACACTGATGGGAACTACTACGGAATTACGATGCTCGGTGGCCCGAGTGGTGAAGGAACAATATTCAAAATTAGCCAGACTGGGTATTTGACTCCTCTGTACAATTTTCACGGTGGCGATGGCTCGTATCCGAATAGCTTCGTCGCTGGTCCAGTCGCCGATTTTTATGGGACGACGGAGTACGCAGGCAGCGCACGTACATATTTTTTCCGTATATCTCCAAGCGGCGAATTTGCAAACGTCAACTGCTCGATTGTCCGCCCTCTTTCACTTGCTTTAGGCATCGACGGGAATTTCTATGGAACCGCGGTCGGTTCAGTAGGAGGCGGATATGGTTTGATTTTTGAAATGAAACCAGATGGCTCGTGTTTCACGCTGTATAACTTCAACGGTACAAACGGGTCAGTACCTGACCTCTTAACGATGGGCAGTGACGGGGCATTTTATGGGACAACCTATCTGAACGGAAATCCGACCATTTCGACCTTGTTCAAGTTGACCGAAAATGGGAAGTTCACGAACATTTCTTCATCCGGAACTCAAATAAGCATAGGCGCTTCTATGACGTACGGCTCAGACGGTAATTTCTATGGCCCGACGGCGCTCGGCGGTGAATATGATGCTGGGGAAGTTTTTGAAGTGACGCCGTCCGGTTACTTTACGCTTTTGGGAAGCTTCGGCCAGAACGATGATGGCTATGACACAGAACTCCCGTTGACTCAGCATACCAGTGGTATTTTTTTTGGCCCCTCATTTAAGGGCGGGAAGCAAGAGGAAGGCGATCTATACAGTTTGAACGTTAGCTTGCAGCCCTTTGTGACGTTTGTGCGCGGATTTGGAAAAGCCGGAATCTCAGCTCAGCTGCTTGGTCAAGGATTTACGGGAGCGACGGGAGTTTCGTTTAACGGAATATTGGTGACAAGCTTCAAAGTCCTTTCCGACACATTCATGACCGCAGTGGTTCCTGCCGGGGCAACTACAGGGCCTGTGACCATTACAACTCCGGGTGGCGTATTAAATAGCAATGTGAATTTTCAAGTATTGGGCAGATCGCGGTAGGGTGTTCGTCACTCCGCCGTTGTTATAAGCTATTGGCATGAACCGGACGAACCATTTTCTCGTTTCTTTCCTTCTTTTGTCTTTTACTTTCTCTGCGATTGCTCAAGATAAGAAACCCAATTGGAGCGATGCCGAGAAGCCGATCGTTGAGCAATTGCACGGTCTTCGAGCTCTGCCGGATGATGTCCGTGCGAAGACGACAAAAGATCTGGCGCTAAAGATTCGGCAACTCCCCGTCGTTCCAAACAAACTAAAACTCGCGAATCACCTGGCGAATCTTTCTACTGAGGGCGATTTCGGTCGCGACACTTTGCAGGAAGTCACGACCACACTCGCGGATGCATTAAGCGAACAGCCCGTTCCTGCGGTAAAAGGCCAGCCCGCCGAGCCATATATGGAACTCGCGCAGTTGGTTCGCTACGAGCACATGAAGGCGACGATTGAGAATCCGCAGTTTACGGCTGCGACGACGAAACTGGAAGCTGATGATCAGAAGCGCCAGGATGCGAATTTTACGCTGACGGATTTGCAGGGAAAATCTTGGACGCTCAAAGACCTGCGGGGCAAAATTGTCGTGGTAAATTTCTGGGCGACGTGGTGTCCGCCGTGCCGCAAGGAAATGCCCGATCTCGACGCGCTGTATCAGAAATATAAAGACAATGGGCTAGTGATACTAGCGATCTCCGATGAGGAATCCGCTAAGGTGAGTCCGTTCATTTCTGAGCACAAGATTACGTATCCGGTGATGCTCGACCCGGGCCGTAAAGTAAACGAATTATTTCAGGTGGAAGGCATCCCAAAGAGTTTCGTGTACGACCGCGATGGCAAGCTGGTAGCGCAGTCTATCGATATGAGAACGCGCGGCCAATTTCTCGAGATGCTGGGACGGGCGGGGCTGAAGGATTAAGTTTAAAGAATTAAGGCCTGCACTCGCGATCGAGATGCAGGCCTGTTGTGATTCAGATGATCGCCTACCGTGCTGACTTAAATATAGCGAAGACCGCTCCCTGAGGATCGGCGATTACCGACATTCGGCCAACGCCTTCCATGCTCATTGGAGCGAGATACAATTTACCTCCCAATTGCTCCGCTTTCGTCGCGGTGGCGTCGACATCGTCGACCTGAATATAGGACAACCAGTGCGGCGGCGTTCCGGCGCGGCGGTGAGCTACCGGAGGCAGGCCTCCAATAAATTGCTCGCCATTCTTAATATGAAGATAGCCGGAAGAATCATGCTCTGATGAACCGAACTTCCATCCGAAAAGTCCCGAATAGAATTCGATGGCTTTCGCAGGATCGGGCGTGCTCAAATCCGCCCAACAGAACGTTCCGCTAACGCCGCTGATCCGGAAGCCGGTTGACGATTTGGATTGCCAAATACAGAATGTGGTTCCGGTTGGGTCCTGCAAGACCGCCATCCGGCCAATTTCCATGACATCGAACGGAGCAGCCAACACGGTGCCGCCGAGTTCTTTGGCCTTCGCGGCGGAAGCGTCAGCATCCGTTACTTCAATGTAGATGCCCCAATGCGGCGGCACACCCTGCTCGCGTTGTTCGACGCGCATCGTGTATCCCGCGGCGGCTGCGCGGCTACCGATCTCAAACATCGTGTAGAACTCGTTGGGGCCGATTGGCGAATCGTTCGCGTCCCAACCGAACAGACCGCCATAAAACTGCTTCGCTGCATTTTGGTTGCTGGTGCTGAGCTCGATCCAGCAGAAATTTCCGGGAGGGTTGCGGTCAATATTGGTCATGATATTTTCCTTGAGGAGTTGGTCTGGTCAAAGCAGCTTACACCAAATGTTAGGGACAATGAAGGGCACGTGGGGCTTCCAACCGTTTCAAGGTTTCAAAAAAACAATATTTCGAAACTGTGAAACTTGCATATGTTGAAACTGCTTTGTTGAACTTTGAAATCTCTTTCGTTGAAACTTTGAAACTTGTTTTGCCGAAACTTGCATTTTGAAACAATGTGACAGAAATCACATCAGTTGCCTATCAGGAAATCTACAATTCCGGAATGTTATCTGGACGAATTACACATTCTGCGATTCGCGCTCTGGACTGGCTGGCGCTGCATGTACTTCCTCCGCAGACCGGACCTCAGCATCAGCGTACCGGGCGCCGAGGCGAGGAGGACGCGTACTTTTATCTGCGACGGTTAGGTTATGTGATGGTAGCGCGAAACTTCCGCACTCCGCTCCGACGCGGAGAGATCGACTTAATAGGCTGGGAGGACGATGTGCTGTGCTTCGTTGAAGTTAAGACGCGGACTACCCGTGATGTGAAGCCAGCGGAGGCAGCTGTCGATCGGGACAAACAACGCGCCCTTGCTGCTGTCGCGCGGGAATATTTGCGACACATCGGCGGTAGTGCGGACACTGCTTTGCGTGGCGTCGCTCAGCCGGCCATGCAATCGCGTTTCGACGTGATTAGCGTGTACTACGACTGGCCCTATGACAAACCAAAGTTTGAGCTATTTCGCAACGCGTTCACAGTGGCGTAAAATGGTCGGAAAGCTCTTCGAAGCATCGAAAGGACCTGGTCATTGCCCGAGCTGCGTAAAGATCCCATCGTAGGCCGATGGGTCATTATTTCCACCGATCGCGCCAAGCGTCCCACTGATTTCTCCCGCGAAAGCACAAACATCAAGGGTGGATTCTGCCCCTTTTGCTATGGCAACGAACATAAGACGCCGCCCGAGGTGCAGGCGTATCGTCCGAATCCGAATGGCGGGCCACCGCTCCAGCGTGACACTCCCGGCTGGAATGTGCGTGTTGTGCCCAACAAATTCCCGGCGCTCGGTATAGAGGGAAACTTGAACCGTCAGGCGGACGGGATGTTCGACCGGATGAATGGCATCGGCGCGCATGAAGTGATCATTGAAACTCCGGATCACACTGCCAGTCTGGCTACGCTGTCTCCGAAACGAATTGAAGATGTGCTTTGGACATTTCGGGATCGGATCCTCGATCTGAAGAAAGACCGCCGCTTTAAGTACATTCTCATTTTCAAGAATCATGGAGAATCTGCCGGCGCTTCACTGGAGCATGCACACTGCCAGCTCATCGCTCTGCCGATTATTCCGATTTATGTTGCCGAAGAAATTGAGGGAGCCAAGCAGTATTACATCTACAAAGAACGTTGTGTGTTCTGCGACATCGTTCGCCAAGAAATTGAAGTTGGTACACGGGTGGTCGCGGAGAATGACGATTTCGTGACGCTGGCTCCTTATGCTCCGCGGTTTCCGTTTGAGACTTGGATATTGCCGAAGCAGCATGAGTCCGCGTTCGAAAATTCATCGACGCACATGTTTGAAAATCTTGCGAAGGCGATCAAAACATTGCTGATGAAGGCAGATCGGGTGTTGGATAATCCGGCCTACAATCTGGTGATCCACAGTTCGCCGATCCAGGACCCGACGAATGACCACTATCATTGGCACATTGAATTCATGCCGAAGTTGACCAAGACCGCGGGATTCGAATGGGGAACAGGCTTCTACATCAATCCCACGCCACCTGAAGAGGCGGCGCGGTTCCTACGCGAGGCTAGCGTTGAAGAGCCGGTCGCGGCAAGGTAGCTATCTGTCTTCGAACTCTTCGTGCCATGCCATCTGAATGGCTTCCAGCTTGCTTTCATTCGAGCGTTTAGGATCGTCAGTAAAGCCGGGTAGTTCGGTCACATAGCGGTGCAGATCGGTGTAGCGCACTTCGAGCGGATTCAACTCCGGATGATGCGCAACTAACAGAATGCCGAGTTCTTCGGCGTCTCCCCACGTAAGCTCTTTCGGCATAGTAACTCCCAAATAAAGTTTCGAAGGTTTCATGTTTCAAAGTTCTACCGAAACAGGTTTCAGAGTTCGATTGTTTTTTGAAACTTGCTTTTTGAAACCTTAAAACCTTATTTTAGTGTTCTTCGGACACGTAATTTCTATTCCATGCGGGAATTTCGACTACGACTTTACCCGGCTTGGTGATTGTGACCTGGCATCCGAGGCGCGAATTCAGTTGGAGATCAGCAGCCATATCCAGGCGGTCGGCTTCGTCGTCATCCATCTCGGAAAGATT
Source organism: Terriglobia bacterium (assembly GCA_963716165.1). Lineage (GTDB taxonomy): Bacteria > Acidobacteriota > Terriglobia > Terriglobales > Acidobacteriaceae > JAJPHW01. The sequence continues at coordinate 3,785,450 of OY970291.1, read as the reverse complement.
TTCGGCGCCTTCTTTTACCCATACATGGCAAGTAGTGCAGGCGCAGTTGCCGCCGCAAGCGTGGTCTAGAGTGATGCCCTTATTGATGGCGATGTCCAGAAGTGATTCCGGCTTGCCGTGTTCCTTGTAAGGAAGTTTGCCGTGTTCGAATTCAACGGTCTTGCCTTCCGGCAGGAACGTCACCTGAACCATGTTTTCGCCAAGTTCAGTTGCGGGTTGTTCAACGTCGAGTGTTTTTGTGTCGGCCATAAATTGTGCCTCTTATCAAATCTTGAGTTGAAACAGTTATTGAAACTCTGCTTTCGCCATTGGATGTGGCGCGGTCGGGCCTTCGCCTTCGTCCGCTTCGTCCATCGTCTTGCCCTTTAGCGCGGAAGTCACTGCAGTATCCATCATGAGTTCGGCCAAACGCGTGGTTGCGACATTCAATTCATCGATGGATTTCCGAATCGCCTGATAATCGTCTTCTTTCTGGACCTGCACCAAATTCTTTTCCAGCTGGGCAATTATTTTCTTTTCGTCGGTTGTCATCTGCGACCATGCCGGACTTTTTTTGCCTTTTTCCAAGGCTGCCAGAATGGTGTCAGCCTCGCCACGTGATTCGATTACCTGACGCTGCCGGAAATCTTCCTCCGCATTGTCGAAGGAATCGAGGATCATGCCTTCCACTTGGTCGTCGGTCAGTCCATAGCTCGGCTGGACTTCAATTTCAGATTGTTTTCCGCTGCGTTGCTCAACGGCGGAGACTTGTAGGATGCCGTTGGCATCGATCAGAAACTTCACTTCAATGCGCGGCATGCCCGCAGACATTGGCGGAATTCCTTTTAGATCAAAGCGCGCCAATGATCTGCAATCTTTCGCAAGTTCTCGTTCGCCTTGGAGGACGTGAATGGCAACATTCGTCTGTCCATCGACTTGTGTCGTATAGTGCTGGCTCGCGGATGCGGGAATAGTCGAATTACGCAGGATAATCTTGTCGGTTACACCGCCGGCGACTTCGATTCCCAACGAAAGCGGAGTCACGTCAAGCAGCAACATATCTTCCGTTGCTGCGGATCCACCTGCAAGAATGTTTGCCTGCACGGCCGCGCCGAGGGCAACGACTTCGTCGGGATTTAAATCGGTATGCGGTTCACGTCCGAAAAGTTCTTTGACAAGTGTGCGAACTTTGGGGATACGGGTCGATCCGCCAACTAGAACAACTTCATCGATTTGGTCAGGCTTAAGGCCTGCATCTTTCAATGCCTGTTTGCATGGTGCGATCGTGCGATCGATAATTGGCTGAATAAGCTGTTCGAAATGCTCTCGCGTAATTTCGCGGCGATAATGCTTGCCATCGGCGAGTTCGACATCGAGATTTGTACTTGGTTCTGAAGACAGGGCAATCTTTGCCTCGATGACTGCTTTGCGAATCTTGGCCATCGCTTCACCGTTGCGTGCAACATCGATCCCAAGATCGCCACGGATATCACTGACGGCTACGGCAATAAGGAGATTATCGATATCGTCGCCGCCCAAATGTGTATCGCCATTGGTGGCAATGACCTCAAATATCCCGTCGCTCAACTTGAGTATGGAAACGTCGAACGTGCCTCCGCCCAAATCGTAAACAGCGACTGTGCCGTTCTGTTTCTTGTCGAGCCCATATGCGAGCGAAGCAGCGGTCGGCTCATTGACTAGTCGGAGGACTTCAAGTCCGGCGATGCGTCCCGCATCTTTTGTGGCTTGACGCTGGGCGTCATTGAAATATGCAGGTACCGTGACCACCGCCTTGGTTACTGGACCGCCGAAGAACCGTTCGGCGTTGCGCCTAAGCTGACGGAGAATGAGCGCCGAAATCTCCGGGGGCGTGAACGTCTTCTCACCAAGGCTTATGCGAAGCACTTCGCCGGGTTGCAAGTCATCGGCAAGGTGAAATGGAAATAATTTGATTTCTTCCTGGATATCTTCGACGCCACGCCCCATCAGACGTTTGATGGAATAGACTGCACGATCGGGCGTTTCGATCAAATACCTTCTCGCGGCATTGCCGACGATAGTTTGATTCTTCTCGTCGAGCGCGACTACGGAGGGGACGAGGTTGAGGCCATCTTCGCCGGGAATGATGGCAGGGCTGTCCCCGGACATGAAACCCACCAGTGAATTGGTGGTTCCGAGATCGATGCCGATAATGCGCTCAGGAGGCATTGGTATCCAAAACTTCATTTACATCGCGAACCAGATTGCGGATATACGTTCGCCGATTCAGGAGATCAACCATATGATCCCGAGCTCGCGCGCGATCAGAATCGGAATCGGCAGTATCCCATTCATTCCAATAGCCGCTGAGTTCGGTCGCCAGCGCTTCATATTTTTCTTCAAGCAGCAATTTCTGTTTGGCGACTTCTTCAATCAAAGCGGGGTCGTCTTCGCCCATCTTTTTGTTCATCCGCAATTCTTCTAGCTGCATGTTCAACTCAAAGACTTCTTCCAGCAGATCAGGGGGAACTATTTGTTTCTTCACTTGACCAGTGGTTCGGGCAGCCTCCGTCGCAGATTTTGATTGCTCTTCGAGTTCGATGCCTTCGAGGTGCAATAAATATTGCGTGCGTTTGATCGCATCTTTCAAAGTCCTGTAAGCGTCGTTCAGTTGCGAACTCTGATCAAGGCTCTCGTGTTGATTTTCCAGCCCTGCCCGCACTTGAGCGTCCGGATGGAACTGACGGCTCAACCGGTAGAACTCACGTTGCAGTTTTGTCAGATCGATATTCAACTTCTTAGGCAAACCCAGCAAACTGAAATAGTCGGCAGCCAATTCTTGCCGCTTTTCGTCCAGAGACACCGTCGGATTGGAGACTTCAATGGTCATTGCATTTGTGTTGCTGGCGGCAGTCATGGATGCAGGCGTAGCGAGGGCGCCCGCGCTTCACGCTATCCAGAAAATGAAGTGCCGCAACCGCAGGACTTCGAAGCATTGGGATTGACGAAGACAAAACCCTGCTGCATGAGCGTTTCCTGATAGTCCAACGTCATCCCGTGGAGATAGATGAACGATTTTGGGTCTACAAACAGGCGCACATCGCCAAATTGAAAAACGCGATCACGTTCACGTGGCTGAGTGTCGAAGCGAATGTTATAACTCAACCCTGAACAGCCGCCGCCCTGCACGCCCAGACGCAGTCCGCCTTCTTCGGGCGAGATGCCCTCTTTCACAATGGCCACACGGATCCGCGCCAACGCCTTATCGGTCACTCCCACACCTTTGGCGGGAGCGGCCGTTTTCGGAGCGCTTTGCGGCAATTGTGGTAACGCGTCTTGGGTCGCAGTCGTCATAGGTTCTTTAATTAGTGAGTCGCGACGGCTGCTGGCTGCGCCGAGGCAACCTGTTTCTTCTTCCAGTCGCCGATTGCTGCACGGATCGCATCTTCTGCAAGCACGGAGCAGTGAATCTTAACCGGCGGCAACGACAGTTCTTTCACGATCTCAGTGTTCTTGATCTGCAGAGCTTCTTCGACTGTCTTTCCCTTGACCCACTCGGTGGCGAGGGAAGACGATGCAATGGCGGAGCCGCATCCGAAGGTCTTGAACTTCGCGTCTTCGATGATGTTGGTCTGCGGATTCACTTTGATCTGCAACTTCATGACGTCGCCGCACTCGGGTGCGCCTACCAAACCGGTGCCAACCTCGGAGCTGTTCTTGTCCATGGAACCGACGTTGCGCGGATTGGAGTAATGATCGAGAACCTTATCGCTGTAAGCCATGATTGTGTTCCTCTCTTAATTCTCTTAAATCTCGTTGGTTGATAAATTCTAGTGCGCTTCTGCTGCCCACTTTACGGTGGTCAAATCGATTCCTTCTTTCGCCATTTCATACAGTGGAGAAAGTTCGCGCAGTTTTGAAACTGTTTCTACGACTTTGTCGGCCACATAATCCACTTCAGCTTCGGTATTGAACCTCCCGATTCCGAAACGAATCGAACTGTGGGCCAGATCGTCACCTGTTCCTAACGCCTTCAGTACATAAGATGGTTCCAGCGTCGCGGAGGTGCAAGCCGATCCACTGGAAACTGCAATCTCGCTGATACCCATCAGCAATGACTCACCTTCCACGTAGGCAAAGCTGATATTCAAATTGCCCGGAAGGCGGTGTTCCATGGTGCCGTTGATGTAAGTCTCATCGAGACGACTCATAATGCGTTCCTTCAAACGATCGCGCAAAGCTCCGAGCCGCTTGCCTTCCTCATCCATTTCCAGTCTTGCAATCTCACATGCCTTACCGAGACCGACGATGCCCGCTACATTCAACGTGCCGGACCTCATGCCGCGCTCGTGTCCGCCACCGTCGATGATCGCCTGCAACTGTACGCGCGGATTCTTGCGCCGCACATAGAGCGCGCCGACGCCTTTCGGGCCGTAAAGTTTGTGGGCGGTAATCGACATCAAGTCGATGTTCTGTTTGTTCACATCAATCGGAACCTTGCCAATTGCCTGGACTGCGTCAGTGTGGAACAATACTCCGCGCTCGTGGCATAGCTTGCCAATCTCGGCAATAGGCTGAAGCACGCCGATTTCGTTGCTGGCGGCCATGATCGTCACGAGAATCGTCTTGTCATCAATGGCGCGCTTCAAATCTTCGAGGTCGATCAATCCGTTTTTCTGCACGGGCATGTAGGTGACGCGATACCCGTTCTTTTCCAGACGCTTGCAAGTGTCGAGCACAGCCTTGTGCTCAGTCACCGCGGTAATAATGTGGTTGCCTTTTTCGCGATACATCTCAGCAACACCTTTGATCGCAAGGTTGTCGCTCTCGGTGGCTCCCGAGGTGAAGATGATTTCTTTCGCGGTTGCGCCGACCAGCTTGGCAACTTGCTCGCGAGCGGTTTCTACGCCCTCTTCCGCTGCCCATCCGAAAGGATGATTGCGGCTGGCGGAGTTGCCGAACTTCTCCGTGAAATACGGCATCATGGCTTCGAGCACCCGCGGATCCAACGGCGTGGTCGCGTGATTATCCATGTAAATCGGCAGCTTGATGCCCTTAGCCAAATTGCCAGTTAATACTGTTTCTACTGTCGTGCTCATGATCGTCTCCTAAAAATCTTTCGTCGAAGCGATTAGCTGATATTCACTAACGCTTCGGTTCTCGCTGCCGGCGCTGATTCAATCGGTTCCGTCGTTTCCTTCATCTCGGATATAGTGATGCGCCTCAACACGGTCTCGATGCTTTGACTCACCCTTCGTAGCGGCTCGCGAATATTGCAGCGGTCACTCTGATCGCACTCACCACGCACAGTCACACACGAAGTTATAAAAAGCGGTCCATCAATCGCGCGGATCACTTCAAAAGCGCTGATTCTTTCCGCGTCTCGGGCCAGCGTGTATCCGCCGTTGCTTCCGTGCTGCGAATGTAACAATCCAGCTTTGACAAGGCGCTGCAAAATCTTGGCCAGCGCTTCCTGCGGAATGCCGTAGGTATCAGCTACGTCTTTGGCGCTACACGAACCTGAGTGCTCGGCCAGATGCTTCATGGCAATCAAGCCGTAATCCGCCTTTTTTGTGAGTTTCAGCATAAGAAAGCCAATTGCGACTCTTTTGGTCGGATATCAAGATTCTAAGCACTTATGAGAGGAATTGCAACTGTCCCAGCTAAGTGTCGAAAGTGGGTAGCGAACGGTAAATCCATAGAGTTAAATGGTTTAGAGGAATGGTTGTGCCGATTTAACCCGGCAGCCGTTGCGGCACCAAGTGAATTTGTCGTTGCTTTATCAATGACTCGTTAAAAAACAAAACATCCTCTTGACTTCTCTGCTGGGCAGGTTAAACTACGGGCAATTTCCGGAGTTTTTGGCTGGTCTCTCCAACTGGCCCTTTACCGGACATTATGACCTCCATACCCGCCCCGAAATCCTCCGACAAAAGCGTTGCCAAACCGTGCCAGCATCCGCGCGTGCAGGTAGTATCGCGTGATGAAGAAGCTGAATTCGTCGAATGCCTTGACTGCCGTGAGGTGTTTGACTCAAGCGAATTCAAAGACATGTCAATTGAAGAGAAAGAAAAAGAACTCGCTGACGAAGAATGAGCAAAGCGATTTTAGCGAAGTACCAATCCAGCCTCAGCAGAAAAATCCATTGCAGCAAAAGTCTTAGTTACAAATTTGGGATATGCCGCCGCGGCAATCATCGCCGCGTTATCTGTTGAAAGCGGGCGCGAAGGGAATAGCACCTTTAATCCATCGCGGCTCCCGTTTTGTTCGAAGCGCTGGCGTAGCTCCTGGTTGGCCGCTACGCCTCCGGTAACAAGCAGAGTGCGCACGTCGTAGTGGTCTGCGGCGGCGAGAGTTTTCGCAATTAAGTCTTCCACAAGGGAGCGCTGAAACGATGCGATCAGATTAAGCGTTGCAGGATCGCAATGGGCTGCATAATCTTCGACTGCGGGTTTTGTAATCTGGGACAGAGCTCGTTTGCGGACTTCGATCGACGCCTGAAGATTATGGGTCTCGACATAGCGGAGTACGGCCGTCTTCATTCCGCTATAGGAAAAGTCAAAGCGAGCGCGATCTTCGTTGCGCGGCGGTTTAGTGTCTTGATTGCGGTCGGGTCGCTTAAGCTGCGATCCGGCAAACTTGATAGCGTTTGGATCGCCACGCGAAGAAAGTTTGTCGATCATTGGTCCGCCAGGATAACCGAGAGCCAGTAACTTAGCGACCTTGTCGAAAGCTTCTCCTGCAGCGTCATCCCGTGTGCGCCCGACGTTTTCGTACGCCCAGGATTCATCGGATTGAGTGACCAGATAAAGATGAGTGTGTCCGCCGGAAACAACCAGCGCTAAAACGGGGAAGCCGAGATCGTGATTTCCTTTTTGCCGTTCCTCCAATAAAACCGCATGAATATGGCCTTCCAGATGATTGACGGCGATCAGCGGTTTGTCGAGCGCGAATGCCAGCGCTTTGGCATAGCTGATGCCAACCAGCAACGCTCCGGCGAGCCCGGGACCCTGAGTCACGGCAATCGCGTCGATGGATTCATAAGTGTGCCCAGCATCCGCAAGCGCCTGACGAACGACCGGCACGATGGCTTTGAGATGTTCTCGCGAAGCTAGTTCAGGAACGACGCCGCCATATGGCGAATGCGCAGCGATCTGAGAATAGACAACATTCGACAACATTTTTTCGCCCGCCTGTACGACTGCTGCGGCGGTCTCATCGCAGGAAGTCTCAATACCGAGAATGGATGGTTGTTCACTCACTTCTCTAGTTTACTCAGGTGGACTGTTGCTTGAAATGTAAAATTGGAATATGGCGTTCCCCCGATATCTGATGCTGCTCGCGCTGATTGCCTGGATCGGCGGAATATTTTTCTTCGCATTCGTTCTTGCACCTACGGCATTCTCAGTTCTACCGACGCCAAGACTTGCCGGAACCTTGGTCGGGAAATCACTCATTGCATTACATTGGGTCGGATTCGCCGCGGGTGTCGTATTTCTTATTAGTTCATTGATCAGCGCTCGAATGAGCGGACCCACAATGCAGACGTTTGCAGCGCGCAATCTTCTGGTTGTAGGAATGCTTGTCCTGACATTGATCTCGCAATATGCAATCATCCCGCGGATGGATGCGTTGCGTGCGTCGTTGCCAGACGATATCGCTTCGGTCGCGAAGGACGATCCGGCACGCATGAAATTTGATTCGCTGCATCGTTTATCTACCCGCGTCGAAGGTGGAGTCTTGCTGCTGGGACTGGCTGTTGTCTACGTTGTCGCATCCGGCTGGTGAACGACCTGTCGTGCCTTTCCACGCCGTCATTTAGACTGGATACTTATGAAAACTGGCATCATTGGCCTGCCGCAGGTGGGCAAGACATCTTTATTCCGCATGCTCACGAAAGCGAATCTTTCGGAGCAGGCTTACTCCAATCCGCGCGAAGCCCATGTCGGCATCGCCAAAGTTCCCGATGACCGCTTAGACCGGCTCGCCGTCCAATACAATCCGAAGAAACTTACCCACGCCGCTGTGGAATACGTTGACCTCGGCGCGATTGGCCAGGATGCGCTCAAAGAGAGTGGCTACATCGGACATCTGCGAAATGTCGATGCTCTGGCCCACGTTGTGCGCGCATTCGAAGACGATTCTATTCCGCATGTAGGGCCGATTGATCCCTTACGAGACATCAAAAATGTTGAATTCGATCTGATGATCAGTGATCTGGGCCAAATCGAAAAGCGACTGGAACGCGTTGAAAAAGATTTGAAGAAGATGCGGTCGCCGGAATTGGAACGCGAATTCGATTTACTCAAGCGCGCCAAGGTTCACGTCGAGAACGAAAAGCCGCTGCGCGAAATGGAAATGACAGCTGAAGACAAAAAGCGCCTGCGTGGATTCATGTTCCTCAGCGAGAAGCCGATTCTTTATGTCCTGAATATTGGCGAGAGCACGCATCTAGGCCAAGACCTGGAAGAGGCGGCGACAAAGTTCAAGTTGACCGAAGTTGCTTCGAGGCCGAATGCAGGAGCAACGGCGATATGCGGAAAAGTCGAAGCGGAACTTGCGGAGATGAGCGATGCCGACGCGGCCGAGTTTCTATCCAGCTATGGTTTGCACGACAGCGGATTGACACGGTTGATCCGCACGACGTACGCGCTTCTCGGATTAATTTCTTTCTTCACTATCGGCGAAGACGAATGTCGCGCCTGGACTATTCCCGTAAACACCAAGGCGGCGCAAGCTGCGGGGGCGATCCATTCCGATTTGGAAAAGCATTTCATCCGTGCAGAAACCATCCGGTGGGACCAGTTATTGGAGGCCGGTTCCGAGGCGAATGCGCGGTCCAAGGGCATTCTTCGACTTGAAGGAAAAGAGTACATTACGCAGGATGGCGACGTGATGCACATTCGCCACAGCGGATGACCCTCCCTAATTCCATGCACCCCATCCTGCTCAGTTTAGGTTTGGGGCTGATTGCCGCATGCGCCAATGTGTTTGGCGGTGCGATCATCGTTCAGCGGCACTGGAAGCGTTCTTACCTGAAGTACTTTATCGCGCTCGGCGCAGGCTTCATGCTGGCTGCGGCGATTGTCGAAATATTTCCAGCCAGCATCGCGCTGCAGGGGCGTACCGCGCCGATGCTGGTCCTGCTTGGCTACCTGATGATTCACTTCTTCGAACATGCGGTTACTCCGCATTTTCATTTCGGAGAAGAGACCCACGAGCATGCCGCAGGCCACGGCTATTCGGTTCTGTTGGGATTAGTCATCCATACGTTCTTCGATGGGATAGCAATTGCTGCGGGATTCATTGTGTCCGACTGGCTGGGATGGGTAATTTTCCTCGCGATATTTCTGCATAAAATTCCGGAGGGGTTTACGGTTGCATCCATCATGCTTGCGCGTGGGCAAAGCCGCCGAATCGCTTGGGCTGCTTCAGTCTTGCTCGGCATAGCCACTTTCGCAGGCGTATTAACGATGGCGCTGATGCGCCGACAGGTAGGTTTCGGATTGCCCCTGTCGGCAGGAGTGACGATTTATGTCGCTGCTTCGGATTTAATTCCTGAAGTGAATCGCGAGCCCGGAGTGAAAGTCGCGCTGGTAGTTTTTCTGGGAGTGGGAATATTTTTTCTAGTCGAGCATTTCGCGCATTAAATCCTATTCTACCGTGTGCTTCGCAGTGTATCCTTCGCGCGCGATGATATTGACCTTCACGTCTTTTCCTTTTTGGTCTCGCACTTTAAGCGGGCCGCCATCAGGAGCGATCACTTCCACCTTTAGCTTGCGATAGGTGCCGTCGAGCTTTCCGTTTGTAGGGTGATAGGCGATGGTGTATTGATTTCGAATGTCTCCGGCGATGTCTTTGAATATCTCGGGGTATTCTGCCGAGAAGCGGGGAAAATAAGCTCGGCCACCAGTTAATTTCGCGAACGTGTTCATCTCGTTGTCGGCCTGCAGATAATCCATTGGAGAAAGAGCAAGGCCCGTTGCAGAGCTGTGTGGCGCCGCATGTCCTCCTGCTTCCGACATAGTCCTGATCTGCCAACCTACGCTGATCGGGAAAATTGTTACATCTTTCGTATTTTTGATTTTCCGCGTGACTTCATCAAGATTGATCTTGCTGAACGTATCGATACCGGTGGTCACCAGGATGACGTATTTTCGACCTTCGATGCGGTCTATGCGATCGAGCGTGTCATAGAGTGCGTCGAACATATTCGTGTCGGACCGCATCGGCATGCGCATCTGCCCGAGCGCTTGGTATACCTGCTGCTTGTTCTGGGTGAAATCCGCGAGAATCGAGGGTTTCATATCGTACGAAATCACGGCCAGCCAGTCGTCCTTTTTCAGCGTGTTGGCGAAGGAATATGACGCCTGCATGATGTCGTTCAGAAAATAATAGGAGCCAGTTGCGAACTCGATTAAAAGTGCCGCAGTAATGGGAGCGGGCGAAACGCCGAAATTGCTAATGGTTTGAGGCACGCCATCTTCGGTGACGCGAAAATTCTCTTTAGTCAGGGTGGAAATGAACTGGCCATCTTTTGTAGTAACAGCCACGGGAACTTCGACTAGCGGAACACTGACGCTCAGGGTGTAATCAGGCATCCCCTCGATTTTCTTAGGACGGGTCGGTGGTGGTGGCGGAGGCGGCTCCTCTTTCTTTTTCGGAATCGCGTAAGGTCCGACATCGGTCTGTGGTCCCCCCTCGGTTGAGGGCGACTGAGAATCCTGCGAACTTGACGGCGCGTCTTGAGCCAGCGACACCACAGACGCGAAAAATAGACAGATTGTTATAGCCAGGAGCGGAAAAAGTCGCGTGAGGAAAGTCGGCAATGGACGGCGCATCTGCCTGAGGAACTTTGGTAATTTTTGCTCAGAAAACATCTCGCTCCCTAAAAAACCCTGTGCTAGTATAGACGCAATGTTACGCAACCGGGATGTTTGCCGGGTCAGTTATTCCTCTCCTAACCAGCATCAGACCGTATGTAAGCGAGCAAAAGTTTTCTAGTGTGGACCGTTGGCGGTCTGCCGGGGACGTTTTAAGATGATGCGAGCATTTCTGGCTTTCGCACTCTTGTGCGCAATGCCTTTCGCTCTGTCGCTACCGGGTATTTGTGCGCAGCCTGCGCCGATTCGACCTACGCCTGCAATCACCTCACATGAGACAATTTCTGTTTCCGAGATCCACGCGGGAATGAAGGGCGTGGCCTATACAGTCTTTCAGGGAACCAAGCCTGAGTCCATGCCTGTGGAAGTTCTCGGTGTGCTGAAAAATTCCAATGGGCCGAAGGGTGACATCATTCTGGTCCGATTGGGTGGCGCGAAAGCCAAGTACACCGGTGTCGTAGCTGGCATGAGTGGCAGCCCTGTGTATCTTGATGGCAAGCTGGCTGGCGCATTGGCGTTTCGCATCGGAGAATTTTCCAAAGAGCCGATCGCTGGCGTGACTCCGATCGCCGACATGCTGGAGATCAACGCGCTCGATACGACGCCGGAAGATCGTCCTGGTTCGGTTCGTCCACGGAGTCCGTCATTGGAAACTACGTCATCACCTGGCATTTCACCGTCGCTGTCTTCGTCTTCTACCAAAGGCTTTGCAAATTATTTGACCCCGATTGAAGCTCCACTGGTGTTTAACGGATTTTCGCAGGAAGCAATGCAATCTTTCGCTCCGCAATTTGCCGCGAAGGGAATCACTCCCGTCATGGGCGTAGGCTCGGTAAGCGATGCCAAACAGCCTGAGCCGCTGGTACCTGGCTCGGCTGTGAGCGCGATTCTTGTTCGTGGTGATATGGACATCACGGCTACCTGCACGGTCACGTATGTGGACGCGACTCATCTGCTGGCGTGCGGACATCCTTTGCTTCAGTTCGGAGCGATTGATCTGCCGATGACGAAAGCACAAGTGCTGGCGACGCTGCCGTCCCCGTTAAACGCCTTTAAGATTGTGAACGCTACTGAGACCGTGGGCTCATTCGTACAGGACCGGCATAGTGGCATTATGGGTGAGTTTGGCAAAACGCCGAAAATGATCCCTGTGACATTGAACATTCATGCGGGGACCGCGAGCCGCCAATTTCACTACGAAATTTTGAACAACGCTCAGGTAAGTCCGCTGGCGATGGCGGCAACAGTTTTCAATGCACTGCACGGAGTCAATGAATACGGTGAAGAGGCAACGTACAGTCTGAATGGTAAGATCAGCGTGGCCGGCTATCCTGACGTGAAGTTGCAGAATATGTTCGCCAGCAGCGAGAGTGGCCAACCGGGAGCCATGTTAGCAGCGGTCTCGCTTGGCGACCGCTTCAGCCGTATCTATGACAATCCTTATAGCGTCCCTGGGATTAAAGGCGTGCAGCTTGACTTTGACGCAGTTCGGGAACGTCGCTGGGCAAGAATCGAGAGCGCTCGTACCGATGTGACCGAGGTACGCCCGGGCGATGAGATCAAGATTGAAGCCATGCTTCGTCCCTATCGCGGAGATGGCGTTCTTCAGCAGATCCCAATTCGTATTCCGTCGTCAGCCCCCAAAGGCCTGCTTCGCATTTTAGTCAGCGATGGCGACACGCTTGACCATGGGCAACGCGCTCCGAGTAACGCTGGAAAGCTTGATCTTGCGGCGACGGTTTCATTTCTGAACCATCAGCACGCCAACAATCGCGTGTATGTCTCGCTGATGGCGTCCGACCCTGAGGCAGTGGTTGCAGACAAGGTGATGCCCGCGCTACCTATGTCCATCATGAACGTAATGGATGGAATGCGGGGTACTCAGGAGATGGTTGTGTCCGGCGAGTCAGCGGTGAATGAAGCCTCCACCGGTCCGCTTGATGATGTGGTCAGTGGGGCCATGTTGATTACCGTCAACGTTCGCTGACCAGCGCCTCGCGCTTCCGATTTCGATCCCGTACACTGAAGTCTGTTTACGACATTCCTCTTGATTTTTATTGCGAGGCTCTCCTGTTGATCTGTTTCGCCGTAAGACGCATATCTCTTTTCATCGTTCTTTTCCTTCTGGTGAACAGTTTGTCGTTTGCTGAAGGCACCCGCACGTGGGAACAATCGAAATTCGACGAGCTGATTAAAGGAACGGCGCACGGTATCGCGATTCGCAGCACCGGAGGATTAGAGTTAGCTCCGGATTTCAAAGCCCTCGCTACCACCCCTTCAACTTATATCTGGGCCATTGCATCCGGCGCGAACGGCGAAGTGTACGCTGCTGCGGGATCGCCGGCGCGTGTTTATCGCATAACGCCGGATGGTAAGAGTTCGGTGATTTTCGAACCTCAGGAGTTGCAGGTGCAGGCCCTGGCTGTCGCGAAGGACGGATCACTTTACGCGGCGACAAATCCAGACGGTAAGATCTACAGAATTAAGCGGGAAAAGGGCGGGAAGCGGAGCGCGAGTGATGTCAAGTCTGGGGCCGATCCGGAATGGCAATCGTCGGTTTATTTCGATCCCGGAACGAAATACATATGGGACCTGGTGCTCGACGAGACTGGCGATCTATTCGTCGCAACCGGAGATCAGGGAGAGATTTTCCGAGTCACTGCTAAGGGCGCACATTCGGTATTTTTCAAAAGCGATGAAGTACATATTCGTGTAATCGCATTGGATTCATCTGGCAACTTGATCGCGGGCTCTGTCGGTAGCGGACTGATTTACAGGATTTCTCCGAAGGGAGAGGCGTTTGTCCTCTACAGTGCGCCGAAGAAGGAAATCACAGCACTCGCCATTGATTCCGCGGGAAACATCTATGCCGCCGGAGCGGGAGAAAAGCACGCAGCATCTGCGACTGCAGCAGGGCCGATCGCATTACCCATGATTGCGCCTACTACCACTACGGCGACATCACCGGCGAAGTCGACCGACGTTCTGAATTCGCCAACACCGGGAATTAACCTTGGCACTGTCGTCGTAGGAAATCCAGTCGGAAGCGGCGGATCGGATATTTATCGGATTGCTCCAGATGGAGCGCCGACCCGGATTTGGACTTCGCATGAAGATTTGGTCTATGCGCTCGCATTTGATTCGAATGGCCGTCTGATAGCCGGCACCGGAAATCGCGGGCACATCTTTGCGGTCAACGGGGAAGATGACTATAGCGATCTCGTGCAGGCAAGTGCGTCACAAGCGACAGCTTTCGCGAAAGCGCCGAATGGCGGAATTTATACCGCGACCAGCAATCTCGGCAAATTATTCTTGATGTCTTCTGCTCCTGCGGCTAGCGGCGAATACCAAAGCGATGTTTTCGATGCTCGCAACTTCTCCAAATGGGGAAGAGCAGAGTTTCGCGGGACCGGCAACATCGAATTGTTGACGCGAAGCGGAAACGTGGATAATCCCGATCGCAACTGGAGTGCCTGGAAATCAGTGGATCTGCCAAAAGATGGTGAGACAGATATTCCTCCCGCTCGGTTCGTTCAATGGAAAGTGATTTTGAAGCCGGGCAATCCTCTGCCGCGTGTTGATAGGGTGGCGTTGAATTATCTTCCTAAGAATGTCGCCCCCGATTTCGATGACGTTCTGGACGCAGGCTGGTGTGAAGTATCAAGCGCCGACGAAATCGGATGATGAAAGCAAGTCCGAGCACAGCGATGTTTCTCCCACTGTTATTCGTGACCGGACTTCGATCGGAGTTAGGTGGACTGTGCATGATGACAACAACGATGAGATGCTCTATGCGGTTTACTATCGTGCGGATAGCGATCAGCGATGGTTCCTGCTCAAAGATAATCTGATCGAAAAATTTTACTCGTTCGACGCCTTTTTACTACCTGATGGCGGATACACCGTTAGAGTTGTCGCGTCGGATGCTCCGTCTCATTCGCCGGGACAGGCCCTCACGGCCAGCCGCGAAAGCGCGCGATTTGAAGTGGACACGACCGCGCCTCGCATAGAGAATGTCCAGTCTTCTTTAGGTACCGGCAAGAGCTTGCGGGTGACGTTTCGCGCTATCGATTCTTTTTCACCAATCAAGAAGGCGGAGTATTCGCTGGACGCCGGCGAGTGGCAGTTTGTTGCGCCGGTCAATCAGATTTCAGACTCAAAGACGGAATTATACGATTTCGAAATACCGTTGCCGGCAGACCTGCAATCTTTGAGCGAAGACCACGTGGTTGTGGTGCGAGTCTATGATCGTCACGACAACATGAGTTCGGCTAAGACCATGCTTCACGGAAAACTCTAAACAGTCTTTAGTTGTGATCTTCCGGTTCAGTGATTTGCTCGGCTTGACGCAATTCAGGGAATATCCAAGCCCATAAGCCGACGACGATAAGCGTTCCGATGCCGCCAATCAAAACCGCAGGCACGGTCCCGAACCATTGAGCAGTTAGGCCTGACTCGAACTGTCCAAATTCGTTGGATGTTCCTATAAAAATCATGTCGACGGCGCCGACACGCCCGCGCATCTCGTCAGGTGTGGCGACTTGCACTAGAGTTCCGCGGATCACAACGCTCACCATGTCGGTCGCACCGACTAACAGAAGAGCGACGAGAGATAGCGGAAGACTATGGGAAATGCCGAACACGATGGTGAACACACCAAAGCCGGCAACGCACCAGAGCATGACCGTTCCAACATTGCGTCGCACTGGACGATATGCCAGGAAAATGGCCATCGCGGCCGCCCCGATACCAGGCGCACTGCGTAGCAGACCCAATCCCCATGGTCCGGTTTTTAAGATCTCGCGAGCGTAAACCGGTAGAAGAGCAACGGCACCACCGAGCAGGACCGCGAACATATCTAAAGAAATCAGTCCGAGAATTAGTTTCTTTCTCCACACGTAGCCCAAGCCCGCCAGCACATTCGACGGATTGAACTTGCTGCCCATACGATCGTGGCCTCGAACTTTGAGCCACATTGTCACCATAAACGCGCCAATCGCCGCACTTGCGGACGCCGCATAGACGGCTTCAGGGCCGGCGATCGCATAAACAACTCCGCCGAGCGCTGGACCAAGAATGGTCGCTGCCTGAAAGACAGAAGCGTTCCAGGCTACGGCGGTAGGGAAGATATTCTTAGCAACAAGTTGCGGTAGGATTGCTCGTCCGGCGGGCATGTTGAAGGCACGCACGGTCCCGAACACAACTAGAACGCAGTAGATCAGGGCTACCGAATGTGAACCTCGTAAGGCCAGCGAAAAAAGCAGGCCTGAGCAAAGCGTGAAACCTGCATAACAAGCCATCAGGACCTTGCGGCGCTCGAATCGATCCGCAGCGTGGCCAGAAAACAGGAAGAGCAGGATTCCCGGTAGGAACTGAGCGAGCCCAACAAACCCCAGATCCATGGGCCGCTTGGTGATCTCATATACCTGCCAGCCAATTGCAACGGACTGCATTTCCATTGCGACAACAATGCAAAACCGAGCGACTTGATATCGCAGGAAATCGGGTTGGCCAAACGCTGCCCACCCGCCAGCGGGATTGGGTCCGGGCTTTTCCAGCGTTGCTTCGATGGATGAAGACGAAGAAGACATCGACTGTTATTACTCTGCCACAAATTTCGCACGCGAGAGTAGAGATAGAATGCGATGTGCTGGCATCACTACAAACAATTGGCTGGATCGCGTGCTGTATCTACGCGACGGTTCCGTTTTTCTGGTTCATGGTTCACCCGTTCGCAGGATTCTGGCGAAGGCTCAAGTATTCTCCTTATCGGATTCTTCTACCCGCATGGATAGGAATGTGGATTTTATTCGCCTCCGTGACCTCTCCGTGGCGACAGCTCGTCTTCTGTCATTCGGCGTGGCCTTGGATTCCGGCGCTGGCGTTCTTCACGCTGGGACTAAGAATCTATCGTGCATCAGGGAACAGTTTCAGTCTTAGACAGCTCAGTGGATTGCCCGAACTGTCGCCGAATAAGCGCGATGGAAAGTTGGTGATCACCGGCATCCGCAATTATGTACGCCATCCTATTTATCTGGGTCATCTTTGCGAAATGGTCGCGTGGAGCTTAGGTAGCGGTCTGGCTGTGTGTTACGGGCTGACGTTGATCGCCATAGTTGCCGGAGCAATCATGATTCGCTTGGAAGATCGGGAACTTGAACAGCGCTTCGGAGAGGAATACAGAGAGTATCGAAGAAGAGTTCCGGCTGTGCTGCCGCGATTCGCGATCATGCACCTATAATTAGGTACAGATCGCCTTCACATGCGCTTTGAACTCTTCATTGCCTCGCGCTATCTCCGCGCCAAAAGAAGGCAAGCCTTCATTGGGATTATTACCGGCATTTCTATACTTGGAGTGGCTGCGGGAGTTGCATCACTCATCGTTGCATTGGCCATCAACAATGGGTTTAGGCAAGATCTCCAAGAACGATTACTAGGTTCGACATCGCACATTAACTTGCTGCGCATTGAGGCGGATGGCATCAAGAATTGGCAGCCGCTTATGGATCGCCTTTCACGCCAACCGCATGTGATAGCGGCAGCTCCAGTTATCTACGAACAGGTGCTTATCTCGCGCGGACCAAGGGCCAGCGGCGCGGTCATTAAGGGCATTATTCCATCTGACGAACGCAAGGTGAGCGATCTGTTGAAGAGTGTCCAAAACGGACAGATCGATGCGCTCGTACCGGTTGATGCGAGCACGAAGCTTCCATCTAAAACAGAATCCGCTTCGCCCGACGATCTTCAGGGCGTTGCGGACCGTGTAGCGGCCATGCCCCCCATAATTCTCGGCAAAGATATGGCGGATAGTCTTGGCGCGACCTCGGGGTCGGTAGTGTTAGTGACCAGCCCGCAAGGTGAACTCACTCCCTTCGGATTGGTTCCCAAGTACAGCCGGTTTCGCGTTGCAGGAATTCTGAATTCTGGCTTCTACGATTACGACAGCACGTGGGCACTCGCGAGGCTCTCAGATACACAGCATCTATTCGGACTGGACGACGAAGTCGCAGCTATCGAATTTAAAGTGGATGACATCTACAATGCCGCGCAGATCGCAGGGCAGATTGAGCAGGCAGCCGGCAAAGGATTCATGACCACAAATTGGATGGAGCAAAACAAAGCTCTCTTCCGCGCGTTGCGGCTGGAACGACTGGTTACATTCATCACGATTGGGCTCATTGTCTTCGTGGCCGCGCTCAACATCTTGATTTCGCTGATCATGATGGTGATGGAGAAGACTCGAGACATTGCCGTACTTATGTCGATGGGGACGCGCAAATCACAGGTGCGCCGCATCTTCATAACGCAAGGATTGCTGATAGGCCTTCTAGGGACCGCGATTGGACTTGTAATTGGCTATTTTCTGGCGTGGGCTGGTGGGCACTATCACATGCTCTCACTAGCACCTGAAGTCTATTCGATTGATTATGTTCCGTTTGCTCCGCGTGCGATCGATGGTCTTCTTGTCGCAGCGGTTGCGATCGGCATCTCCCTGATTGCTACGATTTATCCTTCATGGTCGGCAGCGCGCATTCTTCCGGCCGAGGCATTGCGCTATGAGTGATTTGCTGTTGAGAATACGCAACTGCGGGCCAATGTTTGATACCAGGAGCCAGTCCGTTGCATCTAAGTAAACAGCAAGCGCTCCGAGTCTCTGGATTGCGAAAGGTTTTCCGTTCAGGGAAATCGGATCTAACCCTCTTTGATAACTTATCGTTCGATGTTGCGGAAGGGGAAATGGTGGCGATTGTAGGCGAGTCCGGGGCCGGAAAGAGTACCTTGTTGCACATCCTCGGCGCTCTTGATAAGGCTTCGTCCGGCGAAGTATACTTCGCCCACTTGAACGTGAATTCGCTATCGGAAAATGAAGCTTCTGACTTTCGCAATCGGCAATTGGGGTACGTCTGGCAGTTTCACTATCTATTGCCAGAATTCATGGCTTGGGAAAATGTTGCCATGCCGTTGATGTTGCGCGGTGACGCCCCTGAGGCAGCTCGTGTCGAGGCGATGCGTTGGTTGGGGGAAGTTGGACTGGCGAATCGCGCCGAACATCTTTCTGGGGAGTTATCTGGCGGCGAGCAACAGCGTGTGGCGTTAGCGCGAGCTCTGATTACCAATCCCAAGCTTTTGCTGGCGGACGAGCCTACCGGCGATCTGGACACGCGCACTGCTGAATTGATCTTTGAGCTGATTTCGCGCTTGCATCGCGAGAAAAAATTGACGTCATTGATCGCAACGCACAACTTCGCGTTTGCGAAACGGTGTGACCGAGTGTTGCGAATGCAGAATGGATGTTTGGAAGAAGTGGCCGCTGGGACTCTTCCCTCATGATTTGCCTGGAGTGAAGTTGGAGCTGAAATTGGCGACTTGTTGTAAATATCGGGGTTTCTTTAGTAATGGGGAGTCGAAAGTTAGTACATCTTTTGTGCTATTGGGTTCCTGTAATCTTAGTTGCATAATAGTAAAGAGCGGCGAGCTTTCGGAAGACGGCAACTTCTGGCAAGCCCGGGGAGATGGGTAATATGTTCGAACGCTATACGGAGAAGGCGCGGCGCGTAATCTTTTTCGCGCGGTATGAGGCTAGCCAATTCGGTTCTCCCTACATTGAGACCGAACACTTGCTGCTGGGATTGTTGCGCGAAGATAAAGCGCTCACCAATCGTTTTCTGCGCTCCCATGCTTCGGTGGAATCGATCCGCAAGCAGATCGAAGCGCACACTACCATTCGAGAGAAAGTTTCGACGTCAGTTGATCTTCCGTTGAGCAACGAGTGCAAGCGCGTGCTCGCATATGCTGCGGAAGAAGCAGAGCGTCTTTCACACAAACATATCGGAACGGAACATTTGCTTTTAGGATTACTGCGGGAAGAGAAATGCTTTGCCGCAGAGATTTTGCATGAGCGTGGATTACGTCTGCCCGCGATTCGAGAAGAGTTGGCCCGCACGAGTCAGGAGAAAGCTCAACCGCAGCGTCAGCGTGAGTCTTCTTTATTGAGCGAGTTCTCCCGCGATCTGACTCAGGCGGCAATGGATACGCAGCTCGATCCTTTAGTCGGACGTGACAACGAACTTGACCGTGTAATACAAATTCTTTGTCGGCGTACGAAAAATAATCCAGTCTTGATAGGTGAGCCTGGTGTCGGTAAGACGGCCATTGTCGAAGGGTTGGCACAGCGGATCTCCGATGGCGAAGTCCCATCGTTCCTGGCAGACAAACGTATTCTTGCGCTCGATCTTTCTTTGATTGTTGCCGGCACTAAATATCGCGGTCAGTTTGAAGAGCGGCTTAAGACGATCATGAAGGAATTGATGGAGTCGCAGAATTCAATCGTCTTCATCGATGAATTGCATACTCTTGTTGGAGCGGGTTCGGCAGAAGGTTCGCTTGATGCCGCCAACATCCTGAAGCCAGCACTCTCACGTGGCGAAATTCAATGCATCGGTGCAACAACTCCGGGTGAATATCGGAAATCGATCGAGAAAGACCGCTCGCTCGAACGGCGTTTTCAATCGGTCAAAGTTCCGCCGCCGAACGAAGAAGACGCAACCAAGATTTTGTTCGGCATCAAAGATCGTTACGAAAAATTTCATGCCGTCACTTATACGGATGATTCCATCAACTTCGCCGTGTCACATTCGAACCGCTACATTCCCGACCGTTTTCTTCCGGACAAGGCCATCGATTTAATCGATGAAGCGGGCGCTCGCGTAAAGCTTCGCCAAACCTCGCTCCCCGAAGAGTTAACGGAAGTTCAGAAGCGGATTAAGTTCATAGTTCATCGTATGGAAAACGCTATCGCGAATCATGAATTCGAGAAGGCGCGTTTCTATTCAGACGAAGAACGTAAGGAACGCGAGAATCTCCGCGCTCTTCGCGAAAAATACCATCTCGATGAATCGGCTACCGGCGTCGTCGGTCGCGAAGACATAGAAGATGTGGTCTCGCGCTGGACTGGCGTCCCAGTTACTTCGATTAAAGAAGAAGAGACGCAAAAACTTCTTCGTATTGAAGAAGAACTGCACAAGCGCGTGATTTCGCAGGATAAAGCAATCAGCGCTTTGGCTCGCGCTATTCGACGCAGCCGGGCTGGATTGAAGAATCCGAACCGTCCGATTGGATCGTTCCTGTTCCTCGGTCCCACCGGCGTCGGAAAAACGGAAGTTGCGCGAACGCTGGCTCATTTCATGTTCGGCAGCGACAAATCGCTCATCCGATTCGACATGTCGGAATTCATGGAAAAGCATTCGGTCTCGAAGCTTATCGGCTCGCCTCCAGGCTACGTTGGTTACGAGGAAGGCGGTCAGCTTACGGAACGCGTGAAGCGTGCGCCTTACTCGGTGGTGTTGCTGGATGAAATTGAGAAAGCGCACCCCGATGTCTTCAACATCCTTCTACAGGTTTTTGAAGATGGCCATTTGACCGATGGTCTCGGCAATCGTGTCGATTTCAAGAACACCGTCATCATCATGACTTCAAACATCGGCGCGCGACATTTACAGCGGCGCGAAGGCTTGGGCTTCCAGTCGGGTGCCGAGGCTATGGTGGCTGAGAAGGTCGAAGATCTGGTGAAAGGCGAAGTCAAGCGTACGTTCAATCCTGAATTCTTGAACCGGCTTGACGAAGTCATCATTTTCAACGCGCTAGGCGAAGCTGACTTGATACAGATCCTTGAACTGCTGGTCGGGGCACTGAATGCGAATCTGGCACAGAAGTCGATTACCGTTACGGTGACCGACGAAGCCAAGCGATGGATTCTCAGTCAGACGTTGTCGGACCGCAGCTATGGAGCTCGGCCATTGCGCCGTGCGCTTCAGAAGTACATTGAAGATCCGCTGTCAGAAGCGTTGATTCAAGGCACCATCACGACACGGCCGGCATTTATCGAAGTCTTTCTGGATGCGAACAAACTTTTCTATCGTCCAGTGGATTCAAAGGAAACCGAAGGCGTATTGCTTTACGAATAAGTGCTTGTAACCATCTGATTGAAGAGCCGCCCGCGATGAGCCGGCGGTTCTTTATTTTATAGAAAGTAAACCTTTAAATTTTTATGGAAATCATCGTCTATTCCGCCCCGTGGTGTCCAGATTGCCGGGTTGCCAAGCGTTTTTTGCAAGACCACAATCTTCCGTTTAAAGATATCGACATTGAATCGACTCCAGGCGCTGCGGACGAAGTGGTGAAACGCACAGGGAAGCGAGCGATCCCTCAGTTCGTGATTGACGGAGAGTGGGTACAGCCCTATCGTCCCGGCGAGGGCTTTCTGTACGACGAAATGTCCGCCCGGCTTGGCATCACAGCCTCGCAGTAACCACCGTACATTGCCTTCCGTACCGTAGAAAAAGCCTCTTTCCGGCCCCAAAATAGAAGCTCGCCCTTCTGCCAGATCTTTAAGCGGCGTGCCTATGGCTGAAGATCGCCAATTCGAAGAAGAGCCGGTATGCCGTCAATGGGAAGGATTCGTTCATGGCTTGATTGGCATTTTTTTGCTGGCTTTCACCGCAGTGCTTGCGCACTACTTCTGGCCAGCTTCGACTGCGGGATTGCAATCTCAAGTTAAGCAACTTTCAAACCAAGTAGATGAATTGCGGCAGGAAGAAGCCATGCCGTCCATGGTGCTTAACCGCTATCGAAATTCGATCTGCTACATCTACGGTGTGTATCAGGTAGGTTTTCCGGGCAAGAAGCCGGCAATAAGAGTGCGTATCTCCGGCACAGGATTTGTAGTGTCGAATGGACTGCTCGTCACCAATCGCCACGTTGCTCAACCGTGGTATGGCGATCCCGAATCCGATGATCTCATTGCCACGGGGGCTGCTCCGCATCTCGAAAAGCTGCTGGCGTTTTTCCCAGGGCTTTCCAGTTCGGTCGACATCACGCCGCTGGTATGGTCGGCACAGGGCGATCTTGCCGTGCTGAAAATTGAAGATGCTCAGGCCGTAACCCGCCTGAGACCGTTACCTCTTGCGAGCAATTTGTCCAATCCTGGCGAGCTGGTTGCTGTGGTTGGCTATCCAATGGGTGTCTTAGGGATGGTCGCCAAGTCTCCGGAAGCGGTTTACCAGCGGCTTGCACTTCGCCATGACGATATCGGCGCAGCCAACGAACTGGCTGCACTTTCTCTGATACGGCCTTCAGCCACGTATGGTCACCTGGGGGATGTCGTGGGAGACAAATTGATATATGACGCGCCCACTGCACACGGAGGCAGCGGCGGTCCCGTATTTAACTCTCGCGGAGAAGTGATTGGAATTAACGCCGCCTACATCGATGGCTTCTCCGGCGGCACACTGGGAATTTCGGTCCAGGCTCTGCGACCTCTTATCACAGCAGCGCAATCGAAATCCATCCAAGTCACGCCGTCATTGATCTCAGCGCGCCAACAGTAGGCTTAGGCGTTATCTTGTTGCCGACTTTTGCGCCGCAACCAGCCCTGTTCACGAACGTGCTCATCATCCAACCGTTGCAACCTCGCCTGCATGATGCCCGGCCGCCCAAGATAACCAACGATGTGGTTAGGATCTGAACGCTCGACGACCGCCAGGCGGCCGACGCCATTGCGAAGCATCTTCGCAGAAGCTTCATGGAGAGTCTCATCAGGGTATGTGTATATCACACGATTGACGCCAGCTTCGAGGACAGTTGTGGTTCCTGAGGGATATTTGTCCAGCGCTCGCATGATGTCGCCGCGTGTAATGATGCCGGCAAGTTTACCTTGTTCGTCCACAATAAACATCCCTTGATGTTGGCAGACTTCAGGATCGCGGCGCGCGATGCGGTCGGCCAACTCACCTACCTTCATATTCGCCGGAAGAGTTGGAAAGTGGGGATCCATCGTTTCGTGCACTCGAGCTTGCTGAAGGATGTCAGTCTCGTATTCCTGGTGAATATGTAAACCTCTACGGGCAAGCTTCTCGGTCATGATGGACGCTTTCGGCATAAGCATCATCGCGATGCCGTCGGCGATAACACTAACCAGCATGAGCGGCAGGACAGAGTTGTAATCGCGAGTAATTTCAAACGCAAAAATGATAAACGTGAATGTTGCCCGGGAAGCAGCCCCGAAGACAGCGCCCATCGCGACAATTGCGAATGCTCCTGGAGAAAGATTCGCATTGGGCAGGAAGTGATCGACACCCAAAGCGAACACGCCGCCCATGGCCGCACTCGACATGAACATGGGAGCCAGCAAACCACCTGAGGTACCCGAGCCAAGCGAAACGACCAGGGCTGCCGCCTTAGCTACCATTACGACTAGTAACAATTTCCATGCGAGACTGCCGTTTAGGATGTCGCCAATCGTGTCGTATCCAACGCCTAGGACTCGCGGCACGAAGTAGCCAATGATGCCCAGCCCGAGCGCGCCAATTGCGGGCCACCATAGTTCGTCGATGGGCAGTTTCTCAAATAGATCCTCTACAAAATAGAGCAGTTTGCTGAAGCCTACAGCTGCCAGTCCGCAAAGCAGTCCCAATGCAAGATAGAAGGGAAGTGCATGAGGAATGCCGAAGTCCATCGCCGTGACTTTGAACATTGGACCGACGCCCAGCAAGCGCATGTGCACCGCGGTCGCTAATGTGCTGGCAATCACCAGCGGGATGAACGATCTGGACTTGAATTCAAATAGTAAAAGTTCGATGGCCAGGATTACACCAGCGATCGGAGTATTGAACGTTGCTGACATACCGGCAGCGGCCCCGCATGCAAGTAATACTTTGCGCTCCGACGCTGTTGTGTGAAGCAACTGTCCGACGAGAGACCCTACAGCGCCGCCGGTCTGAATGATTGGCCCTTCCGCGCCGAATGGTCCACCGGTCCCGATTGCGATGGCCGCCGAAAGCGGTTTCAGAATGGCCACGCGCGGCTCAATTTTGCTGCGATTGAGCATGACCGCTTCCATCGCCTCGGGAATGCCATGGCCTTTAATCTTGGGCGTTCCATACTTCGCCATAAATCCGACGATAATGCCGCCAATCACCGGTGTGACTATGACCCACAGCCCTATTTGCGTATGGCGGGCGCTCATAAACTCCATAGCGAAACGATGATAGAAAAACAGGTTCGTGAAGAGGCCGATGAGGTTGTACAACACGAAGGCAATCAAGCCCGCCAACAATCCAATAGCCGCCGCCAAAAATGAAATCAGGACCATACGGAACTGTGCAGGATTCGCGAGGTTGACATCCGCGACCTGTGTGCCGGTCACGCCAATGGTTGCTGGGCGCGTATCTTCGTTGATTGGTGTTTTTTTGCTCATACTTTGGATTTCGCTTTTTGAATGATGTTTTTGGTAGAGCTTCGTTCGGTTCGGGTTATCGGGTGGCTGCTGCCGTTGGTCAGATCGCGCTTCATCAATCGCTGCATCGCTTTAATCAGTTCAGGTCCACGTTGCCAAAGCTCGTTTTCGTGATGCCAGGCGAGTTTGCGCAGAATCTGTTCACCCGCCGCGGTGATTGTCAGGAGCACTTCTCTCCGGTCTTCCACACTGTGGCGACGTTCCATCAAACCGCGTTCGGACAGACGGTTGATTAACTCCACAGTGCTGTGGTGCTTGATCTGCAGCCTTTCCGCCAACTCGCTGATGATCGGGCGAACTCCCGCAGGAAGTCCTTTGACCGCTAGAAGCAGCTGGTACTGATGGGGCTCCAAGCCACCGGCGCGCGAAATGTCCTCGCTGAACCTGACAAAGCGGCGAATCTGGTAGCGCAACTCCGCCAACGATTTGTAGTCGGGTTCGGTGAAAGCCGATGTTCTGATTGCCATCTATATATATCGTAACACGATAT
This sequence comes from Terriglobia bacterium, assembly GCA_963716165.1. Taxonomy (GTDB): domain Bacteria; phylum Acidobacteriota; class Terriglobia; order Terriglobales; family Acidobacteriaceae; genus JAJPHW01. The sequence continues at coordinate 3,759,826 of OY970291.1, read as the reverse complement.
ATATAGAAAGAGGCACCCGCGTGTATCTGGCTGCTTTTGTCGGTTTGGTTTTCGCGGTTCTCCCATTTAGAATCTTGAGTCCAATCAATCATTAAGAGGAACGCATGATCCCACGATATACGCGGCCCGACATGGGTCGCATCTGGAGCGAAGACAACCGATTTCGCATGTGGTTGCGCGTCGAAATTGCGGCCACGGAAACCTTGGCCGAAGCTGGTATGGTGCCGAAGAACGCCGCCAAAACCATCCGCGAACGTGCCGATTTTAATCTCGAACGTATTCACCAAGTCGAAGCGGAAGTTCGCCACGATGTGATCGCTTTTACGACTTCGGTGGCGGAGATCGTTGGACCGGCGGCGCGTTGGTTTCATTACGGCCTCACGTCGAATGATGTCGTGGACACTGCTCAGGCGCTACTTATTCAGCAAGCGTCCGCGCTTATTGCCTCCAATCTTGAACGATTGGCGGGTGTGCTTGAAAAGCGTGCATGGGAATTCAAGGACACGCCCATGGTGGGACGCACCCACGGCGTTCATGCTGAGCCGATCACGTTCGGATTTAAACTGGCCAACTGGTTTTCCGAAGTCCAGCGCGACATTGCCCGGTTCAAGTCAGCAACGGAAGATATGCGCGTGGGAAAGTTCTCAGGCGCAGTTGGAACGTTTGCTCATCTGAGCCCTGAACTCGAAGAGCAAATGTGCAAACGTTTAGGGTTGCAGGCTGCTGCGGTTTCATCGCAGGTAATTCAGCGTGATCGCCACGCTCATTATCTGAATACGTTGGCAGTGATCGCATCTACGCTGGATAAAATCGCCACCGAGATCCGCCATCTCCAGCGCACGGAAGTGCGTGAGGCGGAAGAGTTCTTTAGCGAAAAGCAAAAGGGATCCTCGGCCATGCCACATAAACGGAATCCTGTAACCTGTGAACAAATCAGCGGTCTCTCTCGCGTAGTACGGTCAAACGCGCAGGCAGGCTTGCAGAACGTTGCCCTGTGGCATGAGCGTGACATTTCGCATTCGTCCGCGGAACGAGTGATCTTGCCTGACTCAACCACGCTGGTGGATTACCTGCTAAACAAGACGTCAAATCTGATCGAGACCATGTTCGTTTATCCGAAGAGGATGATGACGAATCTTGAAAGCACAGGCGGGTTGGTGTTCAGCGGCCAGCTTCTGCTCGATCTCGTGGAGCATGGCGTTTCACGCGAAGATGCATATCGGACGGTGCAGACTCACGCGATGCACGCATGGAAAGAAGGGCTGGATTTCCGGAAGTTAATATTAAGCGACAAAAAGATCATGTCGCTGGTTCCACGCAAGCAGATTGACGCCGCATTCGACCTCAACCGGCAGCTGCGGAATATTGATAAAATTTTCGCGCGGGTATTTCCAATGCGAGCAAAGAACTTGGCACGGAAGCGCAAGACATCGCGATCATTTTCGAAAAATAAAAAATAGGCTGGGTATAATTCACGATGAAGAGCACGCGCTTGCTGTCATATGCGATGGCTAATTCGCTGATGGCTTGTCTGTTAATCGCCCTCCCATTTCAAGCTACATCGCCGCAGTCTCAACCCACACCTGCGCAAGAGCAGCCTCAGACTCCGCCAGGCGCCGGCAAAACGGCGAAGCCTGCCGGTCCAGAGAATCCTCCTCCCGATACCGGCCTTTCACCGGAAGTTCGTGCCTGGAAAGTCCTTGATCACGGTCTGCACAACGAAAGTTCAGCCCGTCGCGCGGAAGCGGTGCGAGTACTCTCCTTGCTGCGCGGAGAACAGAGAGCGCTTACTCTGGCAACGCATGGACTGTCGGACAATAACGCGTCCGTGCGGGGCGCGGGGGCGGTAACCTTGGGAGAGCTCCACGACGCTTCCTCGCTTCCGGTTCTCAAAGCTACGCTCAAGGACAAAGATGCATCCGTCGTGATAGCCGCAGCCAACGCCTTGGCCAAGTTTAAAGATCCAGCCGCGTACGAAATCTTTTACGCTGTCCTAACCGGCAATATGAAAGGTGGCAAGGGCCTTATCGCGTCCCAGATGGATCAGCTAAAAGATCCGAAGCAAATGGCCTTGCTTGGCGTTGAGGAAGGTGTTGGATTTATACCGTTCGGGGGAATCGGTTTTGATACTTATCGCGCCATTCACAAAGACGATGGCGCTCCGGTCCGGGCCGCCGCTGCTACTTCGCTGGCGTTTGATCACGATGCCGCAACAGAGGACGCTCTTGTCCAGCATGCCGTCGCGGACAAGAGCGAGCTTGTGAGAGTAGCCGCGCTCACTGCGTTGTCCCGCCGCGACAACCCGGAAGTGATTGATCGGATTTCTGCGGCGTTGTCCGACGATCATTCAGCGGTCAAATACACCGCAGCCGCGACAATATTGCACTTGAACGATGTTGCCACTCAAAAGCGCCCCAGCGCGAAGAAAAAGCCGAAGACGCATTCCAACTCATAGGTTAGTTCTTACAACGATTGATCAGGGACGCCACGTAGCCCCCGCCGAATCCATTGTCGATGTTCACCACGCTTACATTCGATGCACAAGAGTTCATCATTCCGAGCAGCGCGGCCAGCCCTTCGAAAGCTGCGCCGTAGCCTACGCTCGTAGGGACCGCAATGACGGGAACACCAACTAAGCCTCCAACTACGCTGGGAAGAGCGCCTTCCATACCGGCGCAAACCACAATCACCCGTGCACGAGTCAAGGTTGCTCGGTTCGCCAGAAGTCGATGAATTCCGGCTACGCCGACGTCGTAAAGATGCTCGACTTCGTTTCCCATCATCTCGGCGGTAATCACAGCTTCTTCCGCGACCGGGATGTCGCTAGTCCCTGCAGAAATTACGGCGATACGACCTTTGCCATAGATTGTTTTATCGCGCTTAAGAATAATGGTTCGTGAAAGTTCACTATATTCGATATTCTTGTTCTTCTTCTTGACTGCCGCAAATTGTTGCTTGTTGGCGCGGGTTGCGAGCACATTCCCACCGTGTTTTGCCAGGCGCGAAAAAATCTGTGCGACTTGAATTGGAGTCTTCCCTTGAGAAAAAATCACCTCGGGCATGCCCGTGCGTATAGCGCGATGGTGATCGATATTCGCGAATCCAAGGTCTTCGAAGGGCATATGCCGAAGACGCTCGACGGCCTCGTCCGATGAGTATTTTCCGGAGCGGACTTCTTCAAATAGTTGGCGTATAGATGCTTGATTCAATGTGATTCCTAGCAGTCAAGATGATAGCCAAACGTATCACACCGTCAATGATATGGAATTTGGTGTGACAAGGAAGCGAAGATGACTAGCGGCTAAGAAATTTTGTTTCAAGGTCTGACCACAATTGCTCTGACTTGCCGAACTGATCTATATGAACGAGGAAGAGCCGGCGAATCGAACTCAGGGTTAAACGTCCCTGAACATATGCTTCGTACATCGCGTCGCCGAGGTCGTGACTAACTGTAGTGCCCTCGTCTTCAGGCCTCTTATTGGAAAGGATGCGGGAGCCCAGGTGCGCTAGCGCATCTTCTATGCTCGTAACTCTGGAGGAGCCTCCGATTTTCCGCAGGCGTCCCCTCTGGGGCAGTCCACGACAGGCGTGATGCAAGAAGCGGGAACACTCTTCAGCTGCGGCACTCATCTGGAATTCACGCACGTAAAACGCATTTACTTGCGGAAGATAAACACAGCCGTGATCATTTATTTTCTGCAGTATGTCTTCTACCGCTTGTGAGCTGGTGCCGAAACGGCCCAGAAGTTGTTCTATTGGTTCGTTCGATTCCCCGGTGAATACTTCTGGCAACATGTCTACGAGGAACTTGGGTTGTGTCGTGTTGTGTGCTGAATACCGATCAATCACCAGAAAGCGCGCAAGGCTATCAATGAGGTTATAGATGGTCGGCGTCAAGTCAGGGCCTTCATTCTCGCCTCGTCCCCACCGGCTCAGATGCAGTCGATAGCTCTCGTATTTTTCCAGGGGAGTCGAATTAAAGACGCAAAATACGTCGTCCCCGATTTGAACCCCATCTATAGACTCTGGCTTTTCTCCCATTGCGCGCCAATAGAGTGCATCGACATTCTGCAACAGGGTGACGATATGTTCGCCAGGTAGCTCGTCGCGTAAACGTCGTGGCAAATGAGAAGGCGCCAGGTGCGATTCGCCGAACAGCACCATGATTGCCGCTCGTGGATGTTGTGCACGAATTTCCGCAATCTTGTGGGCCGCGTGGCGGTCCCGCGCACCAATCTTGCGCAAGTCCTCTCGCGGCATGCAGTCAAGCGCATAAATGGCGTCACAGTGCTCTCGGGCCGTCACCAGGAGTTGATAGAACGGCTGCCAATCGTATCCCCACTCAAGGTCAAATCGTATACGCCGGCGGAATTCCGCTTCTTCAATTTCGCGACGCCACCATGCGTCGAGAATATGTTGATCACGTGCGAAAATTGTTTCCACTCCCAGAACTACGGGGCGGTCGCCGCGCTGTGCCCGCGACTCGATAGTTGCCGCAGCGAAGTGCTGCGATGCTGGCAGTGCGTGATAGTCGCCGATGAGAACTATGTCCGCCTGACGCACTGCACTCTCGATGTCTGCGGATGTTAGAACACGCTGGTAGGAGCGAAAGGCGTTGGTAAATTCACGAAGATATTTTCTCCGTCCGCTGTTGTCGGTTGACTGGATTTCGCGCTTTACATCCGTCAGTGCTTGCAACTGTGCTGCACTGCGTCTCGCACGTAAGTTGGAAGTGGTCGCCATGTCAGTTCTTGACTTCCACTTTCCGGCTGCCTATGCTCGAAGTTCGTTGATCGGAGTATCTTTTCTGCCAAATCAGCCGCCAAAAACTTTGACCATTGCGACTACCGGAGCCAGCGGGTCGCTCTTCTTGCGGCATCTGCTTCTGGCCGCGAATCGCGACTCGCGGATTACGTCGGTAAATTTCGTTGCGTCGGACAGCGCCCTTCGCGTTATGAGCGAAGAACTCGGCATCACCGGACGCAGCAATTTGGTCGGTCAAATTCTCGGTGGCGGGGCATCTCGAAAGGTTGAACAGCAATCCAACGCCGACATCGGAGCCAACATTGCCAGCGGATCGCATCCGACTGATGCGATGGTGATCATTCCATGCAGCATGGGTACGCTCGCCCGCATCGCAAATGGAGTCGCTTCCGCGCTTATCGAAAGAGCGGCAGATGTTTGCCTGAAGGAAAAGCGTCCCTTGATTCTTTGCGTGCGCGAAACTCCGCTCAATAAGATTCATATTCGCAACATGTACCGTGCAGCGGACGCCGGTGCTACCGTGTTTCCGCTCATACCCACCTTCTACAATCGGCCCGTGTCTCCCGATGCAATGGCGTCAGAATTCGCCAACCGTGTGCTAGCTCACATCGGGCTTGCTCAGCCCAACGCGTACCAATGGGATGGCGGCCGCTCCTCGAAAAAGCGTGGGTCTAAGTAACCGGTTACTAGCAATCAACTTTAAGTTTAGGAAGGCGATGAGTTGCGGGCCAGATTCCCGGCGACCATGACCGGTCGGTCGGCGTCTGAGGCTGCGAGATTACGTCGGTTACCTGTTGCTTTGAGCAGACGTTCCCTAGAATCATCCCATTGTGAATGCTTCTCGGATATTTTGTTCGTTGGTTCTCGCAGTGGCGCTGTCTTGTCTGGCGCAGGCGAAACAGCTTGTGATTGTTGCGGAAAAAACAGCTGCTCCCGCCAACATCAAAACGGCCGAACTCACTGCCATCCTGAATTCGCACCACGGCGGCGAAGGCAAGCAAGCAACGATTGTGATGCGAGATCCGTCTTCACCCGACGGCCAACTTTTCCTGCGGCGACTTCTAAACCTTAATTCCGATCAAATGCACGCGTATGTACAAGCACATTCTGGATTAATTGTGATCGCAGACTCGGATGATGCCATTCTGCGCATCGTGAGCGGAAACCGCAGTGCACTTGGCGTGATCGATCTCTATTCGCTGACCAAAGATGTAAGTGTGGTCAAGTTAGATGGCAAACTGCCACTCGAACCTGGATATCTCCTGAAGGGGAACTAATGAATCGCATAGACAACATTTTCGTGAAGGCAATTGCTGGGTGCTTGATGGCGCTGGCGAGCGTAGCTCTATTCGCCTCGTCGGTATGCGCCCAAGTGGTCGCGCCCCAAGCAACGACTCCGATGGCGACCTCGAATGCGACTTTGACCTTTACGACCAAGTCCGCTGCTGCCAGGCATCTGGCGGAAAAAGCGTTCATGCTCTATCTGGACCGCGTCGAGCAGATGCAGGCAATCGAGTTGCTGCGTAAAGCGGTGACGATTGATCCCGATTTCGCCATGGCTCACGAGTTGCTGGCACAGGTCAGCCTTAATTCCGCCGAGCAGGTAGAGGAGCAAAATCGAGCTTATGCCACACGTGCACACGCCAGTGCGGGAGAGCAAGAAGTCATCGAGTGGTACGAGGACGTCAACAATCACGACCTGATTTCAGCGATCCCTCGCATGAACGATATGCTGGCGCAATATCCTCATGACAAGTTGGTCGTTTGGATGACCACCTGGTGGCTCTACACGCAGTCGCAATTCGGCCGGTCTATTGAAGTGTATGAGCGTTCTGGAATCACGAATTCGCCCGGCCTGATGAATAACATGGGCTACAACTATGCCAGCGTTCGGCGTTTTGACAAGGCGCTCGCCGAAATGGATAAGTACGTGGCAGCGATGCCGAACGATTCCAATCCTCAAGACTCGTACGCTGAGATATTACGGATGGCTGGACGTTTTGATCAGGCGATTGAGCATTATCGGGCTTCGCTGGCGATCAATCCCCAATTTTATTCATCGCAATTCGGTATTGCTGATACCTATTCGTTGATGGGCGATCAGGCGCGCGCCAGACGCGAATATCAGATTGGATTTCATAAGTTTGCATTGGCCGAACAACAACGCACTCTATGGAAGACTCGTGAAGCATCGACGTTCATTCGCGAGGGAGATATAGAGTGGGCCGACCGCGCTTTCCAGTCGATTGCCGACGAAGCTCAGAAAGACCACATCAGCCTGACTGAAGCCGATACCTATAGACAGATGGCGATGTATCAGACCGATCCTGGTCGCGCCGAGATGCTGCTCGGAAAAGCCGATGCGGCAGTAAAGCTCGGAGAGCACTCACGCAAAGATGCACTCCGCCAGGAGTCTGCACAGATTCTGCGTGCGCGCGTGGAGCTGGCAATCAAGACTGGCAACGCGAAATCCGCGAAGACATACTTAGCTTCATTAGCTGAGATGGCCGAAGACGAAAGCGATAAAATCATTAGCTTGGCGTACCAAGGGGCGGCTGGTGCAGCTTTGTTTTCGGAGAAAAAATATTCGGAATCGATCGCTCATCTGGAGGAAGATACCAATAATCCTCTAAGCTTGAAATTGTTGGTTGCAGCCTACGAAAAAACTGGCGACAAAGAAGCCGCGGCTACTGCGTCTGACCTGTTAAGCAATCTCAACGACCCAACACTAGAGCAGGCTTTAGTAGTGCCCGCGTTTCGTAAGTGTACGCAGGACTCATCGTGCAGCGGCAACGTAAAAACAGCGGCAGGGGCCGTCCCGCACACGCTGTAGCTTTCACGCCATTTGAATCTGCGAGGCCTTCTCATGAGGCCCCGCCATTTCTTTAGCGTAGCCACTCGTTCTGCCATTACCTCCGTAAGCTAAAGTCCACGTTTTCTGCTGCTTTGCCTGCATCGCTGAATTAACCTCGGCCCGATGCCATACGTGAATTCAAAGACGATGGCAAACGGACTGAAACGTGACTTTTCTGCTTGTGCCAGCGGCTGCACTGATCTATTCGCGTGACAACTGGGTTGCCTATGCTGTTCTTGGCGCAGCGGGTGGAGTCTTTCTGTTTTATAGAGGATTCCGTTTGCTTCAGCGTAAGCGGCTGATTATGAACACTCCTTCGTCGAAGATTCGTAGCGCTTGTATGGGATTGGTCGAAATCAATGGCTTAGCAGCCGGTCCGGCCACGGTAATGGCTCCGCTGACGGGCGTTGCGTGCTATTTCCATCATTCTTTGGCATGGGAGTGGCGTCGGCAGGGGCGCAATAACACCTGGGTCAAAGTTGCCGAAGAGACCGTCCATGTTCCATTTTTTCTAGATGACAACACCGGCCGGGTATTGATCGATCCGCAGGGCGCTGAGATGAGCATTCATCGCGATTTCAGCGACGAGTTCAGTCAGTCTTTATTTTCGAGCAGTTTAGAGATTCCGGCCAATGTTTCGAGTTTTCTATATCGCCACGGTGTTAGTGGCGAGCACAAGTTCAAGGTTGAAGAGTATTGCATCAAGCCAAAGAACTCGCTCTTCGTGCTGGGTACGCTGGCTGAAAATCACGTCACCTACGCCAACCGTCCGGCAATTACTTCTTCGAACGAATCCGGCGGAATACCGGTCCGGCTTTCTGGATTTGGCTGGAACCTCACCCACAGTTCGACGTTCACCGTTGGAACGAATCCTATGACGATCGCAGCAAGCGCAACCGCCAAGCCTCCAGTCGAAGGTGCTTCGGCGGAAAAGGTCACGGCAGCATTGATGAAGGCAGGCATCACGAATCCAGCCGCCTGGGCTGCAGCCGGGGTGCGCAGCGCCGCTGTTGCAATGGTGGGCGGAGGCTATGGAGGATCGGCGACAGCCAGTGCCCCTGCGCTTGAGCAGCCTCCTGTTGAGCAATTCGATCTTCATCCGCCGGTGGTCTTGAAACAAGGGACGCATGAGCCGGCATTTTTTATTTCCTGGCAAAGTCAGCGAGATGTAGTGCAGGCGCTTGCCTGGAAATCCACTGCAATGATATGGGGCGGCCCGACTCTGACACTTTTTTGCATTTGGCTGGTGGCCGCGCGATTCGGCTGGCTGTAGAACGAGATTTTTAGTCACGGACAATTCAAGTTACCGAGAACAGGAAAAGAGGAAACATGGTTACTATCACTTTGCTGGGCATAGTATTTCTTGGCGGAGGCTTGATCGCCTACACCATCACTATCTTCAATGGCCTGATCGCCTTGAAGAATGACATCGCCAAAGCATGGTCCAATATCGACATCATGCTGAAACAGCGTCATGATGAACTCGCGAAGTTGCTCGATGTCTGCAAAGGTTACATGAACTTCGAGCGCGACACTTTGGAGAAGGTCACGCAGGCTCGCAGCATGTATCAGCAGGCCTCAACGGTGGATCAAAAAGCTCAGGCCGACCAAAGCATGACGACGGCTTTGCGAGGACTTTTCGCCGTTGCGGAAAATTATCCGGACCTGAAGGCCAATAACAACTTTATGCAGGTGCAGAAGCGCATTACTGAACTCGAAAGCCAGATCGCGGACCGCCGCGAATTCTACAACGATTCGGTGAACACGCTGAATACCCGCATCCAGCAATTTCCGGATACCTTCGTCGCGAGCTTCATGAGCTTGACTGCGAGCCCTTTGTTTAAGGTAGAAGATGCTGACAAGGCAGATGTGCCTATGACATTTGCGGCATCGGCAAAATAGTTTGACTACGCGGATGGTCATCAGCTTGCACACTGGTGATCATGCCAGCAGCCTGCAATCTCAATTAGAATGAACGGCGTGAGCGACGCTATCCGCATCGGAATTTTGGGAGATTTCAATCCCGATTTCCGCTCGCACCACGCGACCAACGACGCGTTGCAGCACGCTGCAGCAAAGATGGGCGTGCCGGTGAAGTCGGAATGGATTCCAACCCCTTCGCTGCTTGAACCTGCCTCAACCGCCGTTTTGGAAAGCTTTGACGGCTTGTGGGCTTCGGCTGGCAGTCCCTACAAAAATTTCGATGGAATGTTGAAGGGCATCGAGTTCGCGCGCTCGCGAGATTGGCCCTTTCTTGGGACGTGCGGAGGATTCCAATACGCTTTGATCGAGTGTGCCCGCAATGTGGTTGGCCTCAAAGACGCTGACTCCGCTGAAAACAATTCCGGATCGAAAAACATCATTATCTATCCGGTTGCGTGCGCAGTTCCGGGCAAAGATGGGAAGGCACCCAAACTCTCCGGCATGGTTCCCGAGATTCGGTTGCGCCCGGGATCGTATCTACAATCGTTTTACGGCAAGGATGTCGTCACCGAAGAGTTCTTTTGCAACTTTGAGGTCAATCCCGACTACGAATGGGCATCAATGGAGGCTGGATTTCCTGTCGTCGCTCGAGGAGCGAACGGTGAGATCCGCGCCATCGAGTCGCCGATCAATCGGTTCTATGTGGCCACGCTATTTCAGCCGCAACTTTCGTCGACGGCAAAGCATCCGCATCCGGTGGTGTTGGCGTTTGTGCAGGCTGCTGCGGATTGGTCCCGGAAGAAGTTGGAAGACAGCGTGCTGGATTAGCCTGTTATTCTTCATGAAACTGAGGATTTTTCCATTTTGTCCGCGATCCCTATCGGCGATGTGTGTGAGCTCTTGCAGGCAGATCACCATTTAGGGCAGCCAATTTCGCGCGAGCTTGCCTATCAACTGATTCAGGTGAGTGACGACCAGCTTCCGACTCTCCTCGCGGCTGCGCTTGCAACAAAATACCGTTTTAAATCCAACGTCGTCACCTACTCTCGGAAAGTGTTCATTCCGCTAACCAATCTTTGCCGGGATTATTGCGGATACTGTACCTTCCGTCGCGATCCGGGCGATCCCGGTGGGCACACGATGACTCCCGAAGAAGTTCTTTCGGTAGCGCGCGCTGGAGAGAAACTAGGCTGCACGGAAGCGCTGTTCAGCCTTGGCGACAAGCCGGAAGCTTTATTTCCTGAGATGCGCGATACGTTGCGGCATTTGGGATACAGTTCGACGCTTCACTACCTTGAGGCTATGTGCGAACTTGTCTTGCGCGAGACAACGTTGCTTCCGCATCCCAATCCCGGTTTATTGAGTGCCGAATGGATCACGCGCCTCAAGGCAGTTTCTCCAAGCATGGGTTTGATGCTTGAGAGCACGCGATACTTGGCCGCACATGGTGATGCGCCTGATAAGGTTCCTGCGAAACGACTTCGCACCATAGAAGATGCATGTAAACAAGGTGTGCCGTTTACTACTGGCATCCTGATCGGTATTGGCGAAACTCTTGAGGAACGAGTCGACACGTTGATCGCCGTCCGCGATTTACAAGAACGGTATGGCTATATTCAGGAAGTTATCGTCCAGAATTTTCGGGCCAAGCCGGGCATTCCGATGCGAGATCATCCGGAACCATCGCATGGAGAAATGTTGCGGACGATTGCGATCGCACGATTGCTGATGCCGACTATGAATATTCAGGCGCCGCCGAATTTGTCATCATCGAATTACGAAGATTTTATCGATGCCGGTATCAACGACTGGGGCGGTGTTTCCCCGCTCACGCCGGATTTCATCAATCCGGAAAAGCCGTGGCCCCATCTTGATCAATTGCAATTGAGAACGGAAGGTAAGGGAAGTATCTTGCGACAAAGACTGCCAGTTTATCCAGAGTTCATTGATTCGCTGATCGCCAATCCGGGCTTGCTGGCAGGTCGTCTTCTTGCGGCGACCGATTCGTCTGGACTGGTTCGGAGGGCCGCATGATCGTTGTGCTCACCGGCGGTACCGGAGGGGCAAAATTCGTAGAGGGCTTGCGCTGGGTGGTCGATCCAAAGCAACTTACATTCGTTGTAAATACGGGCGATGATCTGCAATGGTGGGGACTTTACGTTTCACCCGATGTTGACTCGATCATTTATGCGCTCGCCGGCATGTTGAGCAAGGAGCGAGGGTGGGGAGTCAAAGGCGATTCTTTCTTCTGCCTGGAGACCATGAAGCGGTTGGGTGAGCCAATCTGGTTTCATACTGGCGATCGCGATCTGGCGGTTCACTTGTTGCGATCGAAGTTGTTGGCCGAAGGCAAGACGCTGACCGAAGTCGCTACTGATCTCGCAAGCCGTCTCGGTGTGCAATCCCGAGTGCTCCCGATGAGCGATTCGCGCGTCGAGACCCGTGTGGATACTCCCGCGGGCGAACTCAGTTTTCAGGAATATTTTGTGCAGCGCTGGTATCAAGATCCCGTTAAATCGGTACGCTTTGCCGGCGCCACAGAAGCCGAGCCGGCTCCAGGCGTGATCGATGCAATTATGCAGGCGAGTGCGATTATTCTTGCGCCAAGCAATCCGGTGAGCAGCATCGGTCCAATTCTTGCCGTACCGGGAATTCGCGATGCGTTGATAAGAACCAAGGCGAGAATCGCCGCTGTCAGTCCCATTATTGGGAACAAGGCGGTGTCCGGTCCGGCTGGAATCATGATGGCTTCGCAGGGATTTCCGGTTTCTATTGCCGGGGTTGCGAAATCTTACGAGGATTTTCTCGAAACGCTCATCGTTGACAACCACGATGCAGCAGCAGCCAAACAACTCGATGCGCAAACTGGTCATCGGATTCACTGTACGAACACAGTGATGAAAACGCGAGAGGACAAAATCGAACTGGCACGATTCGTGCTTGCTTCGATGGGGATAGAAAATCCTGCAATGTTGGATGAGCAGCTGCAATGATCCTGATCCCGGTCAAGAATCTCGTGAACGCAAAGCAGCGCCTGGCTTCCTGGTTTGATCAGGAGACGCGCACGCTGCTCGCTCAGGCGATGCTTGAGGATGTATGCGCGGCGGTTGCTGGGATGCGCTCGGGTGAGCACGTTAGCCTGGTGACCAGTGATCCATTTGCTATCGATCTTGCGACGCGGTTTGGATTTTATGTCATGTCTGACCACGATAATCCCGGAGAAACGGAAGCGATCGCTCGCGCTACCAGAGTGTGTGTCGTTCGCGGTGTAGAAAGCACATTGGTGATTCCGGCAGATATTCCGACTGTGAGTTCCGATGAATTGGATCGCATCCTGAATGCGGCTCCGGAAAAAGGGTCTGTCCTGGTGGCTGCCGCAGATGGCCGCGGAACAAATGCAATCCTCCGCCGACCTGCAGATTTGTTTCCTCTCCAATTTGGCAATGACAGTTTCAAGCCACACCTCGCGGCAGCACGGGCCGCAGGGTCTTGTGTAAGGTTATCTCTCCCTGGTGTCGCTCTCGATGTCGACAATCCTTCGGATTTGCGCGATCTCGCTGCCGCCTCCGGTAACTGTCGTTCGCAAATTCTTCTCCGGCAGTGGAACCTGAACGACCTTCCTGAAGCCGCGAACCAATAATGGTTTCTCCAAAGCAGGCTGGCGAATTGCGAATCATCCCAATTCCGCTTGTTGACGAAGTTTGCGCCGGAGAGTCTGTTTCCGACAAGCTCTTAGCCGCTCTCAAGCGCTTGCGTATCCGATTGAAGCAGGGCGACATCCTGGTCGTCAAACATAAGATCATTTCGAAAGCCGAGGGGCAGTTCGTCGCGCTCAAAAGTATTCGTCCCTCTAAGCAATCAATAGCTTGGGCGCAGCGCTACAAGCTTGATGCGCGTGTTATCGAAATCGCGCTGGAACAGAGTAAGAGCATTATTCGCAAAGGAAAAAAGAATGGGGTCCTCATCACCGAAACGCATCATGGACTGATTTGTGCGAATAGCGGTGTGGATGTTTCCAACGTAGACGGCGGCGAACATGCGTTGTTGCTACCCAAGAACCCCGACCGATCCGCAGCCAAAATTCACAGAACATTCACGACGCATTTGGGACTTCATGTGCCCGTAATCATCACAGATACGTTCGGACGTCCGTGGCGCGAAGGGTTGACCGAAGTGGCAATCGGTATAGCAGGCATGAAGGCGACGCATGATTATCGCGGACGCAAGGATTCACACGGTTATCCTCTGCGCGTTAGCATCGAAGCAGTGGCGGACGAGATCGCGTGTGCCGCTGGGTTGGTATGCGGAAAGTTAGAGCGCGTTCCAGCTTGCATCATCAGGGGATTTCCGTATCAGCGCGGCAAAGGCACGGGGCGTGATCTTATTCGTCCGGCTGCAACCGATCTATTTCGGTGATATCGTTTTCTTGAGGACGTCCGATGGCGCGCATTTTAGCCCGATCCGAACTGGAGAATTTTTCCACTCTCGAATGGAGTGAAATCGCTCCTCGCGTCTCGCCGGAGTTTCGTGGTGCGCTCGAACTTGTCTTGCAATCACAAGATGGCGGCGCGCTTTCCCGTGAACAATGTTCGTTGCTTGCGAACGGCGAGGGTGATGACTTGCTGGGGCTGCTAGTTGCCGCAAATGATTTGCGCCGCGAGTTGGTAGGGAACCTCGTCACCTACGTATTCAATCGAAATATTAACTTCACTAATGTCTGCTTTGTGGGATGTAAGTTTTGTGCGTTCAGTCGTGGTCCGCGCGAGAACGATACCTACTTCCTCAGTGAAAATCAGGTGGCGCAAAAGGCGATCGAAGCGGCAGAACTGGGTGCGACAGAAGTCTGCATTCAAGGCGGGTTGCCTCACGGTCTGCTTCCTTTTTACTATCGCGATATTCTTCGCGCAGTGAAGCGAGCCGTGCCTTCGATGCACATCCATGCCTTCTCTCCGATGGAGATAACTTATGGCGTCGAGCTCACGGGAATGACGCTGCGGGATTATCTGTCGATGCTGCGCGACAACGGACTCGATACGCTTCCGGGGACCGCTGCGGAAATTCTCGACGATCAGGTGCGCCATATTCTTTCCCGCAACAAACTTTCCACTCAGCAGTGGATTGATGTCATTCGGACTGCACATGAATGTGGTATTCGCAGTACTTCGACGTTAATGTACGGACACGTTGAAACTGTAGAACATTGGGTAAATCAGATTTTGCTGTTCCGTGAGATCCAGCAACAGACAGGTGGTTTCACGGAATTCGTTCCGCTCGGTTTCGTTCATCAGAACACATTACTTTTTCACCAGGGCCTCGCGCGAACCGGCCCGACGCTGGCCGAACATCTTAAAATTCATGCATTGGCACGAATCCTTCTGGCTGGATCAATCAACAATATTCAAGTTTCGTGGGTCAAGCTGGATCGGAAACTTTCACACCTTTGTCTGCAGGCGGGCGCGAATGATTACGGCGGAACGCTGATGGAAGAAAATATTTCGCGTGAAGCCGGAGCCACTGCGGGTCAGTACACCAGCCCCGACGATTTCCAGGCATTGATTCTCGAAGTTGGCCGCATTCCGGCCGAGCGCAACACGGTTTACACGCGCATCAAGATCAAAGCTCCGTTGTGCGAATTCGCTCCCGAAGATTCGTTCATACCGGAGTTCGCTTAGTGAGCTCCCGCACGATCGCAATCATAGGAGGCTCCGGGGCGGAAGGTTTTGGTTTAGCCTTGCGATGGGTTCAGGCAGGCGAAACGGTCATCATAGGATCACGCGATGCCAGCCGCGCCCAGCAGGCCGCAGACAAGATCAAACAACAGGTTGGATCATCCGCGATGGTATCAGGACTAAGCAACACGCCCGCAGCAGCGGCTGGCGACATAATTGTCCTGACTATTCCATTTGAAGGGCACGCCGGAACCCTTAAACTGCTGAAGCCTGCGATCCGCGCAGGTAGCATTGTCGTCGATGCAACGGTTCCGCTTGCAGCCAGCGTCGGCGGTAGAGCTACGCGTACACTCGGAGTCTGGCAAGGTTCAGCTGCGCAACAAACCGCTGAGCTCGTTCCTAAAGGCGTCCCCGTTGTGGCTGCGTTCCAAAGTGTTTCAGCGGAGTTGCTCATCACGCCCGGGCCAGTCGATTGCGACGTTGTCGTTTGCAGCGATGATGGCGATGCGTTGAAAGCCGTCCGCGAACTTGCTGAAAAAATTCCCGGAGTCCGCTCATTGGATGGAGGCAAACTCGAGAATGCGCGGATCCTCGAGCAAATTACTGCGATGCTCGTCGGATTTAACATTCGAGAGAAGGGCCACGCAGGAATCCGGATCACCGGTCTCCCGGATAGTGCCTACGCAGCGAAGTGATCCAGCAATGCTATGAATGTTCCTTCGAACAGCGTTGCTGCCATTGAATTCCGTAACGTTTCATTTGGATTAGCCAACGGAGTCGAATTAATTGAAGGCCTATCATTCACCGTGCAATGCGGTGAAACGCTTGTCTTGCTGGGCCGCAGCGGATCCGGTAAAACTACAACTCTTAAACTGATCAATCGCTTATATGAAACGAGCGGCGGTGAGTTGCTGGTCGAAGGCCGATCCGTCCGCGACTGGGATGTAATCCGCCTGCGCCGCTCGATTGGTTACGCAATCCAGGAAGTCGGATTATTTCCCCATCTGACGATCGAACGAAATATAAGTCTGGTTCCGCAGATCGAAAAATGGGAGCCGGAACGAATCCGCCAACGCATCGAGGAGCTCTTGCAACTGGTCGGACTGGATCGCAAGATTCTTTCACGATACCCGCGAGAACTCTCGGGTGGCCAGCGTCAACGCGTCGGAGTGGCTCGCGCTCTGGCGGCAGATCCTCCGATTCTCCTGATGGACGAGCCTTTTGGAGCACTGGACGCCATCACGCGGTCTCAATTGCAGCGCGATTTCCACTCGTTGCAACAGCGTTTGCAGAAGACTGTGGTGTTCGTCACTCACGACTTGCGAGAAGCGTTGATGTTAGGGACCCGCATCAGCTTGATGGATGATGGCCGTCTGATCGCGACTTCTTCGCCGGAACAGTTTGCGCAATCACGGGATCCGAGAATTTTGGAATATCTCAACGCGTTCGGAATGGGAAACGCCGCGACGGGGAACTAGAAATCTGGAAAGGGACGAAGGATATGGGCTTCTGGCATTTCATCTTGAACAATCGCACGGAAGTCGCTGAGCTAACACTTGAGCATCTTTGGCTGGTCGGTGTGTCGATGGTGTTGGCCGTTCTAATCGGAATCCCACTTGGCATATTGATTACGCGCTGGCCATCGTTGGATCGCCCAGTGCTAGGAGGAGCGAATATTATTCAAACGATCCCAAGCCTTGCGTTGTTTGGATTTCTTCTTCCGGCACCGTGGATCGGAGCACGTGCCGACCGGCTCGCAATTCTTGCGCTGACGCTATATGCATTACTGCCGCTGATTCGTAACACTTACGCTGGAATTCGAGGCGTTGATCGCGCCGTCGTGGAGGCCGGGCGTGGCATGGGTTTGACCGACATGCAACTGCTGTGGCGGGTGGAACTCCCGTTGTCTGTAGGAGTGATCATAGCTGGAGTTCGCGTCGCGACGGTTGTATCCATCGGAATGGCAACGATTGCTGCAGCGATCGGAGCAGGGGGACTGGGCGAATACATTTTTCGTGGTCTTGCCATGGTCGACAACTCGGTAATTCTCGCCGGAGCGGTTCCTGCAGCTGCGATGGCGATACTCGCCGACGTTAGTCTTGGCTGGCTGGAAAAACGATGGACACGAGCTTGAAGATGATCCGCGTCTCGGCGTTGCTTACGGTCGCTGTCTTTCTAACATCGTGCGGCCCCTCACGCGAGAACCGAATTGTAATAGGCTCGAAAAACTTTACCGAGCAATTAATCCTCGGCGAGATCATCGCTCAGCAGATAGAGAATAAGACTCATCTTCAAGTCGAACGCCGCTTCTATCTCGCGGGCACGTACATTTGCCAACAGGCAATTCTCGGCGGACGCATCGACATTTATCCGGAATACACCGGTACTGCATTGACTGCGGTGTTGAAGGAGCGTCCCTCCGAGCGAACAAGAGTATTCGATAACGTGAAAGCAGAGTATGCAAAGCGGTTCAATCTGCTCGTGGGATCGCCATTCGGCTTCGATGATACGTTTGCCATCGAGATTCGCGGTGAAGACGCTCGTCGGCTCGGTCTCAAAACAATCTCGCAGTCCTCCGCTTACACGCCGCAATGGCAAGCAGCATTCGGATATGAATTCATGGAGCGTCCGGATGGTTTTAAGGGCCTGGTTTCGACATACGGACTGCGTTTCTCGGAAGCTCCGAGAATTATGGATCTTGGCCTCATCACTCGAGCCTTGCACAATAAACAGGTTGATCTGATTGCCGGCAACATGACGGATGGATTGATTCCGGCTCTGGATCTTTTTGTACTCGAGGATGACAAGCATTATTTCCCGCCCTATGAAGCGGTGCCGATTATTCGACAGGAAGTCATTCAGAAACATCCCGAAGTGCAAGATGCTTTGAATCAACTTGTGGGCAAGATTTCGGACGACGATATGCGCCAGCTAAACTACGCGGTAGATGGCCAGCATCGCGATGCCAAAGATGTAGTGCGGCAGTTTCTCCAACAGCGAGTGCGTTAAAGCCTGCGCTCCCCATCCGTTAGGCTGTTGAACCTCCGTCACTCCTCAATCCCTATTGAGAGCGGCGGCACCGCCGATTGAATGAATACGCGGCGATAAATCGGGCGTCGCAATCCCTTGGTTTATTAACCCTCACATTCGACAAGGAAGCCGGTACGAGTCATATCATTTCAAGGACGCAAAATCGCGAGCTTGTAAGAGCTGAACAAGAATCGGACTGGGCTCAAGACGCTTGCATATACCAGGGAGCCGCGTCGTTGCCTGCGCAAAATGCCCGCGTCGCGATCAACCTGAGGACAAATAGCCCTCCCCAATCGGTTACAAAACTTAAAATCTTGATGGCAGAAGACGACGCGAGGGACATCAAACTCGTGCTTCGTACATTGCAAAGCGACGGTTTTGAAGTTTCCTGCGATCTTGCAGAAACAGCCGAAGACTTCGTTTCACGAATTAAGACTGACGCGTATGACGTCATCCTCGCCGACTACAATTTGCCGAAGTGGAAGGGAATTGAGGCACTCGAAGTTCTCCGTCGCGAGAACCTCGACGTACCGCTCATTGTCGTCACCAGCTCGTTGAGTCAGGAGAAAGCGATGGAGTGCATCAAGCAAGGTGCTATCGATTGCGTGATGAAAGACTACATTACTCGATTGCCAGCTTCCATCCGGCGCGCGTTGGAAGAAAAGAAAATGCGTGACCAACGCCGCAAGTCCGAGATGGATCTCGCGAGCAAGATCGTCGAACTCGCCCGCTCCAACGCCGAACTGGAGCAATTTGCCTATGTTGCATCACACGATTTGCAGGAGCCGTTAAGAATGATCGCTAACTACACCCAGTTAATCGGGGAACGATATCGGGGACAACTCGATAGCCAGGCTGACAAGTACATCGCGTACGCGGTCGATGGGGCTGTGCGAATGCAGGCGCTGATTCAAGATCTGTTGAAATTCTCGCGATTAGGCAATGCAGAAATTGAATTGGCGAGCACCAACTGCAACAAGATCGTGGAACGAGCTCTCACAAATCTTCAGATTGCAATTCAGGAAAGCGGTGCGGAAATACAGTTCGATAAATTACCGACAGTAATGGCCGATGCTTCGCAGCTTACGCAGGTATTTCAAAACCTGATTGCTAATGCGATCAAATTTCACGGCACTTCATCGCCTTTGATTCAGATAAAGGCGGAAGACAAAGAACGAGAATGGGTGTTTTCGATTTCAGATAACGGCATCGGCATTCCTTATGAAAGCTGGCAGGACATCTTCATAATATTTCGGCGTCTCCACGCACGTGCGCAATATGCGGGCAACGGAATCGGCTTGGCGATCTGCAAGAAAATAGTCGAACGTCATGGCGGCCGTCTCTGGCTGGAGAGCCAATCCCAGCCTGGCGCTTGCTTTAAGTTTTCGTTGCCTTCCAAGCTAGTGATCAATGAAGAACCGGAAATGCAATGAGAACCATTCAAGTCTTGCTGGTGGACGATAATCCCGCGGACGTAGATTTAATCAGCGAGGTGTTGGCGCGCCGCACAGGGCTGCACATCACCGCCGTTACAGATGGAGTCGCCGCGATAAGTTTTTTTCGCGGGGAAGGCATCTACGCCAATGCGCTTCCGCCAGATTTCGTCATATTGGATTTGAGCCTGCCAATGAAAGATGGTCGAGTTGTACTCGCTGAAGTAAAAGCGGATCCAGTCCTTCGCAATATTCCTATCTCAATTTTCAGTACTTCGGAGGCGCGGCAAGACATTCTGCGTAGCTACGAGTTGGGCGCGAATTGTTATGTTAGGAAGCCCGGTAATCTGGCAGACTTTTGTGCTGCCGTTACTTTGATCGCCGATTTTTGGCTCGGATTGGTACGCCTTCCTTGCGAAGCAATGGACGAAAAAAGAGCCTAGTTAGCCGGCATCAGTGCGCTTTCTCGTGATGCGAGCCCCATTTTCCGCCGCCATGCCGCATATAGCCAGACCAGAGGCATCCCAATTCATTTCCTTCTTCAAATACTCAAAGTTGTAACGGGAATTACTGGGGTCTACTATCGCGCCTAGTGATAATCCGCCACTCATCGCCAAGCGTCAAGTGTGCAAACATCTTCACATTGACACCACAGCTTCCTACAGATACGATTCTCTGGCTTCTTCGAGGACGTTCCCGCCCTGCGCCTACCGATGCCGCTTTCACGGGTTCCTACTCAATCTCTCGGGTTTTACGGGAAGCAAATCATGCGAGGACAAAAGATGAAGGTTTTTCGACTCACAGCTATGGCAATTGCCATGTTATTCGCTGCAGCGGGCGTTGCTCCAGCGCAGACTTGGACCCAGTTAAAAAATCAACCTACCGTCACCACCGACACCGCGCTCTTGCTCACCGATGGAACTGTAATGATGCACCAATACAACAGTCCGAACTGGTGGCGTCTCACGCCGGACAACACGGGCAGCTATCAAAACGGAAAATGGTCCCAACTGGCCTCCATGCCTTCGAATTATGCGCCGTTGTATTTTGCCAGCGCAGTTCTGGCGGACGGTAACGTCATAGTAGAAGGTGGCGAATACAATAACCTCTCGCAAGATGAAACCAATCTGGGCGCCTATTACGACGCCAAGGCAAATAAGTGGACTGCGGTGGCTCCTCCTTCTGGATGGAATGAAATCGGCGACTCGCCGGGAGTGGTGCTCGCCAACGGCACCTTTATGATCGGACGTAACGAAGCCTCCACGCAGGCCGCACTGTTCAACGAAAAAACGTTGACCTGGACCGCCACGGGAAGCGGCAAAGCCGATGCTTACTCCGAAGAAGGCTGGTTGTTGCTTCCGGACAAGGCAGTTCTGACGACCGACGGACAACATGCCCCCAATGCAGAAAAGTACGACTACCTCAACGGAACATGGATCAATGCGGGTAATACGATTGTGCGTCTCGAGGATCCAGGCTCCGAGGAAATTGGTCCGATGGTACTGCTTCCGAACGGTGTTGCTTTTGCTACCGGCGGCAACGCATCCGGAGCAGGACACACGTCTCTTTACACCTCACCCCAGAACCCGCTGATGCCGGGAACTTGGACACCTGGCCCCGACATGCCGGGTAGCAACGATATGGCTGACGCTCCGGCTTCGATTCTGCCAAATGGCAATGTTCTTTGTGACATGAGCCCTGGCATTTTCGATAATCCCGTCAGTTTTTATGAGTTTGACGGAACCAAGTTCAACTCCGTTCCAACCGCTCCTAACGTTGGCCAGAATACATCGTACGTGGGACGCATGTTGCCTTTGCCAACGGGTCAGGTTATGTTCCTGACATCGGACGGTAATACCAAGAACGTCGCCTTATACAACCCGACTGGTACCTACAAACCAGCATGGGCTCCGGCGATTACCAAAGTTCCGTCAACCGTGACGCACGGCAAGACCTATGTTATCGAGGGAACGCAGTTCAACGGCGTTTCCAACGGTGCCTCTTATGGTGATGATGCGCAGATGAATAGCAACTATCCCTTGGTGCGCATAACCAATACCGCATCAGGCCATGTGTTCTATGCGAAGACGCATAACCACAGCACCATGGGTGTGAGCACTGGGACCAAACTGGTCGGCACGGGTTTTGACGTGCCAGCCGGAATTGAAACCGGCGCCAGCACGGTAGTGGTTGTTGCCAACGGCATTCCTTCGCCGGCGGTAAACATCACCGTTCAGTAGTGCATGAAAGGTAACTTAAGCCGCCCGGTTTCGCTTCCAAGACGGAAGCATAATCGGGCGGTTTTGTACGTTCTGAGTATCGGCGAAGCCGCTTCGTGCGGTATTCCGAGTTGGAACCCGCTATAATTTCTACCCATGCCATTCATTCGCCGGCTCGCGTTGGTTACATATGTGCGAACTCCTGCCGGCGAATTCATCCAGCGATTGCAAAGGGAAGTGCATTCTGAAGCTCCCTTATCCATTGCACACTTGACTATTCTGCCGCCGCGGCCGTTTGAGGGAAGCGAAGTCACTGCTGTACAGGGCCTAAATATGATCTGTCGTAACGTGGTTCCATTCGACGTTACGATGGGCTATGTGGAAACCTTCGCACCCACGACG
The DNA here is from genome assembly GCA_963716165.1 of Terriglobia bacterium. Lineage (GTDB taxonomy): Bacteria > Acidobacteriota > Terriglobia > Terriglobales > Acidobacteriaceae > JAJPHW01. The sequence continues at coordinate 3,737,532 of OY970291.1, read as the reverse complement.
CCAACGATCTTCATCAAAATTGCGCAATCCGCCGAACGAGTTCTTGATCTCCACAATCAAGTCAATAGCGGGGTTCTAGCCGCGAAAGAACAGTGGCCGTATACGCCGCACCTCACTATCGCGAAAATGACTTCGGAAGCCGAGGCTCGGCAGGCGACGCCCACAGCACAACGGCTATGGCAGGGGTTCCATGGCAGCCGGAGTTTTCCGGTCAGCGAGTTGACCTTAGTCCGCGAAGAAGAGCCGACCTACTGGGTTGACATTGCCAACATCCCATTGGGCCGATCATAGAAGCGCGGTTAAGCGTGCAAACGAGCGCCAGATGCCTTCCGGCGCGGATTGACCATGGCCTTCGGTACACGACCCGCCGTGCATTGCCTTGACAGTCTTGACAGCGTACATAAGTAACTGAACATCTGTGTATTTAGCGACGAGCCCTGCTTTCCCCGCGGGAAACCGTCAGTCGCCAGATCGATTGATCATTCGCCGGGAGGGTTGCATGCAAGTAGGAGTCTACGGAGCGGGGTACCTCGGGACCGTGGTTTCTGCGTGTTTGGCGGATTTTGGTACGCCAGTAATCTGCTGTCATCCTGACAGTTCCCGCATGGTCGAAATGGCTCGGGGAAACACGCCATTTCACGAAAAAAACCTTACCGAAGTTATCAAGCGGAATGTACGTTCGGGACGTCTGGTTTACTCGACCGATATCGAATCGCTTGCTCGTAAGGCCCAGCTAATCTTCCTGGCCGAGGACACCGCTGATCAACTTGCCGACCTGGCGATGCGCATTTGTCGCTCTGCGCCAAAGCCTCCGGTGCTTTCCATCGTCACACCGGTTCCTGTGGGAACGGCGACCTCGATCGAAAATTGTTTGCGGGATGCAGGATTGCAAGCCGACATCGTTTCGCAGCCTGCGTTCTTTACATCGGGATGTGCGGTGGAAGATTTCAACTGGCCTGATCGGATCATTTTGGGTTCAAGTTCCAACGCCGCAGTGTTGGCGATCAAGCAAAGTTTTCATCCACTTGTAATGCGTGGAGTGCCTGTAATCGTTACGAACCATGAAACGGCGGAGTTGGTGCGAGAATCCGCCACAGCGTTCGTAGCGACCAAGATCTCGTTCATCAATGAATTGGCGACACTCTGTGAGCGAGTCAATGCGGACGCCGTGAATTTAGGCCTCGCGCTAGGCTTGGATAAGAAGATCGCACCCCGTTGCATGCAGCCCGGCGCTGGTATGGGAGGGCTGTTCGCTGAGTCCGATATGAATTCGCTCGCACTCCTTGCCCAGCAAAACGGGGTTTCTCTCAAAGTTTTGTCCGCAGCTCGCGAAGTCAATCAGAGTATGGCAGAATCCGTTGTCGATAAAATCGCCGGATTTGTTGAGTCTGTTAACAACAAAGATGTTGGAATTTTAGGTTTGGCATTCAAGCCAAATACGAACTCCGTTGCGGGATCATCCTCCATTCGTTTGGCACAAAATCTCGTGGCCAAGGGTGCGCGAGTGCGTGCTTATGATCCTGTCGCTATTCCCGATGCGCGGGTTGAACTCAATGGCTCCATTAACTACTGCGAGAACCCATACGCGGTGGCGGAGGGAGTTGACGCATTGGTTGTCGGTACCGGGTGGCCCGAGTTTCGTTCTCTCGATTTTGCTCGCATCAAGGGCCTGGTTAAGCGTCCACTGATTGTGGACACAAAAAATTTACTTGATGGAACGCGTATGCGCGATATGGGCTATGAATACATCGGTATCGGGCGTGCGCAGTTGATCGCAGCGCATGCTGGGCTGGCGAAGTCCGCAAGTATGTAGCTCACTTCGACGCGCACAATTGGTATAATCCAGAAGCGCGGTGGGAATAGCTCAACTTGGTAGAGCACCGGACTGTGGCTCCGGCGGTTGCGGGTTCGATTCCCGTTTCCCACCCCAATAAACCCCTCACATTTTCCCAATAAAAAAGCGGCCCCTTTCGAGGCCGCCCGTTGTGACCGCAATTTCCTAGAACGTTAGCTTTCCTTGCAACTGGATAACTCTAGGAGAAGCATCCGCACCAAGTCCTGATCCGTAGATGCTGGTCGGCGTGCTGACCGTCTGCAGGATCTGTCCAAATTGCGGATTGTCTGTGTTCATCACAGGGAAGTTAAAGTCCGGGTGATTGAACAGGTTGAAGAAGCGTGCACCGATGGAGAATTGCGCACCCTCCCATTTAGGAATACCGAAACCCTTTTCAACGGATAGGTCCGTGTCAAAGTATCCCGGGCCGCGGAATTGGTTGCGACGCTGGTCGCCATAGGTATCAGTCGGATCGCTGAAGTTAGAAGCGAGCAAACAGGGATTACCTACGCCGACGGAATTAACCGTGGCAGCACTGGCACTGCAACTGGTGCCGTTGCTACCAAGAACGTTGGCGAAGATGTACTGCGCACCGCCGCCGAAGTTAGTCTGTTGCAACGCCGACGTGACGTTGGAACTGAACACGGTGAAGGGCAAGCCGGTATGGCGGAAGATTGTTCCGGAGAACGACCAGCCTTTCATCAGCGAATTTGGGCCCCAGCTTGTGAGATGACGGAAGGCATCGCTCCACACATAGTTCATGGTGAAATTTTGCCGAATGTCATAGTCCGCATTGCCATAGTTGTACTGCCGAATGTTGGACGGATTCTGTGGGAAGATTACATCCGCGTAGAAGCCAGCCGTGTTTAGACCAAATGGCGACAACGAGTTGTTGGAGATTTCATCCAGAGCATGGCTATAGGTATAGCTCGCTTGGAATTGGAATCCGCCTTTGAAAGCGTGATTGGCAGTCAAGGTTACGCCGTTGTAGTTGGAATTAGCTACGTTCAAGGATTCGGAAACCTGACCGAATCGCTGGTCTGGTACAGACGTTGGCAGGTTTGCAAATGGAGTCGGGCTGAACGCGTTCACTGCGCCATTGGAAATCTGCTCGTGGGAGCCATGATTTCCGATGTAGGCGAGGTTGACGATTGTGTTCCATCCGACATCCTGCTGCATTTCAAGACTCCATTTGTAGTAAACGGGGACCTTGACGGGCGTGGAGTTGAAGAAGTTAAACGGAGTGACTGCTCCGCCACCAGCGTAATTAGCCTGGAAGCTGGCGTTCGCAGCTTGTGACAACTGGTTCAGATTGCCGACTGGACCCGTTTGTGCAGGAGACAAGTAACCATTGAATGTATTGAATCCCGGATCCAGAGGGGCTTGGGTAAGGAAGCTATCGATGGCTCCTGTAGGCAGCGAGTCACCGAAAATTCCAATACCGCCACGAAGAACGGTTTTATTTGATCCCCTTGGTGACCATGCAAACCCAACCTTCGGTTGCCAAACGATGTTCGTGACAGAAGGGAATGCCTGGTTTTGACCGGCGAGGATTGACGAATTTACGGGTGCGCCTTGATCACCGAATCCACCGGAAGCAAAGCGCTGGAAGCAATTGATTTGGCAAACGGGATTGGACAAATGATCGGCGCGTAAGCTAAGAGTTAGTTTCAGATCGCGAGTGACCTTGATATCGTCCGCGGCATACAAGCCGAGTTGATATAGAGCGATCGGAACTTCTGTCCTCGATGGGAAGTTCTGGGCGATGATGTTGCCGGAGGTAGCTCCGCCACCTGCGACAAAATCACTTAACGAGAATTCCTCAACGAGAGGAGTTACAAAAACGAAATCCTTATCGCTGATGTCGTTCCTGCGGAAATTCACTCCCACTTTGAAATCGTGGCGTCCCATGACCCAACTGAAATCATCCACGAATTGGTATTGCGTGATATTACGGCCTTGCGGGAACACAAAGTTATCGGGGTTAAGGGCAGACAAGCTTCCGTCCGCCAGGGCGAAAGTTGCGCTGCTGGTGGAAGACCCAAAGGGCAACGCAGTAGCTGCCGCTGTTGGATTTTGCATTGTGAAGGTTGCGCTGTACCAAAGCAACGAAGCTTTGAAATCGTTGACTTTGGTACTGCCAAAGCTGTGAGTCTCGCTGAACTGAGATTGCCATTGCGGTTGATCGCTGATGCCGTTGAACGCGGCATTGATCGGGTCGGTGAAGGTCGCCTGTATGCCGTGTTCTCTTTCTACACGAATGAACATGCGGTCGTTATTGCCGATGTTCTGGTCATAACGTCCGACGTATAGATTGTCGTGAGAATGTGCTGACAGCCCACCCTGAACCTTAACTGTGCAAGGATTGCCGGCGCCAAAGGGAACGCCGTTAATGGCTGTGACATCGCTACAGCCGCCGTTCTGCAATTGCTGTGCTCCGGCTTGCGACACGCCGTTATAGAGGGTGAACAAGTTTTGGTAAAAGGGTACCGATGCGCCTAATCCGCTGGCAGTGAGGTTCCCTAGAACTGCGCTTTGGAATCCCGGAGTTGGAAGGTTCACGGATGTTGGCGAGGGAATCGCAAGATACAAACCTTCGGCATCGAAGAAGAAGAATGACTTGTCTTTGCGAATTGGACCGCCGATTGATCCGGCATACTGATTGGCGTTCACAAATGGACGAGGTGCGATGTCAGCTCCGGCCAGCGCGTTCTGTTGGTTCCGGAAATAGTTGTTGCCATTGAGGCTGTCGCCATTCCACCAATAGATCGCGTTTCCGTGGTAAGCATTGCCGCCAGCCTTCGAAACGTAGTTTACGTTTGCACCGGCCAGTCCGCCGTATGCGCCGCTATAGCCACTCGAAACAACGGTGCTTTCCTGAATGTCGTTCAATCCCAGCGAAAGGTTGGTCGCGCCGGTATTGTTGACGTTGAAAAACGGGTCATTGTCGTTTGAGCCATCTAGCGTAAAAAGATTGGAAGTGGCTGGTAAGCCATTAACTTCGAAATTTCCGCCGCCGAACATGGAGCCGCCGGCCGTATTCATTACTACGCCTGGAGCTGTTAGAGCGACTGCAGAAAGGTCGTTGCCTGCATTAGGCAACAACTCGAGCTGTTTGGAATTGAAGTTGGCAGTCAAGTTTGCGTCTTCGGTTTCGACACTATTTGCTGTGCCACTCACTTCCACCGTTGTTGAACTCGATGAAATCGCCATTTGCACGTTTGTTGAAGCGCTGGCGCCGAGTGATACGGCAGTTGTTTTCTGGGTGCTCTGAAATCCCGGAGCGGTAACCGAGACGCTGTAGTTTCCGGGATGAAGGTAGGCGAACTTGTAGTAGCCTTCGCCGTTGGTTGTCACATTAGCGACAGACCCATTGTCGAGGCTCTTGAGTTGGACGGCGGCATTAGGTACAACCGCGCCTGATGGATCGCTAACAATCCCGCTCAACTCGCCAGTGGTTGTGGTTTGTGCCCATAGCTGCGACAAGCCCACTGTCGCAAACAGAGCAAATGCAAGAACTAATAGTTTTCTTTTCATGCTCTCCCTCTTCGCCGGTTATTACCTCAACCGAGGAACAATCGTGCTACAGGAAAGGCAAGAGCGTGGCCATAACGGATTGCGGTGTGAATATGTATCTGTAAACGCCCGAACCGGGTTAACAGTTTCACCCGTTTCGCATAACAGAATTCCAGACGCCGAACAGTTGGGGAACAAACAACAGCAGCAATAAACGCTGAAGCCAGGAAACCTCCGCAACAATTACATTCACTACAAGCCAGGCATCACATTTTTGGTTGTGCCGGAGAAATCTGGCGAGTGGACGCCACTCTGTACCGTTACTGGAATTTGCCAACGAGTGTTATACGCATTTTGGAATCGTGCGTGGAGCCTTGTATAGCAATGCCTCTATCTGAATGTCTAAATGTCGCTTATACCGCACTGCTGTGTGCGTTTTGCATTTGACCTTTTTGCAAGCTCAACGTCTAAGCCTTTGTCAGTCTATTTTCGATCTTCGAGAAAGGCACTGAACATGCACTGACATTTCTACGTACCAGTAGAATTGTTGCGTTTTTATGCTCTGATTCGAGCTACTAAGCGAACGACCGAATGGAAAAAAGATGGCAAGTCAAGGATTTATGACCGTAGCTGAAGGTGGTGCGAGCGTAAACAAAGCGAATGCGAAGGAAGTCGTCCGAGCGGCGCATGCCGAAATGCGCGAATTAGTTCGCAAGCGGACAGAGGTGATGCAGCGCATCGGCAGCGTGAAGCGGACCATCATGGGATTGGCCGCAGTTTTCGGCGACGGCATTCTCGGTGATGAATATCTTGATCTCAAGAATCGCAAGAAGAGTGGCGAGCAACACGGCTTCACCAGAACTTGCCGCGTGATCTTAATGGAGTCGACGCATCCACTGACATCTCGCGAGATTTGTGAAGAAGTGAAGAGAAGAATCGATCAAATCGATTTGCGCCACAAGGATTTATTGGCTTCAGTTACGACGGTACTGAATCGTCTGGCTGAATATGGCGAAGCCCAAGCCGTCACCCAGGAAAATGGAAGACGGGCCTGGCGCTGGATTGTGGAACCAAGCCCTGCCCGAAAAAACAACGCTTAGTGAGTTAAGCCAAATTGGCGGGAGTGAAAAGCCATCAACTCGCCGAGATGTGAAAGAAAGTAATCCATATCATGATTGCCGGAATATAAGTGAAACTCGTGCTTGATCTTTTCTTCAGTTAGCTGCCGCTCCATGGCTTGCGCACCATCTTCGAATCCAAAATCATCGGACTTTCCGCAATTGAAGTAAATTCCCAAGCGTCCTATTGCCGGTTTGTTTCTGCGAGCCAAGGTAAAAGGATTGTTGTCGTTCCAATGCGTCACGGAAATGGGATTGCCAAACACCGCTCCCAGTAATCGTCCCAGCTGACCGCCAGACTTCATCGTGGCATTTAGTTCAGCGGGAGATTGGGTGATAAATGCTGCGCTTTCTGCACTCACAGATGAGAAAAGCTCAGGATGCGCAAAAGCAAATCGAAATGCTCCATAACCGCCCATGGATATTCCACCAATTGCTCTGGATGACCGATCACGGCGAATGTGATATTTCGTTTCGATATAAGGCATAAATTCCTGTAGGAAGAAATCGCCGTAACGCACTTTGCCATCGGCAGAATTGATGTAGAAAGAACCCTTAGCCTCCGGGGTAACGACTAGAAAATCGCCGATCCCATGCTTCCGGCGAAGATCTTCAACTACGTTCCAACCACCGCTCTGAAATAATGCCTGCTCGTTTTCGCCGAGACCATGAAGGAAATACAGGACAGGATATTTTTGCGAAGGATTTGCATCGTAGCCAGCAGGTAGAAGAACACAGAAGTGAACAGGCTGTTTGAGTATACGACTATCTATCGCGTTGCAATCGATACGGCCTTGGGCCGATGCATTGGAGGTCAGGAAAGCAAAGACGAAAGCCGCGAGCACGATCCGAAACGAAGAGTTCAGCTTACTCATATCGCAAGGCCTGAACAGGATCCAGCCGGGCGGCTCGCGATGCTGGATAGAGTCCTGAAAGCAGACTCACGATAATTGAGAATGCAATTGCCCCGCCGACTAGCCACCAGGGAACCAGCCATACCTTTTCCGGAGGGAATTGGTGACGCTTCAAGTAAACGTTAGTGCCGATATTTATTACCTGCCCTATTGCCCACCCGAGGCCGACTCCAAGAAGTCCTCCGAGAACTCCCATTGCGCCAGCTTCTGCGAAAAACAGACCCTTCACATCGGCATCGGTGGCTCCGATAGCTTTCATGATCCCGATTTCACGGCGCCGCTCTAAAATTGCCATCACCAGCGTATTCACAATTCCGATCGAAGCCACCGCCAGCGCCAGGCTTCCGAATATTCCGAGAAAAAGATCAAGCACTGCGAAGAATTGCCGGAGACCCTTGGTCGCGTCCGTGATGGAGAACGTATTGAACCCCATCTTCTTGATTTCTGCTTCTATCGCCTGGACCTGCGACGCATTCTGTACACGCACGCTCACCGTGGAGAATGCAGGCTGCTCCGCATTCGCTTTGCCAGCGGAATTGCGCAAGTCTGCCGGCTGCATCACGTGCAAACTTTCCGCTAGCTTGAGCGGAATGTAAACGCGAGCGCCTGCTTGTCCACGCATGGTGTCGGGATTGAGCTCGGACACTCCAACAATCGTGACCGTTCGTTCATGGGAAACGACAGAGTAGGCCGACCCCATCAGGTTGTCGCTCGAGGCAGTTGAGCCCAGAGTTTCCGCGGTCGCCACACGTTCCGCATAGCGCAATATCAATTGTTTCCCAAGAAGCGGCTGTGCGAGGTCAGCCAAGCCCGGTTCAGGCGCGTCGTGTTTCGGCACTTTGTCTAAAAGATCTTCAGCGAAAGACTTCAGGATGATCGCTTCTGAAGCGCTATCCGACGAAAAGAAGTTGCCTTGCATCCCATCGAAGGCATCGTTGCTCTTTGCGGAAAACGGTAAGCCCGCGACCATCGTCAAATGTGGCTTGTCCAGGTAGCCTAGCTCGGTTATGAAACGTATATCAGGATAAGCCTCACGTACTCCCGGAAGCTTCTCCAGTTTAAGTCTGGCTGGTTCATCAAGAGCCGGACTTTCGGCAGGGGCCGGACCGTTTTCTTCCTGTTCGCGATTGAGGTTCCGCAAATCACGCCTGGATGTAACGATGATGGTGTCGAACAAACCCGACTTTTGCAGGCGGCGTCCTGCCAACTGCTGAAGTCCTATGCCCAACGAGAGCATGGCCACTAGCGACGCTACGCCTACAGAAATTCCAACGGTGGTCAGCGAATTGCGCAACACGGATTCGCGGAGATTGCGGAGTGCCAGCTCTGTTACGTCGTAAAGTTTCATTCTTTCACCGCAGCATTAGGCTGGTCACCAATCAGTTTTCCGTCGGCAAGAAAGATCATGCGCTGGGAGTATCGCTCGGCCAGAGTTCGTTCGTGCGTGACCATTACTACTGTCATTCCCATGGATTCGTTAAATTCGCGAATAAAATTCATTATTTCCGTGCCAGTGCGACTGTCAAGATTTCCCGTAGGTTCGTCCGCGAGCAGAATGCGAGGCTGATTAATCAAAGCCCTGGCAAGTGAAGCGCGTTGCTGTTCGCCACCCGAAAGCTCGCTGGGACGATGGCTAACACGTTTGCCAAGCCCGACACGTTCCAAAGATTTGCGGGCCATTGCCTCACGCTGGCTGCGATCAATTTCGGCAAACCTCAACGGCAATTCGACGTTCTCCAGCAAATTCATGCTGGGAATCAGATTGAAGGATTGAAAAACCATGCCAACAGTTTTCAATCGATGTTTAGCCAGTTTCTCGCGAGACAGAACGGCCAAATCCGATCCTTCAATCATTACTTCTCCCGACGTAGCTCGATCAAGACCAGCCAGCAGATTCAACAAGGAAGATTTGCCCGAGCCGGAACTACCGAGGAGAGCCACAAACTCTCCAGCACGAATTTCGAGGGAAACGCCGTCCACGGCGCGAATCAAGGCCTCGCCCATTGAATAGTGACGGCAAACATTCTTAAGCTGAATTGTGGAATTAGACGATGATGCAGTCAGCGCGAGCCTCCCTTTACGAGTCGGACCACGTCATCCAGTCTGGGTTCGGAACTACTGCGCTTGTCTTCGCCAATTTCGGGAGCATAGTCACCCTCGCCGGGTGCCAGGAAAAGATTGCTTTCTACGCCGTGTTGCTTGGTGTAGAGATCGTAGTAGCGCCCATGCAGCTCATAAAGTTTCTCATGCGTTCCGCGTTCAATAATCTGGCCTTGTTCCATCACTAAAATTTGCTCGGCGCGCCGTATCGTGGACAGGCGATGAGCAATCACGAATGTGGTGCGTCCCCTCATCAAGTAGGAGAGTCCCTCCTGAATGAGGGCTTCAGACTCGGAATCCAAACTCGAAGTCGCTTCGTCCAGAATTACGATGCGAGGCTCAGCCAAAATCGCACGTGCAATCGATATTCGTTGCCGTTGTCCTCCTGACAGCTTTACGCCGCGCTCGCCGACAATCGTGTCATATCGTTTTTCGAAACTCTCTGCGAATTCATCCACTCGAGCAATCCGGCAGGCGCGCATGATTTGCTCTTCAGTTGCATCGGGCCGGGAGAACGCAACGTTCTCTCGAATTGTTCCATCGAACAAGAACGTCTCTTGAAGTACCACGCCTAGTTGGGTCCGATAGGAATCCAGTTTGACGGTGCTAAGATCGACGCCATCGACACGAATCATTCCCGCCGTCGGTGCATGAAATGCCGATATCAACCCGATGGTGGTTGATTTTCCCGATCCAGATGAGCCTACCAGTGCAGTGACGGTATTGGGCTCGGCTACAAACGAAACATCGTGAAGCACGGTGCGAATGCCGTCATAACTGAAGCTGACATCGTCGAACTCCACGAGGCCGTTAATTTCTGGCAGGCGAATCGTGCGTCGAGGATCTTCGTCCTCACGGGCTTCGTTCAGGATTTCCTGGGTGCGTTCGAGTCCGGCGACAGCTTCTGTCAGCTGCGTGCCGATTTGAACAATTTGCATAATCGGCGCAATCAGAAATCCAAGAAGCATCACATAAGTGAAGTATCCGCCGACCGTCAGTGTTCCAGCGAAGATCTGTCGCGATCCAAAATACATGATTACCGCGCCGACCGCGCCCAGCAGCACACTCGCCGAAAGACTCATCACAGATGTCGCGGTCAAACTGCGCATCACGTTTTCCAGGAGCCGAGTGACTCCGACTGCAAAAACGTGTTCTTCGCGATCCTCGGCGTGATAACCCTTGACCACCCGAACACCGCTCAAGGACTCTGATAGCCGGCCCGTAACTTCGGCGTTGATTTTTCCACGCTCACGAAAAATCGGACGAATGGTTCCGAACGCTTTATTTAGCGCTACACCGAAGAAGAATAGAAATCCGAAAGCCACGCCGGTCATCGCAGCGCTGATGTGAAATAGCAATACCAAAGCAATGACGGCGCTGAGTAATCCTCCGACAAATTCCACCAGGCCTGTTCCAATAAGATTCCGAACGCCTTCCACATCGCTCATAATTCTCGATACCAATGCGCCGCTCTTTGTCGAGTCGTGGAAGGAAACGGAAAGCCGTCCGATGTGCGCTTGGACTTTCTGTCGTAGTTCGGTGATTAAGCGTTGGGCGGCTTTCGAGAGCAGTTGGGTCAGCGAGAAGGAAGTGATGCCTTGAATGACCGTGGCCAGCAATACGATCAGCACCAGCGGCATCAGCCGGTCTTTTTGATGCTTCAGGATGACATTATCAATCAGATATTTGGTTGAGTAAGGGAGCACCAACCCAGCCACGCGATTGATGACCATCAAAACTAGCCCTAGCGCGAGTAATCCTTTGCGTGGAAGGACCAGTTCCCAAATAGCAGGAAGTACGGCACGCAGCCGTTGGGTCTTAGAAGAGGACTTCAGGGTCTGCTGATCTGGAGGAACCACGCTTACTTAGATTATGGATTTACGCGGCCCGCTTCAATATCTCGTTACGGAAAGGCGCGGAAGCTAGCTAAGCGTCCAGCGCCACGGCGCTCGCTGATGCTGCCTTGGCCAGCGAAACCGTAGCCGCTTCGAGAGCAGGGCCTTGTGAGTGAATTGTCGCTGCGCACAGTCGCTCCGTTAACGTTGGAGAGCCGCCACTTGATTTCCTTAATGGGAGTGACACGTTCTGGCGACTTGGCAGCATGCCGACCGCACGATTTCGTCCGGCGGACTTGGCTTCGTATAGGGCGCAGTCAGCCAGTTGAAGGATTTCTTCATACGGGACTTCCGCGGGTGAGTCGAGGAACCAGGGAAAAACTGCCCACCCCACCGAACAGCTTCTCTGGAGGTGATGATTAGGTAATTCGAAAGCTGTTCCGCCGACTGCCTCAAGAACCCGCGCCGCCAATGTTTCAGCGTCGATTCGGTCGGTATATCTGGAGACCACCAGGAATTCGTCTCCGCCCCAGCGAATCAGCACATCAGAATTGCGGATCGCGGAACTGATGCGCCGCGCAGTTTCCGCCAGGACGCAGTCTCCGAGATCGTGACCGTAACGGTCATTGACTTCTTTAAAACAGTCCGCGTCGATAAGGTAAAAAATAAGATCGCGGTTGCGCTTGTCATGTGACAAAGCTTCTGGTCCGTATGCACGTATGGCCTGCTGTACATCCCCTTCAATCGTAGAAGTGAAAAATCTGCGGTTGCGCGCTCCCGTCAGCGAGTCTGTCAACGAATCTTCCCTCAGGTCTTCATGCGCTTGATCCAGTCCTTCGTCGAGCTTGTGTTGGCGGAAGGATCGCAAACTTCCCACTACCATCACGGCGATGAAGCTTAGCCACAAACGAAACACTTTGACCTGCATGGGAAGACGATTATCAAGGAGGGCACATAAGCCTAAAACTGGAAGACTAAGTGCTGCAATGTTTGCCGAGCGGGCGATCCACGCATTGCGCCTGCCGGAAATTTCTTCCGCGTAATCGCTAGTTGCAATCTGCTCGCTGGCAGTCAACCCCGCATAGGTGAACCAGACTAAAGACAGGCCGATCGGAACGTCATAGATGCCGCCAGAATGGTAGCTGCCAAAATCAATCGCCAAACTGGACGAAATGGATCCGATCGCGTACATAACACTGGCGCCTAAGAACTGCTTATAGACTGTTTGCCATGCGCCTACTGAACGACGCATGACCAGAACGATTCCAGAAATAAATACAATGTGACCGATGCTGTAAAGAACGTCGAAATTGCGGCCGTACAAACTGCCATCGATCGAAATGTATTGCCACGGAATTACGATGAACAAGTAAAGGAAAAGCCACCAACAAAACAGCAGCGTGAAATCAAGAGAGCCCAGTCTGGAGTTCCATTGTTCCGCCTCGCGGTGCGGGCGCACGGCAAGAGCTGCCATCATCGGAACAAGATGTAAAAACAAAACTACGTCCCCAATAAATGGATTGGGAACACTTTGCTTTAGAAACACTTCGAAATATGTCCAGAGAATTTGAGCGCACAACCAACCCGCGCATCCCAGAGACATCAATACCCAAAATAGTTTTGATCTGTTATGTGTCTCGGATATATTCGTGCTCATTGCGAGCACAACAGAAAGCAAAAGACCGGACTGGACAACGTCCACAATCGCAGTGAGATTGTAGCCGGGGGCGATTGCGGCAGAGGCAACGAACTGGACGCCCGCCAGCAGCGCGGCGGCCAGAAGCCATCTTTTATTCCTTACAGATACGAGCGTCACCCAATCATTGTAGGGAGGGATTGGAGTCGGAAAATGTTACCTTCGTCACAGTTGTGCCCCCTGCATCCGGTAGCACGCGCCCCGGTGTTTCTAAAATCGTTTTAATTAAGCAAAAATGGAGTTGGAAGCGGCGTGGCGTGTCATTACCGAAGTTACGGCTATTCGAGCAGATCGATATTCCATAGCTTCTGCCCAGTCGTCGCCTGATAAAAACCCCAGATCGCTAAAACAATTACCAACGTCAGCATTAATAAACAATTCGGTGCATACCATGCTGTGAAATCGGTATTGAAAGGAACGCCAGCGAGCAGATCGGTCACGAAAATGCCGACAGCCAGGGTTACTAGTCCGAATCGATTCAGCATCAATGCGGCGAGTCCATAGATGAAAGCGACCGTAACTGCCGTGAGCAGTAATTGATCTTGTCCCAAACTTTTCACTACGACCCAGATGAATACAAAGGCTACGTTGGCGAGCCATGCGCGACGCAACACGATTCTAAGTAACAACAACATGAAAAAAAAGATCAGCGTGCCCTGAATTGAACTTGAAATATGCAGTAGCCATGATCCGATTGCCTGACGTGTTCCCATAAAAAAGTCAGCCGAATAGGTGTCAGGCGGCGCTCCCATACGTTGGGCAAGCAAAGTGGAGGCCTGCAAAAGAAGAATCCAGACCACTCCAAGAATTACGCCGAACAATACATCGCGACCAACAACCGGATCGCGGAATTTACCCACAAGCAGACGGCTCCAGGAAATGATTGAATGCGGCCAATGACGGCGGATGTACGGTTCCAGCGCAAGATAAATTGTCCATGCCAGTGCCGCCATGAAGAGAGAACTGCAACTGGCCAGAATCAAGTGATAGACGACAGTGAGTGTTGCGGCAAAATGCCCGCGACACAACCAAAGCAACATCTGGATTGCGAACATCGCGGTTGCAAGGCGAAAGGCGCCATTCACATCACCACGTTTCTGACGAAAATTGCGGCGAGCCAGCAATATCCCGCCTCCGATGATTGCGACAAACAGACATAGGAAAATTATCTGCGAGATGTTCTCTGAAGTCGTCCGTTGATGCTCCTGCATTCGATTCGCTTTGGTCCACGGACCGATGGCAGAAAAGAAAACGACTTTTCCGTGGAACGCTGCCGCTTCCACGCGCAAAGGACGGTTCGTTCCGGGCCAGGTACCGGTCCATGCTGAGCGCACGTCGGAAGTAGACAGGGATGCCCAGGTGGGCGCCGCGGATTGCAGTACTGACAAATCCAGTCCGGCTGCTCTAACCAGTGGAGTCCAATCCACCGGTTTTAGCGGTGGTAGGGAATCTTCGCGCTGGGGCGGAATTGCCTGGAACAGTAGCAGACGCCCATTGTCGTCCATTTGCACCGTGACCATGTTGGAGATGATGGTCGGAGGATCTTCGATCGTCACAATCGATGGAGTGAGGGTGGCATCGCGAAAATCAAAAGCCCAGATTGGCCGCGGACTCTGCCGCCACCAATACCGAAGAATCCCTGGCCTACTAGTCAGAGCCTCTTCCCAGTTTGGACGTTCTTTCGGATTTTTTTGTAAATATTCTTGAAAGTTGTAGTCGTACGAAAAACCAGCTGCGTTGTCCGCGGGAATATCGGTGTATCCCAGTTGTTGCGTCAATTCGCGCGCTCGCTGTGACAAGACGGCCGGTGGTTGGTCGGGTTTGAGTTGGTTGGTTGCGCCCGTGTAGACCGGAACGTACGCGATCAACAACAACCCTAGAATTGCGAAAGTCAGGCATAGCCATGCGTTTCGCGGCGAAAGGCCCACAGTTTCGCCGGCTGCGGCGACCATCTGTGGGGACGGAGTTTCCCCGGCCGCCAGAGCTGCCGCCAGAGGATCGCCGCCGGGCAATGCCGCTGCAACTTGCAATGCGGAAGTGGGTCGACTCGTCGGATCAGCTTCCAGACACCGAAGAATAACCCGCTCGACCGTGGGATCGATGTCTCGCACAATCGAGGCAGGAGTGGCGGGCGCACTGCTCATCTGCGTCCGCGTTCTTGCCGTAGCAGCATCTCCAGAAAACGCGCGCTTGCCAGTGAATACTTCGTAGAGAACCAGGCCGAGAGAGTAGATATCACTTTTCTCGCTGACTTCTTTTCCCTCAAGTTGTTCCGGCGACATGTACGCGGGAGTTCCGCTGCGAATGTCCCCGGCTTGAATTTGTTCGGTGAATCCGGCCAATCCAAAATCGGTGATGACGACTTGTCCGCGCCCGTCCAACATGATGTTTGCTGGCTTCAGATCACGATGCAGCACATGCTGGTTGTGGGCCGCTGCCAAGCCGGCGCACAATTGTCTGGCGATTTCGAGCGCTTTGTCGGAGGGCAATCTCCCGATTCGCCTCATCAGCGACGAGAGGTCTTCTCCGTCGACGTACTCCATGGTGAAAAAAGTCGCGCCATCGATATCGCCGACGTCGTACACGCGGCACACATTAGGATGGGATACACGCCGTGCGATTCTTACTTCGTTCTTAAATCGATCGAGGAGGTTAGGATTTTGCGCGGCTTCCTCCGGAAGAAATTTCAAGGCGACCGGCTGGCCTAGCGTTAAATCGTCCGCGCGATAAACTTCGCCCATTCCGCCACGTCCCAACAGCGCAATGATGCGGTAGCGGCCAGCAAGCAGCCGGCCGGGGAGAAATCGTGCTTCATTAGGAATATTACTGGGCGAACTTGAGTAGCCAGACCCTGATTGCGGCGTGCGTTGCGACGGCGGCAATTTTGGCGGTGATGTGTGTGTTCTTGAGGAATAGTCCATTGTGGCGAGATCATCGCCGCCGGATTGCGCGCTCAACGTGGATCCGCACGAAGGACAAAAGCGGCTCGCTTCCGATGAGACGACACCGCATGATGGACACTTGGGCATGAATTCAGAACTCGTTCTACAGATTGGTAGCTACGGCAATTGCTTGTCTTTTAGAAACTCCCAAGCGTCCTGATTGATACGGTCCGACAGATAATAATAATCGTGTCCGTGGTTCTTGAGCTCTACATAATGCACAGGGAAACCCGCGTTCTGTAACAAATCGCGAGTCTTGCGCACGCTTTCCTGCGAGAAAAATTCGTCCCGATCGCCAATGTAAATCGCGATAGGTGTTTTGCGTTGTGCGCGCTTCACGATCCATGTGTAGTCGGCGTTAATCTCCATAGCATGGACCGCGACCGCGGCATAGAATTGCGAATCTAGTGTCGCGGCGTCATAAGCCAGGTATCCTCCCGCCGAGTGACCGAAGACATAAATTCTTTTTGGATCAATTGAAGCCTGTTTGGACGCGTCGGCGATGATGCAGCGAAATACGGCCATCGCGACATCTTCAAATTTCTTATCGCGATCCAGCTGCGGAGCGATCAGCACGACCCCTTCTTTTTTGGCCAGGCCCTCCCAAGGCTTGATGAAATCGCCAGCGTCGTCGCCAGCACCATGTAAAAGCAAAATCGCCGGGGAAACTGTTGTCGGGTTTTTGGCGAACAGATGATATTGGTACTTTCCACTTTCGCAGCGCACAGTTTTTGTATCTGACGCGAAAGCGCATTGCGCCAACAAGAAAAGTACTGTCGGCACGGTTTTCGAAACTATCTTGCTTCGTATCATGATTACTTAGACGGATTTTCAGCGCTGGCGGCTAATACCAATTTTTGTGCCGGCCCAGCCACCTTCAGTAGCAACTGTGCGCTTGGCTTCGAGGCTTGCTGGATCATTGCCGTCTGCTGTGCCGTCCAATCCGAAGTCGGCTTCCGATTGTGATCGAGATAGTCCATTGCTTGTAGCCCCGCGTCGCCGAGCAATGAAAGATTGCGCGACAGCGAATCGTCCTCTTGCAGTAAAAAAGATGCAGCGATCTGTGGCCGGAGTTTCGTATCGTTGTCACGCCACGAGGATAAATACTCGCGCATTTTCGTTTTAGTTTGTGCATCGGCTTTTCCGGCAAGAAAAGCATCCACCATAACGCCGAATTTTCTGGCCGTCGCACTTTCTGGATTTGCCGCGTCAACAAGGCGATTCAGAGGACTGAGGCTGGTCGCCGGTGTCACAGCCTGTTCTTCACGCGCATATTCCTTCACAGGTTCGACTACATCAGCCAAGGTACGAACGGCTACGATGTCATCAGAACCGACGAGCCTTCGAAGCATGGGCTCATAGTAAGAATTGTGCGTCAGTCCCAAACCTTCTAGTTGAAGACTCACGACGTCCAGCCGCTCATACATTGAAGCAACGTCGTTAACCTCTTGCGGAGACCATAGACGCTCACCGATGGCTGCCATCCGCGGCCATATCCGCGAATCGATATTTTCCGTAGAGATGTACTCCGCCCATTCACAGGCCTCACCGCCGAGAATCTTTTTCTTTTCATCAGCGCTTAAATTCGCCGCCGCGCCACTCATCGGATCAACCGCATAATGTTGCGACGCCGGATACATCAGATCGAGATAGTAGCCGGAGGACAGAAGTCCGCGGTAACCGAGCTTCGATGCGGCAGCCAGCGATTCCTGGCCCCGCCACGACTGAATCAAAATATCGTTGGGCAGATTCGGCCGCAGAATCTCGTCCCACCCTTCCATCGTCTTACCGTGCTTGTGCACGAGCGCTTGCACGCGAGTGTTGAAATACGCCTGCAAATCGCCCTTGCCCTTCAATCCGTGCTTGAACATGAAAGCTTGTATCTTTGGATTGCCGGCCCACTGTTTACCATTTACTTCGTCGCCGCCAATGTGGAAGAAGTTATCTGGAAACAGCGCTGCCATTTCCGCTATAAAATGATCCAACAATTTGTACGTGCTCTCTTCAGTGGGATCGATTGCCGCGTCGAAAATTCCCCACTTGCGCTCTGGAGCGTACGGTCCGGATCCGCTAGCCAGTTCCGGATAACCCGCGAACCATGAGATCGCATGACCTGGCATATCGAATTCCGGTACGACGCGGATGCCTCGATCCCACGCGTACGCGATGAGGTCCCGGATTTCTTCTTGCGAATAGAAAAATCCGTCCGAACCCATTTTGTGGAGCTTGGGGAATTTCTTACTCTCGACGCGGAATCCCTGATCGTCGGAGAGATGCAAGTGAAATACGTTGAGCTTCACTGCTTCCATTCCATCTAGATTGCGTTTGAGAACGCTGATCGGGAAGAAATGACGGCTCACATCAATCATCAATCCGCGCCACGGGAATCTTGGAGCATCATTGATCGTCACATTTGGAAACGCGAAACCGCCGGAGGTAGTCGTTACCAGTTGAAGCAAAGTCTGCAAGCCATGCATTGCGCCGAGAGTAGTTTGCGCATTAAGGATGAGGCCAGATGAAGTGACTGCGAGGGAGTAAGATTCATCCTCGCCTAACTCTTGAATGTCTTTTCCCGCATGATCGGCGTGAACAACCAGCGACCCTGATGAGCCATTGCTGATTTTCATGCTCAGCGGAAACATGCCGGTTTGCCTTCGCAAGCTGACGAGAAATCGTTCCGTGGCCCGAAACAATCGCGGATCGTGCACCCCGGTGACGGCGATTGTGAACGAAGAATCAATTAAAAATTGCCCGGAGCCGCGCTGTACGCTTGCTGGCATTGGCATCAGCGGCAGCGTGTCTTGAGCGTCAGCGTTCGCGATTAACATAGCGCACACCATCCCCAGCAACAGTGATTTCATTAATATCTCCGAAAAGGTTTAGTGGATGAGCAGGCCGCTAGTCCATGGAGCATGTGCCTGGGCCGCGTGGATCGCCACACGATCCGCAACCGCCCATCGTCGGCGCAGGACTTGAAGCGAATCCTTTCGCAGAGACTGCAAACACTGAAAGTTTCGGCGTCAGTTTTCTGCCACTGCATTTAGGACATTCGGCTTTATCTTTGCCGAACACGAGCGCTTCGAATTCGTGATGGCAGGCATTGCAGGCATATTCGAAAATCGGCATGAATGAGTCACTCCACGGTCGGATGTAAGTTCCATTAAACTGAATTCGTGGCCAGTTCGCAAACCGAGAGCAAGTTTATTGCCCGTCGTTACCTGAGTGGCGGGCATCGTCAGACTTTGGCAAGTTTTTTCCTGCGCCGCCGCGTCCCTCTTCCGCCCAGTGAAGAGCGCCGCATCGAAGTCGAGTCCGGCGTTAGCGTGCTTTGCCATTGCCACTGGCAATCGGACCGGCGAAGCACTCTGACCGTCATCGTCATTCATGGACTCGAAGGATCGAGCGATTCGCAATACATGCATGGTATCGCCGCTAAGGGTTTTGCCGCAGGGATGAACGTCGTGCGAATGAATCAGCGGAATTGCGGAGGCACTGAGTCGTATTCTCCGACGCTCTATCATTCCGGCCGCTCGTCAGATTTGAATGCTGTTGCCCAACATTTGATTTCTCACGATCAAATTTTGCGGTTTGCATTGGCAGGCTATTCGATGGGGGGCAACCTAGTGTTAAAACTCGCCGGCGAATACGGAACCAACGCGCCTCCGCAATTTCGCGCGGTGACTGCTGTTTGTCCGGCAATTGATCTTGCGGCATCGGCTGACGCATTGCACGAACCCGCGAATCGAATATATGAGCAATATTTTCTCTGGAAACTTCGTGGCAGGCTACGAGCCAAAGCCAGACTCTTCCCCGGACATTTTGATGTGGCTCGCGGACGCAGTGCTAGAACCCTGCGCGAATTCGATGACCAGGTTACCGCATACTATTGCGGATTCGCGGGCGCATCCGATTATTACGCTCGTGCCGCAGCTGCGAATGTGGTCGATAAAATTGCCGTTCCGGCCTTGGTCATAAGCGCTGCTAACGATCCGTTCATTCGCTTGCTGCCCGATACACGGAAGAAGCTTTTAGGAAATCCGAACATCACATTCATAGAAACAGAAGACGGTGGTCACTGTGCCTATCTTGCCGGTCGAGGGGGAGATTCTTTAGATGGATTTTGGGCAGAAGATCGAGTCGTAGATTTTCTGCGGCGGTTTTAAAATCCTATATTTTTGATGCGACTCCTATACAATCGCAGTCGAATGAAGTGGCGCTACAGATCGCTCCATACCGTTGCATTAGTCCTGCTGCTCAGCTGTGCCGCGCTCGCCGAACCCGTCAAGAGCCTCAAGCCCACCGGATATATCAACGATTTCGCCAGCGTTCTCGATTCCGATACTACGGCCAAACTCACCAACGCTTGCCAGCAGATCGACGATAAGGCCCACTCACAAATCGCCGTCGTGACCATTAACTCACTTGATGGATCTGACATCGAGAGCTATGCCGTAACGCTTTACAAGCAATGGGGAATTGGGGCCAAAGCAACCAATAAAGGCGTCCTGATTCTGCTGGCTGTTAGAGACCGGCAGTATCGTATTGAAGTCGGCTACGGTCTCGAACCTATTTTGCCGGATGGCAAGGTTGGTGGCTTCGGGCGGGAGGCCGTTCCATTCTTGCGGCAGAATGACTACAACGGCGCCGTTTCGTTGATGACGCTCCGCGTAGCGAATGTAATTGCTCAAGATGCCGGAGTAACCTTGAGCGATGCGGAACCAGTCGAGGCACCGACCGAATCACAGCGGAATCAATTGTCCGGGCGCCAGATTCTGATTCTCATCATTGTAGGAATTATTGTTCTGGTAACTCCTCCACTTAGACATGCTCTGTTCTGGATACTCATCCTTTTCAGCAGCGGAGGCGGCAGAGGTGGAGGTTATGGTGGTGGTGGATTTGGCGGGGGTGGTGGCGGAGGCTTCGGCGGTTTCGGAGGAGGTTCTTCCGGCGGCGGAGGGGCCAGCGGCGGCTGGTAGTCGGTCGCGCAGTATTTCAGTATTTGAGGGCAAACATTTATGGTTCCGCAACTACAGATAGACGAATTCGTAACCAGCCTGCGAACTGTCGCGGGTAAAAACCTACAGAGCGTGGTCCTTTATGGATCGGCTGCGAATGGCGAATTTCACCATGGCCATTCCAATATCAATCTGTTATGCGTGCTGCGCGAAACATCGTTCGCCGACCTTGCGCGTCTCGCGCCGTCGGTAGATGCCTGGGGCCGCTGGAAACATCATCCGCCACTCATCATGACGAATGAAGAACTGATGCGTTCCTCTGATGTTTTTTCCATCGAATTGCTCGACATGAAGCGGCGTTACCGGGTTCTGTTCGGAGACGATGTACTCCGCAATCTTGATGTCCCAATGCACTTGCATCGTGCACAGGTTGAATATGAACTACGCGAGAAGCTGATTCTGCTCCGACAACGCGTTATTGTTGCTGCTCACGACGACAAGCGTCTTTGGGAACTTATGCTGCAATCGCTTTCTGCATTCACAACTTTATTCAGGCATGCGCTTATTGCCATGGGAGATGATTCCGCACATTCCAGTCGAGACGCTGTTCGCGCGCTGCGATCGCGCATTGATTTTAATCCCTCGGCATTCGAGCATTTGTTCGACATCCGGGAAGGCCGGGCTCAACAGAAACAATTTAGCGCGAAGCCGATTTTTCACGATTATTTAAATGCTATCCAGCAAGTGACTACCGCTGTGGATAAAATTCTGGATTCACCACAGCCACGTTCCGCTTAACTCACATAATTTCTAACATAGAGAATCGAAGGAGAGCATCAAATGAAAAAAGGCACAATCGCAGTAATCGTTCTCGTCGTATTGGGGATATTCGCATTCATGCAATACGTTGGAGTGCGCAACAATCTCGTTACCAAAAATGAGGCCGTGAAGTCGGCCTGGTCGCAAGTGGACGTTGTACTGCAACGCCGCGCTGACTTGATTCCCAACCTCGTGGAAACCGTAAAGGGATACGCCCAGCAGGAAGTCACGGTTTTCGGTGATATCGCCAAAGCGCGCGCCGCCTTGCTCGGAGCTGGCAATCCGCAAGATAAGATCGCTGCCAACAATCAGTTGGACGGCGCCATCGGACGTTTGCTGGTGGTGGTCGAAAATTATCCGCAATTGAAGTCCAACGAAAACTTCATGCGCTTGCAGGATGAATTGGCCGGCACGGAAAACCGCATCGCCGTCGAACGCAAGAACTACAACGACACGTTGCAGGATTACAACACCTACGTGCAGATGTTCCCCAACAGTGTTTTCGCCGGATGGGCCGGTTTCAAACCGAATCCTGCATACTTCACAGCATCGGAAGCTTCGCGCGCGACGCCGAAAGTGAACTTCGCACCGGCGCCAAGTGCGGCTCCGCAAACGACTGCTCCGCAACCTGCACCAGCGCACTAAACAAAACGGCTCCGTTTTTATCTCTTGTATTGCTGAGAGATAGAACGGAGCCGCATTATTTTATAACTGTAGAGCTTAGTTAGCTGTCAGCGTTGCGGTTGCGGTGAATGTCGTACTGCCACTAGTGTAAGTCGCCGTAACGGTTGCTTGTTCGCCGACGGTTGATGTTGACTGCGCGGTAATCGTTGCCGGCGTGGTTCCCTGAGAAATCAGGAAATCAGCTGAATTTATCGACCAGGTAACTGTCGAAGAAACATCGATCAATTGGGTTTCTCCAGACACCGTCGCCAAGGCATTGCACGTTGCTTGCCCACCCGCGGCCTTAATCTGGATCGTGGTCGGGTTGATTTTAAGCGATGTTACATTAGCCAACGCGACCGTCACGGAGGAAGTGCCGCTAACCGTGCCGTCCTCGGCTGTAATGGTTGCAGACCCTACGGAAACGCCAGTGACAATTCCAGAGGTGCTCACTGTCGCCACGCTAGTATCGGAACTAGACCAGACTACGCCCGTACTCAGATTCTTGGTACTGCCGTCGTCGTAGGTGCCGGTAGCAGTCATTTGCTGCGTTGAGTTTTGGTTTAGGTTTAAATTGGCGGGGCCAACGGTCACCGTTTGTAGGACGGGATTCTGGAAGAAGCCCTTGCAACCCAGTCCAAACGCGAGGAGCACAAGAACGGCACACAAACCTGAAATTCGTAATTTCCGCTTATAAGTCAACATAGTAGAGAATATCCAAAGGCAAGCAGAGCCGGACACTACGCAAATTGTAGCATTCGGCCGCCGGCTGCATCCAAGACGAAGAACGCACGAAGGGTATCGGCTTGCACGGCAATATGGAATAATTTCGTCTCACTTCATGGCTCTTATTGATAAATTCGGCCGTCCCATCACCGATCTAAGGCTATCCATCACCGATCGCTGCAACTATAAGTGCGTCTATTGCCGTACCGGCAACGAAGGTGCGCTTTATGGCGATCTGCCTTTTGTGGCTTATTTGCGGATGGCTCGGGTGCTGGTCGGATTAGGGATCAAAAAAATTCGCCTGACAGGAGGAGAGCCACTCCTGCGCAAGGGCATAGTTGAATTTGTCAGCGAATTATCGAGTCTTCGAACTGACAATGATGAACCGCTCGACCTCGCCCTGACCACCAACGGGCATCTTCTGGCCGACCTGGGCCAGCCCCTCAAAGATGCCGGTCTCAATCGCGTGACCGTCAGCATGGACGCTGTTGATCCCGATCGTTTTGCTCGTATCACTCGAGTGCCTGGCGGTTATGAACACATGCTCGCGGGCATTCGCGCGGCGCGTCGCGCAGGACTTTGGCCACTGAAAGTCAATTGTGTTCTAATGCGCGGCTTCAATGAAGACCAAATTATTCCTTTTGGTATGTTCGCGCGCGAAGAAGGCGTGATCGTCCGTTTCATTGAGTTCATGCCGCTCGAAGAAGATCGTAAATGGACTGCGACGACTGTCGTCACACTCGACGAAATTCTTGATCGCATGAACGAGTATCGGCCGCTGGTGGAGATTCCGCATGCACGCTCTGAGACCGCTCGCCGCTACCGCTTTGATGACGGCGTTGGAGAAATTGGAATTATCGCGCCGGTGTCGCATCCTTTCTGCGGACACTGCAGCCGTATTCGAATTACGTCCGACGGAAAGATTCGCACTTGCCTATTTTCTATCTGGGACCACGATCTCTTCGGGCAGATGGAACGTGGCGCGACTGATACTGAATTGTCGGACTTCATTCGTGGAGTGATCGCTAAAAAAGAAGCGCGGCACCACATCGGGGAGCCCGACTTCGTTCCCGCCTCACGGACTATGGTTCACATCGGCGGGTAGCAGCTGAAGCGATTCCGGCTGATCTCACACAACTTTGACAATTCCGTGACAGAATGCACCACGGTGCTGGCTATTCTGCTATGCGAAAGCCACTACGGTGAAAGGCGGCCCAGTCTGCTATGCGAAAGCCACTACGGTGAAAGGCGGCCCAGCGTGCGTTACGTCGTTCTATTTTTTTTCATATTTGCAGGTGTCAGTCTGGATGTGATTGCACAGACTCCAGAGAAGGTCAACTGGCCGATGTATCACATGAATCCGCAGCATGTGGGTTCGAATGACGCAGAGAGAACAATCAATCCGCAAAATGTGATTTTCCTTCAAAAAAAGTGGGAAGGGCTTCTACAAGGGACTGTGGATTTTTCATCCCCGGCAATCGTAGATGGTCTCGCATTTCTGGGAGCAACCGACGGAAATCTTTACGTATTTAATGCTGCAGGGTGTGGTCAGGAACAGTGTCAACCGCTTTGGGTCGGCACTACAGGCGGCGAGATTTTTTCATCTCCAGCCGTTGCTGATGGCATTGTTTACGTGGGCGCCAACAATCATCGCCTGTTTGCTTTCAAAGCTTCGGGCTGCGGCAAAAGCCTATGTCAGCCGATCTGGCAAGGCGCCACTGGCGTTGGGATCCTCGAGTCGTCCCCAGTAATCTCTGGTGCATTCGTTTTCGTCGGCGGTTATGACGGCAAACTTTATGCATTCACCGCTGCCGGTTGCGGCGTCAAAGTGTGCCCTCCAATCTGGACGGCGTCCACGGCTGGCCACATTACGTCTTCGCCGGCTGTATCAAACGGCGTGGTTTACGTCGGTTCAAATGATCAGAAGTTATATGCTTTTCGCGCCTCGGGTTGTGGGAGCTTGAAGTGCGGTCCGCTTTGGACAGGGGGCGTCAATGGGCCTATTTTCGACTCCTCACCCACAATTGTTAATGGCATTGTTTATATCGGCGCGTTCGACAGCAGCGTGCACGCCTTCAAAGCCAAGGGATGCGGCGCGATGACATGCACCGAGTTATGGAGTGATCTGACACTCGATCCGTATATTGATTCGACCGTCTCCGTTGCGCATGGTGAACTTTATGTCGGTGGCGGCGATGGATTGTTATATGCATTTCCCGCGGCGGGGTGCGGTAACCAAACCTGTAATCCCGATTGGATTGGTCAGGGAGACAACTTTGTAGGCACGATTCTCGGAGGCCCCGCCGTTGCGAATGGCGTAGTTTATGTAGGGAAGAATGCGTCCGAAGTGCTGGCATATGCGGCCGCGGGTTGTGGCGACAGTCTCTGCACACCGCTATGGTCGTCGCTGACGGACGACTCTATCGTTTCGTCGTCCCCAGCCATCGTGAACGGAGCCCTGTACATCGGAACTAACAACAAATTTGACGGTGCGTTCCCTGGGCGCCTTAGCGTTTATACGTTAAACGGTAAGTAAGGGAGGCATCGTTTCGAACCGCACGCGTGTTCGAGCGCAAAATTCCCCGCTATTTCTACCGCTAAGCTTAAAATCAATTTATTTTCCTCAGAATACATCGGGAGCTAGTAGCGATGGTAATTCGCTATGCGGGTCAGCGAGTCGGTTCGTAGCGCCTTTGCGCACGAATACTTTGTTGTCGTGGGTGGAGTACGGACGCTGTGGACCACGCTCAACGTCGGCCAAAATTATTGGATGATCGTGGATCCTCGCTTGTTTTACCGTAACTAATGGTACGGGTTTGATTTTTTCTCTGACTAGAATTTTCAAACGATCTTCTTGCAGTTCTAAAGACTTTCCTAAATCTTGACGAAAAGTTGCACGCGCCACAGCCTCGCCTTGTGGGGAGCCATCATTTCGTACGCCAATGTAAATCCGTCCTCCCGAGGTGTTGGAAAACGAAATTACAGTTTCGACAAACTCACTTTCTTTCGGATCGTTAAGCTTAATGAAAGATTTGTACTCAACAGTGTCGTTCTCCCCATTTTCAATATCTGACGTGATTTGTCCCGCGGCGCCGATTGATTTCGCTGCATTGCCATACGCTGCATACAGTCTGCCTAACATTAATTCTGAAATGCAATCTCCACTTGCGTGTACAAGATAGATGTGTACGCTGCGAGCATCACCGGGTACTTCGATTTCCATCTGACATTCAACATCGGGCGTGATGTGGAATTGTTTGTCTGCATCCCTGAATAGTAATTGCAGCTCCAATTGTTCAGCAGGCACACCAAGGCCTATCTCGATCCGCACTAAACCCGGTACCCATTCCGCTGAAATTATCGTTGCTCGAAGATCGGGCAGAGTCGTAACTATACAGTCCTGGTCCAATATCGTTACCGAATTAGAACTACGTGTTTCTGAAACCCATTCATTTACTGCGTCTGGGGCTGCCAGAAATGGAGGTAGTCCAGGTGCTAAGAGAGGCGCTTGGCGAATTTGGTGTTCACGGAACGAAGCTTCACGATCCAATCTGCTGACGAAACGCCAGCCAATCATTCCCGGTCCGCCAGCATTGGTCTGGCGATTACCATTCGTCAAGCCAAACGTGAAGGTGATTTTTCGATTTTCAATGCTAGTCTGGCCATGTAAAAGCTGCGCTAGACGTGCGAGAGCGTCGTCTTGCCCGTGAACCCATTCTTCGACGAAAAGGACCGCGCCGTAGTCTCGGGCTGGCCGGGACGGCGAATGTGATGCCCTAAACAGTACGGAGGCAGTTAAAAAGCGCAAACCATTTTCTTTTGCGAATGCCGCACGGAAGTGCGCACCTGCATAATGGCCATGCATGCGCTTAAGCTGATCAGCGATTGCATTGGTGAAGTCTCGTTGATTTGAAAAATTCATATACAAAGCCAACGCCTCACACAAACAAGAATTCTTTCGTCCTAAGTTCCTTAATCAGGTCGCGTAGTTTTGCTGCCTTCTCGAACTCGAATCGTTTGGCAGCTTCTCGCATATCGCTTTCCAGATTGGCAATGTAGGCATCGAGTTCGTGCTGTGATTTGAATTCCGGAAGTCCCTCGGACTCGCCGCCTGTAAGATCGGCATAGTCCGCAGCAACAATTCCTGCCAAAGTCATGTCCAGCGGGCGAATGATTGACTCGGGAGTGATCCCATTGGCGACGTTGTAGGCTTCCTGTATCGCACGCCGCCGGTCGGTCTCGCCGATGGCTCGCTTCATAGAATCGGTCATCCGATCAGCGTAAAGAATCGCTCGTCCGTTCAAATTGCGTGCACAGCGGCCAATGGTTTGAATTAGCGCGCCCGCCGAGCGCAGGAAGCCTTCTTTATCGGCATCAAGGATCGCGACGAGAGACACTTCGGGCAGATCTAATCCTTCGCGTAGAAGATTGATGCCTATGAGCACATCAAATTCGCCCTTACGCAGGTCGCGGAGAATCTTCACGCGCTCCAGCGTCTCAATTTCGGAGTGCATGTAGCGGCACTTCACTCCAACTTCGCTGTAATATTCCGACAAATCTTCTGACATGCGTTTCGTGAGCGTCGTTACGAGAACACGCTCGCCGCGACCGACGCGGTCGCGTATCTCGTGGAGCAAATCGTCAATCTGGCCCTTTACTGGTCGAATCTCGACTGGAGGATCAACCAGCCCCGTGGGACGAATAATTTGTTCAACCACCACGCCCGCTGATTTCGTAAGTTCATACGGTCCCGGAGTCGCCGACACATAAACCATTTGCCCCATGCGGTGTTCGAACTCGTCGAACGTCAGTGGACGATTATCCAGAGCCGACGGCATTCGGAATCCGTATTCGACTAATGTCTGTTTGCGCGAACGATCACCGTGGTACATCCCATGCAGCTGCGGTACCGTTTGATGCGACTCGTCAACGAACATCAGGTAATCGCGCGGGAAGTAGTCCAGCAGCGTAGGAGGAGGCTCGCCCGGCATTCGACCGGTGAAGTGCCGCGAATAATTTTCAATTCCATGGCAGTAGCCGACCGATTTGATCATCTCCAGGTCGTACATGGTGCGCTGATGAATTCGTTGTGCTTCAACGACGCGGCCTTGCTTCTCAAGTTCAGCCTCCCACCAGTGAAGTTCACTCTTGATGGAATCAACTGCTTTCGTTCGCGTCTCCGGCTTCATCACATAATGGTTCTTCGGATAGATCGGCAGGCGTGCATATTTCTGTTTTACCGTACCGAACAGAGGATCGATTTGCGCGAGCAGATCGATTTCATCGCCGAAAAGCTCGATCCGATATGCCATGTCGTCGTACGTGGGAAATATCTCAATCACATCGCCACGGACGCGAAATGTTCCTCTACGGAAGTCGCCATCAGTACGTTCGTAGAGGATGTCGACGAGTTTGCGCGTGATGTCTTCCCGTTTGATCTTCTGGCCCTTTTCCAGGAACAGCAGCATGCCGAAGTAAGCTTCCGGCGATCCGAGACCATAAATGCAGCTCACCGAAGCAACAATCAATGCGTCACGGCGTTCGAATAATGTCCGAGTCGCGGACAGGCGTAATTTTTCCAGTTCCTCATTGATTGTCGATTCTTTTTCGATGTATAGATCCGCGGCGGGAACATAGGCTTCGGGCTGGTAATAGTCGTAGTAAGAGACGAAATATTCGACCGCGTTATGAGGGAAGAAATTCTTGAACTCGTGGTAAAGCTGCGCTGCCAGCGTCTTATTGTGCGCCATCACAATGGCCGGGCGATTGATGCTCTCAATCACCTTGGCCATCGTGTACGTCTTGCCTGAGCCCGTAACTCCGAGCAACACCTGATGCTGGTCGCGGTCGTCTATGCCGCGTGTGAGTGCAGCGATGGCCTGTGGCTGATCGCCTTGCGGATGATACGAGCTGACAAGTTTGAAATCCATGATCTTTAAAGTCGAAGAGGTAACTGACGAAGCGGGTATGCCTCTATTATAGTTGCCTTTGGAATCCGAACCGTTGGTGAGCGAACCTTCGCTGTGATTTCGGCAGGATGCGCGTTCGCGGTATGCTTCTGGCGTGACAATTTCTGTGGTACTGATTACGCACGATGAAGAAGTCAACCTCCCGCGCACATTGGAGAGTGTTACTTCGCTCGTGCGCGACGGTGGCGAAATTATTGTCGTGGATTCAGGTTCGACAGATCGAACCCTGGAAATCGCGCAGTCTTACGGCGCGAAAGTTTTCGTCGAGCCTTGGAAGGGCTTCGCCGCACAGAAAAACTCCGCCATAGATAAAGCCGCGTGTGATTGGGTTCTCCAACTCGATGCGGATGAAGCGCTTGAACCAGTACTTGCCGACGAGATACGCGCAGCAATTCAGTCCGGATCGCAAAACGTCGGATTCTTCATTCCTCGCAAAAACTTCTTTCTCGGGCGCTGGATTCGTCACGGTAGCTTCTATCCCGATCCAAAACTTAGACTTATCCGGCGAGGCGCAGGAAAATTTGAAGAGCACGGAGCGCATCCGACCATCAAAGTTAACGGCTCTACGAGTCAACTCAAAAACGCGCTCATTCACAGCGCCTATCCAACGTTGCGCGGTTACATCGATCACATGAACAGCTATTCTTCACAGGGAGCCGAGTTTGCCGTGGCCAATGGGTATCGAGGCTTCAGTTTCTCGGACATTGTCGTCAGGCCAGCGTTCACTTTCATTTACAACTACTTCATTCGACTGGGCTTTCTCGACGGACGCGAGGGGTTGTTACTGCACTTGTACCACGCCGCCTACGTGTCATGGAAATACGCAAAAGCATGGGAATTAAGCAGGAAATCCGATGGTCCAGCCACATAACACTGGCCTTTACAACTTCTGCCTTCCATTCGAGAATTTCGCTTATCATTGAGGCTGGGAAACGAGTCGCGATTGCGGGCTGGAACGTCCGCTAAAGGGAGTAAGCATGCCAAGAGATCAAGGTAAAGAGAAGCCGCAGGTCGCTGAGAGTCCAGTCGCAGACGTTTATGAAGGACGCCATCCGTCCGTTGTCGAATCGCAATGGGCTGAGAAAACTTTGTCGCCGACATTGGAGAAATCCCCAGAGAAGCCGATAGGTTCGGCGAGCGGAGTCAATCTCGACGAGCACGGCCATGCGCGTTTTACGACAATTTCCGGAGTGCCCATTCGTCGCCTCTATACGCAGGCTGATCTTCCAGAAGATTGGAGCGCGGAAAAATATCTCGGTTTCCCAGGCCAGGCTCCATATACGCGTGGGATTCACGCCAGCGGATATCGCGGCAAGATGTTCACCATGCGGCAGTTTTCTGGCTTCGCGTCGCCCGAGGAAACCAACCAGCGCTACAAATATTTGCTGCAAAGCGGCGGAAGCGGCTTATCGGTGGCTTTCGATTTGCCAACGTTGATGGGGTACGATTCCGACCATGCGGCCAGTGAAGGCGAAGTCGGCAAGTGCGGCGTAGCAATCGATTCTCTCGAGGACATGGAAATTCTTTTCGATGGCATCGATCTCGAAAAAATTACCGTTTCCATGACTATCAATTCGCCTGCGTCAGTGCTGTGGGCAATGTATTTGGTGGTTGCTGAGAAGCAGGGTGCGGACTGGAAAAAGATTTCCGGAACGTTGCAAAACGACATTCTTAAGGAATACATCGCGCAAAAAGAATACATTTATCCGCCCGCGCCATCGATGCGGCTGGTCATCGATACTTTTGAGTTCGGTTCGAAATTCACTCCAAAGTTCAACACCATATCCATCAGCGGATACCACATCCGTGAGGCTGGTTCAACGGCATTGCAGGAATTGGCTTTCACGCTATACGACGGAGTCGAATACGTAGAGTGGGCGTTGCGGCGGGGCCTCGACGTGGACGAATTCGGACCGCGGTTGAGCTTTTTCTTCAACGCGCATAATGATTTTTTTGAAGAAATCGCGAAATATCGTGCCGCCCGGAAGATTTGGTACGAAGTAATGAAGGACCGCTTCGGGGCGAAGAACCAACGCACGTGGCTAATGCGATTCCATACGCAGACTGCCGGCGTGTCTCTGCCCGCGCAACAACCGATGAACAATATCGCGCGCGTTGCTTTGCAAGCTTTAGCCGCGGTGCTCGGCGGAACACAATCGCTGCATACGGATTCCTACGACGAAGCTTTGGCCTTGCCCACTGAGGAAGCAGCGCGTATCGCATTGCGGACGCAGCAGATCATCGCCTACGAATCCGGCGTGACGCAAACAATTGATCCGCTCGGTGGATCCTATTTCCTCGAAAGCATGACTTTGCAGATGGAAAAGGGAGCGTTCGATTACTTCAGCAAACTCGATGCCATGGGCGGCATGGTGAAAGCGATTGATCGCGGATATCCGCAAAAAGAAATTGCCGAGGCGTCGTATCAATATCAGCGGGCTGCAGAAGCGAAAGAGAAAATTACTGTGGGCGTGAACGAGTTCGCAATCGAAGAAGGTTCTCCGCACATTCTCTACATCGATGAGACCGTAGCGCGGCAGCAAACCGCCAAACTTAAGGCGTTGCGCGCCCGCAGATCAAATGAAGAAATCACCCGCACGCTAAATGCGTTGAAGAAAGCGGCGGCTCAGGAGCCCAAGGCTGAAGGCAACGGTGCAATTTCTCCAGCCAATACGATGCCATACATCATCGATGCGGTTCGGTCTTATGCCACTGTTGGCGAAATCTGCGAAGCGTTGCGGGAGGTCTACGGAACGTACACGGAAGTGAGCGTCACCTAGGGCGTTTTTTTGGCCGATATACCGTGGTATACTTGTACAGTAAATTAGGGTGGTGAGATGCGAAGATTTAACGGTCAAATTCACGTCCGAGTTTCGACTAGTGTGCACGAAGAAGTCGCCAGGGAAGCCTTCGATAAGGGGACGTCGATTAGTGGCATTCTTGCCCAAGCCCTTATTGTCCGACAATCTTTAAGAGGGATTGATCCCTGGAAGTCGATCGAAAAAGTACACTCGGCTAATCGCGACAGTTCATCTTCTGAAATTGAACTTGCTGTAGCAAAAGCGATCAAGTCCGTTCGGAAGACCCGGCGTAAATAATATCCAATGGGTCACACTAGGAAGACCCGTCCGCGATTAGTCCTCGACACAAATGTATTTGTAAGTGGTTTGATTTCCATGTCAGGCCCGCCAGCGCAAATCCTTCGGGCTATTCAAACCAAACAGTTGGTTCATCTGGTCTCAGACCCGATTGTGGAAGAATATTTACGCGTTTTAGCCTATCCGCGCATCCGTAAGTTCAAGAAAATTACGGATGAGTTTATCGTCAAGATTGCTGCATATCTCGTGCATGAAACAGATAGGGTCGAGCTATTTTCTAATATCACATTAAGCCAAGATCCCGACGACAATGTGTTTCTTGAAACGGCAGTTGACGGCAGGGCGACTTTCCTCGTTACCGGCGACAAGACAGATTTGCTATCGTTACAAACGATCAAGGGAATTCCGATCATATCTGCTAGAGAAGCTGTTATCCGACTCGATCTTGGACCCTAACTTTGAGTCGTACTAATATTCGTTTTTCATTCGCCTTTCTTGCGCGCCTGTGATAAAACGTTTCATGCGCAAAGCTATTACTCATTTAAAGGCATGCGACCCGATACTTGCCAAAATTATTGAGCAAGTCGGGCCCTATCGTATGAACTACAGCGAGCCGGCATTTGCGCATCTTGCCGAATCGATTGTTTATCAGCAACTGAACGGAAGCGCCGCTGCGACAATCTTTGGCAGGCTTGAAGCTTTGGCCGGAAGTCCGGTCACACCAAAGGGCATTCTGAAATTAACTGACGAGCAGATGCGCGGCGCCGGACTATCCAAACAAAAGCTGAGCTACATACGCGACCTCGCGAGTAAGACGAATGACGGGACGCTGCAATTTTCCAAATTGGCGGCGATGTCCGATGAAGAAGTGATCGAACATCTCACGCAAATCAAGGGCATCGGCACATGGACGGCACACATGTTCCTAATGTTTGCGCTAAGGCGTCCAAACGTGTTGCCAACCGGTGATTACGGCGTGCAGATGGCAATTAAGAGGGCTTACAACAAGCGCAAGCTGCCAAAACCTCTTCAGATGGCCAAGCTTGGCAAATGCTGGGAGCCGTATCGGAGCTTTGCTGCCTGGTACCTGTGGCGGAGCCTGGATATCAAGACGCCATAGTCCGCGATTCGTGGTAGTGGGTCAGTTTGATTTCCACAGAGTGATCTTCAGCAATACTAAAAGACTGCTAATGAATCCAAAGGTGGAAAGCGTTCGCCAGAACCAAATCGGCTGCTCTGGAATGCCAAGTGCCTTGTAGGAAAGTTCGCTGTTCTTTTTGATTGCGGCAGGATTAACTAAGCCATATAGAAAGCCAATCACTGCCAGGCTGACCCAAATTATTGGCATCCATCTCATGCTAGTCGTTCTCCGAGTGCTTTCAGAATAAGGCCTTTGTCAATTCGCTTCGTGGCGGATGCCGTCTCAGGCAGAAGACCGCACAGTTCCTCGATAGTCCAAACATGATTCGAGATTCCTGCTTCCATTGCGGGAGTGACGCGCAAAGTCTGATGTACGCGGCAAAAGTTGTAATACATAAACCATAGCGCGACCGCAGCCGCGTGATTCTCCACCTTTTTAGAGAACGCATTTGTTAGCCGCGTAAAGCGACGGATGCTCATTCTCATTGAAAGATTTTGCCGTTCAACGAACGATGTAGAAACGTGCTTCGGGTCGGGATTGCCGCTTACCGTTTTCATATCACAGCCAATGCAAGTTCCTGGAGAATAGCGTCTGTGGTCATCTGCTGGTGCGCCGTAAATCTTCTGCAATTGTGCATAGTCAATGTCTGCACCAAAGGCGTTCTCAACCGCTTCTAGATAGGCCTTGTGTCCATCTGTGGTGATCTGTACGCGGTTACTGATGCGACTCGCGCAATCTTCCATAAATTCTTTCGCCCACGACAGGCCGCGTCCGCCGACTAAATAGCTAACGCAAAGTTTCGTGTCCGCATCGAGTGCTGTCCATGTCCAAGTATCTCCCCAGCCTTCTGCCTTCTTTTCGACTGATACGTTCTTCGCCTTCGCTCCGACAAAATTCCAGATTTCATCGCACTGCAAACGGCGCACTTTTAAGTTGCGAACGTGGCGGTCGTGGTATCCGGCGCAGGCCTCAGCTAGATCAACAAGCAGGGTAGTAATGGTATTTCGCGCAACGCCCGTCATTCGCGCCGTAGAGCGAATACTGTTGCCCTCGACCAGCGCGGATACGACCCTGTTTTGAAGTTCATTTGATAGCTTGTTCATGAATTGAACTATATGCTTGAGCGGGTAAGATGTCAAGCATAAAAATACCCTTGCCTATGTAAACATCTTTAATGGGCAAGGGTTAGTTGGCTATGCGTAAGCGTATTGCATTGTGGCAGGATCAATCTGAATTTCCTGTTTCAAATCCGAACAGGAATTGGAGATTGTCGGCAGGAGAGCGACAAGTTGATCCGCTTTCTCCTTCAACTCTGGACTCAAATGCAACACTAGAAACCGGACTAACTTGTCGGTCTGATCTCCAACAGGAGTCGCACCCGTTTCGATTTTACAGACGTGCGTTTTTCCGAGATGTAGTAATTTTCCGAACTCTTCTCCGCTCTTAGCGACATATTTACGCAGGAATCTAAACTCGTCCCCGTTCAGCTTGCAGGGGTCGCAGATCACCGCCAATGCGAGACAGTGAATCAGGTCACTGACGTTAGGGATAATTGGATCGACGTTACCGCAGTTATGACATTTGACTACTTCAATGCGTTGCAAAACAACTGGTAGGCCCATTTCATCAAACCTATAGTCCTTGCGAACTACTGGAGCCATTCTTCCGCAGTTGCTGCACTGTTCTTCTCTTTTCATGATGTCCGCCTCCTGGATTCAACGGAGAAAACAGTGATTAAGTAAGCCCTATCTAGACTCTTAAAACTAAAAACTATTCCTAGCCATTTACCATCTGGTTCGTGGCCCTCCACGGTGTATTTCCATTCCCCGGTTTTGGTGTCGATCTCCGGGGGGTTAAAAACGATGCCTGTTCTTAGAATCTGCCATGCATCAACGATGCTTACGCCTTCCGCTTTCAGTTCCTCCCGAAAATGCTTTCCGGGCTTCACCGTGCCGCCGCCACCTAAGCAGTAGCGCAGAAGGTCTTGGGCCTCGCTGATCGTTTGACAAGCAATTAGCATAAGTTGGCATAATGCCAACTTATATACTAGATGTCAAGATGATTCGGTTGGTTGCTATTTGTTGGGGTTAACACAGGTAACATATACAACATATGGGATAAGTACTACTCCCATCTTGCTTTAGCGGCCTTACGTGCAATCGCTTTGCGTTTGGCTGGTGTTAGGGATTTGGCGCGTGCTTTACCACCCTTTTTTCCACCCATCATCCCTAGCGCTACTGCATGGGGATTCCGCTTATCTTTCGGTGGCTCCGGTAGTGGACTCCCATCCATTTGTTCGCCGATTGCTTTCTCTACGATCTCGCGGGCGACTTGCATGAAGTCGCGCTTTTCGCCGGAGCGTTTCGCCATGAGAGTATGATGACACGAAATCAGCGCGACCCGCTAGGGCTGTGGATTTCAAATTGAGCCACTACCCGATTCGTCGTCGCCATGCCGGATTGCCGCCATTGTGGTTAAATGAAGAGGCATGTCAGATTCGAAAATTCGCGTGCTGGTCGCCAAGCCCGGCTTGGACGGTCACGACCGAGGCGCAAAAGTGATTGCGAGGGCTTTGCGTGACGCTGGTATGGAAGTCATCTACACGGGTCTGCGCCAGACCCCCGAAATGATCGTAAGCGCGTCTTTGCAGGAAGACGTTCACGTCATCGGACTGTCAATTCTGTCCGGCGCCCACAATGCAATTGTTCCGCGAGTGATGGACCTCTTAAAGCAGAACAAAATGGATGATGTCATCGTTGTTGTCGGCGGCATCATTCCCGATCAGGACATGGAGAATCTGAAGAAGATTGGTGTCGCTGCGATCTTCCAGCCCGGTACGGCTATGGATGACATCGTGAAATTCATCCGCGCGAATGTAAAACCGCGTGGCGTGCCCGTGGCCTGAGATTTTCCGAATGTCCGTGTCAAACTCCCTAGCAACCAAACGTCAGCTCGAACGTACCATCGGTCCCTCACCTTGGTACTGGAAGACTTTTCCATCAGTCAATTCAAGCTCGGGAATGGAATTGGTGTGGACGCACCACGGCGATCAAGGCGCAATGGCATACGTCGTTTCGCTGAGTACGGCCGAACAGACAGAGAAGCCGGTTCTCGCGCTGAATACCTATTGCCGCCCGTTTCTGGTGCCGCCGTCTTATCTCGGAGTGTGGTGTCCTGAAGGTCGCAACATTCGTTTGACTTGTTTTGATCCGGCGCAACTTAAAGAATTTGATATTGCCGAAATTGCAGGATGGTTCAAGCAATCATCGGATCGTATCTATTCAGCTGCCCCTCCAATTGCCGACTTCGAAGTCCCACTGGCGTTAGCGCCGGGTACACACAAGATCGATGTCCCTGAACAATTGAGAACGGTTGATGAATTGATCGTTCCCACAAGTTATCCGGCCAAGAGTAACGACGATCCCGCGTTTGCACTCTACGTGTTTTATTTGAACGCAGGACTCGTAGAGGTACTGCCGCAGCGGTGGTTCACCGCCAGCCAATATCAAGTAGGAAAGCAATGGATCACGCGTGCCGCTCGCGATCCTGAAACTCAGCGCATCATCGGAGAATGTTTCGGGGCCGGCATATTCCAGCTGGAAGCCGACGGATGCCGGTTGGAACGCTGGCTGGAAAAGAATCCGTAGCCTTACCGGTCAGTGAAATGCAGCAGACCATATTTAAGATCGAAGATGCGCAAGATTTCCGATTAATCAGGCTCAAGTCTCCGGATCTCACGAATCGCTTGACCGCCGATTTAGTGTTGAGCTTGACCGCAGCCTTGGCGAAGTTATCGACGAGCCCCCGACCTTTGATTATTACCGGTAACGAAACGTTTTTTTCGGCAGGTGCTGATCTGAACGAGGTGTCAGCTCTGACTGGTCCTGCGGCGTACGATTTCGCGAAGATGGGGCAGGCGCTGATGAATGCAGTCGCCTCATCTCTTGCTCCCGTATATGCGGCAATTTCAGGATTCTGTATGGGGGGAGGCCTCGATCTGGCGCTTGCGTGTCATCACCGGATCGCTGCTCCGAATGCCGTCCTTGGGCACCGAGGGGCAGCTTTAGGCTTGATCACTGGATGGGGTGGAACTCAGCGCCTACCCCGTCTAATCGGGAAGGCACGAGCGCTACACATGTTTGTCACTGCAGAAAAAATTACTGCTGCCGATGCTTTAGATATCGGATTAGTCGATGCAGTCGCTGAGAATCCCGTAGCTGAATGTACTCGTCGACTAAAACAATAGCGTTATCCTGATGTTTAGGCCGAATGCCAGTTTGCGTGCGCGCCTCGGCTGATATACGGTAAATAGTTTCGTACTCGTTTCCTATGGCTGAGCGTATTGAGCACACCCCCCCGTCTAAGTCTCCCGTGATCGAATCGCGGGTAGACGCCACGTCGTCACGTTTTGAAGCCAACATGCGGTTTCTCGCTGACATGGTTTCGCAGGTTCGCAACGATGAAGAAAAAATTCGCGAAGGTGGCGGAGCGAAAGCCGTTGAAAACCAACACAGCAAAGGCCGGCTGACTGCGCGCGAACGAATTATGCTGCTTGCCGATCCCAATTCTTTTTTCGAACTCGGCAGTTTTGCCGCTTATGGAATGTACGAAGAATGGGGTGGGGCGTCTTCCGCTGGAGTGATCACAGGTCTGGCCCGCGTCCATACGCGCCTCGTAATGATCATCGCTAATGATGCAACCGTGAAAGCTGGGGCATTTTTCCCGATGACCTCTAAGAAGGTGATTCGGGCGCAGAACATCGCAATCGAAAATCACGTTCCGACGATTTATCTCGTTGATTCGGCTGGTGTATTTCTGCCGTTACAGGAAGATGTTTTTCCCGATACCGATGACTTCGGCCGCGTGTTTCGCAACAATGCCGTCATGTCGGCAATGGGCATTCCCCAGCTCGCGGCGATTATGGGGATGTGTGTGGCTGGCGGCGGCTACCTCCCTGTGATGTGCGATCATGTGCTGATGACCGATGGCAGCGGCCTTTTCCTTGCAGGGCCCGCTCTGGTTCAGGCTGCTATTGGACAGAAGGTTTCCGCCGAAGAACTCGGCGGCGCGGCGATGCACGCCGCAGTGAGCGGTACCGTCGATTTCCGTGAGCCGAACGATGAGGCATGTATCGAACGCCTTCGGGCCATCGTCGAAAAATGGGGATACCGGCGGCAATCACCGTGGGACCGTCGTAAACCTGAAGCACCTGCGCATGCGCCAGAAGAAATTTACGGACTCTACGATTCATCTCCCGGCCGTCCTTACGATATGAAGGAAGTGATCGCCCGCATCGTGGACGGCAGTCGCTTCGACGAATACAAGCCTGAGTATGGCAAGACCCTGATCTGCGGATACGCGCGCATCGGCGGTTTCGCCGTCGGCATTGTGGCCAATCAGAAGATGCACGCGCAGGCGACTGACCACGAAGGCAAAAAACGAATGGAGTTTGGCGGCGTGATCTATACGGAGTCCGCCGAAAAAGCCGCTCGCTTCATCATGGATTGCAACCAGAATTTGATTCCGCTGGTTTTCATGCACGATGTCAATGGCTTCATGGTCGGTCGCGATGCCGAATGGAGCGGCATCATCAAAGCGGGCGCGAAGATGGTGAACGCCGTATCCAATTCGGTTGTTCCCAAGATTACGGTCATTGTTGGCGGATCATTTGGCGCTGGCCACTATGCAATGTGCGGCAAAGCTTACGACCCGCGTTTCGTTTTTGCATGGCCGACTGCTCGATACGCCGTGATGAGCGGAGACTCTGCTGCCGGGACACTCGTGGAAATAAAAATCCGCCAACTCGAGCGTGGTGGAAAGAAACTCAGCGACGAAGAGCGGAAAGAATTGTTCGACTCCACCAAGAAGACGTATGACGAACAGACCGATCCCCGTTATGGCGCGGCGCGCCTGTGGATCGATAAAATAATCGATCCTGTGGAAACTCGAGACGCCATCACGCTGGCTCTAGAAGCGGCGGCTCTCAATCCAGATGTTCCAGAATTTAAAGTGGGAGTGCTGCAAACGTGAAAACCTATGCTAAGCCCGGCGAAGTCAAACTTATTGAGTGTCCTCGCGATGCTTGGCAGGGCTTGGCTGGACAGATTCCTTCACATATCAAGCTGGAATATCTACGTACGCTGATCAGTGCCGGCTTCAAGCATATTGATGCTGTTTCATTCGTATCCGCGAAAGCGGTTCCGCAGATGATCGATTCGGAGGAAGTACTCAAAGAGCTTGATCCTCCCGATGACGTTGAAATCATCGGCATTGTTGTCAACGAAAAAGGTGCGCAGCGGGCGATCGATTCCAAGGCTGTAAGTACGCTGGGATTTCCTTATTCCGTTTCTCCGACATTTCTGCAAAACAATCAGAAACAGACGCTCGAAGAATCAATTGAGGAGCTGGAGAAAGTGCGCAACAAGGCCGAAGAAGCCAGCCTCGGCACGGTCGTATACATCTCGATGGCATTCGGCAATCCGTATGGCGATCAGTGGAATATCGGCGAAGTAGTCGATGCAGTCGATCTGCTCGAATCTTCCGGCGTGCGAACAATTTCGCTGGCAGATACAGTCGGCATGGCTGGTCCAAAGCAGATCAACGAATTGGTCTCGGCGGTAATTTCGAAATATGAGTATCTGGAAATTGGAGTTCATCTCCACAGTCGTCCGGACGAAGCCGTAGAAAAAATTCAAGCCGCCTACGACGCTGGATGCCGCCGATTTGATTCGGCTTTAGGTGGCCTCGGAGGCTGTCCGTTCGCGCAGGATCAGTTGGTAGGGAACATTGCGACGGAGAAAGTAGTCGAGGCGCTACAGCAACGTAATGCGGTACTGCCACCGTTGAAGTCACTGGAAGCACTGCTTCGAGCGTCCGAAGCGATTGGGGCAAGGTATGGTAGTTCCCAGGCCGCGGATTAGGTATATATGAATTACACAACCATCCAACTCGCGAAGGATTCGAGTGCAACTACTATTACGCTCAACCGCCCGGACAAGCGGAACGCCATCAGTTTTCAACTCGTCGATGAATTGATGCACGCGTTTGATGAGATTGAAAACTCCGGCGCGCAGGTTTTGATCCTGACTGGCGCGGGTAAAGCTTTCTGCGCGGGCATGGATCTCGACGAACTGAAATCGCTTACTGGCAAGACGCATGACGAAAATGTGCGAGATTCAGCACGCATGGCCGAAATGTTTCGCCGGCTCTACGAATATCCTTTACCGACTATCGCGGCCGTGAATGGCGCTGCTGTCGCTGGCGGGACGGGATTGGCGACCATGTGCGACTTCACCTTGTCAGTTCCTGAAGCCAAGTTCGGATACACCGAAGTGCGTATCGGCTTTGTGCCGGCAATCGTTTCTTCGATTCTTGTCTGGCAGGTTGGGCACAAAGTCGCTCGCGACCTACTCATGACTGGCCGATTGTTTGATGCCGCTGAAGCCTATCGTTACGGTTTGGTTAACGAGCTGGTCGAGTTGCCGAAGTTGATAGAACGAACCCGGGAGTTGGCGAAACAAATTCTTGCTAACAGTCCGTCGTCGGTCCGCGCCACTAAGAAACTCATTAACAGTTTCATCGCCAAGCAACTCGATCAGCAGATTGCCGATGCCATTCAGGACAACGCCCGCATCAGAACTACTGCGGATTTCCGCGAAGGAGTTGCATCATTCCTGGAGAAGCGGCCGCCGAAGTGGAGCGGACATTGATCGACGATTTCGTTTGCGACACTCGCGTTCGCGTCCGCTATGCGGAAACCGATCGCATGGGAGTGGTCTACCACGCGAATTATCTTGTCTGGTTTGAAGTTGGGCGCGTCGAGTGGCTTCGTCAGATGGGCTTTTCGTATCGCGAGATGGAAGAAAAAGACGATTGCGCCATTGCGGTCGTCGATGTCCACTGTCGCTACAAGGCGCCCGCGCTTTACGACGAAGAATTAATTGTCCGAACGCACCTGAAGAATGTTCGCGAATGTATGGTGCATTTTATTTATGAAGTCTTGCGGGCGTCGGACAATACGCTGCTGGCTGAAGGTGACACCACGCATCTCGTGATTGGCAAAGACATGAAAGTGAAAGCCATACCGCCGAAATACATGACCGCGTTTCGCAAAGCGATCGGCCGCTAACCTGCTTGCGGCCTAGGCGCGACCGCACTGCCATCCAATCCTAAGATCGCAGCGATCTCCTTAAGAGCGGTGATGCAACACGAGATGTGTTCATCCAGATCAACTCCCAACCCAGCTGCGCCGTTCACGATGTCATCCCGGCTGACGCTTCGCGCAAACGCTTTATCTTTCATTTTTTTGCGAACGGATTTCGCATCTACTTCCGCCAACGATTTGCCAGGCTTTACCAACGCAACCGCAGTGATGAAGCCTGCCAGTTCGTCGCATGCGAATAATCCCTTCTCCATCTGAGAGTCGCGAGTCACACCGGTGTAATCTGCATGGGACATAATTGCGCGGCGAATTTCTTCCGGATAACCACGCTCTTTCAAAATTTCATTTCCTTTGTACGGATGGTCCTTAAGACTCGGATAACGGTCGTAATCGAAGTCGTGCAGCAGCCCAACCAATCCCCACAGACCTTCGTCTCCGGAAAACTTCCGCGCACACGCTCGCATGCACGCTTCGACCGCGAGCGCATGTTTTCGCAAACTTTCTGATTGAGTGAACTCAATTAGTAAACACCACGCGCCGTCTCGATTAATTTGCATGTTTGGCTGCTTTCGTTGTCGTTTCCAATAAATTGCTTCACGTTTCCTACGACTTAATAATTGCGTTCGTCGATTTTACTTGACATGCACAGGCTATATGACCGACATTACGCAAGATATCGGAATCAGTTACAAGATTCCGGGAGTAGCCTGCTCTGGCACTCCCATACTCGATGGCCACAAATCTTGCCCCGGTGGATTCACGGGAAGTCGTCCGTTGCGACCACTGTCTGCTTGTTCAATTCCGTACCAGCAACGATATTTGCCGGAAGTGTCATGCCTCGTTGGATGAAGAGATTCCGGAAGTTGTTGCGCCTTTGCCAATGCCGGCAATCATGCCGCCGCCAACCCATAGCCGTGGACACCTCCATCTGGCCGCTTCCATTCGATCGCTGCGCCTGCGTAGTGGATTGAGTCAGCGGCAGTTGGCAATGCGAATGTCTGTGCCCCGCACATACGTTTCGAAAATCGAAAACCAGAAGGCGACGCCGACATTGTCCTCGCTCG
Source organism: Terriglobia bacterium (assembly GCA_963716165.1). GTDB lineage: Bacteria > Acidobacteriota > Terriglobia > Terriglobales > Acidobacteriaceae > JAJPHW01. Next base: position 3,694,981 of record OY970291.1, on the reverse strand, counting down.
ATCGTCTGGCGCGCGCATTGGAGGTCACGATTCCGGACTTGCTTTGCGGCGACCAGGGCAATCGCCAGGATGAAGTCCGTGAGCTCATGCAGGATCCCTTCATAGCGGAAATGATGCCGTTCATGTCGCAACTCAATGGAATGCAGCTTTCCAGTGTGCTTGCGCAAGTGCGTGATCTGAGCGTCAGGCCGCGAAGAACGGCCTAGATTTCTAGGCACGATTTCTGGGAATAGCGACACTCACTGCAGCCGGGGCCGAAAGGTCCCGGCCATTTTCTGTGTGGCAACTTTGTTATTGCAATCCAACGCGCCGCAACAAGTCCTCGAATCGCGGATCGCCGCGCAGCAGATCAAAAGCAGGATTTACTTTCAATGCCGTGAGTTCGTTAGAGTGTTGTGCATAAGCTGTCTGCAACCACGCAAGGGTTCGATCCTTATCTCCCATCCCTGCGAAGGCCATAGCGACGGCAGCGGGCTCAACGGGGCTGACTTTATCGATCTCCAACACCTTGCGGATCGCCTGTTGCGCCTCGGTCATTTGTCCCGCGCGTCCATGAATATATACACGCCATGTCCAATACGCTCCATCGGACATCGTGGGCTGCAGCTTTTCGTTTTCGGCAAAAGCCTCGGCAAACATCCCTTTCTCGACATACGCACCCACGATAAGGTGGGCACGCACAAAGACAGGATCCATTTCTTGTACCGAGTGCCACTTTGTAATTGCGGCATCGTACTTCCGTGAGAAATAGAGAATGGCGCCATTATCCGCTTCGATAATCAGTGAAAGCGGATCCAACTGATGGGCCCGCTCGCTTTGTTCAAGAGCCTCATCGAAGCGTCCGCCCCACATCAAATGCTCCGCATACCAATGGTGCGCGGTCGCGTCATTCGGATTCAATTCGATTGCCGTGCGGAATTCCTTTTCCGACGTTGCCCAATCCCAGTCATTGTTCTGGACAATGAGCGCCAGCGCGGTATGCGCTTCCGACGAATTCTTATCAATTTCAAGTGCCTTAGCCGCGGCAGCGCGTGCCTTGGGTAGAAAATCCGTCGGCGGCTGACTGCTGTATACCGAGAGAATTGCGTAGCCTTTCGCAAGTCCCGCATAGGCGCGTGCAGAGGAGGGATCTGTCGCGGCTGCCTGCTGGAAATATTGAATTGCCTGTTGCAAGTCTGCTGGCGTCCTCTTGTTGAAGAAGTACAGGCCCTTGAGATAAAGATCGTAACTTTCAAAATTTTGCGGTGCTTGGGCCAGTTGACCTCCCGCCTCCTTGCGGTTGTCAAAGGTAAGCCGAATTTCTCGGGCAATCTCCTGCGCAACCTCACCTTCCAGTGGAAGCAAGTCTTTTAATTCGCGATCATACTGCCGAGCCCAGACGTGGGTCTGATCTTTAACCTGAATGAGCTGGGCAGTAATACGCACGCGATCCGATTCCCGGCGGACGCTTCCTTCAAGCACATACTGCACGTTCAACTCGCGCCCGATCTGATCAAGAGGGGTATGGGCGTCCTTGTAGTGCATCACCGAAGTGCGCGCAATGACTCCCAGGCGCTGGGGATTGAGATTCCCCAACTGCGTGAGCATTTCTTCGGTCAGTCCATCATTGACGTATTCCTGTGCCGGATCTCCGGTAAGGTTTTGAAAGGGAAGGACAGCCAGCATAATTCTGTCAGGCTGCTGCCCAGATTCCTCAGGCGAGCGCCACCGCCGTATGCTAAATCCCGCTATCAGGATGAGCACAACTGTGCCTAGAGCGATGGCGGCGGATTTCCAACCAGCCATTCTTCCCGAGCGGGGTCGCAATGGAATCTCGCGGGGATCGGGCATATTCGAGACAGGGACAGCTACCTGTGTCTCCAGACTGCTGCGCGCTGCTTCTGTAACTGGGACAAGGAATCGATAGCCTTGACCCTGCACGTTAAGGATGTAGCGCCGTTCGGCGGTTTCGTTTAACGCCTTTCGCGCCATGAATATCGTCTGCGTCAGGTTTGATTCTTCGACAAAACTGTCCGGCCATACGGTCTTGATTAGTTCATCTTTCGTGACCGTCCTTCCAGCGTTTTGAACCAGCAAAAGCAGGACATCGAAGGCTTTTGGGGTCAGAGGCACAGCCTCTGCGCCCCTCCTCAGCCCCCGGCTTTGGGTGTCGAGGCTTAAATCGCCGAACTGATACAAGTGATTGGTTACGCTCGACATAGCGGTGCTTTTAGAAGTTCTGAGAACTTTTGAGCGACGATTTTAGGACATTCTAGGGCCATGCGAAGTAGGTTTGCTGCCTGGGGAAATGGCGGAACGTTGCGACCTTTGGACTTGTGGGAATGTTACCACGAGCCTCTTTGCTTCCATGTCTGCTATCCCCATAAATGAAAAAATCCTCGAGGAGATTCCTATGTTGCGTAAAACCGCTTACTTCAACGTTCTTATGATTCTAGCCAGCTGTGCTTCGCTCGTAATTCCAGCATCCGCACAGCATTTCCAGCAAGTTACAGGTACTCTCGCAAAAGTTTCCGCGGGCCGAAACGAAGTGTTTGGCATTGATGGTCAGACTGCGGTCTGGAGATATGCTGCCGGCACCAAATCTTTTGTAAAGATAACCGGTGCATCGCTTGTCGACGTCGCCGTGGGCGGAGGAACCGTCTCGCAGCTTGATGCAGTCTGGGGCGTAAACAGTGGCGGCAGCATTTTTCAGTTCAAATACGGCACCAAAAACTTTGCTCAAGCACCGGGTGTTCTCACGCAAATCACGGTTGGCGTCGGCAATCAGGACAACTGCCATCCATACGAAGTGTGGGGCGTAAACTCTCAGAATTCCGTGTTCCGCTACAACTACTGCACAAAATTGTTCGTCGCAGTAACTGGTACGCTAAATCAGGTTTCCACCAGCGGTGGCGATGTATGGGGCACCGAACCCTCGGGCGACATCGTGCACTACAACTTTTCTACCAAGGCGTTCGTGATTGTTCCGGGCATTCTGACACAGATTGCCGCGGGAGTGAATGACACTTGGGGAGTTAACAGTTCCAATGATGTTTTTCGCTATGATCCCACGGCAGGGACGTTCAACAGTCTGGGTGGAAACACATCGCAGATCGCGGTCGGCGGAGATGGCGTCTGGCTGATCGACACATCAACCCACATCTTCCGCTATGACTCTAGCACGCAATCGTTTATCCGGGTCCAGGGCAATCTCTCGGATATTTCGGTCGGATCCGGAGCCGGAGTATTTGGAGTCAACGCCACAGGCGCCGTATTCACGTTCGAACGACCGTAGAAGACTAATAGCAGCGATATCCACCCCCAGAACGCCGATTGATTAGCGTCTGGGGGTGTTTTATGTTCGCATCGAAGACCGAGTTTGAAGGTGCAGAGTTTCAGTCGTTCCCGTGAGCTCGGGCCGAAAGCCAACGAATACTTCGCTCGGCTTTCTCAACACCTGATTGCTAATGATAAGCGGTAAGCCATCTGAAATTCTGGCGGAGAGGGTGGGATTTGAACCCACGATACCCGTTAAGGTATGTCCGCTTTCGAGGCGGGTCGTTTCAACCACTCACGCACCTCTCCGCATTAAAAAGGCATTTGCCGTAGATCAAGTCTGATCCAGCATGGAACCATGAAATATAAGCTTCACGGCTGGCGCTTTGCCCGAAAGAATGCCTGTAGCATGTCCGCGCAACGCCCTGCCAAAACGCCTTTGCGGACTTCCATCTTATGGTTCAGCTGAGGATGATTGATGACATCCAGCACTGAGCCAACCGCGCCGGCTTTGGCATCGTCCGCACCATAAACCAGGCGCTTGATGCGGGCATGGATCAACGCGCCCGCGCACATGGTACACGGCTCAATTGTAGCAAACAGCTCACATTCTCCCAGGCGGTGGTTGCCGACAGCCGCGCCAGCTTCGCGCAGGGCAACGACCTCCGCATGTGCGGTTGGATCAGAGTTGCTGAGATTCAAATTCCACCCCCGCCCGACAATTATGCCATCGCGCACGACAATGGCTCCTACAGGGACTTCTCCGGCCTCACCGGCGCGTTGAGCTGCGCGCAGAGCCTCCTCCATCCACAGTTCGTCGGAGGTGAGTTGCTCGTCACTGGGGTCGCTTGCCATGGCTGAGGACTAATCTCTGATTGTCGCAAGCTTCTTCTCCGGCAAGAAATACAATGCCGGAATCAGAATGAAGATGGCATAAGAAAATTTCACAGACTCGTAAGCCAGCGGAACCGACAGCGCATATAACGCGAGAGAGTAAAAGTTTTTTCGTTGTACTCGCTCGTGGTATTCGCGCAATTCTGGATTGGCTTGCTCTTGCAACACCAGCACGGAACGAAGAAGTCCAAATGCGGCGGAGCACAATGTCAGATCGGCACCATAGAGTGCGACCGCAAGCGGTTCCTGATGGTTTTTTCCAAGATAATCAGTAACGAATGGGACCAGGGACATCCAGAACAGGAGATTTAAATTGCTCCATAGCAGCCGCGCGCTGACGGTGCGGACTGCATGGATCATGTGGTGATGATTGATCCACATGATGGCAATCAACAGAAAACTCAATCCGTAGCTCAGGAATATTGGAGCCAGCTTCTGCAATGCCGCAACGGTTGGCTGCGCGGGCGCGTGCAACTCCAGCACCATGATGGTGACGATGACGGCGATGACGCCGTCGCTGAATGCTTCAAGTCGCCCTGTGCCCATTTCACTCGGCGACATTGGGTGTGGCCATCACTTTCGGCTGCTGTTGCGTCATGCAGTGGATGGTGCCGAATCCCCAGACCAGGTCGCCGCAATAAATCGGAATGATGTCGCGATCGGGGAACAAGTCAGCGAGAATATCGAGCGCGATCCGGTCGTTTACGTCGTTGAATACCGGAACAAGAACGATTCCGTTGGCGATATAAAAATTTGCATAGCTCGCGGGCAGTCGCCGTCCTTCAAAAATTACCGGAGCGGGCATTGGAAGATCAATCGTCGCCAGCGATTTTCCATCCTGATCAAGCGCTGCACGCAACCTGCGGATATTCTCGCGTAGAGGTTCGTAGTTCGGATCTCTCGGATTCGACTCCATTACGGTAACAATGGTGTCAGGCGAAACGAATCGGCTAAGGTCGTCAACGTGACCGTGGGTGTCGTCCCCGGTAATTCCTTTGCCGAGCCAGACCACGCTCTTGATTCCGAGGAATTCCGCGAAGATGCGTTCATAATCTTCGCGCTTCATTCCCGGGTTCCGTTGTTGCACTTTGCTGAGTAGGCATTCTTCGGTTGTCAGCAAAGTTCCACGTCCATTGACTTCGATCGATCCGCCCTCTAGCACGACGCGCTTGCCATTGAATATCGGTTGGAACTCATTGGCCTTCGCAGTCGTCGCCATCAGACTGCCGATTTTTTCATCATGCCGATAGTTGGAATATTTCGCCCACGCATTAAACCGCCATTTCGCCGCTGCCAGTCTCGGCCTTGCGTCCCCGCGTGGAGCTAAAAGAAACGTGCAGCCGGAGTCGCGCGTCCACACGCGATTCGTCGGCCAGCGATGGAAGCGTACATTCTTATTCAGTGCATTCGCGAGAGACAAACGTTGTTGTGCATTCTTTTCTACTGCTGCATCTTTGACGATGAGTTCCACGCGCTCATGACGCGAAAGATTTCGAATGATTTCCGCATAGACCCATGGGATTGGCCCAAATTTTCCCGGCCAATCGTTGCGATAGTGGGGCCACGCAAGCCACGTCGCAGCATGCGGTTCCCACTCGGCGGGCATATGAAAATCGGATGGAGCCAACAATTTCGACTCGGTTGGAGACTTCTTGCTTTTCATGTGAGAAATATCAATCAATCAATCAAGCGCTGCGTGATCGGCCCATAACTGTCGATGCGACGGTCACGGAGAAACGGCCAGTTCCGCCGAGTCTCTTCGAGTAACTTCAAATCGATTTCGCCCACGAGAATTTCTTCTTTATCGTGCGAACCTTGGGCGATCACGCGTCCGAACGGATCGCACAAAAACGATCCTCCCCAAAATTCGAGCCCAGCCCCAGGTGCGGACTTTCCACGCACATCGCCATTTTCCTTGCCGACACGATTCACCACCGCTACGTATACGCCGTTTGCAATCGCATGTGCGCGCTGAATCGTTCGCCACGCGTCATATTGAGCTTCGCCGAACTCAGCCTTCTCCGCAGGATGCCAGCCAATTGCAGTGGGATAAAACAGTACGTGCGCACCCTGCAAAGCCGTAAGCCGCGCTCCTTCTGGATACCACTGGTCCCAGCAAACCAGTGTGCCGATGTGTCCCTGAGTCGTGTCGACTGCTTTGAATCCCAAATCGCCGGGAGTGAAATAATATTTTTCGTAATAAAGAGGATCGTCAGGAATATGCATCTTGCGATAGATACTCTTGATGCTTCCATCCGTTTCGAATGTGACCGCAGTATTGTGATAAACGCCGAGCGCGCGCTTCTCAAAGAGAGATGCAACTAGAACGATCCGCAGTTCCTTCGCCAGATCGGACAACTTCGCCGTCGTCGGCCCTGGAATGGGCTCTGCCAAATCAAACAACGCTGCATCTTCTCTCTGGCAGAAATATTGTGTCTGGAAAAGTTCTGGCAAACACACAATCTGAGCGCCGCGTTTTGCCGCTTCACGCACTTGCTGCATGGCGCGTTCCAGATTTCTTTCCGGATCCGCCGACGCCGACATTTGTATCAAGCCAACTTTATATTTATCTGATGACACGATTGTTTCCTTCCGCGGCAGCCGCAATAGAATATCAAAGCATTGGATGGGCGTTACACCAAGCACGACTCAGCCGCATCTTTGACCCAACCCCCGTTTCCAAGTTAACGTAATAGCTCCGGCAATAAAATCCTTTCATGCGCATTGATTTACCGTAAGCCGGCGTTTGGAAATCTCGTTTCGATCAACATTAGGAGCTTAATGTGAAGGAAAAAAAGGAAGTCAAAGACGACGGCTCGGGTATCGAACGCACCCTGCACAATCCCATTGCAGACCGGTTGATTCCCCTCGAGCCTCTCGATCTTGGCAAAATCCATTCGATTGATGACCTGGTTCGCGCCATGTCGAAGACCGCGTTTACGGGCCGTCAGCTAGGCGAAGCGGCCGACGTCCTCGAAGCTATGGCGCGCGATCAGGACTGTTTTGTAGTTATGACGCTGGCCGGGGCCATGACTGTGGCTAAGCAAGGCCTAATCATTTCCGAACTGATCGACCGCGGTATCGTGAACGCGATCGTCTCCACCGGCGCTTTGATGGCTCACGGATTAGTTGAGGCTACTGGCCGTTCGCACTTTCGCCACAATCCGGACGTATCCGACGTTGAGCTCTACGAGCAGGGTTACAACCGCGTCTATGACACGCTGGAGCCTGAGCAGAATCTCGACGACGTGCAGGAAGTAATGTCGCAGATTCTCGAGGCTTGGGACCACAATGATGTGATGTGTTCATACAAGTTGAATCACGCCATTGGCGCGCATCTTGCAAAGCGTGCCAAGAACGAACGCGGAATATTGCGGTCGGCCTACGAGAAGGGCGTTCCAGTCTTTGTGCCGGCGTTTACGGACTCTGAATTAGGACTCGACGTAGCTCTTGGAAACCGTCTGCGCGAATCCACGGGACGGCACAAATTGCGATTTGATCCTTTTGAAGACCTCGAGCACTTTGCCGCGACACTTCTACGCCAGAAGCGGCTTGGCATCTTTACGATTGGCGGAGGAGTGCCGCGCAATTGGTCGCAACAGTTCGGTCCATTCATAGAACTAAGGCACCGCCGCATGGGGGAGAACATTCCGTTGAAGCGCTACCACTATGGATTGCGCATTTGTCCAGAACCCGTCTACTGGGGTGGTTTGTCTGGTAGCCCATACAGTGAAGCGATCTCGTGGGGCAAATTCGTTCCTCCGGCAGAAGGCGGCAAATTTGGCGAAGTATTTGTGGACGCGACTGTAGGATTGCCTATGATTGTCGCTGCCGTGCTGGAACGCCTCGGCAAGAAGAAGGCCACCGCCGATCACGAGAAGCCGACGAAGAAATCCGCCAAGAAAAAATAAGCAACCGAAAATGCAAAAAGAAAAAGACCGTCCGCTATGGACGGTCTTTATTTTGTTCCGATATCAGCGACTATTCGAAGATCAGAACGGCCGATGCGATTACCGTTGTCCACAAGCCGCGCTTATCGCCTACCGCGGACTGCGTAACATTGGCCGTTCGCACGATTTTGTTGGATATGCGATAAATCTCTTTCTTTTCATCCCACGAGCGGTCTGGATCGAATTCCACGTTTAGTGTCGTGGCGAGCATTTCGGCAGCGAGTTCTTCGGCATAGTCGCCTGCTGCGTCTTCCGATTCGCCGAAAGAATGGTGCTCGCTGAGATAACCGTAAGTGTTGCGGTCTGCGGGAATTGCCACACCAATGCTCGACGCGAGCAGGCGATGCGGTTCATGCGTGGAGTTTTCCGCGACGACCGCGAACACGACTTCGCCCGGCGAAAGATATTTAAGGCCTTGTGAACGGGCCAGCAGCTTGCACTGTGGCGGAAAAATGGAAGAGACACGCACCAGATTCTGCGCTGCGATGCCGGCATCCCTTAACGCCAATTCGAATGATGTAAGGCGCTCCCGGTGTTTGCCGACCCCCTTGGTAAAAAATATTTTCTTGGGGACCATGTTCTTGCCCAATTCAGTGTTCCTCCGTGTGCAATGCGCCTACGCGCTGCGAATGATGTGAATGTGGAATGACCAGCGTTAAATCTAACACAGTGAATTGTGAAGGGAATATGAAAATGGAGGACGCCGACATTCCCGGATGATGGACGACGTGTGGTGCAAATTATGAACGCCTACTTGGATGCTTTTACCGAACTTACAGTGATAGTTTCGCCGTCGGCTTTTCCCGTTACGATCGCGTTTCCTCCAGCGAGAGAGGCCAAAGAATCAAGCGTGGCTTTGTCGCTGCTCTGCAGTGTGTAGACTTTGCCACCTACCACGAGAGCGTACGTCGAACCCTGGGCCACGCATTTTTTTGTGCAGTCAGCTTTGCTGCCTTGCATCATGTGTTCGGCACCACACATGGAATCGCTAATTTCGCCGGTAAAACTCTGGTCCTTGGCGGAAAGAGAAGGGGTAGCAAGCATTGCTGCGATCAGAAGTATGCCAAATTTATTGATTTGATGACTCATTCGAACGTTCTCCTTATTACTTAGACTCGCTGCCTGCCCCACAGGTTACCGTCTGCGAAAAGAAATTACTGTTTACCCGCTTGCTTGGTTTTGCCCGTATCTTTTACTGCAGAATCGATGAATGCTTGAGCGGCACGGCTTAGCGCTTTGTCTTTTCTAAAAATCAGTCCGAGATCGCGGCGGACAGTTGCGTCTGAGATGGGAATGACCGAAAGCACCTTGGCGCGAACATCCTCTTGAACATTTGAGCGCGCAATGAAACCAACGCCAACATCTGCGGCAACGAAACGCTTCAGTAACTCGCTGGAATCCAGTTCCATGGCGTAACGCGGCTTGAGCTTGCGTTCATAGAATAAATGGTCGAGCGCATCGCGGGTGTGACCGCCTTTGGGTACGACCAATGGATATTGGGCTACTTCAGCCACCGTCGCTGACTTGGCTTTCGCGAGTTTATGCTGCGGCGGAGCGATGATGATCAATTCATCTCGATGAATCAGCAGGACGGTTAGGCGACGGTCTTTTACCGGAAGCGACACGATACCGAAATCTACCGAATTGTCGTTCACGCACTCGATAATCCTCGCGTAATCGGCCCGCTTAATATTGACGGCGACCTCGGGATACTGGCGCTGGAATCCGGCAAATACCTCCGGCAGTACGTGCAGACAGGTTCCTTCATTCGCACCTACCGTAATCTCACCACGAGGGACGCGTTCCGTCTCGCCGACTTCCGTGAGCATATTCTTGCGGGCATCGAGGATTTGTTCGGCGTACCGCTGAAAAATCTTGCCGGATGAAGTGAGCGAAACCTTGCCACCGGAGCGGTCAAGTAGGCGTGCTCCGACCTCTTCTTCCAATGAGCGAATCTGTGAGGAGATTGCCGGTTGAGTGCGGAAACGTTTTTCCGCAGCGCGCGAGAAGCTGGACAGTCTGACAACGGCAAGAAAAGTTTCTATTTGGTCAAAGTCCATGAGGGCGCGCAAGGTGCCCGAGGCGGTCACCTGCCCGAAATTGTAACAGGGCAGGCGATTTCCGCCACTACTGCTTCAAAAGCTTTTCGACCGCCGACGTTACGTCCGTAGAATCGGGTGTGACGGCCGGTTCGAAGCGCTCGACTACTTTGCCGTTACGGTCCACCAGAAACTTTGTAAAGTTCCATTTGATTTCGCCAGCGATCGGCGCCGGAGTGTCCTTCGTCAGATATTGATACAACGGCGTTTGATCATTGCCCTTAACCGACACCTTGGAATACAGCGGAAAGCTCACGCTATATTTGCGCGAACAGAACGTTTTGATTTCCTCGTTCGTGCCTGGTTCCTGGGCGCCAAAATTGTTGGCAGGAAAGCCGACGATCACAAAGCCCTGGTCTTTATATTTTTCATAGAGAGCTTCGAGGGCGGTGTATTGCGGTGTGTATCCACACTTGCTGGCGACATTCACCATGAGCACAACTTTGCCTTTAAAGTTGGCCAGCGGCATTGGCTTGCCATCAATTGAAGGGAGCGTGAAGTCGTAAACGTTCGATGCTGCAAAGCTTGTGGCCGCCATCAGAATAACCAATCCTATCGCTGCGATCTTTAGAAAAGTGTAAGTGCGGAGAGACATAATCAAACGCTCCTGAATGTCGGATCTAAAAATCCTAGCATGGCTTGGCTACGGAGTTGTCACATTGCATTTGGGGATAGGGACAATTTCGGGTAAGCTGCTGAGACTCATATTTCTACTGGATACATCAACGGACAATTTAAGTAATTCTGGAGGCGCGATGACGCGACTGCTACGGATTCTGACGTGTGCATTTTTATTGGCATGCACGGTGGCACAGGCACAAACGCAAACTGAGAGTATTACCGATACCACGGACCGTATGTTTCTCCCGAAAGATACTTTCTGGGGATACGCACAATTTGACCTCGCGCCTCCGCATAACGAAATTGATCCTAACTTATGTAATGCCGATGCCCGCGCATTCGGAGGCTCCAGCGCGCCGTGCAATGCATTCGGACGCTACATGCTTTCCGGCGTGATTGAGGTTCGTCCATTCGGGCGCGGGCAATTTCGCCGAATTTTCTTTTTCGGTGAGCCGAAATTTCTGTTCGGCAAGAATGTGCCGCAAGCGCTGTACACTTGGTCGCCCGACGCAATCGGCGTCGAACGTTCATGGGGTGGAGGCGCCTATCTCGGCCACGGATTCGAACTGCGCATCACGCAACATTCGTTGTTCCAGCGCTTCGGTGCACGCGACACCAATCTTGGACCAGCCGATCTCGGGCCTAACGGACCTTGGGGACGCTACAACACTGTCGGAGTTAGAAAGTATTTCGGAACGAGACGATGGTGATGAATTACTGCGTTGTTCCGACGGGTGGACGCTTAGTTTTTAGCGAATAATTTCGCACCGCTCCAAATGTCGTCACGCCGATGTGCCCGATGGACAGCCAACGTTCCATTTTGTGATGCCCATAGCGATGCAGCACATATGAAATGCCGATGGATGTCATAGTTCCTGCAGCTTCCAAGGCCGCGAACCCGGCGTTGTTATAGACAATGTCGTCGGGAATCAGAATTTCCGTGCGGCCTCGCGCCAGGAAATTTTTCGTGGAAGCGAAATCAAGCGCGCGGCTTGCGGCCACTCCAGAGAACAACAGAATATTTTCGCGGTCCCAAAAGCGATGAACCGGCACTGGCCGTTCTACTTTCGGTAATTCTTGCGTGGTTGGCGAGTCCGGAAGCGGATTGGGTGATGTCGCCTGCGCGATTGAATGCGCGGCTGTTCCGCAAATCATCGCAATCAGCAATAACCAATTTCCAGCGCGCTGCCCCAAACTTATCCTCACAAGATAATTTGATTTTCTAGAGTCTATCCGCTTTCCCGCGCTGGCTCCTAGTTACCAGAGGACGTTCGCATTTATAATAGCTAGTTTCCTACTCGATGGCGGAGGCAAGAAGATTAATGGCGGATTCGTACAATGGTGTGTCCGTACCTGCGAACGGCGCGAAGATCAATTATTCCAATGGAAAATATTCAGTCCCCGATAACCCGATCATCCCGTTCATTGAGGGAGATGGAATCGGCCGCGATATCTGGAAGGCTTCCGTCCGCGTATTCGATGCCGCAGTCGAGAAGGCTTATCACGGCAAGCGCAAAGTTGCGTGGTACGAAGTGTTCGCCGGCGAAAAGGCCAAGGCGAAATTCGACAACTGGCTGCCCGATGACACCATCACCGCGATTCGCGAATTCCGCGTGGCGCTCAAAGGTCCGCTAACGACGCCCGTCGGCGGCGGCATGCGCTCCCTCAACGTCGCATTGCGACAGATTCTGGATCTCTATTCCTGTATTCGTCCTGTGAAGTATTACAAGGGCACGCCTTCGCCGGTGAAAAACCCCGAGCGCATGAATATCGTGATCTTTCGCGAAAACACAGAAGATGTTTACGCGGGCATCGAATGGGAAGAAGGAACTCCCGAAGCCGCCAAGATAATCGAATTCATCAACAAGGACATGCTCAAGGGTGGCAAGAAGCAGGTCCGTCTGGATTCCGGAATAGGCATCAAGCCGATCTCGATTACAGGAACGAAGCGACTTGTGCGAATGGCGATCCAAACGGCCATTGATGAGAATCGTAAAACCGTTACCCTGGTCCACAAAGGCAATATCCAGAAATTTACCGAAGGCGCATTCCGCAAATGGGGATACGAGGTTGCTGTGAGCGAATTCCGCGACAAAGTCGTCACGGAACGCGAAAGCTGGATCATCGACAACAAAGACAAGAATCCGAACATTACCGCTGAAGAAAACGCTGCGCAAATTGAACCCGGAATGGAGTTTGCCACCGAAGACTTCCGGCAAGGGCTGTACAAAGAAGTGAAGTCGGTGCTCGATTCGATTTATTCTACGCACGGCAAAGGTGCATGGAAGAAAAAGGTCATGATCAACGATCGCATTGCGGACTCAATCTTCCAGCAAGTGGTTACTCGCGCCGACGAATACGCCGTTCTGGCCTGCCCGAATCTCAATGGCGATTACATCTCCGACGCATGCGCTGCACAAGTTGGCGGCTTGGGTATAGCGCCCGGCGCTAACGTTGGCGACGGCTATGCAATTTTCGAAGCTACGCACGGCACCGCGCCTAAGTACGCGGACAAAGATGTTATCAACCCCGGATCAGTGATCCTTTCGGGAGTGATGATGTTCCGCCTCTTAGGATGGGGAGAAGCCGCTGACCTGATTGAAACGTCTATGGAACGCACCATCGAAAACAAGACCGTAACCTACGACTTCGAGCGCCTGATGCAGGGTGCAACCAAAGTGAAGACCAGTGAGTTCGGCGATCACATGATTAAGAATATGCAGGCTGCAAAATAATTTTGAATTCATACTGAAGGGAAATTATGCGAAAGAAAGTAACGATAGTAGGTTCCGGTAATGTTGGAGCCACCGCCGCCCATTGGATCGCCGCAAAGGAACTCGCGGATGTCGTCCTCATTGACATCGTTGAAGGCGTACCGCAAGGCAAGGGGCTCGATCTTCTCGAAGCCATGCCCATCGAGAAACGCGATTCGCACATCATGGGCACCAACAGCTATGCGGATACAGCGAACTCCGACATCGTTGTGATCACCGCGGGAATTCCGCGCAAGCCGGGAATGAGCCGCGACGATCTTCTCAACACTAACGCCGGAATCATGAAGGCAGTCGTCGGCGAAGTCGTGAAATATTCTCCGAATTGCATTCTAATCGTCGTCTCCAATCCTCTCGATGCCATGGCGCAAGCGGCTTACAAGCTTAGTGGCTTCGCTCGCCAGCGAGTGATTGGTATGGCTGGCGTCCTCGATTCTGCCCGCTTCCGTACATTTATCGCGGAAGAGCTTCGCGTTAGCGTGGAGAATGTGACCGCATTTGTTCTCGGCGGCCACGGAGACACCATGGTCCCACTGCCGCGCTATTCCACGGTTGCAGGTATTCCCATTACCGAGCTCATGGATGAAGCAACTCTCGCCCGCTTAGTCCAGCGCACTCGCGACGGCGGTGCGGAAATTGTGAAGCATCTGAAGACTGGCAGCGCGTACTATGCGCCGTCTGCCGCTGCAACGGAGATGGTCGAGGCCATCCTGAAAGACAAAAAAAAGATTATGCCGTGCGCTGCTTATCTCGATGGCGAGTATGGAATCAAAGGTCTTTTCGTAGGCGTACCGGTAAAGTTGGGATCGTCAGGGATTGAACAGATCATCGAAATCAAGCTCACCGCTGAAGAACAAGCCGCGTTGAATAAGAGCGCGGACTCAGTGAAGGAGTTAGTGGCAGTTATCGGGATGTAAGCTGAGCCAGCCTACTTCCACACATCCGTAATCGGCTTCACGGTCTTCGTGTTCGCCAGGTGTGGCAAGCCATACATGTCTTCCAGCGTCCGCAGGACATTGTAGTGATTAATCATTTCGCTATAGTGTCCTGGTTTTACCACTTGGCCTACGAAGATCGTGGCGATTTGATTGTTGTGGTTGTCATCATCTTCGTCCCAGGTAACAATCAGCAGGCTGTTGTGTGTCTGTGCCCATTGCGCGTAGGCTGACAAGTTCGTTTGCAGCCATGAATCTCCTTCTTGAACCGTCCCGTCGTGCATGTCATCCAGCAAGTCGGGAATTATCCAAGAAACCGTTGGTAGAGTCGCATAGTTAGTCGGAAAGCTTGTGAAAGGTTGATTCAGTGCTGCTGGGTCATTCGAAAAGTTAGTCCACGGATTGTGCTTCCGCGCATACTCGCCCGCCGTACAAACTTCCGATCCAGTAGAAGGCAGCCCTTCGGAGTAGCTGACAAAAGTCCTCTTCGCTGTGATCAGTTCACTTTCAAGATTCTGTGTT
Organism: Terriglobia bacterium; assembly: GCA_963716165.1. Classification (GTDB taxonomy): domain Bacteria; phylum Acidobacteriota; class Terriglobia; order Terriglobales; family Acidobacteriaceae; genus JAJPHW01. The sequence goes on along the minus strand of OY970291.1, from coordinate 3,679,934 downwards.
GAGAAAGTATGAGGACAGGAATCATCAGTCACGCCTTGATTCATTCCGGAAAAGAGGTCTAAGTAATTAGGTTCGCTCGGATGGGAAATTGCGTAAGAGTTGGTGAACGATGCTCCCGCGTTGGCTAAAGAATTAATGTAAGGCGCGTCGGGTGAACCGATAATCTCCGAATAGCTATGGTTTTCCTCCATCACCACAATCACATGGCTTGGAGGCGTGAAGTGGCCACCAATCGGAGTTTGTCCCGTGGCGAAAGTCGCGGTTAGAACAACCGGAACGGTCAATCTCGCTAGCGAATAGCTACGAAACATAAATTGTCCTTTCAGAACTACACGCGCTCGATCGTCACCGAATTTATCACAACATCTTTAACGGGCTTGTCCTGACGGCCTTTCGGGACATTCACGATCTTTTCCACGACGTTATAACCGTCGACTACTTCGCCGAAGATCGTATGCTTGCCAGTCAGCCAGCTTGTAGGAGCTACCGTAATGAAAAATTGCGAGCCGTTGGTGTTTGGGCCCGCATTGGCCATGGCAAGCTTTCCTGGCTTGTCGAACTTATGTGCGGAGCCCTTCGTTTCATCTTCAAACTGATAGCCCGGTCCGCCCATTCCCGTTCCAGCGGGATCTCCGCCTTGAATCATGAAGTCGGAAATGACGCGATGGAAAATCGTCCCATCGTAGAGCCGATCTTTACTCTTTTTTCGAGTGACTGGATGAGTCCAATCACGCTTTCCTTCGGCAAGTTCCACAAAGTTCGCGACGGTTTTCGGAGCGTCTTTCTCGAATAAGCGGCACACGATGGTGCCCTCCGAAGTATCGAATGTTGCGTAGGTTCCAGATTCGCGTGCCATGAAAATCCTTTCGTAGCGTATTTCTGCTAGTTGGTGGTAGAGGTCGTCTTGGACGATGCTGGCTTCGCCGCAGGCTTCATCGCAGTTTTCGCAACACCCGCTCCCGAGATTGTGATGTGCTTAATCACCGGCGGACGATAAGGCCGGTCATTGGAGTCACGCCCCATGCGGGCAATTTCTTTCACGAGCGCTACACTGGCGTCGTCGCATTGTCCGAAAATCGTATAGTTTCCGTTGAGACTGGGATATGCAATTTCCGTAATAAAGAATTGCGATCCATTCGTGTCGGGACCAGAGTTTGCATAAGCAAGTCGTCCCGCGCGATCGAATCCCAAATCAGGGGAAGTTTCGTTGACGAATTTATAACCAGGATCTCCGCTACCGTTGCCTGCGGGATCGCCACCCTGAATCATGAAATTCGGAATCACGCGATGAAAAATTGTTCCGTCATAGAGCGGTACGCCGTGTTTCTTCTGATGAGTAACAGGGCTTGTCCATTCCTTCGTTCCGTTCGACAAGCCAATGAAATTGGCGACGCCAATCGGGGCCTTGTCCGGAAACAAAGTGCAGGTAAGCTTACCAACGCTGGTTTCGATAACGGCGGTTGGTTGAGCTGACGCGAGTGCCGTTGGAGCCTTGGTTTGGGCTCCAGCGAGTCCAGTTAAAACAAACGCTGCCGTCAGCCCGATTAGAACGTTACGCATAAATGCTCCTAATTTTGGGCATGTCTCGGCATGCCCGTGGAATGGATGAATCAAAATTGTACGACAGGGCGATAAAATTTACTTGTTTACAGACTAGCAAAGGGCGGAGTTGGATTTTCGCCCACTTTTGTTGTTATTCGCGTCAGAAGTTAAGGTACGACCTCAAATACCACGCCATAGCCATAAGCGCCTGCAACTTTGGCCGTGCCGTACAAATTACCTGCCAAATCGATGGCTAATCCGGCCACAGGCGACGCGCCGTCAGTACCGGCTTGAAAGCTATAAAGTATCGTTTCGCCGGAAGTACTTAGTTTGAACACAGTCCCCCAATCCCCGCTCCCGGTCCCGCCGATTATGGTTGTTCCATAAAGGTTTCCCAAACCGTCCAGCACCAATCCGTCATTCGGAACCTCTCCATCGGTAACGTTGAAGGAAAAGAACCCGGTCGGATTGCCGGTTGCGTCGGCTCGGAAAATTGTTCCCGCCCCTTTCTCTCCTCCGTAAGCCGGTCCATAAAAATTTCCGGCGGCATCGCGTATTAATCCTCCAAGAGGAGTTGTTGGTTTGGGGCGGATTCCCAAGGGGCGCCGTGTGATCGTGCCATCGGCAGCATATTTATAAACGGTACCGGTATTATTCGGGGAGCCGCCATCCCGGGTGGCGCCATAAATATTGCCCTCCGCGTCAATATATGGTGATCCAATCGGATTGAAGCCATCCGTGCTACCGCCCATAAACGCGTAGAGCACGGTTTGTACTCCTGATTGGGTCAATTTATAAAGCAATCCGCAACCCGAGTTCCCGCATGCATGGTTGATGTTGCCGCCTAAGGGCGTTACGCCATAGATATTTCCAGCCGCGTCAAGCGTGAGGCCCATAGGACTGTTTCCATCTGGCCCACTGAAGTTGTACAAAATGCTCTCGGTTCCACTGGAATCTATTTTGAAGACTGTCCCGTCTCCGCTACTGCCGCCCGCGCTCGTCGTCCCATAGAAATTTCCTGATGAGTCCGCAATTAGACCCTGCAGCGGATTCTTGCCATCCGTTCCACCTGTGAATGCGTGAATAACCGAGAACGTGCCTGTTGTATCGATCTTAAAAACAGTTCCACAGCGGCAGGTCGCATCGCCATAATTTCGAGTGGTTCCATAAATATTTCCACCAGAATCTACGGTCACCGCGCTTACAGGAAAGCCGCCATCGGCGCCGCCGGTGAAACTGTAAAGGACGTTGTAAGTCTGGGCATGCAAAGCTGGCGCTCCAGTGACAGCGAGCGTAATTCCCACGATAACCATGAGCGGGAAAGTATACCGAAGAAATTTGTGATTAAAACAAGGTGGACGAGAAACGCAGGTCAAAGTTCGCATGGTGTGCCCCTATCACAGCAGGATTGAAGCTCACATGCGGAGAGACGCACTTTCGAGCTCCTGCAAGCTTCCCACTCCGAAGCACAGATGTCAATGTGCTTTTATTCGCCTAGAGCGTCAAGCGCAAGCCCAATGCACCAACCGATCGGCTCATCGGTATCAATCACCGTCTTCGGTCTGGAGATTTCTTCGAATCCCGTTTTCACTCGTAGGTAAAGCTCGTAATCACGGTTTGCGGCTGGATGCTCGCCTGCGGACGCTTTCAATCTTTGCCGCGCGGTCTCGTCGCTGCATACGCATTCAAATATCCGCCATGGTTGATTCAGCGAATCCGCGACAGCAATTGCTTGTTCTACCTGGTAGCGTTTCGAGAAAGGTCGCCCATCGAGGAAAACGTAACGCTCTGGATTCTTCAGAAGAATATAGGTCGCGGCGTCCAGCATGATCTTTTGGATCAGATCGTCTTGCACAACGGAGTATTCGATTTCGGACGGTGAAAAGATCGCAGAACGAATCTGATCTTTATTGAAGACAATGCCTGATAATTGCTTCGCTAGCTCATTGCAAAGCGTGCTCTTCCCAGTCGCCGGAAACCCGGCCATCAAAATCAGCATCGCGTCGAACTACTGTTTTTGCAGAAAACTCGTTGTCGGTTGATCCCACGAAAAGGTTGAACTCACGGGAACCAGATCGTCCGACGCAGACTTGCTTGCGGCGGCGATGTGAAATGATTCTTGACCATTGCTGGCGACGGAGCTGTTGTCGGAGCGCCAATCTTCGTAACGTCCCGAAACCGCGATGTGAAACACCCACTGATGGCGTTCTTCCTCAGGCTCAACTAGTCCGGCATCGCGCATCGGCATCAAATATTGCTCGACCCACTTCACTTGCGCTTTGGTCATGCCACGCCGTTGAAGGTCCACGGTGATTCCGGCCAAATGGGATGAAGCTGTTTCACCGGTTTCGGGGGCAGCATTGCGATTGTGCCGGCGCAACTTCTTCTGAACAATCACAGTTCGTACTGCCGAGTTCACCTGAATCTGATCATGAAATTGTCGATAGTATGCAACGCTCATGTCATCGACGAAATCACGCGTCCATGGACGGCAGAATCTCCGGTCCGGCGAAAGGCGAGGATCGAAACGTAATGTCGTGCCCGCAATAATCGGAACGAGATCTTCGCTGGTCTTCAGTTGTTCTAATTCTTCATCGTCCTGAATGCGCGGTAATTCCATGCGGTCGATTTCGGCATTCTGGCGCAACAGGGAATCGTGCGACGGACGGAATACCGGATTCCAAAGAATGTGGTGGAAGCGCGCTCGGCGCGTGGCCTTGATGCGATGAACATGTCGCGCCGGAACGTGGCGCGTAGCAAATGCCGGAGTGCACACGGCCAAAATCAGCAGCAACATCAACAGGCCAGAGGTTCGTGTTCTAAACATCAATTTTGCAATTCTCACGAAGTGTGGACCAATCCTTTAAAGTTACCGTGGCGTTACTGTAGGCCGTGATTCTAACCCAAATGGCCCTAAAATTTCCGTCAATCGCGTGCGCCCGGTTACTGAGGTTACGTTGCAACCGCAGGTTACTGTCTGGTTACTAATGCGGTTGAAGTTATCGTATGGCTTAGATGCTGCACCTGGCGGGCCGTTCAGACGATTCTATCCATTGCGGCTATCTTGTTGATTCCAGGTCTGCCAACGGGCTGGATCGTGGGGAAAGTGGAATATATTTGCCCACACATGCCAAACGAAGTCGGACTACTTGCGGAACATGTCTCCCAACGCCTGTTTCATGACCTGCCCACTTACGTCGGAAATTGATTCGGTCAGTGGAATCTCTTTAGGACAAATTTCCACGCAGTTCTGAGCGTAACCACATTCCTGTATACCGCCATCGCCCATCAACGCCGCTAGACGCTCTTTTTTCAACGATGCTCCTGTCGGATGAGCGTTGAACAACCGAACTTGCGAGATGGTCGCCGCACCTACGAATCCTGTGCTGTCGTTAAATTGCGGACAAGCTTCCATACAGCAACAGCAGGAAATGCAATTCGACAACGGATAAGCTACTTCTTGTTCGGCTGGCGAAATTCGGGGGCCCGAGCCAAGGTCGTAAGTTCCGTCGATCGGCACCCAGGCCTTGACCGCTTTCAAATTTTCAAAGAGCACACTACGGTCGACTGCCAAGTCGCGGACGACTGGGAATTTCGAAAAGGGCTCCAGCTTAATCGGCTGTTCCAATTTGTCTACCAATGCAGAACAAGCCATGCGTGCTTTGCCATTAATGAGCATGGCGCACGATCCACAGATTTCTTCAAGACAGTTCGCGTCATAGGTAATCGGCGTCGTCTGCTTGCCATCGCGCGTCACCGGATTGCGCGCGATCTCCATCATCGAGGAAATCACGTTCATGCCCGGATGCCAGGCGAGTTCAAACTCTTCCCAACGCGACTCCGACTGTGGAGAAGCCTGCCGTTTGATCTTAAACACTACTGTTTTCTTATCGGCCATGAATCCTCAGTATTTCCTTGCCCGTGGCGGCACCAGTGACGTATCGACCGGCTCGAACTCAAATCGCGGTTCGTTTTTATCAGCCGAATAAAAGGCTTTGGTGGTCTTGAGAAAATTCTTGTCGTCGCGCTCGGGGAAATCCGGCTTGTAGTGCGCGCCACGGGATTCATCACGCAACGCCGCGCCCTGTGCTATCACGCGGGATAGTTGCAGCATGTTATAAAGCTGCCGCGCAAAAACCACGCTCGTGTTCGCCCACTGCGTCTTGTCGCTCAAGTTGATCTTTTGGAAACGCTCCATCAAGCGACAAATCTCTGAATCAGTTTCCTTTAAGGCTTTGTTGTACCGGATGACTGTACAGTTCTTCGTCATCAACTCGCCCAACTCGCGCCACAGCGAGAAGGGATTCTCCGTCCCGCTCGCCTTCATCAGCATGGAATTGTTATCTTCCTGACGCTTACGCTCCGCAGCTTCATGATTATTATTCGTCGCGGCTTTCCGAGTGCACGCATATCGAACTGCTGCAGGGCCCGCCGTGAATCCGCCAAAAATGCAAGACAGAAGCGAATTTGCTCCCAGCCGGTTCGCGCCATGATATTGGTATTCGCATTCGCCGGCCGCGAAAATTCCCGGAATATTGGTCGCCTGGTTGTAGTCCACCCACAGGCCGCCCATCGTGTAGTGCATTCCCGGAAAAATCTTCATCGGTGTAACTCGCGGATCGTCGCCGACAAACTTCTCGTAGATTTCGAGGATGCCTTCCAGCTTGCGGTCAAGCGTTGCGCGATCAATATGCGTCAAGTCGAGATACACCATCGGCTTGCCGTCAATACCAAGGTTGTGTTCAAAGACGACTTTGAAAATTGCACGCGTGGCTACGTCGCGCGGCACTAAGTTCCCGTATTTCGGATACCATTCTTCCAGGAAATACCAGCGCTCGCTCGCTGGAATGCTGTTGGGATCGCGCTTGTCACCCAATTGCTTCGGCACCCACACACGGCCACCTTCGCCGCGGGCCGATTCCGACATTAGGCGCAATTTGTCTTCACCCGGAATGCAGGTTGGATGTACTTGAATGAACTCCCCATTCGCGTAAGAACATCCGGCTTGATAAAGAGCCGACTGCGCCGATCCCGTACAGACTATTGAGTTCGTGGACTTCCCGAAGATTGCTCCGTTGCCGCCCGTTGCGATGATGATAGCGTCTGCTGGGAATACGCGGACTTCCATTGACCGCAAATCCATGGCGCAGATGCCGCGGCAAATCTGTTCGCCATCCAACACGGGAGACAGAAACTCCCAGTGCTCGTATTTCTTTACTTTCCCTTCAGCCTCATAACGCCGCACCTGTTCATCGAGTGCGTAAAGCAATTGCTGTCCAGTCGTTGCTCCAGCGAACGCGGTGCGGTGATGGAGCGTTCCCCCAAAGCGGCGAAAGTCTAACAAGCCTTCCGGTGTGCGATTGAACGTCACTCCCATGCGGTCCAACAAATCAATGATTCCCGGGGCCGCGTCGCACATTGCTTTTACTGGAGGCTGATTGGCGAGAAAGTCACCACCATAAACTGTGTCGTCAAGATGCTGCGCAGTGGAATCGCCTTCGCCCTTCAAGTTCTTGGCTGCGTTGATGCCGCCTTGCGCGCACACCGAGTGGGACCGCTTTACGGGCACGATCGAGAACAGATCGACATTACCGCCTGCTTCAGCAATCTTGATGACCGCAGATAATCCGGCGAGTCCTCCGCCGATCACAATAATTTTCGGATGTGTCGCCATGGGCCTTTCATTGTTCCATTAAATACTCAAGCCAAACTACTTTGCGTTTTCCACGATGCTTGCCCCCACCGCATCCACCGGTTGCTGAGGATATCGGGCACGGAAGCTGTACAAACTGCTTACCCCAACCACTGCGAGCAACAAAAAGAATGCCATGCAAACCATTAGCAATCGCTGCCGCGCTTTTTCTCCGGTTGTGATGCCCCACTTCGCGCAGAATAACCAGATCCCGTAAGCGAAGTGCCAAGATGCTGCTATCAATCCAATAACGTAGAACGTCAGCAGCCAGGGATTAAACAATTCTGCCTGGACTTTGCCGAAGGATGCTCCAGGATACTGATGCAGGTCGAGTCCACTGAAACGCATAGTGTAGGTGTGCCAGACGATATAGGCGAAAGCGATTCCGCCAGTCCAGCGTTGTACCGCATACATCCAGTTACCAGTCCACGGATATTCCGCAACATTGCTGTCGCCGCGATACCAAATGTAGAAACCGTAACCAGCATGGAAAAGAATCGGTAGCCAGATACCGAATAATTCCAAAAAGAAGACGAGAGGCAAGCTGCCTAGAAATCGCACCTGGCGGGCGTAAGCGGCAGGGCCGCCAATCGCAGTGGCGTTCGATACCAGGATGTGTTCAAAGAGAAATGCGCCGACTGGAATAATTCCGCTGAGCGAATGTAGCCGCCGCAACAGAAAGGAATGTCCCTGGCCGGCTCGTAAAGGAGCTACACCATGTTTTGTCACATCATGCTTTGCGCTTATCGGAGCTGCAGTACCGGCCGTTGTCGCCAAGAAACGCTCCTTAATGACTTTGTGAGTATAAAGATAACCTTTTATTATCGTGTCGCGCCGGAAGGTAAGTCAACTACACCTGACTAATGTGAATTCTAAATTTCATGCCATTCCAGAAATTTCCTAAACGCTGCGCCGCGGTGACTGTATCGCGCCTTCTCTTCGGCTGACAATTCCGCGAATGTCTTGCCGATCTGGGGAAAATAAAATAGCGGATCGTACCCGAAGCCATTGCTTCCGCGGGGCGTGTCGAGAATCACACCATCCGCTTCGCCACGAAATGTTGCCAGAACCTTGCCATCACGGGCAGCCGCGATCACACAGACGAATCTTCCTGTGCGCTTCTCGACAGGCACTTTCTTGATTTCGCGGATCAGCTTGGCATTATTCGCTTCGTCGTCGGTGTTATGACCGGCGAGATGCGGTTCGTCGGCTGCGTAGCGTGCCGAGTGGACACCGGGGTCGCCATTCAGTGCATCGACTTCCAGTCCGGAATCATCAGCCAGCACGATTCCATTCGGGACATGACGGCTGTATTCCTCGGCTTTCTTGCGGGCATTGGCTTCAAAAGTCTCGCCATCTTCTATGACCAGCGGGAGAGAAGAGAAATTTGGGATGCATTCAATTTTTAATCCGAGCGATGCAGCCGCTCCCGCAAGATCGCGAATTTTTCCCGGATTCGATGTTGCGATCAGAATTTGCTTCATAAGCTTTTGTGCAACGCCTATTTACGGGGAAAGCCACCCCCGGTTGCCCACCGACGCGGATGTCGCATACTTTCCGCAACCAAACCGTCCGCCTTGCGTCTGTATATTAAATGCAAGGAGATTCGATGAGATCCAGTGTCGCGCTTTTAATTGCCAGCTTCGCCCTCTTCACAGCTACCTGCTTTGCTCAAAGTGGCGACTTCCCCGCGCTGGGACAATGGGAAGATGCAGTTCGCGCCGGTAATCCCGTAGCATTGCAATCGCTCTATAGCACTACGCCTCCCGCACAAATTGGTGTCGGATCGGCCACGCTCGACGCTAAGGGCGACACCACCTACTGGACTGGCCTTAAAGTCCGCGCCCTGAAAACTACAATCGTCCAATCGGATTCTCCTGCACCGGGATCTCGTCAGGTTGTGTTGCAGGTTGAAGTCACGTCAGCAGGCCCACAGAAACAAAAGATTTACATCACCGAAGGTCAACTCTGGCAAGAGCAGGGAGGTGCCTGGAAAATCGTTGCTGCCAAGCGCACGGATGCCACCCGCCTGCAACAGCCAGCGTCCACCAGCAAGGATATTTATAAACCAGGCACCGATGCGAAGGCAGAAATCGAAGAGGCACTCGCCAGCGCCGGCAAGTCTCATAAGCGCGTGCTTCTGGTGTTCGGGGCGAACTGGTGCTATGACTGCCATGTACTCGACCTCGCATTTCACCGGCCCGATCTCGCGCCGGTCGTCGAGAAAAATTACGAAGTCGTCCATGTGGATGTAGGCGAGTACGACAAGAATTTGGATTTGATGGAAAAGTATGCTGTTCCCAAGAAGAAGGGGATCCCAGGAGTTGCAGTGCTCGATAGTTCAGGCAAACTGCTCTACAGCCAGACCAATGGAGAGTTTGAAAAGGCACGTTCGCTCGCGCCGGAAGACCTGCTGGCGTTTCTGAATAAATGGAAACCTACAGTGCGTTGAGCGATTAGGAAGAAGTAACTTCTTCGTGAGAATTGCGTTGCCGCGAGAGTTCCAGCAGGAACTGTTCCTGACTCAGATCATGCTTATGACGGAGTAAGTCGAGCAGGGGATCTTCAATTTCGTCGGCTTCGTTCTCGGCCATATCCATCGAGACGTTGGCATGTAGCGGACCGGGCGTGACCAACAATTCTGGGACGACTCCCGGACGCGTAGTCAGAAATTTAATAAAGTCGTTCACTTCCTGGCGCTGTTCCGGAGTCCGCGCAGCGAACTCAATGCCCATCCCGAAATTCGGATGCATCACCTGCACCATGCCTTTAACTCTGACTTCCATACCGCTCGTAGTCAGGCAAAGTACGACGCCGGATTTCTCCGGAAATGGCGACTCGGTTTCGACGTAGCATCCGCCCAGCGTAAGATCTGTGAGCTTGCTGTGTGCAACCGGATCGGGATCAGGAGGCAGTTCCGCTGCATGCGCCTGCACCCAATCCTTAAGTCCTGCGCGCAGTTCTTCCGATAGATCGATAAAGCGAACTCCGCACTGGCCATTTTTATTTGTCCATGCAGCTTCTCCGCAATATTCCTCGGTGGAACGCGATCCCGGCAGAGCGAATTTCGCCTTCATCTTGGTGCCAAATTTGGCGGACTGCTCGCTGAGCATGTCCATTCCGTCTTCGCTGAGATCGAGAATGATGCTCTCGGCTTCTGGACTGCCTTCAAACTGAACTTTTGCTGGAATCTGAACGGGAACGCGATACGATCCACGACGCTCGCGCTTGATCAACGCTGTTGCGGCCCGCAAGCCGGCTTCGGCATGCTCTTGTGAAATTGGCTTGTACAAAACGAAGTTTGCGCCTTCGCCAAAGACCTGGCGCAGACGCGATTTGTCGCTCAGCAGAGCTATGCTGATGGTCTTTTTTCCATCGCTCGCGTTTGCGCACGCCTGTAAAGCCAAACCCGCGCCCTGTAAGTCATCAAAGTCGACGACGACTGCGTCGTAACTGCGTTCCTTCAGCAGACCGAGAGCTTCCGCGTAGTCGCAGTCTTGCGTCTCCACTCCAAACCTCAGGAGGATTGGTGTAAGGATCGCGATTGCTTCTTCGTCTTTAGAAACCAGAATGGCGTGAAATGGCATATCTTGGCCTGAATTACGTGTTGCGGTTATGTTTACGGCCAGCGTGGTGTAACTGGACGCGCCGCCGGCTTGGGGGCTGTGGCTACTCCTGCTGCAGCCTTCGATGCCATGGGTTCGTCGTTGTCGGCCAGAACGGCGCCGTCATCATCGTCCATGTCCGCCAATAATGGCGCGACTTCGCGGAGTTTTTCCGCAGCCTGTTGCAGCATTTCAATCTGTTTGCCGAGCTGCGCGTACTTTGCCTGCTTCAGGCGCAAAACTTCATGGATATCCTTCATACGTCCCCCTGAAGTGAATGTAAGGACGCCAGTCCGATGGGTCAACGGTAATCACCCCAGAGCGATTACTGCGGTAATAGAACTGCGGGAAGGAATGAGGTAGCGTGGTGGACCCGGAGAGACTTGAACTCCCAACCCTTGCGTTCGAAGCGCAATGCTCTATCCAGTTGAGCTACGGGTCCGTTAGCGTAGCCTAGCATGTTTGGCGACGTGCAAAAAACAGTGGAGAAACCGCTGACAACATGCCAGACAGTTGAAAATAATGGTGCGCCCGGAGAGATTCGAACTCCCGACCTAACGGTTCGTAGCCGTTCGCTCTATCCAGCTGAGCTACGGGCGCATAAACGAGATGGGCTCGCTGACCTTTCAATCCTATCGAAGGCTCTCCAGTGCGTCAATGAAGCCGAGCCATTCCCATATCGGGAAACTGCGCGAAAGTAAATCAGAAATTGCTTGCTCTCGCTGAAGCGGCTCGTTACGGTGAAATTAGGTACTCATATTCGCTCGACTTGGATGGCAATCATAAAATGCTTAAAACTCTCGACGTTGTAATTGGAACTATCACTGTTCTACTTCTTTTCAGCATGGGAGTAACCGTCATTACGCACGGCATTTCCACTATTCTTCAATATCGTGGGAAACACCTTCTAGATGGACTAACCAGCCTGCTCTCGCAACTCGGAATCTCAAAAGAAATCTGGGCGAAGCAAATTGCCCAGGCGATGTTGAAGCATCCGCTGATCGCGGAAGCCCGCGGACGCGTTGGCACCGTTCTCCATCGCGAAGAGTTTGTCAAACTGCTGCTTGATCTCGCCAGCGGAAATGGTGCGGGTTCGCTCGGAGATGATGCCCGCGCCGCATTGCTGGCGGCGCTGCAACTCGGAGGCATACCGGATCCGAAAGCCGCGCTCAGTAACATTTGGGCGATGGCGGCTCAGATCGAGGCAACGAATCCCGAACTAGCTAATCATGTGCGGGACGGGCTGGCAATCGCTCACGAGGCCGCCGGCAGTTTCGTTGTCCGAACGAATTTCTGGTTCGACTCGACTATTGATCGCGTGAACCATCGCTTTGCCAAGTCGGTTCGTTGGGTAACAATTACGGTCGCTCTATTGATAACTCTAGGCGTCCAATTGGACGTATTGGCCATCATGAATAGGCTGACAGCCGATGATCAGGCTCTAGCCATCGCAATTCAGGGAGGGAATCAGTTTGCGGCCGATGGCGGCAGTAATCCGAAGCTTGAGTACAGCTTGCTCAATAATGCTGGAATCGTAACGATTCCAGACGCTTCGAATTGGGTGGTCAGAATTAAAGATACTCGAAGATGGCCTGGGATGGCCCTGTCAGTTCTGCTGCTGAGTCTGGGCGCTCCATTTTGGTACAACATTTTGAAAGATATGCTTGGGCTGCGATCACAACTTGCACGCAACGATTCGGCACAACGTAAGCAGCGACAGAATGGCCAAACTGATCCCGATGGCAATGATCTAGTTGGTGCCGATTGGATTCGGGGCGAACGCGGAAACTTGGCAGCAGTTTGAACGCCCCGGACGATCCGCTGTCTCCTAAATGGATTGGCTGCGCACCGGGGAATTTTTTCCGAGGACGGCCCACTTCACTGAAGCCCGAAGCGATCGTCATCCATATCATGGACGGAAGTTTTGCTGCGGGAGAATCGGTGTTTGCCGATCCGTCAACCCATAAGTCCGCCCATTATGGGATTTCGTGCGAAGGGATCATCCACCAATATGTCAGTGAAGATGACACAGCATTCCATGCGGGAATGGTTGTCAATCCTACGTGGAAATTATTGAAAGCAGGGGTGAATCCTAATTTCTACACAATAGGCATTGAACATGAGGGTCGGGCTGCGGATGCATGGCCCCAGGCGCAACTGTCAGCCAGCGCAGCGTTGATTGCCGCGATAGCGGAGCGTTGGAAAATTCCGAGAGATACCGAACACATAATTCGGCATCACGAAATTCGGGCGTCTAAGAGTTGTCCAGGCTTTTGGTTGACAGATGTTGAGGCCCTACTGAGTGCTATGCCCCTCCGTAACATTACTGTGTAGTTATTGCCCGTCAGGTGCAAATTCTACGGCAGGATATTCCGGCGAGGTTGTTTGTTTTCAGCGACGGGGTATGGCAAACCAGATGCTATGAAAATAGGTAGACGAAGTGGCGCGCAACGGGGTGTCCTCGGAACTACTTCGGCCAGAAGTTGGACTGAGGCGCCCCTTGCATTTTCCGTGAATCAGAAAGCCCTCCCCCAAATATTCCGGCCCCGCCCACTTCCTGCGGGCAGTTGCTTTGAATCCTTAAGCTGATGCCAATTTTTCGCCGATTTCCAATCCTGCGCGCCTTAACAAGCTAGCCATAACTGGCTCCTTAAACCGCGAAGCATCATATTCCACACGGACGATTTTCTCAGTCTCGTTAAACCATATTCGTCGCACGCCATAAACATCGCGTAGGCTGTCGAGCGCTCGCATTTCAGCTTCGCCGGGTTTCACGGTGTATTGATAAGCAACTTCCATTTGCGTCATGAGCTCAAGGCCTCGTCTAAACTAAAACTTGCAGGTTCAAGTTTTTAGGTATCTATAAGATACAACAATCGAATCGGTCGATTGAAGTATCTAATATCCCGATGGGTGAGACGCCAAAGGTAATTGCACTTGACTCGGTTGCTACAGATAAAGAAAAAGACCTTGTTTGTGGCATGAGCGTGAACAGGGCTTCCGCGAAGCATACTGCGGACAACGAAGGCAAGACTTTCTATTTTTGTGGCGCTGGGTGCGTCGCAAAATTCAAAACCGATCCCGAGAAATATCTCCGTCCTGTCTCCGAAGGCCAGCGGCAAAGTCCGGTCGAGACCGCTACGAAGTCCGAGCCGCGTACAAATCTTCCCGCCCTCTACGTCTGTCCCATGTGCCCGGAAGTTCGAGAGACCAAGCAAGTGCCCTGTCCGAGTTGCGGTATGGCATTGGAACGCGAATCGCCAGTAGCGTTCACTCGGATTGAGTACACATGTCCGATGCATCCCGAAATCGTTCGCAGCGGACCCGGAGCATGCCCGATTTGTGGAATGGCCCTTGAGCCGCGGACGATTAGTGCAGAAGGAGATAATCCAGAACTGCGCGACATGGCTCGCCGATTCTGGATCGGGTTGGCGCTCACGGTTCCTCTATTGGCTATTGCGATGGCGGACATGTTGCCGGGAATGCCAGTGGAGCCGGTTTTTTCTGCGTCCGGTCTGGCATGGATCGAGTTATTGCTCGCGACTCCCGTCGTCCTGTGGTGTGGCTGGCCATTTTTTCAGCGGGGATGGGCATCCGTCGTCAATCGTTCGACTAATATGTTTACGCTGATCGCCATGGGCACTGGTGTGGCCTACGGGTACAGCGTTGTGGCCACCGTCTTTCCGCAGATTTTTCCAGCCGCGATGTTGGAAATGGGAGGCCGACCTGCCGTCTATTTTGAATCTGCGGCGGCGATCGTCACGTTAGTGCTGCTGGGCCAAATGCTTGAACTTCGTGCACGAAGCAAGACGGGTGCGGCTATTCGAGCGCTACTGGATTTAACGCCGAAAACAGCACGGATCGTCCGCAGCACTAGGGTGGAAGAAGATATTCCCCTCGAGCAGGTAAAACATGGAGATCGCTTGCGAGTTCGGCCCGGCGAAAAAATTCCAGTCGATGGAATTGTCGTGGACGGGCAGAGCACCGTTGATGAAGCCATGATCTCGGGTGAGTCCCTGCCGGTAGAAAAGTCTGCCGGTGATCGAGTTGTGGGCGGCACGGTCAACGGTGCCGGATCATTTCTGATGATTGCGGAGCGCGTCGGTTCCGAAACTGTCATTGCGCAAATCATTCAGATGGTCAGTTCGGCACAGCGAACTCGCGCCCCCATTCAGCGCCTCGCCGATCGTGTGGCGGCGTGGTTCGTTCCCACCGTGATCGCCGTAGCGGCGTTGACATTCCTTCTGTGGGGCCTAGTCGGGCCCGCTCCTCGCCTTGCGCACGCGATTGTGAACGCGGTAGCCGTATTGATCATTGCCTGCCCATGCGCGTTGGGACTGGCCACTCCCATGGCGATCATGGTCGGCACAGGCCGCGGAGCGCAAAGGGGAGTGCTTATCAAAAACGCAGAGGCATTGGAAATTTTGGAAAAAGTCGACACATTGGTCGTAGACAAGACCGGCACACTGACTGCCGGGAAGCCATCGCTGGAATCGGTTGTCACTGACTCATCCGATGCAGCTTCCCAAACAGAACTCGTTCGGCTGGTCGCCAGCGTCGAGCAAGGGAGTGAGCATCCGATCGGTTCGGCGGTGGTTGCGTCGGCTCGCGAAGGCAAAATACATCTTGCTGAGGTTCAGAAATTCAAAGCGTTTCCCGGCGGCGGAGTCTGCGGTGTTATCGGGGATCAGATTGTTTTGGTGGGCAACGAAAAATTCCTTGAACAAAATGAAATCAACACTAAATCATGGATCGAGCGTGCAGAGACGCTTCGCGCCAGCGGCCAGACCGTGATTTTTGCAGCTGTGAATGACGAGATGCGAGGGTTGCTGGGTGTCGCCGACGCGATCAAACCATCCACCGACAAGGCTTTGCGTGATCTTAGGAATGAAGGCTTACGAATTGTTATGTTGACCGGCGACAGCCAAGTCACCGCGAGAGCAATCGCGCAAAAACTTGGCTTCAGCGAGGGCGACATCCACGCGGGAGTGTTGCCAGGACAGAAAGCGGAAATCATCAAACGATTGCAGGTTCAAGGACGCACGGTTGCTATGGCAGGAGACGGCATCAATGATGCTCCCGCTTTGACACAGGCCAATGTTGGGATCGCCATGGCAACCGGCTCCGATATCGCCATTGAAAGCGCAGGGGTCACGCTACTGCACGGGGATCTC
Source organism: Terriglobia bacterium (assembly GCA_963716165.1). Classification (GTDB taxonomy): domain Bacteria; phylum Acidobacteriota; class Terriglobia; order Terriglobales; family Acidobacteriaceae; genus JAJPHW01. The sequence goes on along the minus strand of OY970291.1, from coordinate 3,663,921 downwards.
GCTGGAATTGTCCGGGCTCGAAAATTGAGTCGTGCGACCATGCGCAACATTCGCCAGAATTTGTTCTTTGCCTTTATATACAACTTAGTCGGGGTCCCCGTCGCCGCCGGAATTCTCTACCCTTGGTTTGGAATATTGTTAAGCCCAATCCTGGCTGCGGCTGCAATGAGTTTCAGTTCAGTATCCGTTATTGGTAACGCATTACGTCTCAAACGCGCGCAGCTTTAGTGTCCGCCACGCACCCTTTTAACAATTGACACAGCATCTCGACTGCACAACAATAAGTGCCATAACCAAAAGACAACTTTAGGAGGCTCAATGGCGGACGAAGGCGTACACGTGCATTCCGAAGGAAATGGCGGCAAGTGGTTGCTGCTGGTTCTGGCGTTGCTTTATGTCGGCGCGTCTGGGTATGCGATGTATCACCAGCATGAACAGATCACGAAGATGGGCCAGGACCAAATGGCTAGTAGTTCGCAAATTGCGGACTTGACGAAGCGCATGGAATCGTCAGAGGCCGATGATGAAGCTTTGGCCAAACAGGTCGGTCTGACGAAGAAAGAGTTGGATGATCGCTCCGCCAGTTTGCAGCGTGATCAGAAAGCCGCTGAAGCCCGGCTCGCAGAACAGCAGAAGAAAGGCATCAGCCAGGTAAGCGGCGACATTGCAAACGTAAAAACCGATGTAGGTGGCGTTAAGACCGACGTGGCATCGACGAAGACAGAACTGGCCGCCGCTGAAGCAAAGCTTCAAAGCGCAGTTGGAGACCTGGGTGTTCAAAGTGGATTGATCGCGAATACTCAGCAGGATCTCGATGTTCTCAAACACAAAGGCGACCGCAACTATTATCAGTTCACATTGTTGAAAGGCGCCAAGCCGCAGCCCGTGGGTACGGTCAGCCTGCAATTGAAAAAGACTGACGAGAAGCGTGGCAAATTCACTTTGAGCGTTACGTCGGACGATAAGTCGATCGAAAAGAAAGACCGAAACGTGAGTGAGCCCATCCAGTTCTACACTGGGCGCGACCATATGCTCTACGAATTGGTCGTTTGGACTGTCGACAAAAGGCAAGCCACGGGATATCTAAGTACCCCGAAGAATGCTCCGGTTCCGGTGACCGCCGGCCCATCGTAACGTGTATCCGGGCGCGCTTACCCTCGTTTATATCGCCGCCCGCACTCTCACCATCTATGCAGTAGTTTTGGTGGGAGTGCGGTTAAGCGGCAAGCGCGAAGTCGGTCAAATGACGCCGTTTGACCTCACGCTTCTGTTGCTGCTCAGTAATTCCGTACAAAATGCGATGACCGGGCCTGATACTTCGCTCATGGGCGGAGTAGTGGCGGCCGCCACGCTTCTGCTGATGAACTACTTTGTGGGATCGGTCTCAGGCAAGAATCGGAACTTCCGCAAGTTTATCGAAGGTCAACCTACACTGTTGGTTCACGACGGCCAGGTACTTCCACAAAATATGACGAAGGAGCGAGTCAGCAAAGATGAACTTGATCGCTCCATGCGTGAACATGGAATTTCGAATGCAAAGGATGTCGCATTGGCCGTACTGGAAGTTGATGGAACGATCAGCTGTTTGAAATATGACGACTTAAACCCCACCGCGAACAACCATCTCGCACGCAAGCGTTTCCTGCAAAAGCATTAACCCCCGGTTGATTTTCAATAATTACTTCATGAGGACTAAAGGCATCGGCTGATCGTACGGCTGAATAATCACTTTTAACGCAGTCCGATTCGCGAATACGTCCGGAGTGACTGGGAACAAAAAAATCACCGTTCCACGTAACGAAGCGCCGGGAGCAATTCGAGTTTCCGCGATGAGGGGCTCAAGCGGAACTTTCTTCAAATCCGGAAACGCTTGATAGTATCGGTCGAAATCCACGGCCGATGCGGGCTGATCTGTAAAATGATTGGCGCCAGAATCAAGGGTCGCCTGAATGTCATGGATCACGTAAGGCACGCTGCCATTGTTATGAACGGAGACATTCATTGCCAGCATGACTGAACTTTGCCCTGGAACTTCTACCGTTGTCAGTGTGTCAATCGATCCGGAAGCAAACGAATGCGGACGATGAACGAAACTGAAAACAGCGATGGCGGCGGCGATGGTCACAATGCAAGCGATTACGATTTGCACCGGAGGCAACTTCTTCGATGGCGTGCTGAATTCCTCGCCAATATTGAATGGTGTTTGTTGAGGCGCGATGGGTAAATCGTTATCGGGCATGGGTCCCTCGAGTCGATTCTATGCCGATTGCCATCGTCATGCGGCGATCGGCCACGCATGCTTCATAGCTTTTGAGAACTGATCAACGGGCAAAGTATTGAGCACGTCTTCCTTCGTCAGCCAAGCTCGCCGCGCCTGCAGAATCCCGTAGCGAATCTTATCCAGATGAGAGGTGTGGTGGGAATCCGTGTTGATGACAATTTTCACGCCATACTGTTTTGCCATGCGCAGATGGCGGTCACAAAGGTCGAGACGGTCAGGGTAAGAATTAAGCTCCATAGCAACCCTGCATCTCGCAGCCGCTTTGAGCACCGCGTCTATGTCGAATGGGTAGGCATCCCGGCGAAGCAGCAGACGTCCGGTCGGATGGCCCAATATCGATACGTTGGGATTTTCGATCGCTGCAATAAGGCGCGCAGTCATTTCTTCAGGGCTTTGTCCAAAGTGAGAGTGGACGCTGGCAATCACAACATCCATCTCAGCCAGTACTGAATCTGAGAGATCGAGTGAACCGTCGCCGAGTATATCTACTTCAATGCCAGCGAAAATCTTGATATCGCCGAAAGCCTGGCTGGTCGCGCGAATTTTCTGGATGTGTGCCAACGCTCGGGCATCGTCCAGTCCATTTGCAAACGCAAGGTTCTTCGAATGGTCGGTGATCGCGATGTATTTATAGCCGTGATCTCGTCCGGCTTCTGCCATTTCTTCAATTGTGTTGCGTCCATCGGTTTCGACAGTGTGCATGTGCACATCACCCCGTAGATCGGCCTGAGTAATCAAAGAGGGGAGGCTGTGCTTCTCGGCGGATTCAATCTCGCCGAGATTTTCGCGCAGTTCGGGCGGAATGTAATCCAGATTGAGCTTTGCGTAGATCTCTTCTTCAGTCTTGGCGGCCACTGCGGTCTCATCTTCCAGCCGCGACAAACTGTATTCATTGAGCGTGTAACCCATTTTCAATGCGCGCTGACGCAAGGCGACGTTATGCGTCTTTGACCCTGTGAAGTATTGCAGAGCGACTCCGAAGGACTCTGGAGCCAGCAAACGTACATCAACCTGCATTCCGCCACGCATGCGAAAGCTGACTTTGTTGTCTCCGCGCGCAATCACATCCATAAGGCCAGGTAATTTGACAATGTGTTCCGTGAGGGCTTGCCGTCCCACTTCGCTCGTGCAGCATTCGCCGGTCACCAGAATGTCGAGGTCACCAACGGTTTCACGCCCTCGTCGTAGCGACCCCGCAGGCGTTACTTTTTCGATTCCAGGATATTCCGACAGATGCGCGATGATCTTGTCTGCTTGAATTTCTGCTGCGTCGAGGAGAAATCTTCCGGCAATGCGACGGTAATCCTCAATAGCCTTTAACAATTTCTGTTCGTGCTTCTCGCCCATACGGGGCAGTTCGCGAATCTTGCCTTCGCGAGCCAGCTTTTCCACACCCTCCAGATCGCTTACCTGATGCGCGCTCCAGACCAGTGCAATTGTCTTCGGGCCGAGTCCTTGAATCTTCAGTAGTTCCAACATTGTAGGACGGTACTTCTCAAGCATTTCGGCGTGCAGTCGGAGGCGACCCTCCTTGAACATTTCCTGGAGGTTCAACAGCATGCCTTTTCCGATACCGCGCACTTCGAGAATTTTCTTCGGCTCTTCGATCAAGTTTGAAATCTGCTGGGGCAGCGCCTCAATTGCATCGGCTGCGTTACGGTAGGAGCGTATGCGGAAAGAGTCCTGACCGTCGATCTCAAGAAGATCAGCAGTTTCGTAGAGGATTCCGGCGATGGCTTTATTGTCCACGATTCAAGACTAAATAAAGATTCCTGGAAGCGAAAGCAGGATTTCCAGGATCGAAAAGAATTTGGCAGGGATTCGCGACAAAACGAGCGTGGCCTTCAATGCACGGCCACGCGATAAGGCATGCGATTCGAACCACTGTTGGTTCAGGAAGCTTTACTGACGTTAGCTGCTTGCTGACCCTTCGGTCCTTGCGTAATTTCAAACTCTACCGCGTCGCCTTCCTGAAGACTTTTGTATCCTTCAGAATTGACGGCACTGTAGTGCACGAATACATCCGCGCCATCATCACGTCCAATGAAACCATACCCCTTGGCGTTATTGAACCACTTGACGGTTCCTTTCAATCGATCCACCTCAAACCTCCGGGCACGAACTCCTTCGCCGCCGAGGCCGTGCCAACTGATTTTGCTGTCATTGTGCGTCTATGAGGTGGGACTGTCAAGCGTATTTAAGGCGGATTTACGCTACTTGGCGGCTCGAAAATGGTCGCCGAGCCACAAGATCCCGGAGATCGTCTTGGCATCTTTCAACGATTGATTGCGGACCATGCTAAGAGCGGCATCCAGAGAAAAGAAACGCAGAGCGATCACTTCATCAGGCTCCGGTTGCGCGATACCGGCTTTCAATCCTTGCGCGAGAAATATCGACATCGTTTCGGCAACAAAACCGGGGCTGGCGTAGAACTTAATAATGCGCTTCCACTTTGACGCCGTGTACCCGGTCTCTTCGAGCAGTTCGCGCTTCGCGGCGGGAAGCGGCTGTTCTCCAGCATCGATACGCCCCGCTGGAAGTTCCCAGAGATACTGTCCCGCTGCGTGGCGATATTGGCGTTCCAGCAATACGCGCGGACTGCGGCCAGTTTCGTCCAAAGGAATGATTACGACTGAACCCGTGTGATGAACCACGTCGCGTCGAGCGCGAATGCCGTGAGGCTCAATCACATTATCGGCAGTGACCCAGAATGCTGGTCCGCGATAAACGACCTTCGAGGATACGATGCGCGCTTTGGTGGCTGGTTTTGAAGACTTGGTATTGGCTGATTTCTTCATCTATCGAATATAAACGACCAGACCGGGGGAACCAGGTAGCTGGAAGCTTTGTCCTATGGCGGCGCATCCTGCTATTCTCAGCCGGGATGAAGACGAAGTCGAAACCAACCATCACCATCATTGGCGCAGGACGCCTCGGGTCCGCGCTGGCGCGAGAACTGCAACAATCGGGATATAAAATCTTCGAAATCGTCACGCGAGGGCCATCTTTAAAATCACCGGCAAAGAGATTGGCTAAATCTATCGGTGCGAAGTTGGCCAGCTTTCGAAAAGCTACTCTTGATGCGGACGTGATTTGGTTTTGCGTGCCGGATCGCGAAATCGCGAATACGGCTGCATCTCTGGCTAAGCGTGTGATATGGAAAGGGAAGACTGCGTTCCATGCCAGCGGTGCATTATCTAGCGATGAACTGGATGTTCTGCGGCAACGTGGAGCGCTTGTTGCTGCAGTCCATCCGTTCATGACGTTTATTCAGAATGCAGTTCCTGAGCTTAAGGGAGTGTCGTTTGCGCTCGAAGGCGACTTGAGTGCGCGACTCAAAGCTCGACGCATTGTGCGCGACCTCGGTGGCAATCCGTTCCTAATTAGGAAACAACACAAGCCCGCCTATCACGCATGGGGATCTCTTGTGTCTCCTCTACTTGTAGCGCTGTTGACCGCAGCTGAAGAGGTAGCGAAGCAAACTGGACAGCCGCCTGCCGTTGCTCGTAGAAAAATGTTGCCCATGGTAAAGCAGACAATTGCCAATTACGAAGCACTGGGCCCAGCAGCCGCATTCACCGGCCCAATCGCGCGTGGGGATGCGCAGGTCGTCCGCAAACATCTGAATGCGATGAAAACACAGCCTGAAGTTGCAGAAATCTATCGGGCTCTAGCTTCGCTGGCATTAAAAAGTCTACCCGTGAAGAACAAGAAGGACCTGCGCGAAGCTCTTCGGAAAAACTAAGTGATCATCAGGCGTTTGATGCTGCTTGCGCGTCCTGTCGTGTTATCGCACTCTACGACTACCGCACAAAGCCTCGCGTCGCCAGTGGCTGCTTCGAAGCGCACCGGCATATTATTCAAAAACCTTCCGATCACCAATTCCTTTTGGACGCCGATCACGCCGTCGTACGGCCCAGTCATACCCACATCTGTGATGTAAGCAGTCCCACCGGGTAGCACGCGCTCGTCTGCTGTTGGAATATGTGTGTGTGTTCCTACGAGAGCGGTGATTCGTCCATCCAGATACCATCCCAGGGAAATTTTTTCTGATGTTGCTTCGGCATGGAAATCCACGAAAATAATTCGCGCCTTAATCTCTTTCAACAAAAGATCCGCCGCGCGAAAAGGATCATCGTTCGAGGCCATGAACACTCGTCCCTGTAAATTGATCACGGCGTAAGGAACGCCATTTTTCTTACCCTCGTAAACTCCGTAGCCCGGCAGATCAGCGGAATAGTTTGCCGGACGTAGCACCCGACGTTCCATGCTGTGGCCAGCGCGGTCGGCCATCTTGAAGTAATCGACTATTTCGCGTTTATCCCAAACATGATTGCCGGTAGTGATTACATCAATGCCAAGTTCGAATAAATCTTCCGCAAGCTGCGGAGTAATTCCAAATCCGGCAGCGGCATTTTCACCGTTTGCAATGACCAGATCAATTGCGTGCTCACCAACGAGTTCGCGCAGTCGGTCTTTGACAATGTTGCGTCCAGGACGCCCAAAAATGTCACCAATAAATAGAATTTTCACGTTTTTCGATGGTATCACGCGAGTTAAAAGGGTCGACGAGCCTCAATGGTCGTTGAGCGTAGCAGTTTTCAGAAAATCATAATTGCCGGATGGATTTAGCGACAGGTTACCGACTCGCCGCGAAGCGACAAGAAGATTGTCGTAATACCAGAGATTGATATAGGGCTCGTCTTCGGCAAGGACCTTTTGAAGTTCCGCATATAACTGCTTTCGCGTGTTTTGATCAGACGCCACGCGCGCCTGATCAATCAGCAGGTCGACCCTCGGATTCGCATAAAAACTGCGGTTTGCCCCATGCGGAGGGAATCGCGATGAGTGAAAGACATACTCAAAAATATCGGGATCTTCATTCCCCCCGATCCACCGTAGTGAATACATCTGAAATTCGCCGCGTGTTACATCCGAAAAGAATGTCGCGAACTCGAAAGTGCGAATGTCGAGAGCTATTCCAACATCGCGAAGTTGCTGCTGAAGAATCGCGGCAAGAAGGCGCGTGCTTTCCTCGGTCGAGGTTTTCATCGTGATGTGAAACCGTATACCGTTGACTGCTGGGTATCCGGCTTGATCAAGAAGTTCGCGAGCTCGCGCCGGATTGTAATGATAGCGAGGAACATCGGCATTGTAAGCCCAGCTTTGCGGCGGCAATAAGCTATCCGCGGGGCGGGCAAAGTCCCGCAACACATTGTGAATGAGTGGCTGCCGATCAATCGCAAACGCGATTGCTTGCCTAACTCGCGAGTCCTTCAATATCGGATCGCGCAGATTGAACGAGAGATAAGCTAGAACCGTTCCCGGCGCTCGCAGGATTTGCACGTTGGACTCGTGCTGCAGCGTTGGAATCGTGTCGTATCCCAGGGCGTTAATCGAGATGTCGGCGCTGCCTTTCCGCAATTCGAGCGCGCGGGTTGTCGCGTCCGGCACCACGATAAAGCGCACTTGGGATATCTGTGCTGGAGTTTTCCAATAGCTATCGTTTCGCGCTACGACTACATACCTGTCCGGCTCCGCGCTTACGAATCGAAATGGCCCCGTCCCTATTGGGTGCGATGCCAGTTCGCTTCCGCTGCCGTTCGGCACGATTCCTATTGCCCCTTCAGATAAATTCCATGGCAGAGCGGCGTCGGGTTCCTTCATATGAAACGTCACGGTGAAATCGTCAGGCGCTTCAATACGATCGACAAAACGATACGCTGCGGATTTTGTGCTACGAACTTTGCCCCGTAATAGCGAATCGAATGTCCACTTCACATCGCGAGATGTAAGTGGGCGACCGTCATGAAATTTAACGTCGCGTCGAATGTGAAAGATGTAAGTAAGCGGATCGGGCGTCTCCCATCTTTCCGCGAGGCCAGGCTGGACATTAAGATGTTCATCGCGCGTGAGCAATGCATCGAACAGTAATTCGTCGATTCGTTCCGACTGCGCATCAAGTCCGACGCGAGGATCGAGATTCGTAGGGCTGCTCTCGATGATCATGACCAATGTATTCGGATCAGGTCTCTGAGCGCATGAGAGCAAGAACAGAATCAGGAGAAGAAGTGATACGCGGTGAAGATATTGAGCACGGCCTTCTCTTCTTGGGTGATTAGAAACGCACTGCGCGCTCAAGGGTAGCAAACTTTCCCAAGGATTGCCATTCTTTTTGCACCAGTGGCAGAGGGAACGTTCGACGGTCTGCGGTTCCATGTTTGGTATGCCAGCAAAGCAAACGCAATCGCTTCTTTTGCTTCGGAAGGCACTCCGAATTCGTTGGAGAATCGCATCTCCAATCCCAGCGGTCTGAGCTCATTGGCTAGCATTGCCATCAATGTGGGATTTTTCGTTCCGCCACCGGACACGACAAACTCGCGATACCTGCTTGACTCCTTGATTACAAAACGGCGAAGCGCATCGGCGATAGACTTCGCGGTGAGACTTGTCGCTGTCGCTATGATGTCTTGCTTCGCCGCACGTCCGCACGCGCGTAAAAAGTTGGCGACGAATTCTCGTCCGAATTCTTCGCGCCCGGCAGTCTTAGGTGGCTTTCGCAGAAAGAAGCGGTTTCGCAGCATCCTCGCTACAACTTTCTCAATCACTTGACCTGACGCGGCAATCTTTCCATCGTGGTCATATGGTTGCTTGAACAGCCGGTCCATCACTGCGTCGATGACCATGTTTCCGGGCCCGGTATCGAAAGCCACCACGTCGCCAGCGCCGGCGTTCGCGGGAATCGCGGTGAGATTTGCGATTCCCCCAATGTTTTGGACAACGCGTCCGATCTTGTTGTCGGAATAAATCAGGTAGTCAAAGAAGGGAACCAGCGGTGCGCCTTTACCGCCCGCGGCAATATCTGCGGGACGAAAATCACAAATCACTGGGACTCCAGTTCTCGCTGCAATCACCGCGCCTTCTCCGGTCTGCCAGGTCGCTGCTACTCTGCGCCCGAGGAATGATTTCGGCTCGCCTTGATGGTACAAAGTCTGCCCGTGGCATCCGATGAGTTCCGCTTTGATCCGGAGCTTCTTTTGTGCCGCTAACACCGCATCTGCATAAAGCTCGCCGAGCAGAAAATTCAAACGCGCAAGGTCTGCCACGCTGGTGGCTTTTGCATTCATCGCGGCTAGGATCGCATCTCTAACTTTCTTCGGATATGCCACTTCAAGATGCCCAAGTAATTTGAATGTCGGGACGCGCGGGCTTGCAGGCATGCGTACAAATGCAACGTTGATGCCATCTGCCGATGTTCCGCTCATGATGCCGGCAACGATCATCGCCTGCTCGACCGCTGTTGACTCGAATTATCTTTCGCGATTCCGATGAGGCGAACCTGTTCACTAAACTCCCACAGGCTTCGAGACAACGCTTGTATCTTCTCCTGAGACGGCATTGCGGATCGCTTACGAATGAATGCAGGGTCTTTGTGCTTGAAGAGCCTGATCTTGTTTAAAGATTCGTGCACGCGTTGCGCAAACCTCAAATCACGCTTCGCTTCGGACACCAGGCGATCGAAACAACGATTGACGTAATCCGCCTGATGGCACACCAGGCAAATATCTCCGCCCGCGCGAATGAATTGCTCTGCAGCAACCTCAATGGGGGCGGCTTTTAGAACCCCGCCCATTTCCAGATCGTCGGAGACAATTAGTCCGCGATAGCCAATTTTCTTTCGCAGAACATCGGTGATCCATTTTTTCGAAAGCGATGCTGGCGACGGGTCGCGCGTTATTTGTGGATAATTCGCATGCCCCACCACCACCATCGGTGCGTCTTTGCGAAGCGCGCGATAAGGATAAATATCTTCATCCCACATTTGCTTGTACGATCTGCCGACACTGGGCAGCTCATGATGCGTGTCGAGATTAGCTCCACCGAGGCCAGGGAAGTGTTTGATCGCGCCCAATCGTCCCGAAGACCGGAGTCCAACTAAAAATTCGCGCGCATAAATTACTACCTGCTTAGGATCGGCAGAAACTGCACGGGAACTCATCACTGTTCTGGATGCTTCCAGCGCGAGGTCAACGACGGGAGCGAAGTCCGTATTGAATCCCAACGCCCGGCAACAATCGCCTATAACTTTTCCGTGCTTGCGAAAAAGCGGTCGTTTGCCCGTTGCATATACGTCCGCTGCTGAAGGTGCGCGTCCAAAAACTTCGCGGAAGCGGTCGACGCGGCCCCCTTCTAAGTCGACGGACGTAAATAACGGACTGGATACAAACGCCTGGCAGTCCTTCAGAAGCTTGTAAGTTTGAGTTGCTTCAACGATGTTGCGTCCGAATAAAATGACCCCTGCTGGCTGGATGCGTGACAACATCTCTGCCAGTTCCGGAGACATTTCTGTGCCATCAAAGCCGACAATCAGCAGTTGGCCAATGTCCAACGAAAGTTTGCGTTTCTTTTTGATCATCAATCGACTTGCTTCTTCAACTCAGCCAACAAATTCAATGCGGCCAATGGAGTGAGACTATTCAGATCGACTGCGCGCAATTGATCGAGCACTGGCTGCGATAACGGCGTAAAGATGGTCAACTGCGCGGGTCTTTCACGCATACTGTCGCCAGACGACAGTTCTGCTGTCACTCGCGCTTCGGCGCTTTCGTGCTCGGCCAACACTTCTCTGGCGCGGACGATCACCTCATTCGGCAAGCCTGCTAGTTTGGCCACTTCAATGCCGTAACTTTTGTCGGCAGCTCCGGGCTCAACTTTTCGGAGAAAGGCAATGTTGCCGCCGGATTCCTTCACCGATACGTGATAATTTTTCACTCTGGATAGTTGTTCAGCCAGTTCCGTTAATTCGAAATAGTGTGTCGCAAAAAGCGTCTTGGCTCGCGTTCGCGCATGAATAAATTCAATCGCCGCCCACGCAATTGCCAGGCCGTCGTAAGTTGCCGTGCCTCGACCAACTTCATCCAATAGGATGAGCGATTGTGCCGTCGCGCTATGAAGGATAGCCGCAGTCTCCGTCATTTCCACCATGAACGTCGAACGTCCGCGGGCAAGGTTATCGCTGGCACCGATGCGAGTGAACACACGATCCGTAATTCCGAGCCGTGCCGATCGCGCCGGAACGAACGATCCCATCTGTGCCAATATGACGGTCAACGCCGCTTGGCGAAGGTATGTAGATTTTCCGCCCATGTTCGGTCCAGTAAGAATCAGTACTGCATGTGTGGCCGAATTCAAATAAAGATCATTCGGGACAAAACGATCGGTGCCCCCGGTCATCTCCTGAAGCTCGATAACCGGATGCCTGCCTTCGAGTATTTCGATGTCGCCTGATCCATCAAAATTAGGACGGCAGTAATTGCGCAATGCTGCTATGTGCGCCAGCCCCGCCAGAGTGTCGACTTCGGCCAGAGCTAATGCAGTCTGACGAATGCGTTTTGCTTCGGCTGCAATTGCTGATCGCAATTCCGCAAATAATCCACGTTCGATTTCGACAATCTTTTCTTCAGCATCGAGAATCTTCGATTCATACTCCTTCAGTTCAGGAGTAGTAAATCGCTCGGCATTTACCAGCGTCTGTTTTCGTTCGTAATCAGGCGGGGACAAATGAAGATTAGCTTTCGATATCTCGATGTAATATCCGAAGATCGAATTGAACTTTACCTTCAGCGATCCAATTCCGGTGCGTTGCCGTTCGCGCTGCTCGATTTGCGCAAGAAATTGTTTGCTGTTGCGACTAAGATTTCGCAGATCATCGAGTTCCTGATGAATGCCGCTTTGAATGATTCCGCCATCGCTTAACGAAATCGGTGGTTCAGGAACAATTGTGCGGTCGATGTGCTCCCGCAAATCGGCGATAGGATCAACGAGTTCCGATAGAGTCTGCAACCTGGGGGCGCGCAGAAGTCGCAATGCCTGCACCACCGCCGGGATTTTTGCCAATGACGCGGCCAGTGCCAACACGTCGCGTGGATTGGCAGTTTCAAGCGTGACTCGGCTGAGCAGCCGTTCCAGATCGAGAATGCCATCCAGCGATCGCCGCAACTCTTCACGGGCAACGGTTTCCGTTACCAGTATCTGCACAGCATCGAGGCGGGCGTTAATTTCGAAAACATCAATCGAGGGACGCAGAAGCCACGTTCGAAGCAGCCGCTTGCCCATCGGAGTAACGGTTGCGTCGATTGCGCGAAAGACGGTGATACCTGCATCTGTCCCGGCGAATAAAGGTTCGATGAGTTCGAGATTCCTGACAGTGACTGTGTCAAGTACGAGGCAATGCTGACGTTCGTAGAAACCGATTCTGTCGACATGCTCCAGCGCTCCACGTTGCGTCGAGCGGACGTAGTAAAGAATCGCTCCAGCTGCGGCTGCGGCAGCCGGCTTACCGGCGAGACCGAAGCCTTCCAACGAAAGCACACCGAAGTGATTTTCCAGCAGCGGGATTGCATGATCCGGAGCAAAAATCCAGTCATCCAGCGGAGTCTCCGCAAAACCCTTTCCGCTGGAAAGATCCGGCTGTGCAGGATTCGCATGAGCCGGGGTTGACTGAGAAGAAGCTCCACGCTCAAACAATGGAGCCGCCGATCCGTACAGAACCTCCTTCGGACGCAGTTGCTGTAATTCTTCTTGAATTCTTCGGCTGGAATCTGTGCCGCTGAATTCGGTGGCACGAAATTCTCCGGTTGAAAGATCGAGTGCGGCGAATCCGGACCGCTCACCAATCTGAGCGACTGCTGCCAGGAAATTGTTCTCTTCAGGGCCAAGCGATGAATCGGCTGCCGTCCCCGGCGTGACCACACGCGTTACTTCGCGACGGACCAGCTTTTTCGCACCACCCGCCTCCTCCATCTGCTCGCACACTGCAACCTTAAAACCTTTACGGATGAGTTTGCCGATGTACCCTTCTGCGGCATGATAGGGCACTCCGCACATGGGAATCGCAGTGCCTTTTTCTTTGTTCCGGGATGTAAGGGTGATTTGCAATTCACGCGCGGCGAGAATGGCGTCATCAAAGAAAAGTTCGTAGAAATCACCCAGCCGAAAGAACAAAAGTGCAGTCGGATGTTCTTTCTTGACAGCGGCATATTGCCGCATCAGGGGCGTGGAAGGCTCACTCATGGAGGAAGGCGCGATGCGCGGATTATAACAAACGCGACGCACCGATTCTGCGACATTCATGCGAGCCTCAGTTGACGCAGCGGCCTAGCCAGTGCTCTGCTAGATATGAAATGGAACTACGCAAAGATCCCATCACCCGCTCGTGGGTCATTACCGGCGACGACACTGCCGATGAACTCGGCGCCTCAACCGAAGGGCAGCCTTGTCAGTTCTGTCGGGATGCGAACCATTCTCCGCATGTGGTTGCTTCAATTGCTGGCACTGACGGACATTGGCAGACGCAGTCCGTGGTGCATCCAGCGCCGCTGTACCACATTGAAGGCGAAGCGACTCGGCGTGGGGACGGGATTTACGACCGTATGCGCCCCGTCGGTGCACACGAAGTTCTGGTTGAAAATTCCCATCATGATCGACAGCTTTGGAATGCGAGTGATTCCGAGATCGAACAATTCCTGCTTTTGGCGGCACGCCGTATTCAAGATCTGAAACTTGATACTCGCCTGAAGTATGTCAGCATGTTCAAGAATTTTGGAAAGGCTGCGGGGCAGGAATTTGAACATCCGAACTCGCAGTTGACGGCGACCTCATTCGTTCCGCGACGCGTGCTTTATGAACTGCGGGCGGCGCGCGAATATTTTGCAAGCAAGGAACGTTGCGTTTTTTGCGACATTCTTGCGCAGGACATTCGTCAGGAGCAACGCATTATAGAAATGCGAAGCGATTTCGTGGCGCTTTGTCCGTATGCTCCACGTGTTCCGTATGAGACCTGGATTTTGCCGCGCACCCACGAAGCCGCTTTCGAGCGCTTCGGCTTAAATCGCCCGGCGAGCATGCGTGAGTTAGCTCTGCTGATTCGCCACACGTTGCAACGCATCCGCAGCGTCAGCGAGGAGTTTCACCTAGTGCTGCACACTTCGCCAAACAGCTTGCATCAATCCGCGCGCCTCGGATACTGGAAAACACTGGACGAGGACTACCACTGGCACATCGAGATTCTTCCGATTATCAAATCGAAAGGGAAGTCTTATACGTTCAAGGAAGTCTATTATTCTCCGCTCACATCGGAGACCGCTGCCAAACGACTTCGGGCCGCACCGGTTGACGCTTAACTCAAAGTTCTGCACCGGAGTCTGGCTCGCAAACCTAGATATAATTACTACTTAGTCATATAGTTGGCTCGTACTTATGCCCATTTTCTGGCTCCGCGTCGCACTGGGATGTTATGGCGTCGGCCTCATTTATGCCCTGGTCGCGTTGACCCGTGTTAGCGACTGGCTCGCGAAAATTGCACTCCACGCGGCTTACCTCGGTATGGTTTTTCAAATCGTCTCGTTAGTCGAGACGACGGGATTCGCCGGACAGCTAACGCTGGCTTCAGTGCACAGCTTGGAATCATTTTTGGCATTACTGATCATGGCTGCCTTCATGATCGTCTACGCGGTGTATAAGACCACGTCGCCCGGAATCGTAATATTCCCGGCGGTTTTTCTATTAACGTTTCTCGCCGCCACAGGGCAGCGTCCGTTCTTGCTTTCCTCGCCGGAAGCCAACGGCGGATGGCTCCTGGTCCACATTGCCTTCATTCTCGCTGGATATGCAGCGCTGGTAATTAGTTTCGGCGCCAGCATGCTTTATCTGGTGCAGGAACGGGCGCTCAAGACCAAACGTTCCGCCGGATTATTGGCACGTCTTCCAGCCCTCGAAGTCATCGACGAGATTGGCTTGCGCTCGTTGCTGCTCGGCTTTCCTTTTATGACGGTGGGGTTGATCGTTGGAATTGCCCTGGCCCAACAAACGTTTGGAGCAATTAACTTCTTCGATCCGAAGATTTTCCTTTCATTACTGATGTGGGCCGTCTACATGGTTCTGCTCTACATGCGATGGAGTTCTGGCTGGCGTGGCCGCCGCGCCGCATATCTGGCATCTGGCGCATTCGCTGCGGCGGTGATCGCGTGGGCTGCTAACACTATTCACAGGTTCGGAGTTTCATGAGTTTTCAGCTCATCGGCGTGAATCACAATACCGCGCCGGTAGAGGTGCGCGAGAAGATCGCCGTCCCTGAATCTCGACTCGCGGACGCGACCAGGCGTCTGGCGTCCCATCCCGGCGTGGATGAAAGTCTGATTCTCTCCACATGCAATCGCGTGGAGCTATTGGCACAGACTACAAACGGCGGCGCAGACCTGCGCGGATTTCTCCGCGATTATTTTGAAATCGAGCCCGCAAATTTTGCTCCACATCTTTACGAGTTGTCGGGTCGCGAAGCGGTACGGCATCTGTTCCGTGTCACCTCCAGCTTGGATTCCATGATTGTTGGAGAGCCGCAAATTCTCGGTCAGGTAAAAGACGCATATGCCACCGCTCGGGCCGTTGGGACAATTCATTCGCATCTTGACCTATTGCTAACCCGGGCTTTTGCAGTGGCAAAGCGTGTCCGTACGGAAACAGCAGTCGGGTCGTCCGCCGTCTCTGTGGCGTCCGTTGCCGTTGAGTTGGCGAAGAAAATATTCGGATCGCTGGAAGGCAAGCACGTATATCTGGTCGGCGCTGGCAAGATGAGCGAATTGGCTGCGCGCCATCTTTTGGCGCATGGCGCCGCATCGATTTTTGTTGCGAATCGTACGCATGAACGTGCTACGCAACTCGCCGCCAAGTTTAGCGGCGAGGCAATTCGATTCGAACAACTTTATGAGACCTGCGATCGCGCGGACATTGTCATTACTTCGACTGGGGCTCCCCATGCGATTTTTCGCCGCGAACACGGGGAGCTATTTCTTCAACGGCGAAAAAATCGTCCGATGTTTTTTATCGATATAGCAGTGCCTCGCGACGTTGACTCCGAAATGAATAAGTTGGACGGCATTTTTGTCTATGACATCGACGATCTGCAACAGGCAGTTACCGCCCACGTTTCCAGCCGGCGTCAGGAAGCTGACCGGGCCGAAACCATCGTCAATGTGGAAGTAGAAAGGTTCCAGGCACGTCTGCAATCGCGTGATGTTGTTCCGACAATCGTCTCGCTACAAGACCATCTGGAAACGATTCGCCAGGCCGAAATTGACCGCGCCCGTGGCCGCCTCGGCACTCTCTCTGCAGATCAGGAACTCGCTTTGGACGCCTTGACGCGCGGAATCGTGAACAAGATCATGCACACTCCCATCAGCACATTGAAGACTGCGGCGCGGGAGTCCGAAGCAACGACTGTGGTAGACGTGGTTAGGCGACTCTTCAATTTGCAGGAAAAAAAGAAGCCAGCGAATGACAGAAATAAAGACAAGAATGAGGGCGATGCGTAATGGCATCGTTGCGCATCGGTTCACGCGGTTCCGCACTTGCGCTCTGGCAGGCTAATCATATCGCCGCCCTGCTTCGCTCCGTCGGGCATCAGGTTGACATCGAAATCATTAAAACGATAGGCGACAAGATCATTGACGTTCCGCTATCGCAGGTTGGCGCAAAGAGCGGGGTCGACAAGGGAATCTTCACGAAGGAAATTGAAGAAGCTCTTCTCGCCAGAAGAGTTGATCTGGCTGTGCATAGCCTGAAAGACCTGCCCACGGAGCTTTCGAGTGATTTCGAAATTGCAGCAATTCCCGAACGCGAAGATGCCCGAGATGCATTCTGTTCCCAGAAATTCGCAAGCATCGAAGAATTGCCATCGAACGCCCGAGTCGGTACCAGTAGCTTGCGGCGTCAGGCGCAGATCAAAGCTATCCGTCAAGATCTCAAGCTGCTACCGCTGCGCGGCAACGTGGACACCCGATTGCGTAAACTCGCGTCAGGCGAATACGATGCGATTATCCTTGCTGCAGCAGGGCTAAATCGCCTCGGACAGACTGATTCGGTCCGCCAACTGTTGCCCGTCAGTATGATGTGTCCAGCTGCAGGCCAGGGCGCACTCGCCATTGAAATTCGTGCCGGTGACTCTGTCACCCTCGATCTCGTTAAGTTTCTCGATGATCGCGACGCTCGCGCTACCACGACTAGTGAACGCACATTACTTAACCGCTTAGGCGGAGGTTGCCAAGTTCCTATCGGAGCTTTTTGTCGGGTAGAAAATGACACGCTCTTCGTCGATGCTGTTGTTGCTAGTCCTGATGGAACCAAAATCTTGCGGAAATCACAAACTGGTAGCGATCCGATTCAACTCGGAAAGGCGGTTGGCGACGCTCTTCTACGCGACGGAGCCGAAAGTTTGATTCACGCTTTAGAACTGCAGCACGAAGACGGCTCTCTGTGAAAAAGCCTCTAGTTGGCCTGCGCATTCTCGTCGGACGAGCGCGCCATCAATCGGACGATCTTTCGTCGTTGTTGACTGATCTCGGCGCAGAAGTCATCCAAATTCCACTTATTGAGATTCGGAAGTCTCGCTCGCACAAGCCACTCGACTCTGCGCTAAAAAGGATTGCCGATTATGACTGGCTGATCCTGACGAGTGTGAACGGTGTTGAGGCTTTATGGGATCGAGCACAGAAGCTCAAATTCACGCGAAAAAGCTTTCAGCATCTTAAGATTGCTGCTATCGGCCCCGCAACGCGCAAGGCGCTTGAAAGGCGTGGACTGAAAGTGGCTGTCGTGCCGAAAGAGTACATCGCCGAATCAGTCGTCGAAAGCCTTAAGAAAAAAGTGAAGGGGAAGCGCGTCCTGTTGGCCCGTGCCAAAGTTGCGCGTGACGTGATTCCTCGTGAGTTGCGTAAGCTCGGAGCTAACGTTGATGTTGTCGAAGCTTACGAAACTGTCATTCCGAAATCGTCGCGTACCCGGCTTCGAAAGGTATTGGGAGACTCGCGCCGCCGACCGGACATTATCACGTTTACCAGTTCATCAACAGTAAAGAATTTCCTGGAACTGGCGGGTAAAGACAGGCTGATGGGGCTCCGCTTTGCCTCTATCGGACCAGTAACGTCCGCAACGCTCCGAGATGCTGGCCTTTCCGCGCACGTAGAAGCCCGCAAATACACCATTCCGGGTCTTGTAGAAGCGATCGTTCTCTCCCAAAAGTAGCGTTTGGACACGCACAGCCTGTACCGCGGTAACGTCGCCTTTCAGCGTTCTCCCACCTACCATATAAGGGTGACTCTTGAGGGTCAACGATGAAGCCCACTCGCAACCTGATACGCCCAGCAAATTGGTTGATAATGCTATCCACATTCTGCCTACTGTCGTTACACGCCCAAGCGCAATCTGTCGCGGACGTTGCTCGGCAAAATCAGCAGAGAGTGCAGAATCGGCCAGCCGAAAATGTAATCACCAACGACGATATGCCGACCGAAGGGCTAGCGGATGAAGGTGCGGTTGCGCAGCGTCATTCATCAAAGCAGAAGTCGGATCCCGATTCTGCCAAGGTTTTGGCGATGGACAAAGAAGCGCGTAATTTTCGCGCAAAGATTCTGACTCAGAAAAGCGCGATCTCCGCACTTCAGGCTCGTATCGATCACGAGACCTCGGCCGTTCATTTCGCGCGATCTAGCGTTTCGTATAACGCGGCTCAAACCAATACTCGTGCGCAAGCCAAGCTGGACGAAATCCAGGCGCTGAACCAGCAGATGGATTCTGAAAAGAAGAAGCTTGAAGACTTGCAGGAGGCCGCGCGCAAAGCCGGATTCGGCAACGGTGTATACGATCCGTAGACTCGACTTGTAGTTTATTCAGTCAGCGAGCATCCGCAATTGGCTGGCGGGACGTGCGCTTTCAGGAAATCTGACACACGCTGATATGCATCAATCTGATTTTCCACGCGTGCAAACCCGTGTCCTTCGTTTTCATACATCTTGTAATCAACAACTCCGCCACGCTTCTTGATCGCCTCTACCACCTGCTGCGCTTCCGTATGCGGACATCTTGGATCGTTCCCACCTGCTAACAGCAAGAGTGGAGCCTTAATATTGTCCATAAAGAAAATCGGGGACCGGTCTTCGAACAGCGCCTTATTCTTTACGGGATCGCCCATCGTTGCAAGGTCAGACTGCTGAAGTACGGGGTCTTCATTGGCCATCTCGGTGAACCAGTTAACGAATGGCACAATTGGCACGCCCGCGGCCCATTCGTCGGCAGCCTTAGTGACGCCCATCATGGTCAAATATCCACCATAACTTCCACCCATCAAAACTACTTTTTTGGGATCTACAAAACCAGTTTTCTTGATCCATTCGGCTGCGGATATCACGTCCTGCAAATCCCCACCGCCCATATCGAACAAATTGGCCTGCTGAAATTCCTTGCCGTATCCCGAAGATCCGCGATAGTTGGGCGCAATAACCATATATCCCTGATTCACGATGTGCTGAATAAATCGGTTAAACGAGTTGACCGTCTGTGAAGTTGGACCGCCGTGCACGTAGACGATCGCCGCATTCTGACCGTTGCGCTGCATGTTATAGGGAACGTAGAGCAGTGCAGAAATCGCCCATTTACCATCTTTGCTCGGATAGCGAACGAGGTAAGGTTCGACCATATCTTCCGGCCGAACCCCAGCGAGAAGAGAATTCGTTAATTGGCGTGATTTGCCAGTCGCGAGCGTGTACACCCAAATATCGCCGGGCGCAGTGGGCCCGTTGTGGCTATAGAGCATGCGCGTGCTGTCTGCGGAGAAAGGCGAGTTGCCCCCAACCGGTACATTCACGCCGGCAGGCAAGGGAAGCGAGTCAGTTTTCTTTGTGTTCAGATCGTGCAGATAGATTGCTGTGTTCCCCTCTACATTTGCCGTCCAGGTGACATGATTCCCATCTGGCGAAAAACTCGACGCATGAATTTCCCATTTGTCTTTTGTTAGCCACGAAATCTTTTTGGTCGCAATGTCGAGCAAAGCGACATTGTTGTAGCCATTCTCGGCGTTCGACGTGAGCAGAATCGTTTTTCCATCTCGAGATAAATCGTGAGCGCCATAAACCTGTTCGCCCGTGTGCGGTGTCAGCAGCGTGCTCTTGCCGGTCGCCACGTCGGCTATAAACACATTGGAGTCGGTCCCTTTTGCCTGGGATTGTGTATAGACAATCCACTTTCCGTCCTTCGACCAGATCGGTCCCTCATTCGACAAATCGGCAGGAGCGCCAGTGGTTATATGCTTCGTTTCTCGCAACACCATGTCGTAAACGTCGATCTCATAAGTCGGCGATGTTTTCGGCTTCACGATGTAAGCCAAATAGCGTCCGTCCGCCGACCACGTCGGACTCTCCTCGGCGATCTCTCGAGTATTTGTAAGATTCACGACCTGGCCGCTTTTCGGTGACACCAGAAAGATGTCCCATTGCTCATCTCCGTCGTAATCTGAGATGTATGCGATCCACTTTCCATCTGGAGACCACGCGGGTTGCGTCTGCCGCTGATCGCTTACGGTGAGCTGTGTGGGCCATCCGCCATCGGCATTAACCAGCCACAGATTGTTGCGCCCGCTGATGTTGCTCACAAAGACGATCTGCTTTCCATCCGGAGACCAAGATGGTTGCCCAACTTGACGCGTCATATAAAGCCTTTGTATTGAGAGACTCTGCTGTCCCTGCTCAACTTGAGCATTAGGCTTGAGCGGAACCTTTGTCGGGTCCGAAATCGCGGTGGGCGCAGTCAGTAATTGTGCAGATGAGGGCATCGGTTCCATAAAGATTGCAATCAATAAAATGAAAATTCCATATCGCATGCTTGGGCCTAAGTGAAATCAGAAAGTGATCGAATGCTAGCAGCTTACTGCGGCTTAGACTCGGGCGTCTTTGTTTGGCTATCTGTGTTTTGGTCTGGTGCGGTGTGATCGTCGTATATCGAATATTGTCCGTTCGGACTTTTCAACTTGATCGTAATCTCCATCGTAGGTTGTTCCACGTCGAAATCTTCGCCGTAAGTCTGCAGTCCATGTGCCAGCACTTGGACGCGTAACTTTCCGTAAGGAAGTCCATCCATGTTTGCTTTACCCTCGGCATTGGTCTTCAACTCCAGGCCGCCCTTTTCCTGCTTCCCACCATCCTCGACAGGATGCAGCACAACCGCGGCATTGCGTACCGGCTTGCCGTTGTAATCCTTAAGGATGGTGAAGTTGATTGACGAGGAAGGCGGCGCTGGCTTCTTTTCACGCGCACCTGCCATTGCGACCATAAAGATCGCGGAGGCGATAACAGTTCGTCTCAGACTCATAGCGCTCATTGTAGCGCGCCGGATGCCGTCGCGAGTATACTCACGCCCATGCTTAAATTCGGAATTCATTTGGGGTTATGTCTTTCGCTTCTGCCTATGGTTGCCCTGGCCGAGACCAGCAAGGGAGCTCCTTCTCGTGCCGCCACGATTATTGATTCAATGCCGAAGGCCACGGAGATCGGTCAAGTTGCAATCTCTCCAGATGGCGTCAGCCTTGCTTGCGTCATGAACGGATACCTGACCATCAGCTCCGACGCTGGCGGATCACATACCGTTGAGCTAAAAGAAAAGCTCGCTGTGCGATCAATCTCATGGTCTATGGATAGCAGCCAGGTCGTTTTTCTTGCTGACATCTCGGGTGGCCTTCCAACCTCAGAAGTATGGACTGTCGGAGCCGATGGCAAGCGTCTGACCAAATTCGCAAAGCTGAAAGGCTACGTTGACGCCCCGCGATTTTCTCCGGATGCGTCGCGCATCGCCGTGCTGTTCATTGAGAACATGCCTCGCGTTGCCGGCCCCTTGGAACCGATGACGCCTTTGGCCGGAGACGTTTCCGAGTCAGTCTTCGAACAACGCTTGATTACGATTGATTCGAAGACAAAGGAAATAACTAAACTCAGTCCGCCCGATGTGTACGTGTACGAATATGATTGGACTCCCGACGGCAAGAACTTTGTCGCTAGCGCGGCCCACGGTTCCGGTGACGCCAATTGGTGGATCGCGCGCCTCTTCCGTGTGGATGCCAGTTCCGGAGCGATGACTGAGATCTATCATCCAAAGCTTCAAATTGCTGGGCCTCGCGTTTCTCCTGATGGCAATAGCGTGGCTCTCATTGAAGGGCTCATGAGCGATGCCGGCTTAACCGGTGGCGATATCATGCTGGTTCCTATCGAAGGAGGCGCAGCTCGCAATCTCACTCCCGGCATCAAGTCATCTCCGTCGGCAATGGCCTGGACTGGGCCCGAAACAATTACATTTGTCCAGAACGCAGACGGTAATTCCAGTTTTGCCACCGTAAGTTCCAAAGGCGGAGATATTCGAGTCCTATGGAATGGCGAGGAATTTGTCCGGGACGCGGGGGGTGCGTTCGTGCCCAGCGCATCGTTCGCGACCAAAACATCAGCGGTCGCTCTGATCCGGTCTTCCAGTAGCACGCCTCCTGAAGTCTGGGCAGGCTCTATCGGCCAATGGAAGCAGGTCACTCATCTTAATGACTCAATCAAAGCAAGTTGGGGAGAATCGCGCAATATCCATTGGATGAATGGCACAACTCGGGTACAGGGATGGCTCACTTTGCCGAAAGACTATTCGCCTGGCAAATCCTATTCGCTCGTTGTCGATATCCACGGCGGCCCGTCATGGGCGCATATTTCTCAGTGGGACGTAACATTGCTAGGCCCGCTGTCCTCTATGGGATATTTTGTTCTTCGCCCCAATCCGCGCGGTAGCTATGGGCAAGGCGAGCAGTTTACCCAAGGCAACGTGAAGGATTTCGGTGGCGGTGACTTTGCCGACATCATGGCCGGGATCGATGCCGTTTCCCGCGATTACCCGATTGATCGGAAGCGCATCGGCATTCGTGGTCATAGCTACGGCGGCTACATGACTATGTGGGCGGAAACCCAGACCACTCGCTTTGCGGCGGCGGTTGCTGGCGCAGGTCTCTCCGACTGGCTCAGCTATTACGGAGTCAATGACATCGATGAATGGATGATCCCGTTCTTCGGTGCGTCAATATACGACGATCCAGATGTCTACGCGAAAAGTGATCCCATGCATTTTGTGAAAGCGGTCAAGACGCCAACATTAATTTTAGTCGGAGATCGCGACGGGGAAGTGCCAATGGAGCAATCCGTCGAATGGTGGCACGCGTTAGACACGCTTAGAGTGCCGGTCAAGTTGGTCGTCTATCCTAATGAAGGACATTTATTCCGAACCAATGAAGATGCTCGCGACTACGACTTGCGAACTTTGGAATGGTTTGACCAGTGGTTCAATAAAGTACATTGAAGTTAAAGCTTCGCGTCGTTATGCATCTCGACAGTCGTCCAAGTCTTGTCCGCCGCGTGGCAGATATTTTCTATCAGACACTCTGCGCATTTTGGGCGTCTTGCGATACATAATTTGCGTCCATGCCAGATGACTTGATGTGAAAATAGCGTCCGTTTTTCTTCCGGAATTATTTCCATCAAATCCTGTTCGATCTTTGGTGCATCACTTTTGTCGGTGAATTCCCAGCGCCGCGAGATTCGAGTAACATGCGTGTCCACTACGATTCCAACGTTCTTCTTGAACCAGGTACCCAACACGACATTTGCTGTCTTGCGCGCCACGCCCGGCAGCTTCAGCAAATTTTCCATGTCGTCGGGAACTTTGCCGCCGAAATTGTTCACGATCATTTTTGCAGCGCCGACCACGGATTTGGACTTATTCCGAAAGAATCCCGTTGATTTAACATCAGGCTCGAGTTGCTCAGGCTCCAACGCTGCGAAAGCCTCGACGGTCGGATATTTGGCAAATAGTCCGGGCGTAACGCGGTTAACGTTTACGTCAGTAGATTGCGCGGAGAGAATCGTAGCAACTACGAGTTCCCATGCACTCTTGTGATGCAGCGCACATGTTGCTTCGGGATAAAGCTTGTCGAGCCTATGCAAGATTTCTGCGACACGCTCCGGTGCGATGGGATTGTAGCTTTTTGGTGGGCGCCGAGACTGGCCAGCCGTTGGCTTTGGCTTATTCGCGTCTGGCCCTGAAGATTGCTTTTTCGAAACCGACTTCTTTTTTGATTTAACTTGGGCCATGATAATCAGGAAACTTTATTCTGCTGTTTGGATGCGATTCTGCCAATGTGTCCAGATAAACCAGATCATTCCGGCTACCAGCACCGCACCAACAACGGCGTCCATCTTGTGAAAGTATTTGCCGATCGTTCGCCAATTTTCGCCAAGCTTCATTCCAAAATATGCCAGAGCCAGACACCACGGCCAGGAGCCGAGAAACGTATATATGTGGAACTTCGCACGCGGCATGCGCGTAATCCCAGCGGGTAGCGCGATGAATGTGCGGACTACCGGCAGCAGTCTTGCAAGAAAAACTGCCGCAAATCCGTGCCGGTCAAAAAAACTATCTGCCCAATCGAGTTCGCGCTTGCTCAACAATATCCAGCGCCCATAGCGTTCTACCAGGGGACGTCCGCCGTACGATCCAATTTCATAAGCCACGAGCGATCCTAGATTGCAGCCGATCGCTCCCGCCGTTGCTGCCCACCACAGATTTAATGCCCCCGTGTGCACCAAATATCCGGCAAACGGCATAATGAGTTCGGACGGTAACGGAATGCATGCGGACTCAATTGCCATAAGAATGGCGATGCCGCCATATCCAGTGGTCAGCATAAGGGACTTCACAAACATAAAAAGAATGCCAAGGATTTTTTCGGTCATGAAGATTCGTGCCTTGTCATCATAACAAGGCAATTAGAAATATGGAGAGAACTACTGACTGAAGAGTGCTTTGGCGGGAGACTACAACGTGTGTGACGAGCTATAGGTTAGCTAAAACGACCCGTCCTGTGTGAACGTGAACCCAGGAAGTGCCAGCCCTGCATCTGATTTAAGCGCTTTTACACGCACGGTAGGAGCATCCGGAGCGGTGACTTCAGCGGGCCGCAGCACGACATACTGCGCGAATACTTCGCTGTAGACCTTCGTGACTAGAAAGTCTTGGTTGCTGGTATCTTGCCGCCAAACCTGGCCCAATTGAACGGATTTCACAGACACGCTGACCTCACTCGAATAGCTATATTTGCGGGAGAAACCTCAGACTAAGGCTTACTCAAACCCCAGTCAACGCTCGAATGTCGCTAATGAGGTTACGAAAGGCGGGGAGTTCGGTACTGCTTCGGTTACGGTTTGTTGGTTAGAGCCTCAACTCCTGGCAGTTTCTTGCCTTCGAGAAATTCGAGTGAAGCGCCGCCGCCCGTAGAGATGTGCGTGATCTTGTCGGCAACGTTAGCTGCATGGACCGCCGCTACTGAATCACCTCCACCAACAATGGACGTTGCCGCTTCGTTGTCTGCAATCGCTCGTGCAATCTTAAACGTACCCTTGGAGAAGGGTGATACTTCGAATACGCCCATTGGGCCATTCCATACAATCGTTCGAGCCAAAGAAATCTCTTCGCTGAATAGTTCGATTGTCTGTGGACCAATATCTAGTCCCATCATGTCCGGTGGAATCGGCTGGCCCGGAGCAATCGTATGAACCACCGAGTGGACATCAATCTTCATCGCAACAATGTGGTCGATCGGCAGCAGAAACTTTACGCTGGTTGATTTGGCATGCTCGAGTAGTTGACGTGCCAAATCAAGCTTGTCGTCTTCGACCAGAGATTTACCGACTTCGTGACCCTGCGCCTTGAGAAATGTATAGGCCATCGCTCCCCCGATGATGATCGTATCCACTTTGCTCATCAGGTTCTGGATGACCGCAATTTTGTCGCTGACCTTGGCTCCGCCAATAATCGCTACAAATGGCGTTTCGGGAGATTCCAAAGCCTTCCCCAGATATTCGACTTCTTTTTCCATCAACAATCCCGCGGCACATTTCTTGATGAAATGAGTGATGCCTTCCGTGGATGCGTGCGCGCGATGCGCAGATCCAAAGGCGTCGTTCACATACAGCTGCGCGAGTCCTGCAAGCTTTTTTGAAAATAGCTCATCGTTGGCTTCTTCTTCCGGCTGGAAGCGAAGATTTTCCAGAAGCAACGTTTGCCCTTTTTCAAGTTTCGCGGCCATCTCCGTAGCTTCGGCGCCGACGGATTCGGGACAGAATCCTACGTTTTCGCCGCGCGCCAATTCCTTGTCCAATAACATACGCAGGCGCTCTGCTACCGGCTTCAGGCTTAGCCGCAAATTGGGTTTGCCTTTAGGCCGGCCAAGGTGCGAAGCCAAAATCAAACGTGCACCGCGCCTTAGCGCATATTCAATCGTGGGCAGAGTTTCGCGGATGCGCGTGTCGTCCATGACCCGGCCATCTTCGAGTGGAACATTGAAATCCACGCGAATGAGTACGTGGCGGTCGTTGAGATCAAGATCGCGAATGGAGAGTTTCGACATGGCTGCGGATTATTGTAAACGCGAATTGAGCGCCCTGCGAACGGGACTCACTTACAACTGATATCTTTCACTTCCGGGGATCCGTTAACTTCCACTTTGGGATCGTACGTCACGTCACACCGCTTCGTTCCTTCGGGCAATTCTTTCGCAAGCGTCACGGTGGTGTAGGCATAATTGCATTTTAGCCAGATACGAAGGTCAGTAGAGGAATCGGCTGAAAAGGTCCAAGATGCATATGCCAGACCATTGCGCTTGATCCACTTGTCATACACCAGGCTTGCATTTTCGCTCGGCGGTCCAGAGTAAAAAGTGATTCCGGCAAGAATGCTGGGGAAATCTTCATGGCCTGCTGTCCATTCCGATGGCGCTATCTTTACGGACTGTTTTACTTCGATAGACGATGGACAATAACCATCGGCTGCGATCGCGCCCGCCTGAAAAATCCCACACACCAAAAAGATTGCGAGCGCTTTACGCATGAGCCGCACATTCCCCGTGCCTCTAGAGTCCCTTACTGCCTAAATAGTTGATCAAGTCGCGCAGCCGGCAAGAGTATCCCCATTCGTTGTCATACCACGAGATGATTTTCACCAAATTCCCTCCTACTACCAAGGTCATAGGAGAGTCGACAATTGACGAGCGCGAATCGCCTTTGAAGTCCGACGACACCAACTCATGCGTCTCGTATCCCAGATAACCCTTTAATGGGCCAGACTCGGAAGCGGCTTTTAGAGTCGCATTAACCTCTTCCTTCGTGGTTTTCTTTTCGACATACGCCACCAGATCAACCACCGACACATTCGGAGTCGGTACCCGCATCGAGAATCCGTCCAGTTTGCCAGCCAGTTCCGGAACAACTAGCTTCAGCGCTTTTGCGGCGCCGGTCGTAGTAGGAATCATAGACAACGCTGCGGCACGGGCCCGTCGCAAATCCTTATGCGGGAAATCCAGGATCACTTGATCATTTGTATAAGAGTGAATCGTGGTCATCGTTCCGCAGACAATCTTGAAATTGTCGTTAATTACTTTCGCGATCGGAGCCAGGCAGTTCGTCGTACATGATGCATTGGAAATGATGTGATGCTTTGCGGGATCGTAAGTCTCGTGATTCACGCCCAATACCAGCGTCACGTCTTCATTCTTCGCTGGAGCGGAGATGATGACCTTCTTCACCGTTCCACGTAAGTGCTTTTTTGCATCGACGGCGTCGGTGAATCGCCCGGTGGATTCCACCACCACTTGCGCGCCTACCGATTCCCAAGGCAACTTCGCGGGGTCTTTCTCTGCGAACACTTTGATCGTGCGGCCATCGATGCTGATGCTATCTGGTCCGGCGCTGATGTCGTTCTTGAGGTTACCCAGCACGGAATCATATTTAAGAAGATGCGCCAGGGTTTTCGGATCGGTGAGGTCGTTGACGGCAACGAATTCGATATTCGAATCATTCAGTGCGGTTCGTAGAACATTGCGTCCGATACGTCCAAATCCGTTGATCCCGACTTTGATTGCCATCTTTCCTCCCAATAGCATTAATCCGACACAGATGTTAACAGGGAGTTACAGTTCTGCGCTAGGCTTTCACGTCGAGCTCAAGATAGGCATCGGTCTTCCGCCAGAGGAATGGCACGCGCGCCAGCCAATATTTGTCGGTTATCGTCTTCTTGGCTCTCGGCCATTGCGCTTGAGAAAGAATGCGCGCCGCCGCTTTAAATTCGTTCCCTGTGACCTTTCCGCGAATCGTACACGGTGCGATCGTCACCTCCGGGTTGACCCGTATACGCTTGTACTTTCCGGAAATTGATCGCGTCATTACGTAAAGCTTGTCATCCGATTCGCCGAACCACACGGGCGTCGGAACGCCAACTCCGTTGGCGCGAAATGTCGTCAAGCTTATGTAGCGCTGATTGTGAATTTGGGGAGGGATGGGCATTCCCAGATTCTACGACTAACCGGACCACCATGCTTCGACACCGCATGGGTTTGAACTGGCATCTGACACGGTACAATCGTGGTCTGCGAGGTCGCAAGAGCACGGCGCGTTTTGAAAGGATAGCTATATGCCGCGAAGGAAAGTCATCGCCGGAAACTGGAAGATGTACAAGACCCCCGCCCAAACGCAGGAATTTTTCCACACATTTTTGCCGCTGGTGGCCAACCATGGTCGCGATGAGATCGTCGTGTGCCCACCTTTTACAAATATCTCTGCCGCGGTTGCAGTGACAAATGAAAGTCCGGTCGCAATCGGTGGCCAGGATGTGTACTGGGAAGCGGAAGGCGCGTTCACCGGAGAAATTTCCGCCGGCATGTTGGTTTCATCTGGATGTACTCACGTGATCATCGGCCACTCGGAACGCCGCCAGTATTTCGGAGAAACCGACGATACCGTAAACCTAAAGCTGAAAGCCGCGCTGGAAGCCGGATTGACGCCAATCGTTTGCGTCGGCGAAGTGCTCGAAGAGCGGGAAGCTGGATTGACTGAAGATGTTCTCCGGCGGCAATGCCTCAGGGCCTTCACCTCAATGTCGGGAAAGAAAGCCGCTCGACTGATCGTTGCGTATGAACCTGTCTGGGCTATTGGCACGGGAAAGTGCGCGACACCACAGCTAGCGGCAGAAGCCCATCTCTTGATTCGCGGAGAAGCGGCCAAGGCTTTCGGCGACGAGTTCGCGGCGGAGATGCGAATCCTTTACGGCGGATCGGTGAAACCTGACAATGTTCACGCGCTGATGGCGGAAGAAGAGATCGACGGTGCGTTAGTCGGCGGCGCGAGTCTCGATCCGAAATCATTCGCGGCCATTGTCAAGTATTAGTTGATGCAGAACATCCGCCTAGCAGGGTAGAGGCACTGCAGGCCTTTGTTATAATCACTGCTACCTCAGTCAATGTTTCTTGAGTAATTGCGGAAGTGGTGGAACTGGCAGACACACCATCTTGAGGGGGTGGCGCCGTGAGGCGTGGGGGTTCAAATCCCCCCTTCCGCACCAAAATTATCGCCTCGACCCTTGCCGGGTCAGCCCGCGTTTCAGTTCGCAAAAGTATTGCAAGAGTTGATATCGCCTCCAGAAAATCCCCGGCGAAACCATTCTGTTCTCTGCGCGGAGCTTCCATGAGTAAAGCTCTCGGGACTCACATGTCCCGTCGTCATCTTCTGAATATGATCATCCCCAACCGCAGCTGCCGCCTGCAATGCGCTATCGATGTCACCAGCATCCAGTAGATGGCGCTGGTCCGTGGTATGTGCCCAAATGCCTGCGAAGCAATCGGCCTGCAACTCTACGCGCACTGACACAGCGTTTTCCGACTGCGGATCGCGTTCTTCAGCTGCCCTCGCCTTAGCTTCGATTCCTAGCAATTTCTGAACATGATGTCCCATTTCATGCGCTAGGACGTAGGCTTCCGCGAACTGCCCCGAGGCACCAAACCTAGTTTTTAGTTCATTGAAAAAAGCGAGATCAATGTAGATTTTTTCGTCCTCTGGACAATAGAACGGTCCCGAAGCAGTCTGTGCCATTCCGCAAGCGGAATCGATAGCGTGACGGAAGAGGACAAGCTTCGCATGACGATACTGGACATCATTGGACGCGAGAATCTTTGTCCAGGTGGTCTGCGTGTCGTTAAGGACGAAGGTGATGAATTGAACTTCCGGTTGCTCCGCTTGGTCCTGTCCACGGCTTTCTTCTGAGCTTTGCAAGCGGTCCTGCTGACTGACCTGCGACGGCGCTGCATCCGACCCCGCACCCAACATCGCAAAGAAGTTGCGATGGAAGACGAAGCTTAGTATCAGCACGATCACGAACCCACCTACGCCCAAATGGATTCCGCCAAATTGCATTCCTCCGGAGGCACTATCGTCGCGCCGATCTTCTACGTCTTCACTGCTGCCGCCGGGTGACCATCTCATTTGAAGCTCCTTAGTTCGCAATTTCAGCGTGAGCTTGGATGCGGAAAACGCCCGATTATGTTTTCCGCAATTTGAACCAAAGTCCAGCCGGTTAGAGCCAATTCTTCTTCTTAGTCTCCAATTTGTGGCACTATATTGTCCATGTCACCCACAACGAAATATGTGCTTTGGGCCATTTTTTGGTTTGTTCTCGGCCATTTAAGTTGCGCCGTTATGCATCATTGGCATCATATGGCAACGCACTAGGGCACTCTTTTGTCGATGAGCCGGAATTTGCGCATCTCCAGGGTAAACTTGTCGCGAATCGCGGCCCCGTCGTACAATAACGCTTGGTGGCTTGGCGCATGTGCCCCGTTCCGACCCACTCCATACAAGACTTAAGGACCTCTAAACGCAATGATTTTATTTATCACGTTCATTCACGTTGTAGTGTGCTTGTTTATCATCATCGTCGTGCTGCTGCAAAGCGGCCAAAGTGGCGATGTGGCGGCCGCATTCGGTGGTATGGGCAGCCAGACCGCATTCGGTCCTCGCGGCGCAACCACCATTTTGTCGAAAGCCACGACCTGGTCGGTCGTGATCTTCATGT
Source organism: Terriglobia bacterium (assembly GCA_963716165.1). Lineage (GTDB taxonomy): Bacteria > Acidobacteriota > Terriglobia > Terriglobales > Acidobacteriaceae > JAJPHW01. Next base: position 3,632,840 of record OY970291.1, on the reverse strand, counting down.
GCACGTCAATTACCCTTTCGATCGCCGCTTCTCGCAAGACGGGCACGACATCGGTTTTGCAAGGCGTGAAGAGCTCCCCGGTGAAATCATTACCAGCAGCGCCTCCGGTTCCCGGCCAGAAGTAGAAATTTCGATCGAGTTTGCTTAGCTCGCCGAATCAGCCTTGACATGATTCACGAAATCATCCCCGTAGGACCATTGCAGTGTAATTGCTCCATCATCGGGGATGAGATCAGCCGCGAGGCAATTGTCATCGATCCAGGGGATGACATCGATCTCGTCCTCTCCCTAATCCAGAAACACAAATTTCAGGTAAAGCAAATCGTGATCACTCACGCTCACATCGATCATGTGGGCGGAGCGATGAAACTGCGGGCTGCAACGGGTGCGCCTATCCTGTTGAATAAGGATGATGACGCTTTGTTGAGAATCCTGGATGTTCAGGCATCCTGGATTGGGGTAGCCAACCCCGGAAGAGTAGAAATCGACCAAAACTTAAAAGATGGCGACACGGTGATAGCGGGCGCATTGAACGCCACGGTTATACATACGCCGGGGCATACGGAAGGCAGCGTGTGTCTGTACTTCCCTGATCAAGCTAAGCTCATCGCTGGCGACACTCTGTTTGCCGGCAGCATCGGCCGGACAGATCTGCCCGGTGGTTCCTACGAGAAGATCATCGTCTCGCTTAACGACAAGCTCATGGCTCTTCCCGATGATACCGTCGTCATTGCCGGCCACGGCCCATCAACGACCATCGGAGAAGAGCGCGCCAGCAATCCCTACATCCAGAAGTAAAGCCGTCCGGCTATTGCAACATGACTGGTTTTGCGCCAATCGGCACGATGTGATCGGTTATGTCGCGTACGTTGCCAGCTAGATCCGTATATTTTGTATAGTCTGTCGGAGCGTCGAAGTTGCTGGTTGTGCAAAGCCCGTTTTTGCAACTTTGCAATGTATCCCAAACGATCAAACTCGATGTCAAGCCGTTAGTTAGTGTGCACTGCCAGATCGTTCCGCTTGTATTGGCGCATGGAGTCGAATATGCGGAGCCGACGGTCCAATTGAAAACTTGTTGCCACGCAATCCCAGCAGTGTTCAGGGTGGCGGATTTTCCGCCCGGATTGTTCACTAAGCTCATTCCATTGCCGAAATCGTAGCCCCAATAAGAGAATCGCGCTACGCCTTCCGATTGCTGCACTAGAGTGTAACGTGCATAGAACGCAGCGTGAAGATCAGGATCAGTGATCGGAACGTTAGCTGCATCGTCACTCCCCTCCGTGTCCCAAAGCGGCAGTGCGGTAACGTCGTTTGAAGTACCTTTGGTAGTGGCGATAAAAGCTTTCAGCGGATCCAGAATAATAGGATCAATTGTCTCAGCACTATTGGCTGTGCATGTGCCTTTACCAAGGCAGACGTATCCATGAAATCCAATATAGTCTGCATAATTTGCGTAACCTGCATTGATCCATGATTTCAGCCATGGCACCGACCATTTAGCGTTGGCTGGCGCCGGTGTTGTGAATTTTGTAGTTGTATCGAGTGCTTTGATCGTACTCTTCAAGTCGGAACACATGATATTTAGATCCGAAAGGGCGACTGCCGGGTCACTGTTGTTATTGTTGTATTCGCTCAATACGTTTGGCTCGTTCCAACATTCCCAATATTTTATTTTTTCTAGCCCGGGAGTGCTGGCGGTATGCGTGTAGAGGGCTGTTAGGAATTCTTTCCAGTGGTGATCACCGGTCTCAACGTCGTTCGGCGGGTAACAGCCGCCCGGTCCGGCGCTTTGGCAAGGAGCCGTAGGATTAGAGGACGCCCAGGTCGGTGTGTAGTATGCGGTGTAGAGAATATCCTGTCCGTTGGAGGCTGCGGTTCCAATCCATTTATCGAATCCACTCCAGTTGTAACATGCATTGGTAGGATCCGACCCGCCGTCGCAGCTTTCCAGATCGCTCCAACGCATTTGTGCTCCTAAAGTCCGCCATACGGATACTCTGACGCCCAGTTGATTGGGCCAAGGCGTGAGCAGGCTTGCAATATCGAGGTTGAAGAAATCAGCTGTAACCGCCCCTGCCGGCGGGCCGGTTAATTTCTGCTGCCCAGTTCCGCTCAATGCTTGAATCGCGGGGGAGTCCGACGCGTCACTCACAAACGAAACTGAACCAGACTCAGTAGACGCGGACTGCGGGGTGAACGTGATCGTGTAAGTCAGGCTTTGTCCCGGGATAAGTGTTACAGGGAACGTAACGCCACCAATGGAGTAATCAGGTTGATCGAAATTCGCCGCGCTCACCGTGATGGTTGATGGTCCTGCCACCAATGCTCCGCTCAGTGTGGAGCTATCGCCGATAAATACAGTGCCAAAATCTAATGAAGCGGGAGTGACACCCATCTGTCCAGTTCCAAGTCCGGTTCCCGAAAGCGCAACCGGCAAACTGGTATTCGATGCATCGCTAGTTACGGTTAACGAGCCTGTGGCAGCCCCGGCATCCGCGGGAGAAAATTTCAAGGGAACGGTAAGCGTCTGACCTCCAGCGATGGTTGCGGGGAGGGCTATCGTCGAGGCGAGACTAAATCCGGTACCGGTCACATCCAGTTTTGAAACGTTGATGCTTTGGCCGCTGGTCGAGCCGTTGGTAAGAACTACAGAACTGGTTTGGCTTGTACCGTCACCAACGCTTCCGAAGTCGATGCTGGTAGGCGATGCTGTTAAAGCCGGCGCATCGGGCGCGCCTCCACCATTAGTTGGTGGCGCTGAAATGCCCGTTCCGCCGCCGCATCCTGCCATCAGCATTGTCGCTGCCAAACACAATCCCACAATTAGCTTTCGCGCCATTGACCAGTAGCCCCCTTGTTTGAAGGCCATTATTGCGGCGCGAGCGCACTCTTCCTAGATGCTCAAGAACCATGCTCCAAAAGCAATGTTATGGATGCACTGAGGTAATCGGGGCAGGTGTACCGATGGAACGCGGATATTAAGTAGTTGGAAGTACGGGTGCTCTAGTCCGCAGAACTGGTGCTGGGTAAGGCAATTGCGGCACGAGACCGGGAGAAACGCAGGCGAAGCCGGTCCATATAGAGGTAAACCACAGGAGTCGTAAATAGCGTCAATGCCTGACTGAAGATAAGTCCGCCGACGATGGTGATGCCCAACGGTCGGTGTAACTCCGATCCCACCCCCCTACCGAGGGCGAGGGGAAGCGCGCCGAGAAGTGCTGCTGCTGTTGTCATAATTATGGGACGAAAGCGCAGCATACATGCTTCGTGAATCGCGTCCTCTGGGGATTTGCCTTCCCGTCGCTCGGCTTCCAGCGCGAAATCGATCATCATGATGGCGTTCTTCTTAACGATGCCAATCAGTAAAATGATTCCAATAAGCGCAATAACATCGAGTTGGCTATGTGTCAGAAGGAGTGCCAGGAGAGCGCCGACACCGGCCGACGGGATCGTCGAAAGAATCGTAATTGGGTGAATATAACTCTCGTACAAAATCCCGAGAACGATGTATACCGTCAGCAACGCGGTCAATATCAAAATTGGCTCGCTCGATGCCGAGTCCTGGAATGCCTGTGCTGTTCCCTGAAACCCGCCATGAATTGTTCCCGGCATTCCTATCGAACGTTGCGCCGCTTCGATAGCAACGGTTGCCTGACCCAACGAGACATCCGGCGCAAGATTGAACGAAAGTGTCACGGCCGGATATTGACCCTGATGAGCGACTGCCAGCGATGTCTTTGACGGCCCGAAATGCGCGACTGCCGAGAGCGGAACCATCTGCCCACTGCTCGACTTCACATAAACGGTTTGCAGCGCATCGGGACTTGTTTGGTATTGCGGCGCAACTTCCATGACCACGTGATATTGATTCAGCGATTCATAAATCGTGGAAACCTGGCGCTGTCCAAACGCGTCGTACAGTGCGTTGTCAATGTCCTGAGGAGCAATGCCCAGCCGCGAAGCCGTATCGCGATCGATCGCGACACTCGCTTGCAAACCATTGTCCTGCTGATCGGTGTTGACGTCCCGCAATTGCGGAAGGCCGCGCAGCTTTGCTAACAATGCTGGGGCCCACTGGTTGAGATCAACCAAGTTGTCGCCTTGTAACGTGTATTGATATTGCGCCTGGCTTGCGCGCCCGCCGATACTCAAATCCTGAGAAGATTGTAAAAATAGTGTCGCACCTGGAACCACGGCGAGCTGCTTACGCAAAATCGCAATTACCTGGTCGGCAGTGTGCGTTCGCTTGTTGAGAGGTTTCAGCATGATGAACATGCGTCCTTGATTCAGCGCGGTGCTGCCGCCGGCGAATCCCACGATCGTATCTACCTCGGGGTTCTTCATCACGATATCCACGAACGCCCGCATCTTTTGGCTCATTGCTCCAAAAGAAATATCTTGAGATGCTTGCACGGTCCCCTGAATCCGGCCGGTGTCTTGTTGAGGGAAAAACCCCTTCGGTACAACTGCGTAAAGATAGACCGTGAGGCAGGCGGTTAGGATGGTGACAACTAGCGTTAGACGTTGATGGCGCAACACCCATCCCAACGCTCGCGTGTAGGCCCTCAGAATCGCGTCGAACCCTGCCTGGGTCATCTGATAAGCGCGATTGTGTTTCTGCTCGTGTATTGGCTTAAGCAGTTGGGCACACATCGCGGGAGTTGTTGTCAAAGAAACGACCAACGACACTCCGATGGCAGCACTTAATGTGACCGCGAATTCCCGGAATAATCGGCCTACGATCCCTCCCATCATGAGGATGGGTATAAAAACTGCGACCAGAGATGTGCTCATCGAGAGCACGGTGAATCCAATGTCTCGCGCGCCCTTGAAGCTTGCCTGTACCGGCGTCAGTCCCTGTTCTAAATATCGAGTTACGTTTTCCAGTACAACGATTGCGTCGTCCACCACGAAGCCGGTGGATACCGCGAGTGCCATCAGCGACAAATTGTCGAGGCTGTAGTTAAGCAGATACATCACGCCGAACGTCCCAATCAGCGACAAGGGAACGGCGATACTCGGGATGAGGGTGGCTCGAAAACTTCGCAGGAATACGAACACGACCAAGATGACGAGAAAAATCGACAGCACCAAGGTAAATTCGATGTCGTGCACGGAGGCTCGCACCGTAGTGGTGCGGTCCATTACCAGCTTGAGTTGTATTGCCGGAGAGATCGACGCTTGGAGCTGCGGTAGTAAGCCTAAGACGTTATCGACCGTGGAAATGATATTCGCGCCGGGTTGTCGAAAGATGATGATCAGCACTGCCCGTTTGCCATTGGACAATCCAATGATGTGCGCGTCTTCAACAGAATCTTCTACATCCGCGACATCTTCGAGCCGGACGGTGCCTCCAGTCTTATTGCCGGCGACAATCAGCGGGCGGTACTCCGACGCTTTTATTATTTGATCGTTGCTATCGATTGTCCACGAATTGCCAGGCCCCGATACTTGTCCCTTCGGGCGATTTGCATTTGCCGCGCCCAACGCGGTGCGTACTGCATCGAGGCCGATGCCAAACTTGTTTAATTGCGATGGAATTACATCCACGCGCACGGCCGGATTAGCCCCGCCGCCGACATATACCTGCCCGACTCCGCTTACCTGCGCCAATTTTTGCGAGAGAACGGAATTCGCAGCGTCATAAATATTTGGTAGCGTTATGGTGTCCGAGGTGAGAGACAGAATCAGAATCGGTGCATCTGCGGGATTCACTTTGCGGTACTGAGGATTACCAGGCAGGTTCGCTGGGAGTTGGCTGCGTGCAGCATTGATCGCCGCCTGCACATCGCGCGCCGCTGCATCGATATTGCGGTCCAGGTCGAACTGCAAAACAATTCCCGTCGAGCCCAACTGGCTCGTGGACGTCATCTGATTGATGCCGGCGATACGGCCAAACTGCCGTTCCAGAGGAGTTGCTACTGCCGAGGCCATTGTCTCCGGACTTGCTCCGGGTAGTCCTGCCGAAACCTGGATCACCGGGAAATCAACCTGTGGCAAGGGAGCTACCGGCAGATAGGTAAATGCGAGCGAACCAGCCAACAAAAGGGCCAACGTCAGCAGAGAAGTGCCGATGGGGTGCTTGATGAATGGAGCAGAAATATTCATTTCAAGTCTGCAACGAAACTTCCGGCTCGTCGCTCACTTTGCTGAATCCGAAACGTTCGAATCTTTGCGCCAGCCGGTCGAACCACAAATATACGACTGGCGTCGTAAATAACGTCAGTAGCTGACTGACCAGCAAACCGCCCACGATCGTAATTCCAAGGGGATGACGCAACTCCGACCCAGTGCCGCCGCCGAGGGCCAGTGGCAAGCCACCCAGCAGTGCTGCCATAGTCGTCATCATGATGGGACGAAAACGCAGCAAGCAAGCCTGAAAAATCGCCTCCTCCGGCGGTTTGTGTTCGACGCGCTCCGCCTCAAGAGCAAAGTCGATCATCATGATGGCGTTCTTTTTTACGATGCCAATCAACAAGATGATACCGATCAATCCCACAACCCCTAAATCATTACCGGTGAGCAACAGCGCGAGGATTGCTCCCACTCCGGCAGACGGCAGCGTTGAAAGAATTGTCAGCGGATGAATGTAGCTCTCATAGAGCACACCTAGAACGATATACACAGTGACGATAGCTGCAACAATCAGCCACGGTTCGCTGCTGAGCGAATTTTGGAATGCGGCTGCCGTGCCCTGGAATGCAGTCTGAATGCTCGGCGGCAGCTGGATTTCCTTTTCCGCCGCCGCTATCGCCTTGGTCGCGTCTCCCAAGGATTTGCCCGGCGCCAAATTAAACGACAATGTCACAACAGGAAACTGGCCTTGGTGGTTGATTGCGAGCGTTGCATTCTTAGTTTCCAGATGACTGAAAGCAGAAAGCGGGACTTCAGTTCCATTATTCGACTTCACATAAATGTCTTTTAATGAGTCCGGGCTCAACTGAAAGTCTGGCCCAACCTGCAAGACGACGTGATACTGATTCAGTTGCGTAAAGATCGTGGAAACTTGCCGTTGTCCGAAAGCGTCATAGAGCGTGTTATCGATTTGATTAGGCAAAATTCCCAGCCGAGCCGCAGTGTCGCGATCAATTACCAGATCGGCTTGAAGCCCATTGTCTTGCTGATCTGTGGCGATATCGCGCAACTCTGGAACAGATTTAAGCTTCGCCACCAGCCTCGACGCGTAATCCGCCAATTCCTTCGGATCGTGATCTTCCATCGAGTACTGGTACTGCGTCCTGCTGACTCGATCCTCAACCGACAAATCTTGCACCGGCTGCATGTACAGGGTGATTCCTTCGATCTTTGCCAGTTCCGGCTGCAGTCGGCGAATGATGGCGGATGCGTCGTCCGATCGCTCATCCCGAGGCTTCAGATTGATTTGAATTCGCCCACTATTCGGCGTGATGTTCGTTCCATCCACGCCGATGAACGAAGACAAACTCAAAACATCATGGTCCTGCAAAATCACCTTCGCCAATTCTTGCTGTCTCTCCATCAACGAAGGAAACGAAACATTCTCGGGAGCTTCAGAAATTCCCAGGATCAGACCCGTATCTTGGACCGGGAAAAATCCTTTAGGCACGATAATGTAAAGGAAAATCGTCAGCACCAGCGTCCCGGCTGTCACAAGCAGAGTGAGCGTCTGATAACGAAGAACGACTTTCAACATTCGTCCGTAGCCGGCGATTACGCGTTCGTAGAACACTTCTGACTTCTTGTAAAACCAGTTCTCGTGTTCCGGATCTTTACGCTTGAGAAGCTTCGCGCACAACATCGGAGTCAGTGTGAGCGAGACAACTGCTGAAACCAGAATCGTGACCGCAAGGGTAACTGCAAACTCGCGGAAGAGTCGGCCGACGATATCCGCCATGAATAGCAATGGGATGAGTACCGCAATCAGCGATACTGTCAGCGAAATAATTGTGAAGCCAATCTGGCCAGCGCCTTTGAGGGCGGCATCCAGAGGCGAGTCACCCTGTTCCAGGAACCGGTCGATGTTTTCAATCATTACGATGGCGTCATCCACCACGAACCCAGTGGAGATCGTGAGTGCCATCAACGTTAGGTTATTCAGGCTGTAGCCGAGGACATACATCACCGCAAATGTGCCAACGATTGAAAGCGGCACAGCAACGCTTGGAATGACCGTCGCCCAGACGTTCCGCAGAAAGAGAAAAATCACCATAACTACCAGGGCAATGGTGAGCATCAATTCGAACTGCACATCTTTTACCGAAGCGCGAATCGTTTCTGTTCGATCGGTGACAATCTGAATTTTCACGGCGGAGGGTAGAGATCCTTGTAGCTGCGGCAACAGCTTCTGGATTTTGTCGACCACGCCGATGATGTTCGCTCCAGGCTGGCGCTGGATATTAACGATCACCGCCGGACTTGTATTCAACCAGGCAGCTTGATACGTATTCTCGATTCCATCCGCGACGGTAGCGACATCGCTCAAACGAACTGGCGAACCATTGCGGTATGCGATAACGACCGAGCTATACTCACTTCCCGACAATAATTGATCATTCGCGCCAATCGTGTAGGACTGCCGGGGCCCGTCCAGCGTGCCTTTTGCTTGATCGACGTTGGCCGCTGCCAAGGCTGTCCGGACATCTTCCAACCCAAGTCCGTAAGCCGCAAGAGTTGTCGGATTCACCTGGACCCGGACCGCTGGCTTTTGACCACCGCTGATCGAGACCAATCCTACTCCCGGCAGCTGGGAAATCTTCTGCGCGAACGCGGTATCTGCCAGGTCTTCCACTTTGGAAAGCGGCATCGTGTCGGAAGTAAGTGCCAGCGTCAAAATCGGCGCGTCCGCAGGATTTACCTTGCTGTAGATCGGAGGATTCGGAAGGTCGGTCGGCAGATAGGTTTGACCAGCATTGATTGCCGCTTGCACCTGCTGTTCTTCGACGTCAATATTTTGGTCGAGCCCGAATTGCAGCGTGATGATTGACGCCCCATACGAACTGGTCGACGTCATCTGGCTCAGGCCCGGCACTTGCCCGAACTGCCGCTCCAACGGGGCCGTTACAGATGAAGCCATCACGTCCGGATCGGCTCCCGGATAGAACGTCATCACCTGAATAGTTGGATAATCAACTTCCGGCAGCGCTGACACGGGAAGCTGCCGGTAAGACACAATTCCTACCAGCAGGATCGCGAACATCAGCAGAGCTGTTGCAACTGGCCGAAGAATGAATAACCGCGACGGACTCATTGCGTGCCGCCAGCTCCCGAAGATTGCGGCTGAGGCTGAGAAGATTGGGACTTAGACTGCGATTGACCGCCGCTGCCTGCGGGCGCCCGTGGCTCTACTTTGGAGCCTTCGCGCAACTTGTCCTGGCCGTCAGTAACGACCGAATCGTTTTGTGCAATCCCGTTAGAGACGACCGTTTCATTATTTTGCGTAAATGAAATCGTCACCGGTTTGACCGTGACCGTCTTGTCTGCCTTCATCGCGTAAACGAAGGTGCCCTGCGGTCCACGTTGGATCGCTGCTGCGGGAATCACAATGCTGTTCTTACGGGTCTCCAGCAACAAATGGACATTGACGAATTGATTCGGCCAAAGTGCGTTGTCAGTATTTGCAAAGTCTGCTTTCAGTTTGCCGGTGCCGGTTGTCTGATCGATCTGGTTATCGATCGTCATCAAGTTACCGGTCGCCAATTTCGTTTGATCGTCACGGCTGAATGCCTCTGCCGACAGCGGTCCCGCGTTCAAATGCTTCGACACTTCAGGCAGCTGATCTTCCGGCAACGTGAACAGCACTGCAATCGGTTGCAGTTGTGTGATGATAAACATCGGCGTCGTGTCCGCCGCGTGGACAATGTTTCCGGGATCAACTTGGCGCAGACCGATGCGTCCACTGATTGGCGAAGTGATGTGGCAGTAGGTGATCTGAAGTTTTGCGCTATCGATTGCTGCCTGGTCGGATCGTATCGCACCCTCGAACTGATCGGCAGTCGATTTCTGCGTGTCAACTTGTTGCTGCGACATCGCTCCCGAATCCTTCAGCAGATCGGTGAAGCGCTGCAGATTCAATTGGGCATCGCGCAAGGAAGCCTGGTCTTTAAACAATTGAGCTTGTGCTGTCGCCAACTGGACTTCGAACGGTCTCGGATCAATGATAGCGAGTAACTCGCCTTGCTTCACAAACTGGCCTTCTTTGAAATTCACCTGCTGCAACTGGCCATCCACCCGGCTTTTCACATTGACTGTATAGAAGGCGGAAACCGACCCTAAGCCCACAAGGTAGTACGGCATGTCTTTCTGGACGGCGTTCGATACTGAAACCGGAACCGGCTGCGGAGCGTTCGCCTTGGCTGCTGCGGCTTTCGAGTCCGCGCTCGTGCAACCAGATGCGAGCGCCATCACGCCCGTCAGGCCAAGCAGCAAGATAATTGTGATGATGTTTGATCGGTGCGTTGAGGCCGCCTGAGCATCGAATTCTGTCATTCTGCAGCCTCTTCAATTATTGAGTCCAACAATGAGTCCAAATGAAGCTCCTGGAGTTTCTATCGTCAAATCCACCGCAGCTGTTAGACGTAAGATCGGTTGTTGCGGTTGCGGCCAGGTCGGTCTCGACTCGGCAACCTATCAATCTTATTACCGGATACGGAGCGTGACCGGCGATTTACAAACTTTTACTCACTTCGTCACTAACTGTAAGAATCTACGTGAGATTTCTCTAACTTGGCTTCGCTGGCGGAAGCGTGTCCCAGACTCGCCAGAATGCCTGCATGTCGTCTGGTTTTCCTAACGAAACCCGGAGATGAGTAGGCAGAGCAGGGAACTTACGGCCCACTAGAATGCCGCTTCTTTCAAAGTGGGAGATGACTCCCTCAACCGGGCGCTGCGTCGCGATCATCACAAAATTGGCCTGCGACGGGATCGTCTCGACTTTCCTCACCTTTGCTTGCTCGATGAAAGCCTGACGTGTGGACGAATTTCTGTGGATCGCTTCATCGATTCCTTTCTTGTCGTTAATTGCGGCCACACCCACTCGCACCGCAATCCCGTTGATCCCGTCTTCCGTGAGGTGCGGATTCATCCGGGCTGCCAGTTCAGCCGACGTGATTGCATAGCCGAGTCGCAATCCGGCCAATCCAAATACTTTCGAGAACGTTCTGCAAACAATCAATCGCTCGTCCCGGACCGGCTGATCGAGGAATGAAACATACGGAGCTTCGGGACCGACGAACTGGTGATAAGCCTCATCAATGATCACAAAACAATTTGTCGGGACTTTCGCGAGAAACGACTCAATCCCTTTCCGTGGGGTGATCGATCCCGTTGGATTATTCGGATTGCAAATGTAAACGATTGCGGGACCGTTGCCGATCCGCGTTAGCATCCCATCCAGATCGTGGGCATATTGTGGTGTTAACGGAACCGAAATGACTTCCGATCCGGCCAAACGCGAGTAGTGTGAAATCGCTTCGAAAGTTGGAGCCGCCTGAACGCAGCGGACATTCGGTCCGCACAGTGTCTCCGCAATCACGCGAAGAATTTCTGTGGATCCGCAGCCCATGAGAATTTGCTCACGCTGCACTCCATGAAACGTTGCTATGGCATCCGACAAATCGCCATATTCCCCAAAAGGATATCGATTGACGATCGACAGCGCATTTTGAATCGCATCCATGCTTTTCGGCGATGGCCCGTACGGATTTTCGTTGCACTGCAGGCGAATCGCATTGTCAGCTCCGCTTCGCCACGGCTCGAACATCATGCCAGACGCAAGACTTCTGACCGGCCACTGGGCAGCGCCAACCGCTGCGCTTGCCCCTATCATGCGGAAGAAAGTTCTTCGAGAAAGCTGCATCGCATCTCCGTTTGAATCAGGGATACTTGCCGTACGTTATTTATTTGCGAATACTTGGTGCGCACCATCGTCGCAAATTACAGCTAATCGCGCCAGTCTCACTTTGGGTCATGATTGGCTTTCGCTATTCCTCCATCGTATAGTGGCATTTCTGCGCTGCACGCATATGACATCGGGACGAACAAAACCCGCAATCTGCATCCGCGAGCTCACAAGCTTTGACGACTTTGTTCAGGTCGAAGCTGCTGAGAAAGAAATTTGGACGCTCGACGATATCGGAGTTCTCCCGGTGACCATGTCAATCGCGGCCAAAGAGGCGGGATGCATCTGGCTCGGTGCTTTCGATGGCGAAGATCTTGCCGGATTCGCTTTCGGAATTCTCGGACTGGAAAAGGGCGTTCTCAACATCCACTCCCACATGCTTGGGGTGCGGTCCGCGTATCGCGATCTCGACATCGGTTACAAGCTGAAACTCGTGCAACGAGAGCACGCAATGGCCCTGCGCATTAACGACGGGCGCGGCGGTGAAATTCAAATACGAGAAATGACCTGGACATTCGATCCCCTTCACGCTCGAAATGCTCATCTCAATTTTGCCAAGCTTGGCGTAGTTTGCGACCGTTACAAGGCCGACTTCTACGGTCCGGCAACTTCGAGTGCTTTGCATCAGAACAGCACGGATCGCCTATGGGTACGTTGGCTGCTCGATAGTCGTCGAGTGCATGAGCGCATGGAAGGGAAGGGTTGTCGCGAAATAAAAGGTCCAATTCCGCCATTGCTTGGTTATGACGAGGCCAGACCCGTTCGATCGAATATGACGAGTGTCACCGACGAACCAAGAATTTTGATTGAAATTCCCGAGGACATCCTGGCGATTGAACGCAAAGACATCTCACTTGCCCGCGACTGGCGAGCCGCCACTCGGTGGGCCTTCACTCAGGCTTTAGCTGCTGATTTTTTCGTGGCGGAGTTTTATAGTCGTACCAAACCAGGCGCGGGAACTTATTTGTTGGAGAAGGGCTCAATCAAAGAATATATTCCTGAGATGGGTCGCAAGTCTTGAAAACTTAAGCTGCAAACAAGTGATAGAGCATCACATACACAATCACGCCTGTCACCGATACATACATCCATAGTGGAAAAGTCCAGACCGCAATTGCCCTATGCCGGTCGAATCGTTCGCGCAGGGCGCGACTCAGCGTGATGATTACCATTGGGACAATTACAACCGCGAGCGTCACATGCGAGATCAGAATCGTAAAGTAGATGGGCCGCCAAACGCCTTGTCCCTGGAAATGCACCGAACCGACATGGAAGTGGTAGTAAAGATAGCATCCCAGAAAAATGCTGGATGACAAGACCGCGGCCAGCATGCATGCACGATGAGCGGCCATCCGTCCGCGTTTGATGAAAGTCCATCCTGTAAACAGCAAAACGGCGCTGATGCCATTCATGGTGGCGTCGATTGCCGGAAACATGGCGTACTGCGGAGGAACTTGTATCACGCAGCGACAACTCGCGAATGTTTCATTCGATCTTCCTGTTCAACGGAAATCGGTACCAGACGCCAGATTTGCAAGGTCAGCACGTAGGTTGTCGCAAGCAATAACGCTCCCACTGCCACGTGCGCGACAGTAGAGGCAATCATTGGAAGCTCAGGCTGAGCCGCATCGCGTCCCCATTCGACGCGCGTGAGAAAAGCCAGGAACCCGAGACAAAGTTGAATCATCACTAAGAATAAAATCGCAATTGCCGGTCGCCGTATTGCACTTACATTAGAGTATCGCGATAACGCAGCTACCGCGGTCCAAGTGAGAACGATCGCAACCAGCGGAGCGTTAACCACATGCGGAATCCAACTCATGCCGTGATGGCGAAACATTGCGCCGAACAAAAGCTGCGCATAGAGAAACACAATCGAAAGCACGGCCAAACTCAATAAAGTTGGACGGCCGTTGTCGTGTTCAACTCTTAAGGCCAACGGGTCATCTACCCATTCGCGTCCGGTAAAAACGGCGATGCAACATGCAAGGCAAAAGAAAGTCTGACCAACCGCCGCATGAGCGGACGACACCAACGGTGGCAAAAAATACAGTACCGTCAGACCGCCCAAAATACCTTGCGCGATAATCGTTCCCAAAGAGGCGATCCCTAATCCCTTCATCCAGCGGCGTCGATCGGAAACCCACGTCCAGACTGTGATCGCGATGGTTAGCAGTCCGATGAACTCGGCGATCATCCGGTGGCTATGCTCGTACACAATGCCGCCCGTCCACGGAGGCAGTTTGTAGAACGAGCCGTACAACGTCGGCCAGTCAGGGACAGACAATCCCGCATCGTTGCTGGTGACCAGCGCTCCGGCAATTATCAATATGAATGTCGCGCACGCGGTAAATACTGCGAACCGATGAAGCGCTGCGTTATAGGGGGTTGAGACAGCTTGCGTCACGCATGACCTCGACTCGACAGTGTATCAAGCTGCTAGACAAATTTGTAATGCCAATCTCTGATGGCTGGACCTGGTTCCATCGTATATAAACCTATAATGATCACCATCATTCTTCTCACTATCTCAAACATCTTCATGACGTTTGCCTGGTACGGCCACTTGAAGTACCGCGAGGTCCCATTATTCAAAGTGATTCTGATCAGCTGGGGAATCGCTTTCGCCGAATACTGTTTTCAGGTTCCTGCCAACCGTATCGGATCATACGAGTTCACCGCAGCGCAGCTCAAGACGATTCAGGAAGTCATCACCCTGACCGTCTTCTCAGTTTTTTCGGTGCTGTATTTAAAGGAACCGCTGAAATGGAATTACCTGGTCGGGTTCGCAATGATTGTCGGCGCCGTAGCGGTGATTTTCAAAAAGTGGTGAAGGTTACGCTTTCATCGCGGCAATCACTGAATCGGCAAACTCCGATGTCCCAGCTTTTCCGCCGACATCACGCGTAAGTTTCTCACCATGGCTGTAGACTTCGTCTAGAGCGGTACTGATCCTGTCGGCAGCCTTGTGCTCTCCGATGTGCCGCATCATTAGCAGCGAAGAGCGTAGTACTGCTGTCGGATTCGCAATATCTTTCCCCGCGATGTCCGGCGCGGACCCGTGTACTGCTTCAAAAATTGCGCAATGGTCCCCAAGATTTGCGCTCGGAACTAATCCCAATCCACCAACAAACGCCGCGCACAAATCCGAAATGATGTCGCCGTAAAGATTTTCCATCACCAGCGTATCGTACTGATACGGATTCATTACCAACTGCATGCAGGTATTGTCGACGATATGTTCGCCGTAGGTGATCTCGGGATAATCCTTCGCGATATTGCGGCAGCAACGCAGAAACAACCCGTCCGACAGCTTCATGATGTTGGCTTTATGGATGGCGTGTATCTTCTTGCGCTGGTTTTCTCTCGCATATTTAAAAGCGAACTTCGCAATCCGAGTGGACGCTTTCTCTGTAATGATCTTCAAACTCTCGACAACGCCGGGCACAACTTCATGTTCCAGGCCGGAATAAAGACTCTCCGTATTTTCGCGGACGATAATTAGATCCACGTCGGGATAGCGGGTTGTAATATGCGGCAAATTCTTAATCGGGCGGAAATTTGCGTAGAGTTCGAACTTCTGGCGCAAAGCGACGTTGATGCTCGAAAACCCGCCACCAATAGGCGTTGTCACGGGACCCTTAAGGCCAACGTGAGTGCGTTCGATTGACTCGACAAGCTCTTTAGGAATGTATTCGTGATATTTCTCGAACGCCTCTGCTCCTGCGGCAAAACGCTCCCATTCGAACTTAACGCCGGTTGCCTCAAGAATTCGTACGACCGCATTGACTACTTCCGTACCGATGCCATCGCCAGGGATCAAAGTAATTTTATGTGCCATAAATTTATTTAAGGATCAATTCGTGCGTGGCGCGATCTTGCCTTTTACTTCCGGGATGATGTCTTTGGTCTTGAGGAGATCTTTCAACTCCGCCATAAATTCCTGTACATCTTTGAAATCCAGATAGACTGACGCGAACCGCACATAAGCGACTTTGTCGTACCGCCGCAGGCGATTCATGATCAATTCGCCGACTTCGCTGGTTTTCCGCTCACGCTCGGCTGAATCAACTACAAAACTTTCAGCGTCGTTCACGATTTGTTCCAGCTTGCCTATCGGTACCGGACGCTTTTCGCACGCCCTCAACAATCCGTTTAGGACTTTCTGGCGATCAAATTTCTCACGCCGCCCGTCTTTCTTCACCACCATGTAGGGGATTTCGTCGATCCGTTCATACGTGGTGAAGCGCTTTTCGCACTTCAGGCATTCGCGCCGCCGGCGTATGGAATCCGCTTCCTTGCTTTCGCGCGAATCCACGACTTTATCGTTTTCAAAACCGCAAAACGGGCACTTCATAAGATGGTTGAGTAACTATCGATTGTAACAGGACGGATTTACGAATTGCGGAGCGACAACCTTCACAAATTGTTACGGAGCTTCTTCTGCAACGTGACTCTCGTCCGATAATTTCCGCAGCGACAATCGTTCTCGATGCGCGAGGAATAGTCCGGCGGGAACGACAGCTACAAATGTCACCAGCCACAATAAAATGCCGCAACTAACGGCCAATTCGCGCGGAATGTCATACACACGGTTCATGGCTTCGATGGTGGCGAGTTGCGAACCGCCGCCTACTCCCGGTAGCTGCAGCATCGATCCCACCATGCTCGAGCCCATTAATAACAGTACGCGACTGACGCTCATCTCCTGCATGGCGCCGCCGTATGAATGTGCCACGTCTGCATATGCCAGTGCGATCAGCCACCACATCAGTAATGACAACGCTGAAATCTGCAGGAATTCCGCGACTCCATGAATGGTATGAAGGCCCGATGCAAATTCGCGGACACGCAAAGCGATGCGGCTACCTAAATTCTTTGCCAAATGTGAAAATCGGCTCTCGATCCAATCTGCCAAGGCGGGGCCTTGATAGTTGATCAGCATCGCTACCGTAAACAATCCGAGGACCAGCGCCGTCAGCAGATATCCAACCAGATGCAACCAGTGCGAATAGACCGAGTTGGACTCTGCAAACACCCGTAAGTTTGTCGGCAGAAAAATTCCAGACACAATTAGAACGGTGAATGCCGCAACATCGAAGATTCGTTCGACCGCCCAGACCGCCATCTGCGATGAAAAACTAAGCTGACTTCGCCGAGCGATCAGATACGGCCTTATCAGTTCACCGGGGCGTCCGAGTATTGCCAGTCCGGTAAAGCCAATCAGCGTCGGAGTAATTAAGCTTATAAGCGGAACGTCTTTTCGAACCGGGCGCAGAAAAATTTTCCATCGTAAAGCACGACAAAGATACGTTATGTAGATAAGAACAACGCCCTGGAGCACGTATCCCCATTGCAGGTTGCTCGATCGTTGACGAAACTCGTTCCAGTCAAACGTTCGCCACTGCCGGAATTGCATATACACAAGCGCGGCAAGTACACACAAGACCAGCCCGTAGATAAAAGCGCGTTTTCGATTCATGAAGTGGAATTTCTACAGCGCGTCGGCCGCAGAATCTCAGGGACTTAGAATACAGGATTCAACGGCGTCGTCTCCGGCACAGCCACGGAAGCTTGTAGAGGTTTTGGCTGTTTCTTCACGGTAGCTTTCGCATTCAGCTTCGCGGCACGGCGTTCCGCAAGTTTCTGGCGATTGAAATCTCGCACGATGTGTGCAACGTACGCCCGCGTCTCAGAGTAAGGAGGCACGCCATGATACTGCTCAACCCGCTGCGGCCCGGCGTTATATGCAGCCAGAGCTTTGACGAGATCGAAATTGTATCGCTCGAGTAATTCGCGAAGATATCGTGTTCCGCCATCGACATTCGCATTCGGGTCTAGCGCATTAATTACGCCAAGTTTCGATGCAGTTTGCGGCATCAACTGCATCAATCCTTGCGCGCCCTTCGGTGAAACCGCATTGGGATTGAATCCGCTCTCCGCGTGAATCACACTACGAATCAGGTCAGGATCAATGCGCGTGCGATCACTCGCACTATTTACCGCGTCATTCAAGTTGAAAGCTGTGGTCGGCGCAACAGCGACTGGAGTGACCAAAGATGGAACCACAGCCGGCGTCGTGTCTGCTTCAAAATGATCGATCTGCGCGGTAGGAATATCGACGTACTGCTCATTGCCAGCGCCGGTATAAAGACGAGTGGACGCTCCCATCACCTCTCGGCGCTCATGCCGGATGGTATATCCATTCTGTAGCACGGCCACGTCCGCCGCTAAAACACACGGCACGACAATCGCCAACAGAAGTCCGAGTTTGACTCCAAATCTCATTTATAAACTACCCAACCCATCACCTGCTCAAGAGCCGCCGCAACCCCGTTTTCGTCATGGCCTGCGGTTACCGCCCAGCCCCTATTTAGGAGCTCATCACACGCATTACCCATGATAAATGGTCGCCCGGCATATTCCAGCATCTCTATATCGTTGTAATTGTCACCAATGGCCATGACCTCTTCGCGGGCGAATCCGCGATGTTTCGCCCATCGCTCAACCGCATGCCCCTTGGAACAGCCATGATTCAGCACATCCACCATTGATAGATCCCGGGCTTCGTACTCAGTGCGCAGAACTGTGATTTGGCCATCCAATCCTGCCTCTGCCAGGGTAGCTAAAGCTTGCTGCATCCGCGGGATGGTTCCGCAAAACATTACTTGTACCGGGTCCTTCGTCAGCGCGTCTTCAATCGGTATTACGAAATCAATATATTGCAGGTTCTTCTCCAGCCACCGCTGAATACTGCCAGTAAGTTCATCTAATTTTTCCAACACGATAGCGCCCTTTTTGTCGCTATCAAATGTAAGAACGGTATTGCCACGGAATTCTTGCATGGCGGCACATAGCTTGCGGCAGACTTCGGCGGGCAGCAGGTCGCGATGAAAATCTTCCCCTGTAAGAGAACGAGTCACGGTACCGTTTGAGCTTATGAGCCACAGGTCGAAACCCAACTGTTCGGCAATAGGAAGTGCAAAGCGATGGCGGCGTCCCGTCACCAGGACGATTTCAACCCCGTCGTCGTGAGCGCGACGCAGCGCTTCTAAGTCGCGTGGAGAAATTTCGATTTTCGAGTTGAGAAGCGTGCCGTCAATATCAATGGCGAGCAGGCGGATCGCGGGAGGCACATTAAAAGTTTAGCACCTCAAAATTTGGGCGAACCTAGTCTTAGCGCAAAGTGTTGACCAGTTTTCCCGTCGCATCGTAAACCGTAATCGAATTCATGATCGAGTTCGCTACATAAATGTTTCCGGAGTTATCAACCGCAATTCCTTCTGGTTGCGCGATGTTCGCATTGATAACGAGCAATAGTTTCCCCGTCTTCGCATACTTCACTGCCGAATTGCTGTAAAAATCGGACACATAGACATTCCCAGCTGCGTCAAATGCGATTCCAGTCGGGCCGGTATTTACGTGGTTGTTGTAGACACTCCATTCGTTTGGTTTTACTGTCAGAAATTGTTCCGCATTGAAGCTGATGACCGCATTCTCGCCCTCGCCTGGACCGAAGCCGATGTAAAGGTTCTCGCCATGGACGATCATCGGCCCGGGAGCGTGGAAGACGAATCCACTGTTGTCCTCTGTTCGCGCTTCCACAAAGTGTTTATTGACGTCGAACACAACGACGTTATCGATCCCGACGTTCGCAACATAAACTTCACCATAAGCTCCAACCGCGACTCCCAGCGGCTTAGTGATATGCGAATCGGTAATCGTGCCTGTCAGCGTCGTCCCCGAATATTCTGTAATGGTGTTGGCCATCGTGTTTGCGACATACAATTTGCCAGACGAATCAAAAGCTAACCGCGTGGGTTCGTTAAGTCCCGCCGTAATCGTTGCCAGCACACTACCGTTGGACGGATTCAGTTCGAGAATTTGATTCGAACCCGCGTTTGCGACCCAAAGATTTCCCGCGCCATCGAATGCCAGTCCTTCAGGACTGTTAAGCTGCGCATGCGCAGCAATCATTAGTGTCATCGTTAACGCTATAACCGCAAAAATTTGTTTCATCTAAATCTCCTTGCAGCCGTAAAACCGCCCTAAATGGCTGCTCCGCGAACCTCCGCACTATACACCAGCTTTGAGGAGGTGCAGGTAATTATTCCTTATGATTAGTTTGGATTCGAGCCGGATTAGCCCTGACGCTTCCATGCATCCAGATTCTTCTATCATTCGGGCGGCTGCGTCCTCTCACAGGTGATCTTGACTCGTAATACCTGAAACTTCGAGCGGCAACTCCTCATCCTTCATTGACTTGCCTGATTTGCCGACGTAAGATTTGCGCCAATGATTGGAAAAACCATTTCGCATTACCGCATCGTCGAGAAGTTAGGCGGAGGCGGAATGGGAGTGGTCTATAAAGCTGAAGATCTGAAACTCGACCGCTTCGTCGCGTTGAAGTTCCTGCCCGACGATGTAGCTTCTGATCCACATGCTCTCAACCGTTTTCAGCGCGAAGCCAAGGCTGCCTCTGCACTAAACCATCCAAATATCTGCACCATCCATGAAATTGACGAGGAAGATGGCCGCACTTTCATCGTGATGGAATTTCTGGATGGTCTGACACTGAAGCACATGATCACAGGAAAAGCGCTCGAAACCGACAGGTTGTTATCACTGGCAATCGAAGTTGCGGATGCTCTGGATGCAGCCCATGCCAGCGGCACTATGCATCGCGACATCAAGCCGGCGAATATTTTTGTCACCAAACGTGGCCACGCAAAAATTCTCGATTTCGGCCTGGCGAAAGTCACTGACCGGAGCCTTTCGAACTCGATAGCCACCCAAACGTCCGATGCAGAATTCCTTACGAACCCTGGTACGGCTGTGGGTACGGTTGCATACATGTCGCCCGAGCAGGCCAAAGGTAAGCCGCTCGATGCCCGCACAGATATTTTTTCTTTCGGCGCGGTTCTATACGAAATGGCAACTGGCGAATTGCCATTTCACGGTGATACCTCAGCGGTTTTGTTCGACGGGATACTTAACCGCATGCCGGTGCCTCCGCTACGCTTGAATCCGCAACTGCCGCCAAAGCTCGAAGATGTGATTGCCAAAGCCATGGAGAAAGACCGTGAACTGCGCTATCAATCGACAGCGGAACTCCGAAATGATTTGAAGCGTCTGAAACGGGATACCGAAACATCCAGCGCGGAGCTGGCGCACGTATCCGACACAGGAGCGGCCGAACAAAAGTCGAGCGGCTCTGTTCTAGTAGCTGCGGCACGTGAGCACAGGACCGGCCTATCTCTGGTTCTTGCGGCGGTTCTGCTTCTCGTGGTGGCCGCAGGTTACGGCCTTTACAGCTTGTTCTTTGCAACGCAGCACCTGCCTTTTCAAAACGTAAAGATCACCAAGGTCGGAGGCACGCACAATACACGGCTGGCGGCTATGTCCCCGGACGGCAAATATCTTGCGTATGTAACCAATGTTGAAGGCAATGAGTCGCTCTGGCTCCGCCACCTGGCGAGCGAAAGCAATGTCGAAATCATGCCGCCGCAAGCGGTGCAATATTTTGCTCTGCGCTTTTCGCCGGATGGCAGCTATCTTTATTTCTCCCATACTCGTCTGGCAAGCGGCCCGGCTTCGCTGGCATACGATCTTTTCCGCACCCCGGTTCTCGGAGGAACGCCACAGCCTCTCATCAAAGATATAGACACCACCGTCAGCTTCTCGCCCGACGGGCGCCGTTTCGTTTTTGCTCGGGCCAATGATCCTGAGCCCGGCAAGTTCTATACCGTAGTTGCCAACGCCGATGGCAGCGACGAGCATGTAATTCGCGTCGTCTCTCGGGGCTTGGGCAGCCGTGCGCTTTCCTGGTCGCCAGATGGAACAATCATTGCCGGAGTCATACAAGATCCCGGCGAACACAGTTTGGACGCCGTGATTTCCATGGATCCGACTACGGGAGAGCAAAAGATCATCACGCGACCACCCTTCACGGCAGTCAGCGATTTGCTCTGGCTGCCCGATGGAAAAGCGATGGTCGCATCCTTCTCTACTCCGGAAACCAATTTTGATCGCCAACAACTCGCACTGATTAATTTTCCCGATCATCAATTCCGCCCAATCACCGCGGACGCCAACGATTATGGCGGCCTGAGCGTCTCCGCCGACGGTTCAACTATTTCGACAGTTCTGCGGCAAACGGTGCGCGACCTTTATCTGAGTGCAGGACAGAAGCCCGACTATTCCGACGCCAAACAAATCACCTTCGGGGATCCCATCACCGGCGTGTCCTGGACGCATGACGGAAATCTGTTGGTTGAGCACGAGCCCGATATTCAGATTTTGAATTCCGACGGAACGGTCAAGGCCGCGATTACCTCGGACAAGCAGTCTGCCGCTTTTCAGCCATACGGTTGCAGCGATGGTCACATCATCATGGCGCGTGGCGTTTTGCAAACACTCGCGGTCAGCATCTGGCGTAGTGATGTCAACGGCGGGGGGTTGATTCCGTTGAGCCATGGCAGGGGCGATGCGTTCCCCATGTGCTCACCGGATGGGAAGACCGTGTATTACGTTGATGGTGTGAACTTTTACTTCATGAAAGTCTCTATCAACGGTGATCAGCCTCCGCAGAAGGCAGCCAATGTCATGGTGTCCTACAACACTGCCTTCGATATCTCACCCGACGGAAAAATCGTGGCTCTAGGGACCTATGACTACAAGGAGCAAAAGCCGAACATTTCTTTCATCGCGCTCGATTCGGGACAAGTTCTACGCACAATGGACTACGATCCGCGACATAGCGGGCTGCTTCGTTACACTCCCGATGGAAAGGCAACTGTGTATCTGATTCGAGAAAAGGGAGTGGACAATCTCTGGCTGCAACCGCTTGAAGGTGGTCCGGGTCGTCAGCTCACCCACTTTAGTTCGTTAAAAATTTATTCATACCAGTGGTCGCCGGACGGTAAGAGCCTGGCATTTGTGCGCGGCGAGTCGCCGACTGATGTAGCTCTAATTCAAGATCAAAAGAAGTAAGTGAGTAAGTAGTTCGTCCTGTCTACTTTGTGATCCCGAGCGTAGCGAGGGATCTGCATGTCTTGTTCGCCGTTAACGTCTACTGTGGATGTCATCTCGAACGGTCTTCCAAACTTGGGCAGTTATCCCGAACGAAGCCGTTCTTCAGGCGGAGAGAGGGTCTGTCCTGAGCGAAGCCGAAGGGGATCCACATATCTCCACGCACCCTGAATTTTTTTTATTGCTTATCTTTTGTTCTCAGCAACTTACAGCGTCCCGTTTTTGCAAAATCTAGATTGCAAAATACTTATATGGATAATATAGAAAACATTGGAGTTAGCTTACGTTTTCGATGCGCTCATTCAACAGCGATTAAATTGTCAAAGAACGATTGATGCTTACTAATTCGACCTTGCGCTTTCTGAATTGCGAGGTCAAGAAAAAAATGAAGTGGGAGTGAAAATAGTTGATGAGTTCCCAAAATGGAAAAGCCCGCCGGTGAGGCGGGGTGGGATTCGCGAGTTGTTTCGCGAAAGATGGAAAACCACGCGGCTGCTACCGCGTTAAACTATTTCGCGTATAACTTCATTAAGATTCACCGCACGCTTCGCACAAGCCCAGCAATGGCCGCTGGCGTAGCCGATAGGCTTTGGGAAGTTGCGGACTTGGTTGTCCTCTGGGAATCGTTCGAGCAACGGAGGGCGGAAAGCGCGGCGTGAACGCTAGATTTGTGATTTAAGTGGGGCGTGAACTCCTCATACTCGCTTTGTGCGCAACTATGGCCTTTTTCCTCGGAGAGGGCTATTACGAATCCTTTCGCGCTGGCGTTCTTACAGTTAAAGGCCACACCTCTCGCCGGGGATAAGGAGCCGATCAGCTACTGGATTGGCATGGCTGTAGGGGCTGTCGTATTTCTCGTCATGGTGTCAGCGACTGTTGTTATGGCGTTCCTTCTATGCGTGGATTTATTCGGGAGTTCAAAGTAGCCCACTACCGAAAGGCCCTATCCGGAATGGTTAGAGCGATTCGCGGCGAGGACAATGTCCGCGCTACACAAGCAAGTCTTCTTCTCACTTCTCGCAGAGTACGCGAGATATGGGGCACCCGGTTACGGAGTGATCTCGAAAACAACTCCAAGACCGTACGCGCCACCGGCTCTCGTGGTGCCGTACAGGTTACCCGACTCATCCTCGATCAAGCTTGCATAGGGATTCATTCCGTCGGTGCAATCCGTTTGCTGGCAAAAATCGTACAAGACGGTTTCTTGGCCGGTGGGGACAATTTCAAAAACTGTGCCCGAGCCAACGTTTCCACCACCCGATGTCGTGCCGAACCCCGCTTGAGCCTTGGAATCTAGGAGAAGGCCTGCTGCCGGGCCAGCACCATCGCCGTCGTTGAATAGAAAAGAGCGTAGTTTACCCGATCTGTTTACTTCAAACACACCGCCTCCATTTCTGCCGACAGAGGCGGTGCTGTAGAGATTTCCCGCTGCATCGAGCGTCACCATGCCCAGTGGAATTTGCAGATTGCCTCCGGTCGGATTGAAAGCCACAACCACCCTCTCGCTCCAACCATTTGCTCCCGGTGAAAGTCTAAACACAGTGCCTGCGCCTTGGGAGTTCTTTGTACCGCCTGACATAGTCGTGCCATAGATGTACCCGGATCTGTCAAATGTCACGCCCGCTTCAGGCTGATCGCCATCCGGGCAGATTCGATTATGTCCGTTAACGCAGAAGTCATAGAGTGTGTTGTGGGTCCACCCACTCCCACCAGGAGACAGTTCAAAAACGGTGCCTTGGCCGCCGAGCCCTCCGCCAGTTGTCGTGCCGTACAAATTTCCCGAGGTATCAAATACGAGTTGGGAAGACGGCTCGCCGCCATCTTGACATGCATTATTCGAACCAGTGCAGAATGTGTAGAGCACCGTTTCCGTCCAGACGCCACCTTTAGCCGGTGGCGATAGTTCAAATACCGTACCGTTGCGGTTGCCGACATTGAGCGCGCCGCCCCATGTGGTGGTGCCGTATAAATTACCGGCATTGTCGAAAACGATACCCGCTACAGGCCATTGCCCATCAAGACACTGATTACCGGAGTAGACCGTGCAGAAGTTGTACAAAATGCTTTCGTTCCAGCTTCCGTCTGAATTCGGCGACAGCTCAAACACGGTGCCACAACCGCCATCCGCGATGCAGCCACTCTGTGATGAGTTACCCCCGCCTTTCGTTGTGCCGTATAAGTTGCCCGCTTGGTCGGATATCAGGTTGCTAACCGGAAAACCTCCATCGCCCACTACTCTGCCAAAGTCATAGATAACTTGATACGTCTGCCCGAACGCGAGGGTGCAACTCATTACGATCAGTGCCAAGCAGAAAGTTAGGGTCTTCACGGCGCCTCCAAATAAACCTCAGAATCGTAGCATGTGGCCGTCCAGAGCGGAATAGAGCTGAAAGGCCCTATCCGGAATGGTTAGAGCGATGGGGATTGGATTGGTGAGGCGGAGATGCTCCGCGCACGATCTCTTGCCCGGCTGAAGAAGCTGGATCTTCGGGATGACGGCCCCACAGGGGAAAAGGGACGAACAAAAGGACGGCCGGATTTCGTGGTGCCCACACTTCGAAAATCGCGAAGTGTGGGGCAGCCGATTTAAAGATGATGTATGGGCGAGCCCATGACAGATTAAAGCCCTTCCGCGGAATTCTCAGTGTTCTCCACTTTAGTAAAAAGACGCTAATGTGGGCCACCTTGTCTGCAACACCTAGACACCGACGTAACCTCCTTAGAGCGATTTCATTAGCGCTATTGCTGGCCGACGTAGAAGAATGGAAACTGCGGAGAGCGTCTAATCAACAACGCCACCGTCAGTGCTTTGCCAGCAGGACATCCGTCGGAAGCCGACCCCTGTTTGCTGCGTCGAAAAGGGGACCGCGCGATGCGCTTCAATCGGGCTGCGTTAATACTGCTACTCATTTCAGGCGTGAGCCGTGCCCAACAGCAAGTCCAGCCGGATGCGGAGACGATCCAGCAACTTGTGCGCCAAGTCAGGGTCTTGCAGGAAAAAGTAGACGCACTCGAGGCCCAGCAGCCAGCCAAAGATACTCCGGCAACTGCTTCTCCAGATTCTGCTTCTGCGTCGGCTGGTGTTTCGACGCCAACTTCAGATGCCACCGCGCAGGTCCCGGGGTTTGCACAAGAACTTCACGAACTGCGTGGTATTCAATGGCGAGGCTTCGGCGAAGTCGATTACAAAGTCTTGAATCAAAATACGCCCGAATTAGGGACTTACGGTTTTGTGCCGGGATCGGCTGGAAATTTCTATACCGGCGACTTTGATCTTCTGCTCACTTCGCGAATTAACGACAAGACAAGTGTCTTATCGGAAATCGCATTTGGGGAACGCGATGCGCAAAGGTTCAATGTAGACCTCGAGCGGATGCTACTTAAGTATGACTATAACGATCACTTAAGGATGTCTTTCGGTCGTTATCACACCGGAATTGGTTACTACAATACTGCCTTTCATAGCGGCAGTTGGCTTCAAACCACTGCCGATCGTCCGCTCATTATGGAGTTTGCGAATCATGGTGGGCTGCTTCCGACACAGGCGGTAGGAGTTTCTATCACTGGCGCGATTCCTTCCGGCGGTTTGGGTCTCAACTACATCGCCGAATACGGATCAAGCGATACGCTGCGGCCTGAGCTTAATGGGAATGTGCTTGAAGATGAGAATAACGGAAACCATGTAAACGTCGGCCTGTTTGTTCGTCCCGACTCCTTACCCGGCTTGCAAATTGGCGGGTCAATCTATCACGACCAGATTAGTGACTTCAGGCAGGGACCAACTGTCAGGCTGGGACAGACGATCGTCAACGGCCACATTGTCTACGTTCGACATGGAATCGAGTTTCTGAATGAAGGCTTCCTGGTTCGGCATGCATATGAAAATACTTCGACAGTGTTTAATATGCCGGCCTTCTATTCGCAGATTTCAAAGCAATTCGGACGGGTCCGGCCATTTTTTCGCTATCAATATATCAATGCAAATCCTGAAAGCATCTTTGAGGATGTTGAGCTTCGCTACGGACCGTCATTTGGCGCGCGATACGACTTCAATGACTTCGTCGCGTTTAAAGCACAGCTCGACCACGCCGTGAGAAAGGGCCAGGACGATCTGAATGGACTTCATTTCCAATTGACGTTCACGTTTTGAAGGCGCTTATGCGAACCAAACTTATTCTCGGATGCGCCCTCATCTGCCTGACGGTATTGGCTAATGTTTCTTTCACGTTCGCCCAGACGGCAACAGTGGCTGTAGTGGTGAATGAAAAGAATTCTGTAAGCAACCTAACAACGTCCGAACTACGTAAGCTGTTTGCCGGAGAAAAACATGCGTGGGCAGGAGCACGGCCGGTCAAGCTATTCGTGCGCGGGCAAGATACGTCGGAGCGCGCCGTTTTGTTGAAGCTACTTGGCATGTCTGAGACCGAATATAAAACCTATTGGGCGGCACAAGTATTTCGCGGTGATGCTGCGACGGAACCCGCTGTCCTGCCTTCGAATGGGATGCAGAGGGAAGCAGTCGTTGCTTATCCGGGAGCTATCGCATTAGTGAGTCTTCAAGACGTCAAGCCTGGAATGAAGATCGTCAAAATTGATGGCCATATGCCGACCGAAGCCGGATATCCGTTTAACTGAGGCTTGCGGCACGGTCATCTCGTCACGCAGCCCATGTCCATCATGCTATTCTGCGACATCAAACATGGCATCTTTCCTCTTCTTCGCATTTTCCTGGTGGAGCATTCTGCTGCGGGTGATCGCGCTCGTGCACTTTGTCCGGAGGCGTCCCGATTTCTTCTGGCTGTGGATCATCCTTATTCATTGGATGGGCGCTCTGGTTTACATTGCGGTCGAAATGGTTCCAGACGCTGGCCTAGTCGGCCAAGGCTTCAAAGTCTTTCCGAGGCGGAGGCGTATTCACGAACTCGAATCCGCGATCCTCGATAATCCTTCCCCGGCAAATTACGAAGAGCTTGGCGGACTCTATCTCGAACAAGGCGATTTCATTGCGGCGCGTAAGGCATACGACAAAGCGATTGCAACGCGCACGGATTCAATCGATCAGTTTTACCGGCGAGGCATTGCGGAGATTCGCATGGACGATTTCACCGCAGCGATCCCTGATCTCCAACGCGTCGTGATTGCCGATCCGGCGTATGACTTTCATCAAGCAATGGGCTTGTTAGCTCATGCCTACGCGAACACAGGGCAGCCCGAGAAGGCGGACAAGTTATTTCAGGAAGCGACTAGAATTTCGACATCTTCGGAAACGTACTACAACTACGCAACGTTCCTTGCCGCTCAGCAGAAAACTGCAATGGCCCGCGAATGGGCACAGCGGCTTTTAGCGAAGAAGACGAATATGCCGGGATATTTGCGGCGGAGAGAGCGTCCATGGTTTCGGAAGGCGAACGCTTTAATTAGCAAACTCGGTAAAGAGGCTACTAGTAAGGACCAATGATGCCGCCGATTTGGCGCGCCGCAGGTTTCTTGTTCCCCGCCACTCCCAACGCTGCTACATCCTGACGAAGCTGCTCAACATTTTGCATTTGAATGACATGCATCCCGAGCCGCGCTGGGGCTTCGAGGTTTGCCTTGCGGTCATCGATGAAGCAGCAGTTCTCCGGACGGGCCTGGGTTAGCTCTAGAGCCAATTTGTAAATCGGTTCATCTGGCTTTCTTAACCCCACAAAACATGAGCTTACGAAGAGCCGAAAAATATTGCGAAGTTGAAAATGCTCGATACGATAGTCGTTGAGTTCGCGGGATTCGTTATTCAACGTCGCCATTAGATATTTTCCAGAGCGAGTTAGCTCACGGGCGAACTCCAGCGCTTCCGGCTGCGGCTTCGACAGTCCAAACATGTACGCCTTGAATTCGTCTTTCGTAAACTTGCGCGGACCGTAGAAGATTGTCTGATCAAGATAGGCGTCGAGAGTTAGCTCTCCTCGCTCGAATGCAGGCGCAAGTTTCTCGTGCCGCGTGCTGAAATCAGCAGGGTCAATCGCAAAGTGGGTAAGCGCTTCGTTGCGCTCGTCGCGGTCCCAGGCATTGTTGAGCAGGACGCCGCCGAGGTCCCAGAAAATTGTGGTGATCGAAGGCATGAATAGTAGTCCCCGACTGGGAAGTTAATCATATCAATGTTGGAGTAGCTAATCGCCCGGAAGGAATTTCGGTTTGCCTGGAACGTAATTGGGAGGCGCGCCAGAAGTAATAAAAGGAAAGTCATCTGGACGCCGAACCTCCACATGGCCATCGGCGGTAAGTTTATAGGGCTCACCGAGCGGGTCTTTCGGCACGACACGCACGCCCGGCAACTCCGCTAAGTTGGCGGGAAGGTGTCCAGTGTTCTTGCGATATTGCGCGATCAACCCTTCGAGCTTGGTGACGTCCTCGTAAACCTGCAACGCGCGTATATGGGCGATCGCATTTGCGCGAATATCCTTGTCGTTCGATGTCTGGTAAGTCGTTATCCAGAGCATGCGTGCCATCTCTGGTTCGCCGGCATGTCCTGCCATTTGGGCAGCAAGCACACGTAAGAATGGATGTGCCCCGGGTATCGTCGCGCCCTTTTCAAATGCGGCCGAGGCCTTCGCGTAATCTTTCAATTCCAGATAATAGATAAATCCAAGATTGTAGTAGAGCCGCCACGCGTCCGGATTATTTTCGATCCCATATCGAGTTAGCCGGATCGCGGCCCTCGGATCGCCCGCGCCATTAGGAGGATCCGGCGAAAGAAAGTTTGCACCGAAATCGTATGCTACAACCAAGTGCGGATCGAGCTTCGTGGCAATGTCCAGCAATGGAGCCAACAACGTGAATTCAGTCGCCCCAGCAGCATGACGAATTCCGAAATATTGCACTGCGCGCGTCCAGTAGATATCCGCGAGTAATCCTTGGTAGCCCAGGCTGAGGCGTTTCAACACTTTCGGCGATGGAACGTAGAGAATCTCGTCCGCCGTGACCAGTGGACGCATGGCATCGACGCGTCTCAACAACAACACGGATGCAGCCATGCACGTGGCCAGCAGAACCGAAGAAATGATCGTGGTTTGGCGGGACGATGTCATCGAAAAATCATTTCAGATTGCGATGCTGGAAAATCAAGACGGCTCCCGATACCGACATGGCAACGTAAAATAACGCATACGCAGTGTTGTAAATAATCAGAGAGCCGGCGACGGGCTGTCCATGCGCCACAAGCGTGATGACATTCAGCGCGGAAAAATTTGGCACTAAGTAGGCGACTCCGCTGGCAAGCCAACGTTCGGAGCCATGAGCGATGCTCGCAAAGTCACGTAAGTCGTCGGAGAAGCTTCCAATCACAAATAACGCAAACGCAAATACTGCCGAGAGCAAAGGCGATGAGAATGACGAGAACAAAAGCGTCAATGCCGTGATGATCAAAAACTGCAGCACGATAAAATAGAGTGCAACCAGAATCCAAGCATCAGACCGTTGAAAGTGGTGCGAGACGTAGAGGAGTGCTGCAAATACTCCTATTGCCATGAGAGATGTATTGACTACCAGCGTTCCGGCCAATCCAAAGAATTTGCCGGCAATAATTTCCCAGCGTCGCACGGGTCGAGACAAAAGCGTATACAGCGTGCGCTTTTCAATTTCTTTTGAAACCAGCCCGATGCCGATAAAGATGGCAATCACTATTCCGAACAAGGAAATTGCGGACAATCCCAGATTCACGACGACTAAGTGCTCGATGTTGAATGAAATCTGGCCGACCAGCACGGCTGCGCCGCACATGATGACTGCAAACGCGATCAAGTTGTAGAGCACGCGATCGCGTACCGCCTCACGAAAAGTGTTCGCAGCTATGTTGGCAATTCTAGAATTCATGAGCGGCCTCCTGCGCCTTGTGAAGACTGCGCTGGCTTCAGCTTCTGCAGATAATATTCTTCGAGCGAAGCCCGCACCGGAGTAAGAGAAACCAACTGCAGCCGCTCGCGTCCGAGTGCTTCTAGAGCGGCATCCTGATGCTGCTCGGGAATTACCGCCCGTACCGTCTCGCCGCGTTCATGATATTCGCCGCCAAAGTTCTTGAATGCTGCTGGAACGGCGTTGCCGCGCCAGACCAGCTCGATTTTGCCCAGCATTCCAGAGGTCAGTTCGCCAATTTTCCCCACGCTTCGTAATTCGCCCTGATGAAGGATGGCGACGCGATCGCATACGGTTTCTGCATCGGAAAGAATATGCGTCGAGAAAAAGATAGTTTTGCCGTCACGTCGTAATTGTTCCATGAGATCGCGGACTTCGCGACGCCCCATTGGATCCAATCCAGACATGGGTTCGTCGAGAAAAATCACTTTTGGTTCGTGGAGAATTGCCTGCGCGATGCCAACCCGTTGCAGCATTCCCTTGGAAAATTTCCGTAGCTGGACGTTGGCGGAGGCGCTCAACCCAACTCGCTCCAACATCGCGTCAATTTTGCTGGAAAGGTTGTTGTTAGACATCCCTGAAAGGCGTCCGTAATAGTGCAGGAGTTCGCGCGCGGTCAAGTAATCGTAGAAATAGGGCTGCTCGGGAAGAAAGCCGATTTGGGCTTTCATCCGCGGATCATCTAATTCCATACCGAGGATTCGTGCAGAGCCGCCAGTAGGGAAGACTAATCCCATCAACATCTTGAGCGTGGTAGTTTTTCCCGCGCCGTTCGGGCCGAGAAAACCAAATACTTCGCCCTCTTCGACCTTCAAATTAAGCGGACGCAACGCCAGCTTCGGGCGCTTACGCCAAAAGCCAACTTGATATGTCTTTTCGAGTCCCAGGATTTCTATCGCTGACATAGGCCAATGGCGATTATAAAAAACATCCCGCTGATTTCGACGGAAGAGGGTGACTAAAGCGTTACGGAAGTAAGTGCTTAGCGGAGCCTACTTCGCCTTCGCGCCAGGCGCTTTCCTGGGCGCGGGACTTCTCTCGAATACATACTCGGCTACAACCTTTTTCCATTTACCCTGCGCTTTTAGAACGTATTCGATTGCATCCCTTGCGCCGCCGTTTCCTCCACTGTTCTTGGTTACGAAGTGCGCTTCCGCTTTCACCTCAGCTCTCGCGTTCGCGACCGCAATACCTAGTCCACAGGCGCGCATCACCGGCAAGTCAATGACATCATCTCCCACGAAAGCCACTTCGGAAGCCTTGATTCCACTGCCTTTCAACATCTCTTCCATACATGTCAGCTTGTCCTGAATTCCTTGATATACGTAATCGAGCTTTAGGTCGCGCGCGCGCAGGGCAACGGTTTCTGATATCCGTTTCGTAATGAGTCCAGTCTTGATGCCGCCGAGCCGCGCCAGGGAAATTCCGGCGCCATCGTGAGCGTGGAACCCTTTAACTTCGATCACCGACTGGCTGGCAATTCCGAAACCACCTTGTCCTTCATGCTTGGCGGCCTGGCCTGAAACCGTTTGTTGCAACCCTGACGGGGCTGGAATAAAGAACAGTTTCCCATCGGTCAAAGTTCCATCTACATCAAAAAGGATGATCTTAATCTTCTTAGCGCGCTTTTTAGACATGCGCGGATTCTAGCATCGAAGGCGTGATTCGGACGGTTTACAGGATTACAAAAGCGAACAGTTGGCGAATATCGTCTGTAGCGTTAAAATCTAGCCTTCGGCCTTCATGGATAACATTCCCAATTCGCTCGCATGGGCGCATCCTCTGGTTGCCGAGTGGTTCGTTGGCAAATTCGGCACGCCTACCGAACCTCAGGAGCAAGGATGGCCGCATATCCTCGCTGGCCGTACCACGCTGATTTCCGCCCCAACCGGATCGGGCAAGACTTTGGCGGCGTTTCTCACGTGCATCGACACGCTGGTCCGAAAGGCAATCGCGGGCGGCCTGTCCGATCGTACGGAAGTGCTATATGTGTCTCCGCTGAAGGCGTTGGGAAACGACATCCAGAAGAACCTGGAAGGTCCGCTGGCGGAGATTTTGGCATTCGCTGGACAGCGCGGCTTGTTGATGCCGGCGATTAGGACAGCCGTCCGAACTGGGGACACGCTCATGTCTGAGCGGCGCTCGATGCTCAAGAATCCGCCGCATATTCTGGTGACTACGCCGGAATCTCTTTACATTTTGCTCACAGCTGAGAAGAGTCGCGCGATTTTGCGCGACGTCGAAACCGTTATCGTCGATGAAATCCATGCAGTTGCGGATGACAAACGAGGCGCGCATCTCTCTCTGTCTTTGGAACGGCTTGAACATCTTACTCATCGCACGCCGGTGCGCATTGGTTTGTCCGCCACGCAGAAGCCAATTGAAGACGTAGCGCATTTCCTTACCGGCAACGGACGGCCCGAACCCGAAATCGTCAATGTCGGTCATCGCCGCAAGTTGGATCTAGCAGTCGAAGTTCCTAGTACGGAGCTTGGAGCTGTGGCTAGCAATGAGATGTGGGACGAGATTTATAACCGGCTCGTAGAACTGGTTGAGCAACATCGTTCGACTTTGCTTTTCGTCAATACAAGACGCCTCGCGGAACGGCTCGCGCACCATCTCGGGGAGCGTCTCGGCGAAGAAAATGTCGCTGCGCATCACGGTAGTTTGTCACGCAAACTCCGACTCGCAGCAGAGAACAAGCTCAAAGAAGGGAAAATTAAGGTTCTGGTCGCCACCGCATCGCTTGAACTTGGAATCGATATTGGCACAGTCGATCTCGTCGCGCAGATCAATTCAACACGGGCTATCGCGGGCGCTTTGCAGCGTGTCGGACGTTCCGGTCACTGGCGCGGCGCAATTCCTAAAGGACGGTTCTTCGCCACCACACGCGATGATCTTCAGGAGTGTGCTGCGCTTGTGCGCGCCATCAAGCAAGGCGATCTTGATCGACTGATCATTCCGCATGAACCGCTCGACATACTTGCGCAGCAGATTGTTGCCATGTGTGCGTCGGTGCGTGCCGGATCTGCGCCGAGCGTGATTCCTTCTCTCTTCGAAACCAGCCCGTCTAGCGGCGATTTCGCAAGTTGGGATGAGGATGAAATTTTCCAGTTGGTGCGGCGAGCTTATCCGTATCGGGACCTATCTCGCGAGACGTTTGAGTCAGTTCTGGAAATGCTCGCCGAAGGTATTGCCGCAAGTCGCGGACGTTACGGAGCT
Organism: Terriglobia bacterium; assembly: GCA_963716165.1. Lineage (GTDB taxonomy): Bacteria > Acidobacteriota > Terriglobia > Terriglobales > Acidobacteriaceae > JAJPHW01. The sequence continues at coordinate 3,598,822 of OY970291.1, read as the reverse complement.
TATCTTCATCGTGACCGCGTGAATCGAAAACTGCGTGCGCGGCGCGGTAGCCGATTGGCCGCTATTACTAGCGGCGGAGCGATTCCGGAAACTGCTTTGTTTACGGTAGTAGCGCAGCCTGAAGGAGTGGTGGTCGGCACGCTCGACGAAGACTTTGCGGTTGAAAGCAGCGCGGGCGACATCATGTTGCTCGGCAATACTTCGTGGCGTATCTGCCGCGTCGAGGGTAAGTCGGGACGTGTGCTTGTCGAAGATGCTCACGGTCAGCCTCCGAATGTTCCGTTCTGGCGAGGTGAAGCTCCGGCGCGAACGCAAGAATTATCTTTGCAGGTAGCAGCCCTGCGGCAGGAGATCAGTGACCGTCTGGGAAACACCTCACCACTTGGAGTTTCACAAGTTCAGCCTGCGGTTGCCGACACTGTTGCATGGCTGAAAGAGGAGTGTGGCCTGGACGATTCAGGGGCTGAACAAGCGATTGAATATGTATTGCAAGGCCGCGCGGTTCTCGGCGTCGTACCTACACAAACCGTCATCGTCGCAGAGCGTTTCTTCGATGAAGCCGGTGGCATGCAACTCGTCATTCATGCGCCGTTCGGCGGTCGTATCAACAAAGCCTGGGGATTGGCTCTCCGGAAGCGTTTCTGCCGCAGTTTCAATTTCGAATTGCAGGCGGCGGCCACGGAAAACGGAATCAACATTGCACTTGCTGAGCAACACAGTTTTCCGCTGGGCGATGTTTTCCATTTCTTGAACTCTGAAACCGTAAAGGAAGTGTTAGAACAGGCTGCGCTTGCTTCGCCGATTTTCGGCACTCGCTGGCGATGGGACGCCAATCGTTCCCTTGCGCTGCTCCGCTTTCAAGGCGGAAAGAAAGTTCCGCCACAAATCCAGCGCATGAAGTCGGACGATCTCCTTGCTTCTGTTTTTCCCGATGTAGCTGCATGCCAGGAAAATATCGAAGGCGATATTAAGATTCCTGATCATCCATTGGTCAACGAAGTCATGAAAGATGTCCTGACAGAAGCCATGGACATTGAAGGCTTAAAGTCAGTATTACAGGGCATTTCGGATGGTCGCATCCGGTGCGTTGCCGTTGATACGCCTGTCCCTTCGCAATTTGCGCATGAAATTCTGAATGCCAATCCGTACGCCTATCTCGACGACGCGCCGCTGGAAGAACGCCGTGCCCGCGCGGTCGAGATGCGCAGAATCCTGCCGCAATCGGTGCTGGAAGAGGTTGGGAAGCTTGACCCAGTTGCTATTGCGCAGGTACGTGCCGAGGCGTGGCCGGATGTTCGCGATGCCGACGAACTGCATGATGTTCTGCACAGCCTGATAGCGTTGCCATCAGATATTGAGCCTCGGTGGTCCAATTGGTACGAGCAGCTCGCGCGGGATGGAAGAGCTTATTGTGCTGTGGTTGAAGGACGGTTGCACTGGGTTTCAGCTGAACGGACCAAAGCATTCACACTTCTGTTTCCAGGGACGGCATTTGATCGTCCAACGTCTGATCTGGCGGAGGCGATTTCTACCGTTGACGACGCCATGCTTGCACTCGTCACTGGATGGATGACGCATATCGGGCCCGCCACAGCTGAACAACTGAGCACACGACTCGCTCTTCCTTCTTCGGAAATCGACAAGGCGTTTCTTCGAATGGAAGCTTGCGGATCCATCCTGCGGGGTAGGTTCACCGATGCAGTTATAACCGGCGAAACTGAGTGGTGCGAGCGTCGGCTGCTCGCGCGTATTCACCATCTGACTGTTGCGACCTTGCGAAAGCAAGTGGAACCGGTTCCCGCCGCGCAGTTTATGCGCTGGCTGTTGGGTTGGCAGCATCTCACGCCGGGCTCGCAAGTAGCTGGCGAACGCGCAACGATGGATGTCTTGCGTCAGCTTCAGGGATTTGAAATCCCTGCGAATGCATGGGAACGCCAGGTACTCACACGTCGAATCACCGATTATGATCCGAAATGGCTAGATCAGCTGTGCATGACCGGAGCGGTAGGATGGGGCAGGCTTTCTCCGCATCCCGCTACGCTGGAAGATGCGGTAGCTGGAAAACGGCGCGTGATTCCGACGAGTGTGGCTCCCATAACATTCTTCGTTCGCGAAGAGGCGGACTGGATGGTTCCATCTCGCGCTGCGGCTGCTTCCCCCGAAGCGCGCGGCCTCAGCGACTGCGCATGTGTCGTGTTGGATATGCTCCAACGCCGTGGCGCATCATTCTTCGCGGATATTGTGCGCACCACCGACAAACTTAAATCTGAGATTGAAACGGCGCTGTGGGAACTCGTCGCAGCTGGCGTTGTTACCGCAGACGGATTCGATAATCTGCGTTCGCTGATCGATCCAAAGCGCCGGTCGGGGCAGGGAAGTGGACGCACTATCCGTCCCCGCCATAGCGCTGGACGCTGGGCGTTGCTTCACACTGAGCAGGCGGTAGAGCAGAGCCGCGCAGTTGAAGCTACCTGCTGGATGTTATTGAAGCGATACGGGGTAGTATTCCGCGACATTTTGACCCGCGAGACTAATCTTCCGAAATGGCGAGAATTACAACTCGCATTTCGACGGCTTGAAGATCGCGGCGAAATTCGCGGCGGCAGATTCGTCAGCGGTTTTAATGGTGAGCAGTTTGCTTTGCCTGTAGCCGTTGAATCGTTGCGCGCATCACGCAATCGGATGCGACTTGGCGAAACGGTGACGATTTCTGCATCCGATCCGTTGAACCTCGTCGGCATCTTAGTTCCGGGTGAACGTGTGCCGGCAATTTCTGGCCGTACAGTTTCTTTTCGCGATGGAGTTGCGGTGGCTGACGGCGGAGTGGTCGAAATGCCGATTCGTGCGATCGGCTGATTTGGTAAGGACAATAAAGCGGGAACCAGCGAGGGGGTAGCCCAACTGGTTCCCGCTAGACGAATCGGCCAAACTGCTGAAAGCGCTTCCCCCGTCGCTTTTACCTATCGCCCGTAGCCAGTAGTGCACTCGCGTGGCCAATTACGATTATTGTTGCCATATCGCCTTAACTGATTCTTAGGATTAAAGTTGCCTCAGGTTCGAGATGGATACGTAGAGCAGATTTCCCGTCGCAAATCTTCGGGAACGCTATCCAAATAGATAGCGACTATCCATTCGGATAGTGGTTAAAATTGGGGAACAACCATCACCTTGCGGGGACAAAGTGTGATAAACAGAAGGGGACGCGAGGGCCATATTGAATCCGAGAATGGTAGTAGTCGCCGGCCCATCTAAAGACCACACTTTTGTCTTATCTGGTGACGAAGTTTCCATCGGCCGGGATTCCTCGAACCTGATCGCCATCAGCGATGTTTCCCTTTCACGTCGCCATTGCCTGCTGCGCAAGACAGCAGAAGGATACGTTTTACAGGACCTCGACAGCCGTAATGGCACTTTCGTCAATGGCGAGCCGGTAAAAGAGTTTCAGTTGAAAGGCGGAGACAAAATTGCAGCCGGTGATTCCGTTTTTCTGTTTCAACTACGGGACGATGCCGAAGAACTTAGTACGGACCGGATCGAATTTGATGACAGCCTCACGCACGCTACCGCCCAATTCAAAGTCGAGGACCTGATTTACCTCAATCCCGATCGGCTATTGAAAGAAGTGCCGGCGAGTTCGCGGATTTCTAGAAATCTCGGCGCGCTCTTGAAGTTCAGCAATGCCGTCCATGCCATCCACGATATCAACGAGCTCCAGGACCAAATACTGAACTCGATTTTCGAAGTCGTTCCAGCCGAGCGAGGGGCGATTCTGACCAATCAGAGCGCCGGTGGCGGCTTCGATTCACTGTTCGCGCGGCATCGTGCAAGCGCACCATCGCGAACGTTCCATGTGAGCCGTACGATTGTCCGCCAGGTCACTGAGCAAGGTTTGGCAGTGATGGCCGTCGATGTCGCCAGCACGAATGGACTGGGGGCAGCAGAAAGTCTTGTTGGCTCCAATGTGCGTTCGCTGCTTTGCGTTCCCCTCACCATGCTAGGCAAAACAACCGGAGCTATATATCTGGATTCCTCGAGCTTCAGTGGACGCTTTGATGAGGACGACCTACAGCTTGTCGCTGGTGTCGCTGGTATCGCATCGGTTGCGCTTCACAACTCCAGCAGGCAGCACCATTTAGAACAGGAAAATCTTCGCCTTGCCAGCGAGATCAGTCTCGAACACAACATGGTCGGAGACAGTCCGGCCATGAAGGCGGTCTACCAATTCCTATCGCGCGTGGCGCCTAAAGATGCGACCGTGCTCATTGACGGTGAAAGTGGGACCGGTAAGGAGCTGGCTGCGCGCGCTCTTCATCGTAATAGTGAGCGAGCGACGAAACCGTTTATTGCCATCAACTGTGCGGCTATACCGGAAGGCCTGCTTGAAAGCGAACTGTTTGGGCACGAGAAGGGTGCATTCACCGACGCTACTTCGTTGAAAAAAGGCCGACTCGAAATGGCCCAGGGCGGCGTCGTATTTCTTGATGAAATTGGTGAATTAGCGCCAGCCTTGCAAGTCAAATTGTTAAGGGTCTTGCAAGAACGCGAATTCGATCGGGTTGGTGGTATCCGGCCGATACCCATCGACATCCGTATCGTTGCTGCCACCAACAAAGATCTCGAAGAAGCTGTCAAGGCGGGTTTGTTCCGATTAGATTTGTTTTATCGCCTTAATGTTCTTGCGCTGACCATGCCGGCATTGCGAGATCGCCGCGAAGATGTGCCTCTGCTGGCGAATTATTTTTTAACGCGCTATTGCAATAAATTCAATCTGAAGGCAAAGGTGATCTCGCCTGCGGCGGTGGCGTGCCTGGTCAACTACGATTGGCCAGGCAACGTCAGAGAGCTGGAAAATGCGATTGAACGGGCATTGGTCTTGAGTACTTCCGATGTGATTCTGCCCGAAGATCTGCCGGAATCGTTGCTGGAACGCGATTTTCCCGATGCATTAAATGCGAAATATCACACCGCGATCAAGAATTTGAAACGCCAGCTCATCCTGAATGCGCTCGAAGAGAGTAAGGGCAGTTACACCGATGCCGCACGCATCCTCGGGGTTCATGCCAACTACTTACACCGCCTCATTCGCAATCTTGATCTGAAAGATGCAGCACGATCGGCTACCGCCAGTAGACCCGGCGGCAAGCCTACGGGATTGGCACATTAACGCAAGATAACTAAGGAAGTTTCAGCGAGAGTAGCGCAGCCGGATTCAGATACACTCCCTGCCATCGCACCGCGACATGCAGATGTGGGCCAGTGGCGCGGCCAGTGCCTCCACTCAGGCCGATCACCTGCCCAGTCTTAACTTCGTCTCCCTCTTTCACATCAAGTTTGGAAAGATGCAAATACAACGTCATCAGTCCCTGGCCGTGGTCAATCACAACGAAGCCGCCTTCGAAATATAACGATTGAGCGAGGGTGACTGTCCCGCTATTCAGCGCCGAGACCGGAGTTCCAGTCGGGACGGCGAAATCCAGACCCTCATGTGTGCTTTGAACTTTTCCGTTGAATGTCCGCGTTGATCCGAATACGTCGGAAGTCCTCGCTACGACCGGCGCCTGGAAGGTGCCGCGCCATTCCTTCTCCGGAGTAAGTTGTGCGAACGCCGCCTGCTTGATGGCTTTATCTTTGTGGATCGCTTCTAGCTCTTCCGGCGAAGGTTCGGTAAACTTCTTATCTACAGTGAGCGCGGTGCTCGGATATTTTCCCGCGACGACTTTAAGTTTGCGATCGAAAGCTACGTCGCCTCTTTTCCCGGAGCCGTTCAAATGCAAGGGGTACGTTCCCGGAGGGGTGGGCAGGCCGATTCCTGCGATGGCAAACCATGTTTTACTCGGTGCGTCCCAGGAAAAATAGACTTGATGATCAAGCCATGTTCCCGACAAAGAGTCCAATTTTGCCGGAGCTTTCACGCGAATCAAGAATGGCGAACCATTTAGTAGTTGTCGAGGCTGGACTGTCACCTGCCATTGCCCGACTTCGCGCTTCGGAGTGGCATTCGCGCTAGAACCCAAAATCGCGAGTAGAAATGAGATTGCCGCCAGAAAATGGATTCGGCGACGTTTATTTTCTTTCCGCAGAGTAAGAGCAAATTGCATCCTAACTAGTGTCGCAGACCTTATCGACCCGAAACTGCGATGATGTTGATGAATCAGTTGCGTCCGGATCATTTTCGTCTGGAGCATAATATTGTTATGGTTCGGTATAGATTTCGTCTTTCCTGGCTCGCCTTAGCCCTAATACTGATGTCTACTGCGTCTCTTGCGCAGCAACTCTCTCAGCGCCTGATCCTTAAAGATGGTTCCTATCAACTCTTCACCAAGATGGAAACTAGTGGCGAGCGCGTCCGGTACTTCAGCGCAGAACGAAACGATTGGGAAGAAGTCCCTAATGCACTTGTAGACTGGGACGCCACACACAAATATGAAAGAGATCGCGCCGCCGGAGTTCCTGTTCCCGAAGCTGTCGCATTGGACAAAGAGCTGGCTGCCGAGCGCGCTGCGGATGAAGCGAAGCGTCCGGAAGTTGCGCCCGGGCTACGGCTGCCGGATGACGGATCAGTTTTCCTGCTCGACAATTTCAAGGATCAACGGCAGCTAGTCGAGATCCAGCAGAACGGCGGAACTGTCGATCCGAACTCAACGTCGAACATCTTGCACGCGGCGATCAATCCAATCGCATCCGCTAAACGGCCGATCGAACTCGACGGTGCTCATGCCTCTATACACGCGCATACGACACTACCGTCGATTTATGTGAACCTGAACCAAAATGCGGAAGCACAAGGGCCACAAAAGCCGCAGCAACCGGAGAAACCGCAACAGCCGCTGCCGGATTGGGAGCGATTCCACATTGTTCGTGCGCAAGCCAAGCGCGATAAACGGGTCATCGCAAATATAAAAATCAGCATCCTTGGTAAGACTAGCGAGCAGCAGGATTTAATCCCAACAACCGCGCAACAGCTCACTGGCGGCTGGGTGAAGATCACCCCGGTGAATCCGCTTCCGCGCGGAGAGTATGTCGTTGCCGAGGCGCTGGGCAGCTCTGGCATCAACCTTTATGTTTGGGATTTCAACGTCGATCCAGACGCACCAGCCAATGGCCAAGCCATTCAAGGTGCGCCGCAAAAAACCGTGGAGACTTCAACGCCGCCGGCGAAGCAATAATTTACTCGCTATCGCGATGCACCGTTTCCATGGAGAACGCAGGCAGGCAGACGGCAATATACTCTGCGCCGTCGGGATTTGGCGTGGCATATTGCACCCATTCTCCGGCATGGGCGATTACGCCCTGTCCGGAGTGAACATCGATCTCTCCGCTCTTGTGTCGAACACGCACCATACCCTTCAGCACGATGGTGAACTCGTCGAATTCCGGCGTTTGTCCCGGTTCGACCCATCCCTGCGGACTGCGCATGTGGGCAATGCTGGTCGCGGAAGTCATCGAGTTGACGCGTCCGACATATTCGTCAATTAGCTTGGGTTTATTTCCTGCGGACTGAATGCGTGTGGGCTGACCGATAAGTGTTGGCATGGGAAGCCTCTACTATATCGCGACCAAGCTTGAAAAAGACTCTAAGCATAATGCCTATTGCTGACCGGCGTAGGCTGCTCTTGTGATCCCCATCTTCAACGCATCGAGAGTTGGAATCGAAATTGAAGTCAACAAAGTCTGTTCGGGAACCTGCATGCCTTGCAGGGCTCCGGCTAGCATCTCAATTGCGCGGCCTGCGTTCGGAGGAATAAGAATGGTAGCTGTCAACAGACCGCTCTTGATCCATGCCTGACCGGTCTTTGGCATCCCGTCACAACCAAGGAAAGGAATACTCAACCAATGCGCCCGCGCCTCGGAATCGCCGAGCTCTTCAAACGCTCTTCGCGCGCCCATCGCCATGGAATCATCTTGCGCTGCGACTGCATTCATTCGAGATTGTCGTGACGTTGTAAGTGTCATCCAGGCGTTGACGGCTTTGTATGCGCTGGCTTCCGTCCATTGAGCCTTCATTAATTTGATTTCGATATTCGCCGGCTTCGTTTCATACATTCCCGCGGTTCGTTGCTTAGCAGCTGGACTTTCTGTGGGGCCTTGAATGTATAGAACTGACCCGCCCTTTGGCAGCAGTGCAGCCAACTGCCGGCCTTGAATCCTGCCAACTTCTTCATGATCGGACGTGATCGTGAACGCTGGGACTGAATACTCCGCGCGCAAGGAACGGATGTAATCGGTTTCGCGATTGAGTACTACCCACGCGATGCCGGCTGCAGCCGCAGCACGCGCTACTTGCGGCATTGCCGTTCCTCCCGCAGGTTCGAAAATAATGCCGTCAGGCCTGTTTTCCGCTTCGACTTGGATGGTTTGCAGGAGTTGCTGACTTTGCACGATGCCATCATTTTGTGCGTACAACATTTGCAATTCCACATTCAGTTTGCGCGCGGCTGCTTCAGCCGCAACAGCCTGCTCAATTTGATAGTCGTTGTCGTCGTTTGTCAGCGAGACAACGAAATGTAACTTCTTCATGAACTGCACTCCCATGTTTGATGATAAGGCAGGGCGTACTGATACAGGGAGTTACGAGGGTAATGGCGCTGCGTTGATTTCGACTGGAGTCTGCTCACATTGCAAAGCCGCACTAGCGCAGTAACTGGAGTAACTTTGGACGGATTAGATCCCATGTTAGGCTCCGGACAAGCAGGAAAATCAGGTAGTTGCGTGAAGAAAAAGTCCGGAGATAGCGCCCTGTAATGCCACGCATTCCCCTATTCAGACTTGGCCAATCGGTCGAAGAAGTTCCGCCTCCAAATTTGGCGAGTTATTCGCCATCACTCACTTTGACCGGCTTGCAACTTGGCGTTGATAACCTTCGCCACGATGTCCACCTCAGCGAAAAATTCGTGACCGGAATGCGGTCGCAAATCGCGCTGATGATCGCGCGGTACGGCAATGTTGAAGGGATGCTGGCTGCGGAAGACATCAAGAAGCCCAGCGGCAATCAGTTCATAAGCGCCGACAAGGCCGCCAAAGTAAAAGCCAAAGTGGAATCTGCTGGCTTGAAACCTCTATTGGCTGCCATGCACGTCGCTGCCCTGAATCGGGCTAAAGCGGACGGCAGTATGACGATCGACCTGCTGGCTAGATTGGCGATCACCAAATTTCTTCGTGTCGAATTGAATGCCCAGTTTGCCCAAACTCTCGAACGATGCCGCAGTTTGCTGAACAGTTATGAAGGCGTACGTGCACAACGGGCAATCGAATATCGGGAGCGGGTTTCCGAATTTCAGGTAGCAAAAAAAACCATTCTCCGTAAGGCCGGCCAGGAATTATTTCGCACGTTGCGCGACGTTGAGAAAGAAACTCTCGCTCGCATGCGCCGGTCACTGTTCGGCAGCGATTGCGAAGAGCAGTACCGATTGTTCTTGAATCCTCTGGCATTCGCAGATGATGGCAAGGACGCGCAGGTAAACGCCGAAAACTACGTGATGCTCGGTAACTTCGACCGCGATCCCGATCGCTATTCGAATATCCGAAGAATTCTTTGTGATTTTCTGCAGACTCTAGGACTAGGTGGGCTTGCTCATGTCGAGGCTACGCTCGATGCATGGCTGAATGTCCCTGAAAACGCACAAGAGCTGGTGGGCGGTGGCACTCCGGATGAGGAAACATCCGAGGGCAAAAACCAGCGTGTACGTTTGAACTCCTGGGTCGCGGCTCTGGAGCGCGAAGGCGCAATGGATCATGTGATTGCTTCCTACGAAGTTGTGCCGTTGTTGCCGATTTATTCTCCACGAATTAACTCACATCAGTTAAAAAACGGGCTGATCTCACGCGAAGAGCGTGATCGTCTCGAAAAATTAATGCAGGAACAAAGCAAGACCTCCTCCGAGCCTTTTCGTGAGGCTGTGAGCCGCGTCGCCAATTGTCGCGGAACCGAGCGTACGAAGCTTGCGGGAAGGTTCCTGCGTGATTTCCTTCGTTACCATCGCGATTGGCGACGGCTCGAAGTTCTCAACGGAGCACTGGAGACGGTTAATCTCATCGGAACCGGCCGCCTGCGTGAACTTTCCGCGATGAACAGCACGCTCTATGAGTTTCTGTTGGCGGAGGAACAGAAGCCAGCAGAGAGCAAAGTGGTCCGCCATGTAATCATTAAGGCAAACGTCCGCGATTCGACGCGGCTGACGCGCTCGCTTATGGCGCGCGACATGAATCCCGCATCCTATTTCAGTCTGAACTTCTACGATCCGGTCAACAAGTTGCTTCCGAAATACGGCGCGGAAAAGGTGTTTCTTGAGGGAGATGCCATCATCCTCGCTCTGTTTGAGAACGAGGGCGATGCGCCGATGGCAGTCAGCAAGGCTTGTGTGTTAGCTCGCGAAATTATCGACATCGTTTGCGGATACAATAAACTGCTCCAAGGCACCGGCCTTCCGCCGCTAGAGCTAGGAATCGGTATTTCTTATCAGGATTCAGCACCGCTCTATCTGATGGACGGCGACGCCCGAATCATGATCTCGGACGCGTTGAACGAAAGTGATCGGCTTTCGTCTTGCAACAAGCGGGTGCGTAAAACTGTGGAAGGATTACAGTCGCCGTTCAATGTATACGCATTCCAGACCATGGGCGACGCCGAAGCCGGCGAAAGCGCCGATGACTTCATCATGAAGTACAACCTTAACGGCGTTCGTATGAGTGAACCCGCATTTCAACGCCTGCAGGAAGAAATAGCCTTAGAGCAATGCAAATTCGACTTGCCACGGCTGTGGGGAAAAGAAGAATTCCAACTGTGGCGTGGAATGGTGCCGCTGGGAAATGATATTTTCCGCAAAGTGATCATAAGGAGCAGTAAGATTGCTCAGATCGATGCGGCCAGCTTTGGCCTGAACCGCTGGACCGACCGTTGCTACTACGAAGTCTGCACTAACTCCGCCATCTATTCCATGTCAGACGCCAAATCAGCAACCGCGCGCTAAGCACGCTGCGAAACCAAATCCTGCAAATTAAATTGTTTGTTATTGTCCTGCGCGTAACGGGGAGACGAAAAGCCTTCCCGCACTTTTCTTCTTGGCGTCTGCCTTGTCCGGTTCGGAATTCAGGTCCAGAGCGCCATCTGGCATAGCAGCGGCGCCTGCCAGAGTAGCCGCCAGGGCTTGGTAAGACCGAGCAATGTCGTGTCCGTCCTGGAATACCACCGGAACGCCCTTATCAATCGAGGGCGCGATTGCCTGGTGATTGTTGGGCAGCTTCCATAGCAATTTGCATCGCGTTGCTTCTTCAACGTCCTCATCTGAGAAGCCCGGAATTTTCTTATACCGGTTGAGAACGAGGCGTACTTTTCCGCGCGCCGGACCTTCTTCAATAAAGGTACGGACCCGGTTAGCGCTCCACAAAGAAACTACATCCGCCTGGGCGATAAGAAGCACGGCATTCGAAAGATCACAAAGCAGCCGCCCGGTTTGATCGAGGCGGTCCGAGCAGTCGATTACAACGTAACGAAAATTTGATACCAATAAATCAAATAACCGCGCCAGCTCGGCTGCCGTTGGAGTGAGCAAGTCGGGTTGCTGTGGTCCTGCGAGTAATTTCAATCCCGCTTTACACTCTGTCATCAAACCATCAAGCAGGGAAGTGTCCATCCGATGCAGATTTTGCAACGCATCGGCTATTCCGAATGTGGGACGCGCATTGAGTTGCAATGCGCAATGACCGAGAGCGGCAAAATCGACGAGTAAAACTCCGCCCTGCGCTTGTTGCAGCGCGGCGGCAATATTCACCGCGGCAGTCGTCGCCCCTGCACCGCCTTTGGCATTTGTAACCACAAAAACTCTGGCCTTACCGGAGGCGTTTTTCGTTCTGGTGCGTGTAGCGGCGAAGCGCGTCAAGGCTTCAACGATCACCTCGGAGCTGACATTTCGTTCTAAATACTCGCCCGCTCCGGCACGCATAATAGAAACGATAGTGGCGGAATTCGTCATTTCGCCAACCGCAAAAATTGAAAGATCAACTGTGTTGTCGCGGATGAACTCGATCGCCCGAATAGCACCTGCTACATTTTGCGGATCGACATCGACAACTACGACTTCCGCATGAACATCCTGGATCTGGCGCAGCACTGAATCCGTCGGAGATGACGGAAACCCCGCATGGGCAAATACCGTACGCCCCATTTGCGTCGCTTCCAGCCTTTGCTGGAGGAGTCCTAGCCGCTCTTTATCTTCACTTAAAACAGTAACCGCTACGCCATGCATTCGCTAGCCTCGTGCGCCCCGCGTAAAAGCCATGGTAAGGAATCAGGCGAGTTACGCCAAGTGACCTCCGTAACCGAACCGGCAATGGGAAATTAGCCCATTTGGCCGGAGCTCACGCGGAAACCCACGCGACGGGACTATGCTTCGTCGGAAGGGTTGGCTGGGGAGGGACTCTTGCAACTATTCTATTCAAAGCTTGGGAGGATTCAAAGCGGAACGAGCGGAATAGGGACAAAATATTCCGCCAATAGAGTTTTCTAATCTTCTATGGCTAATGCAAATGGCCTAAGCGTGCCCTTGCGACGAGAGGGCGAGGCTTGCCGGTGAAGCGCCAAGGGTCGAAGCAAACTCGATTTCCGGCAAAAACTCGTAACCATGCAGTTGCACAGCAACTCCAAATTTTCCGGACACGACGGTTGGGAATACACGGACAACTCTTCCACGGCACCGTACTCGCATGCTTTCAGCGAGAGTAATCTCCGATGGCATGATAAGCGTTAATTCAACTGCTTCGCCTTCATCAAAAGTCATGTCCGTAAAAAAGGACGCGCCCCTTGCGCTAAGGTCCTGAGTAAATCCGCTGCCTTGGGCTCCGCCGTTGCTACGGCAGACGCCGATCGCCATTTGAAATCCGAATCGTTGTCCCCCACGTCGCTCGTGCCGCGTTTCGTTGCTAGTCATAAACGCTCCTATACTTCAAGAGTAGGATTTACAAGTTAACCGGGAACCCGCTTCACACTAACCTAAATCCATGTACTTTCGGAAGTGAATAACTAGTGACCCCCATTTTGCGTTGCTGATCGCGTCGTTATTTTAGAGCTAGACATCTAAGTGGTTTGCTTGATCATAAGTAAAGAAAGCATGACGTTGGCAACTCCAAAACGGACGGAAAATGTCTTAACCGATCAGTCTGCATTTAAAAAAACGTCGCGTCTGCCAGTTACACTGCGGGCGCTCGAACACCGCAACTTTCAACTATTTTTCGGCGGCCAACTCATCTCGCTAGTCGGCACTTGGATGCAAAGCGTTGCCCAGGCGTGGCTTGTATATCGTCTTACCGGTTCGGCGCTTCTGCTCGGAACGGTCGGATTTGCAGGCCAGTTTCCCGTATTTATTGTTGCTCCTTTGGGCGGAGTCATTGCAGATAAATTTAATCGCCATCGAGTTGTGATTGGGACACAGGTCGCGTCGATGACACTAGCTGGCATTCTTGCGGCGCTGACTCTTACCGGACGCATACACGTTTGGGAAATCATGGTGCTAGCGGCGTTACTGGGAGTCGTTAATGCTTTCGATATCCCCGGCCGACAGGCGTTTCTGGTGGAGATGGTAGGCAAAGAACACCTCATGAATGCAATTGCGTTGAATTCTTCCATGTTTAACGGCGCACGCATCATTGGTCCTGCTATAGCTGGAATTCTCGTGTCGCGCATTGGTGAAGGCTGGTGTTTTTTTGCGAATGCTATCAGTTATATTGCCGTGATCATTGGCTTGTTCATGATGAATGTACCGGCGCGTACTTATCACGCTCCGAAGGGTTCGCATCTCGCCCACATTCTTGAGGGATTTCGCTTCGTGCGCGATACCGCCCCCATTCGCGCGATTCTTTTGTTACTGGGACTCGTAAGCCTGGTGGCGATGCCCTACACCGTGCTGATGCCTGTTTTTGCAGACAAAATTCTTCATGGTGGTGCACGCGGCCTCGGCATTCTCATGGGGATGACAGGAGTCGGTGCATTGATCGCTGCGTTGATTCTGGCTTCCCGCCGCGGAGTTTACGGCCTCGGACGCTGGGTTGCGTTTTCTTGCGGAGCTTTCGGTGTAACTCTTATCTTGTTTTCTCTGTCCCGTAATTTCTGGCTTTCGGCTGCGCTTTTGCTTCCCGCCGGATTTTTCATGATGTTGGAAATGTCATCATCGAACACGCTGATCCAGGCGATGGTTCCCGATGCCTTACGCGGAAGAGTAATGTCTGTGTACTCGATGATGTTCATGGGCATGGCTCCATTTGGGGCGTTGCTGGGAGGCTGGGTTGCAGCAAGGATTGGCGCTCCACTCGCGGTCAGCATGGGAGCAGTCGCAGCAGTCGGTGGATCGATTATATTTGCGATGCAATTGCCAAAGATTAGGGTCGAAGCTCATCGATTGATCGTCGCTCAAGCCGTGGTTGGCGGCGAACCCGCGCAGGAAACTACTGCGCGGGTAATTGAAGACTAGATATTATTCGTATCGCAGTGCTTCAATTGGATCGAGTCGCGAAGCTCGCAGTGCTGGAACCATCCCGCTGATTAATCCAACCGCCGCTAAAATCAACGTTGCAGCTATCAATGTTCCCGGAGCGATGACCAGCCTTATATCTCCACCTTCCGCATGCTTCGCGAATGCACTGTACAGAGTGAGCCTGCCAACCCCGAGTGACACGGCATAAGCAAGGATAATTCCCAGCAAACCTCCGATGAACGTGATAGTCAAGGCTTCCGCGAGAAACTGCATAAGAATGTAGCGACGCTTCGCTCCTAGCGCTTTCTCGACGCCAATCTCCCGAGTTCGCTGCGTCACCGACACCAGCATGATATTCATCAGTCCTACTCCGCCGATGCCGAGCGTTAGCGTTCCGATGAAACCTAACAGAATTTTGAGTCCCAGAGTAATGACTTCAAACTGATGGACTTGCTCCATCAGATTGAACACGCGCATGGCGCGCCGGTCACTTGCTGCAAACCGGTGTTGGGACGCCATAATTTCTCTCGCCTGCTGTTCGAGGTGTTCGTAGTCCGCTGTGTCGTAGTTGAACCAGATCGCATCCACGTAACGGGTATCCTTGATGTCTCCCATAGCGGTGAAAGGAATATAAATCGTGCGATTGATGTCGCTGTCACCCTGCTGCATCTTCGATCCAAGAATTCCTATCACTTCGAAACTGATGCCATCAACTCTTATTCGTTCTCCCAAAGCGTTGCGGCCTGAGAAAAGTTTCTCTTTAGCCTCGGGCCCGATCATGGCCACCCGCGCATGCTGGATCTCATCTTCATCGTTGTAGACGCGCCCCTGATCCAGCTTCAGAGCGCGTATTTCCATCACATTCGCATAATTACCAGACACGGTGAAGGTATAAGTTCGCGTGTCGTATTGGATGGTGCAGTCTTTATCGACGGCAGGGGAAATGTGTTTAATCTGGGGAAGATTCGTAGTTAAAGTTTCGATGTCATCGAGCGTGAAGCGTAATTGCATTCCTGCTTTCTGCCCGCCCGCCTGCATCGACGTGCGTCCCGGCACCAGAATCATGAGTTGATTGCCGAATTGGGCAAAGATATTTGCGCAAGCCTGTCCGAACCCGTTGCCGTATGCCAATAACATGACGACGGTAGCGATGCCCCATGCCATCCCGAGCATGGTCAGGGCGGTACGTCTGCGGTTGTACCGCATGGCTCCGTAAGCTTCCTGAAGCAGATCGCGAAACATTATTCGTGCCTCAACGCCTCAACTGGTTGCAGCAACGCCGCTTTTCGCGCGGGATATAGACCAGCAACCACGCCAGCGATGGTTAAGCTGCCAATCGCGATCATGGCGGACATGGGAACGATTCGCGGGGGATCAAATCCCCCAGGGCCCTGCTGGGTGTCGAGAATTGCCATCAGCCCCGCGGCGAAAGCCATGCCAATGAGACCGCTGCCCAGCGTCAAGATGATCCCCTCGAGAAAGAATTGAAATAGTATGCTGCGATTAGTTGCGCCGAGTGCCTTGCGCAATCCAATTTCGCGTGTCCGCTCGCTCACCGCTACCAGCATGATGTTGACGACGCCGATCGCGCCCAGAGCCAGAGTCACGAGACCGACGCTGCCCAAAAAAACATTCATCGCGTCGAAAATCGTTCCGACCGCTTTCGATTGCTCAATCGTGTCCCAACCTTCAAACGCGTCCTTGTCGCGATAATCGAACCCGTGGTTTCGAGCAACGACTTTGCGTACATCTTCGTTTGCGAGTTCGTGTTCATCTCTCACACGAGGCTGATAGTTGATGAACGAAATCGAGTTCTCATGACCGTCACCCTTGAGCGGGAAAAATGTGGCCATGACGCGATAAGGAAGATAGCCGCGCATATTTGTGGAATTATCGTCACCGCGGCCCACCCGCTTCACAGTTCCAACCACTTCAAAGCTAACGCCGTTCAGCAACATCGTTGAGCCCACAGCGGCGTGGCCGGGAAACAGATTCTTGGTCAACTCATCCCCAAGGACGATCACATTCCGTCTCTGCGTTTCATCGAAACTATTGAGCCAGCGCCCCTGCTTCATCGGGAGAAACCGTATGTCGCTATATTGCGGTTCGACTCCTATGATTTCGCCGTTCGCAGTGGAAAAATCACTCACCGCGTGCACATCGGTTCGTGCCAACACTGGCGACGCGTTTATCACATGGGGAGCTTCTTTCAGAATGTCGGAAAAATCCCGATAAGTGAGCAGATAGTTTCGCGCGGAACTCATGCTTCCGGCGACTGCAGGCGCTCTCCCAGGAAACAGGAACATGATGTCCTTGCCGTATTCCTGAGTCTCCCTCATGTTGCCGGAGCGGAAACCTTCGCCTAAGCCCACCAATAGAAGTAGCGATCCGACTCCCCATGCGATACCAAACATGGTGAGGAATGAGCGTAGTTTATGGGCCCAAAGGCTGCGAAAGATTTGCCCGAAAGTGTCTAATAGCAGGCGCACGGGGGAGCCACTATTCTACAGAAATCGTCGAAAGCGGGCCAAAAGTATTTTGTAGATTTGTAAAGGCCAGCTGCTAGTATGGAGGCGGAATCCCCCATTCCGCGCTTACTTTTTCCGCAAAAACCTTTAATATTGCAGCGTTGGCTCGGTGCGGAATCTGACATATATCCATGGAAAGTTCTAGTCCACGAATTCTGGCTGGTCGCTACGAGGTCAGGGAAGTGCTCGGCAAAGGCGGTATGGGCCTGGTGTACCGCGCCTATGACACCACCATTCGCCGCGAAGTAGCAGTCAAGACCCTGCTCGACATTCCCGACCCGGCTTCTCTGCAACTGTTTTACCGTGAATGCGACGTGCTGGCGTCAATGAGCCACCCAAATATTGTCGAAATTTTCGATCTCGGCGAATTTGAAGAAGATGGCAAGAAAAAGCCCTACTTTGTCATGCCGCTTCTGCCCGGCGCGACCCTCGAATCTTTCATCCGGAAATCGGATCATCGCCTGACAGTCGAACGTACTGTTGCGATCATTTCCCAGGCCTGCCGTGGCTTACAGGCTGCCCACGAGCGTGGCCTGGTCCATCGGGACATCAAGCCCAGCAACATTTTTGTGATGGATGATGACTCGGTCAAGATCATCGACTTCGGCGTCGCCCACATGGCGGACACGAACTCCACCCGCGCGCAAAAGGGAACTCTCCTTTATATGTCGCCCGAGCAGATCGAGATGAAGCCGCTGTCCGCGCTTTCCGATATCTTTTCGCTGAGCGTCGTCTCCTACGAAGCGCTTGCTGGACGCCATCCTTTTCATCGCGCAAGGGCTGATGAAATCGTTTCTGCAATCCGCACTCAGATTCCGCCACTCGCTTCGGAGCTCAATGCGTCTGTCAGCCAGGCTGTAGCGCGGGTCGTCCATAAAGGAATGGCGAAACAGGCATGGCATCGCTTTGCCAGTGCCAAGGAATTTAGCGATGCCATCAATAAAGCTATCCGAAACGAACCGATTGAGTTTTTCGATCCTTCACGAACTTTGCCTCGCATAAAGCGGGCGACTCAGGCGCTTGACACTGGTGACTACCAGTTCGCTGGGGAAATACTTGCGGAGCTCGAAGCTGAAGGCCACATGGATAATTCCATTAGCTCTCTGCGCCAGCAGCTTGATACTTCGGTCCGTCACAAGGCGATCGCGCAACTTCTTGAAGCCGCGAAAGCCCGCTTCGAGGAAGAAGAAGATCCCATGGCGTTGCAGAAGCTCCAGGAGTTGCTTGAAATGGAGCCGAACAACGCACAGGCCCTGGCGATGAAACGCAAGATAGAAGACCGTCGCAGCGAGAAACAGATCGACAGTTGGTATCGACTGGCCCGGCAGCACATGGACAACCATGCCTATCCGCATGCGCGCGAGGCGTTGCAGAATGTGCGGCAGCTGCGTCCCAACGAAGCACGAGCTCTGCAGTTAGCGGTTGAAGTTGACCGGTTGGAGCAGGAATACAACAAAGTCCGCCAGGAAAAAGCGCAGATCCATCGCGCCGCCATGGACGCTTGGCAGAACGGCGATGTTAGTAGCGCTCTAAGTAAACTTGGCGTCGTGCTTGAACTTGATCGCCGCGCACCCGATGTATCGGATCCTGAACGTAGCGGAACGTATCAGAGTTTTTATAACGAAGTCCGCTCCGAACATGACGCGATGAACACTGCATTCGCGGAAGCCCGCAAACATCTGGCGGACCGCGACTTTGATCGCGCTTCGACCGTGTGCGATGCCTATCTGTCGAAGTATCCGACGAATCCTCTTTTTCAAGCATTGAAATATGACGTCGAAGAGCAGCGTCGCCAGGAACTTTCTGCTCACATCGCATTGATTGATCGTCAGGCAGAATCAGAACCTGATCTGGAAAAGCGTCTGAGCATTTTGCAGGAAGCCATGGATACCCATCCCGGCGAATCTCACTTCGAACGCGCGCTTCGTCTCGTAAAAGATAAGCGCGATCTGGTGAATTCCATTGTTGCCCGCGCCCATCACCACGAAGAAGAAGGTGCGTACGGCGATGCGCTCAACGATTGGGAAACATTGCGGACGATCTACGGCCAGTATCCCGGGCTGAGTTTTGAAGTCGAACGTCTGCAAAAGCGCCGTGAGCAGCAGAGCCGAACGGAATCGAAGACTCGCTTGATAGAGCAGATCGACGCTTGTTTGCACACCAGCGAGTATGCGCGCGCGGTCGATCTTCTGGAAAAAGGCGCGCAGGAATTTCCAAATGATGCTGAGCTAACAGAGCTCTCCAAACTTGCAAACGATGGAGTCGAACGGACTGCGCAAGCGCACAAGTTGATGACCGATGGCCAGGAGCTGTGTGTACAGGATAAGTTCGACGAAGGCGTCGCGCTGTTGCGGCAGGCATACGAACTCGATGAGCGTAATGCTCTGACCAAGGCGGTACTCTCGAACGCTTTGGTGGAACGTGCGCGACAGGTTGCCGAAACCGATTGGAAGAATGCCGATCAGCTTGCGCAGGAAGCTCTCGGCCTAAATCCTAGCCATCCCTTGAGTAAGACTGTCCGAACGTTTATTCAGGACCAGAAGCGCGAGCAGGTGATTGGAGATTCGCTGTCGAATGCGCGTAAAGCTCAATCAGCCGGAGATTTACCAAGTGCGCTATCCATTGTCGGGGAAGGATTATCAGTCTATCCACGCGAGCCCCGGCTCATTCAATTGCGCGATACCGTGCAAAAAGATTTCGAATCACGCCAGCGGCAATTGCGTCGGCGTGACCTCGAGGAATTGCGTCGCATGGAACGCGAGGCGGATACGATTACCGATCCCGGCGCGAAGCATGCCTTCGGCGAGCGCGTTCAGTTGCTCGCGAACAAACATGCGGATGATCAGGAAATTCTTCCTGTAGCTAATGCGTTGCTAAATCATTTGGGAATGGCGATCGTGGAACCGAAGTTCGTCCTTGGCAAGCCGGGGATATCCGCAACAGATCTTTCTTCCCCGACGATCGACGCGACTGCCACTATCGGGCGGGAGACGATCGGACCAGAAACGAAGTGGGATACGCCATCTTCGCAGGTCACACCGCTTTCGGCTGTTGCTCCGGTGGCGGCAACTCCGCTAGTTGATGCATCGCCTGTTATGTCTTCGGTTGCGAAGCCTCCCATAAAACTCGCGGCGCCCGTTCCTCCAACCAAGCCAGTTTCCGCTAAATCTGCCGCTGGTCCGGCAAAGAGCCATGCTAAATTGTTCGCGATCATAGGCGCGGCGGTCATCTTATTAGTAGTCGGTTTCTTTGCGTTCCACCGCCATTCTCAGTCGGAACCCGCTTCGGTTGCGCCTCCGGCAGCTCCGGCAACCCCCGCAGTTCCAGCACCGGAAGTCGCCGCGCAGCCCGTTTTACGAGTTTCCGCGGATACCGGGGCCGGCCAGGTTTCATTTGATGATCAGCCTGCCGCCGATCTCGAAACTGGACAATGGACGCTCGACAAGCTTCCTCCAGGCGAGCATAATCTGAAATTTTCCGGAGCGCAGGGGCAGGCATCGTTCACGCTCTCCACTGATTCTTCCGGATCGCCTGTCGTGAAGGGTCCGGTCACGGCGACCGGCATCACGGCGGTGATCGTCACGAACTCGGGCGGAAAATCGCACCTCGCCGCCAGCGATCCGGCCACGAAATTTAGCTTGGACGGCCAGCCTCCCGTCGCATCGGGTGCGGACGGCGTAGACATATCAGGCGTTGCCGCCGGAGCGCACAAACTTGCAATCACGCGTGGTGATGACCAACACGAAGTTGATTTTACTGTCGCTGCTTCGCCGACACTTGAAGCTTTCCTTGAATCCGGCGCCAGCGGAGGTACGCTCGTCGTTTCCGTAGGCCAGGACGGCGCCAAGGTTTTCTTGAACGGTCAAATGCAGAAGAGCGTGACTCGCCGTGGACAATTGCGTATTCCGAATCTTGAGCCGAAAGATTACACTGTCCGCGTTACTAAGGCTGGATTTCAGGATATTCCTGAGCAAAAGATCCGTATTCGCAAAGGTGGAGAATCTACCCTCAATTTCGATCTCCAGGCGAATCCGAAATTCGCGTCACTCTCTTTGCAGGGAGCGAATGCAGGAACACAAGTTATCGTCGATCAGAATCCGGCAGGCGCGGTTCAGCCGGATGGAACGTTCAGCGTGGCAAACATCGCTCCGGGCGATCACGTTATCGAATTGCGTAAAGATCGATTTAAACCTAAACGTCTGCAAAAGCATTTCGTCGCAGGCGCTGCTGTAGCTTTGTCTGGCGCCGATGTGGCGATGGACGCGGCAACTGGCGATGTTCGCATCACCTTCACTCAGGCTGAAGCTACGGTTACGTTGACGCATGGCAGCGATGCGCCTATCAAAGTCGGCAGCGGAAATCCCCTCACACTCTTGCCGGGCAGCTACACGCTCTCGGCAAAGACCGCCGATCTTACGCGCTCTCAGACCATTGAAGTTGCAGTCGGCCAATCGAAGACATACGACCTCTCTCTTGCGCCCTCAGGCATGTCGAAGTGGGATGATGCGTCAGGCTGGAAGCAAGACAAAGGCGGTTACATTCGCAAGGGCGGAGATTTTGTTCTCTACGGCGTCTCGCCGACTTCCGGGAGCTTTGTTTTCACGGCTGCTCTGCAAAAGGGGCATCGTTTGCAGTGGGTTGTGAACTATCTGGACGCGAATAATTATGTTCTCTTCCAATTCGACGACAACAATTTCTATCGCACTGTTGTTCACGGCGGACAGAAATCGGACGAATTAAAGATCCCCAACAAGAGCGGGAAGAAAGCCTACCACTCAATTTTGATTCGGGTCACGAGCAGCGAAATCGTCCATGAAGTTCGCGAAGGCGAATCCTGGATACCACTCGATAAGTTCACGCAGTCCGGATCGAACCTTGCGGCCGGCAAGTTCGGCTTCTACATTCCAGGCGGAGATCAAGTCAGCCTTGCGAACTTCTCTCACTACGGCGAGCTGAACGCCCATTAAAAGTTTTGCGCGCAAGAGTTAAGGGCCGCTCGGTATTTCGGTGACGCCGCAGCTTGACGAGAGAAGGGCTAAAGCCGATACTGCCTGAGTCCCTCCGCAACCCGTCTTACCCAGTCGGTTTCTCACGGCGAGATACGCCCCAGCTTATTCAGTGGCAATCTGTTGTGAAAAGAGAATCTATGAAAACTCCCAGATTACCCCGCTTACTCCTCTTCTCCTTGTTTAGCCCTTTGCCTGACGGCCAGTGCCCTGGCCACAAACCCGGTGCCCCTGGTCGATGAAATTGCTCCGATCTCAGTCAGGCCAGGCAGCGGAGACCTTACTTTGCATTTGCGGGGCCTCAACTTCGCTCCCGGGGCCGTGGTCAATTGGACTGCGGGCACCGCCATAACACCTCTCGCCACCACTTACCATTCGCGAAAGAATTTGACGGCCACAGTTTCAGCGTCTTTGCTGGCTACCCCCGGAACTTTCACAATTACAGTGGCAAACCCGGCAGGCACACCGTTATCCAATTCAACGTTATTCAATGTCACCATTCCGGCCGCGAATTTGGGCCTGCAGGCGACGAATCTCACGGTAGGGGAGAACGAGGGCGAATTTCCGCGGACGTTCGATATCCAGGACTACAACAATGATGGTTACGCTGATTTGGCCGTGGTCAATCCGAGCGCCGAATCTGTTTCCATCGAATTAGGCAACGGCGACGGCACTTTTACGGCCGCGCCCACGCTCAATGCAAGCCTCGATCCTGTCAGCATCGCCTCCGGGGATTTCAACAACGACGGCCAAATCGATTTGGCGGTTTCCGACTACAACGGAACTCTGTATCTTTTTCTAGGCAATGGCGATGGAACGTTTGTTACCGGCTCGATCGTACAAGGTCTTCCCTGCTGTCCCCGCTGGGTGACCGCCGCCGACGTGAATCGTGATGGAAAGCTGGATTTGGTCGTAGACGCGCTCCCGGGAATTGTCATTTTGCTGGGCAATGGGGACGGCACTTTCAGAAGTGGCCCCTCGCATATCTTCGGATACCACCTAACCTCCGTCGTGGCCGGTGATTTCAACAACGATGGATACGTCGATCTCGCCGTGACCGACGACAACTTTACATTGTGGGTTTTACTGGGGAGCGCCACCGGATTCGGCAGCGTCACAAGCTTGCCTGCTCCCTTTCATCCCGGACCGGCAACCCTGGGGGACTTGAACGGAGACGGGAATCTCGACATCGTACTGGGGGACATCAACGGCAATGCAGTCGCGGTTTATCTAGGAAACGGCGACGGAACTTTCAATATTTTACCGGAATTTTTAGCCGGACCAGGGGCCTTCGCAACCGCAATTGGAAGCCTCGACGGGAATAAATTCCCCGACCTGGTAGTGGGAAATTACTCTGCCAATGCCGCAACTGTGTGGCACGGCAATGGCGACGGCACGTTTGTCAAAGGACACACGATACCGACGGGCGCGGGACCCACCTTCATCGGGCTGGGTGACTTTAACGGCGATGGGTTGATGGACTTTGTAACAGGCCAGGAACTTGACGACACGGTGACCGTGGTATTGCAAACGCCATAAGGAGGGCAACAGAATAGCTTTTCAACCCAGGATGCCCGTCCTTGCCTGCGCAACGGAGGACGGGCACCGAATTTGGTCGAGATCTGGTTTGACCGGAATTTGGCGATGGGATGGCGTGGATTTTCGTGAGTAACCGTGGTCGAAGAGCACATGCCGCACCGAACTGCAAGAATTCACCATCCTGCGTCAGGCATGCTCAGAAGGGCCGCCAACGATAGCATACGCAATCTTGCCGAGGAACCTGGCATCGCCACCGCCAAGCCTGGTCCGGAAGTTTGTATGCGCCACGAAAAGGCCGCCTTTCGGCGGCCTTGACTAAACATGGCGTGTAGCAATCTTAAAGACTGCTCTAGTCTCCAGCGACTGGCTCGCCGACTTCGACTTCCGGCTTGGCAACCGCAGGCTTAATGGATGTGGAATTCGCCAGCGCGCCTAATGGAATGAATCCATTTTCGGCGACTGCCGGTTTTTCCTTCAACACAACTTCGCGATACAGTGACGCCATGCGCGCGTCATAAGCTGCATCGTTCTTTTGCGCTCCGCGTGCTTTCGCATCCCGCGCGCGAGTCTTTTCTTCGCGTGCGGTCTTTGCGATGCCGAGCTTGTCGAGATCATGCTGGATTTCCATGGTGACGATCTCATCTTTCAGCACCAGTGAATGGTCTGAAGTTTCCATCTTCACGTTTTTGCCGCCGGCGAAGATTTCATGGCGTCCGTGCTCGTCATACCACTTGGTGAGCGTGGCGGTCATGTGCATCTTCTCGATAATGTTTCTCCAACCGACACCGGTGTTGTATGCGCAGAAGCTGATTTCGCCTTCCTGCGTTGCATACGGAATAATGCATTGCTCGGTGCGGCGGAAGTCGTAGTTGAACAGGTCCTGGAACCACATTCCTGCGATGAACAGGAAGTTCCAACGGTCTTGCCGGCGCTTCATAACGTCGTCAAGCGTGCGGTCCGGACCGACCTTGCCGTAGTTCTTACCAGTCGCATTGAAGTTCTTGTCGAACTTTTTCAACAAGTCCATCAACTTGAAGTGGGTCGGCGATTGGAACGGATCGTAATTCTTCATCAAGCAAAGCGCCATGCCGAATACCGTCAAAAACTTTCCGCGAGCGGCGTCGTTGACTTTGGCAATGTCCTTCGCCAACTGGTCGCCCTTCAGGAATGCCGTGACCGGTACTGCTTCCTTGGTTTCTTTGTCAATCATCAGCGCCATGCCGGTTCCGCAGTTCGGATGGCATCCGCAGGACAATTGGCCCCAGTCGTTATTCTTATCTTCGACGTGCATTAAATCTGCCCAGTCGGAGAACGTGCTCATGAAGCTGATCGGATACCAGTCGCGGGCCGGTTCGCCCAAGCCAGTCTGGTTCTTTACGTCATGCGCCAGATGCGACAGTGTGTAGCGCTGCGCCTGACGGCGATCATCCGTGACGGCTTCGTCGCGTCCGGTAAACGAAACCGGCTGGAACGACAGGAAGCCAATCTTTTTCGGATTGTCCAACGCAAACTTAATAATGCGTCCGACTTGCTCGTTGTTGATGCCGTTCACAATCGTGACCACAGGGACGATTTCCACGCCAGCGCGGTGCAGATTGTCGATAGCCTTCAACTTCACGTCGAATAAGTTGCCAACCGCGCGATGCGCATTTGCGGCGTTGCCGATACCGTCAAATTGTAAGTAGGCATAACGCATTCCGGCTTCTGCCGCTTGCTGCGCGAACTCAAAGCTCTTGGCAAACTCAATTCCGTTGGTTGCGGCCTGGACGGAGTTGTATCCAACCTTACGCGCGTACCGCACCGCATCCAGGAAGTAAGGAGACAGAGTCGGCTCGCCACCCGAGAACTGCACCGACATCTGGCGGCGCGGCTTGATGGTGATGGCGTTATCCAACATGGTCTTAATTTCTTCCCACGTCAGTTCGTGGACAAATCCCACCTGGTTGGCGTCCATGAAGCATGGATCGCACATCATGTTGCAGCGGTTCGTTAGATCGATGGTCAGAACCGATCCGCGACCGTACTTCACCGTAGACGTGCCATGGTGATGGAGCTTCTCGTCCGCGTGCGCCTTGATGTCGCGGCCGGGGAATACGTCTTCAAGATGCTGCGAAAATTCGGTGTCAATCGACATGACATCTTCGAAGTGGCCGTGGATCGGGCAATCTTTCACCATCAGAATTTTGCCATCGCGCTCGACGATGGTGGCTTTGATTTCGCCGACTTTTTCGTTCATCAGCACTTCGTAAGGCAGTTTGCCATCGAGAATCTGCTGCCGGATTTCAGGCACGCATTTCGGGCAGAGCGAGTCGGTCGAGCGCGGCCAGCCCAGCGGCGGCTTCGACTTCTCGTAGGACTTCAGCAACGGCTTGTCGGACCACTTCGGTGTGGGAGAAGGATTGGGCTTGATCCGGTTAAATCGATCGAATACCACCCATGCGCCTCGGGCGGCGACGGTTACAGCTTTCTCCACATACTTTACTGGCTTATGCATTCAGTCTCGCTTTCTTCTACCGGGAGTTGATGAACAACTGCCACGTGCCGTTGCATTATCTTGCTGCCTGAATCCAGGTAAGAACAGGTATGTGACGCCCCAAAAACACGGAGGCAGACACACGAAACCTGAGTCAGGATGCTGATTATTATCTTAATGTTAAGCGATCATTAAGACACCATCAACCCAATGAACGGCGCAAAATCGTGGTTTAGCGGTGCGACGCAGCATTATTTGGAGTTAAGTTATTGAAAAGGAAAGGGGAAGGGAGAGAACCAACTCATGCAAGATCAGCAGCCTTAAACTTCTGCCGTGCTCCATGACGGATGGTGAGTACCCACACCGTGAGCCTCGCCTCGTCGACTTCGTAGATGACCCGATAAACGTTCGGCTTCCCGCCATAAAGCAAATTCCGCAGCTTTCGCTTCCATTTTCGCGATTCCGGCGCGACGGGACAGCGGTTGGGATGTGACTCGAGCGAATACGCGGCTTGTTCAAGCAGGCCAAACCAGCGAACGGCGGTTGTCGACTCCGATGCTCTCTTCTCTACATAAAGGATTTCGAGATCGCGGAGTGCCCGGTCTGAAAACTCAACGCGATATGTCATATTTGCGGCGAATGCGTTCGAAAGCCTCTCTTGCCGGGAGAGTGCGTCCGTGCGCTACATCATCAAGTCCCTGACGGATGCCCTCGTCCACATCGGCGGATGCGGCTATATCGAGCAGGCGCTGATAAGCTTCGGCGTCCTGCACGATCGCAGCGGCTTTGCCCTTCACGGTGAGCACCACAGGCCGCTTGCTCTTCTTGAGCTGCTTCATGAAGTCGCCGGAGCGCCGCCGGAACGTCGTAAGGGATTGAATGTCCTTGGTGATGTCGAGCATAGCCTATTTATAGCACCTTTTTAGGTGCCGGTAATAGTTATGCCCCGCTCAACAATGGTGTCATTTCGTTTGGAATGGGTTGGGGTATAATCTGACTAGACTGACTAGAATGAAAACGCTCAAAACTAAAAAACGCTGGCAACTCCAAATCGCGAAGGCGCGATTCAGCGAGCTAGTGCGAAGAGCCGAGGCCGAAGGTCCGCAGTATGTAACTCGTCAGGGAAAAGACGCTGTCGTGATCGTGCATATTGAGGAATTTGAGCGATTGACGGCGCGTCCACGGGATCCGCAGAGCCTGGTGAAATTTTTTGCCGGCTCTCCGTTGGCTGGGGTAAAGCTCGATCTCGGCCGCAAGCCCGACTACGGACGCGAAGTCGAGTTGTAGCTAGATAGCTGTTGGGCGGTTCTGGATTTTGGGTGGCGCAGCGGTTTAGCGCTGCGGTTAAAGCAGTAAATTCGACGGCTTTAGCCGCTGAGGAAACATGTCCGGATTTCTCCTCGACACCAACATCATCTCCGAATTGATCAAGCCTCGACCCGATCTGCGAGTCGTCGCATGGATCGAGTCCACCGACGAAAACTCTCTCTACCTGAGCGTGTTGACACTGGGAGAAATCCGCAAAGGCATCACGAGTGTCTCCGATGCCACTCGACGCGCTGCACTCGAATCCTGGCTGGACAATGATCTGGCGTCGCGCTTCTCGAGACGCATCCTGCCGATTGATTCAGCCGTTGCGAATCGTTGGGGAAGAATCTGCGGAAGCCCCGCCGCGAAAAAATCTCCTATCGCGGTGATTGATGCGCTGCTGGCCGCCACTGCACTGCACTACGATTTGACATTAGCGACTCGGGATACGAGTCATGCTGAAGTCAGCGGCGTGCCTGTCATCAATCCGTGGAAGGGATAAAAAAATTAGCGTTAATTTTTAATAAGAGTTGCCCGCTTTCGCCTTGCAGGGGCAGCTTTCGTGAGATATCGTTGGATGCGCGAGATTTCTCGCATCTGCTCAGCGCTCTCCCGCGCAGGGCAGCTGATACTGTCCGATTGTTTCTCTGCTTTTATCGAAAGGGAACGACTGTCATGGAAACCACCAAACATTTCTCCTTCTTGTTTTTGCTTTTGCTCGTCGCACTTACCGCAGGTGCTTGGGCACAGGGAACGGAAACGGTTCTGCACTCCTTCACCGGCGCAGCCGACGGTATGTTTCCTTACACCGGCATCGTCTTGGATCCCGTGACGGGCAATCTTTACGGAGCAACTTCCCAAGGTGGAAATACGGAGTGTGGCGCAAATCTGGGTTGCGGCGTTTTTTTTCAATTCTCTCCTGCCCTCACTGGGGGATGGACTGAGAGCGCGACCACCATATTTCCGGGCGGCGCGACAGGCGGAGATCCTTCCGGCATCACCCTCGATTCATCGGGAAATCTCTTTATTTCCGAACTTAAACACGGCGTCGGCAATGAAGGACAAATAGTCGAATTAACGCCGAACGGAAAAGGCGGATGGATTGCCAGCATCGTTCATTCGTTTAACGGGAAAACGGACGGAATCGGCCCCTACGCCGTCACGCTGGATAGCGCCGGCAGTGTCTACGGTATGACGAAATTCAGTCCCAAAGGACTGGCGCCGACGGTATTCAAGGTCTCCCGGAATGGATCTGGTAAATGGATTGAGCAGACACTGTACACGTTCTCTACGGAAGACATTCCCTACTACGCTAGCGTCGCAGTTGATCCTTCCGGCAAACTTTACGGCACACTCTACGGCGGTGTTGGAGACAACTGCAATTGCGGAACGCTTTTCGAATTGTCAGCAAATCCGAGCGGCGGGGTGAAATTTACGAATGTGCACACCTTCAGCGGAGCGCCGGATGGCGCGGGCGCGGCCGGAAATCTTCTTTTGGATGCAGCCGGAAAAATTTACGGGACTACTCTCTACGGCGGCAACAGCCTCAATAACTTTGGCTGCGGAGTAGTGTGGGAAGAGTCGCCACTCGCTGGCGGCGGTTGGCAGTACAACATTCTTCATACCTTTGAGGATGCAGGTGACGGGTGCACTCCGAACGGCCTCACCTGGGATGGCAGTGGGAATATCTACGGTGCCGCTTTCAACAGCATTTACAAGTTGTCGCCGAACGGTAGCGGAGGATGGAATTTTTCGAACGTTGCTAATTTCAATGGCGATGCCGGCGGCTATAACTCCTACGGCAATATTGCTCTCGATTCGGCGGGAAATCTTTATGGAACCATGCTCGATGGCGGAACGCCGTCACCAATTAAAGATCCATGCAACAGCGGATGCGGCGTCGTCTATGAAGTTACACCGTAATATGTGAAGCTGTCGGCGAATGCAGACCCCCTTTCTCGCTGCGCTTGCGAGAAGTGGGGTTGACCGATCCTACGACGCCTCTAACAACTTCTGTATCCCTTGGATCAGCGGCGCGGCGGCATCCATCTTCGTGCATACCAAACTGATCCCAGCATCCATTGCTGCCTGTTCGATCATCGCAGTCGGAGAAAGTGTCCACATCACTAAGGGAGTCTTTGGCATCATGCGTTTCAATTCGCGCGCAGGTTCGAGGCCGTTCATCACCGGCATGCTGAGGTCGATAAGAATAATGTCTGGCTTGAGTTGCCGAGCTTTGAGGATGCCTTCGCGGCCATTTTCGGATTCTCCGCAGACTATCCAGTCAGGTTGCTCCTCCAAGAACCTTCGCATGCATCGGCGAACATCGGGGCTATCGTCGATGATCAAAATGGAAGTCACATACGCCTCGAATCAGCGCCTCAACTCCTTTTTTACCGCTGGTCATCTCAAATCGCCATACACAGAAATGTGTACGTTATCGAACAGACATAGATTCAATTGCCACGTAGGCTTGAGTAGTCTCATCTAGCATCTTGGGCCGAATCCCCTGAAAAGGTCGGTTTTCCTTGCGAAATCTGACAGCGATCGTTCGCTGTAATTCTCAAGGAGCCGACATGGCGAAATCACGCACGTTGAATACGACAGTCGACAACCTAGCTCCCACCCAACCTGGTTCTAACGGGAAAGAGATACGAAATTTCCTGCTGAAGGATTTGCCGAGCAGGGAATCTAATTTTATTTTCGATAAGCTCACGTTCATGGACCTTAGCCTCGAACATCTCCTGCTTGAAGCGGGCGATCCCATGCTGTATGCCTACTTTCCGAACACCGCGATGATCTCCGTGCTCACATTGATGAGCGACGGCAAAAGCGTTGAAGTTGGCATCGTCGGCAAGGAAGGATTTGTGGGACTGCCGCTACTGGGTGGTTTCCGCACCAGTCCGTACAGGGTCAATATTCAGGCTGCGGGCAGCGTCTTTAGAATTAGCGCTGCAGATCTGCAAGAGACGCTGGTAAAGTGTCCGCAGCTTTTAAAGGCGCTTGTCCAGTATTCGCAGAAGGCCGCTTTGCAAGTTACGCAGACCGCAGCTTGCAACCGCCTGCATGAGGTCGAAGAGCGGCTCGCGCGCTGGCTGCTGATGTCGCGTGATCGCATCGATTCCGATGACTTGCCGTTGACTCAGGAATTCCTCGGGCAGATGCTCGGCACGAGGCGGTCCAGTGTTTCGCTGGCTGCTGCTTCTCTGCAAAAAGCGCGGCTGATTGAGTATGTTCGCGGGCACGTCACTATTCTGGATCGCAAGGGCCTTGAAACTGCCAGCTGTGAATGTTACGGCCAGCTTCAACGCCAGCTCACAACCTGGGACAGTGAAGTTCAGTAATTGTTTTGCGTTCTGATTGGATTTGTTAGAACGAGGCGCACAATGTCTGGCGATCGTTTTTCGCGACACGGAAGTCTCGGCTCAACTGGTGGCGTTAAATTTGAGACGTTGGTTGGCCTGCCCAAAGTAATTTGCCCTCTTTGCGCTGATGAAGATACTGCCATGTTGGCAGGAAAAATCGCCTTCGAAACTAAGCTCGGCGGCGATGATTTCTGGGAAGGTAATATGGTCGGATTCATCTGCTCTAAGTCCCACCTATTTTTTCTGCGTTACGAGGACGTTAGTCCTCCGTCGATGAGTTCTTAAGAATTCTTACCCCCAAAAAATTGCCCGCCTCATCGCAGACCTCGCGACGAAGGCGGGCATTTATATTCCTGCTTTAGCTTTACTGCGGTGTCGGCGCAGCTTGTCCGATCTTGCTGCCAATCACTTCGCCGGAAACAATGATCTCAACCCGGCGATTCTTCTGGCGCCCGGCTGCGGTGGAGTTGTCGGCTACTGGATTCGCTTCTCCCATGCCTGTCGCGGTGATGGACGCAGCCGGCAATCCTTGCTGGACGAGATAATCGCGAACTCCGCCGGCACGATGTTCCGAAAGCGTCTGATTGAAATCGGCGGTGCCCGTGCTGTCCGTATGACCTTCAACGGTCAGAGTCAATGTTGGATAGTTCAAAACGATGCCGGAAAGTTTGGCCAACGCTTCACGCGCCGATTGACGCAAGTCGGCCTTACCCACATCGAACAGGACGTCGCCCATGTTCACAACGAGGCCGCGAGGAGTGTCCGTCGTCGGAAGAACACGATTGAACTGCTCCAGCAACTTAGCGCGCAGTTCCTGTTTTTCCTGTTCGGACTTGGCAGCTGCTGCACTTGCACTTGCTGCCGCAGCATCGGCTGCGGCTTTCTGTTGTTCTGCCTGAGCGCGGGCCTGGGCTTCCTGAGCCTGGGATGCTTCAGCCTGCTGACGAGCTTGAGCTTCGCGTGCCTGCGCAGCTTCGGCGTCGGCTTTCTGCTGCTCCGCTTGAGCGCGAGCTGCCGCATCTGCATCCGCCGCCTGTTTCGCCTGATCTACTTGAGCTTGCGAAGCAGCCTGGTCGGCGGCGAGTTTCTCCTGTTCCTGTCGGCGAACGGAAATCGCGCGCGAATCCTCCGCAGCTTGCACTGTCTGCCGAGCGACAGTCGAAATTGAATTCTTCTGTTTGCGTCTGAAATAGTCTTCCGCCTGCGCCAGAGATTGTTGCGCTTTAGCAAAAGAGTCCGTCGCATACTTATCAGCCTGTTGCCATTTGGCGACTGCGACGGCGTTGCGGGCCTGCTGCAGATCCAACGGAGCCCGGTCAGCCGGCAGCGGCGGCAGGTTCGCCGTCGAATATTTACCGCGCTTCAGTAATTCGAACTGTGCGTTAACTGGAGTTACCGATCCGCGGGTGTCCTTTCGGATCGTGTTAGCCATAACAACGTCTTCGCTTGGAAATGCAACCGCGAAATAAGGCTCGGCGGTAACGATCATTCCGAAAGTCTGGAGCTTAGTCGTGACCTGCAGCTTCGACTTGTCATCTTTCATGACCAACTGGCCGAGGTTAGTAGTGTGGCCCTCCGGCGTAATGCCCCAGAGAACATAGACCAGATAGGAAGCGCCAAATGATGACGGATCAGTCAGTCCCTCAAATTGTGCGTCGATCGTCAGGGAGCCATTTTTGGCAGAGACATCGGCCTTGCCGGAAGCGCGAGGCATGAGCGCCGTGCCGGTGAAATCGACTTTTGTGGAACCACGAGACCAGTAGTTCACTGTCTCAATCGTGCGACTAACGTTGATGTTGATGATGGCGTTAGAGCTTTGATCGGATTCCTGCGCCATTGTCATGGACGTCAGCAAGGCGAGGATCGTTATGCCAATTGCGAGGGAGGTGCGCTTCATTAATTTCTCTCCTAAACGAATAAGCCGCGAAAGGTGGATTGTAACGCCGCGTGAGATGAAAGTACATCGGGTCGAACCCCCATAGTTTATTTTCAGTGCGCAAAAAAAACCGTCCTCATCGCAACTGGCGATAGGACGGTTGTTGAAAACTTTCCTAACTACTGTTGAAGCAGAACGAACGGCATAATCGATGGAATTCCGTTCGCGTCCAGGATTACAAGCATGTAATAACCCGGAGGCGCGATGTTAGGCAGTTTAGGGGCCGATACAGTCAAGGAGCCGCCCCCACCACTGGCCGTAATCGAAGCATTGGTCCATGTGAGATCGATGTAGTACTGATCGTCCATATGGACTGCGTGGGTCGTGGCCGCCGGTCGAATGAGCGCAATACGGCTAACTGTTGCCGCCTGAGGCGTTCTGATGGTAAACGTTTTGCCGTACTGGACCATCTTCGGCGAGTAGCTGATCACTGGACGAGTCGGGGAAGACATATACGGAGGGCTGTAAAGTTCGTATGTGTTTTCCAAAGCAATACCGCTGTCAGATCCTGCGGACATGACTCTTCCATCCGCCAACAGAATGGCCGTTGAGTGGTAAGCGCGAGTTCCAACTTGGGGTGCCATCAACGTCCAGGTCTGAGTTGTAGGGTTGTAAAGCTCCGGCTGGACAATTGGGTTGCCGTATTCGGAATTCTGATTGCCGCCAACTGCAAGCAATGTTCCATCCGCGAGATAGATCAAGTTGTGATCGTAGCGCGCGATATTCATCGACGGGCCGTAAACCCACTGAGGATTAGTCTGCGAAAAGTCGATGATCTCCGTGGTTGCGGTGGGAGCGCCATTTCCGTTTGTAGCTGAGCCGCCGCCGACAATCATTACTTTCGAAGAGTTCGGCAGGAGAACTGTTGCTGCATGTCCGCGCGGGCCAAAGTTCAAATTGCTGACGAAGCTCCAAGCTTGAGTTTTGGGGTTATAGAGTTCTCCACCTAAATTGTTGATGCGAGGGGCTGAGTAGAACAAACTCCCATTCGGTATCAGTGTGAGGAGTGGGTAAGTGTCGTTTGGCGCTGGCATGTTTGCGGACGTGGGCAGTAACGTCCACGTATTGGTCTTCAGGTTGTACGTTTCCATCTGGAACTGAATGTGCATGCCATCATTGGCGGTGCCAGATGCCGACAAAATAGTTCCATCCAGCATCGGAACTGTTGTGGGATACCAACGCGTCAGGTTCATCAAAGGTCCCGCCGACCATTGGTTGGTGGTTGGATCAAAGAAAGTTGTGTTGGCGATTCCGGAGTCAGCGGGATAGTGGAAATCGTCAAGACCACCCGAGACCAACAAGCGGCCATCAGGCATGAAGGATAGGCCGGCGCAGAAAACGTCAACTGGGAACGGCAGGGTCACGTCGGTCGTAGTGTTGGCGATTGGGTCATACAGACGCGCCGGAGTTGGTCCTCCATTTCGACCGACCGGGTAAGAGAATGTTAGAACTTTACCTGTGTTCAACAAAGCCATATGAATGGCGGGAATGCCGAGATTCTGTGGAGCAGACCAGACACCGATATTCGGCGGAGTGCTTGAACTCACGGTAATGGTGTTACTGCCCTTACGGGTCGTGTAGACAGCTGTGATGGCAGCGGTTCCGGCTCCAACAGCGGTAACTAGTCCCGTGGCGCTAACGGTGGCAACTGCCTTATTGCTGCTTGCCCATGTTGAAGATTGAGTTACATCCATCACCACATTGGCGCCAAGCGTTGCTGTAGCCGAAAACTGTTGCGTTGCTCCGTTCAGCATCGTCCAGTTAGCTGGGGTAATCACAACGCCAGTCAATGTCGACGCGATTGTCGTAAGCGAACTCAAGCCTGAAACTCCGTTTAGGGCTGCGGAGATATTCACCGTCCCGACCCCCACTGCGGTGACTAATCCCATTGTGGGAGTGACAGTGGCGATGGTGGGATCGGCGGACGTCCAACTAACTTGCTGAGTCAGATACTGCATGCTACCGTCGGAATAATTTCCGGTCGCGGTGAATTGCCGCGTTTGCATGGTCGGCAACAAAGTTGAACCTTTGGGGTCATAAACTTGAGCGACGGTAATGGAAACAAGAGTTTGTGCCATGGCAGAACAACTCAGGAGAGCGGTTGCAACCAAAAGCAAGAGCCGCGAACGGCCGAAATTAGGTGTCATGAGTGAGTCCTCCACAAACTCGACTGCATTGGAACGATGGCGTAAAAAGCGCGGATGAGACAGCAAACATCCGGCTCACGGCTACTATCACAGAGATAAGTATCGCCAGTAAGAGAGGGCGCGGTCAATGTGGACATATGCCTAGTGGTCGAAAGACTCTATTCGTTTGGACGATCCGCGATGGACGGAAAGTCCTCTACGTGGTAGCGTTTCAAGCAATCGGTTTAGGCTTTTGATTTCATATACTTCGAGGCATGAATGAATGTTGTGTCGACTAATCGCAATTTAGCTGTTCCTGCGTTACTCATAGCGATGGGGCTGGTTGTTGGTGGGTGGGCTTTAGGTGCCGAAATTAAAGCTATTCGCCTCGGCGATCGTTACATCACCGTCAAGGGGTTGGTCGAACGAAATGTCAAATCGGATCTCGCGATTTGGCCGATTAGCTCTAAAGAAGTAGGGGACGACCTCGCGACCGTTTATGCCAAAACTGAAACAGACAAGCAGACCATCCTTCAATTTTTGAATGAGCAGGGAATTCAAGCAGGTGAGATCGAGCAGGGCGTAGTTCGCGTGGTCGATACTCAAGCCAACGAATATGGAGGCAATAACCGTGCGTCCAAGCGATACATTGTCGAACTGCAGGTGACCGTTCGGACAAAGCGAGTGGACGAGATTGCAGCAGCAGCACAAAAGACAATGGAACTCCTGCAAAAAGGAGTGGTGTTGAGCAGCGATGCGGGAATGCCGAGGCAGGGAGTTACCTACAAATTCAACGGACTTAATTCGATCAAGCCTGACATGATCACCGAAGCTACGCGTAATGCGCGAGCAGCTGCCGACCGATTCGCTTCCGACTCCGGCAGTAAAGTTGGATCAATTCGCCAAGCCAACCAAGGCGTGTTTTCGATATTGGCTGCCGACCAGAGTAGTAGCGCAGGCGACGGTGGCGACAACGGATCATCCGACGGCAGCTTAATGAAGACAGTCAGAGTTGTGACATCGGTCCAGTATTATTTGGAGAAATAAAAGTAAGGTTTCGGGTCGTAAAACTCATGCCAACGTTTGTAAAACTTGGAGCGCAATCCGACCTGCCTCTGGAAAACGAAGCGAGAGAGTTTTCTTGCGGCGATAAAGTTTTGTGCGTCGCGAATGTGAACGGCGCAATTCGCGCAATGGACAACGTCTGCTTGCATCGCGGCGGCCCGCTAGGCCAGGGAATGGTCGAAGGCAACAAGATTGTATGTCCTTGGCATGGATGGCAATTCGATACCACGACCGGTGAAGCGACGCATAATCCGAGCGCGAAGGTTGCTGTGTATCCGGTCAAGATCGAGGACGGGGAAGTGCTGGTCGAGATCTAATAGCGATTTGCGATCATGAGTCCAATCACGCATTTCCTGACGGGATGGGTTTTTGCAAACTGCACTCGGCTTGAAAAAAGAGATCGCGCCTTAGTGACGCTTGCCTGTGTCGCCCCTGATGTTGACGGATTGGGAATCGTTCCAGAACTATTCACGCGGAACACTGATCATCCGCTGCTCTGGTTTTCGCAATACCATCATTCGCTGCACACCTTACCTTTCGCGATCGTTGTAGCGGTGCTCGCGTTTCTGTTGGCACGTCAAAAATGGAAAACAGCATTCTTGGCGTTGGTCAGCTTCCACCTGCATTTGATCGAAGACTTGATGGGATCACGCGGGCCGGACGGTTATCAGTGGCCGATACCGTATCTAAAACCATTTTCAAATCTGTTGGACTTGACGTGGAGTGGGCAATGGGCGATCAATGCGTGGCCTAATGTACTTCTAACCATCGTGCTATTGGCGATCACATTGGGATTCGCTTGGCGTCGTGGTTTTTCACCACTAGAGATGATCTCTGCAAAGGTTGATTTTAGGTTTGTTGCGGTTATACGAAACCGCTTTCCGTTCCCGGTTGGGAAATGAACGCGGTTAACCGTGACTATCCCAAGATCTTCAGGAATTTGTTCGGCTGATTTTCAAACCCTGGGAACACCGTCGCTAAATCTTTGTTTCCCAGATGGCGATAGACGGCTTCGCTCAGCACCTGACGAAAGTCAGTTGTGACCGCTAGATCGCGTCCCTCATATAGCTGCGAATCTTCGAGGCCAGGCCAGCGCCCGTAGACTTTGCCGCCCTGCACCGGTCCACCCAGTACAAACATTACGTTCGCATGGCCATGATCGGTGCCGCGATTTCCGTTCTCGCGCGCGGTGCGACCGAATTCCGACATAGTGACTACGACAGTGTCTTCTCCGAGATCGCCGAGATCAGTCCAGAATGCTGAGAGCGATTGCGAAAATTCTCCCAGCACGTTTGCGATCTGACCTTGAGTGCTGCCTTCGTTAACGTGATGGTCCCATCCGCCAATATCGGCGAAGGCGATTTGCACTCCGAGATTTGCTTTTATGAGTTGTGCCAGCTGTTTGAGGCTTTCGGCAAAGTGTCCCTTCGGATAGTTCGCGCCAGCCGCAGGCGCGTATTTCGCTGGATCGGCGGACTTCAACATTTTTACCGCAGCAAAAGTTTCCTGCCCCGTGCCGTGCAATACCGAATCAACCGAGTGGTCGTACATCGCTTCGAAAGTGTTGGACATAGGGGCAGCGTTGCGGTTATTTCCTCCGACTCCGAAGTCGTTAATGTTGCTGATCGCAACCGCAGGCTCGGCACCGGAGAGAATTCGTGGCAGCGATGGCCCTAGCGCGATGGCTCGGAACGACGCATTCGCTTGCGATGATTGCGGTAACTCTCGGAGGCTTCGATTCAGCCATCCGTCTTCAGTGGCCTTAACACCGGGTGTGCCGGATTCCATGAAATCCTGTGCATCGAAATGCGAGCGTGTCGGATCTGGCGAGCCTGTGGCGTGAACAATGGCGAGATGTTTCTGGTTCCACATCGGCTGGAACGAAGCCATTGCCGGATGCAGACCGAAAAATCCATCGAGATCGAGCACGGCATTTTTCGGAATATTAATCGATGGCCGCATCGCGTAATATGCCGGCTCGGCGTGAGGCACAACAATGTTAAGGCCATCTGCCGCTCCGCGCTGAAAGACGACAACGAGCCGTTTATTCTTGAGACCAAGTGTCTCTGCGGCTTGCACAGCTCGCGAAAGAAAGGCAGGAACGACAGATGTTCCGACGACAGCGAGCGCTCCGTTGCGAACAAACACGCGGCGAGTGATGGACATTGGGTTACTCCTAATCCTATCTCTTCTGGAACTCAGGTGAACCTAAAATCAAACCGGCAATCACGCCTGCATTTGGAGAATTCTTTGCATCGTCCAATTTACGTTGTGTAATTTTAGGGTCCTGCAATTGCGCGGAAATCGTGTCGTGAGTTTGCTTGGAAATATCTCCTGCAAGCAAAGAATTTTCCAGCAATGTAAGAAGATGGTCCGGATCTTGCGTCGCGGTCGCGCCTAGCAAGCTTTGAATATCGAGCGAAGTGCCACGCATCTTTCCGCTGGCCAGTGTCAAGGAAAAATTCATGCGTCCAAGCAGCGCCGAAGAGTTTACCCAGGTGCTGGCTTCCATGGAATAGCCGGTCGGTGGCTGCATTGCGTAAAGCGGCATCCCCATATTTTGTATCTGGCGCGATATTGGCAGCGCGTTTGACACATCGGCGTCGGTTGCCCTAATAGCCGACACCGCGAATTCAAACGGAGTTTTTACCTTGGCGCGATAGGCGTCCGGTGACCAGAATTCCGGCGACTTGAACATCGTTCGTAACACTTCGCGAATGTCGCCATCCTTCTTCAGGAAAGTGTCGGCCATGCGATTGACCAGCGTAGGATCGGGCTTGTCGGATACGAATCGCATTGCCAGCTTCGTGCAAACGAACTTCGCGGTGGCGGGCTCGTGGGCCAGGATGTGGAGGATTTCATATCCTTCTTTCTCGCCGTTTTCTTTAATGCGATGGCCAAGAACCACTTTGTCGCCGGGTTCGTGTCTGCGCTCGTTGTACTCGAAGCCTCCGCCCTTTGCAGGCTCGGTCAATGTCCATCCCGTAAGAACCTTGGCTACTTCGGTGACATCTTTCTGTGTGTACCCGCCGCTGACGCCGAGCGTATGGAGCTCCATGAGCTCGCGGCCGTAATTCTCATTTAGTCCGGTTCGCTTTGCGTTATTTTTTCGGACGGGCATTGTTCCGTCGGCCCGGCGTTTCTGATTGCCACTAGCGAAGTCGGAATCAGGACCAACGCTAAGCCAATTGTCGAGATAGAAAAGCATCGCCGGACTCTGCGCCGTTGCTACTAATAGGTCTTCGAACTTTCCTAGTGCGTGAGGACGGATTACATTGCGTTCGTAATCCGCCAGCATGTAGCGGTCGGCGCCTTTGCCGATGAAAACGTTGAAGTGATTGAACCAGAAATCGGCCATTATCTCTTGAAGTTGGCGCTGGCTATAAATTGCGCGTAAGAGTTTGCCTTCGACTAACTCGTCATTTACTACTTGCTGTGGATTTCCGAGAGCCAACATTACTTCGCGTTGCTGTGGATTTACTCCTTCGAGGATACGTTCGCGCTTATCACCTTTAACGGCGGAGATGAGGGAAATCTGATCTGCCGCTGAAAGCTTAAGAATCGCGTTCAATCGCTGTTCTGGCGGCAATGCGAGCAATTGCTGTGCCTCTGCATCAGCGAACATGCTGTCGGAACGATGAGCGGCAGCATCTTCATCCATAGCGACCGGAGCGGTCATGTTTGCGTCCATCGCGTTCGCGACGGATGGCCCTCGTGTCGTTGCCGGAACCGCGTGCTTCTTGTCCTGGTAACGCACCATGGCAAGCTGATAAATATCGTGTTCTTCGGGATCGGATGGCATTGAAACTTTGCCGTCCAAAACTGCTTTGATCATTTGACCGGAAGGGAACTCGCGCGCAGTCTCCTGAGCGTCCATGTTGAGAGTGCGAAGCGGTGCGAGTAGCGCTTCAAGAGCACTGTCGTCAATCTTTTCAGGATGTAGTTGTAGTTCGATCCAGGCATCCGTGCCCATTGCCGTCACCCGGTCGATATCGCCCGGCCGCGGTCCGAAGCTCAAACGGTTCAGCGCGTGGACGGCCCTTTCTCTCGTTGGCATTCCCGTGTCTGCAATGTCGTGCTTCTTCTTCTTAGCAGCGGCCTGATTCAGTTGGAGAAACAGAGCGGCTCCGCAAAATAGAATGGCGAACGCTGATCTACGGTTGAAGCTCATGAGAAGGCGTGTTGAAGAAATTGCCACGCTAAGACTATGAACCCATATCAAGTCAAAAGTTGCGGGTAATAGTTACCGTAGAAACTTTCGATTCCGAGCTACTCGGTGCTACTAGCCGACTTTGACCAACATCGTCGTGATGTCATCGAGTTGCGGTTCGTGGTTGACGAAAGTCCGAGCTTCCGAAAAGATGCCATCTGCGATCTCCTGGGCGGGTGCCATGCGATGCTTATCAACGTAATTTAGGATGCGCTCATTACCGAATTCCTCACCGTCGGCAGCCGCCGATTCTGCTGCGCCATCAGTTTGCAGCAATAGGATATGTTCGGGCTGAAGCAGGATCTCGGGGCCGCACGCAAATTGGCTGTCCGGAAACAATCCGAGTGGAGGCCCTGTGCTTTCGAGCGCAAGAACTTCTGCGCCTGATTGCGAGATGAGAAAAGCGGCGACGTGCCCAGCACTGGCAAAAGACAGATTGTGGTTCACCGGATCAATCCTCGCCAATGCAATGGTCACGTATCTGCCGTTGTCGAGGTCCTGAAACAACATCTGATTCATCTTCGCCAATATCCCGGCGAGATCTAACCCTGCCGCAACAAAAGAACGCAAATACGCGCGAGTTAATGCCATGATGAGTGCAGACCCGAACCCATGGCCTGCTACGTCACCCACGGCGACGAGCAGCGATCCGTCGGGCGTATCCATCAGATCGAAATAGTCGCCCCCTGTCTCGTAGGCAGGGCACGCGGACGCCCCTATATCAAATCCTTCAATCAACGGCGTGGGGGCATAAAATTGTTTCTGAACATCTCGCGCAAGTTGTAACTGAAATTCCTGCTCCTGTTTCTGCCGCTGCTCGGTTACATCCTGAACGACCGAGATGAAGTGCGTTAAATTGCCCCATTCGTTGCGAACGGGAGTGATCGATTGCTGCGCCCAATACAGGCTGGCATCTTTTTTGCGATTAATCACCATGCCGCGATAAGGGCGGCCGTCTTGTATACGGGTCCAAAGGTCGCGATAGAAGCCGTCGTCATGCAGTCCTGACTTCAACAGGCGGGGAGTATTTCCGATCGCCTCGAGTTTCGAGTAGCCAGTCGTGGATTCAAAAGAGGTGTTTACGTATTGAATTTCTCCCTCGCGGTTGGTGACAAGCACGTTGTCGGCAGTCTGTTCCATCGCGCGTGACAAAAGTGAAAGGTTTTGCTGTGTTTCGCGTTCGTCGCTGCAGTCGTCGACCATGATGATGCCGCCGCTGAGGTAACCGCCGGAATCGCGTAGCGGCCATCCGTTCACACGAATCCATGATCCTTGCGGTTTCTTCAAAGTTGATCCCGCAGCGCCGAGAAAAATTAATTCTCCCGAAACCGTTTCTCCGCGAAGGATGCGAGCCAACGGAAGATGATCGGCTTCTATCAGTGTGGTCCGATCGGGTAGATACCATCCGCAAACTGCGTCGAAATGGGCGGAAAACCCTGTCTCTAAACCACCAACCATCTTTTGTGCAGTGGCATTACAAAGCACAATTCGGCCAAAGTTGTCGGCGATCATCACTCCGGTCCGAAGATTCGCGAAAATAAGTTGCAACGCGGCTGCGTGCTGCGCAAACACGTCGAGATTTGCTTGTACTGCTACGGTTGCCATGAGAAGAAACGCTCCGAGAGGAGAATGATTCAACAGGCTATTTCGCGGAAATCAGCGTAACTGCGGGATCAGAAGACAACCCATCGTAAGTTGGATATCGGCGGTACAGCGGGAAAGTTCAGTGCCAATTTATGTCAGAAACAGGCGGCCGTGCGTCATCTTGTGCTGCAAGTTGGACGCCAGATGATCGACGTCGGTGGCGGCCAGATTGCCTGCCATTCGCTCTTCCAGGAACGGAGTGTGGTTACTACCAATGGCATCACGCCGAACCTGAATCAATAGCGCTTGCACCACCGTGGGGTCGAACTTTGACGGCGTCATACGGACAATCTCGCTCAGCGTTCCGCCCAGCGAGATCGAATCGCGATACGGACGCTCGCTGGTCATCGCATCAAAAGTGTCGGCGAGTCCGATGATTCGCGCGGGTAATGGCACTTCGTCCATGACCAGTCCGTCTGGATATCCGGAGCCATCGGCGCGCTCG
Organism: Terriglobia bacterium; assembly: GCA_963716165.1. GTDB lineage: Bacteria > Acidobacteriota > Terriglobia > Terriglobales > Acidobacteriaceae > JAJPHW01. Next base: position 3,556,715 of record OY970291.1, on the reverse strand, counting down.
TGGTGCCAGCGAACGATGTCTGCCATACGCGGCCATGGGAAGTGCACACCGCTCACGATCTGATGACCGATGACGGTATGGTCGGCCATCTCGCGGAACTCGTCGGCATCGAGCGAAGTTGATTTTGCGAACAATCGTTTGTCTACCGAGACTTTTCCAATGTCATGCAATAATCCGGCAGAACGCAGCGAAGAGATTTCTTCTGCGTCCAACCCGAGAGCTTCGCCGATGCCTGCGGCATACCGTGCAACCCTACGCGAGTGTCCGTGAATATTTACGTGCTTTACGTCGATTGCTGATGCGAAGGCTTCGAGGGCGTTGTCATAAAATCCGTGGAGCGATCCCAACATCCGCAGATTGTCCCCGACGCGCTGCGCCAGTGTTTGCGTGAGGTTGTAATTTTGCAACGCCAGCGCGACATAGTTGCAGAGCAAGTCGAGCGCTTCTAATTCCTCGCCGTCGTAGGGTCCATCATCTTCGCGGCGGCCGAATGCGACTACTCCTACCAGTTTGCCTGCAGTCTTTAACGGGGTTAGACAGTGAAACAATTCCGGAGCGACATTTCCATTCGTGCTCAGGAAGTTTTCGACGATTCCGTCGCTCAGAACGACAGAAGAGGGCGTGGTAACCAGCGCGTGAATGTGTTTAGGCAGAAGAGGAATGACTGCCGGATCGGGCATGAGTACGAATCCGTCAGAGGAGAGGGAGGTCAGCAGAGAAGGCTTATCGCCGAAACGGAATAAAACGGCTTCACGCGCCCCCCCTGCTTGCATAAGGGCCGCAAGCATGGAACGCGCCGTCTGCGAAAACTCGCGGTCACCCGTGATTGCCGGGCCAAGATCCGAGAGTGCTTCCACAGTACGAAGAAGGCGTCGAAAGTTTGTTTTCTGCAACGCCACGGAAAGTGGAGTGCCTATCCAGAGCAATTTGAGAGTACCATGCACTGAAAGCAGTGCACGAAAGGACGTTGTTGGTTAGTTTGGTGCCTGATGAGTTAAGAAACGCTAATGAAAAAGCCACGAAATGCCGCTGCGGCGATGCCGGTCGTCAACGTGAAAGAAGACATGCCTTCGGTGCTCGAAGCACTGTCTCGCGTGAACCGAGGGATCGAAATCGCGCGCGCGCGCGGCGACCGATTTATCAAACTCATTCACGGATACGGGTCAACCGGAGTAGGTGGGGATATTAGGATCGCGGTTCAATCCCGATTGCAATCGATGATTGCCCAGGGAGAAATAAAAGCATGCATCTACGGCGAGAAATGGGCAAAGTCGGACAGCCAGACATGGACGCTGCTTAGTTCCCACCCTGCAATGAAGCAAGACTCCGATATGGGAAAAAACAATTTAGGAATTACCATCGTTATTTTGTAGCGCCTGAAAACTCTCCTCGTCCGCTTGCACTTTTTTACGACTGCCGCTCATACTGTAATTACCCATGAAAACAAATCTTTCTCTCGCTCATCCTGCGGAAATTGAAACTGAATGCCTTGTAGTGGTTGTGCTCGACAAAGGCGATAAATCCAAGTCGGAAGCTTCCGCGCAAACGAAAGACGCGGCGGTTCGCGCGGCTATCGCCGACGTTATAGGCAGCGGCGATGTCACCGCGAAAATATTTGAAACTACACTCGTGCATCATCCCGCGAAGCTGAAAGCTAAGCGCCTGCTATTAATAGGCGGTGGGAAAGAGAAAAACTTCTCAGTATTTGAATTGCGCCGTCTTGCCGGCGCTGCCGCTCGCGCCTTGAAGCCGCGGGGGATTCGCAGCTTTGCATTTCTTGCACCCGACGGTATCGGCGCGGAAGAAGCAGTTAAAGCAATTGTCGAAGGCGCATTCGTTGGCAACTTCGATCCCGACACTTATAAGAGCGATCGAAAAGATCAAAGCATTAATTCGGTAACGGTCATTGCTTCCGGCGATCAGCCGAAGCTAGAAAAGGCGCATGATGACGCACGCATTGTCGGAGAATCGCAAAACTTTACTCGCGATCTTGTGAATGAGCCAGGCAATCACATGACTCCGACGATCTTGGCGGAACGAGCAAAGAAGATGGCCGCCGAAGTCGGATTGAAGTGCGAAATCTACAGCACCGACAAAATTAAAGAGTTGAAGATGGGAGCGTTCTGGGGCGTGTCTCAGGGATCGGATGAGCCTCCAGCTTTGATTGTGTTGCGTTACGAACCCGCCGGAGCTCCCGAAAAGCCAATGCTTGGTTTGGTGGGCAAGGGCATCACATTTGACACCGGCGGTATTTCCATCAAGCCCGCGGATGGTATGGAGAAAATGAAGTACGACATGGCGGGCGGTGCGGCGATGCTGGGTGCAATGCGTGCGATTGCCCTGCTGAAGCCGAAAGTGAAAATCACCGCGATCGTATGTGCATCCGAAAATATGCCATCCGGGAAAGCACAAAAGCCCGGAGACATTCAGACTGCGATGTCCGGCAAGACGATTGAAATCATCAACACCGATGCCGAAGGCCGGCTCGTGCTGGCAGATGGTTTGACGTACGCGCGTCAGCTCGGCTGTACACACTTAATCGATGCTGCCACTTTGACTGGGGCGGTTGTGGTCGCTCTCGGCTATGCCAATGCTGGAGTGTTTGCGAGCGACGACAAAATGTATGAGAAATTCACCGCGGCGTTATCCAAGTCCGGAGAGAAATTCTGGCGGTTGCCGCTAGGTGACGAATACACCGATGCTATGCGATCGAATATCGCAGATTTGATCAACTCCGGTGGGCGATGGGGCGGAGCAAGTTGCGCAGCCGCATTCTTGAAAGAATTTGCGGAAGATACTCCGTGGCTACACCTGGACATCGCAGGCACGGCGTGGATGGAAGATCAGAAACCGTGGATTGCTAAGGGGCCGAGCGGAATTGCGGTCAGAACGCTAGTTGAATTCGCGAGAGAATTCAACGGATGATCGCGGACCGCTGCCCCAGAACCTAGCAGGCGAGCTGGTCGCGTGTTAGTTTAAGTCCATTCAGATTGCCGAGCACGGTAACAGCGATCGCTTCGGTTTGGAAGAATTCTTCGGCGAGGGATTTCAGTTCTTCCACGGTCACGCTCTCTATTTTCTCGATCAATTCGTCCATAGAATAGAAGTGGTCGAAATACATTTCCTGGCGGGCCAGGTTCGACATTCGCGCAGTGGACGATTCCAGCGATAACATCAAGCTCCCCTTGAGCTGATCTTTGGAGCGGCGCAATTCTTCTTCCGGGATCGTTTCTGTTTTCAGCTTGCGGAACTCCGAAACTATCGATTCCACCACTTTCGCAGCCGAAGCCTTGGAAGTTCCTGCATACACTGACAGGCACCCGGTATCGCGATAGGGATTCAAGTCGCAATAAATCGAATACGCGAGACCCTGCCGTTCTCGAATGTTCTGGAACAGTCGCGAACTCATGCCACCGCCGAGCAGCGTACTCAAAATGTAGGACGCATGACGCCGCTCATGCGCCATGGGATGCGATGGCACGCCCATGCAGATCTGAACTTGCTCCAGCGCCTTCTTGTTGCGAAGAATGATTCGTGGAGCGACTTTCGGTGCCGCGCTATGAAATCCGTTCGATTGCTGCTCCATTTTCTGGAAGTGATGGTTTACCAGATCGACGAACTGCTGATGCTTAATGTGCCCGGCAGCAGAGATGATCATGTTGCCCGGTGCGAAGCGTTCTTTGTAAAAGTCGAATACGTGTTCGCGATCGAAAGCTTTAACAGTTTCTTTGGTTCCTAGTATGGGCTTTCCGAGGGGATGATCTTTCCAGAAATTCTGCGTAAAGATTTCGTGGATCAGATAATCGGGGTTGTCCTCGTCCATCTTGATTTCTTCGAGAATCACACCACGTTCTCGGGCGATGTCGTTGACGTCGAAGATAGGGTTCAGCACCAGGTCGCTGAGGACATCCATCGCGATCGGCAAGTGGTCGTCGAGCACCTTCATGTTGAAGCAAATACATTCCTTGGCAGTGAACGCATCAAGATTTCCGCCGATTGAATCAACCTGCCGCGCTATGGCCTCTGCCGAACGACTCTTGCTGCCTTTGAACACCATGTGCTCAATGAAATGGGAAATACCATTCGAAGGTAGGTCTTCGTCCCGGGAGCCGGTCTTGATCCAAATGCCGATCGAAACCGAACGGAGATGTTTCATCTCCTCGGTGATGAGAGTGAGTCCGTTGGGCAGGACTTCTCGACGAATACTGCGGCTCTCTTCAGGCATTTTTGCGGGATGAATTCTTTCGCGGACTTCGGCTGCTTCATTTATTCTTACACGTTTTTTGCGTCGCGCTTTGTGTCGCAGCAAATATCGAGTAAGCCTTGTATAATGAGTGTGATAGAAGATAAATGTGATGTGGAAATGCGTTCGCGCACAGATTGCCATTTTCTTCTACAATTTAAATAGCTTTTCGCCCTCATTATTATGGATCAAATCCCCAACAATTCGCTCTTGGGCCTTGATTTTCAAGAGCTTACCAATCTGATGGACGACCTTGGCCAGAAGCCGTACCGTGCCCGCCAGGTCTATAAAGCCATCTATGGCGAGAGAGTGGACACCGTTGAAGGAATTTCTCCGTTACCACTCGAACTTCGGACCGAACTCACTTCACGCGGGATCGGAATTGGCCTGCCAACGATTGATCAGAAATTTGTTTCTGTCGATGGAACCATTCGTTATCTCATCGGACTGAAAGACGGGCAAACCGTAGAAACCGTTTGGATGCCCAACGGTGACGGCGGCGAGGCCGTCGAATCTGATGTTGTCTCCGACGAAAGTCCTCGTCGCTGGGATCGAGCCACGATCTGTGTTTCGAGTCAGGTCGGCTGTGCGGTCGACTGCCAGTTTTGCCTGACGGCGCAACTGAAGATGAAACGGAACCTGACTGCCGGTGAAATTATTGGACAGGTCGCGGCAGTAATCAAAGAACGCGCCGTGAATCCTCCGACAGACCGTATCAACCTTGTCTTCATGGGGATGGGCGAACCCTTCCTGAACTACGACAATTTCATCAAGGCTGTGCGGTTGATGGTCGAAGGTGTGGGCATTCCGGCGTCGCGCATGACAGTCTCAACCGCCGGGATCGTGCCGCGTATCTACGATCTTGGCGCAGAAGCAATTCGTCCCAGATTAGCGATTTCTCTAAACGCCTCGAATGATGAACTGCGTAGTAGGATCATGCCGATCAATCGTAAATGGAACCTGGAAAAACTCATGGCTGCCGCGCGCGAATATCCGTTGCGAAACCGGGAAAAAGTGACCTTCGAATATGTTCTGCTGGATGGGGTGAACGACGAGCCGCAGAACGCGAGAGAAGTCGTAGACCTCATCAGTGCAATTAGGACGACCGTTAATCTGATTGCGCTGAATCCCGGACCTGGGATCGAATTCCGAACTCCGGAGCGTCAGCGGGTATTGGATTTCCAAAATATTCTCATTGCTGCGGGGATCCAAACATACATCAGGCGTCCTCGCGGTCGCGACATTTTTGCAGCCTGCGGTCAGCTGAAGCGAACAGTGGAGAACGCCCCTCAAATCCCCCTAGCAGACGGCGCAACTGTCGCAATTTGTAAATAATTACCTGCGCGGCAATATCCCGCGGTTCGCGACTTTCGGTTTCACTTCGGGTTAGGTTCATGGTTATCTCTGCGGAGCGTTTCAGTAATTGCAGCGAGGCATCAAATGAAGGCTATCTGGATTTTAAGCACCTGCGTGCTGATGGCGATTAGCGCCTTCGCATTTGCGCAAGCCAATCACGCCATTCCACGACGGACGAAAACCTCGCACAACGTTCTGCCCAGTTCGCAACCACTTTTTGCGCCGCCGACGGTCTATAACACCGGCGGTTCTGGAGCCTATTCGGTTGTGGTGGCAGATGCTAATGGGGACGGGAAGCCTGATCTGTTTATAGTAAATCATTGTGTGGACAGTACATGTGCTGCCGGAGGGTTGGGCATACTGTTAGGCAACGGAGATGGAACTTTCCAAAACCGAGTGACCTACCCCCTAGGTGGATCTCTTCCATGGCAGTTAGCTGTGGCGGATGTGAACGGGGACGGCAAGCTCGATATCGTTGTTGCCTTCGAATGTAGCAGTTCATGCGCTAGCGGGGCTATTGGTGTCTTGCTTGGTAACGGAGACGGTACCTTCCAAGGCGGGGCCCTCTACGATTCAGGCGGATACGGGGCTCGCGGAGTAGCAACAGCGGATGTGAATGGCGATGGAAAGCAGGACATACTGGTTACAAACTTATGCGCTCATAACCAGTGCGGTACAGATACGACCATCGGCGTGTTGTTTGGAAATGGTGACGGGACGTTCCAACCAGCGGTGATCTATGATCCAGGCGGCGCTTATGGACATACAATGTCAGCCGCCGATCTTAACGGGGACGGCAAACCTGACCTTGTAATCGGATTGCAATCCTTTCCCGGCGGCTATGGTTCGGTCGCTGTGCTGCTCAATAATGGCGACGGAACATTCCAAAATGCCATCTTGTTTCCTACGAATGCCGTCATCGCTTCGGTCGCCGATGTTAACGGGGACGGAAAAGCCGACGTACTCGTAAACACTCTAAATAGCGTGAGTGTGTTGTTGGGCAATGGCGATGGAAGTTTTCAGCCGGTCGTCGATTATGTCTTTAGTGGTCCTGTCGAAACTTCGGGACCTCCTTCTGCTGCCGACGTGAACGGGGCCGGTAAACCGGACTTGCTCGTCGCAGTTTCATGTTCGGCAGGCGGATGCTTCGACGGCGATGGACCGAGCTCTGCAGGAATTTTCTTATCCAACGGGGATGGCACTTTTCAAAAGGGAATATTTTACGATGCCGGCGGATTTACCGGAGAAGCGTTGGCTGCTGCCGATTTAAACGGTGATGGCAGAATCGATCTGGTGATAACGAGCCTATGCCCTCTATCCTGTACTGGTAGCAGCGAATCTTTGGTAGGGGTGCTGCTGAATACTGGACTGGAATACACGTCCACGTCTTTGGTTTCCTCGCTCAATCCTTCGAACGCAGGGCAAGCCGTAACTTTTACCGCGACTGTAACTTCGCATCTTTCCGGCACACCGACAGGAACGGTAAGCTTCTTCGATGGTACGACGCGTCTTGGGAATCCAGTACTACTGAATGGAAGCAACATGGCAGCAATGAGTACCTCTTCGCTGCCAGTCGGAACGCGCAATATCACTGCGGTTTACGGTGGCGACTCGACATTTGCTGGCAGCACCTCGGCGGTGTTTCTTCAGATTGTGCAAGGGGCGGTCACGTCATTCAATCCGTCGACACTGAGCTTCGCTACTCAGATTGTCGGTACAGTGAGTGATGCCCAGAGTATAGTTTTGACGAATACAGGAAATCTACCGTTAGCGCTCAGCGCGATCACCATCACTGGTACTGATAGCACCGACTTCCTGCAAACTAACAACTGCCCGACCTCGCTGGCGCCTGCCGCGAGTTGCACGATCATGGTTACGTTTGACCCGGCGGCAGGCGGATCGCGAAGCGCCGCTTTGACGGTTACGGACAATGCATCGGGTGGTTCTCAGACAGTGGGCTTAACCGGAGACGGATTGGCTCGGGATTTTTCTCTAGCTGCATCGCAATCATCGCAGACAGTAACGCCTGGCCAGGCCGCTAATTATTCCATCGTCGTTGCACCTGCGAATGGCTTCAGTCAAACTATCTCGTTCAGTTGCAGCGGGGTGCCATCGCAAGCCACATGTTCAGTGACGCCCAGCTCGCTAACTCTCGACGGATCGAACCAGGCGACGGTTGACGCCGCCGTGGTCACGACCTCTTCTATCGTGGGCTTGCATCAACCTCTGCGAGGAAATTATCGAGGCGGGATCATGGCGTTTGCAGGATTACTCGGGATCGTATTCCTATCAAGTAAGAAGACCAGCCGGCCGCGAAACAATACAAGTTTTGCGTATCGATTAGCGCTCGGATCTTTACTCGTCCTAATTCTTGCGTTGCCGGGTTGCGGGGGCGGCAGTAGTGGAAGCTCTGGGCAGACCTATCACTTCACCGTGACCGGCGCATCCGGTTCCGGATCTGCCATGCTGACACACGCGGTTGCTTTGAGCCTAGTCGTAAAGTGATTGTCTCCGGAGGAAGATAAAGAGGTTTATTCGCGACTTTCGGTTTCACTACGGGTTACGTTCATCGTTATCTGCGTGGAGCGTTTTTATTATTGCAGGGGGCTTTTCTGATGAAGGTTATAAACGTTTTAAGTTTCTTGGTGTTGATGGCGCTGAGCATGTTTGCCTCCGCGCAGAACCCAGTGCCTTTCTTGAATCAAGCATTGCAGCCTAGCAGTACCGCTCCGGGCGGACCGAGCTTCACCCTGACGGTGAACGGAACAGCATTCGTCTCAGGCGCAACAATCAACTGGAACGGCGTACCGTTGACTACGAGCTTCGTGAGTGTCGTCGAATTGACTGCAACCGTTCCTTCAGTCGACATCGCCAAAGCGGGAACAGCGTCCATAACTGCGACAAATCCCGCGCCCGGAGGCGGAACATCCAACGTCGAGTTCTTCAGCATTACCAATCCGGCGACATCCGTGGAACTGACAGAGGCTGACTTTGCTTTCGGGGGTGTTGCTGTAGTGGGCGATTTTAATGGTGACGGAAAACCGGATTTAATCACCTCCGGAGATGGGCTGACCGTATTGCTGGGCACGGGTGATGGTGGGTTCTCACCTCCTATATCGCAGCCGTATCTTTCAAACGCCACATTTCTGGTATCAGGAGACTTCAACGAGGACGGAAAGTTAGACCTCGCAGCCTTCGAGTTTTTTGACGGCATGCAAGTTGTACTGGGCAATGGCGACGGCACTTTCTCCCATCAAAGCTCGTTTACGGTAGGCACCAACAGCCCAGGATATGGGGGACTTACTGCAGCTGATTTTGATCGCGATGGCAAACTTGATCTCGTGCTCACCAGTTTCGATGCGCGGCCCAATACTAATGTCATATTTTTTCGAGGCAACGGGGATGGTACTTTTGCGGCGCCTGTACTCACCGAATTCGTGAATGCACAACTCGAAGTAGATGTCTTCACCGACTTTAACGAAGACGGGAAACTTGACTTCACAGATGCGGGGAATTTTCTGTCGCTGGGGAACGGCGACGGTACATTCCAGCAGCCGCAAACCCTGAACTCCGGCGCTCCCGGGTCGGTTGCAGCGGCTGCCGATATGAATGGCGACGGGAAACTCGATCTCGTCGTCGGTGTAGTTGACGCACAAGGCAGCATCGCGGTACTTCCCGGCAACGGCGACGGCACTTTTCAGAGCGCAATCATCACGCCCACAGGCGACACCACGGGCAGCTTCGCGCTGGCGGTCGGCGACATCAACGGAGATGGCAAACTCGATGTTGCCGTGGTCACGAACCTGCAGACTTCTCCCAATTTATTGATTTTGCAGGGTAACGGGGATGGAACGTTCCAGGCTCCACAGTCCTACCCAGTTAAGGCCGCTCCACAGTCTCTTTACCTAGCCGATCTCAACGGCGACGGCAAAATGGATTTGATCGGGCCGGGCCAAAGCGGCGCCACAGTTTTTTTGCAAGGAACTTTTCCCGCGTTTAGCGCGGCCCCTTCCAGCCTTACTTACACGGCGAGGCCGGTAGGTACTACGAGCCCAGCCCAAATAATCACTCTGACTAACTCGGGCGGCCTCACGATGACGATTTCCGGTATTTCTATTACGGGATCGGATGCTGGTGATTTTTCTCAGACCAACACTTGCGGTTCTTCGCTGGCAGTCGGAGCAAGTTGCGATATTAGTGTCACATTCACGCCCACCGCTGTGGGAACGCGAAGTGCCGCCGTAAATTTCGCCGACAACGCTCCCGGAAGTCCTCAGACGATCGCTCTGACAGGAACAGTCGAGGATTTCATGGTGGTCGCGAACCCACCAACCAGCCAGACCGTAACTCCGGGACAAGCGGCCAACTATATGATCACGGTTTCTCCTTCTGAGGGTTTTAAACAAACCATTGTGTTCACTTGCAGTGGACAACCCGGGGGTTCAACCTGCACGTTCACACCCGGTTCGGTGACGCTCGATGGAACGAACCCGGCCACCGTCGGCGTAGCGGTCGTAACTACGGCAGCGACGATGAGCAGCGCAAATCCCGACTCTAAAAATCCTGGCGTATTGTTTGCGGTATTTGTTGGCATATTCGGAATCGCTATAGTCGTAAGTCCTGTAGGCAAGCGACGAGGCCGGTTTTACGGTGTGGCATTGCTTTGCCTGCTTGCTATCGGAACAATGCCAGCGTGTGGTGGCGGGGGAAGTCCGACATCTGGAAGTGGCGGCACGCCATTGGGAACCGACACGATTAAAGTCACTGGAACCTATACCGCAGGCTCGTCCACCCTTAGCCATTCAGCGGACTTGACTCTAGTCGTGCAGTAATTCATGGCCAAAAATATGGTCCCGGCAGCCTATTGAGCTAGCTGCGCTCAGGAAGACCGACAACAACGGCGCGCCGGCGAGGCAACTCGGCATCGGGAATTTCGGCAACGAAAGTAAGATCTACATCGTTGTCCAGACAAGCCGCAAAAGCGGCATCATTGAAGAAGTAGACAATGTCTCCGCCGAACAGGTCTTTGAGCCTGCGGCGCTCATCAAGATCAAATGGGCTGGCCGAATACACCTTGATTTCCGGTTGTTCTCGCAGTAATGTGCCGAGAACGCGTTGAAACATCAGCGATCCTTTCCGGACTTCGGCGATGGTCATGGCGGTAACGTGGTATGGCATGTGAGATTTAGTTTGGCAGAAAGCCAGACGTGCGGTAAAGCCGGAGCTTCTTCCACCGGAATTGCTGAAGACTTTGTGCCCACTGCTTTTCACAATTGTTTACAATGGGTAGCTTCCGTGGCATATCGCGGGAGGAACGCTACTGTCGGAAATATAAGAGTTGCAAAAGGCTAATCACAATCTAATACCGGACGAAAACGTCTACTGGCGGGCTGAGGGAAGCTTGCTGGAGTGGACGACAGTGCGTCCGATCGCCTTTTTTACCTGGAATGCTCAAAAATTCACTGAACGCTGGGGCCGCCGTGGGCTAATGTTCGTGATGGCGGCGCTTCGGCCCGTCCTTTACGCGCTCAACCGCAAATTCGCCACACGCGTTGTCCACACAATTCTGCGCGGAGTCAGCCGCGATCGGCTCGATCTGCTTGGAGAAGAAGACTTTATCTACAAATTGCAGCCTCGCCTTAAGCCTGAAGGCGTGCGTGAATTGAAAGCCCTGGTGAATTTGGGTGCGAAGGTGGTCTTAGTTAGCCAGGGGCTTGAACAAGTCATGGCTCCATTGGCCAGGCATCTTGGCGTGAAGTGGATCATCGCAAACCGCATGGAATTCCGTGATGGACGTGCCACCGGTAGATTACTGAGCCCTGTAATCCGTCCGCGTGGATTGCTGGCTCGCTTCACTGGAACTGGGGCAAACGGAGTTCGATCCGCAGAGCGTTTAGTTCGCGATTTGGGGTTATCCGGCGAGGCGGAACTACGATCAGCGGCGATTCCGGCTGTGCGTGAACTCGAAAGTTGCCAGGCTCCGGTCGTCCATTTCGATTCCAGCCGAAGCCATGGTTCGCTGTCCGTTCGGGCGTCGCTTAAGGGCAAACACGTCATGCTCATCGGCGTGACTGGATTTATCGGCAAAGTATGGCTGGCGAACACTCTCATGCAGCTTCCGGAGATTGGGCGAATTTATCTGCTGATCCGGCGGCAAAAGTCGAACCCCGCAGTGAAGCGCTATGAAAAGCTGGTAGCCGAGTCGCCGGTTTTCGATCCTCTTTATGAGGTGTACGGCGCAACGCTTTCGCGCTTTTTGGCTGAGCGAGTTGAAGTCGTAGAGGGTGACGTAGGGCTTGAGGGTCTTGGCATCGATCCCGATGTGGCGTCGCGGCTCCGAGGACGGCTTGACCTCATCATCAATAGCTCTGGATTGACGGATTTCAATCCTGATTTGCGAGATGCTCTTGCGACCAATGTGGACGCTGCGATGCATGTGCTGGATTTCGTTCGCAGCTCCGATCATGCGGGATTGCTGCATCTTTCTACTTGCTATGTCGCAGGGGCACGCGATGGCCGAGTGAGCGAAAGATTGCGCCTTAACTACACTCCCGCGAACGTCCAGAATTTCGATGCCGAAACGGAATGGCGATCACTTCACGAGTTGATCAAGCAAACCGAAGCGCGGGCGGATGGCCCCGAAGTTACCGCGGAATTGAGGCAAGAGGCGCTGCAGAAAGAACATGCTGCGAAAGGTTTGCAAGGCGCGGCGCTGGATAATCAGATTCGCAAGAACCGCGTCCGCTGGTTGCGAAATACACTCACGGATGCCGGTAAGAAGCGTGCGCTGGAGTTGGGCTGGCCAAACACTTATACGCTGACCAAGAGCCTCGCCGAGTCATTGATTGCAAAATATGGCGAAGGATTGCCGATCGCGCTGGTTCGTCCTTCGATTGTCGAAACGTCGGTAGCGAAACCGTTTCTAGGTTGGAACGAAGGCATCAACACATCGGCATCGTTGTCATATCTTTTGGGGACGTCATTCCGGCAGTTGCCATCGAACGAACGCAAGCGGTTGGATATTATCCCCGTCGATTCTGTCTGCGATGGGATGACGTTGATTGCTGCCGCCATTATTCAACGACGCAACGATGCGGTATATCAACTGGCGACATCAGTATCGAATCCTTGCGACATGCGCCGCTCGATTGAACTCACATCGCTCGCCCACCGCAGGCATTATCGGGCACAGGAAGGGTTGGAATATTGGCTGCGTCTGCGATTGGACGCGATCCCCGTGTCGAAGCAGCGCTATCAGAGGATGTCCGCGCCAGCGCAGATGGCAATGATCAAGGCGATCCAACGCGTAATGGCTCCGCTGCCGTTAAAGAAGACGCCGTTCGTGAAGGCCGAACGGCTGCTGGAGAAAGTAGGTAAGCTGATCCAACTCTTCGAACCCTTCATTTTGCTCAACGAACATGATTTTGTTGCGGACAATGTAGAAAAGCTTTCGCACGAATTAATACCCGAAGAACAAGCCGAGTTCGGCTACCATACGCGCTCGGTCGATTGGTGGGACTATTGGATCAATGTGCACATTCCAGCACTGAGAAAATGGACTTACCCATTAATCGAGGGCAGGCCGCTGGAGACGCGTCCAGCGCGAACACTTGAAGCCGGGGAAACGGTAAAGGCCGCCGGCTAGCACGAAATCGAGTAAGAGGAAGTGAATGGCAATTTTTTTGACAGGATCGACGGGATACATCGGCGCGCACATCGCTGCCAATTTATTGGATAACCATAGTGCATCGCTGAATCTACTGGTTCGCGCTCGCGATGCGCATGAAGCTGAAGTTCGTATGTGGCGGGGCTTGCAATTGCACATGGATTTTCCAAAGTTCTATGAGCACTTGCAAACCCGCGTTAGAATTTTTCGCGGAGACATTACACTTCCGAATTTCGGGCTGGGACGGGATGACTACGACCGGCTGGTTCATTCGACGGATTCGGTAATCCATTGTGCTGCTTCACTGAATAGGAAATCCGAAAAAGCTTGTTTGAACGTGAATCTTCGCGGTGCGCTCGAGGTTGTACAACTGGCGCGCCATTGCCACCACTATCACGGATTACGCCGCTTTAGTCAGGTCAGCACTGTCGCAGTCTGCGGCAAGCGTTCGAATGAAGTCGTCACCGAAGACGCGTCCATCGATTGGGACCGGTCTGATTATGATCCCTATGCTCGCACTAAAAAATTCAACGAGCATATGATTCGTCAATTGCTGCCGGAAGTTCCGCTGACGTTTTTTCGCCCCAGCATTGTTTTAGGGGACAGCCGGCGCGCGGAAACCACTCAGTTCGATATGGTACGTTCGTTTGTATTTCTGGCGGGTTTGCCAATGCTTCCATTTCGTTCCACCGACAAGATCGACATTGTGAACGTAGATTTCGTCGCCGATGCGATTGCCACGCTACACCAAAAGGCGCAGCCGCAATATGATACTTATCATTTGTCGTCGGGCAGGGAAGCACAGACCTTCAAAGAATTGACGGATGCCCTGGCTGACGCCCAGCAAAAGCGCGGCCCAATATTTTTGCCCATGCTCGAAAAGCCGTTTACATCTTTAGTGAACACGCTCGCCAATCGTCAGGGCGACATTGGGCATGGAGCCGCTCTACTGAAAGTTTTCCTGCCGTACCTCACATGGAACACGGTGTTTGATAATTCGCGCGTAACTATCGAGCTTGGGCGCAAGCCGGCACCGTTTTCGCAATATAGTTATCCGCTGCTCAAATTCAGCCGCGAAACGAAATTCCATTATGCCTACCAGGATTGGCCCATCCAGCGAGGCACCGCCGCATGATGGACTTCGTGCTTGAGGCATGGGTCAGCGCCATCATTGAAAAATCAAAACTGAGTTGGATGCTGGGCAGCGGCAAGCTCTGGCAGCCTGGCGAAAAACTCAAACTGCTATTTGCGGGCTATAACGGAACTCGCAATACAGGTTCCGATGTTCGAGTGCAGGAGATGTTGCGGCAGGTCCGCCACGTTCTCGGTGCAAACCGGGTTGACTTCAGCGTGATGACGCAAAACTTTGCGCGTTCTGAGGGATACTTTGCGGAATCCAAACAAGTTTTCCTGCCAGACATTTTTCCTCCATTTCTATCGAGTGAAGTCCCGAAACATCATGGAGTCGTGGCGTGCGAAGGTTCGATGTTCAAAAGCAAATTTGCCAATGCGCTTACGACGATGATGATTGGATCGTTGGGCATCGCAGCTGCGCAAAACAAACTTTCCGTCGGATATGGCGCTGAGGCAGGACACATGGATCCGATGGTAAGGAAAATGTGTGGGCGCTATTGCCGTGAATCGCTGGTCATCACTCGAAATGAAGAGTCCCGCACAGTCTTGCGTGAGCTGGGAATTCCGACAGAACTCGGTACGGATACGGCTTGGACATTCGAACCTCTTCCAAAAGAATATGGACAGAAGGCGCTGCGTGATGTTGGCTGGGATGGGCAAACTCCTGTGCTGGTTGTGTGTCCGATCAATCCATTCGAGTGGCCAGTGAAGGCATCAGTCGCGAAGTTTGCAATGCGTAGCGTGGCCGGCGCTTATAAAGATAGTCATTACCGCTCGGTATATTTTCATAACTCCGGACCGGCGGCGGATCGTGCTTACGAACACTATCTCACGTCGATTGCGAACGCAGTGGGATCGTTTCGCAAGCAGCATGAAGTATTCGTGATCATGGTTGCGACCGAACGACTGGATGCACGTCCGGCACGAAAGATTTCAGAAAAGCTTGGTGGCGTGCCAGTTCTGAGTTCCGATGATTACAATATGTACGAGTTGGTGAGCATCCTGCGCGCGTGTCACATGATGGTTTCATCGCGCTATCACGGCATCGTGACGTCGATGCCAGCACTCGTACCTTCCGCGGGAATCACGATGGACGAGAGAATTCGAAATCTAATGCATGAGCGGGGCCACCAGGATTTGCTGATGAATGTAGATGACGCAGATCTCGAAGCCAAACTTCTAATCGCTCTCGATACATTGCGACGTGATCGCGAACGCGTTGCTGATGGCATTGCAAAAACTGTAGTTCGCAATTTGCAGGTCATGGCGCGCATGGGCGTGTATTTTGAAGAAGAAGTGCAGCGCCGCTATCCGCAATTCGAAACGCGACAGGGTGAGTGGAATTGGCAAGATTACCTCCCTCCGATGAGCGATGGACTGCATCAACTGATCGAAAAATATAGTTGAATAGTTTTCAGCGTATGAGTTTTCTCAGCGACATATTCGCGAAGCTGGAATCGTCGGGTAGCATTACGAATCTGCGCGAACTTCGTGAGGCAGGGAATATCGATGCCAGTGGTGCTGAATTGCTGCGCATGGTTCACCAATCTCGTCAGTTTCTCTCGTCAAAGAGACTGAATAAGAACGATCGCTGCGTATTGCTGGCGGCCAACAGCGCACGCTGGGTCGCGATGAATCTCGCGATCATGGCCGAAGGTCTGATTGCTGTTCCGATGTACGCGCGTCAGGCTCCCGCTGAACTGGTCGCGATGATGAAGGATTGTTCGCCGTCGCTGATTATCTGCGGCGACGCTGCGTTACGCGATGCCGTTACGCAGAACTGGCCCGACGCGCCAGAGCGAGTGTTGCTCGAAGATGCGTTTTACGTTTCTGCGGACAATACGCAAGTCGCGCCGCCGAAGGTCGATGGTGCTGACCCCGTGGCGATCATTTATACATCTGGAACTTCCGGCGAAGCTAAGGGTGTCGTTCTCAATGCGGGGAATGTTGCACACATGCTCGGATGTACATCCGGACGGCTCGATCTGTTGATGGAGAAATCGGGAAGACAAGAAAGCGTATTCCACTATCTTCCATTTTGTTTTGCTGGCTCGTGGATACTCTTGTTGACCTGCTTGCACCGCGGCAGCTTGTTGTCGTTGAACACAGACTTGACTCGCATCCCGCAGGAAATGGCGCTAGTCGCTCCCGACTACTTTCTGAATGTCCCGCAATTGTTGGAGCGAATGCGACGAGCCGTTGATGAGCAGCTTACGGCTAAAGGTGGCTTCGCGCTGAAAGCTTATAGTCGCGGCAAGTCGGCGTGGCTGAGTAAACGCGAAGGCAAGGCGACCCTTTCCGATCGTGCCTGGCTGGCACTTGCGAACGCCGTGGTCTTCCCGACGATTCGTAAGAAAATGGTAGGTGCCAATCTGCGTGCCCTCATCTGCGGATCGGCTCCGCTCATTTTGGAAACACAACTTTATTTCATGTCGTTGGGTATTCAAGTCCTTCAGGTTTATGGGCTGACCGAAACAACGGCGATATGCACGATGGATGTGCCCGGACAGGCGACCCCAGGACGTGTAGGCTCGAGTATTGATGGAGTCGAGATGAAATTAGCCGAAGGCGACGAGTTGACCGTGCGTGGGCTGAATATTTTTCCGAGGTACTGGAATCGTGCGCAGGAAACAGCGAACGTTTTGCACGACGGCTGGTTCCACACCGGCGATCAGGGCGAGGTGGACGCGTGCGGGAATTGGCGAATCATCGGGCGAATCAAGAATCTGGTGATTCTAGGATCGGGCCACAACATCGCTCCTGAACCGATTGAAGACGAGATCTCGCAACGCTTGCCCGGAGCGCAACAGGTTGTAATCATGGGAAACGGACGAGGATATCTCTCGGCGATTGTCGCTGGCGATGTCACACGAACTCAGGTGCAGGCCGTGCTCGACGCGGCAAATGCTGGCATGCCGCATTACAAACAAGTGCGAGCGTTTCATATTCACGCCGAGCCGCTTTCTATCGATAACGGATTAATCACGGCAAATGGAAAGCTGAGGCGTGACTTGATTGCTGCGCGTTTCAAAAATGAAATTGAAGAGATGTATTCAGTAAAGCAGGCCTCCTGACATGGCGATGAATCACAAGGCACAAACACTGTCATGGGAGACAAAAGATGGCGTTATCGAGTTGGCGTTGCACCGCGCGCCCTGTAACGAAATAGGATCGCTGACGCTCACAGAGCTTGAAGGTTTTGTGGCCTCGCTCGATGAATTGTGCGGGGAAGCTCATTCGCTCATTATTTATAGCGAGATGAAGCCGGGATTTTGCGCAGGGGCTGATTTGCGTGAGCTATATGCGCGCTCGCAAAAAATGGGCCGGGCTGAAGCATCACGTGGAGTGCGCGATTATCTCGAACGGATTCATGCAGTGATGAACAAGATTGACGACGCTTCCGTGACTACGATCGCCGCGGTCCATGGCGTAACCTTCGGAGGTGGCCTGGAACTGGCCTTAACCTGTGACCTGATAATTGCCGACAAGATGGCGAGGTTTTGTTTTCCTGAATTAAGATTAGGTTTGATCCCAGGCTTCGGCGGCATTCCCCGGCTGAAGCGGGATGTGGGCAACGCCGTGATCCGCGATCTATTGCTTACAGGACGTAGTTTCAACGCTACTAAAGCGCAGGCTTGCGGGCTAGTGAGTCAGGTTGTGGTTGAAGGCGGTGCGTTACGTGCAGCACGAGGAACGGCGGCGCAACTTGGTAAGTTCGACAAAGTGACGGCGACTGCTGCCAAGAAATTTATCAAACCGATTCCTCGCGAGGAGTTACGCCATGAAATCGATATCTTCTGCGAATTGTTTGAGCGGCCCGCCGTGCAGGCTGGATTAAAGAAATTCGTAGATAGCACCGACGCCCAGCCGTACCTGCCATAAGCACGCGACCGGTAACATGAGGATATTTTGACGACACCTAATGAAACGCTCGACGAAGTTCTCAATCTTGCTGCGAAGCACTTCAAAGTTCCGCGTGAAAAACTCACTCCGGACGATGATTTCTTCAAAACCCTTGGAATCGATAGCCTCCAGGCGCTCGATTTACTGACGCGAATCGAAAATCATTTCCATGTCGAACTGCCGGATTACGAACTGCAAGGCGTTTCCGACTTCCGCACTTTGGCGGAACGAATTCAGTCGCGGATTTAGGGTCGCGCGCGACGGTCGCCCTCGCTTCCCAGTAGTGAAGTAATCAACAGCCTTGCCTCAATCTTGTTGCGCGTCTGTGTTGAAATAGATATTTCATGCTGAATTTGGACAAATACTCGAGCCTCGGCGAGGCGCTGCGGGATGCACTCGACCGGTGGGCGAACGAAACGTGCCTGATCGAGGCTGATCGCGAGCGTGAGAAGACGCGGCTCACGTATTCCGATTTCAAAGAGACGGCACTGCCTCTGGCTCGGGCAGTTCAAGATGCCGGCTTCCAGCCCAGTGATCGCGCGGCCATCCTGATGACAAATCAGTCCAAGTGGCTGATCTCTGCGTATGCCGTGTTTTTTATAGGCGGCGTTCTCGTCCCGTTGGATTACAAGTTAACGGCTGCAGAGCAAGTGCAGTTGCTCGCTCATTCCAAAGCCAAGCTGGTGATTGTCGAATACTATCTCTGGCGCGCAATGTCGCAGCTCCCCGAATGTAAAGCTCTAGCGGCACGGGTGCTGGTCACGGAAGCACCGCTCAAGGCCGAGTTGTCGGGCGCACATCGGTGGGAAGAATTTCGCCGCCGCGGCGAACCGGCGTTTCAGCCGCGAACCAGAGAAGACGCAGCATGCATCGTCTATTCGTCGGGTACCGGAGGCAGTCCCAAAGGCTGCGTTCTCACGCACGAGAATTATTTGGAACAATGCAAAGCACTGACGGCGTGGTATCCGTTCAGCCCGGGCGTGCGGTATCTGAGTATTCTGCCGACTAATCATGCAATTGATTTTATGGTCGGATTCATCGGGCCGTTTGTATGCGGAGCTTGTGTCGTCCATTTGCGGACGTTGCGCCCGGAATTCGTTCGAGATGCGTTTGTGCGCTACAAAATCACTTATGTAGCTTTGGTTCCAATGATCGTGAAAAATTTGGAACATGGCCTGCGAAGCAAACTCGACGAACTTACCCCGGCGAAACGATTTGTCCTAGACCGCTTGATCGGCATCAATAAATTGTTGACCAAGGCAAAACCGCGAGTCGATATCAGTCGCAAACTTCTGCCGCAAATTCATGCCGGATTTGGTGGCAACTTGCAGGCGCTCATCACGGGAGGCGCATTTATTGAACCTTCGACGATGCAATTCTTCTACGATCTCGGAATTCCCGTCGTAAACGGTTATGGCCTCACGGAAGCTGGCACTGCTCTCACACTCAACGATCTAAAGCCGTTTCGCGCTGACACGGTTGGCAAGCCCCTTCCCGGAGTTCAGCTGCGAATCTTGAATCCCGATAATGACGGGATCGGCGAGGTCGCAGCGCATAGCAAGACGGTGATGTCGCACTATCTCGATGATCCGGAACTTACGTCGGCAACAATCGTGGATGGCTGGCTTCTGACGGGCGATCTGGGGCGCTTCGAATCCAACGGACATTTGCAGCTCTTCGGACGCAAGAAGAACATGATCGTCACCGAAGGTGGAAAAAATATCTATCCGGAAGACATTGAGAAAATGTTCGATGGTCTCCGCGTGAAGGAATACAGTATTTTTGCAGCAAATTATATTTGGCCTGAAAAGACATTAGGCAAAGAGTCGCTAGTTATCGCCATTCGCCTGGAAGACAAACAATCTTTCACCAGCGAACTTAAAGAAGAGATGGCTGCTCGCAATCGCAAGTTGCCTGACTTCAAGCGCGTCGCTGGATACATGTTGTGGGAGAACGATTTCCCGCGCACCGCTTCTATGAAAATCAAACGTGCAGATCTCGCTGCTTCGATCCGGAATAAGGTTGATCGCACAGCGATTGTGGGACTGTGATGTCGGTCAGCACCTCGGACACGTTTCTTGCGATCGTTAATCCGGCTGCCGGTGGCGGCAAATGCCGCAAGTTGATTGGTCCTGCGCTGGAACAATTGCGCGCTGGAAATTTGCAGATTGAAATTAAAGAGACCTCAAAGCCGGGTCAAGCCACCAAAATTGCGCGGTCCGAATACAGCCGCGGACGACGTAAGTTCATAGCAGTAGGCGGAGATGGCACTTCCTACGAAATCATCAACGGCCTCTTTCCCGAGGCGCAACGCGGCGACCGCCCCACGCTTGCATTTCTGCCGCTTGGCACCGGCAACTCTTTTCTGCGCGATTTCGGCGACGGAACCGTCGCCCACGCCATGCAAGCGCTTTTGGCTGGACATACTCAGTCTTGCGATGTTTTGCGATTAACGCACAACCGCGGAGTGCTGCATTACATCAATTTGTTGAGCGTAGGATTTTCCGCGGACGTTGCTACTTTACGCGCTAAACGTTTTAGCCGATATGGAGAAGCTGGTTATCAGGCTTCGATTCTTCTGACACTAGCCAGGTTTCGGCGCAGACCTTTTCCGCTGCGTGTCGACGGAGAAACTGAGATTGACGAAAGGCTATGCCTGTTCCTCACCTTTAACAACAGTAAGTTCACCGGCGGAACCATGATGATTGCGCCAAACGCCAGTGTGAATGATGGATTGATTGAATATGTTCGATGGGGACCAATCGGCCGCATTGGTCTGATCCGAAACTTGCCGACGCTTTATGACGGTACCCATATTAATCATCCATTGGCAGAACGGCGGGCAGTCAAGCGCATTGATTTCGAACTGGATTCGCCAGTTGATGTCATGGTGGACGGCGAAGTGTTGACGTTACAGTGCAAGACATTGGATATCTTGCCGAGCGCTATTGATGTGATCGTGTGAGTTTTATGGAAGAAGCAGTTACGTTGCCGCAATCCGATGACGTTATTGAAGTGCATGCCCCGGGCGTCACGGGAGATTTGCGTCTGCATCAGTTTGCCAGCAGGATTTTTCGGAATACCCGTTTTCTACGAGTGTGGTTGCCGCCGGGATACGATGCGCCGGAAAACTCGCAAGTACAATATCCCGTCTTTTATCTGAACGACGGGCAAAATTTATTTGAGGCAAAAATTGCGTTTGGCGGAGTGAAGTGGGCGGTAGATGAAGCGGCAGATCGCTTGATCCGCGAGGGCAAGATTCCGCCCATGATTTTCGTGGGCATCGATAATTCGCAAGCCGGGCGTATGAAAGAATATTTGCCGTTTCGCTCCTATAATCCGCCAGTGTTGCGGCCGCAGGGAAAACGTTATACAGATTTCCTGACGCGCGAAGTGATGCCGTTCATGAGCGAGCATTATCGAGTCGCGACGGGTCCGCAAAATACCGCGTTGGGGGGATCCTCTCTGGGCGGTCTGATATCACTCTACGCCGGGATCGCCGTGCGAGGTGTATTCGGCGGTCTGCTGATTGAAAGCCCATCTTTGTTCATAGGCCGCAAGAAAATTTTGACGTATGCGCGGTGTCATCACGATTGGCCGGCCAAGATCGTTCTTGCCGTGGGAACTCTAGAATCTGGTAGAGAAGAATTCGACCGCAAAGTTGTTGCGGACGTCCGAGAGTTAGAAACAATCCTTCGCGCTGCCGGATTAGGAGAAGATCGCCTACTCGTAAATATCGACGAAGGCGGACGGCACACTGAAGGGGACTGGGCGAGACGCTTGCCGTCCGAATTGGAATTCTTGCTCGGTAAACACTAGCCGCGCAGCGTGAACCACTGTAGTGGAGTCTCAAAAACTCTAGACATTCGCACTGCCCTCAACTAAGCCGATGTGTGTTTGTCGGACGGTTTATCAAGGATTCCGTTGGCCACGTCCATCATGTCCTGATCAACGGTGCGGTTCTTGGCAATTGCATCGGCAAGAGGCACAGATATGATCTTGTTGCCACGGAGAGCAGCCATGCGTCCGAACTCTCCGCGATGTGCCATTTCAATCGCGCCCAGTCCGTATCTCGTCGCCAACACCCGATCAAACGCGCTGGGCGTTCCACCACGCTGTATGTGGCCAAGCACGACTGTCCGAGTCTCGATGCCAGTACGTTTTTCGATTTCCAGTGCGAGGGTGTTACCGACTCCCCCAAGACGTGCGTGACCAAATTCATCGCGCGCGGCGCTTTGATTCTGTTGCAGTTGCGGAGAAGAGAATCGCGCTCCTTCAGCCACTACGACGATACTGAAGTAGCGGCCACGGTCATGCCGTTGCCTGATCGTTTCTGCAATGTCATCAATGTCGAATGGCTGTTCAGGAATCAGGATCACATCGGCACCGCCTGCAATGCCGCTATGAATAGCGATCCATCCAGCGTCTCGGCCCATTACTTCAACCACCATTACTCGGTTGTGCGCTTCTGCCGTCGTATGCACACGGTCGATGGCGGACGTAGCAATGTTAACCGCTGTATCGAATCCGAAGCTGTAGTCCGTTCCAGCCAAATCGTTGTCGATCGTCTTGGGAACGCCAATTACTTTTACGCCCATATCATGAAGTTTTTTTGCGACCGAAAGCGTGTCGTCGCCGCCGATGGCAATGAGAACTTCGACGCCATTTTTCTTCAGAGTAGAAATGCAGGTATCGAGGCCGTGTTCTCGCTTGGCCGGATTTGTGCGCGAAGTGCGGAGGATGGTACCTCCGCGGGGGAGAATGCCGCCGACCGATTCGAGATCCAGCGGCATGGACTTATCCTCAAGCACGCCGCGCCACCCTTCCATGAATCCGATGAACGTGTCGCCATAATGAAATGCACCCTTGCGAACCACCGCGCGAATGACCGCATTGAGGCCGGGGCAATCCCCGCCTCCCGTAAGAATTCCAATCTTCATTTCTCTCGCATGCTCCTGAAATTTATGCTCTGAATACCTTAAAGAGTAACACCAAATTCCGGCGAAATTGTTGCGAAGGAAGATAGCGGCGAATCGATTTTCTAAAGCGATGCGCGAATGTTACAGTTCGGCTTTTGACGTGACGCATGCAACCCGTTAGGCTGGAAAGTCCCCTATGAGTGAGCCAGCGATTCTAGTCCAGGGCCTGCGTAAAGCGTACGGCGAAAATGAAGCGGTAAAAGGCTTGGATTTCGAAATCCAACCAGGAGAGGTTTTCGGACTGCTTGGTCCCAACGGCGCTGGAAAAACGAGTACCGTCGAAATTCTGGAAGGCCTGCGAACCAGAACAGCGGGGCAGGTACGCGTCCTGGGTTTCGATCCCGAAAAGCAGACACTCGCACTAAAAGATCGGATCGGCGTATGCCTGCAAGCCACCAACCTTCCTGACAAGATGAAAGTTCACGAGGCGCTGCACGTCTTCGCGGCGTTCTATAGCCGGAATACAGATTTGGACCAATTGTTAAAGCGCCTCCAATTGGATGACAAGCGGGACGCGTTCTACTCGAGCCTTTCCGGAGGCCAGAAGCAACGGTTGGCTCTAGCACTCGCACTGGTAAACGATCCCACATTGCTTTTTCTGGATGAACCGACCACAGGACTGGATCCTCAGGTTCGCGCGGAAATCCATTCGCTCCTGGAACAATTGCGTGGCGAAAAACGGACGATCCTATTAACGACCCATTACATCGAGGAGGCAGAACGGCTGTGCGACCGTGTCGCAATTGTCGATGCGGGCCGAATCATCGCAATGGACACGCCGAAAAACTTGCAGCAGCAGAGTCGCGCTGCGTCGAAGATTGTGGTGACCTGCGACAAACCGGTTCCGAAACAACGCCCTGTCTGGGCGGAAACTATCGAAAGCACGGTGGACGCAACCGGAACTAGTTTGACCGTGATTTCGCGCCGTCCGGCAACAACTTTGGTGGAACTCATCAAATGGATCGAGCAGAGCGGACTTGAATTGGTAGACGTTCAGTTGAAAAAACCTACATTGGAAGATGTATTCATCGAGTTAACCGGAAAGCGTCTTCGTGACTAAGCTGTAAAGAATTACGTTTGCGACAAAATGAAAAGTTATCTAGCCATCATCGGAATGGATTTGCGGCTGGCGCTGCGGCAGAAGTCCGTGCTGTTTTTTAATTATTTGTTCCCCATAATATTTTTGGTTGCCTTCGCGCAGATTATGCATGGCGATCGCGGCGGTGCGATGACCCAGGTCGTCACGATGGTGACTATCCTCGGCGTGCTTGGCAACGGCTTGTTTGGCGCCGGTATGCGGGCAGTCCAGGAGCGCGAGGCGAATGTACTGAGGCGTTACAAAGTAACGCCAATCACTCCCGCACCCATGCTGGTAGCGGCGACAATCGTGGGCTGGATCCTGTTCATGCCCTTCGTCATCTTCATGTTTGTTCTTTCGCACTACGCCTATGGAATGCCCTGGCCGGCAAGCCTTCCCTCAATATTTATCTTTATCTCGTTCGGTATTTTGGCATTTCGTGCCATTGGAATGATTCTGGCTTCCGTCGCAAATTCCATGCAGGAAAGTCAGATCGTTGTACAGCTTATTTATCTTCCAATGTTGCTCTTGAGTGGAGCGACGTTCCCATCTTCCATTTTTCCGGCGTGGTTATTGAACATTACTCAGTTTCTGCCGGCGACCTATCTGGTTTCGGGCATGCAAGGCATGATGCTGCGCGGTGAAGGCCTTCGTGCCAATGCTTTAGCGATCGTCGCTTTGTCACTCACCGTGGTCGTCGGTCTGTTCATTTCCTACAAACTGTTTCGCTGGGAAAAAGAAGAAAAGATTCGCGGATCGGCCAAGCTCTGGATTCTTGGCGTTTTGATGCCATTTGTTTTGTTGGGAGCATGGCAGGTACACACTCAACAGAATGTTGAGAAGACGCGAATTCTCAGCCGGCAACTTGCTCGAAGTGAAAATTACCTGATTCGTGGAGCGCGAATCTTCGTTGGTGACGGCAAAGTGATCGAGTCTGGTGCAATCCTGATCAAACACGGAAAGATTGAAGCGGTTTATGACGGCACGTGGCCCGATCCTAAAACTGTCAATGCCATGCCAATCGAAGCTGCCGGTAAAACAATCCTTCCGGGCTTGATCGATGTGCACGTGCATCTGGCAGCGCCCGGCGGTTTCTATCCTGACAGCTACAAGTTCGAAATTAATGCCGAGATGCAGCGTCATCTCGCCGCATACCTTTACAGCGGAGTGACTGCCGTACGAAGTGTTGGCGACCCGTTGGATACCGTCTTGAAGGTAAGATCCGTTGTGAACAGCGGGGAGAAACTTGGAGCGGAACTTTTCACCTGTGGTCCATTATTTACCGCCAAGGGTGGCCACGGGACAGAGTATTTCAAGCAAATGCCCGAAGCCATGCGTGAGCAAGCTCAAGCGCAGTTTGTCAGGATCCCGACTTCCCCTGATCAGGCGCGCCAGCAAGTAGATGAATTGAAGCAAGCAGGAGCCGACTGCGTAAAAGCTGTCATGGAATCGGGTGGCGGCCCTACGATCTTCAATCGTATGGATGTGTCCTTGCTCAACGCCGTCGTTCAGCAGGCCCATGCAGATGGATTGCCAGCGGCAGTCCATACGGGCGACGCGAGAGATGTGACCGACGCGGTTGCCGCCGGCGCTGACTCGATCGAGCACGGGTCGTTCCGTGATGCTATTTCTCCCGCACTGTTTCAACAGATGGTGGCGCAGAAAACGTTTTACGATCCCACTTTGAGTGTCGCCGAGGCAGTCAAAGATTTTTCAGCATCGCGCCCCGATCTTTTGAAGGGCTCGCTAACGCAGCAGGTCGGGCCGGCGGCCTTACTATCCGAAACTGAAAAACAACTCACGTCAGATGACACAAAAGAAATCCGTGATCGCATTTCCAAGTTTCCGATTGATCTCAAAATCGGCACCCAAAATCTTCTCGATGCCAACAAGCATGGCGTGATGTTAGTGACTGGTAGCGATGCCGGTAATTATCTGGTTATTCATGGCCCAACGGTGCAACACGAAGTCGAACTGTGGGTGCGTGCAGGAATTCCGGCTCCCGTCGCCCTTCAAGCTGCGACCTACAATGCCGCCAAGTTGTTACGCGCGGAAAACCACATCGGTTTGATTCAAAAAGGCAACGATGCCGACCTCTTACTCGTAGATGGCAACCCCTTAGACGACATCACGGCCATCGAGCGAGTCTCCGCAGTGTTCTTCAAGGGAGAGAACGTCGACCGCTCTGAGTTATTCAGCCAGAATAATTAATTTTTCGAAAGCGGTACACTCTACGATATTCGGCTGCCCAGCTGGCAGATGCTAAACTTTCTCCCATGCGGGTTCTCGGTATCGATTGCGGCACAGAGTACACCGGATATGGTGTAGTGGAACTCGACGCAAATACAGATATCGCTTGCCTGACCTGTGGCGCCATCAAACTTTCTTCACGAGTTCCTCTGCCCACCCGCCTTAATACGATTTTTGATCGGCTCTGCGCAATCATCGAAGAGCACCGTCCCGATAATGTGGCGATCGAAGAAGTTTTCTATTCATTGAACGTCAAGTCCGCGTTGAAGCTTGGCCAGGTCCGCGGAGTGGCGATGCTGGCGGCTTCTTCCGCTGGGTTGGATGTCTCCGAATATGCCCCTCTTACAATCAAATGCGCGGTCGTCGGCTATGGACGAGCTGAGAAGCATCAAGTCCAGCACATGGTTGCTCAGTTGCTGCGGCTATCAGCGGTCCCTGAATCTCCGGACGCAGCCGACGCGTTGGCCATCGCGATTTGCCATCTACATACTTCGGCTACATTGGATCGGCAGCGAGCGGTTGCTTTCTGAATTGTTCTTTGCGGATTTATGCTTTGTCGAGAAGCGCGCGAATCTTCTGGGCGAGATCGCCGAGTGCGAAAGGCTTTTGCAGCACGACAGCACCTTCCGGCGCAGCATGATTTCCTGGCGAAGTATGGTCGGGATGCCCGGACATGAATAAAACCTTCATTTCTGGACGCAAAGCAGCCAGCCTCACCGTTAGTTCTTTCCCACCCATGTTAGGCATTGACATGTCGGTGATGAGCAGGTGGATCGGCCCACTATGTTTGGCCGCTACCTGGAGGGCTTCGCACCCGTCTTCCGCCAAGAGAACTTGATAACCATTACGGCGTAAGAACTCGGCCGCCATGTCCCGAATGCCTTCCTGATCTTCCGCTAACAAAACGGTCTCGGTACACTTTGCGGGTTCGCTGACTTGCCTGGGCGCCTCGATAATCGCAAGTGGAGCTGACATTTCATCTACGCGTGGAAAATAGATTTCGAAACTTGTGCCTTGGCCAAGCGCGCTGGTCACCCAGATCCAGCCGCCGCTCTGCTGCACGACACCGTACACCGTCGACAATCCCAGGCCTGTCCCTTTACCTGGCTCCTTGGTGGTGAAGAACGGTTCAAATATATGTGATTGCGTAGAAGGCGTCATCCCAACGCCTGTATCCGTTACCGAGAGCATCACGTATTTTCCTGGGGGAACCGTCGAGCGGGCGCGGTCCCGGGCGTTTCCAATCTCTACATTCTGTGTCGCGAGTATGAGCTTCCCGCCTTCTGGCAACGCATCCCGAGCATTGACGGCCAGATTCAAAATGATCTGCTCCATCTGCACTGCGTCTGCTTTGATTTTGCCGAGTGATTGATCGGGACTTATTACCATCTCGATATTTTTCGAGATTAGCCTCTCTAACATTTTCGCTGCATCGTTCAAAATCAAATTGAGGTCGAGGACGGTTGGGCGCAATACCTGTTTACGGCTGAAAGCCAATAGTTGCCGGGTAAGCGAGGCGGCGCGAATCACAGCCCCTTCGATTTGCTGGGCATCCTGCTGGGCTTCCGCGTCTTCGGCCGGGATCCTCTCGCGCAGACGGCTGTTATGGGCCTGAATCAGCATCAGCAAATTGTTGAAGTCATGTGCGATGCCACCCGCCAGTTGACCAACAGCTTCCATTTTTTGCGAGTGACGAAGTTGTTCTTCCAGATTCTTATGTTCGGTAATGTCGTAAAGAACGCCTTGCATCAACGGTTCGCGGTCGGCGTTCTGTTCGAGCATGACGGCTTCATCGCGAAACCACAACATGCGTCCGTCTTTTCCGAACATCCTATATTCGGCGAAGAAAACCTTCCGAGAAGCTTCAAACAGACTTTCCGCTTCCAAGGCTATCGGTCGATCAAGAGGATGGATATGGTCAAGCCATTGCGTCGGCCGCGAAAGCCATTCTTCCGGTGTGAATCCGAGGATCGATTCTATCTGCGGACTCACATAATGCCATGGGCCATGTGGTCCCAGTTCGGCAATGTATGTAATCGCCGGCAAACGCTCGACCAGCGACTTGTACCGCGCTTCGGCAGCAATAAGTTCTAACCGCGCACGGTCTCGCTCGACGGCAAGCACCGCAAGATGCGTGGCCTGGTTAATCATTTGCAGATGGTGAGATTCGGGGCTTCGTGGTTCGCGATAGTACACCGCAAATGTGCCTAACACTTTCCCGTCCGAAGATGTGATCGGAGTAGACCAGCAAGCCCGCAACCCATGTGGTAAAGCCAAACGTCGATAATCGTTCCAGAGCGGATCGATTGCAATGTCGGACACAATAATTTGGCGATTCAAGTATGCCGCAGTCCCGCAGGACCCGACGGTCGGACCTACCTGCGCACCATCAATCGCTGCGCTATACGCGGGCGGTAAGCTCGGGCTGGCGCAGTGCCGAAGTGTCACGCCATCGTTGTCGAGCAGAAGAACCGAGCACAACATGTCCGGATACTTTGCTTCCATGCCTATACACAGAGCGTTCAGAATCGCAGGAAGTGCAGCGCCCGTGCTGATGAGCCCGAGGACGGTTTCGCCAATGGTGGGCGTGCTCATCACTTCTTTTCGCGGCTCGTTTCGGCTTGTCTGGGCCTTCGAAGACATTTATAGCCAATTTCGCAATGGGACTGAAGTCGTTTCGGGACGCACAAGAACAAATAGAGTCCCACGGTCATTATTCATGACTCAATAAGAACTCGCCACGTTACGGGAGTAATGCGGGGGACGCATTAGGCCGCAGCGTTAATTTGCCGCAAATGTAGCTGAGACTACGTTACGCTACGAACTCGATTTTTGCCTTCTGGGGAATAATTCCAGCATTGTGGCCCATTTCCAGCAGGCGACGAACCGCTTCGCGCCCATCCGGACCGTAGTCGAGGGTGCGTTCGTTTACGTACATACCGACGAACTTGTCAGCTAACTGCGGATCGAGATCGCGAGCGAACTGCATGGCATAAGCCAGCGCTTCCTCGCGATGATCAAGCGCATATTGAATGCTGTCCCGCAGTGCAGCGCCCACACTGGACATCAGCGCGGGGCCGAGACTACGCCGGATGGCATTTCCTCCGAGCGGAAGTGGCAGACCGGTCACAGAATGCCACCAGCGTCCGAGGTCAACGATGCGATGCAATCCTTCCTTGGAGTATGTCAACTGCCCTTCATGAATAATCAGTCCGGCTTCATATTTGCCTTCAAGCACTTGCGGAATGATCTGGTCAAAAGGGACGACTTCAGTTTCAATTCCCGGTGCAAAAAGCTTAAGTGCGAGATATGCAGTAGTTAATTTTCCCGGAATCGCGATGCGCTTCGTCTTAATGTCGTCGATTGAAAAAGCGCGGGTCGCTACAATCATCGGGCCATAGTTGTCGCCGACACTGCCGCCGCTGGTAAGCAAAGCGTAATTATGTTGCACATACGGATACGCATGAAACGAAATCGCGGTTACATCGTAAAGCCCTTCGCCAGTCATAGCCTGGTGGTTCAATGTTTCGATGTCGCAAAGCGTATGAGTGAATCTCAATCCTGGGACGCGCACTTTGTTGGTCGCCAGACCATAGAACATAAACGCATCGTCGGAATCTGGACTGTGCGCGATAGTAATTTCTCGCGCCGGATCGGAAGCGCTGCCGGAAATCGAATCCTTATGACTTGGAACCACTGGAGTTTCAGTAGTTGCGCTCATGACCGTGCCTTGCGCCAGCCAGATGCTACTGCCGCTGCGACCATGATCTTTATAACTTCAGCGAAGACAAACCAGTACAAACCAAATTTAACGGCTTGTGCGAAAGAGTGGGTAAGGACTGTGAGCCACGCGATTCCGCTCGCGAAAAGTAAAACTTCTCCGAGAAATCCCGCGACCGCAGCGCGTGCGAACGTAAGGACGCCACGCTGTGCAATCAACCCGGAAAGTCCAGCTACAAATGGATATGCAAGCAGGAAGCCGCCCGTGGGGCCTAGCAATTGCGCCAGTCCTCCTGGGCCCGCCGGACTGAATACCGGCATCCCGGATGCTCCTTCAATCAAATAGAGAGCCAGAGCGGCAAATCCGCGACGGCCACCCAACGATAATCCGACCAGAATCACTGCGAAGTTTGAGAGCGTCAGCGGCACAGGTGTGAATGGCAAAGGAACCGAGATTCGCGCACAAACGGCAACGAAAAGACTCGCTCCGACCACTAAGGCGGTCTGCAGCGCCCACTCCGACGCAGTATGACGAGCTAAGGAAGAACCGTTTATTGTTTCAGGCGCGTATCTGGCCATGTTTTATGTCTCCGAACCGAATATTACGAATTTCGATGATCGCCTTCCGAACTGCTCCGCATGTGGCGCCGAACCCAAAAGTAAGCTGAGGTTCCAGCCCACAATACTGCCGCCCCACTTACGGTCAGAATCAGAAACCACCAGATCATCCGCACGATGTCTTAGGATATCAAACCCGGGCACGAGAAACGTTCCACGTCACATTTTGAAGTAAGTAGCGGAGGATTTATTGTTTCTTTTGCATCTCGCGCTCGATGTCATCCGCCGTGTGAGGCAGCGATTCGGTCATGTTGATCAGCTTTCCGCTTTGGTCGACATAGAAGATATCTTCGATTCGCACACCAAGTTTTTCCTCAGGGATATAAATTCCCGGCTCGATCGTAAACACCATCCCCGGAGCGAGTGGAACCGAATAGTCGCCCTCATCGTGTACGGCCAGACCTACGTAGTGACCCAGCCCATGAATGAAATACTTGCCCAGCGGATCGCCATGCGAATCTTTGCCGTGCGTATTGATGTAGTCGAATGCGACCTGGTAAAGCGAATCCGGCTTTCCAGCGCGCATCACGGACTTGCCCGATTGGAATGCTGCGATCGCAGCCTGCTGTGCTCCGAGAACGATGTCGTATATTTCGCGCTGACGAGCGGTGTATTTTCCGTTCGCGGGTAGCGTTCGCGTGATGTCGGATGCGTACATCGAATACTCTCCGGCCGCATCGATCACGACAACATCGCCTGCCTGGATCGTTCCCGAATCTTCAGAATAATGCAGCACCGTCGAATAGTAGCCTGATCCCACAATCGGCGCATACGACGGCCTCTCACACCCACGCTTCCCCCACTCATACTCGTCGAGAGCTGCGATTTCTCGCTCGGTGACGCCGGGCTTTACAGCATGCATCAGCGCTAGCTGAGCCGCCGAAGACGCGTCTGTCGCTTTGCGGATAAGGTCAATTTCCCCTGCGTCTTTGTAAGTACGCAAGCTGCCTAGCATTGGTCGCACATCCTGAAAGGAAAGCGACAAAGGAAATGCATTCGTACGCTTCAGCCATTCAATCGAAGTTGCGGAGTTGGACTCGTCATTTGCCGTTTGTACATCGGTATAAATAACTCCACGCTGCTCCGCGAGAAGGCGTACGATTTCGCCACGAAGATCATCGAGGACTTCGACGTGGTCGAATCCTGTGAGCTGGCTTGCTTTAGGATCGTCAGCGCCCAACTTCGGGCCGGTCCATTTCTCTTGTACGAGGTTGTGCGCGGGCAGAAACAGAATTTCGGTGTAAGGTCTTGCGGGACGCTTGTCGGGCTTCGTTGTGTCTTTCTTCTCATCTTTATCTTTATCTTTGCTTTGAGATTTCGACGGTACTTCGGAGGCAATTAGAATTGCCGCGCCTGGCTCGGGCCATCCCGATAAATAGTAGAAATTGTTGTCGGGACGATATCCGTACACGGCGTTCGGACCATCTGCCTCGGGAGGCGCGAACAGCAGTATAATTCCGCCGTCTGCTTTAGCGGCAAGCGCCTGGCGTCGCGCACGGTAATCGGCATTGGGTTGACGCTCCAGTGCCAGCGTCAACGTGGAGGCGGAACATATAAGAAGGACTACAAGAAGTTTTCGCATGGATGCCGGGATCTCCAAATAGATGGATCAGCTACGTGAATTGATAGCGACCCATTATATGGTGCGAACCCATCTTTGCGATAACACTCGATCGCCGATTGGTTGAGGTCAGTCGATTAGTAGCTAGATGCTGTCGTCGTCATCGTCATCTTTGTCGTCGTCTCTATCGCCATGATTCGAACTTTTTGCCGGACTCATCGCTTTTCCATCGTTTGCGTGACGAATCTCAATTCGTCCATTCACATTGGACAGCCTGATCCGGGCTCCGCCGCCGCCCAGTGTGCCATTTAACTCATGCCCTACGAAACGGTGGCCGCTAGCTTGCAGGCCAAAGTCATTGCTGATGCCGCCAGATACGGTGGACGCTTCGATGTCCGCTTTCGCATCCGAAGGAAGCGTTACTTCGACCGCAGCATTCACTGACGATATCTCAATCGAGGACCGAGTCAAATGCGTGAACTCGACATTCACTCGGCTATTCACTGTAGAAAGTTCAAGTCGTCCTTCCAATCCATGAGCGTTCACTGGGCCGTTCACGCTCGATGCATTAACTTCGCCACTCACGCCCTGAATATCCAAACCACCATTCACCAGTTTGATTTCGTCGAGACGTACATTGCGCGGTACCGTAAGCGTATATTCCACCGAGGCCGGATTATTATGCCCAAAGGTGTTGAAAGTAAGATCGCGGTCGGGATATTCGGTGCGAATCGACACGAAGTTGCTGCCGGCATCAACTTTGATCTTGGCTTCGTCCAAACGTTGTTTTGTATTCGCATACTTGACCGCGTCCACCTTGACCTCATTGCGGTCCCACCCGGTGATGTGTACCGCGCCATTCACATTGTCGAGTTCAACCCGTCCGTCTGCGGCGATCGCATACGTCTGATGAAATTCCTCGGTCATTTGTCCTGAGTGGTCGGACGCGACTGCTGGAAGCGTCGGCAACATCAATGAACAAATCGTGGTCAGAATTACATTGCGGATGAGGTTAGCGCGGTCGATCTTCATGGCTTCTCCTTGAATAGGCGGTTGCATTTTGCCCGAGGTAAATCAGAGACATAACTTAGACGCGCATGTCCGCGCATCGTGAGCATGGACTAAGGTACGCAGAAGAAATGAGCCAGGTTCCGTGTTTTCAGCGGGGATTAGGCGATCGGTTTGGACCGATATGAGGCAATTTCAGCAATTCCGTATACAACCAAAATGGTCAATTCCGGCTCAATAGGATGCCGGTATCGCGGGTGGGGAAAGGTCACGTAATATACCGCCGGATAGAAGAGGATGAGCCAAAAGTAGAGCCCTGCGGCGGGAATCCGACGCTTCAACGCCAAGTACAACCCGCAAAATGAAAGTAAAGAGGTAAAGAACAGCCAGGAATTTTTCAGCAAAGTTTTCGGCCAGCTCTTGTCCGGCTGAGGCAATCCAGCCCAGTAATAGGCGAAGCGTTTCAGGCTGAGCCAGCCGAACCGCGCATAGTCGTCGCGGATGAAGTCGATTGCTTCCCGCTTTCGTCCAGCCACGTAAGCCACTTCTCCCTCTTGCTTGTACATTTCCAATTGCTGCACGTTCTTCGTCGGATGCTCGGAGTCCATCCATGTACCATTCGCGCCGGGACCATTTCCAAATCTTAGCTCCGCTCCGAAATTCGATCGAATAAAGATAAATTCTCCCAGCGCTCTTTTATTCCGAACGATCCAGGGCGAAACGCACGCCACAAATATCAAAGCTGAAACTAATGCCTGGCTGAAAAATTGCTTCTGCACTCTCGCTCTCCGAGAGCATGCCCACAATCCCGCCGCCGGCAAAAAAGCCAGCAGGGAAGTATTCACAAGCGCCACCACACCCCACAACATCCCCCAACCAAGCCACGGAGCGAAGCCATCCGCCTCCTCTAGGCGCAGCGTCAGCCAAAAGATCAGCGCGAGTAGTAACGCTGCGAGACTGGTTTCCCATACCCACCGCGTACACCAGAAAATGATCGGAGGCAGAACAGCCCATGCCCATCCCGACCACAGTGCGATGCGGCGATCAAAGCATCGGCGTGCGATCGCCACGGTGGGAAGGCAAGTCAGCGCAGAAAAGATGCTGCTGATTGACAGCAGAACCATGGCTGATGCTCGGGTATAAATTCCAAATAATTTGAATACTCCCGCAATCAGGAACGGATATGCAGGTGGCTCCCACGCGGTTGGTCCGGTGATCCCATCGAACGGATTACTGAATCCTTGGCCCAGCGCTAACGACCGCCCGATCCGTCCCATCTCGAAGCCAAATCCAAAATTGTCTTGAGCAGTCTTGAAGCGGTATGTGTGGGCGACGAAGATCCACGCCAATCGGATCAACAAACCAGCCCCGAACATCGTCCAAGCGGACTCGCAATACTTACGACTCTTCGTGCTTTCGGCTCGCACCATCCCAATGAGAGTGCCGCATATTCAGCTTCTTAGCAAGGATATCGACGACGTTCGAGCCGCCGAATTGTTCGGTGCTACCTTTCGTTCAACCTCGGTGGTCAACTATGACCAGCTTTCGTCCCGGCGATGGGACATGATGTCCCATGCGCAAGACTGAGAAGAACGATAAGCTGGCGCTTTCTGTGCGTTGTCCGACCTGCGGAGCCAAGCCCGGCGAAAAATGTGAACTCAGCACCGGAATGGAACGAACCAGTCTCCATAAAGATCGTTTTGTGTGCTTTTAGGCACCGTCCCAATTCGGGATGGAGAATTATGTCCGCTACCGCTCTTATACGACTACAATTGCCGCAATGCCCACTGGCGTAAAAAGAAAAAAGATTCGGAGCTTCGACCCCAACGCATTTCTTGCCACCATTGGCGAGGGTCGCAAGTCCCTGTCTTTTCCTAAGAAGCGCGGCATTTATGCGCAGGGTGACCCTGCTGACTCTATTTTCTATATTCAAAAAGGAAAGATACGTTTGGTCGTCGTGTCCAAGACCGGCAAGGAAGCCACAATTGGCATCGTGAGCGAAAAAAATTTCTTCGGCGAAGGTTCACTAGCGGGCCAGTTGCTGCGAATGGGGTCTGCAGTTGCAATGACCGATTGTCAAATTTTGCGGATCGAGAAGAAAGCGATGATTGACGTACTGCATCGCGAACAAACTCTTTCCGATCTGTTTGTCGGTTATCTGCTGGCGAGAAATATTCGATACGAAGAAGATTTGGTTGACCAGCTATTTAATTCCAGCGAGAAGCGTCTTGCGCGCGTACTGCTGATGCTCGCTCATTTTGGCAAGGAAGGCGCTCCAGAGACTGTCGTGCCTAAGATCAGCCAGGAGACGCTTGCAGAGATGGTAGGTACTACCCGATCACGAGTCAGCTTTTTCATGAACCGCTTCAGGAAGCTGGGGTTCATCGAATATAACGGCTCGATTGAAGTCCACAGTTCACTGCTGAATGTCGTTCTGCACGACTAAATAATCCATCGTCTGCTAGTTGACACTCTTCACATGTACGGGCTTCGAACCTTCGATTGGCCACTCAACAGGAGGGAATTGCCGGACAAACAATTGTCCATCCGTCATATTTTGCTTTTGACCGCATGTCAGGCAGACTGCTCCAACCTCTTGTATGTCCACTTCTTTCGATATATCGGTGTCACGCGTTCCCAGTGAACCGGTGACGACCGGTCCTTCACACTTGTTACAAGCGTATGCAGATAAATGCAGATATTGTTTTGACATTTTGTTCCTTTCGATTCTTGCTGGTTTCAAGCTGGCTTTAATGTTCGGCCGCACTCGATGCATGACATTCGATGACGCGGAGTAATCAATCCACAAAATGGGCACATGCGTTGCGACATGAAGTCGCTATCGCCCGCCCGCATCCCCAAAACTTTTTTGACAGACGCACCAATCCACGCCCGCAAAGCGCGTAGTTGGCCACGAATCGATTGAGAAAGGGAAGACATGCTCTGAATGCCCGCGGGCGTAATGAGCGGTACATCCATCATGACAGGTTACGGTCGTCGACGTATGAGCAAGATTGCTCGCTTTCTAGACGTGGCTACGTTCGTTGAGCAATAGTTTGCTGAGCAATTCGGAACAGATTTTCAACGTCCTATGAAGCATCATCATTTCAGGCTGGAGCATTCTTACTCCCTCTTTCAGGCTGCCTGAACCTAAGTCAGCGGACTGAAGCCGTCCCTCCCTTAGTCCACAAAAGGAAAATTCATGAAAAAGACACTCTCATTTGTATCCATCGGAGCGATGATTCTGACCGCAACGTTCGCTTCGGCGGCGTCTGGCCGCGAAGATTCAATCGCGCGATTACACTCCTCGGTCAACGTTTTGCACTCGATCATGGCTACGCCGGACAAAGGCATTCCCGAAGAAGTACTAAGCAATGCAAAGTGCATTCTGGTGGTGCCAGATCTCATTAAAGGCGGATTCATCTTCGGCGGAAAACACGGTCGTGGTATTGCATCTTGCCGTACCGCGACTGGGTGGAGCGCACCGGCGTTCGTTTCGATCGGTGGGGGCAGCTGGGGATTGCAGATTGGCGTCGAGGGCGTTGATCTCGTACTGCTCGTCATGAACGATCAGGGATTTCAACATTTGCTCTCCAGCAAATTCGAACTCACCGGAGAAGGTTCGGTCGCGGCGGGTCCAGTGGGCCGACATGCTTCCGCGGGAACCGACTGGAAGATGAATACTGAAGTCTTAACGTATTCACGATCAAAAGGGGTATTCGCTGGACTCACGCTTGAAGGCGCAGTCGTGGAACAGGACGACGACTCAACGCGTGCGATTTACGGCAGACACGTGAACTTCCGCCCCACGCTTTCCGGCAAAGTCGCAACTCCTAAAAGCGCGGGAGAATTCATGAGAGCAATATCCGACGCTGGCCGCCAGGCTAAAGTTGCGGAAGCAAAAGAATAAAAAAGAATAACTAAATAATTATTGAAACAACCTGGCCGCTGCGGCTTAACCGCCGGCCAGGTGCGCTCGCTCACAGTGCTTCAAGGTTTTGCGTTCGGGTCTTGTGCCTCGTGCCCGTTATTTAGATGAAACCGCGCCATGATCGAGTGCGGCCCTGTAAATAGGAACTCTTGCGCGATATTCCCACCGACGTAAGCCAACAAGCTGTAATTACCCATGCGGAAGCCATCTCTCGCATCGAACCGATCGGGATACCAGCCATATACCGCCGTCATGGTGCCGGCATAAGGAGCGATCAGAGAGGGGATTGAGAAAACTCGATGACCATCTTCGCCTTTGCGCGCAGTCATTGTTGATAGCGTAGCGTGCTTTAGCCGTGGGAAGAAACCCGTGCACTCGCAGCGATAGTACAAAGTATCTTCGCGCAGCGCTTCCGCTAACGCATATCGCGTTGTCGTGGACACGGCCGCAATCCCAAAGTTGGAGCCAAATCGTTTGCCATAAGCCTCTGCACCCTGCTTCCATTCGGGAGGAGTATTGTAAGCCTGGTTAATTCCTGCGGTGAACGCCGCCCCGATGATCGGATAAGGTCCAAATGCTTCGAAAAAATAGTTGCGGATTTTTAAATGCTCCGAAGGTTTTTTGTAACCCCATACCATCGGTGTCGCGGCCGGTGGATTCGCAGAAAGCGTCGCACTGGGGGCGTCAGGAGGATTCACTGATTGTTGTGCATTTAACAAAGATGGCTGAATCGTAGCCGCGAAAACGAACAGAGCCATTACAATCGAA
The DNA here is from genome assembly GCA_963716165.1 of Terriglobia bacterium. GTDB lineage: Bacteria > Acidobacteriota > Terriglobia > Terriglobales > Acidobacteriaceae > JAJPHW01. The sequence goes on along the minus strand of OY970291.1, from coordinate 3,518,500 downwards.
CGTTTTTTCAACTCTTTATTCTCCTTGGCGATCTCACTACGCGTTAGCATTCGAACTCTCGCCCACATTGGAAGCATACACGGTATGTTCTCTGCTTAATGGTGAAGATCCGACTCATTTGTCGATGACGGCATCCGAAAATAGTCTGAATAATCCACGTAACTGGGTTCATATTCTGACTGGCAACGCTTTTAGTATCGACGCGAATAGGTTGGAACACTGTTCAAAATTGAACAGACGTACTTTTGAGAACGGTTCAATCTGTTGCTAACTCCCCCGGAGCACTGTCCTGCTAAGCGTTCTTGCGCACTGGGACGCTTAGCTCTCCCATCATCCCCGACACTTAGCTTTCCGAGGCCCGCTCGCCGATGTACTTGCGTGAATCCCTTAACTTTGGCCGTCATCTATACTTCTTTCTTATCGTGTCCTCATTAGTGACTCTGAATGGAGCAAATTTATGTCATCATGGCCACTTCCCAGCGCGCTTGACCCGCGCACGCAAATCTTTCCGATTCTGAATGAGTCACAGATTGCAAGAATTCGTTCCGCAGCAAAAATTCGCTACGTAATGCCCGGAGATATCTTGTTCGAGCCCGGGGACACGGCCATCTCTTTTTTCGTAATGCTCTCTGGAAGCATGGAGATTCTTCAGACCGAACTCGATGGCGAGAAACAAGTCGCAACGCATGGCCCCGGCGAATTCACCGGCGAGCTAACCATGATCTCCGGACAGCGGAGCCTGGTTCGCGGCCGCGTGACCGAATCAGGAGAATTTCTGGAAATGAGCGGTGATGATCTCCGCGCTTTGGTCGCGAAAGATGCGGAATTAAGCGAAGTATTCATGCGTGCCTTCATTCTGCGGCGGCTCGCGCTCCTTAATCGCGGGAAGGGCAGTCTGGTTCTCATGGGTTCTCGCCACTCCGCGGATACTTTGCGCCTGCGCGAATTTCTCGGTCGCAATTCGCACCCTTATTCTTACGTTGATCTCGATGACGACAAGGAATCCCAGGAAGTGCTTGATCGCTTCAACGTCAAGGCGAGCGAAATCCCTGTGATTATTTGCAGTGCTCGCAATGTAATGCGCAACCCGTCGAACCATCAGCTCGCCGACTGTCTCGGATTCAACGTCGAAATCAACAATACTCAGACCCGGGATGTGATCATCGTCGGTGCTGGCCCTTCAGGTCTAGCGGCTGCGGTATATGCAGCGTCCGAAGGCCTCGACGCTCTGGTGATTGAGGTCGACTCGCCCGGCGGGCAAGCAGGTTCCAGTTCTAAAATCGAAAATTATCTGGGCTTTCCTACCGGAGTTTCGGGACAAGAACTGGCGGGGCGCGCATTGACGCAAGCGCAAAAGTTTGGTGCCAAGATGATGATCGGGCACAGCGTGGTTCGTCTCAATTGCGACAAGCGTCCCTATGAGATCGTCCTGGATAATGGTACGGTCATTTCCACAAAGGCCATCGTGATTTCCACCGGCGCTCAGTACAAGAAGCCGGAAATCGCCAACCTGCAACAGTTCGAGGGGCAGGGAATTTACTACGGCGCCACGTATATCGAGTCGCAGTTTTGTGGCGATGAAGACGTAATCGTTGTCGGAGCAGGAAATTCGGCAGGTCAGGCCGCGGTATTTCTATCACAGAGCGCCCGGAAAGTTCACATGTTGGTGCGCGCCGGCGGATTGTCGGCGACCATGTCGCGCTATTTGATTAGCCGAATCACCGAAAATCCTTCGATCGAAGTCCACACGAAGACTGAGATTGTCGGATTGGGCGGGGAATCCCATCTTGAATGCGTTACTTGGATCGACAAGAATACTGGCAAGACGTCCACGCACGAAATTCGTCACGTTTTCGTTATGACAGGGGCGGCTCCCCGCACTGACTGGCTCGAAGGTTGCATCGCACTGGACAGCAAAGGATTTATTCTCACCGGCCGCGATCTGGATATCACCGCCGATTATGCGCCGGTACTCAGATGGCCTCTGGAACGTCGTCCGCAAATGTTGGAGACGAGCCTACCCGGAGTATTTGCGGTTGGCGATGTTCGCTCCGGAAATGTAAAGCGCGTCGCTTCTGCCGTCGGCGAAGGAGCAATCGCCGTGCAACTTGTTCACACTGCATTAGCGGAAGCTTAATTTCATTGGATGGGCTTGAAAGGAAATCTCATGGCTGAATGCACGCATCTCAATTCGATAAAAGTGACTGAAACGAAAATCCACGTCTGCGAAGAGTGCGTCAAGCTTGGCGATACATGGGTACATCTCCGCATGTGCCTGGAATGTGGCAACGTGGGCTGCTGCGATTCTTCAAAGAATAAGCATGCCACCAAGCATTTTCATCAAACTAAGCATCCGTTGATGCGCTCCGTTCAACCGCATGAGAACTGGGTCTGGTGCTACGTGGACGAGCTCGCGCCCGGCGAAATACGCAATCATCAATTTGTACAAGTCACGGAGTAACTCAAGCCTCCCCGAAAATAGGCTGCCCGCCCTTTGATTTTTATGGGTGGGCACCAGGAATCCGACCACCCTTGGGATGTCATCCTGACAGCCCGCGCTTTGCATCGCGGGCCGAAGAGCCTGCCCTGAGCGAAGCCGAAGGGATCTCGGACTCAACGGGTTTGTGGGTATGCGAAGCCGAAGAAGTCAGAAGAGACGAACTCTCTAACCATTTCGTATAGGGCCTTTCGGCTCTATTCCGCGCTGGACGGCCACATGCTACGATCAGACGCCTAATGCTGAGGCAATTTGCCCCGTTTTCGTCTTGCGAGATTAAGATACGTTAGGCTTGATCGGTGATGCCCCGTGCCGTTGAGTACGTCGAAAGTAATCGAAACGGATCGAGAGGAACATTTATGAAACGCGAATATATACACAAAGCAATTATGCGTCTGGCCGTTATTTTGGCGGCTCTGATGTTGCCGATTTACGCTTTCACCGCCGGGCCCAAAATGCAAGTGCTTCACAGTTTCACGGGCGGAACGGACGGTGCATCGCCTGCGGCAAGCTTGGTAAGCGATGCCGCGGGCAATCTTTACGGTACTACTTTGAACGGGGGGGCGAATACGAATTGTTTAGGTTTTGCGCAAATCGGTTGCGGAACTGTATTCGAGATTTCCCCACCTCAAAAGATTGGTGGCGCATGGAAGGAAACTGTCCTTTATCACTTCACCGGAGGCGCCGACGGCGCGGTGCCGATAGCGGGCTTGATTTTTGATAAGGCAGGAAATCTTTATGGAACCACCTACATAGGTGGCGATCTCAATAATTCATCGTGCAATAACGGCCTCTTCAATGAAGGGTGTGGCGTCGTCTTCGAATTATCTCCACAAAACGGAGTTTGGACTGAAACCGTTATCCACACCTTCGAAGGTATGGCTGATGGAGCGTACCCAGCTGGAAATTTGGTGTTCGATGCATCGGGCGATCTGTATGGCACAGCCGTATTGGGAGGCGGGGCTTCGGGGTGCGGTATTGGTTGTGGAACCGTGTTTGAATTGACACCCGCTGGCTCGGAGGGCTGGAATGAAACAACAGTTTACGTTTTGCAAGGAGCCCCAGATGCGTCGGAACCGTACGCTGGATTGACGCTAGATCAGGCTGGCAATCTTTACGGAACCTCACTTCACGGAGGCCCGGCTGACAATGGAACCGTATTTGAATTAATTGCGCCCGTGGGCGGAAGCGGGGCTTGGAGCGAGAGCGTCCTATACAGCTTCAATTCGGCAGTTGGACAGCCTCAGGGAGGGGTTGTTTTCGACAATGCCGGAAATTTGTATGGCGCTACGGGACAGAAAACCCTTAGCACTAGCGGAACCGTATTTGAGTTAATTCCATCCAGCGGCGGCCTTTGGAATTTGTCTACAATTTATGCGTTCAACTCGGCTCCAAGCGATCTACCCTTGGGCACTCCTATATTTACCAGTTCCGGCAACATCTACGGGACGGCCGCAGGTAAATATTGCGGGGCAGCGTATCGTTTGGAAGATCAGAGTGGTTCGTGGAAAGAGGCCGAGCTCGATTTTTTCAAGAATACTAAGAGCCCGTGTAGCCCCGAAGCAGCCCTCGTTTTTGGGAAATTAGGAGCTCTCTACGGAACAAGTGTGTTAGGTGGGACTAAAAATCTTGGAACTGTTTTCGGAATACTTCAATAGCCATATCAGTTCCTCGTTGAGTCAGCTTTAGCGCAATCAGACCGACTGGCGCGTAACCTGGCGTTCACGTATAGGAAAAATAATAATCTGGCTCGCTTCTGATTTTGATGGATTGCGCTACGCCACCACTTCTAGCCCGTGGAATCAACCGACCAGTCCAATGCATCGTTTGCCCCTTCTTATAGATCAGTAAGCAGATGCTGCCGTTTTCTAACCATTTCGGATAGGGCCTTTCGGTTCTATTCCGCGCTGGACGGCCACATGCTACCATTCTGAGGTTTTATTTGGAGGCTCCGTGAAAACCCTAACTTTCTGCCTGGCTCTGATCGCAATGAGCTGTCTGACCTTCACTTTGTTGTGTTTTTCTGCTAACGCCCTGAGTCAGGAAACGGTGTTATGGACGTTTGGGAGTGTTCCGAACGATGGCCTTCAACCCTATGCAGGGTTGACGATTGATAGCATGGGTAATCTATACGGCACGACCTATGGTGGCGGGACGGAAGGATTTGGAACGGTTTTTGAACTATCACCTCAGCTTGGTGGCGGGTGGTCTGAAACAGTCCTTTACAACTTCTGTCAAAATTCGTCGGATTCTCTGTGTCTCGATGGTGCGGAACCTGCGGCAGGACTTGTATTCGACTCTGCCGGCAATTTATACGGAACCACAGTAGGTGGCGGATCTTCTTCATCTTGCGGTACGGGGTTACGCGGTTGCGGCACTGTATTTGAGCTCTCACCGCCTGTCGTGCAAGGAGGGTCGTGGACAGAAACCGTACTATATGGTTTTTGCTCACTCGCTAAGTGTGCTGACGGGTATTCTCCACACAGCACGCTTGTACTTGACGCCTCCGGGCACTTATATGGGACTACAAGCGGCGGCGGTAGTGCTCGGCCAATCGTCCCCGGGGGCACGGTGTTTGAGCTTTCTCCTAAAAGCACTGGCTGGGTAGAATCGGTACTCTACAATTTCTGCACCCAGGGAAGCGGGCATTTTTGCCCTGATGGTACTATGCCGCTGGCAGGTGTGACGTTCGATCAACTTGGCAATCTCTACGGCACGACATCCGAAGGCGGCGGTAAGCAACACAATGCCGCTGGTGTTGTCTACAAACTCGCACCTGGCACTAATGGTTGGACAGAAACGGTTATAACTAGTGAGTACCTTGCTGGTTCTTATGCATCGGTGAGCTTCGACGCCGCTGGCAATCTCTACGGTACAACGCTTGGCAATGCGTTCCAAATAAATCTCAAGCACCAAAGCAGTCGAACCCGTCCATTTGATTTAGGTGTGTCGAGCCAATGCAAGGCTGGTGTTTTGGTCGATGGAGCGCGCAATGCATTATTTGGAACGACATCCTACGGTGGGTCGAATATAAGCGGAGAAATTTGGGAAGTAACACCGACAAGGCAGATTGAGACCATTTACAGTTTTTGCTCCCAGAGCGGGTGCGCAGATGGGGGAGCGCCACTAGGCAATCTGCTAGAAGATGGAAACGGAAATATTTACGGAACTACGCAGTTGGGTGGTACAGGATCTGGAGTTGTTTTCGAGATCACTCCTTAACCGGGCACCCCATTTCTCGCGCGTACAGTGCGAGAAGGGGAAGTAATGTCTGAGTGCCGTGGCCATCCTTCGCCCTAACCATTTCGGATAGGGCCTTTCGGCTCTATTACGCTCTGGACGGCCACATGCTACCATTCTGAGGTTTTATTTGGAGGCTCCGTGAAGACCCTAACTTTCTGCTTGGCTCTGATCGTAATGAGCTGCACTCTATCGTTCGGACAAACGTACAAGGTGCTCTACAGCTTTGGGGCGCGGAGCGGCGATGGTAATGGGCCGATAAGCAGTCTGATCGCCGATAGCGCTGGCAATTTGTATGGGACCACCACATATGGCGGGAACTCAACTTTCTGCTCCGACGGTGGTTGCGGAACTGTATTTGAATTGTCTCCCAACTCAGACGGCTCTTGGACTGAAACAGTTATTTATAACTTCTGCAGTGTTGTCGAAAATAATCTTTGTCTCGATGGATTATGGCCCGCCGCCGGACTTGTTTTGGATCAGGCCGGTAATCTCTACGGAACGACTGCTTATGGCGGCATTGGAACGGGTAATTGCGGGGGGCCCTGCGGCACGGTATTCGAACTGTCGCCACCATCTCTTCAGGGAGGGGCGTGGACGGAGGAAGTGCTCTATAGTTTCTGTGCAAACTCAAATACGAAGTGCCAAGATGGAGATACGCCAACTAGTCAATTGATCTTTGACCCGTCCGGAAATCTGTACGGAACCACGACCAAGGGCGGTAGTAGTTTGACAGGGACGGGCGGGACGGTTTTCGAGCTCTCTCCAAGCCTCAGTGGCTGGACGCATACCACTCTGTACAATTTCTGCGTTAACGGAAATGTCAGAATCTGCCCAGACGGGGATCAGCCTCAAGCGGGATTAACTTTCGACAAAGCTGGCAATCTCTACGGCACGACCATGTCGGGCGGCACGAAAAATTCCCAAGGTGCTGGAACAGTCTTTGAAATTTCCCCAGGATCGAATGGATGGACCCACAAGACGCTGGTCGCCTTCTCTCCGTCAGGTCGGGGCCCGGCAGTACCTTTAGGTACGGTTACCTTCGACCCAGCGGGCAATCTCTACAGTACGGCTTCCGTAGGCGGCTCTCTAGCCGGGGCGGTTTTTGAATTGCAACGTCAAACTGGCAAACAAACAAATTTTCTTTTCAACATAAATGATGGCGCCGGTCCCGCATCGGGCGTGATTATTGATGTGAAGAATGAAGCGCTTTATGGCACTACGGTGGGCGGCGGCCCGGTTCAAGATGGGGTGGTTTTCAAAATTACGAGTTCTGGCAAAGAAACTGTGCTCTACAGTTTTTGCCAACAAACGAATTGCGCTGATGGCCAATATCCCTATGCAAGCCTGATTGAAGACGGTGCCGGAAACCTCTATGGAACCACCAAGTTTGGGGGCGCGTTCAATCAAGGCGTGGTTTTCGAGATCACCCCGTAACTTTTTGCATTGGAAAATTCCGACCCGCCCTCGCGGCGGGTTTTTCCATTTTGGGAACTCATCAACTATCTTCGCTCCGACTTCATTTTTCTCTTGACCTCGCAATTCAGAAAGCGCATGGTCGAATTAGTAGGCATCACTGGTTCTTTGACAATCGAATCGCGCGCAATATGTTCAACGAAACGATGCAGCTAACTCCAATGTTTTCTAGATTATCCATATAAGTGATTTGCAATCTAGATTTTGCAAAAACGGGACGCCGTAAGTTGTTGAAACATAAAGATAAGCAATAAAAAAAATTCGCGAATTAAGGGAAATACAGATCTCTCGCGACCTCTGAATGACAAGAAGAAGACAGGGAGTTTGAAAGTTGCTACGCCCACCCCTTAAACATCGAAGGGTGGCACGGCCTATTTCCAGAAAGGGCCTAAAGCCAGTCACGCCGCACTCATTCCTCGCCCGAGTAATGGAATACGCTCTCCAACGGCTGGCCGAAAACGGCGGCGATACGGAATGCCGCCTCCAGTGATGGAAAATACTTCCCTTGTTCGATAGCGTTCACGGTCTGGCGCGTGACATGGATTTTTTCCGCCAATGCTTGTTGCGTCATCTCGCCATGCTCGAAGCGAAGGCGTCTGATCTCATTGTTTATCGTCCCCATATCACGCGCCCCGCCGATACTGGATGATCTGGCAGGCGGACCGCATGATCTCGGCCGTCACCAGAATGAATAGCAGCGCATTCGTGTCGAATACGATTGGAGGATTGAACGCCCCGAAGAAGCACGCAAGCGCGATCCCGGTTGCGAGGCCGCTGTAGGCGAACCGCATGGCCCTGAGTTCGATCAGTTTGTCCCGTTCATCGCGTGGCGCGTTCGCTTCCGCGGGCGCAAAGATGGCGACCGCAATGTTCAGTACGACCTGGACAATCACGAGTGCAATGATGGTGCCCAGCAATCCGCCAAACCGGAAGCCGCCGGACTGGTGCCTGGCCTGTACAACAGAATAGAAATAGAGGCCATATATACCGGCCATTGATAATGCTGAGATCCAAGCGCTTTTTTCACGAAACGACATAGGTTCCTCCGTTAATGTCTAAGTTACAAGACATAATGTACAATTTGTAATACATTATGTCAAGTATAATTGACATTTACGGAGAGTTCAATCGGGAATACGCAAACGCTACTTCTGACTGGCTTTCTCGCGCAAAGCTTTCTCTACCAAGTCCTTCATCGCGATACTCTCGGGCGTGTCGAGTTCCGCCAATCCTTCAATCACTCCCTTGCGGTCATCCTCGTTGCGATTTTGGCTGACCTTCCATTTGCCCTGAAGCCGCCGAATCGGCAGCTCCAGTCCGACAATTCCACGCAACTGCGTTCGGATGAAATCCGCCGGCGCATCGCTGACCTTCCATGGCTTCGGCGAATGCGCTTCATGAATGTCGGTTAATTTCTCGACATTCGTCCGCAGCCAATCTTCATCCTGAATCACCTTCAACGGTCCGTACGCATGCACGACCGCATAATTCCATGTCGGAACTTCCTTGCTATGTTCTTTTGTTCCTGGATACCAATTCGGCGTGATGTAGTGTTGATGACCGGCAAAAATCGCTAGCGCATCCACCGTAGGAGTGAACTCCTTCCACTGCGGATTGGCGCGCGATATATGCGCTCGCAACACGCCGAATTCTGATCCATCATCCGCAAGCACCATCGGAATGTGCGAAGCAATCAATCCCGAAGCTCCCATCGTCACAAAAGTCGCCAGCGGATGCGCGACCATCAACGCATGCATCACCGGCACTCGCTTCTCTGCGTTATCTCGAGGAATGTACATTTCTTGAAGACCGAACTCAGCTACATATTAAAGCTGCTGCCGCAGATTCGGACGCAGCGTGAGCGATCCATCATCATTCAGCTTCTGATGACATGCCCATCGCACCGGATAACGCATCCCCTTTACTTCAATCTCGGCCCGAAGTTTCAGCCCTTTCCAATCGATAGCGTTTGGAAGCACGAACTGTGCCTGCCGAATTTTTCCGGGCAGCGGATACCCAGCATCGAGACAACCGCTCTTGAGTATCTTTCCGTCCTGACTCTCCACGGTCACCCTTAGGACGCCCGGCACACCTGCGATGCCGTCATTTGCGAAGCCAACAATCAGCCCAGTATGACTATCATCTTTATAGCTCCAGATAAACGACGGCCTCACTCGATAACCAATTCTCCGATTGATCCGGTCAAACGCAGCGGGATAAGCTTCGTAATAATTCATCAAATTTTTCGCGCTGATCTGATGAAAATTCCAAAGCGAAAAATAATTCGCTCCGATATCGATCACATGATCGATCATGTTCTCCGTCGGAGATATGCCTTCATAGGCAGCATGCGGATCGGGCGGCTTTCCTGGCAGTCCTTGCTCAAGTAATGCCGCAGTCCATGGTGGACGGTTGCTGAGCGCTTCAATCTGCTCGTTCTCAATAAAAATAGTGTCGCTGCGAATCCAATTGTTGCTGCGGACCGTGCGGTCCAGCAACTCCGAATTGCCAACGCGGCTATAGTCCGGCTGAGTGTTGGTCAGCAGCGGCGTCTTCTTGAAATTGTCTAACTGCACATCGAGCATATTGATCCAAGTACGCTCCGCCGTCAGGTAATCCGGGAAAGGATTGTTGGCGAACGGCCACGTGTGCCCCTCACCCCAAAATCCGTACATGAACGTGTCAATGAATTCGATCACCGGATTGCCGTCGAACTCCGCAGCCAACAATCCAATCAGTTCGTTAAATGACTGCTGAAAGAAAGGATGATCAAATCGCGGCTGATAACGCGAATGCGGATTCTCCAGAAATCTCTTTGCCGACGCAGCACTCTCTTGATCGCTAATCACCAGGTCAACTTTCGGCACTTTTTCGAGCACAAAATCCGGAAGCGCAGCTTCGTGCGTATAGTCCGGAGCGCTCATCTGAAGCCGCAGCCCGACCCGCTTGTTGTTCTTCTTCGCCAACTCAAAAATCAGCTTCACGTAATCGGGCATTTCCAGACGCCCGGGCCGGGGCTGCATTTCTCTCCACGTCGGACGAATATAAAGCTGCTGTCCTAACGGCAACTTAACCAGATCTTCGATCGCCTGCGAAACATTGTCCGACTTGATTTCACTTGTGCCGCTGTCGGCGGTGATGTACGTGACCAGTCCCTTGCCATAATTAGGGACAACTTCGTCCGAACTTGTAGTCGTCATCACCACGTCGTCAGTGGGAATTACGGCGTCAGGAGGATATTGCGGGAACGGCCCTTGATTGAGGCGATCAGTCACCTTCGGTCCAGAACCGAAGTCGTAGTTTCCCCAGTTGTGCTCGGGAACCTTGGCTTGCGCTTTGCCCATTCCCAGTTCCGCGGCAACCGCGACCGCGACAGTACTTTTTAAGAAATCTCTACGCTGCATCGAAACATTCTACCCTCGACTGTGCAGAGAGTGCGGGTTCGCTGTGTCGCTTGAGCATTAGGGTCCTCGCAGTTGCAATCTCCTCCATAGAACAGCGTGGAAGGTCCGGTTGCGGGCACCGTCGCAAATCCCGCGGAAGCCACGTTTGATCTGGAGCGAGCAGAGAAGGTGACTCCAGATTCAAAACAGTCTACGCGAGTACGGCTGTCGCAAAGATGCCGGCGAGCGCTAACGTCAGAAATATTGCTTTCACAGGATATCCCTCCTGGAGGCGTTCTCCGAACCACAGTACTGGCGTAACTCCTTAGTTTCAAACTGCAGTTCGGGGACAAGATGAAGACATTTTCTGCCGGGCTGACGTGGATTACCCTCCAATCCCAACATATTCATAAGGTTTCGTCCGACAGTTTGTCCGGCCCTGTCGGCTGTGCTGCCCTCCCGTGTGTAAAAACTCTTGCGAAGCACCTACAAACCAGCTATCGTTGGGGTGTTCGCAGTTGAGCTCTCCCCGAGATTAGCAGGGAGCCTGAAACCCCCGCCAGACGGCCTCGGATATGCTTTATTTTCAGTCCGATCCGCTTTGCAGTGCCGCCCGTATTTGGTCCGCTGTGCTGTTCATGACACGCGATGTTCGTAATTAAACTTAAGCACCAGATCAAACCAAGGAAGAATTCGATGGCCGTCCTCTACGGAAACAATCCGAAAACGCCAGCACGTTTAGCAAATCATCCGCGCCCGTCAAAATTTGCAATGATCGCAGTTGCTGTGTTCTTTGTGTTGCAATGCTCGCGGCCACTTACCGCCCAGCAACTTGCGGGCAGCGCCCCAAGGGCCCAGGTGACGTTGAATGGGATGTGGAGTTACGTTCTCAACCAAAGTCAGGATTCTATCCCGACCTCCGGCTGGATTCCCGCCCGCGTCCCGGCCATGCCGATTGAGGATGGGACTTCTTCCGTGTGGTATCAACGAACCCTGAACGTGCCTTCGACCTGGATGCTGTCCGGACGGAGTTTTTTTCTGGAACTGGAAAAGGCCGGACACTACGCCGCGATTTATATCAACGGCACCATGATCGACGAGCACTTCGGACAGTACAGCCCATTTGAAGTTGATATCACCGGCGCACTTCTACCCGGCCAGCTCAACACCATCGATATTTACGTTCACAAGGCTGACACTACTTACGTCAGGCCTGGAGTGAATGTCGACCAAAGCTCGTGTCCCAAACTCAATCCGGATTGCATGGGCAATGCTTATCGCAGCGCCATCTATCCGCCTGCTGGCAATGCACCAATCATCCAGCGTAATTGGGTGGGGCTAGTGGGCGACATTACTTTTTCGTGGCGTCCTACGGAAAATGTTTCCGACGTTTTCGTTGTAACTTCCGTTCGGAATTCAACGATCACCGCGAATTTGCAAGTTGTAAACGCCAATTCTGGCGCGACCACCGCGCAAGCCACCGTCCTGGATGGGACGAATATCGTACTCACTCTGCCCTCGCAGCCAGTGGTTTCCGGCGTGGCAACGCTCCAGGCTCCCTGGACCAATCCTATTCTCTGGGGGCCGTTGCCCTACGGTCAGCCCAAACTTTACACACTGCAAACCCAAGTGCTCGAATCTGGTGTCGTAGTGGATACGACGTATACAAAATTCGGATTCCGCGAAGTTTGGGATGTCGGAAAGACAACATATCTGAACGGAATGCCTTTGTGGGTGTCAGGGAACTTTTTAGGACGGCTTGCCCCCGTCCGCTATCTCAATGACCGGCGTGGGGAAGCCTTCCAGCTTTATGTGTTGGAGAACGCTGGATTGAATATTCTGCAGAATCACTGGGACAATGACGGCCGCCCTTTTCTAGATCTGGCTGACGAAATGGGCGTTTTAGTTCTGGGAGCATTCTATTGCGACGGCCGCCCCATTGGCCAGTCGCAAGTAGATGATCCAACTGGATGGAACAACTGGATGGTTGCCACTGCTGGCGAATGGCTACAGGAAAACAAAAAGCATCCTTCCATCATTATTTGGAGGCCCGTCGACGCGCTTCCCGAAAAAGCCAATCCGAGCACACTAGGTCCTCTGCTAAATCAGCTCATACACCAGGTTGATCTCAGCAATCGGCCAATTGCCGATGACACTAGCTTGACGGATATCAAAGTCCGAACAGAGAACATCAGCAATCCTCACGTCACGTTGTGCGACAACGGTAACGTCATGGCCAACCAACTTGCAAAAACAACGATTCCTCTATTCACCAGAGAAATCACCGGAGACCCCTCCTCTCCCTGCATTCCCAGCTTCATGAATAACTACTACACCAAGGCATTCGATGGCGGGGGCATCGGTCTGATGCAAGGTCTGGATATGTCCAATGACTCGGCGTTCACTCCAAGCTGGTTCAGCATCAGCGGCGTGGGCAACCGGGCAACAACATCCCTCACCATGCCGAACTGGATCACCCAACAATTCACATTGAGCACGCTCGCAACGCAGCTCTCCGGCCTTTTTGAGGAATTCGTACAGCCAGCGCTACTGAATACCAGTCCGACTTCGGGCGAGTATCAGGCTTCCAGCATTCCGCTGGATGTTCAATCGGCGTTTCTCGTTTCCGCAGACGGAAATTCGAACCCCACTGGAGTCGTTGTCGCCGAAGACGGCAGCGGAACTGCATGGTTCGTAGTTCCACAACCTGGCAACTATCAACTCAACTACACAACAGGCGGAGCCGATGTCGTCCAGAATATCGTAGTCACTGCGCCTCCGCCGTTCGCGCGCCATGCGCCAGTACGCCCCTCGATTAAGTAAGTTGGCATGCCGCGCACTTCGCGATTTTTATATGTTAAAAGAATGCCGGGAGCTAGCCACTCGGGCCTACGGATATCATTTCCTTCGATGGCGATTTGACTGGCCAGATTGCGCTCAGGAACGAAACGGCATAGACCATTCCGATGATGGCGAATCCCGCAGTCAAATTGTATTGCGCGACTGCGCCGACAACGAGGGCGAGCGCGATCTGCAAAAGCAATCCAGCGAAATAAAATGTATTTTGTACCCGTCCCATAAAGTGTTTTGGAACTTGTTCCATGAGGGTCGTATTCATGGCAACGCTGCTGAGACCGCGGCACGATCCCATGATGACGAATACGGCTACCGCTACCTTGATGCCCGGCGACAGCGGAGCGAGCGTCATGCAAATGGCCAGCAAGCCCATCGATATCGCAATCGAGCGTCGAGCGCCCAGCATCGCGATTATCGCCGGAGCGTAAAACGCGCTTAGCATTGCGCCCGTGCCCCATCCGCCATTAAGCCAGCCGTAGCCGATTGCTCCGGCATGGAAAATGTTATCGCTGAGAGGCGCGATCACGACGATGCCGGTCATCATGGCTCCGAGGAACAGGGCCCAGCTAATCCCGACCATGACAACTTTGCGCTGTCCTTTGAGGAAGCGCAGGCCTTCGACCATCTCGCGGACGAATTTCTGTACGGCGGTTTCCGCGGCGATGATGTCGGTGCGCAATTCCTCGGGACGCGGCACAACATGGCGGCCTTTGCGTAATGCGAGATAGCAGGCAAATGAGACTAAATATGTGGAGAAGTCGATAAGCAGAACGCCGCCCAGTCCGATGCGGTTGTAGACGAATCCGACGATGGAGCCGGCAATAACCCATCCACCCTGGATTCCCGCCATCAAGAAAGTGTTGGCATGAACGAATTCTTCGCCCGGAGTGAGTTCCTGGATCAACGCAGTAATCGTTGGCCAGAACATCCAGAAGCCGGCGGAAACGAGCATGTTCATGGCATACAGTTCCCAGATTCTGGCTTTGCCCATGAACGCAAGAATCGAGACTGCCAGAATTATCAAGGCGCGCGAAAGATCGAGCATCATGACGAGACGCCGGCGATCTTCGCGATCGATAATTACACCGGTGAAGGGAAGCGTTAACACCGCGGGAATGGTGGCGAAGACCGCGAATGTACCGAGTGCTATTTCCGAATGCGTTTTCTGGAGAATGAACCAGGCGACTGCCGCGGAGTTCATCCCGCTGCCGAGCATCGACACTACATTGGCCGCAAGGATGTAGCGCATCGCCGGCTTTTGCAAAATGGAGCGCACAGTCCAATCTAAATGACGGAGGTGCACTCGCCAAAGCTTGCGTCAGCGAACGGCTTTTCGCCACGGCCAATGGAGTTGAATTCGCTTCGACTCGATCATCAGATAAACGACCAGCAGCGTCATGACCGGTTCGATGGGATGTTTATAGCGCGGGAAGGGATTGACCATGTAATACGGCAAGGGATAAATGATCATGCAGCAAGCGAGCAGAAATCCGCCGACAACTCGTCTGCGAAGGACTAGCCAGAGACCTGCGAACGCAAATGCCGCTCCGAGGAAGAAATTCATGTGGCGCGAAATTTCCAGATCGTATCCTTTGAAGTTCGTGAATGAAGGTGGAGCGATCCAGAAATAGGCGGCGCGTTGCAAGCTGAACCAAGCGAATGTGTCGGGATGGTCGAGCAGGAATTGCCGAAACTCGACACGCTTCTGCTCCATGAAGTGAGCTTCTCCGTCTTCCTGAAATTCGCGCATCGCCTGAGGGTCGTTTCCGGGATGCTCGTTGCGCGTCCATAATCCCTCGGAGTGGCCGTTGTTCGCCATGTGCAACTCAAGAGGCAGGTTGTCGCGGATGAACACAAACTTTCCAAAGACTTCATAATTGCGGACCAGCCATGGAGTAATGACGACGGCAGCAATCATGAGACATAAACAAGTTCCGATGAATTGTCGCGTGCGATTTTGCGATCGGTAAAGTATCCACAATAAGAAGAAAGGGAGTAGAGACACGACGGCAGTATTAGTTAGAAGAATCACCCCCCATAACAATCCGAAGGCGAGCCATTCTTTCACCACGAATTGTCGCTGCGAGCCTTGTTCGGCCAGACGCAACGTCATTAAGAGCGCGAGGCTCAAGAGAAATGTTGTCAGACTCGTTTCCCAAACAACACGCGTGGGCCAGTAAAGCACATATGGAAAGATCGCCCATGTCCATGCTGTGGCGCGAGCCGTCCGGAGATCGAAGATTCTAGCGGCAATTCGATAGAGAGTGAGACACGTCAGTGCAGCGAAGATGCTGTTGAAAGCGAGAATCACCCAGGCTGATGCTGCGGTATAGATCCCGAAGAGCCTAAATACTCCGGCAAGAATATAAGGATAAAGTGGCGGCGCCCACGCGCTCGGTCCCGTCGGAAGATCGGTAGGTGAACTGAAGCCTTGGCCAGTTGCAAGCGATCGCGCAAGCCGTCCCATTTCCCAGCCAAATTGAAAATGATCTCGCCGCGGAGTGATTCTGTAAGTGTGCCCGATGGTGATTACGGCTAACCGCAATAGGAGTGCCACCAGCACAATCCACAGAATTGAGTGTGTCCATCTGCGCGGTTGATGGTCCCTTTTGGCCGAATCTTCGAGGCTTAGCACAGGCGTCAGAATAACATCGCTGGTTGGCTAGCTCGCTGGCAGGCGAATCGCGCCGGTGTTTCGGCAGTTTGCCGCGGTTTCGTCATATCTACTATCGCCATCAATATAGACATACCCAAAAGTGCTGGTATTAGAACGTTTTAATGAAGCGGCTGTCGTGGAGAACTACGTGCATTGTCCCTTAACAACTTCCCCCGAATTTCTTTTGCCGCATTTAGGAATGAGAGTTATGCCGGTGTGTCAGATGACCGATCGTTTGACGCGAGATGACGCGCCGGCGCAAGCTCCTGCGGAGTGCGACCTGCTTTACTTGTTCACCTGCGGGTTGATGTGGCGCGAGCGCACAGAAAGTTCCGCGGGTTGGGATTTGATCGCGGGACTACGTTCTGCCGACCCTGTAGCGCGAGGACTGTGCGCGAATTTGTTATCGCATTCGCGTCGTGGACGATTGCTGAGCGGAAAGTTGCGACAACCAGTTTTAGGTTTCTACCAGTTGCCCGTTAGAGGTGGCGAATGGGAATCCGATTTAAGGAATGAAATGAAAACTCCCTATGGACTCGAATTAATGGATAGCTGCAACACTTGCACGCTCAAGAAACCCGGTTGGATGTGCCACCTTGCCCACGATGGTGTGAAGTCGTTGAACAACGTCAGCCATCTGACAGCCTATCCGAGTGGGGCATTGTTGTTTGTAGAAGGGCAAAGTCCGCGTGGCATCTTTATTTTGTGCTCCGGCAAAGTGAAACTCACGACTACCTCGCGTGAAGGCAAAGTCCTAATGCTGAAAATGGCGGAAGCCGGTGCGGTACTCGGGCTGAGCGCGGTAATCGCAGGCGAGCCATACGAACTGAGTGCTGAAACCGCACAGCCGTGTCAGGTGAATTTCATCGAACGCGAGCCTTTGCTGCGCATGATCCGCAGTAACAGCGAGATGGGATTGCATTCCACTGAAACGCTAAGCCGCGAGTTTCAGGCTGCTTATCGAGATCTCCACGATCTGGTGCTTGCGAGGTCGGCCGCCGGTAAGCTTGCGCGGTTACTGCTGTCATGGATCGCGGGAGCGGAAAGGACTGAGAGCCGCGAGCTGCGAATACGCTCCGGGGCCACGCATGAGGAGATGGCACAAATGATCGGTTCATCGCGCGAGACTGTAACCCGCTTACTCAGCGATCTGAAGAAGAAAGAATTGATCCGTCTGGAGGGTTCTACCTTGGTGATCCGCGATCGCGGAGCTCTTGAACAAATTGCCGCGTGACGTTGCGATTTGACGTTGAGAAGAGGCGTTTGGCGAGCGGACAGTTCCTCCCCCGCTCGCCTTTTTCATCTCAACGTGTAGTTAGACTCTAATCGCCCGCGGCGGCCGACCTGGCAATGTTATAGCGCAGGGCAATATTCATGGATACAGGTCCGCTCGCCGTCTCAAAGCATAACTCAAGCGCCTCAGTATCTTCGGTTGTTTGGGCGCCATGTTCCGACGTGTGCAAGACCGGTGGATGTACGCGAAAGTGAAATCCCTGATCGTTGAGAGTGGCGACGGCGTTGCCGGTGATTTGGTTGGCGAGTTCACACACAGCCTCCCGCACCAGTCCATCGGACTCCGGTAATTCGCAGCCGGCAAACTTGCTGGCGACACGAACGGCCGACTTCGGATCGATATCGAAAATCACACGACCCTCGATATCACCACTCAGCCAAACAAGCGCGGCGACGCCTTTGCGGCAATAAGCAGCCGGTTCCATGCTCAGGTTCGTTACTGTCATGGTGCATTGCAACCCTTGTGCCAGCACGGCATCTGCCGCATTGATGAAGGGCTGAATCAGTTCCATCTTCATTGTCGAGCTCCCGACCGCTTAGACTCCCGCGCCCGCGGCCTGAGCTGCGGATTGTTCGTCTCCCAAAACGTACTTAATCACTTCATATAGAACTTCCGGCTTCACCGGCTTCTGCACGAAATGGCGCGCGCCACGCTGTAATGCGGCGACAATGTTTTCCTGGTAGCCGACGGAAGAAACCATGACAATGCGAGCGTCAGGATGCTGCTGCACGATTTTTTCGGCAGCTTCGATTCCTTCCATCTGCGGCATGGTGATGTCCATTAGCACCAGGTCGGGATGCAAGCGGTCATATTCTGTGATCGCGTTGAGGCCGTCTCCGGCTTCGCCTGCCACTTGTCCGCCAAAGCTTTCGACCATGCGGGCAAGATTTTTGCGGGCGAATACGGAGTCGTCCACAATGAGGTAACGGACGGGTTGTCCATCCTTACTACGTTTTACTGGCGCAAACTGCTCCATAACTTCCTCCATTGTTTATTCGAACCTTCAAAACATCGGACACTAAATTCTTGCGAAAAACTTCATATGGCACAAAATTCTATGTGTTAGAGGCACCCACGGATTTCGGCACAGTGCCACACTGCGCCAAAATTGTTTCGGCCAGCATTTCCAGTGGGACAATCTGGCCGGCATATCCGCGTTCGATTGCGGCTTTCGGCATTCCATACACAACGCAAGACTCTTCACTCTGAGCAACTGTAACTCCGCCTGCTGCGCGAACGTCGCCGAGTCCTTCGGCGCCATCCTCGCCCATTCCGGTCATGATGATTGCAAACGCATCCTTGCCAAATTCTGCGGCTGCACTACGAAATAGAATGTCGACGGACGGACGATGCCCATTTGTACGCGGCTCATCACTGAGCACGACCACGTCCCCCAGCGGCATGCGCCTGACACGTATATGCCGATTGCCTGGACAAACCAGAACGCGGCCGGTGAGCAGCATGTCTCCGGATTGCGCTTCTTTTACTCGTAACGCGCACACTTCGTCGAGCCGTCGCGCAAACATCTCCGTAAAATTTTCCGGCATGTGTTGAACTACAACAATCGAGCCTGCAAAATTGCCTGGCAGGCGCGACAGGACGTGCTGGAGCGCTTGCGGACCGCCCGTCGATACTCCGATCACAACAATTCGAGAAGGTTTGACTGCATTGGTTTTGACCTTTTCTGGCATTTTCAAAAGATCTTCGATTGGCGCGACGCACACTCGACGGCTGTTGACAGCAGCTTTAACCTTTGCGATCAGTTCTCCTGCAATTTCGGGCATACGCTCGGATACATTGCCTGGTTTCGTCACGAAATCGAATGCGCCAAGCGCCAACGCTTTCAATGTGACTGACGCTCCCAAAGTGCTGTGCGAGCTGACCACAATCACCGGTATCGGATGCCGCCGCATGATCTCTTTGAGCATCTCAATGCCGCCCATGCCTGGCATTTCAAGGTCGAGGGTGAGCACTTGAGGCTTGAGTTCTTCGATCTTCCGCAGACCAAAATTGCCGTCCATAGCTGTACCAACAACCTGGATGGAGGGATCGGTTTCGAGAATTTGCGGAATTAGTTTCCGCATGAGAGCAGAATCATCAACCACTAAAACTCGCACAGGTCGATTCATGATCTGCCTCCGACACTGGCGGCGAGGCGCGACTGTTCCACTTGCGATAGGAGTAACCCGGCAAAGCCGTTACCGGCTTGACTCGATCGAGACTTGTTAAAGCGGTCCATGACTCCCGCAAGATTCATGATCAAGACCACGCGGCCATCCCCGAGGATTGAAGCTCCACTGATCAGGTCAGTGGCAACCGTCTTGTCGTCCAGCGCTTTAATAACTAATTCTTCTTCGCCATCGAGACCGTCCACGACGAGACCAAGCTTGCGTTCACCAGACCGAATGACGAGAATAAAAATCCGTTGTGAGCCGGTTCCGTCATGCTCGGCAGGTCGGCGCCCGAGTCTTACTAGTGGAAGTACCTGGTTGCGGAGTTGCACAACTTCGTAGTGTTCTACCTGATGCAAGTCGCGTTCGTGGGCGCGCGAGATTTCTGCGACAGCGTTCAGAGGGATGGCATAAAGGCGACCTTCAACGCGGAAAAGCAGCGCCTTAATGATCGCCAACGTTAGCGGTACTTTCAGTAGGAATGTGGTGCCGTGACCCAGGCGTGACTCTACCTCCGCCGAGCCTTTCAATCGGTGCAGGACGCTTCGTACCACGTCCAAGCCCACGCCTCGACCCGAAATTTCCGTGATTTGGTCAGCGGTGCTAAAGCCTGGCAGAAAAATCAGTTCCAATGTTTCGGCTTCAGTCAAGCGAGCGGCGTCTTCGGCACTGATCAGTCCTTGCTGTACCGCTTTGGCTTTTAGTTTCTGAGGATCAATACCTCGCCCGTCGTCTTCGATTTCGATGATCACCTGGTTCCCCTGATGATGAGAACGCAGGTGAATCGCCCCACGCGGAGCCTTGCCAAGGCGTGCTCGTTCATCGGGAAGTTCGATCCCATGGCTCACTGAATTTCTCACGATGTGCGTGAGCGGTTCGGCGATTGCGTCGAGCAATCCTTTATCGAGATCGGTATCTTGACCACTTAACAACAAGTCCACTTGCTTGCCGCACTGCTTTGAGACGTCGCGAACGAGGCGCGGAAATCGTCGAAACAATTGTTCGACTGGAACCATGCGGACTTTCATGACCGAACGCTGAAGATCATTCAATACACGTGACTGAAAGGCCAAGGCATCCGCGAATTTCCCGCGCATCGCGTCTTTGGGATTCTCTTTGGTAAATTCATTCAATGCTTGTTGCAGCATCGATTTACCAATAATCAATTCGCCAACAAGATTGAGTACATTGTCGATGCGTTCGGCATCAACGCGAAGAGTATTCTCCACAACTGGTGCCGGCGCGGCTTCTGGAGCATGGTGCTCTGCTGTGACCGCTTGACCCGAAGGCAATGGCTCAGCTTCAGCAACCGGCAAGATGTTCAAGACGCTGCTTGAAGTCGCAGCCATTGATGCAGCTTGCGGATCCAGAGCGTTTGAAGACGCATCTTCTTCAATGCTTATGGTTTTCGATACTTTGGCCGACTTAACTTGTTTGGGGCTTTTTGCAGATGCTGCTACGGGCACGACCTCGACCTGCGAAACGACTGTAGGAATCTTCGCTCTCCCGCTGATCTGTTCCGCGGATTTGTCTGTTGCTATAAGCAATTCCATCCGGGCAGCGACGATTACAGAGTTCTTCTCTGGACGCGAACCAATAATTTCCCCAGAAGATCCTAGAGCTGTTAACAAGAGTTGACGGGCCGCGATCGGCATCGTGCAAGCCGGATCTATCGTCGCAGTTATGTGGTAAATATTTTTGCCCTGCTTACGAGCATTTTCCTGGCCGAGAAGCTCGTATTCGGTCCAGATTGTGACAGTCTTGCCGGCAGGCGATTTCCTGGAGGGCTTGCCGGACTTTGTCGAAGGGCTTAGTTTTCGGACTAACGTCTGAAGCACTTTGCCATCTGGAGCTTCGACGTTGCGGCGATAAGCGTCCAGCATTGAAAGAAAAACGTCGGCGGCCGCGAATGCAATTTCGCTTACCGATGCAGGATCTATCTCTTCCATCCCCAGAGCGTCTTCTAATGTATGTGCAGTTTCGCTGAGTTCACGAAACCCGCAGGCAGCGCTATCTCCCTTGAGAGTGTGCACAATGCGGCGAATCGCCTGCAGGGTGTCAATGTCCCCAGGATGGCTCTCGAGATATAACGCGGAGTCATTCAAAGCCTGAAGCAACTCTCCGGCAGTCTCGAAGAAGAGTTCGCGTAATTCTCCGCCGTGATCGTCCATGAAGTTCATGGCGTGCTCTCGATCTGGCGGTAAGCCGTTCCATTATTGTGGTGGACCATGCTGAACTTGTCGGACATATTGAGCAGACTTTCAGCATGGCCTACGAAGATGTGGCCGCCAGGGACCAGGCATCGCGAGAATTTTGTGAGTAAGCGTCGCTGTTCTGCCTCGTCGAAATACATCATGACGTTGCGGCAAAAGATCATGTCATGCCGCTGTGGGAGAAATTCGGTTTTCAAATTATGAAAATCGAAATGCACGCGTTCTTTGACCGAGTTTTTGACGGCATAGCGTTCGTCAATTTTGTCGAAGAATCGCATTCGATAGCTGTAGTCCACGGACGCCATCTGGCTCTCGGTATAGGTGCCTTCCTGAGCGTAACGAAGAACTGAATAGTTGATATCGCTGGCGAGAATGTCCACTTTCCACGGAGGCGGAATAAGAGGCTTCGGTTCAAACAGCGAGGCCGGAGCGGCAGGGCACGATCGCATATGGTGATATGCAAGCGAATCGGCGATTAACATCACCAGCGTGTAGGGCTCTTGTCCAGTCGAGCAGCCAGCACTCCAAATGCGGATGTTGTAATCGCGGCGCTCGTTTTTCCTGGCAATCAGATCATTCAAGACTTGCTTCTGAAAAAGATCGAGTTGGGCTTTGTTGCGAAAAAAGCTGGTTTCATTGACGGTCAGATTCTCGACCAGCTTAGATAGCTCTTCTTTGCCATCTTTGCTGATCAGTAAGCGGTAGTAGCTGTAGAAAGAATCGAGCTGACACTCGCGTAACCGGCGAAGCAGACGGTCCTGCAAGAAATTCGTGCGCCGTGCATCGAAGTGCATGCCGCATTCCTGGTAGACAAGGCTCTGCAACAGTTTCAGTTCTGCATCGCTGATGTGCATTGCAAGTGCTGGTGAGCTCATGATGTTTGGGATTTGCCCTCTACTTGCCGGCTGCGGTTCCGCGCTCCTCCCGATTTGCACTTGTGTAGATCAGGGTTTCGTTCGCCAGCAGCTTGTTGGTATCCAATAAAACAATGAGTCGTCCGCGATATTTACCGATTCCAGTGACACAATTCAGCGCACCCTCGTGCAGCGCGTTTGGAGGAGGTTCGATGTCTGAGATCAGAAGCTTGAGGACTTCCGAAGCAGAATCCACAATGAGGCCGCAGAGCCTTCCTTTATGCTCCACCACCAGAATTCTTCCCCGGTTGCCGGTTTCAGCCTGCCTTTCGCCGAGGCGCTTTCGCAAATCGATTACGGAAACGATCTTTCCCCGAAGATTAATGACGCCTTCCATGTAATCGGGAGCGTCCGGAACGGCAGTAATTTCAGGGATGCGCACGATCTCACGAAGAGTGGTGATGGGGACGCCGTAAGTCTCGCGTCCCACCCGGAAGCCGACAATGTGGAGTTCCTGATTCATAGCTTTCGTTGATTCAGGTTAGGCTCTGCCCGCTGCAGCCCTGCGCGATTGGTGCTTTCCCATGGGCGTACGGTCCATCGGGGATGCGGGACGTTCATTACCCTCCAATGCAAAACGGTCCATTGAATCCAGCAAGTCGCCGGACATCTTTGACATCTGTTCCGCAGAAGCTGCTAGTTGTGTCGAGCCCGAGGTTGTCTGTTGGACGAGACCACGCATCTGCTCCATCGCTTTGACAACGGCTTGAGCTCCAGCGGCTTGTTCCTCGACCGCTGAATTGATCTCGTGGGTGATCTCGTTGAGACGAGCGGTCGCTCGCGCAATCTGAGACGAACCGTGCGATTGCTCGTTGGTGGCTGCGCCGATTTCCTGCGCGAACTTGTATACCTCGGTGACTACATTAGAAATCTTCTTGAGAGCGCCGTTTAAGTCTTGTCCCAGCCCTAGCCCTTCATTCACAATGCCGGTACTGCGCTCCATGTTCTCGACGGCCTTACGAGCTTCTTTCTGAATGCTCTCGATTAGCTCTGAAATCTCTTTAGTGGATTGCGCGGATTTTTCAGCGAGCTTACGAACTTCGTCAGCGACAACCGCGAAGCCCAATCCATGTTCCCCGGCGCGTGCGGCTTCGATGGCTGCATTCAATGCCAACAGATTGGTCTGTTCAGCCAGATCGTCAATGACTTCGATGATCTTGCCGATGTCATCAGCACGCTGGCCAAGAACGCCGATAATCTCTCCCGAAGAACTGATCGTGTCGTTGATCTTGTTTAAGCCGGTCGTGGCTTTGTCCATTGTGGCGATGCCGCTGTGCACTTCTTCTCGTGATCGATTGGAAATATCTAGAAGGACTTTTGCGGTATCGGCTACACGCTGGATCGAAGCGACCATCTCGTCGATGGAAGCCGAAGTTTCGCTCACGCTTGAGGCTTGAACTTGTGTATTTTTCACCATGTTCTGTACGTTTACACTCATCTCGTGCATGGTGCTGGTGACTTCATCGATAGCGGAAGAGGTTTGAAGGCTGATTTTGGCGGACTCGTCCGACGCGCTCGCGACTTGACCGGAAGCACCAGCGACCTGAGAGGATGCATCGCGGACACTGCTTACCAGACTGCGAAGTCCTTCGATCATTCTGGCGAACGCATTGCCGAGGGTGTCATTCTTGGAGCGTGGTTCAACATCGACAGTGAGATTTCCTCCAGCGATTGCCTCCGAAACCGAAGCCATTTCCCGTAGGTACGCGACCATACCAGTGAAAGTGCGCGCTAGTTGTCCGATTTCGTCGTCCCGCTTGATATCGATTTCGTGGTCCAAATCGCCGGCTTTGCCAATCTGCTCGGCAACTTTCATTAATCCTTTCAGTGGCTGTGTGATGCTTTCGGCGGTTCGATATGCGATGACCAAGCCAAAGCCGACTGCAATGATCGTGCTGAGAACTGATAAGAGGACGGTCCAATTGCCTGCAGTTTCATCGGACTTCCGGCGTTCTTCAAGTTCCTTATTATTTTCCTGATCGGCAAGAGCAAGCGCTTCTGTGGAGTTCTTCACCCATGACGAAGCATCTTTCTGAAGATAGAAGACCTGCAATTCTGCAACGGTAGCATTTCCCGAATCAACGTCAGATCGCTTTTGCATCAGGGGGGCGGAGAATTCGCTGGCCCACGTCTGCTCGATTTTTTGAACCTTCTCCAGAGCGTCTCTTACTTGTTCGGTATTGGACAATTTTTCAGCTTCATCCAATTTGCCGGACAGAATCTTTTCGCCCTCATTGAGCCTGTCGACCTCGCGCGTGTCGCCGCTCAAAAGATAGTTGCTCAGGTAAAGACGGTTTTGCATCATCTGAAAACGGATCTTGTCGGTGACGTTGGCCATGTGAATAGCCTGGTTGGCGGCGGCCTTAGCAGAACGCTCGCGGAACGTGGCGGTCAAATTCACCAGGAACAGTACGACCACCATGGCTAGTATTGCGCCGAAACTTGTGTACAGCTTCTTGCCGATCGTCATTGCGATTTCTCCACCAATCTAATTCTGCGTTGCGGCTACTGCGGGGCGAACTTGAACTCGATGATCTCTTTACTGTCTGCCGAAGCCGGTTCGAATTTCCATTTCTTGACGGCATCTTCCGCCGCGTTAATAAGTAGCGGATGGCCGCCGACCACTTTCGCGTCTCGCACGCTGCCGTTGGCCCCCACGACAATTTGCATTCTCACGACGCCGCTGATGCTCATTTTTTTCGCGAGGTCTGGATATGCGGGTTCTACGCGGGAACGCACCTTCCGCATCGGATTGTCTTGCGCACTCGATAAGGCTGCGCACGACATTGCAGCGGCAAGTCCGATACACAGCAGTCGAGTTTGCCAAGATTTGATATAGGTACGCAGTTTCGGTTTATCCACGATATTCTCCACCTACGATTGACACTCCTGTACACAGAACTCCACCTGAGAGCCTGCTTCATCATTGATGCGAGGGCTGTAGAACTCAAGTAAAAGTGACCTTCGATGGATTACCGAAGTTTCCGTGCGAAGAACTCAACGGCAGGTTTAGCAGCCGAGGTCTGGTTTAGATTCGGAAGCTCTTCAATTCGAGGGGAGCACCGAGGTGATTTACATTTCGACACCCCTGAGTTATTCGCTTGACTCAAAATGAGATTGCGCGCTATCTTCCTGTATCTTCAATTACTTCCGTTCCCCCGATCGTGAGGGTTGAAGTCCACATCATGCCCACTGGACCGATGGAATCGGAAGGCGCGATTTTCGAAGCTGGTCAATCTCCTTCTTCAGACTCGTTTCAGGACCTGCTACTCAAATTTTCCGCTTTGGTATCGGAAGGAAGATCAGCGATTGATTTGGTTGAATCCTTCTGTCGAATCACCCGCGATTTCTTTCGGGTCGACGGCGTCTATTTTTGGCAAAGCACGTCCTCCGATGAATTGACTGGTACGGTGGCGGATGGCCTTCTGGCTGAGGGTTTCAGCGGTCTTCGATTGCGGGCGGATGAGAGCGCGGTCACGATGGACGCGGTCCGTAGCCGGAAAACTACGTTTGTAAATCGCGTGGACGTTTCACGTTACGCCACCGCTGCGGAGTTCAGTGCGAGGTCTCTTATGTCTGCGCCGCTGGTCGTGGCAAATGAAGTCATCGGCGCGGTCACGTTTCTGCATAGCTCGAATCCGTCTTTCTTTACCCAAGACCTCGCTGATAAAGCGACGATTCTTGCCGGTCAACTTGGAAGTCTGCTCGAAGCGAAACGGCTTAGCGATGTGTCGGAGCAAGAGCATCGTCGCGCCGAAATTCTAACGGGCGTTGCCCAGACCCTGCATTCCATTCCAGAGGCGGGAGCTGCCGTACAAAGGCTCGGTGAACGCCTGCGTTCGGCATTGGATGTGCCTTTGGTATGCGTCCTAATGCGTCAAGCTGGACCGGCGTTTGAATTGCAGGCGGTCAGCGCGAAAAACGCCGATTTCGAGGCTGAAGCGAGAACAAGACACGACCGTAAGGGATTGCAATTTGCGGCAGACCTTGCACGACGCGCCGTTGGTGCCGGCAAAATGATCGCAATCGCAATTGATCCATCCACGCATGCACTGGGCGACTTGGTTGAAGCAGGTACATTGGTCGCAGCGCCCTTTCAAACTTCGTCGAGCGATGGCGCTCTCCTTGTTTATCCGCGACGAGGGACGGCGTTTACGCCTAATGAGAAATCCCTCATTTCGACGATTGCGAGTTTTGGCGCGGTCGCAATCGCCAATGCCGAACTGCACGCGACATCTCGCGAACAGGCGCAAGAGCTCCAGCAACTATTGGCTATCTCCTCCGAACTTGGATCAATTGGTGACTTGGATCTCTTCCTCCAGAAGTTTGCTTTGCGTGCCGCGGAATTTCTGGGCTTCGGCCGTGCATTCATCGCTCTTTGGGAGGGCGGGCAGTTTCGCGTGCGCTGGGGAGCTCACGACGGGCAGTCTGAAAGGGTGGAGTTAATTTTTCCGGAGAGCCTGGCCAGCAAAGCGCTCTTGGATAAGCAGGTATTTTGGTCCGATGATCCCAGCAAGCTTCCTGGGGCAAACGTCGAAGTCATAGCCCAATTTCAGGTCAGGCAAATTCTAGCGGTTCCGTTGCTGGGCTCCGAATCTCAGGTGATAGGAATGTTCGGCGTCTTGGACCGCCTGGACCGCCTTGGCATTTCACAGGAGCACATTAGACGCGCGCGCTCGCTTGCAGCGCAAGTAGCCGTAGTTTTGGAGGTGACACGAAATCTTCACCTCTCGAAACAACACCGGAATCGGGCTGAATCTTTGACGCGCCTCGCCATCGGACTCAACTCACTATTGCGCTTGCCAGACTTCGCCAGCGGTTTCGTGAATCGCGCGATGGAAATTGTTGGCTCCGAGTCGTCGGCGTTCGCCGTATTCCAGGACGATTCCTTGTCCGTGATCGCACTTCACGGTACGGGTGCGGAAAGGGAACGCCAGGTTGCGATGAGGCGACGCTTGGGCGAATCGCTGACGGCATGTTTATCCACATTTCCAGAACCAATCGTGACACTGCCGGCGAAGGAGCTATTGGGTACGGCTCTCGCGGCTGATTTGGGATGGAATATCTGCACGCTTGTAAAATTGATGTCCGTCGCGGGCGAGCTCGCTGGGCTTCTGTGTTTAGCTGACGGGCAAATACCTGCGGGCAATGACGATCAACGTCTCTTATTAGCGCTTGCAGGACACGGTTCGGTCGCTCTTGAAAACGCGCGCTTGTTCACTCGGATGGAGCAAGCGAACCGTCACTGGACTGAAATATTTGATTCAATCACCGACTTCATTATGGTCCACGATGAATCGGATCGAGTGATGCGCGTGAATCGTTCTCTTGCGGACTTTATAGGATCACAGCCATCGGAATTGATCGGGCTGAGCACGTGGGCGCTGCTTGAAATGGGGTCAGCTTCCGCTCCTCGCTCCTGTCCATTCTGTCTCATCACAAGCCGGGGAGTGGATGAGTACGCCCACCCCGTGCTTGACCGGAATTACCTGGTCTCTACGTCGCGTATCCACGGAGCGAACAGCGAAGGCTTGCAGACGACGCATGTACTAAAAGACATCACCGATCGCAGAGAAGCTGAACGTCGTTACCGGGAAATCTTCGACAACATTCAAGAAGGCCTGTTTTTCTCCACCCCGGATGGGCGTTTCATCGAAGTGAATGACGCCTTGGTGCGTATGCTCGGCTTCGGAAGCCGCGAAGAATTGCTCCATGCAGATATCAAAACCCAGGTCTACCCTTCAGCGGAACGACATCTTGAACTAGTCACGCAGATGCAACAGCACGGAGTATTACGAAATCATGAAGAGACGCTCCGCCGGCGCGATGGATCGGTCGTTCACGTAATGATCAATGCTTTCGCCGTACGAGATGCACTGGATCGCATTCTGCAGTATCGCGGTCTCATGCTCGACATCAGCGGATTGAAGAACTTCCAGGCAGAGTTGCAGCGAGAGCGCGACTTCTCCGGAAAGATTCTGAACAATACGCAAAGTCTCATTCTAGTGGCCGATGTTTTTGGAGTGATCAACTACGCGAATCGGCGCTGGTATGACCTGGGGTTCCAACAAAAAGAAGTTCTGGGCCGTCCCATGGAGGAGTTATTCGCCCCGGCCCGACGTTCTTTGTTGAAGGATGCGCTTGCAGCCACCGCCGCTGGCCGGCAAGTCGATAACGTTGATCTCCAGATTCAATATAGCGATGGTCGGGTGGGGCAATTCTCCGTCAACCTGAGTCCGATGCGCGATGAGCAAGGGAATGTATCGAGCATTGTTGGAGTAATGAGCGACATTACCGATGCAGCTACCTTGCAAGCCAAACTCATGCACACAGAGAAAATGGCAGCGGTTGGTCAACTGGTTTCTGGTGTTGCGCACGAAGTAAATAATCCGCTCACGGCGATTCTTGGGTTTTCCGATCTGTTAATGGAGAATCCCGATATCCCTGATTCAGCACGTAAAGACTTACGAGTGATCTTGCAGGAAGCACAGCGAACAAAGCAGATCGTCCAAAACCTGCTGAGCTTTGCGCGTCAAATGCCGCCACAGCGGCAACCGGTACAGTTGAACCCGATTCTGCGGCGTACCGTCCAATTGCGTTCCTACGACTTGCATAGTCGGGGAGTTGAAGTAGTTGAACGCCTAGCGCAGGATCTTCCATATGTAGTTGGAGATTCGCATCAGTTACAGCAAGTTTTCCTGAATATCATCAACAATGCGTATGATGCGGTCCGGGATATTAAAAGGCCTGGCCGCATAGAAGTTAGCTCGGTCCGTACCGATGAATCCGTGGAGATATTGTTTTCCGACAACGGTTCCGGCGTTACTCATGCCGATCGCATTTTTGATCCTTTCTTTACGACAAAAGAGGTCGGGCAGGGAACCGGCCTGGGCTTGAGCATCTGCTATGGGATTGTGCGCGAACACGGCGGCGAAATTTCCTGCCGAAACAATCCCGATGGCGGCGCCACTTTCATCGTGAAACTTCCTGCGATGACGGATGCATCTCACGTGGCAGCCGCCGCAGGAGCTGACCAATGATGAGCGCCTCCGCATTTCCTCACAATCTACCGGTGTTGTTAATCGAAGATGAACCTGCCGTGATGGCCTATGTTCGCGCAACTTTGGAGCGAAGTGGTTACCGGGTCGTGTGCGCCGAAAGCGGATTTGACGGATTACGTCTCCTCCAAGCCGGAGAATTTCTGGGCATTGTTTCCGACATGCGCACACCAGGAGGAGTTGATGGTGCTGACGTGCACGCGTGGGTTAAGAAAAACCGTCCCGATCTAGCGTCGCGAATTGTGTTCATAACCGGCGATATAGCGAACGAGGAAACTGTCGAAACGTTACAGCGGACGGGCGCTCCGTGTGTCGAGAAACCGTTCCGAGTGCAGCAATTTATTACAGTTGTCGAGCAGGTCATGGGGAAAGCTTTGTGAGCGAAAATCTCGGAGTGCGCTTCTTAATCGTGGATGACGAGCAAAGCATTCGCCGCCTGTGTATGACTATCGGGACAGGTCTGGGATTCACATGTCTCGAAGCCGATAGCGGCGAACATGCTCTCGAATTGTTGGAGGAGCAGCCAGCACAAATTATCCTCACCGACCTGGTGATGCCTAACATGTCCGGCCTAGAGTTTCTTGAAAAAGTGAAGAAGCTTCTGCCTCGTTCAGAAGTGGCTGTGATGACCGGTCATGGATCTGTAGAAACGGCGGTGCAGGCAATGAAGCTTGGCGCTTATGACTACATCACCAAGCCCTTTTCGCCGCTTGAAGAATTGAGATTGTTTTTGCGTCGCATGGCCGACAAAGTACGACTCGTGGAAGAGAATCATTTTCTCCGCGAACGTATGGATACAGAGGCAGATTTGCACGGTATTGTCGGTTCATCAGCGAAGATCCAGGATGTGCTGCGTATGATTTCCCGGCTGAAAGATACGCGCACGCCCGTGCTTATCAACGGCGAAAGCGGAACCGGCAAAGAGTTAGTTGCACGTGCGATACACTTTCGCGGATTGCTGGCTGATCGGCCTTTCGTAGCGGTAGATTGCGGATCTCTGGTTCCGACGCTCATTGAGAGCGAACTATTTGGTTACGAAAAGGGAGCGTTCACCGGCGCGGTGAAATCCAAGCAAGGACTGTTTCAATCCGCCAACGGAGGCACGATCTTCCTTGATGAGATTGGAGAGCTACCACTTGAATTGCAGGCAAAGCTCCTCCGCGTTCTGCAGGAAAAAGAAGTCCGTCCTGTAGGTAGTAACCACAAAGTGAACGTTGATGTTCGTGTGATAGCCGCTACGAATCGGGACCTTGAGTCCGAATACCGCAAGGGAACCTTCCGCAAAGACCTTTTCTTCCGCCTGAATGTTGTGGCGGTTAATATCCCGTCGCTGCGCGAACGACGATCGGATATCCCAATGCTGGTGCATTGGTTTCTGGACCGCTACGCTACTGGAGAGTCGATTCAAGTGACTGGCGTTGCCATGAAGACATTCCTCGAATATGACTGGCCAGGCAATGTGCGCGAATTGGAAAACTGCATTGAACGCGCGGTTGCCCTTGGGGACCGCCAAGTGATTGATTTACCCGACCTGCCGCCTGCATTGAAGCACGGCGGAGCGGAGTTCGATGGCGTAAGTCTATCAATGTCGTCGAATGATCTGGAGGCTATCGAGCGTGCGACCATTCAGCGCGTGTTCGAACAGGTCAAGGGCGACAAGGTAATGGCTGGCAAGATGCTTGGCATAAGCCGTGCCACTCTCTATCGCAAACTCAAGCTATATAAGATTCGTGTGAACGAATTTGACTCATCATCGAAAGAAGGACATGCAGTGCAATGAGATTTTGATTCTCACGCATCAATATGAGACTGGCGTCTCAGTCTGATACTGATTTGCGGAAGAGAATCCTTGCAGTCCGCTCGCGATTCCATTGCATTCAATCAGTTACCAAGAAGCCCGAGTTTGGCTGACTGAGTGCATTGTCAATACACAGAACGCGGTCTGGGTGACTAGGTTCGCTAACCGGCAGCTTGGAATCCCCGGCCTGCATTCGTTGAATGATTTTGGCAACTCTCTTCCTCCCCTGGGATTGAGGAATCCTTGGCTAACGAAGGAATTGCGGCGGCCCGCATAGGTCGCCATAGCACCACAACTGAGCTGGCCAAGTTTTTCCCCGATGCCACGCCAGTCAGAATCCCCGTAATGTTGACGCGCGTGGGCGATGACGGGACGCCTTTTTCTGAAAACACTGTCGTTGAATTTGGCACTTCGAAAGAAGCGTTATTTGCTTCCGCCTTGCCACTTGAGTTCGGCGATATGTTGCGCCTTCAGAATTCCGACCGATCGTTCGATACAGAAGCTTGCGTTGTCGCTCTCCAGTATCACGGTGACCGGACCGCAGTTGCCGCCCGTTTTACATCCGCTTTAACCAATTGGATCGTGAAATCATGACATCTGCTACATCGAGTGTTTCCAACAACCCGGCTGCCGAGTGGCAGAACGCCCGGACGCTCTATCCTTTATACGTCGCGCTGGCGCGAGAATTTGTGATTGATGTTCCAGCTTGCAGCGAATTAGCTGACGGAGTCGATGCACATTCATTGCAGTCAATCGGCGAGGCCAGCCAATGGCTGCTTACAATTGACAGCCAAATCCAGGTCCACCAGCTTCGGCAGTTCCTGCAAACTACCTCGTTGACTGGAGCAGCCGCGTTAGGTGCGCTCTTATTTCACCATCTCGGAAAATCCGAACGGACTGATTCCGATCGCGACAAGATCGATTTCCTGCTGGTGCAGTTCTTTTCGCAATGCGCTCCAACACGTCTCGACGACAACGAAGTTGATATGGAGTACGTCGCTAAACTCCTTCAACCTGCGATTGGCAATACAGATTTCACAATTCCCGAATGGCTGTCTCCGCTCGAAGCTTTGTTGATCGAGGCTAAAAGTTGCACGACTTTGAACACTATATTTAATGGCCGGATCATCGAGCGCGGCCGAAAGATCAAGACGTCGGCGAAAGAGAATTTCTTCCTACCAGTGGCGATGGTCGCCTTCACGCGTTTCAGCTTCTTGATGCGACGCACGTTCTTCCGGCTTATGCATCAAGATCTCAACGCAATTCTGGATGGATTGCGCGAACTCGAGCGGCGTGGAGTTACTACGCTCGATTGCCGTAAAGCCCAATTTTCAGCGGAAGAACCAATCGACCGTCTGCGCATGATTTGCAACTCGTGGAAGGTGATGTTCCACGCCGAGTATTCGTCGGGTCAAGCATTGGCAATGCTGGTCGATTTGCGAACCGCTGTGGATACGGCGCTCGCGAAGAGCGGAGGGCCGTTGGCATCCATGGCAGCGCCTGCCGCACCAAAAGCAAACGCTGCGGCTGCAGGAGTTGCCGCGTCTTCAGAGCATGCTGATTTCGAAGTGTCGGCGGGTGGTCCCGCGTGGACACCAGATTCCGGCAACTAGCCTGTGATCAAGAAACTGACGAATCCCATGCCGGAACATACATCTCATGGTCAGAAAACGGACAGCGCATCCGTCCTCATCATTTCCGATGACGGCGAAATGTCCCATGCGCTAACCGCACGCTGGCAGTTAGAGCGTGACGTACCCAATTTTACTGTGATGGGTTCCGATCTCTGCCTCGAAGGACTTCCGAAAAGCTTTGACGTGGTGTTTCTCGGTGGCGTGATCTCAAAACGCCAGGCCGCGGTTATTCGTGTTGTCCAACAATCGGGCAAGATGGCGGTGGTTCTCGAGAATCAATCCGAGATTCGAGAGACTGCGCCGCATCCGCGTGTTCTTGGAATCAAGCGCCAGGACGGATGGGTTGATTCCGCCGTTCTTCTAATCACAGAGATCCTCAAACGATGTAGCCTCACGGAACGTGTTCAGCGATTGGAGCGAGAAAATAGCGCGATGCAACGCGAAGCCACGCTCGGACGCTATGCCATGGAGATGCGCCACACTTTCAATAACGCCCTAACTGCTGCCTTGGGAAACGCAGAATTATTATTGATTGAACAGGACTCGCTAGGGGATATCGAGCGATCTCAGCTGCAAACTATTCGCAACATGGCGTTGCGCATCAACGAAATCATGCAGAGATTTTCGTCCCTCGAAAAAGAGCTCACGGTAGTCGAACATCAAACGCAAAATACACGTCCTGCCCCGAAACAAGCGGTTGTGGCGGCTCGACCCAAAGCTCGCGCCGCTCATTCCGGCGCATAGCCTCTCTCTCCTAGTTTTCTTCTTAGGATAGCTTCCAGTCTAAAATAATTCTGCACACAGTCCTTCATTTCATGATTTAGGAATTTGAATGTCGAAACGATTTACGTTTTCTATCATGGCGTTGTTTTGCCTGACTCTCGCTGCTGCCGGACAAAGTGCGTCGCCAGAAGCTCCTACGTCATACCTCGGCTTCGATCGCAATAATTATCCGGGTGATGCGAATCTGCCCGCGCTTCGTGAGACGTTTTCCTACATGGGTTATTGGTTGAGCCACCCTCCAAGCGCGCAAAACAATACGTGGAGAGGGAATCGCCGAAAAATCGAAGCCGCAGGCTTTGGTTTTCTCGTGTTGTTCAATGGTCGAGCGTATGCGCAGTTGAAGACGATTGCGAACGCAACCCGGCTAGGTAAGTCCGATGCCCAAACTGCAATCTCCGCAGCGCATCGCGAGGGTTTTCCCGGTGGCACGATTATCTTTCTCGATCAGGAAGAAGGTGGACGCATGTTGCCGGAGCAGAAAGCTTATATCTATGCCTGGGTCGACGCGGTGAATGCGAGCGGCTTTGCGGCCGGAGTGTATTGCTCCGGCATCGCGAGCCAGGAATCGGCAGGCGTGAGTATTGTTACCGCGGAGGACATTCGTCAAAATGCAGTCGGGAGAAAAATTTCATTTTGGGTGGCGAATGACACCTGCCCACCATCGCCCGGATGTGGCTTTCCAAAACATCCGCCAGTCCCAGCGCAGAGTGGAGTCAGCTTCGCAGATGTGTGGCAATTTGCGCAGTCGCCGCGACGCCCTGCTGTGACGGCGAGTTGCGTGAAGACGTATAACGCAGATGGTAGTTGCTATCCTCCGAAAATCTCGACTGACAAGGGCCTACATATGGATGTGGAGTCGGCTACATCGCCTGACCCATCCCACGGCCGGTCCCGATAGATCGCAGATTCTAGGTTGGCTATTGCGCTTAAACCCGTTTCCGGTGCAGAATAACAGTGGATTCCAGAGCCATTCAGCGGATTGGATATTGAGTATCGTTGGAAGGTCTACAGGCATCTAACAGTGCAGTACAAGAAATGAGTGGCTTCAACAACCCCGCAGGTTGGGCGTTAAGTAAAGCGCAGTGAATCTGCTGGAGCCGCTGTAAGGCTTTCAACATCCCCGTTTCAATTCGAAGGCAAGATCTTGTGGGTGCCTATTCGCGTTGAAGCTGAAAGCAGGACATAACATGGCTACCGCTTCAGAAATTTGCAGTTTGGAAAACTATCTCGTCCAACCGGACCACACCATGGACGAACGCATCGCAGCCGCTCGTAAAGAACTTGGCCGCGATTGCATCATCCTTGGACATCACTATCAACGCGATGAAGTGATTCGTTACGCAGATTTTCGTGGTGATTCCTACAAGCTGGCCCAGGAAGCCGCACGAGCTGCCGGAAAATATATTGTTTTTTGCGGTGTGCATTTTATGGCTGAGAGTGCGGATGTTTTGAGCCGTCCGGGGCAGGTCACGATTCTTCCCGATCTGAATGCCGGCTGCTCCATGGCCGACATGGCAGAGATCGGCCAGGTAGAAACCTGCTGGGAGCAACTTCGCGCCGCAGGCTTGACTGACGAGCTTGGTAAAGGCATCACACCAATTACTTATATGAATTCCGCCGCCGCGATTAAAGCATTCTGCGGCGAGCGCGATGGGGTTGTGTGCACCTCGTCAAATGCAAAGGGCGCATTCGAATGGGCCTTCGCTAAGAATGAAAAAATTCTCTTCCTGCCCGATCAGCATCTAGGGCGCAACACTGCATTTGCAATGGGAATTCCGCTGAACGAAATGGTCGTTTGGGATCCCTACATGATTAACGGCGGCCTGGCCAATGAACGCCTCCGAGCCGCAAAGATCATTTTGTGGAAGGGCCATTGCTCGGTGCATCAACGCTTTCTGCCGGAGCATGTCGATCAGGTTCGCGCACAGCATCCTGGAATCAAGGTGATCGTTCATCCGGAGTGTCGCTGGGAAGTGTGCCAGAAAGCCGATGGAATTGGATCAACTGAAGGCTTGCTGAAGATCATTCGGGAAGCTCCATCGGGATCAATGTTTGCGGTGGGAACTGAAATTCATATGGTCAATCGGATGGGAAAAGAATTCGCAGCGGAAGGGAAGAAAGTTATTTCGCTGAATGATTCCGGATGCCTGTGTACGACAATGTTCCGGATTTCGCCGCAACATCTTTGCTGGGCGCTGGAAAATCTTGCAGAAGGCAACATCGTGAATCAGATCAAAGTAAAAGACGACGTCAAGTATTGGGCGCGCGTCGCTCTGGATCGCATGCTGGAGATTCAATAGGAATATTCTCCGCCCAGATTAGCCAAAGAGCGGCGGGCAAAAAAACACCCTCAACATTAAACGCTGAGGGTGGCATAAGCGACGTCTTAAAGTTATGGTGCGATTTTGTACACAACGCCGTTACCCGATGCGCCGCCGTTCACAGTAGTTCCATAGAGATTGCCCGCGCCGTCAGGAGTTAGGCCGCCTGTAGGAATCCATCCGTCGTTTCCGCCAGTGAAATCATACAAGACGCTATATTTTCCATTGCCCGCGATCTTGTAAACGACCCCGCATCCGAACGTGCAAGTTGAGTTGATAGTTCCGCCATAGAAGGTTGCGCCGTAGAGATTACCGGCCGCATCCATTGTCCCTCCCGACGGCTCTAACCCGTCGTTTGCTTGCTGGTTGAACGTATGCAGCACAGTCTCCTTGCCGGCTGGATTCAGCATGAACACAACCCCGCAACCACTGGATGCGACGGGGCAATTTGTATCGCCGCCGAATTGAGTCACACCATAAAACGTGCCATTAGCGCTGCGCAGTAAACGCCACCGCGGAGAATTTCCAGCAGTGCCACCGGGCAACGTGTAAAGCACCGTCATCGTGCCAGCCGTCGTCATCTTGAATATCGTTCCTGCATTGCCCTGCGAGTAACTGCCGCCGGTGGCTCCGTAAATGTTGCCTGCGTTATCTGCGATTAGGTCTTGGGGAAACGCGCCATCTGCTTTCCCGGTAAACCGGTACAACACGGTTTCCTGGCCGCTCTGAGTAACTTTGAAGATCACGCCACAGCCCAGCGTTCCATCACATCCAGAGACGCCTCCAAAGCTGGCAGATCCATAAAGATCCCCGCCGATCATGACCAGTCCCAACTCGGGCTGCCCGGAGTTTTGTGCGCCATCCGTACCACCGAGAAAGCTGTGCAACACAGTCAATGTGCCATTTGGTGCAAGTTTGAATACGGTCCCGCAACTGCAAGTGGGATCTCCGCCAAGCGAGGTAATTCCATAGATATTGTTCGCGGAATCTCCGATCAAACGGCCAATTGGAATCCCGCCGTCGAGTTTCCCGGTGAAGTTGTACAAAATAGTTTCTTGTCCCGCAGAATTCAGCTTAAACACCACTCCTCTTCCCGATGTGCCGCCGAGTTGGGTTGTGCCGTATAGATTACCGGCCTTGTCGCGGACGAGGCTTCCGTTCGGCGTGCTTCCATCGGTAAAGTGAAAAGTGTAAAGAACCTGGAATGTTTGTGCGGACGCGGCTGTAACCAGCAGTGCCAGGGACAGGGCCAAAGATAAGAGCAATTTTGCGAGTCGCATTGAATCTATCCTCGAAGGGGGAAGTGAACTAATTGGGAGTCGAGTGTACCACGAGGATCGTGCGGATGGCAGGCTGGTAGCGGGATTCCGCATCATTTTACAAAACGATACAAATGGTAAGTGTTATCCTCGACGCCGCTAAGCGCAAAGCTGGCGCATGATCGCGTAGAATGAAGAGAGTAGCAGCCATGGCTGACCGCACATTCACTCTCGAAGAAGCGCAGTCACTTTTGTCCACACTGGAATCGCTTCTGCGTACCGCCATCGATGGCAAAGCCCTGATTGAAGCCGTGGACGAAGAGTTTCAGGAATTGGCGCACCGAGTATTTCTTCAGGGAGGCCTTCATGTGGACGTGGTGCGCATGGCTGGGCGTAAAGGCGAACGCGAGAAGACGATCCACAAAGTTAAAGACGCGCTAGCTGAAATTGATGCCATCGGCGTGCAGGTAAAGGATCTCGATATCGGGTTACTCGATTTTCCCTGCGAAGTCGAAGGACAAACCATACTGCTCTGTTGGAAGCTCGGTGAGATTGGCATCACACACTGGCATGGCACGGATGAAGGTTTTGCCAGCCGCAAGCCGATCGACGAACGCATCTCCAGATCGCGGCGCACGCAGTAACACTCCTCTCCACAGACCATTGAAAAAGGTTGCCCTGCGAAATCGTAATCTTGCACTCCTTTAATCTGGGCAATCGTCGCCTAACGCAACAAATCGTGGTATTCCGCGTTTATAGAAACAGCTTTGAAAATATGGTGTCCGCGTGATTTACACCGCGGCACAGGGAGCGTTATGAGAATTCATCGCTTGGGATGTCAATTTATCCTCGCGGCATTATTGATTGTTCTGCCAGTAGTTTCGTTTGCACAGATCGGTATTTCCATCAGGATCGGCCCTCCAGCACTGCCGGTTTATGTGCAGCCTCCATGTCCCGCGGCGGGATATGTGTGGACACCGGGCTATTGGGGATACGGTCCTGAGGGCTATTACTGGGTGCCGGGCACGTGGGTTATCGCTCCTGTTGGCTTGCTATGGACACCGGGCTATTGGGGATGGGGCGGCGGCTTCTATGCATGGCATGGCGGCTATTGGGGTCCGCACGTTGGATTCTATGGCGGCATTAACTACGGCTTCGGATATTTCGGTACTGGTTATGCTGGCGGATATTGGAACCACAACAATTTTTACTACAACCGTTCCGTCAATAACGTGAACGTCACCAATGTCACGAATGTGTACAACAAGACCGTGATCAACAACAACACAACCGTAAACCGCGTGAGTTTCAACGGCGGCAACGGAGGCACAACAGCAGTTGCTTCTCGACAAGAGTTAGCGGCGGCGCGAGAACGTCATGTGGCTCCATTGGCGGCGCAAGAGCAGCACCGTCAACTTGCCAGCAACAATCGGCAGTTGCTCGCGTCTGTAAATCATGGAGCACCAGCGATTGCAGCGACCGCTCGTCCTGGCCAATTCAACGGCGCAGGAGTTGTACGGGCAAGGGAAGCAAGCACACCGAATCGTCCTTCATCTGGGCAAACTAACGGAACAAATCGTCCAGCCACTGCCGAGCGAAATTCTGTGCCGCGTCCTCCGGCGAGAACGAACACGGCATCGCCCAATGGATCGACAGAGAATCGTGGATCCGTGGCGCGCCCTCCAACCGCAACGAACAATGGCAGCACAGGGCGTAACGGCGTCAACGTGCCGCGGCCTCCTGCTAATCAAAGTCGCGATGCAAGCAGGCCTTCGGAGAATGCCAATGTAAATGGCACACCACGACCCTCAGGCAAACCGAGCGCCGGTGGCCAGCCGCAAGAAACGCGGGGATCGTATCCTCATCCGCAATCGCAGCCTCGGCCGGAGACTTCGCGCCCGGCTCAGCAACAACCTAGGAATGCTGCGCCGCAGCACGAGAGTGCGTCGCATCCGCAGGCTGCTCCTAGAGGTGAAGGCGGATCTCGTGGAGAAGAACCGCGGAGATAGCTCTTAAATGAAATGGGTGCCCCGTCCAAGCTTTGCTTGGGCGGGTCGGAGTTTACGGCTGCCCGTTCTTGTTCCAGGTCGGCGTGAAGCCGGAATTCACCAACCACTCAACCGGCGCCAGCATCGATCCGATGGCAGCATCCATATGCTTGAAGTCTAGATGAGCCAGATCGTCGCTGGGCTGATGATAATCGGAATGCAATCCGTAACTCGAAACTGTCTGCGCGACCACTCCTTTTTTCGCCAACACATAGTTGTCGGACCGCGCAAAGAAATTCTGATCGGGATGAGGATCCGCAACTAAGTTCGCTCCATGAGCGGCAAGAGTCGGACCCAGGTTCGAACGCTCCCATCCGGTGAGCCAGACAGCGTCGGCATTCACCTTCGAATCCGACCTGCCGATCATTTCGAATTCAAGGTTCGCTGCAATCTCTTTGAGCGGCACTGGCGGATGCTCGCGGAAATAAGTCGAACCTAAGCCTCCCGACTCTTCGCTGCCGAAGAGAGCGAATATCACGGTGCGCCGCGGACGGGGCCCGGAACCCAAGACCCGCGCCAGTTCCAGCACTGCGGTGGTGCCTGAAGCATCATCATCTGCTCCGTTGTAAATGCTGTCGTCCTTTACCGGCTCGCCAACACCAAGGTGATCGAGATGTGCGGAAAGCAAAATCGCTTCGTGTTGCAACGTCGGGTCAGTGCCCTTGAGAATTCCGATCGCGTTCCAGGTAAAACCTTTTTCTTCTTTGGCGGGAGCGTCGAACTTGATCATTGTGCCATCGTTCATTTGTTGCAATATTTTGAACGCATCCGGACTCAACTCCAAATAGTTCAAACTCAACATGCCCTTCTCTTCGCTTTGCAAGCGATTCGATATTTTTGGCAAGTCTTTGTCTTCGTTTTCAAACGCAACGGCTTTTCCTGTAACCAGGACCGTGACCGCCTCGCCCGAGCTAGCCGCGTCAAAGGCTGCCTTACGGATTTTTGACGGATTCGATCCCATTACCAGTGTGATCGCGCCAGGCGTAACTTTTGCATCGCCTTTGTCCGCATCGACTTTTTGCAAGTGGCCAGAAAAAGATGTATGAACGACATTCCGTATTAGGAAATCTTTTCCGTACGTGAGTGTTACCTGCGAAGCGCCGTCGGGCGTGGCTTGGATAGTAGGCACCGCAGTCACTTTGGTCTTCACCAATGATGCTGCCTGAATGTATCCCCCATCATCGCCGGCGGGTGCGATTCCGTAAGCGCGCAATTGCGCGGCGATGTATGTCGCAGCGATCAGTTCGTCCGCGGTACCGCTGCCCCGTCCTTGCAATGCGTCGGATGACAGGAATTCTTCATGCGCTCGGATGCAGGCAGAACAGACTTTGGGAGCGCTGGTAGCTCGCGACGGCTTAGCGGTTTGGGCAATGCCAAGCACAGGAAGAAGTGCGGCGGCAAGAATGACAGTTATTTTATTCATGGGAGTGATACGAAAGAGACTAGCAGATTGTTTCGTGTGGTGAAATTCGCGCTTACAATGCAGTCATCCCGAACGAAGCAGGTTCTAAGGCGGAGAGAGGGATTTCGTGGGGGGCTTATCTGGTCAGACGGGGCCGCTGCGCGCTAGATCCCTCGACCGAAGCACGAAGAATCTTCGGTCGACGACACGAATCAATGTGCTAAAGGTATCGTATGCGATTCATAGATAGAGAAGAAGTCGCGCGCCGACTTACCTACGATGTGTGCATTCCAATTGTCCGCGATGCGATGATTGCATTCTCGCGTGGCGAGACCAAGCAGTTGTTGCGCTCGATTATTTCTTTAGAAGACGGCCGTATGTTTGGAGTTATGCCGGGCGCGATGGGAGTGCGCGCCCCCTTTGGAGCCAAGTTGATCAGCGTGTTCCCAGAAAACTTTGCACGTGGAATCCAGTCGCATCAAGGTCTGGTGATTCTCTTCGATCCCGAAAGCGGTGCGCCGGTCTGCGTTGTCCATGCCGGCCAGCTCACGGCCATTCGAACTGCGGCAGCAAGCGCGGTAGCAACTGATGCGCTGTCTCGGAAGGACTCTGATCGCATGGCGCTGCTCGGGTATGGAGAACAAGCTGCCACGCACGCGCGGGCCATCAGCAAAGTTCGCGACATTAAGTCCATCGTTGTGTGGGGACGATCGCAGGAGCGCGCTCGGGACTTCGCGAAACGGATGAACACGGAACTCGGCATCCCCTTTACTGCGGCAGATTCTGTTCGAAATGCAGTTGCTGACGCCGACATTATCTGTACCGTTAGTTCTGCATCCGATCCAATTCTGAACGGGGAGTGGGTGCGTCCAGGTACCCACCTGAATTTGGTTGGATCAAGTTACGCCGGACCTGCAGAAGTGGATAACGAGCTTGTCGTCCGGTCGCGTTTTATCGTGGACAGCCGCGAGGGCGTTTTAAACCAGGGCGCAGAGTTTCTTCGAGCCAAAGCCGCAGGCCTAATCGGCGACGATCACATTGCCGCCGAGATTGGGCAGGTTCTGGCAGGCGAAATAGTAGGACGACGGTCGGCAGAAGAAGTTACGGTCTACAAATCGTTAGGCCACATCGTTCAGGACTTGGCGAGCGCGTGGGCGCTTTATTCGCAAAGCGAAGCTGTTTCGAACAGTACCAGGGATGCATAAATGAATGGAATATGAGTATTCGAAGAGATTCCCACAGAAGTCTTGCCCTTCGCTTTGACATTGCAGACAAGCAGGCATACAGTTCTCGGCGTCCGCAAATCTCTCTCCAGGAGCATATATGCGAATACCAATGATGGGTTTCGTTGTGGGTTGCCTTTGCGTAGTGTCGTCTTTCGCTCAAACCAATTCCAGCGCGCCAAGCACGCAGGAAATCAATGCGCAGAACGCCAACAATGTTTGCCGTATCTACTTTTCGATGCCTAAGTCCGGTGAAACTATGCAGTACGAGGCCGGACGAAAAAAACATATGCAGTTCCACCGCGCTCAGAAAGATACATGGACGTGGAATACGTTTGCGGTTGAGACCGGCGACAACGCCGGTATGTACGTCACTTCTTCCTGTGGACATGCGTGGAAAGATTTGGACGAATGGGAAGGCCGTATGGGTAAAGCCGACACCGCGGACGGCGAAGCGAATATGACTCCGCATGTGAAGAGTGGCCACAACAGTGTCTATGTTTATCGTTCCGACATGAGCCTGGCTCCAGCCAGCCAGACTCCTGCGCCATTGACTGCGGTCACCGTATACCTATTGCACCCTGGCATGGTGAACGACTTTGTGGCTGCGATAAGAAAAGTAAATGATGCGCTAGTTAAGCAACCAGACTGGCCGAAGACAAGTGGCTGGCTCCAGATGATTAATGGAGGCCAAGGGCCAGAGTTTGTCCTTCTTAGTTCCAAAAAGAATTGGGCGGACATGGCGCCTTTGCCCAAGACCGTAGCGGAAGCGCTCAACGAAGCCTATGGAAAGGAAACATCGGACCAGATACAGAAGACCGTCCGCGATTGCACAGCTTCTCTATACACAGAAGCAGCTACCTATCGCGCTGACCTCAGTTACATGCCAGGGAAATAATAGTGATCTCGGAACTTAGGAGCACACTCGTGCTCCTAAGTTTTCCGGATGATTAGCGATCCTTACATGCCATCGTAGTTCGGTCCACCGCCACCCTCGGGCGGGACCCAAGTGATGATCTGGTACGGGTCTTGAATGTCACAGGTCTTGCAGTGCACGCAGTTCGCGGGATTAAGGCTGATCCGTTTTCCGAACGGCTGCGTCTCGTCGTCCACCATCTCGTAAACGTTTGCCGGACAGAAATTCTGGCACGGACTGCCGAATTCTTTCACGCATCGCGTGTTGCAAATATTCGTGTCGTGAATGATGAGGTGAGCGGGCTGATCTTCTTCATGCTTCGTCCCCGAGTGGTAAAGATCGGTGAGCTTGTCGAAAGTTAATTTCCCATCGCCTTTAGCAGCACCGAGTAGATGCGCCTCTTCGCCGCCATTCGGAGGCAAATAGCGCAGAGGCTCCATGTGCGAATATCCGGAGGTGGACGTGTAACGGTTGTGTAGTCCTCGTCCGCCGGTGACTTCCTGTAATCCGGCGTGGAACATTCCGGCCCACATTCC
Source organism: Terriglobia bacterium (assembly GCA_963716165.1). Classification (GTDB taxonomy): domain Bacteria; phylum Acidobacteriota; class Terriglobia; order Terriglobales; family Acidobacteriaceae; genus JAJPHW01. The sequence goes on along the minus strand of OY970291.1, from coordinate 3,474,822 downwards.
GCGAGCGAATCCTTGGTGAAAATTGCGGACCTTCCACAATTCATCTTTGATCCAACTTGATTCAACTCGCTTTTGATATGCGCCGAGCGCTGCGGCAGATGAATCGTCTTTGATCAAAGCTTCGAATGCAGTTTCGGCAGCGAGCATCCCACTCTTGATTGCAAGATGAATTCCTTTCAAGCGCGCCGAATTAAGAAAGCCGGCAGAGTCACCGAGAATCATCCAGCCATTGCCTGACAGTGGCGGAAGCGACCACCAGCCGCCGTAAGGCAGAGATTTCGCTCCATAGCGAATCATCTTGCCGCCCTCAAGCAGCTTCGTCACAAAAGGATGCCGCTTGAATTCCTGTAACACGCGCTGCGGGTCGAGCCGCGGGTCGGGATAGTCGAGTCCAGTCACAAATCCGAGGGAGACGACGTTATCTTTTCCACCATAAATCCAGGCGCCACCGTACTCGTGTGTTGTGAGCGGCCATCCCATCGTGTAAATGACTTCACCTTTGGCGATGCGTCCAGAAGGAACTTCCCACAACTCTTTCACTCCAACGCCGTAAGTTTGTGGATTGGAATCTTTCGTGAGATCAAATTTCTCGATGAGTTGTTTGGTCAAAGATCCGCGAGTGCCTTCAGCAAGAATCACGACTTTGGCATTAAGGTCGTAACCAGGTTCGAAGTTCGATTTCGGACGATTTTCTTTGTCTACACCTTTGTCATCGGTGCGAACGCCGGCGACGCGATCGCCGTCGAATAGCAGTTCCGAGCCGGCGAAACCGGTGAAGACTGTAATTCCAGCTTCTTCTACTTTGCCACCCAGCCACTTCACGAAACGATTCAGCGAGATGACGTAATTGCCGTGATCGCGCAGTGGCGGCGGTGTTATGGGCAACTTGAGCTTGTTCTTTTCAGTTAGGAAATAAACTGCCTCTTTGTTTACTTCGGCGTCGAGCGGAGCTTCTTTTTCGAATCCGGGCAACAATTCACGCATGGATCGCGGATCAAGCAATGCTCCGGAAAGACAATGCTGGCCGACCTCGCGAGCTTTCTCCAGGACGTAGATATTTTCTTTGCTAAGCTGTGAATCAGGATGAGTAGAATTGTGCGCGTCGATTAATTGCGAGAGACGTAACGCGCAGGCCATTCCAGCGGGACCGCCGCCGACGATCACGACGTCAGCCGGCATCTGTGGACGTTCAATGCCTTCGAGCGGTTTGCGAAAGACTAGCATAGGGCCGGGTTATACGCTTTACGGTAGTAAGGACAAAATTTATTGGCGCCACAAATGGGACAGGAGGGACTTATTTCCAGACATATTCCATGTTGTATTCCAAGTTCGTCGCTCTCCATCTGTCCATAAGCAACAAAGACAATATCGACATAGCGAATGGGATGTCCCGTAGCCTGAGAGAATGTTCTCCCCGCTTGAATCAGCGCGACGTATAGAGAATCATCCTTGAGGTCGTTATCTACAATAGCGAGTCGTTTAAAAATTCTTTCAATAACGCGATCTGGCTTCAAAACATCCAGACCAATATCCATCATGAAATGAAAAGCGGTTCTTTCCCCCAAGAAGCGAAACCTTCGACGAAACTTATCCCTCAGGTCGATTAGGCTATTGTCAGTCGGCGTCGCCTCAAGTGAGTCAACAAAATGGGCGAACGACCCGAATTCAAGGACTACCTCCCTAACAGCTTGGGCGTTGCTAATGCAAGCGCGAATTTTGGCGCGATTCTTGATCATCGCCTCATCGAGAAGGATTTTCTCGATTTCCAGGTCACCGTAATTAGCTACTGTCTTGTAATCAGGGAAATGTCGGTCAATGATGGGAAGTTTTGCCGTCACCGTCGAGGCCCGAAAGCCCGCATAGAAGGCTATGTGAACAAGCTTTTTATAATATTCATCGTCGGTCAAACGACGCCCCGCGTAATGCTTGTACGGTTCTAGTTCCTGGAGGATTTGCTCCCGCGAAATAGTTTGGGAGCCGGTATCAATGAGCGTAGATTCAATTGCGTCAAAGATCGATTTGTAGTCTGTCATGAAGTTTACTCCACACCAAACCTTAAACTTGGACTTCCGACCCTATCCTTCTGCCAGACGATGAGATCGCGATAGGAGTGGCTCATGTTGAAACCTTGAAACGTGAAACCTTGAAACTTGGACTTACCCGCCTGCTTTTGCCTTTTTCACTTCCTCAATTAGCGGTGGAACGATGTCAAACAAATTTCCGACGACAGCGTAATCCGCAATCTCGAAAATCGGGGCTTCGGAGTCTTTATTTATAGCAACAATTCCGCGTGCGCCCTTCATGCCTACAATGTGCTGAATAGCTCCACTAATGCCCAAGGCGAGATAAAGCTTCGGAGCGACCGTCTGTCCGGATGATCCAATTTGGCGGTCCATCGGAAGCCATCCGGAATCGCATATAGGACGCGACGCTGCCAACTCGCCGCCCAGCGCATCAGCCAGTTGCTTCGCCAGATCGATGTTCTTTTGCTCTTTGATTCCGCGTCCGACAGAAACTATGATCTCGGCTTGCGTCAGGTCAACCGCCTGCTTGGCTTCTTTGAAAACTTCCTGCGGCTTGTTGCGAACCGCAGTATCGGCGATTTCGACACTCACAGTTTCCACGGGAGCAGCGCCGGCTCCGGCTTCGGCTTTGTCTCCGCGAAACGATCCGTTTTGGAAAGTTGCAAACCACGGGCCGTTCCCCGTAAAGCTCACATCCGCAGCCAGCTTGCCCTGGAACATCTGCCGAGTGAATAGCAGCTTGCCACCTTCGTGCTTAAATCCAATGCAATCGGTGATCGCAGTGCTGCCCATCGCCGTGGCTAGTTTCGGGACGAAGTCGCGCACCTGATACGTATGCGGCATCAACACCAGTTTCGGATTCTTCAATGCGATAAGTTGCTTGAGTCCGGAGGAAAAAGCGTCAGGAGTATAGGGCTCCAGTTTCGCCGAGTCGACCGCATATACCTTCGCGACTTTCTTGGCCGCGACTTCTGCTGCGAGTGCGGCGATGCCCGATCCAGCGACGGCCGCTTCGAGCGTCCATCCGGTCGCTGCCGCGATTGCCTGACCGGCGGTGATGGTTTCCCATGAAGCGCGATTCAGTTTACCTTCGCGCTGCTCGACTACTACAAGAATTGTGTCGGACATAAAGTTGGTCTCTTACCTTCCTGCTACAGCACGCGCATTTCGTTGCGCAGTTTGTCCACCAGTTTTTTCGCGATCTCGGATGCGGAGCCTTCCAGAAATTCCGTATTCTTGGTCTTCTGCGGAATGTAAAGTCGCTCAATCTTCTGCAAGTTTTCTCCCATCGCAGCTTGAACTTCGACAAGCGCAACTTTGCGAAGCGGTTTGTTCTTGGCATTCTTAATGCCGATCAGAGTTGCATAGCGCAGCTTGTTGATGCCGGACTGGATGGTCAGCACAGCAGGCAATGGAACATCGACAAACTGAAAGAATCCGGCTTCGAGTTCGCGCTTTACTTTGATTCCAGAATCGGTCTTTTCAATCTGCATGATGATGGTCGCGTGCGGCCACCCCAGCAATTCAGCGAGTATGACGCCGACTTGCGCGTAGCCGTAGTCGTCGGATTGCAAGCCGGTAAAGATAAGATCAAATTGCTCGTCTTTGATGGCCGCGGCAAATGCCCGTGCAGTGTTGAACGCGTCCAGGCCGACGAATGCATTGTCTTCAAGGTGGATTGCACGGTCCGCGCCTTTGGCCAAAGCTTCGCGGAGCACTTGCTGCGATCGCGCGGGTCCTGCAGTAATAACTACTACTTCTCCGCCGTGCTTTTCCTTCTGGCGCAGAGCTTCTTCGAGAGCAAACGCGTCCGGTTCATTGACTTCGTAGGAAACGTCCTCGCGAATCCATGTGCTGGTTTCATTCAGCTTGAGCGGCGCGTCCTTCTGGGGCACCTGCTTCATGCAAACTAATATCTTCAAAGGTAAAACTCCTTGGGCAAACTAGTTAGTATAAACGACGTGGTTTGCCACTGTCTGTCGGGTAGAGACCTGGGCGCGGTGCGCAACCGAGCGCGATAGACCTACGGGATGGGTTTACATGAATACAACGGACTGGACGCCCGATATCTCAAAGCGTTTGCGGCAGCGCACATTCTTACAGCCGAGCAAGTCGTCTTTACGCAGCATGTAGGATTGGGCTTTCGCAAAGCGCGCACGGTCGCGTTCATCGGCGCGTCCGCCCAGTTGCTTCTTCTTGGTACGGACGATCCATGTAATTTCGTATTCGCCCGCTTGCTGACAATGCGGGCAGCTTAGCGAAGACATTTTCTTTTCGGTTCGTTCGTCAAAAAATTCGCGTTCTTCCATGGCTGTTTATTGCGCCTCTGCGATTGATATAGCTTATTTTTCTGCATTATTGCAGCTTTGGCAATCAGATGCTATGGCAAGATAAAGTATCGGTAAAGAGTTATGGCGAAAAAGAAGAAGATTAAAGGGTTTAGCGTAGTAAAAGCCGTGAAGGAAATGGCCCGCGACCGCATCGGATTGGCCCCGGTCGGACGCGTCGTGCCCGATCGCAAGAAGAAAAAGAATGCCGGGAAGCAGAAAGTCACATTGAGCGAGATTCTAGGCGAAGAGTAATCTGGTCGTTAGTTAAAGGTCACCGTCACTGCACGGTCTGTCGTTAAAGAACTGATGACGCAGGTTTCCCCTGTCATGGTGTCGCAACCAGACCACCCTCCAAAAGTTCCCGTCGCATTTGCCGACAACGTAACAGGAGTGCCCGAGGCAAACGACGCGGTACAGGACGAGGTACATATCAAGCCCGCAGGAGTGCTGGTGACTGTTCCTGATCCGGTTCCCATGAAAGTGATGGTCAACGTTGGACTGGTCGCATTTCCGGTGTCGCATACAACATCGACAGTCATCGTGCCGGAAACGATTGCACCAGATGATGAAATTCCGCCATCAGTGCTATTTTTCGTGATTGTTGCCGTCACCAAGCCAGTCCCGCAATCCTGACCGGTAGCCGTAAGCAGCCCCGTAGAATTGACGGTAGCGATTCCGGGAGTGTTCGAGACCCATGTGACCTGGCTGCTGATGTCTTTGTTCGCTGGGGGATGGATATACGTGCCAGTTGCCACAAGCTGCACGTTCAATCCCGCGTCTTCAGATACCGGAATGTTAGACGCTCCGAATGTTTCCGTGGACGGCGCAATAGAGATGGACACGAGCTGCTGGTCGCGTCCGCATGTAGTCATCGTTAGTATGATTGTGGCAATTAACGCAGCGCCGGATGTGATTCGCAGCTTTAGGCTCATTACTTCTCCTCAAAAGCGATTCGGTTGTATCCAAAAAGGGGGAAACTCAATTTAAGTGATAGTGCGCTGAAATGCAAGAAAAACGCTGCATCCGCTGATGTATTTCACGATCCAATTGCTGCCGCTACAGCCTTGGCAAACTGCTTTACATCATCTTCGGTTGTGTCAAAAGAACACATCCATCGAACCACGGACCTGGCTTCATCCCATACATAGAAGAAATATTGTTCTTGAATCCTGGTGATCGCTTGTTTCGGAATCTGCGCAAAAACACCATTTGCCTGAACTTCATAGACAACTTTGATTTGCGGAATTTTATTGATCTCGGTCTTTAGCAGTTGCGCCATAGCATTGGCCTGAGTGGCATTGCGCAGCCATAAATCATTTGAGAGCAAAGCATCGAACTGTGCGGAAATGAATCGCATCTTGGACGCCAGTTGCATACCTTGCTTCCGTAGAAACCGTATGTCCTGGCCGGCTTTTTGGTTAAAGAAGATTAGAGCTTCCGCTCCCATCGCGCCGTTTTTCGTGCCCCCGAATGAAAGAACATCCACCCCGGCATCGCGTGAGACAGCGCGCAAACTCAACTTCAGGCTTGCGGCGGCGTTTGCAATGCGAGCTCCGTCCATGTGAAGAAACATGTCACGTTCGTGGGCAAAATCAGAAAGTGCGCGAATTTCTTCGGGGCGATAGACGGTTCCCATTTCCGTCGATTGCGTGATCGAAATTATCTTTGGCTGAACGTGATGCTGGTCGCCGATGCCGTGGTACGCGCCTTTAGCGGCTGCGACCGTCAATTTGCCGTCTGGCGCAGGCATCGGAAGCAACTTACACCCGGTGAATTTTTCTGGAGCCCCACATTCGTCGCTAAATATGTGTGCCGCCTCGGTACAGATGATTGCATGATAAGAATTGGTGAAAGCTTTGAGGCTGAGGCAATTTGCGGCCGTACCATTGAAAACAATAGAGACGTTGATGTCCTCGCCAAAGTGCTGCTTAAACTTGTTGATTGCAGCCACGGTATAAGGATCATCTCCGTAGCCAACGGAATGGCCGCGATTGGCGGATGAGATCGCCTGCAGAACCTCGGGATGAATGCTGGCGTTGTTATCGCTGGCGAAGCTGCGTTCAGGTTTCATCACGAAAACCAATGTAGCAGAACCGTTTGCCGCTTGCTGTTACCCGATCTTCGCCTTATTGTTACTTTTTCGAGTCGTTATGTGTTCGGTATCCATCTAAGTTGCAAGCTTCCAGTGGCCGCGCGTTTTTGCACCGGCGTGATTCCGTGTTAGGTTACCTCGTATCCGATAGCGCGGATTAGCTAAAAATCAGGTCAAAGAGAATGCTTCTCAGATCTTCAGATATGCAGAAAATTAACAAACTAATCGGTTGGCGGCTAGCGGGGTTGGTCGTCACAGCCTTCGCGGTTTTAGGTTTAACGGCATGTAGCCATGAAACTGCCAAGGGCGCCCAAGCCGCCCCGCAAGGGCTTCCTGTGAAACTTCAGGTGGCGCAATCGGAAGCAGTTGGCATCACCAGCGATTACGTAGCCACGTTGCGGTCGCGGGAATCGGCCATCATCATGCCGGAAGTCGAGGGACGAATCACTCACATTCTGGTCCACTCCGGAGATCATGTTGCAGCGGGTGCGCGGCTGATTCAGATTGATCCGAGCAAGCAGCAAGCGACTGTCAGCAGTCAGGAACAAAGCCGTGTCGCGCAGGAAGCCACGCTCGCTTACGCGCAACAGCAATTCGATCGCAGTCAGGGTCTGTACGACGCTAAGGTTGTCAGCAAGCAAGATTTGGATCAAGCGAAATCGAATCTCGACAATGCCAGGGCCCAACTCAAATCCCTGGATGCGCAAGTCAGTGAGCAGCAAGTCCAGCTTCGCTACTACACTGCCATCGCCACGAATGCAGGAATTGTAGGTGACATTCCAGTTCGCGTCGGCGATCGCGTCAGCACTACGACACAACTTACTACTGTCGATCAGCCGGGCGATCTTGAAGCCTATATCTATGTCCCAATTGAACGATCTGGCGATTTGAAGATGAATATGCCGGTGCAGATTGTCGATTCCGAAGGCAAGCCGGTAGCAGACAGCCGTATCAGTTTCATTTCGCCTGAAGTCGATCCCACCACGCAAAGCGTGCTGGTCAAGGCCAAAATCGCAAATCATCAGGACCGCTTACGTCAGTCGCAATTTATCCGCGCTCGCGTAATTTGGGGATCGCAACAGAACACCGTAGTACCTATATTGGCCGTGACCCGACTGGGCGGAGAGTATTTCGCATTCATCGCCGAAGATCAGGGCGGAGGCAAATACATTGCCCATCAGCGTCCTCTGAAGATCGGTGAAACGGTGGGTAACAACCTACAGGTCCTGGACGGTATTAAACCCGGCGACAAGATCATTGTCACCGGAACGCAATTTCTAGTTGACGGAATGCCGGTCATTCCTCAGGGGTAAGTTCTCGGTTCCTAGTTCATCCTTTGCATAGTTGATGTAGATTTTCGAAAGTTACGTCCGAATGTTTGTAGATTTTTTTATCAAAAGACCGGTCTTCGCAACTGTGTGCGCCCTGCTGATCATTCTCGCGGGCGCGACCGTTATCCCCAGCCTGCCGATCGCGCAATTTCCTAACTTAGCTCCGCCGCAAGTTACTGTGACCAGCGCCTACATTGGCGCCAGCGCGCAGACGGTTGAGTCCGCCGTGACTGTGCCTCTTGAGCAGCAGATTAACGGCGCGCAGGGAATGAAATACGTCACTTCGAGCAGCGGCAATGACGGCACCAGCACTATAGTTGCAACTTTTGATCTCGATCGCGACCCTGATCTGGCCGCTGTTGACGTTCAAAATCGCGTCAACACTGCCCAGGGTCGCTTGCCTAATGCCGTCAAGCAGACGGGTATTACCATCACCAAATCGTCCAACAATTTCGTTTTTTGTGCGGCTGTCTATTCTCCGCAAAATCAATACACGCCGCTTTACATCAGCAACTATGTCGACGTTTATGTAAAAGATTCGCTCAAGCGAATTAAGGGAGTTTCCGACGTACTCATCTTCGGGGAACGCAAATATTCCATGCGTCTATGGTTAGATCCTGTGCGCATGGCTAGCCGCCAATTGACCGCAACAGACGCCGTAAACGCGTTACAGGAGCAGAACGTCGAAGTTGCCGCAGGACAGGTTGGTCAGCCTCCGATTCGCGCCGGCCAGGATTACCAGATCAGTGTGCGGGCGGTGGGCCGGCTTTCTGAAGCGTCGCAGTTCAATGACATTATTCTGAAAACAAATTCAGATGGAACGCTTGTCCGCTTGAAAGATGTCGGACGCGCCGAACTAGGCGCTGAAAACTACGGCACAGAATTGATGTTCGACGGCCAGGATGCCGTTGGACTATGCGTGCTCCAGCTATCTACCGCTAACGCACTCGATGTAGATCGCAATGCACTCGCAGAGCTCGACCGGCTTTCGAAGAAATTTCCTCCAGGGATGGCTTACAGCAGCGGATTCGACACCACCGACGCTGTCAGTGAGTCCATTCACGACGTCATTAATACTCTGGGCGCAGCGATCATACTTGTTATCTTTGTAATCTTTATTTTTCTGCAGGACTGGCGCACAACTGTCATCCCCGCCGTCACGATCCCAGTCTCGTTGATCGGCACGTTCGCTTTCATCAAGCTGCTTGGTTTCTCAATCAATACGTTAACGTTGTTCGGAATAACGCTCGCCACCGGACTCGTTGTGGACGATGCGATTGTCGTCATCGAAAACATCGAACGCCATATTCAGGAAGGCGAGGCGGATTCGCACAAAGCCGCTTCCGTCGCCATGTCTGAAGTGGCAAGTGCGGTTATCGCGACGTCACTCGTGCTGGTCGCAGTATTCGTTCCGGTAGCGTTCTTTCCTGGTACGACCGGAATTCTGTTCCGTCAGTTTGCATTGACGATTGCTTTCTCGATCATGATCTCAGCGTTCAACGCACTGACCTTGACCCCGGCGTTGTCGGCGATCTTGTTAGGGCGCCAGCACGGAACTAAGAATTGGGTGTTCCGAAAAATCGATCAAGGCATTGACGCAATCACTACCGGATACAGCCATGCACTTCGATTGTTTTTGAAATTGCGCTGGCTGGCTGTGATTCTTTTCTTCGTGGGATTGGGTGCGGCTTACCTCGTTCTACAACGCGTGCCCAAAGGATTTGTACCCAACGAAGATCAGGGATATTTCGTAATTGCAGTGCAGTCACCCGCGGGCGCGTCGTTGCAGTACACAAAGAACATTGAGCATCAAGTGCAGCAGCTAGTGCAGCCGCTGCCGGAAGTGCGGGCGACCTTCGCGATCAGCGGCTTCGGATTCTCAGGAAATGCGTCGAACTTTGGTTTAATGTTCGTCACCCTGAAGCCTTATTCGCAACGGCATGGCAACGAGCATCAATCGGATGCTGTGATCAACCGCGTCCGCGGACCGTTGTTCGGTATTCAGGGTGCGCTGATTTTGCCGTTCCCGCCACCTCCAATTCAGGGTCTCGGTAACTTTGGCGGATTCCAATATGAATTGCTCGATCAAGGATCGCACACGCTGCAAGAGTTAGCAGACGCAGCGCAGGCCATGATCCGGCAGGGCAATGGTCACAAGTCGGCGACTGGGCAAAGTGATTTGACCGGCTTGTACAGTTCTTACACGGCCAACGATCCGCAATATCTGGTCACAATTGATCGCGAAAAGGCCAAGAGTCTTCACGTTTCGCTGAATCAAATTACGGACACGTTGAGCGTTTACATGGGTTCGGCGTATGTCAACGATTTCGATTTCAACAATCGTTCCTATCGCGTATATGTTCAAGCGGACCAGCAGTTCCGCGCTGAAGTGAAGGACATTGGTCAGTTCTACGTCCGTTCCGACAACAACGCGATGATCCCGTTGCAGAACCTCGTGACGATTACTTCAACTGCGAGTCCGCAGGTCATTTCACACTACAACCTGTTTCGCTCGGCAGAGATCAACGGTTCGCCGACTCCGGGATACAGTTCTGGTCAGGCGATCGCCGCGATGGATGATCTCAGCGTCAAAGTTCTGCCGACAGGGTTCAATCATGCATGGAGCGGGCTGTCGCTCGAAGAATTAGCGTCAGGCAGCACGACATTGATCTTATTCGGTCTCGGCGTGTTGGTCGTGTATTTAACGCTGTCCGCGCAGTACGAAAGCTTCGTGCTTCCATTCATCGTGTTGCTAGCAGTTCCCATGGCGCTCCTCGGAGCGCTTGGCGCGCAATGGTTGCGCGGCTTGGAGAATGACGTTTACTGTCAGGTTGGATTGGTCATGCTCGTCGGCCTATCCAGCAAGAACGCAATTCTGATTGTCGAGTTTGCAGAGCAATTGCGGCAGCGCGGGATGCCGCTGCTCGAAGCTGCTATCGAATCGGCTCGCATCCGTCTGCGTCCTATTCTGATGACTTCTTTCGCGTTCATCCTCGGTGTTTTGCCGCTGGTTTTCGCGAGCGGCGCTGGAGAAAAAGGGCGTCACTCGGTAGGAACAACGGTTGTGGGCGGCATGTTGATGTCTACTATCCTGAATCTCTTCTTCATTCCGGTTCTTTACCTGATCATTGAAGGATGGCGCGAGCGTGGAAAGCATGACGCTCCTGCTGAGAACAAAGTCTCCAGCTAACGAACTGATTGCTCGGCAACGCCAAGCACTTTTCCGGTTGATCCGCCTCTTCGCGTGTCCTGCACAAAAGCGATCAGCCGCAAGTTAGACGGATCGACGCCGGAAGGAAGTTTTAGCTCTGTTTCTTTCGAGAAGGTTTTGCTTTTATCCAGGCTGCCGACTTTCTTGAAAGTCTGGACTACATCGACGTGTGTCAGGTGGCGTCCGCCGTTCTCTCCATGAAGCACCTGCGATTCCGCATGACTCAATGCGAGCGCAAGGTAAACCGTTCCGGAACCGGGTTCAACTTCGATGTTAGTTTTTAATTTGCCCGGCGTGCTTTGGTCATAAACCGCGGAAAGCTTGATCGGAATTTTGCGCGCCTCAGCAGCTTTCGTGATGTTGTCCTGCGCCTGAGCGCCGTTGCCGCCAGTAAATTGACTCTCACCATCGACAACCATCTGCGGAGTGAATCCCGTTGCTAGTCCAAACTGCGTGACGTAGGCACCCTGCCGTTCCGTGAAAATGGCGGATGAGTAAGGATCCTTCCATCCCAGGCGGTCCCAATAATCCACATGCTCGCTGAGGGCTATGACGTGAACTCCCGCGATTGGCTGCTTGTTCTCCAACTCTTCCAGCAACCGATCTGCCGGCGGACAGCTCGAACAGCCCTCCGATGTAAACAGCTCGACCAAGACTGGAGTGACACTGTTTGACGAAGGAGCCTCCGCTGTCTGGGCGAGAGAAATGAAACTGAAAGACATAACAAATAATGCGGTATATAGCTTAATCATCGAAAACTCCATGTCGCGCGAATCCGCTATCCAGTAAGACACATGAAAACTGAAAAGGTTGCAGTGGGCCATCTATAATTTGCTCTGATCGATATGGCCAAAACCATTCTTATACTAATTTTTTCCGCGATATTGGCAGCTGCACAGGCTCATAAGACCGCCCCGCCCGTTCCTGCGCGCCCGCAATTTAAAGACGTTGCCAGCGAGGTTGGACTGACTGTTTCGCATATTGCGTCTGCCGACAAGCGCTACATTGTCGAGTCCATGAGCGGAGGAGCCGGGCTCATCGACTGCGATAACGACGGTAAGTTCGACATCATTACCGTCAACGGTTCGACGCTTGATCGTTACCGCAAAGGCGGCGATCCACTAATAACTCTTTACCACCAGGACGCCGGCTTTCACTTCACCGACATCACTGCGAGCGCCGGACTAAGTCACAAAGGATGGGGAATGGGCGTTGCTGTCGCCGACTATGACAACGACGGCTTGCCAGATATTTATGTCACAGGTTACGGAGGCAATGCGCTCTATCGCAATCTTGGCAATTGCAAATTTGAAGACGTTACTGAAAAAGCCGGAGTCGCCGCCGGTGGTTTCAGCACGGGAGCCGCCTGGGGCGATTACGACAAAGATGGTCATCTTGATCTTTTTGTTTCGCGCTACGTCCACTTCGATGTCGACAAGTTGCCGCCGTTCGGCGTCGATGAAAAGAACTGCCACTTCAAAGGTGTTCCAGTGCAGTGCGGACCGTGGGGACTTCCCGGCGAATCGGATTTGCTGTTCCACAATCGCGGCGACGGAACATTCGAAGAAGTTTCGAAGAAAGCCGGAGTCGACGATCCCAACCACTATTACGGCCTCGGCGTAATCTGGGGCGACTATGACAACGATGGTTGGCCTGATCTCTTTGTCGCCAACGATGCCGGCCCAAATTATCTATATCGCAACAAGCATGACGGAACGTTTGAGGAACTCGGTATGATCTCCGGCATCTCGCTCAGCGGAGATGGCCAGGCACAGGGATCCATGGGAGTCGATTGGGGCGACTATCGTCATGATGGCCGACTCTCCATGTTTGTCACTAATTTTACCGAACAGCCGGACGCTCTCTATCGCAACCTGGGTGCCGATGGCTTCTCGGATGAGGGCGGTCCCGCTCACATCGCGAAACCCAGCTACCAGCTTGTCGGATGGGGCACTGCGTTTGTCGACGTTGACAACGACGGCTGGCTCGATATCTTCGAGGCCAATGGGCATGTCTATCCGCAGCTTGATTCCATTGCCGGTGCTGCGCGTTACAAAGAGCCTATGCTTTTGTTTCGTAACAAGCACGACGGAACATTTGACGATGTGTCTGACGTGTTCGCGAATATTCCGGATGCATCGAGGCGCGGCGCGGCTTTTGGCGACTTGAACAACGATGGAAACGTGGACATGGTTGTCATCAACATAGATGGGCTCCCATCACTTCTGCTGAACACGACGTTCGAGCAAGAATCATCGCGTGCTGTTCAAGTTGGTCGGCACCAAGAGCAACAAATCTGCGATCGGTGCGCGGGTGACTGTGAAGGCCGGAGATGGCGCGACGAAGCTCAATCAGTTCAGCGAAGTCCGTGCGGGAGGAAGTTATATTTCGTCGAATGATCCTCGACTGCACTTTGGCCTGGGAGCGAACTCCGTCATGACGGAAGTAGAAATAAAGTGGCCGAGCGGGAAAGTCGAAGTGTTTCACGATGTTCCAGCGGACTTTATTTACACGGTCGTTGAAGGCGAGGGCATCCAGAAGAAGACGGCGCTGCCGCCGCTTTGATGGCGCCTGCCTTCCCGATGCCGTAAAACAAAAAAGGGCCGCGCGAAAGCGGCCCAGAAACAACCGCGAAAACTACGCCGCATCTTCTGCAACTCGGCTCATTCCATTTACTTTCATCCTCGGATCGATGCCAAATGCATACGTACTTCCCACGCCGCTCCCTTGAGTCACATAGACAGATGCTCCTACATTGAACGTGTAGTAATTGGTCGGTCCATTAACCTGGCCCAGGCAGTATGCCCACGAACTCGCGGCAGTTATCGGGTTATTGTCCGTAACCGGTCCCGGCCAGGTCGGAACACCCGGCGCCGAAAATGCAACTGTGTCGCAGTCGATCACCGGCATAGGCTGATAGGCGCTGTTCTTGACGAAAGGCGATTGCAATTGCGAGCTGACCGGAGCCACAACGGAATCGCCTTGGCCGACGATAACCGTCGTTCTTACTAAATAATTACCCGGCGCGCCGTCGCTATTGAAAATGCGGAGGAACAAATAATCTCCGGAACCGGTCTGGGCTGAATTGAAGCTGGCTGGAGGCGCCGAAAGCGGACTCCAATTTGAGGCAGATCCAAGCGACGGAATTACGCCTTGGTAGTTGTTTATGCCGGCGGGGTTTCCCGAACCGTTGAATTGGAACCAGGCATTCGACGCATTGATTCCTGAGCCGCCAACTGAAAAATTTCCGCTTAGAACATTGCTCGTGCTGAAGCCGAGGTTGTAAAGGTAGATCGACATTTGTGTTGACTCCTTAAACGTGAAGTGGCATTCGAGGGACCCCAAAAGCTGATGAGTGCGGACTTTACGCCCGCTCCCGGCGTAAGTCAAGCCCACTCTCGCCCGCTGAAGAACGCCGGATCTTCGAGATGACGGCCGTAAATCCAGAAGCAGTCATCCCGAACGAAGTCGCTTTACAGGCGGAGAGAGAGCCTGCCCTGAGCGAAGTCGAAGGGGATCTCGCGTGTAGTGCTCAATAACTCGCCTACTTCGTCCCCGCAGCTGCGGTCGTTACATTCAAGTGGTAGCGAGGATCCGCCCGCAGAGAGACCAAGTCGGGCTCGTTCTTGATGTCATCCAGACTTTGTCCCGCCTTCACAGCGGATGTCAGAACATCTATTGCTTTATCACGCTCTCCGCATAGCTCATACGCAATGGCAATCTCGAAAAGATTCGTTGGATCTTTTTCTTTGGCAAGGTCAATTGCTGAAATTGCCTGAAGCGAGCCTTGTTTGTCACCCGTCTTTGCTAGATACACAGCAAGGTCAGCCCGAAGTTCCATTTGATCCGGATGTTTGACGATTTCTTCTTTTACTAACGGAATAGCTTGTTGATAGGACTGTTTGGCTTTATCAGCGTTGTGCAATTGACGATAGGCATCGCCGAGGCTGGCCCAGCTATTGAAATCGTTCGCACTGAGCGAAACTGTTTTTTCGAATGCCGCCGCCGCTTTATCATAATGTCCCTGGTAATAGCGGATCGTTCCCAAATTGTTATAAACATCGGCGTCTGGCTTGATTTCAAGAGCCCGTTGCAACGCGGCAGCTGCGTCGTCATCACGAGCCAAAGCATGATACCCCGCTCCAAGATTTACGAGGGCGTGAATATCATCGGGCTGAATTCGTAAAGCTTGTTCCCAGGATGAAACCGCGTCCTTATAATTCCCCACTTTGTAGGCTGCTGCACCAAGATTTACATCGGTTTCCCAGTCCTTCGGGTTCAACTCCAGCGCTCGGCGGAATTCTTTGTCGGCAAGAGATTGTTTGTCGGATTTAGAGTAAAGCTGGCCTAGCTCGCGGTGGGGAACCGAACTCTTTGGATCCAGTTGTGCCGCCTTCTGAAATTCTTGCTCAGCTCCAGCGGAATCCCCTGACTGCACCTTCGCCATGCCCAGCGAGATGTGCGCCTCTGCGAGATCATTGTTCAGCGCGACCGCTTTGCTCGCATTGTCCGATGTAAGCCGTTGCCATTGCGGATCCGGATTCGCGAAATTCTTGTAGTAATAAGCCTCCCCCATCCCCGCATAGCTGACCGCGGATTGCGGATCGAGTTGGATGCCTCGTTGCAGCAGCGCGATTGCTTTATCGACATTGCCGGTGCGATCCCACATATCCAGATACTGCCGTGCCCGCTGGTACAGCGCGAATGCATTTTCATCCACCGGCAACTCCTGCGATACAACAGTCGCTGATCCAGTCTTAGTCTTATGGTTGAAATACCAGGCGCCAATTCCTACAAGAAAGACCAATGCGGCCAGCGAAAGCTCTATAGTCCTGCTCTTACTCAAGAACCTCGATTTGCCAGGAAGCGGCATTGTGCTTGCAAGGAGTCTTTCTGCGCCAGACCCTCGCGACCGCCAACTCATCGGCCCATCGAGGACGCTACTTTTACCGCCTCGCAGAACCGAACACACATCAGACATGGTTTGAACGCGCTTCTCCGGTTGCTTCTCCAACATTTTCGCGATGAGCGCGACAATTTGCGAAGGCACATCGGGGCGCATCTGGGTCAAATCTCGCGGCGGACTGAAATGTAGATTGTGCAGCAGGGCTATCGAGTTCGGCCCATTGAATGGAAGCTGACCGCTTAATGCTTCAAACATGACGATGCCGAAGGAAAAGATATCGGAGCGGGCATCGACTTTCTCCCCACGGGCCTGCTCCGGGGACATGTAAGCGACGGTGCCGGTAACCATTCCCGGTTGAGTCAAAGTGAACGACTGCGTAATCCCGGATGCTGAGCTGTCGCCGCTGTCGTAGTCAATCTTTGCCAGTCCGAAATCGAGGACTTTCACGAGTCCATCTTCGGTGACCATGATGTTTCCCGGCTTCAGATCGCGATGGATAATTCCTGCCGCGTGCGCCTTGCTAACCGCATCGGCTATCTGTCCGCAATATCCCAGAGCTTCTTCGATAGTAAGTTTGCGCTGCCTCAAAAGGTGCAACAGCGTCGATCCGCGGACGTACTCCATAACAATGAAGTCGGTGTCCCCATCGGAATTCACTTCGTAAATTGTGATGATGTTGGGATGATTCAGAGCAGAAGCAGCCAGCGCCTCGCGCTTGAAACGGCCGCGTGCATTGTCACTGATGACTTTATCGTTCGGGAGAACCTTGATAGCAACATCACGATTCAGCCGCGTATCATGCGCGCGATACACCACGCCCATGCCGCCAGCGCCTAAATCCGCGACGACTTCGTAATGCGAGAGTCTCCGGCCAATCAAGCGGGTGCCCCTCGAGAGAAAGTGGCTACACGGAATTCTACACGCGCTTTAAGGCAAAGGGGGCAGACCGCTTTGGCGTCCTGACCAAGAACCTCTCTACATACTTGCGCGTCTCGGAATGACTTGGCAGGATGAACCTTACATCAGCCCTAAGTGGGAAGAGGACTCTTGGACAATCCGCATTGCTTGCGTTGTGATCGCTCGTTGGAACCCGGCAGCAAGTTTGTATCGATGTACATGTTTGCCCAGACGGTGGGGATTAGGCCGCGCCAGAAATCATCAGCACATCGCATCTCATTTTGCCCGCAATGTTCTGTGTCGCTCGCGATGGGACTTGCACCAGAGGGGTCGCTGAACATCGCAGCCTGGGACATGATTCGCACGCTTGTTGGCGCCGATCCCGGATTGAACGATGCAGCGTGGGAAAATCTGCGCGGCATGAGTGGACTACTAACCGCTGGCGAAGCGTCGTCTTCCGCACCTCGCAGAGATTATCGCCGCACCGGCTAATCTATTTTGGTGTCCACATCGGATGCGTGGTGAATAGGCCATTCACGAATCCAATCTGATAGACCACGAACATGCCAAAAGCTAGGCTCAGCAAGCCCGATGCGAATCCCAGACGGCGCGCAATGTGTGGACTTTTCCCGACAACTTTCAATGTCGAAGCCAGGCTCATCGTGATCACCATCATTCCGGCAATTGTTCCGATCCCGAATACAAGCAAATAAGCGATGGCCCAGTGAGCATTGCGAATCGTCGCGAGAACAAGTAAAGCTACCGCCGCTGAACCTGCCAGGCCATGGACGATGCCAATTGCCAGCGGACGAAGATGCTGGTAGAGATTTGACTTCCCGAACAACCGATCCATTCCAATGACGGGTTCGTGCGCATGCGAATGCACATGGCTATGCACTAAATCTCCATGGCGATGTTCGTGTGCATGAACGAGCGCATCTTCGCTGGTCAGTTCATGATCTCCGGAGGGTACGGCACGCATGAAGCTCGAAACGTTTATGAATCCGAGAATGATCAGCATGATGCCGACGGACAATTCCATGCTCAGTCCCATACGCGCCGGAATCACCAGATTGAAAAGAATGATGCCAGCTCCGACCACAAAAATTGTGAGCGTGTGACCCAAACCCCAGAAGGCTCCGATGAGCGCCGCACGGCCAAGATTTCGCTGCCGACTCACAATGGTTGCTACCGCGACCACGTGATCGGGATCGGTGGCGTGGCGCATTCCGAGAAAGAATCCCAAAGCGATGATTGAAAATAAATTGACCATTCTCTGGGATTAATTCTAAATCGGTAACGTCTCCGCTGTCGTACTGGTTTCGGTCCAATTCAAACTGCGAGGTCCAATTTGAAAACTATTTGACATTCCGATTAACGGCCCGGTCGATGTCCACTCGGAAGTGCATCGGTGGCCTTCCGATATCTCGCCAGCTTAGGGTTTTCACCCTAGAATCCGATCTGTCTATTGAAGAAGTAGTCTCCCCCGCGCCGCACGGATGTGCCTGGGGAATTCCATAAATCTAAGGAGTTCTCGATTGAAAAACCTTCTAAATCAAATTGTTCTGGCGTTCCTGCTCGCAGCGGGATTCGTTGTGTCACAGGCGCCCTTGCTAGCCGCCACCCACCCTCCCGTTATGATTATGGCGGTTGAGCCGCCCCGCGGCCCGTATGCACCCGGCTGGTCGCAATGGATGCAGTACATAGAACCCCACATCAATGGCGTTGTAGTGATGTGTCCCTGGAACAAGATAGAGACATCGCAAGGCGTTTATGACTGGACGTTTTGCGATAGCATGATCAAAAAGTTCCCGACGAATCTGAAAATTGCTGTTGTTCTCGAACCCATTAATTTTGTTTCAAATACGGCGACCCCAGCATACATTTACTCCGCAGCGTGGGCCCAGTCCGTGGGCGCTCCGCAACTCGACTATGTAACTTGTCCCATTCACCCGGGCAATGGCAATACACCTTTGAATACTTTCGGACATTCCGGCGACACTTCAGCTTTTCCTGCACCCTGGGAAAAACCAATTCAGGTCGGCTGGCATAATTTCCTGGCGAATGCGATTGCCCACTATAACTCCGTGTCCTGGAAAAAACAGATCGCCTACATTCGGCCAGGATACTCCGAAGGCGGCCAGGCTTCCGATCCATGCGAAGCGGTCATGATTCAGATGACCGGGTCGATTGGAAACCTGCAAGTTGATTGGGTGGGCGGTAATCAGGCGCAATCAACTTTCATCGCGTCACAGAATCCGCAAGTACCGTACGAAATGGAAATCGCCTGCTCTGGGCAAGGATGGAATTGCACTGATTGGGCTGACGCGGAAGCCGCAGCCGATATTGCAAACAATATAGGAATTGGCTCGGGCGGTGCCCAATATAACGACATCTTCAGTCAACAAAATGGCGTGCCATCGGCGTCCGACTGGGTTGCCATGTTTGCGAAATACAGTTCGGCGCCCGTAGTGAGGCAGCTCCAATCGTGGACACAGACCAGCGTTGTGGGGAAACTGCCTACGGGATCTTTGGCGAAGCTACTGCCCTTCGAGGCCAACAGCTTTGCTAATGTCGTAGAACTCTATGACCAGGACCTTGCCTGTGCCTACATGCCGGGTTATTCGGACGCCACCGGGTGCGCGCACGGATATGCGGCATACCAACCGTATCAGCAAGCGATTGCTGGCGCAGAGAAATAGATCGAATTGAGTATCGAGAACTTACGGTACGGCGGGAGCTTCCTGCCGTACCTTTTCTTTTGATTCGGGAACGAAAAATCGTTTGAGCTTAAGGAACGGCTTTTCTAACAAGTTGAAAGACAGAATTGCGATCACATAGCTGGCGAAAAGTGCTCCCAGCAACATCAGTACGGGATGGCGGTTCATGTGCAGGCTTTGAACAACATCAAACGGGATCTTGTGGAGTAAGTACAGTCCGTAGCTGATGACTCCGGTATAGACGAGAAGTCGATTGGCGAGCACCGTTTGAAACCATCTCCGGCGTGAGTATATTGCCAGGTATACCAGCGCCGCTGAGCTGATCGCGGTGAATGAGAAAGTGATCCAGCGGGCATCATGGGCCTCAGCAAGCAGCGCAAGCGCTCCGCATCCGAACAACAAAAGCCACGCCCCGCCGAGATATTTGGACGGACTAAAATCTCTTGCCCGCATAGCTACGGCAAGCAACGCTCCTGCCATCAAGCCGTCCAGTCGGCAAAATACGTTCGAATAAATATTCGCCCCGTGTGCTGACAAGTACCATCTCAACACTGGAGCAATAAGAATCACGATGATCGCAATCCGGCGAACCGCAGAAACCGAACAATATCGCACAGCAAACGGCCAAACTAAATAGAACTGCTCTTCGATCGCTAACGACCAGGTGACGGCCAGTGCTCCCGCTGCCATGGTTGGCGTAGCCAGCAAAAAGTTCTGAAGGAACAGGCAATAAGCCCACCACGGTGCCGACTTCTCAAATACGACGTGAGCTTCCGATGGCCGCAAAATGGGAACAGCCACAAACATGAAAACCAGCAGCGCATAATACAAAGGCCAAATTCTAAGACACCGACGAGCATAAAAATCTCTGAAGTAATTTTCAGATGGCTTCGTATCGAGCAGGATGCCTGTGATCAGAAATCCGGATAGAACGAAGAACAGATCGACGCCCATCCAACCATTGCGCGCGATAAAGCCCAAATGCATCCACGGATCGCGTACCGTGTTGTGAACGATCACTAGCAGGATGGCCACACCGCGGAGCGCATCGAGTTGAGGAATTCTCTTGTGCATTGGGCTACGAATTGCTATTTCACTTCCAACGGAAACACGACTGTGCCGATTTTTCCGGTGGGATTGTCCCGGACAAGGAATCGAACGTCGTAGCTACCAGGAGCGAGTTCTAATTTTTCCCGCAAATGGATTCCATCCCTTGCCAGTTCCTTAAGTTTGTCGGATGTGAGGTTGCCGTGCACCGGATGCAGAAACTCACCAGCATCTTTGACCTTCGCATCTAGAGCGATCGCCCCAACTTCGAGGTCGAGCGTTGGGTTAGGGGAGGATGTGACCGTAATGCCATCTAGTGGAATGGTCACGACAAATTCCTCAGTGACCTTGCCGACATGCGTGGGATCACGCTTGCTTGGCGGCGAAAGGATCTTTACGTTCATCAGGACTCCGCTCGCAGCCAGCGACGACGCCAATGCCGTTATCTCATCCGCATGCTCGTTATTGGGACGATTCGAGTGGTCAGATGGGTCGTAATAGAAGCCTTCGCGTGCCCGAACCTGTATTGATGGGGCCGCTACTTTCACTCCTAGTTTGCGCCAGCCTGGTTTTCGATCATCGGACGCAAGGGAATAGGACAGCAAGTAATAAGAGCGGGAGTCTTCTATGGCTACGTCGAGGCATCTCTTGAGACCGTTGGTTTCGTCACACAATACGCCGCCTGTAGCATCGGCGAAAGAACGAAGGTTTTGTCGTGAGTCCCCGCCCGATGGAAACGCAAAAGGAGACCTTGTGTCGGCTCGCCCCAAGCCTCTCGGCGTGAACAATTCAAGAGGGTACAAAGCAATGTTAGACGAAAGAAGCGCTTCCCATGTCTCACGGAATGAGGTGCCTATTCCCGTGCTGGACACTCCCTCCGCCGTGCCTGGCAATTCCATGTACGGTATTCTCCCCGTGATCCACAGAAGACTCTTGCGCCCAGGAATTCCGGCATAGGATCGTGAAATCTCTCGTAGTTGTTTTAGGGTTTCGTAAGCGATACCGACGTTGAATCCGAGCGTGTACCCTTCGACCTTGAAGTCTTGAACCGCTTTTATAAGCGTTCCTGGGTCAGAAGTGAAAGGATGAATTAATTGCACCCCTTTTTTGGTCAAAGCAAGCAACGAGATCGGTTCACCGACAGGCAGGTCTTTGGAAAGAAAGCGCACAAGTTGCTCTTTCCCGTTCGTACGCTGTAATTCATCCGTGTTCATGAGGTCGAGAACTATGATTGTTACGTGAGACCGTTGGGATTCGTCCAGTGGAAGGTTGGAATAGCCTTCGCCATGGCTTGACTCCTTCCATTTAATGTCTTGATGAGATATTTCCTCGAAAGACGAAATCTCTTGTTTCTTGCCATTTTCTTCAATGGCAAATACGTCCTTCGTGAGTCCAGTCACGGCCTTGCCGTGCTTATCGCGTATAACGACGGGAACGAGTACGACTTCGGCGCGATTCCTGAACGTTGGAATGCTTGTTTGCGCGGTTGCCGCCGAGTCTGTTGGCTGGCCAATTTGGGCCAGGCATGGCGAAACCGAAATCGCGAGAATCAGTATGAGGGCTACTTTCACGATCTTCATCGCGGTGAATTCTATAGGATCATCGCAGAATGTTTCATCAAAATTATGGTCAGCTCTTGAAATCCGCCACGCCATCCCAGACCAATTGCACGGCAATTGCGAGGATTAAAAAGCCGAAGATGCGATTGATCGCGCCGATTGCGCTTGGCCCGAGCCGACGGCCCATAGGGCCGCCTAGCATGAGGAACATATAGCAGGATACCGACACCAGTGCTATCCCAAGAACCATTCCTAAGTATGCGACCAGGTGATCGGCGTGAGCGGCGAGACCCATGACCACTCCGATCGCACCCGGACCAGATAGCAGTGGCATCGCCAGGGGCGCAAACGAAATATCTTCCTTGGTGGCCGCGTCGGTGCTTTCCGCCGGAGTAATTCTGCTCGACGCAGTCACCATTCCCCACGCTGTATTGGCGACGATTAAACCTCCCGCGATTTTCAGAACCGGTAGCGAAATTCCAAAAAAGCTCAACACAAACCGTCCGAAGAACAGGAACACCACCAGAATCGCAAACACGTATACCGAAGTTTTGAGCGCCGTCGAATTGCGCTCCTGCTTGGATGAGCGGGAAGTCAGTGAATAGAACACTGGAATCCCGCCAATCGGATCCACGATAGGAAACAAGGTGAGAAACGTCGCGGCCGCAGCCGAAGGAATGTTGTGCAGAAAAAAGTCGACTGCGTTGCTGGCAACCATGCAGTAACGGTACTACGAAAATTGGCGAACGCACCAGTGTAGAATCGCACCCAACAACAGTGATTGAGAATTGAAAATTCTTCTGTTACATCCCGACGATCGCGCGGATTCAGGTCCGTGGGCCGTTCCACGGTGGGACTTGATCGTCGATCTGGGTTGGGCGGGACGCTGCGCATACGAGCACTTGTCAAAGAAGTTGGGTTGCCCGGTGCGAAGTGTTTACGACCTCGCCGATACCAGAGCGCATGCGGCGCGACTGCAAACATTGGTTGCCATCGGCCTCGGTAAATTCATCGATAGTCAGGGAATCGATTGGTGGGAACTGGCTATCCCATATCGGCTGCCAATGCTGGATCAGATATTGATGGTTGTCGAGTTGGCAGAGTCAATTCCTACGCATGCTGAGATCATGGCCACACGGCCGCACGCTCTCGTCAGAATGCTGTCGAAACTTCGAGGCCAGCAAGTCAAAGCGTTTCAAGCGGAGGAGAAAACCGGAGTCATTGCGTCGATCCGTCGATATGCACGTCTGTCGCGGACTTTCGATGCTGCCACGATCCGTCAGATCGCATTCGATAAATGGGATGCCGACTTCTCGGTTCGTCGATGGCTGACTCCTCGTGCCGGTTCGGGTTTAATTGAAGGTCAACTACTATTGCCTTCCGCATATCGCAACGTGACGGCAACTCAATACGCCTTCGCCAGAATGTTGTCGCAGCGAAAATTCTTGTCAGTGGTTACCAGGCAGGATGGTGGAATAGGCGATCGTCCGCCTAATGTTCGGGTGCACAATCTAGCTGCATATTCGCCGAGGCCATTTGCGAAAGCGAGCGAATGCGAAATCACGAATATGCAGCAGGCATGGACGAAATCTGGAATAGCTAATTCCAATCGAGAACTGACCCTCGCTGCAAAATTAGGCGCATTCGACGATTTTCCGAAGTTCCTCGAAACCGGGCTCAGGGTTCGTGACGCATGGAATGTTGTGTTTGAAAAAGAAGACATCGTAGCAGTGATCTCCGCCGATGAAAATAACCCATACACGCGCCTGCCGATATTGCTCGCTAACCGACGCAAAATTCCCACTATTTATGCCGAGCACGGAGCATTGAATTTTAACTTGCAGTTTCGTACCGGCTGTTCCGATCATTACCTCGCCATCAGCGAAATGCAGAAAGATTACTGGCAAACTCACTGCGGCCTTCCCAAAGAAAAGATAGAAATGGGATTGTCACACGGAAATAATCACCCGTCCGAATCTAAAGACGAAAATGTCCGCAACCTGATTGTGTTTTTTTCTTCAGACTACGAATCTGTCGCGGGGCGGGCGGCTGAATTTTTCCGTGAAATTCTAGGACCGATGGTGTCATTGGCGAAAAAGACTAATCGTACAGTTGTCATCAAACTACATCCGTTCGAAAGCCTGTCTGATCGCCGCCGAATGTTGGACAAGATTCTCACACCCGAACAACGGAGATATGTCGAAATCATAGGTGGTCCGTTTACAGCTGAACTTCGAGATCGCATATGGGCTGCGATCACGGTGGAATCGAGCGTTACAGTCGAGTGTGCAGCGGCCGGAATTCCGGTTTTCCTGTGCACTTGGTTTGACGCTTCGTGGTGGGAGTACGGAAAACAATTTGTCCGGTTCTCCATGGCTCAGGCCCTCAATTCACCAGAAGAAATATTGGAAATTCCGCAGTGCGTCGAGCCAGTTCGTAAGGCTCTCGGTCAAGATGCCGAAGCGTCAATCACCCTCGACTGGCTGAACGCGCTTATCGGTTAGTGCGCGTTATTCAGAGTATCGGCAGCCCGAGTCAAAGCGGCCGCCAAAGCGGCGATCGCTCGTTGCGTCTGTTCCAAATCGTGGCGATCAATTGATTCATTCACGCCGGGGATCACGACGGCCGTATATCCCGTGTACTCTCCGGGAGCATAGACTGCGTGACGATACCAGGCGCGATGCGGCAGTCCTTCGGGACTCAGCAGGCTCCGCTCCGCCGAGCGGAGCGCCTGATTCAACTCCGCTTCATCTTTGTATTTCTGCTCACGCGTCATCATCTTTACGCCGGCTTCTTCGAATCGTCTCGCAGCGTCGGCAGCTGCGCGAAAATCCGGCGTCGATGGGCCGAATTCCGATTGTGCTTTCTTGCTGGCGGCTTCGATATACAACGTCACTTCTTTCCCGTATGCGTCGTAGTCGAATGGCAGCATGTCGGCGTCGGCCATCCGCAGCACTTCCATGCCGAAGAATCGCGCCAGTTCCTGTTCGTATGCAAATGTGGGGTCGCCAAATTTCTTGAACCAGTTGAAGTTGTCGAACGCCGAATGATAGACGCCATACTTGCCGCTCGAATTGATATCCGATGAGGGAACGCCGAGGTGTTGCAGAAACACAGTGTAGTCCGATCCGCTACCCAGATCACCGACAGGCGGGACGACCTTAGCATCAGCGTGCGCATTTTTGTCGGAGGGTTGGCTCGTCTTCTGCCAGGCTTCGAACATGCTGCCGCCCGCCGGGCTGGGCACTGCCATGGCAATGTCGCGAACAAACTGCTTCAAGCTCGGGACTGCATGTGCTTCGAACTTTGGACCGGAAACGGCTGCATCCATGTTGAAGTATGCAGCTGCGTGAGCGAGTTCTGTTTCATGCTGCTCGGCCCATTCGGTCGAGCCCATCAGTCCGAATTCTTCTGCATCCCAACTCGCAAAAACAATCGTCCGTTTCGGATGCCAGCCGGACTTCAGCAACTCCCCAATTCCGTGCACAGTCTCAAGCATCGCCGCCGTTCCACTGTTAGGATCGACCGCGCCGTATACCCAGGCATCGCGATGATTGCCCGCGATTACCAACCCATCTTTACTATCCGACCCAGAAGAATCCAATCCGCGAATTTGTCCGGTCACATCCCAAATAGTTCGGTATTGATAATCCTGTTTTAAATGCATCTTCACTCTGACCGGGCCGGGGCCCACGTGATACGCGAAGGGAAGCGCACCTTGCCAACCATGCGGGATCTCCTGTCCAGAAAGATGTTCGAGAATCGGCCAGGCATCGGCATAAGAAATAGGAGTAACCGGAATTTTCGTTAGAGCGGACGATTGTCCCGGCGGAGTGCGCTTGTTTTCAGCCAAGTCCGGTGTTGATGCAATTCCCGGAGTTGTTGGATCGCCTGCGAACTCGAAAATATATCCGACTGATCCGCGTTGCACGCCGGTGTCCGGACGCCACGGGCCCTTCGGATATTTATCGCCTTGCGCCCAGCCGTCATCGGCAGGGTCGCTATAAATAATCACGGCTGCTGCGCCGTGTTCCTGTGCAACTAGTGCTTTCACCCCGCGAAAGTTCTGTCCGTAGCGGACGAGGACGATCTTTCCGCGAACATCAATTTTCAATGCTTCCAGATTCTTGAAGTCGTCAGGCGTTCCGTAGTTGGCATAAACCACATCGGCTTCAACATCGCCCGAAGGCGACAGCGCATTAAACGGCATGACGATTCTGGCATCGTCCTGATAAGGATCACCATCGACATGTTCGCGCGTGGGGCCGTGCATATGAACTCCGGCCGGAGAAGTTATATCCACGCTGATTTCCGATGGGTAATTAATCCAGACGCGATATTCGCTGATCTCCGTTTCTAAGCCTGCTGCGCGAAATTGTTTCGCGACGTAATCGGCAGTGGCCTTGTCCTCAATTGTTCCGGCCATGTGCGGGGCTTGCGTAAGAATTCGCAAATGTTCTTCCGCGAGCTTCGGATCGGGCACTGCGAGAAACTGTTTTTCCCACGCGAGTTCCTGGGTTGGATTTTGAAATCCAAAAATTGCAGTCGGAGAATTAGAGCCATCATGAGCTTGTGGCTTAGTCGCACGCGCGCCCAATATCAGCGTGAAGATGAATAACGGAAGAATTGTCTTACTTCGAGAAAATCTGATCATAAGTTTGGATCGTAGGTGCACTGGACATGCTTATGATAAATGTACGAAGACACATTTTAAGCGACTCCAAGATAGCAATGCTTTCCGCTTGCTCTCACTTTCATTTCCACTAGAATAGGAAAACGCGGTTCCCCCGCGCGTGAATGACACAATCTAAGCTGAAGCCGCGCCTAAATACGCCAGCCCTACGCAAACGCGCTGGCGGGTTTGGATTGCTCGTCCGTAATTCCGTCGTGACGCCGCGAACCGGCGAAAGCTATAAGCCCAGATTGGTCACCAACGGAGAACTTGGCGTGACGTTTATCGGGCATTCCAGTTTCTTTCTACAACTCGGCGGGAAAAGCATCGTTGTAGACCCGAACTTTGCCAGATGGCTTTTCATCTTGAAGCGCCTGCGAACGCCGGGAGTAGAGAGCCGCGACCTGCCGCCGATCGACGTGGTTTTGGTCACTCATGCGCATTTCGACCATCTTCATCGTCCGTCTTTGCGCGCTTTAGTGCTGCATACGAAACGTCAGCGTGGTAAAGCTCCGGTCATTGTTGTTCCTCATCATGTGTTGGATCTCGTGTCAGATCTTGGTTTCAGCGAGATTATCGAACTCGACTGGTGGAACAGCGTTAAGCGTGATTCGCTGACGATCACGCATGTCCCGTCACAACACTGGGGCGCGCGCGTCATCACCGACGCTCATCGCGGCTATGGTGGCTATGTGCTTCGCGACAGTAAACATTCCGTCTATCACGCGGGAGATACGGCATACTTTCCAGGTTTCCGAGAGATTGGTTCGCGTCTCGCGCCTGAACTAGCGCTCCTTCCAATCGGAGCCTATAACCCGGAGAGCTATCGCAACGTGCATACCAATCCGGCGGACGCAACCCGAGCTTTTCTGGATCTGAAATCGCGTTGGATGATTCCCATGCACTACGGCAGTTTCCGTCTCTCCCACGAGCCGGTTGAAGAACCTCTACAGCTGCTCGAGCAGGAAGCTCGCGCCGCTGGAATCGAAGATCGTGTGCTGGTCTTAAAAGAGGGAATTACGAGATTTTTTTAACTCGCACTTCAATGTTGCACGGCGCGTCGCACACAGCCTCCCTGACCTGCTAACATTTTGATTCATCGTAGCGTTGCCAATAGCATGTTGATTCTTGCCTCCATCGCCGGCATCTTTGTCATTTTCTCGGTATTGCTGGACGCCTTCGAGACCGTGGTATTGCCGCGTCGAGTCAACCGGCCGAATCGTCCGACCGCACTTTTCTATCGTTATACCTGGATACCGTTCGCCAAGATGGTCCGGCGAATCCCTCTACCCTCGCGAAGAGAAAACTTCCTCGGTTACTACGGCCCGCTCTCACTGATTTTTTTGCTGGGAGTCTGGGCAGCCGGTTTGATCTTCGGATTCGCGCTTCTGCAATACGGAGCCGGAGAGCACGTGGTTGTCAGCGGGAACGGCGCAATTACTTTATGGGCTTTGCTTTACCACAGCGGGGAAACATTTTTTACGCTTGGGTATGGCGACATCGTTCCGGTATCGGCGACTGCACGTGTACTTGCTGTCCTGGAAGCCGGAATGGGCTTCGGTTTCCTCGGTCTTGTCCTCGGTTATTTGCCAACTATTTATTCTCGCTTCTCCACGCGTGAAATTGAAATTTCTTTGTTGGACGCGCGAGCTGGCTCTCCCCCAAGCGCATTGGAACTATTAGCCAGGCTAGGAAAATCTCCCCAGCAAGACGTGATGGACCAAATTTTTCGTGACTGGGAGCGCTGGTCCGCGGAAGTGTTGGAGAGCCATCTTTCATATCCCGTACTGAGTTTTTTTCGTTCGCAGCACAATAATCAATCATGGCTGGGAGCGCTTACGGCCATTCTCGATGCGACTGCATTGGTCATCGTCGGTGTGGACAGCATTCGCAGCGAACAGGCGAAGATCACGTTTGCCATGTCTCGCCATGCCATCGTCGATCTTGCGCAGATTGTGAATGCACGTTACGATCCGCACTTTCCCGACCGCTTGCCCGCCGCAGATTTGGCCCATTTGCAGGCAAAGTTAACGGAGCGGGGAGTCGCTCTACGAACAGGGACTGCCGCGGAAGAGAAATTGAACTACTTGCGTTCACGCTACGAACCTTACGCACAGTCACTAGCGAACCGGCTGGCGATTAATCTTCCACCGTGGATTCCAGCCGATAAAAAGAAAGATAATTGGGAGGCTGGCCCATGGGACCGCGCGATTCAGGCAAAAGGCTTGGGTGAAAAAGTTCAAGCACAGGACGACCATTTCTAGCCGCTGAAATTAAGAATTTATGACCAAGCCAAGCACGGGCGAAAACGTTGTTCGGATCGAAGCTGCAGCGCTTATTGCTCTAGCGGACCGCATTGCTTCGCCAATGGCCGCTTCTTTTTTGAATGCGATCGCCCTTCTCCATGGCTGCAACGGACGCATTGTCGTAACCGGCATGGGCAAGAGCGGCATCATAGCCAGAAAAATTGCCGCAACGTTTAATTCGACAGGAGCGCCGGCGCTCTACATGCATCCGGTTGACGCGGTCCATGGCGATCTTGGGATGGTTGTCCGCGGTGACGTAGTAATTGCTTTGTCCGCCAGCGGAGAGACGGAAGAAATTCTGCGTTTGCTGGCCACAATAAAACGCCTGCAAGTTTCGCTTATAACGATGACCGGCGATGAATTGTTTACCGCAAACGGAAAATCGAAAGCGCGGCTATCGACCCTTGCCGCAGCTGCCGATGTAGCACTCGATTGTTCCATCGCACAAGAAGCCTGCGCATTAGGTCTGGCACCGACGGCATCCACAACTACCATGCTGGCGCTCGGGGATGCCCTGGCTGTCTCGTTATCCGAGAAGCGCGGATTCAAGGAAGAAGATTTTGCTGAGTTGCATCCTGGTGGAAAACTGGGCAAACGTCTGGCTCGCGTGGAAACATTGATGCACAAGGGCGATGCGTTGCCGAAAGTTTCTCCGCAAACCAAGATGCCCGACGTGATTTACGAAATGTCGCGTAAGAAACTTGGGATGACTGCCGTCCTAGAAGGCGACAAACTCGTTGGTGTTATCAGCGATGGAGACTTGCGTCGTCTGCTCGAGAAGCGCGGAAAGGATGTCCTCGATCTGACAGCTGCCGAATGTATGACCAAAAACCCGCAGACCATTTCTTCGTCGGAATTTGCAGCATCAGCCCTAGCGATCATGGAAGAAAAGAAGATCACTTCACTCATGGTTGTCGACGCGAGCCACAATCTCGATGGAGTTCTGCATCTCCACGACTTGTGGAGCACCGAACTCGTTTAGGACTCCGCCCTCAGATAGGTGCGCGGTCCAACGCCACAATGAAGTCGATTCCGTGGATTCTCTTATTCTGCAGGCGGGCATCGTTGGTAATGAAAAGATCTGTCCCAGCACTTGCGGCTGATGCAAGTTGAATCGCGTCCGGCGCTTTTATAGTGCGATCGGCTCGAATTGCAGCGTAAATCTTGGCCACAGCCGCATCCATCGGAATTAGCACCGCGGCGTTCGCAATAGCTTTCTCATACTTCTTACACAGCTCGTCATCACCCTCTGTGGTTGGTTTAACCAAAATTTCGCCTAGGGTGAGCGTCGAAGTCAGAAGCTGATCTCCACGCCGAAGCATCTTCACTCGAAGCTCGCTTACCGCTTGCGAGAGACGCCCATAGTCTTCCCACAGGTAGATAAAAAGATTGGTGTCCCAGAAGATGCGGCTCATTCCCAGCCCTCGCGCAGCCTTCGCACATACTCGTCAGAGTGCTCAGTCGCCCAGAGCTTCTTTCCAGAACCACGCAAAGCCAGTAGCGGATCGTTCTTGATTTTGTCTTTCACGTTTTCTTGGTTCCAGCGTTCATACCAATCGAGCAGTTTCAGATATTCAGGCGCCATATCTTCTCGATGTGGCACGGTCTTGCTGCCTTCTCGTGCCGAATCATAAGCGTCGCCATTGCGGAACAATCGCCGTCGCCCGGAAGCGCTTTCGTACAACATTCTGTAGCGGCCAGGGTTCGGAGGGCGGTTGGCAACGCAATGCTGCACGATGTGGACATAAACTCCAGGACGGAGATATTCATCTCCCGCTTCTTTTCTAGCGCGCTCCAAGATTTCGTCGATCGTGAAATCATCAGCATCGGGTCGCTGTCGATGCAGGAGGGCAGTGGCAATCCATACCTCGTCAGCGACTTTTGCGCGGATGGTCGGCGTGGCCGTTTTCATGATGGATCCTATTAACTCTGTTATGGAGGTAATAACAAAAATACTAAGTAATAATTAATATACACTAGATTGTTCTACTTCAATGTCCGATGGCGTTATTCGCGCATTTGCTCTGGCCAACTGTCGAATCGCCAACGTAAACGATCAATTACAATTGCTAAATCCCACTTTCCACAGGATTTGCCTAACCTATGCATCGCTGGTCAGAACTGTTTATTCCCACGCTGCGCGAAGCTCCGGCGGACGCCGAAGTCGCCAGCCACAAGTTTCTTGTTCGTTCAGGATATGTGCGCCAACTCGCAGCTGGACTTTACTCCTATCTTTTTCTCGGACAGCGTTCATTCAACAAGATCATGGGGATTGTCCGCCAGGAAATGGACACGATCGGCCAGGAATTTTATCTCCCCGCGCTCAATCCGCGCGAAATCTGGGAAGCCAGCGGACGCTGGTCAGTGATGGGCGAGAACATGTTTCGCCTCAAAGACCGCAAGGGCGCGGAACTCGCTCTCGGCATGACCCATGAAGAAGTCATGACCGACATCGCCCGCAAAGAACTCCGCAGCTACAAGCAGCTGCCGCAGATCTGGTATCAGATTCAATCGAAGTTTCGCGACGAACCTCGCCCCAAGGCCGGATTGCTGCGCGTCCGCCAGTTCATGATGAAGGATTCCTATTCCTTCGACATCGACGCCTCTGGCCTTGATGTTTCTTACCAAAAGCATCGCGCCGTTTATAAACGCATCTTCGATCGTTGTGGATTGAAGTACATGATCATCGAAGCCGACTCCGGCGCAATGGGCGGATCGGGATCGGAAGAGTTCATGGTCCGCTCGCCTGCAGGCGAGGACCAGGTTGTCAGTTGCGATGTTTGCAACTACGCGGCGAATGCAGAAAAGGCAAAATCAAAACTCGCGCTCATTGATGATTTGAAATCCGAAGGCGATGGCAAGCCTCTGGAAGTCCATACGCCCGGCCAGAAGACCATAGAGGATGTCGCTCGCTTTCTCGGAGTCTCTCCGACGAACAAGATCAAGACGCTCGCATTGATGGTCGAAGAGACTGACGCCAAATCCAAAAAGAAAACCATGCGTCCGGTCGTGTTGCTGATGCGCGGCGATCATCAGATGAACGAAGCCAAACTCGCTTCAGCCGTCGCTGGCAAGCCGACACGTCCGATGGACGAAGCTGAAATCCTCGCGCTCTTCAATTCGCCCGCAGGATTTCTCGGACCGCTCGGTATCGACTGGTCCAAAAGCCTCGACGATGTTGCCAAGCCGATTCTGTTCGTCGACAAGGCTCTCGAAGGACGCAAGAACCTGATCTCCGGTGCCAATAAAGAGGATTGCCACGTCAAGAACATTACTCCCGGAGAAACGTTCCAGCCGACCGCCTATGTCGATCTCCGCATGGTCACCGCGGGAGAGGCTTGCCCTAACTGTGGCTCTCCTCTGCGGATCGATACCGCAGTTGAAATCGGCCACATCTTCAAGCTCGGATACAAGTATTCCGAGTCCATGGGTGCGCGCGTCCTCGACAAGAACGGCAAAGAAGTCATGCCGATCATGGGTTGTTACGGCATTGGCATTGAACGCATCCTTACTGCGGCTATCGAGCAGTGCAACGACGAGAACGGCTTCGCTCTACCTGCGTCGATTGCACCCTTTGAGATCGTCGTCACTGCGACCAACATTAAGGATGAGGCGATTCTAGCGGCTTCCAAAGACATCGCCAGACGCCTTGAAGCCGCGGGATTCGACGTGTTACTCGACGACCGTGACGAAAGGCCGGGGGTCAAGTTCAAAGATGCTGACCTGGTGGGCATACCCTTTCGTGTCACCGTCGGCAAGAAGGTTACCGAAGGTACCGTGGAAGTCGTGGAACGCTCGACTCGTCAGGTCACCGATGCTAGCATCGCCGGTATAGACCAGTATTTTCACCAGCTTTTAAGGCCTGCGCCTTAGTACATTTCCATGGCGCGGGCACGGGAGACGCGCTATGAAAATGGTATTCGGAATCGCAGTCATCGTAGTATCGATCTATTTGGGAGTGCAGCTCGTTCCCATTTATTACGAGAATTACCAGTTCAAAGACGCGGTCAGCACCGAAGCTACGCTTGAGACGTATACCACCAAACCTGAGTCCGACATCCGCGACGCCATCTACAAAAAGGCGAAGGAAATGGACATTCCAATTGAGCGCGACAAGATCAAAGTGCAGCGCGCAGGACAGGGCGGCACCGGTTCACTTCTGATCGCCGCTCCGTATACTGCGCACGTGGACTTCCCCGGCTACCCGATGGACTTCCACTTCGATATCTCCAGCGACAACAAGAGCCCGTTCTAAATTTCTTCTTGTGTAGTGCGCTTGTGGCGCGGCGGATGCCCTCGCCCGCGAACTGAGGGTAGTGACCTTAAGATTGGTTGCCCCACACTTCGCGGTGTTCGAAGTGTGGGCACCGCGAACCTCGGCGCCTTTCGTTTCTTTGCCTTTCCCTCTAAGTGTGTCATCCCGAGAACCGGCGTTCTTCAGCCGGGGCGAGAGCCTGCCCTTGAGCGAAGTCGAAGGGGACCTTCGGAGCTTCTCCGCCATGTTCTTGCGACGCTGAGCATCTATTCGTAGAAACTTCCCTAAAGGCCCACCCTGCAGTATGAGCTTGATTTAATAGCCGAAGCGGAACGAAACGCCGCAGCCGTTGACGTGGCACGAACCTTCTAACCCACCTTGCGAAGTAGTACCCCACAAGGCGCCTTGAGAAATGATCAAGTTGCCTGCCGGGTAGCCGCCGTCCTTATCAGCCTGGAACTTGTGCAAGACCGTCTTTGTCCAAGGATCGCCCTGCTGCGAAGATGGCTTCAACTGGTAGAGAGTTCCGGCGAATCGCCCGGAGCCGCCGCTGTTGGTCGTTCCGTAAAGATAGCCAGAGGGATCGGCAACTACGCCGTTGGGACTGGTTCCGTCTGCGCCTCCCAGGAAGCTGTAGACGACGGTCACGGTGATCGAGCCTTTCAAGGCCTGGAATACCTCGCCTTCGTCGTAAAACCCTCCCGTCTCCGTGGTTCCATAGAGAATATTGTTGTGCAGAATGAGCGCGGAGTTGGGGGCAGCACCATCGGGGCCGTGGAAGGAAAAGAGAACGCGCAGAATCCAACCAGCCTGCTCGACTCTAAGCCTGAAAATCACGCCGCTATTCGTATCGCCACCACGAAAAGTTGTGCCGAAGAGGGCGCCAGTGGAATCGATAATCAAGCCAGCATGGGGCGAGAGGCCATCATTGCCAGAGAAGCTGTGAAGAATGTTTTCCGTCCAGGAGTTGCTGGCGGGGGACAGTTCGAACACGGTGCCGACATTTGACGCGCCGCCAATAATGGTAGTCCCGTAAAGATTGCCCTTAGTGTCGAATACGAGGGCGCCCACGGGATTTGCGCCATCGTTGCCGGTAGAACACTTGAAAGCGTGAAGAGTAGTTTCCGTCCATGGACTACCGCTGGCGCCGGGCGACAGTTCGAAGGCCACTCCGCCGCCGCCGACATTGCAATCGTTGCCTTGGAAGCCGCCGGAACTGGTGGTGCCGTAGAGATTGCCCAACTTATCAAAAATAAGACTCCCAGTAGGAATCGCTCCGTCATTACCGCCAGTGAAGTTGTAAAGAACCGTTTCAATCCACGAACCATTGCTTTGGGGGGATAGTTCGAAAACCGTGCCCCAGCTGAAATTGCCTCCCGCACTGGTGGTGCCGTAAAAGTTGCCAGCGGCGTCGGCGACCAATCCTCCTAAAGGAACGGAACCGTCTTTGAAAGAGCCCTCGAAGCTGTTGAGATTGGTTTCGTGCGGGTTCGCCGCTGGAGCAAGATTGGGGTAAAGCAGCATGGCTGCCAGGGTCATAAACGCAAGGCTGCGGAAAATTGAAAAAGGCAGGGCATTCATAAGTTTCTTCCCTCAATTTTTAGCAAAGAGGTCGAACAAGCGAGATTCGGTCGAGCTAAACAATAAATGATAAAAATTCCTGTCGCAATCAGGCCGAAAGGCTCTTGCCGGAGTTATCAACAGCGAAGCAACGCCTTCTCGGCGCCTTTTCCCATTTCGGGAACTCATCAACTATTTTCGCTCGAATCTCACTTTTCTCTTGACCTCGCAATTTGAAAAGCGCACGGTGAATTTATAAGCAGTACGCACCACCCCTTAACCAATGGCGACCAACACCAATCATCTAGTGAACACAAACAACAAAAGACGTTGGAGCCGAAACTTCATTCATAACGCCATTGTTTTCTTTATTTTGACTCCAACTCTTTTGTTCTCTTTATTTTGCAAACTTTCATTCGCTAAACCGTTTCGTTTCAATATCAAATTCATAAATTTATTCACGAGGCTTCATTCATCATGGACACTCCTCTTCCTCTTTGCACTCATATCAAAGTCACCGGCCATCGCTGCGGATCCCCCGCGCTCCGCAAACAATTGCTTCGCTATTTCCACTCTCGCGTTCTGAAAGGCGTAGACAATCGCATCGACGCAGTCAACGATCCTGACACCATCTTTGAAGACACCGCATCAGTTCAATGCGCGCTCATTAAAGTCTTCAACATGCTCTTGCGCGGAACCATCGATCTCAAACCCGCCGCGCTTTTGCTTCGCGCGCTGAAACTCGCCGCGGCGAATTTAAAAACCGCAAAGTTCGAAACACGCGTCGCAGAGATGGTGACCGAAGTCCCCAACTACAACGTCGTCTACATGAAAGAACATCCCGGAGCGAAGAGCGTGCCCCTTCCCGACTCAGCGTGGAAAGGCGAGGGCATTCACTATCCCGACACATCTGACATGCAGGTAAAAGACTTCCGCAAAGCCTTCATCGGAGCCCAGAAGGGATACTACAAAGACATGAAGTTCGTCATCAAACATCTGGCCTCCCAGGTCAAAGCCGCCGCCATGAATCCTGGCCTGGATCCGGCCTTCGCCACCGACATGGCCACCGGATAGAAATATTAAGAAGTGAGGGTGGCCCTCGATAAGAGCGAAGGTACTGTCAAGGACAAAGATATCCTGTGCGGTGCCGAAGCACTGCGTTGTTAGCCAGAGAGGTTGAGGACCAAGACTCTGGAAATCTCACGCTGAATCACTCACCGGCGGAAATCGTTCCACCAACCATCGATACGGCCTGAACTGCGACCATGATTCTTCTATGCGAACATCCCGCCCCGTGCGGGATGCGAGAGCGCCCAATCAATCTTGCGGTCTAGTTTTCACTGACCAGGGCCACCCGCGGGCTGCTCTCGATGCGAACGATCTCTGGATATCCCGTGTTGGTGCGTAGCATCCAGTAGAGTCGTACCGCTAATCTCCGTGCCGCCGCCACCTTGGCCACGCCTTTGGCCATGTGATGGCAACGATGCAAATACTGTTTCTTCATTCCAGGATCGAAACGCACCGCAATCTGTGCCGCTTCCACCAGCAACGATCGCACCAGACAATTGCCTTGCTTGGTGATCGCTCCCAGCTTCTGCCGCCCGCCCGAACTTTCCTCGCGCGGAATCAATCCCAGATAGCTCGCCACTTGTTTTCCCCGGCGAAACCGACTTACATCGCCAATCGTCAACACATAAGCCAGCGCCGTGTTCGGACCCACTCCCGGTTGCGTCATCAACAACCGCGCCTGTGGATGTTCCTCCGCCGCCAACTGCACCGCCTCGTCCAACTTCCCCACCTGCTCGTTCAACATCCCGAGCAGCCCGAGTAAGTCTTCTCGCCGGCACGCCGCCCATGGTTTCATCGGAAGCTCGCGCAACATCTGCTGTCCCGCCTGGCTCCACAGCTTATGTTTACGCTGCACTCCCTTATTCATGGAAAGGTGTTGCAGTTCATTTTTTACCCGGCTGCGAATCTCCACCAGTTTGTGCCGATGCAAAACCAACTGCCGCAGATCCCGTTGCTCGCGGTCCGGAGTCCACAACTTCGGAAACCGTCCTTCCACCACCAGTTTCAGAATATGGGCCGCGTCCCGCTTGTCCGTCTTTTGCTTACGCACATAGCTGGCCCGGATCTGCGCTGCATCCCCAATCCAGATCTCGTGTCCCATATCCTGCACCAGTTCGATGAACCACTGACTGTTCCCCGTGGCCTCCATGCCGATCAGAACCGGCGCCGCCAGTTGCTGATAAAACACTTTGGCATCGCCCGTGGCATGCACCAGCTTCCGCTCGCCACACTCCCCAGTCTCGCTGTCCAACCACGCAATCTGCTGCCAGCTGGGATGGTAATCACACCCTATAATCATCATGCGAAGGCTCCTTCCTCCCCAGGAGCCTTAGTCCTCAAACCAAGACTACCGGGTCGATCGAGCCTTCGCTCTTATCCAATCAATGTTTGCGTACTTCGCAAACGTGGGATCATTGCGGCTTTCTATCTGTTCGGGGTGGCCCACCAAGCCGTTCTTTGGCTTGAGTGGGAAAAGTATGTAGTTTGAAGTAAGAAGCGAGGGTGCCCCATGTTTGCGTACTTTGCAAACGTGGGAACGTTGCGCCTTTCTATCTGTGGTGTCGTCCCTTGGGAAGGCGGTGAAAGGGTGCCCCGTCCGAGCTCCGCTTGGGCTGTGACGGAGTGACGAAAAATGGGGAGGGTTGGCATACACTGCGAGGGCGGCTGTCCTCGCGTGGACATTGCATGGCATTAAATTCGAGGATAGGAGTGTCCGCGCCACACAGGCATTTCCGGGGCGATCCTTTATGCCAGAGCGATCAGCGAGTGCGTTACGGCATGTACCGAGAGAGCTACGCGATTGTCCACTCCCACTTTGCGCATAAGCTTCGATACATGTGCTTTGACGGTTCGTTCTTCGATGCCCAACGGAGCGCTTATTTCCTTGTTCGAACGGCCGGTGATCAGCATGGCGAGGATTTGCTTTTCGCGATCGGTCAGGGGCTTTCGCTGCAATAAAGTCCGTTGCCCGACAGCCGAAGCTTGATCGACAAATTTTGCCAGCACGCGGCGTGGAGCCCACACGGAACCTGCATGAATGGTACGCAACGCCAGGGCGAATTCAGGAGCTGAAGAAGACTCGTCCAGATATCCCTTGGCGCCATGAGAAAGGGCTTCGACGACAAAGTCGTCACTCAAATTGCATCCAGTCATCAGAACCCGGAGGCCGAGGTCGCGGCAATTCCAATCGCGTAGGGCTTCAATCGCGCTCTTGCCGGGCTGGTGCCGCAATATGACTACGTCTATCTGGGAATGAGTGGCAATGTCGGCATGGGAAACGGAACTCAGTTCGAAGTCCGGTTCTGTGCCCATGAGGGCGCGAAAACCTATCAGGCGAAGCGGGTCGGCATCGGTTATGGCGATATGAATGGTAGATGCTTTGGTCTTAACAGATTTCATGAAAGCGTTTGTCCTGGATTAGAAATGACGAGGGCGTAGAAAAAAGTAACTTCAGCTTCATTGAAGCACTTTCACGGCCAAACGCATGCCGGGGACAAGACGAGCGAAGGAAACAACTTACGACGGGAATCGCTAAAGAGTTTTCGAGCAAAATCAAGATGTGTACGAATTCCGTACAGTGTATGACACATTAGCGGGCGGAGACGGTCCTATCTTTTAATATTTCTGCTACTGCTCTGATGGCGGTTCGATGTTTTCCACTTTTACACAGACCGTAAAGGTGGGCCACTCGGCCGGTGTTGGAATACGCCTGGAAACGTTAGAATAAAAGCACTGGATTTAGTGCACGCCCGTGCATAAAATAGCGGCTGAATTCGAAGGAACTCCGATGACAGACAACAAAAACGCAGACTGGAATCGCGTGTTGCAGGAATTGCTGGCGGCAACAGACAAGGACAAAATTAAGTCCAAAGCCAACGAATTGGAGTCTCTGCTATTCGATCGCGGACAAACTCTTCGCAGCGACGCCGAAGCTGAGACGGAACGTCAATCAATGAAGGAAGCCGCGAAGACGCTCTTGAAGATTCGAGTGGAAAAGCTGGGGTATCCGCTCGATCCTAATATCTTAGGCCGCGCCGGTCGTGAGCGGGATTCGCAGGAGTGAGCCCACCGCAGGAACAAGCTCTCTGGCAGCGCGATCTTTAGGAACCAGCGCGGATATTCCAAACTTAATCATCTCCCGCGCGTTGAGTAAATCGGCGTGCATGCTTACCAATACAATGCTGATGTCCGGCATTGCATCTTTAATCAGCCTCGCCGCCTCGAGGCCGCCCATCACGGGCATCGACATATCCATTACGACGAGGTCAGGATGTTGCTGCTTGGCAAACTGCACGGCTTCCAATCCATTCTCAACCTGGGAGCAGCGCGCAAAGCGGTCGTCGGCCATGATCATGCTGCAGACAGCTTTTCTCACTTGGCTGTTATCGTCCGCAACGAGGATATGCTTGGCCCGCATCGCCAGGTTGGATTCCCTTGAGCAGTAAGCGGTTATCCCGACGGGGGGAACATTCGCGCATTCTGATGAAAAAGAACGCGTTAGCTGGTTCGGTAGGCGAAATAGAAGCAAGGTAGACTGTTAGCGAAGCAAATACCGCAGGAGATTCTTCGATGAACCGTATAAACCTCACGATGACAGCAGTTGCTCCTCTTTCCGGGAAGCTTAATCGACTTTTGAAGATGTACGTTGTCTCGGCAGGGGCAGCAGGTGTTGGAGTGTTATCGCTGGTGCAGCCGTCCGACGCTAAGATTATCTACACTCCGAAACACGAGAAGTTTTCTAACCACTCATTTTCAATTGATCTGAATAATGACGGCGAACCGGATTTTGTATTTCGCTACCGCACGGGCACTGATCATTATTTGTCCATGGCTGGCGTGATCAAGGGGGATGCTGCGGTTTCCGCTGGGCAACAATCGATTCGCGGTGTTGCGCGCGAGTTAGTTGGAGCTTTGCCGGAAGGAGCTGCGATTGGTCCGGCAGATAAATTCCTCCGCGCGCCTCAAGTTCTCGCGGCAGAGTATTACAACTCCGATGGCGGACAGACTTACTTGTATGGAAAGTGGCCTAACGCGGGAACGGTTTATGTTGGGGTGCAATTCCAGATTGCCGGACAAAAGCATTATGGATGGATCCGGATGAGTGTGACCATTCCGTTTGGAAGTGGGAACGGTCAATATCCTCCAATCAAAGTCGAGATGACCGGCTACGCGTATGAATCAGTAGCGAACGAACATATTTTTGCAGGGGCGACGACAGGATCACCAGACGATGAGGGACAAGTACCGGCTGATCCTGCTTCACTGCGCGATGAGAATCCGGCGAGCTTAGGCGCTCTTGCACTGGGAGCGCAGGGTTTGGCAATTTGGCGTCGCGAGTGATTGAAGGTATTTCGCTGAATTGAGAAGTGGTGCCCGGGACCGGAATTGAACCGGTACGCCCCGTTAGGAGCCCGGGATTTTAAGTCCCGTGCGTCTGCCAGTTTCGCCACCCGGGCATTGTTGCAACGAATAGGTATTGTACAGAAACGCAATCAGGCGATCATACGGGAAGGTTGTTGTCCCCTGGCGAGCGAACTTCGATTACTGGAGCCTTGACCACTATGGTTGTTCAAGTGTCATTGCACCGTGAGACTCACGATCGTCGCGTGTTTCAATGATACCGAGGTGGCTGTGATTGGGCCCGATTGCTTTGTCTGCCAAGACATTGATAGTATCGTCTCCTTTGCCGAGCAAAATAGTGAGCGAAGCCTGGGTACAATTTGGGTATAGATTGCAGCCTGAAAGCGTTGCAAGATCGGGGATACCATCTCCGTTGAAATCCCCGGAAACCATCCCCACGGATTATCAGTTGAGCCGGGATCCGCAACCGGTTGTAGAACAATGCCGGTTCGCCGTCTTCGACGTGTGGATTAACCGTGCCTCGCGATGTAGCAAGTCGCGGGGGGTGAACGAAGATGGCCGGTTTCGATAAATTCCTGCTTTGCGGCCATAAGAGCCAACAGGTCCAGCTACTACTTGGGCACTGATTGGTGGAACCTGGGCGAAACAAAAGAAGATTCCAGCGAGTGTCGATAAAATGCTTGCTGATTAGACGGCGCATAAAGGCTCCTAATGGCCGATCAATACCGCGTTGAGGCGACGCATCTCGCGATCTTTAACGCTTTCCTTCAACGCGCGCGTGGAACTTCATTCGTCCTGCTCATCGAAGACTGGATTTTCCGGCATTCACGCTGTGATAAGCGCAAACCGAAAAGATCGGAAAAGTTTCTAGAACAGTGAATATAAAATTGCGTATGATCACTACGCGATAGATTGTCAAACAAGCCGCTGTTAAGGACGACATAAGTAAATCCAGCGGTTTTGTAATGTACTGACTCTAATCCGAGCGCGGTGTCGGTGAACCGAATTTTTTAGGAAGACTGATGAGAAATAGGATGCGAATGTGGTATGGGTTTTTACTGATCTTCCTGTGTAGTGTCGGGATGAAGGCGCAAGATTATCCGAAAGCAGAATTATTCGTCGGCTATTCGTACATGAACATGGATCAGAATAGTGATGCACGTACAAGTGCTAGCGGCTTTGAAATGTCAGCGTCTGGCAATTTCAATAAATGGTTTGCCTTGGAAACGGACTTCAGCGCTTACTTTCAGCAATTGAGAGACGGTGGTGGACCTGCCGGAACATTCTCTTACATGGCGGGGCCGCGCATTAATTTTGTGCGCAACCATCATGCAATTGATCCGCTATTTCTCCATTTCCAATTGGGTTTCCAGCACCTGATCGGTAGTGACTTTGGGTCTTCTGTCTCCGATACGGCGATAGCGTCGGCATTCGGTGGTGGCTTGGAATGGAAGTTATCCAGTCGTCTCTCTGCGCGGGCTTCGGTTGATTATGCTTTGACTCATTATTACGTCACGCAAAATAATCTCCGAACTTCAATTGGGCTCGCCTACATTTTTGGCCGAGAGCCGGCCAAATAGGTTCGCGGCAATCTCAATCTTGTGGGGATGTAACGCAGGCTTGAGCGAAAGCAGATTCTGAACGAGCCCACGCCCGGAGAAAATAGCCGATGGGCCAGGTCTGAGGCGTCGTTCCTTGCGTGGTCATCCACTGCCAGTTGCTGTACCAATCTTCCGTATCCGATGTCTCGGAATCGAGGTAGAGCGCCTTGCCGAAGGGGTCGTCGCTA
Organism: Terriglobia bacterium; assembly: GCA_963716165.1. Taxonomy (GTDB): domain Bacteria; phylum Acidobacteriota; class Terriglobia; order Terriglobales; family Acidobacteriaceae; genus JAJPHW01. The sequence continues at coordinate 3,432,693 of OY970291.1, read as the reverse complement.
ACGGTTAGCGGATCTGAGGGCGAAGAATTCAGCGTTGGGTAGTTCAGGCGAATGGGACTGACCACTCCCAATCCTTCGGCATTCGGAATCACGAGATATTGATGGTAAGTGTCCGCTTGTTCGCCGAAGAGAGAGGAAGGAATCCCGAGCGATGAGGCGAGTCCATAGGAGTTGGCCAAATGAAGCATTTCCACGTAAAAACCTCCATCCGTGCTGCCTTCAGGTGTATTCGTGTCAAAGCTAAGTGCATCAAAAGGATTCCCGGATGGGGCAGTGCTACGGTTTGACCACGGTTGAATGTCGGGCCAATCGCGCAATACGATCCACCCACTGCCGTTAACAGAAATATTTTTTGCAAGTTGGTGTTGTAACAATGCATGAGCGAATGCCAATTGGTTCGAGTCCCCGGTCAGTTCATAGAGCAAAATTCGCAGGCTGATTTCCGCCCAGACATAGTCAGATTCCGTCGGCGTACCGGCTTCGTCGCTAGACATCCAAGAAGGATTTTTAAGAATCAATCCCCCCGCGCCATCGGAAACGTACTCGCCCGCAACTTCCGATGCCACAGAAAAAACGGTACTCTGCCAGGTCGCAACTAATTTTGGATCCACGAGACCCGGCTGACTCTTAGCGATCAATAGAAATCGCGCAAATGGCAAGAGAATTCCTGCAGTCTGTTCCGTATGCCAGATTGTTGTTAGAGGAGAGTCGACTTCGTAGGAACCAGGGACTGGCAGACCAGCGCCGGTGGCAGTAATCCGGCCCGGAGATTGGCGGTAGATCAAAGGCTGCGAGGCAATGTTAATAAGATCGCTTACGGATGATATCGGATAAGTTTGCAGGTTCTTGCCGTTTCTTACCCAAGCAAATTGAAGAGTACCGTCTGGCTGGGGATAGATGTTTACGAACTGCGCTCCGCGTAAGTCTGTTGGATATAGACTCTGGGCGTAAAAAGACACCGCACCCGTTGCCGTAGGAATTGGTACTGGTTTTCCTAATGTGGCTAGATAGGTTGGCCAACCGGTGAGTGTGATCGTAGGTTCCGTAACATTTTTACCGGGCGCGCTGGGATCGGGAACATCGACAAAAGTCATCGTCTGGGCTTTACTCATGGCCCAGCTTCCAGTGTCCTCGAAGGCCGTAAGGTATTTGGGGTTGTGCGTTGCTTCGTAAGCGGTGACAAGAGACTCTAAGTAATAGCGGGAGTTCCAAACAATCTGCCCGCCAAGATTGCCGGGAGGGTGCTTCGTCGTTTCGTCTAGAAATTGCGAAGAATATTTATCGTAGCTGACAAGACTGGTGCTCGACAGCGCGGAGCAATCCGATGAGATGTTCTTTGGGATTGAACCACCGCACCCCACACAAAAACATATAAATAACCCCAAGACCAGAGTTAGTGGATCCCATCTAATCCGGCACACTTCAACAACCTCCCCTTAAATAAACCTATTGGAATCCCGTCTGTCAGAACGAAGTATACGCGGCAAGCAGATGAGCATGTCCGCTCAGGGTGAATCTCAGTTCGTATACCAACGATGCTAACGTTGCGGGGGTACAACTCTCGCCTTCGAACGGGTTATGATTTCTGGGATTGAGCGAGTATAGGGGCCGGCGGGATTGCGACCGGCACTTACATCTCACTGTCACAGCCGCCATGGGCAGTTCGAGTCAAACCCAAACATTGAAATTGATCGTGAACTGAAATTCGCGAAGGAAGGCCGTCTCTACCAGTAAGTGAAGTTGAACTTGTCCAGCCAGACGGAGTAGGCCTGTTGGGCGAAGTTACCATCCATTTGGTAGTTGACGGTGACTCCGTACCAGTTTGAAGGAGCGGTGCCGGGTGGGCGAGTGATGTTAAGCGCGCTGGTCACTCCATTGAAGGTGATCGATTGAAATAGAAGATTGCCATCGGATGTCCGCTGAACCTGAATCGTGACATGGTTCCACGAGTTCGCGATGGGATTGCAGGGCACTCCGGTTGAAATCCACTTGGAGTTTACGTTGTCCCACGTGTCCCATTCGTTGCCGGCTGCGACACGGCATTGATGTCCCCAGATGTAGCCTTTGCCGTCGAAGTATTGATTGATGTCGAACTCAAGTGCCTCAGAATCCTGCGGGTTGCCGCTATAGAAATAAACGTCGTAAGTGAAATTGTGCAGAGAGGGCACCAGCGTGCGATTTGTATCCGGCAAGTTTTGCGAAGAATATGCGCCGATTAGGTGATCAACCCAAAGAACGTCCGCGTAAGGGGTAGTGCCGCCGATTGAGAATTTTGTTGAATTGCCGCTCATTGCCGGAGAGCTAACGTTTAATTCCGTACCCCATGTTACTTGCGGGCCGGTCGACACACAGGATTGGCAGATGCTGTAGTTGCTAGGCAGTTCGCCGTAGCCTGTCCACGATGGATCACGCTGCAAATTTGAGAGAGTGTGAGCGTTCGAGGGCGCACCGCCATTCGTCGGATCTCCGCCGTTTGAGGGAGCCTGGCCGGTTACCGGAGCGATGCCGGTGCCACCTCCACAGCCGTTAAGAACTAAGAAGGAAGCAGCAAATATAAGGATCAGGGGATAACGCAGCATTGCTGCGAAGATAGCTGGCCGGCAAGGTTAGAGATAGATAACCAAAGGCGGCGTACCAGCGGAAGCCAGATACGCACCTGATGCGTGGTGCTCTGATAGTAAAGATGCCCGGGATCGTTGCACCTCGCGCTGGTAGCGCGTTCGAGTAGACTGGGCGTTAACACGACAGAGGGATTTTCCATGTGCGGCATAGTCGGCGCGATCGCGTTTGAGCACAGTTTTAGGCTGAGCCGTCCGTACATTACCAGGATGCGGGACACGATGGTCCACCGCGGTCCGGATGGGGGCGGAGCCTGGGTTTCAGACGACGGCAGAGTTGCGCTTGGCCATCGGCGCTTGTCGATCATTGATTTGTCCGAAGCTGCCGATCAGCCGATGAGCAATCCAGATGGCTCATTGATGCTTGTGTTCAACGGCGAAATCTATAATCACGCCGACATTCGTGCAGAACTCAATAGTCTGGGCAATTTTCGCTGGAAGACGGACCACTCTGATACAGAGGTAATTCTTCACGCTTTCGAGCAATGGGGAATTGATTGCCTGGGAAAATTTCGCGGTATGTTTGCGCTCGGTCTATGGGACGCGCGCCGTCGCGAACTTTGGCTCGTTCGCGACCGGATTGGAATCAAGCCACTGTATTACAGCGTGCATCATGGACGGTTGACGTTTGCTTCCGAGATCAAAGCTCTGTTGCAGGATCCTGAGCAAGAGCGCGCAGTCGACGAAGAAAGCTTTTACCACTTTCTGTCGTTTCTGACGACCCCCGCGCCGAAAACGTTATTTAGAGGAATTCATAAGCTGCCTGGAGGAACCTGGCTGCGGGTTCGTCTTGATGGCGGCATCGAAGAGCGGCGCTATTGGGATGTATTGACACGGACTCAACCGTTATTGAAAGCGTCCGAAGAGGATATTGCCGAGCGAATTCGCGAAGAGCTCAGAACGGCAGTGCAGTTGCGGAAAGTCAGCGACGTTCCTGTCGGGGTATTCCTATCGGGAGGTATTGATTCGAGCGTCAACGCGGCGCTGTTTTCGGAAGGCGCATCCTCTCCGGTACAAACTTTTTCTATTGGCTATGACGACAACTACAAGAGCTATCCGAGTGAACTGCCGTACGCACGGAAGATGGCAGAGTTTGTCGGCGCCGACCATCACGAACGGTTATTGACGCAACAGGATCTGATCGACTTTCTTCCGGAGATGATCCGCTTACAGGACGAACCGATCGCCGATCCAGTTTGCGTGCCGGTTTATTACGTATCCAAGCTGGCGCGAGACAACGGCGTCATCGTCTGCCAGGTTGGCGAAGGTGCGGATGAACTCTTTTGCGGATACCCCATGTGGAAGCTCAAGTTGCAGCTCCAGAAATATGGAAACGCCGCTCCGGCGCTGGTTAAGAAGGCGGGTCTGGCCGCGCTGGGCATGGCCGGGCGTGGTGGAAGCCATCCATATGAGTGGTTGCGCAGAAGCACGGAAGATATGCCCGTATTCTGGGGCGGGGCAGAATCATTCACTGAAGCGGAAAAGCAGAAATTATTGTCTCCGCGATTGCGAACACAGTTGCGTGGACTCAGTTCATGGGACGCATTGTCGCCGATCCGCGACCGGTTTATGGCTAATGCCTGGGAAAAATCTGCATTGCCATGGATGACTTATCTGGATCTCAATCTGCGTCTTCCAGAACTTTTGCTGATGAGAGTCGATAAAATGAGCATGGGCGTGAGCCTCGAAGCGCGCGTTCCGTTTCTCGACCACAAGTTTGTGGAATTGGCCATGAGTATTCCGGAATCGGTGAAAACTCGTGACGGCAATTTGAAGTACATCTTGAAGAAAGCTGTACGCGGATTAATTCCGGATGAATTGATTGACCGTAAGAAGCAGGGCTTTGGCGTTCCGGTGCATGAATGGTTCTCGGACCGGTTGGGATCGTTCGCACGCGAAGAGCTTGACCGGTTCTGCCAGGAGACGGACTTTTTGGATCCGGCGGAAGTAAAAGGGCTGATGCGGCGGGACAGCAAGAGCGCGTGGTATTTGCTGAATTTTGCGCTGTGGTGGCGGCACAACATTAGTACCGCGCCTGCACATGCAATTGCGACGGCAGTATAAGTATGCCTACATCGACTCATCGCTCTGTTATGCAAGCAGTCATCGAAGACCTGCGCACGGGCGAGATTGATGTGTGTGAAGTGCCTGCGCCAGAACTCCGTCGCGGAGGAGTTCTGGTTCGAACAGCTTTTTCGGCGATCAGTTCCGGGACTGAGCGTGCAAAAGTTGAATCATCGGAGAAATCGCTTGTTGGGAAGGCAATGGCCCGGCCCGATTTGGTTAAACAAGTCACGGATTATGCCAGGGTTCAGGGGATTAGAGCGGCGTACGAAAAGGTGAAGAAGAAGCTCGATACGCTTTCCACCATGGGATATAGCTGCTCCGGTACGGTGATCGCAGTGGCGGACGATGTAACTGACTTCCAAATTGGTGATCGCGTTGCGTGCGGCGGGGCAGGGTACGCCAGTCACTGCGCCATCAATTGGGTTCCGCGCAATCTCGTCGTGCGGGTTCCTGATTCTGTTCCGCTGGATGCGGCGTCTCTCACAACGATTGCTGCTATTGCCATGCAGGGTTTGCGACAGGCACAAGTGAGCGTTGGCGAAACAGTTTTAGTTGTTGGAGCCGGATTGCTAGGGGTTATCACTACGCAACTGGCACGTGCGGCTGGATGCAGGGTGATCGCCGTTGATTTGGATCAATCCAGAATTGATCGAGCGAAAGCTCTCGGCGCCAACTTGGCGATGCTGAGCAACGATCCTCAACTGTTTGCGGCGGTGGAGAATTTTTCCCGCTACGGAGCGGACGCCGCCATTATCACCGCAGCCACTAAGTCAGCTGACCCGCTAGAGTTGGCGGCCAAAGTCCTTCGGAAGCGCGGAAGAATAGTTGTCGTTGGCGATGTCGGCATGGGAGTTGCGCGTTCGAGTCTTTATCAAAAGGAGTTAACGCTCGCGATGTCCTGTTCGTATGGACCGGGTCGTTATGATCCAGCCTACGAAGAAGGCGGCAACGATTATCCGGTAGGCTACGTGCGCTGGACAGAAAACCGCAATATGGAGGCCGTGCTCGACCTGATGGCTTCCGGAGCCTTGCAAGTTTCGGCGCTGCTGGAGCGGCGCTATCCGGTTATGGATGCTGCCAAGGCCTACCACGAATTGCTTGAGAGCAAATCGTACACCGCGATTCTCGAATATACAGATGGAGGACAAAGCATTGCCAACCAGTTGCCTGGTGCAGCGGCGTCGGAAGTCAAGGCTCGGACTCTCCGACCCGGACAGAAACTCCGCGTAGGATGCGTGGGAGCTGGGGGCTTTGCTCAAGGCATCATCTTCCCAGTGCTACGCGGGTCGAGCTTAGTATCTCTTGAATCGGTCGCAACCGCGACAGGTGTCACCGCAGAATCAGCGCGACGAAATTATAAGTTTGCTCGGTCGCAGACTCCGTCGGAGTTGCTACGCGATCCAGAGATCGACGCAGTCTTCATCGCATCTCGACACGAGAGTCATGCGCGATATGTTTCGGAAGCCCTGCGTTCAGGCAAGGCCGTTTTCGTCGAAAAGCCACTAGCGGTAAATCGGGAGGAACTCGAAAGCATCAGAGAAATTTGTCGCGAATCAGTTTCGGGTGGTAACGATCCTTTTCTAATGGTCGGGTTTAATCGGCGATTCGCTCCGTTCACTGAACAAATCCGGACATTCTTTTCCGATCGCCGGGAGCCAATGATGATACTGGCTCGCATCAATGCGGGCTTCATCCCGGCCGAACACTGGACACAGCAGGCGAGCGAAGGCGGTCGCATTGTCGGCGAGTTCTGCCACTTCGTCGATTGGGCAAGGAGTATGGCTGGCTCCTCAATTCGTTCGGTGTCCGCAGCAGCCATGCCTAATGGAAGCCGGTACAATCGCGACAACATTTCTGTAACGTTGACATTCGCGGATGGCTCGATTGCAAATCTTATTTACGTCGCCAACGGAGATTCGTCAGTGCCGAAGGAATATTTTGAAGTTTTTTGCGAAGGCGGCGTCGCCCGCATGGACGACTTTACGAGCTTAGATCTCACACGAGGCCGTAAGTCTAAGAAATTCAAATCCGCTCGGGATAAAGGGCACAATCAAGAGTTAAAGCTGACGCTGGAAGCGATGGCGGTAGGACGAGAAGCGCCGATCCCACTCGAAGAAATATTTGAAGTCATGCAAGCTACATTTTCGGTGGCTGAGGCAATAGGAGAACGTCAAAAAGTTGAAGTCGTTCAAGAACTAACAGCCTAGTTGCCGAAATTAGTGCGACTGTTGCGTGATCCCGTATCCACTTGGATTACTACGCTTCCACCGCCAGGCGCTTTCTACGATCTGGCGAAGATCCGACGCTGCAGGCTTCCATCCGAATGTTTCGGTTAGACGGCGAGGGCTGGCACAGAGAACGGCTGGGTCTCCTTCTCGGCGAGGGGATTCTTTGATGTGTATGCTCTTTCCAGTGACGGTACCAACCACGTCAATCAATTGCTTCACTGAATGACTGATCCCGGTGCCAATGTTGTAGATAGACATGCCCGGGGTCGGGTCGGTTTTCAGAGCCAATAGGTGAGCCTCCGCAATGTCGGATACATGTATGTAATCACGCAGGCATGTGCCATCTGGAGTGTCGTAGTCGGTGCCATATATCTCGATAAAATTCCGGTCGCTAGATGCAACTTGAAGTAAAAGGGGAATTAAGTGAGTTTCGGGGCGATGGTCTTCGCCTTGCGATTGAGTTGCACCCGAGGCGTTGAAGTAGCGAAAAGCCACGACGGTCCATCTATATGTTGCGGCATACCATTGGAGCGCGCGCTCCAACATCAACTTGGATTCCCCGTAGGGATTCACGGGATTTTTGGGGTCGTTCTCATCGATGGGAACGATATTGGGATTTCCGTAGACAGCCGCTGTCGAGGAAAGGACGAACCGCTTAATTCCAACCGCACGAACCATTTCGAGCAACGCGATGCTGGCGGCGACATTGCAATCAAAAACAATGCCTGGATTAACCATCGATTCGGAAATCAGGGACTTGGCTGCGAAATGGAAAATGGCGTCGAAAGGGCCGGTCGATAAAATTTTCGCAATGGTCCTGCGATCGCCGATATCGGCGACCGCAAGTTCAGCCCCGGGCGGAACAGCCGCTCTATGCCCGGTCGAGAGGTTGTCGACGATTGTGACAGTATGGCCTTGTTCAAGAAGTTGTGCGCAGCAAACCGAGCCCACGTATCCTGCTCCGCCGGTCACCAATATATTTGGCAATCGATTATCTCCTAATTGATCTTAAATGGAGTGACTTCATTAGGACTCGTGTGAAAGGTTTGATGGCACGTATGCCGAAAGGGCTGCCGGGTAGGCGGACGCTTTACGTTGACGTAGGTGACTGGTAACATTGAACAATACCCCGTAACTAGCTTTTCTAGAGATTTAAGCCCGGTTGAGTCGCCTAAGAAGCGACAGATCAGAATTTACCTTGAATTATTCGATAACAACAATCTGCTACCGACAGACCTCATTGCCGGAGCGGCATATCAATGGTCTGCTAGTTCATTCCCTAGGACTAGGTACTCGTCTGAGGCGGGCTGTTTGCACCATTTTGTTTCAACGCGACTTTGTTAAATTAGCAGGGTTAACGAATTCGTTAGTGGTCTGACTATTTTAAGGAAGCCCTTTGGGGTTGGTTTTACTCGTAAGACACTCGCAATGTATCGGTTAGCTCACGAACAGCCATAAAGTGAGAGGGCAGAGCTATGAACGTTAGTTTTGCCCTCGCCATTTTTGTTCGCCCTTCACTGTTGTCAATTCTCTGAGGTTCTATGGATCGAGCACCTTCGAATCATTTTCAATTGGGTCTTGTGTGGTCTTTGTTGGCTCCTTTGGCACTGGGAAGCCTCCTACTGGCTCAGCAGCCCTCGTCGTACTACGATCGCAAGAGCGCTGTTGATCAAGCGGATTCGCGTGCGGAACGCGAAGCTGAGCAAATGGTGTCGCTCGCTCCAGATACGATCATCGCGTTATTGAGAAAAGAAACCGGATTGATGCTCCAAGTCAAGAAAGCGTTGGTACGAGCAGCATATGAACAAGGAAGGCTGCTGGATCCGAGGGAGTTAACTGATGACAGTATATTTAGCCTGATTCGGGAAGACGACAACGTCAGGGTTATCGCGACTCAAGAGATAACTGAACGGGATTATGTGCGCGCAAAACCGACGCAAACAGAATTGCTGCGGACGCCACCATGCGCGCCGATGTCCGACAAAGATGCGGCGAAGCCTACTCCAGATCCAAACGCGAATCACACTCAAGAACAAGCTTATTGGTTCCAACACGCCGGCGACTTGGATTGTTACTTCTATCAGAACGCGCCGAACGCTGGAGCTATGGCAGCTGCGGCATCGGCAACCCAAGGGAACGGCGCAGCGACCAGTGCGCCCGCCACACAATTTTTCAATCCACAATATCCCCCGCCGAAGATTTCGCCGGACGAACCCCAAGGTGTTGACTACTTCGACCCGCGTCGTCAATTGCAGTCAGTTCAAATGCGGCAACGTAATTATTTCGAGAACAACCAGACCGGAGGCGAATTATCGCCGATTTCGCCGGGACAATTACCTGGCCTCCTCAATACTAGCGGCGGAAGTGAGCTTTCTGGGCCTGGGAAAGGGTTGGGAGGGGCGCAAACCTCACAAGGGGGGACGGACGCCTTGTCGGGAGGCATGATGGGTAGTGCGGGCGGGGACGTATCAGGCCTGGCCTCGCTATTGGGACAAGGCGGTCAAAACAGTTTTAACTCGTTTCCGCAACAGTCGACCTTGGATAATCAATTGCGGCCACCTCTCCCCCCTTATTATTCTGCTCGGAGCCCGGAACAGCCGGCGTTGCGACATCACCCAAATCCCTACGCCGATGTGCCGTCGCTGTACGACTTGTACGCACAGTATCAAAAGCATTCTCCTACCCTTCAGCGCTTCGGTGCAGACATATTCCTAAACGGCACTGGAAACATCGATCAATTACCCATGGATCTGCCAGCTGGCCCGGATTATGTTGTAGGGCCAGGGGATGGGCTGGTTATTCAATTAACCGGTGCCGTATCTCGACAACTTAAAGTGATGGTGGATCGAGGAGGGCGCGTTGCGCTGCCCGAGGTTGGAGCTGTCGAAGTTAGCGGTCACTCTCTTGGAGAGGTTCAGCGTATTGTGCAGTCCAATTTGCGAAGTCAGTATCGCGATGTCGATGCCGATGTTTCTCTTGGCCGTTTGCGAACAGTACGGGTGTATTTAGTTGGCGACGTGGAACGCCCGGGCGCCTATGACGTGAGTTCGTTATCTACACCTCTGAATGTTCTCTATGCTGCTGGAGGGCCAACATCGGCGGGATCACTACGATTGCTCCAACACTATCGCGGCAGTAGGTTATTACAAGAAGTTGATTCGTACGATCTGCTTTTACATGGAATTCGTGGCGACGTCTCTGCGGCTGGAAGCAGGCGACACGGTTAGAATCCCGCCAGCCGGGCCTGAAGTAACGATCGAAGGTATGGTTCGACGGCCGGCTATCTACGAATTGCATGGCGAAAAGACCTTAGCCGAGGTTCTGGAATTGGCTGGTGGCGTGCTACCTTCCGGTACGTTCCGGCACGTAGACGTTGAACGACTTCAAGCGCATGAGAATCGCACTATGCTGCGTTTAGACATTCCGGAAACGAACAACGAAGCTTCGATTCGCGCCGCGCTGGATAATTTTCAAATACAGGATGGGGACAAAGTAAAGATATCTCCGATCCTACCGTTTCCGGATAAGACGGTCTATTTAGACGGCCATGTTTCGCGTCCGGGTAAGTTTGCTTATCAAGACGGCATGAAAGTCACCGATCTCATCAAGTCGTATAAAGACCTTCTACCTGAACCTTATCAAGCACATGCCGAAGTTATAAGACTTCAATCTCCAGATTACGCGCCAGAAATCATCTCCTTTAACTTGGGTGAAGCGATGTCTGGAAATGATCAGGATATTACTCTCAAACCATTCGACACGGTGCGAATCTTTGGCCGTTTTGACTTTGAAGATCAGCCAATTATCACGGTCACGGGTGAGGTTCGCGACCCTGGAGACCACGTAACGAACGGCGCAACCACACTTCGGGATGCGATCTATTTGGCGGGCGGAGCGACCTCGAGTGCGCTCCTGACGGATGCCCAAGTTTTCCGGAAAACTGCAGACGGAAAAATTGAGGTAGTGAGTGTCGATCTTGCAAAAGCCTTGAGCGGTGATCCAACTCAGAACATTCTCCTTGGTTCTAAAGACCGGATATTTGTGCAAAAGAATCTCAGCCATACCGATCCTGCAATGGTCACCATTACTGGTGAAGTTGGGCGACCCGGTAAGTATCCTTTAGGGGCGGATATGACCGCCGCAACGTTGGTGCGATTGGCTGGCGGATTAAGGAGAGGAGCCTACGCCAAGGATGCGGATCTGACCCGCTATGAGGTTGAGCAAGGCAAAAAGATGGTTAGTGAGCACATTGACGTTCCTATAGCAGAGGCCCTGGCAAATGCTCCTGACGCCGACGTACGCCTACGGGATGGGGATGTTTTGGCCATCCGTCAATTGCCAGGATGGAAAGATTTAGGGTCCACCATTGAGTTGACTGGAGAAGTAGTCCATCCAGGAACCTACGGCATTCAGGAGGGCGAGCGGTTGAGCTCGATTATCCAGCGAGCTGGCGGTTTTCGCTCCGATGCCTATCCTTATGGAGGCGTATATCAACGGATTGAAATCAAGCAACTCGAGGAAAAAAACCGCGCCAATTTGATTCAGACGGTGCAAAGCCAGGCCGCGGATGTAAAGCTAGCGGCGGAACATACTGGTGACGATCCTTTGGCCAAGGCGGCTATCCTGCAACAGTATGAAGCGACTATGCAATCGCTGCAAAACACGGCACCGACTGGCCGATTGGTGGTTCATCTTTCGAGCAATATTAAGCACTGGGCAGGGACGCCCGCGGATATTCAAGTACGGATGGGAGATCGCCTTTTCATCCCGAAGAAACCGAACATTGTCTTGGTTGACGGTGCTGTATACAACCCTACCGGGATTACGTATAAACCTGGCCGTAATGCAGGTTGGTACCTAACTCAAGGCGGGGGGCCTACCAGTATGGCTGACAAGAAGGCGATGTTTGTTATCAGGGCGGATGGTTCTGTCACTGGAGGGAAGGGAGGCTTATTCACGGGAGGACTTGAAAGCGCCGCACTACAGCCCGGGGACATGGTGGTGGTACCGGAAAAAATCTATTCACAAAGCCATCTATGGCAGAACACCGTTCAAGCCGCGCAGGTCATGGCTTCGGTCGCTATTGCCGTATCGTACGCGAGCAATTTCTAAGTTGAGTGTGTGTGCTACCGTCCGAACTCTGCTGGTGCTCTCGATCGTTTCGCTTCTTGCCACAGCTTGGGAAGTAGAAGCGCAAGACTCACCAACCCAAAAAGTTGATCCACAGAGTTCAAGCGTATCGGTTTCGCAAGCGCAAGCAGAGGCGAAGCAGAATCCGGATGATAGATTCGTGTTGCAACCGGGTGATGATCCTAATAACCATTTGCTGCTGCCATTTTTGAAGCACATCGCAACCGACCAGGCACAATTTTGGACGGAGCCAACGCGGTTCCGCGTAAAAGATTTGAAGTGGGCTGTGCCCTTGATTGGCGTCACCGCCGGCTTCATTGCAAGCGACCAGTGGTGGTCGAAACAAGTGCCTGACAGTTCGAGTCAATTGACCCGCAGTCTTCATATTTCCGATTATTCCGTTTACTCGCTACTTGGCATTGGTGGTGGGGCTTTTCTGCTGGGTCAAATAAAGCACGATGATCATATGTCGGAGGCAGGACTACTTAGCGGTGAAGCTGCGATCAACAGTACTGGCGTTACATATTTATTAAAAGAAATCACGCAGAGACAGCGTCCAACAGAAGGAAACGGCAATGGGAACTTTTTTACAGGGGGTGCGTCCTTTCCTTCAGAGCATTCTGCTATCGCCTGGTCTATTGCGAGTGTCATGGCTCATGAATACCCGGGCTCGCTGACGCAAATTGCCGCTTACGGACTGGCTTCTGCGGTTACCTTGACGCGAGTTACGGCTCGACAACACTTTCCTTCGGACGTGATCGTTGGCAGTGCTTTGGGATGGTACTTCGGCAGGCAAACTTATCGGGCGCATCATGATCCCAAAGTCGGTGGAGGTCCTTGGGGCGCGTGGTCCGACGCTGAACCGGAAACTCCTACTCGCAATCCCAGCTACATGGCGTCGCCTTATGTTCCTGTAGACAGTTGGATCTATCCCGCATTGGAAAGATTGATTGCCCTGGGATACATAAAATCAAACATAATCGGGATTCGGCCCTGGACCCGGCTCGCTTGCGCCAAATTATTGAATGAAGCCTTGGATCGCGTCCCCCAAGATGGCAACGAGAATGCTGACGCTGACAAATTGTTTGTAGTTCTGCAAAAAGAATTTGCTACAGAATCCGATAGGCTCGATGGCGCCCCGAACGTAGGAGCCAGTTTGGATTCCGTATATACGCGTTCCACTGGCATCTCGGGCACGCCACTGGATGACGGGTTTCATTTCGGGCAAACCATTATTAATGATTACGGGCGTCCGTACTGGACGGGATACAACAATGTTTCAGGTGTTGCCGGTCAAGCCGAAGCTGGCCCAATCGCATTTTACGTGCGCGGAGAATACCAGCATGCGCCTGCCGTTCCATCGGAATCATCGCAAACTTTACAGGCTACTGCACTGGTGGATGATACCCCAGTGATCGGCGACTCGATCCCGGGGATAGACCGGTTTCGCTTGCTAGATGCGACCGTTTCTCTTAAGACCGGCAACGTTCAATTTACGTTTGGCCAGCAAAGTCTCTGGTTGGGTCCAACCACTGGAGGATCATTTTTGATGAGTAATAACGCGGAGCCCCTCCCAATGTTCCGCATCGACTCCGTCTCTCCGTATGAAATACCCTTCGTGTCTCGTATTTTGGGGCCGGTGCGATCAGAATTTTTCTTAGGCAGACTCTCCGGTCAGACATGGTCGAATACTGGGGTTCTCTATGGGCCGGGTCTTCCCTCACAACCCTATGTTCATGGCACCAAGTTAAGTTTTCAGCCCACCCCTGACCTAGAGATTGGAATTGGTTTGACCGTCCAATTCGGAGGAACCGGAAATCCGTTCACATGGCATAATTTTTTGCGATCTTTCTTCTCGCATAAGGCGGACATCAATCAAAATCCAGCGAAGCGCCTTTCTGAAATAGATTTGAGCTATCGCGTGCCTGGGCTGCGTAATTGGTTAAGCGTATACGTTGACTCCATGGTGATTGATGAGTACTCGCCGATCGTTTCCAATCGGCCGGCCATTAATCCTGGAATTTATATGCCACGATTGCCGAAGATTCCGAAGATGGAACTAAGGCTCGAGGGCGTCACTACGGATCTCAATGTCCCTTCGCATTTTGGCCCAGGGGCCTTCTACTGGGATGGGCGATACCGAAGCGGCTACACTAATAACGGGAATCTGATGGGTAGTTGGATAGGACGAAGGGGTCGAGGAGAGCAGTGTTGGCTGACCTATTCGTTTTCACCCGGCAACCAGTTGGAACTGAACTACCGCAATAATAATGTTGATAAAGGATTTATCGGTGGCGGCCACATGCAAGACATTGGCGTTCGCAGCAGTGTGGAATTGAACTCTACGATTACACTCTCCGGGTTCATTCAATACGAGACCTGGCAGTTTCCTGTACTGGCAAGCGGACGGAACACAGACGTGACCAGTTCAATTCAGCTGGAATATCATCCAGGCTGGATAGTGAAAAAGCACAGTCGATAACGGTTATGGATGGGCGTTACCGGGGAATGACCGAACTTTGAAACAAGTCGAAGAATAAATGTCAGTCGCAGAGTCACAATTCGCAATTGGGGAAGCGCAAGAGCCCAAAAACCAGTGGGTTGCCATCATTTCCAAATGGGAAGAATCTCGTAATTTGATCGCTGAAGTGACATTAGGCGTCTTCCTAGCGACTGCTCTTATTGTCCTTATTATTCCTTCATCCTACCAGGCTACCGCACGCCTCATGCCGCCTGATAAGCAGCAGTTGGGCGGAATCGCGGCCATGCTAGCTGCTGCAGGGGAAGGCGAAGGTGCTGCTGGTTCCGGTGTAGGAGGAATGCTGGCGGATACCTTGGGCGTCAAGAGTTCTGGCGCTCTTTATGTGGGTGTTCTCAGGAGTACGACAGTCGCAAGCCTAGTAGTGAATCAGTTCGATCTCCAAAAAGTTTACCGTAAGCGCTACGCTGTCGACGCACGAGAACAGTTGTTACGTAATACCGAAGTGGCGGAAGATCGAAAGAGTGGGATAATTGGCATCACAGTAACTGACCATTCGCCACAGCGTGCAGCGCAGATTGCTGCGGCATATGTAGAAACGCTCAATCAGCTCATGGCGCAATTGAATACCTCCGCAGCTCATCGGCAACGGGTTTTTATTGAAGATCGCTTGAGGACTGCCAAGCAGGAGCTCGATACGGCGGACAAAGACCTAAGTGTATTTTCGAGCAAAAATCTTACGCTTGATGTTAAAGAGCAAGGGAAAGCAATGGTCGAAGGAGCTGCGACGCTGGAAGAGGAATTGATTGCTTCCGAATCCCAACTCAGTGAGATTGAGCAAATATATTCACCCAATAACGTGCGAGCACGATCGCTACAAGCGCGTGTGAATTTGCTAAAACGGAAACTTGCGGAGTTTCGAGGCACCCCGGGTGATACTTCTATGCCGGCTGCCGGTGCGGGCGATGTCGGAATCTCAATTTCTAGATTGCCGATGCTCGGAGTCACTTATTATGACTTGTTTCGGCGTGCAAAAATTCAGGAGATAGTCTACGAAACGTTGACCAAGCAATATGAATTGACCAAGATCGAAGAGGCAAAAGAGTTGCCGTCGATCAAGCTGTTGGATAAGCCAGAAATACCGGAAATAAAATCTGGTCCGGCGCGGACGCGGATCGTTATCATCACCACGTTGTTGGCTTTTTTTCTGGCTCTCGGATGGGTCTGGCTGCGTGAGCGATGGCATAACCTACCTGGGGGCGATACTCGAAAGCTCGTTTTGCGAGCGTTCATGAGCATGATATCCAGGATTGTGCGGCCAGGCCGGATGGCGATTGAGAAACGGTTGTGGCGTCACGAAGATGGTTCTTGAGTCCCGCAATGCTCTAATGGAACGATGCTAATCGAACGGTCGAAGTTTAACCTGGTTTGCATGACTAAATTCTGGTAAAACAGCTCTCGGAAAATCGGAACTCTTGTTGTCTTCCCAATTCTACTCACGATTTGCAATAACAGCACTTTGCATAGGCACATTCTGGCTGTCTTCGGAGATGGCCGGATTTAGGATCGCAACGGTTTCATCCCTTATCTTGCTGATGTCGGTGGCATTGGTTCAACGCACGTGCTACCCATTCCATTTGCATCGCGCTACGCTCACCAGCTTTTGGTATTTGACGTACATAGCGATGATTTTCTTACCATCGTTCGCGGTCTTTTCCGATCAGCCTGGAGTTTATCGCGAACTTTATCTGTTTTCGGTAGAGAGTGTACTGATCACCGTGCCGCTAGGCTGGTATCTCGCGACCACTGTTTTCCAATTTAACCGGTCCGAGATTGATCTATTTTTTAGTTCCGGTGTCGGCCGAATAATCACGGAGGAAGCTTTAATTTCGCGGTGCTGGATGTTATTGGGAATCTGCGTTTTGCTGACAGCGGCATATCTAACCGAAGTTAAAACCATTCCGTTGTTCTATCTTTTGAAGAATCCTGGCGAATTTTTGGAAGCGGCGCTGCTCAGAGAAGACTCGTTTAAGTTGCTGGATTCACCACTGAGCTATTTGTATTTCGTAGTCAGAAGTTTTTTGTATCCGATTGTCATTCTGCTTGCACTAGGCGGATATCTCCAATCCAGGCGAAAAAAATGGCTTGTGACCCTATGGGTTGCCATATTTGCCGGTCTTTTTTTTGCATCGCTCTCGCTCGCCAAATCGCCGGTGGCTGTTATCGCTCTTCTCGTCGGGATTTTTTTCTACCTGTACAACAATGGCCGAATAAACAAGAAAGTTGTGGCCTTGTTCCTCGTCCTGGTGTTAATTTTTCCGGTAGCAGTTATGACGTATGCGTATGCGGATGAAAGCGTCGATTCGTGGGTGGCCCTTACCGCGATAGGCTTCCGGCTTTTTTATCTTCCTGCCGAAGTCGTTTATTACTATTTTGAGGTTTTCCCCAACCAGATACCCTACCTGCATGGAAGATCCATCGATAAGCTTGCCACGCTTTTGGGAACAAAGCCGTTCGATACCACGAATGCGGTTGGTATCTATGCCTATCCGCAAGGCTTGGCGTCTGTTAGCGCGAATGGAGCTTTTATCGCCGATCTAAATGCCGACTTTGGTATTTGGGGTGTGATCCTGGGGGGAGTTGTGGCCGGAGTAATCATGCAATCCATACAAATTTTTCTCCTTCGGAGACGTAAAACGATCGTGACGTTGGCCGCGTTTGCATATGTGGTCATCGGTTTCTGGTTTCTTAATTCCACTTCACTTCCGATTGTGCTTGCGTCAGATGGAGTTATATTCGCTGTGGTTTTGGTCTTGTTGCTTGAAAGACGTGGAACGCTGACATCGGTGGCTAGCACAGCCTAGTTGCGATATTGGTTAAGGAAAAGACGGAAAGGCTTACGGTATTGAATTTTGTAACACCGGGTTCGATTAGTCAAGAATTAGGCGCATGTACCGCTAAGTCGGCGGTATCCACGTTTGTAGCCCCAGTGCGTCGTATTGCACATCTGACTTCGGTCCATTCCACGTTTGATGTGCGCATTTTTCATAAGGAATGCTGCACGCTGGCTAGCGCCGGATACCATGTCACTCTGATTGCGCCTTACGATCGTGTGGCTTGGGTGAGCGGTGTACGTATCCAGCCGGTGGTAAGCCGCATGCATCGACTAAGCAGGATGACCAGAACCGTTTCGGATGTCTTCCGTCAAGCGATAGCGGCTCATGCCACTGTATATCATTTTCATGATCCGGAACTGTTGCCTGTAGGTGTTTTGCTTAAGTTTGCTGGTAAACGAGTGATTTATGACATTCATGAACACGTTTCCAGCGATATTCTCTCCAAACACTGGATTCGTCTCGAATTCCGCCGTCCACTTGCCGCACTTGTTGGTGTCTTCGAACAGATGGTGTCGCGAATGTTCGACGGTGTTGTCGTTGCCACGCCGGCGATTGCAGGCCGTTTTTCATCGACTCACCGAGTACTAGTACAGAACTTTCCCTTGATGTCCGAATTGGTGGAAGGAAAGAAATCTCCTTATTCGCAACGCAAAGCGAATGTTCTATATGTTGGATCGATTTCGGAAATGAAAGGCGCGCGACAGATGGTGAAGGCAATGCACGATATGCCTGAGCGGCTGGGTGCCCGCTTGATACTGCTCGGGGAGATTGAACCCGAAAAGCTGAAGCAAGAGTTGTCGATTACCGAAGGATGGCAAAGGGTTGACTATTTGGGCTTTCGTGAGCGTAATACACTCCCCGATTTTGTCAATGCTGCACGGGTTGGGTTGGTTTTGTTTCATCCATTGCCCAATTACGAGGATTCGCAACCTAACAAACTTTTTGAGTACATGTCGGCGGGCCTGCCAGTGATAGCGTCAAACTTCCCACTTTGGAAAGCCATTGTAGATAAAGCGGGTTGCGGCCTGGTTGTAAACCCCCTCGATCCCGCGGAAATTTCGCAGGCGATCACTTGGATAATGGACCATCCGGCAGAAGCTGAAGCAATGGGGAAGCGAGGGCAGGAAGCTGTTCGAGCTACTTATAATTGGAATACGCAAATCGAGCCGTTGCTCGGGTTGTATGAGAGCTTGTTTCAGTGAAAATAGTTACTGTTCTAGGAGCTAGACCACAATTTATAAAGGCCGCAATAGTTTCTCGAGCGTTGCGCAAAACCTCCATGATCGAGGAAATGATTCTTCATACCGGGCAGCATTACGATGCCCAAATGTCGCAGGTTTTTTTCGATGAACTAAAAATTCCTGCGGCAGATTTCAATTTGGGAATTGGCTCCAGTGGTCATGGTGATCAGACCGGGCGCATGTTGATACAGATTGAGAAAATTCTTTTGGAGACCAAACCGGACGGCGTCCTCGTTTATGGCGATACAAATTCCACGCTTGCGGGTGCGGTTGCTGCGGCGAAACTTGGAATTCCGATTTCGCACATTGAGGCTGGATTAAGGTCTTTCAATCGATCTATGCCAGAAGAAATCAATCGGGTACTGACCGATCATGCCTCCGACCTTCTCTTCACGCCCACAGAGTTGGCTTCTTCCAACCTTCGACGCGAGGGTGTGCCTAACGACCAAATCTTTCAGGTTGGAGATGTGATGTACGATGCGGCGCGGTGGTATGGTGCTCGGGCTGATGAGGAATCAAGCATTCTGGATGCCTTAAAGGTAAAAAATGGGTGCTATGTTTTGGCAACTATTCATCGTGCTGAGAACACAGATAGTATGGAACGCTTGTCAGTCATATTCGATACCTTAAGTCGGGTGAGTCAATCGTATCCCGTCGTGATCCCAATCCATCCGCGTACCCGTAAAGCTCTGGAGCAGTCAGAACTTGGAAATTGTATGGCGACACTTCAAATGATTGAGCCTCTCGGATACCTCGATATGATAATGCTGGAAAAAAACGCTCGACTCGTGATAACCGACTCCGGCGGCGTTCAAAAGGAAGCATTTTTTTTCGGAGTGCCCTGTGTGACGGTCCGTGATGAGACGGAATGGGTGGAGTTGGTGGAATTAGGTTGGAACCGGCTCGCCCCTCCTGTTTCGGTAGAATCCCAAATGAGTCAGGTAGAGGCCGCGCTTGCTGATTCGCCGGTGTTAGGCGGGCACCCTTACGGTGATGGCGACGCGGCGGCGAAGATCATTAATATCCTTCTCCGCTGGTACGCAGACAAGCGTCAAGGTGTCGGCTCAGTTCTCACGTCGTGACTAGAGCGGATTCAGATCGCAGGGCTATCATAGTTAAGTACCAGTTGCTCACTTGGATCTCATGCTAATGAGATTCAACAAGGCTGTTTCACCGTAAATGAATCAATGAAAACGAGGAATCATGGTAACTACAGAAATTACTTCTAATAGGACTTTAGTGAAGCCGTTTCCATTTCTGGATCTTAAAGCGCAATATCTCCCGATTAAAGCCGAAATCGAGGATGCGATTGGAAGAGTGATGGAATCGCAGCACTTTATTTTGGGACCTGAGGTGGAATACTTCCAGAAGGAAGTGGCGAGCTATTTGGGTGCGAAGTTTGGAGTCGGCTGTGCTTCCGGATCGGATGCACTGCTTTTAGCTCTTATGGCTTTAGGGGTTGGCCACCATGATGAAGTCATTACAACCTCCTTCACTTTCGTAGCTACAGCTGGTTCCATTGCTCGACTCGGCGCGCGCCCGGTATTCGTGGACATCGATCCTGTGTCTTACAATATCGATCCGGTAAAATTGGCTGCGGCGATTACACCCCGAACCAAGGCGATCATGCCTGTGCATCTTTTCGGAATGGCATCCGAGATGGACGAGATCATGAAAATTGCGAATGGTCTTGCAATTCCAGTTGTGGAAGATGCGGCGCAAGCGATTGGTGCGACTTACAAGGGACGGTCGGTTGGAACGATTGGACAGTTTGGATGTTTCAGTTTCTTCCCATCTAAAAATTTAGGGGGTGCGGGAGATGGAGGTTTAATTACATCCAACGACGCTGCAATGGCAGACAAGCTCCGGGTATTACGTACCCACGGAAGTCGCTCGAAATATCAATATGAATTGATCGGAATGAATAGCCGCTTGGATGCATTGCAAGCCGCCATCCTGCGTGTGAAATTGCGCCATCTAGATGCGTGGGCGAAGGGGCGGCAGAAGAACGCGGAAAGATATTCGGAATTATTTAAGGGGCATGGCTTAGAAGAGTTCATCAGGCTGCCGACGGTGAGTCCGAACTGCAACCATGTCTACAATCAGTATGTAATCCGTGTCCCAAGGCGGGACGAATTGAAAGCCCACTTGCTTACTAGTGGGATTCCGACGGAAGTGTATTATCCGTCCCCTCTCCATTTGCAACCAGCATTTGCTTATCTTGGTTACAAGAACGGTGATTTACCAGTCTCCGAAAGTGCTTCTGAAGAAGTTCTTGCGATACCGATATTTCCGGAGATGACGACCGCTCAACAAGATCTCGTAGTCGAAAGCATCGCCTCTTTCTATCGTAGCTAATCAAAGTTCAACCGAGACCTAAGAAAGGTTTGAGTCAAAAGGATGTCGAAGCCAGAATCTAGTTCACCTAGAGTCGCAGTTGTTGGGCACGGATACTGGGGTAAAAACCTGGTTCGTGTTTTTCATGAGTTGGGATCTCTGGAATTGGTTTGCGAAGTGAGAGATGAGTCCCGGCGGGAGGTTGAGGAAAAGTATCATGTTCGATCTACCTCTAATTTTTCAGAAGTGATAAACGATCGAAATATTGATGCAGTTGTGATCGCGGCTCCCGCAGTGCAGCACTACGATTTGGCTAAACAGGCTCTTTTACATGGCAAAGACGTATTCGTTGAAAAACCTCTAGCGCTCCACAGTCGCGAGGGCCACGAACTGCGGAGTCTGGCGGTAGATAACGACCGCATACTTATGGTCGGCCATATCCTGGAATATCATCCCGCAATATTGGAGCTCAAACGTCTTATTAAGAGCGGCGAGCTAGGTCGGATTCAGTACATTTATTCGTCCCGCTTGAACTTGGGGAAGCTTCGCACGGAAGAGAACATTCTGTGGAGTTTCGCGCCCCATGATATTTCAGTTATTTGTTCTCTTCTGGGCGAAACTCCCGAACTGGTAGCTTCTCACGGGGGTAGCTATTTAAATGCAGGAGTTTTTGACACAACAATGACAACCTGCCAATTTCGAAGCGGAGTACAGGCGCACATTTTTGTGAGTTGGCTGCATCCTTTCAAAGAGCAGAAATTGGCAATCATCGGCGACAAGCGGATGGCAGTTTTCGACGATGTAGAAACTACACGTAAATTGGTTTTGTATTCTCATCGCATTGACTGGTTTGATCGTATTCCTGTTGCCATTAAAGATGGTGGAGAAGCACTGCAACTGGACGGCACAGAGCCACTCAAAAACGAATGCCAACACTTTCTCTCCTGCGTAGGGGAACGCATAACTCCCAAAACGGACGGTAACAACGGTGTACAAGTGTTGGAGATATTGGAAGCGTGTGAGCGAAGTCTTAGAAAGCGGGGTCAGTTAGAGGAAGTATCTACGCCTCCGATGTCCAGATATTTTGCACATCCAAGTGCCGTGATTGATCAGCCTTGCGAAATCGGAGACGGCACTCACATTTGGCATTTTTCCCATGTAATGTCGAAAAGCAAAATTGGCAAGAATTGCAACCTTGGTCAGAATGTAGTCATTAGTCCCGGCGTAGAAATTGGGAACAATGTCAAAATCCAGAATAACGTCTCTGTGTACACCGGCGTCATTCTAGAAGACGATGTATTTTGCGGACCTTCCATGGTTTTTACCAATGTGATCAATCCGCGTAGCCATGTTGTTCGAAAAAATGAGTACAAGAAAACATTGGTCAAGAAGGGCGCCAGTTTTGGTGCAAACAGCACAGTCGTGTGCGGTACTACGATCGGTGAATATGCGTTCGCGGCGGCAGGCGCAGTAATCACCAAAGATGTACCTGCATATGCTTTGATGATGGGCGTGCCCGCTGCACGAGTTGGTTGGATGTGTTATTGCGGCACACGATTGCCGGATGGCGTGGGAGACAAAAACTGCACGGCTTGCAGTCGGCAGTATGCCGTCAGCGTACACGATTGTCTTGAAGTAGTTTCCGACCAAATGGCGGTATAAGAGCACGGCCCGACCCAGGATGGTGCGCGTTTCTGTCATGGGTATTTATTCATGCGTAGACTCAAGATCTAAGAGACTTTAATCTATATGTGTGGAATTTTCGGCGCGGTGGACCTTCATGGATTTTTCCAACCGTCCGATGCGGAGCAATTCCTCTCCGCGACGGACATGGTTTCCTATCGAGGACCGGATTCTTCCGGCTACCAATGCTTACGGTTGAAGCCCTTATCCTCAAGAACGGATTTGTGGGACACATTCCTCGGCCATAGGCGTTTATCCATCATTGATTTATCGGATGCCGGAGCGCAACCGATGACGGATGGGCAAGGAAGATGGATTGTATTCAATGGCGAAATTTTTAATTTCGTTGAGCTTCGACAAGAACTGGAAGGGCTCGGTCATAGGTTCCGAACCAAAACCGACACTGAAGTCATTCTCCAGATTTATGCGCGTTTTGGTGTGGAAGGGTTTGCCCGACTCAACGGCATGTGGGCTTTCGCGATAGTTAATATACCCGCTCGCAGTATCGTCTTGAGTCGGGATCGCTTTTCAATCAAACCGCTTTACTATACCCAGCAAGGTTCACGAATTTATTTTGGTAGTGAAATTAAGCAACTTTTCCAGGTTTTGCCCTCTAAACAAGTTAATCTCCCGATCATGTCCGCCTTTCTGGCGCAGCATCTTCTTGACCATACGGAGGAAACATTTTTTGAAGGTGTCAAGAAAGTTGCTGCCAAGAACGTTGCTTGTTATTGACATGGACAATGGCACAATTCGTTCCCATGCTTACTGGAATTATGAACGGGAAGAATTCGGTAGCTACGAGGCTTCCGCGGAGAGATTCCGCGTACTACTCGAGGATAGTATACGAATTCGTTTACGCAGCGACGTCAGCATTGGGTGCCTATTAAGCGGCGGGCTTGATTCATCCGCAATCGCAGTAATTTGTCGCGAGCTCCAAGCCACGAAGGTGGAGACCTTTTCCGTAATTTCAGACGATAAAAAGTTCAGTGAGGAGAAATTCATCGACGAAGTCAGTGCTTACACAGGGGTATGCAATCACAAACTTGCCTTTAATTGCCCTGATTTGTTTAGTGCGCTGAGTGCTGCGCTCATTCACAGCGACGAACCGGTTGTTAGTTTTAGCGTTGCGGCCCAATACAACATATTTCGTTTGATCAAGCAACAAAGCAATGTGACCGTTTTACTAAGCGGGCAAGGTGCTGACGAGATTTTGATGGGGTATGCAAAGTTCTTCTTCTTTTACCTCAATTCGCTGGTTAACCGGCGAAATCTTGCTACGGCTGCGAAAGAACTTTTAACTAGCGTCATTCGCGGTACAGTTGTGCGTCAATTCCGGATTGCCGAAGCGCGGCGCTATCTTCCTTGGATGAATTCAGCGCCGTACGGCGGGGCCTTGCGCTTGGGGCCTTCATATCTTGCGGAGCCGATCTGGAAAACGCAAGATCTTCGGCAGAGGCAAATTGCTGATATTGATCACTATTCGGTCCCTGCTTTGGCGCATTATGAAGATCGCAATTCGATGGCGCATTCCCTTGAAGTCCGCCATCCTTTCTTGGACCATCGCTTGGTCAATTTTGTTACCAGTCTGCCAGCGGCTTACAAAATAAGAAATGGCTGGACAAAGTACATTTTGCGCGATAGTGTCCCGGAGCTACCGAAGGCAATCCGTTGGCGTAAGGACAAACAGGGATTCGTCACAGCCGAGGAGAAGTGGATTCGTCACGACATGATAGGGTTGGTCAAGAATGTCTTTAAGAATAGTGTTTTATCGCAGATGGGTATCATTGATGAAGCAAAGTTCTTGAAGTATTACGATAAGGTTCTTGCTGGAGGTTCGGCCCATTATGGCGATATCTCACGCGCACTAATCGCCGAGTTATGGGCGAGTACCGTATTAACGGAGAAACATTCTTCATCAATGATCGCAGAGCGAGCATTCGATCCCAGTTGGCGTTTGGCCCATTCGAGCTAGATTGTGGGTCATGAGATTTAGATATCTGCGGAATGCAAAAAACGTATGCGATTACTCTTTCTAACCCAGTATTACCCGCCTGAAACTGGAGCAGCGCAGAATAGAATTTCCGATCTTGTGGAGAGGATGGCGGCGCTCGGTCACAATGTAACCGTCCTTACAGCATTTCCTAACTATCCACGTGGAAAAGTTTTCGAGGCATATAAGGGACGGCTGATCGCGAAAGAGGAAATCGGTTCCGCAGAAATTGTGCGAACTTGGATTTACGCCACACAAAAAAAGGCCTTTGCGTCCAGATTGTGGAATTATTTTTCTTTTGCATTGACCTCCATATTGGGTGCGTTATTAAAGATTAAACGACAAGACTTGGTAGTTGTTGAGTCGCCACCATTATTCCTGGGGATTTCTGGCATCCTATTATCTTGGATTTGGCGATCTAAATTGGTTTTCAACGTGTCAGATCTATGGCCGAAATCGGCCGTCGATCTCGGAGTTCTCAAAAATACTAACCTGATTCGTTTTTCCACCACCCTTGAAAACTACATATATCGCCGCGCTGACCTCATTACGGGACAAACCGAAGGAATAGTTTCAGATATCCGAAGTCGAGTCGCGACCCAGGTTTTGCTTTACACGAACGGAGTCGATCCGTCATCGTTATGTAATGGCTCAGGTCGAAAGGATACTAGGACGGAGCTAGGCTTCTCGGATGACACTTTCATCGTAGGATATGTAGGACTACACGGATTGGCGCAAGGCCTGGATTCGTTGCTGCAAGCCGCAGAAAAATTATTGAACAGTCCCGACGTTAACTTTATATTTTTGGGCGACGGACCCGAAAAAAGTCGCCTTCAAAATGTCGCGCAACAAGCAAACCTAACCAATGTAGTTTTTCTCTCGTCATGGCCAAAATCTCAAGTGCCCAGGATGATGGCCGCTCTAGATGTTTCAATCGTCCCGTTGCGTCGATTGGATCTTTTCAAAGGAGCTCTGCCTAATAAACTTTTCGAGTCCATGGGTAGCGGAGTCCCGGTTATCGTTTCGATCGCGGGCGAAGCGAAAGATTTGGTTGAACGTGCGGGAGGAGGAATTTGTGTGCCTCCCGAAGATACTGAAGCTCTTGTGAATGCCATCCTCTTCATGCGAGACCATCCTTCTGCCCGCAGAGGAATGGGCAACAATGGGCGATTGTTTGTTACGGAGCATTATGATCGGCGGGTAATTGCAGGCAGAGTCGAGAAGGCATTTCTAAAGTTAACGCAAGAACCACCCGGCAATGCGGTTCCGATTGTCCAGTTAGATTGAACGAGCATTCTTCAAATTGAAAAGATCGGAACGTTGCTGCGAGCAACGCGTGACCGGCAAAATGGACCATTCATTAGTAGTTCCTTTTCATAAAGCGGATATCGGGGAAGAAGAAGTTAGCGCTGTCAGTGAGGCGGTACGATCTGGATGGCTTACCATGGGACCCAAGACCATTCAGTTCGAGGAGGAATTTGCCGCCTATATAGGGTCTCGTCACGCAATTGCGATCTCTTCCTGTACTGCGGGACTTCACCTCGCGCTGGAGGCGGTTGGCATTAAAGCGGGCGATGAGGTTATTGTGCCCACTACCACTTTCACAGCGACAGCGGAAGTGGTTACATATTTTGGTGCCATACCGATTTTGGCGGATGTCAATCCTGCCACCCTTAATATCGATACAGTAGATGCCGAAAGACGGATTACGGCTCGAACGAGAGCTATCATACCCGTCCATTATGGCGGTCAACCATGTGACATGGACGAGATTCACTCAATCGCTAAGAAGCATAGTTTGCATGTCATCGAAGATGCGGCCCATGCATTGCCCGCGAGCTATCGAGGTATACGTATAGGAAACTTAAGCGAGCTAACGGTCTTCAGTTTTTACGCCACCAAGACGCTGACAACGGGCGAAGGCGGCATGGTGACCACGAACAATGATGACTACGCTCTGAGGCTGCGGTTGATGCGGCTCCACGGCATCGGCCGGGACGCCTGGAAACGCTATACTAAGGAAGGATCTTGGTATTACGAAGTCATTCAGGCAGGTTATAAATACAACATGACCGATGTCCAATCGGCCATGGGAATGGTTCAACTGAAAAAATGTGATCAAATGTTGGATGCTCGCCGGCAAATCGCTTTTCGCTACAATAGAGCATTTGAATCAATAGAACATCTCGAATTGCCGACCGAAATCGCGGATCGTGATTCTGCCCTGCATCTATATCCGCTCAGGCTTCGACCGGAAAAGTTAGGCATCAGTCGAGACGAATTTATCTCGTCGCTTAAGGAGAAGGGCATCGGGACAAGCGTTCATTTCATTCCTTTGCACCTGCACCCGTATTACCAGGAGAAGTTCGGTTATAGAGTAGGTGATTTTCCGAGCGCAGAGGCGGAGTACCGACGCTACCTTTCGTTGCCGCTTTTTCCCTCCATGAGTGATGAGCAAATCGAATATGTCATAGCGAGCGTTCAAAAATGCGTCGACGTTGCTGTCAGATCGCGTGTCGCAGTCGGAACGGCGGTTGAATAGGGCTCTCGATCATCGGGTTCCTGCCGGCTGGTACGCGGGCGGTGCTAAACGCGTGTTAGATTTTGTAGGTTCATTGACAGGGTTACTTCTATTAACTCCGCTGTTCGTAGTCATAGCAGGCTTGGTTCGGATAACCTCCCCAGGACCGGTTTTTTTTCGGCAGGAGCGAGTAGGAAAAGATGGAGCCCGCTTTAAAATTCTAAAGTTTCGTACCATGACCCTTGGTGCAGAGACAATCGGCCCGCAAATCACTAGTGCTGGAGATGCGCGAGTTACCCGAGTTGGGAAGATGTTAAGGTTGGCAAAATTTGATGAACTACCCCAGTTGTGGAATGTCGTAAGGGGAGACATGAGTCTGGTTGGACCCCGTCCTGAAGTTCCGCAGTATGTTGACCTTTATACCGCTGTACAGCGAGCGGTTCTATCGGTACGACCTGGTATTACTGATGCGGCATCTGTCCGATACCGGTTCGAAGAAGAATTGCTCGGCCGACAAGCCAACCCCGAAGAATTTTATATACATCACTTGTTGCCGGAAAAGTTGAACATCAACCTGCAATATCTCTCCAGAATTTCCATTTCCGCTGACCTCAGAATCATCTTGGACACTATAATAGTAATGTTTGATACGCACTCTTGCGTGGCCTAATGTAAATTGGATTTAGAGGTCGATTAAGAGTTAGTCTTCTTTCTTCGTCCTTGCCTTGCAAGGTCATTGCTTTTGAGGGATTATTTTAGATGCTACGAAGAAAAACCCCGAGATTTCCGAATGGAATGATGTTTCTACGGAACAGAGTTCCATTGATCATTGGACTGAACGCCATTTTAGTGGGCGGTTCGTTCCTAATGGCTTGGGCATTACGGCTAGAGTTTCATTTACCACGTCGGTCTGTGTTTCTTCTGACCGCATCGCTTTTGATCGTTACTAGGCTGTTATCGATGGAACGATTCAATCTGTTGCATGGATGGTGGCATTACGCCGGATTGAACGAAGCTGTCGATGTGGCAAAGTCGGTATTGACTGGATCGATCGGTTTTTTATTTATTGTCCGATACATCTTGGACATACGGGAAGTACCGCTATCGGTGTACTTCACTGAAGCAGTGCTTACCGCACTTTTGTTAGTGTCTGTCCGGGTTTTTTCCAGATTGATCGTCGAAGCCGTTCGTGTGGATAGTAGTGGTTGCAAGAAGGTGGCCATTATTGGGGCCGGTTTCGCGGCTCAAATGGTGATTCGGGAGTTGAATCGACCCGACAGCGATTATGTCGCGATAGCGTTTTTCGATGACGATCAATCAAAGATTGGTATCAAGATTCACGGTGTGCCCGTTGTGGGAACCATAGATAATTTGGCGGAGCAATGTACTCGCCTTGGCGTGGATGAAGTTTTGATTGCGGTTCCATCTGCAACAGGGGCGCAGATGCAACGCTTTTTAAGAGCTTGCGAACATACTGGTCTGCGTTTCAAGACTGTACCAACCTTGCGTGATCTGATTGCCGGAAACGCTCAAATTAGTCAATTGCGTGAAGTGAACGTTGAGGATCTCCTCGCGCGCGAGCCAGTGAATTTGGACATTGAGTCGTTGAGCAATGACATCCGCGGCAAAGTCGTTATGGTGACAGGTGCCGCTGGATCAATTGGTTCGGAACTCTCTCGGCAGATACTGGGATATCGTCCGGACAAATTAATATGTGTCGACCAGAACGAAACCGGAATTTTCTACCTGGAGCGAGAACTGTCGCCTCGCTTGGGCGGCGATCGAATAGTTTGTGTGGTTGCGGATGTCGGAAATGCCGACAGAATGAGAAAACTTTGCTCCGTGTACGGGGTGAATCTGGTATTTCATGCGGCAGCCTACAAGCACGTTCCCGTAATGGAGAGAAATGTTCAGGAAGCAGTGAACAATAACGTATTTTCTTTGCTACGGTTTATCGCTGTGGCCGAGGAAACAGGGTGTGGAACCTTTGTGATGATTTCGTCCGATAAGGCTGTAAATCCTACCAGCGTTATGGGATGTACCAAGAGGATAGGTGAATTAATCCTATCTGCATGGCCACAAAAGAGAATGCGCTGCGTTTCTGTCCGATTTGGAAATGTTTTAGGTTCGAGTGGAAGTGTAATCCCGGTGTTTCGAGAACAAATGGAACGCCATGAAGCAATTACGATCACGCATCCGGATATTGAGCGATTCTTCATGACCATCCCAGAGGCCGTAGCTTTAGTTTTGCAGGCATCGGTGCTTGGGGAACATGGTGATATTTTAGTGCTCGATATGGGCGAACCAATCAAAATTGTTGATCTTGCTCGTACGTTGATAAGACTTTCTGGTCGTTCTGTGGCGGACGTTGAAGTACGTTTCACCGGCCTAAGGAGTGGCGAAAAGCTTTCGGAAGAATTGTTTTACGAAAACGAACAAATTCATAACACGAGTTGCGAGAAAATAAAGAGGACCGCCACTGCGACTATGAAGTGGCCCCAACTTTACAATTGTTTGGAAGAGCTCAGGGCATCCTTATACATTGATGGAGCCGACCCGATCCGTCGGAATCTTCAGAAAATCGTGCCTGAGTGCCAGTTTGCAGATCTGAAAATCTTCGAGCCTCCGACTCCCGTCGTTATGGCGAAATACGCTAATCAGAATTAGGACCGCCGTTGCAACCTTAATCGTCTCGGCTGGTTACAATCATTGTGTACGAAGTGCGGCAAGATATTTTGACCGACGAATGTCGACACGGGCGCGTAATTCCTCTGCGAACTTGGTACGAACATACGATCAATAACGAAGTAAATGATCCCAATCGCCAGCCCGTCACGTAAACATTTGATCTTGGCTGAATCTGCCGTGTCTGACACCGAGCCATCCTGGGGACGTACGATTCGCGTTCGTATCGCGCATCCTTTTCTATTGGACGTGGGTCTTACAACTCTAACTGGAGTCTTGGTACTAATCTCCGGTTTATTCGTTGTGTCTTTAGTGGGCAGGCGCATGGGTGCACTTGCAGTTGGCGAATACCTGCTATTACGGAGGGTGGCCACTTGGCTAAGTTCAGGTATCCAGCTTGGTCTTGGTGTTGCGCTTCCGCGCTATGTAGCCTTGTCAGTTGACGAACATCAAGCTGACCAGTTGGAGTACCTCTTTGGCGCTCTGCTATGCATCATGGGAGTCGCGACGACGTTTGGTGTTTTATTGCTGACCGAAAAGGTATTCTTTGCGCAATGGCTGTTCGGTAGTCCTGGCACAGTGAATCTTGTCCTACCTTTAACTCTTGTGCTCTTGGGACAGGCAGCGCACACCGCAGTTTATGGATTTTATCGAGGCAAGTTGTCGATGCATTGGGCCAATGCTCTACAAATTGCCAATATCGTCCTGGTACCAGTGGTGTCGATCATTTTATTTTATCGCACTCGATCAATTGCTTTCGTCTTGTCATTCAACGGAATCGCCATATTTGCCATTTCGTTATTGTTTTTGCTTCCCTCCCTTCATAGGTTGCGGCCAGAAGCCCCCAGTCGCATCGTACAGAGGCTTCGCGAACTGCTACGTTATGGCGTGGCTCGAGTTCCTGGGGATTTCGCGGGCAACGCGTTATTTGCGATAGGGCCAATCGTCGCAACTCATTATCTGCCACTTTCGGAGGTATCGCACCTACTGTTAGGTTTAGGTCTTCTAATGGCAATCTCGCTCAGTGTCACGCCGTGCAGCACGGTTCTGCTGTCGAAAATCAGCATGATGATCGCACGCGATCAATTACAGGAAGTACGTTCCCGGCTCGAGCAGTTCATTGTTGGAATTCTAGAATTGTCGGTCTTCGGATGTTTGCAAGCAATGGTTTTTGCCGACGTGATAGTACGGGTGTGGGTAGGTAAAGACTACCTGCGAGGGCTCGACGTAATCCATCTGACATTGCTGAGCGTTCCATTTCTTTTGATTTTTGTTGCAATTCGCAGCGCAATTGATGCTGCCACCGTGATTGCTCACAATGCCATAAATGGTTCTATAGCCCTCGTTGTTTTCCTGTTATTGTCTGGTTTGGTTGTGAAGTTTGCTCCCGTTTCGTATCTTCTTGACGGGCTTTCTAGTGCGCTCTTAGTCGCCAACGCAGTTCTGGCATGGCGAACCACTCAAGTAGCAATACGCCTTTTTCGATTGCACATACCCTGGCAACAATCCATTTTGCCGGTTGTAACGGCATTTTTGCTCGGAGGTCTAAGTTATGCAATTCACCAAGGACCCAGATCGCCGATCGGTCTCGTTGGGATTCTTTTGGTTGAACTTGTAATGACGATCCTATTTCTTGGGCTTTCAGCAAGAGTCGGATCGACATGGATGAAATATTTTTGGCAACTTTTTGATGTCAATCGCGAATATAAGTCGGTCGCCTGAACTTACGTTGACCCGCTCCTCCTTTCTATTTGGCATAAGATCAAAGCCACGCTATCTTATGACAAGCTCAGGGGAACGCCGCAAATCCATCGAAGTTTGACGGTATAATCGCGTAGAATCGGCGTGATAGCTCGCTGCTGGTGGTGCGGTTCGCTGTGCATACTTAAGTATATGAATAAAATTTTCCAGATACTGACGGTTCTCTCGGCGGCTGCGGTCAGCTACGGATGCGGCGGGTCGTCCCAACCAGTCTGTTCTTCAGCGCCTGCCTCTAAAGCTCCCACGTCTCTCTCGCATTACGATCAGATGAGTTCGGCGTTCTTGGACGAAACAACCCGTCACCCCATCGGCAATTTGGGGGGGCAGGTGGTCTGGAACTCGCGCTGGTATTTGGAATCACTTATAACTGCCTATCAAGCCACATCTAATCCAAAATACGCAACAGCTTTTGTAGACTCGGGCACGTGGATATTGAACATGGCGCAGCCGATGACGATTTTGAATGTGAAAGATCCCAGTGCTCCCGGCCAGACCGCAACGGGGCCTCTAATAACTGAGACTGGCTGGGCGACCTATATGGCGACCTTCGGCAAGGCCCTCGCGATTCCGACCGACGATGGACGCATCTCCTTATACGCGCAGAGCCTATACCCAAGGGGTCTCCCGGGGCCGAGTTTTGCCGTGGTGACCCCTCAATCTGATGGGACTATTCAATTTTCGTGGTGGAGAGGTAATGCAGCGATCCAAACCTTTACACTCCACTCGGTCGCGGACCTCTATGCCATCGCTGCACAACCATTGGTTTATGGACAAACACCGGCTAGGTTAAAGCCCACCGGTCTCGGCATGCCTGCCCAGGGTAAGTGGCAGATTGATACGCCGCTTACCACAATTTGGCACGGAGAACAGACTGGAGGCATTCTGTCGCCATTTGTCAAATTCCTGCTCCTCGCGAAAAAGACCCCAAATTTGATCGATCCGGCAACCGCCAATGTTTGGGAAGCTAAGATCCTATCGATAGCATCAGAGTACGAAGATCAGTTTGTGAGTGATGGGGCTGGCGGCCTGATCATACGAAACGCTCAGTGGATGCCCAGCACTGAAGCAGATCTGGTTACCGAAGCAGATTACGCTTATGCTGAAGCGATCTTGCGTATTTTGCTGTACGAATTGACATCCGATTCTCATGAACTGGCAATCGCTCAAGGTTTGGTGAAACATAACTTCGTAGGGAATTGGCAAACGAATGACCAAGGCTGGCTACTATTGAAAAATTGGCCGGACATCCAACCCTGGACTTCGAGAAGCCAAGGGCCAGCGGGCAGCATTTGGGATTCGTTAAGTTATGATCCCGATTCCCCCGAACTTTCCAGTGCCGGGCTTTATTTTAATGACCTTTTGTCGATAGCAGAGAACTATAAACTTTCCGATCAACTGGGACTTTCCGCAATCGGCAAGAACGATGATGCAACGCTAAACGGCTATATTCGAGTGTCGAAGACTAAAAGCGGATCGTTAATTCGCGCTAATTATCCTACCGCGAAATCCAATTCGTCCGACAATGTGGATCCCGATCCGGATATCTTTGCGGATATGGCATTCCTGTATTCCGGAGTCGTAGAGGATTCGTTTGTGTCCGATAACTGGAATTCAATGCTGGACAATGGCACCAATCCAAATGGAGATCCGGTTGGATATTTCTTGTTGGGTTGGGCGCGTTCCGAAGCGGCGGTTAACGATGTATGCTCTTCGGCGCAGTAGAACGGGCCCAGCGTTTCCGATTTGATTCCGGCACTAAGAAGGACGGACGATCGTCCTATTGCGTTACGTGGTTAGTTGAACTGAACAATACAGGGGTTCCTAACAGCAGCAGATTAGCTTGGGATAGGATTGCTCCAACGTTCAAATTCAAAACGCCTGCTTTTGCATCGTCCCGGAATACATTAGCAATTAAAGTCACATTCGCGGTCGGTGCATTAAGCCCGATAGAATAATCGGCCACAGAAAATCCGTTTGCGAAATAATTTCCATGAATATTTAATTGATTCAAATCTGAACCCACGATGTCTGTCGCGTCGATGCACATCGTCCCAGCATCATTCTCACAATAGCCGTCATCGACGTTAACGATATATGCCGCTCGAACGATTTTAATACCAGCCCCTTTGTTGATTCGAGTTGATGAAAAATTCGTCCCATTCACAATTTGGATATTATTGGATATGTGTGTAGGATCTCCCAAAACGATATTGTTGTTGTGATTTTCAAGAATTCGTGAGTGGTCGATCGTGGCTTCGCTGACGTTCAAGAGTTGAATGCCGTCTGCTTCGAAGCGTAGATAACAATCGCGACACAGGAAGTCATTCACCATTCCAGTCGTGATATCCCCCACGACCACACCAGCGGTGGTAAACGGAATACCTGGATTTGGATCGCCGACACGATCGCCTAGGCTCATAACGAACACGTTAATCATTCTCGGTTCCTGCGTGTTGATCCGAATTCCTATTGTTCCTCCGCCCTGATTTTCTAAGTTAAAATCGCGCAAA
This sequence comes from Terriglobia bacterium, assembly GCA_963716165.1. Lineage (GTDB taxonomy): Bacteria > Acidobacteriota > Terriglobia > Terriglobales > Acidobacteriaceae > JAJPHW01. The sequence continues at coordinate 3,398,543 of OY970291.1, read as the reverse complement.
ACAGTCCCGCGCGCCCTTAAATCATGAGAAGTTGGGCCGACATCGATTGCAACCCCCTCCCCTCCAGTCCACACTAGGCGTGTACCGGGATTTTGCCCTGTCACATCGCCAATGCTCGTGCCGCACCCTTGTAGCGTGATCGGCGCCTCAATCACGATCGTCTGATTCAAATTGACCGCCTGACATGGCAGTTGAACGACGCCCCCCGACGAGCCGAGGGCGTTGATGGCTGCCTGGATCGTCTGACTGCTGGCCAAAAAATTTTGGCTGGCATGGGAACTGTCCACGCATGAAGTACTGAAGAGGAGAACAGTTAACAGAATGGGCAACAGAGCGGCGTGTAATACTAACATGGAGTTGTAAATTAACCTAAACCCAGCTGGAAATGGCCGAATTGGTTGTTGAGTGGGCACGGATTAAAGCTCAGAAGCTAAACGCACAATTAGATAACGAAACGTGAAAGCCGGATGGTTCGGCGTCAATTCCGCTGCGGTATATTCGCGGCCACCGGTTCCCGGCCCAAGGTATAACTGCAAACAATCCTTTGACCACGGGTATTCGTCAGCTATATTGTGGTACAACTTTTTGCTGTCGTCGGTATTAAGAAAAGCCCACCAGCCTAGCATTAGCGAGCCAGAAGCCTGAAATGGGCCATACCCGTTATTGGGTCCGAGTTCCCCATATTCCCAACGATAGACGCCATCTCGGCCGTCCATATAATTATTTAGCCGGTAGCACGGAAATTCGACGGATGGTGGTACAACAACCTTACTGAAGAACTGCTGGTTCAGCCCCTGGCGCAAGTCAGAATAGAAATTATATTCAGGACTCCCAGGTGTGTATGCATTCATAAAGCTTGTTATCCAAAGGGGAAAACGTAACGAATGAGAGCTATCCCAAGCTATATCGGCCACAGGAGCTGGTCTAATTCCACGCTCCGCGCGGTAGTTTCCCGCAAATTTAAAATCAGGGTGGTCGGCCCAAACCCCTGGTTGAAGTAACCAACCGCCAGATGGCGTCCGTGCGATTTCGTGGCGAAAAATGCGATCCAGCGTCTCCAACATGTCATTCAAAGGTTGTCTCCACGAGATTAGCTCTTGTGGATTACCGCCAAATGTCCTTAGATCTGCGGCGATACCAAACAGGAACAGTTCATCGTCAAGAATTGCTCGCGAATAACTCTTAGCCACACGTGGCGTATTTAATTTCCATAGCACCCGTTCCCGCATCCCGTGAAAAGGAGCATGTTCGTAGCCCGAAGACGGTTGCTCTTGCCAAATGGCGGATATTTGCGAAAATAGAAAATCGGGCAATCCTGCTGGTATCAATTCCGGATGTCCGTTCTTCTGGGCAAGTACGATAAACTCGCTGGCGAGGTAAAGGTACTGTAGGCGGGACAGCGTAACGTCGGTCAGCGAAGACGTTGACTTAATGAACATCTGGAAGTGATCCGCAAAATCCCTTTCCCACCCGGCATCCTGGCGTTTAAACGCGCCATGCAGCGGCACCATTAGCATCCCTCCGTCGTTATATGCCAGTGCCGATGTTGTTGGGAGTTTCTGAAGGGCCGGGACCACATTGGCGTTCCAAAGTTGATGCAACTCATCAGGTGATTTCGGCGACCCGCCGCGAGCGACATACCCACCTGGTGCTTGAGCCCACCCCGCCTGAATCACGACAACGGGAATAAAAACAAGAAAAAAAAGTCTTGGGCGAACGAGGGATGACAACGCCTTGAAAATCATCTTCAGAGTGTATTCTTACCCTAAATGGCAAAGCAAGGTCTTGGGCTGAAGTGGTAACGGGGATCGCGACCGCGAAACCGCGTTAGTCCGTCAATTGAATTTCGTATCTTGCGTTACGGAGTAACATCCTTTTGCCATTGGTCTCGCCAATAACTGAAGCTTGTATCCCCAGTTATGCTGAAGTAGGCGTTGGTTAGCTGGATGTGAAGCTCGTGATAACTTAAAGAAACGTCAGGGGACTGCTTTAAGATCACTTGCCGCATGTCGTATCCCGAAAATCCTCCAATTTCGTAATAATGTAGGATTTTCGAGGCAGTAGATTCGGCAGCCATAAATGCGTGGTGCGCCGTCTCGTCACCGGTAATTTGCCACCAGTCATACAATCCCAAGGTCCCATATAGAAATCCGTTCAAAATTGTGCAGCTGGGATGACATGTAATTTCTTCGAAGGTGGTTTCCTGCGACAAGCTTGGGTCGAGATCATGTAGTGTTCCCCGTGTTCCACCTTCGGAAGTCGGAATAAGCATGAAGGATTTGACCTGGTTTCCAATAGAGAGCCATTTAGAATCGTGAGTTATTGAGTAGGCGCGACTGAATACACTCAAGGCTTGGCCTTGCGAGAGGCCCGAAACCCAGCCCGGTTGCAATACGTTTCCATTGAACGTGTAAAGTATGGTGTATCGGAATGCCCCATCGGGACCAGACAACGAACTTAGTTTGTTCGCAACTCTTAAGAACTCACTCGAGTCCTGCTCCGAATGTAGAAACAAGGCATATTGCGTCAATGCAAATTGGGCAAGCGACACCGGATTGTAATAATAGGTCTTCGAAGCTTTGTCGTAGGCCATGGGAAAGCCTTCACTATCAAAATGCCACGATTTCCAATTAGTATTTTCGGAATGGAAATAATCGCCGATCGGAGCGTAGTCTTCTATACCCCTAGCAGCGTTGTAGCCGGCCGCAATGTATTGGGCTCGAGCCGTCGCCGCGAGGGATTGCCACTGAGGTGTGTAGGCTGGCCAGTTTTCTACTCCACTGCCCGAATCTCCACAACCGAGCATTAATATAGATAATGCGAGCACGACGAGGATTGCGCGAAACCTAACGTGGTTCCGACAGTTAGAATGACGCGGATAGAGCGTTTGAACCATGATCGATGCTCCCAAGAGTGAAACGCAAACTTAACTCATAGTACTCGAAATAGGTATACCAATCCAAGCGATCGGGGCACAGTGAAGCAAATGCAGTCGACTGAGAAATGAGTGACGCATTTGCGACGAAGACGCTGCACATACTCCACGTCGTCGGAGCACGTCCGAATTTTATGAAAGTGGCTCCGGTGCTGCGTGCGCTGGGCCAGCGCGATGGAGTGCATCAGACGCTTGTGCATACTGGTCAGCATTACGATGCGAACATGTCCGACGTATTTTTCAAACAGCTTGGAATTCCTGCTCCCGACATAAATCTCGCAGTAGGATCGGGCACACATGCCCAGCAGACTGCCGAGATTATATCCCGCTTCGAACCGGCCGTGACGGAGCACAAGCCTGACGTAATTCTCGTTTACGGTGATGTGAATTCCACGGTTGCTGCCGCTATGGTGTGCGCTAAGCTCGGGATCCGCGTGGCTCATGTGGAAGCAGGTCTTCGCTCGTTCGATCGCGCCATGCCGGAAGAAATCAATCGGCTGGTGACTGATCAACTTTCGGATCTCTTATTTACTCCGTCGTCCGATGGGGACGCTAATCTGGTACGAGAGGGTATCCCGAAAGAAAAGATTCATCTCGTCGGCAATGTGATGATCGATTCGCTGGTAAGGCTGCTACCGGAGGCCCTGAAGGCGCAGCGCAGCGACCTTCCGGATAAGTATGCATTGGTCACACTGCATCGTCCTTCGAATGTTGACGATCCTGTGGCGCTGAAAAATATTCTGCAATCGTTGCTTGAGGTAAGTGAAAATCTCGCGATCTTGTTTCCGGCGCATCCGCGCACTCGACAGCGCCTCGCGGATCTTGACCTAAAGGCGGCGCGTTTAAAGCTCGTCGATCCTGTGCCGTATATAGAATTCCTGGCCTTGCAAAAGCACGCGACGCTTGTAATTACCGACTCTGGCGGCATTCAAGAGGAAACGACATACTTCGGTGTTCCGTGTCTTACATTGCGTGAGAATACAGAAAGGCCGGTCACGGTTTCGCTTGGAACGAATACTCTGGTAGGTCAGGACGCAGACAAACTTCGTGCGGAAGTGTCGAAAATCCTGGGGGGAAAAGGGAAGACAGGAACGATTCCGCCGCTGTGGGATGGACACGCCTCGGAGCGCATTGCCGATATCCTTCTTAACTAAATTCAAAACTTCCTCGTCTGATCCACAGGGCGTACTTCGGTACGCCTTTTTTATTTTAGGAAAATACGTTCACGCAGGATTAGCCGTTTTGACCGCGATATACTTTTAGTCGTAATCATAATTATCCAGAAAAATCACCAGGGAGACGCCCATGCAAAGCAACATTATCGGCACGACGATGCCAGTTTTGGAATTTAATTTGGACCCGAACGAATCGATTATTTCGGAAGCCGGTGAGCTCTCATGGATGAGCAGCGCCATTCAAATGACAACGCATACGCAGATGGGTGGTGGCGGCGGCATTTTCGGAGTGCTGAAGCGCGTGGCCGGTGGCGGCACGCTTTTCATGACTGAGTATCGGGCGCAGGGCGGACGCGGCGAATTGGCATTTGCCACCAAGTTGCCCGGGCACATTGTTCCAGTAGAAGTTGGGCCTGGTCATGAATACATGATCCATCGCCATGGTTTCTTGTGTGCGACGCCTCAAATTCAAGTCGGAGTGGGCTTTCAGCAATCCCTCGGTGCGGGAATCTTCGGCGGAGATGGATTCCTTCTACAGAAGGTCAGTGGGCAGGGCACTGCTTGGCTTGAGCTCTCAGGAGAACTGGTAATCAAGGATCTACAGCCGGGCGAGACGTTGCGCGTCCACCCAGGGCATGTGGGGGCGTTCCAATCCAGCGTCCAGTTCCAGATCACTACAGTACCCGGGATCAAGAACATGATCTTCGGGGGTGACGGATTGTTTCTTGCTTCTCTCACAGGGCCGGGAAGAATCTGGCTGCAGACCCTTCCAATTGCAAAGCTTGCTCATGAATTGATGGAATACATGCCAAAACCGTCCTCAGAAGCCGCGCAGGGTGGCGTCGTCGGCGGTATTGTCGGTTCGATCCTCGAAGGCATGAAATAAAGGCCGGTTAGATTTGGGTTAGTCCAATTGTTTAGCCGAACGAACGGTTGCGATCTACTACAGACCTGTTATACTTCCAGCCGCGTTTGAAGTGTACGTAACTTTTGCCGTTAGGCGGAGTGTTTTCGCCGATTCGTCGAAGTCACCCACATTTAAATAGATCAACTCGAGGCTCTTCGTTTGAAGAACATTTTTGTTGGCAATTTGGATTTCCATACCGGAGAAGACGAACTACGGCAACTCTTTTCAACCTACGGTCAAGTTGACCGTGTCAGCATCATGACGGATCGTGATACCGGACGCTCGCGTGGCTTTGGCTTCGTCGAAATGGCGAACGGCGAAGAAGGCGACAAAGCAATCGCAGCTATTAACGGTTCGCAAGTTGGCGGACGCACCTTAAACGTAAACGAAGCTCGTCCTAAAGCCGAACGTCCTGCGGGCGGTGGTGGCGGCCGTGGCGGCTTCGGTGGTGGCGGAGGCGGCGGCCGCAGTGGTGGAGGCGGACGCAGCGGCGGCGGGGGCCGTGAAGGTGGCGGCGGTGGTGGACGCGACGGCGGCCGTGATCGTGGCAACCGCGGCGGCGGTGGTGGCGGACGCTGGTAGATTTCTTAGTGCAAGCTAATGCTTAGTGATGCACAATCATTTCCCGGGAACGGTGCTTCGCATCGTCTCGGGATTTTTCATGTCTGTTGATTGAAGAAGATTCCGCGATCCCTGTACACTGATATCTCTCGTGTAATCGCGCGCCCGTAGCTCAGCTGGATAGAGCGCTTCCCTCCGAAGGAAGAGGCCGGGAGTTCGAATCTCTCCGGGCGCACCATCAATAAAATTTAAGGGGAATAAAGCGGAGCGGCATAATGCTGCGAGGGAGCCTGAGAGCGTGGCGCTCCGAGGCTCCCTTGTAGTTAGAGTTCTACGCCTTGGCTGGTGCGAGTGGTGCCGCTGCAACCTCGCGATCGGCATCCTTCAAGCGGGCAGCCTTGCCACGCAATCCGCGCAGATAGTAAAGCTTCGCGCGACGCACTTTGGACGAGCGCACAATTTCGACGCGATCAATCACGCGCGAACGGACAGGGAAGATGCGCTCAACGCCTTGGCCAAAGCTCATCTTGCGGACGGTGAAGCTGGCGTGCGGGCCGCTGCTACGGGAAATCACGACGCCTTCAAACACCTGTACGCGTTCCTTGTCGCCTTCCTTGATCTTTACGTGCACGCGAATGGTGTCGCCCGGAACGAATCCTGGGAGATCGGCGTGGACCGTCTTCGCCAGCAATTTCTCAATAATTAAATTTGTCATGTTCTTTTCCTTCCACCTGAAATCTGCTTCTAAAGTCTAATTGATATCTTCGTTAGAGCTGGCTTGAATCCTTGCCAGCAACTTTTTGTCTTCTTTACTCAGTATCGCGTCCTTTAATAAGTCCGGACGGTTCTGCAAAGTCTTGGCCATCGCCGAAGAGCGCCGCCACCGGCGAATCTCATCGTGGTTTCCCGAAGCAAGCACATCCGGCACAGTCATGCCTCGAAAATCGGCTGGCCGCGTGTAATGCGGATAGTCCAGCAACCCACCGGAAGAACAAGTCGAATCCGGTCCCGTAGCCTCCGCGCTCGGCAGGGAAGTGTTGGTGAACGATTCCTGCCGCATCGACGCTTCGTTCCCTAAGGCACCTGGGATGAGTCTCGTCACGGCGTCTATGATCACTGCCGCACCAAGCTCTCCACCGCTGATCACGTAGTCTCCAATCGACAGTTCGCGATCGGCCAAGTACGCGCCTACTCGCTCATCTACACCTTCGTAGCGTCCGCAGATCAGGACGATTCGAGACATGCTCGCAAGTTCATGCGCCACGCTCTGATCGAAACGCTTGCCCTGCGCCGAGAGCAGAATGACGCTCTGTCTTGCATCGACTCGCTCAATACGCGGCGCAATACCCATTGCTTCAATACATTCAAAGATCGGTTCCGGCTTGAGCACCATGCCCTCGCCGCCGCCGAACGGGCGGTCATCCACGGTCTTGTGGCGGTCATGTGCGAACGCCCTTAAATCGTGGACTTCGATGTTTGCCAAGCCAGCTTCACGCGCCCGGCGGATAATGCCAAAATCCAGCGGCCCGCGAAAAAAATCTGGAAAGATCGTAACAATGTCGATCTTCATGGCGGACCTTAAATCCTAAAATTAATCCTTCTTGCGCGGCGCTCGCTCGTTTCGAATCGCCGCCTGTTCCTGCTTTTCTTCCGCCGTCAGCGGAGCATTCAGCTCCAACATTCCTTCCGGCAATTCCATCGCAATCTTCTTGTGCGCGAGATCCACGCTCTTTATGTATGCTTCCGCGTACGGAATCTCATGCCGCACTTCGCCAGACTTCACAATCAATAGCGGAGCTTCGCCGGCCCCAAACTCCACATCTTCAACGATGCCGGCTTCGCGCTCTCCATCAAATACTGTGCAGCCAGTCAGATCGCTAACGTACGTCCAACCTTCTTCCAACTGTGCCCGCTGGTCTTGCGGGATTTGTAGCTCGTGCCGAAGCAGCGTTTCGGCATCGTTCATTGAATCTACACCGACAAATTTCAGGACCAGATAGCCTTTATGCGGCCACAGGCTTTCAACTTCCAATTCACGGCGCTTACTATCTTCAACTGGACCCAACGCCCACAGCTTCATGCCTTCGGAGAAGCGGTCCGGAACGTCGCTGTGAATCTCGGCTGCGACTTCACCATGGCGTCCCTGAGTCTTTAGGACGCGGGCCACCGTAATGTACTCGTCTGCGATTAGCTGGTACTCCTGCGTCTCGAAGTTATTCGAGAATTTCCAGCGCATGGCGCTTGTTGGTCTTCGCGCTCGCAGCATTCAGCAGATGGCGCATCGCGCGGGCTGTACGACCCTGGCGTCCGATGACGCGGCCATTCTCGACTTCCGCGACGGTGAGTTCAATCACTATTTCGCCCTCTTCATCGAACGACTCGACGAGGACTTCCTCTTGATTCTCAACCAGCGCTCTGGCAACATGCTCGATCATTGCGCGCATGTCTGCGGCCTGCTCACTCATAAACAGTCCTTTAATTCTGGTAGTGAATTACGAGGCTGAAGCAGCGGCGGGAACTGGCAACTTCAAAATCTTGCCAACTCGTTCCGATAATTGAGCGCCTTTGGATACCCAATAGTCGATGCGTTCACGCTTGAGTTCAAAGCTGGCTGGGACGGTACGCGGATTGTAAATTCCGACGACCTCCACTGGCCGCCCATTGCGAGCGCGTTCCTTCTCGATCACTACGACACGATATTGCGGTTGTTTGCGCGCACCTGTGCGCGATAGTCGAATCATTAACACTGAGCTAGTTTCCTTTCCTATTCCTGCTGGCAGGGGTACGACAAGTCATTATTATGCCGTAGCTTAAGAGGAATAGCAAGGTTTGGGGGATGTGGAATCCCAGTCCATCCCGCTTGGGACGGCCTCAGGGGAAAGGTCGTCAAAGATTATAGGCAGTCATCCCGAACGAAGCTGCTTTTCAGGCGGCGAGAGGGATCTCGCGCGCAGCTCCTAATTGTTGTGGAAGAACGCCGGATGCTCGGGATGACAGCCCAAATGGGCCAAAGTGCAGCGCGAACCTGGCTCGCCAGGCAATGGTACAGTTTTAAGCGGCGCGGCAGGATGATACCGGCGCTGGAGGAAAGAATGAAAGCATCCATGTTTTATCGAATCGCTGCTGTACTTTTGTTGCTGCTCGCGGTAGGACATTTACTCGGCTTTCGCCAATCCGATCCCACATGGGGAGTTGATGCGCTGCTCGGCTCGATGCGGTCCATTCACTTCGACGTGCAGGGATTTAGCCGCACGTATTGGGACCTCTTTGAGGCGGCCGGATTCTCCGTCGGCGTGTTCTTTCTATTCTCGGCGGTATTGGCATGGGAGCTAGGCGTCCTTCCGGCAGAGACACTGGCGCACATGCGCTTCACGACGTGGGCGTTCGCATTGTGCTTTGCCGCCGTCTCGGTTGTGACTTGGAGACACCTGTTTCTCATCCCCATCGTTTTTACAAACGCGATCACATTATGTTTGGCGGCTGGGGCATGGTTGTCAGCGAAGCCTACTTCGGTTGCACGATGACCGTAAGGGACTGAACGATATCGGCGGGCTCGGGGCGATCTGTGTAATCCGGATTCGCGGAAGCGTAAACGATGCTGCCATCGGGACTGATTATGTAGGTAGCAGGGATGGGCAATTCCCAGCTTTCGTCTCCGTTGGCCAGAGGCAGATTCACAAACGCGCGGCGATAGATTTCTTTCTGCTCATCGGCGACGCGATAAATCAATCCGAATTGGCGCGCGACGGCATTGCCAACATCACTCAATAGCGGGAAGCGAAGTTTGTGCTGGTCCACCATAAAAAAAGACTGACGAACCGTTTGCGGGGAAATCGCGACCAGCGAAGCTCCTACTTGTTGGATCGAGGGCAGGATTTGGTTCATGGCTTCTAGTTGCCCAACGCAGAAAGGACACCAGCGTCCACGAAAAAAGATAATGACTAGAGGGCCGCGTGCGAGGAGTGCCGCTGAAGAAACCGGATTGCCTTGATGGTCCTGCAACTCAAACGCGGGAACTGGCGCACCTACTGATAGAGCACGTCCGCCGGCGTTGTCGGCTCGCAGTTTCTCAACCGCAGCGGAATGAATTTTCTGTATGTCGGCGGGAACGTACTTCGCGATGAGCGTCTTGCGTTCGTCGAAGATTTCGCGCAGCGAACGAAGGTCTGCACCGGGACGGGATTCTTCGAGCGAACGCCACTTCATAAATTATTTATTGGCCCGCGCTGGCAACGGCGGGAGTAGCTTTCGTAGATACGGGCCGCGAGAATACTGCGCCGTGTGGATAGGCATCGCCGTGAAATCCGTGAGGCCATGACTTCGCATCCATGCTGACGCCTGGCTGATCGCTGCTGGCATCGCGAAAGCGTGAGTCGAGCGTCAATGCTCCGGTTTGCGGATCGAAGTTCACGATGAACAAACGATGGTCCGCGTACTCACCCGAATTCACGACGAGCCGATGATTATCATTGGCCGCGGAAATCCAATGCGGCTGCTGCTTGTCGTTGAACGTAATCCGCGAGACTTCGCGTATGTGGGCTAAATCCGAAATATCGTAAGACGCGACGGCGTGCGCAGAGGTCAGCGACTGTATCCAATAATGACTAATGCGAGCGGGCACGCCACATTCTGCTCCATCAAAAGTCTTTAGAAGGCGAGTAGTCGGTTGATCCGATGCAATCGCATCAACTTGATACAAGCCGCAGCTGAAAGTGTGAATGAGGACGGTCTTTCCATCGGTAAACAAGATCGGCTCACCCGGCGCGTTCTGCTCCGTACCGCGCGAACCCGGCGGCAGGACCAGAGTCTTGAGCAGTTTCAAATCTGAAAGCCGCCAGATTTGAACCGTCCGGGTCTCGCCGTCGCTTTTGTAGTGCATGGAAGTATTGGTGCTGACGATGCGATCCAGCGCCGGAACCGTGACAAGACTGTACGGGCGAATAAGTTCACTTTTCGCAGCAGCATCCATGGCGCTGCCGCTGCGGATGAGATGTCCGCGTTCGTCCATTTCTATGATGCCGCCGCCATCCGCTTTTGGACCATGGTCTCCGTGATATTGAAAAGTCGCCAGGATATTGTCGTTCGGGAGACGCACATAAGTATGCGGATGCATGTAGCCGTCGATGTCGCCAAATGAAGTGGCCAGCTTCGGATGCAAGGGATCGCGCAGGTCGAATAGCATGGTGCGGCCGCTCTCGAAGGCATTCGCGAGTAGGAATCCGTCGTCGGACATTTGTGCTTCCGTGTGATGAGGAGTTCCGCTCGCCCCTGGAACGGCGACCGAAGCTACGGCCTGACCGTAGTGAGGAGATTTTGCGTTGGCGTCGATCACCGCCAAAAAATCATTGCTGCCGTTCGTCTTGGCGTCATCGCCGGCCCACACAAACAGATAGGAATTACTCTGAGCGAAGACTGGGACCGTGAACAACAACAGCAACATTAGGCGCCGAAAGGCTCGTGGTGCGAAAGAGGTCATGAAGTTCCTTCTGAATTACATTCCGGGCATTTTCATGCCAGCCATTCGGCGGGCAAAACTTGGCTTACCCATTTGCTTGAACATTTTTCGCATCTGCGCATATTGCCGCAGCAGGTTGTTCACTTCCTGCACGCTGGTTCCGGAGCCGCGGGCAATGCGCTTGCGGCGGCTGCCGTTCATCACCTCGTGATGATGGCGCTCGTGGCTGGTCATTGAATTGATGATGGCTTCCACCCGGTTGATCTGCTTCTCGTCAACTTTGTCAGCATGCTTTTGCAGCCCGGCAAACGGCCCGATACTGGGCAACATGCCCATGATGTTCTGGATCGATCCCATCTTCTTTACCTGTTGTAACTGGTCGCGGAAATCTTCCAGAGAGAAGCCGTCGCCGGCGAGCGCTCGATTCGCCATCTCCTGGGCTTTCTTTTTGTCGACGCCCTGTTCGGCTTTCTCAATGAGCGAGAGAATGTCGCCCATGCCGAGGATGCGCGACACAATACGATCCGGATGGAATGGCTCAAGCGCGTCGTACTTTTCGCCGACGCCGATGAACTTAATCGGCTGACCCGTAACCTGACGAATGGATAGCGCCGCGCCACCGCGTGCGTCACCGTCCATCTTGGTGAGCACAATTCCTGTAAGCGCGAGCTTCTTGTGGAACTCGTCGGCGGATTTGACCGCGTCCTGCCCAGTCATTGCATCGGCGACGAAAAGGATCTCCTGCGGATTGAGAATTCGCTTGAGCGACTGCATTTCCTCCATCAACTGATCGTCGATGTGCAAACGTCCAGCGGTATCCACGATCAGGACGTCCGAACCCGTTATCATTGCTTCCTTGCGGGCCTCTTTTGCGAGGCGCTCGACGGTCGCTGTATTGGCTTCAACGTTCGCGCCTTCATAAATATTGGCTTTAATTGCCTGGGCTACGACCTTCAATTGCTCACGCGCGGCGGGACGGTATACGTCGACAGAGACCAGCAGCGGACGGTGGCCGCCGTTCTTCAGCCAGTTTGCCAGCTTGCCGGATGTCGTCGTCTTACCGGAACCTTGAAGCCCGGCCATCAGGATGACGGTGGGAGGCTGCGACGCGAATTTTACGCGCGCGGTGTCGGTTCCTAAGGTCGCGATCAATTCATCACGCACAATCTTGATGACTTGCTCGCCAGGGGACAATGAAGTCGCAACCTGTTGTCCGACGGCTTTCTCCTGAATGTGGTCGATGAGTTCTTTGACGACTTTGAAGTTGACGTTAGCCTCGAGTAAAGCCAGACGGATTTCGCGCATGGCTTCGCCAATGTTCTCTTCGGTGAGAACGGCCTGTCCGCGCAGTGATTTAAACGCTCGCTGTAGTTTTTCTGAAAGATTCTCAAACATAAGAGGTAGGGCTTATTTTAGCAGTCGGACTGATCAAGACCATAAAAAGGCCGCCCCCAGAGTTGTCTGGAAGGCGGCTTGTTTATTTCGATTACTCTTAGCGGATCAATTACGGAGTGGTTCCGTAAAGTGCGAAAGCATTCTGGTTGCCGGTAAAGGCAGTCCAGACGCCACCAGTTGCGGTTCCGCCATATGCGATCGCACCCTGGCTATCGTTCCAGGTGTAATTCCAAACGTCATAAGCAGTCGAGGATTTATTGTCGGTACCCGCTACGATCCAGTACTGCGTGCCGGCGGTTACTTGCAATCCGTCCGGACCTCCGATCGCCACCAACGTGCAGCATGTGCCGAATGTTGGCAAATTGGAGACGTTGTAGACGCGAATCGGCGTGCCGGGCAATCCACCGTTATCCGTGTAGATCGCTATGGCCGCATTATTGGTGCCCGAACCATCGTAGCCAAGCGCGATCTGCGCCGCCCTGATCGTGGAATTTGCGGTTGGAGTGTACGGATTAGCGATTGCTTGAGAAGAGAACGTAACCGCATTGTCCGGACCTTCAATGAGCCAGCCATTCGTTTCGTCATACGCATCTGCGCTAGATCCAAGATTGCTAAAGAGTACCGATAATCCTGGGGGCGGTGCCGTCTTTGCGTGTACGATATTTGAGCCTTTTGTTACTGCCTGTTGCGGAGAGACCTTATTGTTCTGCGCCAGCATGACGCCACAAGCGAGGGTCAAAAGGCCAACGCCGAGTAGTGTTCGTGTGATTCCTTTATTCTGCATGTTTCCTCCTGAGGTTATGCTGCAAGTTGACGAATGAGCTTGGCTCACACTCTAAAACCTGCTGCCGGGGAAGGGCGAAATTTTGTCCTACCGGAAGGTCAGAGAATTCTACGCCGATTTCGGAACACGTCAAGCGGTTGCGAATCGTTTTCGCCAAAAGTAAAGAATTCGCTGCAATATCCTGCAACTTAAATGCAAAGCTGCACCGTGATTGGTGAAAGTCTCCTTTTAGCACTGCGTCTAAAGCAAAGAGCCGCCCGGTGTACAGGGCGGCTCTTTGATCAAGCAAAACGACCTGTTGCAAATTAACTACGGAGTGTTTCCGTAAATCGCATACGCCGGTACGGTACCGGTGAATGTTTGCCAAACGTTGCCGTTGCCTGAGCCAGCGAATGCTACCGTTCCTTGAATCTGGTTCCAGGTGAAATCCCAGACGTCGAAGGAAGTTGTAGAAAGTGCATCCGTTCCGACAACGATCCAGTACTGTGTGCCCGCTGCTACTTTAACTCCGGCCTTATCGATAACTGTCACTAATGAGCAGCAATCGCCGAAGGTGGGTAGATTGGTGGGATTCCAGACTTTCAAAGGTTTCCCTGGTAAACCATTGGCGTCGGTGAAAATTGCAACCGCTGCTGCATCTGTACCGCCGCCCGCATATGTTACGGCTACTTGAAGACCCTGGATCGTCGAATTCGCGCTTGGAGTGTAGGGGCTCGCAATGTTCTGCGAAAAGCCCAGCTCGCTGGTGGGGCCCGCGATCGTCCAGCCTTGCGACTCGTAGTAAGTGTCGCTCTTGGATCCGAGGTTGCTATACAGGGTAATGTAACCTGCCGGAGGTGCGTCCGACTGATGGACAATGTTTGAGCCGGTGGTGATCGACTGGTGGGGGAAAAGTTTAGCGTCCTGTGCCATCATGACACCGCAAGCGAGGGTCAAAAGGCCAGCGCCGAGTAACGTGCGTGTGATTCCGTTGTTCTTCATGTTCTCGTTTCTCCTGAGGGTTTATCCTGTTCGTCCAGCATTAGCAAATATGAGCTTTGGTGTCGGCCCACACTCTACAAATTTGCGATACCCGCGGAAGCCGCGTTCCAAAAGGCCTCCGACGGGTGCAACGAATTCTACGCCGATTTCGTAACACGTCAAGTGGGGAAAACGCTTTATCTGAAAAACGCCTTCAATAAATCGGCTTAGATACCGGCGGGGAAAATATTCAGCGCCGCACGGACCGTGTTGCAATGAATCGTGACCGTATCTTCTACGTTTCTGGCATAGCCGCCCGCATAGGTCACCATCACCGGAATATTCCTTGTCCGGGCGACTCGAAATAACAATTCGTCCCGTTTTTTTAATCCTTCAATCGTAAGGGCCAGACCGCCAAGCTGGTCTTCGCAGTAGGGATCGGCACCTGCGATATAACAAATGAGGTCCGGCGTAAATTGCCTTAGGCCTGCACTGAGCGCGTTATCGAGCCAGGAAAGATAAATATCATCGCCGATGCCATCCGGCAGATCCACATCAATCGAAGAGGGCGGTTTGAAGAGTGGATAGTTATTTTGTTGATGAAGCGAAATAGTGAAAACGTCGGGCGCGTTCTTCTTTAGTTGAGATTGAGACCTCAGCGTTGCTGGGGATGTGGACGGGAGGATATCAGTTGTCGGATTCGAGGCTGCGAAAATTGCAGCCGTGCCGTTTCCATGGTGGACATCGCAATCGACAGTCATGGCGCGTGAGATTTCCTTTCGTTGCTGCATGACGCGAATCGCCACGGCAACATCGTTGATCATGCAGAAGCCTTCGCCGTGATCCGGAAAGGCGTGATGAAATCCGCCGCCAATGTTGATTGCCACTTTATCTTTTAAAGCGCACTCGGCGGCCAGAATTGAACCGCCTGCTGCGAGCCAGAACGCTCGCACTAATTCCGGAGAAAAGGGAACTTCGAGCTGCAATTGTTCTTCATGAGAGAGAGTGCCGGTCTTCAGTTTATGAACGTATTCGGGAGTATGAACGAGGAGTATATCTTCATCGGTGGCGGGCTTGGGCTCGATAAAGTCGTCTGATTGAGCAACTCCGGTTTTTAAAAGACGATCATGAACCTTGCCGTATTTTTCTGCTGGAAAAACATGTGAGCCAATGGGCAGATAATACCCGTCGCTATAAATCAACTTGAACGGAAGCATCTTCTAAATATATTTGAACTAAATGTCGAAGATTTTGTGGCGGGAGGAGCGGAGCGACACTCTGGTGCCGCTCCGAAGTGGAAGGCTTATGCGGCCTTTTCGTTCTTCTTGTTTTGTTGAGCAAAAAGTTTGATCATTTCGCGATTAAATGCCGGAATGTCCTCAGGCTTGCGGCTGGTGACGAGATTTTCGTCGACAACCACTTCTTCATCAACCCATTCTGCGCCGGCGTAAATCAAATCAGTCTTTAGCGACGGCCATGACGTCATGCGACGGCCCTTAACATTTCCTGTTTCAATGATCGTCCACGGCCCGTGACAAATTGCCGCTACCGGCTTGTTGGCATCGAAGAATGCCTTTACGAAGCGAACCGCGGAGCGATCCATACGCAGCTTGTCGGGATTGATCACTCCGCCCGGTAGTTGTAACGCGTCGAAATCTTCCGGCTTAGCCTCATTCAAACGAACGTCAACATCCACTTCCTTGCCCCACTCGGTGTGGTTCCAGCCGCGTACACGATCATCCTTAGGGGAAACGATGACTACCTCCGCCCCTGCATCCATCAATGCCTTGCGCGGCTCCAGCAACTCGACTTGTTCAAATCCATCGGCTACTAAGATTGCGATTTTCCGTCCGGTAAGACTCTTATCAGACATATCGAATTCCTTTCATTTCAGAAGATATGCCTGTGATGCCATCGGCTGTACGAAGGTTGGGCTGTTAGGTCTATAGAAATTTCATCAGCGCGGCCATCGTGTCTTTAGGATTTTCTTCCATGATCCAATGCCCGGTGTTCTTCAGCGTGATGGTCGTGACCTGGATCGCAACGAACGACATCTGTTTTCCCAACGCATCGCCTAAAGATTTGTCTCCACCGATTGATAGCACCGGCATGGTGAGTTTCGTTTGGGATAGTTGAGTGAAATCTTTGGCGGCCTGTTGGAATGATACGAAGTATGCCCACCCGGCGTGCATGCGTCCCGGACGCGAATACGCGGCAATGTAAGCCTGTCGATCCGCTGGAGGCAGTGAGCGACTCTTATCGGCCGCGAGATCATTCCAGAAATATGCGAAGTACGTAGCTTCACGTCCCCGCACCAGTGCTTCGGGAGTAGGACCATTAAAGCGGAAGTGCCAGATGGTTGGATCGTTGTAGATGGCTTCCCATCCGGCAACACCGGGAAGAAAAGCGTCCATCAATACCAGCTTGGAAACTTCGGTAGGGAATTGCGCGGCGTAAGCGTAAGCGACCATTAATCCAATGTCGTGTCCGACGACTTCAGCCTTTTCTATTCCGAGCGAACGTACCAACGCATGAATGCGGATGGCGGACGTCTTCATGTCCAGGCCATCGGACGGAATGCCGGAATCTCCGATGCCCGGCAGATCCGGTGCAATGATCGAGAAACGATCTGCGAGCAGTGGCATGAGCGGTCGCCACATGCGCGAAGTCTCGGCATATCCATGGAGAAGAATCAGAGGTGTCCCATGGCCGGCTGCAAGGTAGTGGATCTTTAATCCGTCGATCATGACATCGTGCGCGACGATTGTTTTGTTCGCGACTTGGGCCGCCGACAGAAGAGAAGAAGAGATGAGGAATAGAGCGACCGCTAGATGGGAGAGTGATTTCATAGAGAATCCTTTCGCGGAAGTAGAATTTTAACGGAGTCAAGGAAGTGTTGGGAAACGGCTCAGCCTGCTGGTGGTTGTGAGTTATACTTTCGTGGCACGAATCCCGCCGTTTGTGAGGTAGTCCATGAAAGTATCGAAACGCTTCGCTGCACCCGCCTTTTTCGCATTTTGTGCCATGTTGTTCCTCTTATTTAGCAGCGGCTCGGTAACACACGCGCATGCACGAGTTAATGAATCTGTTTTATACAGCTACCCATGCTCGGAATTTGAATTCGGATGTGGCCAAGAAGGCCCCGGCCCACTTGGCCCGTTGATTCGAGACTCCGTGGGAAACCTTTATGGCACGACTTCCACGGGAAACAACGTTGGCTGTTCAACGCAGATAGGTTGCGGGAATGTCTATGAACTTTCTCCCGATGGTTCGGGAGGCTGGACGCAAAAGATTCTTTACACGTTCGCTGGAGGAACAGATGGAATCAACCCCGTAAGTGGCGTGATTATGGATTCCTCAGGAGACCTTTACGGTGTCACTGAATGGGGTGGCGGAGGCAGCTGCAACGCCAATTATGGTTGCGGCACAGTTTTCAAGTTAACGAAGTCCGGGAGCGCGTGGACTGAAAGTGTTATTGCCACGTTTGGCGGTACTTTCGAAGCGTTCCCTCAGGGGACGCTAACCTTTGACAAGAAAGGGAACATTTACGGCGCCACGAGTGGGGCCACGGCCAATTGCCCAAATTTCTCAGCATGCGGAACAGTATTCGTGTTGTCTCCGTCATCGAATGGCTGGCAACAAACTGTTCTCTACAGCTTTCGCGATGCACCTGACATCAGCGTTCCCAACGGTCCGCTTATTTTTGGGCCGGACGGAAGTTTGTACGGGGTCGGCTACGGTGGGGCATATGGTGCAGGCGGAGTGTTTCGCTTGACTCCGTCCTCCGGCAAATGGAAAGAAACCGTTATTTGGAATTTTAC
The DNA here is from genome assembly GCA_963716165.1 of Terriglobia bacterium. Lineage (GTDB taxonomy): Bacteria > Acidobacteriota > Terriglobia > Terriglobales > Acidobacteriaceae > JAJPHW01. The sequence goes on along the minus strand of OY970291.1, from coordinate 3,380,550 downwards.
CGGCGGCGTAGACGGAGACTTGCCCAACGGCATTCTTTTCTACCAAGGTGAGTTGTACGGAACGACTTTGTATCAAGGATCGTTCAACGCAGGAACAATCTTCAAGTTGACCCCGTCGGTGGGGAGCTGGAGTTTCACCTTGATGTACAACTTTACCGGTGGTAATGACGGCGGACACCCTTCGGCTGGTTTCATCAAAGCCGGGGGTAAGTTTTATGGAGCCACCTCGCTTGGCGGACTCTATCAATATGGCACCGTGTATCAACTAACGCCCCTTTCCAACGGAGCATTTGCCGAGGACGTGGCCTACAATTTCACCGGAGGAACAGACGGTGGAAATCCTAACAACCAGCTCGTGGCCGGACCGAATGAGCTTTTTGGCACGACGGTCAACCTCACCGAAGCCGTGATATACAAAATCAGTAAGGACTAGATTCGAATACTTGTCTGTTTTCGGTCGTCGGTAGTTAAAGCACGCAGTAGTTAACGATGCCGGCTTCGCCGCGTGTCATCTCAGCCATCGTTACCGCAGAGCCATGCCACAAAACCCTTGTCCATCGGGCGAGACACGGAGATACCCTCAAATAGCCCAGCAAAACACGGATGGTAACAGGTTACTTCGGTTACCGCAGATCATTGACCTAGCCCCGAAAGCTGCTTAAAGTTGCACTTGAGGCTGCAACACGACAGCCTCGTGAACCTATGAACTCGCAACTCCCCATCGCGTACTACGCACTCTGGATCGCTCATCCGATATTGCAGATTGCGGTGGCTATCGTCATGTACCGGGGCAAGGTGCAGCGCCGATTTCCAGTGTTCTTTGCGTATCTGATCTCGGAAATTGCGATGTTCTCGATTTCATTCCCTGTCTTCTTAAGTGGTTCCTACACGGCTTTTTTTTACTCGCACTGGATACTCTCAACCATCAGCCTAACGATTGGTTTCTTTGTTATTCGTGAAGTCTTTATCGATATCCTGAAACCGTTCCACGCATTGCGCGATTTAGGCGGCATGATTTTTGCCTGGGCCGGCTTCGTCATGTTGCTGGTGGCGGCGGTGATGGCCGCTGCGAGTCCTGCGTCAGCGAGCCCTATCGTGGAGGCGGTGACTACACTACAGCGTTGCGTGCGGCTGATTCAGTGTGGATTGATTTGCTTCCTGTTAATCTTCGCAAGATACCTTGGCGTCTCCCGTAAACAGCAAAGTTTTGGAATCATGTTGGGCTTTGGCGGATTTGCGTTAGTTGAATTAGCTATAGTCGCGTTGTTCACATCTTCGCGTGTAAGTGAGATGAGCGTGGGCCTGATCAATATGATGGTCTACAACCTGGCCATCGTTACATGGTTCGTATATTGCGCGAAAAAAGAACCAGGCCGCGAAGCGACCTCCAATTTACTGGTGCAGCAACGATGGGATCAGAGTCTTTCTGACATACAACATCCCGACACAGCCGACTCGCTAATTCCGATGTTCGAAGGGATGGTCGAGCGCGCATTTTCACGAAATCATGGGGACGTTTCTGCGACGCCGGAACCGCCTTCAGCGAATTCACAACAGGTGAAATCTGGTTCGGAACCGCAGCATCACAAGCTTGCCGATAGCGCCAAATCTTCCCGCTAAACTAACTGACTGGGTTGTGCAAAACTTTGTCCAATAGCGTACCTAATTTTCGTACATACTACAAAGTTAGGTCACTCTCCGCAATAAAATAATTTTCTTCATCTGTTACTTTAAGTATTCACTTCTACACGCCTGCAATACTGACGATTAGTTTTCGTTATTGTTTTGTCCCGCCTGTTCATAAATCACAATCGCCGTCCGATAAGCAAAATAACAGTGGAAATACCGGATTAAATGTTTATAATTTCGCGCACATAGGATTCCCGCTCCCAGGGAGTCCGCACTAGGAGATACAAATGAAAAGTGCGGTCAGGATTTTGATCCTGATGGTAGGCGTAGCCGCTCTGGCTGCTCCTATATTTGCCGAGGATGGTGGACCGATTCCGCTTCACCCTCCGAAGGCTGCAACTGTTGTCAACGCTACATTTGAGGACGGCGGACCAATTCCGCTTCACCCTCCGAAGGTTGTCGCCGCAGCTAGCGCGACTTTCGAAGACGGTGGGCCGATTCCGCTTCACCCTCCTAAATAGATTGACTCTCTGAGTCAAAATCTATAAAGCCGCCCTAAACGGCTTAAGATTTCCAGGCTGGCAGTTTTCATTAACTGCCGGCCTTTTTTCTTTTTCAGGTGCCGATATTTCGGCAGTTAGTGCCGCTATTGCGGCGGCTATTTGGATTGAAGAAGCCGGCGCAACTCGATTGGATCAGTGACAGGCGGATGGCAAGTGAAGTTCGTGCAGACTACCGCAAAGGAATTCCCGGCCGGAGTATGTGGCAAGTGCGGAATTGTTTCTGCTAATGCTGGCGGAAGTTGAGAATCTGCTATTGTTTTAAATCGAAGTACAGATTGATTTAACGCGAAACGGTTGAGCGCAGCATTGTGCAAAGCCTGGGCAGCATCGTCTTCTCCCACAACGACAACTTGAGTGTGCGAATTTGAAAACAGAACTGCCGCGATTCCGTAGGTAGCCGCGAAAATCCCAAATTGTGCCGCCATGTCCGCAATGATCTCTAACGTTTGCTCGGCTCTATCTCGATAGCTTTTTTCGTTGGTGTAGGAATTCAGCCGAAGTAGAACGATAGCCGCTACGGAGTTTCCTGCCGGAGTGGGCGAATCCTGAAATGGCTTACGCCGGGTGGCGAGCACGCCCAGTTGCTTGTCGGTGGTTTCTGCCGTATCAAAAAAACCGCCGCCGGTTGGGTCGAAGAATTTGTTGATCATGACATCGGCAATTTGTTTCGCGAGCGTGAAATAGCGAATGTCGCCAGTTGATTCATACGCATCCAGACAAGCGTTTGCGGTGAAAGCGTAATCGTCGAGCACGCCAGCCACATCGCGCGCCTGTGCTTCGGGATCGGAATAGGCGACGACATGATGCAATCCTGACTCGGAATCCCACACTTGGGTGAGGATCCGATCGAGCGATTGCAGGGCAAATGCTTTTGCATCGTCGAGCGCCAATGCCTCCGCAGCTTTCAAATATGCAGAAATGCAAAGTGCGTTCCATCCCGTGTAAATCGTTTTGTCGACGTACGGAGTGGGGCGTAGCAGGCGGGCTGCATACATTTTTGCCTTTGCCGACGCTTGTATTTCTGAGACCCGTTCAGGTTGCAACTTGAGCCGTACGGCAACTTCTTCCACGGATGCGCGTACATATAAAACATTCTTTGCTGGGTTGTGGTGCATCTCTCCGACTTCGTTGATGTCAAAATGTAGACACGCTACATCGGCTTCTTCTTCGGTGAGGACGGAACGAGCTTCATCCAGCGTCCAAGTGAAGTAATCGCCGTCATCGTCCATTGAGTAATCGGCATCCTGGGAACCGTAGAAGCCGCCGCGTTCGCGGTCGCTGAGCCACTCGTCCATCCAGCGAATGATATCGCGGGCGATTTCGGCAAAGAACTCCGAACCGGTGATTCGGTAGGCGAAGACGTAATTCTTCAGCAGTTCCGAATTGTCGTACGCCATCTTCTCGAAATGCGGAACGGTCCAGCGTTCGTCGACGGAGTAGCGATGGAAGCCGCCGGCTAGTTGATCGTAAACGCCGCCGCGCGCCATCTTCTCAAGCGAGTTCACGAAGACTTCTCGAACCTTTTCGTCGCCAGTACGTGTGTAGTGGTCCATGATCAAGTCGAGAGCACCGGAGTGAGCGAACTTGGGCGCCTGACCGAAACCACCAAAACGCTCGTCATGGGAGTTCAAAGCAGATTTGACGATCGCGTCAATCACGGTCGGCGAAAAATCTCCACTTCGTCCAGCGAAAGATTCGGCCTGCGCAACTGCCGTCTCAACCATTTGCGCCTGTTCCATCACATCTGCATTCTTTGTCCGGTAAGCGTCGGAGATTGATAACAGCACACGCTTGAAACTGGGACGGCCGTAGCCATCTTCTGGAGGGAAGTAGGTGCCTCCATAGAATGGCTTGCCGTCGGGGGTCAGAAATGCAGTGAGAGGCCAGCCGCCCTGTCCGCTGATCGAACTGACTGCGACTTGATAGCGACTGTCGATATCGGGACGCTCATCGCGATCCACTTTTACGGCAATAAAACGTTCGTTGACGATCTGCGCAATTTCCGCGTCGTCATACGATTCGCGATCCATGACGTGGCACCAATGGCACCAGACAGCTCCAATATCGAGAAGCACCGGCTTGTCGTCGCGTTTCGCGAGTTCGAAGGCCTCCTCGCTCCACTCATGCCACTGGACGGGCTGATGCATGGCTGAACGCAAATAAGCGGAAGATGCTTTGGCGAGGGAGTTCAAGGACGAACTGGACATAATGCTTACAGTGTAAAGCCTGAGCGCACGATAGGCAGCGAATCGGCTATGATTGCGGCGAGCTTTGAGCCTAATCAACGCCTTCTGGAGATTCTTATGAGGTTTTTATTCGCGGTTGCGATTTGTCTTTGTACGATCACTGGTCTCGCTGCGACAGATTCCAACACGCTGACGCCGCAACTGATTGCTCGTAGTCAGTCCGTCCTGCAAGCGCAGAAGGCGAAAAATGCGGATGCGCTCAAGGCGCTGCTGACCGACGATTTCACGATGGTTGGAAGTGAAGGGAAGCTGCATGACAAGGCGGAAACGGTGGATGATGCGAGAGACAGCAAACTTCGCGAATATTCGACTTACGAAGCAAGTGTAATCATGATTAATGAAGGCGCTGCAATGGTCACCTACGATGCGATTATTACGGCGACGGAAGGCGATGGACAGCTAGTTCCCCGTTATCAACATCTTTCGGATCTTTGGGTCAAACGTGGAGATCAATGGCTGTTAAAGTTCCAGCAATCCACGCCTATGCGGCATATTGATTAACGACGGGGCTTCAGCCCTTTCACCATTTATAATTTCCTGTCAGCTTCTAACTCTCCATTCTGCTGAAGGGAATATTCTTTGCTCGATTTTTTAGGCGATTTACGGCGCACGCATATGTGTGGCGCTCTGCGGATTTCTGATGCCGGCAATAAAGCTGTCCTCATGGGATGGATGAACCGTCGCCGCGATCTTGGCAACCTTGTATTCATTGACGTTCGCGATCGCTCCGGGATTACGCAGCTAGTATTCGATAAAGAACGCAGCCCCGAACTCCATGCCAAAGCGGAATCGCTCCGCAACGAGTATGTGATCGCGGTGAGTGGAACGGTAAAGCGTCGTGACGCTAATACTGTCAATAAGAACCTGCCTACTGGCGAAGTGGAACTCGTTGCCGACGAACTACGCATATTAAACGAGTCGAAGCAGCCTCCGTTCTTGCCAGGGGATACCGTTCTTCCGAACGAAGAAATGCGCTTGAAGTATCGCTACATTGATTTACGGCGCGATGCATTACAACAAAACATTGAACTACGTCACAAAGTCGCTTTGGCGATTCGCGGATACCTTTCGTCTCAGAACTTCTTCGAAATCGAAACGCCCTTCATGACGCGTTCCACGCCTGAGGGAGCGAGGGATTATCTCGTTCCGAGCCGGGTACAGCCGGGAACGTTCTATGCGCTGCCGCAATCGCCGCAGATATTTAAGCAGATATTGATGATTTCCGGCTTCGACCGTTATTTCCAGATCGTAAGGTGCTTTCGCGACGAAGATTTGCGCGCTGATCGTCAGCCAGAGTTCACGCAGATCGATTTGGAAATGTCGTATCCGCAACAGGAGCGGGTTTGGGAAGTAGTAGAAGGATTTCTCACGGCAGCTTTCAAAGTTGCGGGACATGAAATAAAGACGCCATTTGAGCGAATGACGTATGACCAGGCGATGCGGCTTTACGGTATCGACAAGCCCGACATGCGACTTCCCGCGATGACTGATGTGCGCGAAGCGATGACTTCCGATGAATTGAATGAGTTTGCGACGAAGTTCCGAGTACGTAAGGACCTGCCGCTGCAAGTGATTCGAATTCCCAAAGCTGGCGATATTTCTGGTACCGAGCGGCGAACGCTTGGGACTTACGGCGCCTATGCGCATATTCAAGGTCAGAACTACGTGCAATTAGTGAGCGATCCAAAACGCATAGCGAAAGATTTTCCGGCGATCGCGGAAAAGATAGAAAAGTTCGCAAAGGTCCAGACTGACGACCTATGGGTATTAGTTGGCGCGCTGGATAAACCGGAGATCGCCGACCAGACCTTGCTGCAATTCTGTGAAAAATGTGGTGTCCTGCGTCTCGATCTTGCGCACAAATATGCCGCCAAGCACGGGGCATTCGAGAAGACGGGCGATCCGGCAAAAGATTACAAATTCGCGTGGATTACCGATTTTCCGATGTTCGAATGGGACAAGCAGGATGGCCGTTGGAATGCCGCGCACCATCCTTTTACTTCGCCGCATGAGCACGACATGGCGAAACTTGAGACTGGCGTGGATTCTGTGACCGATCCGAAATCGACGTTGGGAGAAATCCGCGCGCTGGCATACGACGTCGTGCTGAATGGAACAGAATTAGGCTCAGGATCGATTCGTATTCATCGCCAGGACATTCAAAGCAAAATCTTTCAAGCGCTTGGCATGAGTGAAGAGGAAACACGATCCCGCTTTGGCTTCTTCCTCGAAGCGTTGGAGTATGGAACGCCCCCGCATGGAGGAATCGCGCTGGGACTTGACCGCATTGTGATGATTCTTGCTGGAGCAGACAGCTTGCGGGAGGTGATTCCCTTTCCGAAGACCGCTCGAGCCGTGGATATGATGATGGAAGCGCCGACTCCGGTAAGCGAGGCGCAGCTAAAAGAGCTTGGAATTCAGGTAAAGAAGTAGCGGTCTGAGGCCGGTTAGCCTGAAACTTTATAGTCGCACGCTTCGCGGCAGGGCGGGCAATAATAAAGACCGTCATTGCACAGCCGGACGTCGACCTGGGACTGGCACGAGCAGCAGTATTTTTCGCATGCGCAGCGTTCTTCCGCCATTTCGCATTCCATGCAGATGTATTTAGTTTTGGTCGCGGTAGCCATGCCCACATTGTAGCGCGGGACTGAGAAAGGCTACAAAGTTCCGTTGGTAACCTGGTTGAATGCACAAGCGCGCACGTGTTAGGGTAACTAGTTTCCACCTATTACTTCATCGAGGCCGCATTGTCCCTAGTCGAAGCTCTCCCCGTGATGCGAAAGACCGCATTAAATGCCGTTCATCGCCAGATGGGCGCGAAAATGGTGCCGTTTGGCGGTTGGGACATGCCGGTAGAGTATCCTGCGTCGGTCGGCGGCGGAATCATCGCCGAACACATGGCCGTGAGGTCGGGCGTAGGCATTTTTGATGTCAGCCATATGGGCGATATCCGGCTGGCCGGCCCGGGCGCCCTTGCTGCGGTGCAGCATATTTCCATGAACGACGCTTCGCGTCTTGCCATCGGACAGGCACAATATTCGGCGCTGCTTTATCCCGAAGGTACGTTCGTGGACGATGTCATCGTTCATCGACTGGGCGAAGAAGAATATTTGCTCGTGATCAATGCCGGCACGCGAGAGAAAGACTTTAATTGGGTGCGCGACAACACCCGCCAATTCGACTGCAAAGTTGAGCATCTCTCAGACGATTTCACACAGATTGCGATTCAAGGGCCGAAAGGCGTTAACCTCCTTCAGAAACTGACTGATGCCGATCTTTCCGCAGTTAAGTTTTATTGGGTCACGCGCGGAACGGTTTGTGGATTGAAAAATATTTTGATCGCTCGCACTGGCTATACGGCCGAAGACGGATTTGAGATTTATATCCCGAGCGATGAAGCGACCAGTGCGCGTGTGTGGAATGAGATCCTCGCTGCTGGTAAGGAATTCGGGGTAGTGCCGTGTGGTTTGGGCTCGCGCAATACTCTGCGGCTTGAAGGCAAGCTGCCGCTTTACGGACATGAAATTTCAGACACGATCAATGTTTGGGAAGCCGGCCTTGACCGTTTCTGCAAAATGGAAAAGCCAGACTTCATCGGAAGAGCAGCTCTAGAAAAAGCGAGGAGCCAAGCTCCGAAGAATACTTTGGTCGGGCTTGAAATGACCGGACGCGGCATCGCGCGCGACGATTACAAAATCCTCGACGATGCAGGCCGGCAGATTGGCTATGTCACGAGTGGATCTCCGGGACCGTGGGTTAAGAAAAATATTGCGCTGGCCTACGTTCCTCCGGAATTCGCAAATGTAGGTTCAACCGTGAATGTTGAAATTCGCGGCCAGGGTGTGGAGGCGCAAGTCGTACCGACGCCTTTTTATAAGCGTGCGAAGAAGAACTGAAGAAGGCGCAGAAAAAATCAGGAGCGAGGGCAAACATGACGTATCCGGCCGATTTTAAGTACACGAAAGAACATGAGTGGATCAAGGCTTCGGGTAACACTGCCACCATCGGGATCACGCACTATGCGCAGGAATCTCTTGGCGACATCGTGTTCGTAGATGCTCCGAAACCGGGTACCGAAATCAAAGCGGGATCAACATTCGGATCCGTCGAGTCGGTCAAGGCTGTGTCGGATTTGTTTGCGCCGGTATCGGGCACAGTGACCGAAGCGAATCCGGAACTCGTGACGTCGCCTGAGAAAATCAATAAGGATGCGCACGGGTCGTGGATCATTAAGGTCACGTTGAAGGACCCTAAAGAGCTAAACTCGCTTCTTTCCGCGGCAGACTATGAAAAATATGTAGCGGAAGAAAGCAGTCACTAAACGCGGGTCGCCGCGCCACAATCGAATTCGTCGGGACTACATCTAAATAACTTCTATGCAACGTTATCTGCCTAAATCCCAAGCTGATCGAGAAGCCATGCTGCACGACATTGGCGCGCGGTCTATTGATGATCTTTTTGCCCCGATCCCAGCTGAATACCGGCTCAACCGCGATTTGAAAGTTCCGCGACAGATGGCGGAATCGGAAATCATGGACTGGTTCCGCGAACGCTCGCGCGAGAATGGCGATGGTTATGCCACATTCCTCGGCGCCGGCGCCTATTCGCACTATCGTCCTGTAATTATCGATTCGCTGATATCGCGCGGCGAATTTCTGACGGCCTACACGCCTTATCAGGCAGAGGTTTCGCAGGGAACACTGCAATCCATTTTCGAATTTCAAACAATGATCTGCGAATTGACGGGGATGGAAGTCGCCAACGCCTCGATGTATGACGGTTCGACTGCCGCGACAGAAGCCGTGTTGATGGCTTCCCGCGTTACTGGACGCAACGGCGTTGTGACGGCACGAAGCGTGCATCCCGAGTATCGAGAAGTGTTGGCGACGTACGCGCACCATCAGGGAATGCCGCTGACGAATGTGGACTACATCGATAGCGGACGCGTCGATCTGAAAGCGCTCGAGACGGCAATTACCGACCAGACCGCTTGCGTACTGATTCAATCCCCAAATTTCTTTGGCACGATTGAAGACGTTGCCGCGGTGGCAGAGATTGCGCATAAGAGCGGAGCGCTGCTGGTAGTCGCAATCTCCGAAGCGATTTCGCTGGGGATCGTGGAACCTCCTCGCGAGGCGGACATCATCGCGATGGAAGCACAATCATTCGGAGTGCCACTCGGCTTCGGCGGTCCATATTGCGGCGTGATTGCGACGCGCGAAAAATTCGTCCGGCAAATGCCTGGCCGCCTGGTCGGGCAAACCGTGGACAGCCAAGGCCGTCGCGGATTCGTACTGACTCTGGCAACTAGAGAACAACATATTCGGCGCGAGAAGGCGACGTCCAACATTTGCACCAATCAGGCGCTGATCGCGCTGATGGTTAATATTTTCATGAATGTTTACGGCAAAGTCGGTTTGCGCGAACTGGCAAAGCAAAACCTTGCAAAGACTCATTATGCGGCGCAGCAATTTGGGAAGTCCGCCAAGGTTCTTTTTTCTGGCGCGCCGCGCTTTAACGAATTTGTGATTCAGACCAGCGAAACTGCGCATGCGCTGAACCGCCGAATCCTTGGTCACAAGATAGTGGGTGGTCTTTCGCTCAAGAAGTTTTATCCGGAATTGGGTAACGCCTCACTCTGGTGCTGCACAGAGCTGACGACGCGTTCGACGATGGATACGGTTGCTGGAATGATTGCGGAGAGCGAACGTTCAGAGAATGGTGCAAACACCAGCGACGAAGAGAATGTGCCGGAGGTGGTGCGATGAAGCAGCAACCTGAACTCAAAGCCCGGCGCCACACCAGCCAGGACGAAGGATTAATCTTCGAAAAGTCGTCGCCCGGCAAGGCGGCGTGGAGACTACAGCCGCTCGATGTTCCCGAGGTAGATTCGAAAAAGCTTTTAGGTTTACAGGAACGAAAAGACCTCGGGAACATGCCGGAAGTCAGCGAAATTGAGATCATTCGTCACTTCACGCGGCTGTCTACCTGGAATTACGCCATTGATCTAGGCATGTATCCGCTGGGCTCCTGCACGATGAAATACAATCCGCGCGTCAATGAAGTGGTTGTCCGCATGGAGGGATTGGCGAATGGGCATCCGTACCAACCCGAACAAATTTCGCAGGGTGCGATGCAGATCATGAAAACACTCAGTGAGTGTTTGATTGAAATCACTGGCATGGACGCGATCACTCTGCAACCCGCCGCTGGCGCGCAAGGCGAGCTGACGGGGCTTCTGATGGTGCGTGCATATCATGAATCCAAGGGCGCGGCACGTAAGAAAGTTCTGATTCCAGATTCGGCGCATGGGACTAATCCGGCTACTGCTGCGACGGTTGGTTACGCAGTCGAGAATCTGAAATCGAATTCCAACGGCATGGTCGATATTGCGGCTCTGGAATCGCAGATGAACGATGAAGTGGCTGCGCTCATGCTAACGAATCCCAACACGCTGGGTGTGTTTGAGCAGGAGATTCACAAGATTGCCGATCTGATGCACGCCAAGGGTGGCCTGCTGTATATGGACGGCGCCAATATGAATGCACTCGTCGGCAAGGCGAGACCCGGCGATTTCGGCGTGGATGTAATGCACCTCAATTTGCATAAGACGTTTTCTACTCCGCACGGTGGTGGCGGTCCGGGATCAGGTCCGGTGGCAATCAAGAAAATTCTCGAGCCATTTCTGCCAACTCCAGTTGTCGTTACCAAGCCGGATGGCACGCTTGGATTTGAGTACAACCGTCCGCAATCGGTCGGCCGAGTGCGCGCGTTTTACGGCAACTTCGGCATGTTCGTGCGCGCGTTGGCATACATCCTCGCGAATGGCCCTGACGGATTACGATTGACGACAGAAGATGCTGTGCTCAATGCCAACTACATTCGCAAAGGTTTGACCGGCGTATTCGATTTGCCGTACGCGACGCCAAGCATGCATGAAGTCGTATTCAGCGACAAGATTCAGGCGAAAAAAGGCGTCAAGACGATGGACCTCGCGAAACGCCTGATTGATTATGGATTTCATCCATATACGACGGCGTTTCCGCTTATCGTTCCCGGAGCGTTGATGATTGAGCCGACAGAGAGCGAAGGCAGGGAAGAGTTGGACTTATTCATTGAGGCGATGAAGGCTATCGCGGCAGAAGTCGAAGAGGATCCGCAGATGGTGCTGGGTGCGCCTTATACGACTCGCGTATCGCGGTTGGATGAAACGGTGGCAGCTCGGAAGCCTATTCTGCGCTGGAAGCCAACTAGCTAAGCATCGTTCCGCGCTGTGAATTCAATCGCCGCAGAGGTTACCAAAATTGCCGCTGGTCCAAAACGCCCCATTAGTCGTTTTGCTGTCGACCGTCCAACCTGTTATTCCAGCGCGTGTCCGGACGCGGATCCACCATTCCTTGACTCCATCTTTGACGACGTGCGAGTCACAGGTATCAACCGCTCCGCAGCCAGAGCCATCGCTGTCGACAGTTCGCCATAGATCGTACTGATGGTGCCAAATGCCTTTTGACCAAATGTTTGCGACTTCTCCCATCGTGTCATACCGCAAAATGATGTCGCCCGGTTTCAGTGCTAAATCCGGTATAGATCGGGTGACTACTACCCTGTCAGGCACTTGAGTGATGCTGACACCTTCCAGCACGGTGACCTTTTCTTTTGGAACGAGATCGCCAAGCTTAGTGCGGTTGGATTTCCAGGTGGAATAGATGGGCTGTCTACTTTGGAGCTCCCAATCCGCAACTATACGACCATGCCCGGGGCACATGGCTTCGTTGACGATCGGCAATGTGGGTTCCGTACTTTTAGTGTTTTGCCGCGTCTGCGCTCCGACAAAGAGCGCCGTAAATACCAAAAAGATTAGAAATTCAATCGCGGTCATTATTCGAACAATAATACGCGAGATTTACGCACTTGATCGGGCGATGGAATCGAAGCAAGAGAAGGCAGAGATCCGTGCCGTTAAAGTAATTGAGCGGCATCCTCGTGACACAAGAACGCCGCTCACCCGTAGAAACTGACTTATTAACTATTTCTTTTCTGTAAATTCGATTGATGCGCGGGTGTTTTCCCAATCGGCGTTGAGAACGCAACTTCCGCCTTTTGCATCATAGGAAATCGTGAAGTTTTCCATCATGGATGGCAGCTTCGACGCGTTCATGTCGATGCGAACAAAATCCTGTCCATCGGGATAAGGTACACCCCACTCGCCGGTTTTCTTGCTGATCACGAGTGTCCATTTGTCCTGTGCAGGGACGGCAAACAAGGTATAGCTACCTGCTGGAACAGATTGTCCGCCAGCCGTCAGGTTCGTGTCCGTAACAAACGTTGTAGCTTCGTTCGCTCCCAAACGCCAAACTTGACCGTAGGGTACGAGCTCTCCGTAAATCTTGCGGCCTTTGGCGCGTGGGCTGGAATAGTCCGTCTTGATCGACTTGCCGTCGGAAAATTTGCATGACGCGGACGCAGCTGGGCTGGGCCGTTTTTCTTGTGATATTGCGAGCGATGCCAATGTAAGAACTACAGCGAACAGCGCGAACGATTTTTGCATAGGTGTCTCCTCAAAATCGAAAATTGGTATATGGGGAATTGCAGCCCGTTTAGACTAGCTTGGCTAGACATGGTTAGCAACTGTGTGCCACTGCGCGCAAGACCCTAATTGCTGTGCCGGAGACATTAGTCCCTTACAATCTTTCCATGTCAGTATTCGATGAAAAGCGCGATGAACTCGACCACTTCGAAACCATGATGGGTGTGCCGCGCGGTCGACTTGCCGTCTCCCTCGATGAAATTACGGATGCAATGTCGCTGATCGGTCAGCATGGAGTTTATTGCCAGAGTCAGCGCTGGCCGGGCAAACCTGTCTTAGACATTCAACTGGTGATGAAGAGTTTGACGGATGCAAAGGAACTTATTCAGAGCGTGATGGCCGAGCTTAAGAAATAGAAAAAGCCCGATCCTTGATGGACCGGGCATGTAGGAGCGCCAACGAGTTTAGCGATGGTCAGTGTGCGAGCCGAAGAACAGGAAGAAGTTCGACGGTGCTTGGGCCGCGCGTCCTGCTTTCACTGCCGCTTCAACCGCATAGGAAGAAGTCAAACCGCTTGAGCCATCCTTGGTCGGCCAATCGCTCTGATCGAATACGAGGACCGGAATAACCTGCCACCAGATCGGCTTGAGATTGATGTCCTGAGGAATTAACACGTGATCGTGATTCGGTGTTGGCAGGAACACGTTTGACGTCGGCGGAGGAATCAAGCCCAATGCCGCAAGTGTTGGTCCCAAGTCAAGCCGCGATGCGTGCATCGTGCAGGTTCCAGGAGCTGCACCCGGGTCAGGGCATTGCGTGTAGACCAATGGCTTCTGCTTGAAGCCTTCGGGGATGAATTTGAATAAGCTAAGCAATGTGTTGCCGAGCGCGGGACCGCAAGCTGTGCCAGTAACGATGGTCGAGCTGCAGGCGATCGCGTCGTTCGGATTTTGGTCATTGTCGACGGAGAACATAGGAACCAGGACGAAAATCGGTTCGCTAGTCTGGATCGGATTGCCGGTTTGGCCCGGAGGATTGATGGTCGGGTTGATGCCTGAAACGCAAATCGGAATTTGCAACTCATTTGGATCGGATGCGGATGGGATCTTGTTATAGTCGAGATCGTCGAACGGCTGATCGATGCACGAGAAACTCTGCGTGTAGGTGAACGTGAGCAATTGATTGGCACCGAATCCCAAAGTTTGATTCACCTTGAGAGCGGGCTCTTGCGCCGACAAGGACGCAACAGCCCCGGCTACCAGCAGGGAAGTAGCGAAAATTCTCTTTATCACTATGTTCTCCATGGATGAAGCGAGTCTTACCTTCATGTTGGGAGTACGCAGGAAATCTAAGGATGGATTGGAAAGAAAAAACTTTTCGAGTTCTACGGATAAAACTGTAGGAGATTTACGTCACACCGAAGTTGGTAGCTGCACTTCGGACAAAGCTTCGGCAAATGCTGCGATTGCTTGATCGATTTGCTTTTTCGTAATGATGAGCGGCGGCTGGAAGCGAATGACGTTACCGTTCACTCCGCCTACTCCAACAAGAACGCCTTGGCGGAATAAAGAGTCGCGAACTACTTCGGTCTCGGCGACGGCTGGAGTTAGCTTGGTGTCCTTTACCAACTCCACGCCAATCATAAGTCCCAAGCCACGAACGTCGCCGATGAGCGGATTGTTCTTCTGCAACTCACGGAGCTTGCCCATTGCATACTCTCCGGTGTCCGCGGCATGTTGCGGAATATTATTTCTTTGCATGAAGTGGATGTTAGCCAGTGCAGCGGCGCACGAGACCGGATTGCCTCCGAAAGTAGAAAGATGGTCGCCGGGCTTGTAGGCTGCGGCGATTTCGGGCCGAGTAGTAAACGCGCTGAGCGGGAACCCATCGGCAATGCCCTTTGCGGTGCATAGGATGTCCGGCTCGATGCCAAAATGTTCGATGGCAAACATTTTTCCCGTGCGTCCAAATCCGGTTTGTACTTCATCACAAATAAAGAGAATTCCGTGTTTGTCGAGGACCTTCTTTACTTCCTTGAAATAGTTCGGAGGAGGAACAACGATCCCGCCTTCTCCCCAAACAGGCTCCGATATGAAAGCCGCAACGTCGCCTGCCGTTGAAAAGCGGATCACATCCTCTAGAGCTTGCGCACATTGGCGGCCACATTCTTCGGCA
Organism: Terriglobia bacterium; assembly: GCA_963716165.1. Lineage (GTDB taxonomy): Bacteria > Acidobacteriota > Terriglobia > Terriglobales > Acidobacteriaceae > JAJPHW01. The sequence goes on along the minus strand of OY970291.1, from coordinate 3,365,410 downwards.
TCATTCGGCCAATTGGAACGATATGCGTAGGGCACAGGAGCGAAAGAAACGCCGGGAGCGTACGGACCACCGCGCTTCTTGCGCCCTTGGTTACCAGTAATGCTAAGAGTGCCCCAACTGCGTCCGTGGAAGCTGGCGTGAAGCGCGATGAATTCGTGTTTGCCGGTATAAAGGCGGGCAAGCTTCATTGCGCCTTCGATTGCCTCCGCGCCTCCGTTACCGAAAAATGTTTTGGAAAGGCCGGCAGGGGAGATGTGGGCGAGCTTTTCAGCCAGATCTCCAACGGGTTGCGCATGATAGAGGTACGACTGGCAGTGAATGAGCTTATCGATTTGCGCTTTAGCGGCGGCAACTACTTCAGGATTGTTGTGTCCGGCATTCACAACTGAAATGCCAGCGAAGCAGTCAAGATATTCGCGACCGTTGACGTCCGTAACTATGCAACCGCTAGCATGGTCAATCACAATAGGAGCGACCGCCTTCAGGAAGCCGGTCATCACGTAATCTTTGTATTGTTGAATCGTGTCGGACATAATGCCTCTGCTATCGGACTAGAACTTCCGTGAATGTTCTTTGGCCCAGCGCTCAATCACAACTTTCTTTTCCGTGTAGAACTCAACGGCGTCACGCCCTTGCGCATGCATTACGCCGAAGAAGCTATCTTTCCACCCGCTGAAGGGAAAATACGCCATGGGCGCCGCTACGCCAATGTTTATGCCGATGTTTCCGGCCGGTGCTTCATAACGAAAGCGTCGTGCTGCAGATCCGCTCGAGGTGAATAACGATGCCTGGTTTCCATAGGCGCTACGCTCCAGAAAAGCCAGAGCTTCGTCCATATCATTAGCGTGAACGAGGCTGAGCACCGGCCCGAAGATTTCTGTGTCAGCGAGCTCGCTGGTTGCGGGAACATTATCGAGAACAGTCGGTTTCACGAAATTGCCGGACTCATGTTTCGGAATCGTCGCGTTACGTCCGTCGACGATGACCTTCGCGCCATCTTTGTCTCCTTGGGCGATCAAGGCTTCGACTCGGGACTTGCTCTGCGGAGTTATGACCGGACCCATCTGGATTCCGTCTTCCATACCGTCTCCGACCTTGAGCGAACGAGCGGCTTGCGCAATGGAATCACGGAATGTCTTTTGTGCTTCTCCCACCGTCACCGCGACTGAGACTGCGAGACACCGCTGTCCTGCACATCCGAAAGCGCTGTCAGCGATGATCTGTGTAGCGCTAGCCATATCCGCATCAGGAAGGACGATCACGTGGTTCTTGGCTCCGCCCTGACATTGCGCGCGTTTCCCGTTTGCTCCGGCACGTGCGTAAACATAACGTGCAGTCGCGGTCGAACCGACGAAGCTGATGGCACGTACTTTGGGATGATCGAGCAGCGCATCGACCACAGGTTTGCCACCGTTCACTAGATTGACCACACCGGGCGGAAGTCCAGTTTCATGTAGAAGTTCGAAGGCGCGACGCATGGTTAGAGGGACGCGCTCCGAGGGTTTCATGATCAAAGTATTGCCAGTCGCGATAGCATAAGGCAAAAACCAGAAGGGAATCATCGCAGGAAAGTTAAATGGAGTGATCGCTGCAACAACGCCGAGAGGCTGCCGGATCATCGTCTCATCTACTCCACGAGCGACGTCTTCGAGATTGTAGCCCTGCATCATCATGGGAATGCCGCAGGCAACTTCCACGTTTTCTATGGCGCGACGGAGTTCAGCCTTGGCTTCGGCGAATGTCTTTCCGTTTTCGAGTGTGATGATGTGGCCTAGCTCGTCAATATGATCTTCGAGCAGCATCTTGAGCTTAAACAGCGGCTGGATGCGGTCTTCGGGAGGAGTTCTCCGCCATGCCGGATACGCGGCGGCAGCAGCATCAATGGCAACTTTAATTTCGGATGGAGTAGAATCCGGCGTCTGGGCGATGACTTCGCCTGTAGCAGGATTGACCACCTCCATGCGCGATGTGGAATCGGATTCGACCCACTGCCCGTTAATGTAGTTTGCGACGCTGATCACGGAAGTTGAGGTAAGTATCATTTCTATGTGTCCGGCCTACCGTAACGAGTAATCCTGCAACTTCGTTTCACTCTTAGTAGACGTGGCGGTGAATGCCGCTTCAAGAACGTCCATTCCTTCGTCGAACTGGGCGTCGGTTATCACTAGCGGCGTCAACACACGAATCACGTTGTTGTAAGAGCCGGCGGTGATCGTGATTAATCCGTGCTCGTAGCAATATTGTGTGATCTTTTTGGTTTCTTCTGATGCAGGCTCGCGCGTTTCTGGAGATTTCACAAGCTCAAGAGCTTGCATTCCTCCCAATCCGCGTACATCGCCGATGATTGACCAATGCCGCTGCCATTCTTTCGCGCGTTGCTGAAAACGTGAGCCAAGTTCGCGAGAGCGTTCGAGCAGATTGTCTTGTTCGAAAATATCGAAGACGGCCAGAGCCGCTGCACAAGAAAGTGGATTGCCAGCGAATGTGCCTCCAAGTCCACCGGGGCCCGGTGCATCCATGATCTCTGCACGCCCGGTAACGGCAGCGAGTGGAAGACCTCCGCCGAGCGATTTTGCCGTTACCAGAATGTCAGGTTCAATTCCGTAGTATTCGCTGGCGAATAGATGCCCGGTGCGTCCGAAACCGCTTTGGACCTCGTCAGCGATGAAGAGCACGCCATGTTTATGGCAGAGTTCGATTAGGAGCTTGAAGTAATCCTTGGGAGGAACTACGAATCCTCCTTCGCCGAGCACTGGTTCTGCAATAACGGCGGCGACATCTTCAGCAGCGACGATGCGTTTGAACGTATCTTCGAGATGGCGTGCGCAAAATAAATCACATGACGGATATTTCAGTGAATACGAACATCGATAGCAGTATGCGTAAGGAATCCGATATACGTCGCCGGGTAGAGGGCCGAAGCCAGCTTTATAAGGATGAGTTTTGCTGGTGAGGGCGAGCGCCATCATGGTGCGTCCGTGGAATCCATCCTCAAAGGCGATGATGCCGGGACGCTTTGTATATGCGCGCGCAATCTTGACGGCGTTCTCAACCGCCTCTGCTCCGCTGTTCACAAAGAATGTTTTCTTGTCGAAGTTACCGGGCACGGCGGCATTCATCCGCTCTGCCAGTCGGACGTAATCTTCGTAGGCGGTAACTTGCACGCAAGTGTGCATGAATTTATCGACTTGACCTCGGATTGCTTTGACGACGCGTTCGTTACGATGACCAACGTTAAGGCAGCCGATACCGCCAGCGAAATCAATGTAACGGTTACCGTCAACATCTTCGATCCAAGCATCCTCGGCCTTAGCGACATACACGGGAGTAGCGTGGGACAATCCGCGCGGGACGGCGGAATTGCGACGTTCGGAAAGCGCTTTCGATTTCGGGCCGGGGACGGAAGTCTTCAGTTGGATCGTCGCCATTGCAATCTCTCAGTACCATCCGATTGGAGCTTCGTTGAGGTTGATGTGAACTTGTTTCGTCTCCAGATATTCCTCAATGCCCCAGGGACCTAATTCGCGTCCGAAACCTGATTGCTTGTAACCACCCCAGGGAGCTTCGACGTATGTGGGCTGCATGTGATTCACCCACACGATCCCGACCCGCAACGCTTTCACTGTGCGAAAAGCTTTGAAGATGTCGCGCGTCCATACTGCCGCTGCGAGGCCGTATGGGGAGTCATTGGCAATTTTGATCGCATCTCGCTCGTCCTCAAACGGAATTACGGACGCGACCGGACCAAAGATTTCTTCACGTGATATGCGAGCGCTGTTATCGACATCGTAGAAAATGGTCGGCTCTACGTAGAAACCTTTTGCGAATTCTTTCGAGCGTCCGCCGCCAGTAGCAAGCTTGGCTTCCTTCTTGCCAATCTCCTGATACTCACGCACGCGGTCATATTGATCTTTGCTGACCAGCGGACCCATTTTAGTATCGCGATTCAGCGGCGCACCCAGCGTCACCTTTTTCGCTTTTTCGGTCATCGCTTCGACGAATTTCTTATAAATAGATTTTTGTACAAGAACGCGGCTTCCGGCGGAACAAACCTCGCCTTGATTAATGAAGACGCCGAACAGCGCGCCATCGATTGCAGCTTCGAAATCTGCGTCCGCAAAAAATATATTGGGAGATTTGCCGCCAAGTTCAAGCGTGACGCGCTTTATAGTGTCGGCGGCTTGCTTGACGATGATCTTGCCGACTGCTGAGCTTCCAGTGAATGCAATCTTGTTCACGTCCGGATGTTGTACTAACGGCGCGCCGCAGGTTTCTCCGAATCCGGTGATGACGTTGACCACTCCCGGGGGAAGTCCGACTTCGGTAAACCAGTCCGCCACTTCGAGAGCGGTGATCGGAGTTTGCTCAGCCGGCTTAAGGATCATGGTGCACCCTGCGGCAATTGCAGGAGCGAGCTTCCACGCGGCCATTCCGAGAGGATAGTTCCAGGGAATAATCAGCCCGGCAACGCCGATTGGCTCTTTCAGAGACAAGCTCATCGCGTTATCGGGCACCGGATTTACTTGTCCCGTAATTTTCGTTGCGAGGCCGCCGTAATATTCGAAGCAGGTGGCAGCGTCCGCGATATCAAATTCAGCTTCTACAATCGGCTTACCGGAATTGCGAGATTCCAACTCGGCCAACATCGCTGCATTCTGGCGGATCTTATCGGCGAGGCGAAACAATACGCGGCCGCGTTCCTGGGCCGTAGTCGTGGCCCATGGACCATCTTCGAAAGCGGCTTTGGCGGCGGCGACCGCGCGATTTACGTCTTCGGCGTTTGCTTCCGGAACCTGCGCGATAATTTCTTCAGTCGATGGATCGTAAACCGGGAATGTCTTCTTCGATACGCTTCCAGTCCACTCGCCATTTATGTATAGCTGGTAAGAGCGGACACCGGACTTGATTACGGCTGGCATGACTTCTCCTAAATTCTCAATAACTAACTGCCGGGATTGCCTTGCGCCGTCCGTATACGAAAAAGAAGAACGCGGCTAATCCGATAAAAAATATTGTTAATCCGATCATGGTGATCTCATAGCGCCAGACCGAGGTGATTTGCCTGGCTGGCGAAAAAGCGAGCCCTATTCCGAGCAATGTTGTGAGAAACCCGCTGCCCCCGGCCAATGCCATCACTCCGCGACTGTAACGCACAGGGGTGGAAGATTTGTCTGCCGCGAACTTCAGCAAGGCTCCGAACACATAAAGAAATGGTATGAGTTGCAAAACGACGGCAAGGGATAGCATGGTTTGAAACGCTTCCTGTACTCCGCCGGATGCCGCAAAGTTAATGATGACGAGAATCAGTGAAACGATGCCCTGCACGATCAATGCCGCGTAAGGCGTGGCATACCGCGGATGAACTTTGCCCAGCCATGACGGCATGTAGGAATCAAGTCCGGCGACAAAGGGGATTCTTGCTGAGCCACCCATCCATGCCGATGCAATCCCTGCGATGGAAAGGCTGAGCATCAAAGCGAAGGGCGCGACAATCCACGCGATTCCGATTCGTGCAGCCATGTGTCCGACTGCCTGCACGATTCCTTGCAGCACGCTGATGTCATTCTTGCTGACGGCGATTAGCAATGTAAGCGTCGTTCCTATGTAAAGGGCGCCTGAAATGATGCCGCCCCAGGCGACTGCTCCGGGCAGCGTGCGTTTTGGATCGCGTATCTCGTCACCCATGATGGACGCCAGTTCCAGCCCGACCAGTCCGAAACAAATCACGCCGAATGAGTTCAACACAAAGCGCGGATTAGCAGGGATACGAAAATCGGCAGCGGAAACGGTTGTTCCGAAGCGCCACCAGACCACAAGTCCGAGTCCGAATAGGACGATGGCGGCAATCGCCGTGCCAATCGCTCCGAGATTGTTAAGCCACTTACTTACTCCGAGCCCAACAATATTTAAGACTGTCAAAACAATTAGCAAGATTGTGGATGCAATCAGCGCGAATGCTTTGCTATCGCCCAGCGCTTGATGGTTTGGGCCGAGGACAAACACCGATACGCCCACGAAGTAGAGCATGACAGTGGGTACGTAAAGCATGTTGTTAGTCCAATAGCACCAGCCGGAAAGGAATCCGTGGAAATCGCCAAAAACTTCTTTGGCCCAAAGATAGACTCCGCCTTCGCCCGGATAACGCTGTGCCAACTCGATCACCGCGATCCCCTGTGGCCAGAAGAAAAGCAAAAGAGAAATGATCCATAGCCAGATCGTGACTCCGCCGTTGGCGGCGATGGATGGCACTACGTTCAGATTGAACACGGCGACGACGAACAACAACACCAGGTCCGAGCGCCCGAGAACGCGCTTGAGATGGACTTCGTTCACGGGTTGGCCAGTAGTCGTCACGGTTAGTGCTTGGCCGACAACTCAACTTTCCCTAAACGTTCTTCTTGCGCCTTGGCAAGAGTTGGTGCGATCTCGTTGAACACAGCGAGATGCTTATCGATATCGCCATCAGTGTGCTGAACGGAGATAGTCCATTGCTCGTCCCACCAGTATGGCTGCGGCATTACTCCGCGGTTGACCATGGCGAACCAATAGTAGCGCCACAGGTCGATATCGATAAGCGTCCAGTCGCGATAATTGCGAATCTCTTTTGGATAGAGCATGAGTGCTCCGTTCGCGCCCGCGCTGGCAATATAAGCTTGCAATCCGACTTTTGTGATCGTTTTCCGATAGCCTTCGTCAAGTTTCTTGCTGAGCTTGTCGACCTTTGCGTAATTATCTCGAGTCAAAACGTCGCGGAAGACAGCCAGTCCGGCGGCCATTGAAACTGGATTTGTGTTGTAAGTACCGCCGTGGAAAACTTTGTGTTCCGAAATTAAATCCATGACGGCTTTGCTGGTGCCAAATGCCGCCAGTGGTAGGCCTCCGCCAATTGATTTCGCGAGACAGATAATGTCGGGTTTCACGTTGAAGTATTCCGAGGCTCCTCCCCAGCTGAGCTTCGCGCCGGTCTTGACTTCATCAAAGATCAGTAGAGCGCCATTTTTAGTAGCGATATCTCGGAGGCCTTGCAGAAAGCCCGGTTCGGGGATGCACAGGCCCACATTCATCAGGATGGGCTCGAGAATAATCGCCGCAATCTGTCCGGGATTCTGTTTGAAGCGCAATTCCACGCTGGCAAGGTCGTTGAACGTGGCCACTGCGACATTCTCAAGGCTCGCTTTAGGAATGCCGAGGCCACCCGGAACCGAGGTTGGCGCATTGATGTCGCCGAAGTCGGGAGCGTGCGGCTTCACGCTGACGAGGGCTGCATCATGCAACCCGTGATATGCGCCTTCAAACTTAACGATCTTGTCGCGGCCCGTGGCGGCGCGCGCGAGACGCACCGCATGCATCGTGACTTCGGTCCCACTGTTGCCGAAGCGGCACATCTCAACGGAAAAGCGTGTGCAGATTTCTTCCGCTAACTCCCATTCCATGTCGTGTGGCATGCCAAACATGGTGCCAGTGGACAAGCGCTTTTCGACCGCTTTCATCACGGCGGGATGGCAATGTCCTGCCATCAACGCTCCAAATGTGAGGTTGTGGTCGATATACTCATTGCCATCGAGGTCGCGAAATTTGCTGCCGCCAGCATCCTTTACGAAAATCGGATACGGATCGTAGGCGCGATAATTGCTTGCAACGCCAAGCGGAATGCGTTTTAGGTTTTTCTTGTGGGCTTCGGCAGACTTCGGCGTGCGCCGCTCGAATGTGGCGAGCTCTTTCTCAAGTTCGGGAAACATCGGATTTTGCTCCAGGCACTCAGGCCGGTCGACGGCCATTAGATTGGTCCCGGACAGGCTAGCCGCCCGGGGTTCAGGCTAGAAAATATATTTTAAAGCAAACTGCACGAGACGCGGATCGCGCGCCTGTGTAACCTGGCCAAACTGAGATCCATCGCTGCTATCTCCGTCGGGATTATTAAATTGAGTGTGATTGAAGATGTTGAACAGTTCGCCTCGGAACTCGAAGTGCGACTTGTCAGTGACCATGATGTTTTTCATCACGGCAAAGTCCGTGCTGCTGATGTGCGGACCGCAGCAGATTGTGCGCGGAGCATTTCCTACCCGCCCCAGCAAAGAAGGATCGGCGGTGGTGTCTTCGGTGAAAGTATTTGGATTAAAGAAATAATTCCCGTTGCTCTGTGGATGTTGCGTCTTGAAGGGGAGGATTTGATCGGGCTCGCCGGGCAGTTCGAAGTCGAAACTGTCCATCAATTCATTGTCCGCTTCTGAGGTTATGCGGATGGGGAAACCTGTCTGGAAAGTTGTGATGCCCGAGATGGCCCATCCATCGAGCACTTTGGCCTTAAAGCCAGAATACTTGGGTACCGGCAATTCCCAATAATAACTGGCGACGATCCGATGCGTTGCGTCGAATATGGACAATGCACGATTGTTCGCGCCGGGGAGTGGATTTAGTATCCCTTCGAAGCTCGATGCTTCGTCGATCGACTTACTGAATGTGTAAGCCAAAGTGAACTGCAATCCCTGTGCGAAGCGCTTGTTGAGAGAAGCTTGCAGCGAGTTGTATCCAGAGTTGGCGATCGTATCCTGCGCGAAGATACTGGAAAAAACAGGAACGCCGGTTGTCGGGCAACCAGCACCAGTCAACGGATTGCATTGTGGCGATGAATAAGGGCGAAGGCCAACTAATGTGATGCCGTTTCCACCAACAACCGTACCTGCCGGTAACACAGAATTATTTTGGGCGTAAGGGAGATGCAACGCGGTATTCAGGACTGTTCCAGCAGGAATGAAAAACGAACTATCCGCGAAGAACGGCCCGCAGGTCCCTGCTCCGAGAATCGAGTTCAAGTCCAGGCACGTCTGCGCGTTTCCGTAATTGATGTCGTGTGTGGCGAGCAGACGATGTCCTTGCGATCCGACGTAGCCGATTTCGAGTTTCATATCCCGAGTGACTTCGCGTTGGATAGTCAAATTGTATTGATCGGAATATTGGGCGCGCATGTGAGGCTGAAAGCTGCCAAAAAGTTCGATAGGTTCAAAACTGGCCCAATTTTGGGGCGTGCCAGGTTTGGGGGTAAGAATGCCATTAAACGGATTCTGAAATTGAGTGCCATCTTGCCCGAGGAATGGAGTATTGAATTGTGTTTCCGATAAAACAACGCTGCCACCAAACGGTGGCTCCGCACCAAACTGCTCCAGCACCAATTGTTCGATAGGGTTATAAAACATGCCCCATCCAGCGCGGATGCTGGTCTTGCCTGAAGTGCCGGGACTCCACGCCATTCCGATGCGCGGTGCGAATGATTTGTAATAGGTCTGCGTCAGTGCGTCTGGAATACCGGAATCTCCCGGGAAAACCAGACCTACCGGACTTTGAGAACTGCAATCCGTAACCCCCGGCACGTTTTCGCAGGGATAGATGGTGGTGTTCTGCCCCGGCCGGTATGTTTGTACATGATGAGCAATATCAGTGATCGGCGTGTTCAGTTCCCAGCGCAAACCGTAGTTCATCGTCAAATTGGGCTTGATCTTCCAACTATCCTGCGCGAAGAGATACAGGCCGGTGTTGCGAACGTGCTCGACTTGCGCCGATCCTTGGCCATACTGATCGGGGAGACCGAGCAGGTAATTCGGATATAGGTTGCTCGATTGATCAGCATTCGTTGCGCCGACGTCATTGGGGCCGCCGCCGAAAAACTCCTGCTCGCCGCTCACGTTGAAGTATAAAGTCTGATCGAAACGCTGCCGCCTGATATCCACACCGAATTTCATGGTGTGATTGCCGGAAACTTTCGTTAAGTTATCAGCCCACTGAAATGCATTGCCTACCTGCGGAAGTTCGCCCTCGGCGTTGTTTCCGAGATTGAAACCGCCGGCTATGGAAATAAATGGCAATCCTTCATGCGCTGCTCCCAATCCAGGGTGTATACCGAAGTCATTGCCTGCCGTGCCATCGGAGAAGCAGGGAACCGGGCCCAACCACGCTGGAGCTGGAGGGCATGAATTCTGTACGAGTTCAGTATTCGCAGGATGCTGAAAAGTCAGCTGGCCCTCGCGATTGTAGTTGAAACGGAATTCGTTGACTGTAGTGTTGCTGACGGTCCACGTGTGAGAAATATTCCATTGTTGGAAACGTTCAGCTACGATGCTGCCAAATCCGGGTACATCTGCGCCGGCTTGCTCAAAAAACGAGAAGGGTTGGGCGGTGCGGTCGTCATTGAAGTAGTAATAGACGCTGAGGCTTTGCTTGCTATTGATTGTGTGATCGAACCTAACGGTGAATTGATCTCCGCGAATCGGCTCAGTTGGAACAGTTTCGATGGTATTGCCGTTGCCAGTCGGGGTTGGAACGAATTGAAGCAGATCTACTGCGGTCGCATCCATGCAAGCGAGGGGAATTTGGTTGTTGGGAAAGATGCTGGCGTATGAGACACCATCGGCGATCGCGCCTCCACCTTCAGACGTAACCGCATTTTGACACCCTGTGCGATTCGATAAGATGCTGGAGTTGGAGAGAATTCCTGAAAACGCTGGCAATCCGGCAAAACTACTGAAGGGCTGCGTGGCGCTCGGCCGTTGCAATAGTGTCGGCACCGTTACAACAGGGGAGGCAACTCCTTGGCGGATGCGGCGTCCCTCGTAAGATGCAAAAAAGAAGGTCTTATCTTTCCTGATTGGGCCGCCAAATGTTCCGCCAAATTGGTTTTGATTGAATTGTGGCTTCTCGGTATCAAAATAACCTTTAGCGTTTAGAACTTTATTTCGGAAAAACTCATACACGTCGCCGTGCCATTCATTGGTTCCGGACTTGGTCACAACGTTGACGACCGATCCGGAATTGCGACCGTATTCTGCGTCGAAAGTATTGGTGAGAACGCGAAATTCTTCGATGCTGTCGGGAGATGGTTGTACGGTGGGAAGGTTGACGAACTGGTCGTTGGCGTCCCCGCCATTCACGCTGAAGTTGTTGGAACGGCCTCGTCCGCCGTTTACTGAAACGGCGCCGGCGCTGTCGCTGCCGTAAGCAATGCTATTGCTCGATCCCGCCGCCGACATAACGCCCGGCTGCAACTGGAGAAATTGATAGGTATCGCGGGCATTGAGCGGAAGCTGGCTCACAGTGCGGTCGTCCACGACGGCGCCAAGCTGGGTGCTAGTGGTATCAACAAGAGGCGCAGCAGAAGTGACTTCAACGGTTTCCTGCTGTGCGCCCACTTGTAAAGCGGAATTAAGCGTGATCACTTGATTTACGTTCATGATCACGTTTTTTTGCGCGTTCTTCTTGAATCCGGTGATTTCAAAATCCACTTCATAAGTTCCCGGTTGAACTTCAACGAAGATGTAATCACCGCTATCGTTTGTTTTGGTATCGCGGAGGATCCCGGTGTCCTGATTGGTGAGAGTCACAGTCACGCCAGCTAGGACCGCTCCACTGGAATCGGCGACACGACCTAGGATTCTTCCGCCCGTGCTCTGTGCGAAGGAGATAGAGGAATTCAACACGCAACCTACCGCCAGCACCCAAACCGCTGCACGGCGAACAGTCGTTGCCACTGATCTCGTCGACATTCGCTTCTCCGAAAATGTGAGTTGTGAAATCACGAACCAGAGTTTGACGAAGGCCGAATGGCAGGTCTTGCGCCAAAAACAAACCTTGCTATAATCGCGCAAGGTTAGAAGAATCGACCTTCGCTGTCAAGTAGGAAAATAGATTTTCGTGACTGCCCCCCGGTCACCCGTGCAATCTTCTAAAGAGGACATCGAGATTGAGTAAGCCCAGGCAGTCAAAGACAACAGCGCCTTACCTGAAAATAGGGGATGTAGCGACGCTTACCGGAGCGTCCTCCTCGGTCATCAGGTCGTGGGAGAACCTTGGCTTGCTGAAGCCGACCCGCAGTGAAAGCAAATACCGGCTTTACTCCTCGCAGGACGTGAAATTGCTTAAGCAGGCAGCTTTTCTTCGCAAAGTAAAAAAAATGAACGCTCACGCGATCGTGCAAATGTTGAGGAAGGAGGGTCACGCAACTACAAATCGATCCGTTAAACAGTTGGGTGCGCGGCTAAGACAATTGCGGATGAAGCGCACTGCGTCGTTGGCGGAAGTGGCGAAAGCCGCTGGCATCTCCGTCGGTTTCCTGAGCGCGGTCGAACGTTCGCAAATGAGCGCATCAGTGGGCACTCTGCGAAAACTGGCTCGCTTCTACAAAACGAATATTCTCGAATTCTTTGGAGGCGCCGAATCGAATGGAAAATTAGTGCGACCCAAGCAGCGAAAGATTTTGCAGGCCGGCCCGGGAGTCAGCATGGAATTGCTGGCTTGGGGCAACACCGTGATGGAGCCCCATCTTTTTCGCATTGCTCCGAAAGCGGGCAGTGGAGAGTCCTATGCACATGAAGGCGAGGAGTTTCTGCATGTTCTTCAGGGTGAATTGCACATCTCCCTGGAAGGCACCGAACATCGGCTGAAACCGGGGGACAGTTTCTACTTTGATAGTGCTACGCAGCATGAGTGGAGCAATCCCGGCCGCAAGGAGACTTGGGTCATCTGGGTGAACACGCCGCCGACGTTTTAATCTCGCGTCATTCGGCAGGCGCGGAAATATGCTCGTGGACGATCAGCCACTTGCCGTCTATCTTTTCAAACACGACAGTCCAGCGTAGCGTCGCCATATCGTGCTTGCCGTCTTTCATGATCAGATCTTCTTTTACCGTCGCCGTTCCCCAAACGTAATTGCCCGCAGGATGCAGTTGCGCATCATCGTTAACCGTGAACTTTCCGCTTTTGATGGTGTCGAGAATCTTGACCACGCCAGTCTGATACTCCGTCCAACTGTTGTACCTCAGCGGAGATTCGTCGAAGAAAACATGCGGCCCCTGAGCATGGAATTGCACTTCCTGCGCCGGATCAAGCGTGGCCCACGCATTCCATATTTTTTGCAGATAGGCTTTCGAAGGAAGGTCAATCTGAATAGACGACGACTTTGGATTTCCTGCGAGGCTCGATCCGCAGAAAAACATTACGCATAAAAAGAAAGTTCCGATTTGCCTGGTCATATCCATCCTCCCAAAAAATGTTCAGTGTAGTTTCAATGCCGCACGATTTTGCTGATGGACCAAATGTGCGTCTCCTGCCGGCGCTGTGCCGTGTTCATAGGGACGCGCGGTCGTCATATAGATCACTCCGGTTGCGAGGACGATGATCGTGGTCAGAATCATTCCATAATTCTGATACCACGGGTCCGATGGACTTCGCGGCCAGACCATGTTGATGATCGCGGCGACTCCGTAAATAAACGCGGCAACGTTGACCGGCCATGCCCATGCTCCCAGCTGGAATTGCCCGCTGGGTTGCCATCCTTTATAGCGCGCGTATAGAGCGCCGAGAACGATCATCTGGAATGCGACATAAATGCCTGCCGAGCCAAACACAATGATGGTACGAACGGCGTCTTCCAGAAACAATCCGGCGATGGCGATAAGAGCAGGAGCAAATCCGGCAATCAGCAATGCAAGCACCGGCATGTGAGTTCGCGGAGAAAGCTTACTAAGATGCTGGCTCCCGAAAATCATTCCATCGCGCGCATACGCGAATAACAATCGACTCGTGGCGGCCTGCAAGCTGAGCAGGCACGAGAAGAACGACACTAGGACGATTGCGATGACTGCGCGCAATCCAGTTTCTCCGAGTGCCCCGCGCAATGCAGTCACAACCGGATCGGCATCCTTGCCGGAGATTGCTGCGCCCATGTCGGGGACGGCGAGAACCAGCGCCAGGCACACAAGGATTGCCGCTGCGCCGCCAATGTAAATCGTCATCCGCATCGCTTTGGGAATGGCTGTCCCCGGATTTGGTGTTTCCTCGGCAACGTCTCCACAGGCTTCAAAGCCGTAGTAGGCAAACATCGCAGCAACGCTGGATGCGAGGAATGCAGGTAGATAGTGTCCGTTCGAACCTAATCCGAAACTCTGGAACAAGACGCCAAAGCTTTGATGACGAGCGAACAACAGAAGATACGATCCCACCAGGACTGCACCGACCAGTTCGCAAACGAATCCGAACATTGCTACGCGTCCCAACAACTTTGTACCGCTGACGTTCAGTAATGTTGTGGCGACGATCATGGCGACGGCCGTCCAGATTTCTCCGGCATGGGACATTTTTAGTCCTAAGGCTTGTGCCAGATAAGGAGCACCGCCGACGGCTACTGCCGCAATGGTTGTACACAATGCCCAGAGGTAGACCCAGCCTGCCATCCACGCCCAGCGTTTGCCGACGAGACGGCGTGCCCAGGGATACAGCCCTCCCGAGATAGGGAATTGCGATACGATTTCGCCGAAGACCAGACACACTAACCACTGTCCGAAGCCGACGCCAATGTAGCTCCAGAACATCGCCGGTCCACCAGCCACAATCGCTAATGCGAAAACTGTGTAAACGCCGACTACCGGGGAGAGATAGGTAAACCCTAAAGAGAAGTTTTGCCACAAACTCATGGTGCGATCGAACTTTGAGCTGTAGCCGAGCGATTGGAGTTGTGCGGAGTCGGCGTCGGACGAATTCAAATGAGTGGTCAATTCGGATCACCTTGATTGCATGCGTTTGTGACAAACTCGTAACAATCCCAAAGGTTGGCGAATTATAGCAAGGTTAGGCAAATAGAACTCCGGCATGCCAGCTTTTAGGGCCCTTCATAGTAAAGTAGAGGTAGCAGATTTCCAGCCAACTGGCCCGGTCGTCCGGCCCGAAAAGGATTGTCACATTTTGAGTTCAGGCATTCGTAACATCGCCATTATTGCGCACGTAGATCACGGCAAGACCACGCTTGTGGATGCCATGCTTCGTCAAAGCGGCACCTTTCGTGACAACGAGACCATGGTCGAGCGGGTCATGGATTCCAACGATTTGGAACGCGAGCGCGGCATCACCATTCTCGCCAAGAACACAGCCGTATTTCACGAAGGCGCGAAGATCAATATCGTGGACACGCCCGGCCACAGCGACTTTGGTGGCGAAGTGGAACGCGCCTTAAAAATGGTGGACGGAGTGATGTTGCTGGTGGATGCCAGCGAAGGCCCGTTGCCGCAAACGCGTTATGTATTGGGCAAAGCGTTGGAGGCCCATCTGCCGCCGATTCTCGTTATTAATAAGATCGATCGTCCGGATGCGCGTCCCCAGGAAGTGTTGAACGAAGTGTATGACCTGTTCATCGATCTCGACGCGAAAGAAGAACAACTTGATTTTCCGGTGCTCTACACCAATGCCAAGGCGGGCACGGCTTCGACTGACATGAAGACGCAGGGGCAGGACCTCGAGCCTCTGTTCCAGGCGATCCTGAATACGATTCCGGATGCGAAGGGCGATCCGAATGGCCCCCTGCAAATTCTTGTGGCGAACCTCGACTACAGCGACTACCTCGGACGTTTTGCCATCGCGCGCGTATTCAACGGCACCATGAAGACCGGCGAAGATGTTGGTATCGCCAAACTGGATGGCACGATTCACAAGACGAAAATCACCAAGCTGTTTTCGTTCGTGGGATTGAAGCGTACTGACATTACCGAGACTACTCTTGGCGACATCATTGCTGTCGCTGGCGTGGAAGGCATCACAATTGGCGAAACGATTACCAGCGCGGAGAATCCGACGCCGCTTCCTCCGATCACAATTGATGAACCGACCATCGCCATGCTCTTTACAGTGAACACTTCGCCGTTCGCAGGACGCGAAGGTCAATACGTGACTTCACGAAATCTTCGTGATCGCCTGCAAAAAGAGTTGCTGACCAACGTTTCGTTGCGAGTCGAGGACACTGAAACGACAGATTCGTTCGTGGTGATGGGCCGCGGTGAATTGCAGCTTTCGATTCTGATCGAAATGATGCGGCGTGAAGGCTACGAGCTCATGGTGGGCAAGCCGGAAATCGTTACCAAGCGCGTCAATGGCAGGCTGATGGAGCCGGTTGAGAAGCTCACGGTCGATGTTCCTGAAGAATTCGTCGGTGTCGTCATGGAACAGCTCGGTACTCGCAAGGCCGAAGTTGCCAATATGCACAACCATGGCTATGGCCGCGTCCGCATTGAGTTCAAAGTGGGTAGCCGCGGATTGATCGGTCTTCGCAGCCAGTTGCTTACTGATACTCGCGGCACCATCGTCATGAATTCGCTGTTTGATGGTTATACGGAATGGCAGGGCGAGATTCCGCACCGCTTAACCGGCGCGCTGGTATCGGACCGCAACGGCGTTACCACTCCTTATGCTCTTTATAATTTGCAGGAGCGCGGCGAGCTATTTGTGGGCTCTACGATCGATGTTTACGAAGGCATGATCGTGGGAGAGAACGCGAAAGACAATGATCTCGATGTGAACGTTGTTCGCGAAAAGAAGCTGACCAACATGCGTTCGTCCACATCGGACATGGCGATCCGCCTGGTTCCGTACCGGCAATTGAATCTGGAACAGGCGATCGAATTCATTGCCGAAGATGAGTTTGTGGAAGTGACTCCGAAGAGCCTGCGGCTGCGCAAGAAAGTGTTGCAAGGCAATATGCGTAAGAAGAAAACGCTGGTATCGGTGGATAGCGAGTAGTTTGATTTCATAGCACGAGGATTTCCCATGTCGTGGGCCAGCAAGCTGATCAAGCCATATCGCATCGAGCATGGCAAAAAGTTCCGATTGAAAGACTTCGATCCGGAAGATACCGGGACCGACCACTCCAAGAAAAAAGCGACTGAACTCTTGCTCCAGGGCGTCGCCGATATGGCCGCGCTTCAGGATAAGCTCTATGCGGAAAATCGCTGGGGCATACTGCTCATCTTTCAGGCGATGGATGCTGCCGGCAAAGATGGCGCCATCAAGCATGTGATGTCGGGAGTGAATCCTCAGGGTTGCGACGTTTATTCGTTCAAGACTCCGTCTGCCGAGGAACTGAATCATGACTATTTGTGGCGTTCGAACGTGCGATTACCTTCCCGCGGGAAAATTGGAATTTTCAACCGGTCATATTACGAAGAAGTGCTAATCGCGCGCGTGCATCCGCAGATATTAGCTGCGCAAAAGTTGCCGCCTGCGCTTGTAACTAAGCATATTTGGAAAGAGCGCTACGAAGACATCCACGCGTTCGAAGATTACCTCGCAAGAAATGGATTTGTGGTTCGCAAGTTTTTTCTCAATCTTTCGAAAAAAGAACAGAAGAAGCGGTTTTTGGAGCGCCTCGATCATTCCGATAAGAACTGGAAATTCTCAGCGGGAGATTTGCACGAACGCGATTACTGGGACGACTACATATCAGCGTATGAAGAAATGATTCGGCATACGTCGAGTGAACATTCCCCGTGGTATGTGATTCCCGCCGACAATAAATGGTTTACCCGGGTCGCTGTGGCCGCCGCGATTGTGGAAACGTTGGAAGGATTGAATTTGTCGTATCCGAAGGTGACCGTGGAAATGCAAAAGGAACTCTCTCAGGCAAAGAACGATTTGATGGCGAAGAAGTGAGGCTCGATAAGTTAGTTTTTGGCCACAAGATTGCTAAAAAATTTAGGGGGAACTTTAATTATTACTCTTCGGTGTGAGGTCATAGAACCCTGTAGGTACTCAGTTCGTTATATTCCAGTGCAACTTTGTTAATAGGCATTTAATGTCTTCTTCCGCAGCAAAAATCGTGCGATCTTCTTCGCTGACTCCTCAATTTGCGTCATCTACTCTTCCGACTTTTCGCCTTGGGTCGGCAATCCTTTATCAGGCGGACGCTATGGAATGGCTGACCAAACAAGCCACGAATAGTATTCATGCCGTCTTGACTGACCCTCCTTATGGCTTGGTCGAATATTCTGATATAGAACAAGCGAAGATGCGCAATGGGTCGGGTGGGGTATGGAGAATTCCTCCATCGTTTGATGGCAACCAGCGTGCGCCTCTTCCAAGATTTACCACTTTAGATGAAAGAGATTTGCGCCGACTTGTAGATTTTTTTCATGAATGGGCGACACAGCTTTTTCCCGTTCTTGTGCCCGGGGCAAATGTTTGTGTTGCTTCAAATCCGTTGGTGTCTTACTTAGTAGCAAACACAATGGTAAGGGCCGGCTTCGAGAGGAGGGGAGAGATCATTAGGTTAGTCATGACAATGCGTGGCGGAGACCGACCAAAGAATGCACACGAGGAGTTCCCGGACGTAAGCGTGATGCCTCGTTCAATGTGGGAACCTTGGCTGCTATTTCGGAAACCTCTCGACGGACGCGTTCAGGACAATTTGCGGCGTTGGAAAACCGGAGGACTGCGGAGAATTTCTGACGACAAACCGTTCGGAGACGTTATTGAATCCTCCCCGACCCATAAAGCCGAGCGAGCGATTGCGAATCATCCGAGCCTGAAACCGCAGCGTTTCTTGCGTCAATTGGTTCGCGCCATGCTTCCTTTGGGAGAAGGTACCGTACTGGATACGTTTGCAGGGTCAGGCTCCACGTTGGCGGCTGCAGAAGCGGTTGGTTACGAGTGTGTCGGAATCGAGAGAGACCCTGAGTACTTTGCACTTGCTAAAGCGGCTATTCCACGCCTTGTTTCGTTGGAGACGGTGAAGGGTTAAGTCGGTAAAGCCAGTTTTCTCGCAACCTGACTAGTCCTTGCTTGTCTAGAGTGGCTGTTCTAGTACCTAGTTCGCCGCGTTCGTTTTTTCGGAAGTCGGTCAAGCTCACTCCACTTAAATAAGCCTCGGTAAAAACCATTGGTCTACGGTTAATTGCGGGTTCCGTGTCTCCGTCCACTAAATACACCCAGACACAAAGCGATTGATCACGTGCGCCATGAAAATCAACCGCGCCGCCTTTCTTTCTAGTCGCTTTAATTTCTATGCCTCTTTCACCAGCTTTGACAGCGTTATTAGGGTATACGCCTTTCACAATAAGGTCGGGGTGACCGTTGTGGTATTCGTTTGTAGTCAAAGAGCGGGAATGGTGCGCGATGCTGGCCGTCAGCATGTCGGATAACAGTCCGGACATATTTGCAGGACGCAACATGTCATCCAAACGCTCAAGCCCTTTCTCTTCCAAAAGGGAATTTACATCGTGGAAAAAATCATAAACATCCTGCATTGCGATAGCGAAATCTTCAATGCGAAGGTTGAACGGAAGTTCTAGCGAGTGATTAAACGCTGACAAATCAGGCGCACTTTTACTTATTGGCATTGTCTATCCGGCTTAATGTTTTCCAGCAAATCAATTTGTGTGTAACGGAGTTCGTGCGCCGAGTGCTTTCTTAATTTACACCAATGCCCTTTTTGGGCGAAATTCAAACTTTATAGGCATAACTGATTTATTCCTCCCATCCCCATCCGCCACTTTCGTGCTACTCCTGTGGCACGGACGAGCCTTGTACGGATTTTCCCATATTGGTAATGTGGCGTTAAGTCGTCCCCAGACTGTGCGTAGAGACCATACGAGGTGCCTATGAAGCTAGTTCATCTATGCTATGCGGCGCTGGGGATTGCAGTAGCCCGTTGGATTTTCAAACGTGATCCGGTTTCACTGGCCGATCCGGTCACGCGTTTGCGTACCTCTGGTTTGCTGTAATTTCGTTTGTTGTAATTTGGTTTGCTGTAACTGGAGAATGAGCGTGCGTACCCGTTGCGAGCGCTTCGTCTAGCACGCTCATTCGACTAGTTCGCTGTGCCGGTCGCCCCAATCGTGGCGATTACCTTGGTAAGTGCCTTCCGTGCGCCGTTTCTCATACAATTTTTAGCAGGAGAGCCGTCTTCCTTGATGAAGATGCCTCGCCAAGCCATGGTTGGACGAGTCCTCATTTCGCTGATGTTCCTGGCTGTGCTGGTTCCCGGCGGGTTCGCGCAGTCGGATGATAGCGCCGTCCCGTTGGGCGATCTCGCGCGCACGCTTCGGACGACAGATTCTCCGTCGCAACATGCCGTTATCGACAACGACAATTTGACGCAAGTTATGGATGACGCCCAGGCGAAGCCGGTGGACGGCACGCCCGTGTTTTCCATCAATGGTGCCACCAATAAATTCCAGATGTCATCGCCTGATGGCGATTGCAGTCTTTCATTCAACGCCAACAATACAGCGCTGATTTCCGATCCGATCATCACCAAAGATGTGCCGCTCAGCGAACTCGCCAAGCTGGACGGTCCGGCGACCGTGAATAGCGACACGCTCGAGGTTTCAATCTACAACGGGACAGGATGGAATCTCACCGAGCTTACCGTGGGATTGACGATGATCAGGCACGTGACTCCCGACGACCCTCAGTTCGCAAGCACTGCTACAGCTGCGCTGGTTCCTGCGTCGCTCAAGCCTCGCACAATGCATACGGCAGTAATCACGAATGACGAACCGTTGGAAGGTAGCGCAAGCGAGCCTTCGGTCAAGCGGTCTGATACAACGGTACTGTATCACTTGAAAGGTCTGGCCGCTCCGCTGAAGACGACGACGTTCCGCGAAATTATGTCTTCGGCAATCGAACCAGGAGTCGAGTGGCACTGGGCGATTGTGCAGGCGAAAGGCGTTCCGCCGAAGATTGGCAAGCCTACTGCTACTACAACTACGGCACCGAGCGTGATCCCGAGTGAGCCCGGTACGCCCGACCCATCAAAGCCCTAAGCGCGCCGCTTATCCAACCCTCTGTACTTTTTCAACTTTACCCGACTTGATGCTGCGATATGCGGCGTCGAGGATTTCCTGATTCTGCCAGCCCTCCTCCCCCAGAGCAGGGAACGGCTGCTTGCCTTCGACAGCATCGGCGAACGCGTCCACTTGCTTTGCGTAGGCGAGCGAGTTGGATACTGTATGCGACTCGATCGTGGTCCATGAATCTCTACGCTCGAGCGTGATTGCGCGTTCGACGTTGAGCGCATTGTCGGCGCGAAGGGATCCGGTTTCGCCGACGATCTCAAGCGGAGTTCGATACTCCGAGCGATACGAAACCTGAACCGAAGCTAAAGTGCCGCGCGAAAATTCCAAAGCCATGACGGCGGCGGCTTCGAGCTCGCCTGAAACCTCGTCGCGATTGGCTCTCGCGGTAACGCTGACCACTTCGTCGTGCAAGATGTAGCGGAGAGTGTCGATGCAATGCACTCCGATGTCGGCGATCGGCCCTCCGCCGGCGATGACAGGATCGTAAAGCCACTTGCGGGCATAGCCAGTCTTTCCTGGAAACGAAAATTCAGCGCGAGCGAATATCGGCTTGCCGATTGAGTTCATTTCAAGTTGTTTGCGAAACCATGCGGTGCTTTCTTCGAAACGAAAAACCTGCGCGACTCCGAGCAAGACGTTAGCGGACCGAGCAGCTTCCACCATTTGCCGACATTCGTTCGCATTGATCCCCATTGGCTTCTCGCATAACACCGGCTTGCCGCAACGGAGGGCGGTCAACACGTCGTCCAAGTGCATCGCGTTGGGAGTGGTTACGAGTACGGCGTCAACTTCTGGAGAACTGCATAAATCTTCAGCCGAATCGAATGCAAGAGGAATGTTGAATTGAGCGGCGGACTCGCGTGCCTTCTCGATGTTCCTGCGAGATAGCGCAATCACGCGAGAGTTGGTGGCCATCGCGAATCCCGGCATCAATCGTTTGACGGCATGTAATCCGAAACCGACAATGCCAAATCTGATCATGAAGAAATGGAAGGGTAAAGCGGATTACGGATTCACGACCATTGAAGATGGCGACACCTTGGTGGATGCAGTGTTTCCGGTGATCGTAAGAGTCCCCGCGCCTGGAGTGATCGAGAATTCAGTTATGTTCTGAGTGCCTTGCGAACCCGCGTAAATGAACTTGCCATTGGGATCCGCCACGACGAAGACCGTGCCGCTTCCGGCCGTGTAAGGGGAGCCGACCAATTGAGTTAACTCGCCATTCGTGGCGACGCTGAACGCATATATATTACTTGAACCTTGGTTCGCTACATACAGGTACATTCCGTCGATTGATGTCGTGAGTGCTACTGGGCTGGTTCCGACGACGAACGGCGAATCGGGGGCATTGGTCAAGGCTCCGCTGGTCGCGTTGACTGAAAACACTGAGACGGTATCGTTTGAACTATTCGCCGCGAAGAGAAGCGAGCCAGCAGGATTCATTGCGATTGCAAGGGTCGAACTCAACGTCGGAAATACAGCTGGCGTGCCCAGCACACCGGTGCTGCTAACAGGGTACGCGTAGATCGAAGATAAATTCGGGTTGGTCAAATACAAAAACGAACCAGCCGGCGACAGTACGGCGGAAAACGGACGGGAAGGCACGGAGAAAGGAGATCCCGCGACTGCCGTCAATGTCCCAGCGCTCGCGACGGAATAAACGGAAACGCTCGACGAGACCTGGTTGACAGCAAATAAAAGAGTGCCCGCAGTATTCAGGGCAAGTGATGACGGACTGATTCCGGTTGCGGTGCGTGGAAGGACTTCCGTTAATGCTCCAGAAGTATCGTCAACCTTAAAAAGAGAAATATTGTTTTCGCTGGTGTTAGCGGTATACAACATCTTCTTATTCGGCAGAACCTGGATGGAAGTCGGAGATGTGCCACCAACGAATGGCGAGCCCAGCACGGTAGTAAATTTCCCGGTGTTGTTTTCAATGCGCAGCGCGATTACACCGTCCTGCGTCGCCGTGACATAGGCGTTGTGAGTACTGCCGCCGCTACAGGCGGTCAACCCTAAAAGAACTACTCCTATTGTCAGCAGAGCAATCGCTCTGATCTTCATTTATTAAACTCCGTAATGAATAGTCCCTACCGAGAGCTAGTTCAAAGTTATTTCAAAGTCTTGCCGAGATGGAAAACGAGTCCGGCGGAAACTCGCACGTTCGTCTGCGTTACGCCGTACGTACTTGTATTGATATAGTCCGCCTGGAATACGCGAATCGAAAATCGCTTGCGATACGCGATATCGTATCCACCTCCGAAAGCAAATGAGCGGCCAAGATTGCTGGCGACTGTTGGAATGTCAGCGGCGTTTCGGGCCTTGCCGAAAAGAGCCTGCGCGAACCAGCGTCCGCCGAATTTCTGAATGGATGCTTGAGGCCCGGCCATGAACGTATAAACCCGTTCATCATGACCGAAGGTCGCACTGATGTCCGCCACTCCCGAAAAAGTTTTCGTAATGTTAAATGCGCCAGCGAGATTTCCGCCATTCAGATTGGAATAGTCCGAAAAGCCGTAACTTTTCGAGTCGAACCGTAGATAGGAATATCCGCCAAACACGTCATAGCGAGAGACGGCCTGCGCGTGGGCGCGTCCCGTCCCTGATACGACCATCACGGCAAGCAACACAAGGAACAAGGTGTGCTTCAGAAAATTAACTGTTCGAAATTGCGGCCTTTTAATGGCGTTTTCGGAGATTCTGTCGGAAATTCCCATTGAGAATGATTCGTTGTCCCTAGTTGGATATAAAAGTGAAACTTAATTCTAACCGGAAAACAGTTGAATCGGGTTGGCCCAGAAATCTTTACAAAAAGCGGCCCTAGCCGCTGCCAGATACTGATAGAACCGGAAAAGTAAATTGCACATTCCGCTAAAGGCTGAGAGAATGTCGCAACCCTTCCCCATGTCTATCATTTGCGTCTGTGCGGATTCCTTCACCGAGGATCGACGAAGGGATTCGTGCTGCGTTGATCGCGGTTGGTGCAAGGCCGACATGCTGACCAGCAAAGGACATTGAGGGCGATGACTCCCGAAATACTGGGACACTACAAGATCATCGAAAAAATTGGCGCGGGCGGCATGGGAGAAGTGTTCCGCGCCAAGGACGAGCGCTTGGGCCGCGATGTCGCCATCAAACTTCTCCAGCCATCGTTCGCCGAAGATAAGGACCGACTGCGGAGATTCGAAACCGAAGCCCGTGCCGCGGCAGCGCTGAATCATCCCAATATACTCGTGGTTTACGAAATGGGTGTGCATGAAGGCACTCCTTACATTGTGTCCGAACTACTTCTCGGTAAGACTCTGCGCGAATGCCTTCGCGAGAAGATCACTCCACGAATTGCAGGTGACTACGCTGGTCAAATAGTTCAGGGACTGGTCGCTGCGCACGAAAAGGGAATCATCCATCGTGACCTGAAACCGGAAAATATTTTCGTTACTCACGATGGCCAGGTAAAGATCCTCGACTTCGGTATCGCCAAGTTGAATCCCTTGGACGCTTCTTCGGAACGATCGCTGACGGATTTAACTACGCAAACGCGCGCCGGATCCGTACTCGGAACGGTTGCGTATATGTCCCCCGAACAATTGCGGGGAAAGCCGGTTGATGCGCGCAGCGACATCTTCAGCTTCGGTTCGATTCTCTACGAAATGCTTACCGGCACACGCGCATTTTCCGGTGAAACGAATGTAGACACGATGACGGCGGTACTGAAAGAAGAACCAGCCGATCTTCTAAATGAGTCCTCGTCCCTACCTCCTGCTTATGCTGGAACAGTCCGGCATTGTTTGGAAAAAGAGGCTAACGATAGATTTCAGTCCGCGCGCGATCTCGCGTTTGCACTACAGGAAGCTAAGGGCTATTCAGGACGGGTTCAAGCACCGGCACGGTGGTCGCGTTCTCGAACACGTAAATTTCTGCCGTGGGTGGCTGCCGCGGCGTTGTTGGCTGCCGCCGGAGTTTTGATTGGAGCAAGCCTAAAGCCGGTGTCCGTTCCAGAATACCAACGCCTGACTTATAGCCGCGGAACCGTTTACTCGGCGCGCTTTACTCGCGACGGCCGAAGCGTTGTATACGGGGCCGCATGGAATGGACGACCGCTGGAAATCTATTCGACAGCGCCGGGCTCTCCTCTAGCTAACCCTGTGGGGCTGCAGGCGAATCTGCTGGCGCTGTCACATTCCGACGAGCTAGCTGTCGGTTTGGGGGGATTACACAGCGATCATTTGGGATTTGAGCACGCAACATTGGCAGAAGCACCGATGGCGGGCGGCACTCCTCGGCAACTGTTGAAGGATGTCACGGGCGCTGACTGGAACCCTGCCGGGCAGCTCGCGATAGTTCATCGGGTGAATGGCTCCGATCGTTTGGAATTTCCGACTGAAAAAGTGTTGTACAGCACAATCGGAACAATAGGAAATCCGCGATTCTCGCCGGATGGAAAGCTCATTGCCTACTTGGATCATCCTTCGCGTTGGACTGATGAGGGAACAATTCGCGTGAGCGACCTGCAAGGATCTAACAAGACACTTACTCAGCAGTGGCCATCGGAGACTGGCTTGGCATGGTCTCCAAAAGGAAATGAGATTTGGTTTACGTCAGAGGACGCCGCTTCAAATAACCGTGTCTTGCGTGCTGTAACTCTCGCTGGACAAGTGCGAAATATATTGACGGTTCCTTCGGGATTCACGATACAGGACATCACGAACGATGGTCGGGTGCTCGCCACATTCGAGAATGAGCGGCTCGCCATGGAGCTGGGATCCAGCGAAAAGGGAATGGAGCGCCAGGACTTGTCATGGTTCGACTGGACGATCGCACGTGACATCTCTGCCGATGGCCAGTGGGTTTTGCTTGAAGAGAGCAGCGCTTTGGATGGGCCTGGAGATGCGGTGGCCATTCGAAAAGTTGATGGTACTCCGCCGATCCGGCTGGGTGCCGGAGCCGCTGAGAGTTTTTCTCCAGATGGTCAATGGGTACTATCGGTTCCCGAGGATGCTCCGGCAAGAATCGCACTCTTGCCTGTAGGTGTGGGCGAAGCGCACGTAATCGCATTGCCCGGCCTGGAGCGCGTACAAACCGGTGCGCGGTTTTTTGCAGACGGGCGACGTATTGCTGTGAATGGTAACGAGCCGGGACATCGCATTAGAACCTATCTCGTAGACGTATCTTCTGGCAAAATCTCCCCGGCAACCGACGAGGGTGTCAGCGCGGTATTGCCGTCGCCGGATGGAACATGGCTCGCTGGGACAAGCGCCGACCATAAACTGAAACTGTTTCCAATTGGGAGTGGTCCAGGCAAGGTGGTTGCAGCTTTTGATGCGGACGAACAATCGATGCAATGGTCCGCCGATGGCAAATATATTTACATGTACCGATCGGGTGAAATTCCGCTGAACGTCTTAAAGGTCGAGGTCGCTACCGGAAAACAAACTCCGGTGCGGCAACTCATTCCCGCAGATCGGGCTGGCGTCGTTTCGATTGCGCCTGCCATAGGCAATCCGCAGGGAACCGAATTTGCCTACAGCTACTATCAAATGCTTTCGGTTCTATACACGATTTCTGGATTGCACTGAATTCAATTCAGGTTCTCGAAAATTCCTGCGGCGCCCATTCCGCCGCCTACGCACATCGTTACCATCCCATAACGAGCCTTACGGCGCTTAAGTTCACGAATGATGGTGGCAGTCAATTTTGCGCCAGTGCATCCCAAGGGATGACCTAGGGCGATCGCGCCGCCATTGGGATTTATGCGAGCAGGATCCAATCCTGCTTCTTTAATTACCGCTAAAGACTGTGCTGCGAAAGCTTCGTTGAGCTCAATCACGTCAATGTCGTAAAGCTGGAGGCCGGCTAACCTCAGCGCTTTGGGAATCGCGAAAACCGGGCCGAGTCCCATTTCTTCCGGCTTGTATCCAGCAGTTGCGAAGGAAACATAGCGTGCGAGAGGCGTGATTCCCAGCGCCTTGGCGCGCTCAGCGGACATTACGATCGCTGCCGCTGCTCCGTCCGACATCTGCGAAGAATTGCCAGCTGTAACGGTGCCCTTTACATGAAAAGCTGGCTTTAATGCTAACAATGCTTCGAGCGATGTGTCTGCTCGCGGACCTTCATCCACCTTGAAAATAATTTCTTGCCGCTTGGGTTTCGAACCATTAGGAGTAGTAAAGCTTACCGGCACCGGAACGGTTTCATCTTCGAACTTACCGGCTTGAATTGCCGCCAATGCTTTTTGGTGGCTTTGATACGAAAATTCGTCTGCCGTTTCACGAGTAATGTCAAATCGTTGAGCGAGACGCTCCGCCGTCAGGCCCATCGTCAAGTAGGCATCCGGATAGTGGTCCACCAGCCATGGATTCGGCGAAATCTTGTGGCCGCCCATTGGAATCATGGTCATCGATTCCGTTCCACCAGCAACGATTACTTCAGCACTGCCGCTGCCAATCCGCTCGGCTGCCATTGCAATTGCCTGCAGGCCAGATGCGCAAAAACGATTGATGGTCACCGCAGCAATTTCGACAGGCAATCCGGCGCGCAGAGATGCGATGCGAGCAACGTTCATCCCTTGCTCGGCTTCCGGCATTGCGCAGCCCAGGATGACGTCCTCGATCTCTTTGGCGTCGAGCTGAGGAACACGATCCAGCGCGCCTTTGATAGCAATTGCGGCTAGCTCATCAGGACGGGTCGCGCGAAGCGTGCCTTTGTAGGCGCGCCCAACGGGCGTTCGGACAGAAGAAACAATTACGACTTCACGCATGGAAGTTCTCCGAGGAAGTTCATCACCATCTTACCCAAGCGGAAGGCTAAGTCGTGATTTTTGCTTCGAGGACATCCCATTTTTCGATAACAGGAGGCTTGGCTAATAGTTCGCCTGCTTTGGCCATCAACGCGGCAGCAATCTTGCCGTTTAAATGAGCTTCCCGTCCGGACTCAGCTTCGAAGGTATCGAATATTCCGAATGTCGAATGTCCCATACGGATGGCATACCATTGTGCGGTTTCTGGTTCATCCATTGCTAAAGGCAAAGCGCTTCGTAATAGCGCTTCGACGTCGGCTTCTTTTCCTGGTTTCGCTTCAAGACGAGCTAAGAGTGAAAGTTTTACTTTGGCCAAAGTTCGTACCTCCGGGGATTAGGGTGATGGCTGGTTAGATGCTGAGGAAGTGAGGAGGTTTCAGGCTTGGCGAGCCGGAAAGAACAAATACCTTGACATTGTAGCGCGTAGCGATACACTATACGGAAATGATTGCCAGCTTTCGGCATCGCGGTGTTGAGAAGTTTTTTCGTACAGGCTCGAAGGCTGGTATTCAGGCGAAACATGCCGCTAAATTACGGTTACAGTTATTTGCGCTGGATAACGCTCCACAGCCAGGTGATATGAATGCTCCAGGATGGCAACTGCATCCGCTATCGGGTGAACTCAAGGACCACTGGGCGGTGAGTGTAAGTGGAAACTGGCGTCTGACGTTCAAGTTTGAAGGCGAGGACGCGATCCTGGTTGATTATCAGGACTATCACTAGTTGAAATGGCACATAGGAGTCCTTATGTCGATGCATAATCCGCCGCACCCCGGTTTAGTTGTTCGTGAATACCTCAGAGAGCAGCCGGTTTCAAAGGCTGCGGCTCATCTTCGGGTGACCCGTGTTACCCTGTCACGATTATTGAATGGCAAAGCGGGAATTTCTGCCACCATGGCAATTCGTCTGGCATCCGCATTAGGAACTTCTCCGGAATTTTGGATGAACATGCAATCGCAGTACGATCTGTGGCGTGCCCGGCAATCTCGTCAACCCGCCGTGCGCAAGTTTGAGCATGTGGCGGCGGGCTGAACCTGCGAGAGTTAGTTTCTCAATGTTTTCCCAGTTTTCAATGTGTATTGGATTCTCTCTTGCGTTTTCTTCTCTCCACACAGCGACTTGAATCCTTCACGCTCCAGTTCAAGCATGTAGTTTTCGCTGATCGGCGTGCCCGGTGTGATGTTTCCTCCGCATAAAACTTCGGCGATTTTCGTTGCGAGCTTTACTTCATATTCGGTAATGTAGTCACCCTGGCGCATAATGTGCACGCCGAGTTTAAGTGCTGCGAGAATGCTTTCTCCCGGTGCTGGAATGTCAGTTCGCATCGGTGGAGGCTCGTAACCTGCGTGCACCAGTTCGAGGGCCCTGGCTTTCGCATCACTCAAGACACGTTCGCGATTCATAGTGATGCGGTCCGACGGTGTCAAAAATCCTAGGCGGCGGGCTTCGGCCGCCGAAGTTGCAACCTTGGCCATTGCAATCGTTTCGAACGCCTTCTTCATTGCTTCCATTAATTCGACGGATTCACCGCGGCCGCCTGACCGAATGCTCGCGGCGCTGTCCACGGCACGCAAGAGCATCTCTTTGCAGCCTCCGCCCCCAGGTAGCAAACCCACGCCAACCTCGACGAGTCCGGTGTAGAGTTCGGCGTGAGGCTGGCGCGCAGCGGCATGAAGCGAAATTTCAGTACCACCTCCAAGACACAGTCCAAAAGCTGAGACAACGACAGGTTTTGGTGAGAATTTAATGGCGCGCGTCATTCCCTGAAACTGTTGGATCATCAAATCGACATCGTCCCATTCGTCATCCTGCACTGCCATGAGCAGGAGCATGAGGTTGGCGCCAACCGAGAAATTCGTGGCGTCGTTATACATGACGAAGGCGTCGAAGTTCTCGCCCGGGCCACCGGGCTTCAGCGACTGGGTGATGAGACTGAGGATGTCCGCTCCCAGCGAATTCATCTTGCTGTGAAATTCAATGCAGCCCACGCCGTCGCCTAAATCAATCAAGGATGCGCCGGAATTTTTCGCGACGA
The DNA here is from genome assembly GCA_963716165.1 of Terriglobia bacterium. GTDB lineage: Bacteria > Acidobacteriota > Terriglobia > Terriglobales > Acidobacteriaceae > JAJPHW01. The sequence goes on along the minus strand of OY970291.1, from coordinate 3,335,973 downwards.
CTCCGTTAGACTTTTTCGCGGCGGCGACCGACCACACTCCATCAGGAACTTCGACAGGGCTGTATGTCGAGGTCGCTAGATCGAAGTACGCTCTGCCTGATGCAGTTTTGGAGTTATTTTCGTACCAGGACTTTTGGCCCGAAGTCAGCAGCTTTTTGACGTTCTCGGCAACTGGTTTATTTTCGGAGGTCATCCTCGCGACGGAATTCTCTACGCCGACAGCGTCCCAGAGCTCGAACGGACCCAGTTCCCAATTGAAGCCAAGCCGCATCGCGCGATCAATCTCGACGATCGAATTGGAAATCTCAGGGATGCGATTTGCGCAGTAAGTCCAGAGATCAGAGAGAGCTGACCATAGAAATGCCCCGGCCTTGTCACTTTTTTGGGGAGCGGAACCTGCTCCGTCCACGCCGAGGAGCATTCGCACGCGGGCACCCGTGTCTTCGACATTTTTTGCCATATCGAGCCCGGCAAATTTTGGCTTCTGCCGCGGACGATATTCCAATGTTTTCCAATCAAGCGCGAGGCGTTCGTCTTCTTTGCCTTCGCCGCCTTTATTTTTCTTGTAGAAGCCGCCTTTGGTTTTGTCGCCGAGCCATTTGCGATCCAACATTTGCTCATAAAAATCCGGCAGCTTTAGTTCACTACGTTCATCGCGAACGTTCTGAGTCATGTTGCCAACAACATGTCCGAGGATGTCGAGGCCCACAAGATCGATAGTTCGGAACGTCGCGGATTTGGGCCATCCCACAGCCTGTCCGGTAAGCGCGTCAACATCTTCGATGGAAAAGTCCATCTCCTGCATTAACCGAATCACGTTCAGAACAGAAAACGTGCCGATCCGATTGCCGATAAAATTCGGGGTATCTTTCGCCCACACGACGCCCTTGCCCAATTGCACATCGCAGAAGTGAGCGATTGTATCCATTGCCGTGCGATCAGCTTCCGGAGTAGGAATCAGTTCCAAAAGGCGCATGTATCTGGGGGGATTAAAAAAATGCGTGCCGAACCAGTTGTGCAGGAACTCATTGGAGAAGCCTTCCGCGATCTTTCCTACAGGCAAGCCGCTGGTGTTCGTAGTGATGATGGTGTCAGCCTTGCGCACCGCTTCAACTCTCTTTAGCAGAGCACGCTTCAGCTCGAGATTCTCTACAACGACTTCGATGATCCAATCCACGTCGGCAAGTTTCGCAATATCGTCTTCGAAATTGCCCGGAGTTACGAGACGAGCCAGCGAAGGATCCATGAATGCGGCCGGTTTGGATTTCACTGCCGCATCGAGTCCTGCCTTCGCTACTTTATTTCGAGAGGATTTGTCGGCGTCTGCAGGAACGATATCCAGCAACAAGCTAGGCACTCCGGCATTGGCAAATTGGGCCGCGATGCGCGACCCCATCGTTCCCGCGCCTAGAATTGCAACTTTATGAATTCTCTTGGTCAAGCGCCACCCTCCGTTTAATGCTGCACTGAATGACAGCTTATAGTATTTTTTTCTGAGGAGAGTGAAGCGGCAGTCCGCAGATGAATGGTCCGATTAAGGAGTTATTTTGAAGACTGTCCCGTAGTCGTAGGTGCCCCCGCTGGAGGTAGTGCCGTAAATATTGCCAGCTGCGTCTTGCACTAAATCGCCCATAGGAGCCGCGCCGTCCAGACCGCTGAAGGTATGAATTACTGTAAAGTTTCCGGTGGCGTCGATTTTATACACGGTCCCGCAGCCAACTGGTGGATCGCAAGTAATGTCGCCCCCGCCTTCAGCGCTAGCATAGAAATTGCCGGACGAGTCGCGGATCAAACCGCCGTATGAATATCCGCCGTCTGGTCCGCCAGTAAACGCATGCAGCACGGTCTCCTTGCCCGATGCGCGCAACTGAAACACCGTCCCGCATCCGTTAGGACATCCCGAGAATCCGCCGCCTTCGAGGGTTGTACCGTAAAGGGCGTCGCCATCCTGCAGCAAACGTGTAAAGGGAATCGCGCCATCCGCGTCGGCAACAAACGTATAAAGGACGCTCTAATGACCAAACTTGTCCACCTTGAAAACGGTCCCGCAACCAAGCGGGGGATTGATTGCGCATTTTGTATCGCCTCCCAATGCGGCCGTTCCGTAAAGATTCCCAGCAGCATCCCTGATCAGACCGGCATAAGGCTCTGCCCCATCCGACCTGCCTTCGAAGGAATAGAAGATTGATTCGCCGGTGCTATTGATTTCGTAAACGGTGCCCTTTTGCCCAGGCCCGCCCCCCGGAGTAGTTCCATAACCATTGCCTTCACCGCCTGCGATTGGGCTTGCGTACGGAAATGCTCCATCTAGTTTGTTCTTAGATCCGAACGAGTACACGGCGGAGGTTTCCCCACTGGCTAGGTTCACTCTAAATATTGAGCCCAAGTCTCGAAATCCACCTTCGTAAGTTGTTCCGTAGAGGTAGTTTCGGTTCAACGTCAGCCCCCCGCGGGGAAATCCGCCTGTAGCTTTCCCCGTGAAGCTGTATAGAACTGTTTCATTTCCCGTCGTTGGATCAAGCTTATAAACGACGCCGCATGTAATATAGCAACCCGTATTTCCACCTAATCCGGTTGTTCCGTAAAGATTTCCAGCAGTATCGAGAATGACGCCTCCCTGAGGATTTGCCCCATCCGCACCGCCGGTGAATGAATAAAGAACAGAATAGGTTTGGGCGCACAGCCTAGCTGGCGTAGCGACGACAAAACATGCAGCCAGGAACATCAATCCTATGGGTGACACAACAGACAATCTAGGTGATGCTACGTTTCTCATCGGAGCTCCAATGCGCGCGGATTGCCCGCTCAAGCGGTCAGATGGGAGTCTATACCGCCATTTTGCGGCAAGCAATATGTTTAAGAAAGCCTACGAGATCAGTTTTGCCAGCCCGAATGCTGCAGCGGCAGCCAATCCGCCAATGATCATGGTTTGCCCTGCGCTGCGTAGAGGGCCAGTTCCGGTATAACGGCCCTTGAGAAATCCAAATATTCCGAGAGCTGCAAGCGTGACACATGCCGAGACAATCAGGGCTTGCGAGGCGCTGGCCATCGCGATATACGGAGTCAGCGGGATAAAGCCGCCGGCAATGTAAGCGGCTGCAATCGTCGCAGCGCTGTTTCTCGCGCGTTTCGGATCAGGTTCTTCGAGTCCCAACTCATAGCGCATCATAAAATCGACCCATGCATCCGGACGATGGCTGAGAGCCTCGACGATTGGGAAACTTTGTTCGCGCGTGATGCCGTAAGCGTCAAACACTTTGCTGACTTCGTTCTTTTCTTCTTCTGGAATTTCTTTGATCTCACGATACTCACGTTCCCGCTCTTGCTCGTAATGCTCGGCATCACCGCGCGCGGCAAGATAACCGCCAAGGCCCATGGCGATGGATCCAGCTGCGATTTCGGCCAAACCTCCGATGACGATCAGACGTGTGTCCTGCACGGCACCGGAAAGACCGGCAGCCAGCGCGAAGGGAACAGTCAAACCGTCGGACATTCCGATCACAACATCGCGCACGAAATTTCCAGCGGTGAAGTGGGTCTCAACGTGTGGGGCTCGCGACATTTATTCTTCGTCCTCTTCTTCTTTCGACCCTTTATTTTCTGGTTCAAGATTATGCGATTCCAGGTACGCTTGCGCTTTACGGACCATTTCTTTATCGCCTCGATAAGCGAGTTGCTTGGCGGCTGTTTCCAGAGGAATCCAACAGGCTCGAACAACCTCGACTCGCATTGCAGGATCGATTGCGTCAATCTCTCCCGACTCGTATTTCAGCAGATAGAAGCTTACAACCTTAAAGACGCGTTCCTGATCTCCCCACGAGCGGACATATTGATATTTAATGTCTCCCAGCTTGGTGATCACACTGGACGACAAGCCAGTTTCCTCGGCAACTTCGCGGATGGCCGTCTGCTCCGGCTTTTCTCCGGGATCAAGCAAGCCTTTTGGTAGGGCGAGCACCACTTTTGGCGCTTTTTTAGCAGTTTTAGGGGAGAGCACCGCCTCAGAAGCGTCCTTACGAGGCTGAATCGCCGCAATTTCCCAGGCGTTTCCCATCCATCGAACCACCACTCCGCCCGAAGAAATTTCTCTAGCCATGGGCTCAACTTATCAGGAACAGGGCAGTTAGTCACTTATGGGCGGGCGAAGTAATTGGCGTTTCGTAATCTGGAGTGCCGTCAACCCTTCTGAAAGAATCTAAGTAAGGGAGTGGTGTGTGTGCGTTAACGCAATCTTTCGGCAACTGTTGATATGAAGCCACTGGACAAAATTATTCGATCGGTACAAGCGTTTGGACAGGAACTGGCAGGGCTTCCTGTCGACAGCCTTCCGACGCCGAGTATTGGGTTGGCTCTGGGCGGAGGTTTTGCGCGCGGCATCGCGCACATTGGTGTGTTGAAAGTCCTGGAAGAAGAAGCAATCCCGATTAATTTTGTAGCTGGTACCAGCGTAGGCGCGCTGATTGGGGCGGCCTATTGCAGCGGGCTGTCAGTTGCGGAACTCGAGCAGGTCGCCGCACAAGTTCGTTTCAAGCATTTTGCCAGTTGGACCGTATCGCGATACGGATTTGCCAGCAACGCGCGGATGATCGGATTTCTCAACCGCGTCTTGAAAGTAAAGAGTTTTGAAGAATTGCGAATCCCGTTGGCGGTGACTGCTACCGATTTCTCAACTGGGGAAGGAGTCGTGTTCAGCTCCGGGCCATTAGTTGAACCAGTGCGAGCGAGTTGTGCTTATCCGGGCATGTTTCTGCCCGTAAAAATTGACGGAAAATTGTTGGTGGATGGAATGTTGGCCCACGCAGTTCCTACAGTTCCCCTTCGGCAGATGGGAGCGCAGCGAGTATTAGCGGTTCAACTGAAGGGAACCTGGACTCATGGCGATGCCGGGCCACGCCACGTTTTCAACGTCATCGGCCAATGCTTTGCCATCGCGCAAGAAATCAACAGCGGAATATGGCGAGCGTCTGCCGACTTGGTGATTGAACCGAATGTTAATGGTTACAAGTACGACGACTTCGAGCACGGCGAAGCGCTCATCGAAGCGGGAGCGACCGCGACCCGCGCCGCATTACCCGAGATTCGTAAGTGGATGCATACTCAAAGCCTGCGAACGAAATTAGAAATCACTCACTCAACTCCAGCGCCTGTTGAATGAGGATTATTTCGTAGGGACTTGCACCGTCCCAATGTCCGGCGCATTTGGCGGCCTGCTCACATGTGCTTGTTTCGCATCCGAGATCAAAATTCCGTTGCGATCCAGCAAGACGCCCGTGGCGCGGAATAACTCTACTTCAGCCTTTTCGTAAGCAGCCAATGCAGAAGTTAAGTTCGCCTGTGCGGACACCAAAGCAGAATGCAGCTGCAATACGTTGTCCTGATCGGACGTTCCCTCTTCCAGTTTTCTTTTTTCCGCATACAAAGATTTTCCAGCCAGATCAACCGCGCTCTTGGCGGATTCCACGCTTGCGCGATTCTGAGTCACTCCATATTGCGCATTGCGAACTTCAATTCGGACTTGGTTCTCTAATTGCTGCAATCGGAGTTGAGCCTGCCGATACTCAAGTTCCGAACGAATTTGATTTGCCTGTGCTTCCCGGTTCCGCAACGTCAAATCTACGGTAGACCCGAATCCTTTATCAGGCGCAGAGCCATTGAAAGTCTGGCCGAGAGCGTTGCCATAGCTCACCGGCCCGCCATTGCGGAACGCCGGTGGCCCCGTGGCCGCATTGAAACACCGCGTGAGTACGGTGCTGGAACACGCAGGAATATTCGGATTGACGTGTCCGCCGATTCCTGTTCCGCCGTAGTATGCAAACGGATCGACAATCGGCAACAGTGCGTTGGCTACCGCCTGGGAGCTCAATTGGCGGCTTGTTAAATCGATGCGCGATTCGCCAAGCTCCGCTCGATTCGCGAATGCTTGATTTAATAATTCATCCAGCGACGCGGATGGTTCTTTTTCTGGCATCTCCATGCTCGATGTAGGAACCACCTCTAATTCAATCAACAACGGATCAACGAGCGTCCGGCTCAGAGCATTCTTCATAAGCAAACGCTGCAGTTGAAGATTGGTCTGAGTGAGGATCAGCGCTTGTTGCGCCGTGGCAACCATACTTTCCGCATTCACGATCTGAATCGGTTGTGCGACGCCCACCTTCACTTGTGTCCGCGTGTCTTTGAGGATAGTCTGCGCATAATCCAAAGCATCTTGTTGCACGCTGACGTTTTGATAAGCGTACGCAAAGTCCCAGTAAAGATTTTCAATCTGATCTACTGTCGTGATGACCTGAAGTCGGAATGCTTGGTCCGTGATCTGAAGATTGTTGTGAGCGATATGCATGAAGCGCGTGTTCGGCAACTTTCCAAATCCCTGCAAGATTGGCTGCGTCACTTTGAACAGGGTACTGGGGCTAACTTCCGGGCTGAACAAGCTGTTCTTACTGGTCGAAGTAAGGTGTGTATTGTTGAAAGTTACCGAAACATCGGTGCCCCATTGCAGACCTTGCGTATAAGCCATGTCGGCCGTGCCGGTGTTTGTATTGAGCTTGGTCGATCCGGTGATCGCACTGGTCGACCGAACATAATCGCGATCCATTTGAAGCGTTCCGGTCACGAGTGGATCGAAGCTGATGATCGCCGGCCCTAATCCCAATGTGGAGTTCACTAGTCCGTTGGTCCCGGTTCCTGCGCCCGCGGATCCCGGGCTCGTACCGCCTGTGCCCGACCCAACTGTGCCGCTAAGTCCTCCAACTCCGCCACCGGGAGTATTTTGAACCACACCAGCGTTCACGCCGATAATCGATGATCCGCTTTCCGCGCGCAGGACGTCAGTCTGGGCGATATTCAGGTTGTCACGTGCGATCGCAATGTCGAGATTGTTTTCCAGAGTAAGCGCTATTGCATCGTTCAGCGACAACATCAGCTTGCCGCCTTTGATCAGCGAATTAAGTCGTGGGCCATTTTCCAGATCAGCGGGTTCGATGTGGCGGACAGTGTAGGGCGTGATGGGATTTGGATAGTGAGTACGCGGCTGGGAATATTCCGTCGATACCTCAGGGCTTGCCGATTCGGCTGGCGCGGACGTGAGATTTTGCGCGGTAGCCTTGGGCCAGAACGTAACGAATGCGCTGGCAACGAGCAGGGCGGGGATCGGTTTAACGTAAAGCTTCAAACCGAGCTCCCGCATTGGGACATTTTGCGCACCTGTTCAATAGATAACGGCTGGCAAGTCCCATTGTAAAGCGGGAAGCTGTAAAGAATTGTCAGGCATGACTATAGTGCGGATTGGGACCTCCGCAGGAAGTTGGATAAGCAACTCCTGCGGATACGATTTATTGTTGCGGGACGGCCGGTTGTGCTGGCGTCGGCTGAGCATCACCGGGCTGCGTCGTCGTTGGTTGAGCCAATGGCTGAACTGGCGTGGATGTCGCACTGACCGATGGCGCTTCCTTACGCGGAGTAATGTCGGGTACATGGGGCATGCTGTTGACTTGTCCTCGGACGGCATCTTCCACCTGAATGCCGGTGTGATCCAACAACAGGCCGGTGGCACGATCCAACTCTACGCGCGCTTTTTCGTACAGCGCCATGGCTGAAACCAAGGTGGACTCCGAAGTTGCAAGGGCAGACTCGTTTTGCAAAACCAAAGTTGAAGTAGAAGCTCCCAACGCCAACTTCTTCTGTTCGGCATCCATCGATTGCTGCGCATAGGCGACCGCAGCTTTCGCCGATTGCACGCTGGCTAGATTTTGTTGCAAAGAGAATTGGGCATTCCGCACTTCAATGCGAACCTGGTTCTCAATCTGCTGAACCCGCATCTGTGCTTGGCGATATTCGAGTTCCGCGCGAACTTGGGTAGCTTGAGCTAGCCGGTTGCGCAAAGGAATGTTGACAGTGATGCCCATCCCCTTGTCGGATGCAGTTGAATTGACCAACTGATTCAGGGTCCCAGAATAACTCGTCGAAGGGATCGTTCCAACAGGGGTACAAAATCCAGCTGGAGGCGCTCCGGCATTGCCGCAAGTGCTGGCGCCGCTTTGATCTCCGCCCACACCCGATCCGCCGTAGTAGGCGAAGAGATCGACGGTGGGGAGCAACGAATTTCGGATAGCCTTGTTGCTGATGCCCGAGTTGGTAAGGTTGATGCGAGCTTCCGACAATTCGGCGCGGTGGGAGAGTGCGTCGTTGATGAGGTCTTGCGTAGGAACGACCGCCTCCTGAGACGATAGCGCCATTGTCGACATCGGAATCACTTCCGCGTCAGCTAGTCTCGGATCAACTAATGTCCGGCTAAGAGCGTTCTTCATCAACAGTTGCTGCAATTGAAGATTGGTTTGTGCAATGGTTAAAGTCTGTTGATCGGCCGCAACGGTGCTTTGTGCGCGCACCACTTCAATGGGAGCGAGAGTTCCGATCTGTACTTGCTTGTTTGTATCGGACAACGTTTTATTTGCAAATGCCAAAGATTCTTGGTTTACTCGAACGTTTTCGTATGCATAAACCAGGTCCCAATACATATTTTCTATCTGATCGATCGTGGTGATGACCTGCAGCCGGAACGCTACATCCGTTATTTCACGATCATTCTTAGCGATGGTGATGAAGCGCCGATTCGGGGCAAATCCGAAACCTTGAAGCAAATGCTGGGTTAACTGAAACTTGAAGTTTGAATTCAAGAGCGGGCTCAAGCTCGAATAGGGATTGTTCGCCGTGCCGCGCGTATTGTTGAAACCTACCAACATGCTGGTTCCGGTCGTGAAGCCCTGGTTGTAAGCAACGTTCGCAGTGCTTGTGTTTTGCGCGTCTCCGCAAAATGGACTGGTGCAAACGAGTTTGTCGTGATCTACCTGAAGTGTGCCGGTGATGATGGGATCGAAGCTGGGAAGAACCGGTCCCAGACCCAGGGTCGAACCCACAATTCCGCCCGCGCCAGTGCCCGCACCGCCTGATCCGGCACTGGTACCACCGGTGCCAGAACCTACCTGTCCGCCTAACCCACCGACGCCACCACCGGGAGTGTTCTGTACGATTCCAGCGTTAACGCCGAGCGTTGAGCCACCAGCCTTTGCGCGCAGAATGTCGGTATCCGCCACGTTGAGGTTATAACGGGCGATCGCGATATCGAGGTTGTTTTCCAGAGCTAGCGCGACTGCGTCATCCATCGACAAATAAAGCTTTCCGTCCCGAAAAAATTGATCGATTCGCGCAGTATTTGTGAAGTTCGGATTGTCGATGTGATGAGGTCGGTACGGCGCAATCGGATTGGGAAAATGCGAAACGCCCTTCGCATAATTGTTCGTTATGCGCTGCTGGATAGGAACCTGCGTCGTGGCAGCGGGAGCTTGAGGCAATGGTGAGTCCGCGGCCGGCTGAGCGGGCTGTGGGGCAGGCACATTGGTCGTGGTGTCTTGCGCCATTGCAAGCCCAGACATACTCACAGCTATAACTGCGGTTGCCGCCCATCGAGCGGTTAACTTCAAGCCAGACAAAGACATTCTTTTCTCTCCTGCATCCATGCTGATCGCTAATTAGTGCAAAGCTTCAAGTCGTACTACGCAAAATACCAGTGCCGGGTTTCATAATTTGTTATGTCGCATTTTATGCGGACACTCGTGCAGCCCAAACTGACACAATTAACGGCAAATTCGTGGAATGAACTAGTATAGCTGACGTAAACCAGCGGATTCTTGACCGCCAGGGGACCATTTCCGTAAAGCTTTGTAAATCGTTCGTGATGTTGGATGTTCACCCTGGTCTGGAAGATTCTGTAATGCTGCCATGTCCGAACAAGCTCCTAAAACTGAAGCGCTGAACTATAAAATTATCCTCTCTTATGACGGAGCGGACTTCTCCGGTTGGCAAATTCAGCCGGGGCGCGAAACCATCCAAGGCGCACTGGCCTCGGCTATTGGACGTGTGACCGGCGAAAAGGTCTTGCCTCAGGGATCAGGAAGAACCGACGCGGGGGTGCATGCTCTTGCCCAGGTGGCCAGCGTGGCATTGCAATCGCCTATTCCGGCGTCAAATCTTCGAATAGCCCTAAACGACGCATTACCTAATTCGATACGCGTGCTGGATGTTTTGCCAGCAGAAGCTGAGTTTCATGCACGAAAGTCCGCCCGAGGAAAGACTTATCGCTATCGAATGTACCGCGGGGATATTTGCCCTCCGTTTCTGGCGCGACATGTGTGGCATCATCCTTATCCTTTGAATGAATCGGCAATGGCGGAAGCGGCGCGGCTGGTAATTGGGGAACATGACTTTACATCCTTTGCGGCGGTTGATCCCGAACGCGGTCGGGACGGAGAAACAGTTTCCAACGTGAGGCAGATCTTTTCGTCAAACTGGAATCGTGATGGCGAAGAATTCGTCTACAACGTCCGAGGCAGTGGTTTTCTCCATCACATGGTCCGAAATTTAGTGGGTACATTTGTGCTGGTGGGCAAAGGAACGCTCACGGTAGGGGATGTGACTAGAATATTGATGGCACGCAAACGTTCGGCGGCGGGCGCCACTGTTCCTGCGTGCGGTCTGTATCTCGTAAATGTGGATTACTAGGTCGTTCTAGATATGAGTGTTGATATCCAACTTGATCGTCGCACGCTTCAATCGGTGAATCCTGCGACTGGTAAAGCGCTGGGCCAAGTCGCGATTGCTAGCGAAGAAGAAATCCATGAAGCGGTTGATCGTGCTCGTGCCGCGCAACCAGTGTGGAATGCTTTAGGTGTTCATCGCAGGATTGCGATTCTGCGTAAGTTCCAAAGTCTTCTGCATGACAGAAAGTCTGAAGTTGCGCTCGCCATAACACGGGAAGCCGGCAAGCCCGTCGTCGAGGCGCTGTTGACCGAAGTTTTGGTCGTTCTCGATGCTGCGCGCTTTTGCATTGAGAACGCATCGACTTTTCTTCGCGATCAGGCCGTTCCGCACGGTAGCCTCGCAATGAAAACAAAATCCGGACGGTTAGTCCGCGATCCGCATGGAGTGATTGGAATCATCTCTCCTTGGAACTATCCCTTCTCGATTCCCGCGACACAGAGTCTGGCGGCATTGGCGATGGGGAACGCAGTGGTATTGAAGCCTTCAGAACTGACGCCACTTATCGCGGAAGAATTGTCTTCGTTGTTGCATCAAGCTGGAGTGCCCGGGAACGTCTTTCAAGTTGTAAACGGCGACGGCACGACTGGCGCGGCTCTTATCGACGCGCATATCGACAAACTAATTTTTACGGGCAGCGTTCCCACGGGGAAAAAGATTGCACAGACCGCCGCGGCACGGTTGTTGCCAGTTGTTCTCGAACTCGGCGGAAAAGATCCGATGATTGTGCTGCAAGATGCAGACATTGATGTCGCTTCGAGTGGTGCGGTCTGGGGCGCCTTCGTTAATGCTGGCCAGGCCTGCCTTTCGGTGGAGCGTTGCTACGTACATCGAGACTCGTATGAGTCATTCATCGAAGCTTGCGCGCGAAAGACAAAACAACTGCGTGTCGGAAATGGAGAAAACTCTGATACTGACATCGGGCCGATGATCAATGAACGCCAGGTTCAAATTGTCCAGTCACAAGTTGACGATGCGATCGCTAAGGGCGCTCGGCTTATAACGGGCGGCACAACGATTCCCGATCTAGGGCCGAATTTTTACGCTCCTACTGTACTCGCCGACGTGAATCACTCAATGGCCATTATGCGTGAGGAAACATTTGGCCCGATCTTGTCGATCATGCCTTTTGATCGCAACAACGAAGCCGTCCGCCTCGCTAACGATTCTGAATACGGTCTGTCTGCCAGCGTGTGGACGAAAAACCGGGCTCATGGTGAAGTGCTTGCGCGGCAAATCTCCGCCGGAACCGTAATGGTGAACGATGTCGTTTCGTGTTTTGGAATCAGCGAGGCTCCGCACGGCGGAATTAAATCCAGCGGCATTGGCCGCACCAATGGCATTTATGGCCTGGAAGAAATGGTGCGGACCAAATATATCGACTCCGATCAATTGCCGCGCATGAAAAAAATGTGGTGGTATGGATATGGGCAATCCTTCAACCGGCAAATGGAGGGATTTGCTGATATGCAGTTTGCCAGCGGCATGAGGCAACGTATCGGCGGTGCATTACGATCCATGGGAGTGTTGCAAAAGAAAGGTAAATTATGACGGACTCTTCGGTTTCCGAGTCCAAACGCGAGCTTCTCCGCCACACCTTGGCGACTCTGGCATATCGATGCAGTAAGGCGACCGGCAAGGCTCCAGCGGGATTCGCTGACTTCGAGTGTTGCGACAGTGCTAGAACGCCCGGACAAATATTGGCACATCTTGGCGATCTGATGGATTGGGCTCTGTCCATGGTGGAAGGGAAGCAGCGCTGGCAGAATTCGGACCCGTTGCCGTGGGACAAAGAACGCGAGAGATTTTTCATGAGCCTGCAAAATCTCGATAATTTTCTGGCGTCGGATTTACCCCTGCAGATTCCTGCCGAAAAGCTTTTTCAAGGACCGATTGCCGATGCACTGACGCACGTGGGGCAAATTGCGCTGCTGCGGCGAATGGCTGGCGGCCCATTGAAAGGTGAGAGCTACTTCGCCGCGGAAATGAAAGTCGGACGCGTGGGTTCCGAACAAGCTGCTCCGAAACACGAGTTCGATTAAAGTTAAAGACGGCGTTGTTATGGAGACTTCCGAATTAATTTACGACTGGAATAAAGCGCAACCGGAATTGCTGCGTCCCGCTGGGCCGGTAATGCTTACCGACGAAACTCTGCGTGACGGACTGCAATCGCCATCAGTACGAGATCCATCGATCGATGAAAAACTCCACATTCTGCATTTGATGGAATCGTTAGGAATCAACTCGCTGGACTTGGGCTTGCCTGGAGCAGGCCCGCGGGCAGTTGAGCACGTGGAAGCGCTCGCGCGCGAAATCGTTTCCGCGAAAATGAAGATCCGCCCTTACTGCGCTGCGCGCACTTTGGAGAGCGACATTCGCCCGGTCGCTGAAATCACCCAGCGCACCGGCTTGCCGATTGAAGTCGCGGCGTTCATCGGATCAAGCCCTATCCGCCGCTACACAGAAAATTGGACTGACGATTTCCTCCTTCAGACCACGGAAAAAGCAGTGAAGTTTACCGTGTCCCTCGGACTCGATTGCATGTACGTCACCGAAGACACGACGCGTTGCGATCCTGCGACCGTCAAGCGGCTCTACTCGACCGCGATTGCATGCGGGGCGAAAGCTGTCGTGATTTGCGATACTGCGGGCCACTCAACTCCAGCGGGCGCGGGAGCGTTGGTGCGATTTGTCATCGAAGAAGTGATCAAGCCGTCCGGTGCGAAGGTTCGCCTCGACTGGCACGGCCATTGCGATCGTGGATTTGCTGTCGCCAACTCCATGGCCGCGCTGGTCGCCGGAGCCGATTGCGCGCACGCGACCGCGCTTGGAATTGGCGAGCGCGTTGGCAATACTCAGATGGATCAGATGCTGGTGAATTTAAAGCTGATGGGGGTAGCCCCCTGGGCGACACAGGATTTGACTCGCCTCAAGGAATATTGCCAGGCGGTTTCGCGCGCTACAGGTGTTCCGATTCCGGCGAATTATCCCGTCGTGGGTGAAGACGCATTTCGTACGGCGACCGGAGTTCATGCGGCTGCTGTCATCAAGGCGTTCAAAAAGAACGACATCGAATTGGCGAACGCAGTTTATTCAGGAGTTCCCGCGCATGTGTTTGGTATGGAACAGACAATCGACATTGGCCCCATGAGCGGCAAGTCGAACGTGTTGTTCTGGCTTGAGCACCGCGGACTAGCCACTCCTGAGAATGTTGTCGATGCGATTTATCAACGGGCGAAGGCGTCCGATCACACGCTGAGCGAAGCAGAAATTATGGCTTGCATATCTTAATAAGTGATTGATGATTTACACTTTGCCGTCTTAGATATTTGGAGGTCACACTTTGCGCCGTTTATTTCCTATCCTCTTATTCGTTTGCTTGATCGCGTTCACTCTGCCTGTATTTGCTCAAGTCAAACACCCATTCACTTTCGACGACATGATGAAGTTGAAACGGGTGGGCGAGCCTGCAGTTTCTCCAGACGGCAAGTGGGTCTTGTTCAGCGTCGTCGATGTGAGTCTCGAGGCCAACACCAAAACACCGCATATCTGGATTGTGCCAACGGCAGGCGGGCACGAGAAAGAAATTATCGGCGATCAGGACGGCGACCGTCCGCGCTGGGCTCCCGATGGAAAACGATTTGCGTTCCTGTCGTCGAAGACAAATGGTCAACAAGTATGGATTGCGGAGTTTGATGATGTCATCGACAGGGTAACGACCACTTACCGGCTTACCGATATGGCGACTGAAGCTGACGGCGAGCTTTGGTCACCCGATGGAGCAAATATCCTGTTTACTTCAGACGTATACCCCGAATGCGACGGACAGCCGGATGAAGCTGCGTGTAACGCGAAGAAGGTAGATGAAGAAAAGAATTCAAAAGTAAAGGCACAAATTTTCACGCGTCTCCTTTATCGCCACTGGAATGCGTACAAAGGAGGCAAACGCAGTCACATCTTTATTGGAGCTGCTAATCCGTCATCTGCTGGTGGGCAGTTGGGAACCGTCGGTCAACCGTACCCCGCTAGAGCTCCCGCTTTCACCGACCCTCATGACCTGACTCCCGGTGATTACGATGCTCCCGTGTTTTCGCTGGGCGGGCAGGACGACTATGCGTTTTCACCCGATGGGAAGGAAATTTGTTACACCTCGAATCACGAGAAGAACGAAGCCGCTTCCACGAATAACGATCTATGGATCGTCCCGATCACGGGTGGTCCGGCGAAGAACATCACTGCCGACAATCCTGCCAGTGATTCCACGCCGCTCTATTCACCAGACGGAAAATATATTGCTTATCGCGCACAGCAGCGTCCGGGGTACGAGAGCGATAGATTTCGGCTTATGCTCTACAACCGCAAAACTGGAAAGAAGAAAAATCTAACGGAAGATTTTGATGCGTGGGTTGAGGATTTCACATGGTGGCGAAACGCCATCTTTTTTAGTTCCCAGCACGAAGGAAACTCCCCCATTTTCTACGTGAGCGAAGGCGACAAGTCCCCGACAAAAGTACTGGACGGCTTCAATGGTGGCGTCGTGTCGTACGAATTCGGCCTCTTGTACTCCCGAATGTCGTTGCAAGCTCCAACCGAAATTTTCTCTTCCGAATTTTCATTTAACACGACCTGCGGTGACAGACTAGGCCCCAACGCTCATGGGGAATGTCACTCCGATCCAATGAGACTTCGATTGACAAGGCAACTGTCCCATCTTAATGACGCACAACTCTCGCAAATCGACATGTCCCCACTCGAATCTTTCTGGTTTACCGGCGCTCACAACGAAAAAGTCCAGGGTTTCCTCGTCAAGCCGCCCAACTTCAATCCCAACCAAAAATATCCCTTGAAGTTCATCATTCACGGTGGGCCGGAAGTTCCGATGGGCGACGAATGGAGCTACCGTTGGAATGCCGAGTTCTTTGCTGCCAACGGATACGTCGTTATCATGATCAACTTCCATGGCTCACCCGGCTACGGGCAGAAATTTACGGATGCGATCAACGGCGATTGGGGTGGAGCCCCGTACGAAGATTTGATGAAAGGGCTCGATTATGCGGAAAAGACGTATCCGTTTATCGATAAAGATCGAGAATGCGCGCTGGGCGCGAGTTACGGTGGCTACGCGATCAACTGGATTATGGGTCACACCAATCGCTTCAAGTGCCTGGTCTCGCATGACGGAATGTTTAACGCCGAATCGGCTTGGGGAACGACCGAAGAATTGTGGTTTAACAATTGGGAGTTCAAGGGCGCTCCGTACGACAATCGTGCGAGCTACCAGAAATGGTCGCCTCATCAGTACGCAAAGAATTTCAAGACGCCGACACTGGTCGTGCATGGACAGAAAGATTACCGGCTCGATGTGAGTGAAGGCTTCCAGCTTTTCACAACTTTGCAAATCCAGGGTGTTCCATCGAAAATGCTGTATTTTCCGGACGAGGGCCATTGGGTACTAAAGCCGCAAAATTCTCAGCTCTGGTACAAAACGGTTAACGACTGGATCGATCAGTGGACTAAGAAGTAGTAGTTGAGATTTGCGGAATGAAGCTCTGCCTATCACGATTGTTTTTTGGATGTCGTAGCTAGATTCTCTTCAGTGACTTGCAAGTAAGCTGGGCGAAAATCAATGCCGAACTCTAGTCGAATGTTGTACGGAATATTAATTTGTCTCGGCATCTATTTCATTACGTTGAGCCTTGGCTATCTGTGGGTCAGGGCTATGCACTACCCTTTCACCCGGTGCCAAAGCATAATGTGGAACTATTTCGTGCTGGTAATGACAGCAATACCCGTGCTCGGCCCATTGATGCTCGCAATAGGTTTGTGGCTGATCTCGATTCAGGCGAGTATCAAGGTGACGGTCATACTCTTGGTTGTTTGGATGGCGATCGCATTTTATATGGTACGTCGGATGTGCAAGCCGGGAGGCCGACTCTGCAAGGAAAGGACGGAATCGCCGCCATGGGGGTAGCCAAAAAAGCAAAATCCGCAGAACGCGTCGGCAAAAAAGGGTCGCCGAAGACTTCTTCGGCCAACGCTAAGTTGCAACTCGAATCTTTCCTTGCGAAATATGATCCCGAAATTGCGGATTTCGCACGCCGCGCACATCGGAAAATACGGAAGATCATCCCCGGCGCAATTGAGATGGTCTATGACAACTACAACTTTCTGGTGATCGGCTTTAGCCCCACAGAGCGACCTTCCGAAGCCATATTTTCTCTGGTGATCTTTTCGCGCTATGTCAGTCTTTGTTTTTTGCAAGGAGCGAGTGTGCCCGATCCAGACAAGCTGTTAAGGGGCGGCGGCAATCTCGTCCGGAATATTCGTCTCCACAATGCTGGCGAAGCGGATGCTAATGTTCTTGATGATAAGAAAGTCTTGTCCTTAATGAACGTGGCCGTCCATCGAGCCAAAGTGCCTATGCCGGTCGGAGCTCGGAGCAAGCTCATCATCCGATCTGTTTCGGCGAAGCAACGTCCGCGGCGTCCGAAGAAATAATCGCTACTGATTTTCCGGCCATAGCGACTGCAACTGATAATTCACGCCCCCGGCACCGATCGTGGCTGTTCCTAAAATTACAGTAGCCCCTTGAACTCCATTGTTCGGCTGGAACGTAGCCAAACCATTGCTGTCCGACGTAATTGTTTGCAGCGTGGACGAGAGGATGATTGGCAGATTCGGTTGAGTAACGTTGAGTTCTCCAATCGTAATAACAGGCACGTTGCTGTTGATTCGGCCGACGATGGACTCGAACCCAATCGGAGCTCCTAATACCGGTAACGGCGGAGAAGAATTATCCACGGCACGGACGGTGACTGGCAGGAATGGCTGGCCGACCAGCACGAGCTGCGAAATTCCTGCGACACCTTGCAACTGGATGACGCTGGCGGGCACGGATGTTCCATAGAAGGTAAGGCACGGAACATTTTGCGGACCTACACACGCAGCAACCTGCACATCTCCGGACATATTGCTGATCTCTAGAGTGCTGCTGGCGTATCCGTTCGAGTCGGTCATCGCGGAAGCAGCGCTGAGCGTTGCCGTTCCCTTTACTAAGATGTAATCCACAGTACTGTTCGACTGCGGCACACCGTTTGATAGCACCCGCGCGGTCAACGGGAGATTCACGGTTGCTCCTTGCGCGATTTCGGTATTTTGCGGAGCCAGCGCGATGTCGAGCGCTGATGATGTCCCCACTAGATCTGCAATCGCTTCTTGCGGAGAGCGATAGGATGCTGGCGCAAGTTCTGCTGTGATCGTCATCACTCCGGCGGAAAGCACGGTGGCGAAAGTGGAAACCTCGCCCGTGTCGTCAGTGATGACGGCGCAACTTGCGCTGCCTCCGCAAGCCGAGAATGCGACAGAGGGAGTCGCCGTGAAAAATACACTTGCTCCCGTCACGGGAGTTATCCCGTTTGCGGTGACAGCCTGCATCACGATTGGATTGGGCGCTTGCCCGCCGACTGGCGCTTTTTGGTTTGTGCCGGACAGCAACCTAATGGTGTCAGTCGGTCCGGCACCGATTGTTAGTGCACCAGTCATCGTGGAACTTCCTCCAGCATTCGTGTCGGTGAGCACAATATTTTGCAATCCATCAGGACGCGGTTGAGTCGTCGCGATAATTTGATTGCTGGTTTGAGATAGCAGTGCGAGATTAGTTCCGGCGACGTTCAGCGTGGAATTATTCTGAAATCCATAGCCGAGAACGCCGATTGCAGTTCCTCCGGCGACACTCGCGCGCGCCGGGGTGACGCTATCGCCATAGAACAGCCGAGCGTGGTAGGCGTAATCCGGACGGCCGTCGCCGCGATAGTCGGCCAGGCCCACGCGAAATGCGGTGGACTGCAAAATCGATGCATCCAGCCGCGTGACTCCGAAGAATGTAGTGTTGAATGCCGAAGGCGTGTTCGCCGGCGCTGGACTGGTCCCTGGATCGGCGAGCGCCCACATCCCAACCACAGGTTGTGACTTACTTTCCGATGCGACGCCGGATTCATCGAGCGCCGTGACTTCGACTGAAAGAGTCCGGTTGATCTGCGCTGTGAATTGAAAGTAGTCCGCGTCGGCGTAGCCGTTGAGCGTCCCAATCCAATCACCGGAAGGCGGCAGAAGCGCAGGCGCTTGATAGGTTGTCGGTCCGAAGAGATTGGCGAAAGCAACTTTGCTGTCCTGCATCATGATGTTCAGTGTGGACGTGCTCCCGAACGTTACATTGACAGGCGTCGCCGAGAATATTCCTGAAGGAGTGACTTGCCACGGCCCATACGGCCCGACGGCTTCCGACCAGATGGGATCCAATCCTTCTACGCTGATCTGATATTGCGTACTGTTCGAGCCATTCGGAATCTGCAATGCCGGTAAAGAATAACTTCCTTCCATGAGCACCTGATTCGATCCCCACTGATCGAAGCGATTTCCGGTGGGGTCATCGTAGCCTGTCGCCATGTTTCCGGCATTGCCTGTGTAGAGAAATCCCGAAACCGATGCTGATGCATACTGCCGCGAAGGCAGCCCCGTATTCGGATCGATCCATCGAGCGACCACGTTGACACCCTGCATCGGGTGACCAGATTGGCCATTGGAAGTGACGAAGAATAAGCTGCCTTGAATCGCTCCGGTAGTTTGCGCGGTTATTTGTTTGCCGGTGAAGTTATTTATATTCTGCGGAGTTACCGGATACAGGCCCGACAACGCCGCCTGATCGTCCATTTTCGGGACAAAAGGATTCACTGCCCCGTTATTCGAATAGCAAATCGTAATAGGGACGCAATTCGTCGAATCAACGTCGTGCATCACCGGAAATCCGAGATAATCATCCGGCGTTGGTGGAGGATTGTTCGTCACAACGTTAAGATTCACCTGCGACCAATCCAGCCCGAGCACCCGCCCGATAGTCCGCACCAGCCGATATTCGACGTCAGGAGTTTGCGATGACGTTTGCAGGCAGTTTCCGTTAATTACGATCAGCGCGTGCAAAAAAGTAGCATCCGTCGCGAAGTTGTCGAGACCGCCGAACACCGCGTTGCCGAAACATTCAGTGGCATCGCCCGCTCCCTGGCCGAGAAATGCGTCCGTCACCGAGCCGTCGTAGTCGTAGACAACTCCCAGCGGAGTGGCAATCGCATCCGGCATAATGTCCGCCGGTTCGGTAATGGATCCATCCGAATTTACATATACGTTGGAGCCATTCACGTCCTCTGCGAGTTGGCCGCCGTGAAATGCCGCAACGGCAGCGGTGGGAATCGATGTCCACTGGCTCAGTGCGTCGGCGACGAACGCATCCGCCGTCGGCCCCGGCATCGTCGGACTAAGATTGCCCTGATCGGTGAAGTAGGTAATCAATCCGTTGTCCCACACCAGAGGAGTGCCGACCGTCGCCGGATCGAAGTAGCTGACGCCCGCAACATACTTCGGCCCTGCGGCACGCGCCAACTGGACCATGATGGCGAGCAATCCGATGGCGACCAGCAATGTATATCCGAGGGTGACGAGCAACGCAGGCAGCGTCCAATTCGGCGGATGCGCACGTGCCGCAATCAAGATTTCGTGAATGTGTGCGCGCCTCATTCCAGATTCTCCCCATAACTGCCAGCCATGCCAGCCGCGCGCATGAAGTCCTCGAGACGCATCGGCATCGGTTTGCGGAGCCAGGGCCCGTCCGGATCGAGCGGAATACGCACCGTTCGCCGTAGGGGATAACGCACCGGATCGATTTTCACCGTGCCATTCTGAATAGGGAAGCGTCCCAGCGCGCCGCCGACCACGCTGGTCAATCCCAGCTTGCTGGGACTGTAGAGAAACAGCGCGACTTTCTCGCCGACCCGGTAGCGCTGCCCCGCGTCCCACACGCCCGTCCACTCGCGTATGGATAGACTCTGCCCAGTGCGCACGCCGCGCACGGCGGAATCCACATGAAACGTAATTTGGATTTGCGCGACGCCACGCGCGCCTTGTGGCGCCAGGGATTTGATCGCAGTGACCGTCCCCGCAAAAATGTAGCCGGAAGGCTTGGCCAGAGGACGCAGCACTCGCGGCGGAATGCCCGACGGAGGCTGGTTCGGGCGCTCCATCTGTTCGGACGCGCACCACGGGACAGCGTTCAGCGCCAGCCAAAATATCAGCAGCCTGTAGCAAAACGAATACATTGCGAGCCTCGCATCCGAGACCAGCCACTAGCTTTGTATCGACGGGAGCAGTGATGTTAGCGCGAGTCCCGCTCGCGCGCATCGTCAGATGTCACACTGCGAGTGTGATGGGCGAACAGCGGGTGTGAATGAGTTCGGCGGGCTTGACCACGAACCGCTAAAGAATCAGCTGAATCGTTCCTTTTTCATATAAAGTCTGCATACATCTTCAGGAGCCACGCGAAACTTGGTTCCATGATTTCTAAGGCCCACGCTCCCGGGTGATGCTTCACGAGCGTCAAAATCGATCGCAATCGTGCCGCGAATCATCTCGTAGATCATGAAGCTAATGGAAATATTTTCGAAGCAGTCTGCTTGATAGAATCTTACTTTGTGCTCGTCTTTTTCTCCCTTTACGAGCATCA
This sequence comes from Terriglobia bacterium, assembly GCA_963716165.1. Classification (GTDB taxonomy): domain Bacteria; phylum Acidobacteriota; class Terriglobia; order Terriglobales; family Acidobacteriaceae; genus JAJPHW01. The sequence continues at coordinate 3,314,831 of OY970291.1, read as the reverse complement.
ATCTACGCAATTTCGCTCCAGCTATATTTAACAGATCATCATGTGTCCAATAGGGCGTCGGTCCGTTGCCCTTAAGTGGCCGAACGACGATTTGGTTTCCATCCGTTTCTATCTTGAAGCGATCGGAGCGCCCAGCAATGGTATGCCGAAAACTGAGTCGGTCTTTTTCATCTTTCCATCCCCACTTACTGACCATGTAACGCATGATGTTGGGAGGCTGAGCTTCTTTGTGGAAGAGCGTGATTAAATGCGTTTTCGAGGTGTAATACTTTATCTCCCATCCAATAGAGTCAGCGATGTCTTGATTCCCAACAGAAAGCCCCAACAGATCTTCAAGAAAATTTCCAGGACCGCCGGTGCCAGCACAGCGTGGAGTCACGGGCATTTGATACCAACCATGCTGGATTACCTCGCGGACGCGCGAGAACAGTTCCTTCTTATTAATTGGAGCTATTAACGGCATTTAGTTCCCACATTCAAGAGGAGGGAGATTAAGGTCTGCACGGACCTGAACTGCTCGTTGCATCAACGCGGGATCGTCGTTTCTGTACTGGTTGACCAAATTCCGAACGCGCTGCGATGCGTTTGCCAGGCCGGTATGCCCGGTATGTACAGATTTGATATTTCGAATTGTCTTATCAAGAGCTCCGGGTGAACGGTTGATCTCGGCTGCGACCTCGATGCATTTCGTATGAGAATCGGTGTGCATCCTTTCGGGGCATGTACGAAAAAACTCCATGGCTAAGATGATTTCTTCTTCCGACCACGGTCCGGGCATTCTGACCTCCTCATTAGTCGACGTTCCGCCCCAATTCTAAGATCGGCGAGCCTACAGTACTCCTGCGAAATATCGATTCCTATCCAATTTCGGTTACACACCTCCGCCGCGATCGCCGTGCTCCCTGAACCCATAAATGGATCAACCACGGTTTCCGCTGTTGTTGCTTCAATGCAACGCTGTGCCAACTCGACAGGAAATGGCGCCGGGTGTGGATTATCAAGCTCTTGGGGGATTTCCCAAACATCACCCATTGCATTGGCCTTTGGTGCAAGCTTAAAGTCGGGTTTGCAAATGAGATAAATTACCTCATAAGTCGGAAGAAAATATCCAGGATTAAAATTAATGCCGCCGGCACGCTTCCAAATGATGATCTGGCGGACGGGAAAGTCCTTAACTATATCAGAGCGGTCCTGTAGTAAACCACCCTGGACACGCCATTTATGATTGTAGAAAATGACTCCATCGTTTCGCAGAATTCGCATCATCGCCGTCAGGCAGTTGCGCTGCCATTTTACGTATTCATCGTGTGGCATCGCATCGTCGTGCGTCTGGTAGCCGTTGATGAGCTGCGCCCTCGCCCATTTTCCACCACGGCCATCCTTCATACCGTTGCCAGTGCTATTTCTCAAGTTGTATGGAGGGCTTGTCACAACTAGTCCTACAGATGCAGCGGGCATCTGATCCAACAGCGTGACGCAATCGCCGCAGTGGATTTTGTTGATCCATTGTCCTATCTCATTTTCGCTCTGCCTGTCGACATCGCAGGAAGGCATTGGGCCGACTGTCGGAGCTACATTCATGCGATCAACCTATCGTACGAAGTGTGAACCGGATCTGCAAATCTTGAATGGATGCTCATGAGCCCTTCCTGCCAATTTTACCCGTATTCCAAAGGATGAGAAATTCTGTGGAACAAAACCAATACCGCCGCCAAGCTTTTATCCTAAAAATCCCACCGCGATCATAGCCTGAGAGCCGTATAGCACGTTGATCGCCTTTGGAGGGAATGTCTCATTCAATCAAAATACGTCCTATGTCTCACACAAGCAAGTACACAATTGGTGCGTACAAATGAGTATTGCAAATTCTTAGCCCAGAGCCGTTGGGAACTATTAGCCCTTCGCCTTAGCCTTTCCGCTGAGGCGTGGCCGACACCGGCGCCGTCCCAATTTGGCACGATCCTCCGAAATTATTTTTAGAACTTTTACGATTTCTCTTGACCTCGCAATTCAGAAAGCGCATGGTCGAATTAGTAAGCATCACTCGTTCTTTAACAATCGAATCGTGTGTGAAAGAAAGCATCGCAGGATGGAGCTAACTCCAATGTTTTCTGGATTATCCATATAAGTCTTTAATCCTCTAGATTTTGCAAAAACGGAACGCTGTAAGTTGCTGAGAACAAAAGATAAGCAATAAAAAAAAATTCAGGAATCAGTCGACTAACCTCTACCCTCTCCCTTGCCGCTCAGCTGAGACGTGGGCGCCGGCCAGCAGGAGCAATCCTGAGAGGAATGCCCAGATCATCAAGCTGACGGACAGCGCGAACGGCCCATACACTTCCTGAAAATTAAGGTGCGGCAGCGCGACGATGTAGCCATACTTCAGGATTTCCGAGAGCAATCCCATCATGACCGATGCAGGGAGAACGGTTCGGGCGGAGACTCGTCCGTTGGGCAGCAGCCAATAGATCAGGAAGAAGATCCCAATGCTGGCGCCGATGGCGAAAATCTTCATCGCGAGGAATCCGATGATTTCGATGACCAGCTCGCCGTGTCCGAAAGTGAGCGTGCGCAGCAGAAACATGTTTCCGGCAGTCAGAGCGATTCGAGAGAAGCGCGAGCAGTCCGCAGGCGAAAGCCAGTCCTAAAGAAATTAATTGATTGCCGAAGTAGGAGCGGTTGTTGCGAAATCCCCAGACGCGGTTGAGCGCGACTTCGAGTGGCATGAAGATTCCAGTGGAAGTGACGAGCAGTATCAGCAACGAAAGAATCTGCGCGCGATGGCGGCTGGAGACGATCGCATTGAGGTTGTGGATGACGAAATCCTGTCCGGCGGGAAGCGCATCGCGGAGAAATACTTCGATGGCGTAGGACATTGTCCACGAATGGAAAATGTTTCGCGTGAGCGTCATCAACAGAACGAGAAAAGGGAAGAACGACAAAATTGAGTTTGCGGCGACCGAGAATGCGAACGTGTGAACATCGGTCCGCAGCAGGTAACGCGCTGTGGAAAGCATTAGGCCGGAATACGGGGAGTTACGTCGGCCCGCGTCGGTTGTGACTGCCGGATAGGCGACCGCTTCGTCCGGTGTCGTGGAACTATCCATCGCGTTGTTGTCCTGTTCTCAATTACTTACGGCTGGTTACGTTTGCTTGCGCTCAAAGAAGGCGCTCTCATCTTGAGGTTTTCTCGCGGCAGTGTCAATTGCCAATCATAAGATCGTTTCACTGGCTTAATTTCCTCTTGCCAGAATCCTAAACGCCCAATATTATCTGGTGCTTCGCCTGCTTCACGGGGCGAAGCCAAGCCACTGATGAATGTTTTTGCTGCTTCGTCATTCTCCACAACCGCGTCACAGCGGCGTGACGAAGCGAGGACACAGGTGTCAGTGCAACTCATCGCGATTCTCGGAGGGGGTTTTGTACGAAGCAGTTGCTTCATCGGAGACGCGGGATGAGCGGGTGCCCATCCAGGTTGAAAGGAGTAGTTCATTGAGAGAGAAGGGGACAGTTAAGTGGTTCAACGGAGCCAAGGGTTACGGCTTCATTCAACGCTCCACCGGCGAGGACGTTTTTGTACATTTCTCCGCCATTCAAGAAAACGGTTATCGAACCTTGAACGAAGGAGAAACGGTGGAGTTTGATTTGCTGCAGGGTCCGAAAGGATTTCAGGCCAGCAACGTCAGCCGCGGATAATCTTTGTTACCGAAAACCATCGCCCCTCCTGGCTTCCCCCGGGAGGGTTTTTTATTTCTTAGACCGACACGGTGAGATGTTCAGTAGTCACAACTTTGATGTGACGTACGTCCTTTAGTGCCAGCGGTGTCCCGCCTAAACTTCCCGATTAGGGAGCATACTTTCCTGTTCTGTTCCACTCGACGGGTTAGTTCACGCTTTCAGTTTGGGAATTTGCCATCATTCGTTTCCTATAAAAGGAGTTTCTTATGAGCAGCGCAGCTGGACCATCACTGGTTCCACCGAGCCCTTATCCGCGTATTGAAGGGGCCAATCTTCTTAATCTAGTCATCGTTGATGATGAACGTTCCATCCGCGAATCGTGCCGCGAAGTCGGGCAGGCGCTTGGATTCAGTACATCGGCGACGGAATCTGCCGAGCATGTGTTGAAAATGCTGGATGCACAGGCGATCGATGTCGTCCTATTAGATTTGAAAGCACCGGGGACGAGCGGGCTTCATGCTTTGCGTGCCATTAAGCAGAAAAAGCCGGATGCCGCGGTGATTGTGGTGACAGGATTTGCGAGCGTTCCATCTGCAGTGGCGGCGATGAAGGAAGGCGCCTACGACTACGTCACCAAGCCTTTCAGCATGGACGAACTGCGAGTGCTGCTGCATCGCGTGACCACGCACCTCAAGACGAAAAGCGAAAATCGCATGCTGCGTGAACGAATCAAACAAAGGGAAGGCTTCGGGGCGATGGTCGGACGCGCTCCTGAAATGGAGCGGCTGTATCGCGTCATCTCCAAGGCGGCGATGAGTACTCATCCGGTATTGATCTTCGGAGAAAGTGGAACCGGGAAAGAATTAGTGGCGCGATCGATTCATACCTCCGGGCCGTTGCGCGACAAGCCATTTATCCCCGTCGATTGTGGATCGCTAGTGCCGTCGTTGATCGAAAGTGAGCTGTTCGGGCATGTAAAAGGGTCATTCACTGGAGCTAATCAAACCAAAGAAGGATTGCTCGCGTTAGCGGATGGCGGGACAGTATTCTTCGACGAGATTGGCGAACTACCGCTGGATCTGCAATCAAAGTTATTGCGAGCGTTGCAGGAAAAAGAAATTCGTCCAGTGGGTGGGACGAAGCAAGTGCCGATTCGGGTCAGGATTTTGGCTGCTACGAATCGAGATCTTGAGCAAGCGGTGATTCAAGGAACTTTTCGAAGGGATTTATTCTTCCGGCTCAATGTACTGACGATGCGCATTCCACCGCTTCGCACGCGGCGGCAGGATATTCCATATTTGGCAGGTCATTTCTTGGAGCGATCGGCGCGTAATCTGGGGCGGGAGCAGACCCTGAGCGACGAAGCTTTAAGGGTCATGCTGAGCTATGACTGGCCGGGAAACGTTCGCGAGTTGGAAAATTGCATTGAGCGATGTTGCGCGATGACCACTGGGCCGGTCATTAATGAAAGCGATCTGCCAAGCTATTTTCATAGTGCTTACGCCGCACTTTCGGCAGGTAGGGATTACTCATCACGCATAATTCCGATTGCAGAATTGGAGAAGACCACGATTCTGAATACGCTTGCGCAACTCAACGGCGACAAGTTGATGGCCGCGAAGATGCTTGGAATCGGGAAGACTACGCTCTACCGCAAGTTAAAAGGGTATGACCTTCAGGTGTGAGTTCGCAGGCAGCCCCAAAAGTAACGCACCATAAGATTTTTGCGATGGTCGTGAAAGTGCATGGAGACTTTCATGATTCTATTGGTGACGCATGCTGTAAAGGGCGCCGAGTGCGCGGCAGAGATTCAGGAAATCACGGAGAAACGTACTTTGTTGGCAGTATCACTGCGCGACGCCGCATGCCGCCTGCGCGAACAAGCCTATGAATTGGTCCTTTTGGATCAATGCATGGTTGAAGGCTCGCCTGAGGATGCGGACATTTTATTTCGTGGCTTGGATGCGGCCATGCCTCTGCTGTTGAATTTCGCGCTGAGCGGCAAGGATCGTATCATCCGCGAAGTGCGTGCGGCGCTGCTTAGGCGAACCTGGGAAGTTCTCGCGGCCAGGCGCAGTGTCGGAGAACATCTCAGAAACGATCTTAGGGATGTAGTTACCGCCATGATGCTTTCCTGCGAGATGGCGCTTCAGGTGAACGAAGTGCCGGAAGCTGCGAGAGTGAAGTTACATGCGATTGATACCCTGGCGTGCGCGATGAAGGTCAAACTCGATTCAGCAATTCCGAACTAAAGGAGTTTGGCAGATATGTTCGCTAGCAGACTGTCGAGGGGAGTTGATATTTCCTCGAGCTTCAAGGCAAAATAGATACACCGTATGAATCTACGCAAGTGGTGGCTGTTGGTTGCAGTGTCCGTAACAATGTTCGCTCTCTACTGCAATAAGCAATCCTCAGGCGCCGCTGTGGAGATTCGTGTCCCGTCCGGATTTACCGGCCAGATCGAAGTTCAATTTGGCACTGATGGGGCACTGGCTCTCGCCCGCGAAGGGAATACATACATTATTCAGGTTCCCGAAAACGGAAAAATTGTCACTTCGACTGTGCTCGATACGGAACCTCACTACAAGATTTCCGGTGGTCAGGTCTGGGGCTACATGTGCTCCATTTACAAGACCGGGGACGGCCTGGCCGTCGGTGGCCGAATCCAGATGTTTATTGGCACGAAAGAACAGTACGAAACTTTTGAGGCGAATAAACGGAAATCCAATATTCCCATGATTCCCCAAGAGCATAGCAACGTGGCAATTATAACCGCCAGCTAGGCCCTTCCACGAAGTTCTCGACATACAAGTTTCGCTCTTTTCGCGCCAGTTTGAGCTATTGGCGTTTTCTTTTTTACGCTTGACACGCACGCGAGCACGCGTTACAGTAGGCGAAGAAAAGGCGAAACAAGATGGCCGCATCGCTTGCACTATTTCCCGAATCAACAAATCGTACCCCCCTCGTAGGCATTGCTCGTCTGGCGGCGGCTGGAGAATCGCTTCGCGAAGGTCACAACGTGGAGTACTTTTCACTGCCGTCCCGCTCGATTCTGAATAAGTGTGTGAGCCTGCGGGGAGTACCGTTTACGTGGACGATCAATCCGTATCGGGGTTGCGAGTTTGCCTGCAAATATTGCTATGCGCGCTACACCCATGAATTCATGGAAATGCGCGACGGAACTGATTTCGAGCAAAAGATTTACGCCAAGCAACACGCCGCACCACTACTTCGGCAAGAGTTGAGGAAGGTCAAACCGGGTGAATCGATTGCGTTGGGCACGGCTACAGATCCTTACCAACCAGCCGAACGGCGGTATGAAATTACACGAAGCATTCTCGAAGAAATGGCGCGGCATCGCGGTTTGGAAATTGGACTGATCACGAAATCGAACCTGATCATTCGTGATATAGATCTGCTGAAGGAAGTCGCGCGCGAGAATAAGCTGTCGATCCACATCACGATCACGACGATGAATGTCGATTTGGCAAGATTGCTGGAGCCGCGAGCGCCGCGTCCCGACTTAAGACTTGAAGCGGTTGCGAAGCTTAGTGAGGCTGGGCTTAACGTTGGCGTGAATTGTTGTCCGGTGCTGCCGGGAATCACCGACGGCGTCAAAGACCTGGAAGCCGTGGTGCGGGCTGCGTCAGAGGCGGGGGCGAAGCGAATGTTTTCCGGGCCTTTGTTCTTGAAGCCATCGGCTGCCGCAGTGTTTCTGCCATTTCTGCAGATACACTTTCCGCATCTAGCCACGAACTATCGCGAACGTTATAAAGACCGTGCGTTTCTATCTCCAGCGTACGGAAAGCGATTGGGCAAGCTAGTTTCTTCTTTGCGACAGAAATACGGATTAGCAGAAAGACGCGCAGCGCAGGTTCCAGTTCGCGAAGCGGATCGACCAAGCGAAATGCAGATGGGATTATTTGGGTAGAAAACTCAAGCCTTGCGTGATTTCTTCAAGGACGGCTTCTTTGCCTTGGACTCCCTCGCCGATTTCCAAGCCATTCCGATCAAATCACGCATAGCATCCGGATGGATCTTCTCCAACCGTACCAGCACCCACTTGTAGTTCAAATAATGGTCAGTAATGAAGTAGGTCTCGGGATAGGCCGCAATCAGTTCGTCACGCTGCTCGAAGTCAGCGCGTACCACCAGAGCGTCCAAGTCTTGATGCCGACGGAGAAACAAGGCGCCCTTAACTTTAAAGGCGGGCGTGCCGTATGAAGTAGTTTCCTCGACATCGTCTAGAGCCAAAGCGAGTGGGCGAATCTGTTCGAACGTTATAGCCATTACTGATCAGTCAGCTCACAGCCACTACTGCCAAGTCTCGGATATCATCCACAGGTTCCTGCATAAATACCATGACTTCCTGTGGACATGGATTTTGCCAGACCGGTGCGAACGATTGCCGATGAAGTGGGCACGGGCCATGCTGCCGCAAAGCCGCTAGATGATATGGCGTGCTGTATCCCTTGTTCGACGCAAGACCATACGCGGGATAGACGCTGTCAAGCTCGCGCATCATGCGATCCCGTTCGACCTTTGCGATGATCGATGCGGCGGCAATTGACGCGGAAAGGGCGTCGCCATGGATAATCGCTCTCTGCGTCAGCTCGCAATCCAGGTGCAATGCATCAACAAGAAGGTGATCAGCCGCGGGGTTGAGTTGTGACACGGCATCTCGCATCGCTACACGTGAAGCTTGATAGATATTGATCTCATCAATGCGCGCGGCATCTACGGCAGCGACAGCCCAGGCGACACAATGCTCAAGAATACGTTTCGCAAGAATCTCGCGGCGTTCTACGGGAAGCAGTTTTGAGTCACGCAATCCCCGAATGCGATAGCCGGGATCCAGGATAACCGCAGCAGCGACTACTGGTCCGAACAACGATCCGCGACCCACTTCATCGACACCGGCGACCATCTTCGCGCCGGATTGCCACGCTTTCTTTTCGAATTTCAGGGTGCAGTGCAACGTTTTGAGCAGGCGCAGTTTCGCAGCGGAGGCTGAGATTGGTTTATCGGGAACGAGCTTAAGTTTTTTTGCCACGGATTTCTTGATCAGCGTATAAGCGCATCTTCGCCTATCCGGGGCCTGTGGAACAAGAAGGAAAACATGGGAGAACAATTCTTCGAACTAGACGCCGACTGAGAACGGCTTGGTGTGGGTGTCGACGCTCAACGACAATCCCGCGAAACGCCCTTGCAGCAAGGACATGAGCCCGGTATACCAATATCCGACGACGAAAAGAATGAGGAAGGGCACGGTCAGATAATTTTCGTTATCGATGGCATAGTAGACCGTCATCGCAAAGTAGGTCCCAATAATCAATTCGACCCATGGGACCCAGCCGAGCCGCTTACGGTAAGTCTTCGCGCGTACCTTGTCGGCCTTCGTTTCAACTCTATATTTCGGAGTGCGGGCGAACGCCGATTTCTTGCCTACTAACGCTTCGAGAACGGCGATTGTATTCGTGACGGTAAGCCCGATGCCAAGCGCCATTAAGAAGGGGAGATAGATAAATACGCGCGGCCACTTCCGCGGAAATAATTCCTTCTGCGAAACTAAATAAAAGCTGGAGATCGAGAACGTCGATGCCAGAAAAAGTGGGATATCGATGTAAAGCATCTGAAACCATCCCTGGTAGAAGCGGATGATCATGGCGGGAAGAAGCAAGACGGATAATACGCACATCAACGGATAGCTCAGGTTCGCAGTGAGATGGAACCAGGCTTCCAGCTTGACGTGAAACGGTTGATCACTTTTGAGGACACGCGGCAAAACTTTTTTGCCAGTTTGGATTAGCCCTTTTGCCCATCGCGCCTGTTGCGTCTTGAAGGCAGTCATTTCCACGGGGAGTTCGGCGGGGCATTCAACGTCCTGCAGGTAAATAAATTTCCATCCCTTGAGCTGGGCGCGATAAGAGAGATCGGTATCTTCGGTGAGCGTGTCGTGTTGCCATCCCCCCGCTTCTTCAATGGCTGTACGCCGCCAGACGCCGGCCGTGCCGTTGAAATTGAAAAACACGTCGCTTCGCGCGCGGCCGGAATGTTCCAGGACAAAGTGCCCGTCGAGCAGAATCGCCTCGACCTCGGTGAGAAAAGAATAGTGGCGATTGATGTGAGTCCATCGTGTCTGCACCATTCCGATCTTTGGATCGCTCAGATGATGGATCGTCTTTTGCAGAAAGTCTATTGGCGGAACGAAGTCTGCATCAAAAATCGCAACAAATTCACCTTTTGCCGCTTTTAATCCTTCGGCAAGCGCACCGGCTTTATAGCCTTCGCGATTGGTTCGGTGTAGGTACTCGATCGGGAAGCCACGAGCAGCGTGATATTCGACTAAGCCTTTAGCTACTGCGATGGTTTCGTCGGTGGAGTCGTCGAGCAATTGGACGTCGAGTTTGTCCGACGGGTAATCAAGTTGCGAAATCGCTTCCAGTAGGCGGTCGATGACGAACTGCTCGTTGAATATCGGGAGCTGAATCGTAACGCGGGGAAGCTCAGCGAAATGCGAAGCAGGCTCAATCGTCCGTTTCGCCTTGTGCTTGTAATAAAGATAGACAAGCACATAACGATGCGCGCCGTAAGAAGCCAGCAGAATCAGAACAATGAAATAGGGAATGAGCAACGCAATATCAAAAGCGTTGGCCTGGTAGAGACCTTTGAACGTCGTATCCAGAAAATGCTGACGAATGTAGTGGCCTACCCCGTGAGGAACGGTCGCGGTCGCCAGAAGGTAGGAAGAAGTCAGCATTTATTTCGAAAGTCGAACACCGTGAAGACTAGTTCAAGAAGTAAGTCCGATAGAGGGAATCCCGCTGCACTGGCTTGAATCCGGCATCTCGGATAATGTGCCGAAGTTCTTCTTCAGTCGTGCAATTTGTGACTCCTGCCGCGCGTACTACATTTTCTTCCAGCATCACAGAACCGACATCATTGCCGCCGAAGCGCAATCCCATCTGGCAAACTTTGAGTCCTTGGGTAACCCAGCTCGATTGCACGTTCAAAAAATTCGATAGAAAAATGCGAGAAATCGCGAGCGTCTTCAGGTATTCGACCGCGGTTGCTTCTTCCCAGCGACGGCCGCCCAGGGCGGTGTTCGCGGGCTGGAAGCTCCAGGGAATGAATGAAGTGAATCCGCCGGTTTCTTCTTGCAATTCATACAGTCGTTGAAAATGATTTACACGATGTTCGTAGGTCTCACCGACTCCGAACATCATGGTGCCGGTTGTTCTCATGCCGAGCTGATGCGCCGTGCGATGGACGTTGAGCCAATCCTCAGTGAGGCATTTGAGACGCGCGATCTTGTGCCGAACTTCATCGTCGAGAATCTCTGCGCCGCCGCCAGGGATGGAATCGAGTCCTGCGTCACGCAGGCGCACGATGGTGTCGCGGATACTTAGATCGCTGTATTCGGCGATGGCGATAATTTCCGACGCAGAATAGCAATGTAAGTGGACTTGAGGAAAACGATCGCTAATGCCGCGAAGCATTTTTTCGTGCCAGTCGATCTTCAGGTCCGGATGCAAGCCACCTTGCATCAGCACGCCGGTTCCGCCAAATTCGACGGTTTCGCGAATCTTGTCGTAGATCGTATCGAGATCCAGGATGTAGCCCTCTTTGGATTGCGGCCCCTTGAGCGGTCGGTAGAAAGCGCAAAACGTGCAGTATTCCGTGCAGAAATTTGTGTAGTTGATGTTGCGGTCGATGATGTAAGTCGCAACGCCATCCGGATGCAAGCGTCGGCGCACCGCGTCGGCTTCCATACCGATGCCGATTAGGTCATCAGATTCGAACATATCCACGGCTTGTTGTTTGGTAATAGACATAGTTGCTTGGATACTTCTCAACTCTAGATTCTAACGGACACACGCCATAGCTCCAAGTGACTCAGGCGGCGCGGGCAGTGCTATGGATTGGTTGTTTGGCGTCCTTGCTATACCGCCGGAATTGGATGTAAGCCCAGGCCCCGCTGATCACCGAGAGCATGATCAAAACGATCAGGGCCGGTTCGTAGTACTTGGCGAAGAACCGCGATATCACTGTGCCGTAAATCGAGCCCAGGTAGGTCAGGATGGTGAAGCGAACTCCGCGCCCTAATAACAACGCACCGATAAATTTTCGTTGCGGATATTGCAATGCACCCGCAGCTAATAAGGATGGAACAATTGGGAACGGCGGCGGCAGGACGGCCGGAATCGCAACCGCCCAGAAGCCCCAACGCTCGAATTTCTCCGCCACAAACTTCGCGCGGCGCGCGGAAAGGCGACGATCCATGTAGTCTTTGCCCTGTTTGCGGGCAATCGCATAAGTGATGTATCCGCCGCCCACGGCGCTGAGTGTGGCAACGACTGCATAGTAGAACCAATATTGCCGTTGGCTCGAAGCCAGCCAAATGGTCAATACATCCATGCTGCCGGGCAGAGGGATTATCGAATTATCCGCCACACCCACAAGAATTAAGCCAGCCGAACGTAGGTGTCGTAGCCATCTGGCAATGAGAATGAGCGATAGCGCGTGAGGGTAAGGGAAAAGCATTCGCTCCGTTAGAGGCGGTTTAGTGTGAAAAGGTCACGTCGAACAGTACTTTACATTTGAGCGCGCATCACGCTCGGGAGAAAATTTAACTCCGGCGATTGCGGCAAAGCGCCACATTCGAGCGCATATTGGTAAAAAAGAGCCATTCCAGCCAAACATTCTTCATCTAGATAATAGTGGATGTTTCTGGTCAAATATTCACGAATATTGGGTTCGCTCAAAGAAAGTCGCGGAGCCCAGTCCTTGGCAATGTGGTCGACATTTGCAGGGTTAAGGCCGTGGTCGCGTGATTTTTGAAAAATTCCAGGTAAATCAATTCTCGATGCTTCCTCGGCACACGCGGAACGAATTGCCCAAAACGCGAAAACAAATGGCTTGCCGGTGAAGCTGATCCATTCTGCAGCAAGGTCCCACGTGTGATATTTGGAGCGGTCAATCTGCAAAGCTGGATCGCCGATAACCAACGCTGCGTCACAGGTAGCAAGCATTGTTTCGAGATCAGGATCCATCGCGCGGTACTCAGGTCGCTGCTTCCAGGCTCGTTCGAATAGAACCTTTGTCAGAGCAACCGATGTCATTGATGAAGTATCCAGAGCAACACTGCGAATTTCAGCGAGAGGAACCTTACTCACCAAAAGAATGGATCGGACCACCTGCCGCGATGCGATGGCCACGTCCGGCAGAATTATAAGGTTGGGAATAGTTGCGTAAGCTGCCGCCGGAATAATACCGATATCAGCCGTACCCTCGCGTAGCGCGACCGCGCACTGTGAGGGCAATGTGTAGGAAATATCAAAGCTGGAGCCTGCGTCGCCGTGCTCGAAATCCCACATCAATGGAGCAGTGTTGAGGTAGGAAATCGCCGAGATTCGCATCCGTTCTTTCATTGCGCTGCGTAAATCTTAACAAACATGTGTCGTCCAACCTTGACATGCCTTTTCGGCAGTGTTTACCTACCGCGCAGGGAAGCACAGGAGCAGACGATGGGAGAAGTTGCATTCATAAGCAAGCAGAAGAATTCTGATAAAGAACCACCGCCAGAAAAAGTGAGCAATGGCATAGATGAGACTCTCGCACTGCAATGGCTCGCATTGTCACTCACTCCCGGAGTGGGGCCGACGCGGGCGCGCAAGCTGGTCGAGTTTATGGGAGGTATCCAGGCCATCTTTCGAGCGACGCTGACGGAACTCGAAGCCACGGGACTTCAGGCAATATCGGCGCAAGCCCTGGGGACCGGCAGTTCCATCGAAATGGCACATGATGAATTGGCGCGAGCGACTGCGGCTGGAGTGACGGTCATCGGATTGGATGACATCACCTATCCCGCGCAGTTGAAACAGATTTACGATCCGCCAATTGTGCTATTCATCCGCGGAGCCGTCGATGTAATCTCCATGCCCGGAATTGCGATGGTAGGCACGCGCCATCCAACTCCTTATGGACTGGGAATGGCTGAACGCCTTGCATGTGACTTGGCCACGAGAGGTCTCGTAATATTCAGCGGACTGGCGCGCGGCGTCGATAGCGCGTCTCATCGCGGGACATTGGCGGCAAAAGGAAAGACTGTAGCGGTTCTGGGTACCGGCGTGGATGTCATCTATCCGAAAGAAAATACAAAATTGGCGGAGCAAATTCTCTCAAATGGTGGCGCAATCATCTCTGAATTTCCAATGGCGACGTTCCCCGCACCGCAAAATTTTCCAATTCGCAACAGAATCATCAGTGGCCTTTCGATCGGTGTACTGGTTGTAGAAGCAGCGGAATACAGTGGCACCCGCATAACCGCGCGGTGCGCGTTAGAGCAGAGCCGAGAGGTATTTGCCATCCCCGGCAATGTCACGAATAAGAACTCCTGGGGGCCTAACACGCTTATCAAGCAGGGAGCCAAGCTGGTTGCGACATGGGAAGACGTATGGGAAGAACTACCGCCGAATGTGACACTTACGCTGAAGCCAGAAGAGGCGAATGAATCCAAATGTGATGAGACCGCATCTTTATTTAACGAACTTGAATTGCCGCCCCACGAAAAAAAGATATTAAAGCTGTTAAAAGCGGACGAGGCGACCCATATAGACGAGATTGTAGAAAGCCTGGAACTGGGCCTGTCATCTTCGGAAATATTTGTAGCGCTATTCGAGTTGGAACTTGCGGGAAAGATAAAGCAACTACCCGGTAAGAGCTTTGTAAAAAGCTTCTAGGAACGATATAACGGCACAGCGATTTGGACGCAGGTAGTCAATACCGATAACGGCTGCCGCTTGTTGCAACCGTGCCATTCGTGCTAGCTTCGGGGAATCTCAATCAGGAACTGAGGAAACATTGTCAAAAGGTTTAGTGATTGTCGAATCGCCGGCTAAGGCGAAGACCATTCAAAAATATTTAGGTAAAGACTTCACGGTGGAAGCCTCGCTGGGCCACGTGAAAGATCTGCCCAAGAGCACGCTGGGTGTGGACATCGAGAATGATTTTCAGACGGACTACGTCGTTATTCCCGGCAAGGAAAAAGTCCTAGCCAAGTTGAAGAAACTCGCGCTGTCGGCGGACCGCATCTATCTGGCGCCTGATCCTGACCGTGAAGGGGAAGCAATTGCGGCGCATCTAGCCGAAGAGCTGGGCGAAGCAAAAAACGGGAAAAGTAAAAAGAAGAAAAAGAAGGAAGAGCCGGGCGAAGAGCGGATTCGCCGTGTCACATTCAACGAAATTACGAAGCGCGCGGTGCAGGAAGCATTCGAACATCCGCGAGATATCGATCGGGCTCTGGTTGATGCGCAACAAGCGAGGCGCGTACTTGACCGCCTAGTGGGATATCAGGTTTCCCCACTTCTCTGGGACAAAGTAAGAAGAGGAATTTCGGCAGGACGTGTACAGACCGTCGCGCTACGCCTGATCGTTGAACGCGAACGTGAAATTAAGGCGTTCGAGAAAAAAGAATATTGGACAATCGACGCTCATCTGGCCGGGCCTAAACCTCCGGCATTCGACGCGAGGTTTGTCGGCAGAGGCGAAGAGAGAATCGAAGTAACAAACGGCGAGGATGCCGAAAAGATCCGTCTCGCACTGGAAAAATCAGACTGGCTGGTTCGCAGCGTCGAAAAGAAAGAACGCCGGCGTAACGCGACTCCGCCATTTACCACAAGTAAGCTTCAGCAGGACTCGTCGCGCAAACTTCGCTTCAGCGTGAAGCGCACGATGATGATTGCGCAACGCCTCTACGAAGGTGTGGAGCTTGGTGAAGAAGGACTCGTCGGACTCATCACCTACATGCGTACCGATTCGACGCGCGTGTCTAACGAAGCCTTGACCGAAGTTCGCGACTACATCAAATCGCAGTACGGAGACGCATACCTTCCGGGATCGCCAAATACTTATAAAGAAAAAAAGGAAGCCCAGGCGGCACACGAAGCCATTCGTCCCAGCTCTGCGATGCGTCATCCTGATCTGATCAAGCAGTATTTAAAAGAAGACGAATACAAGGTTTACAAACTGATCTGGCAACGATTCGTGGCTTCGCAGATCATGCCGGCGGTATTCGATCAGACGACCGTGGACATCGATGCCAAAAATGGCAACGAGAGTTACTGGTTCCGCGTAACGGGATCGGTAATGAAGTTCGACGGCTTCCTGAAAGTCTACGAAGAATCGAAAGATAATAAGGACGAAGACGACGAAGAGCTAAAGCATAAGTTGCCACCGCTTGAAGCTGGACAGAAGCTAACTATGCGTGAGGTCAAGCCGGAGCAACATTTCACCGAACCACCTCCGCGCTACAACGAAGCTTCGTTAGTAAAAGAGTTGGAAGAACGGGGAATCGGCCGTCCATCTACTTATTCGGCGATCTTGAGCACGATTCAGGAACGTCAATATGTCCAGAAGATTGGTGGCAAGTTCTCGCCAACTGAGATTGGGTTGGTCGTCACCGATTTGCTGGTGGAGAATTTCCGCGACATTTTCGATATCGCTTACACCGCCCGGTTGGAAGAACAATTGGACGAAGTTGAAGCAGGCAAAGAAACATGGACAGACGCGCTCGCCGAGTTCTACAAGAAATTCGCTAAAGATCTCAAGTATGCCGAAAAGCATATGGAGAACATCAAGCGAATGGAAAAACCGACGGACGAGAAATGCGAACGTTGCGGCTCGCCGCTGGTCATCAAGTGGGGCAAGCACGGATCGTTCTACGCGTGCAGTTCCTACGACAAAGAAAATAAGGATAGCTGTAACTTCACCAAGGAAAATCCGATCAACCTGCCCGATCTCGATTCTGCGGATGTGCAGGAAACGACGCAGGAAGAATACTGCGAGAACTGCGGTCGCGTGATGGTCCTCAAGCGCGGACGATTCGGACAATTCATGGCTTGCACGGGCTACCCGGATTGCAAGACAACGCGACGTTCTCGATCAGGGAAAGAAAGTCCCAGATATTCCGCTCGACGAGGTTTGTCCAAAGTGCGGCCGCAATATGATGATCCGCCATGGCCGATTCGGAGAGTTCACGACATGTTCGGGTTACCCGGAATGCAAGTATGTCAAACAAAACTTCATCGGGGTGAAGTGCACTGAGTGCGCCGATGGGGAACTAGTCGAGAAGAAAGCCAGAAAAGGCAACACGTTCTTCGGGTGCAGCAATTATCCGAATTGCAAGTTCACTTCGGCGAATAAACCGCTGGCGGAAAAATGTCCAACTTGCGGTCACGCGTTCCTGGTCGAAAAGAATTTGAAGTCGGGGCCGGTCATTGCTTGCCCGAATAAGGAATGCGACTTCGAACGTCCGGCGCCAGTAGAAGCTGTCGTCGCCACATAAAATTAAATCCAACCGTTCCAACTGAGGAGAACTATGCCTAATCAACCAACTACGTCTGACGCTGAAATTATTCTTCGCTTATACGATCTTCGCCGTGAACCTGAAATGCGCAAAGCCCGTAACTGGTGGGTTGGGACTTTCTGGCCCGCGACTTATGACGATTACATGAAGGTCGGCTCCAATTTCGGAACCCCAGAAAATGGCTGGCTCCGTCAGGTGATGGGCTACTGGGAAATGGCAGCTTCGTTGGCTAACCACGGGGCGGTCAGCACGGATTTATTTCTTGAGCCCTCATTTTCTGGAGAGATGTTTCTGATCTACAGCAAGTTGAAGCCGTTCCTGAAAGACTTGCGTGAAAAGGCGAGTCCGACATTCTTTTCCAATATTGAAAAATTGATCAATAGCTCGGAAAAGGCCCGCGAATTTCAGCAACGGATGGAAACTAATTTGACGGCTCGTCGAAAGGCAATGGCTGCCGAAGCGAAGTAAGGAATCAGTTCTAGGAAATAAATTCCTTGATGTAGGAGTCTTTAGTGGCCGCTAGTTCGTGAACATCTCCGTCGAAGATAACTTTGCCGTCGCGCAGGATTAGGAATTTCATCGGAATTTTGCGCTCGGGATCGTCACGAAGCGGCCACATATGACCAGTAGCTTTGTCAAAGTAATGGCTCGCCATAACAAACGCATCTTGTAGGCGATGGGTCACAAGCAAAGCGCTGGTGCCATATACGTCGCGTTGCTTCACGACCAATTCAATGATCGTCGTCGACGTCACGGGATCAAGCCCGCCTGTCGGCGAATCGTAGAGAATAATTTCCGGCCGTGTAATGGTCGCTCGAGCAATGGCCACGCGACGCCGCATACCTCCTGAAAGTTCCGACGGAAATAAATCCACGGTATTTTCTAGTTCCACAAAGGTCAGAGCCTGAACCACCCGGCGTTCAATTTCATCCTCTGGCGTCTTGCCTTCTTCGAGCAGTCGAAAAGCCACGTTGTCATGAACTGTGAGCGAATCAAAGAGCGCACTTTCCTGAAACACAATCGCAATCTTGCGGCGCAATTCGAATAGCGCTTCTTCTTTCATGTCCGTGATGTCTTCGCCCATCACGAATATTTTTCCGCTGTCGCATTTGATCAAACCAAGGGCAAGTTTGAGAATCGTGCTCTTGCCGGAACCCGCTACTCCGAAAATTGATTTGGTTTCGCCTTTGTGAAGTTCAAACGAGATTTCATTCAGGACGATCTGGTCTTTGAACGAGATCGACACCTTGTCGAAGACGATGACCGGCGATTCGGAATCGGGCGGAGAGGCTTCCGGAGCGGTGAGAGTGTCGGGAGGGGCAGACATACGAGTTATAGTTCCATTCTAGCTGTAACCAAAAATGGCCATCAAGAACTTGGTTAGGAAGAAGTCAACTAAGAGGATGAGCACAGATGCCGCGACCACGGCCTGCGTGGTGGCACGGCCTACGCCCTGAGTACCGCCGCGAGCAGATAGCCCGTAATAGCAACCAATAGTTGAGATGATGAAGCCAAAGACGACGGGCTTTAGCAGCCCCATAAGGATGTCCTGGAACCTGAGTATCTGCCAGGCTGAACTCCAGTATTGGTGATAATCCAAGCCCAGCAATAAGCTGGCGACGGAGCTGCCTCCGACAAGGCCCAACAAATCCGAAATAATACTCAGAAAAAACAGCATGAAGACGGTGGCAGCGACACGCGGCGCCACAAGCTTCTTCATTGGATCAGTGCCCAATGCCCGCATGGCATCGATCTGCTCGGTGACTATCATTGAGCCGAGTTCGCTGGCCATCCCGGAAGCGTTTCGGCCCGCCACCATCAATCCTGTCAGAACAGGGCCCAGCTCGCGGACCATGCCGACTGACACCAATTGGCCTAGCAATGAAAGGGAACCGAAGCGTTCCAGAGAATTCGCACTGTTGAGGGTAAGGACGGCACCAGTAAAGAATCCGGTGAGAACAACGATGGGCAGGGAACCGAAACCGATCAAGTCCGCCTGCTGCACCATGTCGCCGAAGTAACGTGGCTTTGAAAACAGGCTGGCCACCGAGCGGGCAGCGAGCGCGGAATACTCCTGCAATGCCTCGATCTTGTCTTTGGCGAAATTGCTGGGAGAGGTTAGTTCCATGCGGAATCGGGAAAGCTCGCTGCAACAAAAACAGTCAGTCCTGAACGCACTATAGCAGAGATGCAGGAGTCATTCGCGACCCTTCTTGCGAATTTCGATACTCAAGCGTTTGATTTTTTGATTCAACGTGGAAAGAGGTACGTGGAAGCGTTCCGCGGCGTCGGTCTGGTTCCAATTGCACTTCTCCAGCATGTCGATAATAATGTGACGCTCACAGTCTTCCATAATGTCAAAAAGGGAAGCGTCAGCCCGCGGTTCGGGCGTAATGAACTGCGAATTCCTGCCGGTAATCACAGGCGGAAGCAGATCAACTCCGACTGCTGTGCCGGACGAGAGCACGACTGCGCGCTCCATGACGTTTTCAAGTTCACGGACATTTCCCGGCCACGAGTACAGCATTAGAGGTCTCAAAGCTTCGGGAGTAATGCGACGCTCTGGGATTTCATTTTCCTTAGAATACTTTTGCAGGAAAAATTCTGCCAGCAATGGTATATCTTCTTTTCTCTGGCGCAATGGCGGTAAATCTATCGTGATGACGTTCAGCCGGTAAAAAAGATCTTCGCGGAATTTCCCGTCGCGCACTTGCTGCTGTAGATCTACGTTAGTGGCAGCGATAATGCGTACATCAACCTGCAACTCGTGGACTCCGCCGAGATGCATGAACTTCCGATCTTGCAACACGCGGAGGATTTTGCTCTGCGTGTCCATGCTCATGGTGCCAATTTCGTCCAGAAACAGCGTGCCCTTGTCGGCGACTTCGAACAGACCTTTCTTGGACGCAATTGCACTGGTGAAAGCGCCTTTAACATGGCCAAAGAGAGTCGATTCGAGTAGATCGGGCGGCATCGATCCTGTATTGACGGGCACAAAGGGACGGTCGCGCCGCGTCGAATTTAAATGAAGAGCTTTTGCTATTAGTTCTTTGCCGGTTCCGCTTTCGCCTTGCAGCAGCACCGTAGAGCGGCTGGGAGCAACTTGCGCTACGAGATCGAATATCCGAAGCATCGGTTCGCTCTTGCCGACGATGTGTTCAAAGTTGTAGCGCTGCTTGAGCGCACGCTTGAGCTGAACGTTTTCTTCTTCGGCTTTGCGACGTCCTACCGCGGCCCGAACATCGGCGAGTAGCTTTTCGTTGTCCCACGGCTTTTGGACAAAATTCACCGCGCCCGATTGCATCGCGGACACTGCATTTTCTACTGTGCCGTACGCAGTAATCATGATGACGGGCAATTCAGGATGCTCTGCTCTCAAGTCCGGTAACAATTCCATCCCGCTACGGTCGGGCAACGCCAAATCGAGCAACACTAAATCGTAGGAGCGATCACCGAGCCGGGCCAGTCCGTCTTCCGCGGTTATTGCAGTGTGGACTTCGTAGCCTTCCATATCGAGGAGAGTTTCCAGTGATTCGCGGATTGCAGCTTCGTCGTCAATAATTAAGATGGAGCCTTGCCGTGCGAATAGTGGCTCATCGGAATTTCGACGCCCTAGTACTGCGGTATCAGACATGAACAGCCTTCTTCGTCAGAGGAAACTCCAGATGGAAAGTGGTGCCAGCACCGGGTCTGCTTTCGACGCGAATCTTGCCAGCGTGCTCCTGAATAATTCCATAGCTCACGGACAATCCGAGGCCTGTACCTTTTCCTTGTCCCTCACGCGGCGCGGATTTAGTCGTGAAAAATGGATCATAGATACGCTGAATATGTTCTTGCGCAATTCCCGAGCCCGTATCGGACACGGCCACGCTCACGTTGTTGCCGTTCGCTGTGGCTATTGTTAGAGTTCCGCCATTAGGCATTGCGTCGCGAGCATTGAGAAATAGATTCAAGAAAACTTGCTGGAGCCGTCCAGCGTTGCCGTTGATTCGCGGCAGTTGCCCGGCGAGGTCTTCGGAAATCTTGATCCGCGCGGACTTCAATTGATGCTCAAGCAGCGTCAGAGTGTCACCGATGATCTTGTTTACGTCCACGTCGGCAAACTCGGTTCCACTAGTCCGCGAGAAGTTCAGCAGATTATTAACTATCTCGGATGCGCGGAATGTCTGTCGCGTAATCTTATCGAGTAGGGCGCTTCGCTGCGGATCGCCTTGCAGTTGTTTGGCGAGCATTTGTGCGTAGGAAGAGATCACTGCAAGAGGTGTGTTAACTTCATGCGCCACACCAGCGGCTAGCAATCCGATCGATGATAGCTTGTCGGCCTGTGAAAGTTGGGATTCCAGTTCCACACGCTCAGTGATGTCATCCATGATGATGAGGCGGCCGACGACGCTAAAATCGCGTGCGACTAGCGGAGCGATGGCAACGTTGACCGTGCGACTCTCTCCCGTGGGTGTTCCGAGCCGGAACTTGTACAGGTTGTGAATGCCGGGATTTTGCCGGACGCGGTAGAACTCTTCTACAAATGCTGCCGGAAAAACTCCACTGAGCGAACGTCCCAGTGCCTGTCCGCGAG
Source organism: Terriglobia bacterium (assembly GCA_963716165.1). Classification (GTDB taxonomy): domain Bacteria; phylum Acidobacteriota; class Terriglobia; order Terriglobales; family Acidobacteriaceae; genus JAJPHW01. Next base: position 3,293,211 of record OY970291.1, on the reverse strand, counting down.
GAAGCGCGTACATCACTTCCATCTGTGAATTCCAGGACTCCACTCGGTCTTCGAGGTCAACTGCGAGGACACCCACGTTGATCGATTCAACGATGTTTTCGTTGAAGTCTTTGAGACGTTCGTACTCGAGGACTTTCTGTTCCAACGACGCATAGAGCCGGGCATTCTGAATAGCGATGCCGATATAGCCAGCTACTGTTTCGAGCAACTCAACATCTTCGCTGGTCAGGAAATCGCCTTCGACCGTCTTGCCCAACCCGAGGACAGCGATCGTGCGTTTCTGCGCGCGGCAAGGAATGTAGTAGTTCAAATCCAGCCGTCCGATGGTTTCCTGAGCGGACAGCGATTCGCGGGGAACCTGATGCGTATTGTCGAAGAACAAATGTCCGACTTCGATTTCGGGGCGAGGCCGGCTAAGGAAGCTCATGTCCAGATTTGCAGTTTGATTAATCCCGAATGACTTCCCCAGTCCGAATTCGAACGGAGGTTCCGGAGCTGCCAGAAAAATCGCCATCCGATCGACGAGCAACGTGCGAGTGAGCCGGTCGACGACAGATGTGAGCGTCTTTTCGATATCGGTGTCGGAACTTAATTCGCGTCCAAATTCGATCAGCGTCTTGCGATAGTCATAGCGAGCGCGATAGAAAAATTGATCGATGCGCTCCTGGATCCACTTCCGCATCGGATCGAACAAGAGCGCGGTTACTACGATTGCCAGAATCAGGCCGATTGGTCCCGAACTCGGAACTTGGGTGTGCACCAATTCCGCAACTGCGGCGACCACTGCGAAATATGATCCCGCAATGACGGCAGCGGCTAACGTATAAACCATTCCGCGCTTGAAGATGAGATCAACGTCCATCAAGCGATAGCGGAAGATCGCGTAGCCAAACGTCAGTGGCAGTAATCCGAGCGAAAGCACAGACACTTTCCACGTCGGCATCGTGCCTGTCAGATACGGGATTACATAAAACAGCGTGAACGGAGTGATCGCGAGAATAGTTCCGCGCGTGACCCACTTGAGTTGCTGGCGAAGTATCGGCGTGGTTGCATTGCGATAACTGTGCCATAGCAACCCGGCGGCTGCGACGAAGAGCAGCGCAAGATAGCCCATTTCGAGGCGGTCGAGATTCCAACTGAGGCGTCCGCTGGCCTGCAGGAAACGCAACGACAAAATATGAACGGCAAATAGGGAAGCGCCCGGAACGTATATCGCGGGAATGATCCAGGAGTGCCGCTGCACAAACTTGCGGCGCTCGGGAAAAATAAGAACGAAGTGCAGGAACAACGCTGGCTGCAACAGGCCGGCGAAGATATTGCCCCAATAAATCGTCCAGTCGAATGAATTAAATTTTCCGGTGAAATGGAAAGCGTAGAAGACGAACGACACCAAACAGAAAACGTAGAAATGGGTCGATCCTTGTGCGGTCCAGCGTCGCAACAACACGTAAAGGCCGATGCTCAGATAGATCAGAGCGATGAGCCGCAGCCAGGTATTCTGAGACTTGTCCGCAGGAGTGAGAATTACGACAGCATCTACCGGGACACCTCGACGCACCAAAGAATAGGTAGCTTTCGACCACGCCCCGATGCGGTAGATCTGCCGGTCGAGAGACGCTGCGCCATTGATATCATGGCCGCCCACAGCGACAACTTGGTCGCCGCTACGAATGCCAGCTTTGAATCCAGGGCCGTCTCCGTCAACGCGGTCCGCAACCAGGGAATGGGATTGCTCCACCCACCAGACGCCGTCGTATGGAACCTGGAAATCTCGTTCCTTTTGGAAGTTGATCCATGCCAGCGTGATCGCCGCAGAAGTCAGCAGGAAGAGCAAAACGGCGGTAAAGCGGCTCTGAAGATCGCGATTCATCGGCTGGTGCGCAGACGGGTGCAAAAGTCCGTATCTCTGCCAATGCACTTTCGCTGCCACTACATTCGACATGAAAGCCGCCTAATTCCAGCCAAAATTGCAACTTCCATAATTATAGAGATGCAAAATGCTAATGCCTACGTTTTTTGGAAGGAATATGTGAAATTCGGTAAGTCGCTGCAAGGGAAGGCCTAGGAACTCATGCCCGAACATGCTAAGTCATGTGCCTTTGTCGCTCTCCGGCTGATTTTGCATTTAGAATTCTTCCATGGAAAACGCTGCCAGCAACGTCGTCGTCGAGCGCGAAAGCCGGTTTCTGCTTTCTACTTATTCCCGGTATCCGGTTGTTCTGACACGTGGTAAAGGGCCGTTCCTGTTTGATGATGCGGGGAAGCGCTACCTCGATTTTGTCGCCGGCATTGGAGTGAATGCGTTGGGTCATGCGCATCCGCGGATTGTCAAAGCGATTCGGGAGCAGGCGGCGAAAGTCATTCATCTTTCCAATCTTTACTACAACGAATATCAAGGCCTTCTGGCGGATAAGCTCTGCACTCTAGCGGGGATGGATCGCGCCTTTTTCTCGAACAGTGGTACCGAGGCAATTGAAGCGGCCGTGAAACTCGCGCGGCTCGCCGGGCGTCGCTCCGGAGGAGATAATAAATTTCAACTCGTCGGTCTCGCCGACTCGTACCACGGGCGAAGCTACGGAGCGTTGTCTCTCACTGGGCAAGAAAAACATCGCAAAGGATTTGAACCGCTCCTTGCAGATGTCCAGTTCGTTCCTCGAAATGATGTTGAAGCTTTACGCGCGGCGGTAACCGATAAAACTTGTGCCATCGTTCTTGAACCCGTTTCCGGCGAAGGCGGCGTTTACGAATGTTCGTTCGAGTTCTTGAAAGAGTGCCGCGAACTTGCCGACCGTCACAAAGCAGCGCTCATCTTTGACGAAATTCAATGTGGACTGGGACGAACAGGAACCATGTTTGCTTACCAGATGTTTGGTGTAACTCCGGACATGGTCACAATAGCTAAGCCCATCGCGGGCGGGCTTCCGTTGGGCGCGTTGCTGACGAAGGAATCTTTCGCATCTTCGATTTCGCCCGGCCAGCATGGCACAACATTCGGAGGCGGTCCACTGGCCTGCCGTGTCGCGCTGGAATTTCTTGCAATACTCGAAGAGGATGACTTGCTGGAAAATGTAAATAGGGTTGGAGGCTATCTACACGATCAGTTGCAGATTCTGGCTGACAAGTTTATTTCAGCCGAATCCGTGCGCGGGCGAGGCATGATTCAAGGGCTTCAGCTTAATATTCCTGCGCGGCCGATCGTGGAACAAGCGCTAGCCGAAGGTATTCTATTTAACAGCACGCAAGACACGGTTCTGCGATTCCTGCCTCCATACTTGTTGCAGGAACAGCATGTTGACAAGGGAATTCGAGTGCTCAAAAAATTGCTAGGAAAGAAACGCCGCTAGTAAGCATCAAAAGGGATGACCGATCCGGACGGTTAAAATGACAGCGGTACCGCAAATGTTGGCCGGAATGCCGGTGTCTATGAAGTCGTCCGATTCTTATTCCATCCAGGACCACTGGATCACGCTGGATGGCGGTCGTATGCGCTATCTACGCGATGGTATCGGCCCACCGCTGGTTCTCCTGCACGGCTTGCTCGGATACTCTTTTTCGTGGCGATATGCCATTCCATTTTTTGCGCGACGTCATACCGTACACGCGGTTGATATGCTGGGCGTTGGATTCTCAGACCGCCCGGACGGCCTTGAGGCTCATTTGCGCGCCAGCGCTGCTCGCTTATTGAGATTTTTGGATGCAGCCGGGATCACGTCATGCGATCTGTTGGGCACTTCTCATGGCGGCGCAATCAGCATGATGGCTGCAGCGCTGGATCCCAAGAGGATCAACCGACTCGTACTCGTTGCGCCAGTGAATCCATGGTCGCATCAGGGTAAGCGCATTGCTGCATTGTTGAGCCATCCATGGATTGCTCCATCTTTTCTTCGCCTGATTCCTCACGTACGGCAGATGGTGCAACCGTATTTGCTAAGGCGGCTGTATGGAGACCCGCAGCGCATCAGGCCGGGCACATTGCAGGGATACTCCGAACCGTTTCAACTTCCTGGGGCATTTCGCCACGAACTTGAAATTCTTTCGACATGGGATGACGATCTCGCCGATTTGCAATCCATGTTGCCACGCCTGGCAGACATCCCAACGCTGCTTCTGTGGGGAGATCGCGACAAAGCCGTAGTACCGGCGTCCATTGAACCGCTGAAACGGAATTTCAAGGATTGCCAGGTCCACGTGATGAAAGGTGTTGGTCACCTGCCATACGAAGAACTTCCCGACGAATTCAACCGCGTGGTCGCAGCTTTCCTCGACGAAAAAGGGTAGCGCGAGATAAGCCTATCGGAGCAAGATAAAACATGCCGGCGCAGCAATTAGCTTGTTACCGCGCCGACAGGTTTTAACGTTCTCGATCCCAGACTTTGCCGGACCGAGCGGTTTCGATAAACTGGCGAATGTCAGCAGCATTATCGAGAGTAAAGACTCCAACTTCACCATCGACTTGCGCCTTCTCCGTTACGCTATCCGCGCCGGATAATCCGATCGCCTTCAAGTGACGACAGGCGTCCATGAGGAATGCGACTCCGTCGGGATCGGCGGCCAGAGCTGCGTCTCCGTCTGGCCCTGCCAGAATCACCACAGCATCGAACAGCACCGATGGTGAGCCGCGTAGAGCCATCTGTGCCGCCACTTTGTTGCCGGATGCGTCCTTCACTTCGCCAACCTTCGGCGCAATTATTGCAGCGGTGGCGCCTTCCTTCTCAATTGCCGATACAACCGCATTTTTCGTTTTCGCATTGAATCCGTCGGCGAGCAGCACACCAACTTTTCTGCCTTTCAACGTCGGAGGATATTTCCCGTACAAGCGAAGCGCCGGACTTGGCTCGAGATCGATAGGTTTAGCCGTCGGCGTAGCGGCTATCGCCTGCCCAACCATTCCTAATCCGTCGGCAACGGTATTGCCCAGCTCCTTGTCGATGACGTTGAGATGGCCCAGCATTTTTTGACGGATGGCCGGAATATCTACCTTGCTCAGTTCGAACGTCAATGCTTGCCCAATATGCTTCTGCTCCTGCGGAGTGACTGAGCGGAAAAACAGTCGCGCTTGCGAGTAGTGGTCATTAAACGATTCAGCCCGCAATCTCACCTTTGTCCCTTCCGTTGAAATTGGTGCCGTACGAAGCCCCAGTGCGGGAGACTCGCGTGGTCCATCCATTGCGATTGAGTTAGGTTCGTAATTTGCCCGGCCCTTCGGAACCAGCATCTGCATGTGACCATCACGTTGCATATTCGCGAACGGACATTTCGGAGCATTGATGGGAAGTTCATGGAAGTTGGGAGATCCCAAGCGGCTCAATTGTGTGTCGAGATAGGAAAACAAACGCCCCTGCAGCAGCGGATCTTCGCTGAAGTCGATTCCCGGAACAATGTGGCTGGGGCAAAACGCAACCTGCTCGGTTTCGGAAAAGAAGTTGTCGGGATTGCGGTCAAGCGTCATCTTGCCGACCATTTGTAACGGCACAATTTCTTCAGGGACGAGTTTAGTGGCATCAAGAATGTCGAAGGGAAGTGCGTCGGCCGTTTCCTGATCGACAATTTGGAAACCTAGTTCCCATTCCGGAAAATCTCCAGAGTCGATAGCTTCATATAAATCGCGGCGATGAAAATCAGGGTCGGCACCACAGATTTTTACTGCTTCATCCCACAGAACCGCAGCCGTACCGAGAATTGGTCTCCAGTGGAATTTTACGAAATTTGTGTCGCCGGCCGCGTTAACCAGTCGAAACGTATTCACGCCGAAACCTTCGATCATGCGAAGCGAACGGGGAATCGCGCGATCCGACATCGCCCACATAACCATGTGCAGAGATTCCGGCATCAACGAGATGAAATCCCAAAATGTGTCGTGTGCGCTTGCAGCCTGTGGATAACCGCGATCCGCTTCCATCTTGACTGCGTGGATTAGGTCGGGAAACTTGATGGCGTCCTGAATAAAGAAAACTGGAATATTGTTTCCGACGAGATCGAAATTGCCTTGCTGTGTATAGAACTTGACGGCAAACCCGCGCACGTCGCGAGGCAGATCGACGGAACCCGCACCTCCTGCGACCGTCGAAAATCGGGTGAACACCGGAGTCTTAATGCTTGGGTCGGAGAGAAACTCAGCGCTGGTAAATCGTTTCATCGACTTGTAAGGCTGAAAATATCCGTGAGCTGCCGAGCCACGCGCGTGGACGATGCGTTCTGGAATTCGCTCATGGTCAAAGTGCGTGATCTTTTCACGCAAAATGAAATCTTCTAGCAGGATCGGGCCGCGTCCCCCGGCTTTCAGAGAATTCTGGTTATCGGAAATGGGCAGTCCCTGATTTGTGGTCAATGCCACGCCATTGCGGGAGGCTTGTTGGTGTGTTTCGCCGCCTTTGGAATTTGAGCTGACGGGCTTTGAAGAAGTCGGTTTTTGCGAAGTTACAGTTTTCTTGGCCACGGGTTCCATCCTTATTAAGTGCTGAGGAATATTTAGCTGTTACAAACCATGAAGAAGCACGTGTGATGCGAGGACTCGCAGTGCAGTTGCTATTCGAAATCTTCAGGTTGTCATTAGAGAGAAATGTTTGGAATGTAGGATCGCGGTAGGAGAACGACAGCGAACTTAGCAATGGTCAATAGCGCACTACATGATTCTCCCCGTTCTTCTAAAATAGATTTCTACGGAGAAGTTATATGGCTGCCATCGCTGAAATCCTGACGCCTCTTTCGTCCGAGGAACTAAGAAAGACCAATGCTTACTGGAACGCCTGCAACTATCTTGCTGCGGGAATGATTTATTTGCGCGCGAATCCGTTGCTACGCGAGCCTCTGAAACCGGAGCACATCAAGAATCGCTTGCTTGGGCATTGGGGCTCCGATCCAGGTCAGTCGCTGGTTTGGGTGCACCTGAATCGTCTGATCAAGAAATATGATCTGAACATGATCTACATAGCCGGGCCAGGACATGGCGCTCCGGCAACACTCGCAAACTGTTATCTCGAAGGTCATTACTCTGAGATTTATCCGGACAAGAGTTGTGACGAAGCCGGCTTGCTCAAATTTTTTCGCCAATTCTCGTTTCCGGGTGGAATCGGTTCGCACTGCACGCCTGAAACTCCGGGTTCAATCCATGAAGGCGGTGAACTCGGATACTCCATCTCCCACGGATATGGGGCCGCGTTCGACAATCCCGATCTCATCGTCACGGTCATGGTCGGGGACGGTGAGGCTGAGACTGGCCCGCTTGCAACTTCATGGCACTCGAACAAATTTCTCAATCCGATTCGCGATGGCGCGGTCCTGCCGATTTTGCACCTGAACGGATACAAGATTGCGAACCCGACCATTCTCGCGCGCATTCCGCACGAGGAATTGGAATCGTTGCTAATTGGCTACGGCCACAAGCCTTATTTTGTCGAGGGAAACGATCCAGCAACCATGCACCAGAAGATGGCTGCAACGCTCGAGCAATGCATCACGGAAATCCGCGCTCTACAGCAGCATGCGCGGTCGACTGGAGATACGTCGCGCCCTCGCTGGCCGATGATCGTGCTGCGTTCTCCGAAAGGCTGGACCGGGCCCAAAGAAGTCGATGGCCACAAAGTCGAAGATTTTTGGCGTGCGCACCAGGTCCCCGTCGTCGACCCGGTTACGAATAAAAACAGTCTGAAAATTGTCGAAGACTGGATGCGGAGCTACAAGCCCGAAGAGCTTTTCGATGACAAGGGAAGTTTGATTAAGGAACTCAAGGAGCTCGCGCCGCAGGGAGCACGGCGTATTTCTGCCAACCCGCATGCGAATGGGGGGCTTCTTCGAAAGGAACTTGAACTCCCGAACTTTTGCGATTATGCATTCGATGTAAAAACGCCGGGAGGAAGCTACGCTCCGCCTACTGATGTTCTGGCGCACTATCTCGCCGAAGTAATGCGACGCAATATGAATACTTTCCGGGTGTTTGGCCCGGATGAAACCGCGTCCAATCGGTTGACCGCTATCTATGCGGCCTCGAAAAAAACCTGGCTCGCGGAATACAAGCCCGAAGATGACGATGGCGGCGAACTAGACGTCTCCGGCCGCGTAATGGAAATGCTGAGTGAGCACACGCTGGAGGGCTGGTTTGAAGGCTATGTTCTTACCGGACGCCACGGCTTGTTCTCGACTTATGAAGCTTTTGTTCACGTAATCGACTCGATGTTTAACCAGCACGCCAAGTGGTTGGAGAAATCGAAGAAGGAACTTAACTGGCGCGTGCCCATCCCTTCCATCAACTTGCTTATCACTTCTTTAGTCTGGCGGCAGGACCATAATGGCTTCACCCATCAGGATCCCGGGTTTCTCGACTTGGTCACAAACAAGAGCGCGGATGTCGTGAGAATTTATTTGCCTCCGGACGCAAACTGCCTGTTGAGTGTGACCGATCATTGCCTGCGGTCGCGTGACTATGTAAACGTCATCGTCGCAGACAAGCAAGACCACCTGCAATATCTCACGATTGACCAGGCGATAACGCATTGCACAAAAGGCATTGGCATTTGGGATTGGGCTTCCACGGATAACGATGCCGAGTCCGATGTAGTAATGGCCTGTGCCGGTGACATTGCGACCATGGAAGCTCTGGCGGCGGTCGCAATATTAAAAGAACGTTTCCCTGATTTGAAAATCCGATTTGTCAACGTCGTTGATTTGTTTCGCCTGCTGCCGGAGTCGGAGCATCCACACGGATTGTCAGACCGCGAATTTGATTCGTTGTTTACTACAAACAAGCCGGTAATCTTCAATTTCCACTCCTACGCTGCGCTCATTCATAAGCTGAGCTACCGGCGCACGAACCATGACAATTTCCACGTGCGTGGTTACAAAGAAAAGGGCAATATCAATACGCCGCTGGAACTGGCGATCCTTAATCAAGTCGACCGATTCAATCTTGCGATCGATGTGATTGATCGCGTGCCGCGACTGCAATCCGTGGGCGCGCATGTCAAAGAATGGTTGAAAGATCAGATTATTGAGAGCATTCGTTACGCCCATGCTGAGGGCATCGACAAGAAAGAAATTCGGGATTGGAAATGGCCAGCTTCAGCATGACACTAGCCTCGGAAGCGAGAGAAAATCTGATCCTCGCAATCAATAGCGGGTCGTCTTCCCTGAAGTTTGGTGTGTATTATCGCGGCACCAACGATGAAGTGGCACTGCTGACTGGGAGCGCCGACGGTATCGGCCGCGATGACGGTGCTCTGAAGATTAATTCCACTGATGGAAAATCGATTCTCCAGCGTAAGGGTGAACTGAAGTCGCAGACCGATGCTTTGGCTGCGGTTGCGTCTTCCATTCAGGAGCATCTTCCTGTTGTTCCAACGGCTGTTGGCCATCGCATTGTGCATGGTGGCCCTAGTCTCCGTACGCATCAACGAATCACTCCGAAAGTGTTGGAGAAGCTCAAGTCGGCTGTGCACTTCGCACCCTTACATATCCCGCAAGCTCTGTCACTCATCGCCGCTGCTGAGAGAGTTTTTCCAGTGGCGCAGCAGTTCGCCTGTTTTGACGACGCGTTTCACGAAACGATGCCAGAGACTGCGTCCCACCTGCCTTTGCCGCAGAAATACTTTGACGCTGGTATTCGACGTTATGGTTTTCACGGGCTGTCCTATAAATCGCTTGTCCATCACTTTGGAGCTAAACTTCCGAAGCGCGCGATCTTCGCCCACCTTGGAAACGGTGCGAGCCTCTGCGCTGTTCGCGATGGACAGTCCATCGACACGACTATGGGCCTTACTCCTACAGGAGGTATCCCTATGGGCACGCGGTCAGGTGATCTCGATCCAGGCACACTGCTTTACATTTTGCGAAATGAAAAGTTGAGTGCCGATGAACTCGAAGATTTGCTCAATCATCAGAGCGGGCTGTTAGGTCTTTCATCCGGTGAGAGCGATGTGAAGGCTTTGGAAGAACGCGCTGGCTTGAACGACCCTAAAGCCAACCTTGCACTCGATGTTTTTGCTGTGTCCGTACGCAAACTTATCGGCGCGTATACCGCTCTTCTAGGCGGAGTCGATCTGTTGGTGTTTACCGGAGGCATCGGTGAGCATAGCGAGCAAATTCGATCTGCCGCGACGGAGGGTCTCGCATGCCTAGGATTGACGCCAGACAAGATTCAAATCTTGCCTGCTGAAGAAGAACGCCAAATTGCCCGTCACTGTCGCGCGATGATGAATGAATGACGCCTTTCCTGCGGTGGCATGGCTTGAATTTCCGTAATTCTTAAAGGCTGTCATCCCGAAGATCCGGCGTTCTACAGCTGGGCGAGGGATGTTGCGTAGCTGATCTGCACCGCGATTAATGCCAGACACCGGCATCGCTTTCCCGCCAGGCTCATCTAATCCCCCATGAGTAATGAGTTGGCAATTTCTGTATTGGATTTAGTGGGCATGCGCGCGGGAGAGCCCGCCGCAAGCGCGATCGCGCGATCGGTGGATTTGGCTCGTCACGTCGAGCCGCTGGGATACAAACGATACTGGCTGGCGGAACATCACTCGATCGCTGGACTCGCTTGTTCGGCGACGGCAGTACTGATTGGGCACGTTGCCGGAGCCACCAGGACCATCCGAGTTGGCAGTGGCGGAGTAATGCTGCCCAATCATGCTCCCCTGGTCGTCGCGGAACAGTTTGGAACGCTGGAAGCGTTGTATCCGGGCCGAATTGATCTGGGGCTAGGACGCGCTCCGGGTGGTGATTTCAAGACAATGCACGCGTTGCGGCGTGACCTGCAACAAAGCGGAGAGGATTTTCCAGCGTTGCTCCATGAGCTCCAAACTTATCTTGGGCCAGAAAAACCAGGTCAAGCCGTGAAAGCATTTCCTGGACAAGGCAGCAACGTGCCAATCACATTGCTCGGTTCGAGCGGCTTCAGTGCGCAGCTCGCGGGGACGCTTGGATTGCCGTTTGCCTTCGCAGCCCACTTCGCTCCTGACTATCTTTATGCCGCCGCCCATTTGTATCGCGAGAGCTTCCGGCCAAGCCAGAAATTAGAGAAGCCATACTTCATGGTGGCAGTTCAGATCATCGCGGCGAAGACGGATGCGGAAGCGCAACGGCTTTTTACAACGCCACTGCAACGATTTCTTCGCCTCATCCGAAATCAACCGGTTGAGTTATTACCCCCAGTCGATTCGATGGATGGGCTATGGCAGGAACATGAGCAAGCCGCCGTGAAGAGCAGGCTGGCCGCTGCGATCATAGGTTCTGACGCGACCGTGAAAACGAGATTGCAGAAGCTGGTGAACGATACAGGAGCCGATGAAGTGATCGTTGTGACTGATACTTACGATCACGCGGACCGGATTGAGTCATATCGTCGTGTGGCTGTCGTCGCTGAAGGCATCAAGTTGTCAGCGTATCGCGAAGTTTATTCAAACTGAAGCACGACGATCTCAGGATTCGATCCCAACCGCAGCGGCGGTCCCCACGTTCCAGCGCCGCTGGAAGTGAACACTTGCATCTTGCCGATTCTGCTTAATCCATAAACAAATTGACGGTACACGCGTCGCGCCATCCAACTCCATGGAACGAATTGGCCGAGATGAGTGTGACCGGAAAGCTGTAGCGAAACGCCCGCGGCCTCGGCCACTTCGGGATAGTCAGGTGCGTGAGTTAACAAGATACTCGCACGATCGCGGTCTACGTTGGCATCGCGAAGTGCACTCGCCAGATGCTGTCCCTGCGTAGCGTTTCGATAGGGGACGCCGATGATCTGCAAACCATCTGCTTCCACTTTTTCGTTGTTGAGAACGCGCACTCCAGCAGCGGAGATGGCATGCAGATATTTGCTGTCGTCGCCGAACTGTTCATGATTTCCAGCGACAAAAAATACACCTTGGGGCGCTTTGAGTTTATTCAATGGCTCGGTCGCTTTTCCGGCGTCGATTGCGGTTCCATCAAACAAATCGCCAGCGATAAAAATCAAGTCCGGTTCTTCCTTCAAAATCTTTGCCACCATGCGTCGTAGAAATCCACCATTGCGGACATGACCAAGATGAACGTCGCTGATCAAGGCTGCGGTTCGTCCACGCCACGCTTCCGGCAGGTTCGCGAGTCGAACCGTCGTTCGTGTAACGCGCGTCCAGTTTGCGTTGAAAACGCCGTAAAGCCCTGCGGCAATGCCGGCAGCGTAGAGCAATTCCACCATCCGATGGAAGTTCAAACTCAACCCTGTCAGTTGCGCGATCGAGAAAATAATCCAGGAGAAGGCGGCTGCGACGAATAGGAAGCTAACGATGCCGATCCAAACCGCCGCTGCCCGATAGAAGGCGCGTACTGCGGCGTTGGTATATTTGAATGCGAGCAGGGAAGCGCTGACGAACGTGATAGACAAAAATCCTACAAGCAGCTTTGCCCATAATGCGCCATGAGCCTCATCTCCCGATGGCGAAAACGCCCACGTCGCGTACAAGAGCCAATGCGTTAGAAATAGGATGACTTGAATGATTGCTATGAAACCGAACAAGCGCCTTTGCATGGTGAATTAGATTCACTTGCTAGCTGTTCGGATTGTTTTCTGTATCAATATGAAGACAAAGGTGTAACTAGCATCGACGACGCCTTTGGCAGCATCCGACGGGCGTACGATACTCAGAACGAAAGGACTTCACAACTATGTTCTTCGCACAAGCTGTTGCAGCGACCATTCAAACTGTCGGTCAGGCGACGATCACCATGGTGTCGAAAGACACAACCACCGACGCTGGCGAGCCAGTTAGATATCTGTCGACACCGAACCCGGAAGTGAGTTCGATGATTTTGGCACTCCCGCCCGGAGGCAAAACTGACTGGATGATTCATCCCGTGCCCGGCTACATTTATGTTCTGGAGGGCCAACTGACGGTTGAATTCGAGGATGGTTCCCACATTATTTTCAAAACTGGCCAGGCATTCATGCAAGCGCACACGAAGTGGCATCGTGGGATAAACGAGGGAACCAGGCCCATGCGTTTTCTCGCCGTATTTTTCGGAGAGAAAGGTACTCCCGTGATCTCCAATCCGCCACGCGGGTCTTTGGCAGAAAAGTAGTAGTGTCCGATTACTGAAACTGTATTCGACCCTTACCTTGACTTCGCTGTAATCGCAACCCAAAATACGTAGCATGGATACAACCAAGGAAACCACATTGAATCGACCCGCCTTCATTTGCATGATGCTTGTTCTGAGCGTGTGCGCCGCATTTGTGCCACCTGCGGTTGCCCAACATGACCACCCCGCAGGCGATCCCAGCAAACTCGGCAAAGTGAATTTCCCCGTTTCTTGTGATCCGTCGGTTCAGCCGCAATTCAGCCGCGCGGTGGCGATGCTCCATTCCTTTTGGTACGAGAAGGCCAGCGATACCTTTACTGCTGTAGCGCAAAAAGATCCCACATGCGGCATGGCGTATTGGGGAATTGCCATGACGAACTACCATCAGGTCTGGCAGATGCCCAGTCCCGCTGACCTGAAAGCGGGCGCGGCGGCTGCGGAAAAAGCAAAGTTAACCGGAGCAAAGACGCAGAGGGAGCGGGATTACATTGCTGCTATCGGCACGTTTTTCACTGACGCCGACAAGATCGACCACCGCGCTCGTGCATTGGCTTATGAAAAAGCCATGGACCAGTTGCAAGCGCGCTATCCTGACGACCATGAAGCGGCTATTTTTCATGCGCTCTCGCTGCTCGCCACCGCTCCGCCTACGGACAAGACGTATGTGAATCAGAAAAAAGCCGGAGCCATACTTGAGCCGCTATTTGTCGAACAACCGGAGCACCCCGGCCTGGCCCACTACATCATCCACGCTTACGATTATCCATCGCTGGCGCCGAAGGCCTTGGACGCAGCGCGACGTTACGCCGCGATCGCTCCGGATTCGCCACACGCACTGCACATGCCGTCGCACATTTTCATTCGGCTAGGGTTATGGCAGGAGTCGATTGAGTCCAACCTCCTTTCGATAGCCTCGGCACAGAAAAACAATGCGCCCGGCAATGAGTTGCACGCGCAGGATTACCTGATCTATGCCTATCTCCAAGGCGGCCAGGATCGCGAGGCGAAAAAAGTTCTGGAAGCGCTGCCAGCCGGTCGGCCAGATGATCCGCAGTATTTTAACGGACTGTATGCGTTGGGTACTTCGCCCGCTCGCTATGCTGTGGAGCGACATGCCTGGTCCGAGGCGGCTGCACTCACGGTGCCCCAAAACACATTTCCTGGCGGCCGTTTGTCCTGGACCGAAGCCAATCTGCACTTCGCGCGCGCTCTCGGCGCGTCACATACAGGTCAACTCGATATTGCTCGAAAAGATTTAGTGCAGCTGACATCCCTGCGCGATACGCTTACCCAGAACAACGAGACGTACTGGGCTGACCAGGTAGACATTCAACGTGAGATCACAACCGCGTGGCTAAGTTTTGCTGACGGCCATCGTGAAGAGGCCTTGCAACAGATGCGTTTCGCCGTTGATCACGAGGACAAGACCGACAAGAATAATGTCACGCCAGGGGTCATCGTGCCGGCTCGCGAACTGCTTGGCGAGATGCTGCTTGAACTGAAGCAGCCCTCGCAAGCGATGAAAGAATTCGAAGCCACACTGAGCACGGCGCCTAATCGCTTCAATTCGCTCGCCGGTGCGGCACGCGCAGCCAAGCTGTCGGGCGATAACGAAAAAGCGAAAACATACTCTGCCCAACTCCTTTCCGTTTGTACGCATGCGGACGGAGACCGGCCCGAACTTCAAGATGCACGATTGCTGTTGGCCCAGAAATAGAAGATGCTCGCGTAGCCGCTCGTAGCAGAGGTGCCTTAAATCTCAGACCGGCTGTAGATCATGAGCGACTTTGTCACTTAGAGACAGTGATATTCCCGCATCCTTTGCAAAGTCAGACCAATTATTCAATGCCGCTCGGATGTCAGCCAGGGCGTCTTTCGATCTGCGGACACCAAAACGGTCGGCAACTTCCATCAAATCGGCACGGGTAATGTCCTGAAATTTTCCGTTCACACTCATCAAGTGTTGGTAAGTCCATTTACCCTTCGGATTGTAGGCGTGAGTCACGTCATAGGCTGGCGCAAGCTGCCAAGACTGGCCCTGCTTCAACACGAATGCGAAGTTTTTGGTATGGTCATCGCAGTTGCGAGCCATCACATTGAAGGCCATGCGGCGGAAGGTCTGGCTCTTTGCGGCGTCATCAAGACCGAGTTTGCCAATGGTCATGAAGAGTTGCTCATACGCGTGGGTGCCACGTTGCCTGAAATCAAGGTGATTGATGGCACATAGCGTCTGCATGTGGTGCTTGTGAGTCTTGCCAAGGATATCCTCTCGGTCAAACCGCTTTGTCATGAAATGAGCTCGCCCGTTTTCTTCTAGCAGCCGGCAGGGAAACATGTGAATGCCCGCTTTCTTCGCCATCAGCGAATAGGCGTACTCGATACGTCCGTATCCTTCACCCGTCCCCAGTTCCTTGTCCTTGCCGACGCCGTCGAACTTCAAAAGCCAGTGTTGGAATCCGGCTGCAGTGTAGAACTGTCCGCTGCGAACCTCATCCGTATTTGGGTTCCAGGCGATGACAGCTTTCGCGCGCGCGCCGCCTGCCGAAGTGCCAACCCTGATGATGTTTGCCAGCGCAGCTTTGGCTTCGTGGTCTACCGCGAAGCTGCCTTCTACAAGCCGACGCGCTTCCTCGACAAGTTGCTTCATTTCGATAGGAGCTGAACTTTCGGTATTCGATCCGCGCACTGGGCGAAACTCCAAAGCACCCATACCCCGTTTGCCCATATAGGCCAGCCGATCAAGTACGGTGACGGCGCTTTTCTCAATACCTTTGGTGGCCATCCATGCGTCGATGAGTGCGTTGCCGAAGTCATCGGGAAGGGCATCAGCTAGCAATGAGGGAAGACCAAAATACGTCACCTTCGGAAGCGTGGGGAAAGTGAATATCTGACGTGGATCCGATAAGGGCATCGTCAGCGGCGCCAGTTCGACGTTGTGGCGCTTCCAAGATGGGTCGTACTCGAAGGCGTAGGACGCGAGTCCTAGGTCTGCTGATGCGGCTCCTACCCTTTTTCCCCAAATCAGTATTTCGATGACATCAACGGGCTTCATCGATTTCGGCCCTGTGATGATGCGGACGATTTTCGTGCCCGCTGCCTCACTTTTGAGCTATGCAGCAGCGCTAAAGGGCTCACCAAAGGCTTGGGAACAAGCAAGTCCAAGCCGTCTAAAGACTCGAGTGCTTTTAGTACTCGTAGGAAGGACGCAACATTTGATCCGCGGCCGGCTTCCAGGTTCCTTAAAGCCTTCTCGGATATCCCGGCCTTTTCAGCAGTGGTAATTTGGTCGAGATTCTTGGAGAGACGAAGAGCCTGAAGCTGCCCTCCAAGCAGGTTCTGGAGTTCCGAGATGGATTTATATGTCAAATTGCCCATATCGGCATATTATTACCGATTAAATGATATTTCAAGCATAAACGGAAGTTTTATGCCTATTATGATGTATTGCTTGTCAGCCTTGGGCAAATCGTAGAGGATTGGTGGAGGCGGCGGGAGTCGAACCCGCGTCCGAAAATGTTACTGGTCAAGAGACTACATGCTTATTCACGTTCATGCCCTGGGCATTACCCCAGGACGTTCGCGGCCGTCGCTCAGAACGGACAAGAAACGCCGACTGCTAGCCTGTGATCTTAGCCTCTCAGCCCAGACGTAGCTGAAAAGAGCAGCCCTCTGTGTGACGTTCGCTCGCAGCCCAAGGGCGAAGCTGCGGAAAACGGCTGCCTAATAAATTAGGCTGCGTATGCCATAGGTTGATTGGCAATTATCATTTTGCTCACGATTAATGGGTGTGGGCACCCCAGCATGCCTCTTGGCCGCAAGCATCTCCGTCGAAGCCGTGACGCCCCCACTGGTGGGAAATGGCCATTAAAGAACTACTTCCAGACTAGGTTGCCCAAGTAGGGAAGTCAAACACTACATTAGATGACGAAAGTACGCTCGGGGATCCGCAGATCGGCAAGCTCCCCGAAACCTTTCGCCAGCGTATCCGTCCAATCCACCCAGCGGGATCTTTCTCGTCTCTCTACCCTATCTAGATCAGGAGCCAAATTAATGGGAAAGATCATCGCAAAGGGTCAGCTTTTGTTTGGCGTTACCATAATGGCTTTCGGAGTCGAAGATTTCTTCTGCGCCCATTTTGGACTGACGGTCGGCGGAGTGGCGTGGTTTCCTGTGAATCCATTTTTTGGGTATATGACCGGTCTCGCTCTGGTCGCGGCGGGCTTGAGTATTGTGGCGAAGGTTCATTCACGGGCGACGGCAATTCTGCTGGGATACCTATTTCTAGCGTATGCATTGTTCTCCAATTTGCCATTGATACTGGCACATCCCGGGGATTGGACGACTTATGGAGTTTTCTGCGAAGCATTGGCCATGGCAGGTTCGGCTTGGACGTTAGCGCTCATCCTGCCACGTGCCAGCTTGCGATGGGAAAGTGTCTTGGGTAAGTTGGCAGTCTCGGGTCCTTACTTGTTCGCGGTGTCACTCGTTGTTTTCGGGGGCATTCATTTTCTGGTTGGACGTCTTATTGCCAGCCTGATACCCACATGGATTCCCGGCAGTCTATTCTTGACCTATCTAATCGGGACAGCTTTTATCGCGGCTGCCATAGCTATTGCCTTTCGTCGAGTGGATCAGTTGGCCGGGTTCCTGCTAGGAGTTACTTTCCTGCTATTTGTTGTGCTTCTCCATGCGCGAAGAGTTGCGGCTGATATCCATAATCCTGACGAGTGGTCCAGCGGATTGATCGCTCTCGCAATGTGTGGTGGCTCCTGGATTATTGCCAGACGTGCTCAGCAGCGACTGCAACGAAACGCAAACTCATGACGGTACAAGGGAAGCAGCTAATTCAGATGAGACCTATCTTCAGTAGATTTTGCGACAGCCGTCCATTGATGATCGTCATTGGCGCCGCGATCCTTGCACTTGCTTTACCCGTGTTTGGCCGTTCGCAAAAAGATTTCGAGTTCTTTGCCGTGTCCGGATCGAATAACGATCTCCCATCTGTAATTGTTGGAACAACGGATCAACAAGATTCCCTGAATGTCCAGATTTGCGATGAATTGAGCAAGGGGCGTGCGCCGAGCGCTATTGCCCATACGCTGCATTTGCAACCCTCCGAACTGCAATCCCATATTGATGCATTGGTCCGAGTGGAGTTACTACGTACAGGCACAGCAGGTTCTTATAAGCCGACCTTTCCCATCATCCATCGTGCTCAAGCCGCGTGGTTCGAGGGAATAGACAAGTCTCTCGTTGACGCCACGGTCCGGTCTATTGAGGCCCGGCAACAAGCACTCCATACACAATTTCACGGCACATTTCACATCGATGACGATCAGGCGCTATCTCTTGTGCTGTTTGGGGACGCGCTCTTTGATCGCTGGCAGACAAAGAATGTTCGCAAGGACTTCCTGCCCGGATATCCGCCTCTACGTGATGGCAAATTATTTTATCTGGCAGGACTGGAGAAAGTCCCAGGCAAAATTGGCTCTCTTGGGATTTACACACACTCCGAAGCACGGTATGGCGATGTAACCGTCATTACATATGGCCATACGAGAGTCCTTGACCCATTCGCCGACGAAAAACCCGAGAGCGTGCCGCACCTGATCGAATCCTATGTGGCCTTTGTTCAGGGCGCTTCGCCACCAACGGCGGAATTCCAGCGTCTTGGGTTTGTTCAGGAAGGGAAACCTGCCATTGCTGTTGTTTCGCAAAGTGCTTACGCAAAGCTTCCCGATATCACTAACAGTTTCACCAGCGAGCTACTACGATTGCTCAACGGAGATCGTCCAAAGATTGTTGCTGCATACCAGGCGTCACCATACGCTGGCGCAGTGTCGTTTCAAGAATTCGCGCTGTGGTGGTATCACTTCTTTGATGCCGCAGTGATGAATCGCCTTATAAAGGATGGAGTGATTACAGTTCCGCCAGCGGGCTACGCGACGATGATCGTTATACCGGACGGCTACCTTAAAAATCCGCCAGCTCCGGGACGCTGAAAAATGGAATACGCGTTGGTGCGGCATCGTCCAACCCATGCATGCCGCCTAAATGGACCAAGTTCTGCTTCTGAAAATGCTTATTGATTGCGTCCATGGTTCGGCTCACCGTCTCGCGTTTTGGATCGTCGAAAAACCCTAAATTGTGCAACTGGTCTGGGACCAGATCGAAAAGCCACACTCCGACATGGACCGGAGTTTGCGCGGGGCATTCCCGCCAAAGCTCCCTAACGTGGTCTTGAAGCGTCATGGTGTCGCGGCACGCGGAGATATTCCTGTGCGCACTCCATCCAGAGGGTTCATTAGGGTTATTCATTTCTTTGCCCCAGTGAGAAAAGGCAATCGTCACTCCAATGCCTCGTGCCCACATATCCAAACGGCGCAATTTCACGGCTGCATTGCTGAGCAGCTTGAGCGCTATTCTGTAGGCGGCTTCTTTCGTCCGGTATTTGGGCGCGAGCACATGTTGCTTGCCAATGCTCTTGCGCTCCGAGTCTGGCTTTTCCTTCCAATCCTCGCCATGCAGCCAGTACCACATGGTTTCTCCCAACACGCTGTTCCAAATGTCCCGCATCTGCTGGGACGAAAGTTTGCAAAGCTGTTCCACCGTCGTGATGCCCCGATTGTTCAGGCGGCGTTCCATCGCGTTGCTGATGCCAACAATGTCAGTCAACTTCATGCAGTGCAGCGCATAAGGCAAATCTTCTTTGAGTACGATGGTCAAACCGTCCGGCTTGCAGAGATCGGCCGCGGTTTTTGCCAGATAACTATTCGGAGCCAGTCCGACCGAACAGCGTAATGCGACGCCTACATTGCGCAGGGACTGCTTGATTCTGTACCCGAGGGTTGTGGCATTCGGGAGAAAGCGTTCGCGTCCCAAGAGCTGGCAAGCTACTTCGTCCACCGACCAGACTTTGTGAATTGGCAGGTGTTCGCCGATCGCCTGAATGATTTTCTGCTGATACTCCACATACAGTTTGGGCCTTGCCTCAACGATGGTGATATGGGGACAAAGAACCTTGGCATCTTTGACTCCGGTGCCGGTCTTCACGCCGTAGGCTTTGGCTTCGTAGCTGGCGGCGAGGCAGCACGTGGACTCGGTGTTCACGGCAACGATCCCCACGGGACGTCCTCGCAACTCGGGACGGTCTTGTTGTTCAACCGAAGCGAAGTAGGAATTGAGATCGAGAAACAGCCATCCTACTGTGGGATGCTGTCCTTCGGAGAAGGCTGGTAAGCAGGGAAGCATGACGTGCAAACCAGCTTACAATAAAGCGAACAAAAAGCGAAATCAATTAAAGTAAAAAGCGGTTTACTGGACATGCGTAGATAACTCGTGGCGGATTTATATTAGACGTGAACCGGGGGCGGCGACCAAACTCTTTCTAATCGAATCATCTTTGATTGCCCTAAAGTTTCTCACGACCTCGTCAGCATGAGCCGCATCGTCGGGCTCATACAAATTAGATAGATAAGCCTTTCGCGGTTCCTCGTCGGGTGGTATTTTTTTGACGGCGGCGACAAGCAGGTCGCGAACTAATTGTTCAAACTTCCACCAGAGATTACGGTCTTGTAACATGGCCATCTGCTGGTGGGACAGCGGGCTCCCGTGGACTAAAGTCGATCTGATTCCGTAAAAATTGCTTAAGAGTTTTTTTGTAGTCGTCACTTTGTCACCCTTGAGATCTAGCAGAGCGATTGTTCTTTCCTTGAGACAACGTTGGATGAAGTCAGATTTTGGAACCAGTGAAGCTTCGAGCGCAGCGAAGAAGTATGACACTCGATCAACTTGCCCTTCAAAGTTTGGATTGAACTCGTCGCTGCTTCCGTAGAGAAATGATGTTCGCGCTATTTTGAACCAACGAGACTTCCACGATGGTGATGATCGGAGCGTACGATCAAAATCCTCCCACTGTTGCACGTCTTCTCGTCTGAATTTGAATTGTCTGGTCGATTCGGTGACAAGGTTAGAGATTACCCGGTAGGGATAAAGGATTACAGGTGGTCGATCAGATATCTGAATGCTCACTGCTACGAAGGCAAGATCACCCGGACGGTATAGACGCAGCGAAGACAAAAGATCCTCGGGTTCTAGAATAATAGCGCCGTAGCCAAGGTAATCGTCTTGCATCTTCGGGATCGACTGGTACTCGCGTTCGATAATAAAATCATAGCCCTGTGCATCTCGGAAGAAACTTCTCGCATATTCGATACGGGGATTGCCTTGATGTATGTACTCGATGGAAAACTGCGAGAACTCAAGTTTCGCACCAGGTTGGAAGTCGCCGAAGGTGTCCGATTCAAGATTACGACCTAGGATTCGCAGAGTAGCAGTGTGCATTCTTGATTTGAGCACAATTGCGCTAGAACCTGAATATGTACCTGATGGCGAGCCACACGATGTGAAGTGCCTCAAGAATCGCCCCAACACCTGCTGCAATGATCCATTTTTCTAGACCAGTATCCTTGAGCAGTCCCTTTAGATGGTTCGCCGTGTCTTGGTACATCTCGTTAATCTGACGGTATTGTTGCAGGTAAATGTCGCCGAACTCACGTACCTGCTCCATCGTCACAGCGTCGGAGATCTGGGGAAGAACGTAAGGATTAGCCTTCGCTCCCGTTTGCTTACGATCAGCCGACACGTTGCACCACCCTTACGACGACGCGCTCATCGTCGATGTCAACAGTTTCTACTTCATAGCCCTTGACATGACCACCGGCAAGGTACTTGTTGGCACGGTTTCTAAATGTGATTAAATATGATTCAACTTCGTCCTTGTGGAACTCGGTGGCCATCTCACGACCAGGTAGCAAAGTAAGAACTTGTTCGGTCAGCCCGAACCCCAACGGCCCTACATTGCTTAAATGGATCAACGGTAGAACGACAAGATACAGTTCGTTGTCTGGCATGGTGCAGATTTTAGCACCACGCAATACTGTAATCAGTTTCCATCAGGCTGGTAAGCGATGCCCAAAGTGTTATTGGCTTGATGGCGCACCAAGCCATTCTTCCAATTTCGCCTTCACTTCCTGCCATTCAGAGTCCAGGATGCTGAAGTAAACCGTGTCCCGCACCCGGCCCGTTGACGTGATCAGGTGGCGCCGGAATGTGCCTTCTTCTTTTGCGCCGATTCGCAGTATTGCATTGCGCGATTTTTGATTCAGGGAATCAGTCTTCAATTCCACGCGGATGCAGTCTTGTTCCTCGAATGCATACTTCAGCATTAAGTATTTAGCTTCGGTATTAACGGTGGTGCGCTGCCATGCGGGAGCAATCCAGGTCGAACCAATTTCCGCGCGGCGATTAGCGCGATTGATGTTCATATAGCGAGTGCTTCCGATCACGCGTTCGGAACTGCGTTCGACGGTGACGAAGACCACCGACTCTCCACGTTCCTGTTCGACGAACGCCGTCGCAATCCATTTATCGGAATCGGATTCGGTCAGTACAGGGAAGGGAATCCAGCGAAAGAGATCGTGTACGTGATCCTTTTGGGCATGCCATAATGCCGGGCCGTGATCGCGCCGAAGCGGCTCCAGCCGGACGATTCGCCCTTCAAGCGTTACAGGTTTCCAGTCAGCAAAGTCTGAAGAGTTGTGGGTGAGCATGATTGAAGTCTAAATCTGGAGGAAGTCAAACGGAAAGATGACCCAAACGATCTATCTTAGCCCGAATGACTTCCAACAGGACTTACCGACTGCTAAGGTGCGAGGTTCAAAGTAGCACTCGTGGACGTTCCCATCTGACTAATTTCTAGTCCCTGAATTTGCAACGTGCCGGTCGAGACAAAGTACTCCAGGTTGGGAGGAGCGTTCGCGAAGCTGAACTTGCCGCAAGAGGTCTTGTAATAAGTGAAGGGACCACTCATGACAAAACCCTGATACGAACCGGAAGAGGGAATCGTCGTAACTTGTTTAGGGACGGCCGTAACCGAAACAGGATTGGGAACTGTAAATTGCTGACCGTTGCTCAGTTCGATCGAGCAAGTGAAATTACCGCTCCCAGAAACGTCCATCTCCTTAATTCCGTCGGGATCTTGCACTTGCAGGGTCACGATGTATTGGTCGTTTCCGTTGATTTTGAATGAAGCTCCGTCAGCCAGGTTGGTATTGATGTTGGTTGTCTTATCCAAGAGACCCCAACTCAGCACGCGTGCAGTTGGCTTGTTATTGCAGCCGTTGCAACTGCTGAGAAAAGCAGTGCCGGTGATAAGAAGGGTAAAGCCCACCATTAATCGTGCGATGGGCGGGAATAGAGTCGATTGGTTCATGAGGCTCCTCCATGATCATTCGTGCCCCGGCCGTTGCGCACTTCAGGAAAAACCGCAAACACGAGCAACTGTGAAAAGTGGCAGGTGTCGCTCCCACTTTCGTCGCGTTGGCCTTAGGGTAGGGGAAACTCAAACGAACGGCCCAAGAATACACAGACTCGCAACCAGACGCAACTGTGTTTTTGGAGGCCGTTAGGGAATCGTTCGGTAGGCCTCGAAGTGGCGAACGTGGGGCTCATTTCGATCAAATACTCGTCGTCAACGTCGTAATATTTCGCTGCTGCGTAGTCTTCTCCGGACAGCCCCACGACTCCTCCGCGAAAAAAGCAACGCGCTGGATTTTCACGAAGTAACCGTCTATCTCTTGCCAAGAGCGCAACTTTTCATTCTTACACGGGTTGAAGCCTCGAGTCGCGCTTGCGTTAGACGTATACCATGAGAGCATGGAAATGTGCTCATCTCGAAGCATTTTCTGGCAATAAAAATTCGGGAGGTTCGGGTGAAGGCCATTCACTTCATATGTTTTGGTCTAATGCTGGTCGGTACGTTTACGCTGGCGCAAAGCAACCCTGTGCCATTCGTGAATCAGCCGCTTGTGCCCGACGCCGTAGCACCTGGTGCTTCTAGTTTCACATTGACCGTGAACGGCACGGGCTTCGTATCGGGGGCAATAGTCAACTGGAACGGTGCTCCGCTGAACACCACCTTTGTCAGCAGTTCACAGCTCACCGCGACCGTGCCGGCCTCAGACATTGCCGTGGCGACGACCGCTTCCGTCACGGTGGTAAATCCCACCCCAGCCGGTGGCACTTCTAACGTGCAGTTCTTCAGTGTATCGAGTCCAGTTGCTCGCCCGACCTTTGCTACCTCCGTCCAGGGCATAGAATTCTTTGGCAATGACCAGTACTCCACAAACCTGGTAGCGGCTGACTTTAACGGAGATGGCATGTTGGACTTGGCGGGCGCAATTAGTCGAGATGACTACCTGTCGATTTTTATCGGCAACGGCGACGGCTCGTTCCAATCACCAAAAAAGTTTGATCCGGGCAATGACCCGGTGGCATTGGTGGCCGCGGATTTCAATGGGGATGGAAAAATCGATCTGGCAGTGGCGAACTTTGGCGAGAATACAGTTTCCATTCTGCTCGGCAATGGCGATGGTACTTTTCAGCGTCGTGTTCCCGTAGCGGTTGCTTCTATTGGTCAAGCCCCTATGCTTGCCGCAGATCTCAATGGAGATGGCAACCTTGATCTAGCTATCGTTGGCGATGATGGCTTCCTATACGTATTGCTGGGTAATGGCGATGGTACATTCAAATCTCCTATCTCCACTGGGCAAAGCGTTCAATACATGACTGTCGGAGATTTCAATGGCGATGGAAAACTCGATTTAGCTGTGGATTACATCATGAATGGGGGTGGCGGCTTTCCACAGTTTATTGTAGGAATTCTATTAGGTAATGGGGATGGAACCTTCCAACCCATTAATACGGTGTCGGACTTGGGTGAAGCACCCATGGGTCGCATACTTGCTGCGGACGTTAATGCAGACGGGAGGCTAGACCTGATCACGGATGGCTATAGTGGGCCTCTTATTTTGTTGGGAAATGGGGACGGTACGTTCCAGCTGAACACTACCTCTGACTCAACAAATGTTCTATTCCTTCTGGCCAACGTCAATGCCGACTCAAAGCTTGATTTATTCGGGATCGGTGGAAGCCAAGGCTCATTCTCCCTACTGCTGGGAAACGGGGACGGGGCTTTTCAACCGACAATCGGTTACCCGAACGAAGGAGGAGTCACCACCTACCCCGGTTTGGCCGGGGACTTTAACGGGGATGGAAAGCTTGATGTAGTATTTTCTTCCGCCGACCCGCTCACCAATGTGCCTGAACTCACAGTAGTACTCCAAGGTCAGTTTCCGATTACTGAGTTTGATCCTCCTTTCGAAGTCAATTTCGGTGAGGAGGATTTTGGCGCAACAACGAATCCTTCAGAAATCGATTTATTCAACATAGGCAATGCTACGCTATCGGTTTCCAATATCTCCATCACTGGCCCCAACGCGACCGATTTTGCCTTAGCGCAGTCACCTTTCCCATGCGGTGCGGCTGTCGTAGCCAATTCTTCATGTTCAATTTTTGTGTCGTTTACTCCTGGTGGGGCCGGCCCTCGAAATGCGGCACTAGCGATCACAGACAATGCACCAGGCAGTCCGCAGATAATTGCTCTCTCTGGTAAAGGATTGAGCTTAGACCTGACTACTCCCGCAGGTGGAATCAATTCGGCCACAGTGGCAGCCGGAGGCACGGCTACTTACACCCTTTCCATCGGTGGCGGAGGACTCAGTGGAGTGGCGGCTGTCACTTGTGTCGCTCCCGCTACTGTCGTGTGTACAGTGCCATCGACGGTGAGTGTGAGTGACTCGAATGCATCTACATTCACGGTGAGTGTTTCCACCACGGCAGCAACCAGTGCGGCGCTGCGTAAGCGGAATTCCCCTGCAGAATGGTTGTGGGCAACGGCTTTGCTTGGTGTGGTGATTGTGCCGAAGGCCGACAAAGGTGTGAAGCGGAAGTTGCGGCGGCTAGGCTGGCTGCCTTTGCTGCTGATCGTATTTATAACTTCTTGCGGAGGAGGCAATAGTAGCTCAGGCGCGGGTGCTGCCGATACCCCAGCGGGTACTTATACGATAACGGTCACGGCAAGTTTGGGAGACACAGCCCAGTCGCAAACTCTGAAGCTGATTGTGCAATGAGGTTTCCGTGACCGAATAATCGCTTACTTCTTGCCGGCCAATGCTGTTTGCTCCCCAGCCCGTTCGCCCACCTGCTGGCGCCACATTGCGTAGTACAGTCCCTTTTGATCCAGTAGTTCGGAGTGACGTCCGAATTCGACAATTTGGCCGCGTTCCAGAACGTAGATGCGATCGGCGTGCATGATGGTCGAGAGGCGATGAGCGATCAGGATGGCGATCGCATCCTGACTGGCGGCAACATCGCGAATCGTATGACTAATTTCTTCCTCGGTCAGTGAGTCAAGGGATGATGTGGCCTCGTCGAATACGAGCAACTGAGGCTTCCGCAAGAGCGCTCTTGCAATCGACAGCCGCTGCTTTTCTCCGCCGGAAACTTTGACTCCGCCTTCACCGATCAGCGTGTCAAGACCTCGATCAGCGCGGGCAAGCAAACTATGGGCGGCTGCTTGATTCAATACGCGAGTGCAGTCCTCGTCTGTTGCAGAGGGATTAACGAACAGCAGATTTTCCCGAATCGTTCCGGAAAACAATTGCGTGTCCTGGGTAACGAATCCGATTTTCTCGCGCAGCACGTCGAGATCGATACGAGTTGAAGGGATCGAGTTGTAGAGAATTTCTCCCGACTTCGGTGCATACAGTCCGACTAACAACTTAACGAGCGTGGTCTTGCCCGCACCGGACGGGCCTACGAAGGCGATAGTGTCTCCGCGGGCGGCACTGAAGGAAATTCCATTTAACGACAACGTCGAAGCGCTGTGATGTTGGAACGTCACGTCGTCGAAATGCAGCGTCATCAATTCGTCGAGCGGCTCCGGATTGAGCGGCTTCGGATCTCGCGGCGTGTTCAGCACGTCACGGAAATTCTGCAATGAAACTTCAGTCTCGCGATATGTGTTGATAACATTGCCAAGCTCTTGCAGTGGAGTGAAGATGAAGAACGAATAAATCATCAGAGAGAAGAACTGGCCGACCGTAATCTCCTGGCGGAAAATCAGATAGAGCATCAAGAACAGCAGGCTGGTGCGCATGAAATTGACGCACGTTCCTTGAATGAAGCTCAAGCTGCGAAGATATTTCACCTTCTTTAGCTCCAGCTTCAGGATTTTCCCGGTGATCCTGTTGAGGCGCTTTACTTCCTGATTGGCCAAACCCAAACTTTTTACCAGCTCGATGTTGCGCAGCGATTCGGTCGTTGATCCTGCCAACGCGGTAGTCTCAGCGACGATCGTTTTTTGGATTACTTTGATTTTTCGGCTCAGCACTGAGCTAATCAGACCTAGTAAGGGAACTGTGATCAGAAAAGCAGGTGCAATGGACCAGTGCACTGAGAATGCATAAAACATCACGAAAATAATGCCAACGAGTGAAGTAAACAATACATTGACGGCGGCAGTAATGAATTTCTCGACGTCCAGGCGGACTTTTTGGAGCTTGCCCAAAGTTTCACCGCTGCGCTGATCTTCGAAAACCTGGTAAGGGAGATCAAGAGAGTGGCGGATGCCGTCCGAATACATCTGAGCACCCAACCGCTGCACGATCACGTTGACGAAATAGTCCTGGAAGTTTTTGGCTACGCGCGAAATGAACGCTACGCCGACGGCAGCCAGCAATAGTAGCCCTGCGCCACGGATGAACTGGGCTTGCGTGTACTGATTATGTTTCGTCGCGTATCCGTCGATTACGTGCCGGAAGATGAGCGGATCGAGCAGCGAAAATATCTGGTTCGTCGCAGCCAGCAGAAGGGCGACGACTAGTAGCTTCCAATATTGCTTGGCGTACGAGTAAAGAAGATCCATAGATTGTGCGCAAACAGTGGGACAAATATACAGAGTAGATTGCCACGGGCCGGTTTTCGATTCACGATGAGTGCCAAATCTGCGAGATGCTGCCGATGGCGACAGGAAGGCTGCGGAGGCGTGCGCGACAGTAGTATGATCGTCAGTTGTTTCATCCTCAAGTAAGAAGAGAATTATGACGAAAGCCCGCGTGTTTGCCACCTGTGATATCGGAGAATCTATCAACTTGTTGCGCGCCAAAGGATATGACGTTGAGGTCTATCCCAAGCCTGAGGCACCGCCGAAAGAGTTGATCATAGAGAAAGTGAAATCCGGCGTGGACGGCTTGATTACGACGCTTCGAGACAAGATCGATGCGGAAATATTCGAGGCCGGCAAGGGCACGCTGAAAGTCGTGGCGCAAATCGCAGTCGGATTCGACAACATTAACCGGGCCGACGCAAATAAATACAAAATTCCTTTTACCAATACGGCGGACGTACTGACTGAAGCCACAGCAGAATTTGCATTTTTCATGATGGGCGCTTTAGCAAGAAAGCTATGGACGGCCGAACACCTGACACGTGAAAACAAGTGGGGATATTGGCATCCTTATTTGCCGTTTCTAGGCGATGAAGTCACCGGCAAGACCGTTTCCGTCATTGGTACCGGGCGGATTGGTTTAGCCATGATCAAGAAGTGCGCCGGATTCGATATGAATATTCTGTGCTACGACCCGGCATATCAAAATCATGATTATGTGAAAGCGATTCAGGAAACGATGGATTTGCGTCATACGCGCGGCATTCAACGCGAGAAGACCTGGATTAAATATGTGTCACTCGACGAGGCATTGGCACAGGGAGATTTCGTGAGTGTGCATGTTCCTTTGTTGCGCGAAGGGGAAAGCCCGACTCCAACTTTTCATTTGTTTAATGAGACTAATCTTCGCAAGATGAAGCCGACTGCGTTCCTGGTGAACACATCCCGCGGTCCAGTGGTGGATGAAGCGGCACTAGCCAAAGCGCTCCGTGAGAATTGGATTGGCGGCGCAGCACTCGATGTGTATGAGAAGGAACCGTTGTCGCCTGATTCTCCATTGCGGGATCTCGCGATTGAAGATCGCTGCCGCCTGATGCCCCATTTTGCGAGCGCGGGCAAGATTACGAGGCTATCGACTGATCCTGACAAAGGAATGGCTGGGCGATGTGCCCAGGGCTTAATGGATGTTCTGGAAGGGCATTACGGAGGCAATTTCACGAAGATGCCATACGTGGTTAATAAAGAGGCATTTGCGAAGTAACCGGGCCAGGATTTTCAGTGCCGGGCTGCCGGACGTGATTCACCCACACCTGTAGTGTTATGTAGAAGGCGAACGCCGCTACGTACGGCGCTTTGCTATCCAAAGTTAGCCGCCGCTGTCTAGCAAGGACAGCACATCTCATGGAGGCGGCCATGTTCACAATAACAATTCAGCAAAGAGTATGGGTGGTTGCGTTACTAACCGGAACGGCGGCGCTTTCCGCATGCAGCAGGACAAATGCGGCGGCGTCGCCCGATAGCGGAAAGATTCCGATCACAACCAAATCTGAAGAAGCTCGCAAAGAGTTTCTGCTAGGGCGTGACTTGTCAGAGCGGTTGCTTGGTCAAGAATCGCTTGCGCACTTTGATAAGGCAATTTCGCTGGATCCCGAATTCGCGACGGCGGAATTGTACCGAGCAAATAATTCTCCAACGACGAAAGATTTTTTTTCTCACTTACAGACGGCTATGGCCCAGTCCGATAAGGTTAGCGAAGGCGAACGCCTCCAGATTCAGGCTGCACATGCTGGTGGAAATGGTGAACCTGCGAAGCAAAAGGATGATCTGGAAAAGTTGGTGGCGGAGTATCCAAATGACGAGCGGGCCCAGTACGCGCTCGGCGCCTATTATTTCGGGACGCAGGACATGGACAAGAGCGTCGAACATCTCAAGCGAGCCATGGAGATTGCGCCAAGCTATTCGGCGACTTACAACCTGATCGGTTACGCATATCGACAGCAAGAGGACTATGCGAAGGCCGAAGACGCATTCAAGAAATACATCGAACTGATTCCCAATGATCCAAACCCTTATGATTCGTACGCTGAATTGCTTTTGAAGATGGGACGCTTCGATGAATCGCTCGGGCAATACCATAAAGCGCTTTCGATCGATCCTCATTTTGTGCCATCGCATTTCGGTATTTCGGCTGACTTGATGTATTTGAATCAGCCAAAAGAGGCGAATGCAGAATTGCAAAAGATGGCTGTCGAAGCGCGCAACGACGGTGAATTGCGCACGGCATATTTCGCAATGGCTGTCGTCGCCACCGACGTTGGGAAATACGATGACGCGTTGAAGGCCATGGGTCAGGAATATGACGTCGCAGAAAAAAAGAATGATGTCGTGTCGATGGCTGCGGATCTGCAAGCCGAAGGCAATATCCTGATGGCTAAGTCGGATTATGCAGGTGCGGCAAGAGTCTTTGAAAGGTCATTTCAAGTAATTCAAAATTCAAATCAGCCGCAGGAAATCAAAGATAACTCGGCATTGCAACACGAGGTCAGTCTTGCCGAGATTGCAATCGGCAAAGGCAATTTGGAAGCTGCTAAGTCCTACACTGCCGAATTTAGGAAGTCTGTGGAAACGGCGAACAATCCTTTCCTGGCTCAACAAGCGCATGAACTAGCAGGAAGGATAGGGCTGGCAGCGAAGGACTATAGCAGCGCAGCTTCAGAACTCGAACAAGCAAATCTGCAAAATGCTTCAAATCTGTATCGGTTAGCCCTGGCGTATCAAGGAAAGGGAGATACCACCAAGTCGCATGAATACTTCACGAAAGCGGCAGTGTTCAATCCTTTGCCTAACTTAAATTATGCGTTCATCAGGACGAAGGCGCAGAAGCAAATGGCAGCTCAGGGAGCGTAGGAAAAATGTGGCGTTCGAGGAGTAACGCGGACGCCATACTTTCTAAATTATTCGGATACGGTGTGTTCTTCGCTGCTTTGGGCGCGAAGGACACGATCTACGGAGTAGGGAGCGCGCCGAGTAGGTTCGTGGTAATGGCGCACCTGCATCTCGCCCAAAAGCCCTACGGCAAGCAAGTTCAATCCCGCAAGCAATAGCACTGCGGCGAAGATCATCAGCGGACCATGCTGAGTCATCACAGACGCATTGTGCAGGAACTTCTCAATCAATAGCCATCCAGTGACTCCGGTTCCAGCCATGATGCTGAACATCCCGAGGGTTCCGAAGAAATGCAACGGACGGGAAAGATAGCGCAGCAGGAATCGAATGGTGATCAGATCGAAGAACACGCGGAATGTTCGCGAAATCCCGTAGTGCGAAACGCCACGCTCGCGATTTACGTTACGGATGGGAACTTCGCAAATTGAAGCACCGTGCCACGAAGCAAGTGCAGGAATAAAACGGTGTAATTCGCCATACAGTGGAACTTGTTCGAGGATCTCGCGACGGTAGGCTTTAAACGTTGTGCCGAAGTCGTGAATGTCCACTCCGCTGAGCTTGGCCATCAGCCAGTTGGCACAACGTGACGGGAAACGCCGCAGCCAATAATTGTCGATGCGGACTTTGCGCCATCCGCTGACAATGTCGTAACCCTCGGCGATCTTTTCCAGAAATATGGGGATATCGGCGGGGTCATGTTGAAGATCGCCGTCCATCGCGATAATGTACTCGCCGCGAGCGTGATCGAAGCCAGCGGCTAGCGCTGATGTCTGACCAAAATTTCGGCGCAACCGGACTACAGTTACGCGACTGTCAATCGTTGCAATTTCGCGCAGCAAATTAAAGGTATGATCGCGTGAGCCGTCGTCCACCAGGACGATCTCAAACGGTTCGCCGCCCACTTCCATGACAGCCTTCAGGCGGTCGTAGAGGTCAGGGACGTTTTCCTGCTCGTTGTGCAGGGGAACAACAATGGAATACTTTGGGGTCAAGCTATTAGTATATGACTCCTCAGGCGTATATGGAAAGGTAGCGGGTCGAAATTGTTCGACAAGTAACGTTACCTATGAGAGTCAGGGAAATGGAAGGAACACATGAAGATTCGCAAGCAAGAAAATGCCAATGAAGCAGCTTTGCCGCGTCGGCAGTTCCTGCAGACCACTTTGATCGGCGGAGTTGGTGCCGCGATCATGCCCGCACTTGCGGGTGCACGGGAGGCGGCATGTGCTCCAACGGAGATAAGCGTCAAGCCTTTTGAACTCGAGGAGGCCGGCGTTGCCGATCTCCAAAAATACATGCAGTCCGGAAAAGAATCCGCACGGTCGTTGGTTGAGAAGTACTCGGCGAGAATCGAAGAGATCGATCGCAGCGGGCCAGCGCTTAGGAGCGTGATCGAGCTCAATCCGGATGCCGAGTCCATCGCGGATTCGCTGGATAAGGAACGTAAGGAAAAGGGTCCACGAGGTCCCATGCATGGCATTCCTGTCCTGATTAAAGACAACATCGATACCGCGGACAAAATGCAAACGACGGCTGGATCTTTGGCGCTCGTCGGTTCCAAGCCCGTATCAGATTCCGGCGTAGCTTATAAACTTCGGGCTGCGGGCGCTGTGATTTTAGGCAAGACAAATCTGAGCGAATGGGCCAACTTGCGATCAAGCCATTCGACCAGCGGATGGAGCGGACGCGGTGGTCAGACGCTCAATCCGTATGCGCTTGATCGAAATCCTTGCGGATCGAGCTCGGGATCGGGCGCGGCTACCTCCGCAAATTTGTGCGCTGTTGCTGTCGGAACGGAAACCGATGGTTCCGTGGTTTGCCCGTCGTCCGCGAACGGATTGGTTGGCCTCAAGCCAACGTTAGGCTTGATCAGCCGCGCTGGAATCATTCCGATTGCTCATAGTCAAGACACCGCAGGCCCTATGGGCAGGACGGTGCGGGACATAGCGACGCTTCTAGGAGCGCTGACGGGAACCGATTCACGAGACATCGCGACCGACGCTGCGCGCTTTCGAACGGTGCCCGATTACACCGCGTTTCTTGATCCGAATGGCTTGAACGGAGTACGAATCGGCGTGGCACGTAAGTATTTCGGTTTCAATGAAGCCGTGGATCGTTTGATGAACGATTTGCTGGAGGAAATGAAGCGGCACGGTGCAACGATTGTTGATCCTGCCGATCTGGAATCGCACGGCAAGTTCGACGACACGGAATTGACCGTGCTGCTTTACGAAGCTAAGGCAGATTTGAACAAGTATCTCGCGGGGCGCCCTGATGCGGCAGTGAAGTCGCTTGCCGACGTGATTGCTTTTAACCAGAAAAACCGCGAGAAGGAAATGCCGTATTTCGGGCAGGACTTATTTGAGAAGGCACAGGAAAAAGGTCCGCTGACGGACAAGGCATATCTCGACGCGCTGGATGCGAATCATCGCCTGTCACGTGCCGAAGGAATAGATGCTCTCATGGACAAATTCAAGCTCGACGCGATTGTTGCGCCCACGGCAGGACCGGCATGGACGACCGACTGGGCAAACGGCGATCACTCGGTGGGAGGAAGTTCGAATGCCGCTGCAGTCGCGGGCTATCCGGATATCACGGTTCCAGCCGGGTTCGTATTTGGACTGCCAGTAGGGGTTTCGTTCTTCGGACGGGCGTGGAGTGAACCTACGCTCCTTAAGATTGCCTACGGATTCGAGCAAGCGACCAAAGCTCGAAAACCGCCGAAGTTCTTGCGCAGCGTTTGATGGCTTATGGCTTGCCGAAGACGACCTTGTTCAGGGGTAGATTCTCGCGCAAGAAACCATCGGGATGCGCGTAAGTTACATACTGGGTTTGTCCGTTACCCTGCGCGAATTCCACATGGGCCTGGCCGGTGTAATTGACGCTACCTTTGGTTGGAGCTTCGCCCTTGAATAATAAAGTTGCCTTTGACCACGGTCCCCATGGCGTGTACGACACCATGTAATACATATCGTTATTGAGCGCGGGATTGAAGATGTTCATGTACACGCCGAGGTAAGGGTTATAGAACACGGCGTTTGCAGCCGCGCCGCCCTGAAAAATTGTCGTTGCATCTGCTGGATTGGTGCTCCAAACATCATTGCCGGCGTAGTAAGTCCATTTGGTTATGTCCAGTGCATCGGCCAATGGAACTTGTGCGACCTGGCAATTGTCGACGAGAAATCCGCCTACGCATCCGTAGGAATACAGAATGTCATTGGCAACGACCGCGCCAGAATTGTAGGCGACGTCATTTGGCCCCCACAGTAGAGTAGGCGTCTTGCTGTTTTGGTTTTCAATCGGACGGGCGATCCCTTTTTCCGGAGTCCAAACTGCGATACCCGATCCAACGCTGTCCCAGCCCTGCATTCCCGGAACTCCGCGATAGAGTTCGTAATAGTAGAGGAGCACACGATTACGAACGGTGTCGTTTACGACGGGACCATCCCACATAGCAAATTCCGCGCCGCACGGTTTTACGGTGCAATGATTATTGTCATGTTTGTAGTTATATTCACGTTCCCACGGAAGATAGGGAAGAAATTCGGCTGGTGCACCAGTGCTGTCGAGTAAGTCGTGGTTAAGGGAAATTCCATGAGAAGCGTCGAGATCGGACGCCCATGATAGCGAATTGTCATCCCAGGAATTGCCCAGAATTCCTTTAACGGACATGGGAGTGTCGCCGAAGGTCCAGACCGACCGGCCTTCGATCAACGCGCTGAATGTGCCGTCACGTCCGTAGATGACCGTGTTCTGTTTGACCGCGCCCAAAGGCGTCACCGAAACCACCGGCGGAATAGGTGGAACGCCAGTTTTGCCCCGGTTGTTCGCATCTGCCGCGAAGCTGGCAAGGGTCGTGAGGACGATGGCGCAAGCGAGAAGAGGGGAAGCGGGGCGAACGGTCATGACAACTCCGGGAACCTGTGATGGTCGGTATTGCTCGAGGAACTGAGCAGAACGGCTATGAAAAAGTTACCACGGTCTTACTGATCCGACGAGATAGGCAGACGGAGAAAAAAGACTCTATACCGCATCGGACCAGCACCCAGTTTTTAACATCTTTTTACAAAGCATCCTCTAACCTCCTGGCATGCTTGCGTCTAACCCATTAAGAAATAGGTTCTTCGGGAACTTGTTGGCGCGCTGTTACGTAACTGATGGGGACGGAGATGGCGGGACCTGAGACCTCCCGCCGCCCCGGAATAAAGGCCCCGTGCTGTCTCCCCGGCGGCATGGGGCAAAGATTTAAGACTCTACATGTAAGAACCGAGATGCGATATGAGAGTTTTGCTGGATATCGTCCGTCAATCCCTGGCCACATTGTGGGCGCACAAGCTGCGTTCGTTCCTGACTATGTTCGGCATCGCATGGGGAGTGGGTTCGCTTCTCTTGTTGGTGGGCTTGGGCGAAGGCTTCCGCAGCGGACAGGCAAAGCAAATGGCGAACTTGGGACAGGACATCATGTTCACATTTCCGGGACGAATCCCTGCCGTCGAGGGCAGTTCGTTATCGGGGCAGACCTACCATTTCACCGACGACGATTACAACGCGATCCGTACTGAGGCGCACACGTTGCGTGCGATTTCGCCGGTCTTAAATCGCGAAGACATTCGTGCGGTAAGTGATTACGGTTCCACTAACGGCCAGGTATTTGGGGTTGCGCCAGCTTATAACGATATTCGAAATGTTCCGGTTGGGCCGGGACGCTGGTTCGACTCCGACGACAATACTCAGAATCGTCGCGTGGCAATTGTGGGATGGGAGCTTTTAAAGAATGTATTTCCAGGACGTCCGGCTGTAGGTTCGACCATCTTGCTGAATGGAATTCGTTTTGACGTGATCGGAGTGCTGGCAAAGGTTGGGCAGGACGGCAATAACGGTACCAACGCTCGAATATTTATCCCGATTCAAACAATGCGACAACTGTTTCCACTTAAACAGGCAAACGCGGACAACGCGATCAGTTTCCTGAACTATCGTCCGCTCAATAAAGCCGACCACTTAGCAGCAAAGCAGGAAGTCCACGATATCATCGCGCGCAGGCATGGATTCGATTCGAAGCTTGAAGACGCTTTCGAGGATTGGGACACGATTGAAGGCTCAAAACGCGTGGATAAAATATTCGACGCTATGGATTATTTTCTGGGAGTGGTTGGTCTGGTGACTCTGGGCCTTGGTGCGATTGGCATCGTTAACATCATGCTCGTATCTGTGACTGAACGTACACGCGAAATTGGCTTACGCAAAGCTTTAGGTGCAACTCATCGCAACATTCTGACGCAGTTTTTCGTGGAAGGAATGTTCCTTACGTTACTGAGCGGTGGCATCGGTTTGATATTGGCAAGCGGGTTCATGACGTTGCTTGGAATGTTGCCATCGCCCGAGGGGTTTGATACTCCAAGGCTCGTGCCCCTTTCCGCAGTTGCGGCGATTCTCTCGTTGGCCATTGCTGGTATCGGAGCAGGCCTATACCCGGCGAGGCAGGCTGCATTGATGGTTCCGGTTGAAGCCTTGAGGCAGGAGTAATTTATGGTGCGTGATTTAGGCGTACAAGCTTACGAAGCTCTTCGTCACAACAAACGTCGATCCGTACTGACCATGCTCGGAATGGCATGGGGCATCGCAACGGTAGTCTTATTGCTCGCTTACGGATCAGGGTTCGAGCGAGGCCTTTGGGCGGCGTTTCGCTCATTCGGTACCAATCTCGTGTTTGTGTTTCCGGGGCGAACATCACTGCAAGCCGGTGGGACTAAGGCGGGCAGCGAAGTTAAGTTGACGATCAACGATCTGGATTACATTCGCAACGAAGTACCGCTGTTGAAACGCATCTCACCCGAGGTAGCGAAACAAAACAGCAACATCAGCTACGGCACGCGTAGTGCGCTGTATGCGGTGAGCGGTGTGTATGCGAATTATCCTCGTATGCGCAAGATGGAATTCGACGAAGGAAGTTCGTTCAGCGAGTCGGACGACTTTACTCATACTCGCGTTGCGTTTATAGGCGCAGACATTAAGAAGAAACTATTCTCCGGGCAGAACGCTATCGGCGAAAGTATTCGCATTGACGGAATTTCTTATCAGGTCGTGGGTGTACTCAAGCACGTCATCAACAATGGTGATGACAATCTCAATACGCACGTGTATTTACCCTACAGCTCGATGAGCGATCTTACCGATACGTATCACCTCAGCGCTATCGTTATGGAATACGAAGGCGATCATGCAAAAGTCGTAAAAGCAATTCGCAACTCAATGGGATTTCATCATTCGTTCAATCCTAAGGATGATCGTGCGATTTTCATTTTTGACGTGTTCGCCGATCTGGCAGATCTGAATGTGATTACAACAGGGATAAAGATTCTGCTTGGCTTCATAGGCTTACTTACGCTGGGTATTGGCGGTGTGGGCCTGATGAACATCATGCTGGTGTCGGTCACACAGCGGACGCGCGAAATTGGAGTGGAAAAAGCCTTGGGTGCACATCGCTGGCACATCCTGTTTCAATTTTTAGCCGAAGCTCTGGTGATTACCGCGCTAGGCGGAATGCTTGGTGTGGTGCTGGCGTATTTCGTCTCATGGTCGGTTGGTTCGCTGACGCTGTGGAGTGCGCTGGAAGAAAACGGTTCCGACGGAGACATTCGACTCATCATCGATAGCTCGACGCTGATATGGTCGACTGCGATCCTTAGCTTTATCGGAATCATTAGTGGCATGCTGCCGGCGATTAAAGCGGCGCGGCTGGATCCAATCGAAGCGCTACGTTACGAGTAGCGAAGCGGCGAGAACGCACCGATATCAAAATCGGGCTTAGAACCAGTTATTAACTGTGCCATGACGAGTGCGGTTGCCGGCGTTAGCAGAATGCCATCACGAAAGTGTCCTGTGGCGACGAAATAGCCGAGAGTGGCCGTTTTCCCGAGAATTGGCAGGTCGTCTGGTGTTCCCGGGCGAAGTCCGGCCCAGGAGTCGTGAATCCGAGAGTCACGAAGCGCGGGAACCAGAATGATGGCAGCGTGATGTAGCCGTTGAATGGTTTCGACGTCGGTCCGTTTATCAAAGCCTGCCTCCTCAAGCGTAGAGCCAATGAAGATTCGTCCATCCGTGCGTGGGACGATGTAAATCTCTGGAGCGCGGATAACGTGTTGAAGTCTGGGACCACCGACCAAGCAGAGCATTTGGCCTTTCACTGGACGGGTCGGGATAGCGTGCAATCCAAGCTCGCCTGACCAGGCTCCGGCGCAATTTACGACGAACGGCGCATGGTATTCAGTCTTATTCGTGCGCACACCAGAAGCTTTGCCATCTGTAACGAGAATCTCGTTAACGGTCGAACCGGATGAGATGTCGATTTCGCGATGCTGGACCGCCTTTAATAACGCGTTGGTTAGTCCACGGGGATCGACGCTGCGTTCTTCTAGGAAATAAGCAGGGCGATTCGTGATCGACAATTCCGGCTCAACTTCACTAAGTTGCGCAATCGAAAGTAATGGGGCACTCGTTGTTTGCGGCGTTTCGGAAAGCCAGATTGTCCCTTGATCTCGCAAATCTGGATCGATTCCGGATTCGTCGCGGACCTCGCGGGCAAATTCGGGATACATTTGCGCGCTTGCAGTAGCGATAGTACGAAGCGATGGAGGGATTTCGTCTCCATCAGCCAACATGCCTGCAGCCGCGTGGGAAGCCTCCTGCCCAGGTTCGCCGCGTTCGACGATCAGAACGTGTAATCCACGTTTGTGTAGTTCTCGCGCGAGAGATAGTCCGATGACGCCCGCGCCGATGATGATTGCGTCCCATTTCCTCACCGTTTGATTGTAGAAGAGTGTTGGTTACTTTAAGACATTCACTATCGTGTTGGCCGCGCGACGTTGCGTGAAACTTATAATCCAGCGTAAAGGAAATAATAATACTTAGCCCTGTCAACGAAGACTCATGAACGCTGATTCTGTAACTACGGCTAATACGACTGCACAGAAGTCCGGGCTGTGGATTTACAATCCGCCGCTTGATCTGATCGTCGGCTGTGGAGCATGGTCCGCGCCATTATTATTGCTGACGTACTTTGCGACGAATTCCACAACTCTCGCTTGGTCGGTAGCGTTCTACGCACTGGCGTTAGTTTTTAATTTTCCGCACTACATGGCGACGATTTATCGCGTCTACCATACGCGCGAGGATTTCGAAAAATACCGCATCTTCACCGTACATATCACAGCGCTGATCGTACTATCGCTGTTGGCTTCGCATTTTTGGTATGCCGCGCTGCCATGGATTCTTACTCTCTATTTAACCTGGAGCCCCTGGCATTACAGCGGACAAAACTACGGACTGTTCGTGATGTTCACCCGCCGCGCCGGGGCAGCGCCATCGAATGCCGAACGGCGCGCCTTGCATGCAGCATTTTTTGTTTCGTACCTAGTCTTATTCGTGAACTTCCATACCGGCGTTTCGCACGATCCCATGTTTGTGTCGCTGGGAATTCCGGCGCGAATCGGCGATCTTGCGGTTATGCTTCTGGGCGGCGCGTTCGTAGGTTGCGCAATATTTGGATTACGCCGGTTGCCAGGCCAAGTGGGATGGCGGCCATTGTTGCCTGCGCTGACACTGTTCTCCACACAATTTATTTGGTTCCTGCTCCCGACGGTGCTTTCGCTCGGGGGAAGGCTGCAAATTCCGCAAAGCCGCTACAGCACTGGCGTGCTCGCGATCATGCACTCAGCACAATATTTATGGATAACAAGTTACTATGCACGGCGGGAAGCACAGGCTAAGACCGCGGGATGGCGTCCGCTGGTATATTTCGCGATTCTGGTAACGGGCGGTATTGCGCTATTCATTCCGGGCCCATGGCTTGCAAGCCGAGTCTTTCATTATGACTTTACGGCCAGCTTCCTGATTTTTACCGCGTTGGTGAATATCCATCATTTTATTCTGGATGGGGCAATCTGGAAGCTACGTGATGGCAGGATTGCTGCGCTGTTATTGATTCCGCAAGCGGGCTTAAACAAAGCTCGGAAGAATGTGGTGAGTGGCGCCCATTGGATTCTGAGTTCGTCATCCACTGCACGGACTATACGTATTGTGGCGGCGTGCGGACTGTTGACGCTCGCGATCGTTGATCAAACTCGGTATTATCTCGCTTTGCATCGCGAGGACCTTGCTGACTTACGTCAGGCAGAGGTGCTGAATTCTTTTGATAGTTCTCTCCAATCGCGGATCGCGAAGAAAGAATTGGAGCTTGGCGATTCTGAGGCCGCTGTGGCTGCGTGGAAAGAAGCGGTCTCCGCCAACCCGGCGGACACAGACAAGCGCGACGTGCTGCTGAAGTTTCTGACGGATCATCAGCGGTTTGCCGAAGCCTATGCGATAGCCGAAATGTGTGCGAAAAAAACTCCGTCTGACGCGAACCTGCTCGCGAATGAAGGTATTTTAGCTTCTCAACTTGGACATCCGGATATTGCGTTATCGAAGTGGATACAGGCTGTGGCGAGCGACGCATCGCAGACGCAAGCCGAACTTTACATCGCGCAAGAACTGCAGCGTGAAGGTAAAGTTGACGCGGCGGTTCCGTACTACGTCACATACCTGAATAAGGTGTCCGCGGGAGGAGTTTCCAAGCGACCTACGCCAGCGAACATCATTACGGTCGTTTTGCAATTGGCGGAATGTCAGGCACACGTTCACAATATTTCGGCAGCGGAACGTAGTTACGAGCTTGCTGAATCAGTTGCCCGCAGTAACAACGAAAAGAAGTTGGAAAGTTTCGCTGAAGTGAGTCATGCGGCATTGGCGGCAGACCAATCGGACATGAAGAACGCTCTTCGTCTGTATCAAAGCGCTTTGAATTTGGACGCGGAAGTGGACGATCGCCGAGGTGAAGCAACCGACTGGTACAACTATGCCATGTTCTTGAAGAAGGCCGGGTATCCAGCTCGGCTGGTGTATGCGTCGCTGACGAAGTCTGAAGAAACCGCTAGCGGTCAGACGAATGACAACGACCAAGTGTTGCAGATTGCTTCCGCGCGTCAGGACGAAGCGATTTTTCTTTCCAAAGGCGATGCCGGCGTTCAGAGCCATCCGCAAACGGCTATAGCTGAGGCATTGACCATCGCGCCGAAATAGAAGTTATTGAAGCCGATTCAGATATTCCACAATCTCAGGTTGATCCCACTCCACGGCGCCGATAAATTTACGGCGCACAATTCCTTGACGATCGATGATGTAGGTCTCGGGGAATTTATATGTTCCGTAAAGCGTATTACTCTTCTTGGCGTCGTCGCGCACAGTAAGAAGATCAACGTGGTGATCTTTTAAGAACTGATGATATGCGGTATCGTCGTCGTCGGTGCTGACCGCAAGCACGACCACTCCCTTACTTTTGAAACGCTGATTTAGTTGTAGGAGTGACGGCATTTCTTCGATACATGGTGGACACCAAGTCGCCCAAAAATTCAATACGACAATCTGGCCGCGATAATCGTGCAGGCTAACTTTGCGGTCTGCATCTTGAACGGTGAAGTCGGGCGCTGAAGTTCCAATGCGCGCAGGGCGTGATCCGCTATAGCAAGCAGTGAGGAGCAGTATAAGGATTAGCGTGGGAATAGCGCGTGGCACGTAGTTATAATACAGAATCAAGCCATGGATGCGGCCCAGAGCGTTCCCGAGGTTTCTGTAATCATTCCCGCGCGCAATGAGGAAGTGTGCCTGGGTGTGTGTTTGGAATCGTTGGTCGCGCAGATGGGAGTAGGTTTCGAAATCATTGTGGTGGATGACTTCTCTACGGATCGAACGCCAAAGGTTGCCAAATCGTTCAAGAATGTGCGTGTGATTCAACCGCCCCCTTTACCCTCCGGTTGGACTGGCAAGAATAATGCATTAGTCACAGGGGCTGCCTTGGCGCTGGGCGACTGGTTGTTGTTTACCGATGCTGATACCGTGCACGCGCCGGGATCGCTGGCGCGCAGTGTGGCTGAGGCGAAGCACCGAAGAGTAGAGATGCTTTCGTATTCGCCGTCCCAGGTAGTGGAGAGTTTCTGGGAGAGAGCGGTCATGCCGGTGATTTTTGCAGAACTGGCTGCGACTTTCCGACCTGCGGACGTGAATGATCCCGCGTCATCGATCGCCGCTGCGAACGGACAATACATCCTGATATCTCGGAAAGCCTACGACGTGGTTGGTGGCCATTCGTCGATCGCAACGGAGTTGCTGGAAGATGTCGCGTTAGCAAGCGCGGTAAAACTTTCAGGGCACCGTATTTACTTTCGCAATGCCGGAGATATCGTGCGAACGAGGATGTACCGGAACTTCGAGCAGCTGCGCGAAGGCTGGATGAAAAATCTGGCGCTGCTTTTTCCAGACGCGATTTG
This sequence comes from Terriglobia bacterium, assembly GCA_963716165.1. Classification (GTDB taxonomy): domain Bacteria; phylum Acidobacteriota; class Terriglobia; order Terriglobales; family Acidobacteriaceae; genus JAJPHW01. The sequence continues at coordinate 3,251,013 of OY970291.1, read as the reverse complement.
GTTGGCCACGAGGCGATTGGTTGAGTTTTGCCTAATTGGGATTGTGTTGAGTGTTGCGATTGCAGCGGCATTGATAGGGCACGCGGGAGTGGGTCTTTTAGCCGGCGCTGCTTTTGTCATCGCGTATACCTGGTTTTTAGTCCGCATACGCAAAGCACATTTCAAGTGGAGCGCGAATTTGGTCGCGTTCTTCGGCTTGCCGATGTTTTCGTATCTCTTAATACGTTCGAGGCGCTTCCATCAAAAAGGTGAGGTGAGTTGGAAGGGAAGAACTTATGGAACCCAGGCTGCTCCTGCCGACCCGAGCCGCCCAGTAGGAAATGTCATTCTGAATGCATCTAATACCTGACGAGGGTCTTCAATTTGGTTTATTTAACCCGCAAAGCCGAGTTCGCCGCTTCGCATTATTATCACAATCCGAAATTCAGTGCGGAAGAGAATCAACGTATTTTTGGCAAGTGTAATAATCCGAACGGTCACGGGCATAACTATGTGATCGAAGTTACTGTAAAGGGCGAGGTCGATCCGCGATCCGGTTTTGTCGTTGACCTTAAGGATTTGAAAGAGACTATGCATCGCGAAGTGCTCGACGCGATGGACCATCGTTTCTTAAACAAAGAGGTCCCGGAATTTGTCACACTTATTCCAACGACGGAAAATATTGCCATCGTGATCTGGCAAAGACTCGACACAAAGTTTAAAACGGCGAAGTTGCATCGCGTGCGCGTCTACGAAACTCCTGACCTGTTCGCCGACTTCTACGGTGAAGCATGAAGGCATATCTGACTCGCCGATATATGTTTTCAGCTTCGCATCGTCTGCAAAATGACGCCATGTCGGCTGATGAGAACCGGGCAATTTATGGCAAGTGCAACAATCCCCATGGACACGGCCATAACTACATGCTGGAAGTTACGATGGGCGGGCAGGTCGCCGAGGATACAGGAATGGTGTGCAATCTCGTTGACCTTGACGGTTTTGTGAACAGAGAGGTTATCAGCCGTTTCGATCTGCAAAACCTCAATACGTTGCCGGAATTTGCCAAGGCCATTCCTTCCACAGAAAATCTCTGCGCTGTTATCTTCGATATTTTGCAACGGGGATTCAGTCATGCTCATCTGGAGAAGGTGCGCTTTGAAGAGACGATGATGAATTCGTTTGAATATTCCGGTGGCCTCGAGATGAAAGTTTGAAGTCCACGGAGGGAAAGCCAAAATCCATGAATACTGTTGCCGCTGAAATTCCAATAAAAGATCCGACAATCAGCAACGCGACGTTTGAAGACCTGGTGCGTGAAATGCTGGTGCGTGTGGGAGAAGATCCGGAGCGTGAAGGCTTGGCGAGGACACCGGAGCGTGTCCATCTCGCATTCCAGCATCTTACGCGCGGATACAAAGAAGATCCGCAGGAAATGCTCCAGAAAGCGCTTTTCACCGTCACGTATGACGAAATGGTGATCGTGAAGGATATCGAAATGTTCAGCCTCTGCGAACACCATCTGCTCCCATTTTTCGGAAAGGTGCATGTCGCGTATATTCCGAACGGCAAGGTGATGGGGCTCAGCAAAATCCCGCGGCTGATAGAGATTTTTTCCCGACGCTTACAAATTCAGGAACGATTGACTACGCAAATTGCGGAGACTATCCAGGAAGCCATTCATCCGCAGGGTGTTGGCGTCGTGATCGAGGCGCGCCATTTATGTATGATGATGCGCGGTGTGGAGAAACAACACTCGGCGACAGTGACATCCGCAATGTTGGGATGTTTCCGCGACGAGCAAGAAACGCGTACGGAATTTTTGTCACTGATCCGCAACCGCGAGCATGGCATTTAAGTCTCGAACAATATGACACGACATTTTGAAGGTAAGACTGCGTTAATCACTGGAGGCAGTCGCGGAATCGGACTGGCTATTGCTCATGCACTGGCGGCAGAAGGCTGTGGTCTCGTTCTAGCGGGACGAAGCCAGCCTTCATTGAGCAGCGCCACAGAAGAGCTTGCAGAGTATAACGTCCCTATATTGCCGATGACGTGTGACGTGCGCATTCCCATGGCGGTGGACTCGCTGTTCGCAGTATTGCGCGGGCATGTGCAGCGTCTCGATATCTTGATCAACAATGCTGGGATTGCTCATCCGAAACTGACAATTGACCAACTGCCGTATGTAATGTGGAAAGAAGTCATCGAGACGAATCTTGGCGGAATATTTTTAGTGACGCAGTCAGCATTGCCTCTAATGCGTGAAGGCGGGACCATCGTGAACAATTTATCCGCCGCTGCAAAGCATGTCTATACGGGATCAGCGGCGTATGTAGCATCGAAACACGGAGCGCTCGGCCTGACCAATACTCTGCGAGAAGAATTGCGTCCGCGAGGGATTCGCGTTATCGCGCTTCTGCCAGGGCCTACGGACACGGAAATTTGGGAAACATTCTGGGCGGATGCGCCTCGAAAAAAGATGATGACGTCCGACGCTGTAGCGAAGGCGGTTGTTGAAGCACTCAAGCTTCCGCCGGAAAGCACGGTAGAAGAGCTTACAATGATGCCGACAACCGGGCCGCTCTAGTTCGTAGTTCTTCAGAAAGCGTCAATCCCCGTTATTTTGGCCCCAATAATCAGCGTGTGAATATCTTGCGTGCCTTCGTACGTCTTCACTGATTCGAGGTTCATCATGTGGCGCATGATGGGATAGTCGTCGGCAACTCCATTCGCCCCGAGAATATCCCGCGACAAGCGAGCGCATTCAAGCGCCATCCAGACATTGTTTCGCTTGGCCATGGAGATGTGGTAATGCTCGACTTTATTTTCATCTTTCAGGCGGCCGACTTGCAGGCAGAGAAGTTGGGCCTTCGTGATTTCCGTAATCATCCAGGCTAGTTTTTCCTGGACCATTTGATGCGAGGCGATGGGCTGATCGCGGAATTGCTTGCGAAGCAGGGAATACTGGAGTGCACAATCGTAGCAGGACATTGCCGCGCCAATCGCTCCCCATGAAATGCCGTAGCGAGCCTGATTCAGGCACATCAGAGGAGATTTTAGTCCGTTGGATCCGGGCAATAAATTCGACTCCGGAATGTGAACATCCTGAAGAGACAATCCAGAAGTTACGGACGCACGCAGCGACCACTTACCGTGGATGTCTTCAGCCTTGAATCCGGGGCGATCGGTTTCAACGAGAAATCCGCGGACTTTGTTTTCTTCATTTTCAACTTTGGCCCAAATGACGGCTACGTCGGCGATTGAGCCGGAGGTGATCCACATCTTCTCGCCGTTGAGGACATACTCGTTGCCAACTTTCCGTGCGCGAGTACGCATGCCGCCGGGGTTGGATCCAAAATCGGGTTCGGTAAGTCCGAAGCACCCGAGCTTCTCGCCTTGTTGCATCGCCGGAAGCCAAGTCTTCTTTTGCTCTTCGGTGCCAAACGCGTAGATGGGATACATTACCAAGGCGGACTGGACGCTGACGAAGCTGCGCACGCCCGAATCGCCACGCTCCAATTCCTGAGTGACCAGGCCGTACTCCACGTTCGACATGCCAGCACATCCATAGCCCTTAAGGCTTGCGCCGAAGAAGCCCATATCCGCCATAGGCTTGACGAGTTCGCGCGGAAAACGTCCCGCGCGGTTACATTCCTCGATGATGGGAATTAGGTTGTCTTCGATGAATTTGCGAGCAGTGTCACGGACGAGGCGTTCGTCGTCATTGAGCATCGCGTCGAATCCGATGAAGTCAACGCCTTTGAATTTGATGGACATGGGAAAATTCTCGATTCTATGTATGCCCGCAACGCGCTGTAATAGAGCGCCGCAAGAAAGAATAGGTAAACTATTCAACCTAGCAAAGCCATGGCAGTGAGTCAAACCGAGCGGCTCATTGGTTTCCTTCACAAGAGTTGAGTATGCTGATGTTATGTCCGAGATCGCACTCACCGAACTACTAGGCGCGTCCGTTATGGATGTGACGGGCGTGCTGAGCGGACGCGTGCGCGAACTCGCCATGGTTCCGCAGGATGACCGGGTCCATGTCGCAATGTTGATCGTGCGGACGAAGTCAGGCGACCGCTTAGTGCCGACGTTGTCGCTGACATCGATCGATGGTGAAGTGCGGTCGAATTCGTCGAACTCGACCTGGTTAGCGGTGAACGGAGCGGAAGGCCTGTTCCTTCTTGAGCATGACCTGCTTGATCAGCAAATCATTGATGTCCACGGGCGCAAGGTGGTTCGCGTCAATGATGTTGGGTTGTATCGCGAGCACGTCAATAGCGGAATATCGCTCAAAGTTGCATCGGTGGACGTGGGTGCAAGGGGAGCAATCCGCAGGTTGTTGAAAGGTGTTGTCCCGCTTCTTGCCTTGCGGAAGCTGTTGAGGCGCATTCCTGAACGCGTTATCCCATGGGAATTTGTGGATCTGATCGAAACCGATCCGGCGCGGCGCGTAAAGTTGAAGATTTCCCACGAACGATTGGCACGACTGCATCCCGCGGACATCGCCGATATTGTCGAAGAGCTTGCGCCCGATGAACGCGAAGCGGTCTTTGAAACGCTCAACGACGAGCTGGCGGCGGAAGCGCTTGAGGAACTTGATCCCAAGGTGCAGAAGTCAGTTTTGGAATCGCTGGATTCCGATCGCGCCGCGGAAATCGTCGAAGAGATGGATCCTGACGCGGCGGCTGACTTGTTAGGCGAACTCGAGGCAGACCGGACTTCGCAAATTCTGCAAGAGATGGAACCTGCCGAGCGCGAAGAAATGGTCGAACTTATGGAGTTCGGCGAGACCACCGCCGCTGGCCGCATGAACACCGAGTATGTTGTATTGGACCTTAATGCCACGGCGCACGACGCGATCGAAGGATTACGGAAATTTGAAGGTGGAATCGAAGCATTGAGCACAATTTTTATTGTGGACTCGCATGGCACCCTGGTTGGCTCGGTGCCGCTCGCGAGAATAGCGCTCGCGCCAGTTAGCACAGCGTTGCTGTCGCTCACACAGGAACCGCTGATTTCCGCGCATGAAGATACGAAAGATAAAGATGTAGCGGAGTTGTTCGACAAGTACAATCTTCTCGCTTTGCCCGTCGTCGATGAGAACAAGAAACTTATTGGCGTGATTACGCCGGACGACGTGATCAGCGTTCTCCGAGCCAAGCTTTAACCCTTACCGGAAGCGGCGGCGATTCAAGCCGGGGATGTGCAATGCATCGAGCGGCACAGAATAGATTTTGCCGCCGCGTCCGAAGTACAGTGTTCGTCCATCGCGCGACACGGACGGGTTGTATTCAAAATCATCCGTATTCATCACCGGACCGAGATTGATCGCCTTCGACCAATTGCCATGCTTCAGGAAACTGACGTAAAGATCGGCCTTGCCGTATCCACCTGCGCGAGTTGAATAGAAAAGCAGCGTCTTGCCATTTGGAGCGATCCACGGACTTGTATCCGAAGGTCCGGCGTTGATTTCAGCTGACAGTTTGGCCGGCGCTGAAAAATGCCCATCCTTCCATCGCGATACATAGATCAAGTTCTGATCGGCGTGTTCGCGGTCGCTGAAAAAGTAAAGATTGTTGTGGCGATCCAGGCTCGGCGAACCTTCTTTGCCGTCGGAATTCACTTCAGCAATCCAGTGCGGCTCAGCCCAATCCCCATTCTGAAATTCCGAATACCAGATGTCCATATCGCGCTTGCCAGCTTCCTTGCCCGGCGCGGTGCGCGTAGAGATAAAGAACATTCGTTTGCCGTCCACCGTAACAAACGGATCGAGATCGGACCACTGCTGCGAACTGAATGCGACCGGCTTCGCGGCTTGCCACGTGCCATCTTCCAAGTGCGAGTGATATACATGCAGCGGCGGCTTGGCGTTACTGGTATCAGCGCCAGCGGTCGTGTCGCGCGCAGTGAAGTAGGCGTCGCATCCATCGGGAGAGAACGTCACCGTGAATCCTTTTCCGGTGGAGATGATTCCGGGAGCGAGTTCCTGAACCGGGATCGGCGCATTTTGCGCAGTCGTATTCCGAGCAAAGACTCCGACGCAAAGAATCACTAATGTCGATAGCAATCGCGTAGTTCTGTTCATCCGATTTGAGACGTGACTTTGCAGGCTCGGATAGCAACATTCCCCGCTTTTTCGGGTTAAAGTTAGCATCATGAGAAATAAAGAAACCAGAATTTCTACAGGAGAGACGATTATGCGTAAGTGGAGTGCAATTGGATTTCTGCTGTTGATGATTTCGGCCGCGGCCGCCGCTCAAAAGGTCAGCACCGATTTTGACCACAATGCGAATTTCGCTACCTACAAGACCTACAAGTGGGCAAAGCAGCCGTCGGCGCGTGACCCACTGATGAACCAGTGGATCATCGAGGGCATCAATTCACAACTCGCAGCCAAGGGATGGACGCTGGTTGCGGACGCTCCGGCGGACGTGAACGTGATGGCGAATGTGGCGACGCGTGAAGAACGGTCCTTCGATCGCTACTACAATGGCGGCGGATGGCGTTGGGGCGGTGGTTTCGCCACCACTGTCGTAAACAATTATGCCGTGGGTACGCTGGTCGTCGATATGTTCGATACCAATACGCATCAGGCGATCTGGCGCGCGGTTGCATCCGACACGATATCGGACAAGCCCAGCAAAAACACCAAAAACTTGAACAAGTCGATTGACAAAATGTTCAAGGACTTTCCTCCAAAGAAGTAGTAGGGAGGTGGTGAGTGATTGAGTGAGACCCCCGCAGAAATGCGGGGCCTTTTGACTGAAGACCTTCGGCGTTGCCTTTCGGACCTGTCTCTCTAACGGGACTGAACCACTAAGCCCGTTGGAGTTTGTGGGGTAAATTTCCGACTAAGCGTTTGCAGATATATTGCAGCATCATTAATTTCCCAGTATTCAATGAAGTCTCCTGTGACCGCTCGCTCAAAAATCAACGCCATTTTCACGTCATTGTCTGTCTTGATATACTTCGGAAGTCTTCGCAATATCTCCTCCCGAATGTAGTTTGCACTTTTCAAAAGCGGTCTTACACTCTCCGAACATTCCTTCCTTGCCTCGGTTCTCGCCTGCATGATCGGCTGCCTGTCGTCAGAAGGGTTTCTTGTACCTAAGAGATTCTCGAAGTGTATGTCATTTCCGAAGCACTGACTGTATTTATCGTTCAGAGCGGAAATTACTCCGGGTGTCATCGATAACAGGGACGATAGGGATTGTTGTTTTTCTGCCTGCAGGACGGTCACGAGCGCGCCGTCGTTTCCTTTTCGGGCATTGGTGAGTTGTATGTCGATGCGTTCTAGATGTTCATTTGTCGCGGTCACCTGCGGCTGCAGCAGGCCAATACGTGCGATCATGTCCTGCGTGCCCGTGACTAGTAGGTTGGTTTTATCGAGGACAGTGTCAGTTTTTATGAGAGCTTTTCCTGTAGCCTCAATTAATTGCTTGTTAACCTGATCCCCAGATCGTCTCTGGGAGACCTCAAAACCAAAGCCGACAGACCCCAAGAGTATGCATGCGGAGGCAAGGATTCTTTTGTACTTCGGCGTGTCTTCAATTGTCTGAGCAAACTTTGGGAGCGACAATATTACGCCCAAAAAAGCGAGTATGAGATTGGAGACGGCGGGCAGAATGTATTGCGTCCAACTCCGCAGCCAGTCCCAAATTTGATGGAGGTGATGAAGCATGGGCGGCTGCAATTATAGCCAGTGCGGCTAGAAAAGGCACCAATTCGTAATAAAGCCGAAGCTCTTCATCGCTCCTCAAAGTCCTTGACACTGGGCAGTGTAAAGCCAGATAATTCGCGTGCCTCCCCAAACGGCTAGTGACATTTGTTTCCGACCGCGAGCTTCCCAAGACTAAAGGTGTCTTACATGAAATCGCTCTTTCGGTTTTGTTCGGTACTCATTCTGATTATGGGCTGCGCGTCTGCACAATCAGGTTTTCCGCGAGCGAAGCAGGATGCACATATAGCGTCTGGTAGCGCGGCGGCGCTTCGTATACCCACGCCAGTCCGGCAACACTCCCAAGTGTCGGGATTAAACTTCATGCCCGTAATTACATATCCTTCGGGTGGCAGCGGCGCTGTTTCAGTATCTGCGACGGACGTAAATGCAGACGGGAAAGTCGACCTTGTTGTCGGGAACGACTGCGCGAGCAACTGCACGAGTGGTGGTGTTGGCGTTCTCCTAGGCAACGGTGATGGCACATTCGAAGCAGCAGCAACTTTCGGTTCTGGCGGGCGGTACAGCAAGTCGAGCGTGGTCGCCGACGTGAACGGCGATGGGAAATCAGATGTGGTTGTCGCGAATTGGTTCACTAACAACAACTCAAATGGATTGGTTGATGTCCTATTGGGGAACAACGACGGAACCTTCCAGACCGCTGCTGGCTACTTATCAGGAGGAATTGCCGCCAACTCAGTTGCGATTGGAGATTTGAACGGCGACGGCTATCCCGATGTGGCTGTCGCGAACGGTTATTCCAGCAACCCTCAGGACGGCTCGGTGGATATATTACTAGGTAATGGCGATGGAACTTTTCGCAATGCGGTAACCTACGATTCATCAGGCTCGTATGCCATGTCTCTTGCCGTGGCTGATTTGAATGGCGACGGAAAGCTCGATGTTGTAGTCGCGAACTCAGGTGCCCAGAACGTAGGCGTACTGTTAGGCAATGGCGATGGAACCCTTCAGGCAGCGGTACTCTACGGCACAGACGGAGCAAATTCGGTTACCATCGCTGACGTAAACGGTGATGGCAAGCCAGATCTATTAGTCGCAGGGAATGCGGGCGATTCAAACGCGCCATTTGTAGACGTGCTTTTGGGCAACGGAGATGGGACTTTCCGACCGAGCCGTCGCAACAATGCCGATGGAGCCAACTCGATCGCGGTTGCGGACGTTAATGGTGACGGCAAACCCGATTTAGTGGTCACGGGTGGATCTATTGTTGACGTTCTCTTGGGCAACGGTGATGGGACTTTCCAACTGGCTTCGCCTTATGCTTCGGGAGGAAATAGTGCCGAGTTTGTAGCCGTTACAGATGTTAACAACGATGGCAAGCCCGATCTCTTGGTAGCAGACTACCTAGGCAGCGTGGTCGGTGTCTTAATTAACGCCAGTGTGACCGCAACGGACACGACGCTGATCTCTTCGCTCAATCCATCACCCTTTGGTCAATCAATCACTCTTACTGCGACAGTGACTGCACAACCGGGCTTTAGCAAGGGCACTCCCACCGGCACCGTTAACTTCCTTGATGGAGCAACGAGCCTCGGTACTTCGACTCTCAACGGCAGTGGAGTGGCGACACTCTCAACCAGCACGCTTACAATTGGCACGCATCCGATTACGGCGGCGTATGGCGGAGACACGAATTTCGCCCCGAGCACATCCCCTGTGCTGAATCAGGTAGTGCAAGGTTCGATAGGCACAGCCAGCCCGCAGAGTGTCGATCTTGGGGCCAGGATGCTTGGCGTTCCCAGCGGGGCGCAATACCTCACATTCACCAATACCGGCAATATCGCGATGACGATTTCCACGATTAATATCAGTGGGACTAATAGCTCTGATTTTTCCGAGGTCAATTCTTGCCCCGCATCGCTCCCTCCTAATGGCTATTGCACAGTTCAACTAATTTTTACTCCATCGGGAATTGGCGAACGAACCGCGACATTGAATTTTGTCGACAGCGGGATCAACAGTCCGCAGACCGTTGCGCTAACAGGGCTAGGAACGGCCCCCATTGTTTCGTTCTCGCCCACGAATTTAGTTTTCAATAATCAACCCGTAGGCACTACGAGTCCGCCGCAAGTTGTTACGTTGCTGACTGGTGGCACTTTGATAATTTCTTCAATTACGGCGAGCTCGCAATACACTCAGACAAATAATTGCGGCACGGGACTTCCCGCGGGCGGCAGTTGCGAAATTACGATAACGTTCACCCCGACGATTCCCGGGCTGCAAAATGGGTCTATTAGTGTCAATGACGACGGCGTCAACAGTCCGCAGATGATTCCGGTGACAGGTACGGCTACGCAGCCGTCCGTGACGCTCACGCCGCCAAGTTTGAGCTTCGGTAATCAGACAGTTGGGATCGCCAGCCTTCCATCAATCTCCATCTTGACGAACATTGGCAATGGAACGTTGAATATTTCATCCATTGTTCTTGGCGGAGCGAACGGAGCAGATTTCAGCGAGCAAAATAATTGTCCCCCGATGTTGCAAAACAGCACGAGTTGCAACATTACGGTGACGTTCAAACCCAAAGCGACAGGGAACCGCGTGGCGACAGTGACGATCACTGATAACGCACCGGGAAGCCCTCATGTACTTCCGCTCGCGGGTGTCGGTGTGTTGCCGGCGATAACTTTCTCACCCACAAGCCTGACTTTCCCCGATCAGACAATATTTACGACCAGTCCGCCGCAGAAAGTGATGATCACGAACGCTGGTCTTGGGATATTGGACTTCACCGGTGCAGGATTAACCGGAAAATTTGGCGAGACCAATAATTGCAAGCCGACACTAGCGCCGGGAGCAAGTTGTGAAGTCAGCGTCGTTTTCAAACCAACGACGAAGGGAATTCTGACCGGAGCAATTTCGGTGACCGATAATGCGCCGGGCAGTCCACAGAAGTTGCCGCTGTCCGGTACGGGGACGTTTGTTGAACTCAAGCCGACTAGCGTTAATTTTGGCAATCAGCCGGTGCATACAACCAGCGTCCCGAAATACATCACGCTGACAAACCAGGGAACGGCGACGATGAACATATCGAGCATCGTTTCGTCCGGAACAAACTCTGGCGATTTCACCGTGACCAACAACTGTGGAAAGAGCGTTGCCGTCGGAGCGAGTTGCATGATTAAAGTCACGTTCACGCCTTCTGCGCAAGGCCAGCGTATCGCCGATGTTGCGATCACTGACGATGGCGGAGGAAGTCCGCAGACCGTGCCACTGACGGGAATAGGAACTCCGTAGCAAGCGGGAACGGCAAGCCATAGCGCCAACATCCACCCCTTCGTAATGGGTAGTCCCTAACTGGGATATAGGGTCACAGCCCTATGGCCTGGTTCAGCCGGAAGGCTGACACTAGTTATATGGACGCTCACGCACATAGCGCAGATAGTCCGCAGATACGTATCCTAGTCGTGGACGACCACGCGGCAGTTCGTCAGCTTATCCGCTCAATGCTCGAAAAGCAGCCGAACTTTGTTGTGTACGACGAAGCCGGTGATGGTGCTGAAGCGGTTCGCATCGCAAGAGAGACTCATCCTGATGTCGTCGTCATGGACGCCGAGATGCCAGTTCTGAATGGATTTACTGCAGCCAGGCGAATACGCTCCGAGTGGCCCGATACATCGATCGTGATGCTGTCAACCCATACGGGATCGGCGTTTACGAATTTCGCGAATGAAGGCGGCTTTCAGGGTTACGTGCCTAAGCAAGATGCCGGCGATTCATTAGTAACAGCGGTTGAGCATGCTGCCGCCTCGAAAGATTTTTTCCACTCCTAAGAAAAATGAACCGTGGAGGCCCCGGGCGGAGTCGAACCGCCGGGCATCGGGTCGCATGCGGCCACGATGCCCTAGCGGCCCACCTTCCTCGAACCTTGCTCTCGCCTCGCAGGGGAGCCCATACAAAAGTCATAGAACGATTGCTCCCACTTCCACGGTACCTAAAACGATCCAGAAAATTGATCGCTTATGTTCTCCGGCTATCCAGTAGCCGGTTGCTGCGCTGAAGCAAAGAATGGCGCTTGTCCAGCCACTGCCCCAAGCAGCGGGTTTGCTGATTGCCTTCAAGATGTTATGCATGATTAATGATGCCACGGCGGAAACATTACCGGAAAGCGATGGAGTTTCGAACTTAGCAAATGGCTAACCTGATAATTCGGCCCAACTGCGGCAATACGGGCCTTCGCCCGCCTTCCTTGAGATTCGCAGCGCCAATAGTTACCGCCGACGACACGAGCGGTTACTAAAGATTTGACTTACCAAATCAAAACCTTTCAATAGACATCCTTTTACGATAATTTGGGTGATCAGCCATGCGCCGGCAAACACCAATTCTCGTTGCTGTGCTTATTTCCTGCACACTGGGACTTTTTTTATTTCCTGCGGCGGAAGGGCAAGCTCCGTATCCTGCGGTCCACGGACCGGTGACGACAGTTCGCTCTGCGAATGCGTCTGCAGCGGCCACCGTTGCGATTAGCCGTACCGACCTCACCGATCCGCAGAATTGTTGGGCTCCTTCACGCTTCAACTTGTTGAGTGCCTGGTCATTCAGAGCCAATCCCGACCAGCTTCTTCGTGATGCCACGCTCCAAGTCGTCCTTCGCTGCTGATTTTTTTCCAGTAAAACCCCTTATAGCGGCATCCATATCACCCGCGGCTTTGATAGATTGCTTTGGTCTCTTCGAGCGGTATCGAGTGGCCATTCAAAGAACTCTCTAACTTCAGCGCGCCGAGCCTAATTGGCTCACGAGGAGAATCGAAATGAGTTGGGACAGGAAGATGAAGGAAAAAGGCTTTTCACTTATCGAACTCTTGATCGTGGTCGCGATTATTCTTATTATCGCCGCCATCGCAATTCCAAACCTGCTGCGCGCGCGCATCGCAGCAAACGAGTCGTCTGCTGCGGCTTCCAGCCGTACCGTCGACACCGCCGAAATCACTTTTCAAACGTCGTATCCGACGGTTGGTTATTCGGGAACCCTCGCAGTTCTGGGTGGTGCGAATCCTTGCACCCCGGCGCCAGCTACCGCTTGCATCATAGATAACGTTCTGGCTTTGGGTACAAAGAGCGGATACACTTTCAGCGAACTGCCAGCGGGCGGCGCGCCTGCCACCGATTTCGTGGTCAATGCTGTCCCGATCACGTTGAACACGACGGGCGTAAAGCAGTTCTGTTCTACTTCCGACAACGTTGTACGCTTTGCAACCCCGTCTGCCGGCGCGAAAGCCACTCCGGCAGCTTGCCAGGCTTTGACGCCGATCGGCCAGTAAGAGCGCGGCGATTACTGTCCTCCATTGGGGAAACCCCCGAAAGCGGGCGTAGCGCCTTGTGATGAAATTTGTTAGAAGGACAAATGAACGAAAGCCCCGGGCAAATGTCCGGGGCTTTTGGCGCGAATAACGTGGAGGCCCCGGGCGGAGTCGAACCGCCGACCAACGGTTTAGGAAACCGCTGCTCTATCCAACTGAGCTACGGGGCCGTGTTGCAATCAAACTACCTACAATCAATAACTTAAACCAGGTTACGAACGTGCATTACTAACGGGCCATTGAGTCTGTTAAGTCTATTAAGGTAGACTCGGCAGATGGACAGCGCCCTACTTGCGGCCAATCGCCTACGCCGATTCAGGACACAGGATGGTACGGTGATCCGGCGCGGCAACGTTATGGTCTTACGCTACTACGCTGATGCCGTGAACGGCAAGCGCGTGAAGGTCACTGAGACACTGTGCGCGGCGAACGAAAAGGCCGCTGTGATCCAGGCGGCGCGACGGTCGCGGATGGCCGCGATCAACGCGGAACAACTAAAGGATGCGCCGGTCACGAGTGAACGCACGATAGGCGAGTTCTTCGACGGCGACTACATGGCATGGGCAACGGCCAACCTCAAAACGTCCACGGTGCGCGGATACGAAAAATTGTGGGCCGGGTATCTCGAAAACGATCTTGGGCCGCGATCACTTGCTCGGTATCAAACGACTGATGGCACCGCGTTTCTGACAGCGCTTGCGAAGCGCGGCCTGGGTCGCAATTCACTACATCATGCGCGATCCTTGATGAGCGGCATCTTCAGCATCGCTGGTGCGCTCGGTTACGTGAAAGATAACCCGATCAAAATGGCGACGTGGTTGGCACCACCGAAAGCGCCGCGTGAAAAAATCGGCTACACAGATTCGGAGTGCGTCGCAATGTTGAACGCTATCGAGCGCGTCGATGCGAAGTTGCTGTTTGCGCTCTGTGCCATCATGGGCCTGAGACCGAGCGAAAGTTGTGGGCTGCAATGGCCGGACATCGAAGCCGATGCGTTGCACGTTCGGCGGGCCGCGCCGTATGGCGTGCCACAGGAATCGACCAAGACGGATCGCTCTGATCGACCGCTGCGACTCATTGAACCCGTCAAGGCGCTGATGAGCGAATGGCGCGAGGCTTGCGGCAAGCCGGTGACTGGTTGGGTGTTTGCGCGATCCAACGATCCGGCGTTGCCTATCGTGCATAGTGACTTTGTGAAGCGCCACATTCGACCATCGGCCCTGAAAGCGTGCAAGCGTTTCAACGGTCTCTACAGCGGTCGCCACGCAACCGGCACCGCGCTTTACGATCAGAAGGGCGACGCCCGCGCATCGTACCAGGCGCTCGGAAACTCGCTCGACACCGCGATCAAGACCTACATCCGGCCATCACGCGAGGCCGGTGATGAGGGTCTTAGAATCAGGGAATCGACCATCGCGGCTGAGATTGAAAAACAGCGCGTAAGTCGTTGAAAATAGGTCTCAATTCCAGTAACAGACTGCCTAATAGACTCGCCTCTTTACTTTCAACAACATAGCTCGCTTTCTTCGGATGCTAAAACCGATGGCTCATGCGAAAGTGTTAACGATCTAGTACATAGGTCTATCAACTAAAGAATTAGTTGGTAACAGTTCGTCTCACTTGCGCCGGATCAGCCTGGTTAGCTGAGTTCTTCTTTCGACTCCTCGCCCGCGTGCGTGCGTGCAGGTGAGGTCTTGAGTTCTTGACACAGAGGGAGGTTGAGAGGCTGTGTTCCTGTTTGGATATTGTTCTTCTTATATTATTGAGTTCATTACACTTACGCTCTACCTCACCTCACTGTGCTAAATCAAGAACTCAAGAACTCAAGACCTCAGGCACACACATGGGAATCTCATGGCTTGAGGTCTTGCGGCCCGATCCTAAAAACCCGTCACTTGATAACTATTTAGTTAAGAGTATTTCGTACCCTCTATAGGCTCTAACTTTCTTTGACATCATTTTCTAAATAGAGTAGTATGTTTCTAGTCACAGTACGTGACCAAGCCGCGATTTAGGCCGTCGCGCCTTTAGTTCGATACCGCTGATCCAGAGGTTGAGGTTCCTGGTCACGGTACGCCTGATGAACCTCAGCCGCACCTCGCGGCACCACCTGTTGAAACGGACAAAAGAGGAGAGAGACCTGTGTCTATCTTCTTATGTCCGAACCCACTCAGCACGTAACAGCCAAACCGATCAGAGAGAAGTTGCCGCTTGAACTACAAAATAGTTCAAGGTGGGTGATGTTCCGAATCGAGGACACGCCGCCTCTAAACGGAAAGCCGGGGCCGGAAGCGTTGCAAAGTTCCTAAGTGTGCGTCGAATGGTCGCAACGCATCTTCTACAAAAGCCGATGACTGGTGCGATCTAGAAACGGCACTCGTGGCAGCGGCGAAACTCACGCACGCTGATGAATATAAAAATGAGCCTGGTGCGACTGGTGTAGGACTTTGTTTTGGCCCGCCTTATTTTGGAGTCGATCTCGATAAGTGCATTGACCCTGAGACCGGCACCGTAGAGCCGTGGGCCGCTGACATCATCTCGCAAGTACCCGCGACCTACACCGAATTGTCACCGTCAGGTAAAGGCTTCCATCTGTGGTATCGCACCGATAAACATTCGGATCTTCTTGACGGCGTTCGCACTGACAAAGCTGAGGTCTACGCACGCGGCAGGTACTTCACTGTCACAGGCAATCACTACCCAGGTACGCCGCTTGAGGTAACCGACGTAGCCGTTGCGCAAGCTAAAAAGATATTCGCGTTGATCGAGTCGTTGAAGAGTAAGAAACAAGTGTCAGAGGTCATCGAACCCGCGTCAAGCGCCAAGCTCGAAACGCTGTTGAGCACCAGCGACTTTCCTGATCTATCCTCTGCTGTCCAATCCCTTCTGTGGCAACTCTTCTACAAATACGGAACCGATGCGAGGGACAAAGTTGAGGAGATTTTCAAGACCTCGAAACTTTACACAGATACTCACTGGGTAACCAAGTGGGCGAGGTTGCGGGAGAATGAACTCGACCTCGCGGTTGGGAAAGTGCGTCAGTGGGTACAAGATCATCCGAAGCGTTCGGTCGCTAAGAAAGCGAACAGAGTTCTAGTAGTTCGGAGCGCACAGAGTTACAAACCAGAGCACCAACATTACTTCTTCAAACCTTACCTTCCGATTGGACAGCTCGTACATTTTGGCGGCGATCAAGGACAAGGTAAGTCTCCAGTAGTTATCGACCTACTCGCACAACTCACAGCGCCTCATCTGAGGCACTGGCCTGATGGTCAACCTAACATCAATGATCCGTTGGGAGTTCTGCTGCTGTCGATGGAGGATGACCCTGCGGCCATTACATTGCCACGGTTCGATCTTGCCGGTGGGGATCGCGGGATGTTGCAGATCGTGGAAGGCACGAAGCTAGACGAGGATTCAACACACGCGGAACGGACACTTGCGCTTGATGAGGATATGCACCTGCTCACACAGTTTGCTCGTAAGATGCCGCACTTAGGTGCCGTTGGCATCGACCCAACTACCAATTACCTCGGTCGCGTGAAGATGAACGCGGAGTCTGAGGTTCGCACCATACTCACGCCACTTTCGCATCTTGCTCAGGAACTTAAGATCGTTGTCATCAGTATCGGTCACTTCAATCGACGCGAAAAGGGAACGTCCGCACTCAATCGGGTGATGGGCGCTCAAGCGTTCACCGGCGTTGCGCGTCAAGTAGTTTTGTTCGGGCCTGATCCAGATACCGAAGAAGCCTACCACCATGTAATGACCACGGGACGCGGTGAGTTGCAGGTAGGTCTTAAGTACAAGACCACTGTAGTAGAGCGTACCTGGGATAACGAGACCTCCGATGTAGTCAAGATCGCGTGGGGTGAGAAAACGAAGGCGAACGCCGATGAGGTCGCAGAGCCTGAGAGTCGCGCCGAAAAGAGCAAAACCGCGGAGGCGTCACGGTTACTCACTGAAATTCTCAAGAGCGGAAAAAAGCAAGCTACCGAATGTTTAGCAATGCTCAAAGATGCCGGTCTTGATGAGGCGACTCTCAAGAACATCGACCGAGTACGAAAGAAGGCAGGTGTGAAGTCAGAAAAAGTTGGCAAGGGTTGGGAGTGGTCACTAAGTACAAGTCAGATGGAATTTTAATTTCAAAGGAGTCGGACATGGCTGAAAAACATTTAGGAATTTTCCGCGACGTAACGCCGTTGGAGGCCCGCTTAGACGCGACCGTCCTGCGGACGCTCTACAGACACGGCGCGCTGAAAGAGGGTGAACTCGCGGCGCGTTGTTGCAAACGTCTACATAACCCCGAATGGAAAGCGGCGATGGATCGCTTGCTCGGTTGGGACATGGTTGAGGTAAAGCCAACCTACCACGGCAACACACGCGAGGTATTACTCGCACCAACCGGAAAGTATTGGGGCGAAGAGCTTGTCTCGAAACAACAGTCAGCCGAACACGATGAAGCCGAAAGTGTAAGACCGCGAGGTTAACATGCCGGACATTCTCACATTGGACGAACTCGCGATCTACCTTCGCTTAAGCAAGCGGTCATTGCAGACGATGCTGAGTGCGCGAGGTCGAACCCGATTGAAGCACCCGTTACCTGTGTTGAAGATTGCGGGCCGGTGCCGGTTCCGCAGAGTCGATGTTGACGGATGGCTTGAAAAATTAGCACAGGAGGTGAAGGCATGAAGAGCCGAGGCAAACCAACCACGAAGGCCGCTCGTGCCAAACGCCAAGCAAAGGCCGTTGGACTTATGAACGATGGCATTAAACCAGCGGACATACCTGGCGTGCTCGGTATCTCCCGCATGACTTTCTGGCGTGACCTGCAAACTATCACCGAGCGCTTCCAATCGGAAAGCGCGGACGCGGTTGAGCAATATAAGCGGGCGCAACTCGCTGTATTCGAGTTGATGGAGCGCTCGTTGCTTGAAGGTCAGATCGACACAGATACGGCGCGTGAGTGGCGCGGGATTCGCGCACAGATCAGCAAGCTACTCGGATTGAACGCTCCGCAGCGCACGATCACAGCAACGGTAAACGCGGATGTTGACCCAACTACGTTGGGACGCTACAGCCGATTCTGCCATGAGACGCGGCACCTTACCGATGAGCAACTGGAAAAGGTCTACGAGTTTGCGCGGCCCATGAACGTCTACACACCGGCGACGAACTTAGGCCCACCGGCGACCTCTGAGTTGTGGGATCAGGATGAACCCTTGCAACTGACGGACGGTGCGGAATGAATTTCAAGAAATTTGTACAGACGGTAAAACCTAGTTACTCGTTCGACTGGTTTCACGAAGTACTTGTCGAGGAGATTCAGACAGCGATTGAGACCAGCGGCAATCTACTTTGTGCCGCGCCGCCTGGATCAGGCAAGACCGAACTCATCGGCATTTTGTTTCCGTCCTGGTGCGTTGCGGAAGATCCAAACACACATATCATCAGCCTCTCGAACTCGGACAGTCTTTCGCGCATGGCCGCGTCGAACATTCTGCGGCACATTCAATCGCCCGCGTTTCACGAGATGCGGCCCGTTGTGTTGGATAAAGCAACCGAGCAGACGTTTTCAGTTAAGGGAAACGACGGACGCCCTACCTTGCATAGCGCCGGAATCTTTGGGCAATTGTCCGGGCATCGAGCTAACAAGATCGTGTACGACGATCTAACGAAAGATTTAAGCGCGGCGTACTCGGAAACGATCAGAGAACGTACTTGGGGTAACTTCAACGCAGCCGCTGAAACGCGCTTGCTACCTAATGGTCAGATATTCGGAATACAAACCCGATGGCACCTGGACGATGTAACCGGCAAGTTGTTGAAGCGTGCTCGTGAGAATGCGGCTGCGCGTCAATTCCGTTACCTGTGTCTCGCCGCCGTCAATCGAGGTAGCGATTCTTACATTGAAGATACTCGCACCGGCGAAAAAACCTACTTCCCGCCGTACAGTTCACTCGCAACGGTAAAGGGTCAACCCTACAGCTTTGGGTCAAAGGCCATCGCTGGTAAGCGTGCTGACTTGGGGCCGACCATCTACAGTGCGCTCTACCAGCAACAGCCGGTGAGCGGCGAAGATCAGATGTTCCCGCCTGAGAACTGGGGCCAACTTGCAACCTGTGACCCAAGCGAATACTCGCTGATCGTCACAACATGGGACACGGCTGCACGCGACAAAGCCAACAACGATCCATCATGCAACGTGGTTGTCGGACGGCGACACAGAGGGGACTTCGTAGTCCTCGACTGTACTGAGTTCCGGCTCAAGTTCGATAAGCTCCTGCCGGTTGTGCTTGAACGCTACCGCTGTGTGACCGAGCAATTCCGAACCACGCCGGTCTACTTGTGCGTTGAAGATAAGTCGAGCGGGCAACAACTCATCGACATCATCCGCGCTCAATTCCCAGGCTTGCCCCTACTCGCGGCTAAGGCCGTACACAGCAAGATCGTGAGGGCTGAAGGCGTCACGCCGTTTACAACCGCGAAGTCGGTCTCGCTGTTGCAAGGCGAATGGAACGGGCAATTCATTACTGACATGGCGAACTTTCCAGCGAGTGACCGAGACCACTGCGTCGATGCGTTCGGTCACAGCATGAAAGTTTTTACCGGCACCGGCTCTGACTTTCAGACGCCCGCGATGTTGCCGGTGTTCAATCAACAATTCAGCAGGGAAGCGCACCTAGCGGCGCTCACTCAATCCGTTCTCGATGGAGATTACTAATGAGCGAAATAAAACAGATGCTAGCCGGACTCGGTAGATCGCAAACCTTTGAGGACGTGACGCAGGCTATCGAAGCGCGAGAACGCAATCGACGTGCTGAGGCGAAACAGCGAGTCGAGTTTCGCAACTTAGCAGAGCGCGTTGCCGCTGAGATTCGATTGCTCTACGACGATCTTGAAACGCTCGGATTCAAGGCCGGTACCGAACAGTTCGAGGAGATGTTTTACGCGGTTGTGAAGCAACGGCTCACGCGGCATGGTCTCGGCGGCCAGAGTTACTCCGAACCGCTTGCGATCAATGGCGACAACGACGGCTCTTCACTCAACGATGAGAAATGGTAAGGAGGCAACTATGAAAACTCTTGAAAGAAAACAGGCACAGATGAAGGCCCGCAACGCGAAACAAAAGCCGAACGGACGCCCGCGCAAATATAAAGATGAGACCGAGTGCGCCGATCATGCACGTCGCCGGATGCAAGCGTTCATCTACATCACTACCGAGGGTTGGTCACTGGATCGAGTCGCCAAGTACTTCGGCAAGCCTATCGACTCTGTTGAGCGTTGGGCCGCGCAGAATTTCCCGTTAGGGCCGACTATGTAAGTCGCACGCTGTCAATCACAACGAGTGAAACCCCTCGCGGAGCTTGGGTTTCGAGCGATTCTGAATACACTTTTAGGTAAGGGAGAACACAATGGCGAAACGAAATGTGACGTTGTTCAACACCGATCCGGCACCAGCGGGCTACGTCCGCGTCGCTGGATACGATGAACAGGCTGCCCGCTGCCGGTTAGAGTCGAAGCGCATCACTGAGGCAAACCGCGACCGCATCACCGCTGAAAACGCAGCCAACCATCGCAAGACGTTGGGCCTGAAAATCAGCGAGGCCGATAAAGGCAACCTCCAAGAGGCGACTGCCGCCTTCGACAAACTGGTCAAAGAGTTCGGTGAAAAATATTCGTTCCGATCTCAGGACAGCAAGAAGTCTGTGCGCGAGTCCATCGCTGAATCAGCGCCGGGTACTCTTCGCAAGGCCGGTAACCGCGTGCTCAACGCTGCTGTCAAAGCGAAGGCCACAGCGCCACAGTTGATGAACGTATTTGAGGCGCTTGGGTTCACATCGGATGAGATCAAGAAGATCACTGCTGCTGAAGAGCCGATGTTCGGTGACGTTCCAATCTCGAAAATTCTTTAGTTACATCAGCACCAATAAATTTCGTTTCAGGGAGAAGAGTATGAGCAGACCCGGACTTGAGCAGTTGACCACGGCGTTGAACGATTCAATTCAGCAGCCCGCCTTCGTAGATATACCGGCGTTTGAAAAGGGCATCGGCAAGGTTCACCACGCCGTACCGATGTCGCGTACCGTTGGTCAGGTATGTCAGGATGTAGCGCAAGCCATCAGGGACGCGCAACCGAAGCGCGAACTCAACTCACATGATCTATCTGCGTGGGAACAGCAAATCTCCAGCGAGGGCGAACGTATCGCGCACGCGAAGAAGGCTATCGCGAACATCCAACCAGAGATTGATTCGGTCGCGCAAACTGTGGCGACGCTAGAAGAGAAAATCAAAAAGATCGAAGCCATGCCGGTGAACTCACACACCATGCGGGCGCTCACTCAGCACAGAGAAGACTTGATCTGGCGTAAAAATATCCTCGCCGAGAATCAGACGAACCTTGAGCGTCACCAGAACATCGCTGCGGGTAGTCAAAAAGTTCTTGACGAACTTCCGTGGGCCGACATCAAGGCATTGCGCGAACAAGAAGCGCTGTTCGCCGAACTCTAAAAAAGTTTCCCGCGCTCACTGTCCAATCGAACGTAGATGGAACCTTTCGGCGGGCGCGGGGATTCATCGGCGTGGCGACCCGCCGATGTAAACAAGTTTTCTGTGTTGACGCACAGAATTGACCGGCGATAAAAGCAAGACTGTGGTGGAACATCCCGACATTGCCAGAGTTGCCGGTTTAACAAGATGTAGTACCCTTCGACCCGCAGCTAGAGCGGCCTTAACGGGAATCTCTAGATCAGGTCTCAAGCGTACCTGAATTAGAGCAAAGCGCTTGAACGCCGGTGGCATAGAACCCTGAGACTCTGTGCTCACCGGCCTCTTACTTTAAGGAAATCAATATGAAAATCCGACTACCCTGGGTTCGCACCAAGTACGTTGACCAAGCTCTGACGATCATCGCTGAGTCAGCCCGCGCCACAGATAAGGCGATTGCTTTGGTTGTGGCGTCTCAAGCTGAGGTACACAACTTACGGGCCGAACTCTTGCTGCAGACGTGCAAAGCGGACAGGTTGGCCGAACAGATCGCGCAAGCGGATCGAACCTACCTAAGCGCGTGCGGTGTGAGGGTCGAGTAGATTTTTACCCCGCTATGTTCGCCAGCGAATTGACAAGATTTTCGGGTTCTTCTTACAATTTTATTCACCTTTTTCAATTGGAGTTGCTCGTGCGAGACGAACATTCGTCATCACCCTACGCTGATCTTCTGGCCCTTGAAGGCGTGCAAGTAACCTACTCAACGTCGATCAAAACCGTTGCCTGTCCGTTCTGTTTGAGCAAAGAAGTCGCATTGTTTACCGGCAGGATCGGCTTCGTCGCTACGATGGATGCGGAGCCGTTTTGCGGATCGACTCTTTCGTGTTTCGTATGTCCGGACTCGCACCTGTTCTTCTTACGCGAGGAGGATGCTGTGTTGCGATACGCGACAGCATCGTCCTAAGTGCAAGGCGAAAAGAAAGAACGCTGGGTGCGCCTCTGTGAGCAAGCTTCGGTAGAGCAAGACCACAAGAAGCTCATGGCGCTTATCAAAGAGATCGACGCGCTGCTAGCTGAGAAGGAAGCCCGCCTGAGTCGTAAACCTTTTGATCCAGGCGGCGAGTAGCTAGATCGCATCAGCAAAAGCAAGTAGAACTTAATGGCGATCCAGAATCGCCAGGACAACTAGCAACAGGGTCATCGCTGTGACGGCTGCTGTAAAACCGATCATCCAGAGATTCGCTTTCGCCGTAGCCTTATCGAATTTGTCAAAGCTGCTAATTTGTTGCTCGATAAGTTTTTCTTGTTTCCGCAATGCGGCGATCTGACGCAAGGCCAACTCAGTGGCAAGCCCATCGCGGGTACTGGAGGCAAGTGCGCGTGCAAAAGGTATTAAATCCTCAAGTTCCTGCTCTGTTAAGGGTGGTTCTTGAGCAACTCGGTGTTGAGCTTCGCCAGCGGTTCTGAAAGGCACGAGCAGAGGATAGCACGAACTCAATTGTTAGACAGCAGCAAGCGGGTAGAGCTGGCGTGTGGTTCCGGTCTTACAATAGGTACATGGTTTCGATACTCGAAGCGGGACTCTCAACAGCCGATGCCATCAAAGCGGTGGAACGACATATAGAGCGGGACTGGCAGCCTTACATCCAGTTGCTAAGCAAGAGCATCGCTCGTTCCAGCGCATTGCTCGATGTGGCGTCAAAATTTCCTGAATCGAAAGAGGAGATGCTGAGAGCTGTCGTTGTTCTCAATCACGCTTACCTTGAGGATTTGTTACGCACTGTCGCGACAATTTTTTTGCCAATTGCTGACGCGTCGGCTCTTGATGAAATACCTCTCGCAGGTTGCAGCCCGAAGGAACAGGGCAAATTGTCGTTGGGTAAGGTGGCCAGACATAGGGGTAAGACGGTCGATCAGGTAATTACCGAATCAGTGGCAGAGTATCTAGAACGGAAGACCTTTAGCAAAGTTGAGGATATACATTCGCTCCTCGTCAAACTCGGCATCAAGTTATCGCCTGACAAAGACTGGGATTTGAAAGAGGATGTCGCGACTGGCAAAGAAAAAGCGAGAGAGAACCGAGCCAAGCTCGCAAAAATGATTGAGAGACGCCACCATATTGTGCATCGAGCCGACAAATCAAAGACCGGCGAAGGACTTCAACAAATAGAACACTCTGAGGTTTCTGACTGGTTGGAATTGACGGTTAAGTTCACCGAGGCGCTGGCGCGGGCGTGCCTAGAAAAGAAATACAACGTGCCTGGTATGTTTCAATTCCACGATGCAACCGGAGAGGTCTGATAGCCGGTCTATTAACGGTGAAAAGGACGTATCGAGGACGTAAAGAGTGTCGCGGCGACGAACGCAAAGCGTTGAGAACTCAAGCGGGTGTATCGCAACCCACCGATTAGGAAACCGCTGCTCTATCCAACTGAGCTACGGGGCCGCAATTCGATTTTATAGCAGAGGGGAAATGAGTATTTCACTCCGAGCCGGTGTCGAGACAACATCCAATCGGATCCAGGTTCGTGGTGCCCACACTTCGAACACCGCGAAGTTGTGGGGCAACCGTTATTAATGAAGATGGCCGCGAATAAAAAAGAGGCGGCCTGAGCCACCCCTTAAACAAGCCAGCCTGTTTTCAATTACTTTGAGATTTCGAATATCACCCCAGGCCCCGTACCATACAGATCAAAAGTCACGCCGAATAATGCTTGCCCTGTTGGACTCGCTACAAGGCTTCTGGGATCGGAGCCGCCATTGCCACCGCGAAAGCTAAGAACCAATTGCTCGACTCCAGCCGGCGAAATCCGGAATATCGCTCCACCGCTCTTTGCTCCTCCGCCTTCTGTTATTCCATAAAGGTTGCCGGCGCCGTCGCGGACCATATTCAGAAACGGGCCACATCCGTCGCTGCCAGCGAATTGGTGGAGTGTCTTTTCATTCCATGAGCCGCCCGTTCCGGGCGAAAGCTCGAAAACCGTGCCGCAACTTGTCGTCCCGCCAAATTGCGTCATGCCATACAGATTGCCCTTTGGATCGGTGATCAACAACGAGTCCGGTTCGGCACCATCGTTGCCATTTTGAAAAAAGTAAAGCATTCGTTCGTGCCAGCCGCCGCCGGCCTGCGGGGATAACTCGAAAACGCCTCCACATCCGCCACCACCACACTGCGACGACCCGCCAGAGTAAGTTCCACCGTACAGGTTCCCGGCTTTATCAACCACCAGTCCGCCCAAAGGATTGGCCCCATCGGATGCGCCACCGGCAAATGTATACAACACCGACTCAGTCCAGCCACCGCCGGCCTGCGGACTCAACTCAAATACCGTGCCACCGAGGGATGTTCCCCCAAACTCCGTCACACCATATATGTTTCCGGCGGAATCAAAAATGAGATTTGTATATCGTGGATTTGAGCCATCTGTCCCACCGGCAAAACTATGTAGCGTGGTTTCTTCCCATACTCCGCCGGTCGAGCGACTCAATTCAAATACCGTGCCGCAGTTGCACGTTCCACTCCCGCCGACTTGGGTTGTGCCATAAAGATTTCCATGGGCGTCGAGGGTCAAAACAGCTTCCGGGGCGCCGCCGTCGCTGCCTCCCGAAAACGAATAAATCGTGCTTTCCGTCCATACACCGCCTGCAGATGGACGCACCTGAAACACCGTGCCGCGGCCATAGAACCCGTCCGAGCCGGTCGTTCCATACAGGTTTCCAGCGTGGTCTGCGACCAGACCCACAGGATCAACCCCTCCCGCAAATTCGTGGACAGTAGTTTCTGTAGCCGACGCAGTCACAGAAATTGTTAGAACAAGCAAAGCCACAATGGCTGCTCCGCAGACTTGCGAAATAAATCTAGCTTTCATAAAAGTCTCCTGAGTTGACGCGTTGTGCGCGTTTCAAAACGCTGGCCAATCAGTGGCCCGGCTGCAAATCCCCACGTCGGGCTGACGCGGCCGCCCCAAGGGCCAACTGTCCTAAACTGCCTGGCGCGGCAACCTGTGTCTCCTGCGAAGGATCACTACTCGCGTCCGCGGTCCCATGGGTAAATCCCGTCAGTATGGGGCGGTTTGCGATAGTCTCATAGGCATAGCCGGTCAAGGTCGCAGAAAGACCAAGGAACTTCGCTTTGACATTCACGCGGGCCCAGCCATAGTGGATCTCGCCGTCGATCAAAAACTTGAAACCCATATAGGGACCGGTGCCTTGGTGACCCTTTCCCCACGCCCCGAATGAATCGATTTTTCCGCCGCCACCGAAGTAGTAGATGGAATTCGAAGAATCCATCTGCATCGCCTGCGATTGAAAGGACCTCTCAGGCCCGTTACCGACGACTACACCCCATAACACCGGCGCGACGGCTTCCTTGACGGTGTTCGGCTTTTTTTGCTGCCGCTTCCGTGATTGTGCGCGGGAGCCGTGTGATCGAGTGCTGCTGGTAATGCCCCAAATTGCATTGCCTGCCTGCTCCGGGCTGGCTTTAAGCGAGCCATGCTCGCCGAAGGTACATATCGTGCAGCTAGGATGCCCGTTGAAGTTGTCTAAGACATTGGTGAGTACGAAGTCAGCAATTCCATCTTTGTTCAGATCCAGTAAGACAGGCGACCCTACAAGAATTGGCGTATTCGTTGGGGTGTAAACAATTTCGGCATCGGAAATCTGGGTCTCGGCCAGGATTGCTCCGCTGACGGCGAACGCGGCGGCCACATAGGATATTAGGCCCTTGTTCAGGTTAGTGTTGAGAGTGGCAGGTTTTCGCGAAGGTGTACCAATGGGCTCTGCTGGGCGAACCATAATGATCCTCCTGGACGGGAACGCTTAGGAGAACTCGGGAGAGAGAGAATCCTAAATCTGCAAAGGACTATATTCCGGAGACCAAAGGAAGTCAACCCTTTGTTGAGGGCGTTTGCGAAACGTGGCGAGGGCGGTGGCTGCTCCTCTGTGTTGACAAGCGTTACCCAAGGCTCGACAATTTCCTGGAGTTCGAAAGCGCCTAAAAAGGCTCAAAGTCCCGTTCCTTGCGGTATACAGCCGAGCGAGTTTAAGCATTCACGAAAGAGTGTTTTCGATGAAAAATTTATTCCGTCAGACCAACTGCACTTTAATCGCGCTAATCTTTACGATTGCCCCGTTTGTACACACACAAACGTTTACGGATTTGTATCAGTTTAAGTCGGGACCGAACGGTTCCAGTCCCTGGGCGAACGTGATTTTGGATTCAAGCGTCAACCTGTACGGCACGACGACACTGGATGGCGCGTTCGCATACGGAACGGTCTTCGAAGTAACTCCCGCTGGCAAGGAGACCGTGCTCTATAGCTTTAGTGGCAATAACGGCGATGGATCTTATCCGATCGGTCCGTTACTCCGAGACACCGCTGGAAATCTTTACGGAACCACAGAGTCCGGCGGCATCTACAAAGGACCCTGCGGGCAGGTTGATGGATGCGGAATTGCATTCAAATTATCTCCAAACGGGAAGGAAACGGTCTTGCATCGTTTCAGTGGAACAAATGGGGACGGTACTTTGCCCCTACAAGGATTGGTTCAGGACTCCGTGGGAAGCCTCTATGGGACGACAGCCGAGGGTGGAGCATTTTCTGGTGGAACCATTTTTAAGATCGATACTTCCGGTAAAGAGACTTTGCTTTATAGTTTCAATCCGAGCAACGGCGGTGGAAGCTATCCTTATGGAGGTTCTTTATTGCGCGATTCCGCAGGCAATTTGTATGGAACGAACCGCGATACTGTTTTCAAGTTTGATACTAGTGGCACCTTCACATTACTACACCATTTCAACGGTCAAAACGGCGACGGCCTTGAACCCTCAGGAACTCTAATCCAGGACGCCGCCGGGAATTTGTACGGAGCAACACTCTTTGGTGGCGCCTTTGGTTTCGGAACCGTGTTCAAAATCGATCGCAGCAATAACGAAACGGTGCTTCACAATTTTTCTCCGACCAACGGAGACGGAGTAGCCCCGGGTGGCGAATTAGTTATGGATCATGCCGGAAACCTCTATGGCGCGACAAACAGTGGTGGCGCTTTATATGTCGGCACGATATTCAAGCTTGATCCTTCCGGTACTGAAACTATTCTTCACAGCTTTTCTGGCGATGACGGAAATTTGCCTGAGCTCGGATTAGTCGCAGACTCAAACGGGAATCTTTACGGCACCACTCAATATGGCGGTCAGTATGGCGGCGGCGTAGTTTTCAAAGTCACACCATGATATTTAAGGAAGCCCATCTGAAGAGGAAGTTTTCAATGAATCAAATTACGCGCATGAACGAGATCGCCACGAGAGTGTGCTGGCTCTTGACTGCACTATTTGTATTTCAATTTCTGCTGTCGACGAACGTGGCCGCGCAAACATTCAGCCTGGTATATCAATTCAAGCCGGGCCCAGGCGGTATCAATCCTGCGGCAGGTGTGGTATTTGACGCGGCGGGCAATCTTTACGGTACTACATACAATGATGGAAATTTTGCCTCGGGTACGGTGTTTGGAATTAATTCCGCAGGCTTGGAAAAAGTCCTTTACAGCTTCCGGGGAAACGTAATAGACGGAGCGTTTCCGGACTTTGGAACTTTGGCGATCGATTCCGCGAACAACGTTTATGGCACGACGGGACTTGGCGCTATTCATGATCAGTTTTGCGTTTACGGATGTGGCAACGTGTTTAAGGTAGATAAGTCCGGCAAGGAGACTATCTTTCACACGTTCACAGGAGCAGACGGGGATGGAGGAAATCCTCAGCAAGGGTTGGTATTGGATTCGTCTGGCAATCTGTATGGGATTACTCCCTTCAGTGGGGATTCAGGCTCGGGAAATGTATTCAAAATCACGCCGTCGGGAACTGAGACGGTCGTTTATACATTCACCGGCGGTTCTGATGGTGGCATCCCTGTCGGTGGTTTGTTAATCGACACGCAGGACAACCTATACGGTACTACCCTTTCCGGTGGCTCATTTTCGGGGGTAGTATTTAAAATTGATTCCGCAGGCAATGAGACTGTGCTGTATACCTTCAGTGGCGGAGCAGATGGCAACTTCCCACAGGCGGGGCTGATCCGCGATTCTGCTGGTAATCTTTATGGCACGACCTCGTTGGGTGGCGCCGCTGGGTACGGCACCATTTTCAAAGTCACTCCCCAAGGACAAGAAGCTGTACTCTACAGTTTCCTGGGCGGAGTGGACGGAGCCACCCCAGTTCACGGCAGTCTGGTCCGTGATCCTTCGGGCAATCTTTACGGAACAACCCCTTCGGGAGGCAAATCGAATCTAGGAGTTGTATTTCGTATCGACCCCAGTGGACATGAAACCGTTCTCCATAATTTTTCCGGGCCTGACGGCAAACTCCCTTATGGAACTCTTGTCATTCACGGTGCGGCGCTATACGGTACGACATACGCGGGCGGGGCTTATGGTGGAGGCGTGGTCTTCAAGATCACGCGTTGAAAAACGACAGCTATTGGCTGCCAGACACTGGCGCATTCTTCAATTCGGTAGGAGTCTGTTGGATGTAGAGTTGGAATCCCGGCTTGAGGTTCACATCCCCGCCCTTCATAAAGAACGCGAGGATCACGCAGGTGGCTGGAATCAAATATTTGGAGCCACCGGCGGCAATCGCGCCGTCGAATAAGTCTTTTGATCCAATGCCTGCGCCGCCCGCAAGCAGCATGCTTGAAATCTGCTTACCGCGTCCGGGTTGAAAAACACCTTCGCCGTTTTCTTTTGGACTGGCTGCTACTGGCTAATCGAACTTCAGAACTAAATGTCCGCGGCGAAAAAATCTTTTCGCAGGCGTCGATATGATTGTCCCTGTGTAATCCGCCGAAGCGCAATGTACGGCGAAAGCGGTGCCTGTGTCCATCCAGGACGAGGCGTAAGTTTTGAGTTTGCAAGCTTCAGCCGCGCGCGCATTGCCGGACAATCCGAAGAAACACAATGCGTACATAACAACGCCCAACGCAATCATCTTCATGAAATTTCTTTACCCCTTGGAATAGCTTGAAGGCCAGGTCCCCCAGCCTCAGGCGTCACTAGGATTTTATAGCAAATACTATTGCGTACGTTTTGATGCGAGAGTGACTATATATCCAAATATCCAACGGCCCACCAGCTATTTTGAGACTGTTTTCAAGCCGAATTTCGAGCGGTCGCCATTTCTGATTTAGCGGACGGGCGTAATAGATGCTTCTGCACTTCCGCCCAGATAAGGCCTGCGGTCGCATCGATTGACTCGACGTGGACCAGCGTGATCCTTGGACTGAACTCGCTCAATCGGCGATAAGCTGCGCGGTTTTGTTCGATGAAGTCGATGGGATATTCAGGCTTGCGGCGGCGGGCTTCTGCGGCATCGGCGTCGAGAAAAAATGCGGTATCTGGATG
Organism: Terriglobia bacterium; assembly: GCA_963716165.1. Classification (GTDB taxonomy): domain Bacteria; phylum Acidobacteriota; class Terriglobia; order Terriglobales; family Acidobacteriaceae; genus JAJPHW01. The sequence continues at coordinate 3,221,103 of OY970291.1, read as the reverse complement.
CCGGAACAATTTAAACAACAGTCTCACATAGGATCGGGTAAAAGTGTTTCGAAGATTCAGGTTCGCGATTTCGTCGTAGAGATAGCGATCAAAAATCACCACATCAGCTTCTGGATTGTCTTTTAATCTCGCAATAGCAAGCATTAATCCGAAAGCATCGAGAAGACATAGACCGAAACGTATCGGTACCATGTACCAGGTCTGCACGTTCTTGTCTCGGCGATTTACCGGACGCTCGGGTGATCCCACGCCCTTTTCGCCTTTGAAGAGTTTGTGTCCGGCGTTCTCGCGCCACTTCGTAAGGAGAGCAACGTCGTCCCAAAACGCAATGACCCGGGTCCTATATCCCGACTGATGTAGATGATTTTGCAGAGCGGAAATTTGCGTGCTTTTGCCAGCACCATCGATCCCAGAAAAACTTATTAATGTGGGCATGGCATTGTACGACATGCGATTTTACTTGCGGCTCGGGCTTCCGCTGGCGAGCGCGATAGGAACTCCGATAGCAACGGCTGCGGCGGCCACAATTGTCAGACTGATCAGGATAGTGCGCGTGCGATGCTGTCTGGCTGGAGCGATTGCTGCGCCAGCCGGACGGGAAGCTGTCACTCCAGTAGGAGTGTACGCCGGGGCAGCTGCGGTTCCTACTGGCTCACGATTCTGCGGCACGTCTGGCGGTGCTGGCTGTGGTTGGGTGGCTTGTGACGCAGGCGGAGTCGTAGATTGTTGTATTGTCGGCTGAATAGGATTTTGCGGCGCAGGCGAAGTTGCAGCCTGTGCCGATGCGGGTGTAGTGGAAGATTGCTGAACGAACCCGGGACTGTCGGGTAACGGTTGGATCGAATAAACTTCGTTGGCAGCGAATAGAGATTGGGTAACTAGTAAAAGGACGATCGCCGCGCAGGTTTGAAATGGCCTCATGGGTCTATTACAGCCTGTGCGGCGATACGAGTCAATCAAAAGCGCAAGCGGCGGATACTGAAACTGCCGGGGGTTGAACCGGGGCAACCACAGTTTCAGGATGCCAGTGGAAGCTGTCTACAGCTTCAGGGCATGTGTCGAAAATCTCGAATAAATCGTCCACGCTCATCAACTCCAAAATCATGCGCGAAGCAGTCGGGATCGAAGCAAGCTTCAATTCGCCGTTCCGCTTCATCACATGCTGCATCGATTTCAGAATCATCTCTACGCCATCGCTGTCGAGATCGCGGACATTCGACATATCAAACACGATCTGAGGATGACTGCCTACAAGAAGAGGCTGAACTTCGCGAAAGAACGAATCCACATGGCGAGCGGTTAACTCTTCAGGCAACTGCTGGACGATTATAGGTCTTGAACTTTTCATCGAAATCTTGCTCCTTGTGACGTTAGCCAGTGGCTCCGGCGAACATACTGAAGATTAGCTATACAAAGGTTTTAGGGCCATCGGGTGTTATCCCTAGATGCCTAGTAAGAGTTGCTGTAGGGAGCCGCGATAAGTTGACAACTCCCCTTGCATCAGACGAGTGCAATATGCGCAGGCCTGCACATCTGTGTTAATAAGGTCGTTAACCCACAGGGGTTGGATAAGTTGCGCCGTAGCGCACTTATTTTTTAATTTTCTAGCAGGCGTTCGAGGTCCGAGGCAGGATCATGCACTCCGTGGCGGATTCGGTTGGTTCCGTACCGGAACAGGGTGGAAAAATTCGTTTTATACCAACAACAATTGATCATGTCAGGCGAGAGTCCGCAGTAGAAGCGCAGTTTGCCCATCGTACCCGGCGTGAGAGTCGCTGCCATGAGGCGATGGTTGCCGTCGAGGACAGTGAATGGACCAGCCTCAGTCATTCCAATCAGCAGCACGGCTCCGGGATTGTTTTCTTTGGGAAGGTGTCTTCGAAGGTCTTCAATTTTTGCCAGGAAGACTTCGTCAACAACTCCCTTGGCGCGACCCGATGCAATCGATTTTGAGATTTGCTGAATTGCGTAGTTTCCGCGAGCAATCTTTCTCCAGTGCGCGCGCGGGAACATGCGAATCTGGGTAAGATCTTGTTCGCGTATCGCCACTTCAAACCATTCTGTTGTCTTCGGTAGTTCGCGCCAGAGCGAACCATGCCGGATGAACAAAAGAGCTCGACGTTTTGCATTCTCGTCGACATTTAAGAAATTCGGCTTGGACACCAGCGAACTGAGCGAACTGCGGTACTCCTCAAATTCTTGATTCTGAAAATCATTATGAAGGAATTCCGCGATGACTTCGTCTTCCGTAACTCGACGGATCGTGCGAATTTCGTCGGATGGCAGAGTATCGAGTGTGATCTCGCGATTCCCGCTAAAAACTTTCCACAAAAACGGCGCGGCCACAGCTGCGAAAAGAAACAGCATCATGACCATTTGGACCCAAATCACCTGTTCCAGAGATGAGTGATAACGATAAATACTGGCGATGAGGACGACGCTGAAAGCCAACTGCAGCCAGCTGGTATTGGCAATCTTGTAAGCCATTTCGTACGCGATCATGACAACGCTCAGCGAATAGAGGCCGGCCGTCGCTGCATAGAGAGCTAGAAGAAAGGGCAATCCATGCGGACCGGCAATGGAGAACTGGGCTCCGAATAAAGATGTCCATATCCACGCCGGCCCGACGCGCAAGACCAGGCTGATGGTTGCCCCGATGCCGAAAACGAGAGAGAGAGAGGTAACCAACACGGCATGGTTCTTTCTTTCATGAGTGCGCGTTCCGGCGACGATGGGGAACATCGTGTTGATCACTGCCCATGAGAACGCGAATACTACGCGGCCAACTAAAGCGATTGCGGCGTAAAGTCCTGCCGAAGTTGGAGCGAAGAAATGCTTCACAACGACGATGTCGCAGTTGTTGATGACAACCTGTCCTACAAAAAACACGATCGCCTGCATGGCTTCGCGAAAGGCGTCCGGGATGTGGATAGACTTCGTCGAGACTGCCGGCAATTTCGGAGCGGCGGCCAGATAGGCGACAGCGACCGCGACTGAGTTGGCGGCGATGACGCCGACAACGTCGTAGCCAAGCATGATCATTACCAACGAACCGAACAGGCGCACCAGGCCTTCGAGCACCATACTGCTGGCTAGTTGTTTAAACCCGCAGGCACCCTGGAGATATCCACGGCGGCTGCCGAGCGGGACGTAGAACGCGATGCCTAGCGCGAGCCAGGTGATGAGAAGGGTTCCGTGCAGATTCAGATAATTCGAAATCACGCCGCGGAAAACGAGGAAGAAAACCGCAATCAGAATTCCAGCGCGCCACGCGCTCTTGTGAAAACCACGATAGGCGGCTGCCTTCGTTTCCGGCGCGTCTTGCTGAGCGACCACTTTGGCGGAAACAATCTGAAAAGATAGCGTGACCGCAGATATAAGGATCAGGAGGGTATAAACTGCACTGGCATCGCCAAACGCGTTTGGTCCGAGAAAACGCGCAACCGCAATGTTGTAGGCGAAATTGACAGCGGTTACTAACCCGGATCCCGTCAGCAGTATGAAGCTGCCGGAAAGCACACGTGCTTGCGGGGTTTGCGGCGCTGGTATTGAAACCTGAGACAACTTATTTCGCTCCAAAGGGTTAATACTTAATATATCCGCGTTTAGAACGCAGCACCTTTCTGATGCGAGAACTGACGATTGCGCTGCTTCCCCAAATTACTCGAAAGTCCGCAAAGGGCCGACTGGCAACGGAAACAGCACATATTACGTCAAACCCAGTTCACTCTATGATTGTTGCGCATTTAAAGATTTCGGCCGCTGTAGTGTGCATTTTTTTGCTGCAGGGGTGCTCGCAGATGAATCCGCGCCAGACTGTCCGCGCGAATATCCCCATCGCCACGCCTTCGACCACGATCCTTGCAGTTTACGAACCGTGGTTTGGACATCCCCGTCACATTTCAGTCGGTTACTCATCGCAGGATCCCGCGGAAATTCGCAAGCAGATCGACCAGGCGAAATCGTTAGGGATTAGCGGATTCGTTATCGATTGGTACGGAGACCGCGAGCCATTCCTTGATCACAGCTATGCGCTCATCCAATCGATTGCAGCGGAAAAGGACTTCAAAGTCTCAATGATGTACGACGAGACCGAGAAGGGCGATACCGATGAAGACACAGAAGATGCGCTCGAAGCGTTCTCAAAATTTCAGCACACATATTTGGCGCCGGATTCGCCGGGGAGAAACGCCTATCTGATGTATCACGGCAGGCCCATGATTTTCATTTTCCCCAAGGGCGGTCATACCGACTGGAATCGTGTACGCGAGGTCGTCAATAAATGGGACCCCGTTCCGCTTCTCATTTACGAGAACAAATCAGACCGCTATGCGGATCAGTTTGACGGATTTTATGCATGGGTGAATCCCGGCAAAAAGGGCTGGTCACCCGATGGCACCAATTGGGGTGAAGACTATCTGCGCGAATTCTACAGTAGGATGTTGTCAAAATATCCCGACAAGATTGCAGTTGGTGCGGCGTGGGCTGGATTCAACGATACAAAGGCGTCGTGGAGTTTAAATCGCCACATTTCGCAGCGCTGCGGAAAGACCTTTGTGGACACGCTGAATTTGCCACTGCAGTATTTTCCGGAAGGGCATCCGTTGCCTTTCCTCGTAATCGCCACTTGGAACGATTACGAGGAAGGAACGGCGATTGAAGCAGGGATCGAGAAGTGCAAGTAACAGCTAAGCAGCAGAGACGACTTGCCGTTCCATCTCCGCTTCTAGATGGCGACGGCCTTCCAACCTGATGTCCGCAAACTCTGGTTGGGCGACGTAGACTTCACGGACAATCGATAGCGGCCTGTCGCGGACTTCGTCGTAGATACGACCAACGTATTCGCCCAGAATCCCAGCGCACAAGAGCCCGATACTGCCGAGAGCGCAGACAATGGCGGTTACACAATATCCCCAGGAAGAGATTTGATTGGAAGATGCAATCCCCAGCACCGCGAGAATCATCGAGGCGAACAGCGCCATGCCGGACATTACAAAGCTCAGGCGTAGCGGCTTGTAGCTGAAGCTGGTGATGGCGTCCATCGCATACTTGATTCGGCTCAGGAACGTAAGCTTGCCTTCTCCGCCGATGCGATCATGACGGTCGTAGTAGACGACCGCGGTTTTGTAGCCCACCCATGAACGCAAGCCGGGCAAGTAACGGTTACCTTCACGCAGGGAGTTGATCGAGTCAACCGCCTGGCGGTCAAGCAAACCAAATATGCCGCAGTTTAGCGGAATCGGAAAATCCGACAGTGCACCGAGAACGCGATAGAACAGCGGGAACAGGAACGCCAGCATCTTGCGGCTTTCCTGGCGGCTGCGGCGTACGGCGGATACAACCTGTGCGCCTTCGCGCCATGCCTTCACAAATTCTGGGATGACCTCTGGCGGATCTTGAAGATCGCCATCCATGAGAATTACGGCATCGCCCTGAGCCGTGCGCAGGCCGGCCGACAGAGCACCCATGTGGCCGAAATTGCGGGAAAGATCTACGACGTTGACGCGGCCTGTGGGGGCTTTCAGGTCGCGAAGCAAATCAAGGGAAGAGTCTTTCGAACCGTCATTAACGTAGACAACTTCCCATTCTTCATCCACACGCTCCATTGCATTGACTACTGCTTCATGCAACTGGTGGATGATTTCTTCTTCGTTATAAACCGGAATTACGATCGATATCATGTGCCCCACTCCCCAAGAGAATCCAAAGTCCGGTGTTACTTGTCGGCGGCCTGGAAAACTCGAACTTTCCATCGAACTTCCGTAGGCGTTAGTACAGCTATATAACGCGTTCGGACATGTCCTGTAGTTTGTAGCTTTCCGTGGTCGAAGAGTTGCACGTCATAGTCGACATCATCGGTAAGCTGTATGGAAAGTCCCTCTGGGGAATAGAACACCAAATGGATGGCATGGTTGCGGTCTTGGTAAACAGTTCGCACTTCTAATTTTTGTTGCTCCGCAATCGTTGCGGCCAGTTTGTCCCTTGCAATACCTACGAAAGCCGCGTCCAGTAAGGCTGGATCGTTGGTATCCAATGAGCGTCGAAGGGTTTGCCAGCTATCCAGGTAGCCTCGAACAATGGCGGCTTTAGTTTGCTCCTCGAGGATTCTAGGGCCGACAGATACAGCGTTTACTGTATGCGCTGGAGATTCATCGGCCGCTGTGCACGAAGTTGCGCCGACGCAGAGCGCAATAAAAATTCCGAATCCAGCAATGAAGAATCGAATCACAGCCCACCCCATCGCGCTTCGTTGCTCATCACGACCCCGCTGGCAGCGGATATTCGTGCCCCGCGCTGAGCGGGAACGGTGGTTTTTGCGATTCCGCGCTTCAATGGCACATCAACAGTTGCGGTCTTTCCATCGTAATACGAAGTAAACGTTACGATTGTCCCGTCTGGCAGGGCATTGCCGGTGCAATCGCGGACGGGCTCCGTCTGCAAATCAAGCCTTCCGCCCGATGGCTGTATAGAGAATCGCAAATTGCAAGCGGTCGCCGGAGTCTGCTGAATCACGCGATCTGCGGTGACGCTACCTATGCGTGCCTGGAAGCGCGCTTCGCCGGCTGTGGGCGCGGAGTCCATCTTCACCCACGCAACGCCGTCACGGGCCTGCGCTGAGCGAGTTTGGGGCGTGCCTTCGCCGACTGAGAGTTGAAAAGAGACTTCTGCAGGCGAAACAAACAAATTGTGGAAGCGGTCGAATATGTACGTTACACCACTTATCCCGTTCTGCAAATGGACAGGCAGTCTGGACGGCTTGGCGAGGAAACTCAGAGACGCCGGCTCCTTCGCCGGAAGGACATCTAAGTTAGCGGTCTCAGTTTCGGACCCGCCTGTCAGCACAACCGTGTAGTGCCCAGCATTTGAAAGTTCACTGTCTGTGAACGTAATAGGCATTCCTAGTTCGACCGTGCGGCGCAGAACTTGGGTGGGACCAACAATGTAGATCGTTCCAGAACCGCTGCCCGACGTTGGAATAGAAAACGCCTCGCCAGCGTTCACAGACTTGGGCACTTGCATGATGCTGGCGTTCGCAGTAAGCGACCCGATAGGCAAGAGCAAAACCATCAACCAAAAATTTGTGGTGAGGCTCCGCATTAGAGTCGGCTCGCGCTGTATGTAGTTGTAGTCGCGCGATATGTCGAGACTTGGCCAGCGATGTCCGACGGAATCGGAATCGAAAACGCCTCGGGCGATTGCGGCAATAGAGCGCGGTTAACGTATTCGTCCGCTACCCACACCAACTGGCCTTTGTTGTCGTAGAACGTACCTAGAACATGTGCGATATTCACAACCTGACCGCTTTGATTGACCAGATTTCCAGTCAACGAAGAATTAGGCAATGGGTTGAGTGTTTGCCCCTCGATGCCAATGATCGGATCTGCGGAGGCGGCAATCAAACTAGACGATGGCTCCATGTGCAGGCTGTCCACTTCCGATAAGCTCGCGTGCGGGAAGTCGATCCGAAACGGAGTAACTTGTTTAGGCAAAATTGTATGAGAGATTTTGTCGAACGCATTTTCCGTCGCGATCGTCGATCCATCCTTACGTAGCAAAGACCCGCGCACGCCAACGAACGCCGGAACAGTATCTTCATTGAGAATTTCGCCCATCACAACCACGCCGCCCGCATGTTCCACGGGATGCACGTCGACGATACGCACATGCGGAGCCTCGACATCCTGCATGCCCCAATCGTCCTGCGCACCGCGATAAATCACATCCCAACGAAGGTAATTAACCGGAATGACTTGTGGTGGAACGACCGGTTCTTTCACTAACGGCCAACGAACTTGCCAGCGTCCGGCCATGTGGACAACCTGCAGATCGCGCACGTCCTGAAACACCCCAACGACGGTTGACCAATGCAGTATGGCGCGAACCTCGGCCTGATCGTCACTGGCGTGTTGAGGACGAATGTCGTAGGTCCCAAGCGTTGCGTAAGTCCGCAGGCTCATCTGCGAACCTGTAATGTCGCGGACAAAATCCGCTTGACTGAATTCGTTGTGATTCGCAAGGTCCGAGTACGCGCGCGTCCAATCATGGCGTCCAATTTCCTGAACGAGATCTCGAACTGCGCCTTCCGGTGTGCCCGAAGAATCCAAAAAGTGTGGAGACGCTTCCGCCAGCGCGCGCGCAGCTTCGTTAGGAAAAGCGGTGCCAATGATAATCAGTACCACTGTTGCGATCGTGATCACTGAAGCGAGAAGGATACCGCGCATGCCGGTTCCGCTCATGACAGAATCCTTCCGGACGCATAGGCCGGACTGTCCACAACTGAAGGTTCGCCCAGAGGATAGATATCTTCCTCGCGGTTAGGAATGAGCACCAATAGAAGCGCGATGATGCCGCTGCCTACTGGGAGCAAGCCCCAAAGCATCCCCTGCCACGGCGGCGGAATCTGCGGAGCATTCATCGGAGTAGCGGGCGGAGTATCGTCCCGGCTCCAAATCGTGATCGTGCGATTTTCGAGGTCATCTACTTTGCGCCACCCCGCGAAAACTAAAAGCGGCTCGTAATACGGATCGCGAACGAACACCCACTTGAGCCCATAGTGATCGGAATGATGAAGGATCGCAGTGAGAGCATCGATTCCGTTTTCCCCAAAATATTTGGAACTGGTAAGTGCACCGGCGCCGTGCTGCGTCAGTTCCGGAAGCATGCGGCCTGAGTTCCACTCTCCGTCAAGGCTGCTTGCGTCGGTAAGAACTGCAAGCCGCGCTATCTTATTTCCGAAACCAAGAGTGATGTAACGGTAGTTGTCGTGTCCGTCGCGATTGAGCCAGGCAGCAGCTGAGTCGACTTTAAAATCCTCTGCATCCGCTGGACGATACGTTGCCCATGCCACTGCACATCCACAGGTCAAGCTGGCTGCGAGCGCAAGCGGAACCACCGCTCGAGTGTGATAATGATCGACAAGTTCCATCGCCAGTAACCCGACAAAAGGAAGCGCCAGAAGAGTAGCCCAGTAAGTGAATCGCTCCATCGTGATTACGTAAAAAGCACGACCCAACAGCGCGCGTCCCACTGGAGTGGTGCTTCCCAACCCCAGCAGAAAAGCCAGCCAGAAGCCGAACAACAGAGGACGAAGGCGAATGTTAGAAGCTCCGCGGATCACAATGAAAGGGAACGCGAGGATGAGCGCGCCGTACGGCACGAGAAAATAATTCAGTGCCCAGGTAGGACTCAGTAAATAATTTGCGCGGCTGGGGTGAGGAATCGGAACTTGCGTTACGGGATAACGAATCAGCGCAATCCAGAATGGCAGGAGAACAATTCCAATTCCGATCGCAACCAGAACAATGGCAACGATGGCGCGGAAAGCGAGTCCGCCATTGGACGAATCCTTCGTTTCGTCATTTCGCATGTCGATCCATGCAAGAACGAGAACTGGCGCGGCAAAAAGCAACGAGCCGAATAACAGCGTCGCGTGATGGGCGGCAGCGGCGGCGATACAAAGGAACACGCCTTTCCAAAGCGATCGCCAGTTCGAACGCCGCGCCCATTCATACAAATACGGCAATGCATTCAAATAGAGAGGTGCAGCAAATGTTGTGGACAGCTGCCCTGCGGAGTACACCAGGAACGATTCTGCGCCCACAAAGACGCTGGCCATCGCAGCGAAGCTGGCGGCCCGCGGCCCCACCCAGATCGAAGCAAAACGATAAACGCCCAGCGCCAGTAGCAGAATGGCGGCAAACTGCACAATCATGTACGCCATATCAAGGCCAGCGACCCAAGAGACTAGCGCCAGCAATTGCTGCGGAAGTGGGGGGTAGGTCGTTTGTGAGAATCCGGCGTACCATTTTGGATTCCAGGGGTCGAACCAGTGGTGAACGTAGTGCGAAGCGAATAGAATATGAAAGTTGGCATCGTAGGATTTGAGCGGAAGCTTCATCAGGAGCAATGGCGCATTTACCGCGAATGCGGTAAGCAGGATCACACTCAATGGGATCGGGCGCCCCGATGGCGCTGAAATTTCGGCCCTTTGCACAGAATCCTCCGGACTGCTTCGATTCTCTTTGCCTGCTATAAGTTGCCCACTGTGTTGCTCAGCTGGCGTCCCCTAACTATACAGCCAACACCCGAGAGAAAATAGGAATCGAAGCATCAGTGAATGGACAAAAATGCGTGGTGAAAATCGTGAATAGTCGCCGCGCTCGGATCAACGCCCTGTCCGCTCTGACGATCCTCGCTTGCCTGCTTTCCAGCTTTGGACAGGACTACAAGGTCAACGCCGCGCCAGCAGCCAGTCAGCAAACCGGAACGCAGAAAAAGAAATCAGCACAGACCGAAAATTCGACCGCACCGATTGCTCCAGCCGCAAAGCCAGCGCCGCCGCAGAACTCCTTAGGATGGGGGTCAAACATTCAGAACGCGCGACTCGCCAGTTCAGCGGAACAGGCGATTGCGGCGGGGAATTATGTAGAGGCACTCGATTACGCGCAACGGGCTGCCCGTGCAGCGCCGGGAGATCCTCAAATTTGGTTCCTGCTTGGTTATGCGGCCAGGCTGGCAAGGCGTTCGCAGGCATCCATTGATGCGTACAAACATGGCTTATCACTGCATCCCGGATCCCTCGACGGCCAATCAGGTTTGGCCCAAGCGTATAGCGTCGCTGGCAGATCCGACGAAGCGATCCGTATCCTCACCAACGTCGTAGCGTCGGATCCGAACCGATCCAACGATGAAATCATGCTTGGGGAACTGTTGCTGCGGACGGGCGACACCGATCAGGCGCTCCAGGTGTTGCAACATGCGGAACAACGACAGCCTGCGGCGCGTGCCGAACTTTTGCTGGCCCTTGTGTTTGAACGTTCGAAGCAATTCGATCGAGCCGAACATTATCTGAAATTAGCGGAAGCGCGCGCCCCGAACAATCCAGAAGTATTGAGATCGCTCGCTGGATATTATCGCGAGACTGGAAATTACCAGGCGGCTATTACAGCACTCAAGTCCATCAAGAGTTCGGCTCCCGATGTCAAAGCTGAACTCGCGTACACCTACCAACTTGCTGGGCAACCCGAGGAAGCTGCAACTCTGTATGCCGAAGCAGCGAACGCCTCGCCATCAGATTTGAATTTGCAACTGTCAGCGGCGCAAGCACAAGTCGCAAATGGAACGTTGGAGCTTGCAGATCCATTTCTCAAGCGGGCCGCAAACATTGATGCTAATAACTACAGGCTGCACGCGGTTCTCGGTGAAATCGCACGACAACAGGAACGCGATGACGATGCGATTAAGGAATACAAAATCGCAATCGCGCGGATGCCAACCGATCCGGCGGAAGGCGAGCTGTATTCTCCGCAGCTCCACATGAATTTGGCAGAGCTATATAAGTCGGCGAATGACAGCGCCAATTCGGACGCGGAATTAAATATCGCGCAATCTCAAATGTCTCAACTGGACATAAAAGGTCCGAAGCGCCCTGAGTTTTTGCGCCTCCGCGCGCTGATCAAAATTGGTGGCGGAGATTTGACCGGCGCATCCGCCGATATCAAGGAAGCATTAGATATCAATTCACGCGATCCGAATAATCTGCAACTTAGCGGTGATTTGCTGGTTAAGTCGGGGCATCTTGACGACGCGATGAAAGTTTACGGCCAGATACTTAAGGCTGATCCGAATAATAGGCTCGCATTAACCTCGATGGGATTTGTTTCCCGCGAACTCGGCCACGACCAGGAGGCCGAGAAGTATTTCCGCCAACTCGCTACAGCCTATCCGAAGCTATATGCGCCACGCCTCGCTCTTGGAGATATGTACGCTTCACGCCATGACTTTGCGCATGCAGAAGCGTCATATCGCGAAGCGCACAAGCTCGCTCCTAACAACAGCAAGATCATCGCCGGCGGAATGAATGCTGCGATTGAAGCGAAAAATCTGCCTCTCGCCGCGGATTGGCTGAAGCTCGCAACCCCAAGAATTCTTGAAGATCCATTCGTCCTACGCGAGAAAGAACGGTATCTCAGTTTTACGGGCAAATACGAAGAATCGGCGGCAACTGGTCGTGAAGCGATCAAGCGGCTTCCGAAAGATCGAGACGTAGTCGTATATCTTGGTTACGATCTTCTTCACCTCGAGCGCTACGACGAGCTGCGGAAACTTACTGCGGATTACTATCAAATTCTTAGCAAAGATCCTGACATTCCTTTGCTTGCAGGCTATGTCAACAAGCATGACGGAAATCTCGCGCAAGCCGAACTCGATTTTTCGGAATCGATCAAGCGCGATCCTAAGGTGACGACCGCCTACGTCAATCGCGGATATATCCGCAAGGACCTGCATAAGCCGTCGGAAGCGGTGGCCGATTTCAAAACTGCTTTAAATCTTGAACCAGACAACGGCGAAGCTCATCTGGGTTTGGCATACGCAAGTCTGGATCTCCATCAGCCTAAAGTCGCGCTCAGGCAAGCCGCGCTTGCCGAGAAAAGAATGGGCGATTCGCAACCGCTTCATTTGATCCGCGCAACGGCTTATGGAGATGAAGGTTTACTGACGAAAGCTGCGGCGGAATATCGGATCGCGCTCGGATTTACTCCGGACGATCCAAATCTCCACATGGCTTTGGCCGACACTCTTTACAACATGCGCCAGTATCCCGAGTCGATTGCTGAACTTGAGATCGCGCGGAAGTTTGCTGCCGGCAGCAGTCTGGTTTATGCAAAGCTCGCCCGCGCGTACGCCCAACTACATGATCGCGATGAAACCTTGAAGAATGTTGAACTGGCCGAAAAGGCCGCCGCTGTCGAAGAACAGACCACCAAAGGACAAACTCGCCTGGTTTACTTGTCCACGGGCGAAGCGCTGAGCCTGCTTGGCGACCGCCATGCTGCGATGGACAGATTTGCGAAAGCCCTCGAAGCCTCAGACCGCGATTCGTTCGGCGTGCGAGTAGAAATCGCTCGGTTGATGTCCAGTCAGGGGCAATGGGATGATGCTCGCCGTCAAATCGCCCTGGGACTTATCGAAGCGCAGACGAACGAAGCTGATCCTCCGCTGGGTTCGGAATGGTTGGAAGCCGCGGATATTTTTCTCGGCATGAACGATTTTCAGCTGGCGCAAACTTACTATCAGCGCGCACTAACTGCTGGAGCGCCTCCGGCAGCCGTTCATGTCGGACTTGCAAACACTTATTTGGTTGAGGGCGACACCGTCAAAGCGCGAGATCAGCTTGCCTCCGTCGGAGATCTAACCGACAACTCAGCAAATTACCAATACTTGCTCGCGCAGGCAAATCTCTATCGCCAGGAACACCACAGCACGCAAGCTTTGACTGCGTTTGCCCAAGCCGCAAGTGCCGCGGGAGAAGACGAAACCGCCGAAAGGGAACTGCTTCGCGCCGCAGGCGACGAAGGGTTGCGGCTGAACGACAGAGTCAGCGTGCTGTCAGAATTTTCTGTCGAGCCAATTTTCGAAGATACGACTGTGTACCCACTCGACGCGAAACTGGATGTCACCAATCCCGTGCAAGGCAAACAAGATTTGCTTCCGTTGCCCCGGTCGTCAACTCAGACCGAGTGGACCGGCGCTTATCATCTTCACTTTGCCGGACTTCCTGGAGCAGGCGGATTTTTCCAGGTGCGGAACGCTCGCGGCGAAATCTCGCTGCCCAGCGCCGACACCATTGTGGACCGCAATACCACCGACTACTCTTTCAACTTTGGATTGAACCCCTCGGTGCACCTCGGACAAAACGTCATCACATTCAGCGCCGGCGTGCAGGAAACCATCAGGCGTGATTCGTCCGATCCATTCGATCTGAACCAGAATTTGTTTCGCCAATTCGTTTATGTCGCCACGAGTTCATTCTTTAATGCAATCTCCGTAAGCGGCTACGGCATTCGAGAGAGCGGTCCGTTCACTGAAAGCGGTCAGCACGGAACCGATCTGGCAGGTGCCTTGAACTTCCGCGTCGGCAGGCCATGGGGAAAAACTGCACTATTAACAGGATGGGGAGCTCGAGATGAAAAATTCAATCCCATCATTCGGGAGTTTTATTACACCTCAGTTTACGGCGGCCTCGAGCATATTTTCTCTCAGAAACTGCGTGTGCGAGGAATCGTAGAAGATCTTCGCGCGTGGCGGGTAATCGACACCTCTTCCGCGATTTCACAGGCCCTGCGCCCCGGCGGCAGCGTCCAATATTTGCCGACCCGAAATTGGAGTTTCGAAGGCAACGTCGCCTACTCGCGGAATATGGGATTTCACACTTACGACGCGGTGCAGAGCGGGATCACCGTCTCTTATCAGATGTCCGTACGTCAGAATTACAGGCATGAAGGTCAGGACATTGCCTTACGGTATCCGGTACGTTTTTCCGGTGGTCTACAGCAGGAAAACTTTTTTAATTTTCCTGGGTTGAATAGTAACCAACTGCGGCCGTTTGTGAGCATCACATTGTTCTAACTGATCTTGGTAAGACAAAGGGTAAGTGCAAGTTCGATGAAGATTTGTTTGGTTACCGCGTTTCCCCCAAGTGGACGGCAGTTGAACGAGTATGCATTGCATATCGCTTCAGAATTGCAACGCAACACTCAGATCAACCTGTCGGTCCTAGGCGATAAGCTTGGTGACTACTCCTTCGCGACGGACGAGCACGGAAAGCCGGTCACCCAGAGTGACGCCTCCGAACTTCCTGAATTCCACGTTGTGCGATGCTGGGATTTCAACGATCCGTTCAACTTTTTGCGTATTGCCAGTGCGGTGCGCAGACTGAAACCAGATGTCGTTTGGTTCAATCTTGTGTTCTCAACGTTCGCCACTCAAGACCATCCTATTGCGGCATTTTCTGGATTGTGCGCTCCGGCATTGACGCGCCTAATGGGCTTCTACACGCACGTGACGCTGCACCATATTCTCGAGCATGTGGATTTTGCGAGCGCGGGAGTGAAGCAGGAAAAACTTTTCAGGTTCAGCAGTGAGATCGCCACGCGGACATTGCTGCGGGCGAATTCTGTATCGGTCCTTCTATCCGGTTATCAAAAGACATTATCCAAAAAATATGCGGCGGAAAATGTTTTGCTCGGCACCCATGGCATTTTCACATCGCGTCCTACATTGCCTGATTTTGAGAAGCGAGCGGCAGGCGGTTTGCGCATTCTTGCCATTGGTCACTGGGGAACATATAAACGCCTGGAAACTTTAATGGAAGCGTTCCCCGAGATTTCGCGCCGTCATCCTGGAGTGAAGCTGGTTATCGCTGGCGCGAATCATCACAATCGGCCGGGCTATTGGGAGTCTGTGCAAGAGCAGCATCGCGACAACCCTAATATCGAATTCAAGGGCTACGTGGCCGAAGAAGCAATACCGGAATTGTTTAGTTCGTCGAGCATCGTGGTGTTGCCATATGACTCCGCCACCGGATCGAGTGGCCCAGCCCATCAGGCATGCGAATACGGAGTGCCGGTGGTTTCGGCGGACCTGCCTGATTTCCGCATGATGGCAGCCGACGAAGACATGGCCATCAGCTTCTATAAGACGGGAGATGCGGCTGATCTTGCCGACAAAATTTCCGCGATTCTGGATTCGCCCGAAGAACAGCGACGCAAGGGGGAGCAAAATTTCCATGCTGCCGTGCGGATGACTATGCCGCGCGTTGTCAGACACTATCTGCGCTGGTTCGCTTTGGAAAAGCGAATGCGCAGTATGAATATTGGGGACGATAAGGCCACACAGCGCTGGCGCCGCATGCATAAACGGTCCATTCGCTTTAGGCAAAGACTGAATCTATCCGGATGGATGGCAAAGCGTGACGAGTCAAGGGCCTCTGCCGCTCTCGCAACGGCCGACCTGCTGAACGAGGATTAGGTAGACAATAAAAAAGGCCCGCAGCGTGTGCGGGCCTCGTAATTTCTTCAAACCACGATCACCAACCCATCAGCGTTTCTCTGTCTGAGTACTCCTCTATCGTTACACCAGAAACAGAACTGTCCAGCTGGTGCTGAATACCGAGCGTTGGCTGCCATTTCGGGTTCGGGATCGTTGAATTCGACATCTGCCCGAGATAATAGCTGTTCCCGTCAACCGTTAGAGTTCCGAACCGCAAGTCTCCATTTGGATCGCTTGATGAACTGAAGTTGTTGGGAATGTATTGAAAGCCGGTTGATGCGACTCTCTGTACAAAGTACGTCAAGTGGTGCCATGTCCCGGAAGACAACTGGCAGCCGGACACACCAGCGTTTACCCAGGTCAGCCTGCCATTTTGCGGCAGCCAGATTTGCCACTGGTTTGTGCCGTAGTCGCATTGGGAGCCGAACATGAATTCATGGACGCCGTCAGATAATCCAACCGCCTGGAACAAATCAAATTCCAGAGCCTGCACATTGTTTGATTTGGTAGTCGTGGGAATGTAGACCCAGAAATCCCACATAAAGTTGGTGTGATTCGGTTGTGCAGCGGCGCTGTCTTTCCAGACAAATAAGCTGTCGTCGTACTGGCACTTGCTGGTCACTGAGAAGTGCTGACCGCCTAACGGAGCATCGGGCGAATTAGCAGTGTTGGGATCGGAATCGCTCGCGAACGTACCGATCCGTCCGTCATTGCACTCGCCGCCCACGCCGTTGTTATTGTCGACCGTCCATTGAACATTTGGCGTCTGATTGGCGTTAAGCATGCGTACAGCACTGGGTGGCGGCATTGGTGGAGCAATACCTGTGATATTCATTTGGTAATTCGAGGTGGTGAGCAACGTCCCGCTTGAATCCCACGCAGTCACGTACACCGAGTGAACACCACCACCTGGTGGCAAGAGCACCCACGCATCCAATGTGGGCTTCACGTTTTGGAAGACATTCACGCCGTCAACGTAAACAACGAAGCCGGTTATGTCTTTGTCACTCTCAGCCGTGCCTTGAAAATGCACCGGCGTAGTGACATTAATGGCGTTGTTTTTTGTCAATTGTGGAGATTGCAGAGCTACTTCGGTCACCGTGCCAAATGCGGGCAGGCCCATCAAGCACAAAGTAATTGCTGCGCAGAAAAGGTTAAGACTGACTCCGCTGCGTAGGTCTGTCAGCTTGCGGAGAGTGTATGCAAACGCGCGAGGGCGTGGATTCATAAGCACCAGGAAATTTTTAGATTTTCGACCTTGGCTTACCACAGCCCCACAGGAGATTGACCAAATCCTAACTACGACAAAAAACTAACACCAGACAAATATTAGAAAATGCCGAGGAAATCCTCACTTTGGTAATCAATCGGAATTACTTATTCGGGAATACTCGCTGAGCATTCACGATTCAGGCGGATGAGAATCGCGTACGAACTAAAGTCCTAGGATCTCAGGTGTAGTGCGTGTGCAATCAATGCAAAAGAAACTAAAAGATTCGGACAATGCCGTTGCGCACGGCATACAAAGTCAATTCCGCAATGGAATGGATATTAAGTTTGTGCATGATATTGGTGCGATGGGTCTCGGCGGTCTTCACGCTAAGATGCAACACGTTGGCTACTTCGCGAGTTCTCTTGCCTTCCGCGAGCAATTGAATCACTTCGCGCTCACGCGGAGTGAGATGGTTTGAAGCAGGGAGGCTTGGCGGTTTCGTCGGATGGAGATACTCTTCCATGATCATTTCGGCAATCCCAGGAGCGAAATAAGTTCGCTGGTCTTGAAGTGCCTCTACGGCAGTGACGAGTTCACGGCTGGCTTCGGTCTTTAACAAAAATCCACGTGCGCCGGCAGCTACGGACTCTCGCACAACCTGGTTTGAATCGTGCATAGTCAGAATGAGGATTTTTGTGTGGGGAGACACCGCGAGAATCTGGCGGGTAGCTTCCAAGCCGTTGAGGTTCGGCATTCCGAGATCAAGGACTGCGACATCCGGCTTGAGCTCGCGACATCGTTCTACCGCCTCGCGTCCGTCGGCAGCTTCGGAGCAAACCTCCCATCCTAGATGGGCTTCGAGCATAGTGCGAATGCCGCTTCGCACCACCTCGTGATCGTCGGCAATCAGAATTCGTAAGGCTTCCATCGTCGTGCGCGTGCCGGTCAATCGCGGTCCGCAAGTTCCCCTTTCATCAGATGTTAGGACGCCGCTTGGGTTTGCCAACCAATTAGATAAGTGCCTCAATATCGCTGCATTGGCCTGTCTGGCGGCGACTCCGCAGGTATCTGGCGGCAACTTCTCAGTCAACGTCGTGTTCATACAACGGGATAGGGATTTTCCTCATCCAAACTGCTCGGTCTAAGTGTAGGCCGGAGGAACTCTCACAAGTGAGCATTTTGCGCCGCGCATTTCCAGCTTTATCTCTGGCATTCATTTCCGCTTCGTTGATTTCGCTGTCGGCTTGCGGCGGAAGCTCCTCGTCGTCGCCGACCCCAACCCAAGCCTTTACGGTGACCGTGACCCATGCCGGGCCTGTTGGCTCCGGTGCCGTGAGTAGTAATCCGTCCGGAATCAGCTGCGGATCGACTTGCACAGCCAGCTTCAACGACCACACCACGGTGACTCTGACGGCTACGCCAGCTGCAGGATTCATATTCACTGGATGGTCCGGCGGGTGTAGCGGTGTGTCGACCTGCGTTTTGAGCGTTACCGGTAACGTATCGGCTACTGCGACATTCAGCGCTCAGGCTCCTCCGACCACCTTGTCTGTTTCGCTACAGGGCACAGGAACGGGTACCGTAACCAGCAGTCCAACAGGAATCGCTTGTGGTACGACATGTAGCGCGGCGTTTCCGATGGGAACCGTTGTGACGTTGACGGCCTCACCTGCCGCTGGTGCTACGTTTGCGGGCTGGGGCGCACCATGCAGCGGGACAGGAACTTGCACGATTACCCTTGCGCAAAGCACATCTGTAGTCGCGAATTTTGGTGGAACTGCCAGCACCTACAACCTGAGCATCAGCCTTCTCGCGAGTACAGGTTCGGCTAACGTCGTTAGTGGAGGAACAGTAACCAGCAATCCCGCCGGCATTTCCTGCCAGTGGCAATCCACGGTGCAGACCGGAACTTGTGCCGCGACGTTCAACGCAGGAACGCAAGTGACGCTGAACACCACACTCGATCCGAATTCATATTTAGCAAGTTGGGGCGGCGATTGTTCAGGTCACGGCGCGTGCAGTGTCACCATGAGTTCGAATCAACTGGTTGACGCGAACCTCAACCCCTGGCCAATCAATCACATCATCTTTTTCGCTCAGGAAAATCGTTCTTTCGACCATTATTTCGGGGCTATGCGTAGGTACTGGAAAAACAATGGTTATCCAGACCAATCGTTTGATGGATTGCCGCAATTCAATCCCAGCACTGGGATTCCGCCCCTTTTAGGTCCGAAGCCGACGAATCCAGGGTGCGATCCGAATTTCCCCTATCAGCAACCGCCGGCGCCGTTTCAGGACTGCGTATATGACACGAGCGCCCCGGTAACTTCATACCACTTGATAACCCAATGTATTGAAAATCCGAGTCCGTTCTGGAATGAAGCGCATGTCGATTGGGATTTCAATAATCAAATTGGAACGGGCCCGTATCAAGGCAACGGTTTTGTGTGGACCGCCGCGCACGATGCCCGTGAGAATGGCTATAACCTGGCCAATCCGTACTTTGATAATGACGGGGTACGCGCTCTGGGGTACTACACCGACACTGACTTGAACTACTACTACTTTATGGCGTCAAACTTCGGAACTTCGGACCGCTGGTTCAATCCAGTCATGACGCGCACAAACTCTAATAGAGAATATTTGGTTGCGGCGACTTCGCAAGGTTACGTGTACCCGATTGGATCGAATTCTAATGATCAGAATTTGATCGCCTCGCCTCCAATTTTTCAGGAATTACAAGCTGCAGGCATTAGTTGGAAAATTTATGTGAATCCCACCAGTAGCAGTTGTAACGCGCCTTACCAAGCGGCCTGCTTAGTTACGCTGAGCTACATACAGAATTTTCTGTGGAGTCAAAATATTGCAACGCTATATCCCAACAACATAGGCACGATTGGTATTCCAAATTCAGATTTTGACAACGATCTCGCAAATGGCACCTTACCTGCAGTAGCGCAGATTGAGCCAGCCTCCGATGCCGGCCTTGACGAGCATCCGACGAATAACGACATGTCTCTGAGCAATATCCAGTCTGGTGCGCAATACAGCGCTGGCATCATAAACAGCGTCATGGCGAGCCAGTCCTGGCAAGACACAGCATTCCTTTTCACCTACGATGAGTTCGGCGGCCTGTACGATCACGTTTCGCCTCAGCCTGCAGTTCCACCGGATAGCATCATTCCGTCCGACTTGATGGTGGGCGACGAGTGCAACCCGCCGGGCGGCCAGATTGTCGATCCCAACAGTAATTGCCTCTTTAATTACACAGGCTATCGAGTTCCGTTAATTGTGATTTCACCGTATGCGAAGAAAAATTACGTTTCACATACCGTGGCTGATCTGACGGCGATGCTGAAGATGATTGAGACGCGGTTCAGCGTTCCATCGTTAACGGCGCGCGACGCAGCGCAGCCCGACATGTCGGAGTATTTTGATTTCAATAATCCGCCGTGGGTGAATCCGCCAAGTCCTCCGATTCAGGCAACAAACGGAGCTTGTTACGTCAACGCGCTGCCTTAATTCCTAATCGGGGTCTTCGTCCTTGGTGCTTGCGGGCAGTGTCGTTCGCTGACGTTTGGGACTCTTTGGATTGGTCGGGCGCGGAAGGCTGAATGTTCCGGCGCTGAAGTGCCCCTTCTTTTCTACGTCATATGTCTTGGGCAACGCGGGAAGCAATGCTGCGTTTTTTCCCAGTTGACTAGCTCGTTCGATCACGATCTCCAGCCTTCCATCATAAGTCTTGACCTTACCGTGTATCTCGACATCTTTGCCTGCAAGTTCCCGCACATCGCCGACGTGCTTTAGGTCCCGCGAAAAAACGACAGCCGAAAAATTACAGTCAGTTTGATCCGCGCAAAAGTTTAGGCGCGTAACGCCGTGATCCAACTCTTCAACCTTATAAATCTTGCCGCTGACGCAGTGGATCTCTCCGACGTGGTGCGAAGCATCAACCTGGCTGATGCATTGGCCAATTGATATATGGGATAACAGCAGAAAGAAAATTACCCAGCGCATACGGCCATGCTATTGCGGACATGCCGGCGCATGCAGTGATAGGCAAACTTGAAGGCGTGTGGAATTCTTTGCTTAATCAGGAAGTGCGGCCCGG
Source organism: Terriglobia bacterium (assembly GCA_963716165.1). Lineage (GTDB taxonomy): Bacteria > Acidobacteriota > Terriglobia > Terriglobales > Acidobacteriaceae > JAJPHW01. The sequence goes on along the minus strand of OY970291.1, from coordinate 3,199,948 downwards.
GCAGGGAATTAGCGACCACCGCCCAGGCGCATAGCTGAAGGGTCTATGTAAAAGACTTAACCGCAGCCGCTTCGTCGTCTTTAACGTCGAATACGGTGTATAGCTTTGTGATCTGCAAGAGGTCGTGGACTTTTTTCGTGAGGTTGAGCAGCTTCAGCTCTCCGCCCTGGTTGCGGACGGTGGTGAAGGCGCTGACCATTTCACCGATACCCGAGCTATCGATATAGCTGACATCCGCCAGGTTGAGCAGAATTTTCTTGTCGCCCTTGGCGAGCAAGTCGCGCACGCTGTCGCGCAGGGTGACGCTGCCTTCGCCGAGGGTGATCCGCCCGCTGCAGTCCAATATGGTTACGCCGTTGACCTGGCGAGTGCTGGTTTTCAAGCTCACTGAGACGCCTCCTTGCCGCCGACGGTTGGTCCGTGGACGTGCTTCACTAGTTTGATTTCCGTGCCCGTTGGCGAGGGCTGAATGTTGACCTCGTCCATGAACGAACGGATAAGAAAAATTCCCCGGCCTGATGTTTTCAGGAGATTCTCGGGAGCCAGCGGATCGGGTATTGCCGCAGGATCCATACCGGCGCCCTGATCGCGAATCGTAATGATCAGATCTTTGCCGGTAGTCTCGAACTCCAATTCTACCTTTTTATTGGGATCATAAGCATTACCGTGTAAGACCGCATTCACAGCTGCTTCGCGCACAGCCATGGATATGCGCATGACCTCGTCTTCATCAAATCCGCTTTCAACCGCCAGACGCGTAGCGGTTTGCTCGGCGCTATCCACCGTTTGCAGCGTCGAATCCAGCGTGAAGGAGACCCGTTGTCCGGTCATGATCAGTTCGTTTGAAGCTGAATTCGGTCGCCTGGTTGCCGAAATGTGGAGTCCAGACTACAGAAAACGCCGCATTTAGCGGATTCGGTAGTGTGCCTTGTCCGCCGTTGAAATGTCAACGGGAACCGCAGGCCGCAGCAGAATCGGCATTAAACGCTACAAATTTTGGGTGGCGTTCGCAAACTCCTGAACTCGCTTTTAATAGCTTCGCGAGTTATGCGGAAACTTCTTGACTGCGAACGTACCCAACACGATAAAGATTCCCATCACCACAATTTGTGCGATTAGAAACGGCGGTTCGGATTGGGTGGGCGCAGCCGCATGCAGAGCCGGGACTTTTTCGAAAGATTGAAATACTGCGACAAAGGCATTCAAATAAAGTGCCAGGATCGCCGTCACGACATAGATCCATCGGCTGGGTCCGGCCAGATGCTTCATGTAGCGAGCGTAGATCGCAAAGACCAGTATCCCCAATGAAATGATGCCAACTTTATGCGATGGCAGCAGGTGAGTAAAAGGGAAGAAAAATCCAGTGACGCTGGTGGCAACGGTAAATGTCAAGAATACCGCGGTCCAGCCATTCAAGCGTTTTCCGTCGATCATTCCGAATAACACGACTAAGCCGGCGAAAAGTCCTACCAGGCTGATCAACACATGCACGAGCGTGAAAGTCGCCAACGACATTCCTAGAACCATAGTTAGCCTCTCAAAACGAAGTGGCGATGATATTACGATGCAACCGCTGAAAATGACAAGGCGTAGTCGAGGGGATTATGAAATCAGCGCTTAGCGGTTGCGCTCCACCGGGCCGTCACCGCTTTGTTGAATTTGTTCTTATCTTTGCGCATCTCGCGGACCAGAGCCTGGTTGCCGGTTTCCTCATGGGCCGATGCCCAGAGCACCATCTCGGTTAGAACCGGGGCGAGATCGATCCCTTTCTTGGTAAGCAGATAGATCTGCTTGCGACCGTCTTCCGGGTCGGGGTGGACAGTTATAATTCCGTACTCAATCAATCTCTTAAGGCGCCCAGCCAGAATGTTGGTTGCAATCTTCTCGTGTGAGTCCATGAATTCTTTGAAAGTGCGGGACTCGCGCAACATCATGTCGCGGATAATAAGCAATGACCAGCGGTCTCCGAGGATCTCCACCGAAGCATTCAACGGGCACATCGATCGCCAGGCAATCTTGTTCTGCACTGAACTAACGATAACATAACATCACTTGCAATTCACAAGTAATCTGTTCCATAATCGTTGGCGAAAGAAGTCACCATCTTTAGAGTTTAAGGAGAAGGTATGCAAGTCAATCCGTATCTGTATTTCGACGGCAATTGCGAAGAGGCGTTCAAGCTTTACGAGAAGATATTGGGCGCCAAAATAGAAATGATGATGAACCATGAAGGCACCCCAGCCGAGCAGCAGGCTCCTCCTGAATGGAAAACCAAGATACTTCACGCCCGTCTAAGTCTTGGTGGACAGGTGATTATGGCGTCGGACGCGCCTCCGGGTCGTTATGAAAAGCCAGAAGGATTTTCCATAAACATCAGCGTCACCGATCCGGCTGAAGCCGATCGGCTGTTCAACGCTTTATTGGAGGGCGGGACAGTATGCATGCCGATCGCGGAAACATTCTGGGCCAAGCGTTTCGGCATGTTGACCGACCGTTTCGGAATCCCGTGGATGGTCAACTGCGAGAAGACTGCAGAAAAAGCCGCATAAGAAAAATACTGTTGCAGGTGTCGATCTGGACGACTTTCGTTCGACATATAAATGGAGAGCCGATTAACCCTGAGAAATCGTAGTTGACCGGCTTTCCAAATCTTTCGGAGATCATCATGCAAAAAATCACTCCCTTTCTATGGTTCGATGGCAATGCCGAAGAGGCAGTCAACTTTTATACTTCCATCTTCAAGAACTCAAAGATAGATTCCATAACGCGATACGGCGACGCTGGTCCCGGCCCTAAGGGATCCGTCATGACGATGAACTTTCAGCTGGATGGTCAGCATTTCATCGCGCTGAACGCCGGGCCACAGTACAAATTCAATCCGGCGATTTCGATGTTTGTAGATTGCGAAGACCAGGCGGAAGTTGACCGTTTGTGGAGTAAGCTTACCGACGGTGGCAAAGAAGTTCAGTGTGGTTGGCTGGAAGATAAGTACGGTTTGTCGTGGCAGATCGTTCCCCGCATTTTCTTGAAAATGATGCAGGACAAGGATTCCACGAAATCTCAGCGGGTTTTCAAAGCGATGATGAACATGGTGAAATTTGACATCGCCGCAATACAGGCTGCGTACGACGGCAAATAGATCAAGTCACTTTTGTGCACTGGATTTAAAAATTCTAAGGAGCAACACATGAAAAAACTCTCCCGGCAATTCTTTGCGCTTGCGTTTCTCGCGAGCGTCGCGTTTGGGCAATCGCTCACCCAGGCGGAGCGTGACAAGGGCGTCCAATATTTGCAGCAAACTCGTGACGGAGTAGTCGCCGCCGTTAAAGGATTATCCGACGCCCAAATGAAGTTCAAGTCTGCGCCGGATCGCTGGTCAGTCGGAGAGACGCTGGAGCACATCGCCTTGGCTGAGGAACTCAACTATCAGAATCTGACAGAAAAAGTTATGACTGCGCCCGCTGGCCCGGTGGATCGGGACGTTACAAAAATCGACGCCGGCATTTTGTCGATGGTGCCGGATCGCAGCCACAAAGCCCAGGCTCCTGCTCCCCTTGTGCCTACAAGTCGATGGACTTCAGCGGAAGCTCTCGACCACTTTCTGAAGACCAGAGAAAAAATCATTGCTCTTATGCAATCCGGCCAGGATTTACGTATGCATGTAACCGAGAGTCCTTTCGGTCAACCCTTCGATGCTTACGAATGGATGTTGTTCGTCGCAGCGCATAGCGAGCGTCATACCAAGCAAATCCTAGAAGTCAAAGCCGATCCGAATTTCCCGAAACGATAGAAGGGTTAGAATGCGGAAGCCCTGCCTCGAGGTGGAGCCCGCTCTATAAAAGCGCCGCACAAAAAACAGGAGGGAGCAATGAGCGAAGTTCGAGTTCTGGTAGGAACACGTAAGGGGGCATTCATTCTATCGGCGGATGGCAAGCGTAAGAATTGGGACGTCAGCGGGCCGCACTTTGCTGGGTGGGAACTTTACCACGTGAAGGGCTCGCCTGCCGACCCCAATCGTTTGTATGCATCCCAATCCAGTGGCTGGTTTGGCCAATTGATTCAGCGGTCCAACGACGGCGGCAAGACTTGGGAGCCAGTCGGAAATAAGTTTGCTTACGATGGTGTGCCGGGAACGCATCAGTGGTATGACGGTACCGCACATCCGTGGGAATTCAAGCGAGTGTGGCATCTTGAGCCATCGCTTACAGATCCTGACACTGTGTACGCGGGCATCGAAGATGCTGCACTATTTCGGTCGACCGATGGCGGACAAAATTGGAACGAACTTTCCGGACTTCGCCGCCATGGGTCGGGTCCGAACTGGCAGCCAGGAGCAGGCGGGATGTGCCTGCACACCATCATTCTGGATCCTTCGAATCCGCAGCGAATATTCATTGCGATCTCGGCGGCTGGCGCATTTCGCACCGATGATGGCGGCGAAACCTGGCGTCCTATCAATCGCGGATTGTATTCGAAATATATTCCCGATCCCACTGCGGAAGTTGGCCACTGCGTTCATCACGTGGCCATGCATCCGTCAAAGCCAGGCGTTCTGTTTATGCAGAAACACTGGGACGTGATGCGCAGCGACAATGCCGGTGATTCATGGGAGAAAGTCAGCGGCAATTTGCCAACCGATTTCGGGTTCGTCATCGATGTGCATGCGCATCAGCCGGAGACGATCTACGTTGTTCCCATCAAAAGCGATAGCGAGCACTATGTCCATGAGGGTAAGCTTCGAGTGTTTCGGAGCCGCACCGGTGGCAATGATTGGGAACCTCTAACCAAGGGCTTGCCGCAAAGCAACTGCTACGTAAATGTGTTGCGGGATGCCATGGCTGTGGATTCACTCGATGAATGCGGCGTCTACTTCGGAACTACGGGTGGGCAGGTATATGCGTCCGCCGATGCGGGAGATAGTTGGGAACCGATCGTTCGCGACTTGCCCGCAGTGTTGTCGGTCGAAGTGCAGACGTTGAAGTGATGGAGATGGACGCTAAAATATCGGTGGCCTCGCGTGGTACCATTTTTCGTGGCAATCAGCGACACAAGCCCGGCGGCGCAAGCGATTCAGTTGGATATTCAGCGATCTATGTCGGGGGAGCAGCGGCTCCTTATGGCTTTTGAGATGAGCCTGTTCGCCCGTGAGCTAAGCCGTACACGAATTCGGCTTGAACATCCAGATTGGACGCCCGCCATGGTCGACCGTGAACTACTGAGACTCGCATTTCTTCCCGCGCCATTGCCCGATTTGAAATGAAGCTCCCTGAGGTTCTGCAAAGGATAGCGACTGCGCTGGATCGGGCTGGCATCGCTTACATGCTTACTGGATCCTTCGCGAGCGCCTATTATGGGCTGCCACGTTCGACTCAAGACGTTGATCTTGTAATTCAGGCCAGTCCAACACAGTTGCGAGAGTTTGTGCAGAGTTTGCCGGACGACGAATATTACGCAGATTTAGACGCCGCATTCGAGGCCCACAGTAGGCAGTCGTTATTTAACGTAATCGACCTAGCTAGCGGATGGAAAATTGACATGATCATCCGCAAATCCCGCCCTTTTAGTCGCGAGGAATTTAACCGGCGCGAACTTATGAACATTGATGGCCATACTCTTTTCGTCGCGACCGCCGAGGACGTGATAATCGCCAAACTGGAATGGTCGAAGCTGTCAGGATCGCGACGGCAAATCGAGGACGTTGCGGCCATTCTACGGATACGCAGTGGATCGTTAAGTAATTCCTACCTGGACAAATGGATCAGCGAGCTAAGGATCGAAAATGAATGGAGAGAAGCTCGCGCCGCCGCCGGGGACAATCCATGATTCGCATCATTCTTCCCCCGCATCTGCGAACGCTGACTAAGGTTTCCGGTGACGTTGAGCTTAGCGTGGAAGCTCCCGTTACGCTGCGTTCAGTGTTGGACGAACTCGAGAGCCGCTATCCGATGCTTCAAGGGACAATCCGCGATCACGGCACGTTGCAACGGCGTCCGTTTCTGCGGTTCTTTGCATGTGAAGAAGATTTGTCGCATCAATCACACGACGCTCCTTTACCTGATGCTGTCGCGTCCGGCGTCGAGCCCCTGATTATCATCGGCGCGATTGCGGGCGGATAAAAGTTAGCTTCTGTGTTCTGCGAAAATTCCCGCGAAAATGAATCCTGCTCCGCACATCGCCAATGCGATCAGTCCGCTTGTCCATTCATTTTGATTGTGTGAAGAGGCCGCAATGCGCGGTGCATGCAAAATTAAAACCCAGATAAGGAACATCACTCCCAGCATCAACCCTGCGAGCGACGCTTTTACTTTTGTGAGAAAGCTCACACTAGTGGCGAAGAAAGCTGCTCCAACAAAGTAGGCGAAAAATATGCGGAACGGAATCCATGCCGGAATTAGGTTTGCGATAAACGCCCCATACATCACGTGCTGAATTCCGAATACGATTAGTGAAATCGCAAATAATAGACGGCTCACTGTGAACGCGTTATTTGCATTGCGGCTTGAGCTTTCACGCAATGTTGCAAGAGCCAGCGCCACGCCGGTGAGCGCAATCACCTCGAAAGTAGAAGTCCACGGGCCGGGATCGTGGAGATGTGTCAGCAAGTTTGGAAGATGGATTAGCAATATCCGCAAGAACAAGACTCCTGCGAGCACTCCAGCGCCCAGACGGATATTCCAGCCAGCTAGGAAAGTTACGCCAGCCGAAAATAGTGCGGCCGCAGCGAGGTTTAGCAAAAAAGCGCTTGATGGCGTCCACGGCGGCCCGGGAGACGGACCTTGCGAGATCACGTGCAAAAATTGTTGAATCGCGAGGCCAATTGCGGCGATGCCAAATGCGACTCGGCCAAACCTAAGCATCCAGTTCATATTCATACGGTAGATATCACTTTCAAACCGCGCCTATTAGCTAGACCACAGGCCTTGTTGGACGAAGTATTTCTATTAAAGTTATCGATGGCTTTCGAATCGACTAATAGCTTTGCTAGCCGCGCTCACTTTATCCCGTCTAACCCGCTGGAGGAGCATCCTACATGAAACGTTTGGTTCTGTTGTTAGTTATGTCTCTATCACTGCACGCATTTGGGCAAGATTCCAAAGCCAAGCCGACGTTGAAGGGGATTCTGCTTGAACAACTGAAAACCACTCATACGCAAAAGGAATGGTTCGTCCCCGCGAACATCGCTGTGGACGGCCTGACTGCCGAGCAAGCAAGCTGGCAAGACGGTAAAGGGAATCATTCCATTGGACAACTGGCAGCCCACCTCGTCTTTTGGAACCAGGAAGAGTTAACCAAGTTCAAAGGCGGAACGCCACCGAAATTTGACGGTAACAATGACGAGACCTTCAACAACTTCGACACCAAGAAGTGGAACGAAACCGTCAAGCAACTCGACGAAGTGTTAAGCGGATGGGAAAAAGCAGTGGAAGGCGCAGACGACGCAAAGCTACAGAAATGGGCGTCGATTATCGCGCATGTCGGAACTCATAACGCCTATCACATTGGGCAAATCGTCTACATCCGTAAGCTACAAGGCTCGTGGGATCCCGCAAAAGGAGTCAAATAGCGGTTTCTGAGTCAGTGTAACCAGTTTGGCATCTTCAAATTTTACAGTTAGGAAACAAAAACGTGGCATACTGACCAGCAGATGTCATCTACTGTTGAGCTTGTGGCAAATCGAATAAAGTTTCGCTGGCTCTGCGCGCTCTCGATCTTTGTATTAATGACTTTAGTCGTGGCGATGGGCGCACCGTCAGTGGAAGATGCGTCCCTCAACGGTGGCTACCATCTGCTTTACGATTTGAGTTTTGATCGCGCTCATCAGATATTTGCTTCGTGGAGCGCGGCGCATCCGAATGATCCGCTAGGCCCGGTATCTGAGGCCGCTGGCGAACTTTTTGCCGAGTTCAATCGCCTCGGAGTTCTCGAAAGCCAGTTCTACGAAAACGACAAACAGTTCGACGGTCGTAAGAAAATGGTTCCCGATGCAGGACTTCGGGATCGATTTACCGCCGCACTCCAGCAAGCGGAATCCCGAGGCCGCGCTCGCCTGGCGAAAGATCCAAAAGACCGCGACGCTCTGTTAGCTATGACGATGTCTGCTGGCCTCAAAGCAGACTACGCGGCATTAATCGAGAAGAGCAATCTTACTTCGCTACACTTCACACGTGAATCCAATACTTGGGCGGAACAGTTGCTCGCGGTTGATCCGAAATGCTATGACGCGTATTTGGCAACGGGTTTCAGCAAATACATTGTGGGCAGCATGAGTGCTCCAGTGCGTTGGCTGGTTCGAATGGGCGGCCTCGCAGGAGACAAAGAGCAGGGCATAGCTGAGTTGCAAATGACAGCTGAGCACGGCCAATTTCTGGCGCCATTTGCACGAATCCTGCTCGCCATTGCTTACGTCCGAGAGAAAGACAAACCGCATGCGCGCCAGATACTCGCATCTTTACATACTGATTTTCCTAATAATCCGCTGTTCCCTCGCGAGATCGCTCGGCTCGATACAGGCCGTTAGCCGCATCCATCTGAATAACCCGCGTTCATGCGAAATTTATAGCTTTGTAACCTGTTATTAATATTGCTCGGCAATACTTAGTTAGAACTAGATTAATACCCCACATACTTCAGCTGGGAGGAACCAAGAGTGATTCGTCGCATAGCACTGATGTGCCTGGCGCTCGCGCTACCTGCCGCCGCGCAGACCACCACCTTAAACGGAGCGGGCGCTACTTTCCCGTATCCCATGTATTCCAAGTGGTTCAGCGATTATCACCAGCTTCATCCGAATATCGAAATTAATTATCAGTCGATCGGTAGTGGCGGCGGCATTCGTCAGGTGCAGGCTCAGACCGTTGATTTCGGCGCCAGCGATGGTCCTATGTCGGATCAGCAGCTGTCTGAAACAAAATTCAAAGTTTTGCATATTCCGACAGTGCTCGGGGCCGTAGTTCCGGCGTACAACATTCCGGGAGTCAACGGGGAAGTGAAATTCACCCCTCAATCCCTGGCCGGAGTTTTCCTCGGTAAGATCAGCAAGTGGAATGATCCAGCCATCGCGTCTGCGAATCCGGATCTCAAACTTCCGGATACAAACATTATTGTTGTGCATCGCTCTGATGGAAGCGGCACGACTTATATCTTCACCGATTTTCTTTCAAAGATCAGTGACGAGTGGAAGAATGGTCCAGGTAAAGGAACTAGTGTGAAATGGCCAGTCGGCCTTGGTGGTAAAGGAAATGAAGGCGTCGCTGGTCAAGTACGACAGCTGCCTGGTGCAATTGGTTATGTCGAATTGATCTACGCCGTCCAAAATAAGATTCCCTACGGTACCGTTAAAAATGCCTCTGGCGCTTATGTAAAAGCCAGCTTGGAAAGCGTAACGTCCGCTGCGGCTTCAGTGAAAAGCATGCCGGCTGATTTCCGCGTATCAATTACAAACGCTCCGGGCAAGGACGCTTACCCGATTTCGAGCTTCACCTGGCTACTCATTCCAGTTCAGTCGAAGGACCCGGCCAAAGGTAAGATCATTGCCGATTTCCTGGTCTGGATGTTGGATCAGGGACAGAAAGAAACTGCTGCTCTGACCTATGCACCATTGCCCAGCAGCGTCGTGGACAAAGTTAAAGAAGCAATCAAGCAAGTCCATTAAAATAGCTAGATACAGACATAACATCATGGGGCGCTGGAAGGTTTAATTACCGTCGATTAATACCTTCCGGTACCCTGCGGTGCATGATCGAACGCCGGGCTTATACTTGAATCTGTATGAAACTTCTCATCATATTCTTATTTTGCCTTGTCCCGGTTATCGGCTTGATGGCCGTCGAAAAGACTTTTACGGTAGCCAAGATCGTCAAGGTCGAAGATAAGGTCAAGAGCACAGTTCTCTACTATCAAGTCGATACTCCGATTACGCGGGACGACCCATACTACGAGATTTCAGTGCAGTTGAAGGACACACTTTATCTCGGCGTTTATACGCCGCGTCATGCAAAGGATCTTCTGCCGCCGGAGTGGATGCCAGGTGCTGACGTTCGCGTTCGTCTGGATGGAAATAAAATGTTCTTGTTAACGCCGACCGGCAATGAACTGGAAATGCCGATTGCAAAACGGACAGAAGTAAAAACCGAAGGTTCCGCAGCCCCCGCGGCAACCCACTAACCGCACGGAACGATCAAATGGCCCGTCCTTCGCTCGAGAACCCTGCTTACTACATCAATAGGGAATCCTCGTGGCTGGCATTTAACCGGCGCGTCCTGGAAGAGGCTGAGGATGAAGCGAATCCTCTCCTGGAACGCCTAAAGTTTTTGGCGATCACTGCCAGCAATCTCGATGAGTTCTTCGAAGTGCGGGTCGCCGGTTTGGTCCAGCAGATCGAAGATGGCTACACCGAAGCCGGTCCCGAAGGGTTAAGTCTGCTCCAGGAGCGGGAAGCTGTCTCTAATCTGGCACACGACTTTGTGAATGATCAGTACCGTTGCTGGAACGATGAGCTTCGTCCGCTGCTGGCGCGCAATGGAATTCGAGTTCTCGGGATCGATGAGCTGGACCCAAAGGCCTTGGAATTTGTCGAACAATATTGCGAACGCGAACTTGATTTGCTGCTGACGCCGGTTACCGTGGATCCGGCGCATCCATTTCCCAGAGTCATCAATAAAGCGTTGTGTGTCGGCTTTCTGTTGCGTCGACGGCGCCGCTCGTCGATGACTTATACCGGAGTCGTGACAGTACCGCGCTCCCTGCCGCGGCTTGTTCGGTTGCCGTCGGAAGGCACCGACGACTTCATTTTCCTGGCTGATCTCGTCGCTTTTCATGCTGTGAATATGTACCACGGCTACGACATCGTTTCCTCGGCGGCGTTTCGTGTGACGCGAAACAGCAATTTATATCTGGCCGAAGAAGAGTCGCGAAACCTCCTCGAATCAGTGCGGACGGAACTCCATAATCGCCGCAAGGGAGACGCCGTCCGCATGGAGATCGATTCCGATGCGAACGCGGAAATCATCGATCGGCTTCGCACAAACTTTGAGCTGGAACCCTGGCAGGTATTTCCGGTGAACGGCCCTGTTAACCTTTCGCGCTTACTAAATATTTACGAGCAGACCAACCGCGCCGATCTCAAGTTTAAGCCGTTCACTCCGAGAGAACTACGACTCCCCGCGAAGTCGACAGACCTGTTTGAAGAATTGCGTGAACGGGATATCTTGCTACATCATCCGTTCGATTCCTTCGATGCTGTGGTCTCCTTCATCGAGTCAGCCGCGAAAGATGAGCGTGTTGTATCGATTAAGCAAACACTTTACCGGACAAACGAACACTCCTTGATTGTTCCCGCGCTGATTGCCGCCGCTGAAAAGAAAGAAGTAACGGCTGTCGTCGAACTGAAAGCCCGCTTCGATGAAGCTTCAAACATCCGCTGGGCGCGCGATCTGGAAGATGCAGGAGTGCAAGTCTTTCACGGCTTGGTCGGACTAAAGACACACTGCAAATTGTCGCTGCTGGTTAGGCACGATCCCGACGGAGTTACGCGAAGTTATGCACATCTTGGAACCGGCAACTACAACACCACTACCGCGCGCTTCTACACTGATTTGAGTTTGCTGACGGCCGATCCGAAAATCACACATGCTGTGCATGAAGTCTTTAATTTTCTAACGGCTTATGCGGAACACTCCGATTACGATCCGCTATTTGTCGCTCCCGTGAATCTCGCGGAGCATTGCCTGGAATTGATCGACCGCGAAGCTGACCACGCACGAGCCGGAAAGCCGGCCCATATCATCGCCAAGATGAACGCGCTGCTCGATAAGAATCTGATTGTGGCACTGTACCGAGCATCGCAAGCTGGAGTGAAAATCGATTTGATTGTTCGCGGTATGTGCGCGCTTCGTCCGGGCGTTCGAGGCGTTAGCCACAACATCACCGTGCGAAGCATCGTGGGCCGTTTTCTTGAGCACAGCCGCATATTTTATTTCGCCAACGGCGGAGAAGAAGAAATCTACCTCGCTAGCGCGGACTGGATGCCGAGAAACCTCTACGACCGCGTGGAAGCAATGTTCCCGCTGAAAGATTCTTCGTTACGGAATCGTGTGAAGATCGAAATTCTCGACAGCCTCATCGCCGACAATCTCAAATCGCGTCTCCTCAATAAAGATGGCGCGTATGAGCGCGTTTGGCGTGCCCAGGGTAAGCGTAAGCCGCCGGTAGAAAGTGCCTCATTCAGCGCCCAGGATTTCTTTATTGCCATGGCAGAGGGCAAGGCCACTCTTGACTCCATCCCATCGCCCACGCCAGCCAAGCCACGAAAGACGCCTGTTGGCAAGGTAAGATAGAGCTATGCTGATTTACTTTCTGCGCCACGCCAATGCCGGCGAACGGATCGCAAACGCCAAGAAAGATGCCAAGCGAGCCCTCGATAAAGAAGGCATTGTGCAGTGCGGAATCGTTGGGCGCGCATTAGTCGCGATGGACGTTCACGTGGATGTAATCATCAGTTCTCCCCTGAAGCGATCAACCCAGACGGCCTCTTTAGTAGGAAACGAACTCAGCTACGAAGGCAAGCTCAATTTGGAGGATGCACTGCGCCCAGGCGCTGCTTTCGCGGATTTCCGGCGCATGCTGGCAAAATATTCCAAACAGGAAGCGATTATGGTGGTTGGGCATAATCCCAATCTCAGCGAATTTCTGGGACAAATCGTAAGCGAGCCCGGCCAAGTTGCAGACATTGAGCTCAAAAAGGGTTCGGTTGCCCGCGTTGAATTGGGCCGCCGAACCGGAACGCTCAACTGGTTCCTAACGCCCAAGATATTGCGCAGCCTCTATGCGGCTGCTGCTGAAAGTTCCCGGCCGAAAACTTCACGAAAATAAGCCTGCTCTTTTTCGACTGCCCATAATTCCAAATCCACACTGAAGCGTAATTTTGGGTGGAGCGCTATCCTCACACGTTCCTGTCCTGCTATCACATCAACCTTACGTACTGCGCCGCTACGGCTTAGATTCAAGGCTCGAGCGAGTCGCAAAAGGACCGATGCCTTGGTGACAGACTGTTGATCGACGGCCGCCAGTAGCTCCATAGGGCCGGTTCCTGGCGCTGGTCGTGATTTTCCAAGATAACGCGCGATGGCAGCGATGATGCGGCGTTGCTCTGGCGTGTATCCCAAAATCTCCGAATGCAAAATAATGTAATACGCGTGGCGATGGCGGCCGCTACGGTTTACGTAATCGCCTACTTCATACAACATCGCAGCTGCCGATAGCCATTCCAAATAATCTTGAGGAAGACGGTGAACGGGTTTTAACTTAGTAAATAATAGTTCCGCCATATCTCGAACCTGTAGAGCATGGTCCATGTCGATGTGATAGTGCTCGACCGCCGCACGAATGGAATCCCACCGTTCAGATTCAACGCGCTTACCGGTGCGGGTTCCATGATTCGAATCAGCTGCCATCTGGGCCAGTAATCCATCGCGAAGTCCTAATGGAGAATATCGGAAGCTTGAAAGACGGCAGTTATCCATTAACTCTCCATAAACAGCAGCCCCGGCAACGATGATTTCGGCACGACGCGGGCCAATTCCAGAAAGTTGGGTGCGCTTGGCCAGCGGCATGCGCGTGATTTTTTTAGCAATCTGCTTCATTTGAATTCGCGATACTATAGCGGCTCGCGAACCTTGAGCCTTGTATAGACCATGACAAACCGCTGCCAACGATTCGGCTGTTCCTGAAGTGGCGATCGCTGTTGTGGGCTTCGCGCGAATAATCCGGTCCGTCGCGCGATTCATTTCTCTCGAAATGAAACCATGCATCTGCTTCATTTCAGTTTTTTGTGCTGGATCATGATGCAGAAATTCAGTAGTAAGCCTCACAGCTCCCAATGGCAGACTGACCGTGTTGCGAATTTGCCCGTTGACCGAGAGTGTCAATTCACAACTGCCTCCGCCCAAGTCGATCATCAGCACTGGAGACTTGCTGGGACGCATTGAGGAAACCAGCCCCAGGTGAATGAGTCGAGCTTCTTCAATGCCGGAAATGATTTCTACGGTCCAACCGGTCGAGGACTTTACCCACTCATGGAAAGCTTTGGAATTGCGGGCATCACGCAAAGCACTGGTTCCGACGACCCGGACTGAATCCGCCCCCGCTTCTTGCACCGCGCGATGAAAGCGGCGCAGGACTTTGACAGTGTTGGCGATAGCGTCGGGAGAAAGAAATCCCGATTGGAAAACCGATTCACCGAGTCTGGTTACTTCGCGATCTTCGTGTATCTCGACCAGTCCGCGTGGCGTGAGTTTCGCAATCTTAAGTCGAACCGAGTTGGAACCGATATCAATCGCGGCGAATGTCGGCATAAGCGAAGTCGTAGTCTAGCAATAATGATGCCACGAAAAACGTGTTGCGCACGCTACAACGGTCTCGAACTACATGGGCAACCGTATGGTCACAGTAGGCGATTAGGTTTGAGATCAATCGGCAAGCGGTCGTAACGCCTTGCTAATCTCAAAGTGCCTGAATAAGCTCCTTATTAACCGGTTTGTAACATGACTCTGCTAAATTTCTTTGGATGTCCAATCGGGCAATAGGAGCGCCACGTTTGCCGGGTCCGCAACCTGTTTTGAGTCAGAAGCCGCCGATTGACATTCGGGCGCCGCGCGCGCCTCTGCAGAAGGGAAATCCTTCCGACTTTGCAGACCGCATTTTTCATTTCGCCATGCTCGCGTGCGGCTTATGCGTGCTGGCTCTGGTTGGGCTGATCGTCTATCAGTTGGTTACAAAATCGGCGGCTTCCTGGCACGCTTTTGGCTGGCACTTCTTTTTCAACAGCAACTGGGATCCGGTCAATGAAGAATATGGTGCGTGGCCATTTGTCTACGGGACAGTGGTATCGTCCATCGTGGCACTGGTAATTGCTGTTCCTCTGGGCGTCGGCGTCGCGGTATTTATCACGGAGATGTCGCCACGCTGGCTGCGCACCCCACTCGCTTTTACGACTGAATTATTGGCAGCCATCCCCAGCGTGATTTACGGACTCTGGGCGATTTTCGTACTCGTTCCTCTCTTGCGCGATCATGCGGAACCTTGGCTCGCAAAATATTTGGGTTGGACTGGACTATTTTTTGGACCCGCATACGGAATCGGCATGCTCGCCGCCGGAATTATTCTTGCGATCATGGTTGTGCCAATCGTTTCGTCCATCACAAGAGAAGTTATGACGGCGGTCCCACAGCAACAAAGAGAAGCGGTGCTTGCGTTGGGCGCGACTCGGTGGGAAATGATTCGCACCGGTGTGTTACGAAACGCCAGGGCAGGAATCCTCGGGGGAATCATTTTAGGTCTGGGCCGTGCGCTGGGAGAGACGATGGCGGTCACGATGGTGATTGGCAATCGTCCAGAGATTGCCCGATCCTTGTTCGCGCCTGGTTACACAATGGCCAGCGTAATCGCAAACGAGTTCAGCGAAGCAACCAGCAACACTTATTTAAGCGCTCTGATTGAAGTGGGTCTCGCACTATTTATCGTGACCATAATCGTGAACGTACTCGCACAGATTTTGGTGTGGACGGTGACACGCGGAACCCCGGCGAGGGCGAATGTATAGCACAACCCTAAATCCAGCGATTCTTTCTCCTAAGTTAAGCCTAAGAAGGCGAAGCGTCGACTTGTTTATGACATTTGCGGCTGCCGCGGCCGTGGTCCTCGTCTTAGTCCCACTCGGAGCGGTGTTTGGCTATTTGCTCTACAAGGGAATTGGTTCTATCAACATTGCATTTTTGACGCAGACTCCAAAGCCGCCAGGAGAAGTTGGCGGCGGCATGGCGAATGCAATCGCGGGTTCTGCGCTGATTCTGTTTCTTGCGAGTCTTGTTGGAATTCCAATAGGGATTGGTGCGGGGATTTATCTCGCAGAATACGGGCGCACCCGATTCGGCGATTTCATAAGATTTACCGCAGATGTGCTTAACGGGGTGCCGTCCATAATCGTAGGCATTGTGGCTTACGGTTTGGTCGTCCTGACGCAAGGCCATTTCTCGGCACTCGCCGGGGGCGTTGCGCTCGCGATCATGATGATCCCAACGGTCACCCGGACCACGGAGGAGATGTTGCTGTTGGTCCCGAACTCCGTGCGCGAAGCCGCTTACGGACTCGGAATTTCACGCTGGCGAACAACACTATCAATCACATTGAGAACAGCGACTTCTGGTGTTATCACCGGCATCATGCTGGCCTTTGCTCGCGTCGCCGGCGAGACCGCGCCTTTATTGTTTACAGCATTCGGAAACCAGTTTTGGAATTGGAAAGTGAACCAGCCAACCGCCGCGCTTCCCTTGCAAATTTTTACGTACGCGCTTTCGCCCTATGATGACTGGCACAGACAGGCATGGGCAGCATCGCTTATTCTGATTGTGTTGATCGTCGTTTCCATCAGTGCCGTACGGCTCGTGGCCAGCAGCGGAACCTTAAAGGGGAATTAAATGGGTGTTGGAGTTAAAGTCGAGAGCCTCAACGCCTGGTATGGCAAGACGCAAGCCCTTCATGACATCACCATGGAGGCGAAGGCGAACCATGCTACCGCGCTGATTGGTCCTTCAGGATGTGGCAAATCGACCTTCGTGCGCTGCTTGAACCGCATGCATGAGACTGTGCCGGAAGCCCGGGCAAGTGGCACGGTGCTGATTGGCGACCTCAGCGTGTACAACGGAACCGCTGCGACACAAATTCGCCGGCGCATCGGAATGGTCTTCCAGAAGCCAAATCCCTTTCCCACGATGTCCATTTACGACAATGTGGCTGCGGGATTAAAGCTCAATGGATTCCGCGACCATCGCCGCTTAGACGAAGTGGTTGAACGTTCGTTGAAACTGGCGGCGTTGTGGGAGGAAGTGAAAGATAGCCTGAAGAAGAAGTCCGGCGCGAGCCTTTCCGGAGGACAACAGCAGCGTCTATGTATCGCACGCGCACTCGCGGTCGAGCCGGAAGTTTTATTGATGGACGAGCCGTGTTCCGCCCTCGATCCGATTTCAACCGGAAAGATCGAAGAACTCATATTTCAGCTGAAGGAAAAATATACTATCGTCATCGTTACTCATAATATGCAGCAAGCCTCGCGGGTAGCGGAATTCACCGGATTCTTCCTGCTAGGCAAATTAATCGAATTTGATAAAACGGAAAAGATATTTACGACCCCTTCCGACAAACGGACTGAGGATTACATCACGGGAAGGTTCGGATAATGCGCACCCGATTTCAACATGGACTCGATGAACTTCGCTCCCGCCTGCTTCGGATGGGCGGCCTCGCTGAACAAGCCGTAGACCGCGCCTGCCAGGCATACATTGATCGCGATTTGGCGCGATGCCAGGCTGTGCTCGAAGGTGAGACACAAATTAATTTGATCGAGCGCGAAATTGATGAGTTGGCTTTCGATCTTCTTGCGCTGCAGCAGCCAATTGCCGTAGACCTACGTTTCATATTGGCGGTCACCAAGATCAATTCCGATCTCGAGCGTGTAGGTGATCAAGCGGTAAACATCGCCGAACGTGTCATGGACATGGTCGAATTGCCGAAAGTAGACCTTCCCGTGGACATTCCTCGCATGGCGACAGCGGTTTCCGCAATGGTGCGCCGTTCGCTCGAATCTTTTATTGAAGGGAAGGCTGAGCTTGCGCAAGCGGTCCTCGAAATGGACAACGTCGTCGATCGGATGAAGGACGAAGCATTTATCACGCTGGTGAAGGCGATGAACGAGAATCCTTCGATCACTCGCCAGGCGCTTGATGCGCTGCTCGTCGCTCGCAACCTGGAACGCGTTGCCGATCATACTACGAACATTGCCGAAGACGTAATTTTCTGGGTCCGCGGAGCAGATGTGCGTCATCATGCCAGCTTGGAACCCTCTCCCGTTCCGGAGACCTCGCGCCCCCGTTAACTTGATACTCTAGTGGCAATATTAGAGTGAGCCGGAGGTCTTTGATGCGAGCCTACGTTTATTTCATCGCTGCGTTTTCAACCCTGCTTCCCGTACTTGGTCAAGACGTTCCAACATCGAGCGTCCCTAAAATAATTAACTTGCCGACCAGCAAGACTCTTTCCGTACCTTCGCCCGGAAAGTTTGCTCGCATCAACGGATTCACTCCGACTCTAGCCTTAAGCCCCGACGGTCGATACGCCGCGCTGTTGAATGACGGCTACGGCAGCCAGCAACAGCAAGCGCATCAATCGATTTCGATACTGGATTTACAAATTAACCATCTCGTGACTTTTCCTGATGCGAGACTGGCTCAAGAAGCGCAGCAAAGCTATTTCATTGGACTCGCATTTTCTGCAGACGGCTCACATCTCTATGCGTCCGTCGGATCAATCACCGATCCGACTGGCGACAAGGCTGGGAACCTTGGAAATGGCATCGCCGTCTACCGCTTTCGTGACGGGAAAGTCTCTCCTGAACGATTTTTGAAGGTTGCGCTGCAAGCGATCGCCCCAGGGAGGCGCATCGCTTTCGATCTCACCGAGGCATCGAAGGACAAAGCTATACCTTATCCAGCGGGTCTGGCCGTTATCGCGGGCAAGCCGGAGAAATTGTTAGTCGCAAACAATCTTGCGGATAATGCTCTGCTCATCGATTCGTCCGACGGTCATATCTTGAAATCCTTTGATGTCAGCACTCATGAAATAATTCCGAATTCCTATCCGCATTCTCTAGTTGTCAGCGCCGATGGGAAACGTGCATGGTGCAGTCTCTGGAATGCATCCAGCGTCGCTGAACTGAATTTAACTTCCGGCAAAGTTGTCCGCTTCATACCATTGTTGGCACCTGCTGATCCCTCTGCTCCAGGATCGCATCCGACTTCAATGCTACTTAGCAAGGACGGCAAGATGCTATACGTCGCACTCTCAAATGCCGACCGTGTTGCTGTGATCTCGACCGAGAGCGGAAAGATGATAGGCGCACTCAACACGCAAATTCCTGGTCAGAAATTTGCGGGATCGTCTCCCAGTGGTCTGGCTCAGTCGGCCGACGGCAAACTCCTATTCGTTGCAGACTCCTCATTGAACGCAGTCGCAGTGTTTGAAAATCCTGCGCAGGTAGGCGAGCAAGAGAATCAGCCTATAGGATTTATACCTACCGATTGGTACCCCACAGCACTGGCAACCGTCGGTAACGATCTGTTGATCGCCACTTCGAAAGGTGAAGGTACCGGCCCAAACAGTAATGTCAGCATTCTGCAAGGTGAAAAGCGGCATCGCGAGCACCCTTACATACCAACTCTCCTATACGGCTCTCTTGCTCGCCTAAAAATCACCAATACTTTAAAAAACTTAAAAGACCTCACGCACAAAGTCGAAGATGCGAATCTGATGAACACAAATCCTGGAAAGATCGCATTCTCGTCGTCAGAAAACCCAATTCACCATGTGATTTACATCCTGAAAGAAAATCGGACGTACGATCAGGTTCTTGGCGATTTAATAATTGATGGCAAGAAAATCGGCAACGGTGATGAGTCGCTCACGCTCTACGGTTCGGACATAACTCCTAATTTACACAAGCTCGCTCTGCAATTCGGCGTACTGGATAATTTCTACGACAGTGGCGAAGTCTCGGGTGATGGCCATGTGTGGTCGAATGCCGCGACCACTACCGATTACAACGAAAACACATGGCAAATCACTTATCGCGGACGAGAGCGGACCTACGATTATCAGGGAAATGTTGCCGGCGAGAATCCGTTCAATCAACGCCGCTCGGATATTGACGCGCCGATGTCCGGCTTCTTGTGGGACAACATGGCCGCACACAGGAAAACTTATCGCGACTATGGCGAATTTGTGGACGGCGTTTGGTGCAAGCCTGAGAAAGTAGCATCTCCGAAAGAGGGCACGCCATCTCCTCTGAACGAGCGGTGCCCAGTGAGCGCAATCACGAAGGGCTCACCTCTACCCAGCACGTTGGGTGATCCGCATGGATCGGCAAGTCCATGGCCGTGGCCGGTGCCGGTTCTTAAACATACGAAGCCTATAAAGACTGCGCTCGTTGGACACATCGATATCAATTATCCCGACTTCAGTACGGACTATCCCGATCAATTGCGCGCAGACGAATTCCTGAACGAGTTCCATGGTTTTGTTAAGGCTCGTGGAACCGGTGCATCGAACGAGCTCCCGCAATTTGTTCTTCTATATCTTCCCGACGACCATACCGGCGGCACGCGACCTGGTAAACCTCGCCCCGCAGCTTCAGTCGCCGACAACGATCTCGCAGTCGGACGTGTGGTAGATGCCGTATCGCACAGTCCTTATTGGGATGACACCGCGATCTTCATTCTGGAAGACGATGCGCAAGATGGTGCTGACCATGTAGATGCCCACCGCTCGATCGCATTCGAAATCAGCAAGTATTCACCCGGCAATGCCACTAAGCCATTCGTCGACTCGAGCTTCTATACGACCGTCAACATGGTGCACACCATGGAGTCGCTATTGGATTTGCCTCCAATGAACCAAAATGACGGATACGCTCCGGTGATGGCGCCATTGTTCACTGGGCCAGGAACACAGCCGCCGTTCACGGCAGACACCAGGAACCGCAACAATAAATTGATTTATGAAATAAATCCGGCGAAGGGGCCGGATGCGAAAAAGTCTGCGAAGATGGACTTCTCACGCCCGGACGCAAACAACGCTGGCGTCTTGAACTCAATCCTTTGGCACGACAGAAAAGGGAAGGCATCCGTCCCCGTATCCCAACACCACGTGTTTCCGAAGGGCCAAGTGGAAGATAAGGACTGAGGGGAATACGGTAAGCCGACTATTTCCGTTTCTTGCTTCTCTTTCGCAGGCTTTTCCCTGTAGTTTTCTTTGAGTCCTTCAGTTTCTTTGCCAGACGAGCGCGTTTGGCAATTTCCTTCTCCGAATACATGCTGCCGCGGCAAGCTTTGGTGCCACAGTAGCAGAGCGAATGGTCGTTCAGCTCGCCATCGTAGAGGTTGTAGTCATACGTAAGTTCTTCGCCGGCAGCGATGTTCCGAATGGCAGTGATAATCACACGTGCACGAATCACATCGGTTTCGCAGTTCGGATCGCAGGAATGATTAATAAATGCCGCTTCGCTGTCGCCATCAATTACGTGCTTGCAATCGGTTAGCCCGAACAGGTAAGTACGCCGCGCCTTCTCGTAAATCTCGTCGGCGTCTTTTATCGTCAACTTCGTTCCGGTGTAATGAGTAACAACTTTCCCCTTTTTTATGGGAACCCTCGTGTAGCATCCGAACGAATGGATCTTTGATTGTTTCAATTGCAGTGGAGATTCTTCGCGTTTCCCGGCGGCGTGGCGTATTTTCAGTTTCCGTCGCTCAGCGATGGCGGGCGAAATCTTTCTTTGTTTCGGGGAAGCTTTTTTATTTGGCATGGATCCGTGCGGCGCGTGAATTTAAATTTGCAGAAACAAAAGTATAAGGGAAAACCGAGTCAATTATTCCACGATAAGGATAGCAAGTCGAAGTAGTAGGCCGACGCCTTGCGGTCGGCCATACCGGCGTTACACCTCGTACATCGAGTGCCACGAAGTTGCCGCCTTGAGCCGATCATTCACGTTGTTTATATTCTTTACGCCTTCGGACTCAAGCCATGTACGAAATGCAGCTGCGCCCTGCTTGGCATAGATAGGAATGCCTTCTTTCCAGGTCGCGCGTCCGCAAAGTACTCCGTTGAACTTCACTCCGGTTTCGGCGGCGAGTTCGAGTGTCTCTGTGAATTCGGCGTTGCTCACGCCGGCCGAAAGATAAATGAAGGGTTTGGTTGCCGCTGCAGCTGCCTTATGGAAGTGATCCACTGCTTCCTTCTTGCTATAAGCAGATTTGCCGGTAAAACAACGCACGCCTTCGACGAACTTCATATTTACCGGAACTTCAACTTTGAGGACGTCCACTCCATAACGGTCTTTGCTGAATTCGCGCATGCTCTCGGTCACGATATGCGGCTTTTTCTTGGCATATTCCAATCCTTTTTCGTCGGCGCCGTCTTCGTATCCAACAAATTCGAGAAAATAAGGAATGTCGTTTGCGCGGCATTCGTCGCCAATGCGCTCTACCCATGCATGCTTTTTATCGTTGATATCTTTTGGATCGTCAGGAGTGTAATAAAGCAAAATCTTGATGCAGTCTGCGCCAGCCTCTTTCAACCGCCGAACCGACCAATGGTCAAGCAGATCGCCCAGGCGTCCAGGGCCGGTCTTGTCATAACCAGTCTTTTCGTAGGCCAGAAGTAGCCCGGCATTCTTTGCCCGTCGTTTGGACGCGGGCAGTCCCCATTCCGGATCAAGCAGGATAGCGCTGGCATGAGGTGTCAGAACCTCAGTGACCAACGTCTTGAATTCTTCCATCATGGCGTCGGTTACATCGCCGCCTTTTTCTTTGGCGAGAGACTTCTGAAGTGATCCACGTTGGTCCATGGCTGCCGCTGCAATGACTCCGCGATCGTTCGAGACGCTTTTTAATCCTGCTAACTTGCCGGGGGTAATTTTCATGACTCGCAAACTCCAAAAATTGGGGACACGGAAGATCCCAAATAGTCGAGATCTTCATGATCCAGGATGATTACAGCAAACGTGTAATTGTAAATCAGGATACGCGGAGCAATAGCAGAAGAAGCAACGACGGGCGAAAATAAATCGCTAGAGGTCCAAACGAAGACAGCTAAGCTCTATCAGACCGCTTTACACAGCCTGTAGTTGGTGCGCCTGCGCGGACTCGTCGAGGATCGGCATGGCGTCAGGCAAATTGCCCATGCTGTAGGCATAGAGCACGACTTCCACGCGCTTTGAAACGCCGAGTTTGTCGAAGATACGGAATAGATAATTCTTCACTGTATGTTCGGTAAGCGTGAGACGCAGAGCGATTTCGCGATTCGAAAGGCCTTCGGCCACGCAGCGGACGACTTCCTGCTCTCTACGGGAAAGCAAGCCAGCGCCACGCGTGTCAACCATCCGAATGGGTAGAGCTTCTCCTAACGCTTCCAGCAGATATCGCAATTCGCGGCTGTTGGCCCATACTTGGCCTTCGCTAACACGCTGGACGCATTTGGCCAGCGACCTCATGGACTCGCTGCGGCAAAACACGCCGCGAGCGCCCACGCGGAACGCTTCAACAATCAGGCTGCGCTCTGAATTATCAAGCAACATGATCACGCGCGTTTCTGGGCGCAGGGCGCGTAATTCGCGCGCGACTTCAAAGCCCTTGCGCGGATCGTCGTCTAGATGAGCGCTTACGAGTACCACGGCAGGCTTCTGTTCCATGACCGCGGCCACAATCGCTTTTGTGTCGGCAAGCGGATCGAGCACTTCGAAGCGCTTGTCACGCTCGAGTGCTGAAGTCAGCAACTGGCTGTTCATCCGTGTGCTATCGGCCGCAAGGACACGTATAACGTCTGCGGTAATCTCGGGAAGAGCGATCGCGTATGCCATGTATGATGAGTCCCCAAATTCTGAAACGCAGATCTGCTGCGGTCTCAAAAATGTTATTGATCCGTAGCATTGGGGGGATCGAAACCAAGCTACGCTTACTCGAAACGGCTACTGCGGTTAGCGAACGGGGAGACGCTCGCAGATGCCCTAATTGGACGGCACCCTAGCCCTGATCACCACCCCGGTGACCTTGATTTAGTGAAAACTTTAGTCCCATAACCATCAATTGTAAATAGCACATAAGTGCCAGATTTTTCAGTGTCTTCGGGGCCAGACAAAAGACGGGGATTTCGTTACAAAAAGTTACAAAAGCGGCAACGGACGGTCAATTCGGGCAAAGCGGCATACAGTTATTGTACTACCAAAGTGATAGCTGGGACGGCGGATTCTGAGTTTGCACCTGAGGTTCCAGATACGTTAATGACATATGTGCTAGCGGGTGTTCCCGACTGCCCGTTTGCAACTCCGGTGCCCCCTCCGCAACTGGGTAGCAGAGCCGTAAAAAGACACAGGGAGATGATGATGGGCATCGATCGAAATTTTGATCGGCGTTTGGACGACGGCAGAGTTCCCAGCAAAATACCAGCGATCACTAGCCCTAATACGCTAGTCCACGGGGTTTCGTTTTGCGGCACATAAGCAAGGACTTGGGCGGTCGTTGCGATGCTCAATGTCGTGATATTTGGTTCGGCAACTGTGCCAGGCGCAATTTGCGCGGGACTGAACAAGCAACTTGTCGCCGGCGGTAGGTTGCCACACGAAAAAGCGACAGGATTGCTGAATCCGCTGCCGCTGGATATCGCTAGTACATAAGTGGCTGTCTGACTGGCCGCGACTGTTTGCGCACCAGTGTTGTTATTGATCGAGAATGGCGCGCCGCCTTGTGAGCCAGGCTTCAATGTCAGTTCGGCGGTGGCATTCGCCGTCAGCGAACCGGAAGTTCCCAAGATATCGATGGTGTAAGTGCCGGACGGCGTGGTTAGCGAACTACTGACAGTGAGTGCTATCGACGTCATTCCGCTACCCGCGTTAATTTTTGCGGGATTGAATGTGCAACTCGCGCCTGTTGGCAGCGTTCCACTCTTGCATCCAAACGTTGTGTCATCCGGCAGAACGCCATTGATTGGAGTAAACAACAGCGTGTACATGGCAGATTGACCGACTGGGATACTCTGCACGGATGTCTCGTCCTGAAGCGTGAATGTCACCGTCGCACCCTGCGTAACATCGACATGGAGCATTTGCGAGACATCCGGCTCTCCGGAAATCGGCGGATTAACTGCCGCTTCAATTTTCAACGTGTAGGAACCTGAAGGTGTGTTCGCGCTCGTGGTCACATGCAGGATCGAAGCCGCGTTAGTTCCAGACATGGGATTGACCTCTTGCGGCTCAAATGCGCATGAAATCCCAGCTGGCAACGGGGGAGCGCAACTGAGTGTCACCGAATTATTGAACGGGCCCGATGCTGACACTTGTAGAGAGATTGGCACCGACGTTGCCGGTGTACCCAAACTTACGCTTGAGGGCATCGGAGGGGCCAGCCCGAAGCTTACGAACTGAAGCGTCAGCATCGCCGGTGGGGAAGTAAATCCACGAGACTGATCGGCGCCTGTGACGTTGAGAGAATAGCTGCCCGTCGAACCCGTCGCGGTGACGGTAAACGCCTGTGGATTGTCAGGAGGTGCGAACGATAGAGACGTTGGATTAGGCGTACAGATTAAAGCGTCACCGTCGCAATTCAACATCACCGTCCCGCTATAACCGCTTATCGGATTGACGGTCAGATTGAACGTGCCCACTGTTTCTGCGAAAACCGTTAGCGGATTCGGCTGGCCCACAATAATTTCAAACGGAGGCTGAAGTATCGGGAACTCCCACATGCCCCGCCCATAGGTCGAAGCGCGGAGGAGTTTTTCACCGTTTGAGTTGAACAACCCGAGTCCTGTCACCGGGACATTGGGGAGAAATCCTGTTTGGCCGACACCCGATGCTGGCCCAACTTCTGCCCACGGTGGTCCGCTGGTGCTGGCAGAAAAAACGCCAACATCGGTTCCGACATAAATCGTAGATGACGAATCGTCGACAACAAGAATGTTGGCTGGCGCATCTGGGAGATTACCTGTGAAATCTGTCCACGCGCTTCCTGCGGAGGTTGTCTTCCAAACGTGGGAGGCATTGAATCCCATGATGGTTGCGTATGCGGTGAACCCTGTCGGATCCGACGGATCAATCGTGATATTTGATATCGGGTAGAAATTCGGATTGATACCATTCGTCAAATTTGACCAAGAATTGGGTCCTAGCAGCGCGTTAGTAGTTACAAGAATGCGCCCGCCTGTAGTGGGCGCGCTTCCGTTCGGCCCGAGCCCATCTGTTCCCGCATAAATTACATTTGAGAATCCGCTTTGAAGTGCGCCACCGTTTGCGATCGACCGCACCTGATTGACCTCAGCTCCCGTGCAAGCTCCGGGAGCGCCGGTGTCAAAGCTATCGCTCACGGCGATAAAACCAGTGCCGTCAGTCGCACCTCGCCAGACGCGGCAAGTGCCGACCACAAGCTCCGTAGAATTATTTGGATCCAAAATGTATGGGGTGTACAACGGGCCAACATCGCCGTCAAGGGTGGCATTGCTAACAATCAGTCCATTGTTGAAATCATCCGCGGTGCAGTTGATTCCAAATTCACATTTCTGGATACTGACTCCGGTGTTCTCCGTAAACCATTCATCAGTTGCCAGCGGACTAATAATGTTGTAACCGCCATCCGCAGTGTTCACGCTTTGCCAGGTCGTCGCTCCCTCTGCCGTGCCTGTCGCGGGCGAGCCATTGCCTTGTGAACCGGCTAGAAGCGTATTCGGATTCCCGGAGTCTTGCGAAAATGCAACTAACTGCGTCATCGATCCCAATGTTTGATTTAAGCTGTCGAACTCGTTCGTCCCCCCACATATTCCCGTCAGGAGATCGCTGAATCCATCGAGTGCTCGGTAAATTCCTCCGTCGTTGGCGAAATACATGATGTCCTGATGATTGTTGTTCAGCAGAAATGCCATCGCATGTTGCGCCGGATGCACATGCGCAATGGAGGCGATGTTCGGGGGGCATCCGTAAACGTGTGTGAGATTTAGAAATGTCGCATCGGGCGGAGGCGGCGGATTCGCATTCGGATTACAGGTCGGAAATTCCGGCGAGATCTCGCATTTATAAATGTTTACCGCTCCCGCATAAATATCGGTTACGCCGCAGTTCGGATCAGACGGCGCGCAGTTCGGCACGGCAGCCAGCGTTAGGTTGTAGGTTCCCTGGGCCGTTCCACAGCCTCCAAACACGTCGCCGCAATTGATAATGCCAGTCTCATCGAGCTGTAACCATGTATTGCCGCCATCGGTGGTCTCCCAGATACCTTGATCGATGTCGCTCGCATCAACGTACCAGACATACATTTCAGGTCGGTCGGGCACGACGGCGATCTCTCCTCGATAGATCGGACACGAACTCGGAGAAACCGTTTGCGGCGGACACGCAGGCGCTGTTAACCCCGCGCCGGGCTGATTCGGCATGCGCATCCACGTGACGCCGTCAGTCGAAAAATAAAATCCGTGATAGCGTACCGCTGCGTAAAAAGTGTGGGTTCCCGCGTTGTATGAAACGCTTGTCACCGAACTTGGGCTGATGATCGTTCCGGTGTCTTCAATGTTGGTAAATGTCCAGGTTTCTCCGCAGTCGATGGAATAGTAAATTCCCCGGTTCACACCAATCGGATTTTCCAAACCTTCGACGACGCCTTCGGAAGCTGCTGCCGCTGCCGCTACCACTAGATTCGGAGCAGTTGTGCTGAACGCAATCTTGCTGAAGCCCAATCCTGCGAATGAACGGCCACCGGTATCTTGCTGTACGAGGTCCCAGTTATTTCCGCCATCGAAAGAATGCAAAATTCCTAACCCGTAATATGTGTCAGCGGAACTGTCGGTTTCTCCGGTGCCGACTAACACAATGCTTTCTCCGGGATTGTTCACACACGCGACTAAGCCGGTGGACCATGGCTGCACGGCAATCGATCCGACCGCAAGCGTAGCTTGATCGTCGGTCGCAGCCCTCCAAACAACAGTCGCTGGCGAAGGACTCGCTGCGCCCGCGTTGGTAGATTCCCACACCCCTCCGTAGGCACCCCCCGCGAACACGGTGTTGCCGGTCGCATCTGATGGATCAATCGCGATAGCCGTAGCTCGTCCGGAAACCCAGTTGTAAGTGCCGGGGCCAACTCCACTGGAAGCTAATGGCGCTGGACCTAGCGATGTCCAGATTGCACCGGCGTTGGGAATTGCAGCAGGAGCGCGTCGCATCTTCAGCTTTTGCTGATTTGCGCGATAGCGTAACGCCGCAACAGCCCCATGCTGCGACGAAACACTTCGCCCATGCTGCATCCATTGTTCTTGCGCGTGACGCGTAGATCCATTCACTGCTTCTGGAGTAGGCAATTGAGCCAGAGCCACTCCAGATGCGGCAATGAGAATTATCCATGCAACGAGTATGCGCAGGAGAAACATCACTACGCCGCTCTACCCGATCCAGACTTTCCCCCAGCCTTCGGTTGTGTCAGCTTTCCCAGCTTCATCAGTCGCGTGACAATGGCGACTTCAGTCCGCTTGTGAAGTTTCGCAATCTCTCGAAAATTAGATCCAGTTCGAAGTTCTTCGCAGAGCTTCGCATCTTCCGCGCCGGACCAATACTTGCCCGCGCCCACCGGGCGTTCCTGCTCGCGCTTTTGTTCAGCAATCAGCGCTCCCACCGCGCGATTCAGAGCTTTCACACAGAAGGACTTGCGGCATACCGCGTCTGACGAAAGAGGTTGCTGCGTTTCGGGATCCAGCGCGTTAGACAATGAGCGAATTATTTTTATTGCTTCCTCGCATTCCATACGTCACCTCTAGTGCCAGTCATCGTATCTGTGACCTACCGCAAAAGCTGTGACGGCTGAACATCGAAAACCCCCTCATAGGATTTCCAATGCTGTTGACCTTCGCTACATTTAAACTGTTGCCCACATGGACTGGTACGCGCTCACACTCACAATCCGCCTAGCCGCAATGGTTTCCGCCGTGTTGCTGATGGTCGGATTGCCCATCGCCTACTGGATTGCCTTCTCGCGATGGCGGTGGAAATTCCTGGTAGAGGCGGTCGTAGCACTGCCGCTTGTTTTGCCTCCGACAGTTTTGGGATTTTACGTTCTGGTTGCGCTCGGATCGCGCAGCCCCATCGGCCGCTGGTGGCTTGCCATCACAGGTCACGCTCTAGCCTTCACATTTGAAGGGCTGGTGATCGGTTCGGTCCTGTACAGCTTGCCGTTTGCAGTCCAGCCGTTCGCAGCTGCTTTCGGCTCGGTGAATCCGCGCCTGCTGGCAGTGTCGTCGATTCTCGGCGCTTCACGACTTCGAACATTCTTTACGGTGGTGGTTCCACTGTCTGTGAATGGATTGCTCACCGGCATCGTGTTGAGTTTTGCTCATACCCTGGGAGAGTTCGGCGTGGTCCTCATGGTCGGAGGGGATATTCCGCGTGTGACGCGAACGGTATCTATCGATATTTACGACAAGGTGCAGGCACTTGATTACGTTTCGGCCAATGAGATTGCATTGATCTTGCTTGGGATTTCTTTTGTACTTTTGTCTGTGATTTACGGACTCAACCGCCGGGCGTCGATCTTCGGAGTCGGTAAATGACCCGCGCGCCCGATGCAAACCTCGACGTAAGAATTCACAAACGATTTGCGTCCGGATTGCACTTAGAAGTCGGGCATTCGTTCCCACCCGGCATCACCATATTGTTCGGCGCGTCGGGAGCAGGGAAGACAACCTTACTCGACTGCATCGCCGGATTGACCGAGCCCGATTCTGGACGCATCGCGTTGGGAAACGATGCTTTCTTCCAGGACAATCCATCCACAAATATCTCTCCACAGAAGCGTCATATCGGCTACGTCTTTCAGGATCTCGCCCTTTTCCCTCACCTCACCGTGGAACAAAATGTTATTTACGGAATTAGGTACCTTCCGCATGCAGAGCAACAACTCGCCTGCAATCGTATGCTCGAATCATTTCGGATCGCTCATCTTCGAGATCGCAAAATCGCAGGACTCTCGGGAGGCGAAGGTCAGCGGGTAGCGCTCGCGCGAGCCTTGATCACCAATCCCTGTGCACTCTTACTGGACGAACCGCTGGTCGCCCTCGACGCTTCGCTCAAGTCGAAGCTTATTGATGATCTTCGCGCAAGGATAGAAGCGCGTCCCATTCCCGTTATTTACGTGACCCACAGCCGCGAGGAAGTCTTTGCCTTGGGCGAACGCATGCTCCTTATGGACAACGGAAAAATTACCGCAGAGGGGACGCCCCACGAAGTGATGTCAGCTCCGAGACAATTGTCCGCTGCTCAACTAACTGGATTTGAAAATGTATTCGACGTTACGGTGTCGACCCTGAACGAAGATCGTGGAACCATGACGTGTGACCTCGCTCCTGGATTAGAACTGGAAACTCCGTTACTACGCGCAAGCGTGGGAACCAAGCTTCGTGTTGGGATTCGCGCCGGCGACATCTTACTCGCTACGGTCGCTCCTCAAGGACTGAGCGCTCGAAACATTCTGCCGGGCAAAATCGTAAGCCTGGAACGCCGCGATGTGATTGTTGCTGCTCGAGTAGATTGCGGTGTCGAAATCGAAGTTCACATGACGCTAGCCGCGCGCGATTCGCTGGCATTGCAGCCCGGACGCCTGGTCTGGCTGATCATCAAAACCCACTCGTGTCACTTGATGGAATAATTCTTCTAGCGCATCAGCCGAGCATCTTCCGTCTGCTGCATCTCGATCAGCCCGACCCACTCTCCGTTGCGCTGCTCGCTGAATACCAGACGCCCACCAAGAATTTGCGCTGCCGCTTCCGGTGGAGCGTCGCGATGATATCCAAAGAACCGCATTTTTAATTCCTGCCATCTGTACCAGCGATGAAACCAGCTATTCGGCGGATCATACTTTGTCGAAAAAACCATCACGACATCGAAGTTTTGAACACTCCTGGCTGCCAGCAAAGACTCCGGAGTGAAATCTTCAATTCGGATCACGTGCACCGGATTTGCCACATATCCTAGATAAGGCTCAGAAAGCTCGTCATTAGCGGGCCAAGCCGTCAGCACTCTCGCCCGAGGATACCTCGCTTCAATATAATTTGCCGCTCCTCGATGCAACCGTATGAAGTCGCTGTAGGAGAGATTGTCTTCTGGGGAAAATCCATGTGGCGGATTGACGAACAGCCCAACCGCGAACGCGAACACAACAACTGCAACCGCTTCACGCCACCAGGCCAATCGACGATATAAAGTCGATACGCCAACTATGATGCCCAATGGCACAACGGGAAGCATGTATCTGGCCAGCACCGCGCCGCCAATGACGGAGAGCGCCAACACATAGGCTGCGACGACCGCCAACAATGAGAATTGAATATTGAGCGCAATTCGCGGACGTTCGATCCCTCGATCGCGTACCGGGACAATCCACATAGCAAAGGCCGCGAGTAACGACAGAACGAATAAGTTGAGATACCCAACAACCTGATAAATGCGCATCAGGAATGCCAAGAATATCCGCAATGGAGTTGTTGTGGCGGCCACGTTGTAGCGGAAGAATTCAGGATTTCCAAAAATGAATCCGGTGTGTACGAAGTGATAAACGTACCAAAGGCCCAGCGGGATGATCGGCGCCAGCAGCGCAATCGACTTCCGACCAACGCGGCGAAGTACTAACAATTCTCGAAGGCGTTTAGGAACCATCATGACTCCGGCGAGTTCCCAGCAAAATAGCGCGATCGGTGCGAGGATTGCCGTTTCTTTCGCCAAAACCGCTAACGAAAACCATATCGCCGTCGCTGTCGGCCGGTCATCTATATAGGCAAGCAGCGCCCAAAACGTGAACGCTGCAACCGCCATATCCAAATGCGCCATGGAGCTCTGCGCAAAAAATACCGGATAGAGTCCCGCGCAAACCGTCGATGCGACCGCAACCTGATAATTTGCGATCCGTTGCGCCAGACGAAATATTCCCGTCAACGCAAACGCTGCAACCGCCAGCATCGCGAGTCGCGTCACGATCGCAGAAAACCCTGCCAGCTTCCACCACAGCGCCAGCCACATCATCACCAGCGGAGGGTGTGCATTCGACGGTGTAGAAAAAGGAATCAGCGATCCCGTAGTCAACAAATCATGCGCGGCGGGAATATAGTAGCCGGCCTCGTCCCAAAAATAGGGAAGCGAGAGCAACGTAATATGCAGCAGAACGGTGGCGAGAAATAGGAATGAAAATACGCGCAGAGAATCCGCAATACCGGTTTCGTGGCCAGAACGATTCACTGCTGATTAATGTATGGGCCCGGAGGGCGCCATTCGCGGATCAAGTTTAATTTCTCCGAACGCGCTCTCGTAATTCGCCACATTTTGCTGGAGCACCGCCGTCAGTGCCTTGGCTTGCTGCGGACTCAGATAGATTCCCTGAAAATTATGGACTTCCACTTGCGATTCGCTGGGCTGTTGCATCGTCCCGAAGACGAGAAAGAAGTCCCACACATTGACCCGCACCTGGACGCTGTTTGCGTAGGTTTCACGATAATCGGATTTATTGACGAGTTTTACGTTTGGCTGTGTCGGTATGGACATTAATCCAGTGTAGCGGCATTGCGCCGAGGAGACAAAGGGCTGGTGGCCCATTCAAGCCGTTTTTTGGCTTGAGTGGGACAGCCCAAATGCCGGACAAAGTCTTCCCGCAGCCCGCTCCCGTCCACTCGCGTATGGATAGACTCTGCCCAGTGCGCACGCCGCGCACGGCGGAATCCACATGAAACGTAATTTGGATTTGGGCGACGCCACGCGCGCCCTGCGGCGCCAGGGATTTGATCGCAGTGACCGTCCCCGCAAAGATGTAGCCGGACGGCTTGGCCAGCGGACGCAACATCCGCGGCGGAATGCCCGACGCAGGCTGGTTCGGGCGCTCCATCTGCTCGGACGCGCACCACGGGACAGCGTTCAGCGCCAGCCAAAATATCAGCAGCCTGTAGCAAAACGAATACATTGCGAGCCTCGCATCCGAGACCAGCCACTAGCTTTGTATCGACGGGAGCAGTGATGTTAGCGCGAGTCCCGCTCGCGCGCATCGTCAGATGTCACACTGCGAGTGTGACGGGCGAACAGCGGGTGTGAATGTTCACTATGATTTTGCGACGGCTTTCAATAGAATTCTCCGTTCCGGGAAACCCAAAGGAAATAACAACACAACTTAGAGACTGTGAACGTCGAGGAGTAAAGATTCGATGCCACGTGAGAAACCCAGCGGCGACAAGCCGATAAAGCGTCCGGCTGCGAAGCGTCCGATTGAACGCTACGAGCACAGCGACAAGAAGCGCATCAACAATCCTCCGGTCGGCTTGGTGACGCCGGAAACCGATCCGGTCGCGCCGACGCACAAAATCTACGACTACGTTACACCTGTTCCTTCCGTGAAGCCTCGTCAGGAGTTGGATTACGATCCGCATCTTGATCCGCAACTGGTATGGGCGGGCAAGAAGGAGCACAGTTCGTTCGAAGTGCCGACGGTTTCGTTGCACGTGCATGAGCGGATCGATCCTCACACCATCATCGATGCTGTGCGCAAGAGAAATGGCAGCGCGTTACCCGTGCAGCCTTCTTTGTTCGAGACTAAGCAGGAGAATCCGCCGCTGCGCGAGGCGATTGATTTTTATCGGCACTCTCATGGTTGGTCGAATCGCATGATTGCTGGAGATTCGTTGCTGGTTATGAACTCGTTGCTGGAAAAGGAGGGTATGGCCGGACAAGTTCAGATGGTCTATCTTGACCCCCCATACGGCATAAAGTATGGGTCAAATTTCCAGCCTTTTATGAATAAGCGCGAAGTCAAGGACGGCAAGGACGAAGACTTGACCCAAGAACCAGAGATGATTCGAGCCTTCAGGGACACATGGGATCTTGGTATTCACTCTTACCTTACCTACCTACGTGATCGGTTGCTACTCGCTCGTGATTTGCTGCACGAGTCTGGGTCTTGTTTCGTTCAGATCAGCGACCAAAATGTCCATTTCGTCCGCAGTTTGATGGACAGCGTATTTGGTGTCGGAAATTTTGCAAGTGTCATTTCATTTGTAACTACAAGTGGATTTGAAACGACCGGCCTGGCCAGGACGGGAGATTATTTAATTTGGTATGCGCGGGATTTAAAACAAGTTAAGTATCGCCAGCTGTACCTTGAAAAGGATGTCACCATTGAAACCGGACGTTACCGCTGGATTATGCTACCCGACGGTTCTTATCGTGGGGTTACAGCTGCAGAAACTCGCGGCGACAAGCAATTGCCAGTCGGTGCGCGCCTTTATCAGCCAACCAGCCTCATTTCGCAAGGAGGAGCCAGCGCCGTTCAAGATTTCGAGCATGAAGATAAAACGTACACGCCGGGTCAAGCAGAACATTGGAAAACGACGATTGAAGGAATGAAACACTTAAGAGTCGCCGGGCGGCTCCATGTAGCGGCAAATAGCCTTCGGTACGTAAGGTATGCCGACGACTTTCCTGCTAAACCCATTACAAACCTTTGGACAGATACTGCGACTGGCAACTTTACTGATGAGAAAATCTACGTGGTACAGACCGGAGCGAAGGCGGTAGCACGGTGCCTTCTCATGACCACCGACCCAGGGGATCTCGTGTTTGACCCGACCTGCGGCTCCGGCACAACCGCGTATGTCGCCGAAGAATGGGGACGGCGCTGGATTACGTGCGACACATCACGCGTTGCAGTCACTCTCGCAAAACAACGGCTCATGGCCGCTAATTTCGACTACTACGAACTGGCGCATCCAGACGAAGGAATCGGCAGCGGCTTTCGTTATAAAACTGTTCCCCATGTGACATTGAAGTCCATCGCCAACAACCCCGAGATACGCGAAGGCATGACCCGCGAGCAAATCGACATGGCCATCGCTCGCTACGCAGATCAGGAAACGCTCTACGATCAGCCGTACATAGATAAGGGTCGGGTGAGGGTCACAGGGCCGTTTACCGTGGAAGCTGTCCCTGCACCGACCGTTAGATCGCTCGATGACATTGAGTTGGGAGCGTCCGATGCAGCATCGCCAACCGGCAAAGCCCAGCAATCGCTAGGTGACTTTCGCCATGCAGCGACGCCACTTCTTGATGCTTCGGTGGTGCGTTCGGGACCAACGTTGCGACATACCGAATGGCGCGACGAACTATTAAAAACTGGCTTACGCGGCAAAGGTGGAAATCACATAGATTTTTCACGAGTCGAACCGTTGGCTGGTACGCGCTGGTTGCATGCCGACGCAGAAACGAACGGCGTGAAGCCGGAGAGAGTCGTCATCTCATTCGGGCCGGAGCACAGTCTGCTTGAGCAGCGTCAAGTTGAACTTGCCTGGGAAGAAGCCAGAACTCTAAGCCCGAAACCGGCAATCCTGGTATTTGCCGCGTTCGAATTCGATCCCGAGGCCGCCAAAGATATCGACGGTATGACCAAAGAGAAGACAGGCATGACTTTTCTGACCGCTCAAATGAATGCCGACTTACTCACCGAAGATTTGAAAAAGAAACGAGCTTCGAACCAAAGTTTCTGGCTGGTCGGTCGCCCCGATTTCGACCTGCGGCGAATCAAGAGCGGCGACCACAAAGATAAGTGGGAGGTCGAAGTGCAGGGCTTCGATTACTACAACACGCGCACCGGAACCATCGACTCCGGCGATAAGTCCAAAATTGCCATGTGGCTTCTGGACACGGACTATGACGGTCGCAGCTTGTATCCAAGACAGGTTTTCTTTCCCATGGCAGATGCCGACGGCGGCTGGGCGCGGTTGGCCAAGAATCTGAAAGCGGAAATTGATCCCGATTTGATCGAGACATATCGCGGAACTATTTCTTTGCCGTTCGAGACGGGTGATTACAAGCGCATCGCGGTGAAAGTCATTGATGACCGGGGCATCGAGAGTCTCAAAGTGGTTGAGGTGAAATGATGACGGAGCAAGCGGGCAGCACGACCATCGACCAGCTCATCATTAATTCTCCCTATGAAGAGCCGGGTGAGCATTGGAAGTATCATCGCGAGACGCGTCTGTTTACGCGCGAAGCCGAACGACGCAACGCTGGATACATTCGCGCGTCGGATTCCTCGCGATCATTCGACGATCCCGGCATATTCGTGCCACTTCCGCTGGTGAACCAGATCCGGCCTCGGATTAAGGCTTGGCGGGAAGCGGACTATCCTGGCACGACCGGCATTACGAAAAGACTTTTGCAGCACTGGCACGACTCGGAGCAGCGTGAGGACCGGCGCTTCTTCTTTTGCCAACTTGAGGCGATTGAGACGCTGATCTGGATGCTGGAGTCCGCTCCGTCGGAGCGAACAGGCATCGACATCCCCAGCGACGGCGGTCCGTTTACACGGCTGTGCTCAAAGATGGCGACCGGGTCCGGCAAGACCATCGTCATGGCGATGCTGATCGCCTGGCAGGTATTGAATAAGGCCACCTACCCACAGGACAAACGCTTTTCGAAGAACATTCTCATCATCGCTCCTGGGCTGACGGTCAAGAGCCGATTGGAAGTGCTGATACCGGGGAGCGCGGGAAATTACTACAGCGAGTTTCAGATCGTTCCACCTGGATGGGAAGATAAGCTGCGACAAGGGCAGAACTGCCGGGTGATGATCCACAATCGGCACAAACTCGATTGGGAAACTGAAGAGCAGGTCGCACGAAAACGCAGCGTGGACAAGCGTGGCGCAAAAAGCGACGAAGCTTACGTGCGTGGTGTATTGGGCGAAATGGCGTCGGCGGAAAACATTGTGGTGATAAACGACGAGGCTCACCACGCATGGCGAGTGCCGCCCAAAAGGAAATTGGCCGGAGTTTCCAAAGAGGAAATAAAAGACGCGGCCAACTGGGTTGAAGGCTTGGACCGCATTCATCGCGCGCGCGGGATTCTGAATTGCTTCGACCTGACAGCGACGCCTTTTGCTCCGACTGGCAAAAAGAGCGGCGAGGAAACACTTTTCGGGTGGATCGTCAGCGACTTCGGCTTGAATGACGCGATTGAATCCGGCCTGGTAAAGACGCCGAGGGTTGTCGTACGCGATGACGGTGAACCCGGAGCGAATTACAAATCGAAGTTCTATCACATCTATGCGGATTCAGACGTAAAGACTGACCTCAACCGGAAGGCAGAACCGCAGGTTCCGTTGCCCGACTTGGTAACGATCGCTTATTACTTTCTGGGGAAGGATTGGCTGGAAGCGAAGAAGCGGTGGAAGAAGGAGAAGCAGCCGACTCCGCCGGTGATGATTACCGTCGCCAACGGCACGCATACGGCGGCGCGTGTGCAATTCTCCTTCGCACACAACAAAATTCACATCGACGAGTTGTGTGATGAGGAGAAGATTCTGCACATCGACTCCAAGGTTCTGGGTGAGGCCGAAGAAGAAGATGACCCGGTTCAGTTGAATCTGACGGCGCTCGATTCAGAGCCGGAGGATTCGGAGAACGAGGAGGAGAGCAACCCTAAACGCAAACTGTCGAAGAAAGAGCAAGCGGAGATGTTGCGGTTGAAGGTAGATACGGTGGGCCGCCCGGGCACGCCCCGGCGCGCAGGTGCAGAACGTGATCTCCGTCGGAATGCTTTCAGAGGGCTGGGACGCAAAGACGGTCACGCACATTATGGGGCTGCGGGCGTTCACCTCACAACTTTTGTGCGAGCAAGTTGTGGGACGTGGATTGCGAAGAGCGTCTTACGAAGTCGATCCGAAGACTAAACTCTTCCAGCCCGAGTACGTCAACATTTTTGGCGTTCCGTTCACTTTTCTTCCTCACGAAGGGACAGGAGACGGGCCGGCGCCGCCTCCTCCGGCTCCGAAGACTCTGATTGAAGCGCTGCCGACGCGGAAGGCATATGAGATCAGTTGGCCGAATGTGTTGCGCGTTGACCACGAATTTCGCCCCCAATTGTCGCTCGATATCCCGGCAGTGCCACTACTCATACTGAACGCCTATGAGACTCCTACTCTAGCGCAGCTCGCGCCTGTCCTCGAAGGCAAGCCTGACGTCACGAGAATTACCGAAATCGCGATCCACGATCTGGGCCAGAAGTTTAGGATGCAGAAGATCATCTTCTCAATTGCAAGCGATGTCTTCGACCAAATGAGAACGACTTGGAAGGGGAGTCAGGAATATCTTCTGGCGCAGCTTATCCGAATCGTTGAGCGGTTCATCGAGAGCGACAGAGTTCGGGTTGACCCTCCAATGTTCAATGAGGACGAACTCCGGCGGCGGATCGTCGTCACGCTGAACATGGCCAAGGTGGTTGAGCATTTCAGGCAAGCGATCCAGTTCGGAAACGCGTTGACGCTGGTGCCGGTCTTCGATAGCGAGCGGCCCATCCGCTCGACCGGGGACATGCTCCCCTGGCGAACGGGAAAGGCGTGCGAACACACCAACCGTTCGCATATCAATATGTGCGTATTCGACAGCCGCTGGGAAGCCAATGAGGCTTTCGAGCTTGATCGCAATCCCAATGTTCGCGCGTGGGCGAAGAATGACCACCTGAACTTTGAAATCGGTTACTCGTTCCGCGGAGTTGCCCACAAATTCCGGCCCGATTACCTGGTACGCCTCGCAAATGGCAGAATGCTGGTTCTTGAAGTCAAAGGTCAAGACGATCAGCAGCAACAGACGAAGCGCGAGTTCCTGGCGGAGTGGGTGAGGGCAGTGAACGGGCACGGAGGATTTGGTGAGTGGGCCGCCGATGTCTCACGTCATCCTAAAGATGTGCTGGAGATATTAGAACGACATAACACCAAGTCGTAGCCGTCGCCCTTCCCAAATCGGCACGACCACTCCGAAATTATTTTTATACCTTTTACGATTTCTCTAGACCTCGCAATTCAGAAAGCGCAAGGTCGAATTAGTAAGCTTCACTGGTTCTTTAACAATCGACTCGTGTGTGAAAAAAAGCATCGCAGGATGGAGCTAACTCCAATGTTTTCTATATTATCCATATAAGTGATTTGCAATCTAGATTTTGCAAAAACGGGACGCTGTAAGTTGCTGATAACAAAAGATGAGCAATAAAAAAAATTCAGGAATCAGTCGACTTTCGAGGATACGATGACACCCGCGAACATCACGCCGCGTTCAGAAAGTCCCGTTGCCATCAATTGATATAATCCGTTCAAGCCCTAAATCCTCGCCGGGATGGCGGAATTGGCAGACGCGCTGGACTTAGGATCCAGTGCCCTAAAGGCGTGCAGGTTCAAGTCCTGTTCCCGGCACCAACTCCCTTTGCACACTAATCACGTCGCATCGCAGGGTACGATGCGTTCGACGAATAATTTGATTTCTCGGCCTACTGGACTTGCGTCAGCCGTTCGTAAGCAGCCAGGCTGGCAATCGCGACAATCAACAATCCCGACGCCGCGCCCAGCCACATCACAAATGGATTCAGCCTATCCACTTTATGCATCGCTTCGAGATGTTCCCGCTCCATGTGGGCTTCCGATGGATCCAAGAACAATTGCTCGTCCTCATGCATGGTGAGAGTGCTGCGATAGATGAGAAGGATTACGAGAGCCGCGGTCAGCGCTCCCCATGTGATTAACATTCCGAGCAGAGACGGGGACATTGATCCACCTCGCTAACGGATTTCAGAAGGCGTAACGCTTGAAACTAGACGCCTGGAGAATCTGTAAAGTCTTGATGCCACGAATTATAGGCCTACCTGTCAAGGGAATGTGAACATTCTGGCCGGGCGCTTTTTGCATCAATCCACCATGCGTTTGCATCATAAGTTATATTGTTTGAGTACTACGCCGTAACTAATTGCTAAACACGTCGGCGGGTGCTTTGTTATAATCGTAGTTGTAAGTTACCTAAGGAGATGCCAATGGCCACAACAGTTACTCCCACAGCGACTCCGGATGTTCAGCCGGCAGTTAAAGCGGCACCGATCAGCCTGACTCCGAATGCGGTCATCAAGGTGAGAGAGATCATGGCACAGCAAAACCCCGTTCCCGCCGGTTTGCGTGTAGGCGTGGTGGGCGGAGGCTGCTCCGGATTTTCCTATTCCATGGCCTTCGAAAACGCGCCTGGAATGATGGACAAAGTGTTTGACATGAGCGGCTTAAAAGTCTACGTGGACGCGACTTCCGTGATGTACCTCAATGGCTGCATCGTTGATTACGTCGAGACTCTCGAAGGCGCTGGCTTCAAGTTCGAGAATCCGAACGTAAAGAGCACCTGTGGTTGCGGATCGTCCTTCAGCGTTTAATTTCTTCGCATAGCAATTAACAAACCCCATCCGTTCGTGATGGGGTTTTGTTTTGCTCGAAACTTTTATTGCTGAGTAGGAGGCGATTGCTGCGTCGGTTGCGAGGGGTTGGGCGCGCCGAAGGTTCCAGACCCGCTCGGGCTGCCGAATGTTCCGCCGGAATTACCGCCCTGAGTCCCGCCGTTGGATCCGAATGGGCTGTTGTTGGTTTGTCCATTCCCAGTTCCAGGTTGCTGGGTGTTTGTGCCCTGCAATGCAGGTTGGGCGGGAGTATTCAGAAGGCCGCCGCGATCAGTCGAAGGATCGTAGATGAATTGCCAGTCCTTATAGTGGTCTTTCTTATTAAAAATTCTGATGCTTTTTTCTTTGCTGATGCTCGCCACTCCTACGATGGGACCTCCGCCAAATGTCTGCCCGGCGGCCTGCCCATTAGCCTGAGTGAAGGGTGAAGAGCCCGTGGGGCTCTGTCCGTTAGTTGCCTGTCCCGAAGGCTGACCGAAAGCTGAGTTGCCGCTGCCAGATGCGCCAGGGGCGCTTTGTCCGGGAGGCAGATTCGCTACCTCAAAAGCACTTCCCGGAGCCTCAGGTTGATCGGAGTTTGAATCGGGAGCGCCGAAAATATTTCCACCAGTTCCACCTGCGGCTTGAGCGTTCTGGCCCGCTGCTAGTCCTTGAGCGATTTGCTGCGCGGCCTGTAGCTGTGTGGCTTGGCCACCGGCTAATCCACCTAAAGCACCAGCCGGAACGGCACCAGCAATGCCCGGTCCGGTGGTGAGTTGCACCTCGCCCTGATGCAGCAATCGAAAATCTTTGCCCGTGATCGGGTCCTTGTAGTGCTGGCGAAGATAGCGAACCTGGCTGGTGTTATCAAGTTCTGCCAAACTGTTCGGATAGCGTCCGGCTTTTTTGACGAAAGCACGGATGGCGCGCGAGTACTGGACTCCGCGATGGATCAGCTCTTCTTCACGATCACGCTTAGCCTGGAACACCACGATCGGAGCAAGGACAGCTGCGCCGATTACAAGCAGCGCAATGAATAGGATAAGCGTGAGAAGGATATAGCCACGTTGGGAACGATTCCTATGAGGACCGCGGACTTGAACATCGGAGCGCATGGAATTCTCTGCCACTATCCCTGCGTGAGCGGAATGCTTTGACGGTTGTTGTTCAGGACATCCTCGATCTCGACCGCCATCGGAGTAATGTGAAGCACTCTGTAGCGCCGGTCAACGATATCGCCTTCGCGTGCAATAAATACGTCTTCACCTTGCGAAAGAAAAATCTTTTTGGTCTCACCGGGCGCATTCGCGAACCCGTAAAACTTAAGCAGGATAGGCGGAGGTGGTGGTGGCGGAGGCGGCGTGTTATCAACCTTCGTTACGATCGCCGGGGCGACGGGCAGAGGAATCGGCGCCTGATCTTCGAAAATGTTTCTGCCGTTTCCGGCGTACTTCGTGTCTTCACTGGCACGTAGCCAGTCGAAGCGCAACGTCGGATCAATCGAACGTGGCGGAGCCAACTTGATCTTCGCTACTGCTTTCTTTCTGACGGTAGGTGCTGCCGTAACTTCCGTTGTCGGCGTAGTCGTGCTTGCAACCGGCGGTGTCGATCCGGATGGCGATCCGAAAAACCAACTGGCAAACAACGCCAGTGCGACCACCATGAGAGCGGCGGCAGCGATGGTCTTGTTCCGGCTTTCGAGTCCGAGTTTCACTTAAGCGGTACCTGTCTTCAAATAAGTTTCGAGCTTCATTTTCAGTTGCACGCTGCCGGATTGCTGGCCGCCCAGTTCAACACTGTCCACTAAGAAGAAGAGCTTGTTTCGTTCCAGACCATTTACCAGTCGCATGAGTTGCACGTAGTTCCCGTCGAAGCCAGCCTCGATGATGACTCGCCGCAAGCCGATCTGTGCGGGATCAACGCTGGCCGAAGTATTCGAAATCAGATCTGGCTTTTCGTCATACTTGATGCCCAGAATTTTTACGCCGCTTTCCTGTGCCAGCTTTCCTAAGTCGCCGGAAATCTCGGATTGCTGAGCCGTCAGGCGCTCTTTATAGAATTGATCGATCTGAGTTCGCGCCGCCGGAATTTTTTTGTCCAATCCTTGAAGCGGTTCAACTTCGTGTGTTTTGGCTTGCAGTTCTTTCCAGAGCTGCTGAAGGTGGTCGCGCCGGGATTGCGTCGAACCAACGAGTGGAGAAAAGAAAATTGCCATGGCGATGACATCTATCGCCAGCAGTGCGCCCATACCGATTTTCAATTTTCGTCGTGTATCCAGAAGATCGGGCATTACATTGCTCCTGTCGTAGTCACGGCAGGCTTCGCATTGTTTGCCGGTGCATTGGGTTGAGCAACGATGGCGGTCGGAGGAACGTAAAGGGCAGTGATGTTGAAAATTACTTCCGTCGCGCCTTGTGTGGTGGAAATTCTCTCTTCGTCGATTTCTGTCTGCTGGAAGCGTTGTGATCCTTCCATCTTGCGCACTAACTCGAGTGCGCGATCCCGCGATGCGCCTGTAACCGTCAACTTGATTTGAACCTCGTTGTCGGGCGTCGTTTCTGGATGAATGGATACGACATGCAACTGTGGAGGCATGAGCGGTTCCAGATCTTCGAAGGCCCGCGTCCATGAAAAAGTCTTGCGTTGGAACAAGTCATTCAGAAACTCGGAGCGATCGCGAGTGCTGCGGTTCTGCGGCAAATCCATCATTGCTTGCGCGCTAACGCGCTGGTTATCGCGAACAGCAATTTGCGCTTCTCTTTGCTGAATCAAATCGCGGTCCTGACGCGCGCTGACCCATCCAGCCGCCGTAATGTAAATCAGCAATAGCGTAACGATGCCAAGAGCGACCAACGCTCCGCCCCAGCGGAGCCAAAACTGCGGGGCATCCTCGTACGGCTGCGACGCGAGATTGATATTGACGCGCATAGTTAGCCGAGCAACGCTCCTGTCACGCCGCCTAATTTCCAGCGTGGAACTAACCCGGCGTTCGCTCCCAATTGAGATGAAGCCACCAGATCATCTACTTTTGCGCCAGTCTGAGACTGTAGAGCAGGCGTTGCTGTAGCAGTATCTTCCAAGCCGGCTACAAATATCTGTTCAAGATTGAGCTGATATGTGTCTTGAAAAAA
Organism: Terriglobia bacterium; assembly: GCA_963716165.1. Lineage (GTDB taxonomy): Bacteria > Acidobacteriota > Terriglobia > Terriglobales > Acidobacteriaceae > JAJPHW01. Next base: position 3,156,985 of record OY970291.1, on the reverse strand, counting down.
TACGACAGAGGGATAAATTTCTTCGGCCAACTGTTCTCCGCTAATGGCCGTCCCGTGGGGATTCTCAATGGTACGGAACAGCAACAATTGATTCTTTTCGAGAATGGCCAAGCTTGCGGTGCGGCCGTCCACTTTGACGATCATGGTCGGGCGGTCGGCATCTGCCGCTCCCAAAGCTGCAAGCATCGACGGAAGAACGATCCCGGGATTGTAGCCGGCATCGCGAAATAGCGTTTCGTATTCTTCGATGACGGTCAGCAGCGCTACCGCAGCGATCACGCGGACTCCGGTGGCTGAACTCTGAGCATGGAACGAGACACGAGCTTTGTCCACATCAAACGGAAGTGATTTCTTTAGCCGGAATCTCACCACTCCTTCAGCATCCTCGTGATCTGAGGGAAGGGAATCGAATTCCAGCAGGACGGCGCGCACTGCCGCGTCGGGAAGAACAGCGATCAGATCGCGGGAACGTCCGCCAACCTTGCCTAAAGTATCTTGAATAGCGTCGAGCACTTTGCGGCGATCGAGCAAATTACTTTCCATCAAGTCGGGAGCCAGGCTTCCACTGGACAAATCACGCGCGGCGCACACTTCTAAAATGCTGCCTCTTTCCGAACTCCGTCCGGCGATGACGCTGCTCGACGAGATTTCGCAAGCGACTGTCGGTCTTGCTCCGGCTTTAAACTTTGTTGCCATTTATAGTTTGTCCAAAAAAACTCTAAGTGATCACAGAACTGCGCCTATGCCTTTACGATTATCAGGCAAATCGCTAAAACTTTATCGCGAACTTTCGATGAATGTTACCTTGTTGATTTCTTTTAATGTGGTCAGCCCGGCTTTTACTTTGTCGAGTGCCGATTCACGCAGGAATCTCATGCCTTCTTCGCGCGCCGCCCGCCGGATTTCCGAAGTCGGCTTCTTTGCGAGAATCATTTCGCGGATACGGTCGCTCAATTCCAGCAGTTCGTGAATCGCAGTTCGGCCTTTGAATCCCGATCCTGCACACTCAATGCAACCCGGCCCGTCATAGAACGTGACATTTTCCCACTCTTGCGGGACCAGTCCGCTACTTTCAATTGTGGCGGGGTCGTAAGTCACTGGCGTCTTGCAGGATTCGCAAATTAAGCGCACCAGTCGTTGGGCCAAGATGCAGTTCAACGCGGAAACGAAGTTGTAAGCCTCAACGCCCATGTTCAGGAAACGTCCGAGCACATCAACTACGTTGTTCGCGTGGACCGTGGTGAATACAAGATGGCCGGTCAGCGCGGAGTTGATTGCAATTTGTGCAGTTTCCGCATCGCGGATTTCGCCGACCATGATCTTGTCAGGATCGTGACGCAGAATGGAGCGCAATCCTCGGGCGAAGGTCAGTCCCTTCTTTTCGTTAACCGGAATCTGCGTAATGCCTCGCAACTGATATTCGACCGGATCTTCAATCGTGATGATCTTGTCTTCGTCCGTCTTAATTTCATTGATCGCAGCGTAAAGCGTGGTCGTCTTACCGCTACCGGTAGGGCCGGTTACCAACACCATGCCGTAAGGCTCGTGGATGAACCGGCGAAAGCGTTGTAGATCGTCCTCTGCGAATCCGACAACATCAAGCGTCAGCTTGCGAAACTTCTCGCTCATTGACTCTTTGTCGAGCACACGTAGTACAGCATCCTCGCCATGAATCGAAGGCATGATGGACACGCGGAAATCGATCGGACGTTCAGGCTGTCCATACTTCACACGGAAACGACCGTCCTGAGGAACGCGGCGCTCGGAAATATCGAGCTCGCTCATGATCTTGATGCGGGAGATGATGGTCGAATGATGCTCCTTAGCAATCGGCGCCATCGCTTGAGTCAATACACCGTCAATGCGGAACTTGATGCAAACCGCGTCGTCCTGAGTTTCGATGTGAATGTCACTGGCTCTCCGCTGTAAAGCGGTGAAGATGGTCGTATCGACCAGGCGAATGATGGGACTCATATCGCCCTGCGCAGCTAACTTGTCGATCGAAATGCTTTCTTCCGCCGCGCCTTCGTCTTCGCGAATTACATCTAGAGTGAACCCTTCGCTGGCATCTTCGAGGACGCGCTTAGACTGTTCCGTCTTCTTCAGAATTTCTGTGATCTGAGCCAGGGTCGCGACTTTGATGACAATGCGCTTGCGCAGCAGCATCCCAATCTCGTCGATCATCATGATCTTGCTGGGATCGGCAATCGCAATGGCCAGGCGTCCATCCGCAGTCTCTTCAAGCGGAATGAAGTTGTGCGAGAACATCAAGTGAACCGGAATGGTGCGAAACAAATCGTGGTGCAACTGAAAGTTATGCAGATCGATAAATTCGCAGCGGTAACGCCGTGCAACGTCTTGTGCGCGTTCGAGCTCATCCGCATGCGACAGGGTTGCAATTCCAACCCGTCCGCTGTTTTCACCATTTACGAATACCGATTTCTTTTCCATGATTCTTCTGTCTTTCTGCTTTGCCTTTTGCTGCTCGCTACTAATGAATCGACGAACCTAATGTAAAGATCGGCATATAGAGTGAAATCAGGATGCCACCCACGATCACTGCCATGAAAACTAGAATCATCGGTTCGATCAACGCCATGACTGCGCCTAATGCTGTTTGGAACGTCTTCCTCGTAAAACTCCGCCACCGAATTCAACATTGCTGGCAGCGCGCCGGTGGATTCACCTACTTCAATCATTTCCACGGAAAGATCAGGAAACATTTTCTGCGCTTCCAAACTCTTAGCCAGAGACTGGCCTTCGCGTACTCTCACAGCAGCTTCCGAAATGCCATTCAGAATTCGGCGGCTGCTCATTGAGGCTCCTGCAGTTTCGAGCGACGGCACCAGCGGCAAGCCTCCGGTCAACAACGTCGAGAGCATTCGAGAAAAATTTGCGACTTGATACTTGAGCCAGATGTCGCCTAGAAGCGGCAGCGAAAGGATGGCACGATCAAGTTGGACTGCCCCGCGATCAGTCTTCTTCCATTGAAAGAACAGTACGGCCATGATCACCATCCCAAGTATAAGAAGGGGTAAGTATTCTTGAGAATGATTCCCAATCTCGAGCATGAACACGGTGATCGCTGGCAATTGCGCGTTCATGTCTTGATACAACTTGGCGAATTGCGGTACGACGTAGGTGACCAAAAAGATCATCATGAAGAACACAACCGTGACCAACAACGCCGGATATACCAGCGACACTGCAAGCCTCTTCTTGAAGGTCAGCGCCAGCCGCTGAAAACTGATGTAGCGGGCGAGAACTTCTTCCATGTTTCCGCTCTTCTCGCCAGCCATCAGCGTGGTTGTGTAAATCTTCGGAAACACGCCTTGCGCGGCAAACGCGTCGGAAAGCAATTCTCCGCCTTTGACCCGGTCGCGGACGTTCTGCAATTGGGACCGCAAGTGCGCGTCTTTTTGGCGCTTCAGCAGCAAATCCAACGAGCTGAGAACCGGAAGGCCGGCTTTGATCAGAGTCAGAAATTGCTGGTTAAAAATGACAAATGCGCTCTGCTTGATCTTGCCTCGTCTGCGAAGGCCACCACCCCCGCCGGACAACACTCCGCGAGGCTTAACCCAATAGACTAGAAATCCTTGCTGGGCATAGCGGTCGCGGACTTCGGCCTCGGAATAGCCATTTTCCACCTGCTGGAGCAGATGACCGCGTTCGTCGGCAGCTTTTACCAGGAATTCAGCCATAAAAACCGAAAGGATCTTTACCTATAAGTTTAACATTCCAAAACGATTCGACTGCCTTAACTGATCGTTGAGATATGACTGGGGTAACCCGATCAGATACATTCCATCCTAAACAGCGACCATCCTTGAAAGCGTTAAATCTAGTTAAGCTAGCGTCCAAACTCCCCGCTAATTACTTCGACACCGGCGGGAGGAATAAAGTGGAACTTTTCATCTCCGATGGCTTCATTCTCCGCTTCATTGCTGAAGCGGTATTCGGTACTGGCTCCGTCCACTTCTTCAATTAGGATGCGTACGATCTCGTGGCCAGGCGTGATCTCCAGCAAAATCTGACTGACGCGATCTTTCATTCCTCTTGGCACTCCGCGCAACATCAAGTCATCGGAAGTCGCCTTCACATCCGGAGCTAAAGATAATCCTTCTAACTCTTTACCCAGCTTAGTTTGACCGAGTAATAAGCTGAGCGGGGATCGCAGGTCGTCGAGCTGCCGTACCGGAGCGCGGCGCGCCTGACGGTCTCCGGGAACGTAAAACCACGCATCTTTACCGTCGCTCACAAACACCTTCTCCTGGGGAGAACGATATTCCCAGCGCATCTTGCCAGGTTTTTTCAGCCATAGAACTCCCGACTCGGAGCGCTTAACTCCGTTTCCGGAATAAGTTTCCGTGAAATCGGCTTTGAGCGTGCGCAAATGGTTGTAATGCGCATCGACGGCTGCCGCGATGGACTCCACGCTGGATCCCGGCGGACCAGCCTGCGCCAATGCACACATCGATAGCGTCAACGCCAGCAGAATTCTGGAAGAAAAGTTGGGCACGCTGCTAGTTTATCTTTTCGTTCGAGTAAATGGCGTATTGGTGCGTTCCACCAACTTTGCGGAGACTGGAGGACTCGGCCAGAACTCTTTCCAAAAGTGGGTTGTGATACAGGATATAAATCGTTCGAGGGCAATCCCGCAAAGAACGAACCAGATTGGCAATCGTTTTCCTTAACCCCGCTTCCGGAAGGGGATTGAAGAGATAGACCATCATCGGTCCATCAGGGAACTGGAACTGCGATGCATCGCCGTTAATCGCTTCGATGGCGAAACATTTCTGACATTCTGACTTATAGTTCGCGATATTTTCTTTCGCGATACGGTCCAGTTCGGGCAGCAGCTCGACTCCGACGATACGCCGAAAAGGATAGTCCGCCGCCAGCAGCAATGCGCGGCCCTTGCCTGATCCGATGTCGATAAACGTAGAGTCGCGAAAGCCCTCGTCACCGGCCAGCAATGCCACCGCGTCCATCATTTCCGCAAAGAGACTCGGTTCGGTTGGCTGGTACGGCGAGTGGAACATTCCCAGAAAGCGGTCTCGGGAACTAACCGTACCGCCTGTCGTGTTGACTCGTCGCTCCCAGTCGAAGTCCGCGTCGCCAAATCTTTGTCGCCGACGAGCGCGCGTTGAGTCCCGGAGAAACTCCCCAACTATGCGCAAAAACTTGCCACAAGTCGGGATCACGCCCTCGCGAGCGTTTTGCTCCCGCCACCAGTTTGAAATACTGCCCGACACCGTTGGGCTTTCGGAGGATGGCAAGCTTGGTTGGACTGGTCTCAAGCCGTTATCCTAAATGGACGTTAGGAAGTCTGTCGTACCGTTCACATCCGAAATTTCGCCAATCGATGCTAATCCTATGCGTTTCTTACGCTTACGTTGACCAAGAGGGTACATTTCAATTAGCCTGATAGCATATCCATAGTGGGGAAGTGTAGGCTTAGGACATACCCCAACGGACAGGACAAAGCTTGCCCAATTTAGACGAAAAGAAATTGCTTTTGTTGAAGCCGCGCGGATTTTGCGCCGGCGTGGTTCGCGCCATCGATATTGTAAGGATCGCCCTCGAAACCTTCGGGCCGCCGATCTATGTACGGAAAGAGATTGTCCATAACCGCTTCGTAGTCGAGGAATTGCAGGGTAAAGGCGCCATTTTTGTCGATGAACTCGACGAGGTTCCTAACGGGGAGCGTGTCATTTACAGCGCTCACGGAGTTTCTCCGGAAGTTCGCGCTGCCAGCAAAGAACGGTCATTGCGCGTTATCGACGCCACTTGTCCACTGGTCACCAAAGTCCACGTAGAAGCGGTTAAGTTTGCGCGGGAAGGTTTCTCGCTCATCCTCATCGGGCATCGCGATCATGACGAAGTGATCGGAACACTGGGTGAAGCGCCCCTGGTCACGCAGGTGGTTGGATCACCGGCCGAAGTCGCAAATCTTGACGTGCCCGATCCGAACCGCGTCGCGTATCTGACACAGACGACCTTGAGCCTGGACGAGACTAAAGACATCATTGCCGCCTTGCGAGTTCGTTTCCCAAATATTACCGGCCCGCATGCTCAGGATATTTGCTATGCCACCGAAAATCGCCAGGTTGCCGTGAAGCAAGTCGCATCGGACGCTGACTTACTTTTGGTTGTTGGCTCGGACAATAGTTCCAATTCCAACCGACTGGTTGAAGTGGCTCGCAATCTCGGAACCGGATCGCATTTGATAGATAGTTTCCGGAACATTAAGCCGGAATGGTTGAACGGGATCAAGACTATCGCCCTTACGGCAGGCGCTTCCGCACCAGAATGTTTAGTGGAAGAAGTCGTAAAATTTTTGGGCGAAAAGGGTTTTGGAAACGTAGAAGAGATTGAAGTAATGCCGGAAAACGTGCGCTTCGGTTTGCCTCCGGAAATTGTGGAGGCTATCGCCAGCGCCCCCGCGAGAACCGCCTCGGCGGATTAGGAGCGGAATGATGGAAGTAACTCCCCCGTCCCTGCCAGTGCAGGGCAGCGCGCCACAATTGCATTTTGGAAAGATCGATGGTTTGGCTGGCCGAATCTCAGCCGCCATCCACGCAGCCAAGGACTGGCTTTTCGTTCGCCAGCATGAAGATGGCTACTGGTGCGGCGAACTCGGCGCCGACACGACGCTTGAATCCGATTACCTCCTTCTGCACACACTGCTTGGCACGGGGAATCCAGAGCGATTCCAGAAGTGTGCCACGCATATCCTGAACGGTCAAAATGATGATGGCGGTTGGCCGACTTTTGCCGATGGCCCATCGAACATAAGTGCTTCGGTAAAAGCATATTTCGGATTAAAACTCGCAGGCTATACAGCCGACCATCCTGCATTAGCGCGCGCCCGAACCAGGATATTGGCCATGGGCGGCGTCACCGAAGTTAATACATTTACCAAAATCTATCTTTGCTTCCTGGGGCAGTACGACTACGATGGCGTGCCCGCTATTCCGCCGGAGATCGTGCTCTTTCCTAATTGGTTCTGGTTCAATATCTACGAAATATCCTCGTGGTCGCGCGCGATACTGGTACCGCTGTCGATTGCATACGCGAAGAAACCGTTCAAGAAAATTCCGGACGAGATGGGCGTCGAAGAACTATTCGTCGGTGGTCGCGACAAATCCCGCATGCGCCTGCATTGGGACAAAAAGCTAATCTCATGGCGCAATTTCTTCTTAAGCCTCGACCGGCTGACCCATTGGTTCGAGCGTGTACATGTTCGCCCCCTGCGTACCATGGCGTTACGCAAAGCTGAAAAATGGATGCTTGAACGTTTCGAAATGAGCGACGGGCTCGCCGCTATCTATCCATCGATCGTGAACTCGATCATCGCCTTGCGGTGCCTGGGATATTCGGTAGATGATCCCCAGTTTATTCGCGCTATGGATGAATTTGAAAAGCTCGGCATTGAAGAAGCCGACACATTCCGGATGCAGCCCTGCAAGTCTCCCGTTTGGGACACTGCGTTTGCACTTTTCGCACTCGGCGAAAGCGGAGTGCCTCGCACCGATCCGAGAATGGTGAAGTGCGCCGACTGGATCTTGCAAAAGCAGGTGCGCAATCCAGGCGATTGGGCGGCGAAGAATCCAAACACCCAGCCCGGTGGATGGTACTTCGAATTCAATAACGAGTTTTATCCAGATGTGGACGATACCGGCATGGTTTGCCTTGCGCTTTCGCATGTCGAACATTCCAACGGACGCTACCAACGCGAATCGGTCCAGCGTGCAATTGATTGGGTATTCTCCATGCAATGCAGAGGTGGCGGCTGGGCGTCTTTCGACAAAGACAACGACAAGATGGTCTTCGAGCAAATTCCGTTCGCCGATCACAACGCCATGCTTGATCCGCCGACAGTGGACATCACGGGACGCATCCTGGAAATGCTCGCGTCTTACGGGTATACGCAGAGCGATCGCCGTGTGAAAAAGGCGATCAAATTCCTTTTGGAGAATCAGGAGTCTGATGGTTCCTGGTTCGGGCGCTGGGGCGTCAATTACATCTACGGAACCATGCAGGTTTTACGCGGGCTGGAAGCGATGGGTGTTGATCACCACGAACCGTGTATACAGCAGGCGGCGGAATGGTTACGCATGATGCAAAACCCCGACGGAGGCTGGGGAGAAACGTGCCATTCGTACGATGACCCCAACGCTCGCGGCGTCGGACCCAGCACGCCGTCGCAAACAGCATGGGCCGTTATGGGTTTACTTGCTGCGAATGATATGCGAAGCGACAGCGTCGCGCGCGGAGTCGCTTATCTCTTACACATGCAACATCCCGATGGATCGTGGGACGAACCTTTATTCACGGGCACCGGGTTTCCTCGAGTGTTTTATTTGATGTATTACATGTACCGGCAATACTTCCCACTGATTGCGCTGACTACTTATGTGAAAGCGATGTCGGGCGACTCCGCTAAGAATCTTGCGACTACTGAGCGGGCGATCGGTTGAAGGTCTTTGTAACCGGAGCAACTGGATTTTTGGGTAGCCATGTTGTCCATGTTTTGGCGTCACACGGAGCGGATCTTCGGTTGTTAGTACGCGACTCCAGTGATCTGCGAAATGTTCAGGGACTTCCGGCAGAATTGGTGAAAGGCGATTTACAGGAACCCACCTTTCTCGAGAAGGCGCTGGCAGGTTGTGAAGTGGCATTTCATGTGGCAGCCGACTACCGGCTTTGGGTGCGCGATCCCGAAAAGATGTATCGGGCAAATGTTGAAGGAACCCGCGCTCTTTTGAATGCGGCCCGCAAAAATAAGTTACGACGAGTGGTTTATACATCCAGCGTAGCAACGATGGGATTCACATCCACGGGGGAGAATGCGGATGAAACTTCTCCGGTGGTGCTGGGTTCAATGATAGGACACTATAAGCGATCCAAGTTCATGGCTGAAGAAGTTGCGATGAAAGCCGGTGGCGCTGGGATGGACGTGGTTGTGGTGAATCCAACCACACCGGTCGGAGAACGCGATATCAAACCGACTCCTACCGGGCGCATCGTCGTCGATTTTCTCAAGAAGAAATTCCCCGCATATGTCGATACGGGATTGAACTTGGTGGATGCTACTGAATGCGCCCGAGGCCATGTGGCAGCCTTGGAAAAGGGGCGTAGTGGTGAACGCTACATTTTGGGCGGGCAGAATATGACCCTCAAACAAATATTAGACGCTCTGGCCCAAATTACTGGACTACCGTCGCCTTCGATCCGTGTGCCATATTTTGTGGCTCTTGCGACCGGTGTTGTGGACGAACTCTTTACAGGACGCATCATGGGACGCGAGCCTAGAGCCACGATTGATGCAGTGCGCATGGGACGAAAGAAGATGTTTGTGACTTCGGCGAAAGCTGAGCGGGAGTTGGGCTGGAAGAATGTACCGGTCGAAGGTGCGTTGCGTCGCGCGGTTATCTGGTTTCGTGCGAATGGATACGCGCCAGCATGAAGGTGGGTCATTGCCAGAACGGATAACACTCGGAATCGTTGCCGCGCTCGAAAGAGAGATTCGCCCGTTAGTGGTGAGAAAAGATTGGCGAACGATCGTTCGTGAACATGGCGGGAGGCAGTTTACATTTTTTGAACGTGGCAATGCTGTAATCGTCTGTGGGGGCATCGGAAGCGAATCCGCCCGACGTGCGACTGAAGCCGTAATTAGTCTCTACGCGGTGGACGAGATTGCATCCGCGGGATTCGCTGGAGCACTAGATTCGAATATGCGCGTGGGGGAGATCATTCGTCCCGGCAAGGTCATCGATATTGCCGATGGAAGTGCGACGGTCATTCCGCATGGTAAGGGTAGATTACTAAGTTCTGCCTCTGTTGCTGGAACTTTGCAAAAAGCGAAGCTGGGTGAGTCTTACGGAGCACAGGCAGTGGACATGGAAGCGGCGTCAGTAGCTCGTGGCGCGGAGATTCGCGGCGTTAAGTTCGTCGCGATAAAAGTTATTTCCGATGAACTCGATTTTGATATGCCAGACCTGCGTCCTTTCATAGGGAATAACGGCCAGTTTCGGACTGGAGCATTTGTGACGTACGCGGCGATTCGGCCATGGATGTGGAGCAAAATAGGCCAACTTGCCAGGAATAGTGCGAGAGCGTCCGCGACATTGTGCAAAGAGTTAGAGAAGTTGATCGCAGAGCAACCGGCGAATGAATACGCTTTGCAGGAAACACTAGCGGTGGTCACATCAGGTTCCGCAACAATTAGGCAATGAAGTTTCAGTGAATGATTCAAAGATGAACACGACTCTCCAATCCACGATGACGGGAACGGCAACCAAGATTCCCTCGACCATGCAAGCCGCAGTCTATCGCGGCGTAAATGACGTTCGTCTGGAAACAGTTCCCGTTCCGAAGATAGGTCGCGGCGAGTTGCTGGTTCGTGTACACACCTGTGGAATCTGCGGCACAGATTTAAAGAAGATTGCGACAGGCTCCCATAGTGCGCCCCGTATTTTTGGTCATGAAACGTCTGGAATGGTCGCCGCGATCGGCGAAGGCGTCGACAATTACAAGGTCGGCGACCGCGTGGTGGCGTTTCACCACATCCCGTGTGGGAAGTGCTATTACTGCGAGCACAAGACTTTTGCGCAATGCGAGACCTATAAGAAAGTTGGTTGTACGGCCGGCTTCGAGCCGTCCGGCGGAGGGTTCGCCGAATATGTTCGTGTCATGGATTGGATCGTTCGCGCTGGCACCGTCCGAATTCCCGACGACATTTCCTATGAGCAGGCCTGCTTCCTGGAGCCGTCAAACACCTGTTTAAAGGGAATTGAGCGTCTGGCGGTCCAGCCCGGGGAGACCGTTTTAGTGATCGGCCAGGGGCCTATCGGCATTCTGCTAAGTGCGCTAGCGAAACGAGCGGGAGCAACGGTGATTACTTCCGATTTGCATCCGCAGAGGCTTACAATATCTACAGAACTCCAGTTGGGTACAACTATAAATGCATCGCGAGAAGATACTGTCAGCGCTGTAAAAGCGCTGACTGAGGGACGCGGTGCGGACGCAACTATTTTGGCCGTTGCGGGAAACAGCTTGATCAAAGTTGCGATGGATTCGGTCCGGCCTGGAGGCAGAGTGATGTTGTTTGCACAGACGGTGCATGGCGAAGCGGCGATTGATCCTGCGGCGATCTGTGTGGACGAAAAGACTTTACTCGGTTCCTACAGCGCTTCTGTCGATTTGCAGCAAGAATCGGTGAATTTCGTAATGAATCGTGAGATGGATTTAGAACGTCTTATAAGCCACCGTTTTTCGTTGGCTGACAGTTTAGTGGGATTGGATTTAGCGGCGCATCCGCAACCGGATTCGATGAAGATTGTGATTCAGCCGGGCATTGCCTGGGAGGAAGTTTCAGCGTGAATGGAAAGATGACGGCAGCTGTCCTCTACGGTAAAGAGGACGTGAAAATCGAACGCGTGCCCATTCCTCGGGTCGGTGACGGAGAGGTGCTCGTAAAGGTACAGGTGGCATTAACCTGTGGCACTGATCTCAAGGTTTACCAACGCGGCTATCACGCCAAGATGATCGTTCCACCGGCATTGTTTGGCCACGAATTGGCCGGAGTGGTAGAAGAGGTTGGTGCAGGAGTTCGCAACTTCAAAAAAGGTATGCGCGTTGTCGCGCTAAACTCCGCACCCTGTCAGACTTGCTTCTACTGCGCGCGTCATCAGGAAAATCTCTGCGAAGACCTGCTATTCAATAACGGTGCCTATGCGGAATACATAAAAATTCCGCGTCGCATAGTTGAACTCAACATGCTGGCTGTGCCTCCGGGCGTGAGCTACGAAGAAGCTGCGATGGTCGAACCATTGGCCTGCGTACTTCGCGGGCTCCACGAAACTGGTGTTGAGATTGGTGATACTGTCACAGTCATTGGAGCCGGACCTATCGGCTTGATGTTCGTGCAGGTAGCGAAGGCCGTGGGATGCAACGTGATCGCGGTAGTGAAGCGCGATGAGCAAGTCGCCGCTGCCAAGCATATGGGCGCGCACGATGTTGTGCAGATCACAAAGGTCAAAGATGCAGTTGAAGCGGTGCGCGAACTTTCTCCGGGCAAACGAGGAAGTGATGTTGTGATTGAGGCAGTTGGCCGTCCACAGGCATGGGAGTGGGCAGTTGAAATGGTCCGCAAGGGCGGCACTGTAAACTTTTTCGGCGGTTGCGCGAACGGCGTGAAGGTTGAACTGGATACGAACCGGCTGCACTATTCGGAAATTACGCTGAAAGCGACGTTCCATCACACCCCAGATACCGTCCGTAAGGCGTTCCGTCTAATCGCGGAAAAGAAGATCCGGCCCACAGAATATATAACCGGCGAAGCGCCGCTTTCACGGCTGCAACAGGTTTTGGGACAAATGCTCAACCGCGGCAGCGAGATTAAAACTGCCATCATCCCCGGACACTGATTTCGTCCCATCCAGCCAATCGGCGCATAATGCAATCCATGTCGACTGACCAAACCGGAGCTGTTGTGACCAACTCAGCGTGGGTCAATCTTCCTCCGGAGTATGCAATCCCCGACCGTGTTCCTTCACTTCAAGAAGCTCAGGATTATTGTCGCCGTCTGGCGCGCAGCCACTACGAAAATTTTTCCGTAGCTTCGTGGTTTCTGCCGAAACATCTGCGTCAGCACTTCTTCAATGTGTATGCGTACTGCCGTATTTCCGACGACTTGAGTGATGAAACTGGCGATCCAGCCGCCTCGCTGCACTTGCTGGATCTTTGGGAAGCAGAACTGAATGCATGCTATTCCGGCGAGCCGCGGCATCCCGTATTTGTGGCGCTTGTGGAAACGGTGAACGCTTTCGATATTCCTCAGCAGCCGTTTGCCGATTTGCTCACAGCCTTCCGGCAAGATCAAAGAATCACGCGTTACCCGACATTCGATAGGCTGCTTGGCTACTGCAAGAATTCTGCGAATCCGGTTGGGCGGCTCGTGCTTTATCTCTGCGGATACCGCGACGCCGACCGGCAAGCCCTGTCCGACTACACCTGCACTGCTTTGCAATTGGCAAATTTCTGGCAGGATGTGAGCGACGATTTCAGCAAAGGCAGAATTTATATTCCGCAAGAAGACATGCTGCATTTCGGTGTCAGCGAATCGGATATTTCGTCGCAACGAAATACTGCCGCCTTCTGTGATCTCATGGCATTTCAAGTGGAGCGTGCCCGCGACTTATTCGAACGGGGAATTCCGCTGATCAAGCAAGTGGATCATGCCCTCGCCGTTGATCTCGATTTATTCAGCCGGGGTGGCCTTGAAATTCTTGATGCGATCGAGCGACAGGGCTATAACGTCCTGGGCCAGCGGCCGTCAATCCCGAAGAGCCGTAAGTTGACGTTAGTAGCTCGCGCGGCGATGGGTAAGCTGCGATGAGTGCGGCGGTGCAACCCGTCACCGGATTCTCCCCCAGCGCTTCTCAAATTGCGGTGGCCTATTCGGTCTGTCGCGGCATTACTCGCAAAGCGGCCAAGAATTTTTATTACGCTTTCCTAATTCTGCCGAAGGCTAAACACCGGGCCTTGTGTGCCGTTTACGCATTCATGCGGCGCTGTGATGATTTGGCGGACGACGAAAGTCTTCCGCACAGCGAACGCCGTCAGAAATTAAGCGCATGGCTCGGTTCGGTCCATAATGCTCTGGCTGGACATCCCACCGACGAACCAGTTTTACTGGCGTTGACCGATGCGCAACGCAGGTTTGGAATTCCCGTTGGCTTGCTCGATGAACTTGCTTACGGCACAGCCATGGATCTCGAGGAACCCGATGAAGACGAGCCCGACGAATCGTCGCAGGGATCACGCGTTCGCTATGCGACGTTTGAGGATTTGCGCTTGTACTGTCATCGTGTTGCATCCGTTGTAGGTTTGGTTTGCATTCGCATATTTGGCTATTCAGATCCGGCCGCCGAACCGCTCGCAGAGCGCTGTGGCTTGGCTTTTCAGCTGACTAATATCATTCGAGACGTGAAAGAAGATGCTCTGGCTGGACGTGTGTACCTTCCGGAAGAAGATTTGGCCCGCTTTTCTATCTCCTCCTCGGAATTAGCAAACGCCACGGATGCCGCGCGCTATGCCCCAGTTTTGACAATTGAGGCTGACCGCGCTCGAGAATACTATCAACACAGCGAAGCTTTGATCCCCATGATTGAAGAAGACAGTCAGCCCGCGCTATGGGTGCTGATTGCCATATATCGAGCTCTGCTTGAGAAGATCGCCGCACGCGGCTATGACGTGTTTCACGGCAAAATCAGGCTGACCGTGCGCGAAAAGCTAACCATCCTGGGGCGGGGATTAATCCAGCGCATCACCTAACGCGCCCGAGCCCTGAATGAACGCTCAATCCACTAGCGCCAGTCAGTCTCCGTCAGTCGCGGTGGTGGGCGGCGGTTTAGCCGGACTAGCCACAGCCTGCGCTCTCGCTGATAACGGTTTTACAGTTACACTCTTCGAACGGCGTCCGTTTCTAGGCGGCCGCGCGTCTTCTTACGAACATCCGGGGACCGGCGAGATTGTAGACAATTGCCAGCACGTACTTTTTGGTGTCTGCACGAATCTGATGGAGTTCTACGGACGCCTCGGAGCTACCAACAAGATTCGTTGGTTCGATGAAATGAACTTCATTGAGCCCGGTGGCCGGGCTTCTGTGCTGCGATCAACTTCTCTTCCTGCACCGTTTCAGACGCTTCCGTCGTTCGCAAGTTTTCCATTCCTCAATGTACGCGACAAGCTGGCCATCGCCCGAGCCATGATGTCGCTGGTTCCATTTCCCGCAAAAGATAACGGAGAGTCTTTTCTTGTATGGCTACAGCGTCACGGTCAAACGTCAGCCGCTATCGAACGATTTTGGAACCCGATTCTCATCAGCGCGTTGAGTGATGATCTCGATCGCATTTCTATATCGGCTGCAGGCCAGGTGATCCGCGAAACAACGCGGTCGAATGCGGCGCGGCGCATGGGTATTCCAGCAGTACCATTGACCGAGTTGTATGCCGCCGCCGAAAGCTACATCACACAGCGTGGGGGAAAGGTCCAATTACGTTGCAGCGTAACCGGCGTCGAGCCAGCAGTTGACAGTGTCGCTCTCAATTTTGCCAATGGCTCGCAGAGGTTTGACTTTGCCGTCCTTGCGCTACCATTCTTCGCGCTCGCGCCCGTCCTTCCTGCCGATGACGCGTCAACCCCTCTTCGCAATCAGATTGCAAAGTTCGAAAACTCGCCAATCACCGGCATTCATCTATGGTTTGATCGTCAGATCAGCGATCTCGAACATGCAGTATTGCTCGACCGGACTATCCAATGGATGTTCCATAAATCGAAATTGCTTAACAAAACCAGTGAAGGTAGCTATGTTGAACTTGTGGTCAGCGCGTCCAAGAGCTTGATCGCAAAATCGAAGCAGGAAATTGTGGATATGGCATTGCAAGAAATGCGGGAGTTTTTCCCCGAGGCACGATCTGCGCAACTACTTAAGTCGACGGTGATCAAGGAAGTGAACGCAACCTATTCTCCGCGACCCGGCATTGACGCTCACCGACCCGGCCATACGACTCCATGGCCCCATATATTTCTTGCTGGAGATTGGACTGCTACCGGCTGGCCCGCGACTATGGAAGGTGCGGTTCGAAGCGGATACATGGCTGCCGAAGCCCTTATGCAAAGCGTAGGAAAGAAAAAAGCGCTGATCGTGCCCGATCTTCCCGCCACCGGATTTATGCGGCTATTTCCTGGCTAGACCGCCAGCAAGACTACTCCGCCAGCGACGCAAAGCGCCGCGAGCCATCGTCGGTGATCAACTTTTTCGTGGAGAAAGAATTTCGCCGCAATCGCGTTTGCCACAAACGTAAGCGAAGCGGACGCTGGTGCAATCAAACTCACATCGCCCCAGGACAATCCGAATAGCATGCTGTAAAACGCAATTGTCATTGCGACTATTCCGAGCAAGAAAAATGGATTTCGCAGCACGCGACCAATGATGGCAACCAGCCCTCGTTCATCCCATAGTTTGCCGACGTCGCCTACTTGTTTCATCGCTCTCGCGAGCATGACATCTCCGCCAGTTGATGCGAGAACAATCAACGCGATCGCTACCCATGTGTAGGTCTGCTTCATTGACCTGCCTTAACGGTAGTGTCGTTTTTAACCGGATCATGGTGAGTTAACTCCGGTCCGAGCGTTACAAACCCGACTCCAGCGGAAATGAGTAATACGCCAAGCCACCGGGTCGTAGTCACAGTTTCGTGAAGATAAAACTTGGCAATCAGTGTGAGGATCACATATCCAAGCGACGTAGCTGGAAGAACGTAAGTAAGATCAGCCCACGAAAGAGCGGTCGTATAGGAGGCGAAGAAGCCGAGTAATAAAACGATCCCCACTGTTACAGATGGATTTGTGATGGCGAGGAGCATTCGCGGCAGATGATTAAGAGATACGTTTCCGACTTGCTTCATGCCGTGCGCCAGCATTGAATCGCCTATGGAAGCGCACAATGTTACACACGCCAGCACCAGATACTTGCGGAAGGTCAAAGAGGTCCCATTCGCGAAACCGCGCTAAGCTTTCGCGGGCTCCGCGGCAACTGTGTCATTCGCGCGTTTGTCTTTTACCCACTTATTGCGCATCGCTCGAACTTTAAGGAAGCCGCGAGCTTCCTTGTAAAGGCGCTTGCGTTCGACGCTGTTGAACATCGCTTTGCGAACGATCCGGAAAGCGGCTTTAGGACGGAAATAGTATTCATCGTAGAACCGGTGAACAGCTTCGAGTAAATAATCCGCCGGAAGTCCCGGATACTGGATCTGCGCGAGCTGATGGCCGCCATCGTCCACCATCTTGGTGTCGGCAACCATGAAGCCATTCTTCATCGCGTAATCGTAGAGTTCCGTCCCCGGGTATGCATGCGCCACCGAAACTTGGATGGTTTCAACGTCCAGTTCCTTCGCGAATTTAATCGTGTTCTCGATAGTGTCGCGGGTCTCACCGGGAAGCCCGATGATGAAATCTCCATGGATTACCAATCCCAGCTTGTGGCAGTCTTTTGTGAATTGACGCGCACGTTCGATGGTCGCGCCTTTCTTAATGTTCTTGAGAATCTGCGGATCGCCTGATTCGTAGCCCACGATCAGCAGACGGCATCCCGCTTCCTTCATCGCCTTCAATGTGTCGAAATCGGTCGTTACACGCGAAGTGCAAGACCAGGTTAATCCTAAGGGCTTCAGCTTTTCGCAGAGCTCAACTGTGCGTACTTTCTGGATGTTGAAAGTATCGTCGTCGAAGAAAAATTCGCGTACTTCCGGCCACAACGCTTTGGCTTCTGCCATTTCGCGGGCAACGTCATCAGTTGATCGTTTGCGCCATGGGTGCCCGCTTAACGTCTGCGGCCAGAGGCAGAAGGTGCACTGTGCCGGACATCCCCGGGTCGTGTACAGCGAAACATACGGATAGAGCAGGAACGGAACGTTGTAGCGTTTAACGTCTAAATCTCGTTTGTAAATCTGGGTGACGTGCGGCAGGGAATCGAGGTCCTGCAATTCCGGACGGTCCGGATTGTGCACGATCGCCCCATCTTTCAAGTAGGACGCGCCGAGGATTTCACTCAAGGGTTTACCATTCGCAAATTCATAGACTGCGTAATCGAATTCCTTGCGAACGATGAAATCGATGTGCCGATTTTCTTTCAGTGAACGTTCCGGCAGAACGGTAACGTGCGGCCCGACGAAGGCGATCTTGATGTTCGGATTGACTTCCTTAATCTTGGCAGTCAACCGGATATCGCCAGGGAAGCCCGGAGTGCTCGTGAAAAGAACCAGGAACTCATAGTCGCGGGCTATGTTGATCGTCTCCTCAGCCGAGACATGATGAGACGGGGCATCCAGCAGCCGCGCGCCTTCGATCATGCCAGCCGGGTAGGCCAGCCAGACGGGGTACCAGTAGGACTCTATTTCACGAGTAGCGGGCCAGCGTGAGCCAGCGCCACCATCGAAGTTTTCAAATGAAGGCGGATTCAGAAGTAAAGTTTTTAAGGGCATGGTTTTCAAGTACTTATCTTAACATTTCCTGGTGCTTTAATGGGTCAAAATGGGGTATTTCCCGAGGTTCACTGACCCAGATTTATCGTTAGTTTTTGGTTAGATGCGCAACTCTAGGTTAGTGAGCTAAGGCAGCATTCTCAATGCGTTTACATCGGACTGCGGCGTGGTGCGTCCAGAAGCAGCAGCAGCTATCTAATTGGGGACGCCCACCCAGGCCGGCAATTCTCCGGTCACGCGCAACAGGGCGATTCGGGCTGATTCCAGATCGAAATTGGCATCCTGCAAGGCGTTGAAACGCTCACTGGATTGCGTCCGCGCATCTTCGGCGTCGTGCAACGTGCCGTTGCCGGAGTTAGCACGAATCTGAGAACTGTCGAGATTGGACTCGGAAATCTTATATTCCAGGTCCGCCACTTTCTGTGCAGCTGCCAGCTGCCGCACTGAATGTTGTAGGCGCACCGTTTCTTCGGACACACGGTCGCGCGCAGCCTGCGCATCGTTCTTCGCGACAATCGCTTCGGCGTCGGCTGCACGAGCATGTGCGCGCTGCGATTCGTTTAGAAAATTAAAACGCATGGCGATTCCAACGGTTGCATTGTGTTCCTGAAAACTTCCTTTTTGAAAGTAATTTTCATAGTTATTAAATGACGCCAGAAGTGCATACTGGGCTGCAAAATCAATTGTCGGCCATAGCGCACGATGCTCGCCTTTCGCGCGTTCCAGTTGCGCCATGAAATGGCTGTCAGCAGCTTCAACAGCCGGGTTCGATGCAAGTGCTTTTCCTGATAAATCTTCGGACGGCAATTCTGGCAATCTAGGGATCGACGACGCGTCCGCCGAAATCCCCGGCGATGGAAGCCCGGTCAAGTGTGACAATTTCATCCGCAATAAATCCATCGATCCGTCTGCTTGCGCAATTCGCAAATCCACGCGGGCGGTAGTGAGCTGTGCCTGGGTTGAGGCGAGTACGCTGTCTACTCCGGCTTGAATTCGTTGGGCTTCGACTTGTTCGGCATGCACCGCAGAGCCATGTTGTTCGTCAAGATGCGACCGCATGGTTTGCCACCGATCAAGTTCCACATAAGCAATGACGGTATCTTGTATGACTTGATTGCGCTGATCTTTTGCCTGCAATGTGCTCGATTGATGTTCAATTTTCGCGGCGCGAATAAACTCCCTTAACGCAGGGTTGATCAGCGCGGACTGTGATGTGAAATTGACAATCGATGGAGCGGAGCCTTCGAGGCTGAGGGGATATCCGTACGTCTTGCCTAATCCCGAGCCAACCGTCAGCTGCGGAATATACTGGTCGCGCGCTTCAAGGTATGACTCATACGCGTGTTGCTCATTTGCTGCAGCCATGGCAGCTATGGACGAATGAGCCAAAGCCAGCTCGACAGCATGTTTTAGCGTCAGAGGAGCGATCGGTTGTTCTGCCCAGGAACACGTCGAGAGCAGCAGGCACAAGGTCGCAAGTCGAGAGAGAAGTGTCATTCCGCACCTATTATTTGAAACATGTTGATAGAAAAATGATTGTAGAACGGAAAGTCGCTGCGCTGCCATTCGCAAGAGTTCGATCAGCTGTCAGCCGAGAGTGCTCAATGCTTTCTGCGCAGGAGGATATTCCTTTGCCAATTGAAGGGCGGCTCGATAATGGCCGACGGCGGCGGCGCGATTGCCTCGCTTCTCTTCGGCCTGGCCCAATAAATATTGAGCTTTGAAAGCCGGCGCTAACTCTGACATAGTCCCAGAGAGATATTTCTGCAGCCATTCGATTGCCAGCGGCAAGTTGCGTCCAGAGCGAATCAGCACCTCTGCGGCTTCCAACGTGACTTCGGGCCGAGTGGGAGGAGCAGCCACCGCGCTGTGCAGCGCTTGCTCCATTTGATCGAGATGGTTTTGACGTTTGTAAAACGAGGCTAGGTTTAGCCAGTCAATACCACCTCCATGGCTGCTTTCGATCGCTGCCCGATATTCATTTTCGGCGGCGTGGAAATCTTTGTTTTTTTCCGCGAGACGCCCCTGGATCCAGTGCGCTTTGGAAGCATCCAGCCGCATTAACAAATCCGCCTGGGACTGAGCTTTACTTTGGCCGCCGCCGACAATAGCTGGTGCTTCCAGATAAAATTCCGCGAGATCCGAGCGCGCATCAGCATTGCTGGGATCGAGTCTGACTGCAGCCTCAAACTCTAGGCGGACTTTTTTCGCCAAACCAATAGCAGTGACGAAATTTGATGAATCGGCTTTCTCCCCGTAGGCCCGCCCCAGCCATAGATGTTCTCGGCTGCTATTGGGTTTTAGGTCCGAAGCTTTCTCACAGGCGCTTACAGCCGAACCCCAATCCTGTATGTCAAAGTGTGCCCGGCAGAGAAGATGGTAGTCATCGGCACTCGGCTTCTTGGCTAATTGCGAATTGAGCAAAGCGATCGATTCATCAACACGCCCTTGAACGAGCAAATCCGCCGGAGAAACGTCTGCGTGGAGAATGATCGAGAGGGCCAGCAACAACGGAAGAAAAGTTCGGAGTTTCACGCGCACCTTAACGGACTACCTTTATGGTGGAACCATCTTTCAACGGCTTGGAATTGTTCGAGCTCACGGCAACCAACGCGTCCTGCGTGAGGCCGCTGCTGATCTCTACCTGCGTCAGGTTGGTAATCAACGTCTGCACATTCCGCCGGATAAGTTTGTTGTCTAAAATTTGCAAGACGTATGATCCCTGTTCGTCCTGCCGCAACGCCTCGCGAGGCAACACCAGGGCGTTCGTATCTTCGCCCACCACAATGTTCACGCCCACATTCACGTTGGGAAGAAGCTTGTAGTCGCTGTTGCTCACAACGCAAGTTGCTTCCCCGATATTGCGGGTACCGTGCATCTTTACCGCAGACGGAACATCGGCGACCGTGCCTTCCCAAATGCGCCCGGGGAGCGCGTCCCATGTGGCTTCGATGAGCTGACCGTGTTTAAGGCGGCCCACATCTGGCTCGTCCACATATGCGCGAACCAGAACTTTGGATAAGTCCGCTTCCTGCAATATCAAATCGCCAGGATTAACGTAAGCACCCTGCCTCGGCACGATGGAATACACAACCCCATCAAATGGAGCGCGAATATTCAATTGTCGCAGGACATCTTCCGCTGCCGCATAAGCCGACTTTGCGCCCGATTCGCGTGCTGCCGATTGAGCAATTTCCGGAGCCGAATAGCGCTCGCGCTGTTTCTGCTCGAGTAGCTTTGCGTCAGCATCGGCGCTGGCCAGTGTGTTTGCGGCCTGCTGCACTTCACCGGATGAAGCCGCCCCATTTTGCTGCAAGAGCTTGAGGGCATCCAGATTTCGTTTTGCCGTATCGCGAGCGGAGCGCGCTTTCGCGAGATCGGAATTCAACGTCAATACTTCTTCCTGATTTCCACCACTCTTCACGACACTTACACCCGCCTGGGCGGTCTTGAGCTGTTCAATCGCCTGTGCGGCCTGAGTTTGCGCGGCTGCGTCGTCGAGTTGCGCGAGCAGTTGCCCTTTCTTCACATGATCGCCCTCTTTAACCAACAGCCTCTTTACCGTTGTCCCGACAGGCGCATGCGCTTCAAAGTTTTGTACCGGTTCAACCTTACCGTTAGTTGACACCAGGCTGCGTATGACGCCACGTTCAACTGCCATTGCCCGGACGGGAATGACATCATGATGCGGCATGAACGAAGCCAGCAAAATGACGCCTATGACGATCCCGAATATCCAAACGGGCCAGCTAAGTTTGCTCAAAAAGCTGCCGTCATTTTCGCGTGAGACCATAGTTTGCAAAAGCTTGAACTAACTCCTGGTATCCAATCTCTCGCACTCTAACACTTGGACGAGCGGATGAGACATGTGTGCCGTGTCCAGTTAGATGCCGCCCAGGCACATTCGCCGCAAAATCCTGGGCTGTTCTCGCCGCCTAACCTCGCTCCACAACCACATTCAATCCGTTTAGAATAGCGCAAGTCATGCGAAAAACGCCCCGTTACACCTCCGATCACGCTGCGTCTGGACTCAATTTCCGATTCCCGGAAATTGAAACCTGGCCCAATCAATTTCCGGGATATGAGATCGTTGTCGACGATCCCGAATTCACTTCGGTATGTCCGAAGACCGGATTGCCTGATTTCGGTTTGATCGTCATCCGCTACCAACCTGCAAAAGATTGCCTGGAATTGAAATCGCTTAAGGAATATTTGCAGTCGTACCGAAATCTTGGCATCTTCCAGGAAAACATCGTCAATCAGATTCTTGAAGATGTAGTTCGATGGGCGCGTCCGGTGTGGGCGGAGGTAAAGGGAGATTTCCGTCCCCGAGGCGGAATTTCGACGGTAGTCATCGCACGATGGCCACGTCCGAAGGCGGGCAAGCGTTAGTGCGTCCACTGCTGCTCGGACATCGGGGGGATCGGAAAAATTCAGCGATTCCTGAAAATTCGTTTGCATCTTTCGATCTCGCTATAAAAAATGGATGCGACGGATTTGAGTTCGATGTTCGCCTCACACTCGATGGCAAAGCGGTCATCTGCCATGATCCTCGCTTCCGAGGACGTTCAATCTCTCGCACGAAGCAAGCCGACCTCCGCGAATTGCCTACATTCGAAGCGATTCTAGAGCGGTATTCACAAAACGCGTTTTTGAATATAGAGCTCAAAGTCGCTGGATTGGAAGTACAGTGCTTGCAACTCTTGAAGCGCCATCCTCCAGCGAAGGGCTATGTGGTTTCGTCTTTCTTGCCCGCGGCTGTGAGCACCCTCCGCGACTTCGACGTTGATACACCGCTCGGAATTATTTGCGGAAATCGAACTCAACTAGGCCGCTGGCCAAATCTAGCAACGCACTTCGTCATGGTGGAAAAGAGCCTAGTGACGCCTAGATTGGTTAAGAAGCTTCACGAGGCTGAAAAGCAAGTATTCGTTTGGACCGTCAACAACACTCGTACCATGGCGAGATTTGCCGATTTCAAAGTCGATGGCATGATCTCCGACGACACCGCAGCCTTAGTGGCTACTTTGGGATCGAAGGCTCACTCATTGCCATGCTAGACTCGCGATAACTGCCAATCATGCGGATATTCACCCGCTACATTTTGCGCGAAGTCAGTTCCCACGCCGTGTTGGGCGTGGCGATTTTTACTTTCGTGCTCTTCACCAGCGATCTCGGTCGCATCCTTGACCTTGTGGTCCGCAACAGTGCGCCTCTCCCCAGCGTGGCTCAAGTATTTTTCTTCACAGTTCCTGTAGCGCTCACCTACACCATCCCGATGGGAGTTCTGGTGGGCATACTGATTGGCTTAGGCCGCCTCGCCGCAGACAGCGAGATTACCGCCATGCGCGCTAGCGGTATCGGCGTGTGGCGATTCCTGCGCATTCTCTCAATCTTCGTCGGTGCCGCATGGTGCCTTGCGTTGGCGAACGGAATCTATTGGGCGCCCGCGTCGCAAGCCGCGCTGGGCAAATTACAAGACCGGCTGAAGACTTCGCAAGCGTCTTTCGAAGTGCAGCCTCGTGTGTTCTATGAAGGCTTTCCAAAGCTCGTGCTTTATGTCCAGGACGTAAAGGGGGCACGCGGCGCTGCAATTTGGAAAGGTGTATTCATTGCGGACATCAGCAATGCCGCCGCTCCCCGTATTACCATGGCGCGGCAGGGAATTCTGGTGAGTGAAGGTCCCTCTACGCTGCATCTTCACCTGATTGACGGTGCGATCCATGAAACCGACCCGCACAAACAATCGAATTATCAGATATCGACCTTCGATCAGACAGATATTCCAATAGAGCTACCCGCAGCAGAGAATCGTCAGAACACTCAGCTTCCTCCCGCCGTGCAATTGCCTACCTGGGATCTGCCGCGACATGCGCGTGAATCGAGTGATGCTACTGCATCGCGCTGGTACATGATCGAGTTTTACCGTCGACTGGCTTTGCCGTCCGCCTGCATCGTCCTTGCGATGGTCGGAATTCCGTTGGGGCTGTCCTCGAAGCGCGGAGGAAAATCTACGGGTTTCGTTCTCACGATTCTCTTGGTGTTTGCATACTATCTCGTATCTCTTACAGGTGTTTCGTTGGCGCGGCAAGGCAGAGTGCCTCCATGGTTTGGGGTGTGGCTCGCCGACTTGGCTTTCTTCCTCGGAGGAGCATTCTTACTGTGGCGCGCAGAACGCCGTCCATTAGATATCTCCTGGCTGCGTATTAAGAATCCGTTTCGGATGCTGAAGCGCAAATTGAATAAGACGCAAGCTCCCGAATCCGGTAGCGCATTCGAACGCGCCGCCGGCCGCATTCGCGTTTTCAGGGCCAGCTTCCCCATGATCCTCGATGACTACGTCCTCCGGGATTTTGCGTTTTACCTACTACTAATTCTGTTTTCGTTTGTAACATTGTTGCTGGTGTTCACACTGTTTGAGCTAATCGGCGACATTCTTCGCAATCAGGTTTCGCTCATCACCGTCGGACAGTACTTGCTAAATGTTTCTCCTTACTTTCTGTACAACGTAGCGCCGCTTTGTATTTTGCTTTCGGTGTTGATCACTTTTGGATTGATGCAGCGGTCAAATGAAATGACTGCAATCAAAGCGACTGGGATCAGCGTTTATCGAATCGTATTGCCAGTGCTCGCGGCCTCAATCGTCCTCGCGGCAGCGTTGTTCGCGTTCGATCAATCCTACTTACCGTATGCAAATAAACGGCAGGACGCGCTGCGAAATCAGATCAAAGGGAAGCCTGCACAGACTTATCTAAATCCCGACCGCAAGTGGATATTCGGCGAACATTCAACAATTTACTACTATCAATTCTTCGATCCCGATCGCAACGAATTCGGCAATCTTTCCGTTTTCCAATTCGATCCAACATCATTCGCTCTCACGAAACGCTTCTATGCCGATCGCGCGCGTTGGGAAGACAGCCTAAATCGTTGGATCTACACGCAGGGTTGGGAGCGTTCATTGCGCGGCTCGGCGATAGATGATTACAAGACCTTCGAAGTCGCCAGCTTTGCGGCATTGAGCGAGCCACCGGCGTATTTCAAAAAGGAAGTTAAGCAATCTTCCGAAATGACCTACGAGGAGCTCCGTCGCTATATTCGTGACCTACAACAAAGCGGCTTTGATGTGGTGCGCTTGAAAGTTCAGCTGCAAAAAAAGCTGGCGTATCCCGCAATTTCATTTGTGATGGCAGTGCTGGCAATCCCATTTGCTCTCTCGGCTGGCAAGAAAGGCGCCATAACGGGCGTAGCTACTGCTGTATCGATAGCAGTCGTCTACTGGACGGTCGCAGGATTATTCGAAGCAATGGGTAACATCAGCCAGCTTCCACCGTTGCTTGCCGCATGGTCGCCCGACCTGATTTTTGCCCTGTTAGGTGGCTATCTCGTACTGAAACTTCCAACCTAGCGATTCAACGTGTGACCACGGCAGAAGGGTTGCCGGAAATTGTCGGAAACGGCGACCCCACAATTCCCAAAGTTCCCAGCGTGGAATCAAAGCTATAAATTGAAAGTGAGGTCGAACCATTGTTCGCGACATAAAGGTATTCGACCGTCCCGCCAGTAGCGGTCACGACGTTGGTACCAATGTGGACGGCAGCGGCGACAGGTGTGGTTCCTGTTGAAACAGCTGCCGGACTGAATGCCGAGATTGCTCCGGTTCCGCTGCTGATTCTGAACTGAGACACCTGGTTCGAACTCTTGTCTACAACGTAAAGGAAGCTTCCAGAGGAATCGCTGGCCATAGCTACAGGACCAATACCCGCCGAAAAGGGTGATCCGGCAACCGCCGTCAAACTTCCATCCGGAGCGCTCGAATTAGAGCAACTATTGGTCACTGCATCGCAGATTGCGAATGCAGACACGTTATTGTCCCCGAAATTCGCGACATACAGGAACGAACCGGTTGGAGTTGTTCCGAGGCCTGAAGGATTTACGCCGACATTGTATGGACCGAAAGTCGATTGTGTCAGCGCGCCACTGGATCCGACGTTAAAAACAGAAACTGTATTAGTCAGGCTATTGGCGACATACAAATAATTTCCGGACGCACTTACTGCGATTGCAGAAGGCAAAGTACTGGGATCGAGCAACGACGTTACCGTAGAGAACGGAGATCCAGCCACGGCGGTGAGAGTGGTTCCACTCACCGAATAAACAGAAACCGTACTGTCGGTTTGGTTCGCTACAAAAAAGAAAGTCCCGGCTGGATTAAATGCAACGGCGACTGGGGTCTTGCCCGTAGCAGGGTTTCCGCTGGCCGCCGCGAGCGATCCATCTCCGTTCACCGTATATACCGACAAATTGTCCGCATCGCGATTGGCGATGACGATCGCAGCCGCGTCCGGAGAGATTGCCATTGCCGCTGGTGTAGCGCCTGTGGGAACACCCTGCCCGTCATCGGAAAGTGCGCCCGTGCTGAGCGTGATTCCGTAGGCCTGAACAGTTGCGTCTCCGGCCGTACTCACATAGACGTTGCCGATGGACGAGGCAGTCGTGTTGTTGTTATTGCTGCATCCCAGACAGAAAATCGTGGCGAGCAATGGCAAGCCTGCATAAACGCGAAACTTCATTCGGTTCTTCTCTCCGTTAATTTCTTGCCTCAACGGCGGGCCGCATTGGGCTTCCGCAAATCGGTGAAACTCAGATTTGTGATTTATCTAACAAGGATACACCGAACACCAAATAAGCAGGACGACCTAGCCACGAGATACATCAACCGGGATTTTGATGGGTGTGGAAGATTCGGCTCTATCGACGGTAGGCAGCCACAATTCGACTAGCAATCCACCTTCGGGACGATTCACGGCCCTAGCCGAGCCGCCATGCAACCGCACCGCGCGTTCCGCAATCGCCAATCCTAATCCGACACCGCCCGTCTCTCGTACGCGTGCATCGTCAATCCGGTAGAAAGGCTCGAATATCTTGCCCAGCGCGTCTTCTGGGACGCCTTCTCCTGCGTCGCTGACCTGAATGAGGATGCCTTCGCGGTTGTGGACGCGATGGGATTCCAATCGCACCTCGGCAGTCGCTCCAGCCGGGCTATAGCGTATCGCATTGCGAATAACATTCTCAATGGCGCTGTGTAACAGGCTCCGATCTCCTAAAACAACACAATCTTCTTTGATCGTTGCGTGAACGTGGCACGCGCGGCTTTGTGCCTCAAACGCCGCATCGCTCGTGATCTCTTCAACCAACTCGCCGAGATGCACAGGTAAACGCGGGATCACCCCATTATTAGCTTCCAACCGGGATAGGGTAAGCAATCGCCCAATCAACTCATTGAGACGGCTGGCTTCCCGTTCCATTCGATCAATGGAAGTCTGCGCTTCAGGGCCGCTGCGTTGACGCGCGAGTTCGAGAGCTACGTTCAGTCTCGCCAGCGGAGAACGAAGTTCGTGAGAAATATCTTTCAACAAACGGCTCTGCGCATCGACCAGCGTCTCCAACCGTTCCGCCATGCGGTCGAAATCTCGTACCAATTGTGATATATCGTCGTGCCCTTTATTGGTAGAAGTCCCGGCTCGAGCGGCCAGGTCACCCGCTGCCAGTTGCTGGGTCGCGGCGCGGAGACGGACTATCGGAGAAGTAAGATAGCGGGCCAGCAGAAAGCAAATCAGTCCTGACGACACCAGCCCGATAGCTATAGCAAGTAGCGGATTTCCATTTGGACCAAACAACGCATGTTTCGGTAACGGCAGTTCTGTTACAAGCGTAAAGCTATGCCCGTCGGCGGACGTGCCGGGTAGACGAAGAAAGCGCCTATCTAACAAACGTCCCCAGATGGTATCGGCGGTGAGCGTCTGCCCGAGGGCAATCTTCACAATCCAATCCGGTGGTTGGCGTCCGGTCAGATCTTGCCCTTGTCCGTCGAAAAGAAAAATGTGGAGGTGCTGGCTGTCTCGGAGAGTTCGCGAATAATTTCGGAGTCCATCCCCGCCAGCGGATTGGTAAGCGGCAATGGCCTCGCTCAATATTTTTGGTTGTTGAGCTTCAGTCGCAGCCAACTCGCGCGATGGTCGCATGGCCAGCGTGAATAGCGTTGCCAGCACCATGAACAGCGCCTGAGCAATCCAGAAGCAGACAAAAATCCTGATGAAAAGACTCTTCACTTGGTGCCGCTTTTTGCAGCGCTTCTTGGATGAGCGAAAATGTAACCAACGCCGCGAATTGTCTTAATGTGGTCGGTTCCGCCTTCGGAGTCGCCGAGCTTCTTGCGGAGTTTGCTCACGTGCATATCAATGCTGCGGTCGAATGGTGAAAATTTTCGTCCAAGAACTATTTCGACCAACTGGTCCCGTGTGACCACTCGTCCTGCTTCGCGCAACAAAGCCTGCAACAAATCGAATTCCACCGATGTAAGTTCCACAGACGTCCCGTTTTGCAAAACCGTGCGCGATGCCGGATCAAGCTCCACATCCCCAACTTCAATGATTTCGGGGATTTGCTCTTCGGCCGACTTTTCACCTTCAGCGCTTCGACGCAAGATCGCGCGAATACGTGCCACAAGCTCGCGCGGATTGAACGGTTTCGGCAGATAGTCGTCCGCGCCGATCTCTAGTCCCACAATGCGGTCGACATCTTCTCCGCGAGCCGTGAGAAGGAGAACGGGGATTTTCGAGGTAGTTCGGATGCGCCGTAGAACGTCAAAGCCATTTAACCCTGGCAACATGACGTCTAGAACTACTAACTTGTGTTCTCCGGTCAAAGCCCGCTGCAGGCCATCTTTGCCGTCATGGGTCCATTCGACGTCAAAATCTTCCGGAGCAAGGTACTCGGCAACCAGGCTGCAGAGTTCAACATCATCGTCAATGACTAGAATTTTTTCCAAAGGGACCTTCAAGCTTCACTACCTCCAGTTCTACAGTACGCCGTCCGCACGACGCGTAAAGAATTGTCAAATGCGAAGCCCTTGGTCGTTACAAAATTTTACCTCGTTTTGCCTACTCTTTACTGCTGGAAAGTCTGTCGCGTGTTCTTATGAATGAAGGCAATGAGCGGTCAAACCGGCCAATCAGATATAGGACCTTCGCCAAGGAGAATCTAATGAAGCTAGGCAAATTGAAACTATGGATTGGGGCAATGGCTTTGCTGCTGCCCGCAAGTGTTGCGTTTTCGCAGGACGGTCCCCCGCCATCTGGCCACATGTTTCACGGCGAGCACGAACTGCATTTCTTGTCGCAGCATCTTAATCTGAGCGACGCTCAAAAAACACAAATCAAACAATTGTTGACAACTGAAAAGCCAGCGTTCCGTTCCATCATGCAGCAGGGAGAGGCGGCGCGACAACAAATGACGGCGCTCGTGCAGAGTGGAAACTTTGACGAAACCAAAGCGCAAGTGATTGCAGCCAGCGAAGCACAAACCATGACGCAAATGACCGTGCAAAAAGCCAAAACCGAAGCGGCCATTTTTGAAATATTGACGCCCGAGCAAAGGACCACGTTAGCGCAACTCACCGCAGAGCGCGAACGCCACTTTGCTGAGCACATGCAGCGCCTACAAGGCGACCAGGCGCAGCAACCCGCCAACTGAGCGAGTTGGTGGCAGGGAAAGGGGAAGCTGGGAGAGTCTTCCCCTTTTTCATTTCTTCATGTCCGGCAACCGGTCCCTTACAGGTCAGGTGAATTCAATGAGTTTCGACTTGCTTTACTCTTTCATACTGAATTGTGGCCGGCTTTTCTTCGCCACTTGGAGTGTAGTTCTGGTGAGCGCTGCGCTGAAAGTATTCCAGGGCGACTTGCGTTGAAACAATAATTTCGCCGCATCCCCAACTGCTAGAATCGCATCTGTAGTTTTAGTTTC
The DNA here is from genome assembly GCA_963716165.1 of Terriglobia bacterium. Classification (GTDB taxonomy): domain Bacteria; phylum Acidobacteriota; class Terriglobia; order Terriglobales; family Acidobacteriaceae; genus JAJPHW01. The sequence continues at coordinate 3,127,127 of OY970291.1, read as the reverse complement.
CATGAAGATGCGACATGCTGCTTAAAAGCCTTCAGCCACTCAGTCCATATTTCAAGAAATATCGCAGCAACTACCTGCTGGGCGGCGTTTGCGTCCTTTTCCACAATTGCATCTGGATACTCTTTCCGCAGGTCATCCGCCGCGCCATTGATGATTTACACATGGGCGTCACCCGCCACAAGCTGCTGACTTATTCTCTGTTGCTGCTCGCCATCGCGGGCGCTAAAGGAATCTTCCAGTTCTTGACCCGGTGGATTGTTATCGGGGTATCGCGCGAAATAGAATTTGATTTGCGCAATGATCTCTTCCGTCATTTGGAAGGTCTATCTCATTCCTATTACCAGCGCACGCGAACTGGCGACATCATGGCCCGTGCGACCAACGACCTAAATGCTGTCCGGATGCTGCTTGGCCCGGCCATCATGTACTCGGCGAATACAATTGTGTTCACAGCCGGGGCGCTCGCGTTCATGCTTTCGATCAGCCCGCGCCTGACGCTTTACGCGTTTCTTCCCTTGCCGGCGGTGAGCATCATTGTTCAGTATTTTGGCCGAAAGATACACGAGCGCTTCGAGCGGATTCAGGCGATGTTTTCTGAAATCTCCGCTCGCGCGCAGGAGAATTTCTCTGGAGTCCGCTTGGTTCGCGCTTACGTTCAAGAAGAAGCCGAAATATCAGCATTTGAAGTTTCCAATAAGGAATACATTAGGCGCAGCTTGAAACTCGTTCGCCTGATGGGGATGTTATGGCCCACCTTAGAAATCATGCTGGGGCTCGCTATCGTTCTGGTTCTCTGGCTGGGCGGAAGGGAAGTCCTGCAACACCGCATGAGTGTTGGGGATTTCGTCGCTTTCAACACCTACATGGTGCAACTCACATGGCCGATCATCGCGCTTGGCTGGGTGATTAACATCTTCCAACGTGGAACCGCGTCAATGTTGCGAATCAACGAAATTTTGATCGAGAAGCCAGAAATTGCGGATGACGACACGGTAAAAGTGCAAAGCTTGGAACCGTTGCGCGGAGAAATCGAATTCCGTAATTTGAATTTCGACTACGGCGATACCGAAGTTTTGCACGACGTAAATCTCAAGATTCCAGAAGGCAGCAGCCTCGCAATTGTCGGTCCTACGGGATCGGGCAAAACTACTCTGGTCAGTCTGATTCCGCGAATTTTCGATGCCGCGCAGGGATCGGTATTGATCGATGGTCGGCCGATTCGCGAATATCCCATCGCATATTTGCGTAAACAAATTGGATTTGTGCCTCAAGAAACTTTTCTATTTAGTGAGACCGTTCGCGAGAACATTGCGTTCGGAGCTCCTGACGCACCCGATGCTGAGGTTCGTTTGGCTGCTCAGGCGGCGAGCATTGCGGCTGAGATCGAAGAATTTCCGGATCAATACCAAACTCTGGTTGGAGAGCGGGGAATTACTTTGTCCGGCGGGCAGAAGCAACGCAGTGCAATTGCTCGGGCGCTGATTCGTGACCCTCGAATCCTCATTCTCGATGACGCACTGGCCAGCGTCGATACGCAGACCGAAGATCGAATCTTGAATCATCTGCGCGAATTGATGCGTGGCCGCACAACCGTGTTTATTTCTCACCGCGTCTCAACTGTCCGCAATGCCGACCTGATCGCTGTACTCGACCGCGGACGTATTGTTGAACTTGGGTCGCATGATCAACTTGTCGCTCAAGACGGCTATTACACCGACCTCTACAACAAGCAGTTGTTGGAAGAAGAATTGGCGGAGGTTTGACGGCGCCATGAGAGATATATGAGGCGAGTCGAGACCGTCGAACTTCTGGACTCCGACTCAGGCACTCCTTCCGAAGTTAAAACTTCACTTCGAGACTTAGACCGGATCAATCGCTGGTTCGGCGGAGTGAGTACATCTCTATCGCTGATTGAGTGCGTGGCGAAAGCTAAAAGTCTCAGCCGTCTTTCAGCGCTGGAAGTAGCTGCCGGTTCGGGTACGACTCCCCGTGCAGTTCGAGAGAGACTCCAACCCCAAGGAATAACGATTGATCTAACTCTGTTAGATCGCGCTGCCTCCCACCTTGAACTTCCAGAAAAAGCAGTAGTCGGAGACGCGCTGAAGTTACCATTTTCTGACAACAGCTTCGATGTAGTGAGTTGTAATCTTTTTGTGCACCATCTGAACCCGTCTCAGATCGTTCAGTTTGTTAATGAGGGCCTGCGCGTTTGTCGTCACGCTGTCATCATCAATGATGTGGAACGTCATGCGCTGCACGTGGCATTCGTATACGCCGGTTTTCCACTCTTTCGCAGCCGCATCACTCGTCACGACTCCGTGGCGTCCGTTAGGCAAGCTTATACCGCAAGCGAATTGCAGACGATATTGGATCAGACGGGCGCCGCGAAGAGTGAGATCAGAAAATCCTATCTGTTTCGCATCGGCGCAATTGCATGGAAGGCTTGAACCATGTTTGACCTCGCAGTTATCGGAGCGGGCCCCGCAGGCAGCGCCACCGCAATCACCGCCGCCCGAGCGGGAGCAAAAGTTGTACTCCTCGAAAAGGGAAGCTTTCCGCGGCAGAAGGTTTGTGGTGAGTTTGTCTCGGCTGAATCGCTGGATATTCTCGCCGGACTGTTAGGCCCTTCGCAACAGAATCTCTTGGCCGATGCTGTTCGCATCCCCAGGGGACGCATATTTGCGGATGGCCGCGTTGTATCCGTCAACATCGATCCCGCTGGTGCAAGCATCGCAAGGCTCGACCTAGATTCCGCCTTATGGATTTTGGCGCACGAATCTCGAGTGGACAGCCACCCAAGCAGCGCAGTCATAGAGATAGAGCAAGCTGGCGATGGAAAATTTCGCGTTAAGACCGCCGCCGCAATCTACGAAGCTCGCTCCGTCATCAACGCCACTGGGCGATGGTCCAATCTGAATCGTGTTGAAGCCCTGCCATCCGATGAAAAGTGGATAGGAATAAAGGCGCACTTCTCCGAAGCAATGCCCCCGGCGTCAGTCGATCTATATTTTTTCGAGGGCGGCTACTGTGGAGTGCAACCGGTAAATCTAATGAGAGATGCTGCATCGCGCCGGATCAACGTATCGGCGATGGTGCGTGCTGACGTGGCTACCACGCTTTCCGAAATCTTCGCGAAGCAAGCCGAGCTTGGAAACCGTAGCCGCCAATGGGAGCTTCTCGGCCTTCCCGTGACCACGTCGCCTTTATTATTTCGCCCGCCTGAGTGTTCGAGTGGGCAGGTTCTCCGCGTAGGCGATGCGGCAGCGTTCGTCGATCCCTTTGTGGGCGATGGCATTTCTCTCGCCTTGCGTAGTGGAGTCTTAGCCGCGACTAGCCTGGAAAAATTCTGGAACGGCAGCATTGCTCTCGATGCAGCGATTGCCGACTATACCCGATCCCATGCAAAAACCCTCGGCCATGTGTTTCAGGCCTCTTCGCAGCTTCGTCGTCTGCTGCGTTTGCCCGCAGTTGTCCGCAAGCCGTTACTTTTTGTAATGGAGAAGGCGCCCTTTATTAGCGAACGAATGGTGCGACGCACCCGCTAGAGAATCTACCGAACAACTAAAACCTCGCGGATATTATCTCGGGTGAGGAAAAACTTGATCGATGCGAAGTCGCGGAACAAAGTTTCTACGTGGCGATTATTGAAGACACGTTGCAAACGGAAGCCAGGCTCAGCCGCGGAATGAGCCGATCCGCTTGGGCCCTTGCGCAAGTGTCGGCGCGGTTCTACAGGCTGCATGTCCAGCGTGTCAGCGTTCACCATATGGTAGCGATAGCATGGTGCGTCCGGTCCAGCTTCACGTGTATGGAAAAAAGCAAGCATCACTCCGCCGGGCTTCAGTAGTGACCAGATGCGTCCAACCACCGGCTTGACCAGTCCTTCATCCAGATAGTCCGCGAGGTTCCAGCAAAGAACGATGTCAAACTGCGCCGCAGAATATGCCAGGTTTTCGCTCAAAAAACGCTTGCTATCGGGAGCAAGATTTCCATTTTCATCTGGAGTAGCCAATTCCGGATCAGTAGCGGCTTCCAGCAAATCCTCGCTGTAAACTTTGTGACCACGCTCGGTCAAATATCGGATATTCCCAGCCGACGTGTAGCCAATGTCGAGCACACAAAGAGGCTCTTCGCTTTGCAAACTGCGCGAGACTTCCATCAACGCGCTCGAACGCCGCGTGAGGCGTTGAAGTGAAGCCTGCGATTTTTTAGGAATGTCGGCGTCAGCCGAACCGCGAAACAATCTCATGAAGCTGTTGGTACCTGTGGCCATTTTGAGGTCTTGGCGTTCGTGGCCGGAAAACTCCACAATTTAATATATCGCGGAATTCTGCCGGATCACTTCGGCTTTATTTTTCTTTACGTTACGGTAGTTTACATCTACTTCGGCTTGATCACTGCTGCGGACCGCCCGTGGCCGCCATCTCTTTAGCCTTTGCCGCCGAACCCTGCACATCGAGTTTGCCTTTAAACAGCGCGCCTTCCTCGATCGCTATACGCTGTGTGCTGATGTCGCCTAGCGCAATCGCCGACTTGCGCAATTCCGCACGATCACTGGCCCGAATCGCGCCCTCAATTTTGCCTTCAACCATCACATTTTTGGCGCTTACATCAGCCTTAACGTGGCCATTCGGCCCAATAGTTAGGTTGTTTCCGTCCAGGTTGATTGACCCTTCGACCGTGCCATCAACGTAGAGATCTTCGCTACCCGAAAGCTCACCCTTAATAACGACAGACTTGCCAATATGTGCAAGCTCTCCGGTCTTTGGCATATTCATTAGGCTCAACCCTCCTTGGGCGTATATCGGCGACTTTCTGAATTCTATTCTATTCTGTGACTTACGTGGAGCGGATGGCCTTTCAGTCCGATTGAGTGTATTTCGGACTCGCGGATCAGGGTTTATTGCCCAGTTTCCCTATTGCAGGCCATACAACGTAACATCTATAAGTGCCGTCCAAATGTAGGCCATGTTAAACCGCGCCTCACAATTCGCGCTTTGCATGTTGTTGCCCCTTGCGGCATTGGGGTCTCCAATGTCTGCCCAGTCAACCATCTCCCCGACGGCGTCTCCAGTCGAACTCGTTCGTCAGACAGTTAACAACGAAATTAAGATGAATTCGGATAACGCAAAATTCATGTTCTGCGATCACAAGAAGACGCCGCAGGGCGATGAGACTAAGCTGCTGGTCGAAACAACCCAAGCCATGGCGGGATTGGTCATCGCTAAGAATGGACAGCCGTTAACCGAAGATCAGCAGAAACAGGAGTTAGGTCGCGTCCAGCGATTTGTGCAAAATCCGGATGAGCTAAAGAAAAAAGCCAAGAAAGAAAAAGAAGACGAAGAACACACCATTGAGATCATGAAGGCTCTACCGGACGCCTTTATCTACGAATATGCCGGCGCAGAACAGGGAAGTAGCGGAGTCGGCAAAGCTGGTGATACGCTCGTGCGCTTAAATTTCCATCCAAACCCTGCGTACAACCCGCCTTCGCACATAGAGCAAGTTTTAGTTGGAATGAAAGGCTATTTGCTTATCGATGCAAGGCAGCATCGCATCGCAAGAATCGATGGCACTTTGTTTAGGGATGTCGATTTTGGCTGGGGGTTTCTCGGTCGCCTGAATGATGGCGGACACTTCCTGGTCGAGCAGGGCGATGAAGGCGAAGGCCACTGGGAACTGACTCACATGAATTTGAATTTCCAGGGCAAGATTTTGATGGTGAAAAGTTTGACCATCAACTCCGATGAAGTATTCACGGATTTTCGCAAAGTGCCGTCCGACTTAACATTTGCCAAAGGGGTCGATATGTTGGTGGAACAACGCGCCAGCATGGATCCAAAGAATATGGATCAGAAATCTGCAAACGGCGCTGGATCCAACTAAGCTCTATCGAAAGATTTCTTCTCGCACTGTCAGCTTCTTTATCAGATCTTCGCGCACGCGATATCCCGTACCCGCCTCATTGCTTACCTTGATCATTCCTTCTTTATCTACAACTACTTCAGGTTGGACGATGTCCTCCCGCCAGTAGCGTTTGGAAGCTGAAACATCTCCGGGCAGCGAAAAATTCTCCAGTGTCGATAACGCGATATTGTGAGCGCGCCCAATGCCGGATTCAAGCATCCCGCCACACCACACCGGGACATCATGTTTCTTGCAGACATCGTGGATCGCGATAGCTTCGCTGAAACCACCAACCCGTCCGACTTTGATGTTGATGATCCTGCACGCCCCCGTTTCAACAGCTTGGCTGGCATCACGAGCGCAGCAGATCGACTCGTCCAGACATATCGCCGTCTTTAGTTGTTTTTGAAGCTGCGCGTGATAGTAAATGTCGTCACTCCACAGCGGCTGTTCGATCATCAACAGATTGAACTGATCGAACTTTTGTAGATGCGCGACATCGTCCAGCGTGTATGCGGAGTTTGCGTCACAACTCAAAACGATTTTTGGCCATCGGGCGCGAATCCGCTCCAACACATTGAGGTCCCAGCCAGGCTTTACTTTAACTTTGATTCTTTGGTATCCAGCTGCTACTTCAATCTCAATTTTTTCCAGCAGTTGTTCAACCGAATCTTGAATCCCGATCGAGACGCCGCACGGAATCTCTTTTCGTGTGCCCCCCAATAGCTTCCACAGCGGAACGCCTTTCTGTCGGGCTTCGAGGTCCCATGCCGCATTTTCCACGGCTGCTTTGGCCATGCGATTTCCGCGTACTCGCGTCATTAGAATCGCTGCATCTCGTCCCGACGCTAGCGGTTGATTTAGCACCATAGGAGCGAGGAATTGCTTGATCACCATCCACGCTGTAGCAGAATATTCCTCGCTATAAAAAGGAGACTCGTCGGCCACACACTCTGCCCATCCGTCGACTCCTTCGGAGTGCGCGGTCAGCAGCAGAACGTGACGTTCATAAACTCTGCCGAAACTCGTCTCAAAAAAGTTAACCAGCGGAATGTGCAATTCTCGCAGCGTAATGGATTCAATTTTCATATTTGGGTTTCAGTATTGACGGGTCTCACTCCAACGGCCGAGCAGGAAAGTTCCATCGCCGTTTTCTTCGCGCTTATATCCGAGCACTGACAGTCCATCATCAAATGCCTGCTGGAAGCGGGTGCGATTTTCATTTTGTAGAAGCTGCGCTTTTTCACGTGTTGTCTCGTAGGCTTTCCAATCAGAAGTCTCAGCCGGAACATGGATAGCCAAACTCGTCTCCGATAGCGGGGGAACGCCACTCTCGATCACATCTTGCACTCGTTTCGACTTGAGCCACCACTCAGCCACGAGCCGATCGGACGGCAGTCCTCCCTGCAGCGGTGAAGAAGTCACCCCGTATTGATTGACGCTATAGCGGCGCGCAATGGCTCCGAGCTTTTCGATGTTGAGATAAGAATTCTTGATCTCCAGCGGATCGAACGTCCACTCAATCAACTCGATGCCTCGATCCAATGCTTCCTGGCGTTGAAATAGTTTGAGGCTGCGGCCTACGCCGGCATCTCGAAATTCTGATCGCACAGCCAGCATGTGGGAATGTAAGTAGCTGTGCCCATTTCGCACCCCAGGAATTGCCATCAGGAAAGCGACGAGGCGATTGCCTTCGAATCCGCCAATGACCTGGCCTCCAACCTTGGACGCGACCACGAACATGCGCAGCGGCACCAGTTCGGCATCGCTGAAGCCCCAGCCTTCTTTTTGCAAGGCCACGCACTCGCGCATCTCTTCGAGATGATGGCATGTACGAACATCGACCACGAAAGTGGATTTCACTTGGCGACGCTTTCCTGTTGCTTTGCCTTCTGCCATAGAGACTCGAGTTCAGCAGCCGATAACTTTGCAATGTCCCGGCCCGATGCTGCGCACTGCGCTTCCATATTTTGAAACCGCTGACGGAATTTGCGGTTCGACCGGCGCAACGCTGATTCGGAATCAACAGAGACATGCCGCGCCAGATTTACCAGTGTGAAGAATAAATCGCCGATCTCGCCTTCTATCGCAGATCGCAATTCACCCGAAAGCTTTTCGCCCGAAGATGGCACGCGAGATAATTCCTGTTCCAGTTCTTTCGTTTCTTCCCGGAGCTTCTCGATGAGGCCGTTTGCATCCGGCCAGTCGAACCCCACGCGGGCTGCCCGGCTGCCGAGCTTACCAGCTTCAGTCAATGCCGGCATCGCGCTGGATATATCCGCAAGAATCGACATTTGTTTTTGTTCGGCGTGACCTTGCTTCTTCGATTTCTCCGCGGACTTAATCGCTTCCCAATTTCGCAACACTTCTGAAGACGTGTTCGCCTCAACGTCTCCGAACACATGGGGATGACGATTTACCAACTTCGCGCATAGCCGGTCCAGTACATCATCAATCGAAAACGTTTTCTCCTCGCTCGCCATCTGCGAATAAAAAAGTACTTGTAGCAAAAGATCGCCGAGTTCCGCGGGCAGTTCTTCCCAATCGCGTTTGTCGATCGCATCCAGAACTTCGTAAGTTTCCTCGACCGTGTACGGCTTGATGCTGTCGAAGGTTTGCTCGCGGTCCCACGGGCAGCCACCGGGTCCGCGCAGGCGAGCCATGATCGTGACCGCGCGTTCGAACCGCGCGCCGGTCGTAGTCGGCTCCGAGTTCTCTTTTGGCATGCGAACCACTTTAAATCACTGAAGAAAACGGAAGCAATCATACGTACGTATTTTCGCGGTGTTTGGTGAAGGAAATGCTTATTGATTTCCAAATCTATGACCTACACAGTGTTGTGCGTGGACGATAACCCAACCATTCGTGACTTTTACGCGGTGTTGTTTTCGAGATATGGACATCGCCCTATTATTGTTGAGGGCGGACCGCAGGCCCTCACCGTCCTCGAAGAAGCCCAGGCCCGCATTGACGCTGTGATTGTGGACTATTCAATGCCGCAGATGAACGGGCTGGAACTGGCCGCGGAGATCAAACGCCGAAGCCCTGATTTGCCAGTGATCATGGTTTCCTCGGATGTCAGCGTTGTGCAGTCCGCCCCGCAACATGTCGATGCAGCCATCGAAAAGGGTTCCAATTTGGAATCGCTGCTGACCCAAATTGAACGACTAGTGATCGCGCGTAGTCCGCAAGCCAAAGCCACGGGCGCATAGGGCACGGCTAAGCTTCACACGCTTCGCGATGCTCGAGTGTGGGAGTCCAGCAATGTCCATGTGGGGATAGCCGCTCTCGGCTGTCCGGCGCCGCACATCCCCCTTGTGATGTCATCCTGACAGCCCGCGCTTTGCATCGCGGGCGGAGGGATCTCGCGCGCAGCATCTCCCATCCGCCCCGCTTGACAAACTCCACCGCGCGAATAAACAATGCTTCGTCGTTCCCCCCGGACGAAGTTTCACGACCACGGGTTCCCGTCACACCTAAAAATTTAGGAGATGTCCCATGCGGCGTGTCGCTCACGTGTTTGTAATTTCCATCTCGCTCGCCTTGAGCGTCAACCTGTCATCCCAAAATCCGGCACCCACCCCAAGCCCCGACGTTCCTCAGGACAAGCCGAGGATTTTCATCACGGACAGCCAATCCTGGGAAGTAGCCGGCGCCAGTGGAGGAACCGGAGGCACCTACGCCGGAAGCATGTCTGGCGGCGCGCGCCCGCAGACAGCGGAAATCGTCAAGACGTTCGGCGAGCGCTGCCCTCGTCCAAACTGCCCAAGAAATCAGGCCTCGAAAGTCTTATGGACTTAAAACGCACCTTCGGCTAACGCCCAGGATTTGCGATGCTCATGAGGGGACAGCCGCCCTCGGGTGTCCGGCGACGCGAAGCGTCGCAAGAATCATCCCTCTTGGGATGTCATCCTGACAGCCCGCGCTTTGCATCGCGGGCGGAAGGATCTCGGACTGAACAGGTTTGTGGGTGTGCGAAGCTGTCGCACTTCTCGGAAAGGAAAATGCATATCCCTCGCAGTGCTCGGGATGATAAGCCGTAGAGCGCGACGACAGCATCACGCCGCAAAGTTACGGAGCATACCGAGTAAAGACAAGATCGGTCGCTTGTGTCTTCTGATGGCAAGGGAAGCAGCTTTTCATAAAGTCCGGGTTGGCCGGTTTTCCGTCCTGGAAGTGACCGAATCCCCAGCCGCCAGTCGCGGCGTACTTCTTGGAGTCTTTGACCATGAACTGAACGTTGGTCGACGCTCCGGGAACAAAAGATTGGACCCGGCCAAAGATTTTATTGTTTTCATCCGAGGGGACGTTGCGGTAATGCAAAGCAACCAGCATTGTGCCGTCGGGGAACGGAAGCTTTCCATCGCGGTAGGCCTTGACGGCTACATCGTTGCCCAGAAGGGCTCCTAAACTATTGAGCTTGCCAGCTTCGTGGGCCGAGGAGATCCATCTCCAGTCGCGGTAGCCTTGAGGCATTTCGGTAACGTATGGGGCGGATGCGCCATCCGCGTGTCCCGGTGCAGGCGCAATGAGGACGACGAGCGCGGCCGCTACAACTGCAAGCAACAAGAGTGTGTACTGTTTCATAGGTTCCTCCATTCAATGTGTTGGTTCGGATGGCAAGCATTGTGCTACCGCGGATGATGAAAAAGCAAGACCCGCCCAAGCGAAGCTTGAACGGGCCACCCCGGAAACTTTTATTTAGCTTTAACCGGGTTGAAGAATACGGTCGCGAGCGGCGGGAGGGTCAGACTTAACGAATATGGGCGTCCATGGGACGGGACGGCTTCAGCATCTTTTCCGCCCATGTTTCCCCAGCCGCTTCCGCCAAATTCTTCCGCATCGCCGTTAAGGACTTCAGACCAGAAGCCGCCGGAAGGAACGCCGACACGATAATTCTCCAGCGGCACAGGAGTGAAATTACACACGACCAGCATCACATCTTCTTTTGCTTTGCCTTTTCGCAATAACGATATGACGCTGCTCTCGCTGTCATCACAATCGACCCACTCGAAGCCGGCGGGATCGGCATCGAGTTCATGCATGGCTTTCTCTTGGGCATACAAACGATTGAGTTGTTCGACCCAGCGTTGCATTCCGCGATGATGCGGAAAGCGGAGAACGTCCCACTCCAGCGCGCCGTCATGGTTCCATTCGCGGCGCTGTCCGAACTCACATCCCATGAACAACATCTTCTTGCCGGACTGCGCATACATGTATCCGAACATCGCGCGCAAGTTGGCGAACTGTCTCCACTCATCGCCCGGCATTTTATTAATCAGAGATCCCTTGCCGTGGACGACTTCATCATGGGAAAGTGGCAGCACAAAATTTTCTGTGAAGCCATAAAGCATTCGGAAGGTTAATAATTTCTGGTGATATTTCCGGTAGATGGGATCGTCCGCAAAATATTTGAGTGTGTCATGCATCCAGCCCATGTCCCATTTCAAGCCGAAGCCGAGGCCTCCGATGTATACCGGACGCGACACCATGGGCCATGCAGTCGATTCTTCCGCGATGACCTGGATGTCAGGATGCTCCTGATAGGTAACCTGATTCAGCTGGCGAAGGAATTCGATCGCCTCCAGATTTTCGCGTCCGCCAAATTTGTTCGGGATCCACTCATTTTCTTTTCGCGAGTAATCGAGATAGAGCATGGACGCGACGGCATCTACTCGTAATCCGTCGGCGTGGTATTTGTCCAGCCAGAACATCGCGCTGGATAGGAGAAATGTACGAACTTCGGTCCGGCCATAATTGAAGATCAGCGTCTTCCAGTCCGGATGAAAGCCTTGACGCAAGTCAGCATGTTCGAACAAATGTGTGCCGTCGAAGTAGGAAAGACCGTGCGCGTCGGAAGGGAAGTGTGACGGTACCCAGTCGAGGATCACGCCGATATTGTGCTGATGAAGGTAATCCATCAGATACATGAAATCCTGCGGCGTGCCGTGGCGAGATGTAGGCGCGAAGTAGCCGGTGGTCTGATATCCCCACGACCCGTAAAAAGGATGCTCCATTACCGGAAGCAGTTCTATGTGGGTAAATCCCAGCTGATTTACATATTCGGCGAGTCGGGGAGCGATCTCGCGATACGTGAGCGACCGGTTACCATCTTCGGAGACACGCATCCACGATCCTAGATGGACTTCGTAAATCGACATAGGAGCGGCCAGCGAATTTCTGGCGCCGCGAATTTTCATCCATTCGACATCATGCCATTCGTATTGCAGATCCCACACGACGGAGGCAGTGGCAGGAGGGGTCTGGTGAAGGAATCCAAACGGGTCGGCTTTGTCTCCTAAGTGGCCCTGATTCTGGGATTTGATGTGATATTTGTAGATCGCGCCTTGTCGGATGCCTGGGACGAAGAGTTCCCATATCCCGGATTGTTCGCGCATCTGCATTGGATGCGACGTAGGATTCCAGCCATTGAAATCTCCGATGAGCGAAACGGCGGACGCATTCGGCGCCCAGACCGCGAACTGGGTTCCTGCTTGTCCATTGACCGTGGCAAGATGGGTGCCAAGCTTGTCGTAGGCTCGATAGTTGCGGCCCTCGTTGAACAAGTACAGATCGTGCGAGGTCAGCAATAAGTCGTCATTACTCTTCGGGGCCGCGTCCGGTTTAGCCATTGCACCGATGATAAACGATTGGCAACTAACCGAATTGGTAAGATGTTACGGTGACGAACTACCCAGAAAGGTGATTCACGTCGGCTTCAATCTGTTATAGGATGCACTTAGAAAGCTCCGTGCGAAGTCCGGTTGATAATTACAGATTATTAGGAGCCCCGTTTCATGACTGACCACCAGCAGGAGCCGTCAAAAAAAACGGAACCTGCAATCACTTCGAATAAGAAGCCATATCAGAAACCTGAATTCCGCCATGAGAAAGTGTTTGAAACCATGGCGTTAGCCTGTGGCAAGGTTTCTTCTCTTCAAGGTGGATGCCGATTCAACCGCAAGAATTCGTAGAGGACGACATCCGTGTGGTTGATCCGCGCGCGCAGACTCGTGATCAGATAAAGCTTGATCTAGCTGCGGAACTGTTGCAGAACGGCGGGCAGACGAGACTATCAGTTCTGGGCGCCAGCATGTTGCCGACGATATGGCCGCGCGACGTGGTCACGATTTCGAGGATCAAATATATCGATATTAGCCTCGGGGACATCGTTGCCATTGCTCGCGCTGATAAGATTCTCGTCCACCGCGTTATTAGAAATGAACATGAGCGGGTTACACGTGGAGATTCCGCATCTCAAGCAGATTCTCCGATCAATGCGACCGAACTGTTGGGCAAAGTGATTTCCATTAAACGCGGCTCCAAAGAGATGGTCCCTGCCAGGAGTTCAGTGCTGCATCGGATATCCGGATGGCTCTTATGTCATTCCAAACACATTCGGAATTTGGCATTGGCCTGGCACGCGCGCCGCATGCAGCGTTTCGCGCTAGAGGGGTCTGAGAATTAAGAGCCGATCTGACATCGTGATTGCGGTTGGGGGCATCGCCGTCGCCTTTCAGTCCGAAGACGATGCTTTTCGAAGAATGATTGAAGCCCGCTACTGCGGCTTTTTGGATTCGGATGTGGAACCAATCGCCACATTTTCGGTTGAACTCCTTGGCTATTCAACGGCTGCGTCGGCGGACGCCGAGCTAGAAGTTAACCTGCAAAATGGCGTGTGGTCTTTTCTTAGAGGGGATTTTCGAGCACATTGGAATCCCGCATCCGGCTTAGGCCGAATTCAGCAAACTCCGAACCCTTATTCGACGGACTCTGTCCTGCGGATTGTTCAATCAATTGTGCTCGCACGCAGTGGCGGATTTCTTCTTCATGCCGCGAGCGCTGTCTTTCGCGGATGTGCCTACCTCTTTGCGGGAGTTTCCGGTGCAGGTAAGACCACGATCTCACGGCTCGCACCGTCCGAAGCTGTTTTGTTGAGTGATGAAATTTCTTTCATAAGCCGCCAGGATGGCCAATATCAAGCTTGTGGAACGCCCTTTGCGGGCGAATTCGGCAAGCCCGGGAAAAACGTATCAGTGCCGTTGAATACCATCTTTTTTTTGGAGCAAGGGAAAGAGAACCGAATAGAGGACGTTTCGCAATCAAGTGCTTTACAAGCGTTCCTACGCAATGTGCTGTTCTTTTCTCACGACGAACAGCTTGTCGAAAGCATATTCGATTCTGCGTTTCGATTAGTGGAGAGTGTTCCGATGCGACGGTTAATATTCGCTCCTCATCCTCAGGTTTGGGAGATAATAGGAGCTACCCAGAGGTTGTCAGCATAAGCAGCAAATACATCGCGCGAACCACGGCCATCGCCGCCCGCATGCTGGATGGCGAGATGATGATTATGTCCGCCGCCGACTCCACATTTTTTAATCTCAATGAAGTTGCGACGCTGATCTGGAATGCTGCGGACGGGCGCACATCCCTGGTTGAAATCGTGCAGAAGAGAGTTTGTTCGGAATTCGATGTAGATCCGCGGCAGGCAGAACGCGACGCTGAAGAATTCGTGAACCAACTAGCTCAGCACGGCATACTATTGGTTTCCGATCGACCTATCGGTGATCCGAAAGCCATCGCGTCATGAGCCTATTGGCGGAGATGAATCAGCGAGCGCTCGCGTCGGGCGTGCCTCTCAGCGTTCAGCTGGACGTTACCTACCGCTGCAACGAACGCTGTGTTCATTGTTATCTCGATCACGAAGATCACGGCGAGATGTCCACGGCGGAAATCAAAGACATCATCACGCAGCTCGCTGGTGCCGGAGTCTTTTTTTTGACCCTCAGCGGCGGCGAAGTGTTAATGCGCCAAGATTTTTTCGAAATCGTAGAACATGCCCGAAGCCTTCTTTTCAATGTGAAAATGAAAACGAATGCGGTCATGATCAAGAAGAAAGAAGCGCAACGCATCCGCGAATTGGGCATTGAACAGATCCAGATCAGCGTTTACTCTCACCGGACGGAAGTGCATGACGCAATTACCAAGCTTCCGGGATCATTTAAAAGAACCATTGCGGCGATTCGTTTCCTGAAGTCCTTCGGCCTGAAAGTCACCATCGCGAACGTTCTAATGGTCCCGAACATTTCTGACAACGCTGGCGTTATGGCTCTGGCGAAAGAACTGGGAGTCCAATACACGCTCGATCCGACGATCACTCCGAAAATGGATGGCAATACGTCGATTTTGAATTTACGCGCGCCCGCCGCAAAGATTCGCGACGTTTTTCAAAATGAAGCACTGGTAGGAAATGTCGAAGAATTCTGCGCGCCTCCGCCCGCGCCCGACGAAGACGTGATGGACGGCTACCCGTGTAGCGCTGGCCATACGGCCTGTTACATATCTCCCTATGGAGATGTTTTCCCGTGTGTGCAATTTCCGCTCCCGAGCGGGAATTTACGTCAACAGAAGTTTCTGGACATCTGGCAGAATTCACCGCAACTCCATGAAGTTCGGTCGATTCGCGCCCGTGATCTGCCGACGTGTTCGAGTTGTTCGCATGTTGGAACTTGCAGCCGCTGCCCCGGGCTTGCTTACATGGAAGGGAATATGCGCGGACCGTCGACCGCCGATTGCGAGAAATCGTTTCTGCGGACCGGTATCGAAACCGCGAATATGCTGAAGCGGAAACTCAATGCTCCGAGTAATTCACTGGTCCAAATTGCCCGTATGGCGACGGCCTTTCCGAACTGACAGCCATATCTAAGTAGTTAATATCCGATCCCCTCAACAAGGATTAAGCTCAAAAAGTGGCACATCCGAGCCCAATCCGCTGCCTCGTTTTGCTGCCGATATGGCACTTCGGTAACGGCGATTTACGTCAGTATTTGGGAGATAATATTAGAGAACGTTAATGCAGAATGCGGTTATTAGGGAAGCAAACAGAGGTAAAAGAGATGATATTTAACGATCCGAAAACCTATGCCAGGCTGCGCGATCTGTGCGCCCACAAATTCCTGATTTTGCTGACGGCCGTATCTTTACTTGGTTTCGCCTCGGCCCAGGACACCGCACTGCCGAAACGGACCGGGCTTCCACAAGACTGGAGCAATCGCCACGTCATCTCAACTAATGTTACGTCGCCGAGTTTTACGGCCGCGGCATCTCGCGATCCTCGTTTTTGGTACAACTACATTCAGCGTAATTCGCATAAATTTCGCATAAATTACGGGATGCAGCCGACGCTGCGTCAGCCAGCTGGTCGAGCCCACGGAATTGATTGGGCGATATCGTTAGGATCGACTGGCGGCATGCCGATCGCCGAAACTCCAGCCAAGTGGAGTTTTAGCAGCGATGGCAACATAACCACCGCTAATTGCAATACGGACTACGTTGTGTTCGTGATCGATGCTGCGCCGGGTGCATCGCAGGCGAACATCATCGCTCTCAATAATCTTTACACCGGTGCAAACTCTTCGTTTTGCCCATTTGGCCCGCAGAGTCCGCCGACTACCGATTACACCGCGCCGAAATTTTTATGGTCTTATCGCGCAGGTTCGGGAGCGGTCGTTTTGTCCCCAGAACTTTCAGAGGATGGCACAAAAGTTACTTTCATTGAAAGCACAGCAGCCGCCACGTTTGATGTCTTGACCTGGGTGGCAGGACAGGGAACAGATTCAACCCATCCGGCGACGCCCGGATCGGGAGGCTCGGCGCTAGTGCGGCTAAATTACACCGGGTTGTCTGTGGCCGGATGTACGGCAAATCCCGCTGGGAATCAAAGTTCATCACCTTATGTGGACTACAACAGCGACTCCGCCTATGTGGGTGCCGACAATGGCGTTCTCTATAAAATAACGGGCGTTTTCAAAGGTACTCCGACGTTGGCTTACTGTGTCACCGTCAACACTACAAATAAGACTCTTACTTCACCGGTCTACGATCAGGTAAACAATACCGTTTACGTCTCCGATGGTTACAGCGTGTATGGATACAAGGCGGGCGCGAGCGGATTTACAGCCGCAGGCTCCATCCAGGTGGCTAGCACAAGTTCTGGAAGCGGCATTGCGCTTTCTCCGATCGTAGATTCTGGCGACGGTTTCGTGTATGTTTTTTCCGAAGGTGATTTGACCAACGCTCATTCGATTGTGTCGCAAATTAATCTGGCATTGACCTCGCAAGTCACAGCTGAGATCGGGCCAGCCGCCAACCAGTTTGTTCTGACCGGCGATTTTGATAACGCGTACTTTACCGGCGGGCCCACTACTGGCCAAGGCACGCTGTACGCATGTGGTACCGATGCTGGTGCCGGAACGAAGCCAAGCCTATACGCGATATCATTTTCGGCGCCGAACGGGTTAATGAATACCACTCCTGCAATGTCGGACAACCGCAACATCAATGGCGCTTCGAATCTTGCAGGATCATGCTCACCGTTGCTGGATTTCTATGATGGAATCACCGATCGCCTGTTTGTAGGAGCAGGAAACGACAACGCAACTAATGGTGCCAATCTAATCACGGAGTGGAACGTCACCAGTCGCATAGCGTCCAATGCAACCACTCCAAACAACACTGCTCCCGGATATTGGGGCGGCGCAAGCGCATTTACCGTGGACAATGTGAGTCCGCAACCGCAGGCTGCGAGTATTTACTTCGGAACAAGATCGAAGCCTCCGCTCGGCACGACGACACCATGCGGAGCAAATAATTTCTGCGCAGTGAAGTTAACTCAAGGCGGATTGCAATAAAAACTTTGTAGCGCTTTCTACTTTTTGAGGCCAGCCAAAAGCTGGCCTTTTGTTTTCGCATATCCCACGAGTGCGTGACACAATCACGTATTGAAAAGCCGGGTCTACTTAAGCGAAGGGGAAAAATGAAATACGCCATTCCATTGATAGTCATCATGATGATTCAAACGCCTCTTCTTCACGCGCAGCGAGTTGAAAATGCTAGTGGATATTGGGACGATGGAATCGTGATGCACAACGGCAACACCACGAAGGTAATGGCGAATGACCCTCGTCCGCTACAACGCGCAGTTGAATCATTGTCAGAGGAATACGGATGGCTTGTGGATTATGAGGATCCTATCTATTCGGATTTCGAAGCGGTGGATAGAACCGATCCCAGATGGGTTGCCAGCCATCCGGGAGTTAGGAGACGACTGGTGGGAGGACACAAGTTTGAGTCCGAGTTCCCCGAGATCCCGAAGACAGGACTTTCGACGACTGGAGAGAAGAGTGCTTTAGAAAAGGTAGTGGCGGATTTCAACAAGTCGGGTAATCCTGGGCAATTCATGTTGGTGG
Organism: Terriglobia bacterium; assembly: GCA_963716165.1. GTDB lineage: Bacteria > Acidobacteriota > Terriglobia > Terriglobales > Acidobacteriaceae > JAJPHW01. The sequence goes on along the minus strand of OY970291.1, from coordinate 3,108,972 downwards.
ACGAAGGGCAGGCCGGTTTGCAATAGTCGGAAAGTCAAACGGCACCGCGAAGACCATTCTAGATACCCCTATTTCCCTGAAGGTTGCCGAGATGAATGGTTCGTTTGCGCTAGATGCGTTCTCCCGGGCGCTGACCGCTTCTTCGGGAATCAAGGTAATCGTGCTGACATACCCATTAAACCTTTTCGTGCAAACCGAGTTTGCAACGACCGTCGCCAATCAGCCGGCCCGGAAGTCTTGCGAGACATGGTTGATACCACCCACCGAAAGATTGAGTGGACACTGTTATATGACATAGACGACAAGACCTACTACCTCAATCTGATCGGGGTAATTAAGGCCACTACTGATAACACTGGCACCAAGATGATTGAAGAGGTGCGCTGAGTCCTCTCATGAAACCGCAAACTGGTTCCGATTTCACTGACTGAGAACCCTACAAGTTTTTGTCACGCACGCGTTGACGACCGGGCTACATAGGGGCATGCTAGACTTTTTATTCCCGCATTTGGGACTTCGGAATAGCTCATCTCATGCCTGTGCTCCGCGTCGTTATTCTTTGGCATCAACACCAGCCGTTCTATAAAGATTTAGTCAGCGGGCGCTACCGGCTTCCGTGGGTGCGCTTACATGCCCTCAAAGATTATTACGGAATGGTGAAGTTGCTGGACGAATTTCCCAACGTTCATCAAACGTTCAATCTTGTCCCTTCATTGATTACTCAAATTCAGGATTACGTGGCCGGGACAGCGATTGATCCTTTTCTGGATGTTGCTGCAAAACCACCCGCTGATCTCAGCGCGTCCGAGAAGGATTTTGCTTTACGCTACCTCTTTCAAGCCAATCCCAGTCACATGATCGGCCGCTATCCACGATATAAGGAGCTGTTTGAGCGTTGGCAGGGTGTCGAGCATGCAGCGGACGCGCAGAGTCATTTTCAAACACAAGATTTAGCCGATCTTCAAATACTGTCTCAAGTCGCATGGTTTGATGAATATTTTCTAGCCGAGCCGGAGATCTCTGGGCTGATTGCGAAAGAACGAAACTACTCACTAGATGATCAGCAGTTTGTAATCTCTTATCAACGGAGTTTGTTAAGTAAAGTTCTCCCAGCCCATGCAGACGCAGCACAGCGCGGTCTGATCGAGCTTTCAACGACCCCTTTTTACCATCCCATCCTTCCGCTAATCTGCGATACAAATCAGGGAGCGGTTTCAACTCCGGGATTGCCACTGCCGACAAATCGATTTCAGCATCCGGAAGATGCACGCGAGCAATTAGTAAGGGGATTGGATCTCCACGAAAAAACATTCGGGATTCGTCCGGTTGGGGTGTGGCCATCGGAAGGGAGTGTCTCACAAGAAGCAATTGCTCTGGCGCATTCGCTCGGCGTGAAATGGATGGCGACGGATGAAGGTGTCCTCGCCCGTTCTCTCAACATTAATTTCGGACGCAATAGCAACGGACAGCTTTCGCCGGATCTCGCGGAGCGACTCTATACGATTCACCATTATGAAAATGGTGACAGCCAGATGCATTTGTTTTTTCGCGATCACACAATTTCAGACCTGATAGGTTTCGTTTATTCAGGTATGCCGGCGCAAGACGCCGCCAATCACCTGATGCACAAGATTTGCGAAGCTGCACAACCGTCGATAGATCAGGGCCTCGATGCTGTCGTGAGCATCATTCTGGATGGAGAAAATGCGTGGGAATATTTCCCCCAATCAGGACGGGAATTTCTGCGGCGATTCTACGATCGGTTGCAGCGGGAACCTGGCGTCGAAGCGGTCACGGCATCGGAAGCCATTGCGCGCCATCAGAACAAACGCCAGCTGGGATCATTGGTTCCAGGATCGTGGATTAACGCTAATTTTAATGTCTGGATCGGGGCTCCGGAAGACAACGTTTCCTGGGACTACCTCTATCATGCTCGCGAATTTTTCGCTCAGAACTCTTCTTCCTGCACAAAAGCCCAACGAGCCTTGGCTCACGAAGAGCTCCTGATTGCAGAGGGAAGCGACTGGAATTGGTGGTATGGCCCTGAACATCATTCCGCGAACGATCGCGATTTCGATGAGCTTTACCGTAAGCATCTTTCAAATGTGTATCAAGCTCTGGGCGCGGCGCCTCCCGATTATCTGTTGCGGCCAATCGGTGGCGATCCGGAACATCCAGACTTCGTGGCGCAGAGTGCATATATATGTCCTCGAATCACTGGGGACTTGGTCCGTTATTTCGAGTGGCTCGGGGCTGCGTCTCATACAGCCGATGTGCGATCTGGAGCGATGCATGGCAAGGTATTTTTGCTGCGATCAATCTACGCCGGAATCGATAACGCAAATCTCTATGGACGGCTTGATTTTGCGCAGGACGTTTCTAATCAAAGCGGTCAGGTCGTTGTAAATGTCGAATGCCATTCTGAAGGCGGGAGTCAATTAATCCGCGCGGTGCGATTGGATGCGAATATACAGGCTGGACGGCTAGTATCGTGGACTTTAGCTGAAGCCGGACAAGAAATTCCGTTCGTAGATTCCACCCAATTTCAAAACGCAGTCAAACTTGCCTTGATGCGAAGCTTTGAATTCCAAATCCCGTATGCAGCTTTCGGTGGAACACACGCTGCCAATATCCGGCTGCGCTTCAGTTTCTGGCAGAATCATCTGCCTGTGGACGCACTTCCGTCTGAAGGATGGTTGCGGGTCTTGTTAGTTGGCGAGGAAGAACTCTTAGCTCACGGTCATTGAGCGGATGAAGACCAGAGCGATAACGACGTTGCGTTATTCGTAATCGACGGACACGGAAGAACCGGCGGCCATTCCTTTGCCTGAGCCCAATCGCTGGTCCATTCGTTCGATGAATTGCTGAAGCTGATCCTGGACCTGGTTATCGAGATCTGCAAATTCGATGCCCATTCCGACTCCGGGATCGCAGGTCCGAACCATTCCTTGAGTCTTGATTTCTTCGGCTCCGAGCGAAAAGCCAACATCAACTTTCGTCCCGCGAGGAAGTGGAGAACGTGTCTCGACGTAACAGCCACGTCCGCCGATATCCGTTGAGGTCGTGCTCAGATGCGTGCGGCCTTTATCGTGCAATCCGATATCAATTGGAAACGAAACTTTGTGCCGATCAAATTTTCTTTTGTTCTTTCCGCCGGTAGCGGCAATGGTTTGCGAAGGAGTCAATTCTTTCCAGGGCGTTTCCTGCCCGGCAACTAACTGCACGCCGATCTCAATCTTTCTTGCGCCGGCGTCGATCACCCACACTACGCGGAAGCGAGCTTTGTGTTCCGCATATTGCACTCCGATAATGTCGTGCGGTTTCAAAGGATGGCTAATTCCGGTGAGCAGGGCTCCGTCGCTGCTCATGTTCTTGGCTACCGTAAATTGAATGAAGGGGCGGCCATCGGAATCCATGCCCCACACTCGAACAGGAATCTCTTTTTCTACGCGGCGTTCAGGTCGCTTGTCCATAAATCGTTGGGTCCCACCTGCGTTTCCTGGGGAGAATAACCGAATCATACCCTGCAAACCCTGAATTTGTATTAGCAAAGTAGTGCCTTGAAGGGTATCCAAAGGCCGTGTACGCCAGGTCTAAGGGTTATTGCCCGAAGTTGGCGTAGGAAATCAGCTCAATCCCGAGCTGATTAAGCAATTTACGGCTGGACCCAGCGGTGAGAACGGTCAATTCCTGTTCTCGTGAGGCCCGTAGTCGGGTTCGAACTGTGCTCAGTTCTGTATCGTTATAGCCGGGATGGCAGACAAATTCCCACGTGCCTTCGGGGAGGTTTTCGAGCATAGAGCGGAACAGCGCTTCATCCAGAGCGCCGGTGGCGACGACTCCCAAACTGCCATCCGTGGTTACCATGCCAGCTTCAGATACCGCTCGCCGGAACGAAGCTGCGAATCGATTAAGCAGGCTGACCTGGAAATGTCGCTTCCAAAGATCGGGACGACCTAACGTTAAAGCCAAGCTCATCCTTCCGAAAGGATTTCGAATGGCATTGATTCCGCAAGCTCGCGCGGCCTTCAGAATCGGTTTCAGGATCTGAGGAAATAGGTGCGTGTGCTTATGAGTGTCCAGGTGTGAGACTGCGATGTTTGCAGCTTTCAATTTCAGAATCTGCGCGGATACTTCGGCTTGAACTTGTTCGGGGTCGATCCGGCCGGCTAACGCCCGTACCATGACGTTGCTGATCGCTCGAGGAAAGTGGTCGGATCGATTTTCCAGCAAGCTCGTTACTTCAGTCGCTGGGAGGATTGGCGAGCCATCGACTAGGACGACGTGGCATCCAACGCTCAATTTTGGAAGCGTCGCAGCAAGGCGATTGGCATCATTGAACGCGCCACCATTCGCCATCAACGTAGTCGAAGTTACGATCCCATATTGATGGGCCTCGCCGATGGCGCGGTTTACTCCACGGGTCAGTCCGAAGTCGTCGGCGTTAATGATGAGGCGGCGCAAACGGAAAGTTTAGCAGGGAAATGCATGGTAGAAGTGCGCGCGGCATCTATTGTTGGGCGAATACGTAAACCGCGCCTTCTTCTGAATTGCCGTTTACTGGGTGCAAGGGTGCTCCGATGACTGCAGTCGTCCCGTTTAGAGCAACCGAATTTCCGAAGAGATCTTGCGGTTGACCATCGAATGAGACAATCTTGGCGGTCTCGGTTGCGTTCGCCCATCCGCCTGCCGGCATTGCGTACTGATACACGGCGCCCTGCAATTCATTTTGGAAACTGCCCGGAGCTCCTACGATGGCCGTTCCTCCACTTATCGCGACTGAAGTACCGAGCGCACCATTCGGGGTAGCATCCGAGGATGTCAGCTCAGCGGTTTGCGTCATGCTCGTCCAGCCGGTAGCAGGTTTGACGAAAATATATGCGGCTCCTACTCCGGCGTTATGCCCAGGCGCGCCAACGATAACAGTGTTGCCGCTGATCGCTGTTGAAACGCCGAAATTGTCGTAACGTCCGACATCCGATGCAGTCAGTCGCGCAATCACTTGTAGACCCGCGCCCTTTTTTATGTATAGGAAGACGCTGCTCGGCTCGCCGTTCGACGCTTGAAAGGGCGCACCGACAACTAATGTGTTTCCAGAGAGGGCAACTGAGCGACCGAAGTCCCCCGCAGCTGATCCCTTAGGGGGATACAAGAGAAGATTTGGCTCGCGGGTATCCTTCCATCCATTCGGGGGCTTTGCATAGATACTCACGGCACCAGAAAAGCCGTTTTCAATTGACGGAGATCCTCCCAGAACGTAGTTGCCGGTAGGGTCGATCGCTGTAGCAATGCCGAAGCCTAAGTTATATTGGCTCGGGAAGTACAAAGCTGCAGTGGCTTGCATGTCTTTCCAGCCGCCAATGGGCCGAACGTAGAGGTAAGTTTCAGAAGCGATCTCATTCGTCCCAAATACAGGGGCACCGACTGCAATCGTCGAATTGCTCGACCCAACAGAATCGCCGACACTTTGCCCTTCTGAGTCTGGGACAAAAAGACGCGCGGTCTGTGTCATGTTCGCCCATCCCGTTGAGGGCTCAACAAAAACGTACGTTTCACATTCAGTGAAGCCCGCAGCGCCCGATGCCCCAGCGGTCACCGTATTTCCAGACACAGCTACTGACCATCCAACCTCGAAATCTCTTGCCCCATCAGAGGCGGTTAGCTCAGCTACCTGGGTGAATCCAGCTGGAGATTGCATTATTGTCTGTTCGTGCGCAGTCCTCATGGCATTTTGTCCTGTTGCAACGCAGGAAAGAATGGCGAGCAAGATGAGGTCTAAAACGAGGACGAATAGAGAAGACGGAAGCCCAGCGCGCATAATCATAGTTAGTCGCTTTCTAGAACTAATTGCACAAGGATATCAAATGACCAGTTGCGTTATACTTTCGTTAGAATTAGTTCAGTCACCCGCACTCATGGGCGGTTAGCTCAGCTGGTTAGAGCGCCTGCTTTACACGCAGGAGGTCGCAGGTTCGAACCCTGCACTGCCTACCATTCCTAATCCAATCTGTGTGTCGGTTTTGAATTGCGCGTGCTTGGAGCGAATGGGTCCGGATATATGACAAGCTTCGTAGCCCTCTGCTACAATTCTTTAGTCGAGAAGGTCTTGAGAGCTTAACCTGTAGATTTCTGGACAGCGATACAAGCAATTTACTTGGTGACACTGACGGACGCAATCGTCAGGGTTTCGGCTTCGCGCCAGCGAAATGCCGGAACGCAAGTGGGGACGTAGTTCAGTTGGTTAGAACGCTGCCCTGTCACGGCAGAGGCCGCGGGTTCGAGTCCCGTCGTCCCCGCCATTCCTTTGAGTAGGTTAGCAGGATTTCCCAAAAAGGCGTGGTACACAAGATGGTACACATTAAGCAATACCTCCTGCAGACACCGCCATCGTCGTCCTATCTCGCGGCAGAATCATTTCTACCACTTTGCTTTGAGCCTGGCGCTTCTTCCCGCTCACAGCGTGGGTGTAGGTGTTCATGGTTATGCTGATGTTGGCATGACGCATCGCGTCGAGCCCTGGACCGATGAATTCGATCAGGTCTTCCACATACTCGGCATCCTTTTTCTCCCTCATTTCCGCTAACGAATCCTAGTAATACGCGCGCGCCACCCAGCAGATGTTTCCGTCGTCATAAATATCCAGAAACACCGTGGGATTCGTCGTGCCATAATCGACGGCAATGAAGCGTTGGCGGTAAAAACCAGGCTTTCTCAACCTGACCGGCTCGTGGTTAAGGTCGTAGAGAAGCTCTTCCGACCACGAATCTCTGGTTCCCGAGCGCTTTCTGTTGCAATCGCCTCCCAACTCTCCTACAATCCTAGCGCCAGCGGGATTTTGTTTTATTGACACATCAGTATCTGACATGAGCAGAGTAGCAAATTCATTCCCGGTGGCTCTCGGAAATGGCCGCGAGGTCTTCACATTCGACATCGGTGGAACCTCGTTTCGCAGTGGTGTGCTGGATCTCAGCGGACGATTGACGAACGTCAAGCGAATTCCTTCTATCAATCATCGATCGGCTCCGGGCAGATCCGCCGCCGACATCCTAGACGATATTGCCTCTTATATCGCTGCCACTATCAAAATGTCCACGGCTACGTCGGGTATCAAACGCTCGCGACCTGCGATCGCAATCTCAATGGGAGCAGCGCTAAATGCTCACACCGGCACTATTCTCGGTTCGGGACCCATTCTCGGAGAGGAATCTTCTCGTTTCGATTTACAGTCCGCCATCAGGTGCTATTTCGATGATGCATCGATCACAATCGTTAACGATGTAACTGCTTCTCTGATTGCGCACTCCCGGTTATCAGCATTCCGGCACGCGCGGCGACTTGCGCTCATTACCGTCAGCACCGGGATCGCATCACGAGTTTTGAACTGTTCTGTACCGCACGTTCCAGTCGACGCAGGCATGGGGACGCAGGGAGAAATAGGCCATCACCGCATAGCCTTCTCCGTCGAGGGCTGTCCATTATCTTTAAAATGCGGATGCGGCGGCATCGGCCATATGAACGCATTCGTATCGGGAGAAGGCATCCGACATGTGTTGGCCTACGTGCGAGAGACCTTTCCCTGGGAATTTCTTTCCTTGCATTCCGAACCGGAATCGGGAATAAATCTCGATACTTTTGCTGAAGGTTTGGCTAATCGCGACCCCTTGTCCAAAAGATTAATGCAAGCATTCACACTACCCATCGCGGAATCAATTAAATGGCATGTCATGCTGGATCCTGAAATCGACAAGCTCATCCTGACCGGTGGTGTTTGTTTTAAGTTGCAGGACTATTACCTTTCGTCCGTTCTGGAAAATTTGAAAGCATTGGACTTCTATCCGCTAGATCGCAATGCGGATACCTTTTGGGCGAATCGAATTACTTTGGGTCCGATCTCTGACGATGCCGGGCTCATCGGCGCGGCGTACATGGCACGCGAAGCACCTACACTTCACCGTCGAGAAACTATGAACGCGGAGCCTCCATATTGTGTTTCCCGACACACGGCTACCGAGTACCCGGTTCATGTGGTCATTAACGTTTTCGGCAATGAAAAATTCCCCCACCATCTGTTAGAACGTTTTGATCGGATCATTCTGGCGATAGATGAACACGTTAACAAGACGTATGGAGACGCAATCCGGAGGCTGCTTGCTGGTTCCTATCGCAGACTCGAAACCATCGTCGTCGCGGCCGGTGAAAAGAAAAAAGATCTGGTGTCAGTTACAGAACTAGTTTCAGCGTTCGAAAGTCTCAGTGTGTGCAGGCGGAATGACCTGATCGTGGCTGCGGGCGGTGGCGTGATCTCCGATATAGTTGGCTTCGCGTCCAGCATTTTCCGTCGCGGTGTTCCCTGTCTCCGCCTACCCACCACCTTGGTTGGACAGATTGACGCTGGTGTAGGCATTAAAAACGCAGTTAATTTTCATGAACACAAAAGTCGGCTAGGCACTTTTTGTCCACCCTACGCCGTAATTGTTGATCCCGGTTTTCTTTCTTCATTGCCAGAACGTCAGATAAGGAATGGTTTGTCCGAAGCGCTTAAGATAGCGCTCGTTGCTGACGCACCATTGTTCGATTTAATCGAAACTTATTCATCTTTGCTGCTTCGCTCGAAGCTCCAATGCCCGCAGGGCTCGGAACTTATTCGCAGATCGATTCGTGCAATCCTGCTCGAACTATCCCCTAATCTCTACGAACGCATCCTCGATCGGCTGCCCGATTACGGACATACTTTCAGTCCTATTTTCGAATTCAAGTTCAACGATCTCGAACATGGAGAAGCTGTCGCGCTCGATATGGCGATAGCTACTGGACTCGCGGTCGTGATGGGTCTGCTTGATCTTTCAAGAGCAGACCGTATACTGGCAACGCAGCACGCCATGGGACTACCCATTTTCCTGGAGAACCTGACCGTAGAAATACTGAAAGAAGGTATTCACGAGGCAATGCGACATCGTGGCGGACAGCTGCGTATGCCGATCCTCACTGGCATCGGTGAAGCAACTTTCGTTGACGAAGTCAGCGAATCCCAGTTGAGAGACGCGCTTGTCTTTGTTCGGTCCTGGTCAAACCAAATTGTGTCAGAGGTTTCTAAGAGTGCCTAGGGTTGAGCAACATTTAGTGGCTTCTTTCCTCCCAGATCAAAGCAAACTAACAGTTCAGCAAGTAAACGCGGCCAATTACACCGATTCGTTTATCGTCATTAAAATGCTATCAGCCGGAGTATGTGGCACCGATCTGGCAATGATTTCCGGTTCGAGAATTTGTCATACGGATGTGCTGGGGCACGAAGGTGTCGGCGTGATCGTCTATTCGCCGAAAAGCAGCAGTTTCGTCATCGGTACCCGGGTGATCATCAATCCGGTTCACAAAGAAAATCCTCGCGTCGTCATTGGTCACAGCATGAATGGCATATTCCGCGAAATATTTTGTATAGACTCTTCAACGGTCGAAACCGGCAATCTACTACTTGCATGCCCACGGAATTGCGCGCTCGGAAACCTTGACTTGGTCCTTGTCGAGCCACTTGCCTCGGTTTTGTACAGCTTAGAGCTTTTGAAGGTTATCGGTCTCACTTCTCTTCTGATACGCGGATCCGGAACGGTAGCAATTTTGGCTGCAAAGGTCTGGTCGCAATCGTTCGGTTCCAGTGCGACACTAATTTCGCAATCAGAAAAACACGCCCAATGGTTGCGTGCATCTGTTGCTTGGCCAAATAACGTAAATATCTGCTTCTCTGCCGATTTCATAAATCGCAACAAGGAATCGGATTGCGCCATCCTATGCTGTTCACGAGAAACTGCGCCGGAAGGCCTGAATTGGTTATTGGACAATCTACGGGACGGAGCGACAATTGATCTTATGGCCGGATTTCCAACGGAATATCGTGAGCCTCGTTTGGGCGAAGTCAGCCTGGATGCCATCCGAGGGCTTAATGTTTGTGGCGTTAATTCTGTGCCTCCCGTCATGATCCCAGACCTCCTTACTGGAAAGACAGTCAATCTCGTCGGCCATCGGGGAACTTCTACCCGCCATATTCTTGGAGCTATCGACCTGCTATCTAGTGGAGATATTTCCCTCGCTGATATTCCACACCGCATATTTAACCTAAGCGAACTTCCCGGCGCCGTGAATACGATGCTGTCCCGCGAACGTGATAATGCAAAATTCGTTAAGGCGATCGTCGATTTCTCATCTGCGCCTGCTGGAGAAGCAACTGAATTTAACTAAATTACACGGCCGTACGCTTTTGACCGGCGCATCGCAAGGCATAGGCAGGGCAATCCTCGAGACTTTGGTTCGAAAACACCATGCAGTAATTGGACTTTCTCGTAGCAAGCCAAACCACAAGGACAATCCAGCTATGAAAGGAAATTTTGAATGGATCAAGTTGGACTTATCCGACCCGGTCGCGGTAGCCAAATGCATTTCATCACTGCACCCGATTGCCATCCGCGCATTAGTGTTGTCCGCAGTTCACTATGGCGAAGGCGGGCGACATCCAGCGGCGGACACGTCTGCAAAGGAATGGGAACAGGTTATTGCCACCAATTGCGTCGGCCATTGTGTTCTCATCTCGAGTCTCTTGAATAGTCTCATTTCAGCTTCTCCCGGAATCATCATCAACCTGTCCTCGGATGTAGCTCTCTTGCCTGCGTCAGGCAGGTCCGCCTATGCAGCCTCGAAGTCCGGATTGCATGCAATGCTGCGGGCTGTAGCCGAAGAATATCCAATCGACAAGCTGCGCGTGTATCAACTCGTTCCCACCTTCCAAATCGATACCGAAGGAATTCGACGTAGACGGCCTAACGATTTTGACTTCTCATCGTATGCCCACCCCGCAATCATCGCCAGAATTGTAGATAAAATTCTGTCTCCATCGGGGGCCGGCATCGCACCTGGAACTTATCTGGTTCGGGCGGATGGAACCATTGCACTACGTCCTGAGATCACCGAACTATAGAATCAAAAGCTTGCAACGATGCGGACGACGTCACGTAGCAACTTCAGCCAGCCTCAAAAAGAAAATCCGAACGTCAGGGACGTCCGGATCGATTAAAGTTTTGCAGCCGCTAGACTACGACGTGAGCACCCTTCGCGCGGGCCATGCACTGGTCGTATATCCAGCGATAGGTTTTCTCAAGGCCTTCGCGCAACGAAATGCTGGGTTCCCAATGGAGCAACTCATTGATAAGAGTGTTGTCGCTGTTTCGGCCATTCACACCCTTGGGAGCGGTCAGATCGTAGACACGTTTTAGCTTTGTGCCTCCGATTTCTTCCGCAACGTCAATAAGCTCATTAATACTTACCATTTCCGCGGAACCAAGATTTATCGGATCAATAATATCGGAGTGCATGATCATCTGCGATCCCTTCAGGCAATCGTCGATATACATGAAACTTCGTCTCTGATTGCCATCGCCCCATACCGGTATCTCGGATAAACCGTTCATTTTGGCTTCGATCACCTTGCGGCAAATCGCAGCCGGGGCCTTTTCGCGTCCGCCCATCCATGTGCCATTTGGGCCGTATACGTTGTGGTATCGAGCTACTCGTGTCCGCAAGCTATAATCTTCCTGGAAATGCCGGCACATACGCTCACTGAATAGCTTTTCCCAGCCGTATCCGTCTTCGGCTTCAGCAGGATAAGCGTCTGCCTCTTTCAGCGCAGGAGAATTGAACTCTTTTTGTTTGCTGCCGTTGTAGACGCAAGCGGAAGAAGAATAAAAATACTTCTGTACATTTTTTTTCTGCGCAGCCATAACCATATGGGTGCTGATAAGGACCGAAAGCATGCATTCTGCTTTATGCGTTTCGATAAAACCCATGCCGCCCATATCGGCGGCCAGCATGTAGACCGCATAAGCGCCCTCAGATGCAATTTCGCAGTTCTTTGGATCTTTTAAATCAAGGCGCAAATTCTCTACGTCGGGAAACCGCTGATACCAGCTGTCAAAAGGCTTTAGGCCCACACTCCGGATACGCGTGTAACCCTGTCGGCGAAGATCGGCTACCAAGGAACCGCCAATGAAACCATCTCCCCCCGCAACTAGTACGAGCTCATTTTTCTCATTCATCACAATTTCTCCCTTATCTCCACTGCTTCCCAGAACATTATTTTACTTGCTACTCGGATTTTTTTGATAACTGGCCGAACGCTTCGACACCCCAGGCTGCGGCAAAGTCATTGTAGGACCGTCTCAATCGCTGTCAGGGGGGAGTTGTTGACAGATAATCAACAGGCATTCGCGAAACTACTCCACCGCTGGCTGATTATAGATAGATCAAAACCCTCGTCAAGCTCACTTTATTATTCAAAGCCTCGCCCAACGCCTTTCTTGCCCTTTTCGCACGTTTACGAGCATGAAACGACTCCAATCTCCGGTAGTGGGACCCAATTTCATTGACATCGTTTGGTCATTCCGGTATACAGGCAGTCGGTTAAAAATATTGATTTCTGGTTGCCGCTGCTTGAGTTTTCGAGGTTTTCGCCAACTCAACACAGCCATTGAAGAAGGCGTAGTCAATGAAAAACGAGCGTCTCCATGTCGGTTTGATTGGGCTGGATTTGTGGCTGGGTGGAGCAACATACGTCCACAACCTGATCCGTGCTCTAAAGCGATTGCCGCAAGAGGAACGACCGCGGATTACTCTCTTTTGCCAGAATGACACGGACCTGTACGAAGAAGTCGTTCCCCTGGTCGATAAATTCGCCCGATACCAAACGTGGCCCAATAATCTTTTTAAGAGCCGTGCAGTAACCAGAGTTGCCCAGGTTACGAAGGCCTTCGGGTCGTCGGCATACCAAGACGATGCTGTTCCCGAGCTATCTCGTGCAGCCCGGGAAGAAGGCGTGGATTGTATGTTTCCGGTGTGCGAATCTCCTACCAATCTGCCAAATCCCATCGATTGGATTCCAGATGTCCAGCATTGCATTTTGCCCGACAACTTTCCGTGGTTTACCCGCAAAATCCGCGATCGCAGGTTTTCTGCACAGCTCAACAAGGCCGGTGGGCACACTGTATTCAGTAGTCAATCCGCGCTTAATGATGGGATTCGCGTTTATGGAACTCCCCGCGCGGAAACCCATATCCTTCGTTTTGTAACAGTGCCGATGGACGATTGGTACGGCGATCCTGGTCCGGTCATGGCTCGCTACAAAATACCGCAGTCGTTTTTTATCGTTTGCGATCAATTCTGGGTCCACAAAGATCATGCGACCGCTTTTCGCGCAGTAGCGGAACTAGCGAAACAGGGCAGACGCATTCACGTCGTATGCACTGGTCCGGTCACCGATCACCACCATCCCGGATACGTCGAACGACTGAAAGCGGAAATACGCGAACTGGGCGTGGAACCTCAAATACAAATTTTAGGAGTGCTCCCCCGCCCTGAACAAATCGCCCTTGTTCGCGCATCACATGCAGTCATTCAACCTTCGAAATTCGAAGGTTGGAGCTCGATCGTCGAGGAAGCGAAGGCACTAGGCAAGCCGGTTATTTTGACGGACCTTGAGGTCCACAAAGAGCAAATCGCCCCTAACTTCTTTTATTTTCGCGCCGGCGATTATTCAGATTGCGCGCGTGCAGTCGCCGAATTTTCTGACAAAGCAACGCTCGATCCGCTAAATCCACTACTTCATGAAGCGAGAATGCTTGCCTTTGGAAGAATCTTTATGCATATCGCAAACAAAACAGTGGGGGATCGATCACGCTCCACCCCAAAAGATATTTCCAATCGTGGATCCCGCCTGGATACAAAAGCAAGCTAGCTGCCCCTGCCGATGATGCAGCATGATGATATCGTCCTGATCACTGGAGCTTCTGGCCTCGTCGGCCGCAATCTTAAAGAACATTTGCTATCGCAGGGTTTTACAAAAGTTCTGTCCCCTAGCTCAGCCGAATGTGACTTGACCCGCCGCGAAACCGTATCGGCATATTTTGCTCATCACAAACCAGATTACGTCTTCCATATGGCCGGACTCGTTCGCGGTCTGCTTTATAACGCAAATAATCAAGGAGAATCCTTCCTCAAGAACACTCTCATCAACACGCATGTCATCGATGCCTGCCGAAACGCAGAGGTCAAAAAAGTTGTTGCAGTGGGATCGGTCGCGATGTTTCCGGAACTCAACTCCGTCAGGCCCTTAACCGAAGATGATGTCTGGAACGGCCCCCCGCATCATTCTCAATACGGATACGCTCAGGCTAAGCGCGCTATGCTGGCGCAATTGCAGACTTATGAGAGCAGCTACGGCATGAAGTATGCTTTCGCGTTCGCGGTTAGCCTTTTCGGTCCACACGACCGGTTCAATACCGAAACCGGCCATGTAGTTCCGTCGCTCGTGAAAAAATTCCACGAAGCCACACTCAACAAAACTCCAATCACTGTTTGGGGGGACGGCTCAGCGCATCGCGATCTTCTTTACATACAAGATTGTTCGCGAGCTTTGTATGCCATTATGGACAATGCCGCCGGGCCAATCAACCTAGCATCGGGGACGACACGGAAGATTCGCGACGTAGTTGAAATTCTTGCTGAATACACAGGCACAAGGGACCAGGTTATTTGGGACGCAACCAAACCCAGCGGTTACATTTTCCGCGCCTACGATGTCAGCCGTCTTAATGCGACTGGCTTTGCCTGCGAGTACACGCTAGAGCAGGCTCTCCCCGAAACTTACGATTGGTATGCCAACCACATCGACAGCGCACGTCGCTGAAGTCGAGACTTTTGATAGGCGCTGGAGTGAAATGTCTTTTCCCTTGCTCAAACAAATCGCCTTCGGATTGATATCCGCGTTCGGTGCAATACTGCTGCTATTGGTCGGTGGAGAGATGTTGCTCCGCGTCATTCCGCTTGGAGCCTACCGCAGTTCGCCGTTTCGGCAATACGACGCTGAGTTAGGGCTTTCCCTCATACCGAATCGTCACACTATCCATAGGCGCGGTTGTTTTGTAGGTGAAATCGAGATAAATCGCTGGGGATGGCGTGACCGTGATCGCACATTGGAAAAGCCTCCCGACGAATTCCGTATTGCCTTACTCGGAGACTCCGCAGTTGAAGATGCACAAGTCAAACCGCAGGAAGTGCTGAACATTCAAATGGAGCAACAGCTGCTTCAGGAAGGGTACAAGAATATTGAAGTGATGAGCTTTGGGGTCGAAGGCATCGGCACCACGCAGGAGCTCATTATGTATGAACGACGAGTAAGGCAATTTCATCCAGATTTGGTTGTTCTAATGTTTTCTCCGAATGACGTCATGAATAATTCTTCGACGATTCAGCCAAAATCTTATGGAATCCATTCTTGGTACGCCCCCTATTACGATCTAAGCCCAAGTGGCGACCTTGTCTTTAGCCCGGTTGCATCCAGGCCTTTAAACCGGCTGCGGACCTTTCTAGAGCGCCGATCCGTGCTTGCATACTATCTCGAACGTACATGGCTGCGGGTTGACTGGTCGGGATTCGAGTCGAGATGGGAAGGGCTTCCCATCTTCTTTGGAACGTTCTCAGATGATCCTCTGGAGCCGGAATGGCAGCAGGCTTGGACTATAACTGAAAAGGTTCTGCGCAGGATGCAATCGACGATCACTGCCGATGGAGCAAAATTCATTGTAATGGCATGGCCAGGACTTCCGGACATCGACCGCGACTGGCGCCAGCACATCACAAACGAATATGGCAAGATTCCAGAAAATTTTAACCCATCAAAGCCAGCAGAAAGGTTGCGTCAACTCGCGCTCAACGCGGACATACCCATTGAGTTCTTAGCGCCGCATCTTATAAGTTATCGAGATGCCCACAACTTGCAGTGGCCATACTTCTCATTTACGTGTGACCCGCATTATACGGCAATGGGCAATGCGGCGAGCGCGAACGCAGTGATTCAAGAGCTGCAACACCATCACTTGCTAACATCCCCTCTGCACCCGCAAAAATTCCGAAGAAAGAACTGTCAGCACTGATTCGTCATTCGCACATTTGGGCAGAAACGATCAAGATTGCGTTCCAAGAACGTTTAAGCGGTAGCTATAATCGCGCAGGGTAGGAGAAACTGTGAACCGAATTGGGCAAATTGCAGTGCTGGCCTCGACTTCGATCAAATTGCTTTTTGTACTATCAGATCGAGCCCTTTCGGATGAAGGGCTAATTTCGTAGACCGCGCCATCTCCGCCCGCGCCTCCGATGTCCGTTGTGCCATGTAGATGGCCACCGTGAATCGTCAGTGCACCAAAAAATGGATTAGCACCATCATCGCAGTTGGACAACGAGCAAAAGTTGTAGACCACTCGTTCAACCCAGCTTCCTTCGGTTTGACGGAGCTGGAATACTGTGCCAGCACTACCGTCTGGACCGATATTAAGCCGCCGTTGACCGTCGTCCCGAAAATATTTCCTGCCGAGTCTAATGTCACCCCCGCGTATGGGTAGTATCCGTCCACACCGTTGAATTTGAAGCTGTATATTACAGACTCGGTCCACTTGCCATTTGAGTTTGTCAACTCGAAGACAGAGCCTACATCATTGATTCCACCGTATGCGGTCACACCGTAAAGGTTACCCGCTTTATCGAATGCTAAACTGCCGCTGGCGCCTTGGCCGTCGAGGGGCTGGCGAGCCGGTGATCGTACAAGGCAATCCCGAAGAATTACTAAGCTTTTCCTCATCGACCTAGCCAATTTGATATTACACATCCGGGGTGCCATTGGAAGAGAGGAGCAGCATTCGTCTATTTTGCGTTGTTCGAATTGCACGTAGAACCGGTTGGAGTCGAAACTCCTTGATGAGCCTGTAACCCCACCACGCCGAACAGCCGGCTTGCAGCGAGGCCTGCTTCACATTTCCAGTGAAGACGAAATATGCGCAAAATGATCAGTCTTCCAAGGATCGGGGTCAGCAAAATAAGTTTGGAGTCTCGTTACAGCTACGGCGTTCCCGTTCCGCTCAACGCCACCGTCTGCGGACTTCCGCCACCATCATCATTGATCTGTACATTTGCCGTTCGCCGACCCTGCTGCGACGGAGTGAATTTAACCTTGATAAAGCAACTCGCACCCGACGACACGCTGTTCCCGCAATTATTCGCTTGTGCGAAGTCTCCGGGATCCGTCCCCATAATCGATATGCTTGAGATATGAACTGTGTCACTCCCTTTATTGGTGACCGTGATCCTCTTCGCCAGACTTGTCGTATGAATTGGCTGGCTTCCGAAGTCAATCTTCGGTGGAGTGATGTGTAAGTAGGTTCCAACTCCTGTCAGCGATACGTTTTGCGGACTGCCCGGTGCGTTGTCGGTCACCGCTATAGTTCCGTTCAGCGTGCCCTTACTCGTTGGTTTGAAGGTTACTTCCGCTGAGCAACTCGCCCCCGGTGCAAGAGTTCCTCCGCAATTATTGTTCTCGCCAAATTGTCCTGTTAGAGACCCTCCCGAAATTTTCAAAATGCCCAAGCCTGTGTTGGTGAGCGTCAATTTCTGAGGCGGGCTCGTACTAAACACGGTCTGAGCAGGGAAAGTTAAAGATGTCGCTGAGAATGTTACTGCTGGCAGTACTCCAACCCCCGCGAGCGGAAGTGATTGAGGGCTGTTCGGAGCGTTGTCTGTTATCACGAGGGTGGCGTTGCGAGAACCAATTGCGGAAGGTTTAAAAGTCACGCTGATATTGCAGCTCGCGTTCGGGGAGATCGAGGACGGGCAGTTATTTGTTTGGGAAAAGTCTTCGCTGTTAGGACCGCTTAGCACGATTGAAGATAAAGTCAGCGTCCCATTTCCCGTATTGGTCAAGGTGGATACCAACGGAGCGCTGGCGATGCCTGCGGTTTGATTGCCGTAATCTAAACTTGAGGGCGAAAGCGAAACTGCGGGTTGGGTGCCAGTGCCTGACAGTGGGATACTCTGAGGACTGTTTGGTGCATTATCTACTATAAAAATACTGGCGCTTCGAGGGCCAGTAGCGCTTGGGGCGAACGTTACGCTGATTTGGCAGCTTTTACCGGCTGGGACGGAAGTCCCGCAGTTATTTGATTGCGAAAAGTCCCCGGAATCGGCCCCTCCAACATTAAGGCTGGAAATTGAAAGCGTTTGGGTTCCCGTGTTGGAAAGTGACACAACTTGAGGAGTGCTTGTTGTCCCCAGCACCTGTTGACCGAACGACAAAGTATTTGGCGATAGATTTACGATTGGCCCATTGACCGCCTGCTGTAATGAAATCGATACTTCGTTGGCGAGCTGAGCGTTGCTTACGAAATCCAACCTACCATCTCCATTAAAGTCCCCGTTCGCTAGAACGTACGCGGCGAGACCCACTTCAAAATCAGCATCGGGCTGGAAGGTCGCATCTCCGTTGCCAAGGAATATCGAAATTTGGGAAGACTGAAGGCAGTTGCCTCCACAACCATACACATCACCTGCAACTGCAAAGTCCAAGATTCCGTCGCCATTAAAATCGCCGACCGCGCCGCCGTTTAATTCATAGCCAACGAGAGCGGAATATGACCCTAGAGAGAATCCGCCCCCGGGTGAACCCATCAGGGTGTGAACTGAGGTCTGACTACACGAACCTCCGGGGCAACCAATTACGACCATATCGAGCAACCCGTCCCTGTTGAAATCGGCAGCTAGTAGCGCGTACGACGGGTCAGGAACGCTGTACTTCAACGGCGACTGCAAAGACCCGTCACCATTCCCAAGTAGAACTGAAATTGCTGGCGACCCGCAGGTGCTAGGGTCGCAAAAATTCGTAACAGCCAAATCCAGCATTCCATCGTGATTGAAATCTCCGACAGAAACCCATGAAGGATAGCCGCCCGCATGATTGATTGTGGGTGGAAGGAATGTTCCGTCGCCGTTTCCAAGTAAGATCGCGACGGCGTCGAAGAAATCAGAAGTAGCAATATCCAGTTTCCCGTCACCGTTAAAATCCCCCACAACAAGAAAACGAGGATCATCATCAGTTACGAAATCAACATACGGTTCAAAGGTACCGTCACCGTTGCCCAGTAATACCGACACCGCCCCAGTGCACTGAGCTCCACAGACATGATGAGACACAGCAATATCTATCTTGCCATCACCATTAAAATCTCCGATGGCAAGAAAAGTCGGAAAATATCCCACGTCATCGTTAGTTGGCGCGGAGAATGTCCCATCACCCCTCCCCAATAAAATGGAAACAGAGCCGCTTGGGGCGCATCCGGAGTTTGTACATGTAGTATTCAAAACCGCCAGATCTTGCACCAAATCGCCATTGAAATCGCCCGTAACAACGGCCACCGGGCTAACTCCCGTACTCAAATTGGAATTGTCCAGAGAAATCGAGCTTGATGGTTCGGTAACAGAGAAAAATGCAACGGAGGACATCCCACCCCCGGGGGCGGGATTGGACACTGTGATCAGTGCCGTTGTGGGTACAGCGATGCTCGACGAGGGTACGGTTGCCACCAACTGCGAAGGGCCACAAAGGTCGTGGATAGACTGCCACCATTCCACTCTACGATCGATCCAGATACGAACCCCGTCCCATTGACGGTGAGCACAAAGGGTTGGCCGCCGGGGATTGCATTGGTCGGCACAAGTGGCTGATTTATGAATGGTACGGGGTTACTTTGCCCCAGCGAGTTTGCGTTCGTCGCGACAAGGAAAATGCAAAGGACCAGAAAATGCTTCATTGATAAGTTTTCCATTTGACGGAGCGAGCCCATATGTTAGTGAATGGGAAAGATCACGGACGACGCATTATCGTCTTTTGACGTGACCAGCGTCAACAACAACCTCATAGTGCGAGCCGGCGGGCACGTTGAGCAAATGCACATATGATGTGAATACGCCTGCCTTGGGAAACCCATTTGGGCAAAAGATATGCAACTCCTTTCCGCTCGCTTAAAAGCGGGTCAGGTAGATCGCACCGAATGTTTGTGGAGCAACTTCTCTCCTGAAGTCGAAAGCAAAGTCCCTGAAAATGTCATTGAATGATCGAACGATAGTATGCCGCCTGAGGTCGCCAGCAACGCGTAGAGTAATGTAGCGAGCGGGTACGGGCCAGAACGCTGTGTCGGTGTGAAGGGGAAATGTTTCAGCTCCGTATAACGCACTGAGAGTACCAGATCTTGCTTCTGATGCAGGCATTTTTGAAATAAGCCGAATGCGTGAGCGTGCCGATATACGGTTGATCGGTTGGCTAACTTGTAATGTTTTGCAATGGTGCCGGGCCAATCCAACCTACAAAGTCTCGCTCTATTTCTTCCCGTAGGGGATGCGAGCAAATCCTGCACTCAGACGCGTGGCAACCAATTAATGAGTGAAAGGCGATGCTGCGTCAGCAGTGCATTTGAGCGCCCCAACTCCATGGCGCTCATTGACTTTCACTAGCACGACACGTAGGCTGTCATCCCAACGATTGGCCAGACAATTTCCACAATCGCATTCTACGCGAGCTGGCAGCAACGCGTTAAACCGACGGAATACGGAATACAAAATCACAACATGAGAGGATGAGCATATGAAAATGAGAACGAAGATTGGGATTTTTTTGATGATGTTAACCATATGTGCGAGCGCATTCGCAGGGCCGGAGCAGCATTCAATTCGGGCCACGAACGCCAGTGCGAGTAAAGCTAAGCCTCCGTCGCCAACTCTGATATTCAATCGCAAGCTCGCAAGTACGAGCATCAGCTTGGGAGAAGATGTTGTTGACCTAAATAGTGGCAAGCAAGCAATCGATTCCCCGCTTAACTTTGTGTGCCCGAATGGTGGTTGCACGATTACGGCGGAAATACACGTCCAAATGGGGTTCAATACTAGCTCGGGCAACCCATTGGCTTTGTGCGCGGATTTAGACGGCAGCGACATGCCACCTATCGGGTGCCCGAACGTCCTAACTCTCCCCACGGACAATTCTTTCGTGTCTGGGTCTTTCGCGTTTGCCCAGAGTGGCGTAAAGGCTGGCAACCATGCAATTCAGAGTTTTGTCGTCACAACCTTCGGTGCAACGCGAGCGAATTACGAAATCACATATCGGCTCTACACGCCGTAACTTCTGAACGCTTTATCGCGTTTGACGAGGCGGACGCGAAAAGTGTCCGCCTCGCGCACTGCGTGACTGCATTTGAATCATCCTTTAATGCCAACGGGGAGTCGCAGGATCGGTGTTCGTACTCCCCGGAAAAGATGCAATTCGCAACCGCCTTTGAACGCACAGCACGTTGCCAGATTGATTCCGCATAGCTGGTTTGCTAAGGTCATCGCATGTCCGAGCCTGTCACGTCCGAGCGTTCTGCTCAGCAGAGCAGTGACGAGATACGCGAATTGCTCGACTCCCTTTATCGCGTAGAGTCCGGGCGAATCCTCGCGACACTGATCCGCCTGCTCGGTGATTTTGATCTTGCCGAGGAGGCGATGCACGAAGCCTTTGCGGCTGCGCTAACTGCGTGGTCGAGCAGTGGAGTGCCCGGTAATCCTCGACCATGGCTGATTTCGACGGCCCGATTCAAAGCCATTGACACTCTGCGTCGGCGGGCGAGATTCGATGCATCTCAAGACGAGCTCGTGCGACATCTCGAAGCGCGAACTAATATTAATGATCACGACGGGCCTCATGAGAATGAGGAGATCGAAGACGACCGCCTCCGCCTGATTTTTACCTGCTGTCATCCATCCTTAGCGCCCGAAGCGCGCGTTGCGCTCACCTTGCGCGAAGTCTGCGGCCTGACAACCGAGGAGCTTGCCCGTGCATTTTTCACTACCCCGGCGACGCTGGCTCAGCGTATAGTCCGCGCGAAGGCAAAGATTCGAGAGACACGGATTCCGTACGAGGTGCCGACGGCGCAGGAATTGCCGGAGCGGCTGGGCGCGGTGCTTCAGGTCACCTACCTTGTTTTTAACGAGGGATATTCCGCCGCGGCCGGAGCCGAGGTAACGCGCGCCGAACTAACCGGCGAGGCGATTCGACTGGGCCGCTTACTAAACGAACTCCAGCCGGAGCCCGAAGTGATGGGGCTGCTTGCGTTGATGTTGCTGCAAGAATCCCGTCGCGCCGCGAGAACCTCTCCCACCGGAGAACTGATTTTGCTGGAGAGTCAAGATCGCTCGCTCTGGAACCGGGAACAGATCGCTGAGGGAGTGGCATTGCTGGAGAAAGCTTTGCAATCCCGACGCTTCGGCGTATACACACTTCAGGCCGCGATCGCAGCTGTTCATGCCGAGGCGGAATCGTCCGCAGCGACCGACTGGCGGCAGATTGTTGCGCTCTACGACCGCTTGCTACAAATTCAGCCTTCGCCGGTTGTGCAGCTAAACCGTGCCGTGGCAATCGCAATGTGCGACGGTGCAGAGGCAGGTCTGGCGGAAATTGACGCGGTGTTGGAACAGGGCGACTTGGCGAACTATTATCTCGCGCATTCCGCCCGTGCGGACCTATGCCGCCGTCTCGGCAGGACAGCTGAAGCCCGTGCTTCCTATGAGAAGGCGCTCGCGTTGACCCAGCAAGAACCAGAACGGCAATTCCTTCAAGAGCGGATTCGCCAGTTGAAATAAAGGGTCCGTTGTACCTTCGTCTTTCCAACTTGCGCTTCTGTTTTAATCAAACCGCTGCTCCAACTGGAGTACATTATGAGGATTGTGTCGAAAGGAGAAATCAATGACTGCGGTACAAGTCGACCAAAAGAGCTATGAGATGCCCCCGCTGGAGGGGATGAGCATCGCGCATTTTCTCACCGTCGCCGACGTCGAGCGATCGGCTCGCTACTATGAAAAGGTCTTCGGCGCTCGCATTCTCACCATGGGTGACGGCAACGCGCCTCCGTACCTTCAGCTTGCGAATATCTGGATGATTCTGAATGTTGGGGGCGGGCCCACCCCGGATAAGCCGACGGTAACGCTCAGCGTCCCCGACCCGAATCACATCAACAGCTTTATGAATTTCCGCGTGGCGGATATTCAAGCGTGCTACGAATTATGGAAAAGTCGAGGAGCGGAGTTCCTCACGCCGCCGATACCCAAATACGCCGAGATACGCTGCTACATCCGCGATCCCGACGGCTACATCATCGAAGTCGGACAGAGCACTGACCAGGTCTACGGTTAGAGGCACGGTTAATCCGTCGGACGAGGTGGGACGCGCACCCTGCGCTTTCCCGTGCGCTTCCTGCCAATTTTGCTTTTGAGCAGTCACTCGCTCCGACATCGAAAGGAGTACCAAATGGCCGGCACAAATGGACTCAGTGTGAATGTTTTTACCGCCCCGGGAAAGGCCATGGTCGGCGAGCGGCCAAAGCCCTTCGGCGAAGCACTCGGCTTTGACCCGATGACTTCGACTTTAATTTTCGGGGAGTACGACGCGGTGCTGGTAGACGCAATGACGACGGTGGCTGAGGCCGAGGCTCTCGCCGATTGGGTCGCTCTGCACAACCGCAACCTCGAGACCATCTATATAACGCACGCCCATTTCGACCATTTCTACGGTCTGAGTATTCTGCTCGACCGTTTTCCGGGCGCTCGGGCGATCGCAACGCCGAAGACGGTCGAGGCCGCCGTGCAAATATATCTCTCTCCCCAAGTGGAGCAGTTAGCGCGCCGGATGTTTCCTGGGCAAGTGCCCACTAAGTTGGTTGCACCTGAGGCCTATGAGCGCGACACGTTCATGCTCGAGGGCAATGAGTTGCGCATCATGGAGCAGGGCCGCACCGATAGTCCCGATTCAACGTCTCTCTACGTTCCATCGATCGGCCTGATCGTCGCGGGCGACGTTGTATACAACCAATGCCGCATGTACGTCGGCGACACCACCCCCGAGAGTCGAAAGAATTGGATCGCGGCGTTAGACCGGTTGGCGGCGCTCAATCCGACGATGGTTGTCGCCGGGCACAAGAAGCCTGGCGCGCCCGACTCTCCCTCGACGATTCAGGAAACCAAGCGTTACCTCGAGGACTTCGATAGGTTGCAGAAAACAGCCACATCGGACCAGGAGCTGTTTGATCAGATGACGGAGCTATATCCGCATTGGGTAGCCAATCAGTCGTGGTTGATGTTCGGATTCCCGGGAGCGTAACCTACATCGACCGCTGATTCGAATGTTTCCTCGCCATGATGGTCGGTTGTCGCGGGTTGAAAAGGAGGTTTGTATGTCTCAGGAAGCCGGTACCGTAAGGGGTGCTCAGCAAAACGAGGTTCGGCATCACCAACTCGGGCAGGAGATTTTCAAAACCATCTTGCCCGACGATGTAGATTGGAAACCGTTCCCGGCGTTTCCACCTTCTGTCCGGCTGGCGGTTATGGTGGGACAGCCGTCGCAGCGTGGCCCTTACACCGTCAGGGTGAAAGTGCCGCACGGTGCGAAGCTAATGCCTCATAGACACGCGGAGGATCGAGTCTATACCGTGATCTCCGGCATCTTTTATATCGGACTGGGTGAGGAATTCGACGCCAGTAAGCTGGAAGCCTATCCGCCCGGCTCCGTGATCATTCTTCCTGGCAACACGCATCATTTCCACTGGGCGAAATCCGGCGAGTACATCACGCAAATCACCGCGCTGGGGCCGCTTGGACTGGAATACCTCAACGC
The DNA here is from genome assembly GCA_963716165.1 of Terriglobia bacterium. GTDB lineage: Bacteria > Acidobacteriota > Terriglobia > Terriglobales > Acidobacteriaceae > JAJPHW01. Next base: position 3,084,416 of record OY970291.1, on the reverse strand, counting down.
GAAAGACGATCCGCGCAATAACAGCGCGAGCTGAAAGCGCAAAATGAACGATCAAAAAATAAACGATCAAAAGACCGACCAGGATTCCATAGCAGGGGATGCAGTGAAACGCCCCACGTTTTATCGCACAATAAAGGTCGACGGCCTCTCGATTTTCTATCGGGAGGCTGGACCGAAAGACGCTCCGACGCTTCTTCTGCTGCACGGCCTTCCATCTTCGTCGCGGATGTTCGAGCCTCTCTTCGCCCGACTTGCCGATCGCTATCACCTGATTGCGCCCGATTACCCAGGCTTCGGTCACAGCGACTGGCCGGACGCGAAAAAATTTGCGTACACCTTCGATCACATCGCGGAAGTCATGAACCATTTCACCGAGGCGCTCGGTCTCTCCCACTTCACCCTCTATATGCAGGACTACGGTGGACCCGTCGGTTTTCGCATGGCACTGGAGCATCCGGAGCGAATCGAAGCGCTGATCGTGCAGGACGCCGTAGCCCACAACCTGGGCTTGGGAGCAAACTGGAAAACGCGCCGGGCATTCTGGGCTGATCGCGCCGCCAATGAAAGCGCGTTGCGCACCAATCTCTTATCGCTCGAGGCCGCGCGTTTGCGACACGTGGGGACCGATCCCGATGTGGAACGCCACGATCCCGACCTATGGACCGACGAATTTTATTATCTGAATCGGCCCGGCCAGGCTGAGATACAAAGCGATCTTTTCTACGACTACCGGACCAACGTCGATTCCTATCCGAAATGGCAGCAATGGATGCGCGAGAAGCAACCACGGCTGCTCGTGATCTGGGGCAAATACGAAACATCGTTTGACCCGAGCGAGCCGGAGAGCTACCGCGAGGATGTTCCGAATGCCGAGGTCCACATTGTTGACGGCGGCCATTTCGCCCTGGACACAGCTGCCGACGAGATTGCTTCCTCGGTAAGAAACTTTATGATGTCGTCCCAGGGACCAGATTCGATTTCAAGAGGATAACAATTCAAGAGGAGAACAAAATGACAGCTAAAGGAAAAGTCCTGGTACTCGTCTCAAGCGGTCGCGGTTTGCCCTTGAAAGATGGCAAGGTTTACAAGGGTGCAGGCTACTACCTCAATGAGCTGACGGTCCCGGTTCGCGCCCTGATGAAGGAGGGCTACGAAATCACTTTTGCTACCCCCAAAGGCAACACGCCGCAAGTGGATGTGAATTCAGAGGTCGCCGATTTCTTCGGCGGGGACGCGGCCAAGCTTCAGGACTATATGTTATTTCGCGACGGCCTGGCTGGGCTTAGAGATCCAACTCGTATCTCGGATGTCATCGCATCGGGCCTGGACCAATATGACGCTGTTTTCGTCCCCGGCGGCCATGGCCCAATGATCGATCTTCTCGACGATCCAGATGCAGGTACAGTGTTTAGACACTTTCATAAAACATCCAAGCCGACGGCGGTGCTCTGCCATGGCCCGATTTCACTACTCTCGGCTCTTCCGAATTCGAGAGAGTTCGTCGCCGCGCTTGCGGCTGGCGATGTCGCTGGAGCACACGCAAAGGCTCAAGGCTGGATCTATTCCGGATATAAGATGACGATCTTTTCTACAGCAGAAGAGCAGCAGCGGGAGCCGCTTGAGATCGGCGGAAAAGTTCTCTTCTACCCGGATTTTGCCTTGCGTACGGCGGGCGGTGACGTAAGTGTGGTCGAGCCTTGGGGGAGCTACGTTCTTCAAGATCGCGAACTGATCTCCGGTCAGAACCCGTTCTCGGATGAAGCGCTGCTGAAAGTTCTTCTAACCGCACTCAACGCGAAGAAAAAGTGATCGGGTAAGAAGGTATAGGGAGAGGAGAGAAGAGATGGATTGGAAAAGGTTGGTCCAGTTTGCGCTGCTGGGTAGCAGCGATTTGGAGCAATATGCCATCCTGCTGGTGCGCGTTTCGATCGGGCTGTTCTTCGCCATCTCAGGTGCGAACAAATTATTCGTCGCCGGCGGGACGAAGCCCGTTTACGACACGCTTGTAAAAGCCAAAGTCCCGTTTCCCCGGCAGACGGCTTATTTCGTGGCGGGTGTCGAGTTCGTTGGCGGATCGATGGTGGCAGCGGGTTTGCTTTCGAGCGCAGCCAGCATGGCTTTGTTGATCGATATGATTGTCGCCACATTGACCAGCGCGGTCTCCACGCTTCCGAAAGGACTCTCGCCGCTGAACTGGCTCGACGATTTTCTCTACCTGCCGGAAGTCCTCTACGTGCTCTTCTTTTTCTGGCTGATCTTCTCCGGCCCGGGTAGGTTCAGTGTCGATTACTGGCTCGCCGGCAAGTTACTGGGATGATTGATCGACGATGCAGTTTGTAGCCAGGTGCCCTGAGCCTGCCCTGAGCGAAGCCGAAGGGTCCGCGTTGCAGTTTTTTGGTGCCCCAGGTTCGCGTCCGCTTTCTGGATGCTAACTTGGGAAGTCATTTCCATCTGCCACTCTCATCTCTCAAAACTTGTCATCCCGAAGCCTCGCGCTTTCACCAGCGCGGCGAGGGACCTTGCGTGGAGTGACTTCGCGGCGGTTTCGATGCGCGCCACACAGGTTAGTCAGTGAGGCCGAACCTGGGGCACCAGACGGGCATTAGAAGCCCAATAGGGATGCGGGAAACGTAGGCCGTTCGACTCTATCGGGTGTTTCGCCCTAGTGCTACAATTCGTGTGCCCTCAAAGGAGGACCTATGAAGAAGATTGTTTCGTGTGCCGCATTGGTGGTGATGAGTTGCGGGTTCGCATTGGGTCAAGTTGAGAGGGTGCTGTACAGCTTTGGAAGCAATCCAAATGATGGAACGACTCCTTTGTATTCTACAAGCCCGATCCTGGACGCTAAAGGAAACATCTTTGGCGTCACTCTATACGGAGGCACGTTTGATGGTGGGACCGTATTCGAGGTATCTCCGAATTCCGACGGGACTTGGAGCGAAACGATTTTATATGACTTCTGCACCGAGGCCGGTGGGGGTACCTGCCCCAACGGGGGATTACCAGGCGGAGGCCTAGTCGAGGATGCAAAAGGAAATCTATATGGGGTGGCCGCCGAGGGCGGCGCGCCCTGCGCACTCCTGGGCAATTTGGGGTGTGGCGTTGTTTATAAACTCTCGCCGCCTTCACTTCCTGGAGGAGCATGGACCGAGACAGTCATTCACAGTTTTTGTCAGGTTAACCGATGCGCTGACGGAGGAGGCCCCGCTGGCAAACTCATTCTCGACAAGGCTGGAAATCTCTATGGCACGACCGCCGAAGCTGGAACTGACAATGTCGGGACAGTTTTCGAGCTTTCGCCCGCTTCGGGTGGACTTTGGACGGAGTCGATTCTATATGCATTCTGCTCATCGGGCGGCGAGTGTGTTGATGGCGCGGCCCCTCAAGAAGGGGTAATTTTCGACAAGTCGGGCAATCTGTACGGAACAACATTCCAAGGAGGGGATACAGGGTTCGGCGTCGTTTTTAAGCTCTCACCCGGTTCTAGTTGGACTGAGACTGTCCTCTACACATTTCCCGCACAGTCAGACACGCAATTTAAATATACATACAGTGGTCCAGTGACTCTCGACCCTCTAGGCAACATCTACGGTTCGGCAACGTGGGTAAAGAATCCCGAAGGAGAGTATTACCCCGGTGAAGTGTACAGATTGCGAACCAACGGCGACGTTAGCGTTTTTTCGTTTAAAGGTCGCGAGGGAAGTGGGCCGCTTGATGGTGTGATTGTTGACGCGAAGCACGCAGTTATTTACGGCACGACATCCCAATCGGGGAATAACTTCGGCAATGTATTTCAAATTGCCGCGAACGGGCGTGAGACGGTTTTGTACAAATTCTGCCAGTTAGACAGCTGCACCGATGGGCGTTTTCCAAGTGGGATAGCGGAAGACGGTTCCGGGAATCTATACGGAGCCACGAGAGAAGGCGGCACCCATGACGCAGGTGCCGTATTTGAAATCACTCCGTAGATTCCCGACTGCTTAGTCGTCCGACCGCATCACAAGACGCCTGGTACCGCGCGTTCGCATCTGCTTTTTTAGACGCTAACCTGGGTTCGTCATATCCCATCTGCCACTATCATCTCTCAAACTTGTCATCCCGAAGCCTCGCGTTTTCACCAGCGAGGCGAGGGACCTTGCGCGGAGTGACTCCACTGTCGTGTTTAGACGCATCACTCCACTCGGCCGCCAAATCATACCAATGGGGATTGATCGTCTCGATGAGCCGAATCTTCTTGTTTCGTCGCCAACCCTTGATTTCCTTCTCCCGATCAATCGCATTTTCTGGCGAGGAAAACGCTTCGTGGTAAACCAGCCGCGTTAGGTTGTATTGGCACGTGAATCCGGGAATGATTTTGTTCTTGTGCTCCCAAACGCGTCTCAGTAGATTTCCCGTGACGCCAGTGTAAAGAATGTGAAAGCGCTGGTTGTTCGCCATGATGTAAACCCAATACCGTTTTGGGTCGGGCATTTCTCGGTTTTATACGGAAGGGTCACGTTTGTCTGTGATGGACGGACATTGCCGCTACGCGCAAGGTCCCTCGGTCTGCTGGTGAGAACGCAGACCTTCGGGATGACAAGCCGCAGGAGAAATAAAATTTCTTTTCCCGGCTTGTCGAATTCCGCCCGGCCGTTCGACTATACGATGAAGGCTGGGCAATCGGCCCTCCCAAACACTTATAAATAAAGATCATTACAGGAGAAAAGAAAATCATGCCCCAATATCTGGTTTGTAATTACATGCCCGACAACTTCGATCCGTCCACCGTAACCGAAGCGATGATGGAAGAGATCCACGCGCTCAACCGCGAAATGATTGCTGCCGGCGTGAGGAAGTTTGCCTGCGGCATTGCCCCAGCCGCCAACGCGAAGACGCTGCGGAAGAAGTCCGACGGCAAGGTGCTGGTCACCGACGGGCCGTACACCGAGACCAAGGAACACATGGGCGGATTCTGGATACTGGAATGTGCCGATATCAACGAGGCGCTGGCATGGGCGAAGAAGGGTGCCATCGCCTGCGATGTGGCCGGCGAGGTGCGCGAACTCCTATTCTTCCCGTCTTCAGACGAAGCAACGAAATAGCCGCTCTCCGAGCGCAATCCTTGCAACATCAGTATCTTTACGGAGGAGCACGATGACACGAAATCAAATCCACACCATTTTACTAAGCGCATTCGTATTCGCGCTGATCACGGCGGCATCCTTGCCCGCAGTCGCGCAAGACCCCGCACCAACATATCCGACCATGGCCCCGGTAGAACAATATCTGATGGATCGCGATGCCGAAATCGCCTTAGCCCGCAGCGCGGCGCCGGACGCCATCTCTCGCGACGCGTCGGTCGTCGTCCTGACCCGTCACGGCTACGAAACCGCAGTCGAAGGAAAAAATGGCTGGGTTTGCTGGGTCGGACGCAGCTGGGGAGCCATGTTCGATCACCCAGAATTTTGGAATCCAAAGGTTCGCGCCGCGGATTGTTCCAACCCACCCGCCGCCCGCTCCGTTCTGCCGTATGCCTACAAACGCACCGAACTAGTCCTGGCTGGCCATTCCAAACAAGAAATCATCGCCGCAATCAAAGCCGCCATCGACAAAAAAGAATTACCACCGCTCGAGCCGGGAACTATCTCTTACATGATGTCGAAGTCGTCATACCTTACCGACAGTGGCGGGCACAATATGCCCCACGTGATGTTCTACGAATCAGTCAAGGATGAAGCAGCGTCGAGTGTAGACGTGGCAAATTCTCCGGTCATGGGAGTAAATTACTGGTACCTCTCCGCCGATGCCTACCCACAACTCAAATCTTTTCCACCACTGGCCGTCTTCTTAGTAGGAGCAGACAAGTGGTTCGATGGAACGCCAGCAACCAGCATGTAAGATCGCTCAACACTCACGCTATACACACAGGGAGAAAATAATGCGCTTCATGATGATTATGTATCCGGAAAATTACGCTACTGCAAAAGCCGGTACGGTGCCCGACTTCAAAGACATGGAGGCCATGGGCAAGTACAACGAGGAACTACAGAAAGCCGGCGTGCTGCTCGCGCTCGACGGTCTGACTCCGCCCGCGACGATGAGCGCGCGCGTTACCTTCAAGAATGGTAAGTCGAAAGTTACCGACGGCCCGTTTACCGAAACCAAAGAAGTGGTCGGTGGATTTTGGATCATCCAGGTGAAGTCGCGCGAAGAGGCGCTCGAATGGGCCTCGCGCATCCCCGGCAAGGATATCGAAATGGTTGAAGTTCGCCGGTTGTTTGATATGACCGACTTCGATCCCGAGGTTCAAAAGGAGATCCAAAAGAAGTTCGGCGATGACGTTGCCGCTGAGATGAGGAAGTAGTAGAGCCGAGTACATATATAAAGGAGACAAGGACATCAAATGAGAAATCTAATCTACGCAATCAACGTGACGCTGGATGGCTGTTGCGACCACACTAAAGGATTTGTCGATGATGAACTACACGAACACTATACGCAGCTTCTGCTCGAGATTGACCCGATCGTCTATGGGCGGAAAACCTATCAGTTGATGGTTCCTTATTGGGCTAACGTTGCCAAAGACCCATCGGAAAGCAAAGCGGACCGCGATTTTGCGGCAGCATTCGTCTCCAGGAAGAAAGTTGTTTTTTCGCGATCACTGGGCGACGCTGACGTCAAGAAAGACGACACAAATGCGAGGGTTGTCAGCACGAATCTTCGCGACGAGATCCTCAAATTAAAAAACGAATCGGGCAAACCTATTATGGCCGGTGGCGTGGATATTCCTTCGCAACTTGTCGAGCTTGGCCTGGTGGATGAATTTCGCATTGTCGTCATGCCAGTCATCGTAGGGAAAGGAAGAAGGCTGTTTGACGGCGTCAACCTGCCCGATAAATTGAAATTAAAGCTCGTTGAGACCAAGACTTTTAAATCAGGATTCGTTGCGCTACGTTACTTGAAACAGTGATAGCTCTTGCGAGCGTGCTGGACTGTCCGACTCAACGCATCCGTCTCTCCCTGTTCGTTACAATAGTTCGAGGTTCAGGGAGAAAAGTTAATGAAAGCCTATAGCAAGTTTTGGATGAACATGCTCGGCGTGGCGCTCACGGCCGTGTTGCTCTTGACCGCTGCGCCCAGCGTCATCGCTCAGGCCCCGCCTCAGGGCGGACCTCCGTCGGGATATACTCCGCCTGCTCCTCCGAAGGCGGGACCAGTCCAACTCGACATACAGGATGGATCGACCGCTTCCTATCGCGTCACCGAACAGTTGGCAGGCGTAAACTTTCCCAATGACGCCATCGGCACGAGCCCTGCCGTGACCGGGTTGATCGCATTGAACGCGGACGGCACCGTGAATAGTGCCGCGTCCAAGCTGACCATCGACTTACGCGCGCTGAAAAGCGACCAGGAGATGCGCGACGGCTACCTTCAGAAGCGCACGCTCGAGACCGATAAGTTTCCGACGGCAGTATTCGTTCCGAAGACTCTCACCGGAATTCCTAGTCCATTTCCAAACGGCGGCCAGGCCGGCTTCCAGTTGACGGGAGATTTAACAGTTCACGGTAAGACGGCACCGGTAACTTGGCAGGGAATCGTGACGTTTAACAAAGAAGGCGCTTCCGGCCGCGCGTCAACTAATTTCACCTTTCCTGCGTTCGGACTGACCAAGCCAACACTCGCGAGGCTGCTCAGCGTGGACGACAAAATCAATCTCGACATAGTCTTCAGGTTGAAGACGACGCGCCAGTAGTTTGAGCATGGTCCGCAGAATCAAATGGGTCTCGCGTAATATGCCTTGACACGTATATACTAGGAACAGTATATACAAAGAGTGGAATCTGTATTCGAAATCATTGCGGAGCCTAACCGCCGCGCGATACTTGGTCTCCTGCTCTCGTCGGAACAATCAGTCGGCGAAATCGAACGTCAGCTGCGCATGTCCCAGCCAACGGTGTCTAAGCATTTGCGAGTGCTGCGCGATGCAGGATTCGTGGAATCTGCGGTGGACGCACAGCGTCGACTTTACCGGCTTAAGCCCGAACCACTTCAGGAGCTGGATACCTGGCTGGATCCGTTTCGTCGGCTCTGGTCTGCGCATCTTGATGCTCTCGAACGCCACCTTGATCGTATGGATCGAATCACGCCAGCGAAAAGGAAGCCGAGGAGAAAACGATGACTGAGCGTGATCAGTACATCCCGGGTCCTGCCAGCGGAGCGCGGGTACAAAAGAAGGGAGAGAAGTGGACACTTGTTCTCGTCCGCGAACTGCGCCACTCGCCGGAAAAAGTATGGCAAGCGCTCACCGACCCCACGCAGCTTTGCGAATGGGCTCCGTTTGAATCCGATGGCAGCCTGGGTACGGCCGGGGCCACGGTGAACCTCACTACCGTGAAAGCACCCATGGCGCAGGTTTCCGAAACAAGAGTGACGCGAGCCGATGCTCCGAGAATTCTTGAGTACAACTGGGGAGAACACGAAATGCGATGGGAACTCGAGCCGGTGGCCGGTGGAACGCGCCTGACGCTGTGGCACAACATCGATCGTCGCTACATTTCAATGGGCGCCGCTGGGTGGCACATTTGTTTCGATGTTCTGGATCACTTTCTCGATGGAACTCCGATTGGCCGCATCGTTGCCGGCGACGCGATGAACTTCGAATGGTCTCGCCTCAACGCGGAGTACGCAAAGCAGTTCGATATTGAAACACCCAAATTGCCGTCTCAGGCACCGCAAGAATAGAAATGAAAGGAGCGTCAACCATGCCCAAACCGTTTAAGGGCGACAAGAAAGAGTTGTCGACAGCACAACATAAGAAATTACTCGGCACACTTGAAGCCAGGTTCGAGAAGAACATGAACCGTCACAAAGGCCTTGAATGGGCTGACGTCCAAGAAAAGCTGGACGCTAATCCAGAAAAATTGTGGTCGCTCAATGAAATGGAAAGAACTGGTGGCGAGCCGGACGTCGTTGGCTTCGATAAAAAGACTGGCGAATACATTTTCTATGACTGTTCGCCGGATAGTCCTAAAGGCCGCAGAAGCTTTTGCTACGACCGCGAAGCGCTCGAAGCGAGGAAAGAGCACAAACCAAAAGATAGCGCCGTGGGTATGGCAAGCGCCATGGGTGTTGAGCTTTTAACCGAAGAACAATATCGGGCGTTGCAGAAGCTGGGAGAGTTCGACACCAAAACATCGAGTTGGATCAATACTCCCTCCGCGATCAGAAAACTCGGTGGCGCGCTTTTTTGTGATCGCCGCTTCGACACTGTTTTCGTTTATCACAACGGCGCAGAATCTTACTACGCAGGCAGAGCGTTCCGCGGCTCGCTAAAAATCTAGCGTTCACAAGCCAGGAGACTAACCATGAAAGATGCCACCAAACGTTTGATTGTTCGCTGGATTCACCTCATCCTCGCGATTCCGATATTCGGCTACATCTATAGTCCGTTTGAAAAACTTCCAGGATATGCACCCGCCACTCGGTTCGTCTTCTTTCCTGTAATGGTTCTCTCAGGATTGTGGATGTGGAAAGGCCATCTTCTTCGACGACTTCTTTCGAAAAGATCGTCCTAGCAAGTCTCCACAATCTAGACAAACTATCAGATTAGATATAATCTAGTTTATCCGATGCACACAGATTCAATCAAAACTTCCCTTGAGGACCGAGGGCTCCGGTGTACCCCGCAACGCTTCGCGGTGATGGCATGCCTGATGGACCACAAGGGGCACCCTACCGCTGCGGAAATCTTCAAGGCTGTGAATCGCGTCGATCCTCGCTCTTCGAGGGCAACAACCTATAACAATTTGCGAGACTTGGTGAAGGCAGGCCTGGTGCGGGAAGTCGCTGCCGAGGGCCGCGCCGGAAGATTCGATCTGGAAGGCATGCGCCACCACCACTTCATCTGCGACCGGTGCGGCAATGTTGAGGACGTTGACTGGTACGACGTTCCGAAGCCAGCCTCGCGTACGCTTGGCAAACGAGTAGTCCGCGATTGGCAACTTGTTTTCCGCGGACTCTGCACGAAATGCAATCGTCAGCCTGCGAAGCGTTAGCTTTAAAACAGTATTGATATTTATTTGAACTCATTTAAAGGAAAATATATGGAAAACAATCCAACGCACATGGAAAACACGCTTGCCTCTTCTTCGGGAACGGTTTCTCCCGAAGATCAGAGCAAAGAAACATCAACCGGATCGAAATGCCCGTTCAATCATGGAGCCTCAACGCCTACGAACCGCGACTGGTGGCCAAATCAGGTGAACCTCCAGGGTCTGCATCAACACTCAGATCTATCCGACCCCATGGGCAAGGACTTCAATTACGCGGAAGAATTCAAGAGCCTCGATTTGAATGCCGTAATCAAAGACCTCCATGCGCTGATGACCGACTCGCAGGATTGGTGGCCGGCCGACTTCGGGCATTACGGAGGCCTGTTCATCCGCATGGCATGGCACAGCGCGGGTACGTACCGCGTTGCCGATGGCCGTGGCGGAGCTGGAGCAGGACAGCAGCGTTTTGCTCCGCTGAATAGCTGGCCCGACAATGTCAATCTCGACAAGGCGCGGCGCCTCTTGTGGCCGATCAAGCAGAAGTACGGACGAAAAATTTCCTGGGCCGATCTCATGATTCTCGCCGGCAACGTCGCCCTCGAGTCAATGGGCTTCAAGACTTTCGGCTTTGGTGGCGGACGTGAAGATGTGTGGGAGCCTGAAGAGATCAACTGGGGACCTGAAGGCACGTGGCTGGCGGACGAACGCTACAGCGGCGATCGCGATCTCCAAAGTCCGCTCGGCGCGGTTCAGATGGGTCTGATTTATGTGAATCCCGAAGGCCCCAACGGAAATCCCGATCCGGTTGCGTCGGCGCGAGACATTCGCGAAACCTTCCACCGCATGGCGATGAATGACGAAGAAACGGTCGCTCTAATCGCCGGTGGACATACCTTCGGCAAGACTCACGGCGCTAGCATTCCTACTGACTACGTTGGCGCGGAGCCGGAAGGCGCGGACATCCACGATCAGGGTTTTGGATGGAAGAATAAATTTGGAAAAGGTTTTGGCGCTGACACCATCGGCAGCGGACTGGAAGTTACTTGGACTCAGACCCCGACTCAGTGGAGTAATCACTTCTTCAACAACCTGTTCGGCTTCGAATGGGAGTTGACCAAGAGTCCTGCCGGCGCGAATCAGTGGACGCCGAAAAATGGTGGTGGCAATGGCACTGTGCCGGACGCGCACGATCCTTCAAAAAAGCACGCCCCATCGATGCTGACTACAGATCTCGCTCTGCGTTTCGATCCGGCGTATGAAAAGATTTCACGGCGTTTCCACGAACATCCTGATCAGTTCGCGGATGCTTTCGCGCGCGCCTGGTACAAGCTGACGCATCGCGACATGGGTCCGATTGGGCGCTATCTCGGACCATTGGTTCCAAAAGAGCAGCTGCCCTGGCAGGATCCCATTCCTGCCGTGGATCATGCACTCATCAGCGAGCAGGACGCTATTGGTCTGAAGGCAAAAATTCTTGCGTCCGGCCTGACGGTTTCTCAACTTGTCTCAACTGCATGGGCATCTGCATCGACGTTCCGTGGCTCTGACAAGCGCGGCGGAGCAAACGGTGCGCGCGTTCGTCTGGCACCGCAAAAGTTCTGGGAGGTTAATCAGCCAACCGAACTCGCGAAGGTGCTCCAGAAACTCGAAGCCATCCAGAACGAGTTCAATGCTTCTGCTGGCGGAAAGAAAGTTTCGCTTGCGGATCTCATCGTTCTCGGCGGCGATGCAGCTATCGAGAAGGCCGCGAAGGACGGCGGAAGCGAAGTGAAGATCCCATTCAAGCCGGGCCGCATGGACGCGTCGCAAGAGCAAACCGACGTTGAATCATTCGAACCGCTCGAACCGAAGGCCGATGGTTTCCGCAACTACTTCCGCGGCAAGCAACGGCTGTCGGCTGAGGAACTGTTGGTGGATAAGGCGCAATTGCTCAACTTGACCGCGCCTGAGATGACGGTCCTTGTCGGCGGGTTGCGCGTTCTCGGAGCCAACGCAGCCAATGCCGCTCACGGTGTCTTCAGCAAGAAGCCTGGCACGTTGACTAACGACTTCTTCGTCAACCTGCTCGACATGACTACGCAGTGGCAGCCGTCGAATCGCTCCAATGGCTCGGGAGAGATTTTCGAAGGACGCAACCGCAAAACCGACCAGGTCAACTGGACCGCAACACGTGTCGATCTGATCTTCGGATCGCATTCGCAACTGCGTGCTTTCGCGGAAGTTTATGCCTCCTCTGATGCTAAGGAAAAGTTCGTGAAGGACTTCGCCGCGGCGTGGAGCAAAGTCATGAACAACGACCGCTACGAGGCAGCGTAATCGTCGATGGGAAAGCGGTGCTTGATAGAATTTCCATTCTTATCGAGCGCCGCCGATCTTATAGACTGCGAAGCTTAAGCTTTGAAGAACTAAACTGTGGCCCCAAAAATCCCAGTACAAAGGTGCTGGGTATCCTGAAACATAGCTAATACTGTTGGGCTTGCTGAGTGGGCAAGTCGGCCTGACCCGCGTTCAGCGCAAGGTCGTCCAAAATTCCGCGAATACTACAGTCCACGAAATCAGGTCCTTTGCAAGATCGCGATGGCGAGCTTCTGGATCTAGAACATCTAGAATTTACGAGGAGACCAACATGCCAGATACATCCAAACCACAATCTCAGCTTGCTAAGGATGCCGGCGAATTTCTGCTCGGTAACGATCTCCGTGTCACGCGTCTCGGGTACGGTTCCATGCGGATCACGGGAAAGGGGGTATGGGGCGAGCCTGCGGATCGGCCCGAAGCTGTGCGAGTTTTACGGCGCGCGGTCGAACTTGGCATAAATTTTATCGACACTGCGGACTCTTATGGACCTGGCGTGAGCGAAGAAATTATTGCTGAAGCTCTGCACCCTTACGCCGCCGGACTGGTGATCGCGACGAAAGGCGGTTTCGATAGGTCGGGACCTGACAAGTGGTCGGAAAACGGCCGACCAGAGCATTTGAAGTCGGCATGTGAAGGCAGTCTGCGTCGTTTGAAACTTGAAAGAATCGATCTTTATCAACTGCATCGAATCGATCCTAAAGTGCCAGTGGAAGATCAGCTAGGTGCGATGAAGGATCTGCAGGCGGAAGGAAAAATCAAGCACATCGGATTGTCGGAAGTAAGCGTAAAGCAGATTGCGGATGCGCGAATGATAGTTCCCATTGTTAGCGTGCAGAATCGTTACAGCGTAACGGATCGCGGCGCGGAAGACGTTCTTGAATATTGCGAAAAAGAGAACTTAGCTTTCATCCCGTGGTTTCCGTTGGCGGCTGGGCGCGTGTCTCGCGCGAGCACAATCAGTAAACTAGCTGAGCTATGGAAAGCTACGCCATCCCAAGTCGCGCTAGCGTGGCTGCTGGCGAGATCCCCAGTGATCATGCCGATTCCGGGAACTTCTAAGGTCGCGCATCTCGAAGAAAACGTGGCGGCAGCTCGTTTAAAGATGGATGAAGGAAAAATGGAAGAACTCGGCCTAACCGCATAAGACAATATTAATCACCAGGAATACTGCCTGACTTCAAATGGAGAATACGACAATGATCCCGCGCACATCGATACATCGCGTTGAGGCGGATGGCATAAACATTTTCTATCGCGAGGCTGGGCCGACAGATGCTCCCGTGGTCGTGCTTCTGCATGGTTTTCCTACGTCATCTTTCCAGTATCGCGAGTTAATTCCGCGTCTTGCCGATAAGTATCGAGTTGTCGCGCCGGATCTTCCTGGGTTTGGTTTCACAGAAGTTCCTGAGACACGCCACTACGAATATTCATTCGATGCATTAGCCAAGACAATCACAGCATTTACCGATGCGCTTGGGCTCAAGCGCTACGCGCTATATGTCTTCGATTATGGCGCGCCAACAGGATTTCGACTTGCGATGGCGCACCCGGAACGTGTGACCGCAATTGTTTCGCAGAATGGTAATGCCTACGAAGAAGGCCTCGGAGATGCATGGGCCCCTATCCGGCGTTACTGGAGCGATCCGTCTTCCGAAAATCGTAACGCGATACGCCAGGCCTTGACTGCCGAAGGAATGAAGCGAGAATACTCTTCGGGCATTCCAAATCCTGAAGTGATTGCGCCAGAAGGATACACGCTCGACGCGGCATTGCTTGCCCGTCCCGGCAACGTTGATATCCAGTTGGATCTGTTTCTCGACTACCGTAACAACGTAAAACTTTATCCGGCGTTTCAGGAGTATTTCCGTAAATCGCAACCGCCGTTGCTTGCGATATGGGGCAAATACGATCCGTACTTCATCCCTGCGGGCGCAGAGGCGTTCCGTCGCGATATTTCCAAGGCTACGGTTCAATTTCTCGATACGGGACACTTCGCGTTGGAGACCCATGTCGAAGAAGTAGCAAGCGCGATGAGACAGTTCCTGACAACGGCCATCCGATAACGAATCGCCTTCATCTGATGAGGAATATAAAATGAAAACGCGAATACGGCGCTTGGCGCTGCTTGTGGCAATCCTCTGCGTGTCGGCTTCGTATGGACAACAGGCGGACCTCCATTCGACGCCTGGCAGCAGTACGGCACACACTCCAGCATGGTCTGAATGGAATTCGAGCATCGAGAAGATGCATGACGATATGTCTTCAGTGAAGGAATCCAACAATGCCGATCGGGATTTCGTGAACTTGATGTTGCCTCATCATCAAGCCGCATTGGAAATGGCGAAAGCCGAATTGCTCTATGGCAAAGATCCACAAATGCGCCGGCTCGCACAGGAAATCGTTACTGACCAACAATCTGAAATCGACTTGATGCAAAGATGGTTGCAACAACACAAAACTGTGAAATGATGCATTCCCAAGGAGATCGCGCATGAAGGTTCTTCGATACTTATCTATTTTCTGTTTGATCACTGTTGCGGTTGCGCAACAAGCGCCATGGGGACGCGCCGACATCCCTATTTCTTCTCGCGATCGGGTGTATGCAGCAGATCAAACCTCGAACACAGTTTCGGTGATCGATCCTTCTACGAATAAGATGCTTGGCGTGATCCGGCTGGGCGATCCCGTGCCTGGAGCTTTAAGTGCACTGTATCGTGGCGAGTTGCTGGTGCATGGACTCGGTTTTTCGCCGGATTCGAAAACACTTGCGGTGGTCTCGGTGGCATCGAATTCCGTCACACTGATCGACACTCCAACAAATAAAGTGCGAAACAAAATATACGTCGGCCGTTCTCCGCACGAAGCATTCTTCACCCCAGATGGCCGGGAGTTGTGGGTCACAGTAAGAGGCGAGAACTATGTTTCGGTTATCGACCTCGTGCAGATGAAGGAAACGCGTCGCATTGAGATGGCCAACGGTCCCGGCATGACGATGTTTGGACCCGATGGAAAATACGGATTTGTCTGCTCCAGTTTTACGCCGGAGATTTCGGTTGTCGATGTGTCAACGCACCAAATTATTAGGCGGCTGCCTCAGGCGAGTCCCTTCTGTCCGAACATTGCGGTGAGTCCGGAAAACGATGAAATATGGATCACGTTGAAAGACACAGGAAAAGTGCAGGTATACAGCGCTAGGCCGCCTTTTGCGCAGACCGCATTGCTGGAGACGGGCCCAATCACGAACCACGTAAATTTCGTAAACAACCGTAACGGCAAGTTTGCTTACGTGACGATTGGCGGAACGAATGAGGTTAAGGTTTTTCGCCGCGCCGCGACCCCGGAATTAGTTGCGACCATTCCGGTAGGAGATCTCCCGCATGGACTATGGGCCTCCGGCGATGGTTCAAGAATATACGTTGCGATGGAAAATGGCGGCGAAGTTGGTGTTGTTGATACCTTAACCAACAAAGTAATCGCTAACATTCCGATTGGTCAGACGACACAAGCTTTAGTCTATGTGCCTAACGCTGTTCCCGAAGGCGCTGGCTCAGAAAATCTCACGCCACTTGGAGAGGCGGCAAATTCGGTCCGATTACGTTTGGAACCCGCCGGGACGGTATGGTTATCAGCACGTGCGACGGTCGCAGTGAATTCGCTTGGACTACTCGACCTGGTAGAGATCGCGGCGTCAGGTCTTGCTCCGAAGTCACAATATCAGGTGTACCTTGCAGAGTCGAATCATTTGCCGTTCGGCAAACTCGAGCCACTGGCGGTATTAAAGACGAATCCTGATGGCGCAGGAGTCGTTCAGGCGATTGGGCCGTTGAAGACTCTCGCAAACAAGAGTGCAGGTGGCATAGTCCAGCGATTTCTGATTGTGAGCGAACCGTCGGATTCATCGCATGTCGTGCTCAAGCAATCGAACGGATCGGATGCTCGATGACTAAAGCGGGGGCCGACTCTCGAAATAGAAGGGATAGTGATTGCGGCAACCGGGGTTGAACTGCGAGGCGCATGAGGTACAGCGATCACCACTGGTTAGGTAGTCGCTGATCGTGATCTCATGGCGACAGGAGCCGCAGAGAATTGCCGGTTCGTTCCACTCAGATTGCGGCCACGTAGCGATTGGATGATCTGCTAACGCGATGTGGCAATCTTTACAGGCGTAATATTCCCCGCAACACTTCATCTTGATGGCAACGATGTCGAACGGTAGATGGTAGTGCGCGCACCGCGTCTGCGCGTCGACGTCAATGCCGAGAACGACAGGCTGGTGTGCGGCAGTCACGCGTTACTTCCAATCTGGCGCTTGCGCAGCCAGACTCCGTACAAAACTCCGATCGTGACGATCGCAGCGAAAATGGGAGCCAGCCATTTCTCCGGGCCAGGAGCGTCAAGATTCAAGCTGCCTTCCAGTGCCCAGACTAAAAACAAAATCGTCACGGTAGCAAGAACGATTTGGCCAATTCCCGCGCGACCTTTCCGGATGAGGCGAATCACTGCGGCAAGAACAACAAATAGATAAGCCACGATAAAACCGAATGTCGCCATCGTGCCGAGCCAGTTGTAGAGATCGAAGCCGGTCGCGTGCCGCAGGACGAGAAATCCAGGTACGGCGAGCGAAGCAATGCCACTGACAATCACAGCAATATGTGGCGTTTGATTTGTCGAATGCGTGCGCTTCATTAATCGCGGCAGGCTGCCTTGTGTGCTGATGAAGAGAGCAGTTCGTGCAGATGCTGTGATACACGCTAATGCGCAGGCAAAGAAGCTCACTCCGGCCCCAATGCTGAGTGCGGGGGCCAGCCATGCAATCCCTTTCAATCGGGCCAAAGTTTGCAGCGGTGCTGATTCGATATTGAGGAGATCGAGGCGTCCATCGAATGCAGAGAATTCCGCATATGCGCAAAAAACAAAGAAGACGCCTGATAGTATTGCCGTTCCCAACACGGCTCGAGGAATGGTCACAAGCGGGTTCTTTGCTTCGGTCCCTAACGCGGTTGCGCTTTCAAATCCGACAAAGCTGAAGGTAGCGAGTATCAATCCCGCGCGTATCGGAGTGAGTGCTAAGACTGAAGAAGAGAATTGCCCGGCTGCATGCGTCAATGAATGTCCGTGACCTGGAAAAACAAATACGAGCACGATCAAGCCGATGGAAGCTGCTTCAATCCACAACATGAATCGCGCGGAAAGTTCGACATTGCGATAAGCGAACGCCATGGCTGCTCCGATTGTTGCTGCAACAATCGCGAACGCTCCTACGGGGCGCAATAGCGCTCCTCCGAAAAGACCTTGCGCATATTCCATCACGCCGCCGGTCACGGCTTGTGCCGTGCCGATGTATGCGATGAATAATCCCCAGCCGGCAATGAGGCCGGGCCAGAGACCGAGTTCATCGTGAACAAAGGCGTATAGAGAACCGGGAGAAGCCGAATCGCGAGCAAATACATTCACATGTAATGCCACAAGAACCGCTCCGACCGTCGCCAGCAAATAGCAGAGCCATGATGAACGGCCTGAACTGGCAATCACAAGGGGAATAATCATCGCAGGCGAAGCCGTGGGAGCGATGCTGGAGAGCGATTGCGCCAGTGTCTCCCATTGCGAGAGCACGCCAGTCTGAAGACCGTAAGGCTGGACTGGAATACGCGAACTATTCGTGGGAGGGGAAGACGCCATGCTTCAAGCGTTATATCAGACGGTCAGCAATTCTTCATAAAATCCGCCAATTTGACGCTCACGATCGATAAAGTGGATTTCCAGAATCCAGTGACGCTGCTGCCCATTTTCATCGAGCTGTCGCATCACTGCGGGATTGTCGGGATGAACATACAACGAGACTTTGTCTCCGGGAATTCGTTCATGAGGAAATTGTCCGATAAGATGTCCTGCGATCGGGCCGCCAAATTCCCATCCAGCTTTTTCAGCCAGCGACACCGTATAAGCAAAAAGTTCCGCTGCAGTAATTTCCGGGTGCGTATGGAAATATCTTTTCCCATCGGCAAAGGCGGTTTCAATGTCCCGACGTAGCTTGTGCTTGTGCGGATCGTTTCCAAGCACGAAAGTCCTGCCAAAGTCCGCTTCCCAATCCTCAAATACTGGACCTAAATCGAGGAACACAATGTCATCGTCGCCGATCATCAAGTCCGGCGGATTCTCGTCGTATGGCTTAAGCGTATTTGGGCCAGCGCGCACGATGCGCTTATGCCAATACTTGTCGACCCCATACATGGATTCCGCCAGGTCGTAGATTTCCTGATTGAGAGTCGTTTCAGCCACGCCGGGACGAACGAGGCCGTCAGCTTCAATCCGCTTGAAAAGCGCATCGGCTTTTGTTTGTGCTTCGAGCAGGGAATCGGCGCGTTGTTGTTCGAGTTGTGGCATATCAGTGCTTATAAAATATCACTTGCACTGCGCATAAAAAAGCCACCGGAGTGATGCCGGTGGCGTATTTACTGTTTGCTTACTTACTGCTGATGAGGTAATTTCGCGAGTCGTGCAGCTGGAATCTCTCGTTCGCCTTCATCGTCATAATAGGCTTTCACGACGTGGTCGGATTTCGCATTCGGCATCGGCTTGTCATCAATCGAACTAAATCGCGGCTCGTCGAAAGCAGGCAGGAGCGGTTCAACGGTGGTATACATTTCCTCGTTAAGAATGCTCCCGGTAGGCGCTTTAGCAACCGGGAAAATTCCAAATGGATTTCCGTTGACGTAGGAAACATGGATGTAGTCCGCAACCATGTAGCCGTTATCGGAAACCGGAAGCCAGTTGAGCTGCATGGGTCCGGCTAGAATTTTTGCCGCTGTCCATGTTTGCCCGCCATCTTTGGAATTGCTAAAGCCGACATAAAGCTTGCAGGAATTGTTGCAGTTCGAGACAGGGTAGCCATAGGTGAGAACCGTTAAATTAGCATTTGCACCAGACGTAGTGTGATCAATGCCGATGCCAGGGATGAAATGGTCGACCGTGCTGGAAACCGGATCAAACGGAATGCGCGTGGGCGAAGTCCAAGTCTTGCCGTCGGTAGACGTGCTCATTACAACATCGTTGGTGCTGCAGCCTGAACGGAAACGGCAATCGCTCCAAACGACATAAACCTTACCAGCTGCGTCGATTTCCGCCGAGGGTAAATTAGGGTTGCGGATGCCGCCAGCATCCCCATGCTCTTGGACGCTGGCAACGAATACGCTGCTGCCCCATGTCTTTCCGCCATCGGTGGAGTTAAAGGAGTAGACATTTCCCGCAGAGAACGGAACGATTACTGTACCGTTCGGCTGAACGAGCGGCTGTCCGCCCAATCCACCAGCGTGGTCCGCCGAAGGTTTCCCTGGTCCCCAAGTTAAGCCGCCATCGCTCGAAACGCTCATCAGAACATCGCCGGTCCCGTAAGCCTGGTCCCACTCGGTGTAGCAATTTCCGTAGTAAGGGCTGGTAGTGGTGTTGTCACAAACTGTCCAATTTTTGTCATCGAGATGGGTCGCGTCGATATTGATCGGACTGCCCCAGTGAATGCCGTCGGTCGACCGGCTCACCGCAACATCACCGATGAACTGCGAATTTCCATTCAAACCTACAAGAGGTAGGGTAGAGATAAGCCATTGACCGTGCTTAGCGTCGTAAGCAACAGACGGATCGGCTGCGGCGCCATACGTTCCGCTTTTATAGTTGGAAGTCAGGCCCGGTAAGTAACCGTATGTCCAGGTTTTCCCAGCATCGGTGGAAGTCGAATAGCCCACATCAGCGCTGCCCCATCCGATTGAACCCGGGCGGCGGGCGACGTGATAGGTGAAAACAATAGTTGATCCCCAAGCGAAGGAGGCGGGCTCGACTTCGGTCTTGTGAACGCTGTCGGAATTCTTGAAATTATCAACGCTGACCTGCTTCAGCGTGAACTGTGCATTGTCGGCAGCGGACAAGCCAGCTGCTAAAGTGAGGGTGACTAGGATGGCCGCAGCCGCAGAACGGAAATTGCGAACAAATCGATTCATGGTTTTCCTTCAACAGTGAGATTGGGCTGGGATCGTTGTCATCTCGTCGGAGGTTTGCTGTGATTGCCAGCAATCACCGGCAGGCGACGCGCCGTTTACGAACTATAAATGGTAGTTGCGCACGAGTCTATGTGAAGAAGTTTGCACATCCGTAGAGCAAGCCTCTGCGCGTACCGTAAAATCGTAGCTTGCCCACGCCACTCAAACTCGACAATCTACGTGTTATTCTGGTTTCGACCCGTAACTCTTTGAATATAGGAGCAGTGGCCCGTGCGCTGTCTAATTTCGGCATTCACAGGCTACGGGTAGTGAATCCGTATGAGAAGGCTTTCCGAGAGGCGAAGTCGGCTGTCGGAGGCGCAAAAGTGCTGGCGGACGCCGAGGAATTTACATCCGTGGCTGACGCTGTCGCCGACTGCAACCTCGTCGTCGGAACAACGGCTGTGCGGCATCGCGAACTTCAACACACGGTGAGACGACTGGAAGCGGGATCCCGTATGATCCGCAAGAATCCCGGGAATGTCGCGTTATTGTTCGGATCGGAAAAATTCGGACTGTCCAACGACGACCTAAGCCACTGCCATTGGCTGATTCGTATCCCAACCAGCGACGAAAATATTTCAATGAATTTAGGACAGGCGGTCGCCGTCTGTCTTTACGAGTTAATCCGAAACGGCCACGCACCGGCGGCAAAAGAAAAGCAGAAACTAGCCTCCGCCGAGGAGATGGAACGAATCACAACGACGCTTCTGGATGTACTTCATGCCAGCGGATTTCTGAAACGCCGACAAGTCAGCGATGCCGACAATCGGATAAGGCGTGTTGTCCGGCGCCTGGCGTGGCCTGAACGGGATGCGACAGTGTGGACTGGAATGCTGCGGCAAATTTTATGGAAGCTTGGTAAGGGCGGCCCGCCTGAAGGCTGACGCGCTTATTCTCGCGGAATAACACAAATGTCCGGCAAATTGCGATAGCGCTCCGCATAGTCGAGTCCATAACCGACTACGAATTCGTCAGGAATACTGAAACCGACATAATCGGCTTCGATCGGCATTTTTCGGCGTGAAGGTTTGTCCAGCAGCGCAGCAATACGAATTGCTGTTGGCTGACGGCTCTCGAATAAGCGTTTCAAATATGTGAGGGTCAGCCCGGTGTCGAGAATATCCTCCACGAGGATGATCGTCTTATCGAGCACCGATTGGTCCACGTCTTTGGCGAGACGTACTTCGCCGGTCGAATCCCATCCAGATTTTAATTCTTGTGCTGGGGTGGGCCGGTTACCATAACTCGAGACCGCGATGAAATCGAAAGTGGCGTCGAGTTGAATGTGACGCGCCAGGTCACTGAGAAATATTGCAGCGCCTTTCAAAACACCAACCAGGATGACACTCTCGCCAGCAAAGTCGCGCGTTATTTCCGCACCGATTTCCGAAACGCGTTGCGCGATTTGCTTGCGCGAGATTAAGACCTTGAGTTCATCCATCGCAAGACATAATAAACTAGAGCTTTGGAAGGAGACGTAATTCATGGATCTCAAAGGCGTCAAACTTACCTGGCTTGGTCACGCAACGTTTCGCATTGAAACTCCCGGCGGCAAGATTATCTATTTGGATCCTTGGGTGATGGGAAATCCGATGTGCCCCGAAAAGGAAAAGACGGTTAAGCACGTGGATGTGATGCTGTGCACCCATGGCCATAACGATCACATCGGAGACGCGGTCGAAATTGCGAAAAAGCACAAGCCTAAGGTCGTGGGCATTCCCGAACTTTGTGGTTGGCTGAAAAAGAAGGGCGTCCAGAATACCGCGGAAATGAATAAGGGTGGTTCGCAGACAGTTGACGATATTAAAGTCACGATGGTCCATGCTGACCATTCCTGCGGAATCACCGATGGTGACGAAACGGTCTATGGCGGCGAGGCTTGCGGTTACGTCGTCGAGTTTGCCGGAGGGCTGAAGATTTATCACGCTGGTGATACCAATGTCTTTGGCGATATGAAAATCATTCATGAGCTATATGCACCCGACATTGCCATGATCCCGATTGGTGATCACTACACAATGGGGCCACGCGAAGCTGCGTACGCATGCAATTTGTTGAAAGCGAAGACCGTCATCCCCATGCATTTTGGAACGTTTCCGCCATTGGTCGGTCGTCCCAGCGATTTAAAGAAGTTAGTAACTGGAATCGAAATTCTGGAAATGAAACCGGGCGAGACTTTGCAGTAATTCGTAAATATTTTAAGGAGATTTATCGATGACTCAATCGGCTCCCGCATGGCGACATCATGGACTGATCACACATCCTGAAGTGGATAATTATCTCTACTCGCTACTACCTGCTCGAGATGAAGTTCTCGCGGAAATGGAAGCTAGCGCCGGCAAGCGGAATATTCCTATCGTTGGGCCAGTCGTGGCCAGCATTCTGTATCAGTACGCACAGATCATTAATGCCAAATCAGTTTTCGAAATGGGCTCGGCGATTGGTTATTCGACAATCTGGTGGGCGCGCGCCGTCGGCAAGGACGGACGTGTGTTCTATACCGACGGTGACCGCAAGAATTCCGACGAAGCGCGTGGATATTTCCAGAGGGCTGGCGTCAGCGACCGAATCAACGTCCAAACCGGGGATGCGTTGGAGCTGATTTCCGAACAAAAACAAGACTTCGACATCGTCTTTTGTGACATTGATAAGAAAGATTATTCGCGCGCTTTGAAGCTCGCTCTGCCGCGCATTCGCAAGGGCGGGTTGTTCATCGCAGATAACGTCCTGTGGAGCGGCCGCGTGACCGAAAAAAAGCCAGACGCCCTGACGCAGTCGATACAGGAATTTAATAAGACCCTGTATGCTTCGTCGGAGTTAATGACGATTATTATTCCGGCACGGGATGGTTTGGCGGTGGCGATAAAGAACTAGTTTAGATCGACTTAACTGGAATCGCTGCCAGGTCTTCCACCAATCCGACTTCTTTTTGCAGGAAGGGTTCGGCGTAGGTAACTCCACCTAGCATCCCGAAATATCTGGCCATTGCTTCCGTACGTGAACGAATCTCTGCCTCAGCAGGGAACAGGTCCTTCCCAGCTTCCTGATCGCTGAACTGTGTTTTGTATGCCATCAGCGATTTGAAGCGTGCTTCAAATTGGCCGGTGATGTCCACGACAAACGTCGGCCGTATGTCGTAATAAAGCGTCGCATAGACAATTTTAAAAGGACGATGGGGGGCGAGAGCTTCCGCGTTGATTTTCCTTGCCGAGCCCACCGGTTGAGCAACAGTACTGGCAATCGCTCCAGCTACATTGCTGAACCCGGCTTTGCTATTCAGCGCGAGATTGACGTTGAGCTTCGACAATCCTGCAAGAAAACAAGCTTCGTATCCGAGAATGGAAGCTGTGTAGTGGTCGGGATGCCGTCCCTTCCAATAAGGCAGAATCACAACGCGTGGCCGCTGCTCGCGAATAACTCGAGCAACCTTCAGCCGATTCTCCCATGTGTTCTCTACGCGTCCATCGGTAATGTCGAGTGCATCGCGCCAAGAGACCCGCAGGATCTTTGCGGCGCCATCTGCTTCCTGAGCACGATCTTCGGCGGAGCCGCGCGTGCCAAGTTCTCCGCGGGTAAGATCTAGAATTCCGGTGCGATGACCGAGTTCGGCCATCTTCAGCATAGTGCCGCCGCAAGTTTGTTCGACGTCGTCGCGGTGCGCGGCAATGGCGAGTATATCCAGTTTAGGAGTGGGCATGGGCTACGCGAATTTTACAGTACTCGCGCTAATGCCATACCAGCGAATGCAGCCCCGAGGCAAAGAAAGTTGTTGCCGATAACATTCGTTAGCATCATCGGCCATTGTCCCTGGTTGACGAGGCCGATGCTTTCAATCGCGTATCCAGAGAATGTAGTGAACGATCCGCAGAAGCCAACCACAACCAGCAAGCGCCAGCGCGGATCGAGTATGGCGCGTTCCGAACTCCAAATAATAAAAAATCCAGCTATTAAACTTCCCACGACATTGATGATAAGTGTGCCGTACGGGAAGGTTCCAAATTCATGAGCGGCTAAGCGATTGAGAAAGTAGCGAGCGTTTGCGCCAAGGACTGCAGCGATTGAAATGATTAAGAAGTTGGTCACGGAACTCTCCCATTGAGAAATGGTAGAAGTTATCGGCCCGGTCGAACTCTAAGAAATGGGCGGTTATGGCGAACTCCATCGCCGTGACATAACATTTCTACCACAGGTGATAAGGCAGGCAAAGTTACTTGGTACGTTTCACTAGAAATCTGGCCACTTCTTTTAGCGTTTCGGCGCGGCTGCCAAACGAATCAAGCGACGCGAATGCCGACTCAACGAGAGTGTCTGCCTTCTTCAAGGACTCATCAATCCCGAACAGTGATGGATAAGTAGACTTCCTGGCTGCTGTATCTTTGCCCGCGGTCTTACCGAGTTGTTCGGAACTCTGCGTGACATCAAGAACATCATCCACGATTTGAAATGCCAAACCAATCGATTGGCCAAAAGTTCGCAGTTTGCCCACTGCAGCATCGTCGGAGCCGGCATAAATCGCTCCACTCACCACGCTTGCCGTAATCAAAGCCGCTGTCTTCGATCGATGAATATATTCCAGCGTTTCGATATCAGCATCGGACCCTTCAGATTCCAGATCGACCACTTGGCCGCCGATCATACCGTCAATCGTTCCCGTGCCTCGCGCAATCTCTTTTACAATTTCTATACGCGCCAGCGGCGGACAATTCAAGGTGGCCAGAGTCTCGTACGCCTGTGTCTGCAACGCGTCGCCTGCAAGAATCGCAATAGCTTCTCCAAACACCTTGTGGCAAGTAGGGCGTCCACGGCGGAGATCGTCGTTGTCCAGCGCCGGTAGATCGTCGTGAATCAGCGAATAAGTGTGCAGCATTTCCAGGGCCGCGCCAAGATTCTCAATACCGTCCGGCAACGATCCCGCAATCATTCTTCCGGATTCCATACATAGGATCGGACGGATGCGCTTTCCGCCGGCAAAAACGCTATGCCGCATCGCCAGATGGATGGATGTGGGCCGTTGATTTGCAGCAGGCAGCAAGCGTTCCAGCGCAGCATCCGCAAGGACCTTGCCTTGTTCGAGTGTCTCTTTCAACATGAAAGTTGAGTATAGCAAGTGGGATTTAGCTGGAGCTTGCGAGATTTAGAAATAAGGTTTGGCTCAAGCGGCGATCACTCGAAAGCGAGTTCCGACTGAGATAGCTCTGACGATGCCAACAACGTCGGTCGATGCACAACAATCGTCGGCTCCTGCATTGACCGCCTTGACCCACATAAAATCGTCGGGGGTCCGATGATTGCAAACAACAAGAGCAGCAGGGAACTGGGCCGTCAGCTTCGATATTTCGCCGAGTGACAGCGCCTCCAAGTCGGCGAGCACTATTGCCGAAGGAGATTGCTCTAACCGAACGATCGCATCGCCGAACGAGTGCACAATTTCAGTCAAGCCCAATTGTTCGGATAAGGCGCCGGATAGCGATTTGGCAATCTGCTCATTGCCCTGGAGGATCAGGATTGGTAGCTGTCGCATACTTCCCCCCGAACTTTTGTTCCGACAAACTTACTTTCGGCTGGATATACCCTCGGCCACAGCTTCAAACGGTTTTATCTGTAGCTTCCCATTTTGCTTGAGGAGAATTTCTACCTTGCCTTCGGCTTCTTCTAACTCTTTTCTGCACGCTCCAGAAAGCTTCATGCCTTCCTCGAAAAGCGTCAGAGACTTTTCCAAAGACACTTCGCCTTTTTCTAATTCCTGTACGATCTTGTCGAGCCGAACCAAACAATCTTCAAACTTTGCCAAAAGAGAAACTCCTAAGCGAATTCTACTCTCGCAGGCGCTGCATGCAAGTCGGAAAGTCCAACCTAGCCGGGGACTGCGACACCTGCGGCGGCAGGCGCTCCACCTAACGCTTCCAACACGTCGACGGCAGAAGAATACCGTCCTTGCGGCGCGCTGATCTGGGCGCCCTGGACCAGCGTTCGGACCGCGGTCAGCATTTCGCGCGCGATCACAATACCCTCTTCTCTAGCCGCATGCGGGGAGGGTGCCTTCGCCATGCGCTCCAGGATCGCATCCGGAACCGATACGCGAAGCTCGTTCTTCATAAACTCGGCATTGCGAGCGCTCACCAGAGGCCAGATGCCAGCCATAACTGGAATTCGGCAATGCTCGATGCGTCGCAAGAAAGCTTCCAGCAAGCTGAGATCGAATACGGGTTGAGTGACGGCGTACTCTGCTCCAGCCTCGACTTTGTACTCGAATCTCTTCACTTCTTCGTCCATGTTCGGAAGTCCGGGGTTTGCCCCGACACCGATCACGAATCCCGTTCCGGATCCGATTGGATTGCCACCAATATCCAGTCCGCGATTCAGATTGTGGACAATATTGACGAGTCCGATCGAATCCACATCGAACACTGCGGTGGCATCCGGGTAGTCGCCCATCTTCGGCGGGTCGCCGGTAATGCAAATCAGATTGCGGATTCCAGTTGCAGCTGCTCCCAAAAGGTCCGACTGAATGCCGAGCACGTTTCGATCCCGGCATGTGTAATGCAGAATTGCCTCAATCCCAACTTCTTTCTGAATAATCAGGGACAGCGCTTGATTGCTGATTCGCGCGGAAGCTCTGGGGCTATCAGGGATGTTGATCGCATCCACTCCAACAGACTTAAGAAATCGCGCACCCTCTACTTCTTTCTGGATATCGGTGCCTTTAGGCGGCACGATTTCTACCATCGTTATAAATTCACCATTTGCGATTTTTGCACCAAGCAGCGATCGTGACTTGACGGGTACTGTAGCCGCAACCGTTACGCTAGTTCCTGCGACTCTCGCCACTGGCGTCTTAGATCGCGCTTCGCCAACTCGCAAAGCTGACTTCATCACTCGAATGTGTTCCGGAGTGGTTCCGCAGCAACCACCAACCAGTCTTACCCCGGCGGCGACGAACTTGCGTGCATAACTGGCCATGTATTCCGGCGAGCACAGATAAATGTTTCGTCCTTCAACAGACCGCGGAATTCCTGCGTTCGGTTGCGCCGACAGCGGCAGGGAAGTCGCAGCTCGAACGCGCTCCATTGCGTCGAGCATATCGACAGGACCTACGCTACAGTTGCAGCCAATGACGTCTGCGCCCCACTCCTCCAGCCGCGGAGCGAAAGTCTCAGGAGTCGATCCGTCCAGGCAATTGCCTTCTTCATCAATAGTTACCTGGGCAACAACTGGAAGATTCGGGTTTACATCCCGCGCTGCCATGATTGCCTGATGAAGCTCGTCCATCGATCCGAACGTTTCGAGGATCAGCAGATCAACCCCACCTTCAATAAGCGCTTCGATCTGTTTCCGGAACGTCGCTCTCGCTTCTTCCCGAGAGGTTTTACCTAACGGTTCAATCCGAATTCCGATCGGCCCGACCGCTCCCGCGACCCAGGCGTCGAAACTTTTCGCCGCTTCGACTGCGAGCTTGGCCCCCACAAGATTGATTTCGTGGAGACTATCGGCCAAGCCATGCCGACCGAGCCGAAACGCATTACCACCAAAAGTATTTGTTTCGATAATCTCCGCACCGGACTGCAAATACTCATGATGAACGGCACGAATCATGTCTGGCTGGGACAAATTCAACTCGTCATAACAACGATTGATGAATATTCCCTTGGAGTAAAGGAGAGTACCCATTGCTCCATCGCAGAGGATGGGACCGGACTTCAGGCGCTCAAGAAAATTTCGGCTCATAGCAATTTGGATGTCTGAGCATACAAGATGATCCGCCCTTTTGCATCTTGCTAAAAGGTCGATTTACGTCGCATTAAACGTTCCTACCTCTTTGGAGACAAAATGAGCTCTGTTATAATCCAATTTTTCGCATCCAAATCATTGTCCCTCACTCACTTGGGAGTTCCCGCGTTTTGAAAAAAAGTCTATCTTGCCTTGTAGTGATTGCCTCAATCGCACTATTTGAGTCTTGTGGCGGCGGTTACAAGGCTGCGGCGGGCAGCGGCAGCGGATTGCGCTATCGTGCCTTTGTCTCTAATCCTCTGTATGCGGGTTCGGCCCCTGCAATCCAGATCGTAAACGCTCAAACAGATTTATTGTCTCCGTCCGTAATAAACTTGGCGGGCCAACTTGCACAGCCGAGCATGATGATCCTCTCGCCCAGCAAGCGCTACACAATGGTGTACAGCCCTAGTGGCCCGGCGGTTGCGCTGGTTGATAACAATTCCGAAGGGCTAGCTTCGAACAGTTCTGGTGCTTCGACAACCGCGATCACCCTGCCCGGCCCGTCTGAAAGTATGTTTATTGCTGCGGATAATGCAACTGGCTACGCCGCAATCCCCACCGTGACTCCCGCGAATGCGCAGACGCCCGGGGCTGTCGTGCAAATGAATCTTCCCAGCAGTTTTATTTCGGCAACCATAGCGATTGCCGGGGCTCATTACGTTGTGCCTAGCAACAGCAGCAATGTAGCTCTGGTCTTCAGCGATAACTCCAACGACATTACGATCATCTCGCCGATTCTTGTAGGGACAGGACAGAATCCACTAACCACCGTTCAGAGTCCGAACCTAGATCGCCCCGTTGGAGCGATTTTCAGCTCGGACGACTCCGTGGCATATATCTTTAACTGCGGGCCTGAATGTGGCGGGACGCAGGCCAGCGTATCGGTTCTTGACTTGACGACTGACACGGTCGGAGCTCCCGTTCCTGTGTCTGCGGTGACTACCGGATTGTTAAATGGGACCACACTCTATGTTGCGGGATCTTCTCCCGGTGCGACGTGCGGTTCCAACACCGCAGCAAAGAATTGCGGGACCCTGAGCATCATAGATACCGGTTCCATGACCGTCACAAACGCAGCGATCACTATTACGGATGGCTGGCACAATCATATGGAATTAACCGGCGACGGCCAAATATTCATAGGTTCCCACTCTTGTTCGAACGTGAATATTTCTGGCGGGGAAGTTCGTGGCTGCCTCACCATTTACAACACCACGACTGCGGTAGTTAACGTCCCTCAGTTTGTCGGTGACGTTACCGGTATTGCTCCGATCCCAGGGCGACAAATCGTTTACCTGGTGCAGAACGCTTCGTTGAACATTTTCGACACGAGAACCGATCTCATTGAAGTTCAAAATCCCGGCCCGTTGGACATCGTGGGACAGCCGTTTGACGTCAAGTACGTAGACTCCGGAATCCCTAATTAAGATTAGTTTGCCGGCGTCAGCGTGAGCTTGTGGGTTCGAGCCTGCTGCACGGCCGCGCTAGAAAATGCTAACGGGAACGTATACCCCTCATACCATGCGTGCCATTGGTCCATGTAGTACGTACTCAAAGGGTTTCCGGCCTGACCAGTGACTATATTCAGCGTCGTCTTGTCCAGGTCGGAAAGATCGACGGTCATCCGCTCCGAGGGCCCGTGAGTCCGGGAAACGGCCTTGACTGTGTACGGACTCCCCGACTGCGGGTTTAATCCAGGGCCTTCCCACCATTTTAAGATTGGAATCTCTCTAAGGACAGGATGTTCGATCACCGCCGCGTTCACTGCACCCCATTGCCACGAAATCATCTTCGGCTGAGAGGCAACTGCCGATTCCAGCGCTGCCGCAATTAATTCGTCGTAGCTTGCATACGAAGCGGGCAGCCAGCGTTTGGGCAATTTGTTGAGCGTGTTTTCGAGCCATACCGTCTTCATCATCCAGTCGTAACTTTTCCAGCTTAGAGCTTGGGAATTCGCTTTATCCGGGTCTCCAAGCTTAGGTTCAAGTAGGAGCCGCATGATTTCTCCGCGCGTAGCTACCGCGATGATCGGCGCGGCGGAGTTCGCAGTCATCCGCCCGTCCCAATTACGAAGAATCTCGACCGCATCTTTCGCGCGCTGGGACGCTTTGCCAACGCTGTCAACCGCGAACACGATTCGATCCGCGATGAAGCGGTCGAACTCGGAATCTACATCGTTCTGCAAGGCCAGCATGTCAGCTGACGAAAACTTCTTGCCCGATTCCAGTACACGATAGATGCGAGCAGCACGCCATGGGGCTTCCCACTCAGCGCTAATCGAATATGGATATTTATCCGGAGCGATGCGGCTATTTGCGGTCGCGATAATCCCTGAAGGTGGATCGAATGTGCTCGGTAATTTCTCGAAGGGAATATATCCGGTCCATTCAAACTTGTCGGTACTACCATCTTCAGGCAGGCTTCCGTCCCCAGAAGCTCGAATCGGAATCTTGCCAGTTGCCTGATAGCCGATATTGCCGTCTACGTCGGCAAAGACCACGTTCTGCGCGGGCGCATCGAGTTGGGAGAATGCATGGCGGAATTCAGTCCAATTCTGGGCCGAATTTACTTCAAAAAATGGATTCCGAATGCCGTCATATAACGTCCAACGGAGCGTGATCTTGCGCGTTTCCTCGGGATAGAGTTCGTTGACGATAGGCCCGTGACGCGTGATGACAACATCCAGTTGAACATCCGGCTTGGCCTTTACCTTTATGACTTCTTGACGATGCTGCGCGGCCTTCCAACCTTGCGGAGTAAGGTACTCGCCATCGTCGTTGAATGTTTCGACGTAGGCGTCTTCGACAGTCGGACCGATATTAGTAAAGCCCCACACGATTCGCTGATTGTGCCCGACAACGACATAGGGCATGCCTGGTAATGTCACACCCGCCACGTCGAAACCAGCGCATCTCAAATGTGCTTCGTACCAGAGGTTCGGCATTTGATGACCGAGATGCATATCGTTCGACAGGAGCGGTTTTCCCGTCGTCGTGTGCGCGCCTGAAACTACCCAATTGTTGGATCCGGTGACGAATCGCGGATTTTCTATTGCCGTCTCTATCGGTAATTGCGGGAATGAAGGCCCTGCGACTGAGGTGTCATCGTCCGGACCGTCGTCCTCGTCGTTATTGTCTTCGTTGGTGTTCTGGTGGATCGTGGGGTCCGCAGATACCGGCATCGCCGTTGGTGGCCGGTCATGTTGAGACACATTCACGAACAGATCAGCGGTCAATTCAGGCCCCAGCTTTGCCAGAATTTTCTCCCGGACAAGCGCCTGATCCGGAGGCGTGCTCAAATCTGCAACCATCTGAGCCGCAATCAATGCCGAATCAACGGATGTCCAAGGCTGTGGTGTGTAACGCAGAATACGGAACTCGATTGGAAGCTTGTCGCCGTGCGTTCGTATGTACGCATTTACTCCGCGAGCATAAGCTTCGAAATGCGACCGTACGTTTGGGGAAAACTGTTGCACGGTGTTTTTCGCGGCTTCTCTCAGGCCGAGGATGCGTTGGCGCCGATCATGCTTCACCAAATCTTCGCCAAGAATTTCAGCGAGTTCCCCGCCGGCGAAACGCCGCATGCCATCCATCTGCCAAAGGCGGTCCTGCGCGGTTACGAATCCTTGAGCAAAAAAGAGATCGTCGAGGTTCGCAGCCTCGATGTTAGGAACTCCATGCGTATCACGTGAAACGCTAACACTTGCACTCAGACCACGAATTCGCAATTCGCCGTCAAGTTGAGGCAATGAAGAATGGACGATTAAATAAATCCACCCCAGCGTTCCTAAGAGGGCGAGCGCAAGTAGCAGCAATGCACCAATAGCGTAGCGCGGCCAGTCGCGGCGAGGTGACGAAGATGCCGAAGATTCAATCGCGCTGTTAGGGGTGGACATATGAGAAGTTTGATTTTAGGTTCGGACAAGCCCGAACACAAATGCTCTCAGGCTCGTCAATCCGATTTGCATCTGCCCACCGTTTCTGATAACTTCCGCCTTCGCATCCTTGAGGGACACTTTTTAGTCCTTAAGACTTGCAGAAGGAGACTGCTATGGCGTTCTGTCCAAGTTGTGGAGCACAGATGTCTGATGGAACTGCGTTTTGTCCGGCTTGCGGCAAACCCGTGGGAGGCACAGTCGGGAGCACCTCTCCGCTCGCGGCGGGGGGAGTTCCTGATAACGTCGCCGGAGCTCTCGCATATTTCACTATCATTCCCGCGATTATTTTCCTCGTGCTGGAGCCTTTCAGCCGAAGCCGCTTCGTGCGATTCCATTCTTTTCAGTGCATCTTCTTCGCGCTTGCCTGGTTCGTGCTTTCTGTCGCGCTGAACATTGTGGCTCACATCCCGATATTCGGGTTTCTCACGCTTTTGATTTGGCCGCTGGTCGGACTGGCCGGCCTCATTATCTGGTTGCTGCTCGTTCTAAAAGCGTTCCAGGGGCAAAAATTCAAATTACCTATCATCGGAGACCTCGCGGAAAAACAAGCGGGCGCCTAAGTTATTCGACATCGAGCTGTGGGTAACCAAGTCGATTGGCATCTCCCATTCCAGGCACTTTGCTGGTAGGCTGTTGAATTCGAGTTCAACCTGGATTACGGAGTGTCGCTTGAAAGTTCGCGTTTTTTTTCATGACCGATGTTTTGACGGAGCTTGTTCCGCGGCACTCTTCTCCCGTTTTTATCGAGAGAGAATCCGCAACGACGTTGACTTCACATTTTCAGGTTTGCTCCACCGCGCTGGTGCGCTCTTCAATGAAGAAGATTTCGACGGTGATGAGAACGCGATCGTAGATTTCAAGTATTCCAGTTCTCCACGCATTACCTGGTGGTTCGACCATCACTTAAGTGCCTTCCTTAGCGAAGAGGATGCCGCGCACTTCGAGCATGACCAGAGCAATCGCAAGTTTTACGACCCGGATTTCAAGTCATGTTCGCGGTTTATCGCGATGATTGCCGAACAGCGCTTCGGATTCAATCCTGCACCGGTGGCCGAGTTGATTCAGTGGGCCGACATCGTTGATGGTGCTTTATATCCTGACGCGAAAAATGCCGTGGAAATGAAGGCCCCTGCCATGAAGTTAACGATGGTGATCGAATCGACACAGGATGCCACGTTTGTTCCGAAACTTATTCCTCTATTAGCAAGCCGTTCGCTTACCGAAGTGCTCGAAGATCCGTTAGTTGCCAAATTGTTACCGCCGCTACTGGAACGCCATGAGCGCTCTGTGGGAATTTTGAAAGATCGTACTGAATCGAAAGACGGAACGCTTTTTTTCGACGTGACCGATCAGGAACTCGAAGGCTACAACAAATTTGTTCCTTACTATTTGCATCCTGAATCGATCTATAGCGTCGGGCTCAGCAAAAGTAGTTTTCGAGTTAAGGTTTCCGTGGGATCCAATCCATGGGCGCCGTCCGAACCCACGGTGAATCTGGCCAAGATTTGCGAGCGATATGGTGGCGGCGGCCATGCTCGCGTCGGAGCGATCTCATTTGACGTATCTAAGAACCAGGAAGCTCACAAAGCTGCGCGAGAGATCGTGGACGAACTTAGGGCCGCTGTGCGCAACGGTGGCTGATACCTAGAGTTGTACCTCCTTGTGACCACTTCCTCAATATCCGGATCGACGTTATTAGAGGCACAGCATCTCGGTCGGGATGTGGGTTCGAAATCGCTAGTTAAGGATGCGAACTTCTCCCTGAAGGCTGGTGAAGTTGTGGCAATCGTTGGTCCCAGCGGATCCGGTAAGACGACGCTCTTGCGAATGTTGAACCGTCTCGATGAACCAACGAGTGGAACAGTATTCATCGAAGGCCAAGATTATCGAGATATCCCGCCTCGCGAGTTGCGCCGCAAAGTTGGTATGGTCATGCAACGGCCTTTTCTTTTTCCCGGAACAGTCGCGGAGAACATTCGCTTCGGTCCGAAACAACGTGGAAAAGTGCTTGGTTCTGAAGCCATTCAAGCATTGTTGGCGCAGGTGGGCTTGCCAAATTATGCCGAACGCAATGTGGCGACGCTCTCCGGAGGCGAAGCTCAGCGTGTGTCAGTCGCTCGCACTCTCGCCAACCAGCCCGAGATTCTACTGCTGGATGAACCCACATCCGCTTTGGACGAACTTTCAGAGGCGGGAGTCGAAGCTCTCTTGCAGCGGATCGTCCGGGAACATCAATTGACCTGTGTTCTCGTTACCCACGACACTGGACAGGCTTTGCGCTTGGCTCCACGCACAATCGTAATTGAAATGGGCCGGATACTCCGTGACGGGCCCACTGCTGAGGTCTTGCGTGCTTAAGGCGCTATTCACCAATACGCTGCAACTTGGCTTGGCCCAAGCTTTCACCACTGCGATGATGGCGATGGCGGTCGTCCTGATCGCTCGCCGCCGCAACATTCATTTGGAAAGCGATACCGCGATCGCGATGTTTAGAGGTTTAGTGCAGATTGTCGCGGTTGGCTCCATTCTCGTTCTATTGCTTCGAGGTCCGCGATGGACGAGCGGATTTTTACTGACTGCAATGATTCTGGCTGCAGGTCAGATATCTGCACGGCGAGCGACAGGTATGCCTGCGGCTTACGCGACTTCAACACTTGCCATCGCATGCGGCTCGGGGGGCGTCATCGTTCTTATGACCTGGCTTGGTGTGATTGATACGGCGATCACCTCGTTAGTCCCGGTAGGAAGCATGATCATTGCGAACGCGATGAACACAAACGGTTTAGCAATGAATCGCTTTCGATCCGACGTGCTGGCGCACGCTGGCGAAATAGAAGCTGCTCTCGCATTGGGGGCGGATTCGATAGTCAGCGTCGCGCCTTATTCCCAGGCCTCTTTTCAGGCGAGCCTGATCCCCGCAATTGACTCCATGCGATCGCTCGGAATCGTCTGGATACCTGGACTTATGGCTGGAATGTTGCTGGCTGGAGCTCGACCGCTGTATGCGTCGATTTATCAATTCGTGGTGCTGGCGATGATTTTTACTGCATCCGCGATTACATCGCTCATAAGTACTATGCTGATTCCGAGTAAGATATTCACTTCCGCGCAGCAACTCGCGCTCCAGCCAGCGAGAGAATAGGCAAGACTACCGCAAAATAGTAAAACGACATGATGGTTGGGGCATAATAGAAGAAGATGAGTTCAAGTCTGGGTCACTCGAGCTCCCACTTAAAGGCGTCGGAACACGGCGGGCATGCGAAGATTTTGCGTGCTGTCGCTACCATTGAATTGGTCAAAGGTGTCGGCGTGTTAGCACTTGGGATCCTCGTGCTCTTCTTGATCCACAAAGATCCGTGGGACATCACGGACAGGGTCTTGCACAGCCTTCATATCAATTCGGACCGCCGGATCGCCCAATTCTTGCTCGATTGGGCCGACCGGGTTACCGACGCGAACCTGTGGACTGCCGCAGGGTTTGCGTTTGCGTATTCCATCCTTCGATTTATCGAAGCTTATGGATTGTGGAAGGCCAGAATTTGGGCGGAATGGTTTGCGATCATTTCAGGAACTTTATACCTGCCTCTAGAACTTCTAGCCATCCGTCGCCATCCAGATCGCATACATTTTCTGCTTCTATTATTCAGCATCGCGGTAATTCTCTACATGGCTTATCTGAGATTCACGTCGAACCGCCGCCTGGAGCGCGAGCGCGTTGCTGCGACATCGCTGAAGTATTGAGGGATATATTCTACAGACAGCCCAGGCGTTTGCGCGATCGTCCTTGGGTCTTCTGGGACGCTAGTGTTGAGGCGGGGAAGTCTGGAAGCGCGTCGCGTTTGGGGACAATTGCCAGCTCTCGATTCCGTCTGAAGATAATTGTGACCGTACCCGCACAGTCATCGCACAGCCAATAGTGTTCCACGCGGCGTTGCGGCTTCTTGGGTGAATGATCGTCCGCTCGAAGCTCCTGAGATGCAGAA
This sequence comes from Terriglobia bacterium, assembly GCA_963716165.1. GTDB lineage: Bacteria > Acidobacteriota > Terriglobia > Terriglobales > Acidobacteriaceae > JAJPHW01. The sequence goes on along the minus strand of OY970291.1, from coordinate 3,048,304 downwards.
GATGACTCCACTTGAAACAGGCGACCCAGCATCAAATTTCGGAACAATACCGGACAGGATGGATTAGCGCATTTGGACAACATCAGCCCTCATATCTCGGGGGAGATTGCAATCCTATCGCAAGCGCATAGCCATCGCGTTGAAGCATTTAAACAACAGAAATACGCGGTTCGTCGGCAGAAGTGCGATGTGGCGACCCGGTTAGGCCGGTTTTCGCCGAAAATTTGTCTCGGCACTGCCGGTAAGTCGTCAGATAGTGGCGACGATCAGTGCAACCAGATGCCGGTGGCAGAGACAGCTATTCCAGCTATCCCAAACAGCAAACCGAGGTGCCAGAAAATGCGTCGTCCAGAGAGAAGCGTGATTGACGTGATGACTAGGGCGATCTCCAGAAATACCTCTCCCAAGTCGTATCGATCAGCTTGGCGCCGCGCGTGTTCCGCGTCCTGCTCCAGACGCCGTGCTTCAGCGTCCAGGTCTTTCTGTTCTCCTTTGTATCTATCAGCCTCTTGCTGATACTTGTCATGCAGCTGCTGGGCTTGCACCGAGTTCGTGGTCGCGATTACGGAGCTAATATCAGCGAATATTTCGTCGGTGTGGCGCCGAATGTTTTTCGCCTGATAGTAGGCCCACGCGTCACTGACTTTATTTTGTGAAACGATTTCTTCGGTATGTGCGCGATGCCCCATCAGCGAAACAGTCGCCACCAACACCGCCAGAATAGCCATGGTCAACGAGATTGGAGCGAGCGTGGGATCGTGTTTTGCGTGCTCGGCGTGTTCGTGCAATTCTTGAAGTTCGTCGGACATTAGCAACCTCGCATTATTTAGAAATCGAATCAAGTAGAAATCATGAACCGTCTGATCTATTCACCCATAATCTTTACGATAATTCTTTTGTCGCGCTGGCCATCAAATTCAGCGTAGAAAATTCGCTGCCACCGTCCCAGGTCCAGTTTACCCGCTGTGATTGGCACAATCACCTCATGATGAATGAGCAATGCCTTCAGATGGGAATCGCCATTGTCCTCGCCAGTTTGATGATGCTTATAGTCAGGATTCACTGGCGCTAACGTTTCTACCCACTCATCGATGTCTTTGATCAATCCGGATTCGTTGTCGTTCACATACACACCTGCGGTAATGTGCATGGCAGATACCAACGCCATGCCTTCTTTTACGCCGCTCTTGCGAACGATCTCTTCGACTTGCGGCGTGAGGTGGACGTAAGCTCGTCGTGTTTTAGTGTGAATGGTGAGATATTCGGTGGCAACTGTCATGCCATGATTTTACTGGCTTCGCGTTATCGACATTATCGAAGCGACTCTTCGACTTCATTAATCCAGTCGGGACGTTTCAGCAGTTCGCGAGGCTTGGGGCCGTCCGCCGGACCTACGATACCGTCCCGCTCCATCATGTCAATTAAGTGAGCAGCGCGGCCGTAGCCGATGCGCAGGCGGCGTTGTAGCAAAGACGTGGAAGCCTTACCGAATTCCAACACCAAGCGGACCGCGTCTTCGAACATCGGATCCTGCGCGCCGTCATCATCTCCGCCACTGCCTGCAAAGCTGCCGTCACGTTCGTCTTTCGGAGCTTCGAGGAACTTCTGTTCGTATTCAGCTGTACCTTGAGCGCGCCAGAATTCGACCACCGCCGCAATTTCTTTCTCGGTAACAAACGGAGCATGAAGCCGCTGTACACGCGCCGATCCCGACGGCAGATAAAGCATGTCACCCTTACCAAGCAGAGCTTCAGCGCCGTTCGCGTCGAGAATTGTACGAGAGTCAACTTTGGTCGCCACGCGGAACGATACGCGAGCGGGGAAGTTGGCTTTAATTAATCCAGTGATGACGTCAACCGATGGACGCTGAGTCGCGAGCACCAAGTGAATGCCCACAGCTCGAGCCATTTGCGCGAGGCGCGTGACTGATTCTTCGACGTTGCCAGCGTCGAGCATCATCAAGTCAGCCAATTCGTCGATGATGATAACGATGTAGGGGATCGGCCGTTCGTCTGCGTTCTCTCCGAATAAGCTCGGAGTCGGATTGTCATCAAACAAACGATTGAACTGATCTATGTTGCGGACGCCCTTCGCTGCCAGCAGTTTTAGACGGCGTTCCATTTCTCGGACGGCATTGCGTAGTGCATTCGCCGCCAGCTTGGGCTCCGTAATGATCGGAGTAAATAGATGCGGCACTCCTTCGTAATTGCCAAGCTCCAGCCGCTTCGGATCGACGAGAATCAGACGAACCTGATCTGGCGTGGCCTTGTAAAGGATTGACATGATCATGGCATTGATCGCCACGCTCTTGCCCGCTCCAGTTGAACCGGCAATCAGCAGGTGAGGCATTCCTGCCAGGTCTGCGGTGACAATGCGTCCGTTAATGTCTTTGCCAAGAGCTAACGTGAGCTTGGATTTCGTGCTGTAGAATTCCTGCGATTCGACGTTCTCGCGAAGCCAGATAATTTCACGTTCGCGATTCGGTACCTGAATGCCAACAGTCGATTTGCCCGCCATCCGCTCAATCAAAATGCTTTCCGCTTTGAGGGCTAGGCAAAGGTCGTCCGTCAGATTTGTAATGCGGCTGTATTTGATTCCGGCTTCTGGCTTGAACTCAAATGTCGTAACAACTGGCCCCGGATTGATCTGAGTGATCTGACCTCGCACATCGAACTCAGCGTATTTCTCGACGAGCACCTGTGCCAGCGCTTTGAGCTCATCCGCATCAACGACTTGTTGTCCGTCCGGACGCTGCAATAAGCTGCTGGGCGGCAATTTGAATCCGCCGGCAATCTTTGGAAGAACGGTCTTTGCCTGGCGTTCACTGTCGGCACGAACTGTAACTTCAGGTTCGGACGTTTGCTCGTCGATCGCCCCTCGCGTCTCTGGTTCGAATGTACGATCAATACCCGACCGCCGCGGTTCGGAAATCCGAGCCTCGGGTGCCGGAGCCGCCGCAGCAACCAGCGGTAAGGTTGGCCTAGTTTGAACAAGCTGTGTCTCGATAACCGGCTTCAAAGGCGATGCGCGACGCTTATCCAATTCCTGCTGCATGCGCCGCTTGGCTCGAGCTTCCTGCCAATCCTGATAACGCTGCCACAGGGCTATTACGAACGCAAACCTTGTCGGAGCCCAAAGTTGCACGGACGAGAACGAGAACGCTGTCGTTAGATACAGCGCAACCGCCAGCACACTGGCACAAACGATGTAGGCACCCGCCAGGTTGAAGTAATGGATCAAGAAATCGCCGACAATCCGCCCCACCAAGCCTTCTATGGGGATAAGGTTCTTCCAATGAGTATTCCCGGGAAGTAACGACAACATTGCCGGCGTGAATACCAGCAACCACATCCCGCCAAGAAACTTCGCGATTGGCGAAGCGACTTTGTGCGATCGAAACCAACGAATGCCTAGGATCGCTGGAAATACAGGGAGCAGGAAAGCACTGATTCCGAAGCCCTGTAGCAACAAGTCCGAGGCGATCGCGCCCACGATTCCAACCCAATTGCGGGCCGCGTGTGATCCTGTCAGTACCGAGGCACTATTTAGAGACGGATCAAGCGGGGAATACGATGCTATTGCGAGGAAAAGGAGGAGCGCGGAGATACACAACAGAAATCCGACCAGCTCATTGAGCCGACGGTTCGCCGTGGGCGTGAAGACTCTCAAAAAGTAGTTCATTTGGGCGTATTCGCACCACGTCAGCAGGCTGCCGTTGTGGATTAAAAATCCGCCAGAGCCTTATGATTATGCCAAGAAGTTAGCGAGCTCACAATGGTAGTAAGCGACCAGCATTGGCGAGTTAGCTTCCCGCTATAGATATGCTTGGACTTACCGATTCCGTCCTATCCCACCAACCGCGAAGCGAAGGCCAATACGAGGATTCCGACCACGATTCGATAGATTGCGAACGGCGCGAAGCCGTGTTTGCGGACCCAGGCCATAAACCACGCCACTGCCGCGTAGGCGACGATGAATGACATTACAAATCCGATGGCCAGAACTGCCCAGCCATGGGAATCGATCTGCGAAACTCCGATGGGATTTGCCATCCCCTTGCCTCTCAACGACTTCAAAAGATCATAAAGCGTAGCTACGACCATCGTCGGAATTGACAGGAAGAATGAAAACTCAAGTGCGGATGCCCGCGACATTCCCGAAATCTGTCCGGCAGCGATTGTGGACATTGATCGCGAAGTTCCTGGAAATACGGCGGACAAGATTTGGCAGGCACCAATCCAAACAGCCTGACCCATACTCATTGCTTCCATCTTCCATGTATGAATCCGAGTAGGAGTAGCGTTCGGTCCCGCAGCCTCAGCTTTGGAATTCATAGCGTCGACAATCCACATGACGATGCCGCCGATAAGCAGCGCCATGCCCATGATGTGCAGGTCTTCGAGATGTTTACCAATAATTTTCGTCAAAAGGAACGCTGGTATGGCCGTGACCACAAAAGCTATCATTACCAGGCTAAGCGGATGCGTGAGGACGGTGCGGTCGCCTTTTTCGCCATTTGGAAACGTCGAAAGAAACTTCGCGATTCGGCTACGGAAATATATCGGCAAGCACAAAATCGCACCCAATTGGATGACGATCGTGTACATCTTCCAATAGCCATCGCCGAGGTTAATGTGAAACAGCGCTTCGGCGATGCGCAGGTGCGCAGTAGAACTGACCGGCAAAAACTCGGTCAATCCTTCAATGAGTCCAAGTACAAGTGACAGCAGATAGTCGTTCAAGCTTCCTCCGAGTGGGACTGGCAAGAATATCGTATTGTTCGCCACTGTGGGAGAGCTCTACGCTATTACTCTTGATCGCTGCCGTAAGAAGGAATTGACTGATCGATCATGAACTGTAATCGGATGGCCCGTGTGGCCCAATCCGACTCGGGGAATTGTGTAACCAGCTTCTTGGTTAATTCCGTGGCTTTGAATTTTGAATCGTCCGATTTCTTTGCCTGCTCGTCAATCTTGTAGATTTCGATCAGGGCAGCGTAGCGCGTGGCCGCGTCATATAAAGCTTCTGCCGAAACGCTCGATTGTGGGTGGTCCGCCACAAACTTCTCGTATAACTCCGCTTCTTTTTCGGGACATTTCGGCTGTCCCTGCCAGTCTCCGCACAACTTGTTTTCGATCAAGTGGAAAGCGGCTTTATCCGCCCACTTTGTTCCTGGATACTTCTTCATGACCTCGTGCATGCGAGTGTCGTCCATGTGGCCCCGCAAAGCGGCGTCTTGTTCCTTGGCGGACGGTCTCGACATGATGTCCACCTTTTCGATTTGCCAGCGAATGTCGGCAGATCGATACAACGCCTCGGCAGCGATGGGAGACGCAGGAAAATAATCCGCAACACGATAGTAAAGGCGCATCGCGTCTTGTGCAGCTCCGCGGCGTCCGTGGCTGCGAGTCGCCTGGTCCTCGGAATCAACTGCTTCACCGAAAATTACTCTGTCTCCGTTCGGAGTGGACGCCTGAACCAGGCCCCTGTCTTGGACCCATCCCGTAATCGTGCGTGGGGCATCGTCTTCATATCCAATCGTGTCATCGCTCTTTGAAGGTTCACTGACCAACGCTTCGACATGCGTCCAGTCACGTGTCGATTCGAGAATGATCAATTCCCGTCCACGTCCAGCAACGCCTAGCTTGGCGGAACTAATATCCGGAGAGATGTAGATTGTTCCTTCGCGAATGAGCGTTCCGCGGATTGTTGGTGGCGATGCTGCGAATGCAGTGAGCGAAACAACAAATAGCGCGGCACAAAGCTTTAGCAAATGATGCATAGTTTGTTGGACTACTTTCGGATCTCCACCAGCAAGGCTGGATCAATGTTTCCGCCACTGATCACCGCGACGTTAATTTTCGTATCCGGTAACTCGTCACGGTGAAATAGGAATGCAGCCGTGGCCACCGCGCCGCTCGGCTCGGCAGTAGTCTTTAAGTTTTTTGCCAGCAACTGCATCGCCTGCCGGATTTCATCCTCGGTCACAGTAACGATGTCATCCACATACTTCTTAATGTGTTCAAAATTAATCGGACCAATGCTCTGCGTGCGCAACCCGTCGGCAGCAGTCTGAGAAACCTGATCGGCAGGGAAGTGAACAATCTCACCTTTTCGCAGACTTGCCTGAGCATCGCCCGCGAGTTCCGGTTCTACGCCAATCATCTTTACCGAAGGCTTACTCAACTTGATGGCTGTGGCAACACCGCTCAACATTCCGCCTCCACCAATTGGCGCGAGGATAGTCTCAACGTTCGGCAAATCCTCGAGAATTTCGAGCCCCATCGTTCCTTGACCGGCGATGATGTATTCATCGTTATAGGGAGGGACAATTACATACCCATTTTCGGCAGACAAAGCTTCGGCTTTCTCTTGCCGTTCTAAACTGCCCGGACCGACCGTGACAATTTCCGCTCCCAGCGCCGCCGTGGCGTCTCGCTTGATCGCCGGAGCATTGTCGGGCATCACGATCACTGCCTTGGCCCCTAACGCACGTGCCGCGTATGCGACCCCCTGCGCGTGGTTGCCGCTGGAATAAGTAATGACTCCGCGCTTTCGTTCCGCATCCGTCAGCGCAGCGATCTTGTTGTACGCCCCCCGTAGTTTGAATGCGCCGATGGGTTGAAGGTTTTCCGGCTTGAGAAATAGTCTGCGTCCGTCGGATGCAGCGAGAGGGAATTCAATCAGCTGCGTGCGGACCGCGATCCCCTGCAATCGAGCCTGAGCCTGGCGAATATCGTCGAGAGTGACCATCCATTTGAGGTTGCCGTGTTCGCGCAGTTTTTGCAAGGGCGAGTGTCGTGCCCTAGCGTAAGAGTTTGGCGCGTTGCCTCCGGCATGCCCTTCAATGGACGAGCCCGTTAGCCAGATTGTGGGGCGAAAACCCTAGATTTCCAGGATCACTGGCATAATCAGCGGACGCTTCTGCGTCTGCTTTGAGATGTAGCGCTTCAAGTCGGTGCGGATCTTTTCTTTGATCAAGCCGTAGTCCGCTTTCTCTTCTTCGCTCGAAGCTTCGAGAGTCTGCATAACTACGGTACGGGCGCCTTCGACAAAGCCATTCTCTCCGGGCGAGAAACCTCGCGTCACAATCTCAGGAGTGGCTTCGATTCTTCCTGTCAATTTGTGGATAGCGACAATCGGAAGCACGATGCCGTCCTCGCTGAGGTGGCGGCGGTCTTTTACGATCAAATCTTCAATCACATCAGTGCGTGAACCGGAGTCAATGCATACACGTCCTATCTTTACTCGCCCAGCCTTGCGTGCATCGTGCTCGTCAAATTCCAGCACATCACCAGTTTCGATCAGCATGACTTTGCCGACCGATTCTTTCATCGCTCCAGCAAGTTCAGCGTGCAACTTAAGCTGCCTGTATTCGCCATGGATGGGAATGAAATATTTCGGCTTCACAAGACTGATGATCAGTCTTAACTCTTCCTGGCTGGCGTGGCCGCTGACATGAATCGGCGGATACGATCCATCGTCGTAAATAACATGCGCCTCGCGCCGGAATAGATGGTCGATTACGCGATAGATAGCTTTTTCGTTTCCCGGAATAATTCGCGACGAAAGAACAACCGTGTCGCCCTTTTCAATCTTTGCATGTTTGTGATTGTCGACTGCCGCGCGAGACAAGGCGGACATGGGCTCACCCTGAGTTCCGCTGATCATCACGCAGACTTTTTCCGGCGGGAAATTCTTCATTTCGCCAGGATGGATCAGCAGCCCGTCTGGGATTTCAATATAGCCAAGGTCTTCGGCAATCTCTGCCGAGTTATTCATCGACCGCCCGACAAAGGCAATTTTGCGGCCGTGCTCCCAGGCCATTTCGACCGCGAGCTTAATGCGGTGAATAGATGATGAGAAACATGAGATGAAAAGACGACGCTGCGTGTGCGCGAAGACCTCGTCAAATTTGCGACGCACTGCTCGCTCGCTGGGCGTATAGCCTTTCCGTTCTACGTTGGTGGAATCCTGGAAGAGTGCTAGTACTCCTGTCTTTCCGTATTCCGCGAAGGAATGTAAATCGAACAACTTGTTGTCGGTCGGTGTAAGGTCAACTTTGAAGTCGCCGGTATGGATCAAAACACCGAGCGGTGTGTGGATCGCGAGCGCAACGCAATCAACCAGACTATGGGTAACGTGTAACGGGTGAATCGTGAATGGGCCAATCTTGAAGCGCTCGCCCGCCTTCATTTCATTGAGTTCGGCGTCTTCGAGCAATCCATGCTCGTCGAGCTTGTCTTCGACGTATGCGAGGGTAAATTCTGTGCCCCAGATCGGAATATTCAGTTCAGAAGTAATCCACGGGATCGCGCCGATGTGATCTTCGTGGCCATGCGTAAGAATGATTGCTTTGACGCGTTCGCGATTCTCAATCAAGTAAGAAATGTCGGGTACAACGATATCGACGCCCAGTAATTCAGCTTCCGGAAACATGAGGCCGCCGTCGATGACGATAATGTCATCCGCCCAGCGAATCGCCATGCAATTCATTCCAAATTCGCCCATGCCGCCAAGCGGCACGACCTGCAATTTTCCAGTTGTCATGTGAAGGTATGATCGTAGCACAACGATTCTGGGTAATTTCCAAGAGCCGCGTTGTGGAATTTCGCATCCAATAGTCTGAAAAATGAGTGCTCTCACTCACAAATCGTGGATCCGAAACCGGGTGGAGCGCGCTACCCAAAAGGCATTTCAGCGTGCCTACCAAACGGTCAGGGTAGATCCCTCGCGCTTCTTGATGCAACTGCAAGCTGCTCATCGGCTTCCTATCAGCGGATTTAGCGGCATGTTCACGCTTCCAATCGAAAGCCTGGACGATTTGGCGAATGACGCTATTCGAAGCGGGATGAAAGTCGCAGCAGTTGAAGGTGCGGGGTTGGGTTTGGGTGGAGCATTCACAATCGTTCCCGATTTGGGAATCCTTGCAGCAATTACATTGCGAACGATTCAGAAGCTCAGCCTCATTTACGGTTTCGAATACAACACCGACGCAGAGACTGCCGAACTTTGGGTTGCCGCGGCAAGCGCCGCCGGTGTGGACATCGGAAGGGAACTGGTTGAGAAGGAAGTTGTCAGCCGCTTCGTTCCTCGAGTGATTCAACGGATCGCCGCAAAAGCCAGCGCAGAAGTCGTTGAGAAGTGGGCGGGCCGTCTTATTCCGCTGACCAGTTCCGTAATTGGCAGTGGTTTGAATTATTACTTCGTCCGCGCCTGGGGGCGGCGCGCACACGCTCATTTCCGCCAGAAACATCTAGACATTCGACGCACACAAATCTCCGGCGAGATTCTCCCTCCAATAATTGTTCCTGCCGCGTTGACCCCATAAATTGTTGCTCGAGAAGTATTGAGGATGACAACGACCGCGCGGCTCGCGTCTTGTAGTCTGTATGAACCATGCCCGTTTTTGAATGTTCTGCGATTTTGTTTGATCTGGACGGCGTACTCGTCGATTCCACGCGTTCGGTTACACGGCAGTATCGCAAATGGAGCGAAGAGAACGGACTCGATCCTGAAGAGGTGCTGCGGGTCGGGCACGGCGTTCGAACGATAGAGGTCGTGCGAAAGTTTACTCCACATCTTGATCCTGAAGCAGAAACGCGAATGATTGAGCAGCGCGAAGCCGACGATCACGATGGTGTGACGGTTATGCCCGGTGCCTTGCATTTAGTCAATTCATTGCCATTGAACAAATGGTGCGTCGTGACCTCGGGAACATTGCGGTTGGCAACTTCACGATTAAAGCTCGCTGGCATTCCCATTCCGCAAATTTTCGTAACCGCGGAAGACGTGGAAAAAGGGAAGCCGGATCCCGCCCCGTATTTGCGCGGAGCTCGACTGCTTGGTGTCGATCCTTCTACTTGCCTTGTGATAGAAGACGCGCCAGCTGGAATCCGCGCAGCCCATGCGGGAGGAATGAAAGTAATTGCGTTGACCAGCACGTTTCCGGAAGCGGCGATCAACGACGCGGACGTTGTTGTCCAGAAACTATCCCAAGTTCAATGCAAAGCGGATGGCGAAACTCTCCGCGTAACGGTATCCAAATAACCGTGTCCACCAAAAAGCTAAATTTTTGCTAGCGCAGAATCCAGGTCCTGCATTAAGTCTTCGACGTTCTCGATGCCGACGGAAATCCTAACCAGGCCGTCGGTCAGGCCAATCGCTTTTCTTCCGGCTACTCCGAGTGCCGCATGGGTCATGGTCGCCGGGTGCGAAATCAAAGTTTCGACTCCACCTAAAGATTCCGCGAGCGTGCATAGCCGAACACTTTTTAGAAGCTTCTTTGCGTTGGCGAGTGATCCAGTCTCGAACGAAATCATGGATCCGAACCCTGTCATCTGGCGCTTCGCCAGCTCGTGTTGCGGATGATTTGTTAGTCCGGGATAGTACACCTTCTTTACCTTTTTGTGACGAGTCAGATAATCCGCGACGATTCTTCCGCTCTTGTCATGCTGTTCCATACGCACCGCTAGCGTCTTCACGCCGCGAAGAATCAGCCAGCATTCAAATGGAGAGAGAATCGCTCCCGCTGCTTTTTGTATAAACGCGAGTTGATCCACTTGTTGCTGCTTCGTGCAGATGACAACCCCGCCGATTCCGTCGCTATGGCCATTAAGGAATTTCGTCGTCGAGTGAATCACCATGTCGGCACCCAGAGCGATCGGCTGCTGAAAATAGGGCGACATGAAAGTGTTGTCAACGACGAGTTCAACTTTCTTCTGGCGGCATATCGCCGCAATGGCACGCAAATCGCACAACGTCATCAAAGGATTCGTCGGAGTTTCCACATACACCATGCGCGTGCTTGGTCGAATCGCCCGCTCGACATTCCTGGCATTCGAAGTATCAACGTACGTGAACTCGAAGCCATAACCGGTCAGCACTTGATTGAACAGCCGAGGCACACCGCCGTAGAGATCGTTGCCGGCGACGACGTGATCTCCAGACTTGTACATCGAGCACAAAGCATTTACAGCTGCCATGCCACTCGAAAAAACTTTCGAGCCGATTCCACCTTCGAGCGCAGCAAGGTTCTTTTCCAGGCGATCACGTGTCGGGTTGGAAACGCGAGCGTATTCGTAGCCCTTGTTCTTGCCCAGTTCTTGCTGGAGGTAAGTAGATGTCGGAAAAATTGGCGGCGCTACTGCACCGGTTTCGAGATCCGCTTCTTGACCTTCGTGGATGGCGCGAGTTGCGAAGCCGGTGGCATTTTTGTTTTTAATTTTCATTGGGAAGTCCGGAATGGAGAATGATTACACAACAGCTAATGTTAAATTCCACCTTCAAAAATCTTCTTGGACAGATAGCGTTCCGCTGAATCGGGAATGATGGTGACGACGCGCTTGCCCAGTCCCAGCCGCTTTGCAATTTTCAGCGCCGCAAAAACATTCGCACCAGCGCTTGAACCGCCGAGCACGCCTTCGCGAGCGGCTAATTCTTTGACCATACCAAATGCTTCTTCATCGTTGACCATGATCACTTCGTCACACACCGACGGGTCGAAATTTTTCGGAATAAAACTTGATCCGATGCCCTCAACCTTATGTGGACCGGCAGGCCCCCCCCCTAAAATCGAACCTTGAGTTTCGACAGCGTAGGCGAGTACCGAGGGAATGTGCTTCTTGAAAAACCGAGCGACGCCGGTGAAAGTACCCGCAGTGCCGGATCCAATTACGACGGCGTCAACTCTACCATCCATCTGATCGAATATTTCCTGCGCTGTGGTTTCGAAATGATAATCAGGATTGGCTGGATTTTCGAATTGGCCGGCCATGAAAGCATTTGGATCGGACGCTGCCAGTGCCTTGGCTCGGGTAATTGCTCCTAGCATGCCCTCGGACTCCGGAGTGCGTGTTACCTCCGCCCCGAGGGCCCGCATGATCATGACTTTTTCTTCCGAAAATTTCTCTGGTACGAACAATACGACTTTATATCCACGATTGACGCCGATCAGGGCCAATCCGATTCCTGTATTGCCAGCAGTAGCTTCAACAATGGTCGAACCCTTTTTGAGGCGGCCTTCTTCTTCAGCGCGGTGAATTATCCCAATGGCGGCGCGGTCTTTCACGCTGCCACCCGGATTCAGATACTCCAGCTTTGCAAAAACATCCGCGGAGCCCGGCGGAGTCACTCTCTTCAATTGGAGAATTGGGGTCGAACCCACCAACTCCGTAATGTCATCGGCGACGCGCAGTCCCTCGCGCTGAATAGGTTTCAAAGGCACCCTACAGGTTACGAGAGCGAGAGCGTAGAGGTCAATGTTCGCTATCTTGCGACGGGTGCATACTTCTGCACTCCTCGAATCTGTAACTCGCTGGCAAAATCCTTTATCCTCGTACCCATGGCATTGCGCTGCGAAAACTGCGGCCACGAGAACGATCCCAAATTTCTTTTTTGCGGGATGTGCGGAGAACGGTTGCCTGCCGTGAAGTGGCTAGAGGCTGTCCCGCTTGACGACGAGCCAATCCCTGAATCCGGTCCGCCGGAACTTGACGATGTTGATCCTGATCGCGTCGCCTATTTATTGGACGGCGATGAGGAAGAAAAAGGTCACCCCCTGCGCCTCTATCTGGCCCTGCTTTTCTTGATTGTTGCGCTCGTGTTGTTAGCCATGCACTGGCGACAGTATGCGCATCGCTGGATCAGCGATTATGTAGCTCGAAGCGCCGTTGTCAGCCAGGGCGCAGATAATCCAGATGAGGGAGAGAATTCGCCGGGACAATCGAAGTCGGCTTCGGGAAGTACACCAACGTCGGCCTCGCAACCTGCCCCGGAGACTGCTTATTCAGGAGGGTTGAAATCTGATTCCAATGAGAAGGGAATTGTGAGTAGCGTTGACGCAAATGCCAGCAACCTTCCAGTTCGCTCCACGCCGCTTCCACGAATGCCGGAACCAGCGATAACAAAGCCTTCGTCAAGACCTCAGGCTAAACAACCGAAGGCTCTGCCACTTGACGCGTCGTCACTTGCGAATTCCGGGGACAGACTGGCCAGCGACGGCGAGAGGTATCTTTACGGAAATGGTGTCGTCGAAGATTGCGCGATTGCACGAAAAAAGCTGGCGATGGGTGCCGAGCGCCAGAATACTCACGCCTTGACTTTGCTGGGCACCATGAGTGCGACCGGACATTGCGCTCCACGCGATTTACCTACTGCCTATCAGTGGTTCGCAAAAGCCCTGCATGCCGATCCCAATAACCGGCGCCTCGATCAAGATTTGAACAGTATCTGGAAACAGATGACGCCAAGCGAACGCCAAAGCGCGCTGAAAAGTAAATGAAATTAACTTATAAGCTCTTGGTACAAATCGTGTGCCCGCTGTCGGAGTGCTCTGAGATCAGGTGCTTTCAAATGCGCCCTTAATGCTCTTTTGAGCGCTTCACGCTCTGGTGTTGGAATAGAAAGCGACCGGCTTCTTTTTTCTGTTTCCGCGGGTCCAAAAAGCTGGCGATTTCTCTGTCGGATCTGATTAAAAATCGCCGCGTTATTTTCGGCAGTGTGCTGGAAAATTCCGAAGTCTGTCCCGAAATGGCGATTAATCTCGCGAATGACCGGTCCGAAATCCTGCGAAACCTGTTCGAGTGTCGTCAATACAATCCGGTCTCGTTGAGGCAAAATGCGTTTGTGAAATCGAGTCCAGGCTATAAGAGCGGCCTTCGCCGGTATTCTGTGCCGTGCCATATGGGACAGTACAGAATCGAAGGGACGGCGCACGATCACGAGGGTAGGAATGCCTAGCTTTATTGCCCTCAGTACTTGGGCGGAAGCGTGAGTATGGTGGACTGTTTTCACCGGTCTCGTTTGCGCTGACAAAAACGCGTAATTTGCAAAAGTGCTGCCGGCGCGACCAAAACCTTCGATCACCAGATCGGTTTCTGGAGTGACTAAAACGTCTATTGATTTGGAATGCCGGATTCGGGCCAATGGCATGAAAATTGATGGGTATGCATTGATCCAGTAGAGGAACCGATACTTCAGAAGTTCTCGCTGCGAGATCTGGAAGTCGGCACATTCATGCGCCGTTCTCATATCGTAAAGCCCGTCGGTCGCGATCTGCTCGACATCGATCGTTGATGAAGCGTGGCTATAATTCATGAACAAACTCACCTTTTCGGGATGGAACGTTAAACTCGTTGCCTCCTGGACGACCACGAAAGCGGAACTTCCGGTACCGGATCAACCAAGACAGGGGAAGCAGAGAAAAACTTAAACGCGTAATCGCGTCGAAGGTTCTTAGAGCTTGATAACCAACGCCGTCCCAGAGCCGTTCTGATAACTTTGCGAAAGGCTGTGTAGCAACGCGCCCCGAGGTTCCACTTTGTCGCATGTTCCACCAATTCTTATAACGCACAATCTTGTCTCTAAATACGGGGTCTATGACACTCGGGCGCGCTTCAGCAAGGATTGTCTCCCCGCGTAGAAGGGCGTGGTGTGTTCCGCCGGGGACACTACTTCGATCGGCATTTTGTAAGGTTGCAACTTCCGCCATGAACGGTATATCCAGAAAGTTACACACTTTGCGCATCGCGACTTCTGGTTCGCGAGCTAGATCCTCGTAATTGATCTGACAAACGTCCCGTCCTTCCGCGAGCAGTTGATCGCATTGTCGTTGTAAGACGCGGAAGCCCAGCAGGGCTCGCAGATAGATCCCTCTTTTCTTGAAATAGGGAGCGTCTGCTTTCGCGGCGCGTGATATAGCATTCGCAGTTCCAAGAGGATCTCGCGAAACCACAATAAACTTTGCGTTCCAAAAATCCTTCGCCAACGTCGTCATGCAGTCGTAATAGTTTGGAGATTTGTCGCCCCAAATCGTTGCGTTTTTTCGAGTTGCGAACCGCCGGTGCACGTCGGTAAACAGTTCGCTGAAAGTACGCAGGTTGTCACCAACATTGTCGACAGGGATTCCATGGCGGCTCAATGTTGAGCTCCAAAATTGCCATCTTGCCGCCAAGCTTCCTCGCCAGGGATTCCAGAAGGCTTTACGGATCATATGTAAGTCCGCTTCAAACATGAGTTCAACTTCGGGATGTTTGTTCAATAGCGCATATAACAACGAAGACCCCGAGCGCCATAGGCTGACGACAAAAACTGGACCTGAACGGGTGCTCGAGTTACTTGTATTGTTTCTATGGTTCATGAATTAATCATTCAGGGGCTGCGACAGAGTTTGAGGGCTTGTCAATTGACCGTTAATTAGTCCAGGCGGTAAGCGGGCGCCATCATCGACCCGTAGATGCCACTTCCCGTGATGCTGTTCGATCCAAACGAGGGAGCCAGTTTTCGGGCCACCCTTGACCGGAATCTTTGTCTTGTCTCCATCCTGCAGGATTGTTGACGCAGCGAGAAGATTTCTCACATGTGTGACAGCAACGATGCAGTTTGTTGATCGCTCGGCAACTTCAATCAGGTTCCACAACTCCCATGAGTACCTTTTGTAGAATTGCGAGAAAGATTCGCCGCCCGGTGCTGGCAGATCTGGGTTGATCTTTAATTCCTCCAGAATCGGAAGAATGTCTTTGACGCGTTGTCCAGCAAGGGTCCCGACATTCCAAGGACGTAAGTCGTAAGTGTGGAGTAACGGCGCTCCCGTTGTTTTTACAACAGCTGCCGCGGTCTGTTGAGCGCGGTACAGATCGGAAGTGTAAATCTCCTGTACTTCGTGTTGAGCTAGGCGAGTGGCGGTTTCCGCCGCCTCGGTAAGACCTTGCGGGTCCAGCGGTACATCCATCCAACCCCGCAATCTTTCTGCATCGTCAAGCGAATTTAGTAACGTTTTCCCATGTCGTATCAGGATTAACTTTCCCATCCGATCGTCCTCATTCCTCACAAGTGGATTGTTCGAGCAAAACTTTCAGGTAATTCAGCACCGTACTACTTGTTTCTCGAGTTAGTTCGCGGGCGGCGGGGGACACCCTGATTAAGAGAATCGTTGGCTCGAATGTCTACTTATCCTATAGACAATATATATATGTAATCTGGCGTTCACATTCCTGTCAAGCAAAACTTAGTTATCGAATACGGCCGAAAGACTCCGTCCAATAAGGCATTTCGTCCTACGCACCTCGTGGGACACTCCTGCTGGGATATCAAATGCGTTACTATGTTGAGCAATCCATAATCGTCCGCAGGACGTACCTTTAGTGAAGCGAGATCCACGGTATTGGCCAATCCTGAGTTAGCGCAGGCGACCAGCGACATCGCTTTAGTTTCGGCGATACGGTCGGGTAGCGAGGAAGGCATGGCGGCCCTTTACGACCGCTATTCGTCTATCGTCTATTCCGTTGCGCTGCGCGTGCTCGGGGACACCGGCGCTGCGGAGGATATTTTGCAGGAAGTGTTTTTACAGTTGTGGCGGAATCCGGGGTTATTTGACTCAAGCCGAGGTAGCCTTGCTCCATGGCTGGCGGTGATCACCCGCAATCGCTCCATCGACGCGTTACGCAAACGGAAGCCAGAAACTGATATCTCAGATGTCGTTGTTTCAGTTGAGCCGGACCTCGCTAGTGACGCTGATCGCTCAATGGCAATGGAAAAGGTAAGAGGGGCTCTTGGTGTGATGTCGCCGGTTCAACGCAATGCCCTGGAAATGGCATATTTTGAGGGACTAAGTCACTCCGAAATTTCGGTAAAGACAGGTGAGCCGTTAGGAACGGTAAAGACCAGGATTCGCGCCGGATTAACAACTTTACGCAAGGTATTTGCAGCATAAACTTTTGGATGCCAGCACACGAACAATTCGCCGACGATCTCGCAATCTACGCGCTAGGCTCGCTGCACGGAGCCGAACGGGTAGCACTGGAGAAGCATTTGGAGCAATGCTCCGCTTGTAGACTCGAGCTCGATCAATTGCGCGGAGACATGGCACTCATGGCCTTGTCAGCAGGAGGGCCTCGCCCTCCTGCACGTTCCCGCCAACGCTTGATGGGCGCGATTGCACGTGAGCCTCGCGCGGTGCCTGAGGCGGCTGTACGTTCGTGGTGGAGAACTGCAACCCTTGCGCTCACGTCAGCTGCAGCGCTGGTAATCCTGCTGCTGGTGCGGCAGGACACAGACCTGATCCATCAAGCTCAGAGCCTTGCTCAACAACTGGTGGCAGCGCAACACGATTCGCTGGCACAGCAAGCTGAACTAAGCCGGGCCCGGCAGATCGTCGCAACCCTGACTTCTCCGGATGCACAGCATGTAACTTTGGCTGCGGTTAAAGCCCTGCCTCAGCCGCAGGGAAAAGCAATCTATGTGCGTGATCGTTCCACGCTGATTTTTCTGGCCAGCAATTTGCCGCAGCTGCCTGCGTCTAAGATTTACGAACTCTGGTTGATTCCGCAGAACGGAGCACCTATAGCCGCCGGTCTCTTCAAGCCGGATGCCCAGGGCAGCGCTGGAGTCGTAAATCCGCCTCTTCCCACTGGAGTCGCCGCTAAGAGTTTCGTAGTCACGCTCGAACCCGAAGATGGTCCGCATGATGCTCCCCGCGGAACAGCAGTTATCGTCGGCCAAGGCATGTAGTCCAGCCCGACAAAGGCTCCCCTATCCCCATGTATACTTCTCAGTTCAAAATAACTGAGGAGCCTTGCTAATGAAACTCTTTCGTATTCTTGCTTGCGTACTTGCTTGTTCGGCAGGATTGGCGGCCCAATCGAAAGCCTATATTAGTTCTCACTTCGCGAAGATGAGCGAAGGTTTTATTCATGAGACCCTGGCCCTATCTCCCTCTAACGCTTCCCAAGCTGGATATCACAAGCACCTGGATGTAAAGACTGGTAAAACTCTTGAGCTCGACGCCATGCTCGATGACATTAGTCCTGAGGGAATGGCGAAGGCGCGAACTGTCTACTCGCAATGGCGCGAACGCTTCCACAAAAATATAAAGCTTGATTCCCTGAATCCAGAAGACGCCGCCGACTGGCATCTGATCGATGACCAAATAAATTTGACTCTGCTTGAATTCGATCGCATTCAGAATTATCGCCACAATCCTACGTTCTCGGTGGAACTCCTAGGCGGTGCACTATTCCAACCCTTAACGGATGATTACGCCCCTCAAGATGTGCGGCTTCGCCACGTGCTTTCCCGAATATCGCAGATTCCGCATTTCATCGATGAAGCCAAGCAGGATTTACAGGACTCGGACCCGCTCTATGTAAAAGTCGCTGTTGAAGAGAACGACGGCAATGTGGACTTGATTCAGAGCATGGTGGGGGGGCAAGTGTCTGCGAATCCAGCCTTGAAAGCTGAGTTCGACCGTGTTGCACCTGCAGCGATTGACTCCTTAAAGGCTTTTTCCAAGTGGATGCAGGATGACTTGTCTAAGCGTAAGACGGACCGGACTTGGCGGTTAGGCAAGGAATTTTATGACGCGAAGTTTCACCTAATCATGGAAACTGCGGTAACACCGGAGGAAGTTCTTCAGGATGCAGAAACGCAATTTAAAGAGACGCGCGCGGAAATGTTAGAAGTAGCGTTGCCTCTCCATAAGCAGATGTTTTCAGATCATGGTGATCACTCCGACCTGGCCGGACGTGATCGTGAGAACAAAATCATCGGCGAAGTGCTGGGAAAAATTGCCGATGACCACACGACTCGGGACCAGCTGATGACCACGATTGAAGCCGACCTCGCGACCACACGCCAATTCGTGATAGACAAGAAGATTGTTTCGCTGAAATCGCGTGACAACTTGAAGGTGATTGCCACGCCGGTATTTTTACGCGGAATCTACTCCGTCGCGGGATTTCATAGTGCACCTCCGCTGGATCCTGGTGCCGAAGCTGAGTTTTGGGTCACACCGATCGGCCCTGATGTGTCCGATGCCAAAGCGGAATCCAAGTTGCGCGAATACAACAATTGGGTGTTGAAGTGGCTCACCATTCACGAAGCTCTTCCGGGACACTATGTGCAGGCAGAGCACGCGAACGAAATCCAACCGCCCACTCGAAGACTGGTGCGTAATCTCTTTGGAAACGGAGCCTATGTCGAAGGCTGGGCCGAGTATGTTGCGCAAGTCATGCTCCAGCAAGGGTTTGCAAATAACGACCCACGTTACCGTTTGAGCTATCTGAAAGTCTGGTTACGCGCGATATGCAATTCCATCTTGGATGTCCGCATGCATACCATGAATATGACCGATGCCGAAGCCATGGATCTCATGACCAAGGATGCGTTCCAGACCCAGGCTGAAGCCGAAGGGAAACTGCAGCGCGCAAAGTTGTCATCCACGCAACTGCCCACCTATTTCGTCGGAACTCGTGAGTGGTGGAAGTTGCGAAAAGAGTATGAAGCTGCCAAAGGTAAAGACTTTACGCTGATGGAATTTCACGACCGCGCGTTGGACGAAGGCGAACTTCCGGTATCCGCGCTGAGCAAGCTATTAACCACAGCACATTGATCCAGATGTTCAAAGTAAAAAGGACCACGCATCGTGACATGCGTGGCCCTGTGTTCATTGCGTTTGGTTTTTAAACTTGAACCGCATTCATTGGCATCACCGGTAACGGACGAGTCTCAATAACTGGTTCGGTACTACGCTCATAAAAAACCACTGCGCATGCCCGTTGCCAGAATCGTGCAGTCATCCACATTAATAACGTCAACTGACCGATGATGATGGCCCCGGTGACGCTGCTCGGTGGCACGATCGAATGCCACAACATCATTCCGATGGCAAAAAATATCGCGCCAATTATGCTGATGACCACATAAGTCGCCCACAAGCCCTTCGTCGTTCTACGACGGGCTGGCCCAATCGACCGGCGGACGGCATTCTCATCGCGCAAGACGGTCTCTGTTTCGGCTTGATCGAACCACGCCCGAAAGAAAGTCATCACCAGGAAAATGATTCCCAGACAAATCATCTGTATGTAGAAGGGAAGCAGTTCATTCGTACTCTTGTCCGCAGCCTTACCCAGTCCGCCCATGATCGCGAACAGTATCCCGACGGGGATGCCCGTAATAATCAGGTTCATGATAAACAGCCGTACGAAACGCCAGAAGTTGTGGCCGCACGCGCGGAAGTATTCGGTTCGCGGCAAGCGATGATGGGACGCGTATCCCAGGAACACGCCCGGCATGAGAAAAATGCTGGCCAACACGAAGAGAATCATGAAATCCGACGCCGCAGCTGCATAAGTCTGCATGTGTCCGACTTCGGGACGATTCAGCATTTCGCCGAGCACCATCATGTCCATGCCATTTACGAGGCGCTTGGACGCCAGGCTGTTGTTCATGATGTTCCCCGCGTTGATGCGGAAGACTGCGGCACCCATCGAAGCCAGCGCCAGATTCAAAATGAAGAACCATACGATATAGCGCTTCGTCCGGAGGATTACGCTCAGCCCCGCAGATAACAAGCCTTTATTTTCATTCATAAAAATCTCCTAGATAAGCCATCCGGCGAGGATTTGCGCAACAAACTGCTGTACGAACATCCAGTAATTTGCCACCTTGTGTGCAGCAGTAGCATCCGGCTCGGCGGTCTTACTGTTATTGAAGTTGTTGCGGTCGATCCAAATTTTGTGATCGGGATCGACTTCTGCCGACACCAATTTGGCCTTCTTGTCGTAGGTATAGCGAACCCATCGATCCTGTCCATCCCAGTGCTCGCGTACCACTTCGCCATTGTCGAATTTGATCGCCACATCAACTGGCATCTTGAAATCGCCTTTCTGATGGACAATCACTTCAGACCTATATTCAGTCTCCCCGGGCTTTTTACCTTCTTTGAAATCCGGCTTCCACCAGTCGGTCGGCGTTGATTCTAATTTCAGAATCGAGAAGTCCAGCACATTGGTTCCGTACACCGCCTGATTAAAGTACCAGCGCAGGTCCTTGCCGGAAACTTCTTCTATCGTCTTTAGGAAGTCTTCCGGTACCGGGTGAGTGAAGCGGTATTTCATGAAGTAAGCATGCATGGCTTTCTGCATGGTCTCTTCACCGATAATGCTTTCCAGCGTGACTAATACGCTGGCGGTCTTCCCATAAGTGACTCCGCCGTAGGATCCATAATTCGCAAAAAGCCATCCTTTGCGGGTCATAGGATCGAGATCGGCGACGCTAGCATAGCTCGCCCGTTGCAACTCGCGCTCTCCGGCCGTCATTCGTCCGAAATTGAGGATCGAACGCATCGGCCCGAAGATGTCATCCAATACCTTCACTTCGGTATAGCTATTAATGCCCTCGTCCATCCACGCATCTTCAAATTCGTTGGTGGCTACCATGCCGTACCAATATTGATGGCCGAACTCATGCTCCACGACAAGCTCCGGTAAACGAATTCCATTCGGCATCCACCAGTTTGTGCCGCCGGTGATGAAGGTCGGATACTCCATGCCTTCCGCCGCTGAGCCTGGTTCGGGATCGACCAGAGTCAACGTCTTGTATGGGTAGGGTCCATAGAACTTCTCGAAGCGGGCCAGCGTATTTTTCAGAATGTCGTCATGGCGCTGCGCCTGGCCCCAATGGCCGGGCTGCATCATGATGTGCAAGGCCACCGGCCCCATGCTCCCTTGGAAAACGTCATCCATTAGTTTGTAGCGAGGACTGGCCGTCCAACCGAAGTCGTGAATGTCCTCACCGTGGTACGCGTAGGTTTCGGTGCCGTCAGGGTTCTTGTTGTCGCCCACGCGTACTCCGCTGGCTCCAACAATTTCATTTTGAGGGACAGTGATTTTCACGTCATACACGCCGAAGTCGGCAAAGAACTCGGTGGCTCCATGAAACTGGTGGCAGTTCCAGGCTCCATGCCACCAGACGCCGACTTTGGGGAACCACTGTCCCGCCAACAGGAAGTCGCGCTTCCAACCCGTGCGTTCGAGTGTCTCCGGAAATTGATCGTGAAATTTTATTTTGAACTGAACGTATCCATCTGCTGGGATCGCTTTTGGCAGATGGACCTGAATTACGCTTTTGTCATCTTTATTGTTGTCGTCCAGTTGGATGTATTGCAGTTGCGACGTTACATCGCCTTGACCAACCACTTCCATGCCGCTAATTTCATCGGAGCCGAATTGTTCCTTTTTCCAGGTGTCGAAATCCGCGTCGCGCGTTCCGTCGCGTTTGGTCTCACGCAACCATGTAGCAGTCGGCTGAAATGCATTGAGATAAAGATGGAACGGAAATGTGTCTAACGGCTGGCCGCTAAGATTGTGGTAAGTCAACGTTTCGACGCCATCGAGCTGATGCGTTTTCGGATCGTACTTCGCGTCTATGTCGTAATGCACAACGCGCTGGGATAGCGGCGTTGGAGAATTGATCGCCGAAGTCGTGTTTGGAATATCCATTGTAGCCGGAGCGCCCTGGCCTAGCGCAGCATTAGTAAGTAATAGTGAGCACGCAAGAGCACTGACGGCAATTGCTGATCGCAAAGTCATCGGTCAACCTTTCAACTAAATCTTGGTAGCACAGCATAATAACGCAGAATGCGAATTTTTGTGTCTAGAAGTCTCTGGAAGAGGTACGTGAAATCCGGCCTGCTAGTTCCAAGGCATCAAGAAACCTAACCGATGGTAGTGCCATGGCGTACTGCGTGCTACCGATACCTTTCGTGAGATCTAGCTGCTAACCTAGTTAATAGAGGTAGATTTCAAAGTGCGATCAATCCCCGCATCCATGCCTTCATTTATTGGTGACTCCCAGCCCTACGCTGATCTCGCACGTAGCTATTTGGCGGCCCTCCTGCGATATGAACGCAGTGCGGCATCGGATCTGATCATGCAGGCCGTCCAAAATAGAGTCAGCGTGAAAGACATCTACCAGTTCGTATTTGAGCCTTGCCAATATGAAATTGGACGGCTGTGGCAGTCCAACGTCGCCAGCGTCCCGCAGGAACATTACTGCACTGCCTCAACCCAAGTAATAATGGCGCAACTCTATCCCTACATTTTTCGTGTTGAAAAAGTATCTACTACGAAAATTGTAGCCACGTGCGCAAGCGGCGAGCTACATGAGATGGGCGCTCGCATGTTGTGCGACCTGCTGGAAATGGATGGTTGGAGTACCATTTATCTGGGCGCAAACGTGCCGTCCGCAGGCGTTGTGAAGGCACTTCGAGATAGTGGGTCAACTGTCCTGGCGATTTCTGCATCAATGACATTTCATATTCCTGCGATCAGGGAAATGATTCAAGCAGTTCGCGCGGCGGACCTTGGCACCACGATAATCGTGGGTGGCTATTTGTTCAAAGCGGCCCCCAACCTATGGAGCGAGGTCGGCGCGGACCACTGGATTCCGAATGCCGTAAACGCAGTTGAATTTTTAGAGAAGGTAGACGATGGCGTCAAAAGCTCCTAATCGCGATCCCGCTGCGTCGAGTGACGACCCCAAAAAGCCCATTCCGTCAGTCGGTTCAGCAGGTAGTTCACTGGATCACGATCAGATGTACGAAGAACTGTCCCGCGCAAACAATGAGCTCATCAATGCGCAGCGAGATCTTGCTCAAAGAAATGCCCGGCTCGAACGGATTGAGGAGCAACTCAGGCAATCGCAAACTGCTCTAGAAGAGCGAGTGGAAAATCGAACACACGAGCTCGCCAGAACACTGTCCACGTTAGAGGAACAAATCAAGGTTCGGCAGTTAACCGAAGAGAGGCTGCGCGTATTGACCTTGCGTTTATTGCGCCTGCAAGATGATGAGCGACGCAAGGTCGCGCGAGATCTGCATGATACGACGGGCCAAACCTTAACCGTCCTTAAATTGACACTGGCTAGTCTCAAGAGTCTGGTGACGCAATCTCCTGCTACAGCGCAGCTGTTCGTCGATCTGAATGAAATTGCCGATCAAGCTCTACGCGAAATTCGAACTACATCCCATTTGCTACACCCGCCTTTGCTGGATGAAGCTGGCCTGGTTTCCGCCGCGCGTTGGTACATTGACGGATTCAATCAACGCAGCCCCATGAAGGTGAACTTCGAAGTTGTGGGGACAAAAAAATTGCCAGACTCCGTGGAGATCGCACTGTTTCGAATTCTCCAGGAAAGCTTGACAAATGCTTCTCGACACTCAAGCAGCGAGACCATTGACGTGCATTTGGAAACAAAGGACGGCATCGCGACTCTCACCATTAAGGATTACGGCAAGGGTATTGCGTATGATCGCCTGGAACGAATGAATAGCTCAGGTTCCGATGTGGGTGTGGGCATCGCCGGCATGAGAGAGCGTGTCGGCGAATTGCACGGAAGTTTTGCGATACAGTCTGATAGCAGCGGCACGACGCTTACGGTGTCCGTTCCCATCGCGTAGTATTCAGATAGCTAAGGATTTCCTATGCACACAGCATTGCTATTGGCTTTTGCCATCGGAGTTGTCGCAGGCTTGCGATCCATGACCGCCCCGGCTGTTGTCGCCTGGGCCGCACATTGCGGATGGCTGAATCTGGCAGGCTCCCCGCTATCTTTCGTCGGATCCACTCCGGCTGTTGCGATCCTTACGCTTGCCGCGCTGGGAGAATTTGTCGCAGATAAGCTTCCCCGCACTCCCGCAAGAACATCTGCCTTTCCTTTGATTTTCAGGGTCGTTGTCGGTGGATTCACTGGCGCTTGCGTAGCGGTCGCTGGCGGAGCATCCATGACGACCGGGATAGTCCTCGGAGCAGCCGGTGCGATTGTCGGATCTTTCGGTGGTTTTTATGCTCGTACCGGACTCGTAAAAGCTCTTCGAGTTCGCGACCTGGTGATCGCAATTCCCGAGGATCTCATCGCGATCAGCTTAGGACTGTTTGTAGTTTCGAGATACTAATGGCTTCGTACAACAATAGCGATGCGCTTCCGGCGCTGCCTGTCGACAGTTGGAAAGATACGCTTGCCACTCTTCACATGTGGATGCAGATTGTCGGCAAAGTTCGGCTCGAATTATGTCCGCTCGTGAATCATTGGTGGAACGTTCCGTTCTATCTCACCGCTCGCGGGATGACCACGTCAGCGATGCCGTACGCTTCCGGCAATGTCGAAATAAAATTTGACTTCATCGACCACAAACTTTTGATCGAGACCAGCGATGGTCACGTTTCGACGATCGCGCTTGAGCCGCAAAGCGTTGCCAAGTTTTACGAAAAAGTAATGACTGCGCTCGCCAGCCGAGATATCGCAGTAAAAATCTGGACAACTCCTGTCGAAATCGCTGATCCAGTTCCCTTTGAAAAGGACAACGTTCATTCCTCGTACGATCCCGACGCTGTCCATAAATTCTGGCGCATCCTGGTATGGGTCGATCAGGTCCTCAAAGAGTTTCGCGCCGGATTTTTAGGCAAAGTTAGCCCCGTGCATTTCTTTTGGGGAAGCTTCGATCTGGCGGTGACCCGCTTTTCTGGCCGTCCAGCGCCCGAACGCGACGAAGCCGACCCGATCACTCGCGAAGCTTACTCTCAAGAAGTAAGCAGTGCTGGCTTCTGGCCCGGCGGTGGCGACATCAGCGGTCCGGCATTTTATTCTTACGCCGCGCCTGAGCCAACGGGATTCGCTCAGGCAAGGGTGCTTCCGAAAGCGGCGTACTATCATCCCCAACTTAAAGAATTCCTGCTGATGTATGACGATGTTCGCGCCGCCGAATCGCCGCGCGCAGCGTTACTGGAATTCTTGCAGTCTACTTATGAAGCGGCTGCCAACACCGCCAAATGGGATCGTAAGGCTCTCGAACGATAGTTACGGCGCTTTCGAGCCAACTTCAATCAGCCGCTTCGTCATCAACACTAATCCCAAGATCTGCGTCCATTCGGACACGATGTTGCCGACGACTTGTCCCCACCGGCTTTGCGGATCCATCGCGATAAATGCTGTTACCCATCCCGCGCCAGTGATCAACAATACAATGGTTAAAGAATGTTCGCGCAGGAACTCCATCGCTCTCGATGGCAATACTCCTTTTGGCTTTTTGCTTTCGGCCGATCCTTTTTCATAAAGATGTTTCGTCATAATCACGGTGACAACTACTCCGGTCCAGTCCGCGATCGCATTACCGAAAAACGAGCCTAGGTGAGTATTTGGATCTGACGCGCGATATAGGAAGATCAGCGCAATCACGACCGCAGATGCCGAAAGGCTAAGCGAGTGTTTGCGGACAAATCCCGCAGGCGTTTTTGTTCGTGTCATTCGATTACTTTACCCGAACAAGAACAGTCGGGAAGGGAATCACGATTCCGGATCCTGTGGCAACCAAACCTATTTTCCTAGCAACTAACAAATTAGTTGACGTTTCGCACCAAACGTCGTCTAATAAATAACACCAGCTTAGGAGGGTTATTTGCCGCGAAAAACGTCATCTGTCCTAACGGAAGCCGAGCTTCGGCTGATGGACGTTTTCTGGCGCAAAGGCCCGTCCACCGTGCAGCATGTGATGGAAAGTCTTCCGGCGGACCAGCCGCTGGCCTATAACTCCGTGCTTACGACCGTCCGCATTCTTGAGAAAAAGGGATACTTAGCCCACGAGAAAGACGGTCGCGCCCATATCTACCGGCCGGAAGTGCAAAGAGAAGAAGCGTCCCGCTCAGAGGTAAGCCATCTTTTAAACCGTTTCTTCAAGAATTCGCGGGAATTGCTGGTTCTAAACCTTTTGGAAGATGATTCTCTCGATGCGTCCGAACTGAAACGCCTCCGTCAGCTAGTCGAATCCCAAGGCGTCTCATCGGAGGGAAAATGACGTTTCCCACCGCAGAGCTTTGGGCAGGACATCTTTTAAACGGCATCGTAGCTGGAAGCGCAATTGCCGCTCTTGCTTGGATGATCCTGCACTTTGCCGGAAAGCAGAGCGCAACCGTTCGTTTCGCAGTATGGTTTTCCGCCTTGGCTTTAATCGCTCTTAGCCCATTCGGCGGATTTGCCCGCGGAACAGAAACGACATCAAGCAATCTTTTAGCTCTTCCTTCGTCGTGGGCAATCATCGCGATCGCGGTTTGGGCTTTCATAGCGACAGTACTCCTCGGCAGAATCGCAGTCGGACTGTGGAATCTGCGAACCATTCGCCGGGATTCGCTGCCGATGCTTTCGTTAGCAGCAAGCTTCGAATCGCTACAGCGGACCTTGAACGAATTCGGATCGTCTCGGCGCGTTCAAGTACGCCTTTCGAAATCTTTGCGCGTTCCTACGGCGGTCGGATTGTTCAGGCCGATGGTGATTTTCCCTGAATGGTCGCTTAAGGAACTGTCCACCCAGGAACTCAATGCCACGCTCCTCCATGAACTGGCGCATCTTCGCCGCTACGACGACTGGACCAATCTTGCGCAAAAAGTGGTGAGAGCAGTTTTCTTCTTTCATCCCGCAGTCTGGTGGATTGAAGACCATCTCACGCTGGAGCGTGAAATGGCTTGTGACGACTTTGTTTTAGCGCGCACGGAAAATGCTCAAGCATACGCCGAGTGCCTCGTTTCCGTCGCGGAGAAGAGTGTCTTGCGCCGCGGATTAGCTATGGCTCAGGCGATGGCTGGCCGCATGCGCCAAACTTCGCAGCGCATCAAAGAAATTTTGGATACGAACCGCTCCACTGCAAGCCGCAGTTGGAAACCCGGCATTGCGATCGTGGCAATCCTTGGAATGGCGTCCGCTGCTGAGATTGCTCATATCCCAGCATTCATCGCATTTCAGGACGCAAATATCGCTGCCCAGAACTCCGCCGCTGCGCAAAATTCTGTACCGCTTGCGTCAGTAGCAAAACGCAATGTGATAACTGATCAGCGAGCATTGCTGCATCCGGTAAAATACGTTCCGCGTAAAGTTGTTCGTCGTCCAGCGACGCAGAAAATTGCGTTCGGTCCTCAACCTGAAATCCAACATACGAATCAAGTGCCAGCTCTCAACGTGGGGCTAAGAGTCGATCAGGATCCAGTTCCGCCGCCGATGTTTGTGGTAATGCGCAGTGCCCTGGTTGCTCCCGATGGACAAGTTATCTGGAGCGTCAATGTTTATCGTCTGACTGCATTCCATCCGGCCAATGGCGCGATGGGCGCCACGTTCACGTTCAAGCTAATTTAAGAATGGATATCTAAATTGAAACCCAACACCGCAATTAGTAACTAAATTCTTAGTTGAAAACCAGCAATCGAAGTATTAACGACTCAATTCACGAAAGGCGACAAAATGGAAACCACCAATACATGGAAAGACAAATTTAAGCGGACGCTTCGCCGACCGCTCATCGCATCAACTCTTGCGATCGCTGTTATCGCCGGAGCAGCCACAGTAGCCTTCACGCGGCCTGAGACGGCGCACGCAGCCGCACCAGCTGCTCCAGCCGGTGCAATGGATGACAACAGCGTGAGCGCATTGCTGGCCCTCGACCATGCTATGGAAGCCCTTGCAGCTCGCGTAACTCCCGCAATCGTGAACGTGGCTGTGACCTCACGCAGAGGTGGCAGCGATGCCATGGGAGAGCAGGACGACTCGCAGGACTCGCCCGACGGACAACCTCAGCAAATGCCGCAAGGTCTTCCACCCGGCTTCCAGCGCTTCTTCGGCGGCCGCGGAATGCCGTCGCAACCGCAGCTTGAGCATGGCATCGGCAGCGGCGTATTTATTTCTCCAGATGGATACATCGTCACCAACAATCACGTGATCGAGGGAGCGACCGACATCCGCGTTACGATGACCGACCGCCGCATCCTCAAGGCGAAACTCATCGGCACAGATCCTCTGACCGATGTTGCCGTGATTAAGGTGGAGGGTTCCGGATTTGCCAGCGTTCCCTGGGGAGACTCCACGCAACTTCACCCCGGCGCGACCGTACTTGCGTTTGGCAACCCTTACGGATTTCGCTTCACCGTGACACGTGGCATTGTCAGCGCGCTCAACCGTCCCAACCCATTTCCCGGAGATCGCCGCAAGCCCGGTCAATTTATTCAGACCGATGCAGCAATCAATCCCGGCAACTCGGGTGGGCCGCTGGTCGATGCTCGCGGTGAAGTGATCGGGATCAACACGTTCCTGGTTTCTCCTTCGGGAACATTCTCAGGCATGGGATTTGCTATTCCCAGCCAGATCGTTCGTCCAACTGTCGAAGCCCTCATTCGCGATGGCAAAGTAACGCACGGATTCATCGGAATCGGCATCACTGACGTCACTCCGCAAAATGCCAAGTTCTTCGATCGCAAAGACGCCACTGGAGCAGTCGTCACCCAGGTGGACGCAAGTTCTCCGGGTGGGAAGGCTGGACTCAAGACCGGCGACGTCATCACTCAGATCAATGGCAAGACGATCAGCGATGCCGGAGAACTTCAGGTGATCGTTGGCCAGACTCATCCGGGCACGGTGATTCAGGTTGCCGTCGAACGTGACGGAAAAAATATAACAGTGCCGGTCACGCTTGAAGCCATGGGCGCGCGAGATAAAGGCAATCCGGAAAGCTCGTCCAATTCTCAGGAGAAGCCACGCTGGGGAATGGGGTTGCAGGACCTGACTCCCGACGTGCGCGACCAGATGCAAGCCGGTCCGGATGTTCACGGCGCGGTGGTGATGCAGGTCACGCCGGGCAGTGCCGCGGAAGATGCCGGATTGCAGCGTGGAGACGTGATCGTGCAAGTCAATCGTCACGATGTGCAATCCGCGGCTGAAGCGCAGGAAGCCTTGAAGAAGATTCCACAAGGTCAGGATGCATTGGTCCTGGTGTGGTCGCAAGGTGGCAGCACCTTCCGCGTGCTTCACGGCAGCGACGGGATGTAGCCAGAGTAGTTTTCGTTTGTGACTAAGCCCCGTCAGTTTTTTTCGGAATATCGGAGAGAACAGGCGGGGCTCCTCCTTTTCTAGGAGCAAGCATTTGGGTGGCGCAGCGTTTCTTCGCTGCGACACGGTTCCCTAAAACGCCTTTGTCATCCCGAACAGGGTGAGGGATCTGTATTTGTTTAACATGCGAAGGGGCAACCTCGCCGACAGACAAGCTCTCACGACGGTTCAGATACCGGGAACTTAGAGCCGTTCAACTACCAAGACAAGATCGTAAGTACCTCCATGAGGGTCGTTCGGAGGAGAAACGGAATAGCTGACAGGCTGGCCTGCAACCGCTTCAAAGGTAAATGGCACGGGCGGTATAGGCAATCCATTGCCGTTCGCAAAATCATAAGGTGGTGCTGCATTATCAAGAAGCGTAGCGAGATAGGTTTGCTCCGCACCAGCATGGTCGGTCCAATTCCATCCAAGGTTCCAAGCTGAAGTACCATTCACCGGCGAGGTCATTGCCATGTAAACGGAAACTCGGAAGATCCCTGTCACAGCCGGAGTGAAAAGCGTCGTTTGAGGTATGGCTTGTGTTTGATTGCGAAAGATCTTCTTCGCAACGATTATCGGAACAGTAAAGGAGCTCGGAGCACTGCTGGCGTTCTGTGCAGCTGCTGACACAAGCAATGCAGCCACCGACATCATCAAGATAAATTTCTTATTCACCGCGGAGCCCTCCCCAGGCTGGAAGCCGATGATATCCGCACCTGATGCGCGTGTCAAAGAATGTAAGTCTTGCCTGCCAAGCGATCAACAGCGTCCGACCTGCACTAGTTGGTGCCCCAGGTTCGCGCCGCACTTTGGCGATAACATGGGATGAGTTTTTTGGGTCGTTTTCACGCAAGGCAGCTGCGCCCAAATTCCAACAGCCTTTGTGAACTCGGTTTCCGCCAAAGCTATCCAAGGAGTTACCGTGATCAATAACGGGGGCGGCGGATGTGGCACCACGCCGCCGACCTGTTCCCTCATCGGCGCCCCCAGCGATTATCCCGGGGCCTATCCCACGGATTTTGTCTTCGGGGCCAATAACAGTGGCGCCACGTGCACACCAAACCTGAGCGGAGGCGTCGTTCAGACGATCGGCATCGGCGGAACAAATGGCGGCTACCACAATAGTTGGATAACAGGCGGACCCATGATTGACGATGTGAATTGCGCAACGACCCCAGGTAAAATCGGCGACTGCGTATTCGTCGATGGAACGCAACGGGCCGAGGTCAAGAATATTCACGCACTCGATCTCACAGGGTATACGGTCGATTATGGGCTTTTACAGCAGACAAATGGTGGTGAACTCTCCTTGTTGGACGCAAACTCAGCCACCGCCGGCATACTCGAGCTCGGTGAAGGAATCGATAATGGGGGCTGGCACACTCTCATTCGCGCCTCAAATTTACTGAGGCTGCCCTACCCTTTTCGCGCTTTTGGTTTTTGCGGAAAGGGTGGGAAGAGAATTAGCTCGCCTTTCGATCTTTCCAAATCAATCCGATTGGTTGTCTCTCATCCACTAGGACGGGACCGGTCTCATCGGACGTGTAGGCTCGAAAGCTACTCCAACGCCACTGCTCTGGAGTCTCCACCAATCCCCGCTTTACCGGATTCCAATGCATGTAGCGAATCTTCTCGGCTCGCTTCTTCGGATTCCACACCACGAAATCGTAAAACCTGCGCTTCCATACTTGACCGGACACAACTTTACTGTCCTCTCGCAGGAGTTCATGCACAAACCGTTGCTTGAGCACTTGCATGACAGTCGACGGATTGCCTTTCGCAGGTTCGCTAATAAGCAAGTGGATATGCTCCGGCATTACGACATACCCAGCGACAACAAATTTGTAGCCTTGACGGACTTGTTCAAGCACGGTGAGAAACAGATCTCGACGATCTGGAGAACCGAGAATGGGTAGACGCCGATAACAACTCGTAGTGATGAAGTGGAGATACCCCTCGCCGTAATACCGCCTGAGCCGCCTCGTCACCGTCTGAAGATAGATGAGCACCACCCAATCGCGCTGTGACGAGTGAACTGCCTAGTTGTTTTCCCACCCTTTCCGCAAAAAGAGAAATGCGCGGAAAGGGTAGGGCAGCCTCAGCGATTTGATGCTCAGGCAAGAGGTCGGCCAGCCCCCTGTAACGAGTGAACTGCGGCGTTGTTTTCCCACCCTTTCCGCAAAAAGAAAAAGCGCGGAAAGGGTAGGGCAACCTCGATAACTTTGAGGCTCAGGCAAAAGGGTCGGCCAGCCCCCGGGCGAACGGCGTCGAGCCAGCCAATAAAAAACCCGCTCCTTGCGGAGCGGGCTAAGTTAAAGCAGATTCAAACTACGAGCCGAACGAGCAAACGCCGATCGTTCCCAAGCCAGGCAGAACACCCGTCTGTCCTTGGAACGTCCAGTTGTTGCCGTTTGACTTGCCAGCATCGCCGAAGTATGCGGTAGTGGCCAAGTCCTGCGGGTGATAGGTCATTCCGTTCAGAGAGTAAGTGAAGTCCCCGTATTGGTGAGAACCACCCTCGCCTTCGATCGGATCGCCCACTTCATAAATACCGCAAGGCGAGTTGTTTTGGACTGGTGTTAGAGGATCGTCCATCCACTCGCCGAGTTCGTGCGAGAGAGCAGAAACATCAGCGGAGAACGGAGTGCCGGAATTGGCAAACGCGTAGGTAAACTCGCTGTAGCTCTGCGCACCGTTGGCGCTGTGGTAGCCACCGATGCAGCATCCACCTTCGGTCAGGTAGACGTTGTAGAGCATGATCAGCGGCAAGTTGGTCGGATTAACTTGCTTCAGCTTCGGCAAGCCAGCGCCAATTTGTGCATCAATGTAGTTGATGTCGACGTTTCCAGCTGTAACGCCGAAATCGTTGGCGATGGAACCGGGAGCGTTCACAGTAACTTCCGGCAATGTAACCAGCTTCAGGAGCGTGTGATAGTTGGTGTTGGTCATCACGTTAGTCCAGAAGTTGGCGCGCTGGAAGGCATCTTCATACTGGGTCTTGCCAATATCGGTACCGGTTTGAACGTAGTCGATATTTGAAGTGAAGATCGGTGAGTTCTGTACGTTCTGAATCGCGGTCATGCCGTTGGGCTGTTTGGTCTTCGGATCGAAGCAGGTTTTCGTGCCGTTGACCGTGATGCAAATGTTGACCGGAATCATATAAACGGTAATGGTCGTGGTTGTGTTGGTTTTGGAAGGATCAGTTCCAACCATGTTAAAGGTGTATTTGTTTCCGTTATACGTGTAGGAGCCATTCCATTCTGCCAAGCTGCCGGCAGGAACGTTTGCTTGGTTACCGTGAGGTGGAAGTACGACAAAGCGGCCGCGCGGTGCCTGGCCGAATGCTGTGCAAGCTACCACTAGCACTGCGCTGAGAGCGAAAAACGATGAGAGTCTCTTCAAGTGAAATCCTCCTTCAAATTCCAACCGTAGGCCGCTGGAGATCCGGCACTCGTCTGGTTGCAGATAAAAATACACTAGTAGTTAGAAATCGCAAAGAGTCTTTCTACCCTAGCGCAGAGTTTTGCACTTATCCAGCAAGGTGAATATCCAAAATGGGATAACCAAGCGCGTCAAGCGCGCGTCCAACCTATTAATATCGGCCCAAACGTTCTAATGTTCTTTCTGAGCCGGGGCGTATACTTCACTTAGTTCCCCTGTTCAAGCTGAAAGTGGAGCTAACACCATGAACTTCCGAGTATTTACCGCGGCACTCGTTTTGAGCAGCGCTTGTTTGTTTGCGCAAAACAGCCCAACTCCAATCCCGGACACGCCGGCGCCGCCTTCGCAAACCCCTGGCAGCCCGTCGGATCGGGCGAATGTACCGGTTTCCCAAGCGC
Organism: Terriglobia bacterium; assembly: GCA_963716165.1. Classification (GTDB taxonomy): domain Bacteria; phylum Acidobacteriota; class Terriglobia; order Terriglobales; family Acidobacteriaceae; genus JAJPHW01. The sequence continues at coordinate 3,014,786 of OY970291.1, read as the reverse complement.
CGACCAGCAGCAAAAGCCCTGGCTCGCAGGTTCCGGGGACGAATGACCCTGGCGTTTCGGGAGGAGTCCAAGATCCGTCGCAGAAAGATCCAAATGCCAAAGTCGCCCCTCCGATCGAAGAACCCTCGCCTGATGCCGTGAAGCACGATGGTAGCAAGGCCGACGTGAACGCCATCGGCAACCGCAAAGTTGGCGGACGCGGCTTCGGAGATTGGTATTCGCTGGAAAGCGAAATCCGCATGGGCAAGCAGTATTCGCAGATGGTCGAGTCAAGTTCGAAGCTTGTGACCGATCCCATGGTGACGGAATACGTCAATCGTATTGGGCAGAATCTGGTGCGGAATTCGGACGCTCAGGTTCCGTTTACGATCAAAGTTGTCGATGCCGATGAAATTAACGCTTTCGCTCTGCCTGGCGGATTTTTCTATGTTAATTCTGGATTAATTTTGGCGGCCGATAACGAGGCCGAACTTGCAGGCGTCATGGCGCACGAAATCGCACACGTCGCTGCCCGTCACGCAACCCGTCAAATGACGCGCGGACAGATGGCGAACATCGGAACTATCCCGCTGATTTTTGTGGGCGGCGGTATCGGTTATGCAGTGCGCTCGGTGGCCAGCATCGGTCTGCCGATGACGTTTCTGACGTTCTCTCGCGGATTCGAATCCGAAGCGGATTATCTCGGATTGCAGTACATGTACAAGACGGGGTACGATCCGCAATCATTCATTGCGTTTTTCGAAAAAATTCAAGCGCAGGAAAAGAAGAAGCCAGGAACTCTGGCGAAGGCATTCTCGACGCATCCGCAGACGCCGGAGCGAATTGAAGTATCACAAAAAGAAATTGCCACAATCTTGCCGGCTGAGCCGCAATACATTGTGGATACGTCGGAATTTCAGGATGTGAAAGCTCGGCTCGCCTCGATTGAAAATCGGCGGAAGATGACTGACCAGAAAGATGCAAACAAACCCAGCTTGCGGCGTACTTCTTCGACCGACACGGACAGCACAGGGAAGAGCACAAGCAGCGGGGATGATCGTCCTACTCTGAAGCGCCGCGACGACAGCAACTAGGAAGATGGGATAAAAGCTTTTGGGTGGCGCGCTTTAGCGCTGCGATCCATGTCCTGAAAGCTTTGTCATCCCGAGTGATAGCGTGGGATCCGCATTCTAACCCAGCGCCTAAAGGCGGATCGTCTTAGAAAGTCTGATCGCAGAGGTAAAACCCTGCGCCACCCAAAAACCACCAAAACAAATCCTACGGGAGCCGTTGTGCCAGCCCTGGAATTGTCTTTGCGAGATCGTTAAAGATCACCATCACTGCGAACAATACCAGGAACACGAACGCCGCTTGGTAGATGCGTTCCTTGATCTTGATATTGATGTCGCGGCGCATCAGGCTCTCGACGAAGAGCAGCATTATGACTCCGCCATCGAGAATGGGAATCGGCAGCAAGTTGAAGATGCCGAGATTCAAGCTGATCGCGGCAGTCAGCTCCATTAATGGAGTCCAGCCTTTTTGTTGCGCGGCATAGCCCGCATCTTGAGCAATTCCGATTGGCCCGGAAACGGCACGCATGGAAATCTTGTGTTGCGTAATCTTTTTCGCCAGTTCAAGAATCATCAACGAATCGCGTCGATTTTCCTGAAGCGACAGAGAAATGGCCTGGAGGAAGGGAAGCCGCGTCACCTTGGTCTCGCCTTTGTTGGCAAAGCCCAAACGATAGCGTTGTTCTTTGGGATCTTCCGTTTGAGATAGCACGGCCTGCAAATGAAAATTTAAAGTTGCGTTGTCGCGCAGGACGGTCAAATCCACAGGATTTTCCTTGCTCTCCTGTAAGTGCTCAATCAGGCTCTCTATCGATCGCAGCGGCTGGCCGTTGAGCGTCACAATCTTGTCGCCGTCTTTAAGTCCAGCTTTAGCGGCTGGCGTGTCTTTGTCGACGCGGCCGATTACGACGGAGTCGCGTGGATACCATCCGGCAGAACCAACCTCCGACGAAGTTACGGGAGTTGGAGTGACGGTCTTTTGGAGAAGCTCACTACCTCGTTGAATCGTGATATTCAAAGGCTGATTGGGGCTGAGCCAGACGCGAGGTTGCAACTGCTCCCATGTAGGATTATCGATTCCGTCAACGCTCGCGATGCGATCTCCGGCCTGAATGCCAGCCTGTGCCGCGGGAGAGCCTGCTTTGACTGCATCAACTACCGCGGGCTGATCGAGATATAACGCAGTTTCATAATGTGTCATGTAGACGACGGTAAGAAGACCAATCGCCAGCAGAATATTCATCGTGGGGCCGGCGATGGCGATAATGAAGCGATGCCAGCGGGAGTGTGATAAGAACTCTGCGGGATCTCCGGTGCGCTCGTCCATCGGGTTTTCGCCGCTCATCTTTACGTAGCCGCCGAGCGGAATCGCGCTGATGCGGTAATCGGTTTCGCCGCGATGGAAGCCCAGCAGGCGTTTACCGAAGCCAATGGAGAACACTTCCACGCGAACGCCCAGCCACTTTGCGGCGGCGTAGTGGCCAAACTCGTGGATCAGGATCATGAAACCGAGAACGACCGCAACCGCAAGTACTGCTGTGATGAAGTCAACCATAGAAAATCATTTCTCCGAACAACTGCGAATCTGTATCACTCTAGGCCAGTGTTCCCGCCCTGCTCTTGATTAGGTCACGAGTTGCCGCTCTGGCCGCGGCATCCGCATTTAGTACTTCATCTATAGATTGCAAATGCTTCGCTTTGGTTTCATTGAGCGTTTCTTCTATGAGTACGGGTATGTCGGTGAATCCGATTGCACCTTCCAGAAAAGCAGCTACTGCAATTTCGTCTGCAGCGTTCAACGCGATAGTTTTTGTACCGCCGGCAGCAGCGGCTTCATAAGCGAGCCTTAGACAAGGGAATTTTTCCATCTCCGGGGGGTAAAAGTCGAGATGCCGTAAATCACTCACCGGAAAGCGTAAATTGGATGCAATCCGCTCGGGATAGGTCAAAGCGTAGAGAATGGGCAGTCGCATATCGGTAACTGATACTTGTGCAAGCAGGCTGCCATCCACGAACTCGACCATGGAGTGGATCGTGGACTGAGGATGAACTATTACTTTAACTTTTTCCGGCGGTAAGTTGAACAAACGACAGGCTTCTATCACTTCGAAGCCCTTGTTCATCAGGGTGGCGGAATCGATGGTGATGCGCTGTCCCATCTTCCAGGTGGGGTGATTGAGGGCTTGTTGCACGGTAATGGAAGCGAATTGCTCACGGGGCGTGTGCAGGAAAGGGCCTCCGGAGGCGGTAAGCCAGATGCAATCGACCTCTTCCGCGCGGCCTCCGCGGAGGCACTGGTGGATGGCGTTGTGTTCGCTGTCTATGGGCAGTAATGGCTTGCCCTGGCGGATAGCTTCGGCGGTAATAATCTCCCCAGCTGCGACCAGACATTCTTTGTTGGCTAATCCAACGGTTTTGCCGGCTCGTACCGCTTCGTAGGTGGCCTGTAAACCGGAAACGCCAACTATTGCGCTGACTACGAAATCCACATCCGGGTGCGTGGCTACCTGAACGGTTCCGGCTGTGCCATATAGGACTTCGATGCCCTTGATCCCGGCCGACTTCAGGCGGTCTCGGAGGACGTCCGCATCAATCTCTTCCGCGACGGAAATTAGCTTGGGGCGCCAGCGCTTTGCCTGTTCAAAGACTGTATCGAGGTTACGACCCGCCGCTAGAGCGACAATCTGAAAGCGATCTGGATAAGTTTCGACGACGCTCAAGGTGCTGAGACCGATCGAGCCGGTCGAGCCGAGGATGGCAATGCGCTTCATGAAGTTTCTCCATTGTAAATCCAACGAGCGGACGGGGTGAGTGATATCTGAATGTCCCAAAGGCCGCAGTCAGCAGGCCTTACCGTGCTAATATTCCGGTGGTAGATTGTTGCCGCCCAAGGAGATTGTCTTCCATGAACTTGCCAAGCCGAAAATTGTTGATGTCCGTCATTCTGCTGTCATTGTCGCTTACGGGATTCGCCCAAGATACTCTAACGCGACATGTTTCCCAGCGTCTGCCAGTGCTGAATAATCAGAGAGAACTGTCGGCGATGCGAGCAACAAGTCTTGGCCACGGTTTGTCCGAAAATAAAATCGGCAACGTGTCGAAGAACACCTGGAAACTTCTCGCGACAATCCCCGGATCGGTAATTCATGACATCACGTTTACGAGTCCAACCACTGGCTATGCCGTCGCCGAGCAAGGCCATGTTTGGAAGACTACAAACGGCGGGGCTAATTGGACCCAGGTTCTCAACGCTGGCGGTTCTTATTACTTCTATGGAGTCGCCGCGGCTGGTAACACGATTGTGATTTCCGGCTTTTACGATTCTTCGACGTTTTACTCACTTATTCGTTGGAGCTATGACGGCGGCGCGACGTGGACCGACGATATCGTCCTGTCGCCGACAGACTGGCTGCAACGTGTACATTTTGCGAATCGCAATCACGGATTGATCATGGATCTGATTGGTGGTTCCAGCGGCAACGCTGCGCAATTCACAACTGATGGCGGCGCGGGTGTGAACGACTGGACATCGGTAGTCGATAACACTGACGGTGGGTGGTTCGGGTTGCAGTTCAGCTTGTTGTCAAATCTTCACGCGCGCGCTTCAGGCATCAATTTTTGCGATAGCGCAAATGGCGGTCAGCAGTGGACGTGTGGCCCGTCGGTTGATTCTGTATTTGACGGCCCGACCTCCTTCTTAAACGATAAAGACGGGTGGGTTGGCGGTGGAGAAATCTCACCCAATGTTGAAGGCTGGGTCCACGTCACTACCGATGGCGGAAAGACTTGGAGTGGCCGGACGCTGGACGGCCCCTGGCCTATTCGGCAATTCTTGTTTGTCACCGCGAAAAGAGGATGGGCCACAGGCGGCAATTTGTATACCAACGTTGGCGGCATGTATTACACCAGCGACGGTGGGCAGACTTGGACTATCGATGCAGACACCGGAAACGAAATGGACGCATGCGCAGGAGTGCCATACCAGGGAGGCGCACAAATCTGGTGCGCCGGTTATAACGCGTCATTTAACGGAGTAATCTACTCGACACGAATCAAGTAGATATTCGGAACATTATCTCTACTGCATCACGCGCCATACCGCGAAGTACCAAAGAATCGGCGCGGCAAATAAAAGCGCATCAATGCGATCCAGCATCCCGCCGTGTCCGGGCAGAAGCGCGCCGGAGTCCTTCACGCCCGCGCCACGCTTAATCAGTGACTCGACTAAATCTCCCAGTTGCGCCGCGATGTTTACGACCACTGAAAGAGCCACTATTGGTCCAAGCTCGGGCTGCTGCAAGGCAAAATATCCGTCGCGCTGTTGAATCAGATGTGCGTGCAGAAGCCACGTCGAGATAGTCGTTGCATGGGCCCACAGCAGCCAACCGAATCCAATGCTCGACAGAACCGATGCCGCTGCGCCTTCCCACGTTTTGTTGGGACTGATTCGTGGCGACATCAAATGCCGTCCGATGGCCTTGCCGACAAAATAGGCGAATATGTCCCCCGCCCAAACCAGGATCAGAAGGTAAAGAAGTAAAAATGAGCCAGCCCATTGTTCGCGAATCTGCACTAAAAAAGCCATCGGCAACGCGACATAAGCGAAGGCGAGTGATGAAATCAAAGCCGCGGGAAATGCCGATCGCAAATTTTTTCGGCGCATTCCAATTGTCAGGAAAATGAACGGAGCCACCGCCGCAGCGAATAGCGCGGACGAAGTAAACAATGCAGTCGAAAGCAAAGGGGTAGGCGATGCTGAGTCTGCTGCGATCAACAGAAAAAATAATCCGACAAACAGATAGGTCGGCCAACGCATGGGCTGAATGTCGTAGGACTCGGCGAGTTTTAACAATTCACGCACCGTGAGAAGAACGATTGCTCCGGCGATCAACGCAAGCACGGCCACAGGCGCTCGTAAAACCAACACGAGGACGATTGGTATGAGCACTACCGCGGTGAGGATTCTTTTAAGCAGATGCAAGCGGGTCAGCCCCGGGCCTTGGTGGCAATAGTATTCGTAGAATGAGCGGAGGCGTCATTCAGTCCGCCGTAACGCCGGTCGCGCTTCTGATATTCGGCAATCGCTTCCAGCAAATGCGCACCGCGAAATTCAGGCCAGAGAGTGGGGATAATGTGGATCTCCGCATAGGCCAATTGCCAGAGTAGAAAATTGCTAAGCCGCATTTCGCCGCTGGTTCGGATGACAAGATCAGGATCAGGTAAATGCTTCGTGTAAAGGTTTCGTGACACCGCGTCTTCGTCAATATTCAGGTGTTGCAAGCCACCGTTGCGGGCAGCTGCGTCAATAATCGACCGTACTGCATCGACGATCTCAGCTCGTGCGCTGTAATTCAATGCAAGTGTCATTACCGTCCCAGTATTGCCGGACGTAGCAGCGCGAGCCCATTCCATCTTCTGTTGGACCGTGTCGGGTAATTCTTGCAGTCGCCCGATATACTCCAGGCGAACATTATTTTTATTGAGGGAGGGCACTTCAGCCTTGAGATAACGGCAGAGCAGTCCCATCAGGAAATCTACTTCAGACTTGGGACGCTTCTTCCAGTTCTCTTCAGAAAACGCATACAGCGTCAACGCACGAATGCCAATACTGGAAGCCGTCTCGACGGTGGATCGAACGGATGTAACTCCGGCGCGATGACCGGCGACGCGCGGCAGGTGACGCTTGCGCGCCCAGCGCCCGTTTCCGTCCATGATGATGGCGATGTGTTGTGGAAGCCGCTCTGGATCAAGTTGCGCGTAAATTTCCGCTTCCTTGCGATCCAGACCAGCGGGAATTGTCGCTCGCAAAGCCAACCCCTTCTGTGTGTTGAAGTTAACACAGCGAGAACTGGCTTGCAATTTCGTCGTGTTCGTAGGCGCACACATGTTCGATTCGTAATTATTTAAAACTCTTGATCAAAAGGGGTCATAACTCTTGACACTCTAGTGAGCACAGAAGAGAATGACTTTCACTCCCCTGAAGTATCCTTCATACTGCATTTTCAAATTGGCTGAGTGATTGCGGCTGCCAGGTGGATCGTTCAGATTTTGATTGAGGCTGTCCTGCCATTTTGTTCTTATTCGCTCCGGAAGTTCTGGGCTATGGAATTTCGAATTTCGACTTTGCGCGTGGCTGGCTGGCTGCTCTGCTGCGGTTATTTTGCAGTCGCTCAGGCCAATACACCGGCTCACCCATTGCCGCCCACTTACAAGTCTCCCGTGATGCGGCGTATTTGGAAAATGCCGAGACACTCTAAGCAGTTCATGGCTCCGATTCAGAAAGATAATTTCGCACCATCCCCATTCTTGTCGGTCCCTCCAATGTATGCAGACGGCTCCAATCCCGGCGATCTCGCTATTGCGGACTTTGATTCCGATGGAAAGCTGGACATCGTCGTCGCGAGCGACCCTCCGGTACTTCTTCTTGGCAATGGTGACGGAACGTTTCAGGCTCCAACTCAAGTCGCGACGATTGGTGCCATCCCAACTGATGTAGTCGTTGCGGATTTTAATCGCGATGGGAAAATGGACGTTGCTTTTGCAACACCCGGCGCCGCTATGATGTGCCTCGGCAATGGCGACGGAACCTTCCGTTCTCCCATTGTGATTTCATCGCGCGGCACCAATCAGAACATTATTCCGCGCCTGATAGCGGCGGACGTTAATGGTGATGGATTGAGCGATTTGGTCGTTGCAATCGACACCGGCGTTAGCGTGATGCTCGGAAACGGTGATGGTACGTTTCAGACTGCCAAGAAATCTACGGGCACTGTGCAATATCTGGCCCTCGCCGATTTCAATAATGATGGACGACTGGATATTGCGGCAACCGACGGATTTTCTAGCGTAAGTGTTTTAGCGGGCCACGGCGACGGTACATTTTCCGTACTTCATAGATATTCGATAACATCTATGACTCCTTTCAATGGGATTGTCGCTGAAGATTTCAATGGTGACGGCAATATTGACATCGCGCTACCAAATGGGGAGCTACTTGTCGGCAATGGCGCTGGAGCTCTCATCGTTGGTAGCGCCTTTCAGACTTCTCCAAAGTCGAGCATAATCGCGATCGCCGACATCAACCAGGATGGCATTCCTGATCTGATCACCAGCTCCCACTCGATTTGTGGAATGGGGGATTTCGGAACCACTGGTGTGGCAATGGGCAATGGAGATGGAACATTCAAGCCAGTCGTGCTCTTTGATTCCGGAGGTTGTAATTCCATACCGTATGTCGGTGCTGTTGATCTGAACGGCGATGGACGGCCAGACATCGTTGTGCTTGGTGGAAGTGGAGGCGTCTTTGGTCCGAACGGTTTGAGCATTCTGATCAATTCGTACAACGGATTATTTCCCGCGGCTCAGTTAAATGAGGCAAGCGGAAATGGCGGAGTGACCGTCGGTGACTTCGACGGCGACGGAAATCAGGATGTAGCGCTCTCGGATGGAAGTGTTTACCTGGGTCACGGCGATGGAACACTGAAGTTCCTCACAAATGCATCACTCAACGGTGTAGCGGTGGCGACGGGAGCTTTCACCGGTGATGGGAAGTTAAGTTTGGCCGCAGCAGTCGAGTGCGCGAATTCTGGTTGTGCAAGTGGCGGGCAACTTGCCATCACGCAGGGAAACGGCGATGGAACGTTCCAGCCCGCACTGCTGCTGCCGTCCGGCGGATTCTACGCGGAATCCGTTGCGCTAGGCGACTTCGATAACGACGGTCATTTGGACGCGGCCGTTTTGAATAACTGTACAGATGTGAATTGCGTGTCGGCGGGCGGATCTCTGACCATTTTTTTCGGACGAGGCGATGGGACATTCGGCGTGGGAATTACTTTACAAGTGAATCAGTCCGCCTTTGGAGGGAATCCTCTAGCGCTGACGGTCGGTGACTTCAATAACGACGCAAGTCTCGATATCGCCGTGGTGGGAACGGGCTCTGCGCCCGGTCCGGGAACTGTAAGTATTTTTCCAGGTAATGGTGATGGCACATTTCAATCCGCAATGGTCTTCCAAACAAGTAGTAGCGGTGGCGTGACCGCAGTCGCAACGGGAGACTTCAACTATGACGGCATCCTTGACCTCGCCCTGGCAAACGGCGCAGTCTGTTCGGATTGTGGCGGCCACGGCAGCATCATGTACGGAAACGGCGATGGCACTTTCGGCGCAGGGCCCACCATTGGAACACAAGGAGGCCCGCCAACATCAATCGTAGCCGCCGATTTTTACGGAACGGGAAAACTGACGTCTGTCCTCAGCAATCACTGTGGCGATTATCTCGATTGTCCACGCGGCTCGGTAATGATTGACGGAACAGCAAATCAGACCGACATCATGCTGGTTTCTCTTGGAGTGGGTGATTTCAATAATGATGGGAAACCGGATCTAGCTGGATCGCTGCAATTCGATGCCGGAGCCACGGTGCTGCTTAATGTCGGAGCATCTCTGATTGCCACGAATATTACCTTGTCACCTGCCGCGCCGCAGTCTTATCAGGTATTCCAGACCGCTCAGTTTACTGCGCGAATCAATCACACAGGTCAAGGTTCGCCCACTGGACAGGTCGATTTTCGCGATTCCGGGTCGTCTATTGGTACTGTTTCTGTAGATTCGAACGGATACGCGCGTCTTTCTACTTCAACTCTTATGGGCGGCACGCACTTTATCGCCGCTTATTACTTGGGCGATAGCGGCTTTGCTCCGAGCAATTCGCTTGGAACTCACGTTGTGGTCACGCCGCTCACAACCACGACCAGCGTATCGTCGAACCTGAATCCGTCGTCGTATGGCCAAGGTGTGACATTTACATCAAGTGTGATCTCCTCGCAGGGCACTCCAACTGGGACAGTCACTTTTCGCGATGGTATCCAATCACTCGGAAGCAGTCCGCTGAATAACGGTTTCGCTGTACTGACCACACCTTTGTTAAATGCGGGAACGCACTCCATCACCGCACTCTACAACGGGTCGGCAGATTACGTAACCAGTACATCGAACGCGATCACGCAAATCGTCAATCCTGCTGCTACGACCACCACATTCGTCTCTTCAATTAACCCGTCGGTCTATGGACAGAGTGTAATGTTCACGATCACCGTTAGCTCGGCGAACGCAACCCCAGTGGGCACAGTTAGCGTCATGGATGGCAACACCGTTGTGCAAAACCTTACGTTGAACGCCAGCGGAGTGGCGCAAATATCGAAGTCGGAAATCCCGGTGGGCACGTATCCGCTGAAAGCTGTTTATCATCCGAATGCAAATTTCACAGGGAGTGCCTCTGCCATCGTCAGACAGATAGTGAATAAGGCGAGCACGACCACGATGCTCACTCAATCCTCGAATACATCCAGGTTCGGACAGCCTGTTACCTTCACGGCAACCGTTAGTCCGGCTTTCTCTGGTAAGCCTGCAGGTTCGGTCGTTTTTAAGGATGGTTCCACGGTAATTGGCACTATATCGCTCAACGCCGCTTCCAAAGCGGCCTTCACCACATCGACTCTTTCGGTCGGCACTCATTCGATCACGGCGACCTATAACGGAAATGCGAGCTTCATTTCGAGCACCTCAGCCCCCGTCATCCATACCGTCACTCAGTAGTTCCATCCCCGCAACTTGTTCGCCAACCTTTACGTTCGTCTCGCCTTTACTAATTCCATCGCACCATTGAAAATGAAAGGTCAAGCCAACCGAACAGGAGCCTCGCAATTATGACTAGTGGAGAACTCATCCGTCTCATCAACTACGTGGACGATATCAACACCACGTTACGCCGCATCAGCGCTTTCGTTTCCGCCATGGAATCAGATGAACGCAAGCGTCTTGCGGAAAGCCTAAAGGCTGCGGGAACCAACCTTAATGCAGTTGTAACAACGTTGGAAAAAGGAGCCTAGTTTTGGCGGAGATTAAGACCATTGCCGTGATCGGCGCCGGCATCATGGGGCGGGGCATCGCCCATGTAGCGGCACTCGGTGGCTATAGGACAATTCTCGAGGATTTACTCCCGAACGCCCTACGACGAGCAGAAACTGAAATTCGTGGCAACCTGGATAAAGCGGTCGAACTCGGCAAAGTTGGATCCAACGATGCCGATGCTGCCTTCAAGCGTCTGGAGTATGCAGGTTCTGTTGAGGAAGCCGCTCGCGAAGCGGATCTTGTCATCGAAGCTGTCCCGGAGGAGATGGAATCGAAGATCGAAATCTTCACTCTTCTTGATAAAATTTGCCGACCATCGACCATCCTCGCGTCTAATACCTCTTCGTTGAGCGTTACTGAAATTGCCAGCGTCACATATCGTGCTCGCAAATGTGTGGGCATGCATTTCTTTAATCCCGTGCACAAGATGAAGCTTCTTGAAATCGTCCGGGCGCTTGAAACCGATGATGAGACTATTTCCGCAGTCACCGAAGTCGGCAAGCGGATGGGCAAAGAAGTAGTTGTCATTAGAGAAGCGCCAGGATTCATCACTAGCCGAATCAACGCCATGATCGGCAACGAAGCCTTTTACATGCTGCAGGAGGGAATTGCCACGCCCGAGGATATCGATAAAGCATTAAAGCTCGGATTGAATCATCCCATGGGCCCATTTGAAATGGGCGATCTCGTTGGTCTCGATACCCGGCTTCATATTCTCGAATACCTCCATAAATCTCTAGGAGAGAAATTTCGGCCAGCGCCGTTGCTCGTGCAATATGTAAAAGCTGGACGTTTGGGACGTAAAGCTGGACGCGGCGTCTATGAATATCCTGCGGAGAAGCCGTCAGCTAAAGCAGGGAACTAGATCGGACTTTATTCATACCGTAGCGCTTCGATCGGATCGAGATTCGCCGCGCGCATTGCCGGTATCATTCCACTGACAATTCCCACTAGAGCAAGAATCACCGTCGCGATCAAGACTGTTTGCGGAGCTACGATCAAACGAATGTCACCGGCATCCGCGTGACTCGCGATGGCACTATAGAACGTGATGGTGCCGATCCCGAAAGACACTGCATAAGACAGCAAGATACCCAATGCGCCTCCTGCTGCGGTGATCACCAAAGCTTCTGCGAGGAACTGGAACAAGATGTCGCGCTTGCGGGCGCCAAGGGCCTTTTCCACTCCTATCTCACGGGTTCTCTGAGTGACCGACACCAGCATGATATTCATTAGCCCAATTCCGCCGATGCCGAGCGTGATCGCTCCAATGAACGCCAGCAGGATTTTCAATCCGATGATGATGATTCCGAATTGCTGCAGCTGTTTTTGCGCGTCGAACACCATCAGCGCCCGCTGATCGGTCGGTTTGAATCCATGGGCCAGACCGAGGGATTGACGGATCGTAGTCTCGAGCTTGTCGTGGTCCAGGCCGTAAGAGTCGAGCCAGATCCCGCCTACGTAATGAATGTCCTGCAAAACATCCATCGTGTTGTAGGGAATGTAAATCGTTCGGTTATCGTCGTCGTCACCTTCCTGCATGCGGGCCTTGAGGACCCCCACAATCTGAAAGCTGACTCCATTGATGCGAATTGTTTCGCCGAGCGGCGGCATTCCGGAGAAGAGTTTGTCGCGCGCCTCAGATCCGATCACCGCATAGAAACCGTGGCTGAGATTATCTTCATCATTGAGGAATCGTCCGCTATCTACGCCGAGATTCCATATCTGTTGCACATCCGGATCGACTCCTTCAATGGATAGCGTGTAGGAGCGCTCACCGCTCTGCACGGTCGCCTGCTTGTCGGATGTTCGCGAAATGTGGCGCGCCAGAGGAACCACATTGCGTAGAACTTCGACGTCGTCTCCGGTTAGTCGAACCTGAACACCGGCCTTATTTCCGCCAGCTTGCTCAGAAGTGCGTCCGGGATAAATGCCGACACCAGTAGCTCCGAATGCCTGAAAAATATTGCCAATAGCACGCCCAAACCCATCGCCATAAGCGAGCAGCAGCACCACCGTGGCGATACCCCATGCCATCCCGAGCATGGTGAGCACGGTCTTGCGGGAATCGTGGCGCATCGCGCCGTAAGCTTGTTGGAGAAGGTCTTTTTTCATGAATTCTTATTCCCGCCGTAGTGCTTCCACAGGTTGCAACAGCGCGGCTTGCCTCGCTGGGTAGAGCCCGGCCGCAACTCCGGCAATTGCCAGCGACAAAATTGCCAATCCCGCCGTCGCAGGAACCATTCGTGGTGTGTCCCATCCAGGAGGCGCAGGTAGCGTGGCCAAAGCGGCCATGATGGCGGCCGCTCCAGCCATTCCCAATCCCCCACTGAACAAAGTCAGAAACGCACCTTCTACAAAGAACTGAAACATGATGCTGCGATTTGTTGCGCCTAACGCTTTGCGTAGGCCAATCTCGCGAGTCCGGTCGGCCACGGCAACAAGCATGATGTTGATAATCCCTATTGCGCCCAATGCCAGAGTGACGAGGCCAACACTGCCTAGAAACATATTCATCGCGTCGAAAATCTTGCCTACACTGTCGGCTGTCTTGATGGTGTCCCATTCATCGAAAGCGTCGACGTTTGTGTAATCGAATCCGTGATTTCGTCCAAGGATTTTATGTACCTCTACCTTCGCAACTTCATGCTGATCTCTGGTATTGGGCTGATAGTCGATGAACGACAACGCCGTAGTAATGCCACCAACGTTCAAAGGTGGAAAATTCTCCCGCATCGTTGTAAACGGAATGAAATTCTTTAGATTTTGATTGTTGTTGTCACCGTGACCGAGGCGCTTCACAATGCCAATCACTTGAAACGAGATTCCGTTTAAGAGGATCGTCGTATCGAGCGCAGGACGTCCAGGAAATAGCAGCCGACGGGTTTCGTCTCCCAAAACGATTACCCTGCGTCTTCCAGTGTTGTCGAGATCATTCAGCCATCGGCCCTCGGCAATGGGAATATATCGAATCTGGTTAAAATTCGGCAGCGTCCCCATAAACTGACCACTGCTCTGAAAGAAATCACTTACGGCGCGGATGTCACTACGCTGAATTACAGGTACCGCATCGTGCACTTCTCCGGATGCCTTGATGTCGCGGTAGTCCTGGTCAGTCAGATAATACTGGCGCATGGAGTTGAAGTCGCCATTCACCGCTGGAGCGCGACCTCCCCAAATGAACATTACGTTTTCGCCGAGTTCGTCGAATTGCTTTTTGTTACCTGAACGGAAGCCTTCCCCGAGTCCTACAAGTAAAAGCAGAGACCCGACTCCCCACGCAATGCCGAACATGGTCAGGAAAGAACGCAGTTTGTGCGCCCACAGCGTGCTCATGGTCTGGCGAAAGATGTCAAAAAGCGTCAGCATGTTCTACACCCATCATAGTTGACCGCTAGATCGCCAGAAGATTCCCAAGGAAATTGGCCAACAGACCGCTGATTTAGACCCAAGATATCGGATTTGGATAGCTTCCTCAGAAAAAAGTGCGTAAAAAAACCTCGCCAGGACGGCGAGGCTAGGACGGAGGAAGAAGAGTCTGCTTTAGTTCTCCAACCAGATTGGGTTGTATCCCACGGGAACTGAATTGTTTTTAATTTGAAATACTTTGCCGTAAACGTCGCGGTATTGGACGAACTGGCTGGACACATTAACGGAAGTCTTTTGTCCAAGCGGCAGAGTCGAATTCCAAATTGCTTGCGCTTGATATCCGCCGGGTTTGGTGAACGTGCAAGTCCAGACTGAGTTGGCAGCTCCCGCCTTTTGCCCTGAGAGTTTCGCCTGGCATGGTTGCGTCATTGTCACTCCCACCAGAAGGCTGTAATAGAGTTGATACGTAGTTGCATTAGCAGTGAGCTTCATCAAGCTTGGATCCCACAAGTTACCTTCGTAGGGAGATTCGAAAGCATAGAGATAGAACTTGTTGGTTGGAGTGGACAACATCGACAGCACAAGGCGCATACTAAAGCCCGGCTGATTCGGAGCAGGAATTCCTTCCTTGCCGTTGAACCAACTGCCCTCTGTGACGTAGATCGGCTTGCCAGTTTGACCGTACTGCTGCATTACAGCAGTTGTCGCAGCCAATCGCGTAATGATTTGCTCGGGAGCGATCACGTATCCGTGCAGGCCTATGATATCCACGTACTGGCCACCACCCGCTGCCAAAAAGTCACCCAGGAAAACCATGGTTAGGCCGTCCTTACCATCGCCGGTTTCAGGCGGACATATAATTTTAATATTTGCATCGAGTTTCTTGGCGATCGCGCGGATGTCCCTCGTCATGCTCACTAGTTGCGGCGTCGTACCTCCCCATTCACTGGGATTATTTGGCTCATTCCATACTTCAAGATATTGAATTTTGCCTGGACCTACATGTTGCAGGAGTGCCGTAACGAAATCTTTCAAATGTTGGTCGGACCCCGTGCCGTCGGCATTCAGGTCGTTCGGTGGGTAACATCCTCCAGGCGCCTGATTACCTGCGTTACATGTGCAAGTGGGGCACTGAGATGCCCACACGGGTGTGTAATAGACCGTGTATAAAACTGTTTGCCCATATTGATTGATTCGTGACATCCAACGGTCAAAGTAAGTCCATTCATAGACTCCAGGGGAAGGGTTCAATTTTCCCCAGTCAATGCCGGCGGAGACACTTCGCCAGGAAGAAAACTGAATATTCTCCTGCGTCGGCCATGGATCGGTCTGAGCGATGGCGTGCATGGCAAACCAATCGCTGCTGATGGTCGCTGGCGCCCCTTGTTTTCCATTGGAATCGATTGATTGCGAAGCGGCACTCATCAAACTGGCCAAAACGAAAATTAATGCGAAACTTACGTGCTTCATAGACCGTGTCCTCCGGAGATGGTTGTTTAGTTACACCACTACCCGTTCTGGAAGAGACGCATGTGAAAAACCCACAGCCGTAGCTCGGAGGCGTCAAAGCACACCGATGCACGTGACCGCTCATGCGCAAATTTAAGTTGTAATTTAGGCTTGCTTGGCGCTACGAAGTGGCAAACTGTAATGCGATTGAGTTGAGTATAGGAACCATGCGAACTCAGGTCAATACCTTAGAAAACTCAGAAGTACGTGATTAAGATCTTCTAACGGAAGCCGTCGAAGCGGCAACTGGACGAGCCTCTCAATAGAGATTTCCATACCACAAGCCGTCCAGATAGCTCTGACCACGTTGCAGGCCTCGCTCCCCTATAATGGAAGAAGTAGTCGCCGTTCCGAACTCATGAGCAAGGTGCCCAATACGATAGCCGTCGCAATGTCCGGCGGAGTGGACTCGTCCGCCGTTGCGGCAATGCTATGCGCTGAAGGCCACAATGTCGTTGGTCTTACCATGCAACTCTGGAACCAGCGCCGCCTTGCCGGCAAAGAGGGAATGCCAGAGGCTGTAACCGGCCGCTGTTGTTCACTTGACGATGTCTACGATGCCCGTAGAGTGGCCGAAACTCTCGGCATTCCTTACTACGTTGTGAATCATGAGGAGCGATTCGAGCGCGAAGTGGTACGTCCGTTTGTAGAGGAATATCTTTCCGGGCGAACTCCCATACCGTGCAGTCTCTGTAACAACCATTTGAAGTTCGACGAATTGCTGGTTGTCGCGAGGCAGATTGGCGCCGATCAGCTGGCCACTGGTCACTATGCGCGCACCGAATTCGATTCCGATTCTGGACGCTGGCTTCTCAAGCGACCCAAGGACAGGTCAAAGGACCAGACGTATTTTTTATTTGGCCTTACTCAGGATCAGTTAAGCCACACGACATTTCCTTTGGGAAACATGACAAAGCCGGAAGTGCGCGAGCGTGCGCGTCAGCATGGTCTAGCGCTAGCCGAGAAGCCGGACTCACAGGAAATCTGTTTTGTGCCGGGTGGCGATTACAAGGCATTCCTTGACGCTTACTTAAGCGAGCAGGGAAGCTCTCTGCCAGATACCGCTGGAGAACTTGTTACGACTGACGGCACGGCGGTAGGCGAGCACGGTGGAATCCATAACTTCACAGTCGGTCAGCGTAAGGGTTTGGGCATCTCTTCTGGATCACCTTTGTATGTGATCCAGATCAAGGGCGATACTCGGCAGGTGGTAGTCGGTCCATCCGAGGAACTCTATTCGCGGTCGCTGCGCGTAAAGCGCATTAACTTGATTTCTGTTGAAAAGTTAGACTCACCGATGCCCGTCACTATCAAAATTCGGCATCGTCACGAAGGCGCTTCTGCGCTGATTGAAAGCCAGGGAAGCGAGATTGTCGCAACTTTCGATGAGCCCCAGCGAGCCATTACGCCGGGTCAGGCGGCTGTATTCTACGACGCAGATGTCGTCGTCGGCGGCGGTTGGATCGCGTAGCTTAGTGCTTAAATAAACAGCTCTTCCTGCGGTGCGGAGCCGTGTGATCGCTTCGCTTGTACCAGATATTCAAACCCAGCTGTAATGCCACGCATTAAGCCAGAAACCTGGCGGACGGGGATCGACACCGTTCGCTGAACTTTATCCGTGGTAGCTTCGACGCTATCGAGCGCACGTCCGACCATTTCGTCCGTGCGAATCACCTGCAGACGGGCTCGATCGACCAGTTCGGTCACCGTCGCATCGATGTGTTCGATCTGCGCACGAATAAGGTTACTAGTTTCGCTTGCATTCACCATTAGTGTGTCGATCTTAGGGCGAAGCTCCACCAGTATGCCATTAACCAAATCAATGGTTGGGAGCGCCTTTGAGTTGAACTGCGTAGCCAGTTCTTCTACGCGGGCAGTACTTTTGCGTACGGTAACAAACATCGCCACGAGAATGCCCGCTTGTATGACGACCGCGATCGAAGTGACCGCAATGAAAATGCCTACGTAGTCCATTTCGAACCCCTTTCGAAACCAAACCACAAGCTAACGCTTGTAAATTTATACTCCGGCGTCGCCGCTGGTCGCCTCTTTGTAGGCTTGTTTTCCGGCACCGTAAGCAGACCGGATCTGCTCTTTTTGTTGGTTGATGACGTCCTTGCCTTTGTCTACCCATTCGGCAGCGCCTTCGCGAGCCTGACGTGTCCGTTCCCGCATCATTTCGCGTCCTTCTTCGGCTTTAATGCGAATGGCTTCACGAGTTTCGCTGCCCGATTGCGGCGCATATAGCAGGGCAACTGCTGCTCCCACTCCTAAGCCGGCTATGAACCACAGAATTCCGCCTGAATCGTTGTCCGACATGATGGAGCCTCCAATTTATGAATATCTAAGAATCTATCGCGATGGTAGCATCGGCCCAAACGAAATACAATTTCAGCCGTGCCGCAACCGCTCTGATGCGGCTGCCCTTGTGAAGTTTGCTTTTTCGAGAGACAATGGCGGGCAAATATAACAACATAAAATCAATCGCCCTTTTATCGTGAATTCTAGGAGCACTTTTGTCCGACCAAAAATATCGGCAACATGGATATCGAGATAGCGAGCGGGACAAGCCAGCAAAACCTCAAGGGGATCGCTCGGGGGAATCTCAGCCCAAGCGGGTCGACACTTTTGGACCGCGCAAACTTCAGATGGCGGGAAATCGCAGCGTCTCGCGATGCGCGCAGTGCGGTGCAGTCTTGCCGCCGCCGGACGACAAGCCCGAATTATGTCCGAAGTGTAGTTGCGCTCTCCACTCCTGCCGGCAATGCACGTACTTCGATACATCGAAACGGTTCGAATGTATGCAACCTATTCCGGTGCGTATTCCCCGCAAAGATGAGCGCAACGACTGCACCTTTTATTCCATGAGCGTGCGCATGGAAAAAGAAACCTCAACGCCGGTTGCAGCGAAAGCACCCGACGCCCGACAAGCTTTCGAAAACCTTTTTAAGAAATGAAGGCCATGCCTACGAAGAAAGTTTTTTCGATTCCCGTATTGTTTGTGATTTTGTTGGGCTTTATTTCCATTTGCGAGTTCTCGTCGGCGCGATCGCATCATAAACGCGATCAAAACCAGAGCAGCCAACCCGGCGTGTTTGATTACTATTTGCTGAATCTATCGTGGGAGCCGGAGTTCTGCCAGTCTCCTCGCAATGCAGATTCGGAAGAATGTCTGAAGCCGACCAAAGGGTTCGTGGTGCATGGTCTATGGCCGCAATTTACCAATGGCTATCCCGAGCATTGCTCGTCCGCGCCAGGACCGGCCAATCCGGCCGCACTTCTGGACTTGATTCCGACCGCATGGCTGGTCCAGCATGAATGGACGACGCATGGCACGTGCAGCGGATTGAGCGCAGACGAGTACTTTGCGTTGATCCGAACGGCGCGGGCGTCGATCAAAATTCCGGATCAATTTTCCAAACCAGGACAGCAGTTCACCATCGCGCCAGCAGAGGTTAAGCAATCTTTTGTTTCGGCGAACTCAAACCTTCGAACGGAGGACATCGCCGTCAGTTGTGGGAACAATTATTTAACCGCGGTCGAATTCTGCATGAGCAAAGATGGGCTCAAGCCAATGGCATGCACGAGCGGGGTTCGAGATTGCCGTGCAAGTTCAATCACGGTCACCGGACTGCAGTGATCATTCGGTATTAAGGCTTTTGGGTCGGGCGAATTAAAATTTCGCTGACAAATGATTGTGGCGACTGTGTCACCAGCATTCCCACTGCATGAGCTATGTCATCCGGTTGCAGCATCTTCCCGCTATCTTTTCCGGCGTGTGTGCTGAATTCCGTATTCACCGATCCAGGAGCGACCGTCGAAACTCTAATGTTGTGGCCTCGAAGTTCTTCCGCCATCGTATTCGTCAATCCATTGAGGCCCCATTTGGACGCAGAGTACACGGCGCCGTTCGGTAACGCGTTGCGCCCAGCGAGGGAAGAAATATTGATGATG
Source organism: Terriglobia bacterium (assembly GCA_963716165.1). Classification (GTDB taxonomy): domain Bacteria; phylum Acidobacteriota; class Terriglobia; order Terriglobales; family Acidobacteriaceae; genus JAJPHW01. The sequence continues at coordinate 2,994,996 of OY970291.1, read as the reverse complement.
TGGCCGTATTTTCTTTTGATCATCAGCGGCACAAATGCACGGACACAATAAAAAACGCCGCGGAGATTTGTATTCATGACTTCGTCCCATGACTCCGGGGGCATCTCGTGAAGAGGGGCTTGGACGCCTCTAACGGCGGCATTATTAACCAGAATGTCGATGCGAGAGTAACTCGTTTCGACATGTGTGGCGACGGATTCCACTGACTTCAAGTCAGTCACGTCACATACCATCACGTCAGCGCGGCCGCCAGTTTTCACAATGGACGACGCGACCTTTTCCAAGGGTTTTTGCGTGCGTCCGCACAACACGACGGTAGCGCCCATACTGGCCAGCATTGCGGAGATTGCTGCCCCAATCCCCCGTCCCGCGCCAGTTATGACAGCTACCTGCCCGGCTATCGGCCGAGAATCGTTAGAATTTGCTTCGTTCATATGCAAATCTCCTTAACCACTACTTGCTTAACGTCACCTTAAGCTTCAGATCGGCATCATATATGTGATGATCTAACGTGTACTTAGGGAGCGTGATACTTGCCTTCAAATGCTGGCAACCTTATAATCCCGTCAACGGATGTTAGGCTCGCGCGTCGAAGGCGATGCTGCCCGAGGTCTCCCCGCGCTGGCCGGATTGTCAGCTAGAGTTGTTAGCCTTTTGTTTCATCCGTTTTCCAAATTTTAGATTTCCCGGTAACTCTTAAGGAGCTTTTCGAATGAAGAATATCCTGGTCGCGGTTGTGCTTGTAATTTCAGGGGCGGCTTTCGGGCAACAGACGGCACCGCCTGCGACACAACCTCAGACGACACAGCCAGCCACCACACAGCCTGCAGCCCCCGCAACACAACCCGGTACTCCGGCGGCGCAACCCCCCGCTCCGGCCGCGAGCCAGCCACAGACAGCACCTGCTAGCACGCCAGCAGCGGCAGCCGCTCCGGCTCCTCCGCCACAGAAAAAAGAGATTAAAGATCCAGCTGAGTACAACGCGTATGTCTCCGCAGTCCAGCAAAAAGATGACGCTGCCAAGATCAGCGGACTGGAAGCATTCCTTGTCCAGTATCCGAATAGCGTTATGAAATCGGACGCGCTCGAATTACTGATGGCGTCTTATCAGAAGACGAACAATGCCGCCAAAATGAGCGATGCTGCAAATCGTTTGTTGCAGACCGATCCCAATAATATTCGCGCGCTCGCGCTTCTGGCTTACAGCAATCGCGCTGCCCAAAATTGGCCGGCTGCGAAACAATACGCAGACCGAGGTCTGGCAGCACTACCACAAATGCCAAAGCCCGATGGAATGTCGGACGCCGATTTCGCGAAACAAAAGAACGACCTTGGCGCCCTGATGGATAGCGTCGCTGGATTTTCCGCATTGCAGATGAAAGACAACCCATCCGCAGAAAAAGATTTGCTAGCTTCCGTGACCGCAAATCCTAACAACCTCGAAGACGTATATCCGCTAGCGCTGTCTTATCTGACCGCGACGCCTCCCGACACCGTAAACGGACTCTTCTTCATCGCCCGTGCTGCCAACCTCGCTCAGGGCGCAGGACAGACTCAGATTCTGGCTTACGGCAAGAGCGTGTACAACAAGTATCACGGTTCCGAAGATGGATGGGATGCTGTCCTCGCCTCCGCAAAGGCGAATCCAATTCCTCCCGCCGACTTTACCGTGGCGAAGTACGTTCCGCCAACTCCTGCTGATCAATGCACCGACTTGCTGAAGACCAAAGCGCCCAAAGATATGAGCTTTGCTGAATGGGAGCTTTGCCTCTCAGGCGGCAAGCCCGAAGACGTTGACAAAGTTTGGACTGCAATAAAAGGCGTGCCACTGCAGATGGAAGCTCAAGTCATCACCGCCGCTTCCGACAAAGTTGAACTGGCTGGCAGTTCGGACGACATCGATGCCAAACGGAGCGACATCCTTCTCACCATGGATGGTCCGATTCCGGCGCGGCTAATGCCGAAAGAAGGCAGCCCGCTTGACTTCCAGGGTACTCCGGTTTCCTACACGCCGACTCCATTCGTCATGACGATGGAAAAAGGCGCGTTGTTGACCAAGGCTGCTCCGGCTACGCACAAGGCGCCAGTCCACAAACGCCCAGCTGCACAGTAAACTTGCATCTTACAAATGAAAAGGCAGCCTGCGAAGGCTGCCTTTTTTTGCCAATATCCGAAAATTACCGGGCGGCCTTCTTCTCATAGCTAAACGGCCGTGCGCTTCTCGGCGGACGCTTACTGCCATCCCGCACCTGGCGCACATCAATATCTAGTTCAGCCATGGTTCGGCTCAGAGTGTTGCGGTGCATGTCGAGCTGCTTCGCCGCCCGGCATTGGTTGCCATTGTTTTCCTGCAAGACTGCCAGAATGAATCTCTTTTTGAATTCACTTACTGCCTCGGAATAAAGGATATTGCTTTTTGACATCTGATTTACGAGTGCTTCCAGCTGATCTCTCACGAAGGTCTCTTTCCTAAATTCGTTCTATGAATATTATTGGTGATACGCCTGACGGCGAAGTAAATCCAATCCTTCATTAAATCGTGCTCGTAACTCCGATGGTGCAACCCAGGTTGCCGCACGCCCTACTACTAAAAAATATGGCGCCAGCTGCGAACCTTCCAGCCACTTCGACGACGGAGTAAACGCCGCCATCGCCACCAGGATCACCGCGACCGTCAAGCATCCGCGCAGCAATCCAACAAAGCCGCCCAGAATCCGGTCGATCGCGCTGAGCCCAACTTTCTTCATGGCCCAGTGCGCAATCCGTCCCGCAATTGCTGCAATCGTAACTACAGCTAGAAAGATGAGCAAAAATCCTGCGATCTCAGCCAGCCATATTGACTTCACGTAAGGAGCAAACCAGGCCGCCACGTGATGATATTGCCATGCTGCCAGAAGATAACCGACTACCAATCCAGCGATGCCGAATATCTCCTGAAAAAAACCTGCGATGATCGCCGAAATTACAAATCCGGCAAGCGCCGCAATAATTACCCAGTCCGCAATGTTCATTGCACCTATTTGCATGAATTAGGAGCGAAGTTTGCGTCCGGTAAGCTGTTCGTATGCCTCTACGTATTTTTCGCTGGTACGCAGCGCAACCTCTGCCGGCAATGCCGGAGCCGGTGGCTGCTTGTTCCACTTAATTTCTTCCAGATAATCGCGGACGTACTGCTTGTCATACGAATCCTGCGCCTTGCCCGGCTGATACTTATCCGCCGGCCAGAAACGCGAGGAATCGGGAGTCAGCACTTCATCCGCCAGCGTAATGCCTTTGGCAGTCATGCCAAACTCAAATTTGGTGTCGGCAATAATAATGCCGCGAGTGCGCGCATAATCCGACGCCTTGGTATAAATCTTCAGAGTGATGTCACGCAGCTGACGGCTGAGTTCTTCGCCGACAATCTTGACCATCTCGCTGAACGGAATGTTTTCATCGTGCCCAGTCGTCGCCTTGGTTGCGGGAGTGAATATCGGCTCCGGCAATTTGTCGGACTCACGTAGTCCCTTGGGCAACTCAATGCCGCACACGCGGCCCGTGGTCTTGTATTCCTTCCATGCGGACCCGGAAATGTATCCGCGGACGACGCACTCAACAGGGAACATCTCGGCGCGCGCCACCAGCATGGACCGGCCTCGCAGCTGGTCCGCGTACTTGCGCAGCTCCGCCGGATACTCGTCCACGTTCGCAGTGACGACGTGGTTGGCGACAACATCCTTCAGGTAATCAAACCAGAACATTGATATCTGAGTAAGGACTTCGCCCTTGCGGGGAATGCCTGTCGCCAAAACATAATCGAACGCGGAAATGCGATCGGTGGCAACAAACAGTAAATGGTCTTTATCGATTTCATACACGTCGCGGACTTTGCCGCTGGCGTGAAATCGTAGGTCGTTGAAGTCTGTACGAAGCAGAACGGAGTCGAGAGTTTGGGGGCTCATATTGAAATTCTACAGGCAAGAATCAGAGGCGTATTCTAGCTGGTGAAATTTTTTTGTCAACGATTTAGTTTGAGACGGCGCGGAAGTTTACAGAAATACAATCGCCAAAAGTTTGACAGGTTCACGCATTGGTGAAAGCCGCTCCGGTCGGCCTGTTTAAAGGACTCTCCTTGTGGAAAAACTGAGGATGAAAATGACCAGCTGTCATCCTCAGTTTTAAACTTTTTTCTCTATCGAACTTATAGATCTCAACTTCCAGGCGTTACATCGAGCCGCGCCGGATTTCGACGCTTCCGTTTACGGTCTCGACTTTAAGATCACGGCCGCCGGAGCCGATTTGTCCTGTAAGAGAATGTCCGCTCATGCTGCCGTGCACTTGAAGAGGGAAATCGGACTCGAGATGCCCATTCACCGATTCGAACCGGACATTAGTATTGGTGTCGGCCGGCAGTTCAAGTCTTATCGATCCGTTGACCGTTTCTGCTTTGAGGGTGCCGGGCCAATCCGAGCGGCCCATGCGGGCTTCGATCGATCCATTCACTGACGAAACTTCAGCCCACGACTTCGTCGACACCCGGACTTTTCCATTCACCGAACTTGCCCGGACGAAGCGGCCCATGTTCTCGGCGTTGACGCTGCCATTCACGTTCTCGCCACTAAAGCTAATGTTTTCCGGAACCTTGACCGTGAAATGTACCTTGGTGCCTTCGCTGTGATTATTGTGGCTGTTCCACGATTCGCAATGATCGTTGTACCAGCCCGGTAGGACGGCGCAAAACACAATGCCATCGTTCCGCTGCACCATCTGAATTTTGACTTCGTCGGCGTGCGGACCGCTCTTCTCGGCAATGACTTCAATCTGATCGCCGGACGCCAGGCTCGCTTCGACCTCTCCATTGACGTTCTTTATGGACAGGACATTCTCGGCAGGGAGCTTGCCTTGCCAATGAAACTCGCGTCCTTGATTGCTGGCGTCTTGCGCGAATGTCAGGGAGCTGGCGAGTGTGGTGAGTGCAAAAAAAGAATTAAGAACTAAACGACTGTACATGGATATGCCTCCGTGTAACAGACGTAGCTACGCAGCCAACGTAAGCAAAATTCGCAATAATTAAGGATATTAATCAAGCTGACTGCTTCGTCCTAATGATGTACGTCCGCAAGAGAAAAGTGATCGGACTGAACAAAATAATTGTGAGCGATCCTGAACAGGATTGCGCTACCAGGAACCACACCTCCCCGCTAAACCGAATCCTTCGGCGCAACCAGCGGAGGCTGCGCACCACCGGATTGTATGGAACTGTACCAATCGATGTTGCGTGTGAAATACATGACGGCGGCAACCGCAAGGAAACTCGCAACTGCGCCCACCAACAGCGCATTGTCTTCGAGTCGCAATAGCAGATAGATGAGAGAGTAAAGCATGCTAAAGACGACCAGCGCACGCATACCCTGCGCTCGGCTCTCGAAGATCCAATTCGCATTGGCTGAAAGTAAAAGTACGGTGGCAGTGCCAGCGATCATGAAACCCCAGTCGAAACCAATTCGTTCGGAGAAGGACAGCAGTAGCAGATAAAAGATCAGTTGTGCAACGCCTACCAGAACATACTGCGCCGGATGCACTCTCTTACCCGTAGTGACTTCAAAAACAAAATAACTCAGAAATAGCAAACCCAAAAACAGGAGCACATATTTCAGTGAACGATTAACGGATTGATACGGGTCGGCGACCTCGATAAATGAAACTCCCATTGCCGTGCCGTCCAGCGTGCTGACCGCATTGTTGGTTCCTTCTGCGGGAATCCCTCGTGCGATAAACGGGATCGACCACTCCGCAGAAAATCCTTGCGGAGAAATCGTACGTTTGACCGGCACGAAGCCACCGTCAAAGCTGGGGCTAGGCCAATCACCCTCCATAGTGACGTGCGTGGTTTTCCCAAACGCTAGCACTGAAATTCGTTGGGCTCCCGAGAATTTTAGGGCAGCGCTAACTTTGAAGGTGCTATTTGGCTTAGCCAAATCGGACGCTTTCACGCCAAAATAAGCGAGCGGCAAACGCTGTTGAGCCGTAGCGTCACCAACGGTTAATGCGGGCGTGAAAGCTACGGTCTTTCCGTCCATCGTTAGTGTTCCGTCAGCAAGCGCACCGCGTGCATCGCTGACACCGATTACGATGCCAGCTCGACTCCAATCGAGGGTCGCATCCGCAGGTGCAGCGGAAGGAACATTTGTAAGATCGAAGGTCGCCATGAAGTTTAAGTCAGCCTGAAAAACCGGTACTTTGAATAGCGAACGACGACGCTCCTCCGTGTGAAGTTTCACGATTGCATTGCCCTCGCTCGGGAAAACCACATACACCCCGATTGCCGGAGCAGCCTCTTTATACAACGGTGGTAACGTATAGGGGATTGAAAGCACAGGTCCTAGAAAGGTTTGCTGACCACCGACGCGACCGCTGACCTCGTGGATCACATCCTTAGCCCGGCTTGTCCGCTCTTCGACGATGTTGTCCACGAAAAGGGAAGGAATCGTCATGATTAGCGCAAGGCCGCTGACAACTAAGAGTTTAAGTCCCATCGAGCGGGAACGGTTCCAACCTGGGATGCTAAAAGGTAGTGGTGGGGTCGATGATTGGCTCACGAGGGCTCCAGTGAATTTGTGGTCTTAATATTAACCCAAGGCGAAACGGCGAGCGTCACAGTCCAGATTTGAATGGCGCACAGCTGTCCGGTGATCGCAAGAATAATTATCCTCGCTTCCCGTTTCGGAACGCTTTCCACAATTATTTGTGCATGCCGATCATTTTTCTCTTGCGCTCGCAAATTCAAAAGCGCATGGTGGGATCAGTTGGCAGGGATCGATCTTTGAGACTTTTGTGATGAGAAGATAAGTCCAATGTTTTCTAGATTATCCATATAAGTCTTTAATACTCTAGATTTTGCAAAAACGGGACTCTGTAAGGTAAATATATACTTGACACACGCGAACAATCGGCGTACAGTTGTTTTATGAAGTCGCCACGAACATTGCAAGAAGCCATCGTTTACTTCTCCGACCCGCAACGCGCTTTTGACTATGCTGTGAAACTCCGCTGGCCGGATGGCAAGATAATTTGCCCACGCTGTAGCTCTGAGAAGAACTATTTCATCAAGACGCGCAAACTGTGGCTCTGCCGTGGATGCAATCGCCAATTCACTCTTAAAGTGAACACCATTTTCGAGGATTCGCCGCTCGGACTCGATAAGTGGATGGCCGCTTTCTGGATGCTGGTCAATTGCAAGAACGGCATTAGTAGCATGGAGATTCATCGCTCTTTGGGAATTACCCAGAAGTCGGCATGGTTTATGCTGCAACGCCTTCGCTCGGCACTTCACAATCGGACGTTCGGGAGCACGACTAAACTTGGTGGGCCGGACAGCGAACTGGAAGCCGATGAGACGTTCATCGGTGGCTTGACTAAGAACATGCACAAAGGACGGAGATTGAACGTTGACGGTCTTGGGCCGTACAAGAACAAGACTATCGTGCAAGGCATCCTTGACCGCAACATGCGTCAGGTTCGGGCGAACGTTGTACCGAACGTGAAGCGCGAGACTTTGCAGAACGAAATTCTCAAGAACGTAAAGTATGGTTCTACCGTCTACACGGACAGCGCGGTCTCTTATGAGCAAGGGATGCAGTGGCGTTTCGTGCATGACGTTGTAAACCACACTGAGACTTATGTCCGTGGGCGCGTCCACACAAACGGCATGGAGAACTTCTGGTCGCTGTTGAAGCGCGGCCTTAAAGGAACCTACGTTGCTGTTGAGCCTTTTCATCTTTCACGCTATGTGGACGAACAAGTATTTCGTTATAACAATCGCAAAGATAAGAACGATGCTGACCGCTTCGCAATTGCCATGTCTCAAATTGCGGGTCGCCGCCTAACCTATGCCGAGCTAACAGGTAAAGACGAATCGCCGCGCCACGAAACGACAAGGACGCGGGAAACATCAACCCCGTTCTAGTCCTTGTCGGCGTTCTTCGGTTTCCGCAAAGAAGATTTCCTCACGGATTTCTTCCCGCGCTTTACAACTGCATCTTTGGGAACTTTGAACAAAGCGGTCATCCCCCGTTCAAAGTTCTCAAGTGCCTTTGGGCCTTCTGTGTATTCATGTTTCATAAAAACTCCATTCCATCTAAAAAGAGAAATCTCCATTGGAGCCAGACACGCATGATTTCTGAAAAACGTATCCATTGGGGATGAAGATCGCCGAATTGTCTGTAATCTGGAATGGGCCGTAGCCATCGGGCCCATAAATAAAAGCAGAATTTATAACTATCTCCCTTTCGTTCTTGAAACGTATCTTTAGAAGATTGTCAGATTCATCTCTTACTACTAACGTACTGTCATCTGGGTTATCAATCGTGAAGTAATTATTCCGATTTACGCTGAAGTAATTATTCTCTATTTTTGCAATCAGTTTCCCATTGCGATCTAGGAACGTCGCCGATATACCAAGGCGGTTTTTGGAATCGCGTTCTAGTGAGACCATATCTTTCCCTTTCATCCTTACAAGGACGTGGGGGAACGATAGCGCAGTAGATGAATTGCTGCCAAAATACAAGGTCACTGCTTGAGGGTCGGATGAACCGCATTGATTTACGCCCATTGGGTCGTTAGCTGGAACAATCCAGTCGCTTAAGACGCGCCTTCTAATTTGCACATCGGCCCAATGCACGCAATATATACAACAGACAAACAGTACCGAAATAGCAGCACAAACGAACCACTTCCATACTATGTAATGCCTCCAGTGCGTCTCGGATACATTCTTCCGACGCTTCATATTCCAGCGCGCTGGATTCAGGCTTCTCAGGAAATCTGAAGTGAACCAATAACCGGTACTCCAAACAAAACCGGCAATAGCGAAAGCGTAGGCCATCAGAATTGCTGGACGGAATGAAACGTCATAACTTGCTAATCCGAACGCGCCTAGGGTCATAGCTAGGCTCGAACACCACAAAAGTGATACTGCGTTTCCGTGGTGAAACCATTGCCGCGGCATCGCGTTTTTAGAACTTGTAATTTTGGCGAAAATCGCGCAAGGAAATGCGAAAAGAATGTGAGTGCACATAGTCTCCATGAATGCGCAATTGTGGCAGAAACTGCCACGTGTGTCAAGTATATATTTACCCTCTGTAAGTTGTTGAGACCAAAAGATAATCAATAAAAAAAATTCGGTGTGCGAAGGAAAAATGCCGATCCCCTTCGACTTCGCTCAGGGCAGGCTCTCGCTTCGCTCGGGATGACAAAGTTGGGCGGGATCTGCGACACACCCGCCCAAGCGGAGCTTGGACGGGGCACCCCGAAAGACGGATAGAAAATGCGCAATGATCCCACGTTTGCAAAGTACGCAAACATGGGGCACCCTCGCTTCACATGGGACAAACACTCTCCACATGAGCGGTAAAGACTTTGGGTGGCGCAGCGGTTTACCGCTGCGGTTAGCGTTTCTAAACTTGATGGCTTTAGCCACTGGGATTTTGGGCATCTTGATCGCAGCGATAAATCGCTGCGCCACCCAAAGGCACGCTAGGCGATCTTTTTGACCAGCAGGGCCGAGTTCTTTGACCCGAAGCCGACGCAATTACATATCGCATGCTCAATGGACGCGACGCGTCCCGCTTGGGGCACGTAGTCCAAATCACATTCGGGGTCGGGGACATCCAGATTAATTGTCGGAGGAATTTTGCCATGCTCCATCGCAATCAGCGTGGCCGCAAGGCTGGCGGATCCGCACGCTCCCTGGGCATGTCCGATTTGCGACTTCAATCCTGACATCGGGATGCGCTTGGAACGCTCGCCCAGCGCCAGCTTCAGCGACCGCGTCTCCACGCGATCATTCATTTCGGTGGAAGTCCCGTGAAGGCTGACGTATTGAATGTCGTCCGGCGTAATGCCCGCTTCTTCGAGTGCGAGAGTCACGGCGCGGGCCGGCTCTTCCGGCGAATCGCTCATGCGGACACGATGGAAAGCTTCGCAGGTCGATCCGTAGCCGGCGATCTCGGCATAAATTTTTGCGCCACGGGCCCGCGCATGTTCGTACTCTTCGACAATGAACATCCACGAACCTTCGGCGAGAACGAATCCATTGCGGTCGGCTGAGAACGGGCGGGAAGCGCGCTCAGGCTCGTCATTCCAGGACTGCGTCAACGCCCGCAGCAGTGAGTAGCCCTTGATGATGCCGGGAGTGATAGGCGCGTCCACGCCGCCGACGAGAAACATGGGGAGCACTCCAGCCTGGATGTGCTGGAACGCGTAGCCGATGGCGTCAGTCGACGAAGTGCAACCGGCGGTGACCACGTGACTGTATCCACGAAAGCCGAAGCGCATGCTGACTTCGCTGGGAATGGTTCCCATCGTGCCGCTGGGAATGCAGAACAGGCTCACCTGTTTGATGTGGCCGGAATGCCAGAGCCGGTACTGCTCCTCGGAGAACTCCTGCGCTCCGCCACCGGTGCCGAGGACGACGCCGATTTCGCGTTTCTCGTCCATCGTCATGTTGGCGGGGTCGAGGCCTGCGTCCTTGATGGCTTCGGCGGAAGCGGCGACTGCGAGCGGCACGACGCGTGAGACATGCTTGCGCTCGCGTGCGTCAACGAATGCAAGCTCATCAAACTCGGGGATTTCTCCGGCAACATGTACAGGGAGGTCGGAAGGATCGAAACGCGTGATGCGCTTCACGCCCGATTTGCCGGCCAGCACCGCGCGGCAGAATGCTCCTTTGCCAATGCCATTCGGGCTGACGACGCCCATTCCGGTGATCACGACGCGAACGCTCATAATCTAATTAGATGCCGCGGTGGGATAATCAAAGCACATGTCGCTCGGTTTGTATATTTCCGTGCCGTTCTGCCGCACTAAGTGCAGCTTTTGCAACTTCGCGTCCGACGTGTTTTCGCGCGCGGTGTTCAATCGATATGTCGATAGAGTTTGCGATGACTTGCGTGCCGCGCCGCAGTTGGCCTCCGAAATGGGCGCGATTTTTGATGGCGTCGTCGATTCCATATACCTGGGCGGCGGAACTCCCACAGTTCTGGATACTACACAACTGGAGCGGCTGTTTGTCACGATTCGGCAAAATTTCGTTGTCGAGGCGTCCGCTGAATTTACCGTGGAGTGCGCACCGGGCACGTTGAGTCCGGAGATTTTGGAAGTGTTGCAGCGCTGCGGAGTAAATCGAGTAAGTTTGGGAGTGCAGTCGTTTGTTGACGCAGAAGCCGCGGCCGTTGGGCGATTGCATAAGAGGAGCACCGTCCTTGAAGATGTGGCGATGCTGCGCGCGGCAGGGATTGAAAATATCAGCATTGATTTAATTGCGGGCTTGCCGCATCAGACGATGGAAAGCTGGAACTTTTCGCTCGATGAAACAATCGCGACGGGCGTCCCACATGCCAGCGTTTATATGCTCGAAGTGGACGACGAATCCCGCCTGGGAAGGGAATTGATTGCTGGGGGAACGCGGTACCATGCGCATCATGTTCCGGATGATGACCTGACGGCAGACATGTACGAAGCGGCCTGTATCAGGCTGGACGCGGGTGATATTCGGCAATATGAGATTTCAAACTTTGCGAAGGATGGGTATCAGTCGGTTCACAATTTGAAATATTGGACGCGGCAGCCGTATATGGGATTCGGCGTCGATGCGCACTCGATGCTGAGAGCGGGAGAGAATGGGGCGGTGCGATTCGCCACTCCGGATTCGCTGGAGAGATTTACGGCGGGGGACGCGGTGGAGAAGACGGTAGTTTCGCGCGACGCAGCGATTGAGGAAAGTTTTTTCCTGGGATTGCGATTAATTGGTGGAGTGAGTTTACGCAACGTTGAGAGCGAATTCGGATCAGAGTCGCTGTCGGCATTTCGCGATCCGATAGCTGAATGTATAAAGGATGGATTGATCGTCCGCGATGGTGATGTGATTCGGCTGACCGCTCGCGGAAAGATGATATCCAACGACGTGTTTGGAAGGTTTATTGCGGTGGAGAGCAGTAACTTCCGCGCGTAACTTTCCCTCTTGGCGCACCTGTGCTCTAATTTAAGGTTCCTTATGTCGCATGGCTTCTCTCCCGGAGCCGGGGCAAAACCAGCCGGAGGCAGTTTTGGATTTCCTACTCAACGAAGAGCAGTTGCAATTGCAGAAGAACGTCCGCGAATTTGCGCAGCGGGAAATCCTTCCCAATGTAATGACGTGGGACGAGGCCAGCGAGTTTCCCTTAGCGACGATCAAAGAGCTCGGCAAGCTCGGACTTTTAGGCGCAATTTTTCCGGTCGAATATGGCGGCGCCGGAATGGGCTACGTGGAATACGTCACCATCATCGACGAGTTGTCGCGGGTGGATGGATCGGTGGGAATTATCGTGGCAGCGCATACGTCGCTCTGCTCGAATCATATTTTCCTGGCAGGAAATGAAGCGCAGAAAAAGAAGTATATCCCGAAGCTGGCAACGGGAGAGTTTATCGGCGCATGGGGATTGACCGAGCCTTCTGCCGGATCGGACGCAGGGAGCGCGCGGACGACGGCGGTCCGGCGCGGCAATGAATGGGTGCTGAACGGCACCAAGACATTTTGTACCAACGGCCATTACGCGGACGCATTGGTCATCATCGCAGTAACTGATCGCACAGCGAACACTCACGGCCTTTCGGCTTTCATCGTGGACAAAAATACCAAGGGATTTCGTCCCGGGAAAAAGAGAACAAGCTGGGGCTAAGGGCCAGTGATACTGCTGAACTGATTTTCGAAGATTGCGTGATCCCGGCGGAAAATCTTCTAGGCAAAGAAGGCGATGGATTCATCGATGCAATGCGCATTCTCGACGGCGGACGAATTTCGATTGCTGCGCTGTCACTTGGCATGGCTCAGGGCGCGTACGAAGCGGCGCTGAAATATTCCAAGCAGCGCAAGCAGTTTGGCAAGGCGATCAGCGATTTCCAGGCCATTCAGTGGAAGCTGGCTGACATGGCAACCGAAATCGATGCGGCGCGGCTATTGACCATGCGTGCGGCGTCCATGAAGGATGCGGGGATGAAGACGACGCTGGAGTCGTCCATGGCGAAGCTTTATGCCAGCGAAGTGGCTGTGCGTTGCGCGAACGAAGGTGTGCAGATCCATGGCGGATATGGATTCATTAAGGATTATCCGGCGGAAAAATTCTATCGCGATGTGAAACTGTGCACGATCGGAGAAGGCACGAGCGAAGTTCAGCGATTGGTGATCGCGCGCCAGTTGCTGAAAGACTAGAAAGTTAGCATTCGCGAAGCTTATCGCCACACGGCCGCGAACGAGAAAGCAAAATAATCGAAGCGCCGTGGAAGCGTGGCGCTTCAGCGCCACGACAATAAGCGTTAAGAAGTCGGCTTTAGCCGCAGTGGTGCAGCATCCAACGCAAATCCGGGGCAAGCTGAGCTATAAGAGTAACTTTCAGGGGATTGGCACAAACCGGCGCGAACTGGGTTCATGTGGACGTATTTCCGATGCGTGTCATAGTCACGCCAGTCGCGGATTCTATGGTTGGAAAAACTGCGCTCCCAGATCTCACACTGCCGTCCTGTTTCCTTCCTAAAACGATGTGAATATCCGCCTTTGATGTATTGCATAGATCGCTCCAGCGAAGTGTTTAATCCGGGAGCTAAGAGTAAATGAACGTGGTCCGGCATGACGACAAATTCGTAAACTCGAAATACACCAGAGTCACGATATGCGAACATGGTGTCTAGGAATAAGGTGGCCGCGTGGTCAGAACGGAAAAAGAGGGTTCTTCTCGATGTGACTGTTGTTACGAAAAATATGCGTGAAGGAAAGTCCATCAAACAGCGGCTAAAAGCCGGCCTCCTATAAATTAAGTTCCATTCGTCCGGCTGAAGCCGGACGCTTCCACAGTTCTGCTGACCTCCATGCTAGCTATCTCAAGCAGAAAAGATGTGATGTGCGTCACTCGCAATAGAACCGTTCATCTGTTAGGCGATATGCTTTACACTGACAGGTTGAACACCCACTTCCAAGAGCTGATCAGCCAGGTGCGCTCTGGCGACGTACGCGCCTTGGCGCGGGCGATTTCCGCGGTCGAAAATCGCAGCCCCGGTTCGTCCCAACTACTGAAGTCCCTGTTCCAGCATAGCGGACGTGCTCGCGTCATCGGTTTCACGGGGGCGCCAGGAGCGGGCAAGAGCACGCTCGTCGATCAGTTCGCCAAGCATTATCGGAAGCAGAATAAGACTATTGGGATTATCGCGGTTGATCCGTCGAGCCCGTATACAGGCGGCGCAATTCTAGGCGACCGCATACGTATGCAAGACCACTTCGCCGATTCTGGAATATACATTCGAAGTATGGCCACGCGCGGATCGCTGGGCGGATTGGCGCGTACGACGGCCGATGTCGCGACCGTCCTGGATGCGTCTGGACGCGATGTAGTCATGATTGAGACTGTCGGGGTTGGTCAGGATGAAGTAGATATTGTCCGGCTGGCCGACATCACGATTGTGATTCTGGTTCCGGGAATGGGCGATGATGTACAAAGCATTAAAGCTGGCATCATGGAGATTGCGGATATATTCGTCATCAATAAGGCCGATCGAGATGGCGCTGAACGCGTCGAACGGGAAATTCGCGCGCTCCAATCCCTTGCCATTCGCAGCGATAACTGGACGCCGACGATCGTGAAGACGGTGGCAAGCGAAGGGAAGGGAATCGAAGAACTTGCTGAAGCCGTCGTGAATTACGAAAAATATTTGCTCAAGGAAAATCTTGTTCTAAAACGCAACACCCAAAATTGGCGCGAAAGACTGCTGGAAATGTTGCGTGATTCTTTATTGGAAAACGTCCATGCGCAAATTGGGGATGCTGCGCTAGAACGATATGCGGCAGAGATCGCTGAACACAAGCGCGATCCATACACGTTGATGGAAGAGATTCTCGGCGGGATCGACTTGCGCGCGCCGAAACTGGAGGCGAAATGACGCTCACCATCGACCATCTTGGGATCGCTGTGAAGTCACTAGCTGCGGCCAGGGGAATTTACGAAAAGCTTGGATGTTCCATATCCGAGGAAGAAGTAGTAGAAGGCGAAAAGGTGCGAGTCGTGATGGTTCCCATGGGCGAAAGCAGGCTGGAACTGCTGGAGCCAACGTCGGACGATTCAGCCATCGCAAAATTTCTGCTTAAACGTGGCGAAGGTCTGCATCATATTTCATTGCGGGTGCCCGATCTCGAGGTTGCCGTGGCGCGATTGAAAGAGGACGGCGTGCGACTGGTATCCAATGAAATTAAGATTGGGGCTGGTGGGCATCGCTATATTTTTATTCATCCGTCGAGCGCGGGCGGTGTGTTGCTGGAGCTGGTCGAGTCCGGACACTAATAAGTATGGAGAACTCGTGAACAAACTTGTTATAGGTATTCTCGCAACTGGGGTTTGGTTGATGCCTTTGACTGCGAGAGCGGAAAAGAATCCTGTGACGCTGTCTTCGCAGATTTTGGATTGTTCAAAAGTGAGCGCGCAGTCGCTGACGAGCAGGACCGAGCGCGTGACGAATTCCAAAAAATCGAATGATGCATACGCCAGTGTGGCGCTGGAGCGCGACCCGGAGAATCCCAAGAGTTGCGTCGTAACGTACACCTTATATTTGAGTCAATACTCTACGAACTTCAAAGCTATCAAAACATTTTCGGCGCCAGTACACGACTCGGTCGGAGTGACATTGATTGGCTTCTCGGAGGGTGGGACGAAGGTCGCCGCGGACTTCTGGTGGTCGGCTGGGGACTATATCGCCCATCGTCCTGTGGTCTATGACATGAAGACAAAGATTGCCCGTCTTAATGAGTTGGGCGATGAAATCACAGGACAGTTGCCTCCTTGCGCATATTCCGAAGAACTGACTGGCGTCACCGACAATGGCGAGGTCGTCGTTCATGTTCCCAAGAGCCAGCATGTAGACAATGGATGTCCAGATCAAGGCCATTGGCTTTTTGACTCGAAAATGGGCACGGCCCGGCGCCATCCTTAAGCACTCCAAGTATGTATCTGCTTGCAACCGACACTTCGGGCAGGGATGGAAGCATTGCCCTCGCTCGTTGCGAAGGCGATATTTGCGATGTGCTCCAAACGGTCGCGCTCGAAGGCGGGACATTTTCGGCGATGCTAGTCCCGCAAATTTCAGAACTGCTGGCAAGAAAAAAGCTCAAGAAAAATGATCTTGACGGTTTTGCCGTCGTTGTAGGGCCAGGATCGTTTACAGGGTTGCGGATCGGCCTCGCAGCAATCAAAGGTTTAGCAGAAATATTACACAAGCCGATTGTTGCGGTATCGCTGCTTGATGCTATGGCGACTCATACTAATTCGACGGGACGAGTACTGGTTGCGATGGATGCAGGGCGTGGAGAGTTTTATGTTGGGATTTATGCGAGTTCACGGCAATTGGCGTCAGAGCAATTAATGACCCGGTCGGATTTGCTATCTGCAGTTGGTGACTCGGAACTGATCACGACCGACGTGGCGTTGGCTGAATCGGCGATGCAAAATGGCTTGCATTTGACCAAGATTGATCGGCCACGCGCCGATGTGATCGCGCATATCGGATGGAAGCAACTGCGGGCTGGGCTAATTGTCACTCCAGCCGATGTGGACGCTAAATATATTCGGAAGGCTGTCGATCCTGTAACCGTGGTTAAGTCGTAGTTTTTCGCTATCGATGAATATCCGTCCCGCAACGATCGACGATATTCCCGCAATGATTGCTATGGAACGGGCGAGCCTTGAGGCTTCGCATTGGTCAGTAAATGCTTACCAGGAGATTTTTGCCGGAGCCGCTGCGCGAGTCGCCTTGGTGGCCGACGAGAATGTCGTAACCGGATTTATAGTCGCCCGAATGGTTCCGGGTGAATGGGAAATTGAAAATATTGTCGTGGCACACGATCATCGGCGACTTGGATACGGGTCGCTATTGCTAAGAGGACTCTTGCATCGCGCTGCCCTTGAAAGTCCCGTGCAGATTTTGCTTGAAGTTCGCGCATCGAACGCTGCGGCCCGAAGCCTGTACCAAAGATTTTCTTTTAAACAGGTTTCGGTGCGAGGGGGATATTATGAACATCCGGATGAGGATGCGATCGTTTACTCGCTGATCCTCTAGGAGTTACGGGTGATTATTCAAGTTCCGCCGCTGTGGAAAAGCTGTTCCAAAGGCGGCGATATCAGATGTTAAGACGGATTGAACAGTCTTGTTCGCTGTGCTAAAGTGACCTCGTTCAACTGCTGTTAACAATTCCGGTAGGAGGTCTGCTGGATGTTAGTGTCGAGAGACCAGCTCATGACTGAACACGAGGAGTTTCGTAAATTGGCCCACGAACATACGCAATACTCCAAACGTTTGGAGTCCCTCACTGAAAAGCGTTTTCTCACCGATAACGAAAAACTGGAAGAAGTTCGTCTGAAAAAACTAAAGTTACGACTAAAAGACCAGATGGAGACCATCGAGCGACAATTCCGAGAAGATATGCGGCACGGAAACGTGGCATAGCTCCGAGACTACTTCGAATTATTTGCATATTGAGGCGCAACCTATCAATGGAGCGCCTTTTTTATTTGCCCGTAACTTCGGACGGGTTTTCGCAGAATGTCTGCACTATAATTGAACGGTTCCCCTTCTTCTATGGTTCGAGACGGCTACTACTACGGTCTCACGTTGATGGCGGCTGCCGGACTCTTAGGCTGGCTGGCGGGGATATTCTGGTCGATCCCTGCTTTATTACTCGCGGCATTCTTCTTGTGGTTTTTTCGTGATCCCGAACGGACAATACCAAGCGACACCGGCGTGGTTGTCTCACCCGGAGATGGCAAAGTTACAGCCGTCTCGCCGTTTTCCGATTCGAGCGGAAAACAATTGCGTATCAGCATTTTTTTGAATGTGTTTAACGTTCATGTCAATCGGTCGCCGATTGCAGGCGTAATCAGTCGCGTAGCCTACAAGAAAGGCGAGTATTTGAATGCGATGAATCCCGCGTCCGCGGAAAAGAATGAACAAAATTTAGTCGCGGTGGAAGGTCAGGGCCACACCGTTGAATTCAAGCAGATTGCAGGGCTTTTGGCACGCCGGATTGTGTTCACGAAAAAACTCGGGGACCACGTAGAGCGCGGGGAGCGAATCGGACTCATCAAGTTTGGATCGCGGGTTGATGTGATGCTGGATGCGTCCGCGAAGATCGAAGTTAAAATTGGCGATCATGTCAAAGGGGGATCGACGATCCTCGCATATTTAGCCGCAAATCCTGAACTGGTGAGCGCAGGCGCAACGCAATCGGTTAAAGGAGCAGAATGATGGAATCAGAAGATTTTGTTCCTGACATTCCAAAGCGCCGTAGGGAAGACCATCCCGCGCGCCGGATGCGTAAGGGCTTATATATTTTGCCGTCCCTTTTTACGACGGCCAACATCGCGGCGGGATATTACGCGATCCTGCAAGTGACTCACAGCACTCCGTCGGAGTGGTGGCACTTTGACAATGCGGCGAAGGCGATAGGCTTCGCCGTGCTTTTCGACGGATTGGATGGCCGCATTGCGCGCATGACCGGAACCAGCAGTGCTTTTGGCAGGGAACTCGATTCGTTGGCGGATGCAATCACGTTTGGGGTCGCGCCTGCATTGTTAGCTTGGATGTGGGGATTCCGAGAATTGCCAGTAGTTCTGGCTTCGCAGGAAATGGTCAGTAAGCTCGCACAGGTCGGCGCGATTGCGAGTTTTCTGTTTCTGATTGCCGGCGTCAGCCGACTCGCGCGGTTCAACATAACGACAAACCCGCAGCCGTCGAATCCTGGCCGCCCGGGAAAGAAATATTTTGTGGGTATGCCAATCCCAGCCGGAGCTGGAGTGATCGCAGCGGTGGTTCATTTTTCCGGCGGTGATCCGCTGGTGTGGTGGGGAAGTTCGGTTACGTGGACGCTAATTCTAGTCATGGCCGCATATTTGATGGTGTGCACGTGGCGTTTTTATAGTTTCAAAGACATTGATTTTCGCCTACGCCAGCCCTTTCAGATGATCATATTGTTCGGTGGCCTATTCGCTGCAATCTGGTTTTTTTCGCGGCCTGTATTGTTTGTGATTGCGCTGGCGTATATGTTCTCCGGAGTGATCTGGCGCTTACAGTGGATCGTCCGACGTAAGCGCCCGATAGCCAGTCCGCCGCACGAGGATGCGCCACAGCTTTCATGACCACACCGAAAAAAGTCGAAACTCCGACGCATCCTTCGCCAAGCCGTGCCGGGAATTCTTTCCGGATTGCGATCGTCGGTGCGGGCAACGTAAAGGGCAAAGAAATTTCGGACGTGCTGGTGGACCGTAATTTTCCAGCGATAGATATCAAACTCTTGGACGGTGATGATACGGTCGGCAAATTAGAAGCGCCGGGCGATGAGGTGACGTTTATCCAGCGTGTTCATGGAGAACAATTTGATCGCGTGGACTTCACGTTTTTTGCCGCCGATGCCGCATCTACCCGCAGCTATTGGAAGATCGCGCATCGGGCTGGTAGCGCCGTCCTTGACCTAACTTCGGCGTTGGAAGACGAGCCGGACGCTACAGTGCGTTCTCCGTGGATCGAGCGTCAACGTTTGCAAACTATTGCGCCTCAACTACAGCCAGGGCCGGTAGTTGTGGCCCATCCTGTGGCAACAGTTTTGTCTTTAATTTTGCTCCGTCTGCAAAAAGTAGGAGCCGTCTCTCACTCGGTGGCGTTTGTTCTGGAACCGGCCTCCGAACGTGGACAAAAAGGAATGGACGAACTGCACGAGCAGACAGTCAATCTCCTTTCATTTCAACCTTTGCCTAAAAATGTTTTCGATACTCAGGTCGCGTTTAATTTAGCTTCGCGTCTGGGAGACCAAGCCCAACCAACGCTGGCTGAAGTTGAAGCAACAATTATTCGTCATTTTGGCAAGATCGCAGGAGCAGAGTTGCCAATGCCTTCCTTACTTCTGGTTCAGGCTCCCATTTTCCACGGGCATGCTTTAGCTCTCCACGTGAAGATGCAAACATCCAACGCCGAAGCGTTGACTCAGGCTTTAACTGGTGAGCACGTGACGGTGACGCAAGGCGTGGACGAAGCTCCCAGCAATGTGAACGCGGCCGGACACGGAGATATTTTGCTATCAGTGTCGCCGGATCTGAATCAGCCAGGCTATTTCTGGCTATGGGCCGCTGCGGACAATCTACGCGTGGCAGCCTCGAATGCTGTTGAATGTGCGGAAACGCTTGCGGCGAGCCGCCCTCATGGCAAGATCCAATGATTTGTAATCCTAGACTTCGTTTAGGGCTAGTGTTTGTATTCGCAATTTGCGCCGTGAATTGCGGATATCACACGGCAGGTCATTCGGTCAGCATTCCTGAGAACGTTAAGACGATTGCAATTCCGGCATTCGTTAATCAGACTCCGACATACAAGATCGAACAGCGTCTCACGGCAGCCGTCGTGAGCGAAATGATCACGCGCACGCATTATCACGTCTTGAATGACGATGTCGCCGACGCCGACGCAGTGCTGCGCGGGACCGTGCTATCCACATACATTTCGCCGCTGACATACGATTCTCAAACTGGCCGCGCAGCCAGCGTGCTGGTCGTTGTGAATGTGAAAGTGCAATTAACGGATAAGGCAGGAAAAGTTTTATTTCAGAATCCTTCGTATTTATTCCGCGAACAATATCAAGTTTCGACGCAATTGACGAGTTTCTTCGAGGAGGATTCTCCTGCCTTCCAGCGCCTTTCAAGGGACTTTGCCCAGTCACTGGTTTCCAATATGCTGGAAGGGTTCTAGCCCGTAAACTTTTCTATGCGCGCATTTGCCCAATCCGATCGCTTCGTCGCGGATGTTGAAGCTCATAAGGTCCGCGCCGCATACGTGTTTGTGGGGGATGAGGTATTTTTCCGCAAGCGGTGCAGGGAAGCAATCCTGGGACATCTCGTATCCGCAGAGATGCGCGATTTCAGCGTATTCGATTTTGAATTAGGCGAAACGGACCTGGCTGAAGTTCTCGATCGCGCACGTACTCCGTCATTAATGGCGCCGTTCCAGGTGTTCTTCGTGCGCGGCGTGAAAACGCTATACGGTCGCGGTTCGAATGAAGAGAAGCTTGCCGCCATCGAAGAGTATTGTAAGAACCCAAATCCGGATGCGCTGCTGATTTTTGTCGCCGACCATATCAACATTCCCGCAGACGCCCGCCGCATGGACATGACCGACAAGGAACGCTATGAACGTATCCGGGAAACCCTCGGTCAGTATTGCGGCATTGTTGAGCTGTCGAGAGTGGAAGAAAGTGAAGCGGTCCGCTGGATAGGCGAATACGGAACTTTGCGCGACGTGAAAGTTGAAAGTGACGCCGCTCGCGAACTGGTGGATGCGCTTGGCGGCGACATGATGATGGTGTCCAATGAACTGGAAAAACTGATCCTTTACGTTGGAGAGAAAAAGCGGATCACCATCGGCGACGTTGAGACGATGGTATTGGCTGCTAAGCAGCGTTCTCTTTATGAACTCACTGATGCGATCTCATCGAAAGACCGAGTCCGCGCGCTGGAAATGTTGGATTCAATCCTCTCGACTGGCGATGGAGACGACGCGTCGATCGGGCATCTATATATGCTGGCAAAAACTTTCCGTCAGATGCTGGTGATTCAGGAACGCAATGTGCGCGATCAACGCATGCTGTGGGCCGCGCTGTGGCAGGGCTTTCGCGTGCCTCCGTTTGCGGCGGACGACATCATTAAACAGGCGAGGCGTTACCAATCCAAGCGTGAAATCACGCGCGCGATTCGACTAATCGCCAAAACGGATTTGGCTTTGCGATCGAATCCGACCAGCAAGCGAATGGTGCTGGAGAAACTAATATTAGATCTCACCGCTGCACCGAAGCCGGAAGTTCCCGGCTGGATGCAGGAAGAACTTCCCGTCTAACTCTGTCGAACCGGCCACTGGAGGCAAAGACCGTATCCATCGGGATCGCGAAGATACAGTTGCTTCATTCCGTAAGGAGCTATTGTCGGCTTTTTCACCGCGACACCTTTAGCTGACAATTCTGCGTAGGCCATATCCACGTCCGGACAATCGAAATATAAACAGATGTCTTCGTGATTAGCGACGCGAGCAGTGTCGGGCACTCTTGGCCGTTCGTCGTCCGATTCGTATGCTGTGTTAAGCATCAACTGTGCGTCTCCTAGACGAAGCATGGCCCAGTGAAATTTATCCGCGCCAAGAACAGGTGACGTGGTGACTACATGGAAACCCAACTGATCGCGATAGAAGTGGATTGAGGTTGGCATGTCGTAGACCTGCAAGAGCGTAGTAACCCCGCGAATTCCAAATGCCATTTGAGACCTCGCCAAGACTCATTTTACCCAAACAAAAACGGCGAGCCTAAGCTCGCCGCCGAATGTCGAATCGCCAAATCTACTTCAACGCCTTCAATCTTGCGTTGAGCCGTGACTTGTAACGCGAAACTGTGTTTTCGTGCAGCAGACCTTTCTGGATCGACTTATCCAGCGCGGACACCGTCTTGCGGTAAACTTCTGTCGCAGCCGCTTTGTCGCCCTTGGCCAGGCTCTCGCGAAGTTCACGCAGACTGCTGCGCAGACGCGATGTATTGGCCCGGTTGCGGGCAGTGCGGGTCACGGTCTGACGGGCGCGCTTAAGCGCCGAAAAATGATTTGCCATCTTGGCTAAATTCCTTTGCTTCTAAAAGTTTATCTGGTCCGCTTGAGTTTCAGAGAGGTGTTACGGCAGCACTACCAGAGTGTTTAGTTTACGTTACAGACGGCTAATGGGTCAAACCTATTGCGGTCTTGGAGTTGCGACTTGGCGTCCACTGAATCGCCTGCCGTATAATTAAGGGTTCCGAACACTCTGTTTATGCGTCCTGCGGGCAGGAAGGGAATCTAAGTCCTAGAATGGCAACAACTGACATTGCGCCTCGTGAAGGTGCTCGAGACACCAGCTCGCGCCCTGTAATCAACGACATGAGCATCCAGGTAGCGACCGTGAACGGCTCTGGATCGCAAAGCTCGAATACTGTCCTTTTGCGGACAATTTTCCAGATGGGCGTTCCCGTTTCGGGCAAGAACCTGTTTCCTTCGAACATTGCGGGATTACCGACTTGGTACACGATCCGTGCGAACAAGAATGGATATATCGCCCGGAAAAAAGAGATCGATTTTGTTATCGCGATGAATCCGGAGACGGCTCGCGAAGACGCAATGTCACTCGCGCCCGGAGCATGCGTCCTTTACGACGAGCCACTGAAGCTTGATGTGGTTCGTGACGACCTGATTTTTTACGCGGTTCCGTTCGACAAGCTGGTTGCTCCGGTTTGCCCCGAAGCGAAGTTGCGCAAATTGGTCAAGAACATGATTTATGTCGGTGTGGTGGCGCAGTTGCTAACGCTCGACATGACCGAAGTCGAGAAGGCTCTGCGCAAGCAGTTTGCGAAGAAGGTGAAAGCTGCGAACTTGAACCTTGCCGCGGTGCAAGCTGGATACGATTATGCTGCTGCGAATCTAACGAAGCGCGACGCCTATCGCATCGAGCACATGGACAAGACTCAAGGCAAGATAATTATCGACGGCAACTCCGCCGGCGCCCTGGGATGCATGTTCGCGGGAGTCACGTTTGTGAGCTGGTATCCGATCACGCCGTCATCATCGCTGCCCGAAAATGTCATTGAGTACATGCGGCGGTTCCGGCTGAACGAAGAGAAGAAAGCGACATTCGCGATTGTCCAGGCTGAAGACGAATTGGCAGCGATTGGCATGGTCGTAGGCGCAGGCTGGGCGGGCGCGCGTGCAATGACTGCGACATCAGGACCGGGCATATCTCTGATGGCTGAGTTCGCGGGGCTCGCATATTACGCCGAGATTCCGGGCGTGGTCTGGGACATCCAGCGGGTCGGACCTTCGACTGGCCTGCCGACGCGAACTTCGCAGGGCGACATACTTTCCGCGGCGTTCCTCTCTCACGGAGACACAAAACACATTTTGCTGATCCCTGCTTCGCCGGAAGAATGCTACACGATGGCGCAGGATGCTTTTGATCTCGCGGAACAGTTTCAGACGCTCGTCTTTGTAATGTCAGACCTCGATCTCGGAATGAACAATTGGATGGCAGATCCGTTTAAGTATCCGGAGAAGCCAATCAACCGCGGGAAGGTTCTTGACCGGGCAGACATGGATCGCCTCGGCACATTTGCGCGCTACAAGGATGTGGATGGTGACGGTATCCCTTACCGCACGTTACCGGGGAATGGGCATCCAGCGGCCGCGTATTTCACGCGTGGGACGGGGCACAACGAGAAAGCACAATACAGCGAGCGTCCTGATGATTTCGAAAATAATCTGGAACGCTTAAATCGGAAATTTGAAACTGTACGTAAGTTTGTCCCAAAACCGGATTTGATGACAGCGCCATCCGGGCCCGCGAAGATTGGTATCATCGCTTACGGAACATCGCACTGGGCGTTGATAGAAGCTCTCGATCAGCTGCGCGACGAATACAAGGTTGAAGCCGATTATTTGCGGGTACGCGCTTATCCATTTACGGATTCGATTCATGATTTTATTCGGCAACATGATCGTGTTTATGTGGTCGAACAGAATCGCGATGCGCAGATGCTGAGTCTGCTGAAATTGGATATCGAGCCAACGCTAGTTACGCGGCTGCGACGCATTGCGCACTTGCATGGGCTGCCGCTGGACGCGCGGTCGGTGACCGACGAAATTGTAAGCATGGAGGGCAAGTAATGGCCACAACCACTGCTCCACCGCCGAAGACGAATAGGTTGGGATTGAACGTCCTCGAATATCGAGGCGGGAAGACCACGCTGTGCGCTGGATGTGGCCACAACTCGATCTCAGAACGCATTATTGACGCGATGTACGAGATGGGCGTTCAGCCGGAACGTGTGGCAAAGCTTAGCGGAATTGGGTGCTCATCAAAGACGCCAGCGTATTTTATGGCACGTGCGCACAGCTTTAACAGTGTTCATGGACGCATGCCGTCAATTGCGACCGGTGCACTGCTGGCGAATCGCACGCTGCTTGGACTTGGCGTCAGCGGCGATGGTGACACTGCTTCTATTGGATTGGGTCAGTTCGCACACTTGATGCGGCGCAATCTGCCGATAATTTACATCATCGAAGACAACGGAGTTTACGGCTTGACCAAGGGACAATTTTCAGCGACCGCCGATTTAGGATCGAAATTGAAGACTGGCGTGATTAACGAAATGCCGCCGATCGATACTTGCGCGATGGCGATTTCTCTTGGTGCGACGTTTGTGGGACGATCGTTTTCCGGCGATAAGAAACAGCTACTAAGTATGTTGAAAGCCGCCATCTCGCACAAAGGTACGGTCATGCTTGACGTGGTTTCTCCGTGCGTGACTTTCAACGATCATGAAGGGTCGACGAAATCCTATAAGTACATGCTTGAGCACGAAGAAGCTTTGCAGGAGATCAGTTTCGTTCCTTCGTTTGAAGAGATTGCAGTTGAGTACGACGCCGGCACCACGGTGGATGTGACCATGCATGACGGATCGCATCTGCGGCTGCGGAAGTTAGAAGAGGATTACGACGCGACCGACCGCATCGGCGCGATTACCCGGCTAAACCAAGCTCACGAAAAACATGAAGTTTTGACTGGAGTGCTTTACGTCAACACCAAGACGCCTAGTTTTGTCGATCTGCTGAATCTTCCTGATGAGCCGCTGGCGACGCTGCCGGAAAGCGCGGTGCGTCCGGGCAGGGAAGTGCTGGATCAGGTGATGGAAGAGTTACGGTAGGTGAGTATGACTTGTCATCCGAAACTAGCTGGATTGATGTTAGGTGTCGCCCTTGTCTCAACATCATCCATGGCTGCGCCGATTGCGTCGGTGCGGCCGCATATGATGATGGCGGTATGGCCATTTCATAAACACTATCGGAAAGCTCATCCCGTGGGGAAACATCCCAAGCCGCAGCACCCTCCGAAACATAAGCACGCATAGCAACCTACCTGGTAGCGGGAGCCGTTCCGAGCTTGCGGAGCTTGTCTTTGGCCTGGAGCGCCTCATTCGATCGCGGATAGCGCTGGATCACGTGACGTAGAGTCGCTGTCCCGGCATCTTTCTGCCCTAGCTCGATCTGTGCCAGCCCTTTCTTCAATTCAGCCGATGCGGCCTTGTTTCCACTGGGAAAATTCTGGATGACGAGATCGTAATTCTTGACCGCGTCCGCGTAGTTGGCCTGCTTGTATTGCAGCTCGGCTAGGTAGAAATAGGAATTTCCGGCGAGATCGGTGTTGGGATAGAACTTGACGTAATCGGCAAATTCTTGCGATGCCAGATCGTTCTTGGCAGCGTTGTAGTCGCGTAGAGCGTTGTTGTAGAGCACGTCCGGCGGGGGAGCGGCTGCGACAGCCGCTGCCTGGGCTTGCTGTGTCGCTTGAGTCGCCGCGACGGATTGTTGTGCAGCCTGCATGTCGTCGATCTGTTTTGAAACTTTGGCGGTGCGGGCTTTGAGTTCGTCCAGCGAATCGTTCAGCGCCTGAATCTGTCCGGCAAGTTGTTCGGATTGCGTGGTTCCGAGGCCCTGCTGTTTCTGCAACGCTTCATTCATGGCCGTTATGGACGCTGTGACTTTGTTGATACTGTCGGTGTTCTGGTCCATCAGGTTCTTCATGACGCCCATGCGCTCGTCGAAGCTTTGCTGCATGCGCGCCATCTGGTCCTGAAGCGCCTGCACCTGGGTTTGTAGTTCGACGATTTCCTTGCTCACTCCAAATGCAGGAGCGGCGTTTGACGCCAGCATTGCGGCAATTGCTATCACGCTTGCATATCGCTGAAGTTTCATGGCTTTGTCTCAAAGGCTCCAAAAGTGTGACTGAATAAAAGGATAGCGCGAAATTGCGGCGCAATGGTTAACCGAAAAGAATCTGCGGAAAGAATTGTAGAAGCAAGGGTAGAAAATATAGGGACGAGCGGTGCAACGCCCGTCCCTGTGTAGCGATTACTTCTGGTAAACGAAATGACCAACGCGATTCATCTGCCAGCACTGCTCGTTGGATTCGGTGCAGAATGGCTTTTCTTTGCCCAGGCTGGTGGATGTGACGTTGGAACCGCTCAATCCGCCGCTGCTTAAAGCGTTCTTCACGGCGTCAGCCCGGTTCTGGCCGAGAGCGAGGTTGTATTCGGTTGATCCACGCTCATCGCAGTGACCTTCAATCGTAAAACGCATGTTTGGATGCTGCTTCAGGAAAGCGATGTCACCCTGTAGTGCGGTTTGCTGGTCCGCGCGAACATCGTACTTGTCGTAATCGAAGTAGACATCTTTCACGTTCTGCGCGAACAGTTCTTCCTCACTCGGGCCGGTTGCTGCCGGCGGCGGAGCTGGTGGTGGAGGCTGGTTGACCGTCACACGCGTGGTTGCGGTCTGGGTTCCACCTGCGCCTTTTGCGGTGAGGGTGTAGGTAGTGGAGTCAGTCGGATTCATGGATTGAGATCCGTTTGGCTGGACTGGGCCCACGCCGTCGATGCTAACGTCGGTTGAGTTGGTGGTTTGCCAGGTGATGGTCGTCGAGGCACCTTTATCGATGGTCGTCGGATTCGCCGAGATAGAGGCTGTTGGCGCGGCTGGCGGTGGTGGTGGTGGCGGAGGAGGCGGTGCTACTTTCTTTTTGCATGCCCCCAACATCATGATGGCGCAGAGCGCCAGTGCTAGTGTCATCCACTTCATACTCTTTTGATTCTTCTGATTCACTGTTTCCTCCCCTTTGTGCGGGACCTGAGATCCGCGCTCGGATTTGGTCCGGTAATAACGGTTTCAACTTCCCCGTGTCGCCATGTCTCTCCGCTTTGCCGGACTGATTGAACGTAAAAACGTTAAATGCCTGGTGAAATTTATTGCCAACTCCAATTCGCCTGCGTATTGCCGCCGGTCGATGTCAATTGAGTCTGTTGCGAACCATCCGCCAACATACTCCAAATTTGTTCGCTACCTGAACGAGTTGATTGAAACACAATGTGGCGTCCATCGGGAGACCACGACGGGAAATCGTTTCGTCCTCCGCCATGCGTCAGCTGCACCCACTGCTTATTGGTGATGTCCATGATGTAGATATCTTCAGAGCCTGGTGCTCCGGCGCCATAGTTGCGGGTCCACGCGAACACCAGAAATTGTCCATTGGGAGACCATGCAGGCGAGACCGCGTAGCCTTGGTCGGTCAAACGCTGGACGTTGGTGCCGTCAGATCCCATAGTGTAAATCTGCGGCAGGCCGGTTCGACCGCTGACCCATGCAATTTGTGATCCGGTCTTGCGATTCCACACGGGAGAAACATCAGGACCTTTAGTTGATGTGATCCGCTTGAGGTTCGCGCCAGATGAATCCACAACGTAAATTTCAGGATCGCCGCTGCGAGAAGATGAGAACGAAAGCTTGGTTCCATCCGGCGACCAGGCGGGCGAAAGATTGGTTCCGCCAAATTTCGGAAACGCGACGAGCCGGTTGAGATCCATGGAATACATCAGAATTTCCCAACCGCTTTTGGTGTAAGAGCTGAACGCGAGGCGGGAACCGTCCGGAGAAATTCGTGGTGAAAGGGAAATAGTGCCAAGATGGGTTACAGCATGAGGATTGGCGCCGTCATAATCCATTTCCCATATTTCTTTTTGGCCACCGCCGCCGTGAACATAGAAAATCTTGCTCTCGGCGATGCCTGGAATTCCGCCGCCTAAGCGGAAGATGATTTCGTCGGCAAATTTGTGAGCGGTAAGACGGGCAGCATCAGAGGTTGCGGCATCCTGATATTGCTTACCCAATATCTGCGGCGAGGTAACATTCTTAACGTCGTAAAGCCATCCCTGGACGGTGATGTTTGCACCGTTGACTGCGAAATTACCGAAAGCCAGCATGGACGCGGTGACCGGAGCACTCGACCAGGCTTCAAACTTGACGTCGGCGGGGTTGCCAATCGGTGTCAGGGGATAAAAGCTTTTTGACACCATGTCGAAAAGCCCGGCGTGGTTCAAATCGTTCCACAAGGTGTCGTTAAAAATTTTAACAAGATCGGGACTTTTTGGGTCGGCCGTTGAAGCTTTGAAATCCGGAACGGCTACGCGAACTTTCTCAACACCGAGTCCCGTGCCGGTGCGGATCCAATCCTGTGCATACGAGGCAGACGAAAGGAGCAAGGTAAGAGCGAAAACTAGAGAGCTAACAAGGCGAAATGATCTAACGAACGAGGCCATGGCTGAATGATGCTGCATAATAACCGTATTATGCTGGACTGACTGCCGCAAGTGACTCAAAAGCTGCACCCGAATTCTCCTAAATATTCGTCATGAATTAATGTTTGTAATCGAACCAGAACTCGACGGAAACTTTGTTACCGGAATAATCAGACGGTAAAGGTCCGAAAGTATCGATGCGCTGCAACGCCCGCACAGCGGATTGATCGAGCGATGGAACTCCACTGGATTGCTCGACCTGAACCCTAGCCGGCTGGCCGCCGCGCGTGATATCGAAGGTTACATAAACGCGTTGCGCCGAATGAATGCTCGGATCGACTTCGTATTTCAACCAATTCTCAGATACTTTCTGTTGCACCACGCGCACATACCAGGCGAAACGAGCGCCGAAGTCGCCACCGCCGCCTGTAAATCCGAAGCCACCCTTGGCCCCGCCCGCGCTGAATGTTCCGTAGGGGCCACTGACTGGTCCACCTTCACCGAATGGGACGACGTTCTCGGCTTCTTCGACGGGCTGCTGCTTCGTTTCCTTCGTACTTGTCTGAGGCTTAGGTTTGATCTTGGTTAGCTTGTCCGGAATAGGAATCGCGTCCGGCGTTTTTTCTTCGGCTTTGGGTTGGGATTGAGTCAATCCTTTGGATTCATTCGCGAGTACATTTTGAGTTTGGACGGGATTCGCCGGCAGGGGGACGGTCGTTACCAAACGGACACCCATTGCATCTCCGCCACCCCCCGCTCCCCATGTGCCGCCGCCGGTCCCGGGAAGGATGACCGCATATAAGATGATGGCGGCTGCGACAGCGACATGGAATCCCGCGGACCATGCGAGATTTCGTCCCCAGCTATCATGCTCGTAAAAAATTTCAGCGTTGGGAGCCATTTGATTCCAGTGGCTGCGTGACGATACTTACATTTGTGATGCCGGACTGCTTAACCGCGTCCATGACCGTGGCGAACGCGCCGAAAGGTACGTTCTCATCCGCGCGCAAGAAAATGGACTGATGTTGCGGATCGCGAATCTTCTGCTTTAGTTTCGCAGCGATCTCATTAATGTTAATTGCGTCGTTGCCGAGAAAAACCCGCTGATCTTTATTAATGCTAATCACCAAGCGCTCCTCGGTTATTTCTTTCACTGAGCGCGTCTTGGGAACGTTGACTTCAATCCCGGACTGAAGCACCGGAGCGGTAACCATAAAAATGATCAGCAGCACGAGGACGACGTCAACCAAGGGAGTGATGTTGATGTCCGACAGGGAAGTCTGAGTGCGACCGTTGGCGGCAGTAAAAGCCATCTAGCGCCGTCCTTCTGCGACTTCGGAGGAGGTTTGAGGCTGGCTGCGCTCGACGGCATTGAGTATCTCCAATGCGAAATCATCGCCGCGTGACGCGAATTCGCGAATGGAAGCTCCGATTAAGTTGTAAGCAATGACTGCGGGAATAGCGGCGGCCAATCCTGCGGCGGTGGTTATTAGCGCTTCAGAAATGCCGGGAGCGACCGCGCGAAG
This sequence comes from Terriglobia bacterium, assembly GCA_963716165.1. Lineage (GTDB taxonomy): Bacteria > Acidobacteriota > Terriglobia > Terriglobales > Acidobacteriaceae > JAJPHW01. The sequence goes on along the minus strand of OY970291.1, from coordinate 2,964,249 downwards.
CGTTGCTGCGCCTGCAGTACCTAACCCGTGGAAGGCATCGATAATTCCCCACACGGTCCCGAATAATCCGATGAACGGAGTTACCGCACCGGTAATTGCCAGCCAGGGGAGATTGCGTTCGAGCCGAGTAAGTTCTTCGGAGTTTGCGATTTGCATCGCCCGTTGCAAAGCGACGGTCGATCCTTGCCGGCGATACTCGGTGTATCCTCCTTCAAAAACGCCTACCAGCGGACTGGGGCGAAATTGTTCAGACACCGCCGCGACATCCTGCAAGCGCTGCGCTTTGCGGAACGCACGAATGAAGCGCCCACTTTGGACGCGTGCCCGCCGAAGGATGCTCCACTTGGAGAGAATGATTGCCCAAGAGATTACGCTGAATGCGAAAAGAATCAGAAGGACAAATTTGGCGACTGGACCGGTTTCTCCTAGAAGATCCCCAAGTTCGCCACCGATGAATGCTGCAAACATCAAGTAAATAGGCATGGATTTGAGCGAAACCGCAAGAAATAATTATAGACCTGTGATTCGAGCCGTCCGCGGTACTTCGTGTTAGTGAACACAAATCGTTATCCGGTTATTACCGGACAACGAAAGGAGGCTTGATGCACCGTCATCCGTGATATTCTGCGCTCGATCGGGTTGCCCTAATTCCTAGCGATCACGGATTCTATAGTGCTCATCGAACTGCGCCTCGAAAATTACGCGGTGATCGACAGCATCACTGTGGAGTTTGCTTCGGGCCTGAATCTCCTTACGGGCGAAACCGGTGCAGGCAAATCCATCTTGATTGATGCGCTCGCACTTCTCCTCGGAGAGAAGGCCTCTGTGGATGTGATCCGTACAGGGACTGATCGCGCGGTAATCGCAGGCGTGTTCGAAACATCGAGTCCTCGGACTTCCGAAATTCTCGAAAACAATGGTCTCGACGCTAATGACGGGGCCGATTCGTCCGTTATTATTCGTCGCGAGATTGTAGCTGGCGGCAAGGGACGGGTTTTTGTAAACAACCAGCCGGCAACGGTAGCAGTGTTGAAGCAGCTTGCGCCGTATTTGGCGACGATCCATGCGCAGAACGAATCACTGCTTTCTTTTGATGCGAATGCTAGGCTTGGGCTGTTGGATACGTTTGCTGGAACGCAATTGATTGCGACTGCTAACGCATTCGCTGCCTGGAAAGCTATAGCAGGGAAAATCGAAGTCCTTCAAAGAGAAGATCAGGACCGTTTGCGATTACTTGATCTTTGGACTTTCCAAAAGCGCGAGATTGATGACGCAAAATTAAAGTCAGGCGAAGATCAAAGTCTGGCGGCCGAGAAGCTAGTGCTGGCTAATGCGGAGAAGATTTACGCGGCTGCTATGCGGGCTTTCGATCTGCTTTATGAAGGCGAATCGGCAACAACTGCAACTTTGAGCGCCGCTCAAAAGCACGTCGAAGAGCTCGCCCGATATGAGCCTAAGTTTCAAGATGCACGCGTTGCACTGGAAAATGCTCGCATCAGCGTTGAAGATGTTGGTGCGACCTTGCGCGATTACGCCGGTGGCATTCAAGCGTCGCCGGAATATCTGGCTGAGGTCGAGGATCGGCTGGCCGCGATTAGCGCGTTGAAGCGCAAATACGGATCGTCGGTTGCAGACATAATTGCTTTCGGAGAAGAAGTAACAAAGAAGCTGGCGGAGATGGAGAATAAGGATGAAGTCCTGCGGCGTTTGCAAATTGAGTTAGGCGAGGCCGGCGAGGAGTACTTGAATGCAGCACGCGCTATTTCAAAAAAACGCTACGAGAGTGCGCGGAAATTAGAGAAGTTGGTCGAGAGCGAGATCAATGATCTTGCAATGAATTCGAAATTTCACATTGAAGTGAGCGGTACGGATGAGCAAGAGAACTGGTCAGCGTCCGGCTTCGACGATGTCAGATATATGATCTCGACCAATCCCGGCGAACCTGCGGCGCCGTTGGAGCAGATTGCCTCAGGCGGCGAAATGTCGAGAGTAATGCTGGCCCTGAAATCCAGCGTGGAAGCGGGTTCTAGCCGGAAAGGAAATGCGAAGGTTTCCGCGCAACTCCGCACACTGATTTTCGATGAGATTGATATTGGTATTGGCGGACGGGCTGCCGAAGCGGTAGGGAAGAAGCTCAAGTCACTTTCACGAACCAATCAAGTGTTATGCGTGACTCATCTTCCCCAAATTGCTACATTTGCTGACCATCACTATCTAGTCGAAAAGAAAGCATCGGGAGGACGCACGCGAACGTCGATCCAAGAGATCACTGGCGTTGAGCGGACCGAAGAAGTGGCACGCATGCTGAGCGGGGCGAAGCTGACAGAAACATCGATCGTGCATGCCGAACAAATGATCAAGAGCAACGGCTAATAATCATCGCTTATAAACGCTCGTGTTGGGATGGTAGTTGCGCCAGTCAAACCAATAATCTTTGAGTGCCGACACTTCTTGCAGGCATTCACCTTTCATAGGACCAGAGATTGCGCATCCCTCAAAGTTCCACTCACTTGCGGTTAACGAATCGGTGAGCGACCACTGACCGGCATCGCCGTTGCGAAATAATTCGATGTCTTCATTATTAGCGTGACTGATGAAAGCGCGCACGGACTTTCCATCCGGGCCAGCGACGAGAACGATGGACTGGCCACCCAGCCGATCTTGCACTACGCATTCTGACAGGACGGTCTTTACGGGATAAGCGCGGCTCGCGCCGGCAACTTCCATACCGACGACCACATCACGGGATTGCAGTGGCGTGCCGGGAAACGAAATCACGGATGGGAGTTTTGCGACATGGGGTTCCCAATCACTTTCATATTCTTTGGCGTCCACGGTGACAGGTGAGAGCACCCGACCCTGCGGTTGCTCGGCCTTCCAAGTGGCATATGTGAGCTCATCGCTGAGTACGGGATCAAGCTGCGAACCCTTCATCGGACCGAATACTGCTTTGCCGGTGATCTGCTGCCACCAGCTTCCTGTTTCTTCATCGCGCATCAGGAAATTCTGATTGTTAATCCCTGCGAGATGAAATCGCAGGACTTTCCCTGCGACGGACCGTTTCCACACCAGACCGGTGTGACAAAGCGTTCAATACGTGACCGCAATCGGCACGGAGCCTACGACATCGTTGAGAATGTGGTGATAGGCCATCTCGCGAATCGGATAGGCGCGTGCATCGTTGCCAAATCGGACTGCAATCACCATCTCGGAGGGTGCAAGGTTTGTGTTGGCGATCGTTTCAAATCCGGCGGAAGCGACGGGGTGGAACATCCATTCGAAATAGTCGACGCGAGTCATGACGGTGGCGGCGGATGCGAGGAGAAGGCTGAGTACCAGTAAGCTCTTCTTCCACGCAGAAACCTGATGCCAGAGCAAAAGCGCTGTCACCATGGCTGCAAAGGCAGCTAAGGGCGCGAGCCAGATAGACTGCTGCTTCACTGCCATGGCTAGTAGCAGCCCTCGTGGAGACTGATATTTGAAGGGCTGGATGATGTAAGCGGGAATGAAAAAGGCCGCGAGTGCGATGATCACGAAGGCGCAAAATGCCCCCCACAACCATCGTGGTGGCCTGTTTGAGTAGGAAGTCCTCATGCGAAGAAGCGATTGTATCGGAACTGATGCCCGGCGCAAAAGAAAAGCCCCAATCCTGCGATTCAGGACCGGGGCGATCTCAGTTGAGGGCTAGTAGGCTTGGAAGTTCTGCCAGTAGCTTAGATTGTTTACGTCCTGAAGTTCAGGTGTACCTGGCGGCAGGTTTACCGGGTTCAGGAAGTCGGTATCGAAGTAGTAGTTACGGCTTGGAGGCCCGTACACCAGTCCGCTCTTGTAAGTGCCCGTGCCGTATTGGGCATAGTAAAGGCTGACCAACGATCCACGATAATACAGCGGGCTGCCCCATGATTCGAGGTATCGCAGGAAGTTGTGGAGTCCGCCGTCTGTACCGAAGTCCTGCTCATAGCCGCTTTGTGGGAAGTTACGATTCTTGCCCGCGGCAATAGCAGTTCGGTAATAGGTGGACGAGCCAGTTCGACCACCGAGGTTATTCGAATTGTTCATGTCCACGATGTCGTTCCAGTTATTGGAAAGCAGCGTGATCGCATCCGCAATAACGGCGGCGTCAGAGTGAGGAACGTCAGGATTTGTCGTTGGGCTTGTCCAGAATGGATCTCCAGCGTTGGAATTGTAGTCGCCCAATATGTAGACGGGGTTTTCGGCAGCGACGGTGAAGCCGCCGAGTCCGGTATCAGATCGGACAGGTAAGTTGCCCAATGAGCCATCGATCAAACGCAGCACGTGACGCGCTCCACTGACGCGATTTGCGCGCCCTATAGTTGAGCAGCTTACTGGTTGGAAAGGGTTATATGGTGCGACACCGGTGTTGATTCCGAAACTCAAACCGATTGTCTTTTGTCCCCAGTTGTCGAGGAACGTATTTCCGTCGACATCTTCCGGGGAAAGGCTGTCGCCATTGTTGTAGCCGGGTGTGGCTGGTTCCAGCGTTTGGTTTGGGATTCCCGTCGCGGAAGCAAGGTTAACTACATCTTCGATCCCGGACTCGCCAGACGTCATATTTGTATATGGCGCAACCGAGTTGGGATCGACAGTCATGTCACGTCGATCCGAAAAATAGACGAGGAATCCGTTCTGTGAAGTGTAGGAAACCGAAGTTCCGCTGCCGGCGATCGCACCAGTGAGCCATCTCGACAGGTTGCCAACGTTGAGCTCCACAGCGTTCATAATGCCATTGACATTACAACTGGTTCCCGACAAGGTTGTGGTGTTTCGTGGAAATGCTTCGCGTTCATCCACGAAATTGATTGGATAGTATGCGAACGGTGAAATTTGCGTATTAGGAACACCCCATCCGCCACCCCCCGAACCGCGTTGCGCCTCTTGCTGCAAGATCAGAATAGCTTTTGGATTTAATGGATCAGCTAACGGAGCTGTCGGCGGAGCAAGAGCCCTTGCGAAGCCTAATCTGAGCCATTCTGTAGTTACACCAACCCAAGTGCCGGCGCTATTCAGATATTCGACTCTGAGCCATCCGGTTATTAATGGCCACCTTGGGTTGTTGGGGCCAGTCGTCTGAGTGCAGGGATTCATGTACGTAGGGAAATTAAAAGGTGTGATCCAGTTCGGGTCGTTTGTTGGAGCATTCGTAGACGCCCACGCTATGGGCTGGGAGACGCCGTTAACGCTGAATGTGACTCCACCAGATGCGCAGCTATTGGTCAGATCAATGTCTTGGCCGTCGACCAGAGGAGCAGTACCGCGTTCACGATGCAGGTCAGCGACATTGTCAGCCAGTAAGATTCTGATGTTCGCTTTGTTGTATTCACGTGATGCACCCAGTGGTGATCCGGGCAGCTCTGCGGTTCCCGGTGGCTTGCGGATGATTTCAATTTGCGAGCCACCACCTTGTACAAACGGCAAGACCAACTGCTTCACACCAGTCGACGCATTATTGCCGATCATTCCGTTGAAAGTTGTAGTGGAAATGTTTACCCAACCGCCGTTGCTGGAACCTCCTGGAGGATAAGCTCCGCTCCAGCTACCGTCTGTCATGGTAAATAATCCACAATAGGTCGGCACTCCTCCGGAGCCGTTATAGCCGTCGCAGCCTCCGGTCGCGGTTGGAACATACACGTCGCCTGTATAACCGGAAGTATTTCCATTAGCCAAAGGCGAACGAAAAATATTTCGGAAAGCAGTGACCTTTGCGTCGAGAACTAGTGGACCGTTATTAGCTGCAAGAAATAAGTTCCCGTTGGTGTGGACGCGGCCCTGGAAAGTGAAAGGCGGACCGGCGAAATAACTAAGATCACTATCGGAAAACACACCAAACTGAAATACCGGAATCAATGCGACTTCAACGCCGCGGGTCATGTTTGCGTTTGCGCCAGCCGGTCGCGTCGCGGCGGAGTTCAAAGTGAGAGGGATGATTTCAGCGGTCAAGCCAGCGTTGGGGCCCTGGCTGATCACTGAAGTCGTCGAGCTCGGATTGCCGTTGGCATCCGGTACCCAAGTGATGCTCTGCTGATACAACATGTTTGGGACTTCAGCATTCGTTGGGTATTGTAGCGCGACAGCATTCAACTGCGTAGGGGTAGGAGCAAGATTTGACTGATAGAGAGCGGCAATGTTTGCCGTCATCTTTTCCATGCCGGATTCAGCGCCGTAGTAGGCGGCATTTGCCTCGAGATCGTTTCCGCCGATCTTCTGGGAGCCATTGGCCATGTAGATCATGCCGATGGCTAAGCCCGAAAGCAGCACGAGAATGAGCAGACTTGCGATCAGAGTGAAGCCACGCGAACGCGAAGAATGCTTGCCCGCTATGAATCGATTCATGGTCATTGCCTTAATCTCCGTCAATCTTGCACCCATGGAAAACTCTCCTCAGGCTTTTCTAGTTGTAGCGATTTACAAATGTCAGATTGCGCGTACTTACAGAAGTGGAAAGCGCTGTGCTCTTGCTCTTATTCCCGTAGTTGGTCAAGCTCTGACCGATAAGGCTGATGTTGGCTTTTTCGATCTGGTTCGGCGAATAGCCCGCCGTAATGGGATCTTGCTGTCCAGAGCATCCTGCCACCACGACGGCCGCACACATGTCATAGCTGACTTGAAAGTCGATGATGTTGTCGGTAACCGGAACCGCCTGCTGACTGTTGACCTGTCTCATGAGCCTAGGCGTCTGTCCAGCGACGGCTGGAACTTCCATAAAATAGCTAACCGCGAACACGCGGTAGGCTTTGGTCGTTCTGTCGGGGGCTGCACCGGCGGAACAGTTCGCGGCCGCTTTGAAACACGGATCGATAGCTTTGATGTTGCCCCCGAGGGCTCCTGATTGATTAACGTTCAATGGATCCAGATCTGCAAAAGAAATGGTTCCGCCGCCGGGAGCAATCGCTGTGACCTCACCCATGGCCGTTCCACTGGTGTTCTGAAGCAGAACTAAGTCGCCGACGACCATTCCGTTAGGGCTTAGGATCGCAGGGAAGTTCGGTGGTGGAACCGCAGGTGGGGCGACATTAATCGCTCCGCCTACCGCGTCAGGAAACGTCACTGTGTATTGGTTAAGCGGAAATCCGTAGTCCACATAGATGAACGTCGCAGAGTCAGGCCGCACGCCAGAAGCTGTCATGGCAGGTACGCTAGCTACGCCGCCCTTTTCCATGCCATTTGCAGGTCCAGGAATCACGCCGAACATATAATTGGTTAGGGCGACGGGCGGGGTGCCGACATTGCCAGAAATGTAGGCGTTGTTGTTCAACCAGGCTTTCCCAGTTTGATCTACACCGATGAGCGACGAACCTGCGCCGCCGAAGGGTAAAGTAAGTCCACCGGATGGCATGCCGGATCCGGCCATACTGGCATCGCGCGCTACAATGTTAAGCGCCGCGCGGAGATTTTCTTCCATTTCTCCGCGCTGTGTGACAACGACTGTAGCGTCCATGCCGGTTTTAAAGAGCTGCGCTGCGCCGCCCATGACGACTGTGCCAACCAGCATGGCAATCATGAGCTCTGTCAAACTGAAGCCCAGAGTCGAATTTTGTTTCGTGACTGCTATTTGGCTGTCCATGCGTCTGTGCCTCTCGACGTAAAAAAACTCGATTTACCGGAAAGACGAAATTAGCGATTGCACTACGTACTGGCGCTGCCCGCCTTGTGGCGCCGGATACTGAACAGTGACCGTGACCATTTTCAAATTGGCGTTGGTTGGATCCTGAACGATCTGTATCTGTCTTCGGAAGTTAGTGATGTTGATCGCGACATCTGGCGGGCTGGCTCCGGTGAGAACGCCGCTCGGACCCGGTACCATCACGTTTGCAGGACCGTTGTCATCTGCGGTGCCATCAAGTCCGTCGGGGCCTGGATCTTTCATGGCTACCATGCCGTCCACAAAAATGCCCGGCGCGACTGACTGGTTGGCAATTTGTGAGAAGGTAATCTGATCGGTTTGGCGCGCTGTGTAAATGCTTTCCAAAGCTTCGGTCGCCTTCTGGCGAGCCACCGCATCAAGTTGAACGTTCGAAGATGACGCTACAGCCACGGCAAATGCGGAAAGCAACCCGACCAGTCCGACGGTGACCACTACGATCGAAATCATTACTTCGATCAAGGTGAATCCGAGCTGATTTTCGCTGTGTCCGTGCTTCGATTTAGATTTGGTGTTCATAATTGTCATTGTTGGACCCATGCCGTTCCTAAACCTTGCTTAACAAGTGCCCAGCCGCGTGAACGTCCGCTTGCACCGAAGAGGCTGATGGCGCGCGAACTGTAAAGCGTGGCATTCTTGGCCATGTAGATAACGCCGCTATTCAAATTCAAATTTGTGTCACGAGCAGTGCCGTCCGGCAGGAACATGATTTGTTGCTTGTTGCCGCCGGCGACTCCCTGATCCAGATCAAGTGCTACGACACCTACTCCGAAGCCGTCGGGCGTCGCTCCGGTAGGAATTCCGGCAATCGTTTGAAAGAAAATGTCTGTAGGCAAGGACACGTTTGTGACTTGTACAGCAGCGGCGAGCGCGGTTCCCTGGTCCCAACGAAATAGCTGGATACTTTGCGCTGTAGGGGCACCTAGCGGAGTTGCTGCGCCGAGCGGAGCGGCGTTGCCAAAGCAAAGAATGTATTGTTTGCGATCAGAGACGGCGCGCTCTCGAGCGACTCGCATTTGCGTCAAAGCAGTGTCCAGCGCCTGGCGTGTGTGGTTGTCTGCAAAGCCTGTGGCCAGCGTAAGGGAGGCAAACGCAGCGATGATTATGATGATCGTGGCGACGATCAGCATCTCGATCAAGCTGAAGCCACGTTGGGAATGCCTTACGGCTAGATTGTTGTTGATGTGCTGTTCCGTCATAGTTGCCTTATGCCCACCCTTTTTTAGCTGCACGCCGCGACTTCCTCTCAATGGGGGAGTCGCCAAACAGCCAATAAAGCAGGCTGCGGAAAAGCCGCAGTGATGTCATCGTATGGACGGGTCAGGGAAGCGTCAAAGCACTTAAGACGCACCGGAGAATCGGTCTTTTGTAACGTAATCTGGGCGGAGTGACTGGGGTAATTGAAGTCTGGCGGCGATGAGAGACGGCGGTTCCGAGCTGCTACGGTGGCTAGTCAGGCTTTTGTTCGGGCATTATCTTCGTTAACCGCTTGGCGGAAGTAATCGAGGGAGTAACGTAATCCAGTGGCAAGATCGACCTTCGGTTCCCAACCAAGCAGGGCCTTGGCCTTGGTGATATCGGGGCGTCGCTGCTTAGGATCGTCGGGAGGCAGTGGTTCATATTTGATTGTGCTTTTTGAATCGGTCAATTTGATGACTTGTTTTGCGCACTCAAGAATAGTGAACTCCGTAGGGTTGCCTATATTTACTGGCAAGTGTTCAGCAGAACGGGACAGACGCAGGAATCCATCAATTTCGTCGGTAACGAAACAGAAGCTTCGGGTCTGATTGCCTTCTCCATATACGGTCAGCGGCTCTCCGCGTAACGCTTGCTTCATGAAGTTAGGGACGACGCGCCCATCATTCAATTGCATGCGAGGACCGTAGGTGTTAAAGATTCGTACGATACGGGTGTCGACTTTGTAGTAGCGATGGTAGGCCATGGTGACTGCCTCGGTGAAGCGTTTCGCTTCGTCATAAACCGAGCGTGGCCCAATAGGATTTACATTTCCCCAATATGTTTCTTTTTGCGGATGCTCGAGCGGGTCACCGTAGCACTCCGATGTGGAAGAGACCAGGTATTTCGCAGCGTATTTACGGGCAACATCCAAAGCGTGGAATGTTCCCAGTGAACCGACTTGTAGAGTTTCTACTCCGTGGATCGTGTAATCCACCGGGCTCGCGGGACATGCAAAGTGAAAAACATAATCCACCTTACCGCAATCGAAAGGTTGATTGATGTCAATTTGCTGGAACTCAAACCGGCCGTCGTTTTTTAAATGTTCGAGATTCGATAATCGGCCCGTAAGAAGGTTGTCCGCCACGACGACAGAATAACCGTCTCCGAGCAATGCATCGCACAGATGGGAGCCTAAAAAACCTGCGCCCCCAGTTACGAGGGCGCGTTTCGGTTGCGCAGATGAGGTCGTCATGATTTGAGCGCTTTGCCTAATGAAGCGACTGGAAGGGTTACGCCTTCCGACGCAGCGGCAGGGCGACCGACGCTGTAATACGTAAATCCGTGCTCAGACATGACATGCGGATCGTAGAGGTTGCGTCCATCAATCACAATCGGATATTTGAGTTCGGCTTTAATGCGAGGCAGATCCAGGCACGAAAATTCTTCCCACTCGGTCAGAATCAAGAGCGCGTCCGCTCCGCGTGCCGCTTCATAAGGATCCGAGGCAAATTCGATCTTGGAACCAAACTCTTCTTCGCGAGCCCGGTCCTGCGCGGCGGGATCGAATGCAGAAATCTTGCAGCCTTCCTGCAACAGCGATTGCACCAGCATGATCGCCGGAGATTCGCGAATGTCGTCTGTACCGCCTTTGAACGCCAGGCCCAAAACGCCCAGGCGCTTGCCGCGTAAGGTCCACAAGGCGCTACGAATTTTTCGCAGGAATCGTGAACGCTGCTCTTCGTTAATGCGCATGACTTCGTCGAGCAGCCGGAAGTCGTATCCGTTCTCGCGGGCGACTGAACGGAAAGCCATTAGATCTTTCGGAAAGCAAGAACCGCCGTAGCCGATTCCGGGATTTAGAAAACGCGGACCAATGCGATTGTCCGAGCCGATGCCCTGACATACCTGTTGCACATTTGCTCCTACTGATTCGCATATGGACGCAACTGCATTGATAAAAGAAATCTTCATTGCGAGATAGGCGTTGGAAGCGTGCTTAATCAATTCCGCACTTTTGGCGCTGGTCACAATAATCGGCGGCGGAATCTGTGCGCCGTCCGGTCCTGGGATGGCATCCTTGCGTTTGTAATAGCTTCCATCGGTAAGTGGCGCGTAGACTTCGCGCAATAAAATCGCGCAACGTTCGCTATCTGCTCCCACCACAATGCGATCGGGATAGAGGAAATCGGTGACTGCGGTTCCTTCACGCAGAAACTCAGGGTTGGACGCAACGTCGAATGAATCGGGGGCGATGCCATTGCGCAAAATAATCTTTCGCACCCAGTCGCTGGTATAGACTGGCACCGTGCTCTTTTCCACCAGCACTTTGTAGCCATCAATCGCGCCGGAAATGCTGCGAGCAACTGATTCAACGTAGGAAAGATCGGCTTCGCCTTGCTCGGTCGGCGGCGTTCCTACGGCGATAAAAATTGCGCAACTTTTATTGACGGCCGTTTGCAAATCGTCGGAGAATTTAAGCCGACCGCCGCGATGTCGTTGCAGAAGTTCGGGAAGAAAGTTTTCGTGGATCGGCACTTCGCCGTTATTCAGCGCTGCAAGCTTCTTCTGATCATTGTCCACAACGATGACGTCGTGGCCTAAGTCCGCAAAACAGGCGCCAGCCACCAACCCCACATATCCCGATCCCACTACCGCTATGTGCATAGCTAAGTCCCTTTCCCTGATTCCTGTCTTCCGACACTATTCGAGTGCGCTAATTTTATCAGCCTAGTCTGGAATTATTACGCCGTTGGTACCATGTGCCTAAGAGTCCGTTCCGTACCACTTTGCCGTATCGTCTCGCAGTTCACGTTTTCCCATTGGGGGAGCGCTCAGAGCATGCAATGTCAATCCCACGCGTGTCGAAACTCCTAACTTTTCGAAAACTCGAACCATGTAATTCTTGACAGTGTACTCGCTAAGTTCTAGTAGCTTTGCAATATCACGATTGCTCAGCCCGCGAGCGGCCAAGCTAGCAATTTCTTCTTCGCGCGGACTGAGGACTCTCGCAGGCTGAGTCGACAAGTTCTGTAGGTCGTTGAAATGCCGCTGGTCCGCCAGTGCTTCGATTAGGTACAAAATCTGTTCCGAGTTAGCCCATGTTTGGCCGCTGTGGACGCAGGTGATGCACTTGCACAATTCCTCAAATGACTCTGAACGACAAAATACTCCCTGGGCACCAGCGCGAAAGGATTCCACAATCACGGCGCGATCTGCGGCGTCCAGCAGCACTACAACTGCAATTTCGGGATACGCATTCTTAACTTCCTCAATCAAGACAAAACGTGTCGCTGCAGCCTGGCCAAATTGTGCGCTGATTAGCAGAATGTCGAATCGCTCATGTTGCAGCGCATCGGCCATTTCCTCCGCGGTTAAAGCGGCTCTAGCCACGTAACGCCGATCGTGCTGGAGCGCGTCGGCCAAGAGTCCGCCGTTCATGCTGGTCGTTTCGGCCACCAAAACGTGCGTTTTTTCGAATGGAAATACTAAATTCATGAAGATTATGCAAGATATGAGGGACTGATTATCACCGACTTGAACTCCATGGTAAGGTGTGTCCAAAACACGCACAAGGAGTCATAGGACTCTAATACCCATTTCCCCTGCCAGAGATCCATTTTCGCTATAAAATACTGAGAGTGAGGTAGTCACTCACGGTAACTCCCCCCTTTGCGACACATTCCAGATTTTCGGGAGAGGCGATGTATTTGAAGTTTTTTGGATTTCGAGAACAGCCATTTGGCGTTACGCCAGACCCACGGTTCTTGTATCAGAGCCCGTCCCATCGCGAGGCCATGGCGTCGCTAGACTATGGGATTGAGGCGAATCGCGGATTCCTCGGCTTAATTGCCCGCCCGGGCATGGGCAAAACGACGCTGCTATTTCACTTGCTAGAAAAATACCGTACGACAGCCCGAACGGCCTTCCTATTTCAGACTCAATGCACATCGCGCGAGTTCATGCGTTTCCTGCTGGCCGAACTCGGCTACGAGGGCGATACCCAGGATTTCGTAAAGATGCACGATGAGTTCAATAAGCGTCTTCTCCACGAAGCCCGTGCGGGTCGCAAGTTTATCGTCGTAGTGGATGAAGCCCAGAACTTGAAGCCGCCAGTTCTCGAAACGGTCCGGCTGCTATCGGATTTCGAAACGCCTCGAGCGAAGTTGCTGCAAATCATTCTCGCGGGACAACCGGAATTGGCGGACAAGCTTGCCACTAGCGGGCTGTCCCAGCTGAGACAGCGCATTTCCATGTTGAACCGGTTGGAACCGTTGCCTCCGAGTGAAGTCAAGAATTACGTTGCACATCGGCTGGGAGTTGCTGGGTACCAAGGTCCGTCGCTATTCACGATCGACGCATTGGCGGAGATCTGCGAATTTACAGAAGGCATTCCCCGAAATGTGAATAATTTCTGCTTTAACGCGCTGTCGTTGGCATGTGCCATGGGACAAAAAGTTGTGGATTCCTCACTCGTGCAGGAAGTGATTGGAGATCTTGATATTTCCAAGCTGGGCTCTGGAATTCAGAATGCCGTGCCGCAGGTAGAAATTCCGGCAATGCCCGAGATTCGTAGAACGGCGGTACCTGTGGGTGCGCCAACAAATTCTTTGCGCGGGCGAAACGGGGGCAACCTGAGCCCTGCTGAGGCGAAAGCTTACATGCAGGAAATCTCGGAGCGCCTAAAGGATTGGCAGGATACGCTGAACCGGGCTAACGCCAGCACGGACAAGCCGAACTAATTATTGCCTAAGCGTTAGCTTACTAAGAACCGCCTGCTGTTTCGCAATCAGAGCCTGAACCCCTTGGCCCGCTAAAGAAATCATTTTGGCAAGTTGCTGTTCATCGAAAACCTGATGCTCAGCAGTAGCTTGTACTTCGACTAATTTTCGTCCCGCAGTCATGACGAAATTCATATCTACATCTGCGCGTGAATCTTCCTCGTAGCAAAGATCCAGCAAAATTTCGCTATCCACGATTCCAACACTAATCGCCGCTACAAAATCGCGAAGCGGAACTGAGGTCAAAGTCCCTGCCTCCACTAGTTTCTCAAGCGCCAATCCCAACGCGACAAATGCGCCAGTGATGGAAGCTGTGCGAGTTCCTCCATCGGCTTGAATGACGTCACAATCGATCCAAATCGTGCGCTCACCGAGCCGTGACAAATCTACTACCGCGCGTAGAGAACGACCAATCAATCTCTGAATCTCGTGGCTCCGTCCGCTCTGGCGGCCTTTGTTCACTTCGCGCGACGACCGAGTCAGCGTTGCGCGGGGAAGCATGGCATACTCCGCGCTAATCCAGCCCTTGCCGCTGTTGCGCATGAACGAAGGAACGGTCTCCTCGATAGATGCGGTGCAAATGACTCGGGTATTGCCGACTTCGATCAATACTGAACCTTCGGCAGTTGGGATGTAGTCCGGGACAAGGTTGATCGGGCGCATCTGTTCGGGCGTGCGATTATCGGAACGATAAAACATAGGCAAGAATTGTAACCGAAGAAATCAGTAGGATTTGTGGCCGGCAACTCGATTACTGAATTGTCTCTAATTGTTTGGCCATTCTGTTCACTGCTGCCACGTCGATGAGGTTTGAAAGATCAGCGTGTCCCGCGAGAGAGTCACGTTCTTTCCCATCCACCAATATTTTGACACGGTGAATGCCGGGGACGTTGGCAGACAAGGTTTCAACAAGGGAGGCGACGGTTAAGCTCTCTACGAGAATTCCGGACCGGTGGCCGTCGGCGAATGGGGCATTGAGATCAATCACAGCGAGACTTAATTCCGGAGCCGCTGCAGGCGAATCGATTAGATATATGGCCCTCAGATCAGACCCGCGGCCAAGCGGATGTGGTGATGCCTTTTGCAGGTAAATGGCTAGCAGAGCTCGCAGGACAGTTTCAGCACGTTGCTGCTTTCCAAACGGCAACGGAATCTGCGATTTCTGAGGTACCAGGCGATTGTCGTCGTCATAGGCCACATATAGTGTGACTGGTTCCATGGGGCCGGATACGGGTGCAGTGATTGGCAGCGTTGTCGTACTTGGCTCAACGATAACGGCGCGTGACCGCAAGGATCGCAGATAAAATCCCATGCCGATTGCCAAGAGTAGCAAAATGATGGCAGTGAATAGTAGATGCCGGGGAATCATCGTTCACCCGCTAATTGAGGTAAGATCGCGGCCACCCCAGACGCGACGGAAGAAGCGATCTCTTGTTGGTAAGCTGAAGAATTTAATTCTGAAACGTCACCCTGTCTGGGAGCAATTTCCAACGCGATGGCTGCCGCGGCAATATTGTTTAAGGAACGAAGCGGCGCGAATAGTATCCGCGAAGGGATTTGATCTTTCTGCAATTGGGTTACTATGCTCGATTCCGCAAGCTGCGTTGTCTCGCGGTAGGATGCTTGCGCTGTGTTCCAGTCTGAAAACGGGCCACGGCTAGCGGCGGCAGGAGGCAACAGTGTCGTGTAAAGATGAACGCCGCTGCCGAGAGATGCTGCGTGTAGACATAGATAGATTGCCGGATGTGCAGCATTTGCAAGATGGGCCCGCTGGTCGAGACTTAGATTCAGATCTCCGTCGCGTACTAGCAGGGTGGAAATTCCGCGGTTCTCCAGTTCTTGCCGCAATCGCCGAGCGAACGCCAGAGTTACATCTTTTTCGGTCAGCTTATCGGTGAGGATCGCGCCTGGTTCGCTGCCGCCATGACTGGCGTCCAACACCACAAAATAATGGCGAGCGCCGCTTGAGATGAGCGAAGGAGCTTTGTCGCCGTTTTCGGTGTCGTCGACAGGTGCAGCGACTTGCGTCCCATCCCCGGTGGATATGTTGATGGTTCGTCCGCTGTTTGTGAAACTAGCGACAAGAGGACTTGAACCTGAGATTTGGATTTCTGCGGCTCCTGTTGCTTCAGCATAGGTGAGCGACGTGATGGCTGCGTTATCAAACGACACGATGGGAGAAGGCGGAGGCAAGATGGCATCCCGCTGAAAAATCAGGCGCAAGATTTTGCCTTCCTGGTGAATCGATGGACTGACGGAAGAGCTAAAATTTAATGCTAGTCGGGGCGGAGATGAAGACAACAACTGGGTGGTAAAGTGGATTCCCGTGCTTCCGATGAACAATCGCAGAGAACCTTCATGGAAGGTGACAGGCTCTCCAAGAATTCTCGGCAGGAGGAGGGCGAGGCCGGAGACTGGAACTAATCCGTTTGAGTTGTCCAGGATGAAGTTGGCGGGCATGTTTGAGTCCCGCCCCGGCCCTTTGACGCGAGCTTTCCCGTCAATGAATTCAAATTGAGCGTTCTTGTAGCGAATCCTCCACTTGGAGTGATCGCTGGCAGCGGCGACCGTGCCCAGAGGATCAAGCAAGTCAAACAAGCTGACATAGCTTTGACCGTTGCGATCTATAACAGCTACCGAATAATTGGCCTGCACGGAATATAAGGAAATGCGAGGCTGGTCGGGCGCGCCCAACGCTGTCACAGAAAGCCACTTAATTGCGCAAACAAATAGCACGACGGGAAGGATCGTAAGAATTATTTGGGATGTACGACGCCACGTCATGTCGAGCCATCTCATAGATTGGGACCGCGAAATTATGGAAATCGGGAGAATCTGAGCGTTGAATCATCTCCGATCACTTCGGAGCTTAACATTTCACGGATTCCATGTGTTATCTCGAGATGGTAGATGAATTGCTCGAAACTTGTTTTGAAACGCCTGAAACGCGGGCACCGCAAGCTGGAAGGTATGGGATCTAGACCCGAAGTGCGAGACAATCTCGTAACAATTGTGGCCTTGGCGTGTGTTAGGATTCGCGGTATCAAAGAGGTATTTATGGCCCGCCCACTGGGGTCATCCCGTCCGCCGCAAAGAGCCCAAGTCAAAGGCTGTGGCAAGTTTTGCGGTCTCTTCCTCGATCAGTTCGCGCTCATTGTGGGAATCGCATTTATATTTGCGATCGCCGGTCCGCGAACGCTCCATGCTCAGGCCTCAGTTGACGACGTTCATATCAAGCCTCGTAGCACCAAAAAAGCCGAAGAACCAGTTTCGACTGCACACCTGGATCCTGGTCCAAACGTCCATTCTCGGCCACTGAAGATTGACGTGAACCTAGTGTTGGTGCCGGTCACCGTGACAGATCCGACGAACCGGCTAGTCACGGGGCTAGACAAAGATAACTTCTCAATCTTTGAAGGCAAAGACGAACAGGAAATCCGGCACTTCGCCAGCGAAGATGCTCCAATCTCAATTGGGGTAATTTTCGATATGAGCGGCAGCATGATCAGCAAGATTGAACGTGCCCGCGAAGCAGCCAAAGAGTTCTTTAAGACGGCGAATCCTCAGGACGAATTTTTTATGATCGCGTTTGCGGACCGGCCAGAGCAGGTGTCGGACTTCACTCAGTCGGTTGAGGACATTGAAAATAAACTCATCTACACCGTTCCGAAAGGCCGTACCGCTCTTCTGGATGCGATTTATCTTGGCGTCAACAAAATGCGCCAAGCTAGATATCCCAAGAAGGCGCTTCTTGTGATTTCCGACGGCGGTGACAATCACAGCCGTTACACCGAGGGGGAGATTAAATCGATGGTGAAGGAAGCCGATGTCGAGATGTACGCGATCGGCATCTACGATCATTACATCGGATCTGAAGAGGAAAGGTTGGGTCCGCAATTACTTTCGGAAGTATGCGATTTGACTGGGGGCAGGGCATTCACCGTTGATAACCCGAATGACCTCGTCGATATTGCCACAAAAATCGGAAACGAATTGCGCAATCAATATGTCATCGGCTATCGTCCTACCAGACCGGGGCATGACGGGAAATGGCGTAAAATCAGAGTTAAGTTAAACCCACCCAAAGGGCTGCCACCACTTCGCGTCTATGCTAAGACCGGATACTATCCTCCGACGGAATAAGCATCTCTTCTACGGCGTCGTCGTTCTTTTGATATGTGTCAATTCGACGAAAGGTCGCGCCCAAACTTCAAGTCCGCCTGCAAAACCGACGCAAACCGAGCCTTCGCCGGAGCAATCGCAAAGCACCGATACTGGCGTGTTCGTGTTCAAAAAGCAGGTAGGAGAAGTGCTCCTTCACGCCACGGTGGTCGATGAAAAGGGTCGTATGGTGACTGACCTTGAGAGAAGCGCCTTCCAGGTGGCCGAAGACAAGCAATCAGAAACAATCACGTCGTTTCGGCACGAGGATATCCCGGTCGCAATGGGAATCGTGATTGATAACTCGGGATCGATGCGCGAAAAACGCGACCAGGTCAACAAGGCTGCGCTGAATCTTGTGAAAGCGAGCAATCCTCAGGATCGAGTGTTCATCGTAAATTTTAACGATGAGTTTTATTTAGATCAGGATTTCACAAATAACATTAGCAAGCTAAGCGATGCGTTAAGCAAAGTTGAGGCACGTGGCGGCACTGCACTTTATGACGCGCTGGTGGCGTCGTCAGATCATTTGAAGAAGGATTTCAAATTCGAGAGGAAAGTGATATTTGTCGTGACCGATGGCGAAGATGACGCCAGCCGGGAGAACCTCGAACAAACTGTCCGACGTTTGCAGGAAGAGAATGGGCCTACGGTTTATGCTATCGGGATTCTTGGTGGCGAGAAGGAACGCCGTCCGCGGAGAGCTTTGCAGACCATCGCCGAACGCACGGGAGGCATTGCCTTCTTCCCAAAGAATTTAGAAGAAGTGGACGAAATCAGCCGCACGGTCGCGCACGATATCCGAACGCAATACACGATTGGATATAAGCCGACGAATCCCAAGAGCGCGGGTGGATACCGCACGATCCGTGTGGAAGCGCACGCCAAGGGGCATGGAAAATTATCGGTGCGTACGCGCAGCGGCTATTACCCTGGCGACGAACAACAAACAGGGAACTAGTCTTTGAGTGCTTGTTCCACTAATCTAACTTGAACTCGGTGCGCCAATCACCCGTATCAGCTAACGCTGGCTGGTCTTTCTTATCCATCACGTAGTTGCCAACGACCAGGAAATCCATTTCGGTACGCATGAAGCAGCGATAAGCGTCATCTGGTGTGCATACAACGGGTTCGCCGCGAACATTGAAGCTGGTGTTTACGATGACACCATATCCGGTGAGGTCTTTGAATGTGTTGATCAATTCCCAATAGCGAGGATTTGTCTTCTTACTCACGCTTTGAATACGCGCGGAGTAATCGATGTGTGTGATCGAAGGCAAATCCGAACGAAGGAAATAGAGCCGTTCGTATAACGGCTTGTCATGATATCCCGGCGGCAAGGGGATGGCCTTGTCTTCGCGAATCGGCGCAACGATAAGCATGTACGGAGATCCGCGGTCGAGATCGAAATGTTTCTGGACATCTTCCTCCAGCACCGATGGCGCGAACGGGCGAAAGCCTTCACGGTACTTGATTTTGAGATTGAGCTTCTTCTGCATCTCAGCATTGCGTGCATCACCGAGAATGCTGCGATTGCCGAGTGCGCGCGGTCCGAATTCCATGCGGCCCTGGAACCAACCGACGACATTGCCTTCGGATAGGCGAGCAGCGACAGCGGTAGTCAGGGCGTGAAAATCTTCGTAGTAAGTTGCTTTGGCATCGCGGCGCCAGAGCGCACGCGCAACTTCACGGTCGGAGAATTCGGATCCCAGATACGAACCTTCCATGGAATCGCCCTGACCGCTAATCTCGCGATCGTGACCTTCGTGGATATGCCAAAACGCCAGCGCGGCACCGAGCGCACCACCAGCATCGCCGGCCGCGGGTTGAATCCAGATGTCTTCGAAGATGCCGGCTTTAAGAATCTTTCCATTGGCGACGCAGTTAAGGGCGACGCCACCTGCCATTACCAGGTATTTGCTGCCCGTTAATTTTTGCGCGGTGCGGCAAAGCAGAAGAACAATGTCTTCCGTGACCTGCTGGATCGCCAGGGCCATGTCCATGTAGATCTGGGTGATGTCAGATTCCGCTTGACGGCGGGGAATTCCGAATAGCTGTTCCCACTTCGCTTCGTTGGCCATTTTCAGGCCAGTGGCGTAATCGAAGTAACTCATGTCGAGGACGATGGAGCCGTCGTCGCGAATGTCGACCAGGTTGTTGATTATCTTTTTCTTGAAATCGATAGTGTGCTGCGAGTTGGGATTGCCGTAAGGGGCAAGTCCCATGAGCTTGTATTCGCCACTGTTAACCGCGAAACCCGTGTAGTACGTAAACGCCGAATAAAGCAGGCCAATCGAATGCGGGAACTGAAGCTCGCGAAGGATCTCGATATCTTTGCCGTGGCCATGCGAGATGGTAGTGGTAGCCCATTCGCCGACGCCGTCAACCGTTAGGATGGCCGCATCCGGAAAAGGGGACGGATAGTAGGCGCTGGCGGCATGGGACAGGTGGTGTTCGGGATAAAAAATGGGGACGCTTCCGGGGCCGAGCTCTGCGAGATTGTCTTTGAGAAGCTTCCGCATGAACAGCTTCTCTTTGACCCATACCGGAATTGCGGAAAGAAAGCTTACGAACCCGCTTGGAGCGAAGGCATGGTAGGTCTCAAGCAGGCGTTCGAACTTCAAAAACGGCTTGTCATAGAAAGCCACAGCGGTGAGGTCTTTGTATTGGAGACCAGCTTCCTCCAAAACGTAACGGCACGCATTCGTGGGGAACGCGGGGTCGTGCTTCTTTCGAGTGAAACGTTCCTCCTGCGCGGCGGCAACAATCTTGCCGTCGATCAGGAGCGCTGCAGCGCTATCGTGGTAATACGCCGATATGCCGAGGATTGCGCTCTTCATAGCCATTCCTTTTTTTATTCAGTGTCTGTCCCGAAACCAGGGATGGTTAGAACAACGTGTAAATAAACGGAGCGATTGCTGTACCGCTGGCCAATACAATCAAAACTCCGAGACCTAACAGAGTGACGATGATTGGCAGCAGCCAGAACTTTTTCCTTTGCTTCAGGAAACCCCATAAGTCTTTTAAGAAATCCATAAAAACTCCTTCAGATTAGTAAGGTCTTTCCATATCTCTCGGCGTAAAGAGATGGTCTCTCTTTAGCATCGCCGACTCTTTGCTGGACTTGAAGGCGCGGAGTTTCAGCGAATCTCTGCCCATCAGCCGGCGGAAAATCCCGATTGGGGTAACTACCAGAAAAAATACGAGCGAGAGTATAACCTTGGAAAATACCGCTCCCATTGCATCGGAAAGTCCGAACCAAAATGGCGCTAACGGACGGAAGACCATGGGAACCGTCATGTTCACGACCTGCACCGCCATTGCTGCGTATAAATAACCTTCGCGCTTTTTTGAGCCGGCCAGGATCATGAGCAACAAAACCATTGCCATACCGGTATCGCGGCTCTGGTCTTTCGTGATTTTCCGCTTAAAAAATTCCATCGTTACTAAGTCCTCAATTTTGGAACGAACTCTGCACTTAAATGTTCAAGTTGTGCAGATATGTTCATAAGGCTACGGATGTCTTTGGCCTCGGCAACAATCAGTGTTCGCCTGCTTATTTACATTCTCCAGCATTTTTCCGAGGGAGATAGGCTGAACTGCATGAGGCTCTGGAGGAACACCAGCTCAAACGGCATGGCAATGCCACTGACAAGATAGTACCGGAATTCAAGTAACCGGGCGAGGAGAAAAAAGACTCTTGTAGTGCCCCACGAGAGTCCTATCAAGCTATCAATATAACTTATTGATGATAAAAGGTTTGTGTAGAGGCTACCGCGTTGGGGCACTTAAAGTGCCTTGTTTCTCTACAGGCAGGGACTTTCTTCCACGTGACACCGATAAGCGACCACCCTATTCTAGATAGACGCTGGAATAAAACATTGTGGCCGTGAACTGTATTGGCCATCTCCCCTTCTAAGCCAGCCATAGAAATCGCAAATTTCCCCTGACGGAGAAATAGAATGAAGTTCAAACTAATTGTTTGGGGATTATTCCTTAGTTTTATTCGGCCGGTGGGAGCGCAAGTCAAAATTACGCAATTTGAGGGAATCGACGCGTCCAACGACCCGGTTGCGGGCTATACCGTTGACCCAAATGGTGCTGTCGGCACCAAACAATATTTGGAGTGGGTCGACCAAGCCTATCAGGGCTTCGACAAAGTGACTGGCGCCGCAGCGACTCCTGTAATGAGAGGTATTACGCCCTGGCTCCAGAACAATATGCCGGACTGCACTACGGGTGGCGGAAACGGCGTGATTTTGTTCGATCATCTTGCATCTCGCTGGATTATCGCGGTTCGTCAAGGTGGCCCGAACTATTTCTTTTGTGTTGCAGTTTCTAATACAGATGATTTGACCGCGTCAAATTTCGCCTGGTTTACCTACGAACTTCCTCTCAACTCACTTCTGAACATCAATGGGGTGCCATACTACCCGGATTATCCAAAAATTGCGACATGGCCGGATGCTTATTACATCACGATAGATCTTGAGAATCCGTCTAAAGGGTTTCAGGAAAACGCGATTCTCGTTTGTGCTCTTGATCGAACCAATCTGCTGGCAGGCAATACCGAGAGAGCAGCACAATGTTTCAGCTATCCGAAAACTCCCAACGGATTGTTTCTTGGCCACAGCCTACTGCCTGCTGATATTGACGGAACGACCCCGCCTACCGCAGGTACTCCGGAAGAGTTTGTAAGCATCCAGAATCCGAGCGGATCTGCTACGACTTCAACTTCTTTGAACCTGTGGCAGTTTCATGTCGATTGGGATAATCCAACGAATTCCACTTTCACAGGTCCGACTGCGCTCGCGGTGCCCAGCTTTCAGCCGGGATGCTATACCGTAAATAATCCGACTGACACCTACTGTGTCCCCGAACCCAGTACTGCGCAGACCAAAGTCCGTATTGACTCGGTTGGTGATCGTCTGATGCACCGGTTCGATTTCCGACAGTTTCCAACGTACCAATCGTTCCTGGTTACACACACGATCCAACCCGCCGCAACCAGATTACAGACCGGCATACGCTGGTACGAACTGCGGCCCTCCGCCGGTGTCTTCAATATCGCCAACACGGGCACACTCAGTCCGGATACGCTTTATTTCCGATTCATGCCCAGCGTTGCTCAAGACAAAGTAGGGAATTTGGCGGTTGGTTACAGTGGCGCATCAAGCGCACTTAGCCCATCAATTGCGGCAACCTATCTAAATCTTCCAGGAACACGCATTCCGCATGAAATGGTTATTTTGAAAGGCACTGCAGACCAGGAGAACTCGTCGCATTGGGGCGGATACACGAGCATGACTGTGGACCCGATCGACGATTGTACGTTCTGGTATGTAAATGAATATTTAACCGCCAATCAAACTGGCACGAATAGGCTATGGCAAACCCGCCTGGCGCACTTTAGCATACCGTCATGTAAGTAGCTAACTGACAATTGTCCAGCCATTAACGAGGGAGTAACATAGACAAGTCCTTCGTCGATTTGAGCAGCAGTACACGAAATTAGAGAGGACACAGTAAATGAGCCGTTCGATACTTTTCATCTGCATCACGCAAGTCACTATGATAGCGGGATTGTCCGGTCTGGCCGTCGCACAGCAAACTAGTTACACATTGACGGAATGGAATACTCCGACAACGAGCAGTGAACCGCTTCACGTCGCGGTCGTAAGTCCAACTCAGTTCTATTTCACCGAAAATTCGAAGAATCGCATCGGCGAAACCAACGTAAATTTGCTTACGGAGTGGCTACTGCCGCAGGGATCGATGCCGCATGGCATCGTAATGGACGCCTCTAACAAGCTGGCCTTCTGCGCTTTCGGACAAAACTATCTTGGCGTGATGGATCCCACCCAAAGTACGCTGCAGTTGACTCAGTACACCGTGCCGACGCCTGGATCCGGAATCATTCATCTGGACACTATGATTTCGCCCGAGGGGTTGCCACAATATTTCTTCAGTGAAGCCGCTGCAAACAATATTGGATTGCTCGACCCGAATGCCCCCCTTGGACCAACATTCACGGAGTGGCCGGTACCTACGCCAAGCTCGACACCGCGTGGGGTTGCCATCGGGACCGGACCGACGGGAGATGTGCAAGTCTTCTTTGCGGAATTATCTACTCATCAAATTGGCATGCTCGATATGACGGCTGGCACGATGACGGAATGGCTAATACCTTCCGTCCGGCAGGTTGAGCATTTGCATCTTGCAAATGGCTTGGTTTACTTCGGCGATCTTGCTACCAGCATCGTTGGTACTCTTGATCCTATTTCAGGATCTATCACGGAATGGACAGCACCAACCAGCAACGCTAATATCCCCGATCTACTTGTGGCCGGCACGAATTTTTATTTTTCCGAACGGGCGGGTAACAATATCGGGTTTCTGAATACATCCACACAAGCGCCATCGAATAAAAAGGTACTGAAAGCGAAAGTGACGCAGGTGACCCCGAAGTCGACTGTCGTTCAAGCGGGATTTCCTGTCACAGTGCCCAGCAAACAAACCACCATGCAGCCTACGATAACCACAGTTACGGGTCTCGTCACCGGAGCTTTCACCGAATGGCCCCTACCGAATGCCGGTAGCGGTCCGCTAGGTATGGGCGGCTCAGGATCCACAATCGTTTTCGCAGAATTCTATGGCAACCGGGTAGCGACGTTGGCGCCGACTGCAGCTCCGATACCGAAAGTGACAGCCAGATAGCACCGGTAGACTATTCAACAAGAATCGGCTTGCGTCCCACCTGGACCAGGCCTTTTTTTATTGGATGTACTCCGCCTTCTAAATCTGTCCATTGTGAATATTGGCTTGGAACAATATTCGTCACTGTTTCGCATGCAACCGACCCGCTGCAATCTTTCGAAGTGTCGTAAATGGCCAACATCGTCTTGCCTTTAGAATCCTTCAGCGTGCAGGTAAAGGTCGTGCCTTTCGAGGTGCAGGGCTGAACCATGGTGGAGCCCCTGCCAGCGGTCCACGCGTAAATCTGCCGAAACGCGAGCCCACCCTTATTCAATCTATCGTCAGGAATGCCCGTGTGATCCGCTAGTAACGCATGTGGGCCGCCGAAATCCCAACCGTACCAAGTCATAAGTGAAGTGCCTCGGCCCATAAATTGGAGAAGGTAACGACCAACAAACGCTGCGTGGCGATCATCGTTTGAAAGCGCTTCCTGCGAAGAAGGTGGCAAGTCATCCCCGCCTTCGGTCATCCAAATGGGTTTGCCGGCGTTGCCGGTGCGTTGAACGATCGCATTCACGTTTGCAGTCAGATGCGGAACATTTAGGCGCAACCACGATGCGGGTAATTTAGTGTCGAATAATGGGTCTACCGGATCGGGGAATCCATATCCGTGATATCCGATGATGTCTGCGTATTGGCTGCCACCGGCCTGCAGATAGCGCTGCATCAGACTACAATCGTCGCCGTTGCAACGGATCGAATCAATGTCATCGTGAAAGCCTAGGATGCTGAGAGAGGTAAATCCTGGCGAAACAAATTGTGCTGTCGCGTCGAGCGGATGGATCGTGTTTTTGATGTCACGACACATGCTTACCAATTGCTCAGTATTGCCTTTATATTCGTTGCGCACGTCTGGTTCGTTCCAGCATTCCCAATATTTAATGTGCCAACCTTTAGCGGTTACGTGGCGATACACGGCAGTAACAAAGTCTTTCAGATACTGGTCTTTGCCATCCACATCCGAAGGTGGATATTCGGTTCCGGCATCATTGTTGGCAAACCCGGGTGTGTCGAACACTGTGTAAATTGCCTCTTGTTTATGGGCAGAGACTTGTCGCATGTAGCCATCCAGACGCTCCCAATGGTAGCAAGGGTCGTTGGGGTCAGCTCCATTACGAGGCGGACAATTCGCGCCATGGAAATTTGATCCTGCCGCAATCTGGAACCAATTTACCTGGGCTCCTAAACTGCGCCAGATGCCAAATTGCACAGGAGTGGCCGTGCTGCGACAGCAATCATCGGGCCAAGGAGACTGCTGACCTCCGACATGCGAAGTCTTGTTCATGTCGAAGGCGAAGAAATCCCGGCCAATTTGGCCAAACGAAACAGCGGTCGAGAGGATTGCTGCGGCAAAAAGATAAAGAGTTATATGACGAAACATGCGACTCATTCTAACGGATAGGCGCATGATTTTGTCGCGCACGACTAATCAAGTTTCGATCAGATCACTTTAGCAATACTGGCTTTGCACCAATCGGCACGATCCCGCCGGAAATATTAGTCGTCGTTCCCGCTATGTCGGTGAATGAGGTCATGCCGGAAGGAGCAGTGAAATTGCTTGTGGAACAAACGCCATTTGAACAAGTTTGAGAGGTGTCCCACGCGATAATCGTTGGCACAGCACTGCTGTTAGTCAGAGCGCACTGCCATACGGTACCGTTCGGGTGGCATGGCGACGTAAATTTTGACCCAACGGTCCAAGCATAAATCTGTTGCCACGCTTCACCGGCTTCATTCAGAGTAGCGTTAGGGGTCGCTGGATTGTCGATTAGGTTATCACCATTTCCGAAATCATATCCCCAGTAGGAGAATGTCGCGACATTGCTCGATTGTTGTATCAGTGCGTAGCGCGCATAGAATGCAGCATGCTGATCGGGATCTGCCAGAGGCTGCAACCCAAGTAGGTCGCTGCCCTCAGTGTCCCATAGCGGTTTGCCTGTTTGTGGAACGAATGCGCTGAGAGGTGCGAGAATGTCAGTAAAAATATCCTCGGCAATCTGGCTCTTTACATAGCCGTGAAATGCGATGATGTCGACTTTCGTGGGGTCATAGCCACTAATCCATGTCTGGAGCCAGGGCGCGACATCCTTGTCGTCAGCGGGTGCAGGAGTTGTGAATTTAGCGGTCGCGTCAAGGGGCGCGATGGCATCGTGGAGGTCATTGCACATTGTGTGGAGATCGGATAATTGGCCTGCATATTCGGTCGCGACATCCGGTTCGTTCCAACATTCCCAAACGGAGATATGGGGTTTGCTACCGCTCACGGCCGGAAGGCTCTGAACATGGTTATAGACTGCCGTAAGAAAGTCCTTCCAGTGTTGATCACCGCTTTCAACATCGTCCGGTGGATAACATCCCCCAGAACCAGAGTTCTGACAAGATGCGCTGGGGTTGGAAGAGGCCCACGTTGGAGTATAAAACGCAGTGAATAAGGTTTGCTGTCCGTAAGTTGTGGCGGAATTAATCCAATTATCTAAGCCCACCCACGTATAGCACGAATTAGTAGGATCGGCGCCGCCGTCACATGTTTCCAAGTCGCTCCACCGTAACGATGCGCCCAATGATCGCCAGATAGAAAAGCCAAGCCCCAATTGGGTGGGCCACTTCTCGTTGCCTCCCGCACTCAAAGGCAAATGACCCATATCCATGGCGAAAAAATTGGGAGAGACTGAACCGGGGGGGGCAAGTTGGACGACCTGGGTTACAGCCGAAGTCGTGCTCCCTGCAAAGCTTGCATCACCTGCGTACGTTGCGGTTATCACGTGCGATCCGACGCTGAGCGTTGAGGTTGGGAAACTGGCCATCCCATCGCCGCTGAGCGAAGCAGTGCCAAGAGCGGTCGTTCCATCCAAAAATGTGACCTTACCGGTCGGCGCTCCTCCGCCCTTTGAAGTTACTGTCACCGTGAAAGCTGCAACCTCACCGGGTACCGATGGGTTGGCGGAAGAAGAAATTGTTGCGGATGTATTTGCAGTAACTAGATCCGAATTTGAAGTTCCGCCCCCACAAGCCGACAGCATTGCGGCATATGCCACAATCAATGCAATAAGGAGTTTTTGCATCGATCATCTCCCAAAATAGATTCGAACTTGGGCTTTAGCGACCTGTTCGAGGGTAAGCGAGTAATTATTACTTAGAGCAAACCCCGCGGTGTCTAAAAAGTTGTGCAGTCGGCTGGATTCGGATCGGTACTCCATGTCTAGAAGGATGGGCAAAGAAAAAGCCGCCGATCCGAGCTCCAGTTGGAGCATTCGAACGAGCGGCTAAAGATGGGGGAGTTGGGTGACGCTTTAAGCGCGAGATTCGGCGGACGCAGAGAGTGGTTTGTCAAAGGCAATAGCCAGACCGAACCTACCGGTTGCCGTGGCTTCGGCGCGCACAATCTTGCCGGTCCCGTGCAGTCTTAGACTCTCGAGCCCGTGCTGCTCAAGGGTGATCACAACCTGAACAGTGCGACTTTCGGGGATAGCGATTTCACTAGTAACTAATACACTGTTAACGCTGGCATTAACCGTGTAAACCGGCATGTCATGCAGCAAGATATTCTTGCACCGTACAGTCGCGGACTGTCGGAGAGGAAAGCGGCGGTTTATTCGACGCTCGCCGTGGTTTAGTGGCACTCCCGCTTTAGAAGAACCGTATACGATTTCAGACGAAGTGATTGTCAGTATCAAAGTAAGTCACCAATTCAGCGGTTCCTAGTGAAGCCTTGTTTCTGGAATTCGCATGTGAAGGATTGTTGTGAGTTGAAGCTTCGATGTGGAACTTATAGCTCACGCAGTGCGGCTTTTAGAACCTTACCTGCATGTGATTTGGGAAGAGCTTTCAACGGGACGATGAATTTAGGTATTCGTTTAAACGAGATACTTTGTTTACAAAATTTACGTACGCGTTCCTCAAGCCCGACCAAGTTACCATCGCGGGGTACAATGTACGCTTTGATTGCTTCTCCGAGAAGATCGTCGGGAACTCCGATAACTGCTGCTTCCAGCAGTTCGTCGAACTCAATCAGTTGCTCTTCAAGTGCTTGGCAGCTAATCCGTTCGCCACCGCACTTGATGAAATCTCGGGCGCGATCCTGCACAAAGATAAATCCTTCATCGTCTACGGTTGCGATGTCTCCTGTAAATAACTTGCCTTCGCGAAAAGTGGACGCAGATCCCTCCGCATCGCGCCAGTAGCCTACCGCGATGTTTTTGCCTTCTGCTACTATCTCGCCGTCTTGTCCTGGCTCAACGTCACGGCCGAGCTCATTTACGACGCGCAGCTTAACTCCGGGAATCGCTTTCCCAATGGATGCGGGTTTACTTGCAGTCATCGCAGGAGCTAAACAACTCAGGCGCGCCGTCGCTTCGGTTTGTCCGTACATTAAGAAGACCTCAGACGTTGGCAACGCAGCGATCAACTGTTGAACAAAAACTGACGCCAAATGACCGCCTGCCTGCTGCACGTGTCGCAAGTGGGGAAAAGTCATTGTAGATAAACTCGACTTGCGGAGCAGAATCTGAAAATGACTAGGTACGCCTGCAAAGCCGGTGCATCTGGTTTCATTTAGTCGCTCCAGTATTTTATCCGGATACATAAAGCGCGTATCTGCCACAAGAGAACCACCAACCAAGAGATGCGTATGCAGGATTGACGCTCCAAAGCAATAGTAGAAAGGCAACACAGCCATGATCCGGTCGCCTGCTGTCAAACTCAGGCTGGCCACAATCGATTCAGTATTTGAGATGATGTTGCCATGCGAAATCATTACTCCACGTGGCTTGCCAGTGGTTCCCGAAGTAAACATCAAAGCAGCCAGGTCATTCCAACCCGTTTGAGGTAATTTGTTATCTCCTCGCGTGGGATGACTACCGCCAGCCATAATGTCGTGGAAATCCGCGGTTCCGGATGTCTTCGTATCGGTGATCAATCCCACTCTCGGTGTCAAAGTCGAGCAACTGGTTACGACTTTTACTGCTTTGCTTTGTAGAAAACAAAACTTGGGTTCGGTCGTACCGATGACATGCCGTAGGTCTGCCGTTTCGATACCCACAGGCAAGGGAACAGCCACTAATCCGGCCCGTAAAACGCCCAAATACGAAACGATCCAGAAAAACGAGTTATCGGCGAGCAACAGCACGCGATCTCCCTTGCTACAGCCGTTAGCCGTCAAGTAATGGGCGATGGCCGAAGATGCCGACTGAATATCTCCATAGGTGTACTCGTGCTGGAGTGTCAGTAGAACTAAACGTCTTGATGGTTTCCCCTTCAGAAGGAAATCGGTGACGTTGGTATACGAGCTGCAACGCGCGGCCTCGACTTTTTCGGGATGTGTTAAAAGGCTTGACAAGATTAAGGCAAAGTTCAGTGATCGTTAGAGTTCAGGGATAGGTTCCATCAGAACTGGCGCCAGATGGAGATAGCGGGTGGATTTGCGACGTGCATCTATTAAACGGTAGACGCGCTCGACATGTTCCACCGGAATGCCGAGCATCGGCGCGATAACCTTCTCGGGAATACCCGTATTCTTTCCGTAGAGACACAAGTCCATTTTCTCGAGCGGAAGAGCGAAATAAAATTCTTCCTGGGTTTGCTCCAAAGAGTACGTATCGGTAGTGGGGATCCGTTCCTGAATTTCTTTCGGCACTCCGAGATATGATGCAAGCTGAAAAACCTGGGATTTATATAGATGCGCGATCGGCTTAAAATCGGCTGCGCCGTCGCCATACTTCACAAAAAATCCTTGATCGTATTCCAGCCGGTTCGGTGTTCCTGCCACAGCGTAATTCATCAAATCGGCGTATTGATATTCGATCATCTTACGCGTTCGCTGCTTGAGGTTTGTTGAAGCTAGGATTCCCAAGTAGGATTCGGCTGTGAGCCTAACAGTTTGTTGTGCGCCTTCTGGTGACTGCACAACAAGCGAGAAAAGGGCATACCGATCCGAGGAAATCACGTCGGGTAGGACAATCTTGCTTTTCCAACCTCTTGCGTACTCAGGGAACACCTGGCGAATGGCTGCGTCGCGACTTTCGTAGCAACCTGCGGCCTCGAGGATGGGAGCAATGTTTACTAATTGAGATGGCGCACCGAGATCAGCTGCCAATGCCCGCCCCAATCGAAGGCTGTCGCCCGAAGAATCCGATTCCGGTGTAAACAGAATGAAGAGCCTCTCCTTGCTCAAGGCGCGTGCGCAAAGATAAGCGACAACGGCGCTGTCGATTCCGCCCGAGACGCCGACAATCGCGCCTTTGCGATGCAACTGTTGTCCGACAATTTCACGAATGCGCCTGACGAGGCGCTCAGTCTCGGCTACTGCATCGATTCGTAAAATGTCTCGAGATAGTGCAGGAGTGGTTGGCATTTCAACGATAGAACGATAGCTGGAAACGCGCTAGAGCTGTGCGACTGGGTTGAGTGACGGCACTTTACGCTGCAAAAAGTTAACTAAGGAATTTACGGAGTCAAGATTTTCTGGAATCAACTCGTTAGGTTGTAACTCAATTTTGTAATTCTTCTCAAGAAAGGAAACCAATTCCAGGATTCCGGTGGAATCGAAAGTCCCCTTTTCGAGAAATGAATCGTCATTGCGGAGGCTGGCGTCGTCCCCTAACAGGAAGTGCTCGACAATGAAAGCTCGTATTTCTTGCTCAATTGACTGCATAGGTCGTTGTTGCAATTTTGCTAGGCGAGGCGAACTGCCGGACTAGTAGTTGTGTCGAAATTAAGCCTACCAACGCCATATTGTCCCTTGCGCTAGCTATCAAACCATTATCCAATTTTGTCGCAAGATTTTGTACAGGGAGAGGGTCAAAAATTCCGTCATGTAAAATGCTCTCTTCGGAAAGCATTTCTGCTACATACCCAGGGGGATGGGCACCCGCAAAACTTGCACCGTCAGGAGCTCTATATGGCTGCTTTGGGCGTTTCAAAATCGAGTCCGGTAGCAAGTTCGAGGCGGCCTTCTTTAGAAGATACTTCTCCGCCAAGACTTTCATTTTCAGCGTAGGACTCAATTTCTGTGAAAATTCTAGCACGCGATGGTCGAGAAAGGGATAGCGTGATTCAACCGAATGGGCCATGGCCATCCGGTCGGCTTGCGCGGATAGTAGGTAGCCCGGCAACAAGTATTTCATCTCCAGATATTGGGCCTGACACAACGAAGGCCACGTGGAATAAGCTTCCGGGAGACATTCTTGTAAATCGTCGTATGCGTCGTACCCGGCCAATGCGTTGCGAGTTTCCCGCGAGTACAACGCCTTTAGTTTTGCAGTCAGCTGCCAACGCGGAAGGTGGGAAAAGAGAGGGCTTGAGCGATCTTGTTCTTCGATCCGAAAGAAACTGGCAAGGTAGGCCGGTGGTTGTTTCTGCATGCTGTCCATGTAGGGATACAGTCGCTTTAGCAAGCCTGGCCGTATCCTCGAATTCGGTTGTCGAGCCCAGAACCGTCTAATCTTTGCTTCTTTAAAAATATCGTAACCACCCAATACTTCGTCCGCACCCTCGCCAGTGAGCACAACTTTGAATCCATTGTCGTGAACTAGCTTGGAAAGAATGAAGAGAGGCGCAGGGGCAGTTCGCAGAAGTGGCTGCTCTGCGTGCCGAACGACCTCGGGAAATACCGCTCCGATATCGCTCGACGTGCAGCGAATCGAACAGTGTTTCGTTCCAAAATATTTACTGACGGATTGTTGATACATACTTTCGTCGAGGGACGGTTCGTCGAATTCAACAGAAAAAGTCTTCAAGCGCTCTTGGACAAAACCGCTGGTCAACGCAGTGATGACGCTAGAATCCAGCCCTCCGCTAAGGTAAGCGCCAATAGGAATGTCTGCGCGAAGACGAATTCGCGTGGCGTCAGAAAGTAATGCCAAGAGTTCGCGGGCCTTCTCTTTGACAGTCCTATCGTCATAGGCGTCTGACGGCTCAATTTCGGAGAAGTCGGGCTCCCAATATTGTTTCGTCTGAATGCGCCCGTCCTGAACGACAAGGTTATGACCTGGCTGTAACTGGGACACATCCCGAAACGCGGTTCGGGGAGGAAGAGTAACCCAGAACGTGAAGATCTGATCGAGGCCACGGAGGTCTAGTTCCCGACTAACGACTGGATGAACAAATAATGCCTTAATTTCCGAAGCAAACAAGAAGGTCGAGTCCGCTACTGTGTAGAAAAATGGCTGCATCCCAACACGATCTCGAGAGGCAAAGAGTCGACGACGACGTGCGTCCCATATCGCGAAAGCCCACTGTCCATTGAGGCGATGCACAAAATCGTCACCCTCTTCTTCGTAAAGGTGAAGAATTACCTCCGTATCCGAACGTGTTTCGAAACGATGGCCGAGGGCGACTAACTCTTCGCGAAGTTCGATGTAGTTGAAAATCTCTCCGTTATAGGTAATCCACAAAGAGCCATCAGAGTTTGACATGGGTTGCCCGCCGCCCGCCAAATCCAAAATGCTCAAACGCGCGTGACTTAGACCAGCTTCGCGGTCGAGATGAATACCCGAAGCGTCCGGACCGCGATACGAAAGGGCAGCCGACATTTGCCCGAGAAGATCGGACTTGGCCGGTGCACCACGCAATCCGATACTTCCAGAAATGCCGCACATAAGATTTGATTAGTTCGTAAGGGTTACAGGCTGCCGTCGCCATCGAATGGCGATGGGTCCCACGCAGCGGAGTTCGTTAATTGCTGACGAAGAGCAATACCTTCATTGTTCGTTTTCGTTTTATAAAAATAAAGCCAACAGGGAAGCTTTCTTTGATGCGGAGCTAATCGAGAAATAACGCGCCGCTTTTCGGGAGAAAATCCGATGGCCTCCAACATGTGTATTTTCTCACTCCGACATTTGCGCAGTGCAAGATCAAGAATTGCCGGCAAGTGGCCGAAATTTCCATCGAGCGTTTGAAAATCAACCAACCGCACTCGCTTCAACTCCACTTCAGGGTTGTCTTGCCGGAGAAAGACGGCGTACGCGAGGATCCGCGATCCCGTCGAGACTGCGACGATCCATGCTGCCCCTCGTGCGAGCGGATATTCAAAGTGCCAATTTAATGTATCTCGCGAGCGATCGGCTTTTAGAACTGATGGCGACACAGACCGAAGCTCCCGCCAGAAATCATCGAAGCGTGAATCAAACGATTGAAGAATATCCAACCGCATACCCTGCGACAGGGGTATTCGAGGGTAGCGCTGAAAAGCATCCTTTAAGCGAAGCCCTGCGGCCACAACGAAGGAAAGCGATTTTGGCCAATTCTTCGATTCCACTAATTTGTCGGCGAACCCAAGATACTGAGTGATCCAGAAATCGGAGCTGTTCCATGCTCCTGCGGGCACGCGCTCGAAATGAAACAAATTATGTAAAGTCAGCCCTTGAGCATTAACCGAGTTGTTAATAATGACGTCTGGAAACGATTGATTTACAAACTGGCTAAAGAGTGGCATGGCGTAGCTACGGTAGCGTTCGTCCACTACCAATCCGCTGCCGCTGGCGGCCAACAGACTTCGCCCGTTGAATTCGAACTTTGATGGAATGTTGGCGATGTGCCCGACAATTTCGCCAGCGTTGTTTTCGAGTACCCACCCGATGGTCCAATTCTCGAGACCCAGGTATGCCGGATTTCCCAACCACAGATGTGCCCATTCTTCGTAAGATTTTGACGTGAGCGCGTATCGTGCGCCGAGAGCTGAAATCTGAGCGTGGTCAGCAAAATTCGCAGGCCGGATGTGGCACGCATTGCGAGCGCGCATCAGTTTCGCGCCTTGGGCATTTGACGCTGCTAGAGAGACAGTATTCATCTGGTTATGCTTCGACGCTGACGGAAGTATGTTTAACGGCCGAAACGGGGTTGGCTTGTAATTGAGTCAATCCGGATTTGGCCAATATAAAGTTGCTGATTACCAGGGCGTCAATACCGGAGCAAAAGTAACTGCGGACCGCGTCGCGAGGTGTCACTACGAGCGGCTCTCCGAAAAGATTGAACGAAGTGTTTACGAGGATCGGAGCGGGAGCGTGCTCTCCGAACTGTTTCAGCAATCGCCAAAACAGTGGATTGACGCTTTGCTTTACCACTTGCAGCCGAACTCGTCCACCTGAAAACACTAATCCATCAGGCAAAATCTTGTTATTTTCAAGCTCCCACGCCAGGGAATTCATGTGTTCACACAACGCGGATGCATTGAAGTATCTTGCGCAATCTTCTTCAGGAATGGCTAACGCAAACGGGCGAAACCACTCTCTGTGTTTGATAAAGTCATTTAGATTTTCCTTGACGTAGCTGCTCCACGGCGAAGCCAGGACGCTGCGATTACCAAGAGCTCGCGGGCCGAATTCGGTCGCACCCTGATACCATGCCACGATTTTTCCCGATGAAAGCAGTTGAACGGTAGTATCCAGCTTGCGTTCATCCGTGTTGCTCAGGGCGTAACGAGCTTTGCAGTTGTCGAGCACGTCTTTTACATCCTGACTGCGGAAGTTGGGGCCCCAGAATACCTGCGCTGCCACATCGGTACGGGGATTGCCCGCCTGGTGCCAAATCCATAGGGCCGCTCCAAGGGCGCAACCCGTATTCCCAGGGGCAGGTGGGACAAAGAGCGATAGTCCAGTAAGTTGCTTCTCAAGATCTGCAACCAATAATGCGTTCTGGAAAATGCCTCCGCCCAGGCAAACATTTGTTAGACCTTCGCGTTTCGCCGCCGTCGTGATGATGTCAGCGATGATCTCGGTAACGGCGGCTTGAATGCTTGCCGCGAGGGACGTCTTTTGGTCTTTAGTCAATTTAGTGGAATCGGAAGGAATTCCGCATTCCTTGTAGAAGGTGTCTGAGAAAGGTAAGCCGCCGGCAAGACCACGAGTAAAATATGTCGCATCCAAGTGCGGCGTGCCGGTACCCGCTCTACGCAGCATCTTGATGAAAACAGATTTGTATTCCGGAACGCCTTCGAGACTTAACCACTGAGTCTTGTGCTCATCTTCGTGGGGAGTGTATCCAATAAGTGCTGTGACAAGCGTGTATACCCAAGCTAGCGAATGGGGTGAATTAGTCGTTTCACGAACGTGAATCGCAGTTCCGTCGCCGACGGAAATCGTACCGCAGCGGCCGTCGCCTTCTTCGTCCAAAGTTAGAATCACGGCACGGTCATATGGTGAGCAATAAAATGCAGATGCTGCGTGACAAAGGTGATGATCGAGAGTGATGACTTTCTTTCCATCGCTCACCCGCTTACGTAATCGGCGTACGTGGTTGAGTTGTTGTGCAGCCAATCCGCTGTCATCGGCTTCATAGAGCGCATTTGCCAACGGCGAGAATGCGGATTGCTTGGCACGAGACCATGAACGCCGACGCCATCCCTGAAGCGGTTTGCTAGCGACGGCAATGCAATCTAAGTCTGTCCACGCTAGACCGCCGTCCTTCAGGCAGCTTTCAATCGCTGTAATCGGCATACCACGCGTCCGCGAGCGCAATAGCTTTTGATCCTCGATTGCAGCTTTGACTGCCCCATTCGAAAATAGAACAGCCGCAGGGTTGTACTTGAAAGATGAGAGTCCGAGTATGTTCATGAGTAATGTGCGGGTCTAAACGGTTGAAGCGGGCTTCGTCGAGTTCTGCGCAGACAACGGTAGAGGCTTGCGGATCAATGTACGGTATTTTTTCAATAACCACATCGGTGCAACACAATAGACTCCGAGCCGAAACGCGTCGTATGCCCGAATGAATCGATACTTGATTGAATCAAGCAATCGTTCCATGAGAGACGGTGGCTTTACCGAGGCGTCAAGCGGTTTCCGAAGCCGAGGCCACGATCCTTTAGATTGCGTCTGCCAGAGCCGAATGTAGGAGTCGATCTTGCTTCTCTGGGCCGCAGCGAGGACCTCTTCCCGATCGCCTGGGATTGTGATCCGGTCACTTTTTACTTTTTCATGGTGAGCCGCATTCTCAATCGCCGAGTGGTCACCGCCGACGAGCGAAATGGTCCGCGAATCAAATGGCAGATCGAGGAATTCGCAGATTCCAGCCATGATATCGGATGGCGCGCGGACGAGGTCCTCGTACTGAATCTGATATACGTTCGCGTTACGTTTTACGAGCGTATCGTACTGCTCACGCAGGATTCGGCATCCGAAGAGGGCGCGCTCAAACATCCAGCGCCGGCTGAACCACGAATATTGCGCTT
The DNA here is from genome assembly GCA_963716165.1 of Terriglobia bacterium. Lineage (GTDB taxonomy): Bacteria > Acidobacteriota > Terriglobia > Terriglobales > Acidobacteriaceae > JAJPHW01. Next base: position 2,927,555 of record OY970291.1, on the reverse strand, counting down.
GCCCAGCCCGTGCAATGCTTCGGCAGACATCTCGTGGGTCACGCCAAATTACAATGAACCGGCCTTCAGGGAACATGCTATGAAGCATGTCCATACGGTCGTAATAGTTTGGTGACTTACAACCCCAAATCGCATTCGGACCGGCATAGCTGCGGTAGACAGTCTCGATAGCGGTTTTGAAGTCGCTAATTCCAGCCGGAATTGTAGCTGGGTCGATGCTATGACGCCGGAGAGCGCCACTCCAAAAATCCCAATGCTCGGTCCATTGGGATTGCCGTGTCCCATTGGTAAATAACGGACGGAACAAACCAAGGTCGCCTTCATACATCAACGCGATTTGGGGATGCTGATTAATCAGTCGATAGAACAGGGAAGTGCCCGAACGCCACATTCCTACTACAAATAGCGGTCCATGTTCGGACTGAAAGCTTCCATCGGTGCTCACATCGCGAGGAGCGGCCAAAGAAGATAATAGTGGCGTAGTAGAAGCTGTCACTTTGCCGGTACGCCTTTCTGTCCGTCCATTGCAACCGGCTGCGACACTCCGCATGCAAATTGAACGGCGGGAGTAGATCTCACGACCTGAGTCAGGGCACTGCCGATCTGTGAGTGTCCAAGCGCCGTCGGATGCACATGGTCCATGAACAACGGTCCTCTGTCGACGATTCGCCAGTTGTCGATCATGTTGACGATCGGAACGTGATTCGTTTTCGAAAAATCGATGATTGCCTGTTGATAAGGGTGCATATCCGAGGATTGATCGTTGGATCCGAGATCCAATAACACCATTGGCACGTTGTGAGCCAAACTCTCGTTATAGGTCTGTTGCAATCCGGCGGTGAATTCTTCGACCGGATCGTCTGGCTTCGATTTTTGTGTGTTCCACGTTCCTTGAGTCATTAACTCGCGAAAGCGATAATAAGCGAGATCCCTCAAGACGCCTTCGATCAGAAAATCATAGAGAGCGCTGTGCCGCAGTAATGATTTGAGGGCCACGCCTCGCAGAATTTTTTGTCTGGCCGCGCCCTGCAGCTTTGTCATGCTTTCCATTCCTGTATTAAAGCTGTAAGCAAGAACAAAAAGGTCAGGTTGTAAATCGCTTTCCAGTACGGACTTCAAGCGCTCGCGTACCAGAGAATTGGGATAAGCGTTTACACCCGCATCAATCACCTGAAACTGTTTTGCCGGACAACCGGAGGAGTTAAGCTGTTGTTCGAGAACTGCGCTGTAGGTGGACTGATCGTTAACACCCCAGCCCATGGTCACGGAATCGCCAAAGGTGAAAATACGGAACTGACTGGGCGCCTTAGGTCCGATATGCGTTGGATAGCGATAACTCTGATCATTAATGCTAATCAGTTCTTTATTAATTGGGGTGCGACGATCACGCCCCGGCTCAGGTACCCACAAGAGTTGTGCATCTGGCTTGTATTCAACAAAATTGCCATAACCAAATAAACGGAGACCCAATTCGAGAACCAACAAAATCCCCAAAAACCAAACTAAGCCACGCCAAAATCCTGTCTTTTTCTTGCTCATCGGTCAACTTTCGCTGTGAATTGAATGAATAAATTACGGAAAATATTTCAAACACTATTTTGGTTGAAAGGACTTCAATCCTGTCAGTTCAAGGGAAACATTCCAAACAAATTTTCCGCCGGTAAGAATATAGCGACGCCACAATCGGCGAGGTTCCGCCAAAAGGCGATAGAACCATTCCAAACCGTGTTCGCGCATGAAGCGAGGAGCCTGCGAAAGCGTTCCAGCATTCAGGTCGAAAGCAGCCCCGACGCCGAGCATGACTGGGGCCGAAAGCTTTCCTCGGTGTTCAAACATCCAGCGTTCCTGTTTGGGTGTGCTTAGACCCACCCAAACTACGTCGGCGCCTGAATCGGAAATTTGTTTTACGACCGCATCATCTTCTTCTGCCGTCAAAAGACGAAAGGGCGGACAATGAATGCCGACAACGTTGATGCCGTACTTTTCTTTCGTCACCGCGGCAAGACGATCGGCGACTCCTGGAGCGCCACCGTAAAAGAAGTGGCGATATCGCGCCCCAGTTTGTTGAAGAAAAGTAGCCATTAGCTCGGGTCCGTAGACCCGCCTTTTTAGATTAAATCCGCGCCAACGGCCAAGCCAGACCAATGGCATTCCATCCGGAACGACGAGATCGGCATTTTGCAAGATCGACATGAAATAGCGATCATGCTGGGCTTCGCTGACACCGTGCATTCCAGTCACGGCAACAAATCGTGGAGATTTCCGTTCTGAAATCCAACGCTCCAGCATGGAAATAACTTCCGGAATCTGCACGGCACTGACCCCGACTCCCAAAACGGGGTAACGGGTAGGGCCGATGTCGTGCTGGTCTGGCGATGCAATAACGGATTCGGATATCAGAGAAGAGTTCATCGAGGTTTCAACTATTGATAGCGAACGTTTGCCATTCGTGGATCGCGTTGTCTACGAAGCAACTCGGCATAACCTAAGACCACCAAGAAGAACAACGGAGCGTGCCAGATCAATTCCACATTAAAGAAGGAGTGAACTACCAGCACCGTCATGACGCCAAAAGATTCCAAGGCGAGTTGACGTTCCAAAGGCGTGCGAGTGACATCGCGCGTTTGTTGGTACAGCAAACGCCATGACCAAAGAATTGCGAACACAAAAAGGAGGGTACCAACAACCCCAGTACCCACTAACAGCTCAATGTAATCGCTATGAGTCGAACCGGAGTTAACGTTCAAAGTCATCATGACGGCAAACTTGCCGGCAGCATAGGCTCCAAATCCCAGGATCGGATGGAGAAGAAATTGAAGCCAGGCGTAATGCCACCACAGCATGCGTCCGCTCAAACTATCGAAAGCTTCGTCACTCTGCCCGCGCTTCATGAATTTTTCAACGAAGGCACCGAGAGCGGTGAAGATCACGCCAGCTGTCGAAATTGCAACTAATAATGCGCCCGTCATACCTCGTGAGAGGATGAGGACTAACACCATGGCCAGCGCCAAGCCGCCAATCGCATTTCTTGTGTTTGCGGCAATCATGGTCGCTACGCCAAACGCGAGTACGCTGAAATACCATGAGCGCTTGAATGGCAACTTTGCCACAGGAATTAAACGGGCGAATGCCACGATTGCCAGTAGCGCCCCGTACTCACCCAACGCGTTATATCCGGTGAGGGGAAATATGCCTTTGAGTCGGCTATCGTCGAGCGCTTCTTTGGGCCAGATCCCAATTTGCATCCAGCACCAAACCGCTTCAAAGCCGTACATGGCCCAGGTGAAATCAAATAGAGTTTTGTAATCCTCCGCTTTGGTAACTACGGCCAGTATGGCGGCCATCACGGAAACATCGAGCAGGAACTCCATCGACTTGTAGGCGGTCCATGGCGGGAAGATGGACCATATTGTCGAGGACAAACAAAAGGCAGAATAAATTGCCAGAACTTTCGGCAGGCCGGAAAACAAAGATTTCGTCCACAACAATCTCCGGGAGGCGAGCAAAATGAGGAGATATAGGCCAATGAAACCTTCCGGCCCAATTCGCAATAAGGCCCATCCATCAATTGGGTTTTCTTTAAACTCCGCCAACTGACGAATACGAAAGACCAGGGAGCTTATATATACTCCGTACCAGACCAAGTGCCACTTATTTAATCGGGGACGGAGGTACTTCCAATTTTCCAAAACCTGCGGGAGCGCTACAGCGACAAGAACAACGCCTAACATAGCAGCAACAACAAAGAGCAGATTCCAGACCCCGCCTTTGAGAGAGGCTAGGGAAGAAGCAACCAGGAAAGTTCCGGCGGTCACCGCTACAAATATTGCGAGCACGCCGAACTTGTTTTGAATAGGATCAGGCCCGCTCGTCACCACTGGCCTATCATAAGTGCGTTCTAGCTGCTGCTTCATGCTCTTACTCCCACTGAAATGTCTCTCACAGAGAAGGCCCACCCGAAACGTTACGATTACCGGCTCCCACTTGGGTTACCGATGGATTTGGCTGAGACGCCATCTCGCAAACCTTTTTCGCCATCATCTGGCCTCCTAGTTGGTGACCCAATTCGTTCCAATGGCCTTGCCGGCTTCCACGAAAGCCGTGAAGCTGGGCGTGATGCTCTTGTGCATATTCGAGGAAGGCCGGCGCAATCGTGAGCGCGGCTGCACCATCGGCTTCCGCAACTTTGCGAACGCGATCATCCGGATAGAAAAGATTTGGAATCCCGAGTCGTTTTTCCAGTTTTTCGCGATCAGTCGGATCAGGATCGACTTGAATGCTGCTGCTCAGAGTTGCAACGAGCAAATGGGCATTGTGAGCTTTTATTTCTTCATTCATTACTCCGATCAAATCATCGGTGACGCTCCATGCATCCTGCCAAACCGGATTGGTCGGGGGATGATAAATCGAGTCGTCCAGACCCATCTCCGTGGGCTTCACGCCCGCAACGTTCTTGCTTCCAAAATAGTTCTTGGAGGCCGCTGCCACCTGCAAAACGCGGGAATGGGCGATGGCCCAGGACAGGAACAAGTGCCGTGAATCGAATTGTGATTTCCACCCGGGAGCGTGCAGGAAAGCATCGTCAAGAACTAACTTCCCATCCTGATGAACAAAATATGGGCGGTAGGGATCGTCCTGGAGAATTCGATTGTTGTTTTGTACATCGTTACCTGTGAAAAAGGCCAGCATTACGAGATCGGGCGAATAATCCCAAACGTAGTGGCGAAGCATTTGTAATTCCTGTGCAGTGCCGTAGCCACTCACTCCGAAATTCATCACTTCGACATTCTTGCCGTCAAGTCCTGAACATCCAGCAAGATCTTGCTGCATCACGGTCCAAAAAGCCTTGTCGGCATCCACTTGGGCAGCCTCTGCAAACGAATCGCCCAAGACAGCTACCCGAAAGGTGTTTGGGGGCTTCTGCTTAGTGTGCTGGCGATCACGAAAACCGTCATGATTAATGCTCGAATACACGGTGTTTTCGCTATACACCATGCCCTTCGCATCCGGCCGCAACGAAACGCCGGTGTAGGGATTCCAGGTGTAGAAATGCAACTTTCCTCCCAATGCTGGGTAGCCAATGTGTGCAATTCTCAAACCAACCTCTGCTACCGCCAACGTAATTACTACGCTGAAGGTGAGCAAGAACAGCATTCCTAAGAATCTTTTGAACATCGGATGAAATCGTTCCTTTTATTTGATCTGCGGATCACTGCAGACACCTTAGCTAATTGTCTCGAGGCACATCGAAAGACTCTTTGGTCAAGCAACTACCGATTCGCGGATGTCAGTTGATACTAGACCCAATGCATTACGGAGCCCGCTGACGACCGGGGCGACATTGTTTTCAGCGAACATAGACTCGTGGCCGCCTTCGACGCGACATACATCCAAATGTGAAACCATGTGTTTCCAGCTGGCAAAAAAATCCCAATAGGAACCATTTGGCCAATCGCTGGACTGGAAAAACAAAACCTTCCCAGCCAGCGGCTTAGGTCGGTAATCGTAGGAAGCGGGGTGGATGATGGTATCGAGATTGCGAAGATGCTCTTGGTCGACGCGTATGGCGAATCGATGGTAGATGCGCCATCGCATCACATTGAGACGCTGACCAGCCCTCTCCAAACGTTCGCGCACGAGCTCTGGCAATCGCCTGGGAGTTGCCGCGACTAGCTTTCCTAAATGGAAATCGAGCTTATTCAGGATTGCCCGGCTACGGCTTTCATTAGCAAAATGGTGGTAATATTCTGGATTTTGCGCGTCGAATAGCGCAAGCACTCCAATCTGCTGTCCGGCAGATTGCAACTGCCTCGCCATTTCATATGCAATAACGCCGTTTACGCATAAGCCCGCGATATTGTAAGGACCACGTGATTGTACCGTCCGCATTTTGCCAATTAATGCGGCTGCAATATCCTCAAGGCGATATGGCAGGGGCAAATGGGCGGCGTCGGCTGGTGGTAAGTCCAATCCTAAAACCGGTTGGTCTTTCCCTAATCTGCGACAAAGACCGAGGAAGAGAGGTCCACCGCGTACCCAGAATAACGGAGGCTTAGACCCTTCAGGCTGAATAGGGATGATCGAGCTATCCCCCGTGGAGCTTGGCTCGGAAAGCAGGGTTGCCAACTCTCTAACGTTGGGGGCGCGAAACACCTCGGCCCACGACAATTGCGTCCCAAATGTTTGCTCGATGAGCAGCATCAATTGAGCTAGAAGAAGCGAGTGTCCACCCAACTCAAAAAAATTCTGTGTTGCGCCAACTAACGGCTTATTCAGTACCTGTTCGAAAATGTCTGCCAATTTCTCTTCGACAACCCCTTTGGGCTGATCTTGAGATGAGATTGCGAGGTGTGGAGAAAAAGGCAGGGAAGGTCGATCGATCTTGCCATTGGGCAATAGCGGTAAACTTTCTAAGTCAACGATTGCAGACGGCAACATGTAATCCGGCAATCTGTCTTTGAGGTATTGTCTGAGCACTTCGGGCGTCACAGTTCCTGTTTGCGAACCCACGACGTACGCAACAATTTCCGGCTGACCTGGTGTGTCTTCGCGGGCGATTGCGATAGCCTGATGAACTGCGGGGTGCGAGGTCAGCAAGGAAGAGATTTCGTCCAACTCGATGCGAAAACCGCGAATTTTGATCTGCTCATCCTTGCGACCCAGCAGCTCAATGTTCCCATCAGCAAGGTATCGAACCAAATCGCCAGTACGGTATAGTCTCCCGTCCCCAAATGGATTCGATACAAATTGTTCGACGGTAAGTTCGGGACGATTCCAATATCCACGAGCAACTCCAGTTCCCGCAATACAAAGTTCACCGGGCACACCGACAGGGACCGGCTGCAAATGCTGGTCGAGCACATATACCTGAACGTTCGCGATTGGGCGGCCTATTGGAACCAGTGGACGTGTAGGCTGAGGCTCGCATTTATATACCGTGGCCCAAACCGATGCTTCGGTTGGACCGTATTCGTTGAACAGGTTAGTCCCAGGCTGTCGCCTATAGTGACGTTCCACCAGTTCTGGAGTACATGGCTCGCCGGCGACAATGGCATTTCGCAAAGAACTTAATTTTCGCGAGCCAGATTGTTCCAACATCAAGCCATACACCGAAGGTACGCAGAGAAGGTCCGTCACTCGGTACTCCTCTACCAAGCGTGAAAGATGGGGTAGAGAGGCTGTCAAGGAGTCGGGACACAAAATCAATGTCCCGCCGCTGCAGAGGGTTCCGAAAATTCCGGCGACGGAGCTATCGAAAGCAAAGGATGACAACAATAAGAATTTGCTCTTGTCAGGTTTGTAAAAGTGAAGCCGAGCCTGAGTGGAATTCACGAGGTTGCTGTGGCTGATCGCCACTCCGCGCGGCGTTCCCGAAGTGCCAGAGGTATAAAAGACGTAGGCCAAGCTCTGATCGGAAGGTTGCGGTGGGTGAATCGGATTCGTCTTCGTTGACGGGGCGCTTGAGTGGGGGTCGTTCAAAGAATCGATACTCAAAATTTCCGCATTCTCGACGACAGGGACATCAAGTCGGCTCGCGGTGTCGGTGAGGATCAAGTGCAAGTCGGCGTCTTGAGCGATGTACTGAAGCCGCTGCTTAGGGTAGCTGGGATCAAGCGGGACGTAGGCGCCGCCAGCTTTCAATATGCCGAAAATTGCGATCAACATCCTAAACGATGGCTGCAGGCAGACGCCGACTTTAGTATCCGCATTGACCCCGCGTTGTTGAAGTGCACTGCCCAATGCGTCGGCTCTATCGTTTAACTCACCATAGGTGTACTGATCATCCCCTTGGACCACGGCAATCGCGTCCGGATTCTTTTTCGCTGCCGTTTCAAACAGATCGTGAATGAAGAGCCCTCGCGGGAATGCAACTTTTGTTTCATTCCATTCGACGACGGACTGAGTTCGTTCCGCAGCCGTCATGAATGGCACCCGAGATATCGGCAACTCTGTGTTGTCGACAACACCCTGTAACAACGTTTTGAAATGTTCTGTCATCCGCGCGATCGTCGAGGTATCGAACAAGTCATTATTGAATTTGAGTCGGCCCGCAATTCCCGACGGCGCGTCATCCAATTCCAACACCAAGTCAAATTTGACCAATCCGGTATCAACTGGCGACTGTGTGAGAGCAACACTCCAACCGTTCGCGCTGACGGGGAGAGGTGGTTCGAGAGTGAACAATACTTGAATGAGAGGGTTGCAGCTTAAGGTGCGTGCCGCGTGCGTCTCATTGACGATCATGGTGAAAGGAACATCGTCGGACGAAAGTGCATCGAGCGTCGAATTACGAACGCGTTGCATGACAGTCCGAAACGACGGGTCACCAGAAAAATCATTGCGTAAAACGACCGGGTTTAAGAAATATCCCAGCAGCCCTTCGACTTCCGAGCGTTTTCGACTCGAACTTACCGTGCCGATCGCGATGTCTTCCGAACCCGAATAGCGATATAAAAGAACTCCGAGCGCAGCCAGCAAGGTCATAAAAAGGCTGCTGCCACTCCGACGGGCAAGATTGCGCAGATCCTGACTGAGCCTGGCGTCCAGCGCGAATGGAAAAATTGCTCCACGAAAACTTTGGATTGCAGGTCGTTGATGGTCAAATGGCAAAGATGGCATCACGATGCCATCTAGACGGTTGCGCCAGTAGTCAAGTTGCCCGTCCACCGCAGGGCTCTCGGCCATCCATTTACGACGCCACACGGCGAAATCAGCAAACTGCATTGGTAAATCGGGCAATCGCGATTCTTCATTGCGCGAATAAGCGGAATACAACGCGTCCAATTCTGGAATTAGAACATGATAGATAGATGTGCCGTCAAAAATTATGTGGTGGAGAGTGAGATAGATCCTGTGATCATTGTCGCCCATGTGCACTAAAAAACCACGGAAGAGCGGCAACTTAGTGAGATCGAACGGTCGAAGCGCATCTTCAGTCGCCAGTCTTAACGCTTCACGTTCGCGCTCGCTAGCAGGTAGATGGCGCAAATCAACTCCCCGTAGCGTAACAGGGACAGCGGGATGTACGACTTGAACAGGCTGTCCATCTTTGGCGACGAATGTCGTGCGCCACGACTCATGCCTCCGAACAATTTCGGAGAGCGCGCGATTAAGAATCGCAACATCCAATTCGCCAGTCTTCTTGATTGTGACTGGTTCGTTGTACAAAGAAATCGCCGGAACCAGTTGAGAGTGCAACCAGATTTGTTCCTGTCCATAGGACAGAGGGACCGATGAGGTATTCGGGCGCAGTTCAATCTCGCCGACGATCTCTTTCTGATTTGGCACTTCTACTGCGGCTGCTTTCATATAGATCGATTAGTTTTTGGCGACCGGCGAAAACGTAACAGGCAATGCGATCAATCCGCGCAAGCCCAGGTTATCCCGCCAGACTTGTGTCTCGTCAGTCAAGGCTAGTTCTGGTAGACGCTTAAGGATTGTGGCAAAAGCGATCTGCCCTTCAATGCGCGCAAGAGGCGCGCCAAAACAGAAATGAGCGCCCCAGCCAAAAGCCACATGCCGATTGTCCTTCCGCGTCAAGTCCAACAGATCAGGATCGGGAAAGCGTTCCGGATCGCGGTTCGCCGCTCCCATTACTGCAAGCACGGCCTGCCTTTTAGCGATCTTCCTGCCCCCAAGTTCAACGTCCTGGGGTGCGAGACGTCCTGTGTACTGACTGGGACTTTCGAAACGCAGGAGTTCTTCAACAGCTGCTTGGATAATCGAGGGATCGTTGCGCAACTGGGTCATCTGAGTGCGGTTCTTTAACAACGTCAGAATTCCGTTGCCAATAAGATTTGTTGTGGTTTCCTGGCCGCCAACCATCGTCAAAATTGAATTGGCGATAATCTCATCTTCAGACAGGCGGTCACCATTAATTTCCGCTGCGAGCAATGCGGCGACCAGTCCTGGCCTGGGGGTGCGCCTCAGTTCGACGATCATTCCCCGAAAGTAAACGATCATATCCTCGAGGCTTCGCAACACACCTCTAATCCGGTTGGGATTATGTTGAAAATTTCCCAGCATTTCTGCGAAGTCCGCAGACCAGTTCTTGAGTTGCTCATGATCTGAAGTTGGAACACCCAGCATTTCCGCCGTAACAATGGCTGGAAGGGGAGCAGCAAAATCACCAATCACTTCCATGCTTCCAGACTCTTCGACTCGATCCAGAAGTTGGTCGGCGATTTCCTGAATGTGAGTTCGCAGGAGTTCAACTCGTTGAGGCGTGAATGCAACGGCACACAGACTACGCAACCGGGTATGAGTCGGCGCATCCATGAATAGCATTTGCCGAACCATAACTTCCGCAACGGGACTTAGTCCGGCGAGGCCCATTGCATTCAACTGTTCCGGCGTGGGTGTGCGGTTAGCAGAAAAAGTATTTAAGACTTGCAAGACGTCTGCATACCGCGTCACCACCCAAGCGTGGAGGAATGGATCCCAGTGAACCGGATCTTCGTCGCGCAGTTGCTTGTAGAGGGGATAAGGATCTGCCAGTACTTCGGGATCCAACAAGCGATACAGGCTCAGTGTAGGCGCGGGTTTTCCGGCAGCTACAGGGACAGCGCTTGTCTCGATTGATTCGTTGGAGGCAGGAATCATAGATCTAGCTAACCGGGGTAGTCGCGATGGCTCCCCGCGATTCAAGCTCGACTGCCAGTTCCGCGGCTGTAGGCGAATCGAAAATGCGTCGCAAAGTTAGTTCTATACCAAAGGTTTCCCGCAAACGCGTAATCAGTTGGGTTCCTAGCAATGAGTGCCCACCCAGGAAGAAGAAATTGTCTTCGACGCCAACCGAGGGCACGCCGAGAAGCTCCGCTAGCAAGGCTGTTACACGGGCTTCGAGTCGTGTGCTGGGTTCGCGACGAACCTGATCATGAATGATGTTGTCCGCGTCAGGAGCCGGTAAGGCCATGCGATCAACTTTCCCATTATGATTCAGCGGCAACTCGTCAATCAGTACAAACATAGTTGGCCGCATAAACTCGGGCAGCGTTTCCGAGCAAGTTGCCAGTAGGGAACTGTGTGAGATTTGGCTACCATCAACAGCAACCACGTAAGCGATCAGTTGTTTACTTTCACTAGCATCGTTGCGCGCAATGACCACGCTAGCTTGTACACCAGGGTGCCGGTTGAGCGCATTTACAACTTCATCTGGTTCGACGCGAAATCCGCGAACTTTAATCTGTTGGTCGCGGCGGCCCAGGAACTCGATCTCTTCATTCGGGAGCTGTCTGCCTAGATCTCCTGTGCGATACAACCGTCCACCCGGCACAAAAGGATTATGACCAAACTGCTTTGCATTCAAGTCAGCACGATTAACGTAGCCTCTGGCGACGCCTGCACCGCCAATGGCAATTTCTCCGACAGCGCCTATGGCAACTTCGGCTCCCGCGTCATCCAAAATATGCACCTGTACATTGTCTATTGCCTTGCCGATCGTTGGCTGACCCGGATCCGCGCCGTTTTGCATCGCGGGTAATACAATCCCGGATGTGGCCACAACGGTACATTCCGTCGGTCCATAATTGTTGACCACCTTGAAAGGCAAAGTGGCTGGTGGACGACGGTGCAGAGTGTCCGCACCGGTAAGCATGATACGTAGTGGAGAATCCAGCGGCCAGTCCATTCCCATTAATCGCTCGGTCAAAGCGGTGGGCACAAAACCAATGGTGATTTGCGACTGTAACAGCCATGCTCGCAAAGAATCAGCCGTCAATCGGGTCATTTCATCGCAGAGCGTCACACTTGCTCCGATAGAAAGATAAGGCCAAAGTTCCCATGCTGCCGCGTCAAAGCTTATGCTTGCGAGTTGGCTTGCCCGGTCCGCAGACGTCACATCAAACGCTCGGTTATGCCAATGAACCAAATTGAGAAGGCCGGCGTGCGTAATCTGGACACCCTTGGGCTGTCCATCGGAACCGGACGTGTAAATCACGTAGGCGAGATGTTCTGAGGAATGCAAAATCTCTGGTATCGTCACCGGCATTTGGGCGAGTGTATTAGTAATAGTTTCCAATTCAATTACTTCGCAGCCGTGCGCTGGCAGTTGCCGACTGACGCTATCTCGCGCGATTAGCTTGCGGACCCCGGAATCCTGCAGCATAAATAGCCGTCGGTCCGCCGGATAAGCGGGATCCAAGGGCAAATAAGCTCCGCCCGCCTTCAAAATTGCGAGGGCGGCTATGACGAGTGACGGGGATCGCTCCATGCACAACCCAACCAGGACGTCTGGACCAACCCCACCCGATCGAAGATGATGTGCTAATTGATTCGAATGACGCTCTAAGTCGCCATAGGAGAGGGTGTCGGAACCGACAATCACAGCAGGGGCGTTGGACTTTTCGCGTGCACATTGCGAAATGAGTTGATCCAACAGTTGAACAGACTCGGTATCAACCAACGAAAGGGGGCTGTCGGAAGCGGCAGTTTCTTCGCTTTCAGTAAGCGTATTCGTCGGTCGTGGAAGACTGTACATAAGTTTCGTTAAAAATTGTTACGTGGTCGGTTGTGCTTTATTAATACTTTGCTCAGAAAGCCGCTGACGTTCGCCCGCCCAAGCGGCGTAAAGCTCGCCATTAGTTACCTTGTGCAAGCCTTTGCGATTCGCGATCGCTTTGAGGGCTGCTTCAAATTTCGCCCAGTCGCCATTGTCATCAATTTCCCAGCTATGCATAGTTAAGTGCGCAATGCCTCCCTCGACTTCCACAAGGTCGAGAGCATGCTCGAAATGCATTTCCCATTGTTTGGCGCCATGGTGAACACGAATGAAATTCATGATTCCCTGGAAATTGCGTTCGATTAATGCATGCCTCACCTGAATGGCCCGGCCGTGATTATGTGCTTGGGTGCTGACTCCAAAATGAAATGGGCTATCAGGGAAGTCGGTTCGGTTCAAAGCACAGGTACGGGCACCTGTGAACCCAGCGCGCTCTACCAGGTTTACGATCTTGCGCGTATATTTTCCTCGTGGATAGCAGAATGACGAGACTGCTTTGCCCAATACATCTTCGAGCCAAGCTTTACCTTCGGAAATCTCCAGCCATGCCCGCTCATCTGAAACTGTAGTGAGAGGAATGTGGTTTAGCGTGTGACTTCCAATTTCGAACCCTGTAGCAATTTGTCGTAATTGAGGGGGCGTTAAAACTCGGCGTTCCGGGTTGCGCGCCGGAGCATAAAAAGTTGCCGCAATACCGTACTTGGCCAACAGATCCGACGTAAGGAGATCAAGGGGATGTCCGTCGTCTACGCTTATGGTCACATAAGCATTAGACGCAGAAAAACTGACGATAGGCGTGGATTGCTGCACGCCGGTGTCGGTATGCTTATTTTGGCTTTCTATACTGTTCATGCAAGTACAGTTTGCACGTCCACGCCGGAGATGCTTGGCGCAGTGGCTAATAGCTTCCTTTGGGGAATGACTGACTCGTAAACGTCCATGAGCCGCTGATAATTCTGTTCCGCCGTATATTTACGTTCAAACTCTTGACGTGCTCGCCGTCCTATCGCGCGCATTTCCTCGGCGCCCTGCCATGCGTCCTCAACCTTGGCAGCCAGCTCGTCCGAATCTCCAGCTTCAAACAATGTACCCGTCACACCGTCGGCTACAATTTCCTTCATCGCGCCTAGGTTTGATGCGATTACAGGCACTCCGCATGCAAAAGCTTCGCAAAGCGTTAGCGGGAAGTTTTCGTAGAGTTCACTAGGGAAAACCAGAAATTTAGCGTCCCTCATCTGAGCCATAACCGCCGAACTCGGAATTTGGCCCAAATATTCGATGTGAGTTCCAATCGTAGCGATTGCGGTTTTCAGCTCTTCTATCATGGGGCCTGTACCCGCGATGCGTAAGGGGATCGGGTGCTTCACCTTTCGCCAAGCTGCGATAAGTGTTCGAAGCCCTTTCTCTGGGGAAAGCCGTCCTATGTAAAGAGCATACTCCCCGACACCAGAGCGCTCGCCGGGATCGGGATCGACGAAATTCGGCTTGACAACGATTTTTGCGGGAGCAAATCCGGCCCGAAGGAAGTTACTCCGCGAAAACTCGGTCAGCGCAATGTATTTGTCTATAAGGTGCGAGTAAGTACCTGCTGCCCTATGCCATGCGACCATGGCGGCCACCGATGCTGTCGCGGTTCGCGAATCGCGATAACAGCCGTGCAATACGCTGTGGGCAAGGGTGGATTCACAATCGTGGCACGGTTTCCCGTCCCGAAAGAATGTTGCTCCGGGGCACAATAAGCGGTAATTATGCAGCGTCTGAACAACTGGAATGTTTCGCTCACGGCAAGCGCTATAAATGGAGGGAGAAATCATCATGAATGTGTTATGGACATGCACGATGTCAGGCCTCACTTCCTCCAAGCGTCCGGCAAAATCACTCTTGGAACTCGAGTTCCAAATAACATCAACTGAAAGTTTCAGCTTTTGCAGCTTGGAATATTCGCTGATTTCTTTATTGCTGCGCTGGTACTCGAAGACCTGATGACCATGTGCGCGCAATAAATCGCGTTCCCTCGCATAGACGACATCCTCGCCACCGGGAAATTGATATGAGTTGTGGACAACTAGAATCTTCATGAGGGGCGGGGCGCGATGCGGAATGCCTGTACTAGCCTTGAAACTCAACTGCGATTGGCAGCCAGGATCCGATCTTGTTCGGGGTATGCAGCTACAGAACAGCTTCGAGGATAACCGAGTCGGTCCATTACTTCTCCAGCGTGGTATTCAATTAGTTCAAGTTGCGCCGCAGATAATTTATCGCGCCAGCCTTGTACTCTTCCGGAACCAATAAATTGGCCCTTGATAGACGCTTTACGCGGTGATTTTAACTCCTTGGCGCGCATTTGCTCGACCGAGTTGTTGGCTACCGCTCGGTGTACTTGTTCAGGAGTGCGCTCAATACCTACAAAATTCAACATGCTGGTAAAGCCAGCTTCCGGATTCTTCCGCAAGTCCTCATATCGAATTGTAAACAGGCGATCAGTCCCGTAGTATGGGCAGTCCAACCAAGAGGCAACGTGTCGTGGCCAGGAGCCGTATCCGGTGACTTTACCCTTAAAGAACACGTCGAGGAAATGATCCATGCTTCCTTCAAAACGTTCGAGTGCAGTCATGTAAGCATATTCAGAAAGAATGACGTCTCGAACATCGCGCATTAGATAAATCGATCGCTTGTATTCCTTCCGGAAGGGTTCATGAGTACCAATTAAACGCCCATTGTTCGGCAACAAGGTGCGAGCTTCAGTCTGCCGTCCGATTCCCATCAACAGAGTATTGACTGATTCGAAGGTGGCCGCTTCGCCAGTCAATATCTCGAACATTGTGAAGCGGGTCCAAGTCGTTCCTGAGCGGGGATAGGTGGAGAAAAATACGTCGTCCGGACGCAAACCGCGATGTCGCCACCAAAGCACCGGTCCTCTAAGCGGCGTCTTGGACAAACGAAAACGTAATTTTGCCATTCTGTTTTCAGGCTTCTTGGCCTTCGTCTGTTGCTGGGTCGCCGTGGTCTTATCTACCTTCGAACTCATCCGAAACTCCTAGTCGTACTAAGACGTTTATCTACTGTGACTTACTAACACTTCGCTGTTATCAAACTGAGACTTACGCTCGCGAAGCTTACGCTTAAGAACCACAAAGACCATCACAAGTGAGCAAAAATCGGCCAGATTTCCGCCCCAAATTGCACCTTTCAAGCCGAAATACCAAGTTGCGGGAATCCCGACCACTAGCGAACCAAGAGTCGCAATAGCGAATGCTTTGAACACGAGATCAGGGGACTCCATTCCTCGCAGCGCGATTGCCGGCCCGTATGCAGCGCTCCAGACGACAGACCCGATCGCAACCAGCGGGAGTAAATGGATCACTTCGGTATATTTGCTGGAATACATCAGGTGGAAAACTTGTTTGGGGAAAGGGAGGATAAGTGCCCAATAAATTAATCCGCCGGCAAATGCCAGACCAGTCATTTGTGCCGTCAGCGCGGCAGCTCCGGTCCCATCTTTCCTGGCGGCGACGCGTGCCGCATACGGTAGAAACAACATTGAAAGCGCCGCTTTGGTCTGTTCCAACGGCAGTGTCAAATTCATCAGGGCTTTAAGCTGGCCGGATGCAGCCATGCCATGGAAACTGCTGACTAGTGGGTAGTAAATGTACGCGGGTATCCAGCCGGCGATACTACTCGCGAGTGCCCACTTTCCGTACCCCCAGTGACGACTCCACGCTTCTCCTAATGCAGGACCCGGATCGCCTTTACGCAACTGCGAACGCAAACGAATCCATAAGACAAGGCTGGTGACGAATGCGCCAAGTGCGATAAAGAGGAACGCAGTGAAGGGCGAAAGCAATCCACGATGAAACGCAATGAATAGCGCGGACAAAATCAGGGCGCAGTAAAGCAATGATCCGCCGGCGGCTTCGGCGGGAGAAAGCTCAAGATAAAACATGCGTCTCGCAAGCCAGAACACGAGGACGCACGGTGAAGCGATCGTGACTCCTGCAAGAGCTCCGGCCAACCCACCCTGCTGCGCCATTCCGTGGAGCACAAAGGCCGAAATTCCAAGCACGGTACATAAAGAAACCGAGATTACGACGTGGATACGTAACAGCGTATTGAGATATCCGCGAAGACAGTTTCGGTAAGATGACCCACCGAAGACTGCCATTGGCTCAAGTACGAGTGCCTGGTAGACCAAAGAAAGCAGGACGAAAATTCCAAAAGCAACGGCATACGCACCATACTGTTCCGCGCCGAGCCATCGTGCCAAAAGGATGCTGATTGCGAAATTTGATCCCGATATAAGTGCCTGGTCCACAATCGCCAAGCCACCCTTGCTTACAAGGGGTAAGAACTTTTGACGAATCGTGTCGCGATGGACGCCTAACACGTGTGAAGGCATGATCCGCCACGGCCAACCTAAATGCGCGGCCTCGCCAGCGTTCTCGTCGGCCTCAAGGCGGATGTCGGCGTCTTCGGTCAACTCTTCCGTATTCAATTGAGAATTCAAAATCGTAAGGGTTAAGTTACTGCCTAGGGATGGACTGTAATCCCAGATTACCGGCGACCGTATAATCCGCGACGACAGATGCAGCCTCTAGACACTTTTTCAGCCGCTCCGCGAGAACTTGCACTTGTGGCTCGACGAGAACGCCATAGTGATCACCGGGAATGTCCTGGAATTCCAATCCGCCTAGCGCGAAATCATGCCAGGCGGCATAGGGATTCTCTACTGAGCGAAGGGATTTTTGCGCAGCGCGGAAAAGGGTAATCTTGCCTTGATACGGTTGAAGTGCATACTTTTCAGCCGCGCGCGTATTTGCAAAGAAGACTTTCTTCAATGTATGCGGCACACGCAAAGCACGAACGCGCCGGCGAACGCCTTTGTAGACTCCTCGCGGTAGATCAAAAAACAAAAACTTAGGAGTGGGGCGTCCCAATGATTTCAGCAGCGATGCAGTTGCGGGCTTGATATGTCCCGGGGCGGTATCGAAAAGAGCAAGAAATGCGACTTGCTCACCGCCGGCGGTAAGCTGCCGTGCCATTTCATAAGCTACAAGTCCGCCGAAAGAATAGCCGCCGAGAAAGTATGGACCGTTTGGTTGAATCGCTCTTATATCCGAAAGATACTGTCTTGCCATCGACTCAACTGAGGTCAAGCAAGGATGCGCACCATCGAGCCCACGTGCTTGTAATCCGTAGAACGGATGGTCTGGCGCCATGTGACGGCTCAGATCACGAAAGCCGACAATATTGCCGCCTACTCCGTGAATACAAAAAAAGGGGGATTCATTACCTTCAGGTTGCATCGAGACCACAGATGACCAAAAGGTCGTGAGTTCGTCGCTCTCGATTGCGGCCGTTAATTGTTTTGCAGTTTGAGCCTGCAGCAAGATTGCGAGAGGAAGCTCGCGATGTACTAATTGGCCGACGCGATGCATCATGCGTGCAGCAAGTAAGGAGTGTCCTCCCAACTCAAAAAAATTATCGGTTGCAGAAACCGTGCGGCCTAATAAATCCTGCCAGATCAGGAGTATCTTTCCCTGAAGGTCGTGTTCGTTAGAGGGTAGAGACGTCGATTCACTGGATAGCTTTTGGTTTATCAGCGCACGACGATCAATCTTACCATTTGGGGTCTTTGGCATGGCGTCTAGCGTCACAATTGATGACGGAATCATGTAATCAGGCACACGCTGCCGCAAATAACAGCGCAGCGCTTCACGATTCAGGTTCGAGCCGTGCGCTAAAACAATGTAGGCGGCGAGCCTCTTGTCTCCCTGCATGTCTTCTTGGGTGACTATAGCGGCCTCGGCAATGTCGCCATGCCGAGCCAAAACGTCTTCTATCTCTCCCGGTTCGACACGAAAACCGCGAATCTTAACTTGATCGTCTTTACGTCCGAGGAATTCGAGCTGTGCGTCTTCCTGATATCTCGCCATGTCGCCGGTGCGATACATGCGTGCCGTGGGATCGGACGAGAAAGGATCGGATATAAATTTCTCAGCGGAAAGGTCCGGACGATTTAAGTACCCAAGCGCGACGCCATCACCACCAATGAACAGTTCTCCCGGTGCTCCAATCGGGACGAGCTGGAATTCCGTTTTACCCGAAAGATCATCCACTTGACTGCGCAACAAATAAATTCGCGTATTGGCGATAGGACGACCAATCGGAACCACGGGCGGCGCTGGCTCCGCGGCATCGGGTTCAAATGCCGTGGCGATGACGCTCGCCTCGCTGGGTCCGTATGTATTGATCCAGCGGACCTTAGCGCCGACTCTTTCCTGCCATCGAGCGAGACCCGCCGATGTGACTTTTTCGCCACCGACAATCACTAAGCGCAGTTTTCCAGGCAGCACTGCGCTTGGATTTTCATGTAAATAGTTAGTCCACTCATGCCAATAAGCGGTGGGCAAATCTAGTACGGTGATCGCTTCACGATTTACGAAGTCGGTAAACTCTGCAAAACCTAATGAAAAGTTGGATGGCCGAAACACCAGAACACCACCCGCCGCCAATGTAGGGAATATTTCTTCGATCGCGATATCAAAGCTGATCGAGGAAAATTGCAACACGCGATCCTGGTTGTTCAGACCGTATAGGCCTAGCGAAGCGTAGCTATGATTTACCAGGCCATGATGCCCTAGAACTACGCCTTTGGGGGTACCAGTCGAGCCCGATGTATAGATGATGTACGCGGCACTGTTGGGTGCGGGAGGTTCCGGTAAATTCTCCTCGTTCGCGTCTCCTCTAAGGACTGCGACGAGCGAGTTCAAAAAAATAGTCTTGGTTCCAGTGGGTGCGACTTCTCCGAATAAGCCGTTCTGCGTGAGGAATACGGGCGCCTTCACATCCGCCAGCATTAGCTGTAGTCGCTGCAAAGGGTAACTTGGATCCAAGGGAACACAAGCTCCGCCGGCTTTCAACGTCGCGAGGAGCGAAACCGCAAATTCCGTCGAAGGTTGCAGTCCGATCGCAACAGGAATGGATGGTCCTATCCCCAACGACTGCAGGTATCTCGCAAGTCGATTCGAACGAGCGTTCAGTTCGGCATAAGTGAGTTTTGTTGGGCCGTGTTCGATCGCAATCGCCGCTGGGTTCTTTCGAACTTGGTCTTCGAAGAGTTCGTGCAGACGACAGGAGGGATAAGGTTTAGTGGTATCGTTCCAGCGAGCAATTTGCTCTTGTTCCAAAAGAGAAATCGCATTCGGCTCTGCAATGCGGTCCGTTAGGGATCGCAGGTGGGCGTCTACGTGACTAAGGGAACTTGGATTCATGAACAGCAGAAGGGAAGAACTGCCTGAGTCTTATTTGCTTACTGGTGCGAGTGAGCTAGGCCGCGCCTGAGCCGCGAATTACGGCTGGAATCGTGCGCAATAGAATTTCGAAATCAAGTCGAAGCGACCACTTATCGATGTATTGCAAATCCATTTGCATCCACTTTTCAAATGGAATCGAGCTTCGACCTGCGATCTGCCAAAGGCAAGTAATTCCAGGGCGAACGCTGAATCGCCGTCTTTGCCAATCTTTGTCAAAGCCCTCATAGTCGCGAACTGGCAGCGGACGCGGTCCGACAAGGCTCATGTCGCCCTTCAATACGTTTAGGAGCTGGGGCAATTCGTCGATGCTGGTCTTTCGTAGAAGACGCCCTAGGGAGGTGATTCGTGGATCGTTTTTGATTTTGAAAACTGGTCCGGATACTTCATTAAGATGTTCGACTTCGCGCATCTTCAGTTCGGCGTCTGCGACCATGGTGCGAAATTTGTAAATCTTGAAACGCCGTTTATTTAGTCCCATGCGGTACTGGACGAAGAAAACAGGGCCCGGAGATGTCAGCTTGATGAGAATGGTCACAATCGTTAGCGCGGGAGCGAGCATTAGCAAAACAATGAATGACACCACCAAATCGATTGCGCGTTTGACGTAGACCGGCCAACCCTCGGCGACTCCGGCGTAGTGGGTCATCAACGACACGCCTTCAATTTCCTCTGCCTTTGCCCGGCGTCCTTCCATGTCAAAGAAATCATTCAATACGCGGATGGTAATACCTTGCTCGTCGCAAATGGAACGAAGTTCGGAACTGTATCCATGCAGCGATCCTAAGGGAAGTGTCACGATCACTTCGTCTACCGGATGGGCACGCAGGTATTCAGGAAGGTGATCCATGTCGCTTACGAGGGCAAAGCCGCTGTCGCGGAATTGCGGTAACCCGTCCCATTCGCGATCGACGAATCCTAAAATGTGGTATCCCAATGCTGGCTTGCAAGCAATCCGGTTAGCGAACTCGAGGGCACGTGGATTCGTGCCCACGATCAACATATGGCGCAAGTTGTGTCCGTGGAGTCGGACACGTCCCAGCATCGCGCGCAAGAATAAGCGACTGCAGACGGTAAGAAATGTCGTAAAGAGCCAAAATACAGCCAGGAACAACGGTGATACCATCTTGATGCGGAATGCCACAGAAGCTAGAAGTATGAAGACCGTGGCGCATGTGGTCGCCTTGGTGATATCCATCACATCATATCGACGGCGCTGGATGCGGCGAGAACCGTACATTCCAAAGGCCCCGAAAATTGCGTGCCACATGACGAGAAGCAAACCGAACAGGACAAAATTCCCAAGCTTCACGCGCATCGAGAAGAGCTCCTCGAAGGACAGCGTCGATTGGCTGTGTTCCAGAACTACGTAGGAGGCCGCCACGAAACAGGCGACCATCACCGACAGATCAAATAGCTTCAGGAAGTTAACCAGTAATTGACGACGGGCCGCTACCATTGGATATCTTTAATCCTGGTTTCTGATTTGGTGTTCAAAGGGGAGTTGAAAGCTGGGATTTGGGCTCATCGCCCGCGAATTACGGGCGACACATTTCGACCACAATTTCTTACAAGCGCCGGTAAACAGATTCAGGTACCGGGAATGTGCGCTGATTCAGTACAGCCCCGAGTACGCGAATGTTAGCGCTTCTCGCTTCCTGCACCATCTTCTGCGCAATTTCACGCCGTGAAGAGTTAGCCTTCAGCACGAGGGCGATTCCGTCCGCTGCGGACGCGATGCTAAGCGTGTCGTTATATAAATTCATCGGCGCCGAGTCAATGAGTACATATTCAAACTGCGCACGCAATTGCTGAACGCATTCAAGTAGCGCTTGGGAGGACGCGACTGCCTGTGCCGCCTTTTCGGGCGAGCCATTGGTCAGCAACCAGAGGTTCGATTGCGGAGTGCTGCGCAGATAATCCTGCGTGCGCCCCCCGTCGACCACGGCATCCGACAGGCCCTGCTGGTTGTTAATTGCGAAGACGTCATGCATCGCCGGGACACGAAAGTTAGCATCCACGAGGCAGACCGAACTCCGGCCTTGTGCCGCCAGTGTCTGGGCAACTTGCGCAGTAAGCCAGGTGCAACCCGCACCGCGTTCGACGGTAGAAAATACCACCACTCGAGCGCCATCGCTGGGGAACAATCGCTGTACAAGTTTATTCATTTCTTCTCGCGAGAAGCCTTCGACGGATTGCGGCATTACGCCTTCACCGGTACCCTCCGCTGGCCTTATCCATTCCGCTGCAGGAGAAACGCTTGCCACCGGTTCTGCTTGATGCCGGTCCCGCTCTTCTGCTGCTTTTTGTAGTAACTCGAAATTTCTGCTCATAGCCCCATTGTCCTTTTTATGAAAAAAATCAATTCCTTAGGTTTGTTAATTGCGCGTCTCACGCAATACATCCACTGGAAGATGCCGCGACGAAGTTCCATTCAGGGAATGAAATCCATTACCTGTGTCTGGGACCGCTGCCAGCACCGGGAGGTTCAGAATCGATTCGACTTCTGCTGGTGTCCGGAAAGAGCCGTCAAGGCGTTCCATTACAAACACGATTCCAGCGCTCGCCGTTACTGCCAACATTGCCCCCACCATTAAAAACAGCCAGGGAGACTGGGCAGGATAAATTGGAACTTGCGGTTTTTCCTGCACGGCTACGTTCACCAACTGCGTCGAGTCGAGCGCGTCACTGATACGTGCTTCTTCTCGTTTTTGCAGGTACAGCAAATAATTGGTTTCCGCCGCTTTTGCGGTACGCGTCAGATCGCCTTCTTCGAGGCCCGAGGCTTCGAGCTTACGGATGCTGTCCATGTTTTCATTGATGACCGACTCGAGAGAGGAAGCCTTCGCCTCGTCTCCTTGAAGCAAAGTCTTGTCTTTGACCAATTCATCGTTGATCCAGCTATATGAGGGGTTTTGGTCCGTGGTTACATCGTTCAGAGGTTTTTGCCCGTCAATCGCGGCCTGTGTCTGCTTGATCTCATTGTTCACTTCAACCAACGGAGGATAGTCGGGCTGAAACTTAGAAGCCAGTTCACTTTGCTTCAACTGAAGATTCAACAGCGTGGTTCGCCATTGCTGCAGGGTGCCAGCATCGTCGTTTTTGTGAACCTGAGTCGTGAGTCGCGGATCAGTAGTCTTCTCCAGCTGAACAAGTGATGTAATTCTTCGCTGGGTTGAAGCGATCTCCGTACGTGTCTGGCCCAGGTTGAAATTGAAGTCATTGACTTTTTGTAGAGCGATATCGCGCGCCATCATTGCATTTGGAGTTCCGTGGCCGGCAGGGAAAGCCTTTAACTTGGCTTCCGCATCATTTAATTCAGCGCTGGCTTTCTGCACTTGCTGATCGAAAAATGCATACTCGCCTGAAGGGTGGTAAACCTCTTTGTGCGTTTTCAGGTAGACGTCATCTAAAACCGTCAATACATAAGCCGCGAGTTTCGGATCGGGCGAACCATACGTCACCTTGATGACATCGCTCTTAGCGAGAGGGTCTACGTGCATTGACGCCTTTAACTTGGCAAGCGCTTTCGCCATACTCTCTTCCGGCTTACGTTTCCAGAAGATGAATTTGCTTTCTTCCTGTTTGTCGAGGCCGGCAATCGTTACAACTCGCCGTAGCACGTCATCACTTCTGAGCAACTCTGCCTCGGAGTTCAATTCCTCTTCAGTTACCGAGGTATTTGAAACCGCACCGCCGCCATTACTGCCAGGCGTAATTACTGGGTCCAAGCGGTTGGTGTGAACCAGAATTTCGGTGTGCGCTTCATATGAGGGCATGACGGCTGCTACTACGGCGGTTCCAAGAAGGACCGCAAAGAAGCAGATAATCACAGCAGTGCGATGACGGAATCCCATGGCGGCGAGATCGCGCGCCGTGAGTGAGAACGCCTGCTGTCCCGAATATACGACTAACTCTTGACCTTCCATATCCAATCTCCTCGGCAACTTGTACTTAAAATGCTTTGCTTTGTGCGCCCATAGCATTGACGCTGTAAATCGGCAACCACTGCTGCACTTTGGACAACGCGTTCTTTGGAACGAAAATCATGTCTCCAGGCTGTATTTGAACATCTTCAGAGAGATTGTGCGTTGATTGCATTTTCTTAACGTCGATCAGACGCGCTTCAGCCCAAGTGTCATTCACGCGCCGATAAAGCACAACCTGCGAGTGCTTGGCATACTGGCTTTGAATGCCTCCCGCCATCGCTACGGCCTCAATCACAGTCGTATCGCCCCGCAGCTCATATTTTCCCGGAGTGCGTACTTGGCCATCAGCTATGAAGTAGGGCTTTTGGAAATCTTTGAGCACAAGCGTCATCGTCGGTTTTGCGAGGATCTTTCCATAAGCCTCCATGATCTTCGCTCTTGCTTGTTCGACCGTAAGATCGCGCACGTTCAGGTCGCCAACATTCCGCAACGTGATAAAGCCGTCGGGCTGAATGGTGACGGTTTGATTGAATTCCGGAGTGTAATCGAACACCAAGTCAAAAGTGTCGCTTGGCTGAAGCTCATAGCGCGGGTGTCTTGGGGAGAACCCAGGCGCCGTGGTTGAACTGATCGGTTGTATGTGGGACTCAGTTGGCTGCGCCGACGTTGGTGCAACCGGCTCTTGCCATGCGAAAGCCGCGATCGAAAGAACTAATAAAACCGGAACGAAGAACTTAAATTTGTTTTTCATGATTCAATCTCCATCGACTGCTATCTCGCTTGAGAATAGGGCATCGGACACAGCTTCGCCCTGTCAGTTTATTTAAAAATTGGTTGCAAGCCTTTACTTTTAAAGTACTTCAAGACTTTCTTAAATACTTGGCACTGAATTTCTGAACATTGGAACTACAACAAAACCCAATTCAAAATCTCGTTTTAGGGTGACTGCCATTCGCTGCAATTGACTCTCACAAGCAACACCGGAAAATTTGACTGCCATTGCATCGCGATCTAACTAAACTAATCCAACTCAGGATATCTATCTAAGCCGCCTATATGCAGCTTCCCGTGGGTCTCTTCGGTGAGGGAGGGTTGAAGATTACCATCTAAGACTCGGCGCGAAACCCGCATCGAATCGTTTAACAACGATATAGAAATTGTACCAACTAGCGAAGAGGCGGAAGGTATGGGTGGCATGGGCCTATTTGCCTCAGAGTCCACGGAAACAAACTACTCCCTTACCTAAGACCCCAATCTAGTTATCGTTACGGGCCATTCCCTACTCTATTTCGAAGAGGTAACCAGGGTAACAAAGTACCTAAAAGATGGTATCATGCGTAACTTGGAGCACGGGATGGAAGTACCTACACTTGAACTAGGCATTCGAGACGAACTGGGACTATTTGCAAATTAGTCATAAAGTATGTCCACAATCTCTTCACCTCCGCGTTCTAGTCCGATTCGAGTCTTGATCACAGACAGTACTCGCATGGGGAGTCAACTGCTCGCCGACGCCCTACGCCGGCATTCACAGTTTGAAATCGTAGCTGTTTGTGCGAGTGCCGATGAAACCTTAGCAGCCTTGACCACGGCTACGCCGGATGTAGCGATCATTAGCCTTAAACTTGACGAACAACCTACCAAAGGCCTCGATGTTTGCCGGCAGATCCGTCTCTCACATGCAGATTGCAAAGCGATTCTGCTGCTTGAAACTTCAAAGCGGGATGCGATCCTGGGGGCATTCAGTGCGGGTGCAAAGGGCGTTTTTTGCCGGACTGAATCGGTTGAGACGTTGCGTAAATGCATACTTGCCGTAAACGTAGGACAGGTTTGGGCCAATAACAACGAGTTGCTGTTTCTGCTTGATGCGTTCGCGGACGCAGCTCCGCCGCGTCTCACCGATGCGCAGGGCGCGGTGTTGCTCTCAAAGCGACAGCAGGACATCGTGCGATGTATCACCGAGGGTCTATCCAATCGTGAGATCGCTGAACGCTTAAAATTGAGCGAACACACGGTGAAGAATTACATCTTCAGAATTTTCGACAAGCTGGGGGTTTCCACTCGCGTTGAAATGGTGCTTTATGCCTTCAGTCAGCGCGATCAACCCAAATCTGAATAGCTATTCGACATTCAATTGAATCGCGGTCTCGTGCTTCAGAACGCTGGTTCCGGTGGGCCGCAGGGTGTAGGTTCCGGGGGCGGTGTGTGCGCCGACTTGAATTGTGTAAGTCACGGTTGTCGAAGAATTCCCGCTGAGAGTAACGGAGTTCACTGACGCTGTACAAACTGAATATTTCGGTACCCCGCCACACGTCGTCAGAATCGGTTGATCAAAGTCGGCTAGCGGCGAGAACGTTACAGTAAACGTCTGTTGAGATCCGCGCACTACGCTCAGGGTATTTGTGGATTGTGTCATCACAAAATCAGGACCGGAGCCTGACAAGAACACTTTTTGAGTGGGATGTCCGTAGGAGTTGTCGGAAAATGTGATGCTGCCTCTGCGTGGGCCATATCCAGTAGGCTTGAAAGTCACTTTAGCATTGCATACTCCAAGAGGCGCAATCATGTTCTGCGCGCACCCAGCGCCACCTATCAACGTGAGAATGTAATCGCCACTCACAATCGGAGCTTCGCTAAACGTCAAGTCGTCGCTGCCCTTATTTGTCATACCAAGACTTTGCGGTGAGCCTTCAGTTCCTATCGGCTCCGGCGCAAAGGTCATCGAGGTTGTGGTCAGGCTGGCTCCCGCCGCAAGAGTGACCAGGCGTACGCGATTGTTTCCTCCATCAGCAATGTAGAGGTGCCCCGACCCATCAATAGTTGCTCCGAAGTTGTTGAGATTTGCTTTGCTGGCATTTTGACCATCGCCTTTGAATCCGTAGTATTTCGGATCCCCAGCAGGACCGGCAACACTCATTACAGTTCCGTCAACCGCAGATATTCTTTGGACTACGTAGAAGAAGTCGCTTCCGCTAACGTACATGTTGCCACGGGGATCAAGGTTTATGTATTGCGGCGTGTTGTAGCTTGAATGAAGAGCTGGCACATGCTCGGGACCAAAAGCATTGCGACCGTCGAAAGCGTACGCGGTGATGAGATGTGTGACGGAATCTACTTTTCGGATGCGGTTGTCATTTGTGTCGGCGATGAAAATGTTTCCTTGGCCATCGACTGCAACACTAAAAGGACCATTCAATTCAGCTTGAGTGGCCGGACCATCATCACCGCAATTGCCGGCGAGTGGATTTGCGCACGCCAAACCAGTTCCAGCGAAGGTCATTATGACGCCTGACGAGTTGATCATCCGTATTTTGTTAGCACCGGCATCAGCGATATAGATGTTTCCGGCGCCATCGGTCGCAACTTTAGTAGGCCGAATAAATTGGGCGTAGGTTGCCGGTCCGCCATCGCCACACGCGGCAGTGGACTTTGCACAGGGATGCCCGTTGCCCGCGATTGTAGTGATGATTCCGGAATTTTGGTTGACCAGCCGAACAGCATAGTTCGATGTGTCCGCGATGTAGATGTCGTTGAATTGATCGATTGCGATGCCGAAAGGCTGATTTAAGCGTGCCAATGTCGCGGGCGCGTTGTCTCCCACAAATCCGGCAGTGCCATTTCCCGCAATGGTGTAGATATTTCCTTGATCGCCTGGCGTTACCATGCGAATTCGATTGTTCGCCGTGTCCGCGATGTAGAGATTGCCCGCCGAGTCGAGAGCAACATCGTGGCTTGCTGACAGGATCGCAGATGTTGCCGGGCCGTTATCTCCGCCGTTCCCACCGCCAACGACTGCCGCTATCAGACCATTGGAGATTCTGCGAACCATTTGATTTCCTGTGTCTCCGATCGTCACTGCGCCGGTGCTATCGACCCAAACTCCGCGCGAATTATTCAGTTGAGCTGATGAGGCGTTTTCATAGTTGCCGTTGAAACCAGCGACGCCCGTTCCAGCAATAGTCGTGATCGTCTTCGTTCCGGCATCGACCACTCGTAGGCGATTCTCTATCGGGTCGGTGACATAAAGATTGTCGGAACTGTCTACTGAAATCTGCCATGGATTATTGAGGCTTGCGCTGACAGCAGGAGTTCCATCACCGCAGCCTTGCACTGGATTGCCACAAGGCGTTCCGTTGCCTGCATATGCGTTGATCAGGCCATTGGACGACACAACACGTATGCGATGGTCTCCCGCATCCGCAATAAATATGTTTCCTTGAGAATCAACGGCGACACCCTGCGGAAATTTTAGGTTGGCCGACCGCGCGTTTCCTCCGTCGCCGCACGGGTTAGTGGGTCGCACGCACGGTGCGCCGTTGCCAGCAATCGTGTTGATGGTTCCTGGATTGATACGGATACCAGCTACAACGATGGCCGTGCTTTGCAAATTCACAACCCGTACCCGATGATTTTCAGTGTCCGCAATGTACACATTTCCGGATGCGTCTGCCGTTATTCCGGTGGGATAGTTCAACTCGGCATTCGTGGCTTTTCTGCCATCGCCGCAAAGAGTCGTCGAATCCTGACAGAGTGTGGTGTTTCCTGCGATGGTTGTAATAACTCCATTAGCATCGACTTTGCGAATCAGGTAATCCGTCATGTCGGCAATAAACACATTACCCTTGGAATCGATCGCGAGCCCGGTTGGTTCGTTCAAGCTCGCACTCGTGGCGGCCCCGCCATCAAACCTTGTTGGACTTTCAGTCGAGTATCCAACACCCGCAAAAATTGTCAGAGTATTGCTTGCGTCGATTTTGTAAACCTGTTGCGCGTCAGGCGACGCTACGTACGTATTGCCTTGGCCGTCAGAAACAACTGCACTTGGCCCGGGTATGTCAGCGTTGCTGTTAGATCCAATCATAGGCCGGACATGAGACGGCCCCTTTAACGCGCTATCTGCTTCGGTCGGGCGCTTAAGTTCGTTGTAAGCAATCCCATTTTTTCCGAGGAAAGCCTTGGGTACAAATGCATCGGAATTTATTTTGCTCGGTGCTGAGCCGCCTACTGCGCCTCCACCAGCAACTGTCGTAATCGTATTCTGAGCGTCAGCTACTGAGAACGAAATCATCGGCGATATTGCAAGTGCCATCACGATGAGGATTTTTCTTTGCGCTTTGTGAGTCAGCTTCATGTTCAAATTCCTTTTCATTCCGGTGGCCATTTAGTCGAAGGTAACTGGGGGGAGTCTCTTAAGTTTTTCGACTTTATCGAACTCTACATGTCCCAGCAATGAGTGTTCGGACTCCTCAGAGGGGAGTCGTTAGACTCTGCCAAGTCGATGATAGGAAGGTAGTTGCTGGTTTTATAGGAATTAATCAGAGGATTGGAGGGGAAAGGCCGAAAATGACTGGAATGAACCTAAATCGCAGGTTTATGCCGAACATCGGCGGCCTTTGAACCATCTGACCGTTCTTCGAAAAGGAGACGACGTAAAGTGCGGAGGTCATTCAACAATCGACGACTCGACGCCAGGTGCTGCTCAAGCTTTTGTACTTTATAAAGAACGACGCGCAGGGCATCGCGGCGGCGCGATACCTCGTCGGACGTGGCCTCGAGATCGTTTTCGGTAGTTTGCCTGGCGTCGGCTGCGGCATCGGCTAGTAGGCCGAGAAACTCATGCGCACTCTCGATACTTGCGAATGGGGTGTCGAATTCAAGAGGCAAGGCGCGTCTCCGGGCGAACTAATCTGGGGGACTGACCGCATCCCAAGGGCCAAAATAAAACTTCGTAAGTCTCACATTCGGCTGCACCAATCACAGGTTAATATAAGTCCTGCGAAGTCTCTGCGCATCTTTATGCAGTGTGTCCCCAATCCCAGCGCACGTCAACAAAAATAGGAAGTACATCAATCCTAAAATATGGAGCGAAAAATCTTGACGTGAGCGAATTCCGCGTCTACGCTGTTTGTGAATTCCCTCCCCAACTAACTTGGGCAGTTTTGACCCACGTTAAAATCAGTCCAATGTGCAGTTTGCCAACCTAGACATTTTTAGGGAACTAGCGCCTTGAGCGAAGTAAATGACATTTCCGCAGCCGCGGTAGCGGAGCCACCGGCAGTTGAGCCTCGCTCCGTAAAGATCCGGAACGCAAGAATAGACGACTACGCCCAAATTGCCGCCGTACAGGTGCGGAACGGGCTGGGCGCGAAGAATGAGCAACAGTGGCGGCATTTATGGGTCGACAATCCGATATGCATAAAACGGCCTGACATTGCGATCGGTTGGGTAGCTGAAACTTCTGCGGGAGAAATTGTCGGATATATGGGTAATATTCCCAGCGGCTTCACGTTCCGCGGGAATGAGATGGTTAGCGGCGCGACCTTCGCAATGGTGATTGATCCTGCACATTCTGCCTATGCGGGATTTTTGGGCAAGAGATTCATTTGCCAGAAGAATATCGACATACAGTTAGTCACCAGCGCTAACCCGAATTCGGCGCGTCTCGTCGCACCGCTCTATGGGCGGCGTGTTCCGGCAGGCGATTGGGAACATTCCGTTTATTGGATCACTAACTATCAAGGATTCACAGCTGGTGCGTTTGCGATGAAAAAATGGCCGCATTTGGCTGCATACCCTGCCGCTCTCGCTATGGTCGCAAGAGACAAAATTTCACGGTCAGGGTTTCGCAAATCTCCAATGCATGTTCCGCTCACACTCTGCTCGGAATTCGATTTGCGATTCGATGCATTTTGGGAAGAGTTGAAACTGGCGTATCCCCATCGCCTGTTGGGATACCGCACAAGCGAAGTTTTGCAATGGCATTTTAAGTTTGCTTTAGAACAAGGCAGGGTCTGGATTTTAACGACGGGTAAGGGATCTCGAATCACGGCGTATGCCATTTTTTATCGCCACGATAATCCTCGTATTGGTTTGAAAAGGGTCCGCCTGATTGATTTTCAAACCACGGATGGGAATGTGGACGTTCTCGGACCGATGTTGGAATGGGCATATGATCGTTGCCGAAAAGAAGATATTCACATGCTGGAAGCCTACGGATTTCGCCCTGATAAAGAAGCTGTCATTGAAAGCATGGGTCCGCATCGCCGACAACTTCCCAGCTGGTTTTATTACTACAATAGCCGTAATAAGGACATCGTTGCCATGCTGCAAGATCCCGAAGTGTGGGATCCTTGCCACTTCGATGGCGACTCGAGTTTGTAGCTTTTCTTCCGCACTTCCGTAATCACTCACTTCATTCGTTAACCCAGTCCCATGTTGTCGTGCGTTATACTGTGCCAAGATTTTGTGTCGCGTTCGCTGGACGCTGCAAAACGAGATGGAGCAATCTTTTGTCGTCGTCATTCGGAGTTGAAGGTGTCGGAAATAATCTGCAGGTTCCGGACAATGCGACCTCCGGCATTGCCGTGCAGAAGTGGTATGCAATTCGGACTCGCTCCCGGCATGAAAAGGTCGCAATTCGGCAGCTGGATGGTGCTGGGGTAGAAGCGTTTCTGCCGCTGGTCACACAGGTTCATCGATGGGTTACAGGACCCAAGCATGTTGATGTCCCCCTGTTTCCTGGCTACGCATTCGTCCGTGTAAGCTATACGCCAGATCAGCGTGTCAGAGTGCTTCGTGCCCACGGAGTAGCAGGATTCGTAGGAACGCAGGGCAAGGGAACTCCGATACCTGACAAGCAGATCGAAGATATTAAGCTGCTGCTAAACAATAAGATTCCCTTCAAGAATTCGATGACTCTGCGCGTGGGGCAGCGGGTACGCGTCAAGGGTGGGTCTTTGGACGGGGTTGAAGGCGTTCTAGTAGGGAAGCGTAGTCAGAGAAAATTAGTCATACTCATTGAGCCCATCCAGCGGTCACTCTCAGTTGATCTTGAAGGTTACAACGTCGAAGCTATCTAGTTAATTTTAAAGCTCCTTAAATATCTCGCACATCCTGGCGAGCTCTAAAAGGCTCTAGAGACTTTCTTCCTTTTGCGCAAACTCCTGCTTGGCCATAAGCTACACATAGAAGCAAATGGGGATTTCCGTTCGCGGTCCATCCCAACTTCTGCCGAGGAGTTCTAATGCGACTATTCTTTTTTGCCCTAGCCGTGTCGTTTATAGCACTTCCTTCCAGCGGCCAAGTTCTGCCGCCTGCTTGCAGCACTGGCAGCCCTGTAGTATGCCAATTTGAAGGGATTGATGCTTCGCAGATTCAAGGGGTGGGGCCTAACGTGGACCCCAACGGCGCTGCGGGGACGAAACAATATCTGGAATGGACTAATCCGGTCTATCAGGGCTATTCAAAGACTTTCCCCTACTCTCCTGTGTGGCCAAGCGGTCCCGTGGATGGCAGCACTCCGTGGCGATTCCACATCCCCAATTGCGTTGGTGCCAGCGGAAACGCCGAGGTCAATTTTGACAAGATTGCGTCACGATGGGTGATTGGTAGACGCCAAGGGCTGGGTACGGGGAATTCCCCATTTTATTACTGCATTGCGGTCTCAACGACGGACGACTTGAACAACGTTAAATGGTATCCGTTCGGTTTCGATCTCACTTCGATACTAGGCACAAATGGAAACGGGCATTCTTACTACCCCGACTATCCGAAAATTTCAACTTGGCCTGATGCGTACTATGTGACCATTGATGTTGAAGATCCAGATTTGGGCTATCAGGAAGTAGGAATTATCGCTTGCGCTTTCGACCGCGCTAATATGCTGATCAACGGAACGGTCAGAGCGCCGCAATGCTTCCGTTATCCAAGCAATTTTGGCACTCAACTATTCTATGCACACAGCCTCTTGCCTGCTGACTTCGACGGCACAATCCTGCCACCAAAGGGAATGCCGAACGTAATGGTTAGCATCGAAAACCCTCAAGGCAGCCAAACGACATCGAACACTTTTAATCTTTGGGAATTCCATGTGAACTGGTCTAACAGCAAACTTTCCACGTTCACCGGGCCCAAACCCCTAACGGTTCCAACTTACACACAGGGTTGCTATTTCCCAGACTTGCCTACAAATACGATTTGTGTTCCAGAACCTAGCACCCCGCAGACAAATAATCATATCGATTCAGTGGGCGATAGGCTGATGCAACGTCTTACGTACCGTGGTTTTGGAGGTGCGCATCCGTACTTCTCGTTTGTGTTTTCACACTCGGTGCAAGTGGGGTCCGGCCTGCAATCTCAAACGGGAATTGCATGGTACGAATTTCGTGCAGCGGGATTGATTCATCACGGAATAATCAATCCGGGCGACAGCGACTATCGGTTCATGCCAAGCGCTGCCCAAGACAAAGTAGGAGACATGGCGGTTGGTTATAGCATTTCAGGTTTGGATACTCATCCTGGAATTCGGGCGTCATACCTGAATTTGAATCGGAATCTACCTCCCACCGAACTTGATCTGTTCGATGGCACAGAGGACGAAGAGAATACATTCCATTGGGGAGTGTACTCGAGCATGACGGTAGATCCCTCAGATGATTGCACGTTCTGGTACGTCAACGAATACTACGATGTCACGCAGCTGACCAATCCAACATGGCAAACGAGGATCTCAAACTTCAAGCTACCCAACTGTAAATAAATTTGATCTAGGCGGTTTCGTTTTCGCCATGCGCGTCCGGAGTTTCAGTTCCGGATGCGTTTTTTTCTGGCCGTAAAACCGGAAATAAAATCACGTCGCGAATCGTATGCGAGTCGGTTAGTAGCATCGCCAATCGGTCGACTCCGACACCCACGCCGCCTGCAGGTGGCATTCCGTAGGAAAGCGCACGGATGTAATCTTCGTCCATCTGGTGGGCTTCATCGTCTCCGCGTTCGCGTTCTTTGAGTTGGCCTTCGAATCGCCGACGCTGATCTTCGGGATCATTGAGTTCACTAAAGCCGTTCGCGATTTCCATGCCGCCTGCATAAATTTCCCAGCGTTCAGTCCAGTCGGGTTCGTCCGGCTTCTGTTTTGAGAGCGGCGAAACCGCGGTAGGGAATTCGTAAATAATTGTCGGCTGGGTAAGGTGCTCCTCTGCAACGGCCTCAAATAGCGCCGCAATCGTTTTTCCGGCGGGCTCTTTGGGATCGTAAGCAACATGTGCGTTCGAACTATTAAACCGCTGGACGAGGTTCTTCACCGACTCAGGCGACGAAAAATCTGTCATCTCCGGTTCAGCGCCGGCTGTCTCAGGCCAATAATGGATGATTGCTTCCCGCATCGTCATCCTCTTCCAGTCAGACCAGTCGATTTCCTGATCCGCCCATTTCGTTTTGGTGCCGCCGGTCACATCAACCGCCGCCTTTTCGATAATTTGCTGAGTTAAGTCCATTACGCCACGGTAGTCGGTATACGCCTGATAAAACTCCAGCATTGTGAATTCTGGATTCCACCTCCACCCAATACCTTCGTTACGAAAATTACGATTAATTTCGTAGACACGGTCGAAACCGCCGACCACTAAGCGTTTCAGGTAAAGTTCCGGTGCGATTCGCAGATACAAATCAATGTCAAGCGTATTGTGATGCGTAACAAACGGACGAGCCACCGCCCCGCCGGCGATGGGCTGCATCATCGGAGTTTCGACTTCAATAAAATCGCGGGCATCGAGAGAGCTGCGCAGCGACTGCACCAGTTTGCTGCGTTTCAAAAACACTTCGCGCACATCCGGATTCATCACTAGATCGACGTAGCGTTGGCGATAACGCAGCTCAACATCAGTCAATCCATGCCACTTCTCAGGCAGAGGCAATAAATCTTTTGAGAGGAACGTCATCTCCTCGACGTGAATGGAGAGTTCACCTGTACGCGTGTAAAACAAATATCCACTCACGCCGACGTGGTCGCCCAGATCAAGCAGCTTGTAGAGTTCAAATCCTTTTTCGCCGATGGCGTCTTTTTTTACATAGATCTGCAAGCGCTGGCCATTCTGCTGGAGGTGTGCAAACCCTGCTTTGCCCATGAGACGGATAGCCATGATTCTGCCAGCGACACGAACAGGTATGCGCTCAGTCTCAAGCTGCTCTGGTGTCTTAGGTTTATCTTTGTGTTCAGCAATGATCGCCGGAATGGTGTGTGTGAACTTGTAATGACTGGGATAGGACTGCTGTCCCAGAGCTTCGATCGCTTTGAGTTTTTCGCGGCGTAAATCGTGAATTTTCTCGTTGAGTGCCAAAGTGCATCCTTTATGGTCTGTATGAGCGAACACCGATTATAAACAGCGTAATGAGTCAGCTGGCGTTATAACTGAGTGCGGTGGAAAAATCATTATGTTTAATGTGACCGATTACGTACTGTCGCTGCCCGTCATCCTTCTGTTTCTATTTGCCACCGGAGTTTGGCTTATGGATCGCATGTTGCCTCCGGAATGGAAATGGTTCAATAGCGTTACTACGCTGGTCGGAATCGCCTTCGCTACGGGCGGGTTGGCCAAGTTGCAACTCACCCAAGCTCAGTTGGCACACGCCGGTATCGTGCTCCAGGTGGGTTTTCGGCACGCGCTGCTGGTCGACAATTTTTCAATATTTTTTTATTACCTCCTGTTGTCTGCAGGCGCGGCATCGATCTTGATCGGAATGCGGAAAGCTCACCCCGAGCAATCGCCTTCGGCCGGGTTTTATTCCTCCATGCTGCTCGCGATTGCAGCGATGATGTTCATGGCCTCCGGATTTAACCTAGCCCTGATTTTTGCCGCTGTAATCGTGATGGATATTGCTCACGTTGCGATGGTGCGATTTGCATGCACCGACACGACGCCAAGTGCATCATTTAGACGTGCCTGGAAGAAGTATTTGCGTTGGCGAATATTTTCGTCGGCGACCTTAGGGCTCGGCTTTGTATTGCTCTATTTGGGGACGAAGCATTGCAGCTTGCCCGAAATGCGAGAGGCCATTCGTCTCGCGATTAATCAAAATGAGAAACTGACCGGCCACCCTTTGCTGGCGATGGCGCTTGTGATCACGACAGCGGGATTACTCCTCAAAGTTATGGCGGTCCCGTTTCATAATTGGGGGGCAAACCGCAACAACCCTGCCGAAAATTGTGCTAGTGCTTTCATTTCAATCACTACTGCTACTGCCGGTTGGGCAATGTTATTGCGCATTGGACTATGGGGATTTTATCCTGTGCGATTCGCGTATGCCCCTATGCTAATATGGGTCGGCGTCGCCGCTATATTGGTTGGAACGCTGGCAGTTGCTTTGCAATTTGAATTCCGGCGATTGCTCGCTTATTCGTCGATCCTTCATTGTGGATACATGCTGTTCGGCTTCGCAGCTGCGGTGACCGTGGCTCCGCCCGATCTTGCCGTCTGGCAGGGGTTGAAGAGTATCCTGCTGTATTTATTGGCGATTCTGTTAATGAACGCCGGTGCCTACGCAACAATTTCCGCAAACGTCAGCGACAGCAAGGAGGAGAACATCGAAGGGCTAGTTTTTCGGCAACCCGTGCGCGCCATTCTCCTTGCAATTTTCCTACTTTCAATTGCCGGATTGCCCGGACTCGCTGGCTTTTACGGTAAGTATTTCGCTTATCTGGCTTTGGTGGCCACATCTCATCGCTGGCTAGCGGGAATCGGTATCGCATGCGCGCTGCTTGGCCTGGTCATTTATGGTCGGACAGCATGGAAATTGTTTTCAAGAACTTCACAAGAACAAGTGTCCGCTAATCAATCTCGCGGTCCGCAAATTGTCGGAATATTCACGGCAGTCGCGACCTTGTTGATGGGTGTCCATCCTCAGCCCTTTATTAGGCTCACTGAATGGGTATTTCATCTAGGCTGAGCATTTAGAATGAGAACGAACACCCATGCCAAACGACCAGCACCAGGATGATCAAGGAGCGAATCAAAGCGGATGGGCACAGCTGGGCCGCGTTACTCAACTTGCATTCATTCTGCCTGTTGCAAGTGTCATAGGATGGCTTCTTGGAACGGGCTTGGACCACTGGCTCCATCACACATGGATTGGCATTGTTGGGCTCATTCTCGGTAGCTTCGCGGGGTTATTTAATTTAGTGCAAACGGTTCGGAAGTCGGACATCGGGAGATGAGCGGTCCGCAGACAATCGAAATCGAACCTTCAGAATTCGACTATTCAGCTGCCGTCGGCAGGCTGACCCGGTTCATGGTTGTTGTGGCCTGCGCTTCCACGGTTTCGGCGCTTATCATATGGGATTGGCATGTCGCAGCGGGCTTTGCGATGGGCTGCACCGCATCTCTTTTAAGTTTTCGTTGGCTGGAAAGCGCTGTGGCCGCATTGTCTGCCCGAGCTGTAGAAGAAAGCCAACAACAGGATAGTGGCGGCGTGATTGCCCGGTTCCTTCTGCGTTACGGCCTGATTGCAGCGGTGGGATATACTATTTCCAGAGTTTCCCCGATAAGCGTTAACGGTCTAATTGTGGGATTATTCTTACCCGTAGCGGGTGCCGCGTGCGAAGCGGTTCACGAAGTTTACGGGGTTTTAGTACAACGCGATTGACATTCCTCACTGAGTGCAAATTGAGTCGTAAGAAGTAAGGCCGAATACTGCATATGCCAGAACAGCTTTGGTTTACTGAAATTTTAAATAGATATTTGGCGGGGCCGGTTACTGCTTTGTTGCAAGCGGTCCACGTTCAGCCCCAATATCCGCAGGCGCCGATCACCAACGCAGTTGCCATGGAACTGCTGGTTACTGCGTTCCTGCTACTGGTTTTTGTATTGATCCGAATGCGCCTGTCAGTCAGCGATCCCGGCGGATTGCAGCACATTACCGAGTTGACTGACGAATTCGTCAGCACTCAAGCGAGCGAAATTATCGGTCATGGCAGCGGCGCTTTCATCGGATTTCTTACCGCTCTCGGCTTATTCATTCTTGGCTGCAATCTTATCGGCGTCGTCCCCGGCTTCGAAGCTCCTACGGGACTTACAGCAACCGTTCCACTTGGTTGCGCCATACTTGCATTCGCGTATTACCATGTCCACGGAATTCGTAAGCAGGGTCTTGGACATTACATCGCTCACTTTTTTGGGCCAGCTGATCCCAGCCTTTCGATTTTCATGCGGATCCCGCTGGCGATCCTGATGTTCCCCATTGAGGTCATCAGCCATACTGCTCGGCTCTTGTCGCTTACGGTTCGTCTGTGGGCCAATATTTTCGCCGGCGATGTCGTCATCATGGTGTTCTTCTCCATGGTCCCAATTGTGATCCCCGTGATCTTTATCGGGTTACATATAGGTGTGGCGTTCTTGCAGGCTTATGTTTTCATTCTGCTTGCTATGATTTACCTTTCGGGTGCAGTTGCCGAAGAACACTGAGATTCGCCGGTTGTCAAAAGGGATGCGCTTCAAGTTTCAAGTTGCGGGCTCGTGTTGTGCTGAACCCGGAACTGGAAGCTGGAAGCGGCTTCCGCGCCGTACAGCGTGAGGGCGTGCCGAACGTTGACGTCAACCACCCACTGTCGGCAATTCATAGTTGTAAACAGGAGAAACACAATGCGTTTATTGAGCTACTTCTTCATGGCGATGTCCATGATGTGCTTTGCCGCTCCCGCGTTCGCGCAGGGCGGTGCGTCGGCTAGCGGAAATGGCTGGGTCGTGATTGCTGCTGGATTTTCCATGGCATTCGCCTCCGGTCTTTGCGGTCTGGCACAGGGTAAGGCTACCGCTTCTGCAACCGAAGCTTTGGCACGCAATCCTGCGGCCCGCCCGGCGATTCAGTTTGCCTTCCTTCTTGGATTGGTGCTGATCGAATCCCTGGCGCTGTACACGCTCGCGATCATCTTCCTAAAAGTAAAGTAGATTTCTACAAGCAGCAAAAAGCCTCCACATAACGTGGAGGCTTTTTTATTTGGCTAACTTTTTATGGTTTGCGATCTCCGGTCCAGTTGTCGGCCTTGCCACCAGATAACTGATCCACGGTTTCCATGAGGGTACGACGCAGGCGGTAGCGACTTTCGAGATCGATGCTCACGATTTCGAATCCAATTTCATTCAGCCGAGTGCGCCGCAACAACACCTGTGCCTTTATATGACGGACGCCGTTCGAAATGTCAATTTCCGCTTCCGCGCCAAGTCGCAGGTTATCGTCTTTTGTTCCCATACCGCCACCCAAACTCAGTTCGCGGACCGCAAGCGAAGATTTACCCCATGAACTCGTCAATGCCGCATTCATCGTTTTGCGCAACGCAATGCGCTCGTAACGACGCTGCCGCACCCAAGGAGACGAAGGAGCCGAGTCCAGCGGGGCGATAGCTAAGTCGCCGGGTTCAAGGCCGCTCTCTGCCATGATCTGCGGGGCGTAGCGAGGATCGATTTTTGTGAGCGCCTGCGCCGCAGCAATTCTCAGTTCGCGATGCTGCACCCACTTCCACATCTTCTTAGCTTCGAGTAAATTACGCAGCACCGGAACTGATTCCTGATCACGTAGTCTTCCCAGAGATTCGATGGATTTCAATTGCAGCAGTGGAGGACGTCCGCTGGCCTCGCCTGCTTCGGCCATCACGATGAGAGGTGGAACGACCGTACGATCTCCACTCATGCCTATTTCATCCATGGCTTGCGGCAGCACGAGCGGATCAATGAATTCGACTAATTCCAACAGCGTGCGTCCACGGTCATGAGCGGCGCCGTAAGCGATCTGTCGTACGGAAACATCGTGATAGAAGCGATTCCAGTCACGCAGCCGAGCCGGCAATAATTCCAGGAGCGCCGGTACATCAAGGCGACTCATTAGACCGATTACGGATGTAGCCTGCCGTGGTTGGCCACTTTGCAGCATCTCACGTAGGTGCTGCATCGCTGGGCGCCCCAGCTGACGTGCAATCTCTACCATGCGATCGCATTCGTCCCGACGCATGCAACGGAAGAAACGGTCTGCAAGATGTTCGGCGGAAGCCTCAGAAGTCCGCCGTAGTACCGCAATTAGATCGCGAGGTGTTTCGTGTAATTTGATTGCTTCCTCGATATATTCAGGAAGCCGATTCTCGAGGCCCACACGCGGGCGCATTTCATTTGCCAGCGGTGCGGCATCTTTCGCAAGCTTCTCCATCGCGGAACAAACTTCGTTCAGCGCGTCGTAATGCCGGCGATTTCCAGCTTCCGTGCTGAGACGGACAAACGATGCACTGAGCAAACTTTGCATTTCCGGATCGCGTTCGTTCAAGAGTGCTTCGCCGAGCCGCGCGATAGCTCCTCCGAGGAGATCGGCGCCGAGGCTCGCATACAAATCGGCTAATTGACTAAGTCCAGTCGCAACCTTACGGCGTGGTTCGGATTGTTTGGTTCCCAACTGCTGAGCATAGTTACGTAGAACGGCAACGGCTGTTTCGTCCTCATCACGTTCGACCAGGCTCTCAACAAACTGACGCAAATTGCGCGGCGGCACTGACTGGGCATCGTCGGAAAGTAGAATTTTCTTTTTTTCTTCGTCAGGAACCTCGGCCCAGAACATGCGGTCAAGTAGATCGCTATGAGACTCGACCAGAATTCCGGCCTTGCTCATCTTCTCTTCCTGCACACGCAGAATCTTGCGCAGTGACTCCATGCGCTCGCTCATCTCGCCCAGCATTTCGTGAACGGCGTCAACCTTAACATCGCCCTTGTTGAACCTCTCCAGGGCGAAACGGATTGCCATGTTCTCGGCTGCTTTCATCAATACCGGAGTATCGGTCTTCTGATCCGGAACGGCCGTCGCTAGGCTAGCCAACAATTGTTGCAAGTTTACTTTCGTGTTGGAATCGACTTTGTCCAGCTCAACTTGCAAGCTTGCGCCTTGCGCTGTGGGATCTTGTCCAGCTTCCCCAAACTTCGTCAACAGGCGGATCGCTTGAATGACTTCCTGTTCCTCGAGTGGCAATACTTGCGCAGGAACGTTGGGCGAAATGCTGGTACTAGGTTCGCCAGAAGCTGAACCACCTTCGGCTTCGATACGTTTGGCGCCCTCTGCAGCAGCAATTAATTGCAACAACTTACCGGGATCGTTTAGCCATTGCTTAAACTCTGGACCGAGATTCTGGGCTGCAAGTTGCGCGGCCATTGAAATTTCGCCGGTGGCTGGATCGGCGGCAACATATTTCACTTCATTAATTCGGATCGAAGATTTCTGGTGTTCACCGAATGTAGCCTTGATCTGTTTGATCACTTCCTGCGCTTTAGCGCCGCTGTTGGCGAAGGCGCGGACCAACTGAGTGAACTCTGATTCCGTTACTGTGTTGCTGAAATGAATGCTCGCTAGTCCGGCAGTGTTGAGCAACGTTGCGAAGCTTCGTTCTGCTTGTCCCGTTTCCAGTGGCTGCCCATCGAGCAGGAGCGTCTGACCAGAAACGCCCAACAGGAAGTTGCCGTCCGTGCCTTTAGGTAATCCGTTTTGCAGCTCTTTCCACGCGGCTTCAAATTGCCCTTCTGTACGCTTGTGCTCGAAGCCGTACAGGCGAACATATTTCACCAGAATGTTTAAGCTGTGAATGAAGGCGCGGGCAGAGGCATTTCTGCTTCCCCGAATTGTGTCCGCGGTAAGAATAGGTCGGTCTCCTGTCCGTTAAGTTTGCCCTCTAAGGGTAACTCTGTATGGCTGGGTGTCCACATTACCGAGGTAATTGACCTTGAGCATCAGGCCATGTTCCATCGGTCAAGGTTGGCACAATACGTGATTTCTAGAGAGAATAGAAGAGTGAATTCAGCCAAATGGTAGTCCCTGTAACTCGCCAAATCGCAAGCCGTCCCAACGCTGCCGGGCTGTCCTACTGGATGGGGCAAGTGTTGGAGGAATGCGACCGCGCCAGCCAACACTTTGCAGCCGATCCTGTGCATGACTTACGCGTCGCGTTGAGGCGTTGCCGTTCAGTCGCGGATGGCCTCATGACGATCGATCCCAGGCCCGGTTGGAAAGAAATGAAGAAGGCAGGGAAATCGTTGTTCCAGAGTCTCGGCGATCTTCGCGATGTGCAGGTCATGGAAGAATGGCTCGTGCGATTATTCGAAGTTACGGATCCTGCGCGAATCGCAATGGAGCAATACCTGGTGGACCAACAGGCGAAATTAAAGAAGGATGCCGCCGAAGCATTAGAGAAATTCGATCGTAAGCATTGGGAGAAATCTCGCAGAACTCTCCCTGGGCGCGCGTCTCGAGTTCGGCAGGGAAGTCTGGTGTATCAGCATCTCGCGTTGGAACGCTGGACCGACGCCTATGCTTTGCATCAGGCCGCATTGAGAAACCGTTCACGCGTAGGCATGCATAACCTGCGCATCGGGATCAAGAAGTTCAGATACATCGTCGAGAACTTTCTTCCGACACAACATGCGGAATGGAAGCGCGATTTAAAGGAGCTTCAGGACATTCTCGGTGAAGTCCACGACCTGGATGTGCTTTGGGAAGTAGCGCAACGGGAGAAGATTGTTGATACTCCTGAAGTTCGACAGTGTTGGCATGTCAAGCTTCTGGCTGAACGGACAAGCAGAATAGCTAAGTACCGAGCGAAGATGGTCCGGCCGAATTCGCTGTGGAAGACATGGCGGGCCGCGTTGCCGTCCAGCGAGCAAATCGAGATTGCAGTATTACAACGATTGCGTCTATCGGCATCATTTCTTGATTTAAACCTCAAACATTCCCGGCATGTCGCTCGTTTGTCCCTTCAGCTGTACGACACTCTCCCTGCAAGTAAGCAAAACCTGGACTTAACTGGACGAGATTCGCGGACGATTTTGGAAGTGTCGTCGCTCTTCAGCAACGCCGGAAACGATAACAGTGGAGCTAGGAGTGCGAAGCAATGTGCACGTCTAGTTAGGAAACTAGCGGTTCCTCTGGGATGGAGTCAGGACGATCTTAATCGGGTGAGCGTGATAGTTCGCCATCAAGGCGGAAATCTGCCACGGTCGGACGAAAAGGCCGCGATCAATTTGACCTCGGCCCAGCGTGCAGAAGTGCTGCGACTCGCAGGCATTGTGCGTATGGCGAAAGCATTTGATGCGAATCGCGACAGCCGGATCCCGCGTATTGCTGCAAACCTAACGCGCGAGCTTCTGGAGATTCGTGCCCAAGGTTATTCTTCGCGAGGAGCACTAGCGCCCCAGATTGCGGC
The DNA here is from genome assembly GCA_963716165.1 of Terriglobia bacterium. GTDB lineage: Bacteria > Acidobacteriota > Terriglobia > Terriglobales > Acidobacteriaceae > JAJPHW01. Next base: position 2,884,823 of record OY970291.1, on the reverse strand, counting down.
GGCACGCTACCTTTTGGAAACCGCTTATCGCAGGCCCATAGTCGTCAAGGCTGCGCGACCGCCAAAACGCATAGCCCGCAAAAAGTCATAGTACGCGACACTATATTGTTACTTTTTCTTTGCCGTGCCAGCGGCGAGAATGAATTGTCATGACCCACGCTCAACTGGTTCAAGTCGCAACGAAATGGCTGCGAAAATATCGCTGCGGCGTCGTGCTGTCCGAACAGGCCTGTGCAAGTGGCGAAATGCCAGATGCGATCGGGTGGAAGCGTGCCTCTCACTCGGTCGTGGTGGAATGTAAGACTACCCGGGGCGATTTCTTCACCGACCGCGATAAGCCGTTTCGTAAAAATTCTACGATTGCGCTAGGCTGCGAACGTTTTTACCTGACTCCGCCCGGATTGATTCGTGTCGACGAACTGCCGCTCGGATGGGGCCTGCTGGAATGCCAGGCCAAGCAAGTAGTGATGCTAAAGCCTTCCGATACGAAGTTGCGCTCCGCCAAGGGGTTTGCATACGAAATGAATTTATTGCTCGCCAGCCTGAAGCGGGTTGAATTGCGCATCGAGCCTGAGTCGATTACCGACTTCCTGAAGTGGAAAAATCGAATGGCAGAATACAACAGGGGACGGCTGCCTGAAGGTCTTGTCGCGGAGGAAGATGAATCGAACGAATTTCTTGAGCCGGTTACAGCAACGTCAATCTAGATGCCCCTAATCTAGATATCCCTGCGGCCTTCCATCGCTTTGTGCATCGTAATTTCATCGGTGTATTCGATATCGCTGCCTACGGGAATCCCCATAGCAATTCGCGTCACTCTCAGCCCCGCGCGTCGCAATTGGCCGGATAGGTAAGTAGCAGTAGCTTCGCCCTCGACCGTGGGGTTTGTCGCGAGGATCACTTCATCTGCACGGTTGTCTTCCACTCGTCGAATCAGATTCGCAATTCGCAACTGTTCCGGACCAATGCCATGCAATGGAGAAAGTGCACCATGCAACACGTGATAAACGCCATTGAAGTGCTTCGTCTTTTCAATCGAAGCGATATTTGTAGGTTCTTCGACGACACAAATAAGTCGTTGATTGCGCGTCGCGCTGCTGCAATAAACACACGGGTCGACATCGGTAATGTTGTTGCATACCGAGCACAGCCGCAGGTTTTCCTTAACGTCCCGCACAGCGATTGCGAGAGCTTCAGCATCTTCGTTGTCCGCACGCAAGATATGAAACGCGAGGCGCTGTGCAGTCTTGCTACCGATGCCGGGCAGCTTCTTAAGTTCATCGATCAGCCGCGTCATCGGCTCTGCAAATTTTGACATAAGGGGAGTCGTTGCTTGGAAAGAATTTTGAGCGTGAAGCTACATTCCCGGGATATTCATTCCTCCGAGCATCCCGCCCATCGTTGACTTCATGGCTTCATCAACTTTTTGACCGGCCCCATTGATTGCAGCTGTGATCAAGTCCTGGAGCATCTCGATGTCGCCAGATTTCACTGCATCAGGATCAATCTTTATGTTCAACACCTGCTTGCGCCCATCCATCTTTACTGTGACGGTTCCGCCACCGGATGAACCTTCAATGATGGTCTCCTGCATTTTCTGTTGCAAGGTTTCGTATTGCTTTTTGGCCTGCGACATCAATTCCTGCAAATTAAATCCGTCCATGGTTCCGCTTAACGCCTTTCCTTGTAATCGATGATTGTGCGGATCTCCGCGCCGAATACTTCCTTCATTTTGCGCACAACCGGATCCTGTTCCGCTCGCCCTCGTCCGCTTACCGGACTCGCAGTGCGTTCTATCTCTCTTTTTGGAGCCGCAATCGTCGCAGTCGCGCCGGAAATTACTTTCAACTTCGCAGGAGCACCAAGCAGTCCACTTATTGCCGCGACCACAAGGCGTTTCGCGTCAGCACCCATCGACATATCAATGACTGCAGCGGACGTAGCAACTTTGATCACGACTTCGTTTCCGGCCAGCGTCCACTCGCCTGACTCCAGCATGGATGCGAGGATGCGATGTCCACCATTATTTAAAGCATCCAAAGCAGCGCTGGCGATTCGTTCAGTAGAGATAGGTTCAGGTGGCTTTGCAGCCGATCGCAGTTCGGGCGCGGCTTCAATAACTGGCTCGCGCGTCGGCTCTGGTGCAGACTCAGCCAGAGCCGCGGCTCCCATCACGACGGGAGGCATTGGCGCGTTGTCGGAAGCTCGCATAGCGACTGCTTCGCTGTTGGATGACATTTGCGGTTTGCCAGCAGACTTTCTTGCGGAATCGGCGGCGAACGGCGATACCGCAGCTGGACGAGACATGACAGCCGGCTCGGGACGGCGAATGTCTGCAACTTTTGAGATCTTCGGCTGTGGCACTGTCGAAAGCCCCGCTTCACTCAAAAGTTGTTCGATTGGCAGAAGGCGCTGCGCATGGGTCATTTTCAAGAGGCCGAGTTCAAGATGAAAACGCTGCTCCTGCCGATAACCCAACTCGCTATGCGTGCGTAACATAATTTGCAGATGGCGGGTAAGGTCCTCTTCGCTAAACGCCTCTGCTACGCGCCCAACCCGGGCGCGCTCATCACTTGAGATCTGCAAAAGGGAAGTATTCGTCCCGGCAACTTTGGCGACAATTGCATTCCTTAAGAAGCGCACCATTTGACGAGCGAAGTGCGTCGGACTTTGTCCGTCGCTGATGAGACGATCAATTAACTGTAATACCGGCTCGCTTGTTCCCGACGCTACAGATTGCATTACTTCTTCCATCACGCCAGATGGAACCGTTCCGACTAGCTGACGGATTTGCGCCGCATCGAGAGGCCCGTTACTCGACGCGATTGCTTGATCAAAGATAGAAAGCGCATCCCTCATGGATCCGTCGCCTGCTTCGGCCAGCAAAGCCAAGGCATCGTCATCCGCGGAAATATTTTCCTGTGCGGCAATGCTTCTTAGTTGGCCCAGAATCTCTTCGTAACTAACTGCGCGAAAGCTAAAGTGCTGACAGCGCGAACGGATTGTCTGCGGAATATCCTCCGGCTGCGTGGTCGCCAGCATGAAAACCATATGCGGCGGCGGCTCTTCAAGTGTCTTCAACAATGCATTGAAAGCTGCATCGGTGATCTGGTGCGCTTCATCGAGGATATAAATCTTGAAACGGTCACGGGCCGGTTTGTAGCGAGCGGCTTCGCGCAGTTCGCGGATTTCATCAATTCCACGATTGGTGGCGGCGTCAATTTCAATGACATCGACGGAATTTCCGGCGCGAATTTCGGTGCATGATTCGCAAATCCCGCAAGGCTCGGTCCCGGGCTTGTCGGATGCGCGACAGTTCAACGCCATCGCCAGAATGCGCGCAATGGTCGTTTTTCCGATCCCGCGATGACCGCTGAAAATGTAGCCGTGAGCGGTTCGCCCTTGTTCAAGAGCATTCTTGAGCGTGCGGGTGACGTGGTCCTGGCCGATGACCTCGGAGAACTTTTGCGGACGGTATTTACGAGCCAGTACCTGGTAACTCATGATGAGGATGTTAGAAAAACGAGTGCTAAGCCTGACGGAATTATACGTGATGCGGAATCCGACTGATCGCAGGATTCATGCGAAAAGAAACGCTCTGTAAGCCTGGAACTTGCGTAGAACACCACTGGCAGAGTAATCTTGCCAATTGCGTTGCTCCTTCCGCCGCATTGGAGAATCCAACATGTTGTTAACCCTCAGTAACCGATTTACAGCCGACGGGATTGCAACGGTCGATCTCGTTGGCCGAGTTGTGTTCGGCGACGAATCCTCGTATATGCGAGATGCGATCCGAAAGCTCATAACGACGCACAATCGAATCGTCTTGAACCTCAAAGACGTTGCCTATATCGATAGCGGTGGCTTGGGAACTCTGGTCTCGGTCTACACCACCGCGCGAACTGCCGGAGGATCGATCAAGCTGGCAAACCTCACCCCGCGGATCGACGATGTGTTGCAGATCACTAAACTGGTGACTGTGTTTGAGGTGTTTGACAGTGAGGAACAAGCCATTAGTTCGTTCCGCAAAGCCGGAGCGGCATGATACGACTGACTCTGGCTCGTCGTTGTGGATTTCGCGTCATCACTGGATCATGATTCCGAAGATATTGTTTTTTGCGGGCTTGCTGGCTGCATGTAGCGGATTCGTGTCTCCTCCTATTGCCCTGGTTATGGGGCTCATCTTTGGGTTGATCTTCACCCACCCGTATAGCGGCCTTTCAAGAACGCTGTCGAAATATCTGTTGCAGGGCTCAGTCGTCGGCCTGGGCTTCGGAATGAATCTGCATCAGGTGATCCACGCTGGGCGCACCGGCTTCCTATACACGATGTTCGGCATCGCTTTCGCCATGACGGTAGGAATGGCGCTGGGCCTGCTGTTCCGTGTGGAACGGATATCAGCATTCTTGATCTCCGTCGGGACTGCGATATGCGGTGGAAGCGCGATTGCCGCAGTGGGCCCCATCAGCAATGCCAGTGACGAACAAATGGCAGTGTCGTTGGGAACCGTTTTCCTGCTCAACTCGGTCGCGCTGCTGACGTTTCCGCAGATCGGCGCAGCATTGAAGATGACTCAAAATCAATTTGGATTATGGGCGGCTTTGGCAATCCACGACACTAGTTCGGTCGTTGGCGCATCAGCGAAGTATGGTGCCGTTGCATTAGCTGTCGGCACAACGGTGAAGCTTGCCCGCGCACTGTGGATTGTTCCCATGTCGTTGGCAACTGCACTCGTGCTGCGAGCGAAAGCAAAGATTCAGTGGCCGTGGTTCATCTTGTTCTTTATCCTGGCCGCCGTTTGCAACACGTATTTTCCGGCAGGAGCGCCCGCGTACCATCTACTTTCTTCGATTGCGAAAATCGGCCTAACCGTAACGCTTTATTTGATCGGGAGCGGGATTTCAGTAGCAACATTGAAGGAAGTGGGGCCTCGTCCTCTGATTCAAGGGGTCGTTCTCTGGCTCATCGTGGCATCGCTCTCGCTATGGCTGATTCGAGCAGGGTGGATTGCCATCTAAGTTCGTATGAACTCGAGCACTCGTATCATTGCCGCCATTCGCCGAATTCCTTTCGGAAGAGTTTCGACATACGGGGCGGTAGCAAAGGCGTCCGGATTCCCCCGCGGAGCAAGGATGACGGCGCGAGTCCTAAGCGGAGCATTTAACTTGCCGTGGCATAGGATTTTAGGGGCTGGGGGCGCAATCAAGCTTCGTGGAGACGCGGCCTTGGAGCAGCGCTTTCGCCTCGAATCCGAGGGAGTGAAGTTTCGTGGACGCCGCGTAGATTTGAAGAACTTCGAATTCAAATTTGCTAGTAAGCCGCTCGTAAAAAAGAAAGCGCGGAAGAAAGCTAAAGTTGGGCGCCCGGCTTGAACTGTTCGTCGACTTCCACCTGGTAGCCAGCAACCAGCCGATTGGTTTCGTTTGCCATGCCGACCACAGCCATTAACTCTTTGAACATCTCGTCGGTCATGCCCTTTTTCCTTGCAGCAGCAGTGTGAGACGCGATGCAGTAGGTACATTGATTACTCACGCTGACTGCGAGGTAAATCATTTCTTTCGTGAGGGGATCGAGCGCTCCCGGAGCCATAATCTGCTTTATGTCCTGCCACGTCCGCTTTAGTCCGGCGAGATCATGGGCGAGAGCCTTCCAGAAGTTATTGATCCAGTCGGTCTTTCGCGTAGTCATGATGTCGTCATAAACCGCGCGGACTTCGGGGTTCGCATCTTTGTATTCGATCAATCCAAAAAGTGCCATGACTTCTCCGTGAATTCAGAAAATTCTTTGATCAGGCTCGACTCAGACTTTTGGCAATTCGCCGTTAAACAGCTTGCCCAAACTCGCAGCAGGAATCCGCAGGCCTACATAGAAAGTGCCGAACAACGCATATACCGCGCTGACATAATCGAATCTCATCTCGTAGATAAGCTTTTTGAACGCGATTGGATCGTCTGCGAACAAATCAACTCCCCATTCCCAGTCGTCGAATCCGATCGATCCGCTGATGATTTGCTTTACCTGGCCAGCGTAACGGCGTCCCACCAGGCCGTGTTCGTTCATTTGGCGCGCTCGCTCTTCGATGGGAACGGTATACCAATTCTTGTCCTCGCCTCTCAACCGATTCATGGGATAGAAACAGGCATATCGGTTCGAGGGAATAGCAGGGAAGAGGCGCGGATGCATTGCCTCACCTTGACGAACGAGCGTCTCACCGATCGCTGCGTTCCATTCTTCGGAATGCGCAGCGACTCCACGCGCTGACAATTCCTGATACAACTTGAGCGTCGAATCATAGAGACCCAACTCAATGACAGACAGGTATGACGTGGTCGGTTCGAGATATTCGTTCAGCTTGAGCCCCGCGAGCCTTAATTCCGCCTGATTGAGTTCGTCAAACGAACGGCGGAAATGAATAAACATTAAATCGCCCTTATGGCCGATCAAGGAAAACATTGCCGACGGGCCATCGCTCGATTGCTCCATCTTTCCCAAAACACCTACGGCTTCGTGGACGATTTCCGTCTTCTGTGAAGGGCGAAGGTGGCGCCATGCGGTCCAACGCATCCGCATCATCTGATGCAGGACGCTATAGCCCTCAAGCGTGAGTGGGACAGGAGGAATTTCGGCGGAATCGTTCTTGGAAGGAGGCTGACTGTGCATGATTTTATTGAGCTTTATTGTAAAGGAAAGGCCCAACACGCAAAGGAAAAGGCTGGCGAAAGTGGATCGCCAGCCTGTCAAACTTTTAAACGAAATTCTAGTGTCGAAGGCCGAGCTTCTGAACCACGCCCTTGTAGCGGCTCGAATCGTAGGTCTTCAGATAATCGAGCAGGCTGCGGCGTTTGCTAACCAACATGAGCAATCCGCGACGCGACCCGTGGTCTTTCTTATGGGTCTTGAAATGTTCGGTAAGGTGGCCGATGCGTTCGCTCAGAAGGGCAATCTGCACTTCCGGGCTGCCGGTATCATTGGCGTGGGACGCGTACTGATCAATCAGGGACTTCTTTTCTTCTCTAGCTAGCACTAAACAAGGTACTCCAGTCTATTCAATATCTTGTGTGACTCTACAAGGTTAGCACGGAGAGTCCTAAAGTGTAAATTCCATTGGCCCTAACTACCGCGTACGACATTTTTAGAGCGGGATTACGGTAAGTGCCGGATGGTCGGCAATGTCGCCCGGATATAGCTTGAATATGTCGGAAACGCCATGTACACGCGTGTCGGCATAGCATTCAGAGTCGGGCTCGGGCCGCTGGAGAATTGTAGCCCACCTCAGAATGACTCAAATTAGGAGGATGCAAATGAAAAAAATTCTAATGATGTCTTCGGTCGCGCTCCTTGGGTGCGCCATGGCTTGGGCACAGGATCCCGCAGCTTACGGGCAGTCTGGAACTGGTCACGGATCAACCGATCCGCAAGCTTCCATGAAAGCCGAAAACGGCGGTATGGTTCAGGGTTGCCTCGGCGGAAGCGACGGGAACTACACGCTGACGCAAAATAGCACAGGTACGGTTTACAAACTCAACGCCGACGATTCGAAACTGAAAGATCACGTCGGGCATGAGGTCGCAGTCTCAGGAACCACCAAGACTGACAACTCGGCTTCATCGGCAGGTTCGGGTAGCACTACGAGCGGATCATCAAGCGGATCGATGGGCGGGAGCTTGATCGATGTTACGCATGTAAAGATGGTCTCTTCTACCTGCACGAAATAGTAGCCTGGGGAAATAGAAAAAGCCTACTGGACAACCAACCAGTAGGCTTTATTTTGTGCCGAAATCTATGCCGCCGGACCATCGATGGAATGCGATGAGTCTGGCATCTGCACCTGGATGATGTTGTTTTTCACTGAGTACACAACCAGGTCGCGGATCGAATGGAAACCAAGTTTCCGCATGATGTTGCTGCGATGAGTTTCAGCAGTCTTTGTACTCAAATTGAGTTGAGTCGCAACTTCTTTCGAACTCTTACCTTCCGCCAATAGTTGGATGACTTCGCGTTCGCGAGGAGTGAGCTTTGGGAGTCGAGGAGCTTCGCCACGGCCGGGCGTTTGTCCTTTATCCAAGAATCCCGCGAGAACCATATCGTTAACTCGAGAAGTGAAGAACATCCGATTGCGCTGCAAAGCCTCCACGGCCGCGACTAAATCGCGGGCTGCATCAGATTTCAATACGAAACCGCGCGCCCCCGCATCCAGTGCCTCGCGGATCACGTGATCGGAATCCGTAATAGTCAGCACAATAATCTTTACTTGTGGATTCGACTGCGTGAGTTGGCGCGTAGCAGCCAAACCGTTGAGATTCGGCATGCCCACATCGAGAATCACGATATCGGGCTTCAATAACTTCGCCTTCTCTACGGCTTCGCGTCCATCGCTGGCTTCGCCGCATACTTCCCAATTTTCATGGGCTTGTAACAAGGTGACTAAGCCTCGGCGCACGACCTCATGGTCGTCTGCCACGAGAATTCTGATTTTCATACCCATGTCTCCTGTATTCCAGCCGAATGGAAACCGTGATGTTGGGACCTAATGTTCATGAGTTTGCCTGATCAATGGCGAGAAACCGCTTATGCTGACTGACAGCTTCAACTGCGGCTAAAAGATCACGGGCCGCATCGGATTTCAATACATACCCGCGAGCGCCTGCATCCAACGCCTCGTTCATCATTTGAGTGGAATCATGCTGCGTAACCATGAGAACCTCAGGCCGTCGCTTACCTGAACGAATCAAACGGCAAGCCTCGATTCCACTCATTCTCGGCATGGTCACATCCAGGATCACGACGTCTGGGTTGAGGGCTTCGACCTTCTCAATCGCTTCAACGCCGTCTGATGCCTCTCCCACAACTTGCCAACTTGGGTTATCGCTCAACAAACTGGTTATGCCGCGCCTTACCACCAAGTGGTCGTCCACCACTAAGATCCGAACAGTCATGCTTTAAACACTCCTAGGGGAGGGGCCTAACGCGTAGAACGATAACACATTTAGCTTTATCGCTCGTCAGCTATTCTAGCCCTATGTCGCCCGCAACGGTAAATACAGGAAATCATGTAGATGCTGAATGCAGCGGCTAAATCAGTTGGGAAAATAGCTCTCTTGACGTAATAGAGCTTCGATAGCTTCAACCACCGAACTTATATCTGTCTTGGCACAAGCCCCTTTAATACCAGCGCGTTGAGCCTCATCGGTGAGTTGCTTCGAGAGGAATAGGCTTACCATAAGGATCGGCGTTTCTGGGCTTTCTCGCATGATTTGGCGAGCGGTATCTAACCCGTTCATTTCGGGCATCTGGAAGTCCAGCACAATCAGGTCAGGATCGCTCTCGCGGAATCGCGACACGGCTTCGGGGCCATTGCGTGCCTCTTCGCAGACCTCCCAACCTTCTTGCTGCTCCAACAGGCCCCGCAAGTAGCGGCGAACTGCGGCATTGTCGTCGGCTACCAAAATGCGCGTCACGGACTCCTCCAAGCGGGCGAATATATGAGAAAGTAGGCTTCTGAACTATGGATGACAATCCATTTAATCGTGTAGTACCGCCGAAGCTAACTAAAAACTTGCGGCAAACATAAGCCTAATCGTTTCAGCAGACATCGAATATCGAGTGAAAGCCTTAGACTTAACGACGTTGTTTGAATGGCGAGTTATTTTCGCCAGGGATATTACTTTTACCCGATACGTTCGCTGAAATAATTGACTGTGTTGAAACGACAAATGAGTTCACCATCGAAATGTAGCCCTTCGCGCTTATGTTCGTCTTTGGGAGCGGCAAGCGTAACGATTGCCTTCCTCGCCGCCAGTTCTTTCCTGGCTTTTGGATCGCCCCAAAAATCGAGCCCCGCGAATCCCTCTAGCGTCGTTCAATTTCTGAATGAAACGATCGGGTGGTACCACCAATTGGATTCCGAACGCGTGATTGCCACTTCTCCCGCTGATGCGATTTATGCGGAACAAAATCGTCAGATCGCAGACGAGGCAGTCCGATTATCGTTCGAGTTCGCCCGTGCCGAGGACCAGTGGCTTTCGAAGTCGGGCACCGGCCAGCAAGCCGATGCTTCCAACGGTTCTGGTTCGTCCTTGATGACACAGATCGCCCAAAAATTGGACCACGCTGAATCGCAGACGCAACAAGAGATTGAAAACGCGCGCAAGGTCCTGGAAACGGGAACGGTAGCGCAACGAAAGGTTGCGCAAGCGTCGATTCCCGAACTTCAAAGCGAACTCGATCTCATCCAAGCGCGTCGCGCGGTGCTGCACAGCGTGATCGGATTTGCGGGAAATGCCAACTCGTCTTCGGGCGATCTCTCGTCGCAAATCGAAGCCCTTGAACACTCCGTGCCTGCAGGACTAAGCGGCTCTTCCGGTCCGAACAACGGAGCCAGTGAAAACCCACAAAACGCTCCGTTCCAAGCTGCCCCTCCTTCGAGTCCTGGGCTCTGGGGATTGATCAAAGATCTGTTCGCTGCTTCGACCAAACTACGAACCCTGAATACTGCCGAAAAAATTACAGACGCGCTTATTCATAGCTCCTCGCAGTTACAAGCGCCGTTGGTCAGCAGCCTGAAGACCCTCGCCCAGCAAGGGGACTCAACGATGAATCAGGAGGATTCCACTGATCCGGCCGTGTTGAGCCAACAAAAAAGCGAACTGAACGATTTAACCGCACAGTTCAAAACGGCATCCGCCGCGTTTCTGCCCCTGAGAAAGCAAGCGATTTTGTTGGACATATACAAACGCAATCTCGCCAGTTGGAGGGCGGAAATTAAGAATGAATACTCAGGAGACATGCGGAGCCTGCTACTTCGCTTGTTTAGCCTGGCAATCCTCATCGCCGTTGTCGTGATCATTGCCCAGTTGTGGCGTCGAGCGATCGTCCGTTATATTCACGACACGCATCGTCGCTATCAAATGTTGTTGCTGCAACGCATCGCGCTTTGGATGGGAATCGCTCTCATCATCGCATTCACGTTTTCGACTGAGCTCGGGTCGCTCGCAACGTTCGCGGGCTTGCTGACCGCTGGCGTAGCCGTAGCGCTGCAAAATGTAATCCTGTCAGTTGCGGGTTATTTCTTTTTGATGGGCAAATATGGTGTCAGCGTTGGCGATCGCGTGCAGATCTCAGGAGTCACCGGTGATGTCGTGGATGTTGGGTTGGTTCGCCTACATGTGATGGAGTTGGAAAGTAATGGATCGGGTATGGAGCCCACCGGTCGCGTTGTTGCGTTTTCAAATTCATTCGTATTTCAACCTACGGCCGGCGTTTTCAAACAGATTTCGGGGACGAATTTCTTCTGGCACGAAATGACTTTGACCCTTGCCTCCGATAGCGATCGCCACCTGGTGCAAGAACGCGTTCAGGCCGCAGTTGCGCAAGCATTGGGAGACTATCATTCCACACTCGAAACGCAACGCTCACGCATGGAACGCAACTTAAGCTTCTCTCCGCAGCTCTCACTTCAACCAAATCTCCGATTCCGGCTGGGGCCGGCCGGCTATGAAGTAAAGATTCGTTACGCAGTAGATTCTGACAAAGCGTTGGAGATGGACGAACGGATGGCGCGTGAATTAATTCAAGCGGCAGAAAAAGAACCAGCGCTCAAGGTGGTCGGATCTGATATTCCGGCTCTGAGGAGATCGCTAAAGACCTCTCCACCCGAGACAAAAGCTGGATAGTTTGGTTGCCGTAGCAAATTCCAACGGACTCGGCCGGGCTGATCTGCTTGAAGCCGTTCTGCTTGGACAGATCATGGTACGGAGAAAGAGCAAAAATCCGCGTGACCCATCGGCCCGCTGAAACCCATCGGTAGGATACTGCCGATGCCGACGGTTCGCTATTGGTAATTCTCTCTGCAATGTCAGGCAGATACGACAGTAACTCAGGAAAATACAGAATCTAACCGATTTTTGGACAAACTCGTTTCGGGCAAAATGTCTTTGGTTAGCGCACTTTATCCCAGAGGTTTTGTCATGGAAGCTGTTGAAATCTTAGACACATCGGAAGCTAGACAAGCGCTCTACATCCAAGGCGACTGGAAGGCGTTGTATCGGGCCGCGATTCTTGAAGACGATGGGACGCAATTACCTTTACGCATCTCCACGGCGCGCTACGCCCTCGACACCCGTGCGGCTTCATTATTCGAGGTTGGGGACGGTGAAGAACGGCAGCAAGAGGTTGACGCCATCAATCGTGCACTCCATTTCCTGAATATCCTAGCTAATCATCCCGAAGTCTGGAACGTAGGCGCTGCGGTTTCCTAGTTTAGCGTTTCAATCGTGCCTACAGTTTTTACCCCATCCGAGTAGAAACTCCTTCCCGTTCCTCAAGAGAATTTTTGAAATCACCCTGAAATTTCAACAATTTACATTTCGGCAGCCTGCATGCTTTGTTACCCCGTATCCAGGAAGGAGCATGCTGATGCACGACGGGAGTCAAACTGAATGGCGTCAATTATGCCTTCGCGCGTCTACTGAAACAGATCCGGTTAAGCTTCTTTCCCTTGTGGAGAAAATTCTGCAGTCATTTAAAGATATCGATGAATCGCGCCGCGACGAAATGCGCGAACTAAATCCGACCAATAAGATCCATCAATAATGAAAAATGGGATGCTTTTGCAAGCATCCCACCTGAAGAACGCCGATTGATACGTGTTCTAACCCCTACCCAGAAGAAAGACTACCAGAACCACTACTACTACGATTCCCAGACCACCACTGGGGTAATATCCCCAAGCGCGACTGTATGGCCAGGTCGGTAACGCGCCAAGAAGCAGCAGGACGAGAAGAACTAGCAGTACTGTGTACATCGGATCCTCCATTGAGATAGATTCGTGAACTCAGCCAGTCTTACTTGTTGTCGGCTTCTTTCGATTCCATGGAATATTTGCGAACGGTTGCGATAAACGCTTTGCTCGAAGCCGGCGCTGGAACCTTGCCATTCAGAATGCTTTCGAAAGAAGCAGTCTTACCGTATAGAACGGCGGTCTCGTCGCGATCCTGATGGATCACTGATCCGTTGAGGTCAACTCCGGCAAACACGCCACGTGCCCGTGAATAAGTCAGTACTTCCGCGCGCATCTTCCAATCTGTGTCCGCTCCGGCATCACGCCCGACTGGACCCGCGGCAGCAGATGCACTGGCGCCAATCTTGAACTTGTCGGACAGCATATGTTGAAGACCTTGATCGTTCGTGACAACCATTACCAAGTCGATTGCCTGACCGCCCAACTGAAGACCCCAGCTTCCGCCTGTGATGGTTACTGGTGCGGGAGCGCTCCATCCGTTTGCATTACGGCATGTTGCTACTCCTTTACCATGGCTTCCACCAAAACCAACGGCAATCTTTACTAACGAAGGAATTACAACCAAGCATTTCGAAGATTCCATGACCTTATTCGGAATCGCTTTATCCGGGGTTGCCATGATTTCATCGACAACCTTGGTTGCAGCGTCTAACCGCTTATCGATGTCAGTTTGGTTGTCGTCTTTGTCCGCAGCCACTGCAAAAGTGGACATTGTGATGAGAAGGGTCGCGCCAAAAATCAACATACGTTTGGCAGCTTTGGGCATTAGTGAAGTCATAGATTTAGATCTCCTTAAGGTATTTACGGGCCCGGGGGCGCCGAATTTATGAAACTGTTACGCTCCAAATCCAATAAACTGACTGGTCGAAGTCACAAATGCTCCGGCAGGAATTCTCGGCATCGCATTGTTGCGCGCTTTTGCTGCAATCGGCATCGGCACGCCCGCAATGGGACGCTTCGCACGCGCGGCACGCTTCTTATCCTGTTTCGCAGCGCGCGGTTCTTGTGACGCAATGAATTCGCGAATTCTAAGTTTCGCTTTGTGGAGCTGTGATTTTGAATTTCCAGGGGAACAGCCGAGTAGTGCGGCAATCTCCCTATGCTCGTAACCTTCGACTTCGTGAAGCATGAAGATGTTGCGGTAGCCTGGAGGCAAATCCTGGATCGCACGGTCCAGTGCCACGAGGTCGACGCAGCAATTGAGCCGGCCATCCCGCGTCCCATATTCAGGACGTAGCGTTCGCCCATCTTCACTTTGGCGAATCGGCTCATCCAGCGAAACCTGAGGAAGCGTCTTCTTCCGGAAGTGCATCAGAACCGTATTGACCGCGACCCGGTGCAGCCACGTCGAAAGCGCAGAATCTCCACGGAACGTCGAGAGCTTGCGAAACACATGCATGAAGGTGTCCTGAGTCAAGTCTTCCGCTTCAGCCGCGTCATTAGTCATGCGCAGACACAGGAAGTAGATACGCGCTTTATGAGCATTAAACAGGGCGGCAAACGCTTCGGGGTCGCCTTGCTGGGCGCGAGATACCAAACTTGGATCCAGCGGAGCTTGAACCGCAGGGATTGAGTTGTTGGTCACTTGATTCTCCTCATGTCGAACTGAATTCGAAACCATCACCAGATGCAGCGTAAGGTTTGTCAATCTTTTGTTGTATCCGGTGAGCTATGTAGGCAACCTCATTTATTGTTGTATTCGCTGTTTTAGCGGCTAAATCGAGCAAAACCGCGTCCACACCGCATGCCGGGAGACTGCGAACTTAGTTCGTCATAGGGGAATTTTGCACACGCCTACAGGATTCATGGGATTGCAGCCTTGAGGTCCCATCTTTATGTTGTTTTCATATAATCCTTCTCCGAATCACCCACCTACTAAGCAGAGGCGACCAGATCGGTCGTTTCTGCTTCTCGCCTTTTAGTCCTCTTTCTGTCGGATCTCCCGTACGTCAAAGTTGCATCTGAACTACACGGTTTCCCGTATCGAAGTTTGTGTGCTGGAGCAATATTCTCGAACGTCGGCGACAATTCAGTCGCCATGAGTCCAACGCCTTTAATTAAAGGATTTAAATGATGTCGAATCCCAGTTCATTTGCTGTGTGGCCGGGCAAGCCTTATCCATTAGGTGCGACGTGGGATGGCGAGGGTGTCAACTTCGCAATATTTTCAGAGCACGCCACGTCGGTAACGCTTTGTTTGTTCGATCGAGCCGGACGCCGCGAAATCAACCACATAGAAATTAAGGAACACCCCACGGACCAAGTTTGGCACTGCTATCTTCCTGGGGCCCGTCCAGGACTTATCTATGGCTATCGCATGGACGGACCGTACGAACCGCAAGCGGCACAGCGCTTTAATCGGAATAAACTTCTGCTCGATCCTTATGCCAAGCAGATTCACGGACAGCTTATTTGGAGCGATGCAATGTTCGGTTATCGAATCGGACACAAGCAGGACGACTTATCATTCGATCGCCGCGACAGTGCTTCTGGAGTTCCGAAAGCTGTGGTCATCGATCCCGCTTTCACTTGGGGAACAGATCGTCCTCCGCGAATTCCATGGCACGAAACAGTGATTTATGAAGCTCACGTCAAAGGGTTGACCCATCTGCATCCGGAAGTCCCAGAACAACTTCGCGGAACCTATGCAGGACTTTCCACCGCTCCTGTCATCGAGCACCTGACAAAGCTGGGTGTGACTGCAATCGAATTAATGCCAGTGCATTTTTTTATCGACGACCGCCACCTCGTCGAAAAGGGATTGAAAAACTATTGGGGCTACAACACCCTGGGATTTTTTGCACCTGAGCCGCGATATTGCGCGTACGCAGGAGTCAACGAATTCAAGATCATGGTGAAATCGCTTCACTCCGCAGGCATTGAAGTGATTCTCGATGTTGTCTACAACCATACTGCCGAAGGCAATCAACTAGGCCCGACTCTTTCATTCCGGGGCATTGATAACGAAGTGTACTACCGCACGGTTGCCGAAAATCCGCGCTATTACAAGGACTACACTGGCACCGGCAACACTCTAAACATGAGGCATCCGCGTGTCTTGCAATTAATCATGGATAGCCTTCGTTACTGGGTATTGGAAATGCACGTCGATGGGTTTCGCTTCGATCTCGCTGCGACGCTCGCTCGCGAGCTTCACGAAGTGGACCGACTGGGTGCATTTTTAGACATCATTCACCAGGATCCTGTGCTGTCCCAGGTAAAGCTAATCGCCGAGCCATGGGACTTGGGGGAAGGCGGATATCAGGTTGGCAAATTTCCGGTCGGATGGGCTGAGTGGAACGATCGTTATCGTAATGCCGTCCGTTCATACTGGAAGGGTGATGGCGGGCAGATCGGAGAACTTGCGTATCGAGTTACCGGATCAAGCGACCTCTACGCGCGAAGCGGACGTAGGCCCTATGCCAGTATCAATTTTTTCACCGCGCATGATGGCTTCACGCTTCAAGACCTGGTCAGCTACAACCATAAGCATAACGAAGCTAACGGCGAAGATAATCGTGATGGGAACGACAATACCCGCAGCTGGAATTGCGGAGTCGAGGGGCCTACCGGCGATCCGGAAATAAACCGGCTAAGAGCTCAGCAGAAACGCAACTTCGCCGCGACCTTATTGCTTTCGCAAGGTGTGCCGATGATCAGATCGGGCGATGAAGTTGGCCATTCGCAACAAGGCAACAACAATGCTTACTGTCAGGACAATGAAATCAGTTGGATTCAGTGGCAGGACGGGGCGGTAGATCACGAACTCCTCGAGTTTTTTCAGAAAGTGATCAAGCTGCGCAGGGAGCATCCGGTATTTCATCGCCGCAATTTTTTCCAGGGACGCTCTATTAAGGGCGAGGGCGTGAAAGATATTCAATGGCTCATGCCCGATGGAAACGAGATGAGCGACGAGCAATGGAGTCACGAATCCACTCAGACTATGGGAGTTGTTCTGTTCGGAGATGGCCTCGAAGAACACGATGAACGCGGCCGCCCAGTGGCGGACGATACTTTTATCATTCTTCTTAACGCCTTCCACGAGCGAGTTCAATTTTTGCTGCCGCACACGACGGAGGGCATGAACTGGATGACCGTCTCTGACACCTCATGCCAGACTTCTCGCGGCGCGTCCATAATTCACGAAGGCGGAACCCAGTATCCTTTACAAGGCCGTTCACTCGCCATTCTTCAGGAAAGCAAGGCACGAAGGCGCAGGGAAGGGAATTAGCGATTGAAGCGAGCCCATGCCATGACCTTTGGCACCGAGTGTATGGACGATGGTCGCGTCCGATTTCGTCTTTGGGCCCCCAAAGCATCGCACGTAGATGTTCTTCTCGGCGAAGCGTGCTCGAACGTCGCATTCTGCTTCTCCCGTTGGTCAAGGATGGTTCGAACTCATTACTTCTGACACTAGGGCGGGCGACTTGTATCAATTTCAAGTTGATGGCGCGAAAGTCCCTGATCCGGCTTCGCGATTTCAGCCTGCCGATGTGCACGGGCCCAGCCAGCTGATCGCTCCTAAAGAATTCAACTGGACCGACGCGCAGTGGAACGGCCGGCCATGGGAAGAGGCAGCTCTCTACGAATTACATGTTGGAACATTTACTCCTGAAGGAACATTTGCTGGAGTGCAGTCTCAGCTGAGCTATCTGAAAGAACTCGGAATCACCGCGATCGAACTAATGCCAGTATCTGACTTCCCGGGCGCTCGCAATTGGGGATACGACGGCGTCTTGCCGTTTGCGGCAGATAGTTCTTACGGGACCCCAAATGACTTGAAGCGATTAGTCCAAGCCGCTCACGCAGAAGGCTTGATGATTTTTCTTGATGTTGTATATAACCACTTCGGTCCTGACGGAAATTATCTTCACCAATCTGCACCTGACTTTTTTACTGGCGCTCACCGTACTCCGTGGGGCGATGCGATAAATTTCGGAAATCCAATCGTCCGCAGATTCTTTATTGAGAATGCTCTCTATTGGTTAGAAGAATTTAATTTCGATGGCCTTCGTCTTGATGCCGTTCATGCCATTGTCGATGACTCGCAAAAACACTTCCTAATTGAACTCGCAGAGGCAGTGCGCAAACAACTTCCTGCGGAACGTCACATCCATCTCGTCCTCGAAAATGATGACAACAATGCGAGCTATCTAAGTCGTGACAAGAACGGAAAGACGGAATGGTACGACGCACAATGGAATGACGATATTCACCATGTCTTGCATGTCATCGTTACTGGCGAAACTGATGGCTATTACTCGGACTATAGACATGACCCCATTAGCCAGCTTGGGCGATGTTTAACCGAAGGCTACGCCTATCAGGGTGAAATGTCGCATCATCGCAATGCGAGGAGAGGGGAAGCCAGTAAACTTCTGCCTCCGCAAGCTTTCGTTTCGTTTCTTCAGAATCATGATCAGGTTGGAAATCGCGCACTAGGCGAGCGGCTCTCGCAGATCGCCGACCCTGAAGCTTTAAGAGCAGCTGTTTCAATCTTGCTATTGGCGCCGTCTGTGCCGCTCCTCTTTATGGGCGACGAGTTCGCGGCGTCAACGCCATTTCTTTATTTTTGTGATTTCCAAGTAGAACTGGCCGACGCAGTAACGAAAGGGCGGCGATCCGAGTTCGCTTCCTTTGCTCGATTTGGCAATGGGGATGGCCAATCGCAGATCCCCGACCCTAATGATTCAAAAACATTCCTCCGTTCCAAGTTAAAGTGGGAAGAGAGAGATGGCGGAAATCAGTCTCTGAAGCAGCATGCGGAGTTGTTGGCGTTGAGAAAAAAGTTCATCGTTCCGTTGCTAACCGACAAAAAGCCGTCCGCCCGTTTTGCAGTCACCGGCAAAGTGCTGTCCGCAAATTGGAAATTTGAGAAGTCAACTTTGTCATTGGAAACCAATTTATCGTCGTCCCCAGCCAGTTTCGTGTCCGATACGAATCCCGGTCTAATTATTTATTCCACTGAGAATGATCCCTCCAGCGCAATGCCGCCATGGTCTGTAATCTGGCGGTTGCAATTGTGACTCGTGTACACATCCCTCGCGCAACTTATCGGCTGCAATTTAGCCGCGACTTCACTTTCGCGCAGGCAGCGGAGATTGTGCCGTATCTCGCTGAACTGGGAATATCCCACTGCTATGCTTCCCCCTTTCTGAAGGCTCGACCCGGGAGCACACATGGTTACGACATCATCGATCACAGCCAATTAAATCCTGAATTGGGTACGCCCGAAGACTTCGATCGTTTTGTAAAGGCGCTACATGAGCACGGCATGGGACAAATCTTGGATATTGTTCCCAACCACATGGGGGTGATGGGTGCCGACAATGCCTGGTGGCTTGATGTCCTGGAAAACGGCGAGGCCTCGGAGTTCGCGGAGTTTTTCGATATCGATTGGCAGCCATTAAAGGATGAACTGAAGAACAAGATTCTGGTTCCAATCTTGGACGATCAATATGGAGCCGTGCTGGATCGCGGCAAGTTGCGCCTGAAGTTCGATGCCGACAAGGGCGAATTCAGTATTTTTTATGGCTCAAACAGATTTCCACTAAATCCACGCGAGTATCCGCGAATATTAAAGCCTGTCGCTGATCTTCTGTCACAGCCCACACTCCCAACCGACAATTCTCTACCTGAACTCCAGAGCATAACCACTGGCTTCGGACATCTGCCCGCACGGGCCGATGTGTCTACGGAACAAAGAATGGAGCGGGCGCGCGACAAGGAAATCCACAAACGCCGGTTGGCGGCGCTGTGCGCTCGCGCCACCTCAATTCGTGAGGCGATCGATCACAACGTGAAGCAGATTAACGGTACGCCCGGAGACACCAATAGCTTTAACGAACTCCACGAACTGATTAAGGCGCAAGCATTCCGGCTTGCGTATTGGCGTGTCGCCGCTGATGACATCAACTATCGTCGATTTTTTGACATCAACGATTTGGCCGCGCTCCGCACCGAAAACGAGAAGGTGTTTGAAGCAACTCATCGTTTTATTCTCGATCTTTTGCGTAGTGGCAAAGTGGAGGGGTTTCGCGTAGATCATCCCGACGGACTCTACAATCCTGCGCAATATTTTGAGCGCTTACAGGCCGGGATGACCGAACAGCAACGCACTTCTGCGGATGAGCTGTACGTTGTCGTAGAGAAAATACTAACCGGCAATGAACAGCTTCCGCTTGAGTGGCCCGTACAGGGCACGACGGGCTACGATTTCATGAATTTGGTGAATGGGCTGTTTGTAGATTCCGCCGCTGAAATGCGGATGACAAACATTTACCGCAACTTTTCCATGCGCCGCCGAAGATTCGATGATTTAGTACAGCGCAGCAAAGAAACGGTCATGCACAATTCGCTAGCCAGCGAATTAAATGTTCTTGCCAATGTTTTGAGTCGCATCGCTCTCGCAGACCGGCACACTTGCGATTTCACTTTGAACAGTTTGCGTGGAGCGATTGCCAGGACAGTCGCATCGTTCCCGGTTTATCGCACCTACATTTCCGAAAGGGAATTATCTGATACAGACCGCTCGTATATCAGACAGGCCGTTACTTCTGCAAAGCTTTCGAGCCGCAGCCTTGATACCAGCGTTTTCGATTTCATACAAGATGTCCTGCTCGCCGGTCACGGCGATGGACGACAGACCACATTCGATAAATCCACAATCGCGTTTGCGATGAAATTTCAACAATTTTCCAGTCCAGTCATGGCAAAGGGCCTGGAGGACACGAGCTTCTATCGCTACAACCGTCTGATCTCACTGAATGACGTTGGCGGCGACCCTCAACAATTCGGAGTGTCGGTCGATACATTTCATGAGCGAAATCAGCATCAGGCTGAGACATGGCCCCACGGACTCCTAGCGACATCCACTCACGACACCAAGCGCTCAGAAGATGTTCGTGCCCGAATCAATGTCCTTTCGGAAATCCCCGCTCTGTGGCGCAAGAAAGTCCGTGCGTGGAAGGAGTTGAATCGAAATCACAAGACAGCAATTGCCGCCGCGGAAGCTCCTTCGCGCAATGACGAATATTTGTTGTATCAAACGCTTCTGGGAGTATGGCCCAGTAAAGGAAATCCGGAGGACGGGTTAAAGGTGCGTGATCGCGTCAAGCAGTACATGCTGAAAGCAATTCGTGAAGCCAAGGACGTCTCAAGTTGGGCAAATCCGAATGCGGCATATGAAGAAGCGACTATGAAATTCATCGACGCTGTGATGGATCCAGCAGTAAGTCGGCAGTTCCTCGAAGATTTCGCTGCGCTTCAACAGTTTGTCGCGCGAGTTGGTGTATTGAATAGTCTCTCTCAAACTTTAATCAAGCTGACTGCTCCCGGCGTCCCGGACGTTTATCAGGGCACTGAGTTGTTCGAATTCAGCCTCGCAGACCCCGACAACCGGCGGCAAGTGGATTACGATCACCGGCGAAAGCTACTCGCCGAAATGAAGCGGGATTCGGAAACGCAGTGTGTAAAAGCTTATGCGAAAAGTTTGAGCGAATCTGCGGAAGACGGACGAATCAAACTTTATGTAATGTGGAAAGCGTTGGGTTTGCGTAAACAATTTCCGGCGTTGTTTGAAAAAAGTTCCTACCTTCCCCTTGTCACGTGCGGCGAACATGCGCATCGTTGCGTAGCGTTCGCTCGCATAGATGAAAATCGAGCCATCATAACTATCGTCCCACGATTGTCCGCTGAAATAATCGGTCTCGACTCAAAACCATTTGAATGGAGCGACACCAAAATAGAAATTCCCGAGCCCCTAAAGACGCACACATTTCACAATCTTTTTACCGGCGAGCAAATTTCCAATCTGAACGATGATTCACGCAGCGTTAACATCAGCGAAATTACCAAAACGTTTCCGGTTGCATTGCTCATTCCTAATTTTGCCCACTAAAGCTACCGTACAGGATGCACCGGATAGACGGGTCCAAATGTGTGACCTAGTCTTAAAGGTGAGACCACGTTATATCTCCACCTAATTTCTTATTGAGTCCTAATTTATGAGAATTGCACAAGTAGCGCCGCTTTACGAAAGTGTCCCCCCGAAGCTGTACGGAGGAACTGAAAGAGTTGTTTCCTGGCTAACTGAGGAATTGGTTGGAATGGGTCACGATGTAACACTTTTTGCCAGTGGTGATTCGCTCACGACCGCTCGATTGATCCCCGGGTGCAAGAGAGCTTTGCGTCTCGGATCGCAGCCGTGCGACCCGGTTCTCTGGCATACATTAATGCTGGACGAAGTTTTCCGTCGTAAAGATGAGTTCGACGTCATTCATTTTCATGTGGACTACATGCATTTCCCATTGAGTACTCGCGAAAATGTAACGCACTTGACGACTCTACACGGGCGACTTGATTTGCCGGACCTGGTTCCTCTTTACAGACGATTCCGACAAGTGCCCCTGACAGCCATCTCCGATTCCCAGAGAAGCTACTTGCCTTATGCGAATTGGCAGGCCACCGTTCATCATGGTCTTCCTCCAGACTCTCTTTCGCTTGGAGAAGGGAAGGGCGGCTACGTCGCATTCTTAGGTCGCATTTCCCCTGAGAAGGGTTTAGACCAGGCAATCCAGATGGCTATCGGCGCTGGTTTGCATTTGAAGATTGCGGCGAAGGTGGATCCAGCCGACGCCGCCTACTTTCAAACCATAATCAAACCGTTACTTGCACATCCGCTGGTCGAGTTCATTGGAGAAATTGGCGGGCTGGACAAGTCTAAGTTCCTGGGCGATGCGGCTGCTTTGCTTTTCCCCATCGCATGGCCGGAGCCGTTTGGTTTGGTGATGATTGAGGCTATGGCTTGCGGAACTCCTATCATTGCTTATTCATGCGGTTCAGTTTCGGAGGTAATGAAGGAAGGCGTCACAGGTTGGGTCGTCAAAAATGTGGAAGAAGGGATTGAAAGCCTCAAAAAAATTGGTGAGTTTGATCGAGAGGGCTGTCGTGCTCACTTCGAAAAGAACTTTACATCCGCGCGCATGGCCCAGGATTACCTTAGAGTCTATAGCGAAATTTCAGAGCCAGAGTGCGACTCTAGTGCGCTTACCATGGATACGACTTCTTTAATGAAGGTGTCATGATAGGCAAGCATTACATAGCAACTAAAGCTTCCCCGAGCGATCGAACCCGCGTCTTAAAATATGGCAAGATGTTCGCAATATTTGACCGGCTGGGCGATATTCAACAATCAGGCCTGGGCGAACAGGGGCTATTTTTCCAGGGTACGCGTCACCTTTCTGTATTTGTTCTTCGGCTGTGGGACGAGCAACCCATGTTGCTCAGTTCCAACATCGTAAGTAGCGACGTCCTATTCAAGGCTGACCTCAGTAACCTCGACGTGTCTCAAAACCAGAGGGTTGTCATACCGCGCGGTGTTCTGCACTTACAACGCAGTAAGTTTTTGTGGAAGGACGTAACGTACGAAGAATTGACCATCGTCAATTACAGCCTTTCCACAGTGCAAGTTCCGTTCTCTTTTAGTTTCGACGCCGATTTCGCAGACATCTTTGAAGTGAGAGGAATAACCCGTCGTCGTCGCGGCGTTCGATTGATGGACCAGTGCGAGGACGACCGAACCGTGATGTTGTCTTATCGCGGATTAGATGATGTTCTACGTCGTACGCGCATTTCCTGCGATCCAGCACCGGATTATATTGCCGCCTCGGAGCTTCACTACAACTTGGAATTCTCACCGGCACAAAGGGCGACGTTTCGAATCGAAATAACCTGCGATCCTTCAGAAAATAAAGCTGCATCGGTTGGATATGATAAGGCTTTCACCGCCGCGAGTTCTGAGCTTGCAAATGCGCTGGCCAATTTCCCGCAAATCCAAAGCTCTAATTCACGCTTCAACGATTGGATGAATCGGTCTACCTCCGATCTTGAAATGATGATTGTAGGTAACCCGGAAGGGAACTATCCCTATGCAGGCGTTCCCTGGTTCAACACTGTGTTTGGGCGCGATGGCATCATCACTTCGCTCCAAACTCTATGGGCTGCTCCCTGGATCGCGCGCGATGTCTTGACCTACCTCGCGGCCAATCAAGCCGACAAAATCGATTCTGTACGAGAATCGGAGCCCGGCAAGATTCTGCACGAAATGCGGCGCGGCGAAATGGCCGACCTCGGAGAGGTTCCTTTCGGCTTTTACTATGGCAGTGTGGACTCAACCCCGCTGTTCGTTATGCTCGCCGGTGCTTACTTTGATCGCACAGGTGATTTGGATTTTGCCCGCAAGATTTGGCCCAATGTTCAACGTGCGCTCGACTGGATCGATAATTTTGGAGACCGTGATGGTGATGGCTTTGTCGAATATGCCCGCAGCAACGAAAAAGGACTGGTTCAGCAAGGATGGAAAGACTCTGACGATTCGGTATTCCATTCCGATGGAAGCATCGCTCCCGCGCCGATCGCTCTATGTGAAGTTCAGGGATACGTGTACGCAGCGAAACTTGCATCGGCCACATTGTGCGAAGCGCTCGGAGACTTCGAGAAGGCTGCGACCCTCCTTGCGCAAGCGGAACAATTGAAAATATCGTTTGAAGTAAAGTTTTGGTCAGAAAACATAGGCTCCTACGCCTTGGCGCTTGACGGCGAAAAAAAACCATGTCAGGTTCTGACCTCTAACCCGGGGCATTGCTTGTTTACCGGGATTGCGAATAAAAGCCATGGCGTTACCGTCGCTCGAACACTCATGTCCGGAGATTCATTCAGTGGCTGGGGTGTTAGAACCGTCGCGTTTGGGGAGGCACGGTACAACCCTCTTTCCTATCATGATGGTTCGGTATGGCCGCACGACAATTCGCTCGTGGCCGCCGGCCTCGCGAAGTATGGTGCTAAAAAAGCTGCCGGGAAAATTCTTTTGGGATTGTTGGACGCGAGCCAGTGGACTGAGCTCCGTCGCCTTCCTGAACTTTTCTGCGGCATTGAACGTCAACAAGGCGAAGGCCCGACTCTATACCCGGTTTCTTGTTCGCCCCAGGCATGGTCGGCCGGAGCCGCGTTTCTCCTTGTGCAAGCTACTTTGGGTATGTCAGTGCAAGCCGGATCCGACAAGATTATTTTCACCGACCCTCATCTGCCGGAGGGCATTCCCCAACTTTGGATCAAAAATCTACGTTGCGGAGAAAGCTCCATGGATCTTCTCATTGATCGCATCGATGAAACGGTAAAAATCACTATCACTCGCCAGAGCGGAAAAATCGAAGTAGAAGTGAATTCGTCTGACTTAGTTGCTGCCGTTACACACTAAAATCGCAAACAAAACGGCGCATCCCCTAAGAATGCGCCGCCTCGTGTAAAACCCCTGCAGTCTACCAGTAGGTGAAACTGAAGTTATCCAGGTAAGTGGTATACGCCGACTGTTTGGAATTACCATCCATCTGGTAATTGACCGTGATCCCATACCAATTCTGCGGAGCAGAACCGGGGGCGTAGTATTGATTGATCGTATTGGTTACGCCGTTCAATGTGATGGATTGAAAAAGCAGCCAGTTGTCAGATTCGCGTTGGACTTGGATCGTGACGTGGTTCCATCCATTGCTAATCGGATAGCATGCGAATCCGGTTGGAACCCATTTCGAATTCACATTGTCCCAGATATCCCACGCATTGCCGCCAGCGATCCTGCATTGATTGCCCCAGATCAAACTGAGTCCGTTGAAGTACATGCTGATATCGAACTCCATCACCTGTGACAAAGAAATATTCCCACTATAGAAATATGCGTCATAGGTGAAGTTGTGCAATGTGGGCAGCAGTGTATGGTTATTGTCCGGCAAGCCCTGAGTCGAATTCTGACCAATCAGAGGATTCGACCACAATACATCCGAGTAAGGCTGAGTTCCGCCCATGTCGAACTTCGTGGAATTCCCGCTCAATGACGGAGATTGAATGTGCTGTTGCATGTCCCAAGTGACGCCCGAACCGCAGGGATTGCATATCCCATATCCCGGAGGCAATTCTCCCCAGCCTTTCCAACCGCCGCTAGCTTGCAGGTTGCTCAAGGTCGGATCGCTGCTGCCCGCGACTGTGATGTTAATTGGCGTATACGAAGCACCACCGCAGTGGTCCCACTCTTCTACGACAGTGTTGTAGGTTCCGGGACTGAGCGAGAGTTGCGTATTGAGGGCCGCGCCTTGCTCCACGTACTTGAGAGAGTTATTAACGTAGATCCCCATTGAGGCGACACCCTGCGGGCAGGATGACGTTGCTGTCGCGATGTAGTTGACTGGCGAACCTACCTGACTGTTATTCGCCGGAGATGAGACGAAAACGCCATTGCCCGCTGTCACTGTGATCGCGATTGGGGTGTAACTTGCTCCGCCGCAATAATCCCATTCCTCGACCACCGTATTGTGGTTTCCGGAAGTAATAGACAGGGATGTGTCGAGGCTCGCTCCATTGACTACGTAAGTTAGTTTGTTATCGATGTAAACGCCCATCGAAGCGACACCTTTGTTGCAGGTCGTAGTACTTGCTGTAGCGGAATAATGAACAGGCGAACCAACTTTGGAGCCGTTCGTGGGGGATGAGACGTTGACCCCGGCAAATGCCGAGACCGTCGAGAGCGCGAACGCGGAGACCGTGTATAGGTACCTCTTCATTCCGAAATTCCTCCAAAAAATATCGGGTTCGTTTTCCTGGCTGCTTTGCAGAGAAACTTCTTTGCTCGAAGAAGCTCCCGTTTCTAGTTGGTTACTGGGCATTCTGCTCTTGAGAATCCCAGCGAGTTACCGAAAGGTAATACAGTCTTTCATCTACGGTCAATCAGGGATTCCCCTAGATTACGACTCAGAGGTACATAGAAATTCTGAGGAGAACAACGTGTAGGTCGTCAGTCAGGAAACTACAGAAATCATCTCATGCTTTTCGAATGGATTCGGACACGAAAGGGCAAGTGACTCGCGAACAAATGATCGCAACGGCAATCTAACAATCGAGTAGTTAGATTAGTGAGCTTATTGCTCTTGACGCGTAGCTGGAACAGCTGTGACGTTGATCGCGCTCGCCATGTAGTTAGATCCATCAAAGCTGGCAGTCACGGTCACTTCACTGCCGCTATGTAGATCACGACTCAGCGGAAACTTCTGCGGATCGAATGAGACTTCATATCGCCGTTGATCACGGGGATCGATGATCGAAATTTTACCGAGATGCAGATCAAGAAAAACCACGGTTCCGCTGAAAATAAATGAACCGCCGGGAGCAGCCAAAACGGAAATATGGCGAGCCACTGCCTTTCCGTTTTGTGGATCGAACGTGATCGCGACCAAAGTTCCAGGCACCAGTTGCGTCGTTGACGAAACCATCTGTCCCTCGCGAACGATAACCGCGTCTGACGGCACTTGCATGTGAATCGCCTGGGTCGACAACGAATCCCGTACAACTAATTCACCTTTGGATTGATCGAAACTCAAAACTTGGCCGTGAGACTCGCCTAGGATCGCGTTGGTAAGAATATGAATGCTCTTGGCAAAGACATCCTTGCCGTCAAGAACGGTTTCGATCGAAGCGGACTCGCCGGCCTTGAGGGTTCGTGTCGCCGCGAGCTCGCCGTTTCGATACAGCTTTGTGCGGCCGTCGAAGAGAATCGTCAGATCGTGACCACCGAATACTTTAACGTCCAGCCGGTCGCGAACCGGATCGATCTTGCGGATGATGCCACCCATTTGTGTCGCTTTTCCCGGCAGAGCAGGCGGAAGGCTAGGTAAAACGGAGGGCGCCAAATCTTGAAGATGGTCGCCGGGCTGGATGGCAGGAGTTCCAGTAGGTGCATCTGCTGGCGGCGGAGCATCGCGTAGGGCTGTCACTTGGGACCAGGCAGTGCCCGTTAACAACATCGCCAATAGTAATTCTCGCAAGTCAATCTCCCAGACTTTAACCTACCTACGAACGTTTGATGCGAAAGCGCACCTTACGTCATGCTTCGACAACAAATACAATGGTTTACAGGCAACACCACCGCCCCGACAGCAATCCAAAGTATCGCTCAGATGCGTGTACTTCTTCCAGTCCGATTAGCCTTACTAATAGCTGCCGCCGCTGTGGCCATGGCGTCGTTGCTCACGCCTGTTCACGCGAAGGATTTAAAAATTACTCTTCCCAAGCATAGTCCTTTGACTCCGGTGCAACGGCTTAATCGTGAAGGTGTCGACGAAATCCGTAGGCATCGCTATGACAAGGCTG
Source organism: Terriglobia bacterium (assembly GCA_963716165.1). Lineage (GTDB taxonomy): Bacteria > Acidobacteriota > Terriglobia > Terriglobales > Acidobacteriaceae > JAJPHW01. The sequence continues at coordinate 2,856,833 of OY970291.1, read as the reverse complement.
AAACTCTCTTTTATAAAGCTTATCTTTTCGATTCGAGCGACCCGTTCACGCTCTTCAATCTCGGATACGTATCGGAGCTCCAAGGCAACATTGATCGCGCCCAGGTCTTTTATAAGTCCGCGTCTGAGCAGGCCACTGATGCAGTGATCGATCGAACCAACGTCCACTCGCTGGAAGGCCGCCCTATGGCGCAAGCAACCCAGACATTGCAGGATCTGCCTATGCGCGTGAATCGCGGAAACATTGAAGCGATGCGCCTGTTGTCGGCGGGTCGTCCGTCTGAAGCGGAACTGCTATTGAACCAAACCCTGGCGTTGGATTCGAACAACGCATTCACTCTAAACAATCTCGGCGTGGCGAAAGAGGCACAAGGGGAATTAGAGGAAGCCGCGAAGTTTTATTCGCAAGCTGCCCAAGCCCACACCTCCGAGGTCGTTGTAGTTGCTTCGAATCAAACATGGCGCGGCAAGTCGGTCAACGAGATGGCTGCACAAAGCCAGCGGGCAGTTGAGGAGCAGATGCGCAAACATAGCGCCCCTGAGGACCGTGCAGCCCAACTGAATTTTCGTGGCGTCGCTGCAATGAACCGAAACGACCCAGATTCCGCGCGCAAAGATTTTACCGACGCCTACAAACTCGATCCCAACAGCGCTTTCTCTTTGAACAACGCTGGCTACCTGGCGGAAATGAACGGCGACACCGAAACCGCAAATTTCTTTTATGACCGTGCCAAGCTTGCGCTGGATGCGTCGCGCCGAGTAGGACTAGCTACAAAGAGCGCTGCCGAAGGCAGGCCTGTTTCCGATACAGCGAACACGAGCGGGCTCCAGACATCGACAGAATTAACTCAAATTCAGGAATTGCGCCGTCGCCAACACCCTCCAATTCAACTGAAGACACGCGACGGACAGCCAGTTACGTCAAATCCGCCGGCCGCTACCACTCCCCCACCATCGACCGGTGTTCCGACAAACTATATTCCAGGCGATCAAAAGCAATGAGCCAATCCACTTTACTGGCGCAATCAGCCCGCGCTCTTAATTCTCCGTATCAAAGTGATAAATCGTTAACTCTGCTTTCTGGCTTGACGCTTTCACCGGACACGCATTTTGATTCTTCATTCCTGGTTCACAACGAGGCAGAGTTTCAGCGGACTCTGGCGCTCGCGTCAGATCATCACGTCGTGGTTCGTGCCTTTGAGGTGCTGGAACGCTACGCGAAGCAAGAAGGGAACTCAGAGTTGGCAGGTTGGTGTTCTTCTGCCGTTGCTCAAGAGCGCAATCGCGTCGCGAATGCAGTTGCAGTATTGACGAACGTTTGTGCCGGATTCAAAGATGGCGGCCTAGGCGTCATGGTGATTAAGTCGCTCGATCACTGGCCCGATCTCGGCAGCGACGTTGATTTGTTCACCGACGCGAGCCCATCAGCGGTGATTAACTTGATGCAAACCCGTTTCCACGCTGAAGTGGCCGACCGCAGTTGGGGCGACCGCCTCGCAAATAAATGGAACTTTAATGTCCCCGGATTGCCGGAAGCGATCGAAATCCACATCGGAAAGATGGGCCAGACCGGAGAACAGATTTCCATTGCTGGAGCATTGATCGGCCGCTCACGCGTGATCACAGTGGATAACCGTTCGTTTCGCACGACCAGCCCCGAGGACCGGATCATCATCTGCACCTTGCAACGAATGTACCGACATTTTTACGCACGCTTGTGTGACATCGTCGATACTGCCGAGCTGATTGAAGCGCGGCTGCTCGATTTCAAAAAACTGGAGTTCATTGCCGAAGCAGCCGGAATATGGGCCGGCGTTTCTACATTTCTCGTGATCGTATCCGATTACGTCAGACACTTCCGCGGTGAAGGTCTCGATCTCCCGGGTCTAGTCGTGAATGCAGCCCGTTTCGGAGGAAGTGAAATTAAATTTGCCCGCGGATTTTTACGCATCCCTATCCTTCCTCATTCCGCAAAGCTATACACTTCGCAGCTCACAAATCTGATTCGCAACGGCGAACTGAGAAGCACTGCGCGTCTCGTCTTGCTTCCAGGGCTCGCGACCGCAGCTGCTATCGGGCAGAAAATCACAGGTAGTGACAAAGGCATTTGGTAAGCGCTTAACTCTACTGGCATGCCGCTGGAATCGGATTCGGGGGTGCCGAGCAATCGATGATTGTTTGCTGCGCCAGATCGCCGCTAGCCACCCAATTGACATGTATGTTGGTTCCTGGACCGGGAAGGATCGGCCCGTAATTTGACGCGACGTGCAATGACGCCCACAAATGTCCCGGACAGGAATTCTTGAGGCACTGGCAAGATTTGTTATTGCCATCGATTCGATAATCTTTCAATCCCCAACCTTGATTCGGAGTCAACGCACCAGTAGGGAACCAGTCATCGCGTGTGCACGGAGGGCCGCCGTTCTGGGTCGCTCCGTACTCAGAGCGAATCTCCATCCAAACTCCCGGAGAGACCTTGGTTCCATAGTTTTGTACGCCAATGTTCATCAGCATTTCCTGCGGTTGGTTAAGGTCCGGTACGACGACCGGCGATATGAATGGGATTCGCGCCACCTGAACATTGTTGCCCGTGCAGCCGGTAATAAGCATAGTCAGCATCGAAATGATTACAGCAAGCTGGTATCTGGTTAGATTTGTCATTTGCTTCCTCCAAACCTAGTAGTGACTCGAAGTGTGATTTCGTTACAAACGAATTTCAAAACTCCTGCGATTGCTCGGTTTTATCTCCCCGCGTATGCCGCCGCGTTATACTTAGCTTTAGGCATGGCTTCCGTCCCTGACAAGACGTTTTATCTCGAAACATTCGGCTGCCAGATGAATGCGCACGACTCCGAAAAGGTCGTCGGTACGCTCGTGGCCGAAGGTTATCGGCAGGTCGAAACGGTTGAAGAAGCAGGACTGGTGCTTTACAACACCTGCTCCATTCGCGACAAAGCCGAGCAGAAAGTATTCAACCGGCTATCGGATTACAAGAAATACAAGAAGCAAGGCAAGACCTTCGGCGTATTGGGATGCGTCGCCCAGCAGGAAGGCGAAAAGATTTTTGATCGCGCTCCGTATGTATCTTTGGTTGCCGGGTCGGCCTCTTACCGCAATCTTCCGCAAATGCTGGTGCAGATTGAAGCAGGGAACCAGCGTGTCACCGGACTCGATGATCGCGCCACCGACGAATGTTTCGAGACTGAGTTCACAGCCCGTACCAATCCGCATCGCGGTTACATCACCATCATTGAGGGATGCGACAAGTTTTGCGCCTACTGCGTTGTTCCCTACACCCGCGGCAAAGAACGGAGTCGTAGCTCAGCGTCGGTCCTCGAAGAAGCCCGTCAGATGGCCGGCCTCGGGTACACCGAAATCCAGTTGCTGGGTCAGAACGTCAACTCGTACAAAGATTCGTCCGGCAAACTGACTTTTGCAGAACTGCTGGTCGCGGTAGCCGAAGTTGGCGGTATCCGTCGAGTGCGGTTTACTACGTCGCATCCGCGGGATTTAGGACGCGACATTATCGACGCCATCGATTCGACTCCCGCGCTATGCGATCACATTCATTTGCCGGTGCAAAGCGGATCGACGAAAGTATTGGACGCTATGCAGCGCTTGTACACGCGTGAACAATACTTGGAGCGTATTTCCTGGATTCGCAAGGCGAAGCGGGACATCAGCCTCACCAGCGACATGATCGTAGGCTTTCCAGGAGAAACCGAAGCCGACTTCGAGGAAACCATTTCTTTGCTTGACGTTGTGCGATTTGATGCAATCTTTGGCTTTAAGTATTCGGCACGCCCGAATACTCCCGCGTTGGTGCTTGAGGATGCGATTCCCGAAGAAGAAAAGGTACGAAGGCTTGGCGTGCTGCTTGATCGCCAGCGGCAAATCCAAAGAGAAAGCTATCAGCGCCACTTGGGCCAAACAGTTGAAGTAATGGTTGAGAGTCGTAACGAGGCTCGCGGCCAGTGGATGGGCCGGACCACCCAAAATAAGACGTTGAATTTTACGGCACCCGACGGCGCGGCGCTCGAAACTGGCCGCTATGTAGCCGTCAAAGTCACAACTTGTTTCCCCAATAGCTTGTTGGGAGAACTGGCGGTTTAGTGGGAGAACTGGCGGTTTAGTGGGAGAACTGGCGGTTTAGTGGGAGAACTGGCGGTTTAGTGGGAGAACTGGCGGTTTAGGAGGATAACAATGGAAATCGAGATGAAAATTCGCGGCCTGCTGGTCGATCCGGTCACCAATATGCCCATTGTGATCCTCAAGGATTCGGAGACCGACGTTGTGTTACCCATCTGGGTAGGGGTTTACGAGGCAAACGCGATAGCGCTGGAAATCGAGAAGGTCTCCACCCCGCGTCCGATGACTCACGACCTCATCAAGAACGTCCTGGTCGGCCTGAATACGCACGTCCACAAGGTTGTCGTAACCGAACTGCGCGAAGACACGTTCTACGCTGTGATCTGGATGGAACGCGACGGCCGCATCGTCAGCGTCGATTCAAGGCCGTCAGATGCGCTGGCATTGGCACTTCGCGTGGATTGCCCGATATTCGTCGACGACGAAGTCCTAAAGCACTCTAAGCTCGCCGCAAACCTATCTGACAAGCTAAGCAGTGAAGACCTGCGTAAGTGGCTGGAAGGCCTCAACGACGAGGACCTAGGCCGCTACAAGATGTGAAGCGGCACAGCCTGCATGACGGCTTTGCTGTTTGTTTAACATAATACCTGTTATCGGACGTTGCATATCCAATTTGTCCACTATCTCTTTACTCTCAAATCGCTGCCGGTCATCTCGGTCGGCTCGGTAATCCCCATCATCCCCAAGACCGTCGGAGAAATGTCTCTAAGCGAGCCTCCGGACTTTAGTGTAAACCGGTTGGCATCTTCCGATACCACAATGAACGGCACGGGATTAGTAGTGTGCGCGGTCTGAGGACCACCGCTGACCGGATCGATCATCTGCTCAGCATTACCGTGATCTGCCGTAATCAGCATTGATCCACCACGTGCCCGAACGGCACGATCGATTCGACCGAGGCACGCGTCCACGACTTCAACGGCTTTAATCGTTGGCTCGATCTTTCCGGAGTGGCCCACCATATCCGCATTGGCGAAATTAACGATGATCACATCGAACGTGCCATCTTCAACGGCCTTTACAACTTTGTCCGCGATACCGGCGGCGGACATCTCCGGCTTCAGATCATAGGTTGCGACCTTCGGCGACTGAACCATCTCCCGTTCCTCACCAGGAAACGGTTGTTCTACTCCACCATTGAAGAAGTAGGTAACGTGCGCGTACTTTTCCGTTTCGGCGATCCGTAAATTGCGCCGGTTCATTTGGGCCATCACGTTTGCCAGAATGTTATTCATTGACTCACGTGAGATCACGACAGGTAGGCGGAATTTCTTGTCGTACTGCGTCATGCAGATATAAGTCAGATTCTTCGGCCCTCGCTCTTTCGGGATCTCGGAATCAAGAAGGTCGGCCCCGGGCAGATCTCGGCCAGCCTGCTCATTCAGTTCGCTATCACGAGTCAAAGCGCGAGTAATCTCCCGAACGCGGTCGGAGCGAAAGTTGAAACAAATGCAAGAGTCATCGTTATGAATTATGGCGACAGGTTCGCCTTTGGTGTCGTTGCAAACAAAAGGCACAATAAATTCATCGGTGACATCGCGATTGTAGGACGATTTAATTCCCCGCACCGGATCGGTAAAGTTGCCGCCTTCAGCTTTCCCGAAAACCATGGCATCGTACGCTTTAGCGATGCGCTCCCAACGCAGATCACGATCCATCGCGTAATAGCGCCCGCTTACCGACGCCACTGCTCCGACGTTGTACTCGCGCATCTTTTGTAGCAGTTGCTCCATATAGCCCGCGCCGTTTGTCGGCAGGGTGTCGCGTCCGTCCATGAAAGCATGTACGAATACTCGTTCCAAGCCTTGTTCTTTGGCCATGCGGAGCAACGCGTAAAGATGTGTTTGATAGGAATGCACTCCGCCATCGGACAGCAATCCAAATAAATGTAAGCGTCGCCCGTTCACGCCAGCATTTTTCATTGCCTTCAGGAGCACCGGGTCACGAAAGAATTCTCCATTCTGGATCATCAACTCGATGCGCGTGCTATCCATGTGCACGATGCGGCCGGCACCGATGTTCAGATGACCCACTTCGCTATTGCCCATTTGTCCATCTGGCAAACCGACTGCATGTCCGCTGGTGTGAATGAGCGTGTTCGGGAAGTCTCGCAGTAGCCGGTCGTAGGTAGGTTTACGCGCGAGGGCGATTGCGTTAGCTTCAATCTTAGGGCTGTATCCCCAGCCATCGAGAATGATCAGAACGAGCGGTTTCGGACGGGCCATAGGCGATTTATCTCCGGCAATTCGAACGGCAGAAAGAATCTAACACGGACGAACTTCTTAAGCTAAACTAGGGAAACTATGTCCATGAATGATCTCTTGCTCACCGAATTCGATGCCGAAATCAACAAGACGCGTGCCATGCTTGAGCGCGTTCCTCAGGATAAGCCTGACTTCAAGCCACACCCAAAGTCGATGCCGTTGAATAAGCTCGCGCCACATGTAGCTCAACTAGTGAGTTTCGGAGAAGTCATCCTGACCACTCCCGAATTGGATTTCAGCAAGAGCAACATGAAGCAGTTGGCGTTTGAATCGCCCGCCCAACTCGTGAAAGCGATGGACGTGGGTGCGGAAAAAGTTCGGACCGCGATCAAAAATACGAGCGACGAAGCATGGCACCAAAGCTGGAAGCTCGCATTCAACGGCAAGCCGATTTTCGAAGGAACTCGTTTCCTTGCCTACCGTCAGATGTTTTTGAACCATCTTGTACATCATCGCGCCCAGCTCGGCGTCTATCTGCGCTTGAATGATAAGCCGTTGCCAGGAACGTACGGTCCTTCGGCCGACGATACTATGGGTTTCTGAAGTTGCACCGTGATGGAAGCTTTCAGCCGTAAGCATCGTCTTAAAATCCTGGCGTCACTTCTTGCGTTCTGCGGATTAGTGATTCTGGCGCAAGCTCAGAATCCTGATGCCGCACCTGTTACACTGCCCAACGCTCCTACTTCTGTCGGGACGATCAATGGAACCGTCGTCGATGGCACTGGAGCTGTGGTCGTTGGAGCTCGGATCGAGCTGACCCCGAGCGATCAGGCCGCAAAGCAGCAACGGATCTCCGACAATAACGGCCAGTTTTCGTTTGCCAACATTCCTGCCGGAGTTTTCCATCTCGCCGTGACGGCGTCTGCTTTCGGCTCTCAAGCCGTTCCAGGTGAATTGCATGCGGGCGAAATTCTCAACATCCCGCAAATCGCCCTGCCAGTTGCAACCGCTACCATGGACGTGCAAGTCGTCGAATCACGCGCGGACCTCGCCACCGACGAGATCAAGTTGCAAGAGGAACAACGTATTTTTGGCGTGATTCCCAATTTCTATGTCAGCTATGTCCCAGATGCGGTACCACTTGCCTCCAAACAAAAGTTTGATCTCGCCTGGAAAACGATAGTCGACCCCGTGTCGGTGGTGATCATCGGAATAACCGCCGGCGCCGAACAGGCCGCCGACAGCTACAGTGGCTATGGCCAGGGCGCTCAAGGCTATGGCAAACGCTTCGGCGCGGCTTATGGTGATTTTCTGATTGGGACGATGATAACCAGCGCGATCCTGCCCTCTGTGCTCAAGCAAGATCCACGCTATTTCTACAAAGGTACCGGTACAAAGAAATCGCGGTTCGCCTATGCGCTGGCGAACGCTGTGATTTGTAAAGGCGACAATGGACGCTGGCAGCCAAACTATTCCAACATTCTTGGAAGCATTGCGGCTGGTGGGATTTCGAATCTATATTATCCCGCAGAAGATCGTAACGGAGCAGGACTAACTTTTGAAAACGCAGGGATCGGCATTGCTGCAACCGCTGGCGCTAATCTGGCTCAGGAATTTCTCGTGAAGAAGTTCACTCCGAAAGTCCACAATCGAAAAGCTAAACATTCCGCAACATCGAACGAAACAAAAAATAACTAATCTTGCTTTTGCGAAGGTTGTGGCTTCGCCGCAGGCGTTGACTTCATTTTTTGCTGTTCTTCTTTCTGGATTTGCTCGAGCCGTTGCATCATCGCGTCCATCTGCTTTTGCATGCGAGTGTAAGATGCCTGCATCGATTCAGCAGTCAGGGACGGCATCTCATTCAGCATCTTTTGACCAGTGGGCGACGAATAGAACGCGCTCATAGCGGCTATGTCCGTTCCCGAAAAATGTTCTTGGTAGATCGGCACAATGTCATCAAGGATGCCGTCTAACGGCATATCTTTGACCATCTCCGCCATCATCTGATCGTAATGTGCAATGCTGGTTTCGTTAATGTTCGGGTTATTGGCCTTTAAACTTTGGTGTAGCATGATTTTCTGCTGCTGGACGACCGCATCCAATACTGAACGCATTTGTTGATGTACTTGCATTACTTCGAACAGCTTACGAACTTCCTCTTTAGTAGCTGGTGCGTCGGACGTGGCCTGTTGCGCCATTGCAGGCAGAACGAGAAATGAAAGTACGAAAGCTGAGATGAGTTTGTGTTTCATGATTTGTCCTAAACGAGAAATTGCTTTACCAGATTAACTCAACAGGGTATTTTTTGAACTCGGGATCGTTGGTAATGACGGGAAGTGATTCTTCCAGACTTTGAGCGATCAGAATACGATCAAAAGGATCACGGTGATGAAGCTTCATCCCTTCGAGACGGAGAACGTGGTCCAGAAGAATCGGAAGTACAGAAACGCCGTTGGCCGCCAATTGCGTTCTGAGATATGGGCCTACGGGAGCCGGTAATTTTAGCTTCTTGATCTGGGTCTTAGTGACAATTTCCCAAATACTGGCGACGCTCATCCACACATCTGCGGTGGGCAAAAGAGATTTAATTTTTGAGGATAACCGTGTTTCATCGGTCAATCCCCAAAGAAATACATGAGTGTCAATGAGAACCTTCATTGCCAGAAGAGATCTTCAATTTCCTTCGGGAGGGGGGCGTTGAAATCGTCGGGAACCACGAAGTCTCCTTTGGCAGATCCCAATCTAAACCGTGGACGTTCCGACGAAATCGCCACCAGCTTTGCGACCGGCTTTCCCGCTTTAGCGATGACTACTTCTTCCCCAAGGGCAACGCGTTCCAACAGGCGCGAGAGGTGAGTTTTAGCCTCGTGGATGTTAATTTCCATATCTGGAATATAGACTAAGTTCTTAGCTAAGTCAATGCCTCCAAAACATGTACGCCTGTTCAGCGATGGGCGATAGCGAGCTATCGTTTACAGTTCAACGCCTTAATCCCTAGAAATCGCGCTGAGTCGCCTAATTCTTCCTCGATTCTCAGCAACTGATTGTATTTAGCAATGCGGTCGGTGCGGCTGGCTGATCCCGTCTTGATCTGTCCAGCGCCGGTGGCCACAGCAAGATCGGCGATGAACGTATCTTCGCTTTCACCGGACCGATGTGAGATGACGGACGTATATCCGTTACGGCGAGCAAGATCAATGGCGTCGAGGGTTTCGCTGACCGTGCCAATCTGGTTGACTTTGATCAAGATCGAATTTGCTACGCCTTTATCAATTCCCTCTTGCAGGCGCTTTGTATTCGTCACAAAAAGATCGTCGCCGACCAGTTGAATTTTCTTTCCGATTTCGTCGGTCAGAATCTTCCAGCCTTTCCAATCGTCTTCCGCGAGGCCATCTTCAATCGACACGATCGGATACTTCCCTGCCCAATCTGCCCAGTAGTGCGCCATTTCTTCGGAGGTCTTCGATGTCTTATCCGATTTCTTGAACGTATATTTTCCATCTTTGAAAAATTCGCTCGATGCGGGATCGAGCGCGATTGCAATCTGCTCACCGGGCTTGTATCCAGCCTGCTCAATCGCTTCAAGAACCACATCAATCGCCTCGACGTTCGACTTGACCGATGGGGCAAATCCGCCTTCATCGCCGACAGCAGTGTTATAGCCACGCTTCTTAAGCACCCCCTTCAATGTGTGAAACACTTCCACGCCCCATCGAAGTGCTTCAGAAAATGACGGAGCGCCAACCGGCATCACCATGAATTCCTGAAAGTCCACATTGTTATCGGCGTGGGCGCCGCCGTTGAGGATGTTCATCATCGGCGTCGGCAGCGTGTTCGCGCCCGCTCCGCCAAGATAGCGATAGAGAGGCAATCCAAAACTATTTGCTGACGCCCTTGCACAGGCCATTGAAACGGCAAGAATCGCATTGGCTCCCAATCGGGCTTTATTCGGAGTACCATCCAGCTTGATCATCTCCGCGTCGATCTCGCGCTGCTGAGACGCGTCCATATCACTGAGCGCTTCCGCGATTTCAGTGTTGACGTTATTTACGGCTTTCAGCACGCCCTTACCAAGAAAGCGCGACTTATCTCCATCACGCAATTCGACCGCTTCGTGCTCGCCAGTCGACGCACCGCTCGGAACAATAGCTATCGCAGTGGTTCCATCTGCTAAAAACACTTCGGCTTCGACTGTGGGATTTCCGCGGGAATCGAGCACTTCGCGGGCGATGATATCGGCAATCATTGTCATGAATGGCATCCTTGAAAGAAGCGAATTTGACGAAAAGAGATTATAGCGGAGCCAGCAGAATCGACTTATGAAGTATTGACTCGCCATTCTTTAGAAATCTGAATCCAAACATGGTGCGCGCCGTCTAAGATGAAGACCGTTGCGGCCACTCATTATTACAGAACGAGGATTTCCCTTTGAAGATTGGAATCACGTGCTATCCCACATATGGCGGCAGCGGCGTGGTCGCCACCGAACTCGGCCTGGAACTGGCGCAACGCGGACACGACATCCATTTCATTTCTTATGCGCAGCCGATTCGTCTTACCGGACCGCACCAGAATATCCACTATCACGAGGTCGAAGTTTCGCGTTATCCGCTGTTCGACTACCCGCCCTATGATTTGGCACTGGCTTCACGGATGGCAGAAGTAGCCGAGCTTTACGATCTCGATCTTCTCCATGTCCACTATGCAATTCCACATTCCGTGAGTGCAATGCTAGCGCGTCAGATGTTAGCGGCCGCGACGAAGAAACGTAAGCTGCCTTTTGTCACAACACTTCACGGGACGGATATCACCCTAGTTGGCCAAGACCATTCTTATTTGCCGATCACGCGCTACTCGATTGAGCAGAGTGATGGAGTCACTGCGATTTCGGAATATCTGCGCGAGCGAACTTTGCGTGAGTTCGATATCAAGAATGAAATCCAGGTTATTTATAACTTCGTAAATTGTGATCTCTACATTCGAGATGCCGATGCTGCGCATCGTAGGCTGGAATATGCGCCGAAAGGTGAGCGCATCCTGGTGCACTTATCAAATTTCCGTCCGGTTAAGCGAGTTACTGACACCATTGAGATTTTTGATCGCGTCCGAAAAAAGATGCCAGCGAAGTTGCTGATGATCGGAGACGGGCCAGACCGATCACGGGCTGAATGGCTGGCCGTACAAAAAGGCATACACAACGATGTACTCTTCCTCGGCAAACAGGATCAGGTCAACGAAAAGCTGGCTCTTGCCGATGTGATGCTTCTTCCTAGCGAACTTGAATCCTTCGGACTAGCTGCCTTGGAAGCGATGGCCTGCAAGGTTGTTCCTATCGCAACTAATGTCGGCGGAGTTCCAGAGATGATTGAACACGGCGTCAGTGGCTACCTAGCCAATGTGGGAGACGTTGAGACGATGGCCGGATACGCATTGGAGCTGTTATCCGACGACCAACGTTTAGCGACCATGGCGCAAGCTTGCCGCGAAGTGGCTCAATCAAGGTTTTGTGCCAGCAAGATCATTGGGCAATACGAAGACTTTTATCGCCGAGTGCTGGAACGTTCGTAAATCGCTGCGGGCAACGCACCTTCTGCATCATGCAAGGGCAATCGCAAACGAACTAAGGTTCCCTTCCCCGCGCCGCTATCGATCGTCATGCTGGCCGAACCACCATACAAAACTTTTAGTCGTTCGGCGACGTTCGTCATCCCGATTCCCATTCCGCTGCCATTGGATCGCGCGAGGGCTGCGGATGACATACCGATTCCGTCGTCCTCGACTTCGATAATTAATCCTGTTTGGACGCATCGGCTACGAATAAAAATACTACCGCCCTCAATCTTGGAAGAAAGACCGTGTTTAATGGAGTTCTCGACGAGCGGTTGCAGCAACATGCTGGGGACAGTGAGATCGAGGGATTCCGGGTCTAGATCTTTAACTACACGCAATTTGTCGCGTCCGAACCGCACAACCTCAATATCCAGATAATTGTCGATGAACTCGAGTTCGTCGCGCAAAGGAACAAATGCTTCCGTATTGTTCAGTAGCCGCCTCAAAATGTTGGCCAGCTTTATGATCATTTCGCGTGCAGTGTCAGGATCAAAACGCACCAATGATGAAACGGAATTCAGTGTATTGAAAAGAAAATGAGGATTAATCTGGTTCTGCAGCGCCTCCATACGTGCATTCAGTAACAGACGCTCCTGCTCTTCCAGCTTGATCTGGATGCGGACGCTGCTCCAAATTTTTAACTCGATCCCTATTACCGTGATGGACGTGGCATAGATCAACACTTCTACCCACCATGTAGGACTTTCCAGGCTATAACTCGCATGAGGAAGGTAACGTGAGAGCTCTGTCTGCATGAAGCGCAGCGCGACAATCAGAACGAAGAACATGGTCTGCCATTCAAATGGCCGAGGCCGCGGCAGATTTCGCCGAATCCAGCGATAAATGCTTAGATCCACGAACGGAGAAAATGACCAGATGTCGTCCTGATCGTTGCTCAGCTTGCGTAGCTGCCCAGACAAGAACCCAGCAATCAGCATGAACGGCAGAGTGGCCCACTCCCCGTGCAGCAGAGCGGGTAACGCCAGAAGCGAGCCGCCTACCATTCCCGTGAATCGACCTCCCAAAACACCGAGCAGGATGGTCGTTTCGAGCGTTAAATCGCCAGCGATGAAGCTTTTCGCGTTGAAACGTATCCATGAGCCCAGCGCGAGCGGTATCCCAATCCAGAGAATTAAATAGATTCGTTGCTTTAACGGACGACGTTCGCGGAACAGTATCCTCTTGAACTCAACCGACCTTACGAGCGCGCTCGCCACGGCAGCGGCTACACCCAACTTGATAAGCAGGTTGATAAGGAGAACACGTTGTTCCATAAGGGCAACCTTAGAGTAGTCGAATTCGCAGTAGATGAGTCAAGCGTTGGTTCGCTTTTGTTTCGGAAACTGCAAAGCCTTTCATCTTCGTAATGTGTACCCATTCATGAATCTCATTAAACGCCCATATCCGTTGGGCCTCGGCTCATCAACGCCTGGTATTTGAATTGCTCCGTCACGCTTGATTGTAGGTTGCGGCGCTCCCAGGCTCCGCGACTCCTCGGCGGAGTATGGCGTTTAAGACCCTAGGTTCTGTAGTCGTTTTGACCCTTTGTTTTCGCGTGGCGGTGGCGACAACTGGTATGTTGTCGACGCCCAGTGTCTCCTATGCGGAGCTGCGTACCCGCGAACGGATCATTTGGACAACCGCATTCCTAGACTCGCGATCGTCGGCTCTAACAAGCACTATCCTGAGATCGTCCTGCGAACAATCAGCCTCGCCCGAGCCTATCGCCACGCCTCGACCCCTATTTGTGAGGCGCCAGACTCCCGGCAAGACGGTCGTAAGCTTCATCATTGGGGTCGATGGCCATGTGCACAATCCTCTGATCATCGAGGACTCTGGCGAGCCCCGGAATTCTGCAGTGCTCAGCGCGGTGCGATCCTGGCGCTTCCGGCCTGCCATGTGCAATGGTGCTCCCGCTGAAGCTGACGGTACGGTTGAATTTTCCCGCCGCTAGCTACATTTTCCAGCTAAAATCTGTCCAGCGAGAATGGTTTCAAGGGAAGGCGCTCGCAGCAAGAAGGCATTGATTGGACGAAAAAAAGGGAAAGCAATCCGCAGAACAGCCTCCGGAATCCGCTGGAAAGGATGCATCTCCGCGCAAAACCATGGGAGACGGATACGTACCTCGAATCGATTACGCCCTTCGCGCGAAGTTAGCCAATCAGCCAGGACAATTTGATCCGCTTCCCATCGATGACCCTGTTGCCGCCGCGTTGCGGTCCTCGCACGACTTTGATACCGCTCTTGACGCTGAAGACGTTACGCTATTTGAGGCTCGGCCTCGTGAGTCAGGCAGTTGCCCCGCTTGCGGAGCACTGAATTCTCCCGAAGCAATTTTCTGTTCCGGTTGCGGTGTTCCGACAGCCGATAATTCAATGAGAAGGGCGCCCGGCCAACATCACTATCACCATCATTACCATCACCACTATGTAAACGGTGGTACTGCTGCCCCAATTGCTTCAGTTGATCGTCCCGCGATCACTACTACTACTGCTCCGACATCATCTCGTACACCGCTGCCAGGCGGGGGATTAAGCAAAGCTGAGGCTGCGGTCCGCAAGCTCGCCCAGGATTGGGCGCAAGCCTGCAATACCAAACATCTGGATGACTTGGTTGAACTTTATGGCACGGATGGCTTGGTACTGCGTCCCAACGTTCCTCTAGTGAGAGGCACCGCTGCAATACGTGAATTCTTCTTCGGTGTCCTGGAAGCCGGACTCGGCGATGTAGAAATGGATGCCGTCCGCGTTGAAATACTTGGGGATACCGCCTACGAAGCAGGTCGATGCAAGATGTTGGTCCCGACGCCCGTGGGAAAGCGCCGCGAAGAACGTGGCAAATATCTGATCATGTCAATGCGCAACGCCGGAGAGTGGAAAATCATATCCGACAGTTGGTCGACCGATCTGAGCTTAGGCACCGAGGTCGGTGGTCTTGCTCCACCAGCGGCCAGCCGACCAGGGCGTAAGCCTTAGACCTGCCGTATCTCAGTTCCTATCGAAATTTGTATCGGCCGGCTTATACAATTCCTAGATGGAACGCACATCCGTCTTATCTCAGATTGCCCTACTGTCGATTTTCGTGCTATCGCTAGGCGGCTGTCGAAAAGCTCCAAAGCCGGTAGTAGCGCCACTGGCGGTCAGGGTATTTCGTGACCGCTCTGGCCCTGTCGCCGGAGTGCTTGTTCGCGCCACTCAAGCTTTCGTACTGGAACATCGGAAAGCGCTAGATGGGCGAGGGTTGATGATTTCAATGTACGATTCGGCCTCGTACACCGCCGATCTTCAAAGACTTCCTGAACTCAATACGCAAATTGTGATCTTGGATTCCGAGGCTGATCTTCCTGCCGATGCTCCTGTGCGGAGCCATTTGGGAGATCCCGAGCCAGTTTGCGGTTCTTTCCCGGCTTACCTTCCAGACTGGAGTCCGCCAGCCGCGCACGACGCTGCATTGCTATATTTGCAGTTCTTGCGTGAACGTTGTGCGCCTGCAGCCCCAGCGGCTACCCCAGGCGTGGCAGCAACTCCACCGGCTGCGGCTTCGGACGAGCCACCCAGCGAGGACAAGAAGTAAATCCACGGGACACCCCCCAGCGTCCCGTGGTAAACGTGTGAAGACGAAGGGCTAGCCTGTCCACACACCCTCCACCCCAAATACCGCCGCTGATCAGGCCGGAGGGACTCGAACCGCGATCGGGACAGCCGGTGTTCAGGGCGAACTCAAACTTTGTGGTACTGCTTTGTAACAATCCTTTAAAAGCTAGAACCTAAACCGTATCCATACCATCCAGAGCCTTCCGGCCCGCCAGCCGGATGAATCTAAATGACAATGTCTACTCCGCTTGGGCTATACTTTATGTGTAGGTTCCTCCCCCGAGCAAGAGACAAGACAGGACAATTCAGGACAACAAAGGGCATTTCTCAATGTCAGCGATGGGGGATACGCTCGGGGCTCGACGGAGGCTCGATTCGTGGAAAGAGATTGCCCTTTTTTTCGGGCGAGATGAGCGCACCGTCAAGCGATGGGAAAAAGAACGCGGACTTCCTGTCTACCGCGTCCCCGGCAGTGCTCGCGGCGGAGTATTCGCTTACGTTGATGAATTGAATGGCTGGCTGCAAGGCACTGCGGAAAATGCGCCCTCATCCGTTATCGAACATGAACCAGCGAAGATCCTCGCATGGGAAAGCGCTGTTGCCCCGGAACCTTCAAAAGCCGACAATACCGGAAAGGCCGAGTTATCGCGTGTCACCAATTCTCTCCGGCCCAAATCTCGATGGCTAACTTGGTCGTTGGTAGCACTCGTCATCGCGACAGCTTATGGAACCTGGGTTTTCGTGCGTCGTCCCTATGCCACTCCGAAAACCATTTCCATCCTAACTCGAGTCCCGAATCCCGAAGCTCAGGAACTCTATCTCAAGGGCCGTTATCATTGGAACAAACGAACGCCTGAGGACTTGAATCAGGCGGTTGATCTATTTACACAAGCTATCGTTCGTGATCCTGGGTACGCAGAAGCGTACGCTGGACTGGCTGATTCATATAGCCTTCTGCGCGAGTATGGCGCGATGCGCTCGGAAGATGCGTTTTCGCGTGCCATCGCAGCGGCGGGCAAGGCCATCGAGCTCAATCCGAATTTGGCCGATGCTCACGCGTCCCTCGCATTTTGCCTCTTCTGGGGGAACGTGGACGTACCCAGCGCAGATTTGCATTTTCGGCGTGCGATAGAACTCGACCCAGCAAACTCGCGCGCCCATCATTGGTATGCCACATTTCTTAATGAAATCGGGGAGTCAGCGCAAGCGCTTCGTGAGATCGAAAAAGCACGTCAGCTTGATCCCTCTTCAACACCTATTCTTGCGGACAACGCATTGATTCTGTTCATGAGTGGCAATACGCAAGAAGGAATGCGAATCCTTAAGCAGATCGAAACCGCGGAACCAGGCTTTTCCTCTGCGCCTCGATATCTCAGCACGATCTACTTTAACCGTAGGGATATTCCGGCATATCTGCGCGAGGCCAGCATCGGGGCACACTTGGACCATGACACTGTCGCTCAAAACGAAATTTTGGCGGAAGCGAAAGCGTTTGCTGGCAGTGGAATACGCGGACTATTAAAGGAGCGCCTCAAGCTCGATAAAATACTGATTGATCGGGACTTGGCCAACGATTTCACCCTCGCAACGGATTATGCATTGCTCGACGAAAAGCCCGAAGCAATCCACTACCTGCAACTTGCATATGTAAAACGCGAATATGGAGTGAGTACGTTGGCCGTAAATCCCCAATTAAACACTCTACGAGGAGAGCCCGCATTTGAAGGCCTCTTAGCTACACTCCACATACCCCAGGTTGCGCAATAGGTTGCGCAATAAAAACTCCAGAACCCGTTACAAGAGATCGCCAGAGAAAATCTCTGCCCGGGGATTAGGCACTGGGATTAAGCGATTGGCTGTTGTTGTCTTGCCTTGTATGCGTATACCACGGCTAATAGAGGGGGAGCGAGCAGGAATCCCCAGAACGGGATCAACGTCCCCAAAATGATCGGAGCAAAGATAGAAGCCCACATTGGGACTTTGGCGGTACGCTTCATCAGGTAGGGCTGAAGCAGAAAGCCATCTACCATCACAATGGCTGCGTAGAGCATCAGCACATAGAGCGGATGTTCCCAGTCGGCCCAGCGTAATGTCGCAGCGAGAACCGGCCCCAGCAAACCAAGTATTGGGCCGAAGTGCGGGATGATCTGCAGTGTTGCAGCGAGCAGCGCCCACAGAGGCGCCCATGGCACGCCTAAGTAATATAATCCAATCAACCACAACAAGCCCACCGCCAGCGAATCTTGCGCCTGTGCGACAAGCCAATTCTTGAGGGCATTACCGGTCAGCGATATGTGTTGCCGAACCTGCATGGGGATTCACTACTTACACATGGTAAACTTTTTGTGTCATGAAGTTTGGCGTCCTCGTATTCCCCGGTTCCAATTGCGACCACGATGCCTTCTGGACAATCCAGCAAGTCGCGAAACAGCCTGTAACTTTCCTCTGGCACGAGTCGCACGACCTTCAGAATTGTGATGCCATCATTGTCCCCGGCGGTTTTGCATTTGGCGATTATTTGCGCACAGGCGCAATAGCAAAATTCTCTCCTGTGATGGAATCGGTCAAACGCTTTGCCGCCAACGATGGTTTCGTGCTGGGCATTTGTAATGGATTTCAAATCCTATGTGAGGCGGGCCTTTTGCCGGGTGCGCTAATGCGTAACGCCGGACTCAAATATGTTTGCAAGCCAGTAGATGTTCGCGTGGAGAGCGTGGACACTCCGTTCACGAGCGCTAGTCATGTGGGAGATGTGCTTTCTATACCCATTGGTCATATGGAGGGCAATTATTATTGCGATCAAAGCACTCTCACTGAATTGCAACGCGAAAATCGAATCATCTTTCGTTACTCGACTTCAGAGGGCTATGTGAATCTAGCGGCGAACCCCAACGGATCTCTCGATAACATTGCAGGGATCTGCAGCCGAGGCGGCAATGTCCTCGGCATGATGCCTCACCCCGAAAGATTTAGTGAGCTGGCGCTCGGTGGTACTGACGGCGCCAAGATATTTTCCTCGCTTGTAAACTCACTCGTAACCAAATAGCGCAATAGCTGAGCATTTAGTTTTTCCGAACTTTTCCTCAGATATTTCTTTTCGCACCATTCTTTCATCTTGCGCGAAATAGTTTTCATGGTATTGTGATGTCCCCGTTGCTTGCCGGATTCCCCGGCCAAACTGGATCGGTGTGCCTTTAATCCAGGAGATTCCCCCATGATGATGCACGAGTTATTAGCCGAGCAAGTGCTCGCGGATGAAAGTATTCTCAGCGCGGGTGAGAAGCAACTTATCAGCAGTTTGCTGCAGCATTGTCATGATGCTGCACAACGTGATGAAGGCGTCGCAGAAGCTATTGCGTATGCAGTAGGCGAGGTAGTATCGTCCCGCGTCAATGTCATTCTCGGCGAACGAATTGTCGAACGTTTGACCGGAATGCAACGCACCGCGAGACTCGGAACGCCCCCGATTCCGAGTCCTGGTGGACCTCAGCCGCCAGGGCCGAATCCACCCGGTATTTCCGCTCAATCAGTCGCGAATAGAGATATTAGATTGAGTTCAACTCCTCCGATACCCGATCCAGGTCCCCGACCGCCCGGACCCAACCCTCCCGGCCCTGGAATCTCAAACCTTCCAGCCGGCAACCGTCGTATCTGGATGGGATCAACTCCACCCATTCCAAGCCCAGACCCTGGTCCACGTCCACCTGGTCCCAACCCACCTGGAGGCATCAGCGTCGCCGAACGCTACACTCGCGGGATGATGATGCCAAACCTTACCGCAAATTGTGTTGTGCTTGACGAATTCCTGGCGCCAGCCGAACTATTATCCCTCGCGAACTACGCGTTGCAGCATGCGCAGGAATTTCAAATCAGCGAAGTAGTGTCGCCTGGGGTCCGCGGCGGCGTCATCGAAACCGAAACCCGGCGTTCCAGAGTGTTAATGGATCTGGGCCCGCACCGCGAGCTGATCGTAACTAAGATAACGGCAGCTCTACCTGCCGTTCTTCGAGCACTTGGACACGATCCTTTCAATATCCACCGGGTAGAAGCGCAGATTACCGCCAGCAATCACGGCGATTTTTTTCATTGGCACAGTGACAACGGCGTGGACGAGATCGCGGGACGCGAAATTACGTTTGTTTACTTCTTCCATCGTGAACCTAAACCCTTTACTGGCGGTGAACTTCGTATCTACGATTCTCTTTGGGATCACGACCACTACGTCCCTGCGGCAGGCTACCGCGTGATCGCTCCAGAACAAAATCAACTCGTTTTATTCCACAGCTCGTTAACGCACGAAATTACGCCGGTGCAAGCCCCTTCTCTTTCCTTTGCTGACAGCCGATTTACGGTGAACGGATGGTTTCACAAATGAGCGTCGCCAACAATCACTTTCACCTAGCGGAGCAGTCAGCGCGGTTGGGTGGCGCTCCACTTGTTCCTGCACTTCCCCGCTCGCTTTATCATTGCAAACTTGACGACCAACCTAATTTTTTGGTTCCAAACGGAAATCTGCGAAATCACCAAACACAAACGAATGCCTTACGAATAAATCCGAATTGCGTCTTCAATAAATGGGGTCAAGGTTCGCAAGGCCGGACTGTTGGAGAAACAAATTTTGCGACGGGTGATTACGCGAGCGGTTACGAGATTGGATGGGTTCGAGACGACACCACTCATGCGATTGTGCCATTCTGGCTTGGTCCTCCCGCTCAAGATGTCTTAAACGATATCGAAAGCAGTCGCCCCCCTTCCAGAACCAAAGGCAGCTTGATTGAATCCTTGCGCTCGGCGGCCATATTGATTGAAGATGCGGATGTTCAGATGCGCCAAGATCAGTGGCAGCGCAGCGTCTCGAATTTTCGTCCTTTGTTCCGGGATCGCGGTTTTGTTCCGATGAGCAATCTCATACATCCATACCATGTGGCAGCTTTGCGACGCTATTACAGATTCAAAGTTCGTGCAGGGGCATTTAAGTGGGGCAACAACGCCGACGAGCGGCGGCTCGTAGCCCACAACGAGCCAGTCGCGAGCTTTTTTCACCACCAACTCACGTACGCGGTCAGTGAGTTCGCCGGTGAACCGCTCAAACCCTCATACTGCTACTTCTCGGCATATCAGGAAGGCGCGGAATTAGCGCGGCACACGGACCGCGCGCAGTGTGATTTCAGTCTTTCAATGTGTATCGACTATTCACCAGAACCCGCATTAGCAACTCCCTGGCCCCTCATGCTCAATGTGGACGGATGTCAGGTGAGGGTTTACCAAGCCCTCGGCGATGCTGTTTTTTATCGGGGAATTCAGATTCCGCACTGGCGAAATCGACTCCAGGCAGGACATTCGTCTACGTCAATATTCTTTCACTTCGTCAAGGAGAGTTTTTCCGGGCCACTCAACTGAGTTGTAAGCGCCCGCCTTAGAACGCTGGCACCAGATTATTTTTCTTCTGATATATCTTGCGATCGGCAGTGCGGAGCGTATCGGAAACGTCACTACCTGTAGCATATGAAGCTACACCGTGCGTAAACGCTAGCTTATAGTCTTTGTCGTTGTTGCCATTCCATTCTTCCACCATGCGTTGCAGCCGATTGATCGGAAAGTCGGCATCGCTTTCGCTGGTCTCAGGCATCATCACGAGGAAGTCATCTCCGCCCTGACGGAACACAACATCAGCACCGCGGAACACTGTCTTAAGCAGACGGCTAAATTCCACCAGGACCAGATTCCCTTCCATCGAACCAAATCGCTCGTTGATGGCTTTGAAGTCGTCCAAATCAATTGCGAGAAAAGTAATCTTGCTACCCATACGGTTGGCGCGCGCAACTTCTCGCGGAATCAATTCGTTCAATGCGCGCCGATTCATCAGTTGTGAAAGTGGATCAATCAATGAAAGATTTTCCAGGCGTTCATTGAGGACCAATTCGTTAATCAATGCGCGTCGGGTGCTGTTGATCGTCATCTTCTGTCCAAGAATATAAATATTGAACAGCAGAATCAGCGAGATCAACCCGAAAAATAATTGCGGCAAATACGTTTGTTCGATGTGGATCACGCGTTGCGCCCACACGACATTCGGCAAAATCAGTGAGAGCAGTCCTGAGGCGAGAATGACACTCATTAACAGCGCGATGGACCACAGTTGCCAGTCTCGCCCAGTAAGCCGTTGAATCTGGGTTTGGATTTCTTCCGCACGGGCCAGCATGGATGGACCGACTTGAGCGGCACGCGATTCGCTGGATAGTGAGAACGATGTGAACGACATATTGGCCTCGGCTCCGCAGTCAAGAAATCGACTGTCAGAGCTAGGCAATATTTTCCGCGATTAGCGAGGAGGTTGCGCTATCAAACTTACGCGTAAGCCTTACGTAAGTAACCTATAGCGGCAAGTAGGACGTGACCCCGATAATGGTTAGGCGCAGTTCTGACGCCAGTCGCTAAGCTCTTTGAGACCTTCGCTGCGGGTCTGCTCAAATAGTCGAACCCGGTGCCGGGAATGTTCGAATTCATGTATGTCCGCCCAGACTTCAGCTAGCCAACGTTCTTCATGGACTGCGGTCTCCCCACAACTGGCACAGCGCGTATGCAAGCGGGGCGCAATCCTCACAACGTTGACTGGAGGTAGTTCTATGAAAACGCAGCGTACCTCTTGAATGTCCTCGTTTTCGCCGATCATATGCTCGTAACGCAAAACGTAACAAAACCCGAGTTTTCGAGCTTCCAGTTCTGCGTCCGCCCGGCTATGGAACGGGCCGTATTCTGCCCGCAACTGCTCGGTGGAGTCGCATGCCATCCAGAATGTTTCAACGTACGCCATATCGTTTCCTCGGAGAGCAGTTTCTACTTCCCCTCCACTTAAGAGCAATTTCAGTGCCCCAAAAGAGATCGGCTAAACCCTTTACTTTCTTTTGCTTCGGCTAGTCAATGTCAGTTTCGAAAAAAAAGCTGCAATGGTTTGCGGCGTTTCGCCGGAATTGTGCCTCCAAAGAGACGGCTTTATCATTGCGGTACTCTAACTTGGAAACTTTGGCAACTTGCTTTATCATCGGCTCCCAACGGTCTGTCATCGTAGCTTAACGCTTGTAACTCGCAGAGTAAGCAAGATTTATGGGCAAACGACACGAGACTCGCCAGGAATTGAAGGTGCCGGTCCGTATATTCGGCACGGACGCGCACGGCCAAATCTTCTCTGAAGCCGTAACCACGTTGGACATCAGCCGAGGCGGCGTTCAACTGATCGGCATCCGCGCCGAACTCAAATCCGATGAAATTATCGGCTTAACCTACGAAAGCAAGAAGGGCCACTTTCGAGTTCGTTGGGCTGGACAGTTTGGCACACCTCTGGCAGGGAGGGTGGGACTGCTTAACCTGACTCCCGAAAAACCGCTGTGGAATATCGCATTTCCAGACATAAATGTACTAGACAATTACAAATGGCAAGCCGGCGAACGAAGAAAAGATCCGCGAGTCAAAGTTGTGCTTTCCGTGGAACTCCAGCCGCAGCATGGAGCTTTGATGTGGGCCCACTCCGCCGATTTAAGTTTAGGCGGATGTTTCCTGGAAATGGCGATCCCCATAAAAGTTGGTGAGAAGCTTAAAATCGGAATGTGGATCGACGGCACCAAGGTTTGGCTTCAGGGCCAGGTGGCCAGCAGTACACCGGGTTTCGGCGTGGGTTTTCACTTTACCGGCCTTACCGATAAAGATGTTTTGCTTTTAAAGAATTTCCTGAACAGCAAGACGAGTGCTGGCCGTTAGCACATAACTCCAATCTTTAAGTATCTAGGTCGGCGCTCGTTCTCACTTCCGCTTGACGTCTGAACGGTGCTTGTTCAGTGGTCGCGTTCAACGAATTGATCACGACATCCGTCCTCCACTTCGAACCGCCATGAGCCGCGACGTAGAGCGCCAATTCAAGCCTGCTCCAGACCCCGAGCTTGTCGAATGTGCTGCGCAAGTAATTTTTTACCACCTGTTCACTTGTCGCGAGTACACCGGCAATTTCCCGATTAGTTTGGCCCCTGAAAACTAACAAAGCAACTTCCGCTTCTCTCTCAGTCAATCGGTCACATGGCGTCATCGGTTCGTTCCTCCCTTATAAAACATTGCGGTCGCGAGCTTCACTCGTTTGCGTCCATCACTAATTCCTGCGCGCAAGAATAAAGTCCGCAAGTGCTGTTTGACTGTCCGCGGAGTGATTTCCATCTGCGCTGCAATTTCCTTATTACTGCAACCTTGAACCAGCAGGTTCAGAACCTGCTGATCGCGTTTCGTAATCTTTATGTTTTCGAGACTGATCATGAATCTCTCCCGTGCCGGAAAACTTATGCGTGAACCCTGAAGTTTCAATCCCGCACGTAAGTGAGCATGCAAGTATGCGTCCAAAGGCGAATCGCGGAAAAAGTGCGGGATTTGCTGGATATTGAGACGGGGTGAGGCTGTCCGGAGATTGAACTTTAATCCAGAATGGAACCAGAATTCTAGAATGGAACGGAAGTAAGCTAAGAAATCGTCGTTGCCAACCAGTTCTCGACAGTTTCGCGCATTAGCGGCAGTTTGCCTTCGAAAAAGTGGTCGGCGGCCGGAATGATCACCAGTTCTCGCGGCGGCGCCAATTGCGATACAGTCGCTTCCAACTGTGCTGGGGATCCGAATTGATCATAAGCTCCGCTAACAAAAAGCTTTGGCTTGGTACACGTTTTGAGAAATGAAAAATCGTAGGCCCGGTCTTCAACTTTGCCTACTGGAAGACCAAGTCCGATCACTGCGTCGACACGAGGGTCGGGACAGGCCGCCTTCAATCCTGTCGCCGCACCAAAGGAAAAACCGGCAAAGACCAAACGCAATCGGAATTCGTTGAACATCCAATTAATCGCCGTTACGGTATCGTCCACTTCGCCGCGACCGTCATCGTGCTTTCCCTCGCTGAGTCCCGTCCCGCGAAAATTAAATCGCAGCACCGGCCACCCTCGAGAATTTAATGCTTTCATCGCGTGAAAGACAACTTTGTTGTGGAGCGTCCCTCCAAACAACGGGTGCGGATGACAAACCACCCCCGCGTGCGTAGCGCTCTCGGAGCCCGCGTTCAATATGGCTTCGAGCCGTCCAGCAGGGCCGTCGATAAAAAACGAGCGAATTGCAGCAGCCGTCATGGATTGAGATCGGTTGGGTAAAAATCAGAATAGCATCATCGCTTCCGAGCCGCGCCAAAGTGCGCTGAGTTATCCTTTGTTATGGAGCTTGATATTGTTCGATTGACGCGCCTGCTTGTCGACGTTGAGTCCATTAGCGGTAACGAAGCTGCGGTGACCCGAATTCTTGCTGCCGAGCTCCAGCGCCTCGGGCTTAGCATTCTGAAGATACCGGTTGAGGCCGAACGTAACAATCTCTTCGTTACCTGGCCCCAACACCCGCATCCCGAGATCGTATTCTCCACACACATGGACACAGTGCCTCCGTTTATCTCTTCTTCGGAAGATGACAACCGCATCTATGGGCGAGGAACCTGTGACGCCAAAGGCATCATTGCGGCACAGGTGGCGGCGTGCTTAGCGCTTAAACAAGAAGGCATTTTTACAGGATTACTGTTCGTCGTCGGAGAAGAAAGAGATAGTCTTGGTGCGAAAGTAGCCAACGAACATGCGCACGGCTGCAAATTCCTGATCAATGGCGAGCCCACTGAAAACCGGCTCGCATTGGCATCAAAGGGCACGCTTCGCGTCGAAATCACCGCGACCGGAAAGATGGCGCATTCTGCGTATCCCGAGCTCGGAGATTCCGCAATCGACAAATTGCTCTCCTCACTTACACGACTGCGTGCCATGCCATTGCCTTCCGAACCAGCAATAGGGCCCTGCACCTTGAATATCGGATTGATCGAAGGGGGCCGTGCGCCCAATGTTATTCCCGATTTTGCGCATGCAGACTTACTCTATCGCTTGGTCGGGCCATCGGAAGAATTGCGTCGTCAAATCATCTCTACAGCAGGTGGCGAAGTGAAGGTCGATTTTCCACTGGAACTTCCCTTCCTCCGATTTCGCAAGCTTGATAGCATGCCCGGTTTGCTATCCATGATCGCTGCTTTCACTACAGACATCCCGAAGCTTACGAACTGGGGTGAGCCATTTCTGCTCGGGCCTGGATCGATTCATGTCGCCCATACTACGGGCGAATACATCGAGAAAAAGGAATTGCACGAATCAGTGGTGCTTTACTGCGATATCGCCCGGCGCCTTAGTCATGTGGTTCCGGAATGAAGTGGTCCAAATTAGTAACCGACGCCACGACATCGTTGTTTGGGATCACTCGGCCTGAAGAGAAAAATGAAGCCCGCTATGCGTTACTTGTCATTAGCCTTCTATTAGGAATCGCGATGGGCGCGGCAGTTTTGCTATGGGTACTAATTCCGATGTTGATGGACGCGAAGTAACAATTTCAACTACGCTGAGGTCGCTGCTTTGTCCACGAACCAGATGACATTCCCATTCTTTGGACGAATACCCTGTGCCGGTAGACCAGCATTCTTGTCTTCGATTATCTCTTTGAGCATCGGGGCCTTCTCGGCACCACTTACCAAAAAGGCAACATGCGCTGCTTGATTGATCGCAGGGAACGATAAGGTAAAGCGGAATTCCTTCAGCTTCTCAACCCAGTTCGCGACAAATATTCTTCTCCGTTCGCGCAACGCGTCGGTCCCCGGAAATAGCGATGCCGTGTGCCCGTCTGGGCCGAGGCCTAACAAAATCAAGTCGAAGCGTGGAAACTCTCCAGTTTTCAAGTCGAAGAAGCCCTGGATGGCTGTCTCGTATTCCTGGGCAACTGCATCGGAATCGGAGCCTTCCGCACGAATGCGGTAAACGTTTGCTGGATCGATAGACACTTTCGACAGCATGGAATCATTCGCCATCTTGTAATTGCTCATCGGACTGTCAGGCGGAACGTGGCGCTCGTCACCCCAAAAGAAACAGATCTTATTCCATTCAATATCAGGGATGACGCCAGAAGCCAGTAGGGAAAACATTCCACGAGGAGTGGATCCGCCTGAGAGCGCTACAGTGAAACGTCCGCCTTTGGCGATTGCCTCTGCCGCGCGCACTGCAAATTCATCCGCAGCGGCGCGAAACAAGTCGTTAGCGCTTGCAGCTACTCGAAGATCAATTAAAGGAAGGTCGGTTGAAGAAGGCATGTTCAGATTTTATGCCTTCTTCATCCGATAGGGTCACGTGTTTCTCAAGCAAACATCCAGTAACTATTTATTGATCCAAACCACATCGGATTTGCGGACGACTTCATGCTCGTTCTTAAATTCACGCGCCAAGTCACCTAGCGGGCGTTCTGGAGCTTTGGACGCAAACTCCCACAGCGGGCGATCTCCATGATCGCTGGTAAACGGGCTTTGATGTAATAAAGTTTGCTCCATTGCGATTGGCTGTTGTGTGGCTTGCTGCGAATGTTCGAACATAACGGTGGGATGCGGAGTTGCGTCGAGCACCGGCAAGTTTTGAGCAAAAAGGGATGCGGATCCAAGTACACAGATCAAGAGAAGTAGAGTTTTCATTTGCGTATCTCCACGCCCGCAACTTACCGGGCTGCACCTTGGAAATACGCAAGTATGTCACCAAACGAAATGCGGCAAAAAAGCGCAATATTCCGATAGTAACCAGGAGTAACCTCGCAATTGTTTGCGTACTTCAGCAGTCCAAACGCCTAAGCTGGCGCGGCTTGTGCGTACCGTGCCGCTCCCAGCAGCGCGATCTTGTCGTTGGTGATGACCCGTACGGGCATCGACTCCATAAGCGGCTTCATCCGCCCTTTACTGAGGAACGACTCCATAAATAACGGCCCTGCCAGCTTGGAAAGAATCTTCGGAGCAATGCCCCCGCCTAAATAAATCCCACCGAGTGTCATCAGTTTTAAAGCGAGGTTGCCAGCTTCAGCGCCATAAACCGAAATGAAAAGATCAAGAGCATGTTCACACAATCCGTCTCGACCTTCGAGCGCAGTTTTCGAAATCGTCGCCGCCGGGTCGTGAAGTAGCATTTCTTCCGCCAGCCACTTGGGTTCTTCGCCTCGCCCGGTATCCCTTAAGAAGTGATACGTGTTGACCAAGCCAGGTCCGGAAACAATACGCTCATAACTGACGTGACCGAAGCGCGTATAGAGGTAGTGAAATAGTTCGACTTCCAATTCGTTGCGCGGCGCAAAATCGGCATGGCCACCTTCGCAGGCGAAGATGTGATGTTGGGTGCCATCCCAATACATTCCTGCCTCTCCTAGTCCAGTTCCGGCAGAAATAACAGCTTGATTGCCAGCTGCATGGGCTTTCGCCGGATTCAAAAGAACCACATCTTCGGGAGCGAGCATCGCAATACCCCACGCGTTCGCTTCGAGGTCATTAATCAGGAGAACGTGATCAAGGCCCGTATCCGAAGCCAGTTTCGTGCCTTCGATGATCCACGGAATATTCGACGCCTCAATTCGGCCATTCCGCACTGGGCCAGCCACACCGAAGCAAGCGCGATCAGGCTTGAGAGAAGACGATGCCAGAAATTTTGTAACGATTTGATCCAGTCCGGTATATTCGCGGCTGGGAAATATCGATGACGAAATCAGGCTGAGTTTTCCGTCGAGGGCATCGAAGAAGGCCAGCCTGGCGTTCGTTCCTCCAATGTCGCCGGCCAGAATCATTTCTCGAAGTTCCTCCAATGGCGGCCATCGCGCTCCAATAATTCATCGGCATCTTTCGGTCCCCAACTGCCGGCTGCGTAATTCGGGAATGATCGCGGCGGCAGCGCCTTCCAAACATCCAAAGCTGGACTCACAACCTGCCATCCCGCTTCAACCATGTCAGCGCGCTGGAACAGCGTTGCGTCACCAATCATGCAATCGTAAAGCAGGCGCTCGTACCCAGTTTTAGATTGCGAACCAAAATAGTCGGCATATTCAAAATTCATGTCCACCGCGCCCAAAGCCATGGACGGCCCTGGCACTTTCGCTGCAAAGCGCAGAGAAATTCCTTCTTCAGGCTGAATATGCAGGATCAGTTGGTTGGGCATTAAATTCTCAACAGGAGTTTCGCGGAACAACACAAACGGCGCACGGCGGAACTGAATAACGATATGCGTACTGTGCGATGCCAGAGCCTTGCCCGTGCGCAAATAGAACGGAACATCGGCCCAGCGCCAGTTATCGATTAACAACTTCATCGCGACAAACGTTTCCGTTTTTGAATCCGGCGGAACATCTTGTTCTGAGCGATAAGCGGGCACCCGCTCGTTCCCAACCGCTCCCTCGCCGTACTGACCACGAACGGTTCTGCTTAAAACATCTTCTGCACTCAATGGCTGGATCGCATGCAGTATCTTGGCTTGTTCATCTCGCACCGCATCGGCATGGAATGAGATCGGTGGTTCCATCGCTGTCAGGCTGATGAGTTGCATGATGTGGTTCGGTACCATGTCACGAAGAGCTCCGGCTTGATCGTAATAACTCCCGCGTTGCTCGACTCCAACCGTTTCCGCGACCGAAATTTGAACATGATCAATGTAGCGTCGGTTCCAGATCGGCTCGAAGATTCCGTTGGCAAAACGAAACGCCATGATGTTTTGCACGGTCTCTTTGCCGAGATAGTGGTCGATACGATAAATCTGATTTTCTTTAACTACTTTCAATAACTGCTGGTTAAGTGCCTTTGCCGATTCGAGATCATGACCGAAAGGCTTCTCGATAATCACACGCCGCCAGTGCTGGTCTTCCGTCATCAGCCCGGTTGCGGAAAGTTGTTCAACGATAGGCCCGAAGAAATTCGCCGCAGTCGCAAGATAGAAAAAGTGGTTGCCTTGCGTATTGTGATCTTCATCGACTTTGGCGAGCCGTTCCTTTAATTTCGGATAAATGGATTGATCGACAAAATCACCCGAGATGTAATAAAGCCGCTGCACAAACCATTGCCACAATGACTCATCGATCGGCTCAGTCGCGAATTCTTTGATGTCATCCGTGAGCTTCTTACGAAATTCATCGTCGGACATCTGCGTGCGCGCGACGCCAATCATGGCAAAGTCCTTCGAAAGGACTTGCGTCTTGGCCAGGTTATATAGCGCTGGAATCAATTTTCGACGCGTCAGATCACCGGCTGCGCCAAAGATGACCATGGTGCATGGGTCACCTACTTTGCTGGCGCGTTGTGTCTGAATCGCTGGTGCGGCTTCGGTTTCGGACATTCAATCACCTGGGAAAATGTTTTTTGAAGGATTGTGCTTACTTCTTGGCCGATAATTCGATGTGGCCGCCAAATTTCTGCCTCATGGCCGATAGCATCTTTTCGGCAAATGTATGTTCTTGCCTTGACCGGAATCGAGTAAATAAGGCAGCGGACAATACATCCACAGGAACTGCTTCTTCGATTGCAGCTTCAATGGTCCAACGTCCTTCGCCGGAATCCTGCACAAAGCCCGTGTACTCCGAAAGTGTTGGATTCTCGGTAAGCGCCATCGCCGTGAGATCGAGCAGCCATGAACTGACCACGCTGCCGCGACGCCAGACTTCAGCAATATCTCCAAGATTCAAATCATACCGATGCTGTTCCGGTAACTCTTGGCTTGTGGCATTACGAAAAATGTCGAATCCTTCCGCATAGGCTTGCATGATTCCGTATTCGATTCCGTTATGTACCATCTTTACGAAATGCCCTGCTCCCGATGGCCCACAATAAATGTAACCTTCTTCAGCCGTACCTGGCATCTTGTCTCGACCCGGGGTGCGCGGAATATCTCCGCGTCCCGGCGCCAAAGTCTTGAAGATAGCATTGAGTTGTTCGAACGCCGGTTTGGGGCCGCCGATCATCATGCAATAACCGCGCTCCAATCCCCAAACCCCGCCGCTGGTTCCCACGTCGAGATAATGAATGCCATTGTCTTTGAGTTGTTGTGAGCGGCGAACGTCGTCCTTGTAATACGAATTTCCGCCGTCGATCAGAATGTCGCCACGTTCGAATTTCGCCGCCAACGCTTGGACGGTCTTTTCCGTCGCATCTCCAGCAGGAACCATCAGCCATGCCACGCGCGGCTTCGCCAGCTTAGAAACGAAGTCGTCGAGCGAGGAGGAAGCCACCGCGCCTTCACCGGCCAAGCTCTTTACATTGTCTGCACTGAGGTCGGTGACTACTACCTCATGTCCGCCGCGCATCAATCGGCGCGTCATATTCGCGCCCATCTTTCCCAGTCCTACCATTCCAATTTGCATTTGTTGTTCCTCACTTGCTACTTAAATCGATTCAATAGAATCCACGTGGTGAATCACACGTTCAACAAATATATTTCTAACTGATAGCTTCTTTGATTGCGGTCTTAAGCAGGGCTAAACCAGCTCGCACATCTTTTCCCAAATGCACGCGCAATGCGCGGCGATCGCGGCTGGCTAGCACTTGAAAATCTCCACGAGCCTGAGCTGCCTTGACGATTCCAAACGTATATTTCTGCCCTGGCACAGGCAAGTCAACAGCGTCGTCGCAAGTGATTTGCAGAAACACTCCAGAGTTCGGCCCACCCTTATACGCCTGGCCTGTCGAATGAAGGAAGCGCGGACCAAAACCGAGACAGGTCGCAACTTTCTTGTTGTCTCGGACCGCATGACGCATTTCTTGAAGCTCTTCTTCGTGCTCGTCATTCATCTGGATGTACGCCAGCAGAGCAAAGTAATCGCCGGCTCCGATCCGGCTCAAATGAGCCTTGAGATATCCGCCAAGCGATTTCGATCCCCCAGCTTTTGCCAGTGCATCCGCATTCTTGGCATCCGCAAAAAGTTTGATTCCGTTGTCTTCGAGGATGGGGGTTTCAGCTGGGAGCGATCCCTTTTTCTCGTACTCACTGGTCAGATCGCGAGTGACGTTCTTGCTTGCCTCCACATCCGGCTGGTTGAAAGCGTTAATGCCAATGATTGAACCGGCAACTGCTGTCGCGATTTCCCAGCGAAAGAATTCCTGGCCGATATCATAAATATCGGCTACGGAAATGCGAATGACGGGCTGGCCCGCGGTTTCTAGAGCTGCTACCTTCGCATCCTGCGTGGCGTCTGGTCCCGTCTCGAGTCGTAAATAAGCGAATATACGATCCTCGCCATAGACTGTCGTCGGTCCCAGTGCTTCTCTATCGACCGGAATAATGCCGTGTCCTTGCTTTCCGGTGGACTCCGCAATCAACTGTTCGAGCCACGCACCTAAGTCGGAAATGCCGGGAGAGGCAATAATTGTGATCTTGTCACGGCCATTCACCGCCGCGGTTCCGAGAATCGCTCCCAGGATCGCGCCAGGATTCTTGTCGGCTGGGGTCGTTCCAGAACAACTCTTTACCATGTCCTCGGTGCTGTCGAGAAATTTTCTGAGATCCAGTCCCATTGCTGCGGCCGGAACCATTCCAAAGTTCGACAGCGCAGAGTAACGTCCGCCAATACTGGGGACACCGTAAAAGATGTGACGAAACTTGTCGGCCTTTGCCACCTGCTCCATCTTCGAACCAGGGTCTGTCACCGCAACAAAATGGCTGCCCGCCTTGTCCTCACCAACAGTCTGCCGCGTGCGCTCGAAGAAGTATTGCTTGAAAATATTTGGTTCCAGGGTCGAACCTGACTTGCTGGATACAATAAACAACGTTTTCGAGGGATCAATCTGGCTGTCGATCGCCTTGATCTGCGCGGGATCAGTCGAATCCAGCACCCGTAAGCGAGGATAGCCTTTGATCTGGCCGAAAGTCTTATCTAACACTTCTGGGCACAAGCTCGATCCACCCATTCCCAGCAGCAGAATGTCGGTAAATCCAGCTTGCTCGATTTCGTTAGAAAATCGCTGAAGCGTGTCGAAATTCGTAATTTGCTCTTCGGCAATATTGAGCCAGCCAAGCCAGGATGCTTCGTCAGTGTTCGTCCACAGCGACGCATCTTTCTGCCACAATCTCTGAACCTTGTTGTTGGCGCGCCATTCTTCTAAATTTGTAGCGACCGCGGCAGCTAGCTTTTGGGGAAGCTTGTAAGTCAGACTCACTTGCTGCTCTTTTCCACAGCAACGAGCAATTTATCGAACGCATCCGAAAACTGCTTGACGCCGTCGGTCGTCAGCTTGTCCGTCACTTCCTTGATGGAAATGCCGACCTCGGTCAAGTCGCTCATTGTCTTCTGCGCGGCTGGAATGTTCTCGACTAAGCTGTTGCGCGGATGTCCGTGATCACGGAAAGCATCGAAAGTCGCTGGCGGAATCGTGTTCACCGTGTCTTTTCCGATAAGTTCTTCCACGTACATCACATCGCTATATGCCTTGTTCTTCGTACTGGTGCTTGCCCACAAGACACGCTGGGTTTGGGCGCCCTTCGCTGCCAGTTTCTTCCACTGATCGGATGAAAAAATCTTCAAATAACTCTGATACGCAAGTTTTCCGTTCGCGATGGCAACCTTGCCCAGAAGACCCTTCAATTTTGTTTTTTCAGCATCATCAGTTGAAGCCTTGATCTTTACGTTCAACGCATCATCCACTGCGGAATCAATCCGGCTGATAAAAAAGCTGGCTACACTCGCGATACGACTCACGTCTGAATGTTTGGCTGCATATAACTCGAGGCCGTCGATGTAAGCTTTCGCAACGTCCTCATAAATTTGTTGAGAAAACAGCAGAGTAACGTTGACGTTAATGCCCTCGCTGATAAGTTGCTGGAAAGCAGGTATTCCCTGCTTAGTCCCCGGAACTTTAATCATTACGTTCTCGCGGTCGACTGCTTTCCATAAACGCCGCGCCTCATCCAACGTGGTTTGCGTGTCGAGTGCAAGATAGGGCGAGACTTCAAGGCTTACGTAGCCGTCGCGCTTCTTGGACGAATCGTACACGGGTCGCAAGATATCAGCGGCATCTTGTATATCTCGAATCGCGAGAATTTCGTATCGCGCCGTCGGGTTGAGGTCTTTGCGATCTTTGAGCGAATTCAATAGGTCAGAGTAGTAATCGCTATCTCCGATCGCTTTTTCGAAGATCGAGGGATTCGAAGTCATGCCCCGCAAGCCGTCTTCGGCGATCAGACGCTTCAGCTCCCCGGTATCGATCAGATCGCGGCGAATGTAATCCAGCCAGACCGACTGACCATAGTTCAAGAGATCCTTTAAGGGATTGGCTGCCTTCACGGTTTCTAATGTTTCAGTCGGATTCATGTTCTTAACTCCTATGTCTTGTTCGAACGGGACGTTTGCGCTAAGACCTCACGGGCCGTAGCGACTACATTTTCAACTGTAAAGCCGAATTTCTTCTGCAAGTCTTTGATGGGCGCGGACGCTCCAAAGGTTCGCATTCCAATACTTTTTCCATGCGGACCGATATATCGGTCCCAGCCCAGCGTCGCAGCCTGCTCAACTGAAACACGCGCTAATACGGATGGAGGAAATACTTGAGCTTTATAGGCGTCATCTTGTTTTTCAAAAACGTCCCACGAAGGCATGCTGACGACGCGAGTTTTTACTCCAAAGCTGGCTAGTTGCTCGTAAGCCGCGACACACAACGAAACTTCGCTTCCAGTACCCATCAGAATCAGTTCCGGATTGCCGCCTTCTGCATCGGCTAGAACGTATGCACCCTTCGCTACTCCCGCTGCCGACGCGTACTTGGTCCGATCAAAAGTAGGTAGAGCCTGCCGCGACAACACAATCACGACAGGATTGTGGAGCATCTGAATCGCACTTCGCCATACCTCAGTCACTTCATTGGCATCGCCCGGACGGAACAACGACAATCCAGGCATGGCTCGTAGCCCTGCCAGTTGTTCGACCGGCTGATGAGTGGGACCATCTTCACCAAGCCCGATTGAATCGTGCGTATAAATAAAAATTACCGGAATTTCCATGAGCGCAGCTAGACGGATGGCTGGCTTCATATAGTCGCTGAAATTGAAAAATGTTCCGCCAAAAGGACGAATGCCTGACAACGCGATTCCATTAAGTGCACTACCCATCGCGTGCTCGCGGACACCGAAATGCAAATTTCGGCCTGCGTAATTGTCAGACTGAAAATCTCCAGAGCCGTCGAATTTTAAGCGAGTTTTATCGGATCCCGCGAGGTCTGCCGATCCGCCAATCATCCAAGGGATGTTTGCCGCCACAACATTCAACACGTTCCCGGAACTCTCGCGTGTCGCCATGCCTTTGGCGTCCGCAGGAAATGTATGGAGATTGTTGTCCCAACCATCAGGTAATTCGCGGTGCTGCATTTTCTTCAATTCTGCAGCCAGGTTTGGAAACTGCTTGGCATATGCATCGGCAAGTTTCGTCCATTGCGAGGATAGTTCTGCGCCACGCTTCCCAATTCCCTGCTGGAAATGCTCAAGCACATCATGGGGAACGAGAAATTTCGCATCTTCAGGCCAGCCGTAAAATTTCTTGACTAGCTTTACTTCCGCTTCACCAAGCGGCTCCCCGTGTGCGGCACTCTTATCTTGCTTATTGGGCGATCCGTATCCAATGTGGCTGTTCACAACTAACACTGTCGGCTTGTCGGTAGTCTTCTGAAAGGCCTCGAACGCGTTGGCAAGCGCATCCAGATCGTTGGCATCGGTCACGTGAATTACATTCCATCCATATGCCCGGAAACGCGCATCCACATCCTCACTGAACGACCAATCTGCCGGACCATCAAGCGTCACGTGATTATCGTCATAGATCCAGCAAAGATTTGAAAGCTTCAGATGCCCAGCTAGCGACGCTGCTTCGCTGCCGACACCTTCCATCATGTCGCCATCGCCGCACATTGCGTACACACTGTAATTGAACAGATCGAAATTCGACTGATTGAAGCGGGCTCCAAGCCACTTAGCTGCGATAGCCATTCCAACACTGTTGCCCACGCCTTGTCCTAAAGGACCCGTGGTAGTCTCGACGCCGGTTGTCATTCCATATTCAGGGTGCCCTGGAGTTTTGCTGTCAATCTGACGGAAGTGTTTGATGTCGTCGAGCGAAACGGCTGCCTTCCCCGTGAGCTTTCCGCCTCGGTCAGCCTCACGCACCCCGGTCACAAATAAGGTTGCGTAGAGCAGCATGGAAGCGTGTCCGTTAGACAACACGAAACGATCACGGTTTGCCCACGCAGGATTCGCCGGATCAAAACGGAGGAAATTCTGCCACAAGCAATACATCACTGGCGCGAGCCCCATTGGTGCCCCGGGGTGCCCTGAATTCGCTTGCTGCACCGCATCAATCGCCAACGTGCGGATGGTATTGATACTCAGAAGCTCGATTTGCTTCCCCGCGACCACAGCTTGTTCACTTGTGACCATTCGATTGTGTCCTCACGGTAAGAATTCCGTAGTTGCGATCCCAGGGTACAGATTGAAACGACTTAGTCGATTATGGATAAAAGTCAGTTTATCAATTTCCTGGGACTTGCGCCGTCAGGTGGATGCTGGATGGTAGGAATTTATTAAGGAATTATTAATACAAGCGAGGATAGGCCCGATCAGAGCGAAGTCGATCTGACTTGCAGGGCCTAAATTACGCGATTGTGTACTTGCCGCGTTCAATCATCTTGGCCGCAATTTCTTGACGCAGCGCGATGGTATTAAAGGGATCATGTTTCGCCAGCCGCCGCAGGATCGCCAACTGCGTTTTCAGCATATCTCCCTCGGCGACCGCAGCGATCACTTTTTTCGCTGCCGCTTCAACTTTGCCCATAGCCTGTGAAAGATACACACGAGTCATCGCCACCGCCAATGCGGCCGCTGCTTCGCCCTTCGTTTGAATAATTTTGCGCGAGCGAAGTACAACGGATTCCATTGCGTAAGCTTCGATCACGATATCAGCAATCTCTCCCATGATTTCCTGTTGGTCCTGGATCGTCTGCATATACTTTTGCGTAGCCGCGCCAGATGCGAAGAGTCCTAACTTCTTGGCCTGAGTTGCAAGTTTGCCTTCTTCGGCAAGCGGTCCGTCGAAATCTTCCATAACCGCAGGACCAGAAAGAACCTCGTCCATGAGTTTCTTGATCGCTGGCATCAATGGAAGCTGGCCACTCATCGCCCGCTTCAACAAAAATCCAGTGATGATCAGCCGATTGATTTCATTTGTTCCTTCAAAGATGCGATTAATACGCGCATCGCGATAGGTGCGTTCCGCGGGATACTCCTCGACAAATCCGTAGCCTGCATAAATCTGAACCATCTCATCGGCCACGTAGTCGATCATTTCCGATCCCCAAACCTTGATGATCGAGCACTCCACTGCGTACTCCTCGATCGCTTTCCGCGTTTCTTTCGCCGCGTCCGGACCATACTTGTCGACCTGATTCAATGCGGCGTCCATCATGCCGACCGTGCGATAGACCATGGATTCGCCCGCATAAATACCAACCGCCATGTTGGCGATCTTCTCGCGGACTAATCCGAAATCGGCAATCACTTTATTGAAAGCTTTGCGCTGCTTGGCATAGCCGATGGAGTTTTCCAGAGCGACTCGCGCACCCCCAATGCACATCGCACCCAGCTTGAAGCGCCCGACATTCAGGATGTTGAACGCAATGACATGCCCTTTGCCAATTTCGCCTAACAAGTTCTCCACTGGGATCTTGCAATCATTAAGAATTACAGGGCAGGTCGACGATCCTCGAATGCCCATTTTATGTTCTTCCCCTCCGATTGAAATGCCGGGGAATGTCCGCTCAACTAGAAATGCAGAAAATTTTTCGCCGTCAATTTTTGCGAACACCGTGAACAAATCGGCGAAGCCGGCATTTGTGATCCACATCTTTTCGCCGTTCATAATGTAGTGCTTGCCATCGGGCGAGAGTTGTGCACGTGTCCGGCAGTTCATCGCATCAGAACCCGATGACGCCTCGGACAGCGCATACGCGCCCACAATCTCTCCGGACGCCAGTCGCGGTAGGTATTTTTTCTTTTGTTCTTCCGTACCAAAATAAACAATCGGTAGCGTTCCAATACCAGTGTGGCCTCCCCACGTGGTTGCAAATCCGGCATATTTGGCAATGTGATCAGCAATTACAGCCGCGGTGACTTTATCCATTTCCAGCCCGCCGTAGGCTTCAGGGATTTCAACGCCGCTCAGTCCTAACTCACCGGCTTTTTTCAACAAGTCGCGGGTGACCGAAAAATCTTTATGTTCGATTTTGTCAATGTTCGGCAGGATTTCGTTCACGGCAAATTCTTCCGCAGTCTGGCCAATCAACTGATGCTGTTCGCTGAAGTCTTCAGGGGTGAAAACATTGTCAGGGCTTTGCTCTTCCAATAAGAAGCTTCCACCAGCGATTCTGTTCGCTAATACCGTGCTCGTAGTTGCCATCAGGAAATCCTTTCAATCACGGACCAATCGCCGTCAGTATGTAGATGCAGACTGGAAACTAAGAGGTCTTAGGGAAACCTTCTCGAGAACAACGAAACGAGTTATGGAGCGGTCGGACTCACATCGCCACCGTTTCCTAACACTATCGGGATTATCACGCCCGCCGCAGCACCCACCGCGATTTCGATCGCCGCTCGACCACTCACAATACCGCCAGAAGCTGCCGCAGGAGCGCCTCGCTTTTCGTTCACAGGACAACCTTCTCGCTCATAGCGGTTGTATTGTTGGCCTTCGGCAATTGTCACCGCAGGCTTCGTCGAACTGGTCGCGTCGGGGGTGGCTTTCGCTAAAACAAACTCGGTACCGTAACCGATGACAACAGAATTCTTCAGAGCCAACACCTGCAAGGTTCCATTCAAGTCCGCTACCGAGAATTGCGTCCACTTTCCTTCCACCGGAGAAGCAATCGCGCATTTCACGTGCACTCGCATCTGGCTGGCAGACGCAACGGTCAGGCTGCCATGATCAAGATAAATATCAGTGCCGGAGAATTTGAGCATTGTCTCCGGTTGTATCATCACCGTCGATCCCTCGGCATCCAGACTCGCGACGGCGCCAACGTCGGTGGTGATAACGTTGCCCGGAAACACAACCACCGAATCCGTTACGGGGTGGGTGTCTACACTAACTGCTCCTTTAGCGTGAAGCATTGCCCCCGGGCCCGCAGCTACTGCTGCAAGCGGCATACAGACCACAATCAAGGCGTACAAAGTGTGCCTCAAATTACGCACCTTTCCAAGTTCAGCTTAATTTCGGAAGGTTACATGGTCAATAACAGAATGGGTAACCTTGGTAACTGCTTAGTACTCCCGCGCTCGCATGCTAGAATTTTCTTACAGCCTATTTTATGAATACTTCTGTCGCAACTTCATTCGTGTCCGATCTCACCAATAAGATCGATAAGAAACAGGTCCGCGTTGGCATCATAGGACTTGGTTATGTCGGCCTCCCACTCGCCTTGCTCTACAGCGAGCAAAAGATCCGAGTCACAGGTTTTGACATCGATCCGCGCAAAATCACTGCCATAGCCGAAGGCGGGTCTTACATATATCGTATTCCTGCCAGTGAGATTAAGGCGGCAAAAGCGTCGGGGGGATTCGAAGCAACGTCCGATTATGCCCAGATCTCCGGCATGGACGCAATCATCATCTGCGTGCCCACTCCCTTAAATGAATATCACGAGCCTGACCTTAGCTTCATCACGGATACCGCCACATCGATCGCGCCCTACCTTCGCGCCGGTCAACTGGTCGTGCTCGAAAGCACAACTTATCCAGGAACTACTGAGGAAATACTGGTGCCGATTCTCGAGAACGGCAACCGCCACGGATTGAAAGCGGCACGAGAGGGGCAAAGCGAGGAGAATACTTTCTTCGTGGCGTTCTCTCCCGAACGAGAAGATCCAGGCAATACAACCGTTGCTCGCCGGGACATTCCAAAAGTGGTTGGAGGATTGGACGCACGCGCCTCAGAAGCCGCTGCCTCGCTCTACGGAACCATTTTCAATAAGACCGTTCGCGTTTCCTCGCCAGCCGCTGCGGAAATGACCAAGCTCCTGGAAAACATTTATCGCTGCGTAAATATCGCGCTGGTTAACGAATTAAAGATGCTTTCGTTGCGTATGGGCCTAGATATTTGGGAAATCATCGCAGCAGCATCTACCAAGCCGTTTGGGTTCCACCCATTTTATCCGGGGCCAGGGCTCGGTGGGCACTGCATTCCCGTTGATCCGTTTTATCTTTCCTGGAAAGCCAAAGAATGGGATTTCCGCACGCGCTTTATCGAATTGGCGGGGGAGATCAACGTTGCGATGCCCTACCACGTCGTCGAAGCGGTTGCCAGTGGATTGAATCAGCACAAGAAATCTCTCAACGGATCGAAAGTGTTGATCCTTGGTTTGGCTTATAAGAAGGACATCGACGACCTGCGAGAATCCCCCGCGCTCACCATTATTGAGTTGCTTCAAAAGGAGGGCGTGGTTGTCAGCTACAACGATCCCTACTTTCCAACCGTGGGTAAGGGCCGCAAGTACGACCTCAACCTGACCTGCTCGCCATTGGAAAATCTCGGGAAGTATGACTGCGCGCTGATTGTCACTGATCACTCGGACTATGATTTCGCGAAGATTGTTCGCGAGTCCAACCTAGTGGTGGACTCACGCAATGCGACTAAGGGAATCAAGAGCGATAAGATTGTACGTTGCTAGGAAGTTACTCGTGCTGGGGGAAGCTGCCTATGGCAAGGAACTGGCAACCGACGAGAATACGTTATTGGCATTACCGCCAATCAGCTTTACGGTCCCGATAACAATCACGAGAATCACAGCCAACATTACGGCATATTCGGCGATGTCTTGACCGCGCTCATCAGCCCAGAAACCTCGAAGGAATTGTTTCAAAACAGCCTCCCGTGCGGACACTCTTCCGCATATTCACCGAATGTTAACGAGGCTTTGATGTGTGATCAATGGCACAGGAGTGTCCTCGTATGGCACGAAAGTGCCATACGACACATACGACATGTACCGCCAAATTCGCATGCTACCCGATCGGTTTCAGCGGCAGGGATTGGTTCACAGCGAATAACGCTAACTCCAGGCGCGTCGATACGCCGAGCTTATCGAAGATATTGCTCAAATGGTGCTTTACGGTGTCTTCGCTGATCTTGAAATATTCCGCGATCTCTTTATTCGAATATCCCGCCACCACTGCGGAAACAATTTCCAGTTCGCGCGGTGTCAATCCAAATTTTTTCTGCTTGGCTTCTTCCCCGGACGATTGTACGAGTGTGCGCAGATACTGCACCAGGTTGGAAACACTCTCACGTCCCACCCAATACTCTCCAGCCATCACGGTATGAATGCTTTTCAGCAGTAACTGCGTGGCGGAATCTTTCAACACTACTCCGCGTGCGCCCAATTGAAGCGCCTCAACAATTTGTCTTTTCTCCGCAGCCGCTGTCAATAAGATTACCCGTACGGGCTGCGAATTCGCCGCGTTCGTCAATTCTCGAAGCGCGTCCATACCCGTCTGCTTGGGCATCGACAGGTCAAGCAACATAATGTCGGGCTTCAGCTGCCGCGCCATCTTCACCGCTTCCCCGCCATCCGAGGCTTCGCCGATTACTTTTAAATCGGATTCGGTTTCCAGCAAACGACGAAGACCATCACGGAAAATGGGATGGTCGTCGGCAATCACGATGCGGACGGTTTTTTCTCGGCGGTTATCGGTCAATGTTTTTATCCATACGAAGGTTCATCCGTAGATTTGTTCCTGTCGCCAGGGAATGGTGATTTCCAGCCGCGCTCCATGGCCAGGGTTTGATTCTATCGCGAGTTCCCCTGCCATCAATCGGACACGCTCTTTTATTACCGCAGGACCCTTGCCTAGAGCATCCAGTTCGGTCTGAGAAAAATAGCCTTCAAAAGGAAAACCGCAGCCATCGTCCTCCACGACAACTTGCCACGCCCCCTTGCGCGCGCCCAACTGGACGAGAACATGTGTCGCCTTGCTATGCTTGCGGACGTTGACCAATGCCTCCTGCACAATTCGTCCAATTTCTCTACAGACGGGCTGCGGCATTTCGACGGTTTGCACTTCGGGTAAGAAACGCGCAGAAATCCCGGTCTCACGTTGAAAGCGTTCCACAGCGTCCGCAAGAAAACCAAGCAGGCGTTTCGAATCCAAATCCATAGACTTCATTTGCTGCATGAGTTCACGCAGTTTTAAGACTTCCTCTCGCAGCAGCTCCTGAATTCGGCCTAGCTCGCTTGTAACGACTTCAGGACGGCTCTGCGACTGGCGTCGCAAAACATCGACCTGCATCTCAACCGCAATAAGAGACTGCACTGCTCCGTCATGGAGTTCTCGGGCAAATCTCGCCCGCTCTGCGGCTCCTGCTCGCAAGCGCAACCGTCGCAACAGATAGACGTTATAAACCGCCGGTCCAACCTGCTTCACCAGTTCTTGTAGAAACCGAAGTTCCTCCTCCGGATCACCTACCGACGCGGGATCAAGTACAAAAAATCGCCCCCACCACTCTTTGCCGAAACTGAATGAAACTACGATCGCTCGTTTGAAGGGATGTCTTGCCGCAAACCTGAGTGCAGCCTCCCCTGTCAGATTTGGAACCCTGTCCCCATCATGGTCCATCCCGAACATTGATATCTCTTTAGATTTGGTGTCCCCAGTCCGCCGCAGATAACAAATGTCCGCGGGGCACTCGAAGAGATAGGTAGCCCGATCGGTGGCCGCTACTTCCAGCCAGTCAAAACTCGAAGTCCTGTCTTCTCGCAACTTCACATCACCTGTGAAAACGTGATGACTCCCAGCTTCCTGCGATGCAATCAGCGCTTGTTTTGCCCCGTACATATCCAACACGTCGGACATAATTCCTTGTAAAGTCCCGGTCAAGCCCGCCTCAACGCTGGCCCGCCCTTGAACGCGAGCGATAACAGCCTTTTCGGCACGAAGTTGCTTCTGCTGGTCCGCGAGATAGCCAAGCAAAAATCCCATTACTAACAAGTAGATCGAACGCATGAACAAGCGCCGTGGCTCAAAATCCACCGCATCGGCATGAAGCAATGGCAGATGGTGTCGCAGCAAAAAGGAATCCAGGTTGCTTAACCAGCCCAGACCAACAGCCAGACTGTCGGCCCAGAGCAAAGCAACGCCGCACGCTGCGGTGGCAACGGTTTCGAACATCCCCCAGCGGTATGCTGCCGCCGCCAACACAAAAATGTAGAAGAGAAAGAACGGGCTACTCGGGCCAAAGGCAAGCAGCGAAATCACGGCTGGCCAGACAATATCAGCGGCGTGAACAAGTAAACGAAACGCCGGCGTGGATTGCTGGCGGGCGCGAAGCAAAAGCATAATCCCAACGCCCTGCGCAATGTAGAGACTCAGGAGTACGTATGCCCAAACAGAATAACGAAAATTGCCGGCGTCCATCCAAAGCGCAACTAACGCGGATATCGCTAGAAAAACGCGTGCAGTTGCAAGCCAGCGTTCCGTACGCCGGATCTCACCAGGGCTCGATGGAGCACGTTGCCGCCACCTCAATCGATTTTCAATTGCGTGAAATGCCATGCCAAGAGATGTTACCGCGTCTTCCTAACTTAGCGGTACTATTTCGCTAACAGCTCGTCGGACGCCATCACACGAGCTACCGTTACCGAAGTACTATTCCCGCCTTACGGCTACGGTGTTTAAAATCACATTAGGTATGCGTCTTCCCAGGCCTTCCAAAATTTGGCTCTATTCTGCCTGCGGGTTGGTGGTGCTGCAGATCCTCGCATCAGTGTTTATGCGGCGAGGTTATCCTCTCTTGATATTTGCGGACGTTTCGCAGTTCGCTCTTCTTGTCTCTGCGACTGTTGCGCTGGCCTTTAACGTCAAGCTCAATCACGGACGGGCTCGTGCCTTCTGGGCATTAATGGCCATGGGCGTTGCCATGTGGGCTGTCTACCAGGGAATTTGGACCTATTGGGAAGTTGTGCTGCGACGGGATGTGCCGGACCCTTTCAGTCCCGACATCATCATATTTCTTCATCTTGTGCCTATGATGGCCGCGCTGGCCTTGCAAGCGCATTTTGAGCATGACAATCGATCTACCAGGCTTGGCACTTTAGACTTCGCTTTGTTGGTGGTGTGGTGGCTTTATCTCTATTTTTTCCTGATCTTTCCGTGGCAATACATCGATCCGATTGAAGCGGCCTACTCAAAGAACTGGAATACCTTGTACCTCGCGGAAAAGGTAGCGTTCCTTGCAAGCTTGCTGCTAGTTTGGCGAGGCAGTAGCGGCATCTGGAAAGCCAATTACATTCACTGGTTCCGAGCCGTCCTGATTTATGGACTGGGATCGTACGTTGCCAATTGGGCGATCGTTCGCGGCATTTACTACTCGGGCAGCATTTACGACATTCCGTTGACGACGTCCATGGCATGGATCACGGCTATCGGCTTGTGGGCTGCGAATTCACAAATCCGCAAAGAAGTTCCTCGACCCCGCACCACCCAGGGAGTTTGGGTTGCACGCCTCGGCATGATCGCAATTGCATCGCTGCCCCTATTCGCTGCTTGGTCTTTCTTCGACGTCACCGTACCGTTGAGAATCCGCACTTTCAGGATGGTAGTCACTCTGAGTGGAATGCTGGTGATGGGATCCATGGTTTTTCTTAAGCAGCATTTACTGGACCGCGAACTACTTGGACTGTTGCGCGGATCGCAGGCTTCATTCGACAATCTTCGAGACCTTCAAGCGCAGCTTGTTCAGTCGGAGAAACTGGCATCTCTCGGACAACTGGTCGGCGGTGCCGCACATGAGCTTAACAATCCGCTTGCGGCGATGTTGGGCTACTCGGAATTGTTGCTTTCAACAAACTTAAATGATCATCAGCGATCACTTACTGAAAAGATTGGTCATCAGGTCCGCCGTACTAAGACATTAGTCGCTAATCTACTTAGTTTTGCCAAGCAGACGCCCGCAAACAAGACCTCGCTCGACCTAAACGTACTTGCAGAAACCGCGACTAAACTCTGTCAGCCACAGATTTCTGCACGCAACATTAAGGTGCGCACCTCGTTTGCGCCAGGTCTGCCGCGAATA
Organism: Terriglobia bacterium; assembly: GCA_963716165.1. Classification (GTDB taxonomy): domain Bacteria; phylum Acidobacteriota; class Terriglobia; order Terriglobales; family Acidobacteriaceae; genus JAJPHW01. The sequence continues at coordinate 2,812,304 of OY970291.1, read as the reverse complement.
CTAGGGGATTCAAACCAGCTACTCCAGGTATGCTTGCACATTACTAATAACGCCGTAAACGCAATGAACGAAGGCGGAACATTGCTTACCGTCAGCACTCGCCGAGAAGATGATTTTGTTTTTCTGGAGTACGCCGACGACGGCCCAGGAATCGCCGAGCCCGACCGGGTGTTCGATCCCTTCTATACCACCCGTCCCGTGGGTCAGGGAACAGGTTTGGGATTGAGTGCCTGCTACGGAATTGTGCAGGAGCACGCCGGAGTGATCACCTGTGAAAATCGGGAAGAAGGCGGCGCCAAATTCACCGTAAAACTGCCAATCCTTGGAAAGGCCGCGATGCCTCGTGAGGAGTTCCTGAGTATTGCTGCTGGCGCGGTTCCACCCGCGAATTAGTTTTCCGCGTCTGCCTTTACCGAATCTGCGATCCACTTCATGTAGCCCTCATCTCCATCCTCAATCGCGATTGCTAAACATTCCGGGCGCTCGTAGGAATGCATCTCGTTAATTGCGTCTCGAACTTGCTTGAATGCCGCTGCAGTAGTCTTAATAATCAGCATCAACTCTTGCGATTCCTGCGTCTTACCATCCCATATAAAAATGGATTCAAGTTTGGGGATTATACTGACGCACGCAGCCAGCTTTTGATCGACCAGTGCGTTGGCGATTCGTCGCGCCTCTTGTTCCGATCCGGCAGTTGTAAGAACGATTCTTGTATCCGTCATCGTGAAGACCTTGTCGTATAAAATTGTCCAGCAAGTATTTTCGCTGGCACTTACATTGCATCAAATCCTAAGCCATTGCAACGGGCATTTCCCTGTAGTAATTCTGCCATCTCTCGTCGAGAGTGAAATTATTTATGACCACACAGATCAAATTTGGGACTTCCGGTTGGCGCACTATTGTCGCCGAAGAATTCACATGCGCAAATGTCCGGCGTGCCGTGACCGGGATTGCCCGATTCATAGCATCGCAAAAGCCGTCCGGTGGGCGCGTCGTCGTGGGACGCGACCCTCGTTTTATGGGCGAAACGTTCTGCGAGATTGCGGCGGAACGGCTATCGGCGCACGGAGTGATCCCGCTTGTGATCGCCGAGCCGACGCCTACTCCAGCAATATCGTATGCCGTGACGCACGAACACGCGGACGGTGCAATCAACATCACGGCTTCGCACAATCCGCCACAATATAACGGGATAAAGTTCTCCACTTCCGATGGAGCGCCTGCGCTACCAGAATTCACCCGAGCAGTTGAAGCCGAGATTGCCGCCGCCGATCAAGGCAAATCTTTTCCCAAACCGTCGGCTCCGACGCCAGCGCAGAATTTAGACCCGCGTGAAATGTATCTGTCACGTCTTCGCGAAATCGTCGACTTTGCAGCGATCCAGAAGGCCGGGCTTAAAGTCGTGTTCGATCCATTTTGGGGTGCCGGACGCGGTTACTCCGATTCCCTGCTGCGTGACGCCGGTGTGTCCGTGGAGAGCGTCCACGACTATCGTGACGTACTATTCGGCGGCCACGCTCCCGAGCCCGACGACCATCTCCTCGAAGATCTTCGCAAGAAGATGATTGAGACTAAGGCCAATATCGGTATCGCAACCGACGGCGACGCTGATCGATTCGGCATCGTCGACGAAGATGGCACTTACATTCAGCCCAACTTCATCATCGCTCTACTCTTCGATTATCTCGTCGAGAGTCGCGGATGGAAAAACGGTGTTGCCAAATCAGTAGCTACAACCAATTTAGTAAATGCTTTAGCCGAATTCCACGGGGTCGAACTCCACGAGACTCCGGTCGGATTCAAATACATCGGTGAACTCATCAAAGCCGACAAAATTGTTCTCGGAGGCGAAGAAAGCGCTGGGCTATCTATCCGCCATCACGTTGCCGAGAAAGACGGGATCATCGCAGGATTGCTATGTTGCGAGATGGTCGCCGTTCGAGGTAAGTCCCTCGCGGAACAAATCCGCGATCTATTTGTCAAAGTTGGTTCCCTTTATCCGCAACGCGACAACTTTCTCTTGACCGAACAGGTCAAAGCAAACTTTACTAGTAAGTTAGTAGGCGATCCGCAAGACTTTTCAGGCCGTAAGGTTAAGGAAGTCGTAAGGAAAGACGGCTTGAAGCTCCTATTCGACGATGGTTCCTGGGTTTGCTATCGCCTTTCCGGCACAGAACCAGTCGTTCGTATGTACACGGAGGCCTGCAGTCAGAGCGACTTGAAGAAGCTTAGTGAGGCGGCAAAGCAATGGATTTTCGAGTAGTGCGAATGCCCAAGTCTCGAGCGTTTCTGAACCCTGAGGATGGGCTTCGCCAGTTGGTGGATCGAGCTCCCCAGGCAGAAGCTTTTGCCGAGCGTGTATCAGATCATGCTCGTCCCTATCTCACTTGGGTGTACGGCTTCCGGCGGCGCTTGGCCACAGCAACTGTATCGATACTGGCCGTTTGGATCTGTGCCCACGCCATATTTGGCGCTAACGGAGTGGAAGTTTACAGCCACAAGAAAGCCGAGTACCAATCTCTCCAAAAGGAAATGCTCGAACTGCAACAAGAACATGACCAACTTGCCTCGTCAGTTCAAGCTCTTAGCAGCGATCCTAAGACGATTGAAAAAGTGGCGCGTCAAGAGCTGCACTACGCGAAGCCGGGAGAATTCATCCTGGTTTCGCCCACAGCGCTTCCCGCTACGCCCCCTGCCACCCACTCCGCGCGCAAGTAATCGCGGACAACGTTTTGACAATCAACTTCATCCGCTTGTGATATATTCCGCGTGAAAGGAGTTACTTCATGAAAAAGATTTTCATCACCGGTTTTGCAATGTTGGCATTTGCAACCATCGCGATCATGGCCTCCGCTGAGTCGACTACTGTTAAAGGATGGGTCAGCGATACTCAGTGCGGAGCGAAGGGTGCAAACGCCGCTCATGCTTCTTGCGTGGGCAAGTGCGTAGCTAAAGGCGCAAAGATCGCCATCGTCAACGATGCCGATAGCAAAGTGCTTATCGTGGATAATCCGGATGTTCTGAAAGGTCACGAAGGACATCACATCTCTGCCACTGGCACCGTGACGGGCGATACGATTCACGTTGACAATGTCGCGATGCTTTAGATCTCTGCGAGCACAAATGGCGGCTACGGCTGCCATTTGTCGCTAGTTCGTTATCTAATGTTCGTTATTTAACCACACCCTCGAGCGGAGAGCTTGCCGTCGCGTATAGCTTCTTCTCCATACGTCCTGCGAGAAATGACTGCCTTCCGGCGATCACTGCGTTTTTCATCGCTTCAGCCATAAGCACCGGATCCTGTGCGGCCGCAATTCCCGTATTCATCAATACTGCGTCGGCACCCAACTCCATCGCAATCGCCGCATCGGAAGCTGTCCCCACACCTGCATCAACGATCAACGGAACGCCTGTAATCATCTCGCGTAAGATGCGGAACGCCGCGACGTTCTGCATTCCAAGCCCTGTCCCAATCGGGGCTCCCAGCGGCATGATCGCGCTCGCACCAGCATCCAACAATCGCTTAGCAAACACGATGTCATCAGATGTATAGGGCAACACCGTAAAGCCTTCCTTCACCAATACTCGCGTGGCTTCTACCGTGGCCTGCACATCAGGATAAAGCGTCGCCTGATCACCGATGACCTCAATTTTTACCCAGTCGGAAATTCCAACTTCGCGCCCCAATCGCGCTGCGCGAATCGCCTCATCTGCGGTGTAACATCCAGCCGTATTCGGCAGCAAAAAATACTTCTTCGGATCGATGAAGTCGAGCAACGATTCCTTGGTGCGATCCAGGTTCACGCGCCGTACCGCGACTGTGACCATTTCCGCGCCGCTGGCCTCAAGGGCTCGTGCCGTTTCCTGAAAAGATTTATATTTGCCAGTACCGACAATCAGCCGCGATTTGAATTCGCGGCCTGCAATAATTAATGAGTCCGTCATGCCAATATTGTACTGCGGCCTATAAGTCGGGCCCAATGTGCGCTTCGCAGTGCTTTACAATGTCGTTGACTGAAAAAGCTTGCGACCGGACCGAATCAACTATGACTACATTGCAAGAATTCCGTTGTGAAATTTGCGGGACGGTATCAAGTCATCCCGTTCATTGGTACATCATTCAATGCGGAGATTCCGATCTCACGTTGAACAAGTGGAGCACTGATGCCGCAAACGCCGAAGGCGCACGTCACTTCTGTGGAGAAGCCCATGCCCAGGTCTACATCAGTCGATGGTTTGAGGCTGCCTGTTCTCCTGCTTTGCCTGACTTCAGCAAGCGCACCGTTGCAAAATGACATCCGCTAACGTCGTTCGAGCTCTGCCGCTTCGTACATATCGTCAATCTCTTTCCGATAGCGATCCAGGACGGCACGGCGACGAAGCTTCATGCTCGCGGTGAGGGCTCCATTGTCGGCGGAAAACTCTTCGGCTACCACCAACACTCTTTTCAGCTGCTCAAAGCGCGCAAGATTCTGATTTACGCCTTCCACGATGTTTTCATAAAGCCTCTGCACCTGCGAATTCTCAACCAAGGTTTTTCGTGACGCAAATGAAACACCGTTGCTTTTCGCCCAGGATTCCAAAGCAGTAAAGCTGGGGGCTATTAACGCTGCTGGAAACTTCCGCTTGTCGCCAAGCACAACCGCCTCTCCAACCAACGCATTGTGTTTCAGCGAACTTTCAATCGGCTGCGGAGCGATAAATTTTCCGCCCGACGTTTTTATCAAATCTTTCTTGCGATCGGTAATGGACAAGAATCCGTCGCCATCCAAATTTCCGATATCGCCTGTCTTGAACCATCCATCGACAAACGCCTCTCGGGATTCCGTAGGCATGTTCCAATAACCGCTGAATACAGACGGTCCTTGAACCAACACTTCGCCATCATCGGCGATCTTCACATCGAGGTTTTTGAGCGGCTGTCCTACTGTTCCCAACTTATGATGCGCGGGATTATTAACTGCGATCACCGGCGAAGTTTCTGTAAGCCCGTACCCTTCGTGGATACGTATGCCGATGTCCGCGTACCACTCGGCGAGTTCCCTTCCCAGTGGAGCGCCGCCGGAGATGAATAGCCACGCCCTTCCGCCCATGCCCGCGCGAATTTTCGAATACACCATCGCATTGGCAATCTTCCACGAAAGCGACGACGGTTCCTGCCCTGCTAAAATTCCGTGCCGATGCGCGCGTCCGACCGAAAGCGCCCAACGATAAATCATGTTTTTTGGAAAAGCACGCGTCTTAATCTCAGCCTGCGCATGGATCTTTTCGTACACCCGCGGCACTCCTACAAATATGCTCGGCCGAATTTCAGTCAGCGTGCGCGGCAGTTGATCTAGGAATGGAACATAAGCGAGCGTCACTCCGTGATGGAGCATCGCAAAATCCACATGCCGGGCAGTGACGTGGGATAAAGGCAGAAACGAAAGCGAAATGTCGCCTGACTTCACGCCAAAATCCGTAAGCGAACAATTGATATTGCTCGTCAAATTCCCGTGCGTAAGCATCACGCCCTTCGGTGTGCCTGTCGTTCCGGACGTATAAATAATGGTCGCGAGATCAGTCGATTCGACCAGCTTCGCGCTCGCATCCAATTCCTGATCGCGACCCGACTCCGGACCATCCTGCATCATCCCCGACATACGAACGACGGTCGGAGTAGTCGTGTCATCCATCAGGACAGCTTGCTCAAGTTTGGTCTGCGATTGAATTACCGCAATCTTTGCCAGCAGTGAGGTCGACGAAACGAAAACAACACGCGATCCCGAATCATTCAGGATGTAGGCTGTCTGGTCCGCCGTCAACGTCGTATAAACCGGGACTGAAACCGCCCCAAGAAGTTGACATGCAAAATCAGCAATCGTCCATTCCGGACGGTTCTCACTCAGGATTGCGACTCTGTCTCCCTTGACGATTCCCTGCGCGCGCAGCCACTTCGCCACACCCACAACATAGCGATAAAGTTCCGCCGACGAGATCGACGCCCAATGTCCCTCGTGGCGATGCATCATCACTACGCGTTCTTCGCGTTGGACTGTGGAGAAAAAAATGTCGTTGAGCGTCTTAAGCGTCATGCGCAGATGCAAGTCACTCTAATAGTTTTCACTCGCGCGGGCAATCAACGGATGAGGCGGGGGAAACTGCTTTGCTATCATGCGATGCACGGCGTCCGCTAACTTTGAGGTGTCGCATCACCGTGCTATCATCGAACTGCGGGGTGGAGCAGTCTGGTAGCTCGTTGGGCTCATAACCCAAAGGTCGCTGGTTCAAATCCAGCCCCCGCAACCAAATTCCCTTCCTTTCACATGGCTAGGATGCTTCCTGCGATCTTTTTTGGTCATGGCAACCCGATGAACGCCCTCCTCGACAACTTCTATACCAAAGCATGGCGCCGCATTGGAGAAACCACATTTAAGCCTAAAGCGATTCTCTGCATCTCGGCCCATTGGTTCGTTTCAGAAACCGGAGTGACCATCTCTACTTCGCCGAGAACTATTCACGATTTCGGCGGGTTTCCACAAGAATTGTTTCAAGTGCAGTACCCGGCCCCAGGTGATCCCATGCTCGCCCGTCGAGTGCAACAATTACTCGCTCCGCTGGAAGTAACGCTCGACAATTCCAGGGGGCTTGATCATGGCACATGGTCGGTACTCTGCCATGTCTATCCTGATGCCGACATTCCGGTCGTGCAACTTAGCATCGACGAACGGAAACCAGCATCGTTCCATTTTGAGATAGGAAAGAAGCTTGCGGTCTTACGAGAAGAAGGCATTCTCATCATAGGGAGCGGCAATCTCGTTCACAATCTCGAGGCGTATGCATGGGGCCGGCACCTGCCTGATCCTTACGATTGGGCAGTTCGGTTTGAACGGGATGCCAAGGAGTTGATGATCGCCGGCGAGTATAGGCCTCTCATCGAATACGAGAAACTCGGGCCGGAAGCTTTACTTTCGATTCCCACACCGGACCACTATTTGCCCTTGCTTTATGTGATCGCGACGAAGCAGCAGAGGGAAGTCATAACTTTTCCGATAGAAGGCGTCGACGGTGGATCAATCTCCATGCTAACTGTCCAAGTGGGCTAGACGAACAAGAGCAAAGATATTGAAGAGGTTACTTGTTCCCGGAGGTCTCAGCCGCCTCTTGATTCGTTTGAACTGAGTGATCATGCGCTCTCTTCGAATGTTCATGCGCCTGCCGGGACAGTTCATGCGCGGTCAGGTGATCGCCTTTTCCGTGGGCGGTAGCGGCAGCTTCGTGGGCGTGAGCGGCGATGTTATGCAATTCGGCGCCGCGGGCATGAGGACTTTGAGTCATGAGTATTCTCCTGAAGTTCTAAAAACTAATTGTAGACTGAACGCAGTTAAATCTCAGCAGGTAAAGCCTTCGCATCCCGCGAGATTGACGATAATGCTTCTCCGCTCATCGGCTTTAGCAAAAGCCAATCTTTTCGTAAAACATAGTCGAGCCACGCTCCGGCCGCCTGCGATGTCAGCACCGCAGCGACAACCAACGTCGTATAGAAAGACGCGCTGATAATACCTGCATCAAACGCCACGCTGGCCAGCACGATGCCCGGGCCACCACGGGCATTCGTTGTGACAGCGAGATTTAAAACATCCAATCCGCGAAAACCGGCGAATCGCGCCGCCGCAGATACTGAAATGATTTTGACCAAAGAGCTTGCCAAAATAAATGCCACGATCATGACCAACGAAAATCCGTGGACGAGATCGAGCTTGAGTCCGACGATCGCAAAATAAATCGGGATGAAGAAGCCGAACGACACGCCTTTGATGGCATCCAGCGCTTCCGCAAATAATCTTCGCTTCTTATGGACCACCGCAAAACCTGCCAGAAACGCGGCAAACACTACGTTGACGCCCAGCGATCCCGCGACCACGCAGTAGGTCAGAAGGACGGCAATCGCGTAGGCCACCGGAGACTGCTGCGCAATAAAATTAAATCTCGCCCGATTGACCGCCTTCACGATTTTGGGGACCACGGTTAGCCCCAGTACAAAAAACGCAACCGTGGTGGCCAGATGGTAGGACATCTGCCTCGGATTGAGCGCGACCTTGCCAGCCACGGCAGTCGCGACTGCCAGCGCAAGCCAAAGGACGATGTCTTCGAGTACCGCGACGCCGAGCACCAGTCGTGCAAACCGGGTGTGCAGAATCTTGAGATCTGCGAAAATCTTGGCCACCACTGGAATGGATGTGACCGCAACACCGGCCGCCAGAATGATGACTAGCGAAATTCGATTTCCATTCGGACCCGCCAAGGATGGCCTTACAAGCCAAGGCCCCAGCGTTAGGGCAAGTACAAATGGAATTCCCGTGCCGACAATCGTCAGCCAGGTCACTTCCCTGCGCTCTTCACGACTAAACAATTGCCGGAGTTCCGCTCCTGACAGAAACATCAGAAGAAGCAATCCGAGCCAGGATACAAAATTGATGATCGGCATCTGGCGTTTGACCGCTTCCATCAACGGAGCGGCGAACCTCAGATGCCCTATGACAGCCGGTGTCAGGAGCAAACCGGCAATTATTTCCCCGGCTACTCTAGGCTGGCGAAGGCGCACGAATACCATTCCAAGCAGTTGTGCCAAGCCAACCAGCAACAAAAGTATAAGAAGGATCGAGGTTAAATCGGAGTTAGACACTGTGGAGCACTCCCAAAACTAGGATGCCGAAGCCCGCGGTTCGTTTGTACGCAGCCAGGAAGTAGTGTGTCTAATCGAATATCATGCACGGCCCTCCAGGGTTTCGCCGCGCTCCACGTAAGCTTGCATCCATGCCAGAACGCTCGGCCATCCGCCAGCATAGCTTCTTGCGGCCTCGGGACTTGCCTTCAGTCCGCTATGCAGAATCTTTACCATTGTCCCTTCCCCGCTGGGCGAGAGTTCCCAGCGAACCGTGCTGGTGGCCGCATCCGTCCAGCTGGCTTTCCAGGTGTAGACCAGCAAGCCCGGCGGGTCGACTTCCATATACTCGCCGCTCACGTTGAACTCGCGGCCGTCGGTACCTATGCCTGACGTCATCCACTTTCCGCCCGGACGCAAGTCCGCCTGCATATTGGTCGTGCGATACATGGCTTTGTGCCCCCACCATTTCGGCAGCTGTGCCGGATCGGTCAAGGCTTCGAACACTCGCTCTCGTGGAGCCGCAACGTAAATTTCGCCGGAAAGCGCATCTTGATCGGGAGTGATTGAAATCGTCGCCATTACTTTGTCCTTTCAGCTTCTGTAAATTTCTTGAGGCTCGTAAGAACTCCCGGCCATCCCCCGGAATAATCCTTCTGCGCATTCGCTTCGCTTGCCAGACCACTGTGCGTTACTCTCACCTGCGTTCCGGTGCCTACCGCAGTTAATTCATAACGGACGGTAGTGGCCAAATGTTTGTCATCATGCCAGCTCCCAATCCAGGTGTAGGCCAGCACACGCGGCGGATCGAATTCCACGACCTCGCCGTGGCATTTGTAGCCGGCGACATCCTGGACTGGCGTGCTGGCATAGTTGTATTTGCCGCCCAGCCTCGCATCGAAATTCCATTCCTTAACCGGACAACCGGGATTCGTGAACCATTGCATCAGCTGCGCCGGATCCGTCAATGCTTTAAAGACTCGTTTCGGCGGCGCTGCGATATCGATCTCACAACAAATCGTGTCATTGTCCACCGTGGTCAACACTGCAAGCGAACCCATTTTTCTCCCTTTCCCTATTCATCATGCTCGATAAATGTTTTGAGCTTGTCCAAAACACCCGGCCAACCACCTGCATAATCTTTCGCCGCGGCGGCATCCTGAGCAAGGCCGCTGTGCCTGACCCTCAAATGTGTTCCAGTGTCCGTGGCAGTCAGTTCCAAGCGCACCAGCGTTTGCATCTTCGGATCAGTATGGAAATTTGCAAGCCATGTATAGGCCAACAATCTCGGCGGATCGATTTCCACGATCTCACCTTCATGCCGGATCACATCGAATCCGCGATACGGTTTCTTCAATTTCATTTCAAGCCGCCAGCGCCCTCCCACCCGAGGATCCATTTCGAATACGTCAAGCTCGGGCGAGCGCCGACGAGTCTCCTCGGCGTCGGAAATCGCTTTGAAGACTCGCTCTGGCGGCGCTGCAATGTCGATCTCGGAAACAATCGTGTCCTGATCGGGAGTAACGGTTGTAGACGGCATGATTTCCCTTCCGAGTTAGTTCGTGCGCTTTAGATCGAATACTTGCTTTATCTCTTTGCCGTGATCGAGAAATGTCCACTCTTCGACATGATGATCGGCATCAGACATCGAGAACACGACCTTCTGCATATGACCTGCGTCCGGAGTCGCTAGATTTGTCGCATCCATAAAAGTAAACGTCAGCATCTTTCCATCCGGGGATGCGCTCGCCGTCATGCGCGGCTGGTTGCCCGCTCCGCAATAGTGCGTCATTAGTAGCTTATCGGGGCCGTCCATGTGGAACATCGTAATCATGTTCGGGCCATGGCCTTCAATCTCGCTCATGATGGCGGAGTCTCCGGCTGTGTTGCGGAACGTGACTTTTACGGCTCCGCCCTGACTCATGGTTCCCGCCCATGAACCTTGCAGCGCTTTGAGTGAGTCGAAAGACTTCTGCGCTTCGGTTCCGGCAAATGCGCTGGTTGCGGCCAAAACAAGTAGTACCGCTGTAGGTAAGTATTTGTTTTTCATAATTCTCCTATTTGGATTTGAGTTTTGTTTGCTTCTGTTCTTCGGCGTATTCGGCTTCGACAAATGCCTTCAGGCTGTTGAGATTTGTCTGCCAGAAGACGCGGTAATGGTTGAGCCACTGGTCCACCGCTTTAAGCGGCTCGGGGTTGATTTGATATACGCGATTGCGTCCTTCGCGGCGTTCGTTTACCAGATGTGCGCGCCGCAACAAACGCAAGTGTTTAGAGATCGCCGGCCTGGAAATTGGGAATGCTTTGGCGATCTGCCCCGCCCGTCGATTGCCGTGGCGCAGCATGTCCAGCACTGCCCTGCGGGTGGGATCCGCCAGGGCTTCGAAAGCCGCCTCAACCGAATATGTAACCGATCGGTTCCGCATAATGAGTAACTATACGGTTACACGATTACGGATGTCAAGGAGAATTTTCAACCGCAGCTTAAGGTGGATCACAATAGCGGCCCCGGAGTGGGCACTGCCGACGCAATCCCGCGTCACGAGCGGCGTTCGACCCGAAGCGTGTATAATTCTCGGGACTTTGAAGAGCAGGTTTTCCCTTCAACTGACATTACCTACCCAGGAGACACTATGAGACGGTTACTCACTTCCACATCTATTCCCCCATCGTGCCGGACGGCACTCAGAGCCTTGGCAAGTTTCCTTCTCGTAGCTGTAGTAGTCGCACTGGGCGCCCCGACCACTTCGGCCCAAACTGGATACACGGGCATATTCGGCGGTGGCCCGTTTTACAAAAATGCGGCCAATAATATTACGGAGATTGAGAATTCCGGCTTCACGGAAGCAATCGTGTGGAGTGTCGAAGTCAACGCAGCGGGAGACTTGAATTTCAATGGTGAGTTTCCGCTCACATCTGGCGGTGTATATGTTGGCAATCAGACTCATGCTGATTTTCCCGGCAACATGGCGCAGCTAAAACAAGGCACGGTGAAGCGGGTCACCTTCAGTATTGGATCCTCCAATGTCGGTGACTGGCAGGACATCACTGCGCTGGTTAAAGCCCAGGGCACGGGACCGAATAGCATCCTTTATAAAGATTTTGCTGCACTCAAGGCGGCGATCCCAGCATTGGACGCGCTGGATTTCGATGACGAGAACAGCTTTGATGCTCCGACCACAGTTGCATTCGCGGTAATGGTCAGCAAGTTGGGTTATAAAGTTGTACCCGATCCTTACGACAACAACAGCTACTGGACGAGCCTTGTTTCACAAATCAATACAGCCCTTCCCGGCACTGTCGATGGTATCCATCTGCAAGCGTATGCAGGCGGCGCAGGAAACAGCCCTTGCTCGGGATGGAATTTCGGTTCGGTTCCGGTGTGGCCTGGACTTTGGGACCGTGACGACACTCCCGCGCAGGTGGAGAGCATGATGGCGGCATGGCACAGCCAGTGCGGCATTACCGGCGGCTTCATGTGGTTGTACGACGACTTCGTCGGCGATGGTCTTGCCGCACAATATGCCAGCGCGATTAACACCGCCGTGGGTAATGATGGTGGTTTCACGCTCTCTGGACCGAGTAATCTTTACTTAAATCAGAGTTCGACTTCAGATGCAGTTATCACTATTACAGATCAAAACGGCTTTAACGGCCAGGTAACTTTAAGCTTGTCAAAGCTACCATTCGGAGTTCACGCACATGTTCGCGGGACGGGTAATACACAGAAGATAGTATTCAAAGCCAATTCCATCGCTAACACGGGATTCAGTACAGTCACGATAACGGGGACTTCGGGCAATCTCACGCAGACGCTTCCCCTAGTATTGGCCCTCAGCGGTGCGGCTGGCCCAACTGGCGGCGGTAAGCAAATTGACTTGTCCTCAGAATTCAATCTCAACGGAATCTATACAGATGGCACGGTCTACTCGACCGGCGGCATCGACGGTCTCGGATATTCGTACTCTGAGAACTTGCTGACGGCATCACGGGTGATGAACAACACTATGTTCACCTTCGGACCGGCTAACGAACTGGATGCAGTCGGATGCAGCGGGCAGACTGTTACCGTTGCGCAGGGCAAGTATTCCTACTTAGGCCTTCTCGCCACTGGAGTGAACGGAAACCAAGAATTCGTAACAGTCACCGTTAACTACACTGATGGTACGACATCGAACTTCACTCAAAATTTCAGCGACTGGTTCACTCCGCAACAATTCCCACGGGAGTTTGAAGGCGTGGCCATGGCCTACCGAAACTTTGACGATGGTACAAAAGACCAGCGGATATTTAATCTATATGCATATCCATTTACCTTAAACTCGGCGAAGACCGTAAAGAGCATCACCTTGCCGAATAATCCGAATGTCGTAGTGCTCGCTGCGTCTCTGGTAAAGTAAGCGTTCGGAATCTTCACAATGGCTCCGGGCAACCGGAGCCATTTTTATGTGTGCAATAGCTTCGGCGTTGCATCTTCTGTCTATGGGTAAGAATCCAAAGCGACTGAGATTATGAAAATTGGCGTTCTAGCACTACAGGGAGATTTCGATGCACACCGTCGCCGTCTTGAAGAGCTTGGCGCGGAAGTCGTCCTTGTCAAAAAGCCTGAGCAGCTGGACGCGATTGATGGCCTCGTTATCCCTGGCGGCGAATCAGGAACATTTCTGAAGCTTCTCGGTGAATCTGGCTTCTCCAAGTTAAAGGACTTCGTTCTCTCCAAGCCAACTTTCGGAACTTGTGCCGGAGCAATTCTCTTAGCGAAGGAAGTTGAGAATCCGACGCAAGTCGGACTCGGTGCCCTTGATATCGGCATCCGCCGTAATGCTTACGGACGCCAACTCGATAGCTCCATCCGCACCGGAAGTCTCGGCGACGATCCAATGGAAATGGTTTTCATTCGTGCTCCAAAGATCGAACGCGTCGGAAGTGGGGTCAATGTGGTCGCAACCGAAAACGGAGATCCCGTGGCGGTGCGTCAAGGAAATGTGATGGCTGCAACGTTCCATCCTGAGTTGTCAGACGATACTCGAATGCATGCGGCGTTTTTGGATTTGGTGCGCGATAGTTTCCCAAATAAATAGCGCCACTTTCCCCCTGACAATTGATTCGCTCGACTCCGCTACAATTCCCTGCGAGGACATCATGTCGAAATCACGCAGGCAATTTCTCACCGAAACGTCTCTTGGAATTCTCGGCGTAACCTTCGCCGGACGGCTTCTCGCGCAGAATCCTGCCGCCGATTTGGGCCAGGATGTGACTCCCGGCGCACCTCCCGCCTACGGTGCCGGACCCGGCGTTGGGCCTGAAGTTTCGACGACAACATTTCGCGAAGCCGAAAAGCTTGTCCAGATAAAGATGAGCGACAAAGATCTTGAGCTTGCCGCCGGCAGCTGGCGCAAGACCATGGCCTCTTTGTATGAGCGCCGCACCGGTCCGCGAAAAATTACTCTGAACGGAGTTTCTCCCGCGACGCAGTGGAACCCAGTGCTGCCCGGCCAGAAGCGCTTGCCCGATCACGATGAGTTCACCCGCAGCGCGGCTGATCCCGGGCCATTGCCCACTAACGATAGCGACATCGCATTCGCTCCTGTAACGAAACTTTCCCGATGGATCGAAAGCCGCAAGCTTACTTCCGAGCGGCTTACCCGCATATACATAAAGAGGATCGAACAATTCGATCCCAAGCTGCACTGCGTTATCACACTCACACGCGACCATGCTCTCGCGCAGGCACGCAAGGCTGATGAAGAAATCGCGGCTGGTAACTATCGCGGCCCGCTTCATGGCATTCCTTTCGGAGTGAAAGATCTTCTCGACACCGCCAACATTCCGACGACATACGGCGCAGAGCCTTTCCGCAATCGTATTCCGACTGAAGATTCCACTGTCGTCAAGCGACTCAACGATGCCGGAGCGGTGCTGATTGCGAAGCTGAGCCTCGGCGCTTTGGCGCTCAACGATGTATGGTTTGGCGGCCAGACCATGAATCCGTGGCTGCTCGAAGAAGGCTCGTCGGGATCGAGCGCCGGTCCAGGCGCGGCCACCGCAGCGGGACTCGTCGGATTTTCCATCGGCAGCGAAACTGGTGGAAGCATTGTGAGTCCGTCCATGCGTTGCGGTGTCACTGGACTTCGCCCGACCTACGGACGCGTCCCACGTACCGGAGCGATGACGCTGTGCTGGTCACTCGACAAGCTTGGCCCGATGGCGCGCAGCGTCGAAGATACTTTGCTCGTGCTGCATGCTATTTCCGGGCCGGACTCTGGCGATCTCGCCAGCGTTCCCAGCAAGCTCGATTTCAATGCGACTGCAAGTGCACAAGGCTTGCGTGTCGGCTACATCCCGCAGTGGAGGAAGGAACCGCCAGCGACCGATGTTGATCGCGCGGCGCTTGCGGCGGTCCAAAAAGCTGGCATGGTCCCTGTCGAGATTTCGATTCCGAACTGGCCATACGATTCGTTGAATCTGATTCTATTTTCCGAGGCCGCAGCCGCATTCGAAGAACTCACACTCAACGGCGGCATGGAGCAGCTCAAATCGCAAGTGCTCGATGCCTGGCCAAACCTATTCCGGCAGGCGCGTTTCCTTTCCGCGGTTGATTTCGTGCAGGCCGACCGCTTCCGCCGCAAGGTTGCGCTGGAGATGGCACGCGTCTTCTCCGAGGTCGACGTTCTGCTGGTGCCATCGTTGCGCGACGAAATGCTGACGCTTACCAACTTCACCGGGCATCCTTCATTGACCATGCGCGCCGGCTTTGTCGAAGTATCGAAAGCTCGAAGCGACTGGGCTCCGGACCCGAATCATCCTCTGCCGAAATTTTCACCACCTCGGCGTGTACCGCATGGCGTCACATTTATAGGACGCCTGTTCGACGAAGGAACCTTGGCGACCGCCGGTCTCGCGCTGGAACGCACTCTGGGAGTGGTCGGCGAGCATCCCCCAGGATTTTAATTTGTGACGTCCGGGTGCCCCGTCCAAGCTCCGCTTGGGCGGGTGTGTCGCTGATCCCGCCCGACTTTGTCATCCCGAGCGGAGCGCGGAATCTGCATTTTCCCTTCGCAACCCCGAATTTTTTTTTTATTGCTTATCTTTTGCTTTCAGCAACTTACAGCGTCCCGTTTTTGCAAACAGGATTATATACTTGACAAAAGTGGCATTGGGGCGCACCCTGCGTGTAGGCCATTACTGCATCGCCCACCAAGATACAATAAGCGGCCACTCCCTAGGAGACAAGCCGTGACCATTATTGCTGGGTTTAGGTTCAATGAAGGGATATTGGTTTGTGCCGACACCAAGAATTCCGGTGGGCCCACGAATATCTATCAAACAAAACTTCACAAGAAAAAATATCCTTCGACTGCTAACTCGGTCTTCGCAATCGCAGGAAGAACTAAGTTTGCTAGGGTCGCGATAGAACAATGCGAAAACGCTCTTGCTCGGCTCCCCAATCCTACTTTGCAAGAGATGGAATCCACGATCACTGATGAGCTTATCGCCTTCCATCAAAAACATATTTACAAACATCCGGATCGAAATATTGGTGGTGGCCCTAACTTCTCCCTTCTTGTCGGCCTATGGTCTCCGATTGATGGAGTCGAGCTATATTCCACGGAGGAAACATCGCTCGATAAAGTTGATTCTTACGAGTGTCTCGGAACAGGCGAATACTTGGGTCGCTACATCATAGATTCACGTTTTATCAGTCACAAAATGAACCTTGAAAAGGTAATTTTGATTGCGACTACTGCCCTCACAAGAATTAAGTCCTTTGATCCTGATTGCGGAGGCGCGAGTGATTTCGCAGGGTTATGGAAAGACGGAAAAATGGAGTCACTGGAAGGCTATGACATAACGCAGACGGAGGAGTTTTCAAAGAAATTTCATACTACGGCCAATCAGATTTACGAAGCGATGTGTGATTCTTCTGATTCTGATATTGATAACAAAACGGTTCAACGGTTTACGGAGATACTGCTTGACTCTCTTGTGCAGACAAGAAAATCGCAACTAGAGGCAAAGGCTAGGCGAGGATCTTTGTTTAATGCTCTTCGCGGAATGAGGGGTATTTAATCCATAGAAAACCCCGACTGGAATCGGGGCTAGATCAAACTAAATTTGTCTCGCGCAATTCCAATATACAGGAGTGCGCCAAAGTGTCACTTTTGAATTTGTACCATCTGGCGATTTACGTAGTCATATTCGTAGCTTGCGCTGTAATGCTGCGGCTTATTTGGCGGGAGTCCAAAGTAGTCAAGCTCAATATCCACGTTGAAGACAATCTTGGAGTGTCCGGTTTGGAGAATTTCATCAATATTGGGCCCAATAAGCTGTTGTTCAGCTTGATATGGCGGGGTCGATCCGAGTGCATCAATGCAAATTGGGACAGTACATTCTCTAATGCTTGCGCTGGGAGAATACAGCCGCCAATTACCGCTGAGTTTTTGGGCCGCAAGGTCACCATAATTGTGGATGGACGTGACAATGAAATGGAACGGTCGATAACTCCCGCTGAGTATTTGGCGCGTATCGAACCTAACAAAACTGCCGATGATCGGCGAGGTTTTGCGAAAATTAAGATCGTGCTCCTTGTTGGCGATTGTCCAGAGCTGAAAGCCGCTGCGTTGCGCGATATATATTCCGAACAACATAATCAATGCGCCGATCATGCCACTAATTAGGTTCATTGATTCTATGAGGTCAGCTTTTCAAAGGTAAGAACGGGCGCAGTAATCATATGACGCAAGGTATCAAGAAACAAGGCGGGAGACTTCCGACGATTGAAGCGGAAAGTCATCTCATCCAAGTAGGCGGAGAGATGCTTTGCGCTAACGCGATGCCATGTGCCAATGATGCCCCGCTTGAGCAAAGAGAAAGCGGATTCAACGGTATTAGTGTGAATGTCCCCGTCAACGTAAACGTGGCCTTTATGTCGGATGGTCTTGTGCTTTCCAATCATCTTGGTGCGGCGCATTGCATCGGGGTAGGCAGACCATTCGTCCGTGACCATAACGTCTACGTCATCGCTGACGTTCTCGCGGATGTACTGAGCAAGGGTTGCACTCTTGGCATCTTTGGCGTGGAAGAATCGCAGTTCTCCGTTTCGCTGACGAAGGCCGATTACGATTTCCTTTTCCGCTCCGCGTCCACGGACACCAGCACCATGCTTTTTGCCGCCGACATAGGTTTCGTCCATCTCGACAGTACCGTCAAGCATGGGGCGTTCTGTCTCTTTCATGGCCGCTCGAATGCGATGGCAGAGATACCATGCAGTCTTGTAGCTGACTCCCAAAGTACGCTTGACCTGATTGGCAGACATTCCCTTGCGTGCTTCACAGAGCAACAGGACAGCAAGGAACCACTTTTGCAGGGCGAGATGCGAGTCGTTAAAGATGGTGCCGGACGTGACGGAGAATTGATAGTCACAGCCTTTGCAATAGAAGAGTTGTTTCGCAGTCTCAAGCTCTACGGCTGGCATCTTGCAGCGGGTACATTCAACGCCATTCGGCCATCGCAGACGAATAAGCAATTCGCGGCATCGTGCGTCAGTATCAAAGAGTTGGATAACGTCAACTAGGGTCACAAGGATACCTCATTCATGGACGAAAAAGAGAAGCGCGAAGAGTTGAAGCGAGTGCCAACAAGGAAATTGCTGGCAAGCATCAAAAGGGACTTAAGGAAGGCAATTCGGCCTACTGCTTCGGCTGGTAAACCTAAGAAGAAGTGAGAGTTAGCTTCCATGAAAGGAAGTATGCCAGATAAGACTAGCTTTTGTCAAGTATATAATCATCTTTGCAAAATCTAGAGAATGAAAGACTTAGATGGATAATCTAGAAAACATTGGACTTACCTTCTCACACAAAATTCTCAAAGATCGATCCCTGTCAACTGATCCCACCATGCGCTTTTCAATTTGCGAGCGCAAGAGAAAAATGATCGGCATGCACAAATAATTGTGGAAAGCGTTCCGAAATGGGAAGAAGTGAGGACGCTCCATGTTTGGGTCCTTGGCAAACGTGGGACCACTGCGCTTGCACTGGGCTTTTCTCATGTGGGGACAGCCGCCCTCGGCTGTCCAGCGATGCGAAGCATCGCAAGCCGTTCAGAATTTATTTTCCGGAATTCCTCCAACAGTTTGGTGTAGGATGGCGGCGCAGTTGGGTTCCTATCTCCGGGGGCAGTTTTTCTTTTGTAAATTACGCTGGAGGATAGCCACATGGTTCGCCGCTTTTGCAAGACTCTCCTTGCTCTGTCTTCTCTTCTGGTTGTTTCTTCCAGTTTGTTAATCGCGAGTTCGGGGAACAAAGTGGCCGCGTCCGCACAAGAACTCTACGCGCCCTATTGGACATCCGGAGCAGGTTGGGAAACCAGACTGCTCTTGAAGAACAACTTGGCTACAGATTCTTTAACGGTAACTCCGGTACTACGTCTGGCTTCCGGAAAAGAAATTTTGCTTGATGCGTTGACGATCTCTTCGAATGCGTCGGCGACGGTTCTGGTGGACGAGGGCTTGCTCAAGCATGCGCCAGAACTTCTCCACGAGCCAGATTTGTACGGATCGATTGTTTTTCGCTTTTCCGCGGCCAATGCGCGAAATCTTTATGCGGACGCGACTGTTTCCCTCCGCGATGGACCAATTGAGTTTCATGTAACTGCGTTTCCAACGATGGAGTTCGAGAATTGGCCGCGTGCGACGGGCGCTGGCAGCCAAGAGGGCATTTGGTGGCAACCTCGGGCGGAAGAAAAGGATGTGCTGGTCGTTGGCAATAGCTCAAACAAAAGTTTGTCAGGACTACTGTGGTTGTCGGACGCGACAGGTAAACGATGGAGCCAGCCCCTCGTTTTGTCGGCCCATGAAACGCAGCGTCTCGACTTACATCAACTACTCGTTTCCTCGGGGTTAACCGGGACTTACGGTGGGATCAAGTTAGAAGTTTCGGCGTTTGCGGGTGCGCTACGGAGTATTCACTTTACCTATGACGAGGCGGCAAAGACTTCCTCGTTCTTAAAGATGTTCGATCGTGATCCTGCGGCGACTCTGCGGGAGCGAGTTGGACCCGGCGACAGCAGGCCATGGACGATGTGGGCGCCGATGCTCGCGCTGCGAAACCCCGATCCTACTTTGGGCCTGCCGACCGGAACAGTGCTGCAACCAACGGTTTTCGTCAGGAACGCGACGGCAAAAACATTATTGGTAAGGCTGGCGCTCACCTGGCGCGGAGATTCGGGCAAAGGGAAGGCCAAGTTAGACGAGTTCCGAATGGGTCCGTTTGAGACGCACCAAATTCAGATCGGGGCGATGCAAACGCAACCGAGCATTCCTACTAGCGCGCACTGGGGACTGGTTACGATCAGCAGTAACGGCGCTCCTGATGATCTTGTGGCAATCGCCGCAAGCTACGATGCCACCGGACGTTATGGAATGGAGACTCCATTCTCGGATAACTTGGGAGCACACTTCGCCGGCGGCGAGTGGCGGGTGGATGCCAATCATAACGAACTGATCAGTTTGACCAATGGTGGCAGCCACACGACCGACGCGCTTCTGACTCTGTACTACGATAACGGCACGAAAAAGTACGAGTTGCAGAAGAGAATTCAGGCGGGAGATCAGATGTGGATAAACGTTGGCGAGTTGATTCACAACCGTATGCCAGACCGAACAGGTAGCGTACTTCCCTCCGAAGTTTATTCTGGAACCTACGAACTTAACGAGCTGGGTGGAGGGCCGAGCGCGAATCTGATGTTAAGCAGTCTGCCGGTAGATGGCGCGTCGGGCGGCCAAAACCATCCTCCATTGCCAACGTGCTGCGGCTTCCCATCATACTCCGTGAGTTTTGTCCCTGATCCTGCCGACTTCTATTTCGGAGACAGCGAGCTTGTAAATGTTGACGGTACTGATTCATGCAATGGTTCGCGAATTGATATTTCGGAAGATTTCACCGACTGGTGGAGTGGCAATACATCGGTCGTAACCTTGGCCAACCAACAGGTTCATGCAGTGGGGGTAGGCGCTACCAAACTTTACGCGGAGGGCTCTGTTTATGAGGGCCAAGGCACAAATTGCACTTGGGTTGACGCCATACCGCTCGACCCTACTATTGTGTTTAACGCGCAGGTTACATCCGTCAACATTCCATCCGACACTGTGACGATATCGTTGACCGGCCCCGCTGGGATCAGCGGAGGGTTGGTCGTAACGTGGAATGGTCCCGGGCCAAACACAGATATCGCTAATGTTACCGAAAGTTCGGGCACGTACACATTCAATCCCCCACTAGGCGGAATGCAACTCGGTAAATATACAGGGGTGACGGCAAAATGGACGGTCGGCGGAACTACTGCAACTGCAACCGCGACCTACAATTTCAAGGTCCTCGGTGTGTACAAGCAGACGCAATATAACACCCCAGCAGAAAGCTCATGTTCTGGGAGTCCGCAGGACATCACAGAATGGAATCCCCAGTGCCAAGGAACGAACACAACTGTTATCAGCGGCTTTGATTTTCGCGTGACGGACCCGGTTACTGGAACCGGTAGTGGACACTCAATCAGTTGGGGGGATGTCTTTCAGGAGGCTACGTGCTCTAAAGGGAGCGGCGATCTCCGTGGATTCGTTACGATCAAAGGTACCTTAGGATCTCTAAGTAACTCTACCGTTGCAGCATGCGATCAGAACTCCGATCTATATGTCCCCGGTGCGCAGGTATATATACAGGGAGAAGGAGTTAAGACGGTAACGGATCGTTGTCCCGCTTGCTGCAAGGATACTACTCACCTCGATAACTACACAACTAATACAAGTTGCTCTGGCGTAGGTTCGCTACCGTCCGCACTGACGATAAGATTATATTGAGGAAACATGACAATACGTATCTTAGCTTTGCATGCGATATTGCTGACCGTTGCGTTTAGTTTTTCCGCGCACGCGGAGGTCTCAGATTGGAAAGTCGAGAGCGTTCACCTCGCGCCCCTCCCGGAGAACAGAGGACATTTCACCGCGGTTGTTTCCGGTGCTGGTCGCGTTCAGAAGGTCAAGTTAGAGAGCGATGTTCCGATGGACGAGATCCTTGAAAATTATGTCTCGGCAGACAAATTCGTCTTGTTGGGACATGGCGGAAATACCGATTCGGTAGTGATCTTTGATTTACTGCGCG
Source organism: Terriglobia bacterium (assembly GCA_963716165.1). Taxonomy (GTDB): domain Bacteria; phylum Acidobacteriota; class Terriglobia; order Terriglobales; family Acidobacteriaceae; genus JAJPHW01. Next base: position 2,790,506 of record OY970291.1, on the reverse strand, counting down.
GGACGAAAATCGACTGGTTCTATTGTTATCAGCCGCAACGGATTTGGGAGAACTCGATCGCGTTTGTGGAATGGTATCCGAACCATGGTCAGGACCGGTTTACGGACGTCGTGCTCGTTTACGATTTAACGAAGGGTCCAGCCGAAAACAGACAGGGAACGCTTCGACAATCAAGGATTTCGCCGACAAATCCCATCACGGTAGGATTTCCCATATATCCCGTATCTAATGCCGCCCGCAATTCTTACGTGAATACAGTGGAAGACCAAGCGGATGTTCGACTCATTCTTGGTCCAACCAATTTCCTACCGATGAGCAAAAAGCGGCTGGTAATCGCCGTGGGTGAAGAGCCGGGGGGAGACGCACGCACACTGACCAATCACCTCGAAGTCGTGGACTTATCTCAAGGCTTCGGGAAAGTTACCGTCAAGAGTTTTCCTATCCCAATCGAAACTCTTCCACAGAAATCCGCCACCGCATACGTGCAGATAACTCATATGGAAAAGGTTTCAGAACACACCATACTCCTGCAAATTCCGAAAACAGAGTACGGAGCAGACAGGATTGAAGTAAACGTTCCGTAGTTTGATTCTCGATCGCGAATTCGTGGTGCCCACCCTTTGATTCTTAAGGGTGGGACAGCCGACTTAGTTAAGATCCAACGTCGGGCAACCCACTGCAACTCCCTTCTGATATTTTCAGTTCGTATGGATCGATCGAATGGATACGAAGGCGTGGCGGCGGAGTTTCTGCGCTACCGGGGCAGCGTCCGTTCGACGGGCATTGGCGTGGATGCAGTGCGGAAGTGGGCCAGAACGCTGCCACGCGCAGCGGCGGTGATTGATTTGGGCTGCGGGTCCGGCTGGCCGCTGACCGAGGTTCTGGTCGCCGAAGGACTGAACGTCTTTGGCGTGGATGCTGCGCCGTCCTTCGTCGAGGTGTTCAGACGCAATCTCCCGAACACGCCCGTGGTTTGCGAAGCGGTTCAGGACTCGAAGTTCTTCGATCGAAAATTCGATGGAGTCTTAGCGTGGGGGCTCTTCTTTCTGCTGGCTGCCGAAGATCAGCGGCGCCTGATCCGAAGATTCGCCGACATACTGGTGCCGGGTGGGCGGCTGCTGTTTACGTCAGTTGAGAAAGCGGTAACCTGGATCGATGTGATGACGGGATTGGAATCGCGGTCCCTTGGAGCTGTGGAGTATCGGCGAGTGCTCGCGGAAGCCGGGTTGTCCGTTGTTGGCGAATATGAGGATGAAGGGGAGAATTATTATGTCGAGGCGGTGAGGCATGCGTATCCCTCGTTGCGCTCGGGATGACCAAGTGGGGGCAGGCACCACACCCGCCCAAGCAAAGCTTGGACGGGGCACCCAAATTACTAAGGGGACGACGACAGCGATAGAAAAGCGCAATGATCCCACGTTTGCCAAGTACGCAAACATTGATTGGATAAGAGCGAAGGCTCGATCGACCCGGTAGTCTTGGTTTGAGGACTAAGGCTCCTGGGGAGGAAGGAGCCTTCGCATGATGATTATAGGGTGTGATTACCATCCCAGCTGGCAGCAGATTGCGTGGTTGGACAGCGAGACTGGGGAGTGTGGCGAGCGGAAGCTGGTGCATGCCACGGGCGATGCCAAAGTGTTTTATCAGCAACTGGCGGCGCCGGTTCTGATCGGCATGGAGGCCACGGGGAACAGTCAGTGGTTCATCGAACTGGTGCAGGATATGGGACACGAGATCTGGATTGGGGATGCAGCGCAGATCCGGGCCAGCTATGTGCGTAAGCAAAAGACGGACAAGCGGGACGCGGCCCATATTCTGAAACTGGTGGTGGAAGGACGGTTTCCGAAGTTGTGGACTCCGGACCGCGAGCAACGGGATCTGCGGCAGTTGGTTTTGCATCGGCACAAACTGGTGGAGATTCGCAGCCGGGTAAAAAATGAACTGCAACACCTTTCCATGAATAAGGGAGTGCAGCGTAAACATAAGCTGTGGAGCCAGGCGGGACAGCAGATGTTGCGCGAGCTTCCGATGAAACCATGGGCGGCGTGCCGGCGAGAAGACTTACTCGGGCTGCTCGGGATGTTGAACGAGCAGGTGGGGAAGTTGGACGAGGCGGTGCAGTTGGCGGCGGAGGAACATCCACAGGCGCGGTTGTTGATGACGCAACCGGGAGTGGGTCCGAACACGGCGCTGGCTTATGTGTTGACGATTGGCGATGTAAGTCGGTTTCGCCGGGGAAAACAAGTGGCGAGCTATCTGGGATTGATTCCGCGCGAGGAAAGTTCGGGCGGGCGGCAGAAGCTGGGAGCGATCACCAAGCAAGGCAATTGTCTGGTGCGATCGTTGCTGGTGGAAGCGGCACAGATTGCGGTGCGTTTCGATCCTGGAATGAAGAAACAGTATTTGCATCGTTGCCATCACATGGCCAAAGGCGTGGCCAAGGTGGCGGCGGCACGGAGATTAGCGGTACGACTCTACTGGATGCTACGCACCAACACGGGATATCCAGAGATCGTTCGCATCGAGAGCAGCCCGCGGGTGGCCCTGGTCAGTGAAAACTAGACCGCAAGATTGATTGGGCGCTCTCGCATCCCGCACGGGGCGGGATGTTCGCATAGAAGAATCATGGTCGCAGTTCAGGCCGTATCGATGGTTGGTGGAACGATTTCCGCCGGTGAGTGATTCAGCGTGAGATTTCCAGAGTCTTGGTCCTCAACCTCTCTGGCTAACAACGCAGTGCTTCGGCACCGCACAGGATATCTTTGTCCTTGACAGTACCTTCGCTCTTATCGAGGGCCACCCTCAGTTCCTCCATGCGACGACAGCACGGATAGAAAAGCGCAATGATCCCACGTTTGCAAGGGGCGCAGACATGGGCCACACTCGGCCACCCCAATGCGACGACTGCACAGATGGAAAATCTCAATGATCCCACGTTTGCAAAGTACGCAAACATGGGGCACCCTCACTTCACAATAAGACACCCTCCCGGGCAATCACGATTTCGTGAAACGTTTGTGGAGGGTTCGTCACTATTGGCTATAGTAATGGCGAAAGTATTCTTCTTCGGCAAAGGTGGGCTAAACGGGGACATTGTTATGGGTGCGAATTTGCTTCTTGCAAATCTCAGGGAGGGACCGGCTATGCAAAGGCTCTTGCTACTAATTTGTGTCATCGCAATTTCATGCGCCGCGAGCGCACAAACCGATCGATCATCGTGGACGAGTTTAAGCGGCTTACATGCAGGACAACAGATTCAGGTCGTCAACGTCCACCGGGACAAATATTCTGGAGTTTTTCTAAACGTCTCCGACACGGCGATCTCGGTACGGAGTGAAGAAAGCGATCACGTCGTCCAACGGTCGGATGTTCACAGCGTAAAGCTCATGGAAAACCGGCACCGCTTACGCAATACTCTTATCGGGGCTGGTATTGGAGCGGGCGCTGGAGCGGCGGTTGGAGCGCTGGTGAACAATCCTTGCAATCCGAAACCCAATGAGACATTTGCCTGCGTCGGTGCATCGATTAGTAGAGGCGCAACTGCTGGAATTGGAGCCGCAGGCGGCCTCTTGATCGGCGGAATCGTTGGCGCATTGCTGCCAAGCCACAGCACGATCTACATCGTGAAATAGGACAGCCCGTTTCCGGATGCTGCAAACGAGTTGCTTACCAGCCGCGGGTTTGGAGCATATGAGCTTCGTCCATGCCGGCGATGGCGAGCCCTTTCATGGCTCCGATGAGGTCTTCGCTGACTTCGAGCAATACTTTGGGATCGTTGAAATGCGTTGCGGCTTTCACGATCGCACGCGCGCGCTTGGCAGCTTCTTCGGGATCGGCGAAGCTAGTGGAATCCTTCATGAAGATTCCTGATCCGACGAATACCGCTTCGGCACCGAGCTGCATGACGAGGGCTGCGTCCGCAGGTGTGGCAATGCCGCCAGCGGAGAAATTCGGAACAGGAAGCTTCCCTGCTTTGGCGACGATGCGAATCAGTTCGTACGGAGCGCCATGCTCTTTGGCTTTGGCGTAGAGTTCTTCTTCGCCGAGGACAGTGAGAATTTTCATTTCCTGCACGATCTGGCGAATGTGCTTGACGGCGTGGACCACGTCTCCAGTGCCAGCTTCACCCTTGGTGCGAATCATGGCTGCGCCTTCAGCGATGCGGCGGAGAGCTTCTCCGAGATTGCGGGCTCCGCAAACGAATGGAACTTTATAGGCATGCTTGTCGACGTGATGGGCTTCGTCGGCCGGGGTCAGCACTTCAGACTCGTCAATGTAATCGACTCCCAGCTCCTGAAGAATTTGCGCTTCGGCAAAGTGGCCAATGCGGCACTTCGCCATGACAGGAATCGAAACGGCAGCCATGATCTCGCGAATCTTTTTCGGCGAGGCCATGCGGGCAACTCCGCCTTCGGCGCGGATTTGCGCAGGAACGCGCTCAAGCGCCATGACGGCGACGGCCCCGGCTTTCTCGGCGATTTCCGCCTGGGCCGCGTCGGTGACGTCCATAATGACGCCGCCCTTTAGCATTTCGGCGAGGCCGGTTTTCAGGCGAAGGCTGTTCGAATTCCCATTGTTCTGTGACATGTCGATGACTCTTTTCTCGGTCGCGAAGAATCGGCGCGAGAGCCGCGCCTGTGCTGTTTTTATTCTACATCCGACGCGCTTTTTTAGGCTTTGCGGCAGGTGTTGGCGGAAGGAATTTCTTGAACATTTTTTCCGGATCGATTGCGATGAACGTGCCTTCGCTGCGTGCCAGAACTTCATCTTTAGAATTCAGAATTCTCGCTTCGCTCAAATGGGCACGGCCTTCTACGGCGATTCCGCGGGACTCCACGCGCAACGGCTTGTTCAGAGGAACAGGCCGCAGATACTGGACAATCATTTTCGAGGTGACAGCAGTGACGCCGTTCAGTTTGTTGATCTTGCCCATGGCGTCATCGAGGATGGTGGCGATAATGCCTCCGTGACAGTGGCCGGGTGGGCCGGCGTAACGATTGTCGAGCTTGAAGCGGCAGAGGTATCCGTCGTCAGCTTTGTTGGGGACGAACTTCAGGTGCATGCCTTCCGGATTATCTTTGCCACAGGCGAAACAGTAGTTGGGCAGCGACGATTTCTTTTTAGCCATTATTCTGGATTGTATCTGGATCAGTGCGTTTAGAATCCTTCAAACAAATGTTCAGAACGAGATTCAAGAAAGAAATCGTCGCCGAGTTTATTCTTCCGCTTCGCAAGATGAAGAAGCAGAGGGTGATCGTCTTGTGCGATGGCATGCCATCCATCCCGCGCAAGCAGCCGCTGATGGAGTTTCTCGCTGCGAAAGGATACTGGGTTTTCTATCCGAGATATCGCGGAGCATGGGAGAGCGGCGGACAATTTCTGGAAAAGTCGCCGCACCTGGACATTAAGGATGTGATCGACGAACTGCCTAAGGGATTTAAAGACGCGGCCTTTGGACAGCGTTTCTCGGTGACACCCGACGAAGTATTTGTGATCGGAGGGAGCTTCGGCGGGGCGGCGGCGATCTTGTCGTCACTTGATTCACGAGTGACAAAAGTGATCGCGAATTGCGCAGTGGTGGATTGGGCGATTCTTGATCGAGCGGAAAATGCGGAGACTTCGAATCCTAGTTATGCTGCTTACATTCGCGAGGCATTTGGATCGGGATATCGGCTATCCGAAAAGAATTGGAAGAAGCTGGGGAGCGGGAAGTTTTACAATCCATCGTGGCATATTGCGGAAATTACGGCGTCGAAGATCATGATGCTCCATGCGAAGGATGATCCGCATGTGCCGTATGAGAGTGTACGGTGTTTCGCCGAGGAGACAGGCGTGAAATTACATTCGCTCAACACTGGCGGGCACATGAGTACGGACTGGGTGATCCGGAAGTTTTGGCCACGCATCGCTAAGTTTTTTGATTCCATCTCGAAGTGAGCGTGTTTGTCGGAGGCATTTGGCTCCCTTACAATCGCTGTGGAGGATTTCTTGCTCATGCGTATTTGCTGCACGTTTCTTTTGGTTTTTGCTGGCTTCGTGAGTTGCGTGCATGCACAAGACAACGCTTCAGCCGGCAAAACCGCTTTTGGATCTCGTTGCGCCGTATGTCACGGAGTAGACGGTAAAAGCAATACCACTATGGGGAAGCAGTTGAATGCCCCTGATTTGAATTCCGCAGCAATACAGAAAATGAGCAATGACGACATGACAAAAGTTGTGAGCGGCGGCGCGGGATCCATGCCTGGGTTCGCCGAGCAATTATCCAGCGATGAGATTGCCGATGTTGTGCGATACGTGCACACACTAGGCAAGAAGAAATAATAGCTACGTCGAGTTGGGAATTCATGGCAGTAAGTGTCGGTTCTCCGATTGTTGCGCCTCCGCATTCAGATCATGGTGGACGCGGGTTTGAACCGCCAGTAATCGGGTATGGCGGTGATCGAGGCGGGGACAACTACCACAATTATCGCGACCGCCTGCGCCGCGCACGGTTTGGCCTTGCGCTTGTGATCGTCGCCGTGGTCACCCTGTTTGTCGCACTGACCGTGGTCTACGTCGCAAGGCGCGAGTCTTCGGTGTTAGATCCCGGACATGGAATTTATGTCCGAACGTGGGTCCCTGTATCTCTTCCAATCACGCTGCTTTGGTTCAATACATTCATTCTGCTCTTGAGTAGTATCAGCGTCGATCAAGCGCGGCGACAGTTGGCGCGGCGCGTGGCTATCGCTCAAGTGAAATCGATTCCGGGGGTTTCGTTGGGAAATGAACGAAGCTTTCCGTGGCTTGGGCTCACTGTAACTCTGGGCCTCATGTTCCTGGCCGGACAGTGGATGGCGTGGCGGCAGCTTGCCATCCATGGATTTACTGTCTCTGCGAGCGCAAGCAGTTCGTTCGTGTATTTGTTAACGGCGGCGCATGCGATCCATCTGATGGGCGGTCTTGCGGTGTTGTTCTATGCGGCAGCTATTTCGAGCTTACGCAAGCCAATCGAGTCCCGAATGATCATGCTGGACGTGACGGCGTTGTATTGGCACGTCATGTTGGCTTTGTGGATTTATGTGTTTGCGCTTTTGTGGATCGGGCGCTGAACATCAGGGTAGATCGCTCATCTCATTGACTGTGGCGGGTTTAACCGACTATCCTCATAGTTACATATCTGCTGCAACTTGAATCTTATTTTCGAGAAAACAGTCTAAATAAAGGCGACTCGCAAGGAGTCTCCGGAGCCCACGTCTAAATGCTGCAAGCGTTTATTATTACTTTGCGCGAAGGGGTTGAAGCTGCCCTTATTGTCGGGATAACGCTCGCGTATCTGAGCAAGATCGGTCGAGCCGACTTGCGCAAATCGGTGTATGGAGCCATCGCCGCGGCGTTTGCAGGCAGCATAGCAGTAGCCATTGTTATTTCCAAAACGAAATTCAACCAGGACATTTTTGAAGGCTGGGTCATGCTGGCCGCCGCGTTCTTCGTCATCACCATGATCATTTTCATGATGCGGACTGGGCGCAAGATGAAAGGCGATATTGAAGGAAAACTCAGTTCCCTTGCCAGTCAAAGTTCGCGATTCGGAATATTTCTATTTGTGTTTTTGATGATTTTGCGCGAAGGAGTTGAGACCGTTCTAATACTGTCGGCAGTTTCGCTCAATTCATCAGAATTATTGAGCTTCCTCGGAACGCTTGCCGGAGTGCTAGTCGCAATCGCCTTTGGAGTGATGTTCGTTAAGGGTAGTGTTCGGATCAACCTGCAAAAGTTCTTTCGGGTCACGACAGCGATTCTGTTCTTTGTAGCAGCTCAACTTTTGATTTCCGGATTGCACGAACTTTCCGAGAATGGCGTACTGCCCTCTTCGCGACGTGAGATGGCGCTAATCGGACCGATCGTCCGCAACGATCTCTTCTTCTTCGTGACCATACTTGCGTTGGCTGCGTTGATGATTCTGTTTGAAGTAAAGCGCAGGCAGCCAGGAAAGTTACCTGAGTCCCCTGCCGAGCGGAGGAAGATTATCTCCGCTGCGCGCCGAGAACAGCTTTGGATGGCGTCGGTATATGCCAGTTCTTTTCTGTTCATATTCTTGGTGACTGCAGAATTTATTTACGCAAAGAGCGTGAGCGCACTTACGCCGGCGACCGAAGTGACGTTTGTAAATGGCGTCGCGAGTATTCCGTTGTCGCAAGTTACCGACGGAGATTTGCATCGATACTCAGTCCGCGAAAATGGCGTGGATGTGCGTTTCCTTCTATATCAGCGGCCAGACGGAAAAGTCGCAACTGTATTTGATGCCTGCGAAATTTGCGGACCGATCGGCTTCTATAAAGGACCCAATGGATTGGTGTGCAAGAACTGCGCCGCGCCGATCAACGCGCAATCTGTCGGCATGCCCGGCGGATGTAATCCTGTGCCGATTCAAGCAGAACAAACAGCCACTGCCGTGATCATTCATGAAGGGGACATTGCCGCCAAGAGCCGCATGTTCCAGCAGTAGGCCGATGTTCGCGCGCCTCGTCTACGAATCATTCCGGCGGCAGATGCGCCGCAAACTTCTTGCCGCTATCGCCATCATGTTAGGCGTCGGTGTCGCAACTGCGATGCTGGGCATCGCTACGGGGATAGGTGACAAAATCAGTCGTGAGCTCCGCAGCTATGGCGCAAACATTCTCGTAATTCCTGAAGACGATACGCTCGATCTTCAGATCGATGGCGTGAACCTTAAGCCTCCCAGTGACGGCACGTATCTAAGCGAAGTGGACCTTCCGAAAATCAAAGGTATGTTTTGGCGAAACAATATTGTCGGCTTCGCTCCCATGCTTCCCGTGAGTGTAAAGCTCGACGACGGGGGTGCGGCAACCTTGGTCGGCACTTATTTCGATAAGCATCTTATTTTCGGAAAAGAGCAATTTTCGACGGGCGTTACGAAAACAAATTCGTGGTGGAAGATTGACGGTGGTTGGCCGGACGACGAATCGAGTGACGTGCTAGTTGGAAAAACATTGGCTGGTAGTCTGAACAAGCATTTGGGAGACTTTGTGCTGATCGCCGGCGAGACTCACAGAATTTCCGGCATTGTTACGACGGGAGGGGCGGAAGAAAATGAGATCATAGCGCCGCTTCGTGTTGCGCAGGCAATTCTCGGCCGTCCCGGTGCAGTGCGGAGTCTATTTGTCAGCGCGGTCACAAAGCCGGAAGATGCTTTCGCCAGGCGCGATCCACATTCTATGAATCCGGCAGACTACGACCGCTGGTATTGCTCTCCCTACGCGACGTTCGATTGCGTTCCAGTTGCAGGAAGCGATTCCACATTCGCATGCAGAGCAAATCCGGCAGGTCGCACAGAATGAAGGTGCCGTCCTTTCGCGGATCGAAGGCTTGATGCTGCTAATCACATTCGCCGCACTATTCGCCAGTGCTCTAGCAGTTTCCGCAGCAATGGCAGCTGCAATCTTCGAGCGTCGAGCTGAAATTGGGCTGATGAAAGCCTTGGGAGCGCGTCGTGCTTCTGTCGCGGCATTATTCTTTACCGAAGCGACGCTGCTCGCCATTATCGGTGGCATTGCAGGATTCGTCGTGGGAATTGCGCTCGCACATAAGCTTGGCCAATCCATTTTTGGATCGCAGATTTCAGTGCAGCCAGTGCTGTTGCCAGTCGTCCTCGTGGTTGCTGTGGTCGTCACGTTTGCAGGCAGCGCGGTCGCGATCCGGCGAGCCGTGAATCTGGATGCTGCGGTAACTCTTCGGGGCGAAGCATGAGGTCCACGGTTGCGGAGAAGCGCGCTTCATCACCTCACACTTCCATGTTCTTGCGGATGCTGGCGCGCGGAACAACTTTGCGTCGCGGCCGAACCATTGTTGCGCTGGTCGCGATGATTGTGGCGGCTGCGGTGACGACGGCGATGTTGAACCTGTATGTGGAAGTCCAGGGAAAGTTGAGAAAGGATTTTCGCAACTACGGCGCAAATATCATTATCGCGGCTAAAGATGGTAAGCAGCTACCTCCGGATGCGCTAACAAATGTGCGATCCATTATCGGCGTGCAAGGGCTCGCCGTTCCGGTCGCGTACGTCATTGCACAAACCTCCGATGGACATTCAATTGTTGTTGCGGGAACGGATTTCGAACAAGCGCGCAAACTGGATCACTGGTGGTCGGTTACGGGTTGGCCGGAAAAAACAAACGACGCTCTAGTTGGCGTAAGAGCCCTGAAATCGCTTCCCGACCATGATGCAATCGATTTGAAATTCAATGGACGGATCGTTCGTTTTCGTGTCGCAGGTACAGTAAGAACAGGCGCCGCCGAAGACAGCCGAATCTATCTTTCGCTCGCGGATTTCGTGGCGTGGACCGGTCTAGCGCCCTCTACGATTGAGGTAGCGGCTTCAGGCACGCCTGCGGAAATTGCAAGCGCAATTCAAGGGATAACATCTGCACTTCCCGATGCTGATGTTCGGCCGGTACGGCAGATAATGGAGAGCGAAGCGCGAGTGCTCGGCAAGACCCGGTCGACACTTTATTTCGCGGCCATTTTGATCATTCTTACTTCTGCGTTGTGCGTCCTAGCCACCCTAATTGGATGGGTATTTGACCGCCGCGCAGACTTCGCAATCATGAAAGCTCTGGGGGCATCCGAACGTGTCATTGCAATATTCTTCGGTGCTGAAGCTGCGGCTCTTGGCGTTGTCGGCGCCATCGCTGGATTTCTTTTGGGTATTGGTATCGCCGCTTGGATCGGACGGGTCAACTTCAACTCGACTGTCACTCCGCGGCTTGGGCTATTTCCTGCCATCCTTGCAGGTAGCATTGCGGTTTCCTTAATCGCAGCCATTGTGCCCATTTCATTGCTCCGGCGGGTGCAGCCAGCTATCATCTTAAGAGGTGAGTAACCAGATACGTGATTAAGTTGAACCATGTAAGCCGCGTTTATCCTGCCCGCACGGATGTGGCGGGTGAAATTCGCGCGCTCGATGATTTCGCGCTGGATGTCGCCGCTGGCGAGTGGATTGCCATCATGGGACCGTCTGGTTCGGGCAAGTCGACTTTGGTCAATTTGATCGGATGCCTGGATCGTCCGACATCGGGTGAGGTATGGCTCGATCAACAGAATGTCGCCAATATTTCGACTAAAGAATTGAACCGAGTTAGGGCCGAAAAAATCGGATTTATTTTTCAGCAATTTCATTTGATTCCGTACCTAAGTGCGGTCGAGAACATCATGCTGGCGCAATATTTTCACAGCATGACGGATGAACAGGAAGCGCTGGACGCGCTGGATCGAGTGGGCTTGAAAGATCGCGCCCATCACACACCGTCGCAGTTGTCCGGTGGAGAGCAACAGCGAGTTTGCATCGCCCGCGCATTGATTAATGATCCAAAGATTATTCTTGCGGATGAGCCGACCGGCAATCTGGATGCAGTGAACGAAGAGATCGTGCTACGGCTTTTGCGTCAGCTTCATCAACAAGGCCGAACGATCGTGATGGTGACGCATGATCCTGTAGTGGCCCGTCTGGCGGACCGCCGCATTGAATTGCATCATGGAAAAATTGCCGTCAGCGAAGTTTTCTCGATGGCGGATGATGAACAGATTGACGAAGTTCTCGAGGAGTTATGGGCACTGGCGGAACACAATGAGATTGCGGAACTGGAACATATGGAGGTTCACGGAGCTTTGCCCGTGAGCATAGCTGTGGATAGGATGGCAACACTCGGATTGGTGACTGCCAGTCCGCATCCGCCAGAGCCGCATCACCATAAACCGTTCGTGAATCCATGTCATGATGCGCTGAAACCGACGGCTTCTTCTATTGGGGACGGCAGCGTGATTATTGAACTCACGGAACGAGGTCGCGAGCGTGCGGCAAGCATTATCCGGCGGCATCGATTAGCCGAGCGCCTGTTCACCGACAGTTTGGCGATGGACAGCGAATCTGAGATCGAACAGCAAGCCTGCAAGTTCGAACATATTCTGTCTCCGGAAGCGACGGACAAAATATGTGCGTTTCTGGGTCATCCGGCCACTTGTCCGCACGGTGCGCCGATACCGCCAGGACCTTGCTGCGGGGCGGCACGTCAATCGACCATAAAGCAGACGCTGTCATCTCGCGACTAGCCAGTCTGCGAATTAAGCTCTCCTGAGTTAGTATTTATTTTCATGCCCTCACCCTGCATTGGTGTTTTCGATTCCGGATTCGGCGGACTTACCGTCCTTAAAGCTTTACTTGAACTAATTCCAGGCAGCGATTATTTGTATTTTGGGGACACGGCAAGGCTCCCATACGGCTCCAAGTCGGCGGATACCGTCGCCAAATACGCGATTGAGGCAGCGCATTTCCTCGAGCGTAAAGGCGCACAAATGCTGGTGGTTGCGTGCAATACTGCAACCGCCCTGGCGTTCGATCAGATTGCAGCAGCGACGCGTATTCCGGTCGTCGGAGTAGTCGAACCGGGCGCACAGGCCGCAGCAGCCGCCAGCGAGAATGAATCGGTAGTCGTGATCGCGACCGAAGCGACGGTGAACAGCCACGCATACCAGAAGGCACTCGAAGCGCACGGGATGGATGTGCGGGAGATGGCGTGTCCGTTGCTGGTTCCGCTGGTTGAAGAAGGATGGGGCGAAAACCCGGTAACGGAGCAGATCGCACGCATCTATCTGGATCAGGCGTTCACCGGCGGTTTTCAAGCTGCGGATACGTTGTTACTAGGGTGCACGCACTATCCTCTGCTCGCACAGGTCTTGCGCCGAATCGTTCCTGAGCGCGTGACGATTGTGGATTCTGCGGAGTCGACTGCACGGGTGGTGGCAAAGCTGATGGCGACGCATCCTTATTTTGCCGCAGGGCACCCGACTCATCCGAGCCGGCTGAAGTTCTTCGCAACAGATTCCACTGAAAAATTTAAGCGACTGGGCGCACACTTTCTTGGACAGCCGATCGAACAAGTCGAACATGTGGATTTGAAGGAATAAGATTTATCAGCAATATCCGGATAGCCTTCGCGCTGCGAATCCTCTTAACCTCGTAAATCATCCATTTCTTTATGCCGGCACAGGACAAATCACCGCTCGAAAATATTATTTGGCATGCGCTAAATACTTCACAGTCGCATTTTGCGGAAGTCAATGGGTCAGCTCGGCGGTTTTTTCCAGCGATTGGCCCGCTGGGAGGCTTTGACGGCGCGTCGCAGGATGGTCTCAAGTCTATTGCGAAGTTGATAACAGGACCGCGAGAAGCAGTCGCACTTTTTTTGCCGGAGCCGATTGAAATGACTCCGAATCTAAAGGTACTTCGATCGATTCCTTTATTGCAGATGTTGCATGACGGGCGTCGGCCTTCGGCGCATCCGCAGGTTGATTACGTGACACTCGGCGGTGCAGACATTCCTGACATGATTGCTCTAACGAAGCTGACTGAGCCGGGGCCGTTCGAACATAGAACGATTGAGTTGGGAGGCTACATCGGCATTCGTCGCAACGGCCAGCTAGCGTCAATGGCCGGGGAAAGATTGCGGATTCCTGGATACACAGAGATCAGCGCGGTTTGCACTCATCCCGATCACACCGGCCACGGGTATGCAGCTGCGTTGATGATGGCGATCATTAAGCGCTTGCTAGATCGAGGAGATGTGCCGTTTCTTCATTCGCGACACGATAACGATCGCGCAATTGAATTGTATGAACGGATCGGCTTCCGCCGTCATGCGATGTTGCACTTGCTGGTGATTGCGTTACAGGAATAGTCAGCGGAAATAATTAATAGAGGCGGAATTCAACTTCGACGCTGATAGCCACGGCCACAGGCTTGCCATCTTTATGGGCTGGTTCAAATCTCCAGGTGCTTAGCTTCTCTACGACTTTCTCATCCAGACCCAAACCGAGGGTACGCGTCACCTTGATGTCGCGAGGGCGTCCATCGGGGCCGACGATCATGGATACGACAGACGTTCCCTGATATTTAGCCTTGCGGGCTTCATCGGAATAATCCGGATCAGGATCAAAAATTGCACGAGGTGCGGAAACTCCGCCGCCTACCTTGAACACGCCGCCGCCAGCACCACCACCGCTACCCGCTCCAACGCCAGGACCGGAGCCGACGCCGATGCCGCCGCCGTTTCCTGAGCCAATACCTGCGCCTCCACCGGTGCCGTTAGACGGCGGGCCCGAGGGCAAGTGGGAAGTAGGGTCGCCGATATTCGGCAAATTATTATTTGCCAATTTCATCATCGGGGGCGCGACGATGGTAGGCTCGACAGCTAACTTTGGATGCTCAATCCGCACCACCATTGCTGGCGGAGTAATCTGCTCCATAGCAATTTTGGGCAACTTGCCCTTTGGTGCTTGGAATTTATCGCGATCACCACCACCGCCACCACCGCCAGCTTCGGTCTTGGACGGCTTCAGGGTTGCGATATCGGGAGCGATCAGTTCGACGGTCGGCTTCGGCGCCTGAATCTGCTTCACTACCTGACGACCGAGAATCGTCAATCCAACAATGATGGCCAAAAGAATGATGTGGGCAACGGTCGATCCGAGGACGCCATTCTTCTTATAATTGTAAAAACCCCAAATGTCCTGAACGGGGATTGGCTTCGATGTTAGGACCAGCGGAGGAAGCTTCTTGGGGAAAAAAAACTCGTCCAAGTTCTGAAATAGCGATTTCCAAAGCGGCTGTTCAAAGGCGGAATCCTGCACCAGCAGGTGAAGTTCCGGATCAGTCTTTACGGGAGCTTCGGGATTGGCCTCTACGCTAATCATTTTTATTGCAAATTTTATTGCAAATCATGTTTTATTGCAGGGGATCGTTCGTGTTCTCTAATGTTGATGATATCTAAAGAAACAAAGTTGCTCCCAGATGTAACTTCTGGGGTGCTCCCACAACAACTTGGATGCTTCAAATTGGTTTTTGACAGCAAACATCTTCAGAAAATTGTACACGGCTTTGACCGGAGGGAGGCTCCCTTTACTCGCCCATTCGGCTCAGGAACCTTAGTGACAACCTGGTGACAAACGCACTTAGTCGGCATCACGGCGTGGCCCGGACGACACCACCTCTTGCCAGTCCCTTATAATTGATTGAAATTCAACATTTTGAGGGATTCGACGCGTGTCGCTTGAATTAAAGTCCACTATTAATCTGCCGAAAACTGAATTTCCCATGAAGGCGAGCCTGCCTCAGAATGAGCCGAAAACTCTGGCCCGTTGGCAGGAAATGGACGTTTACGACAAGATTCGCCAGGCGCGCAAAGGGTCGCCCCTCTACGTTCTGCACGATGGGCCCCCATATGCCAATGGCCCGCTTCATCTGGGTCACGCGCTTAATAAGTGCTTGAAAGATTTCATCGTCAAATCGAAGACTATGGCGGGATTCGATTCCCCGTACGTTCCCGGCTGGGACTGTCACGGATTGCCGATTGAGATCAAAGTGGACCAGCAACTGGGCGGAAAAAAGCTCCAGATGAATCCCAGTGACGTGCGTCTGGAATGCCGGAAATATGCGCAGAAGTTTCTTGACTTACAACGCGAGCAGTTCAAGCGCATTGGTGTATTTGGACAGTGGGACAATCCGTATTCGACGATGACGCCGCAATATGAGTCCGCAGTCATGGAAACGTTCTTCGCGTTTTTCGAGCAGGATTTTATCTACAAAGGATTGCGCTCGGTGTATTGGTGCATCCATGACCGCACTGCCCTGGCCGAAGCGGAAGTGGAATATGAGAACCACACCAGTCCCAGCATTTATGTGCGCTACAAACTGACTTCGCCTGCGGAAAAAATCGATAACCGTCTCGCAGGTAAAGAGGTCAACACCATCATCTGGACGACGACTCCATGGACGCTTCCGGCATCGCGAGCAGTCGCATTCAATAAAGATTTTGTTTACGTTGCACTCGCGGATGCGGCAGATGGAAAGGTATATATCGTCGCACGCGATCTCGCGGAAGCGACGAAGGTAGCGTGCAAGCTCGAAGATGCAACAGAAATCGCAGAGTTCCCCGGAACGGTACTCGAAGGAACCGCGTTCGCGCATCCGTTTCTGGATAGACAAATCCTCGGAGTGCTTGCCAACTATGTAACGACAGAGCAAGGCACCGGCGCGGTCCACACTGCTCCGGCGCACGGTGCGGATGACTTTGCGACTGGCGTCAAGTATCAGATCGAACTTACCTGCGATGTGGACGCTGGCGGACGGATTCGAAATGGATTGCCCGAATACGATGGGCTACAAGTCTTCAAAGCGAACGAACCTATCGTCGAACTGCTGAAGACTCGTGGCGCGTTGATGGGGCGACGAGACATTGAACATTCCTATCCGCATTGCTGGCGCTGCCACAATCCGATAATTTTTCGCGCGACCGAACAGTGGTTCATCTCCATGGAAACGCCAATGCCGGATGCGCCGACAGAGACAATTCGCCAGCGCGCGTTGGCCGAAGTGAAGAAGGCGAAGTGGGACCCGACATGGGGCGAAGAACGAATTTCGAACATGATCGCGACGCGTCCAGACTGGTGCATCTCGCGCCAGCGAATCTGGGGCGTGCCAATTGCCGTGTTTTTGTGTCAGGGCTGCGAAAAGCCGCTCAATGATAAAAAGATCAACCGTCAGGTAATCGCGCTATTTGCGAAGTCTGGCGCCGATTCCTGGTATACATCCGAGTCCGACACTGTGCTGCCGGCAGGAATGAAGTGTCCGCTTTGTGGCGGGACTGAGTTCAAGAAAGAGACAGACATTCTGGATGTCTGGTTCGAATCTGGATCAAGCCAGGCCGCGGTGCTCGGCCATGATGGCTTACCCTGGCCCGCAGATTTGTATCTTGAGGGTGGCGATCAATATCGGGGATGGTTTCTCTCATCGTTATTTTGCGCACTGCCTTTGCGTGGTCATTCACCGTTTCGGATGACGGTTACTCCCGGGTGGACACTCGACGAGCAAGGTCACGCCATGTCGAAGTCGAAGGGCAACGATGTTGATCCAGTTGACATTGCAAATCGGCTAGGCGGCGAAATCGTACGGCTGTGGGTCGCATCGGTGGATTTTCGCGATGACGTAGCGGGATCGGAAAACCTGATGCAGCGCGTTGCCGAAAACTACCGCAAGATCCGCAATACATTCCGCTACGTTCTAGGAAATCTGTTCGATTTTGATCCCGCAAGGGATGCGGTTTCTTTTGAACAATTGACGTCGATTGACCAATACATGCTACGGCTGACCGCGGAAATGGCTGCGGACGTGAAGCAGCATTACGAAGATTTTGCTTTCCATCGCATCTATCAACGCGTCAATCATTTTTGCGTAGTGGAGTTGAGTGCGTTTTATTTTGACGTTCTGAAAGACCGGTTATACATTTCCGCTCCGAATACTCCTGGGCGGCGTTCGGCACAGACGGCGATTTGGCGAATCGGCGAAGCACTCGCGCGCCTGCTCGCACCCATCATGAGTTTTACGTGCGAAGAAATTTGGGGATACCTTCCCAAGCAAGAAAAGCGCACGGACAGTGTGGCACTCGCGTTGTTCCCCAACGCTGAGGAAATTCTGGGTGGAAAATCACGAGACAATGAGCAGCAGAAGTCGGATTGGACACTTCTACGCGGCGTTAGAGAGGAAGTATTGAAAGCACTGGAAGAGGCAAGGACGAGCAAACTTATTGGCGGCGGCTTGGAAGCGCATGTAGTTCTTTCCGCGGCAGATCCGGCCTTTGCGGCATTGGATAGATACAAAACCGATCTTCGATATCTGTTTATCGTCTCGGCCGTCACGTTGCAGCGAACTGAAGCGAGCAATGGCGATTCTAAGTTGCGAGTTGAGATTAAGAAGGCCGACGGTCTTAAGTGTGAACGCTGTTGGAATTATTCAACTCGGGTGGGCGAAGACAAAGATTATCCGACAGTGTGCGAGCGTTGCAGTGCGTTTCTAAAAGAAATCAACAAGGCAGCCCACGAGCCGTCTGCTGCGGCATCAGCGATTACGGAATAGGTCCGGATGCCATCATCTAATTCCCGACACGCGATGCGCCGCATTCATCTGCTTACCGCGGCATTGGTCTTTGGCTTGGACCGACTAACCAAGTGGCTGATCGCTCGCGAAATTGCATTGCATGACAGCATCCAGATTATTCCGGGATGCTTTCGGCTGACGCATGTCGAAAATCGCGGCGCAGCGTTTTCATTGTTCGCGGATTCTGCTTCGCCATGGCGGATGTGGCTCCTGGTCGGATTCTCCGTCATAGCTTTGATCGTCGTATTCACTCTGCTCTGGCGTGATGGGCACAGCATGCGCGCAACGAGTATTGGCCTGTCGCTGATTCTCGGCGGAGCGTTGGGCAATTTATGGGACCGTATCGCCACTGGCCGCGTAGTGGATTTCCTTCTGGTTTATGTCGGTCAATATCAATGGCCGGCATTCAATGTGGCCGACAGCGCCATAGTGATCGGCGCAGGATTGCTGGCAATTGAGATATTGTTCAGCAGTGGCACGAGCAAAGCAGCGGCATAGCCGTTTCGTCTAATGCGACAAGATTTGTAAGATTCTCCCCACGGCGGCGCGGAAAGTCTCTGGCGGGACGATCAAACTAAGGACTAGATTTCCATCTCTGGGGAAATCGTAGAAGTGTCCGGGATGAATTAGAACCGAAGCCTGGCGCAGAAGTTGAATGGCCAGGTCTTCATCCGACTGAATGACTGGCACTCGCAGGATCGCGTACCATCCTCCTTCGACATGCAATCGCTCACAGAGAGACTGCTTCGCGAGTTGACGATCAAGTTCGTCCAAATTAGCGCGAACGCGAGAGAGTAAGCGCGGCTGTATCGATAGCCTTTGCTGGAGCAAAATGGCAGCTGCATTTTGAATTGGTGCGTTCATCGACAAATAGGTATCGGCGATGACTTCAAGGCGATCAAGGGCGGGTTGCATTAAAGCAGGCGGACCCGATACTACAGCCCAAGCGAGTTTCATTTGAGGTAGCGCGGAAATTTTCGAGATTCCACTCAGCGTAAAAGTCAGAGTTTGCTGATTGGTTGCGAACGTAGCCTGCGGACTTCCATCGAGAGAGTAATCGAGAAACACTTCATCGACGATTAATGGCAGATTGTGTTGACGGCAAAAGTCATTCAGCGAACTACGCTCGGGGCCGTGAACGTAGGAGCCGGTCGGATTATTCGGATGAACAAGAACAACCGCGCGAGTGCGGGCAGTAACAGATTTATATAACGAAGGAAAATCGATTTGCCAGCCATGATCGTAGAGCAACGGGAATGGAACAAGCTTGACGTCCTGCAAGTCCGCTAAGAAATCGAATAAAGGATAGCTGGGCTTCGGCACAAGAACTTCGTCTCCGGGATTACATAGAAGACGAAACACATACGAATAAGCTTCGCTCGTGCTGGTTGTCAAAAGTATCGACTCTGGCGAAACCGGTGGGGTGCTTGGAGGTTGGGTGTGATACTGCGCGCAATATCGCGCGAAGTAATCTGAATAATACTGAGCGACTGCTTGCCGCGCAGCCAACAAGCCTTTCGCCTGGGGGTCGTAATCGAGTGAGGCCGGGTGAGCGAGTGATGCGAGGATTGCCTCGGA
The DNA here is from genome assembly GCA_963716165.1 of Terriglobia bacterium. Classification (GTDB taxonomy): domain Bacteria; phylum Acidobacteriota; class Terriglobia; order Terriglobales; family Acidobacteriaceae; genus JAJPHW01. The sequence goes on along the minus strand of OY970291.1, from coordinate 2,770,947 downwards.
ATCGAAGGGGAGTTCGGCACGCGTGGGATTGGACAGTGTCAGGTCAAGTACTTCCCTGCCTTCACGAACCAGCTCGCGGTGTGTTTCGGTCAAGCGGTTGGGAGTAAAGTTCCACTCCGTACGGTGGGAAAACATAAGGGGCAATCATACGCGCATTACAATCTCGCAAGAAACAAACACTGCAAAATGGTACTGTTACAGGTTCAGTAGGTGTAAAAAATCAGCAAGAGCAAAAGCCGTTAGCCCAAAGCCTACGACGCCAAATATCGGACGAAGTCGTAGCGGTACGGGCCAGTAACGGTGACTCCGTGGCTTCCGCATCTTGCCCGTTACTGCGCTCTCCATAAGCGAGACGCCAAGGGCTAAGCCGATAATCTCTAGCCAAAGCCTGTCAGACATAATCGCCATCATTGCGCCTTCAATTCTATGAGTTCCTGTGGATTTCAAACTGTAACAGTACCTGCAAAATCACCAACTGACGACCCACGAGGATTTTCCGCTATACTGAAACGTTTTCTATTCCTGTTCGCTTAGCGAAATAAAGGATCGACCTCATGGCTTCCCCCGCAGTGGATTTCGCCCGCCAGAATCAACAGCGTTTTCTCGATGAACTAAAAGACCTCCTTCGTATCCCGAGCGTAAGCACTGCGCCGGAGCATAAAGCCGACGTCCAGCGCGCAGCCGATTTCGTTGCCAAAGACCTGCGCCGTATCGGAATGGAAAATGTTGAGATGATCCAGACCAAGGGTCATCCGCTCATTTATGCGGACTGGTTGCACGCGCCCGGCAAGCCGACCGTGTTGTGTTATGCGCACTATGATGTGCAACCGGCCGAGCCGCTGGATGAGTGGATTACGCCTCCGTTCGAACCGACCGAGCGCAACAAGAATATCTATGCGCGCGGCGCGGTGGACGATAAAGGTCAGCTGTGGATGGAAGTCAAAGCGCTCGAATCGTTGATGCAAGGGCATGACGGAAAACTACCGATCAACGTGAAAATCATTTTTGAAGGTGAAGAAGAAGTTGGCGGCGAGGCGATCTCCGAATACGTCCGGAAGCAGAAAGCAAAGTTGAAAGCAGATTTTGCTTTGGTATGCGATACGGAATTGTTCGCTCCCGATTTGCCTACGCTGTGTGTAGGTCTACGCGGATTGGTCTATACGGAAATCGAAGCACAAGGTGCGAAGACGGATTTGCATTCCGGAATGTACGGAGGAGCCGCACCCAATCCGTTGTTTGCGTTGGTGGAAATTATCAGCAAGCTGAAGGATTCGAAAGGAAAAGTCCTTATCCCTGGTTTTTATACTAAAGTGAAGTCTCCAACGGCCGCAGAGCTGAAAGCGTGGAAGAAGTTACCTTTCAGCGAAGAGCACTATCGCAAGACTGAAGTCGGATCGAAGGTTCTGACCGGCGAGCCCGGATATTCTGTGCTGTATCGCACTTGGGCGCGTCCGACGCTGGAGGTTCATGGCATGCCGGGAGGATTCGTCGCTCCGGGAGCGAAGACCGTGATTCCGGCGCGAGCGTCGGCCAAGGTTTCGATGCGATTGGTGCCGAATCAGGATCCTGACGACATCTACAAACGCTATGCGAACTTCGTAAAGAAACATACTCCAAAAGGAATCGAGACCAAGATCAAAGTTTGGAGCAAGGGTCCGGCATGCGTGATTGGCACTGACAATCCTTTTGTTAAAGCCTCGACAGAGGCGATGCGTGAAGTTTTTCATAAGGAAACGGTATTCATTCGGTCAGGTGGGTCGATACCCATTGTTACCGACTTTCAGGATGTGCTGAAGCTGCCCAGCGTTATGATGGGATTTGGCTTGCCGGACGATAATCTGCATGCTCCTAATGAGAAGTTCCACATCCCTAATTTCCATCGTGGGATCGAGTCGCTTTGCCTGTTCTTCGAAAAGGTTGGAGCGTAGAGGTGGCAAGCGCGTTACCCAGCGTTGAATTGATACCCGTTTCGGACACCGGCGATCTTCGTGGTGCGAGTTTCGCGCTCGATACGGGCTGGCTGGATTTTCTGGGTTATGCAGTCGATTGCCACGTTATGACGATCAAGCCGGGACAGGTGCGGGGTAATCACTACCACTCTAGAAAACGCGAAGTCTTAATCGTCATGCATAAAGACAAGTGGACGATGTGTTGGGACGGCGGAAGCGGAACGGCTCGTCAGAAACGAGAGTTCGCAGGCGCGGGAGTGGTGGTGGCGAAAGTCTTCCCATCAGCAGCGCATGCAATCGTTAATTCGGGCCAGCAGGATCTGCATGTGATGGCGCTGTGCAATGAGACGTATGATCCGGCGAGAGGGGATGCGGTTGCCAGGGTTGTAACGGGCTAGGACTTGTGGCCACAAACACGAAGGCGCCCGGATCCAGATGGAATCACGGGCGCCAAATTTAGTTCACTTAGACTGCTTGAACGTTCTCAGCCTGCCAGCCCTTCGGCCCTTTGGTCACGTCGAACTGCACGGTTTGGCCTTCTTGCAAGCTGCGGAAGCCGCCCGCTTGAATCGCGGAAAAATGGACGAAAACATCTTCTCCGCTCTGGCGGCTGATGAAGCCGTAGCCCTTCGCGTCGTTAAACCACTTCACTGTTCCTTGTTCTGCCATGTTGATCTTTACCTTTTTCTGTTTAATTTTTGTGCTGAGAAGATTCGCTGCTGGTGAGAGTGGTGGCGCTGGTTGGCGTAACCGGCTTTCAACTTCGTAGTGAACTAACTTAGCTGGCTTTTATCATACATATAATCAGCGGAAAAAGGGAAAATCTTTGCAGATGGGGCTGAAAGGCGAAATTACCAAAGCCCTGCGGCAGGTTGGCAACTGGATCGGAATGTCTCAGGCGTTAATGCCAGAACTCGTTGCAGCGAGACCTCGATTGCGTTAGGCTGATTGTGCTCCCGCGATTCTTCCCGACTCCTTACCCTCACGTCGTAATTCGCTGCCTTAGTGCATGGCCTGTGCAAAATAGGGTAGTAATTTCGTAGGCCACACTATATATGGTGTTTTATCTCTTGACCCCGGCGCACGGGACAGCTAGAGTTAACTAAATTTGTAGACGCCCAGCCAGCCGGGGACGTTGGAAGAGCATAGCCGAAACAGCGAGGCATCTGATTGGTAAATAGGCCAGAGGGCTCCGCAAATGCAGGTTTCATTTCGAATCACAAGCTTAGGTCTTGCCCGTACATCGTGCACGCACAAGGAGTAGCCGTTGCTCAAATTAAAGAAGCTTCAGATTCTCGGGTTTAAATCGTTCTGTGACCGCACAGAACTCAAGTTCCATGGCGATGGTGTGGCTGCCATCATCGGGCCAAACGGCTGCGGCAAATCCAATATTTCGGATGCAATCTCATGGGTGCTTGGCGAACAGTCGGCTAAGACGTTGCGCGGCGCGCGCATGGAAGATGTAATTTTTGCGGGCACACGCGATCGCAAACCGACGGGAATGGCCGAGGTTGCGCTGACGCTCATAGATCCCGAGGTCTACAACGGGCCGGATGCGCGGAATCCCACTGAGATCGAGATACAAGATGACCTGCCACGTGAAGCGCAAGATGATAGCTTCGCCGATTGGAATGAAGATGAAGTGCGAGCGCAGGCTGCGGAAGAAACTGAACGGCTGACGGAAGAGGCACGTCCGGGCAAAACAGAGGAAATCGCAAGCGAAGGCGACGAAAGCTCGGCACCTGCGGGGGCGTCCGTTGTGGAGATGGGTCCGCAAGTTGTATTGAAGATTCGTCGACGGAAGTTTCAGCAGGCGTTTCGTGCTGGAGAGATTGTCGTCACCCGGCGGCTGTTCCGTTCCGGCGAGAGCGAGTACCTGCTAAATGGAAAGCTTTGCCGGCTGCGCGACATCCAAGAATTGTTTATGGGGACCGGCCTTGGGCCTGAGTCCTATGCGTTGATCGAGCAAGGCCGCATTGGCCAAATTCTGAGCAGCCGTCCGACGGATCGGCGCTCGATTATTGAAGAGGCGGCGGGAATTACGAAATTCAAGACGAAGAAGCGTCTGGCGGAAGCGCGTCTTGAAGATGCGAAGCTGAATTTGGCTCGCATCAATGACATCTTCGATGAAGTGACGCGGCAAATGAATTCGCTGAAGCGTCAAGCAGCGAAAGCGGAACGCTATGCGAAATTGCGCGATGAAATGCGAGACAAGCTGCGCATCGTCCTGGCCAGCAAGTTTGCGGAACTCGAACGTGAAACTGTCGAGATCGATACGCAAGTCGCTGCACTGACTGCGGATATTCATGCTCATAGTGAGACCGTGCGCATCCTCGAGAGCGAACATGGAGAGCGGACGCAGCGTGGTTACGCGATCGAGACAGAGATTCGAGAGAACCGCGAACGCATCAGCGAAATCAAGTTGGAGACTGATCGAGCACTCGCGCAGCGCCGTCATAACGAAGAGCGCTGCACGGAACTGACCCTACGCACAGCGTCAGCGGAGGCGGAACTGGCGCAAGCGCGTCACCGGCTGGCAACGCTTGAAGAGGAACGTGATTCCAATCGGCAGATATTGGAATCCGCAGCATCGGATGTTGCGATAGCCCAACAGGAACTAGCCAACGCGCAGCAGGAAGCATCCGCCGCATCTCAAGCGCTCATCGAGATGGAGCGCCAGCAGGAACGAGCGCGGATTGCCATCATGGAATCGGTGGCTTCCGCTGCCAGCCTTCGTAATCAGCTGACGCAAGCCGAAGAACGTGTAGCCGCCATGGACCGCGACGCGCATCGTCTGCAAACCGAAGCGGCGACGGCAAACGCGCAGGTCGAAGCGTTTGGCGGCCAGCGTGGACAGATTGCAATTGAGTTTGAAACCGTGTCGCAACGCGTGAATGGATTGAATCTGGAAATTGGCAATACCCGTCAGTCTCTGGATTCTAAGCGCCGCGAAGAAGTGGATGTTAAGCATCATCTCGACAGCCTGCGCGCCGAGTACGCGACCGCGCTGGGTAAAAAGGGATCGCTGGAAGCGGTCATTGCCGAACACGGATATTCGACCGAGTCAGTCCGCCGGTTGTTTCAATCCGGAGTGATGAATGGTGGGCTAGCGCCTGTTGGAGTGTTGGCGGATTTTCTCGAAGTGGAAAATCGCTATGAAAGCGTCGTCGAAGATTTTCTGCGCGATGAACTGAACTACATCGTGGTTAAATCATGGGATGCGGCCGATGAAGGCTTACGGCTGCTGCGCAATGATGTGGATGGGCGCGCGACTTTCCTGGTGCATCCGGAAGATTCACAGGCGAAGTTTTCATTCCTTGTGGACGAAAGCCTGCACCACGCGCCGCCGAGCCATCCGGTAGTCCCTCTGAAGAGCACGATTCGCGTTCTGGATGGATTTGGCAAGTCTTTGGAAGTCATCCTGCCTAAGCTTCGTGACGGATACATTGTCCCTGACTCCGGTGTCGGACGCGAATTGGCGTTGGAGAATCCTGACGCATTCTTTCTCGCTCCATCCGGGGAGTGCTTTCATAACGTGACCGTTACCGGAGGCAGACAGCGAGCAGAAGGTCCACTTTCGATGAAACGCGAATTGCGGGATGTCGCGAAGTTAATGAATGATCTCGAAGGTGCGCTCCGCCATGAAGAGGGACGCGTCTTAGTCCTAGGGCGCGACATTAAGGACCTCACTTCCCTGCTTGAACGTCTAGAAGGAGAAAAACGCGAAGCGGAAAAACAGAGCATGACATCCGGCCATTTGCTTAGTCAGCTCGATGCAGAAATGGAGCGGGTTAGCGAGCGGGCGCGGATTTGCCAGAGTGAGCTCGCCCGACTAGCTAATGACCGTGAGGGTCAGGCTGCCCTGATAACAGGTCGTCAGAATGAGCTTGCGGTCCTTGAACAAACGAGGACCGAGCTGGAAAGAAGTACCGTCACTGCGCATGAGCAACTGTCCAGCCTTCGAGAGCTGCGCGATTCAGCCGGACAGAGAGCGTCGGAGCGACGCGCCCATCTGGCGACTCTCGAAGAACGTCATCGCGCTGCGTCTTCTGTGTTGCAACGGATTGAGGCGCTAGTGACCGATCTGCAAGGGCGAACGCAGGCACTAGCTTCGCAGATCGAAGCGGCTGTCGCGGAAAACAAACAGCGAGAAGCAGAGAATGTGCATATCGCTTCGCGTCTCGTCGAGATTGAAGCCGAACGTGAGGCTACGCAGTCCAGAGATGGATTATTGCAATCGGAGTCTGATCAGTTGCGGGGCCGTCTGAACGAAATTGATGAATCTTTGAGAGGTGCCCGTCAGTTGCTCGATCATGCGCGAGATCGCAAGGGTGAACTTCATGCTGCGGCTGCCAAACTGCAATCCGATGCCGAATACATGGCACAAACATGCCTCAACGATTTAGGAATTGAGCGTCCTGCATTAATGGCAGATACAACGATTGTTGCCGTCGCGGGCGATGAACTTGTTCAGGAAGATCAGATGTATCGCGATATGCGGTCGCGATTGGATGCAATGGGTCCCGTCAACATGATGGCCCTCGAAGAATACAAAGAGACTGCGGAGCGCCACGGATTCCTCGATACGCAACGCAAGGATTTGCTGGAGTCCATTGAGAATACGCAGGCGGTCATTAAAGAAATTGATGTGTTCTCGCGGCAGAAATTTGAGGAGGCGTTCCACAAGATCAACGAAAATTTCGGTATTACATTCCGCAAGCTCTTCGGCGGAGGCCACGCATTCATGCGCTTAACCGATGAAGAAAACAGCGCAGAAAGCGGAATCGATGTGGTCGCTTCGCCTCCGGGCAAAAAGTTGCAAAACGTGCTGTTGCTATCCGGCGGAGAAAAAGCGTTGACAGCATTGTCGTTACTTGTAGGTATCTTCCAATATGCGCCCAGCCCGTTCTGCATCCTGGACGAAGTTGACGCGCCGCTTGATGAAGCCAATATTGGGCGCTTCACCGAGCTTGTGCGCGAGATGAGCGTGCAGACTCAATTCGTGCTCATCACGCACAGCAAGAAGACGATGAGCATTGCGCCAGTGCTTTACGGTGTAACGATGCAGGAGCCCGGAGTATCGAAACTGGTGTCAGTGCGCTTCGGAGCGGCCTAGCAGCGCTCGATAAATAAGAATTAAGTCCGGTCGAAGCGAATCCTCGCTCGGCCGTTTCCCATCTATTTAGTATCTCGATAGACTTAAGACTACGATTTTAATTTTCCTCATGGGCCAGGAAGAAGACATATTAGGTAAGGCGTACGACAGCCGGCTGATGAAGCGGTTGTTGACGTATCTGCGTCCCTACAAGTGGCAGACCATCACGGCGCTAGCGTCGATTCTGCTGAAGGTTGGCGCTGATGTACTGGGGCCATATCTCACTCTCGTAGCGATCGATAAGTATCTGTCTCCGTCCCCGAAGCTGCACACACCCCTGAACCGGTTTCTCAGCGCTGATCCGCTAACCGGCATTGCACAGATCGCGGCAATTTATGTCGGTCTGCTGGTTTTCAGTTTCGTCCTCGAATATTTGCAAACGTATTTCATGCAGTGGACCGGGCAGATGGCGATGTTCGATCTGCGGGCCCAGATTTTCCGTCACCTCCAACGTCTTCATCTTGCGTTTTACGATAAGAACCCGGTAGGGAGACTAGTCACACGTGTGACATCCGATGTGGACGCTCTCAACGATATGTTCACGTCCGGCGTGGTGTCGCTGTTCGAAGACGTGTTTGTGCTCGCTGGCATTATCGCGATCATGCTCAAGATGAACTGGAAGCTAGCGTTGATCACATTTGCCGTCTTGCCGCTGATTGTTCTGGCAACGAAGGTCTTTCGCGATAGAGTACGCGAATCTTACCGTCGGATTCGCACAGCCATCGCGCGCATTAATTCGCATTTACAGGAACATATCAGCGGAATGATGGTATTGCAGTTATTCAACCGCGAGCAGCGAGCGTTTGATAAGTTTTCCGAAGTGAATGCGCTACACATGGATGCGTTTAAGGACGCGATCATGGCGCACGCGGTTTACTATCCTGTCGTCGAAGTGCTGTCGGCGATCGCGATTGCCTGCGTGATCTGGTTTGGTGGCAACGACGTAATCAGGGCCACTACCACGATAGGCGTGCTCGCAGCATTCATTCAATACGCGCAACGATTCTTCAGGCCGATCCAGGACTTCAGCGAGAAATACAACATCCTGCAAGCGGCGATGGCATCGAGCGAACGTATTTTCAAGCTACTCGACACGCCTGTCGAAGTCGCATCGCCTACGGTGACGAAGAAGGCTGTGGGCCCAGGCCGCATAGAGTTTGAGCATGTATGGTTTGCATATCGGACTGTCGCAGACGAGGCATCGGAGACGGAATGGATTCTTCGCGATGTCAGTTTCTCGATTGAGCCCGGTAACACTGTTGCCATCGTGGGCCATACGGGGGCCGGCAAGACGACGATCATTTCCCTGTTGATGCGCTTCTACGATGTCCAGAAAGGCGCGATTAAGGTTGATGGAATCGACATCAAAGAAATGGAACTCAGTGATCTTCGCAGCCGGTTCGGTGTAGTTCTGCAAGATCCGTTTCTGTTTACGGGGACGATAGAAAGCAACATAAAGATGGGTACAAGCAGGATCACCGATGCAGAAGTGATTCAGGCCGCAGAGGACGTAAATCTCACGGAATTCATCAAGACGCTTCCCCAGGGATTTAAAGAAGAAGTTCGAGAACGTGGAAGCACGCTCTCCACTGGACAAAAGCAGCTCATTTCATTTGCTCGGGCGCTGGCGCATGATCCAGAGATACTGATTCTCGATGAAGCGACCTCCAGTGTAGATACCGAAACAGAATTTCGCGTTCGCGAGGCTTTGAATCGCATGGTCGAAGGACGAACATCGGTGGTCATCGCCCATCGGCTATCGACGGTGCAGCGCGCCGATAACATCATCGTGATGCACAAGGGCCAAGTCCGAGAAATGGGCACGCATCAGGAGTTGCTTGCCAGGCGGGGGATTTACTACAAGCTTTATCAGCTCCAGTACAAGGACCAAGAAGTAGGCGTGCCATCGAATCAGCCAGTAGCAGCGGGGGACGTTTAGCGCGTTGTCATGCCAGGCTGTGCATTGACTCTGCCCACGTAACCCTCTAGCATCCTCGAAATGCTTGGCGAAACAATTTCGCATTACCGAATCATCGAAAAGCTGGGCGGCGGCGGCATGGGCGTCGTCTACAAAGCCGAAGATGTGAAGTTGCATCGTCCTGTTGCCCTGAAGTTCCTGCCGGATGATGTGGCTAAAGATGCACAGGCGCTGGCGCGATTTCAGCGCGAAGCCCAGGCCGCATCTGCGCTGAATCATCCCAATATCTGCACGATTTACGAGATCGACGAGCAAGATGGCCGCGCTTTTATCGCGATGGAATATCTGGACGGCATGACACTAAAGCATTTCGTTGCCGGACGCGCGCTCGATACCGACACGCTGCTTGCCCTCGCGATTGAAATAGCGGATGCGTTGGATGCAGCGCATGCGGAAGGAATTGTCCACCGAGACATCAAGCCGGCAAATATCTTCGTTACCAAACGCGGCCACGCCAAGATTCTCGACTTCGGACTGGCCAAGGTTACCGTCGGGAGGGGAGCGTCCGGCCAGAGCGTGGGCGTAACTCGGACGATTGACGAAGCCCACCTTACAAGTCCGGGAACGATGCTCGGCACCGTCGCCTACATGTCGCCGGAGCAGGTTCGAGCTCGCGATTTGGACGCGCGGACTGACCTCTTTTCATTTGGGGCCGTGGTTTATGAGATGGCGACCGGAGATGTCCCGTTCCACGGGGAAAGTTCCGCAGTAATTTGCGAAGCCATCATGAACCGTGCGCCGGTGCCCGCGGTCCGACTGAACCACGATGTTCCGCCGAAGCTGGAAGACATCATCAATAAGGCACTCGAAAAAGATCGCAACTTGCGCTACCAGCATGCATCCGAGATGCGCAGCGATCTTCAGCGATTGAAAAGGGACACCGACAGCAATCGATCCGCCATATCTTCGGTCGGCTCTGTAGATGCGACGAGCGCTTCCGGCCCAGGGAGTTCAGTATCTGATAGTGCAATTCACCCTAGCGCCACTGGCGTGCCAACGAGTTCGCACAGCCGTTACATTAAGTTATTGGGCGCGGGAGCAGCCGTGCTGCTAATTGGCGTTCTGGCAGGCGGTTTCTTTTTTTGGAGATCCAGGACGCATATTAGTTCTGCCGCCAGCGTGGCTAACCCTATAACAGTAGCGGTACTTCCCTTCCAAAATATGGGGTCGGACCAAGGCGCGGATTTCCTGCGGCTCGCTTTGCCGGATGAAATCACCACCGCGTTGAGCTACGTACATTCTCTGTCGATCCGTCCGTTCGCCACCACCAGCAAGTACACGCAAGCGGGGCTCGATTTGCAGCAAGCTGGACGGGACATGAAGGTCTCCGACATTGTGACTGGCCACTTCTTAAAAGAAGGCAACCAGCTGGAAGTGACGCTGGAAGCGATCGATGTTGAGAATAATCGAACGCTGTGGCGGGACACGCTCAATGTGCCCGCTCCCGATATGATCGCAATGCGGTCGCAGATCGCGTCCAAAGTCAATCAAGGATTGCTTCCCGCGCTGGGAGCCGGGGCTGATTCCTCGAACGGTGCAACCCACCCACGGAACGAAGAAGCCTATGACCTTTACCTGCGTAGCATTTCGCTGCCTAGCGACGCGACGCCTACAAAGGAAGCCATCGCCATGCTCGAGCGTGCGGTCGGTCTGGACTCAACTTTCGCTCCCGCCTGGGCCAATCTGGGGCTTCGCTACTATTGGGATTATCAATACTCGAACGGCGGCGAAGGCGCGTTTCAGAAATCCAATGCTGCGCTGGAGCATGCACTGGCTCTCGATCCCAATCTCGTCACAGCTTCTGTGCAGCTCATCGCCAATCAAGTCGAGCGAGGAGATACGATTAAGGCATATCAGAACGCTGATGCGCTGGTGAAGCGCAATCCCGGCAGCTCATTCGCCCACTTCGCGCGCAGCTACGTCTTGCGATATGGCGGCCAACTTGAAGAATCAGCAAGGGAATGCGAAACCGCATTCTCGCTGGACCCCGGGAATGCTGGCCTCCGGTCCTGTTCAATCACTTTCTTGTTAATGGGAAATCCGGAACGAGGAGCAGAATTCGCTCGCCTGGACGCAGGGTCGGCATGGGCGAATCGCGTGACCACCCTACTTTTCATGAGCGAAGGCAAACCGGACGAAGCACGGGCCTCTGCGCAGAGCCTGATCGACGATTCTTCCAGCAGATTCAATTTCGGCAGCTTTATCAAAGCTTGTTTAGCCCGGCCTACCATGCGGGCTCCCTCGGCAGAAATGGACCGTGCGGCGCAAGTGGTGGAAGCTGCAACTTTGACTAACCCCGATCCGGAGAATCGCTATATTTTTGCCGGCGATATGGCCTTCTGCGGTGAAAAAGATCTCGCGATACGTCTGTTAAAGACTGTTGTCGCGACTCATTATTGCACTTATACAGCACTGGAAAAAGACCACATGCTGGCTTCTCTCCGCGGCACACCAGAATTTGAACAGCTTCTAGCGCCGGCAAAACAATGCCAGGACGATTTTGCAGCGGCGCGCGTCAAAGGGTTGCAATAACTCTGACCGAGCAGTCCCTTTACAATTGCGTCAGTGAGAATCCTGATCTCAGCTGGTGAAGCTTCGGGGGAAATGTATGGCGCGCAGCTTATCGATGCGCTGAATCGTCGCCAGTCATCGCTTGGGTTCTTTGGGGTCGGCGGAGAGCGCATGCGCGCAGCCGGATGCGACACGATCGTCGATAGCAAGGATTTAGCGGTCGTCGGCATTTCTGAGATTCTGAACCACCTGCCGAAAATCTGGCGACTCTTTCACAAATTGATTGAATCCGCGGACAGCCGCAAGCCTGATTTGGCCATCGTTATTGATTCACCCGCTTTCAATTGGCGAGTTGCCCGTCAGATGCACAAGCGCGGGATTCCGGTCATCTATTATGTGTGTCCGCAATTCTGGGCGTGGCGGCAGGGACGTGTGCGGCTGCTGCGCAAATATGTGGATCGCGCACTGGTGATATTTCCTTTCGAAGAAAAGTTTTATCGCGATCGCGGAGTGAACGCGACATATGTTGGGCATCCGCTGGCGGATTTACCGAAGCCGGAAGTCTCGCGCGCGGAGTATGCCGCCGTGCATGGCCTTGATCCCGCAAAGCATTGGATCACGCTGATGCCCGGAAGCAGGGTTAAGGAAGTCCGCATGAACCTTCCGACGATTTTGGAGTCGGCAAAAAAATTAGGAAACGATTACGAATTTTTGTTGCCAGTTGCATCGACTCTGGATCGCGAATTTCTGCGATCGTTGATTGGTGGGTTGAATAACATTCATCTTGTTCCGGAAGCTCTGCCCGCCATGTCGCTGTCACGCGCGGGCATTATAGCGAGCGGTACGGCTACGGTCGAGGCGGCTTTAATGGGTATTCCGTTTGTGATGGTTTATAGAGTTACTCCGCTAACTTATTTCCTGGGAAAGTCGACAGTTAAGGTTCCGTTCTTTGCGATGGTTAATCTGATAGCTGAAAAACAAGTTGTCCCTGAACTCGTGCAACACGACTTCACCGCAGAAAATGTTGTGGCTCAGATGAACAAGATTATCCCTGATGGACCTGCGCGCGCAGACATGCTGAAAAATCTTGCTGAAGTCGGGCAACGGCTTTCCGGCGCGGGGATCGATGGGCTTACAACCCCCGATCGCGTCGCCGAAATTATTCTTGCGATGCAAACAGGCGCTGTTGCATCAAACAAACGGACGTAAACCACGGATTGAATCGATAAGATATATGCCTCTCACAAAGCTGGACGAAATCTGCGCGTTGATCGTGATTGATTTGCAAAAAGGAATTGTCGGAATGCCGACAGTACATCCTTCTGGTGAAATTGTTGATCGTGCGGACCAACTCGCGCGCGCTTTTCGGGGAAAAAAGCTGCCCGTCGTCCTGGTCAACGTTTCGGGCGGCGCTCCCGGGCGCACCGATGCGGGCATACCGAAGTTTGCGCGCGCAGACGATTGGACGGAACTTGTACCGGAACTCGATCAGCAACCTACGGACCACGTAATCACTAAACAAAGGGTAGGAGCGTTTATCGGCAGTAATCTGGATGAATATTTACGTAAGCAGGGTGTCACTCAGGTTTTCCTGGCGGGAATTTCGACGAGTTTTGGAGTGGAGTCGACTGCCCGAAGCGCTTTCGATCTAGGCTACAACGTGGTGTTTGTTGTAGACGCAATGACCGACCGCAATGCGGATGCGCACCGGCTAAGCGCGGAAATGATTTTTCCCAAGCTAGGCGAAACGGAAACAACGGCGAACGTGCTCAAGGTTTTGAAAGACGGCCGAGCTTCGTGATGCTCGGTCTCACTTATTTGAAGTACAACCGCGCATGATCATTGACGCTCTGCGCGCGTTGCGCCATCGCAATTTTCGTCTCTTCTTTTGCGGTCAAAGCTTGTCGCTGGTCGGAACATGGATGACGCGGCTAGCCACGAGTTGGCTAGTCTATCGTTTAACTGGCTCGCCATTCCTGCTCGGCGTAGTAAGTTTTGCGAGCCAGATTCCAACATTTTTCCTTGGACCTGTTGCCGGAGTTTGGGCGGACCGATGGGAGCGGCGGCGAGTACTTCTGGTGACACAAATTCTCGCGGCTCTCCAGTCACTCGCACTTTCGATTTTAACGCTTTCCGGTCATATCACGATCACGGAAATTATCTGGCTTAGCATCTTTCAGGGATTGATCAATTCTTTCGACATGCCGGCGCGACAGTCTTTTCTCGTGCAAATGGTCGAAGGTCGCACCGATCTGAGTAATGCCATTGCGCTCAATTCGACGATGGTCAATGGCGCGCGGCTGTTAGGACCCGCCTTGGCTGGAATCATCATCGCTGCGGTTGGCGAAGGATATTGTTTCCTGATTGATGGGGTGAGTTATCTTGCCGTCATCGCTTCCCTGCTAGCGATGAACGTCGAGGTGCAAGCAGTTACCAAGTCCGCAGCGAACATGGCTGTCCAACTGAAAGAAGGCTGGACATATGTCTCAACCTTCGCACCTATCCGTACCGTGCTGACGCTGTTCGCCGTCGTCAGTTTCATGGGCGTACCGTACACGGTTCTCATGCCAATATTCGCAACGAAAATTCTGCATGGCGGACCGCACACTTTGGGATTCTTGATGGGCGCTGCCGGAGTCGGATCGGTGATTGCAGCGCTTTGCCTGGCGGTGCGAAAGTCTGTCAGAGGACTATACAGAGTCATTCCCGCCGTAGGGGCTGTGTTCGGCGTTGGCTTAATTGCATTTTCGTTCTCGCGATATTACTGGCTGTCCCTTGCCCTGATGGCCGTTACAGGATACGGAATGATGAAATTTGCCGCAGCTAGTAACACTGTAATTCAGACCATTGTCGAGGAAGACAAACGTGGCCGGGTCATGAGTTATTACATGATGGCCTACATGGGAGCAAGCCCGTTTGGCAGCCTGCTGGCGGGAAGTCTGGCGCCGATCATTGGGGCACCTGGAACTGTGCTGCTGTGTGGCATCGGATGCCTCGCCGGTGCAGTTTGGTTCTGGTTTGAGTTGCCCAAATTGCGTCCAATCATCCGGCCAATCTATCAGCAACTGGGAATTTTGCCAGTTGTGCCCGTCTCTGTCGACGGGCCCGGCTAGGTAATATTGAGGATGCTATCGAACGCGGATAGCGTCGGCAGTTGTAACAAAAACCACTAACCCTTGTCCTGCCAGCATCTTTTAAGTGACAATCTTCATCATAGGGAAAAGCCAGGGTTTCAGGAGATCGCTCTTAATGCTCGTTTCGCATCTCGGTCGCGGGTTTATCCGTTCAATCACATTTATTGCGGCAATGCTTCTGATGATGTCTTCCCTGAACGCTGCGGCCGCTGACAGGATGCACCTTCGCGTCGACGATTACCAGATTGACGCCCAACTGACGCCCCACACTCATCACATTAACGCCCATGTTGTGGTCAAATTTACGGCGCTTGAAACCTTGAACATTGCCAGCTTCGAACTCCACAATGACCTGCGCGTCACCAAGGTTACAGACGGCTCTGGCAAGGTGTTGCCGGCGGAGCGGGTTGCGCAGGATTCCACTATCCGAGTATCGCTGCCTGCGGCGCTCGATAAGGATGCAACGGGCACTCTGATCTTCGACTACAACGGCGAATTGAGTTCGGGAGACGATGGTCCGGTGGCCGGGTTAGATCTCGCCAAAGTTGATGATGACACCAGCTATCTTCTTTATGCAGGGCGATGGTTTCCGGTGAATGCGTACGGTATCAATCGATTTACCGCGACGATGAACATCACGGTGCCGGTTTATATGATCGCGATTGGAAGTGGCACGGAAACTGTCAGCGACGCGCCAGCGGCGAAGAAGTCGGATGCAGCGGCAGGCAAGACCTTCAAGTTTGTATGGAACAAGGCTAGCTTTCCCGGAACGATCATTGCCGGAGCGTTTCAGGAATCGAAGAGCGATGAAGCTGGCGTCGATCTACATGTGTACTTCAAGCCAGTCCATCAAAATCTGGCAACGCTGTATTTGGAAACCGCACTTAAGGAATTTACATATTTCATAACCTTGTATGGACAAGCGCCTACGACAACGTTGAGAGTCGTCGAAATGCCGGACGACACGCTGCCGTCAGCATGGGCTCCAGGGCTTGCAGCGGTTTCGAGCCGAGGCATTACCGAGAAAGTAAATTACCGCCTACTCGCGAACACAATCGCGCATCAATGGTGGGGCGCTTCGGTTAGCCCGGAAACCCGGGACGATTGGTGGATCGGCGACGGCTTCGCGCGCTACTCCGAAGCCCGTTATGTAGAACAGGCTGCGGGCAAAGCAGGATTGGAAGAAGCAGTGAAGGATATGTCCGTCGGTGCGCTGGCCTACGATACGGTGCCGATGAGCAGCATCAGCAAGCTTGATCCGTTTTCTCCGGAGTTTCAATCTTTGACGACTGATAAAGCAGCGATGATTCTGCACATGCTGCGCTGGGTAATGGGTGATGAGAAATACAATCAGGCCGTACGTAACTTTGCGACGAAGTATGCCGGGCAGAGCGCATCAGTTGATGACTTCAAGGAAATCACGGAACAGGCTTACGGCGACAAGCTGACATGGTTCTTTTCACAATGGATCGATTCGACCGGCGCTCCGGAGTTCAAGACGAAATACACCGTGTATCGCCTCGGCAATAACAAAGGGTTTCGAGTGGTTGGTCAGATTAATCAGGACCTCGATCTCTTTCGTATGCCAGTAAATCTGCGAGTAGATACAGACGGCCAAACCGAAGACAAGAAAATCGAAGTCGTTGGAACCGATTCGGCATTCACCGTTGAGACATTCGGAAAGCCGCGGCGCATTGCGATTGATCCGGACAATCATGTCCTGAAGAATTCCACCGACGTCAAATTGCGGGCGTCCATTCAACGCGGGCAAGCACTGGTGCAGCAAAACGATTTTGCGGGCGCGCTCGCCGAATACAACAAAGCTCTTGAAGTAAATAAGAACAGCTCGCTGGCGCATTACCGCGTCGCCGAGGTATTTTTCCAGCAGAAAAACTATCAAGCGTCCGCCAACGCTTATCGCGAATCGCTCAATGGAGACGGAGATCCGCGGTGGACCGAGGTTTGGAGTCACATCCAATTGGGTAAGATTTTCGATGTTACCGGTCAGCGCGAACGTGCGACTAATGAGTACCGGCAAGCGATCCAGACGAACGACAACACGCAGGGTGCGCTAGACGAGGCGAGAAGATATTTAGCCAAGCCGTTCGATCTACCAAAGAATTAGTGAACTCGGGCTAGTAAGCCCAGCGCAGTAACGACGCGCCAACGGTGTAACCGGCGCCAACGGACGCCAGCAACACAAGATCACCCTTCTTCAGCTTCCCGCGTTCCAGTGCAGTGTTCATTGCTAAAGGAATCGTCCCAGCAGTGGTGTTTCCGAATTCTTTGATGTTGATAATTACGTTATCCGGATTCAGTCCGAGCCGATCACCAGTAGCCTGGATGATCCGCAGGTTTGCCTGGTGAGGAATGAAGACATCGATATCGCTGCCCTTCAGTCCATTTCTCAGCAATAATCTCTCACAGGCATCGGCCATTTTTCGGACAGCAAATTTGAAGACTGCCTGGCCATCCTGATGGACGAAGTGCATTTTCTTGTCCACGGTTTCATGGGTCGACGGATTCAGACTGCCACCGCCAGGCATAAACAGCGACGAGCCACCAGAGCCGTCGACTTCGTGGACAAAATCGATCAATCCTAACGATTCGTCTTCGGACGCTTCGAGAATCACCGCACCGGCACCATCGCCGAAGATGATGCATGTGGCGCGATCTGTGTAGTCAATGATGGAGGACATTACGTCCGCTCCAATAACCATGACGCGCTTATGAGCTCCGGTAGAGATGAATTGCGCACCAGTTTGCAGCGCGTATAGGAATGCTGAGCAGGCGGCCGAAAGATCAAATCCCCAAACTCCAGCCGCGCCAAGTTTGTTTTGCACAAGGCAGGCTGTAGAAGGAAACATCATGTCAGGAGTGACGGTCGCAACGATGATGGCGTCAATATCGCTCGGAACAAGGTTCGCGGCGGTTAAAGCCTTCTTTGCCGCCTCAACGGCCAAATCGCTGGTGGAAACCCCTTTATCCACGATATGGCGTTGGCTAATCCCCGTCCGCTCGAGGATCCATTGGTCAGTCGTATCAACTAGCTTTTCGAGGTCGGAATTAGTCAAAAGGCGTGGAGGAACGTAGGTTCCGACGGCTGTTATCTTTGCCCGTAAAAGTTGGCTCAAATTCTAGCTCCAGTGGCGGTCACACGATGATTATCGTGACATTGGCGGCTGAAAATGCCGGGAAAGCGACAAAAACATAAGCCAGATACCGGCTACCCGCTGCACATGCAAGAGCCCGTTACCGTTGCTTCCTTCCGGACCTGGCGGGGTTGGCGGGAATGCGTCGCGCGGGACCGATACCTGACCAAATTGATTTTAGCATTGCCAAGTTTTTTATGGATATTTGCTACGTCCGCGCAACCTTTTGACACAGTATAAAAATTCCTCGAACCTGAGCGTATATTGCTCATCACAGCGTGCGCGTGGACGTAAAGCAGTCCGCGCAAGTACTTAATTCAGCAGTAATTAGAAGGCGTCGCGCCAAAATAACTTCTTGGCAATCATCGTGCTTAACTATAATGCTGTTGTAGTACAAATTTTCGCGTACGGCTTAGCCGGGAACGATGCCGGCAAGAAACCAAGGAGCCTTCCCACGATGAATCGCACTTCGTTAACCCTGTTTTTAGCCGCCTCTATGGCCGCCACTGTAGGTTGCGCAAGCAAGAACTACGTTAAACAGCAGACAACTCCGTTGATCAACAAGACCAACGAACTGGATGACCTAACCGCCAAAAACAGCAAAGACATCAAGGATGTTGACGCTCGGACGCAAAGCGGACTCCAGGCAGTAAACAGCAAGACCGATGCAGCAGATCAAAAAGCGCAGGCTGCCGGGACACAGGCAGGTCAGGCCCAGACACTGGCCGACAATGCGACGAACCGCGTTAATGCCCTACAAAATACGGTCGCAAATCTCGACAATTATCGCGTTGTAACTGAAGCTTCGGTGCTGTTCGGCTTCAACAAAGACGTTCTGACTAAGGATGCGAAAGCTGATCTCGACAAGATCGCCAGCAGCGTCTCGAGCACGAAGGGCTACATCGTAGCGGTCCAAGGAAATACTGACTCGACTGGCGATGCTCAATACAACTATGACTTGAGCCAGCGCCGCGCCCGCGCCGTGATCCAATACCTGGCTTCTGAACATCAGATTCCGGCGTACAAGATCTACGACATCGGTTTGGGCAAGGACAAGCCAGCGGAGAGCAACAAAACCCGCGAAGGCCGTACTAAGAACCGCCGAGTCGATGTCCGCTTGATGACGAATGTGGCTGACAGCACGGCACCCACGACAGCACCCGCGCCGGCGGCTGCAACCACAACAAGCCCGTCGTCTCTATAAATGTAAGTTCCCTCCTTCCCCGGAGGATTCGCCAACCAGGCCGCTTCTTAACCGGAGCGGCCTGTTCTTCTTGGAAGCAGTAGCTGTAGCGCCGGTGAAGCGATAAAATCAATCTATATCCATGCACAATCCATTTATCGCGACACTATTGGCGACTCTGCTGGGAGTCGGAATGCTGGCTGCTGCGCAATCGCAATCAGGAGCCTCGCAGAATCCTGCCGGAGCCAATCAATCTCCGCCGACCAGCGTACCGGGCACCGAGAGCTCGAGTCGCGATACTCGCATCGATCTCGCGCCTCCAAAGAATGATTCGAAGGATCATCCCGCCAGTTCGACGACCCCGGATACACATCACAACATCGATGATTCTGATGGTGACCTTAATGGGGTGCAGGAAGTTCATCCGTTCAATCCGCTGAGAGCGGTCCGGGATAATGATGTTGGAGATTATTACTACAAGCGCGGAAACTACAAAGGTGCACTTGCACGCTATCAAGACGCCCTCACGTTTAAAGATAACGATGCGGCGGCGCATTATGGTATGGCCAAGTGTTATTTGAAGCTGAACGATCCGGCGCAGGCCGCGGTCCATTTTCGCGAGTACTTGCGAATCCTGCCGAATGGACCTCTGTCTAAAGATGCGGAGAAAGCATTAAAGAAGCTGCCGGTCGCGAATAACGCGGAATCGGCGAAGAATCCGCCGAGCTAAGAGCGGTTAAAGAGTAGACTTGTGAAGCCGTCAATCTGGCTAATGAATGGAGAAGCACAACTTGGATACAGAAAAGAAAACTGATAGTTCTTCACCTGAGTCAGACAATGCGTTGACTTCCGCCGCTCGCACTGTAGGCGCGACCTTAGGCAAGATCGCAGCGACCGCGGAAAAAGTAGTGGGACATGCCACTCCCGCCGCGCCTGAAGCGCCTAAGAAGACTGCTTCGTCGAAAACGAAAAAGTCGTCGTCAGCTTCATCTTCTTCTTCTGCGCTCGCGGACAAGCGAGCTGCCGCTAAGAAAAAGAAAAAGACAGCGCATCGGAGAACACTGCGACGTTCGAATACCGGCGGCTGAGGGGCTGTCGCAGATATAAACACGGGTATGACTTACCTATGAAAAGACTACTGGCCTTACTTTTGCTGGTTATTCCATCGATCTCATATGGCGCAGTGCATCAGATCGCTCAGCTAGCTCTTGCGAGTAGCGCGGGCGTTCGGGCTAGTAATGCCTCTTCGATTGCCATCAGTACCGATGGAAACACCATCGTGGTAGGCTCCGCAGGTTCCCGCGTGCGCGGCAACGTCGACTCCGGTGCGGTGTTTGTCTTCGTTAAACCCTCAGGTGGCTGGACCGACATGCAGCAGACCGCCACCCTCGTAGCGACAGACGGTCATTTCGAATCCTGGCTAGGGGCTAGCGTTTCAATCAGTGGTAACACAATCGTGGCAGGTTCGCCGGGAGGCAAGCGAGGCGGTCCCGGCAGATCCTATATTTTCGTTAAGCCCGCAGGCGGTTGGAAGATGGCAACTCAGACAGCGGAACTCACGCCTTCAGATGGAAGTTCTACCGACTACTTTGGCGATAGCGCGTCGATCAGCGGAAATACAGTCGTCATTGCAGCTTCTGGCGTGGACGATTATCAGGGCGCTGCCTATGTTTTCGTCGAACCATCCGGTGGTTGGACAAATATGACGGAAACGGTGAAGTTAAGAGCATCTGATGGGAAACCCGGCGATACGTTGTTGCGCGCCGCTATCAGCGGAAATACGATCGTGGCTGGGGCGGACCATTCCGAACATACGGCAACTCCGGGCGCGGGTTATGTTTTCACCGGTGCAGGAAGTAGCTGGACTCAAATCGCTGAACTGCAACCATCCGATTGGATAGCAGGCGACCAATTTGGCGACTTGGACGCATTTAACGGCAACACCGTTGTGATTGGTAAAACGAACGCATCATTGGAGGGCGTTGCCTACATATATGTGAAGCCGAGTGCAGGATGGTCTGACATGACCGAAACGGCAGAGTTAGATCCTTCTTTACCGCCAAACTCCGAATTTACCGCAGGAGCCATCAGTTCAAATGGTTCGACCATTCTCGCGACAGCTAGTGGCATTGGTTACGTTTATGTCAGACCAAAAAGCGGTTGGATAACGACTTCGATCCCGACGCTGGAGTTCGGTTCAGGTAGTAATTTGGGCTACCCAATGCAAATTGGCGCGCCAGCTTACGGGGCAATGAGTGCGATTGTCAATGACGCCGCCGTTGTTTTGCTGTTTGAGCAATAAGCAGTGTTTACGCAGCTCTATTGTCCCGACGCGGGGACATACACCGTTGATGCTCCAAGCAACACTGCGTTCGGAACTTCGGTGCGGAGCTTCACGGATTGCATTCCTGCTTTCTTCTCCGGCTTGGCCAAGAACGTCAGCAAATATTGATTCGCGAGGCGCTGGGAAACTGTATCCAAGTAGGGCACGAAAGACACCGGAGGACCTGACTCTTGATAATAGGATTCACCACCGGTACCTTCAGAAAGCTGGGCCAGAAAATTTCTGCCCATGCTTCTTGCTCCGATCGTATTGATTGCGAAGACTTGAATACCTGCCCGCTGTGCCTGCTGAATGACCGCGTCCACGTAGGGGTTGTTCTGGTTTCCGTTATTATCACCGCTCCAGTTGTGGTCGATGCCGTTCGAGATCATTAGGACTTCTCTGCGGTCGCTGCTCGAGTCCCAATGTTTTATGAGATCGCCAAGCGAAAAGTAAGGACTTGCGCTTCCAGCAAGATTTCCCAGCGTGACCCGCAGCGCCTTAGCGGCTGCCTCGTGATCAATGGTCGGAGCCTGCAGGACTTTGGTATCACCAATCTGCATATAGGCAACGCCAACTTTGGTCGTGGCTGGCTGAGCCATGATGAAGCGGCGTATGTCTTCCAGCTGCGATCCACGACTGGCGGTCGGATAGTCATCGAGTAGGACAAATAGTTGAAGTCCGGCACGGTCACCTTGAGCGGGCGCCCAATCTGTGACTTTCGCGCGCGTACGCCCTTGATAAACCATGACGTCCTGTTTGGTGATTTCCGGCATCGTGTTGCCGCGACGGGCTGCGACGGTGACCACGATGCTGACGGGAACACCGGAATCACCGTCCTGAGCTACCGTAAGTTGCGAAACGGCTAAAGCAGCCACGAGAATCGCGAGACTAAACGCGCGACATTTGTTTGAAGTGGGCATTGGGATTTCCTTTCAGCTGTATCTGATCACCTATATTTAAACCCGTAGCGTGAAAGATGTTCTGCGAAAGTGCGGGCGTTTTACTTTTCGACCCTTACGAAGCTACCGGTGGTGGCGTCCACAATGACCTGCAATTTCGCCTGGCTGGCGCTGGGCCCGTAGATAACATGCCAAATCAGGTTATTGCCACCGCGATTCCAATCCAGCAGATAAATCACTGGAGTGTCCGGCGACTCCTTCATCAGTTTTTCGCCACCATGTGCCTGGGCTACTTCTAGAGCTTTATCCGAGTCAGATTTGAGGAATGCAAACTCGAACACTTGTGTGGAAGTATTTTCGGGATTGTAGGAGCTTTCAGACGACGGGGAGATACCGCGGTCCGGACCTCCATTGGTGGCGTCGGAGCCCGACCAAACGTAGAGCTTCGACAACTTTCGTTGCGGCGATGCAAATGATCCCCGCCAGATTGCGGACTTGCCGTCTTGTCCCTTGGAATCGGGATTGGCTTCGGATTCGAGTTGGAATGCGCTGGCATCCTTAGACCAACCGTGAGCGGCGAGGTAAAGGCTTTGGAAGGCCACGCGCCCGGTTTCAGGCGTCGCTGCGACAGGTTGTGGGATAGCTGCGGTTTTCTTTGGCGCGGAATTACACCCCACGAAAAATGTGAGAGCCAACAATGCGCAGGTCAGTACCAATTTATCGATCATGCTCTTCTCTTCCCTCTAACTTACCGCCGCACTTGCACTCAACACGGCTAAAGTTCATTCTAGTCAGTACTTAGAGGGTAACTTATGGATTCGCGTCTCCTGCGATTGCAAAATGAAATTAGCGAGGTAATCGGCGGCATGACGCCGGAAGATCTGGCGAGGCAGAACGGAGATAAATGGAGTGCAGGAATGATTCTGGAGCACATATATCTGACCTATACGGGTTCAACCAAGGGATTCGAACGCTGCGCTGCTGCCGGCAAGCCGTTAGCCCGCGCCGTCACTTTACAGGATCGTTTGCGGACTATGGTGGTGGTTGGCTTCCAATATCTTCCGGAAGGCCGAAAGGCGCCTGAAGGCACACGCCCTAAAGGAATTCCAGCTGAGCAGGTGGTAGCTGAAATCGGACGTCAAATTGAACGCATGGATTACGCGATTGCGGCGTGCGAAGCCAAATATGGCTCAAACACGCGATTGCTGGATCATCCGGTGCTTGGGCCTTTGACGGGCAGCCAGTGGCGGAAATTTCATTGGGTGCATGGAAAGCACCACATCCGCCAACTGGCTCGCCTTAAGCAATTGATGTAAATCGAGAACTATTCTCGCATGGAAGACGGCACGCCATCTTTTCGTGCAGACTCCTGCATCTCATCGAGTTTCTGCTTGGCGGATTCGAGCGCCTTGGTCTTGTCGTCGATCTGCTGCTTGTATTGTGCGTCCTGCTTATCCCAGTCACCTTGGTCGCGCAGACGATTACCCGCATCGGAATACATAGCGGCGGCACGCAAGCGATATTCGCGTTGTACAACGTCCAATTCACGAGTCAGTAGATCGATTTGATCTTTCTCCGACGAAATTTTGTTCTTCCAGTCGTCGTTAGCTTTCTCTTGTTCTTTTACCGACGGGACGCCTTTGTTCTGGGTTGACCTCGCGGCATCATCAGTCGTAGGAATAGAATTCGATGCCGTCTGTGTGGTTGCTGGTGTATCCGCCGTTGCGTTCGCGGTGGTGGTCGTCGATCCATCGGTCTGCGTTGGCGGTTGGCCAACGATGCTCAGCTTGTCGTTGATGGGCAGATTGTCATTGTCGAATTTCTTGGCCGAAGGACTGGGGCTCTTGTCGTCTTTGTCCTTGCGAACCGAACGAGCGTAGTCGCCCAGTGATTGCGTCTGAGCAGTCGCCAACGTTGCAGTGAAGGTCATCAATAACATTCCGCCAAGTAAAACCGATGCGATGCGTTTCATGTTTTCTCCCGTATTCATCTTCATGCTCAAATTCAAATCCCGAATCAAGATTGGCCGATCTGACCTGCCGCTATCAAAAAGCCGCCAATTGTGTGGTCCAAATGCGAAGCCTCGGCTGCAATATCTGTAGCAAGTTGTTTGGCCAGTTCCGCGTCGTGGCTGACAGCCAGCTGCCGGCCGTAACCGGAAATCGTAGCCAACGAATTGCGTAATTCCAATGCCATCTCAGTGGACATCTCACCGCGCAACTGCTGCTGCCTGCGGATCGTGGAAACTTCGCTGCGATCATCGATCAAGCAAGCGGCTCCCAATACATCCCCAGCCGAAGAACGAACTGAAGCTACCGTGATCCGTACTGTACGAAGATCGCCTGAGGGCGTCACGTGCTCCGCTTCAAAGCTTTCGGGAGAACTAACATGATCGAGGCTTGAGCGAATGGCGTCCGAAATATCCAAGGAAGTCTTCGAAACGACGTTGGTGTTAGCGAAAATGGACGTGGCATTCATACCGATTGGGGATGAAAATCCTAGAATTTCTTTGGCTGCTGAATTAGCCTGACGGATGAGTCCGCTCGGTGCGAAAAACATCACTCCGATTGAAAGATTCGATAGTACGGAAGCGCTGATATTTTCAGATGTCTTCGCGCGGCGACGTTCAACCTGCTGCGTGCTCAACAGTTCGTGCTTTTGTTGCTTCAGTTGCTGGATTACCGCGTGATACGTGTGCATGGGCAAGTTATCAAGCGTTGTCTTCTCCTCACCGGATGCGCACGATTCAACCAAGGTACGGCGCATATGGCGAATCATGAAAACCGCCATAACGAATGCAAACACTGTACCGCCAAACAAAATAAGAAGTCGAAGGACCATCGGGTTTGTCAGCAGATTCATAACAACCCCCAATACCAGTGCAGAAATCCGTCTCCGAAAAACAGAGCGAGGATGGCCATGCCACCAAGGAACACTCCAAAAGGCATCTGATGGCGACGCAGCGCAACTCGCGCGGAAACCCAAGCGCGGCTGCGGGCATCCCTGGACGATTCTTGATGGCGCTCAATGCGCCGACGCGTGCGTTTCATCCAAACTGAAAACACAGTCGCGAGCCCGAATAAAGATCCGGCAATCGAGGCGGTGAAAATTGTTAAGATGGTGAGCTTTACTCCAAGGAACGCGCCTACCATTGCCATCAATTTGACATCGCCGAATCCCATTCCTTCGACACCACGAGCGCGGAGGTAGATTGCGCCCGCCCCATAAATGAAAGCTGCACCAACCGCTGCACCAAGCAAAGAATCGCAGAACGACAGAGCGCGCCAATAAATTTCGGAGCTAATGGGAAGCGATACTGCGCCCAACCACTGCGATGCCAAATCATTCACTGGTACCAGCAGGCTGAACGCGAGGCCGAGAGCTAATCCGGTTAGCGTGAGTGTGTCAGGAAGAAGCTGAGTTTCGGCATCGGTAAAAATCAAGCCCAAAAGTAAAAATGCAAATACGCAATATTTGAGCGTGGCTAGAGTTAGGCCGAAATGCGCATAACAGGCCACCCAAAGAAGCCCTGTAAGAATTTCGACTGCCAGATAACGCGGCGTAATAAACGTCTTGCACTTGCGACAGCGGCCGCCCAGCATCAACCAGCTTAAGACCGGAATATTGTCGTAGAACTTTATATCGGCTTTGCAATTAGGACAAGCCGAACCAGGGTAGACGACCGACAGTCCCCGAGGAAGGCGATAGACACACACGTTCAAGAAGCTGCCAAAGAGCAGCCCGAACGCGAAAATCGCCAATGCGAATCCTATGTCCACGACAGTTTGCGGCTCCCGCCGAGTGCTGATTTTCGTTGATTATACGGGGAATTTAGCGGATAACCGTCAGTACGAAAGTCACTGTCCCTGTAGCCGAGGTCCGGCGGGCTGGAAGAAATCGCCTACCCTACCAGTGGGCAGGCGAGGATATGGACTCTTCTGGCTATTGTTGATTTAACTGTGGGCGTCCGGAATTTGGACCTTGCGACGTCTGGATAACCGTTACCGGCGCTTGAAGCGTGAAGTTTAGAACAGTCTCAACCGGCAGCTTGATTTGCTGACCCTTGGTAACAGCCTGGACACCTCCGCCGAGACCGCCGCCGGCGGCGGCTCCGATGGCAGCGCCTTTACCGCCGCCAGCCAATGCGCCGATGATCGCACCAATGCCCGCTCCCGCTCCAACTTTTTCAGCAGTATTCTTCCCGCGCGAACTTCCCTCTTTTTTGAATTGATCGGTGGAAAGATTATAGGTACGACCGCCGGAAGAAATATTGTCCAACTGCAAGACAAGCACAGACTGACCGGCAAACTTACCAGCACTTTTTAAATCCACAATGTGACCTTGAATACGGCTCCCTGCTGGTATTGCAACCTCGCCGTCCGTAGTGATCGCGGACGTTAACGAGGCACCAAAGGTTTGTCCGATTTGATTTACTTCGCTATCCAAAGGATCTTCGAGACGCACGGCCAAGGTCGTGCCGGACGGAACAGTAATCTTCACAGGCGGAGGAGGCGGTGGTGGAGTGACCGGCACAGGATCGGGTGCTGGGGCAGAGGCTGTTTCCGGCATCGGTGGAGGGACGGTTTGCGCCATCTGGTTTGAATTATCTCGCGAGTCATTATCGCGATCTCGATCTCGTTCGATGTTCTTGTGCTTGCGAGGAGGCGTAGGTTTCGGCTTTTGCTGGATCGGCGCTGGCGGAGGCGTCTGTTCGGCAACCACGGGCGGCGGCGGTGTTACAGGAGCGACCTGAAGATTATTCATCACCTGCTTTACACCGGCAACCGATGAGGCATAGCGGGCAGCGGCATCGCGTTGAGCGTCGTTGTCAACGGAGCCGGCTAATGTGACCGAGCCATGATCGACCTGCACGATCAATTGCTTGTTAGCAAGACCCGAGTCCGCGCCCAGCTTGGTCTGCACGTCAGTGGCAATCTGATTGTCGTTTGGCGCTTTGGCACAGCCAACAGCAGCCATCAGGACGAGCAAGGTGAACACGCCGATAGATAACGAAGCTCTTCGCTCCATAGCAGTCGCTCCTGGAAGTATTGGATTGTCTTAATAGTTTAGATGCAGAGGCAAATCAATGCATCAGGAAAATTCGGCGGGAACAGTTATTGTGATGGAGTTGATGACTTACGGTTTACGTAAGAACTTGTAATCCAGAATTGTCGCTGCGAGGCCGATGCCTGCGGGCGATGGCTGTGCTTCCTTGGTGCGGATAATTCTGCCCTGGCACAAAACGCTGCTATTTTTTTGTCCGGATATTTCTTCTGGCATTTCGAAAACCATTTCAACCAGTGTGTTATCGGGGAGCGCTTCGGGGCCGTGCAGCAAAACGCCCGACTGGCTTAGGTTATCGATGATTCCTTCATACCAGTTGCCCAAATTCTTCACACGATAACGCATGGGGGCATCAAGCTTGAGACGGCGTGCGCGCGGCATCCATGTCGGTTTCTTGGCTTGGACACGTCCGCGACGCGGAGTTGAGGTTGCTTCGCCTTCTGTCGCTTCGACGCGTTCTACACGCCGCATACTCTTCCAGTCGTACTTATACTGAGCTGCACAAACCAGGCAGACCTGATAATACTGACCATCGGCGGCGCGCCGCGGCCAGGAAAATTCATGAGAACAACGGCCCAGCATTAATACGTCCATCAGTTGCGGCATGGTTTCTTTCCTACGAAGTACTCAAGGAGCTAGTAGCATGATCTACGGGAATCCGACCGCGCGATAGATTACTTTCGTGTAATGAGCCGATGTATTAGAAACAACCGGGCAGCCAGATGCGGGATTCGGCAACATTGTCTCAGGGTCATCGGGAGTGCCACCTTTCGTGCGCGTCATCCCGCCCGTTCTGACTATAGAATCAGACGATGAAAGCTATGTTTCTAGAGGGTAGTTCTGTCGCCTGAGACAAATAACGGCGAGATTGGCGTTGGAAGTTACGCTCGGCGTTGGCCTCGACTACGTCTTGACGTACCGATCCGGGTCATCGTTCATGGTGACAACAAGACGCATGGCGCGAATAAGACCGTAGTATTCCAAGGACGCGGAAACGAACTCAGCGCCGGCGGCATCTCGGTCACGGCGGGTGTCGAATTGAATGTGGAAGATCGCGTTGAAATTGAGTTCATGCCGCCATATTCGGGCTCTCCGATGCGAATCCGCGGAATCGTGCGGAATCGCGAGGGCTACCGATATGGGTTGGAATTCCTGGCGAGTAACGAAGATGAGGTAAAGCAAGTCGACAGCCTTGGAGCCATGTTGCAGGTGATGAGTTCGTCCTAAAGTCGTCACACATGCGGGAACTTCATTCAAGTTCCATTGAGGCGGCGAACGCTGCGGAAGCTTCCTAGCAACCGTATAAAAACCAAATATACCGAACCGCCCATCGAGTTCGTGCATAAGTAACTCCTTGGTCACGGGCTTGCCCCTACCTTTGCACGAATGTTCAATGCCCATAGACACCTAGCGAGACTGGCCTTCCGGTCGTAACCTTATAGTGGTTCCGGTTGCGCGCTGCCAAATCGGTCACGGCAGCCCCCGCTGACAATCTGGAATAGTCAAGCTTTATGAGGTAGCGATGAGCAGTAGATATAAGTTTCTCCTTTCTTGCATTTGCGTTGCCTTGTTGTCATTCCTAGTTCAAGGCCAAAGCGCAACCTATCAAACCGTTAGCATGGACGGATCAGGCACTATCCGAGGGACAGTCAAATGGTCTGGACCGGAACCTAAGCCTCTTCTATTTCCCGTCACGAAAGATCCAATTATTTGCGACCCAGAAAACGCTAAGAATGTTGATTTGGAGCGATTAGTTATCGGGCCAGGCGGCGGAGTCGCGAACACCGTCGTTTATCTGAAGAATATTCACAGTGGCAAAGAAATGAATATCACGCAAACCGCGCCATTGCTGGACCAGAAGCATTGCCGCTATGAGCCACACGTCATGTTGGTACCACGATCCAGCGACATGCAGATGAAAAGTTCGGACGCTACCCTACACACGATACATATGGAAGGCGCAGCGACCTACAACCTGCCATTTCCTTTCGTGGATCGTGTGGTGTCTCGCCCTATGAATACCGCCGGAGTAGTAAGTCTGAAATGCAACGGCGGCCATGTCTGGATGAATGCGGAAGTCTTTGTCATTGACCATCCTTACTACGTCGTGACCGATGCCAGTGGCCGGTTTGAGCTAACGGGAGTGCCTCCGGGCAATTATGTGATCGAGGCCTGGCATGAAGGTTGGGGTGTTGCAGGACGGCAGACATCATTTGATGTTCTTACAGAGCACAAAGTGGAACGTCCGCTTTTTACTGAACCTCACACATGGGACAAAGAAGTCTCGGTCGGTTCAGGCGGAGCGGCTGTTGTCAACTTTACGATCTCAGGGAAATAACGGCTAGGACTTTAGAACAACCATCAGGATCAGCACGACCGGTAAATAGATGACGGAAGCGTGTAATAGGCGGCTGGCCATTACGCGTGACGCCGATTTCGAAAGTCCAATCACGTAATAGGAAAGAAAACCTCCCGCGATAAGCATGCCGATCGTGTAAATCGGGCCGCCGCGGTCTAAGGTCGGTAGTAAAGTGGTAACAACCAAGGCAATCGTAAAGGCAACTATTTCCGCGCGAGTGAACCTCGAATCCAAGTCAAACGCCGGGAGCATATGGTATCCCGCGCGCTCATAGTCTTCGCGATACATCAAAGCAATCGCGAGGAAATGCGGGAACTGCCACAAAAACAAAATCGCAAACAGATACCACGCATGCAAATTGATGCTGGCAGAGGCTCCTGCCCAGCCGATCAGCGTTGGCATCGCCCCGGGGAAGGCGCCGAGTAAAGTACAAAGGGTGGTTTTACGTTTAAGCGGCGTATAAATAAGAAGATAGGAAAGTAGCGTGGAGACGGCTAGGCCCGCTGCTAGCAGATTCACGGTCAACGCCAGGTAAACACCGCCAGATATGCTCAGTGAAAGCCCAAATAGTAATGCCTCTGTAGGACTGACCCGACCCGACGGCAACGGACGATTGGCAGTACGCCGCATCTGTCCGTCCCAAACTCGTTCCATCCACTGATTCAAGGTTGCGGTGCCGCTAGCAACTAATAAAGTCCCGATGAGTGTGTGAATCAAACCGGGCAGCCTGAATCCGTCGCGACCGCCGAGATAATAACCGGCGGAACGTCGTCATCAGGATAAGCAGGTTTACTTCCGGCTTAGTGAGGGTGTAGTAGTCGCGCAATTTGGACGCGAGACCGCTTGCGCTGGTTCCTGTCGTTTCGGATTTCATCAGTAAGTCGGTGTTTGCCATGATCAATCTAACGTGAGGATGTTACCAAGTCTGGTCGTTCTCGGTAGTGCTTTCAGGGTTCGCAAATCGGTCGCGCTTACGATAAGCCAGCACCGTAACCCCCACCGATAAAAATGCTGGAGGGACGATCAAAACCAGAATGCCACTGCGGAGTGCCTGGATAATTTTCGCACCCGACGAAGCTGCCTGGGTGTAACAAAGTGCACAGCTTTGGGCGTGCGCAGTCGGTACTGTAACAATAATCAGTAGAAACAAGGCGGTAGCAGTCAGCGCGAGCCTAGATCTGTTGTTCGTCAGATATTGCTTGATTGCCACTCTCAATGGTAACTCGAAAATGGCGCGCCGACCAGAATGCGAAGGCTGTCGGGCCAACTATATTGCAATGTGATGAGGACGCCGATCAAAAATGACAACACGAAAATGATGAGGCTGCGGCGTTCCGACCAAAGATGCATAAAGAACAGGATGCCAAGCGCGGCTTCCAGCAAGGCCAACAAGAGCATACGCGTGAACATTTCGCTCCGCGAAGCTGAATGGTACGCCACCACGAATTGCAGGCCTGCAATCGCGAGGATGCAAACGTACACGACCAAATACCTTGTCATCCCGCTTTGCGTATGATTGTCCGCTGTGTTCATCAAAGCGACCTCATGGATTTAGATTCTTAGTTCGCTAAATTCAGCAAGTAAATAAACGGCACAACGAACATCCAAACCAGGTCAACAAAGTGCCAGTACAATCCCAGGACTTCAACGTCATCCGCGTTGTAGCGACCGCCCTTGTAACGGGTTCCTACCACCAGCAGCGCAATGATGCCACAGGTGACATGGAACAAGTGAAGGCCGGTGATGCTGTAAAACGCGGATCCGAAGAGGCCAGTTCCCCAAGGATTCTTGAAAATTGTCATGCCTTCGCCCATCAAATCGCGCCACTCGTTCAAATGGAGAAGTCCGAAAGCGATGCCCAAAACAGCCGTGATCAGTATCCAGCGAAAGGCTTTGGCTTTGTCTCCCACTCTGGCTGCGCGCATCGCAATCAGCATGGTGAGACTGCTCGTGATCAGAATAAAAGTCATGATCGCGACGTTGGTGATGCTATGAAACGGCGTCGGCCAATTAGGGGTCGAGTTGCGCAGAAATCCGTAGGCAACCAGACATGCGGCGAAGGTCATGGCGTCCGAGATAATGAACAACCACATGGCGAGTTTTTTGGATGGAACGGCAAATGGAGACGGTTCCATAACTCCAAGTTGGTGAGCGCCGATCGTAATGTTGGCCTGGCTCAAAGAAGCCTCCTGAAATAAGTAAAGCTAGATTCGTGACCAAAGCAAAAACAACAAATACAGCCAAAGCACTCCCATGAAATGCCAATACCGGGTGGCGGCGTACAGCGTGCTGCGACGCAGAATTCCGCGTTGCAACTTTGCAGTTACGTAAAGCAATCCCAGCAGTCCGCCGAGTACATGAAGAGCGTGGACTACGGTAAACAGGTAGAAGAAAGAACTGTTCGGGCTGGTAGCAAGGTAGAGCCCTTGTACCCGCAACTGTAGCCACGCAGCGTATTGCCCTGATACGAAAAGTAGACCCAGGACGACCGTGGCGTAGAGCCAGAATGCTGGAGTGGAAACGCGCATCGACCGGGAGGTCTGGACTTCGTTCCTCGCCCCCATGAATGCGGCGATGCGACGCCTTGCGATATCCAAGGTGATGCTGCTAACCACTAAGATCAGGGTGTCGAGATAAAGCACTCGTGGCAATTGAAGATGCCGCCAGTCAGGCGCACCACCCTGCCGCACGACTAAAGCACTGGTGAATGCTGCGATCATCATGCAGATGGCGGCAATCCCTACCCAAATAGCGGTGCTGCCGGGAGGAGGCAACGGTTTCTGTGCGGTTTGTCCGCCGATCCCTATAATCCCGGGGCCGTTATTACTCCCACTCGATGGTTCTTTCTTAGGAAACTCCTTGGACAGGGGATCCAGCTTCGGCGGCTCTCTCCGAGGCGGCTCCTTTTGCGGCGGCTCCGTTGTTGGTGGCTCGATCTTCGGTGGATCAACAGTAGTCGCCATCAGGTACAAACTCTTTCTCGGTCAAGACTCACAACTAGTTAGCGAAAACTATTTCTCTTCGTTCGCTGTATGAACCTGCTCTGGCGATGTCTGCATTACGTAATCGCCCGTCGAACTCTGCACGCCATACTGATAAGGGTCGTGATACACGGTAAGGTACTTACCATTGAAATTATCCCAAGATGGCGGAGAGTCTGTGGACCATTCGAGCGATGTACCTTCCCAGGGATTGACGGGCGCTTTTTCTCCCCAGAAGCGGCTGTGGATCAGGTTGTAGAGGAAGATAAGCTGCGCGATACCAGTCGCTAGAGCGGCAACTGTAATGAAGCGATGAACCGGAATCAGAGGTTGAAGGTAGTCATCAGTGAAAGCCTGATAGCGGCGAATGTTGGCTGCAAGACCCAAATAGTGAAATGGCATGAACAGAAGGTAAGTTCCGACAAACGATAGCCAGAAATGCAGCTTGCCCAGTGTTTCATTCATCATGCGTCCCGTCATTTTCGGGAACCAGAAATAGGTTCCGGCAAAAATACCAAACATCGCGGCAACCCCCATCACCATATGGAAGTGACCGACGACAAAATAGGTTGCGTGCAACATGATGTCCAGCGAAGGCTGGGCAAGAAAAAATCCACTGACCCCACCGCTGATGAACATCGAAATGAAACCCAAAGCAAATAGCGAGGCTGAATTAATTCGCAGATTCGAACCGTACAGGCTTCCCAACCAGATCAATACTATGATCGTCGCCGGAATGGTAATCACCAATGTTGGAAACGAGAATACCAGCGACGAAAACGGATTCATGCCGCTCACGAACATATGGTGTCCGTAAACAACGTAGCTGAGGAACCCAATACTCAGCATGCAATAAAGGATTGCGCGATGACTGAGCAACGGTTTGCGGATGTTGGTATTGAGAATGTGCGACACGATTCCCATCGAAGGAACAATAGCGATGTACACCTCGGGGTGGCCGAAGAACCAGAAGAGATGCTGCCAGAGGAGGGTCGAGCCGCCGGAGTGCGGCAACAGTTTGTCGTTAATGACCAAGCCGGAAGCGATGAAGAAACTAGTTCCTGCCACATGATCGAGAATCAGAAGTATGCAGGCTGGTAGCAGAACGGCGAATGCCGTCAATCCGATGCATGAGGTAATGAACCAGGCCCAGGCTGAAAGCGGAAGCCTCATCAAGGACATTCCCTTGGCGCGCAAATCGAGGACTGTGGGAATGAAGTTGAGGGAGCCTAGCAACTGTCCGACGCAGAAGAGCGCGATCGAAAGCGCCCAAAGAACTTGTCCAGTACCCTGGCCGGGGCCAGCGGCAGATCCCACCGCACTCAGCGGAGCGTAGGCGGTCCATCCAGAAAGAGGCGGACCGTCACCAACGAAAAACGAAGCGACTAGAACGAAGAACGCGAGGCACGTGACCCAAAAAGACATCATATTGAAACGCGGGAACGGCATATCTTCCGCGCCAACTTGAATGGGCAGGAAGAAATTTCCGAATGCAGCGAACGGTGCCGTAGTCAAGACGAAGAAGACCATGATAGTCCCATGCATGGTCATCAGTTCGAGATAGTACTCTGGAGTTAAGACTCCACCAGGCGCCCCGTTAGGCGAAAAGAACTGTAAACCTGGAATTGCTGCAGAAGTCCATCCCAGATGGATGCGCATGATCCACGACAGAAACATGCCGACGAAAGCTGCCACCAAGGCAAGCGCATAATACTGCTTGCCGATAACTTTATGGTCAAGACTGAAGATGTGCTTTCGGATAAAAGTCGTTGGCGGACCGTGATGAGCCACATGGGTAGCTGCGTCGTGCATGCCTACTTCACCTCGACAAGAATGTTTTTCTCGGTCAAAATCACTTCAACAGATTACTGGAGTGCCGCTTCCTTCTTGAGCCAGTCATCATAATCCGACTGCGACATCACCAACAGATAAGCTTTCATGTTGTAGTGACCCAGTCCGCACAGTTGGGTACATACAATCTCGTATTTCCCGATTTTGGTCGCAGTGAAATGCAGCGAAAGATCCAACCCCGGCACAAAATCCTGATGCACGCGCAGCTCCGGCACGAAGAATGCGTGGCCGACGTTTTTTGAGTGCATTAGTAAATGAATCTCCCGATTCACCGGAATGGCCATTTCCGCCGCAACAATATCGTCCTTCGAGTCCGGATCGTTAGTCTGATCGAGGCCGAGATAATTTTGCTGGCCTTCGTTGATTAACTCGGGATGCAGCGGACCAAACTTGCCATCGGGCCCAGGGTAACGAAAATAAAACGCAAATTGACCAGCCTGAACTTGAATGGGGAGCGAGTCCGCGCTTGGAGCGGTGAAATATACCGTTGACCACGCCTTAGCGCCGAACGCGCCCAGTGCCAAGACTTCTGTTCCCACTAGCAGAAAGGCTGCAATCACCAATACCTTGGCACCACCGGGAAAGTTTGTCAGCCGCGATCCCTTGGGACGGTTGGAGAACATCCAGATAAACGCACCCAATATGATTTGCGAAAGTAGGAACGCAACACCCGCCTCGATCATGGTGTCGTGCATCTGGTGATCAATCAAATAGCCGTGGGTGGAGATATCTTGAGGCGCGGCGGTATACCACGCGTTCGTCATGATCGGGATTGCGGATGCAATGGCAATCACGATGATGGTCACTGCAAAAAGCTTGGCCATGCGATTACTGCCTCCGAAGCGATTCTCTAGGAAGAGCGGAAAACGTTCAACGAGATATTCAAACGCCCTGACTGACCCGCGCAGTTTCTTAAAGCCTGTGATCCGGCCGTCGTAGTGGTGCGCCGACCGGAACCCCAGATTATTTGGCCTTGAAGGTAAAACTAACTTGCGAAGGCTTGCCAGCCGCCACGGTCACCTGTTGAGTTTGTGTTCCGTAAGTTTCCTGCCACGCGGTTAGCGTATAGGACCCCGGAGCGACGCCGGCAAGAGTGAACGCACCATTGTCATCGCTTACACCGTAAGGACCTTTTACGACGGTGATATAACCGTGCATCCACGGATGAATATTGCATTTCACCGGGATCGAAACTTCCTCATTGGTCCAAGTTATGTCGAACGGTGGAGCACCGGGAGGCTGCGACTTGTTCCATTCGGAATTCTTCGCGGGTTGGGGGTGGATATTGTGTGACGTGCTGTCTTCGTTGATAACTTTCATGTGTTGCCCAGCATCCAGCGCTACGACGTGTGGAATATATTGGCAACCCTTCTGAGTGATACTGACGGCACCCGTGGAAGCTGCTTCGTTTCCAGTAAGGCCCTGACTGATGTAAACCACCACGTTGGCGAGGCCTCCGCTTCCGCCCACCACGACATTCTCGGTTGTGACTGGTTTGTCTTTGTGAATTGCTGCGCAGCTGGGTTCCTTCGACATGTCGATTCCGCGCTGGTGAGGAGCGGTACCATCTAACTTTACTGTTCCAGTAATGCTCGAGCCTGAGGGTGCCGCTTGCACGCTACTATTTAGAATTAAAGCGCCGGTACCCACCAAGACTACTGCCGATAGTATCGCCGCGTATTTTTTTACGTTTCCCATTCCATCTTTCTCCTTACAACAAATTTTCCGTGTCTTCTTGGTTCAATTAGTTTATTGCTGACCACCGGATGTTGCCGCTGGCGCCGGTACTGAGGGCGCCGCAGGTGCATTCGGATCAATCGGCTTCAATCCGAGTTGCTTGGCAATCGCCCGCTCTTTCATATTGTAGGAATTTTTTGGTTGGAGCGTACGCAAGTAGAAGACCAGGTCCCATGCTTCATCTGGCTTTACGTTGTCCATAAAGGACGGCATCGGCGTTCCATCCAGCCCAGACATGAATATCTTGTAGATATCCTGATCGGTGCTGCCGCACTTGGGACGCGAACCGTCCGTAAAGTTGTAGGCCTTGATCGGCCGGTTCTGATCGTCGGTCAGAGTATCGGAAGATGGGCCATTGGCGCGGCCTTCTACACCGTGGCACTTCCAGCATTCAAGTTTTTGAAATAAAACCTGCCCAGATTTGACACGATCGGCAGTGACTTCAGGTTCAGCAGGAACTTTAATAACCTCGCCTGGCTTCTCTGTAGTCCACTTGGAAGAGAAGTGTTTGACATAAGCCACGAGATCAATTTTGTCCTGATTGGTCAGCTGACTCCAGACCGGCATTACAGAACGATCAAAGCCTCGGCCGATCGAGTTGTAAAGATCTTCATCGGTGGGAAGCGAACCGCTTGGCGTTGAACGGCACTTGAACTGACCTAGCGTGAAATTGCGCGGCTTAGGATCAAGCCAAGGAGCGTTTTCTCCTTCGCCATCACCTTCGGTTCCGTGACACCCCACACAGAACCGCCGGTAGTTACCGGTAGCTTTGATGGCTTGGCCGGTGTATTTGCCAACGTGGGCTTCGGTATTCAGTCGTTGGTCTTCCTGGTATTTGGTCATTTGTGACCAGGAGACGGCCGATAGCGCCAGAATTGAAATTGCTGCCGCCAGAATCGATGACAACAGCGATAGCTTCAAGAGCCTTGTTTGCATCGGTAATCTCCTAGAAGTCAAAGTCAAATCCCAACAACAAGCTGCTGCTAGTCAGGTCGGTGCCATCTGGAGCGCCTTTAGATTGGCGAATCCAGGAATATTCGTTGTGCCACGCGAATCCCGCGCGGCTAGTCATAATTGGCATGTAGCGGTAACCGAACGTATACATTTTTATGTTGCCAGCATCTGAGGGGGTGGTAGGAAGGGCCTGTTGTGAAACGTTGTCTCCTTCCGCTCTGGCAATGAAAATCAACTGAGGGCTGTAAACATAGTGGGGTTCAACTAACCAGCCGTTCCAGGTGGCATTTCGCGCGCCAGCCGGGAGAGCATTCGATGCTTGATTGCCCGGATAGGGGAGATACGGCGACGTGCCGGTGGCAAAATACTTGTCGTCTGAACCATGTTGCGTGACGACTTGGAAGTCGAGTTTGCCGAGGTAGAATTGTCCGGTAAACCCATATCGACTATAGCTCTTATTCCCAAAACCCGTACCCGGTATGGGCGTGGCGGCGGCGTTCAGGAATTGAGTAGGTGCTTCGCCGAGCATCGCATAGAACCCTAATCTCTGTACTCCCAACCGGCCTGTATCAAAGGCCTGACTAGCGGAAAAGAATCCTGAATAGGAGTTCCCCACCTGAAGTTGCGTAGTTCCGTCGCTTGAACTCAACAGTGAGGCAGAAACACGAGTGCGGTCGTTGTACGAGTGTCCCATGTACTCAACGCCAAGTTGGTTGTCGCCGATCTGCCCATAAATGTTGGAGTCACCTAAAGGGGAGAAGTGATAGAGCTGATATACGCCGGAGATGTTGGTGAGAGTCAGAATACGTTTTTCAGAAAGCAGATTATCCAATTCGAATTTTCCGAGCTTTACGTTCAGCCACGGAGAATTGAAGATATTGTCCAAGCGGGCAAATACCTGTTCGAAATGGAACGAGGCGTTGGGATCGGACGATGGTAGAAGGTAAAACGAAATATTTTTCTCCAGTGTACCGGCGGTATGAAAATCCAAACCGCTGAGATCGAAACCATGCGAAGTAACTTGAACCTGAGCCGTTCCCGGCCCGGCGGCTGTGTCAACTTGTACCTTGTCGGTGCTTTCACGATGCCAGTTTGGCGTCATGCGAAAAGTGACAGGCCAATACGACGGATGCTGCCAAATCGGCGCATCCCGATCATTCATCAACTGATAGCCGTTATCTTTGAACTTTTGGCCAAACGGATTGAGTTGCGGCCACGCCTCGTGGCAGGCCGAACAGCGCAACCCATACTTCCGGGCAAACGCAGGCAAGGCGTTAGCGTCGTTGCCGACGGCAAATACAAAGCAGGCAACGAACAGAAAACCTGCAATCAGCCTACGGGAAACGTTCATTCCATCCTCCTGAACCGAATGTGTTTCATCAGAATTCAAACTCACTATGTTGAACTTATTCAGTTTGACCCGCGGTTATTTGCTAGTGCACATGGACGCACTAATTATCATGAGAAAAAAAATACTGTCAAGTGGAAATTAAAAATAAAGTTTATTTTTTGAATTCGACACGAATCGAAAATGATCGAAGGGCTGGACATTTGCTAAGTGTTATCAACTAAGGAAGTGGCCAAACGAATCGCCAAAGCTCGTTCAGTAGCGCGATCATGGCCCAGAACCGCAGGCCGTAGAAATCCAAACATGAAACTAAACGTGCCGATCGAAATAACCAACGCTTCAATTTGAGCTGGAGAAAAAAGCTTGCCTTCTGGAAAACGCCGCAAACGCGATGTAATCGCGGCGAGTCTTCCCGACGAGATGATACCCCCAAAGACCTTACCTAAATCGGCATCTACAACTGCGCGAGGTACGATTACCCGGAGAAAATCACGATCTTCCCATGTCCAATCCAACTCCCAACCTACAAGTTGAATGAATTCATCGCGGAAGCTCTTAGCTGGAGGAACGCGGCTTAGATCCGTGACTTCCCTCTCCATCCTCTGGCGGACTAGCACAAGCAACAAACCTGCCTTGCCGCCGAAATAGCGATGAATCAAGCCTTCGGCACATTTCGCGGCGGCAGCAATTTCTCGGGTCGTGGTTACGTCATACCCCTTGCGCGCAAACAACTTCTTGGCCGCAGAAATGAGTGCTTTTTCCTTGGCTGGCCGATCTCTTTTTCTCTGCGGTGGCATAGAACTGGCGATTACTGAATCGTCTAAAATCTTAAACTTATTCAGTTCATCCTGGATATGAAAATGCATAGAGGTACCCCAACACGCGGAAAATATCACACACGATTTTTCGGATTGTCACGTTTTTGTCACTACGCTCGAATTACGTGAAGAAATTTGACAGGTAAGTGGATCTGGGCGTAACAATCGCTAGATAGCTGCCTCGATCACCAGGAAAGAATCTTGACTCTGACTTTTCGGTCCCTTATCCGGTTTCTTGAAACTTTCGCCCGCAGGCATCGGTCCGGTATTGCTTTTACTTTGGTCGTTGCTTTAGCGTCGCTGATAGTACCCCCGGGCACATTGAATGCCGCCAAGAAGGACAAAGACCGATTCGGAGAAGGCTTTACTACAGAAGTAATCGCGTCGAAAGAAGAGTTGGTCGAAGCGGTTCAAGATGTTGCCGGAAACGGAATTATTAAAGGAAGTAAGGAATACGACAAGGATACATATATTAGTGGTGCGTCCCCCGCAGACTCCTCCCCGCTGTTCGCGAAATGGATTGAGCCCGGTCAACTATTTTTCAAGGTGCGGACAGGCTGCATAGCGCCGCGAAATTTCAAGGATAGTGGTGACTCTGGCACGCTTGCTGTGCGTTATGTAATCCAGTCCAAAGATGCCACTCACAGTATTCTTCGCATTGACGCGATTTATGTGGAAAGTGAACGCAACATCGTCCATCCGTCGAACGGGACGGTGGAATCAAGCGAGTATCGCGACGTCCAAGACGATGTCGAAGCAATCCAGTTGAAGAAAAAGCAGGCCGTCGAAGGCGAGAAAAATCGGCAGGAGGAACTCGCACGACGTTCTTTGGATCGTACCCGTCAAGCCGACAATACTGCGGTCGAGGTTTCCGAAAGCTCCGCGCAAGGGTTGGAACAACACGTACGAGATCTTCGCCAGCAACTTGAAAGAGTCGTAAGAGCTTCCGGTGCGCAACTCAAGGCTTCTCCATTTCAAACTGCGGCAACTCTGCAATCGCTCGTCCCAG
Organism: Terriglobia bacterium; assembly: GCA_963716165.1. Lineage (GTDB taxonomy): Bacteria > Acidobacteriota > Terriglobia > Terriglobales > Acidobacteriaceae > JAJPHW01. Next base: position 2,730,539 of record OY970291.1, on the reverse strand, counting down.
GGACAGAAGTCGTGATTTTGATCGACAGCCCCTACTGGTTAGGAATTGAAACCCAGGACGGCCAACACGGATGGGTGAAACGCGATCAACTCGAGGCGTTGCCGTGAGTAAGCGTAATTGGATCTGGGCCTCGGTGATCTTGCTTACGTCATGTTTGATGGCCCAAGACAGCGCCAATCAACGAACGTTCAAACACTCGAAAGCGGAAATAGAAAGGGTGCTGAAAACTGTCCAACCCACTTCTGGGCGACTGCCGACTTTAGATGGATTTGCAACGGCGGGCAATTCTCCTTTAAATCGCTTTAAACGTGGATACTACGAGTCCAAAGTTGACGTCACTTCGTCCGGCGCGAACCAATGCGTCGTGCGCGTGACGACTAAGATCACGGCTTGGTATGAGGGCACAAATGCCTCTGATTCTGGATATCGATCTTTAGCATCCAACGGACGTCTCGAATCGGATTTGCTCGATCGCATTTCGGATTCTCTGAACGACGATCAGACTTTGACCACCGACGTCAAAGCCGCCTCTGGCAATAAGTCGCGCCCCTCAGGCACGCCTGCGCCATCGTCCTCGTCTTCTCTCATTTCTGCGCCTGTACCGCAGTTTCCGTCCGTGCGAGGGGCGGGGCCAGTTGTCGGTAACTCAACCGCGCCTTCGAATTCAAGCGATATCGCGGCCAGCGACAAGCATCTCGCCGCGTTAGCGGGGGAAGCTAAGAATCTCGACGAGATATTGCGGAACCAGAGTCATCCGACGAACCTTGTTGCGGTAAAAAAAGGCGGCGCGCCGATTCTGTCGAGCCCGACCGAAGGCGCGAAATTGCTTTTCACCGCGACCGCGGAAGATGAATTTGAACTGCTCGATGAAAATGTGAGCTGGGTGCACGTACGTATTTCTGGCTTGTCCCGTGGCTGGATACGCCGAGCTAACATCGAACTGCCTGACGATGCGCCATCGAGGGCGGACTCTTCGGAAACGTTTCGAGTAACCAAAGACCAAATTGCTTCCTTTCCCGGGGACTGGGAATCTTTACGGGGCAAAACAGTGAAAATCGTTTCGGTCCAGGCCGTCGGGGATGCGCTTGTTGGGTGGAGAGCTAAGCGCGACTATGCCAAGAAGTTATTTCAGGACGATTATGCTGCGCTGGTGGTGTCTGGCGGCGAGTCCGGTGAGGTTATTATATTTGACGCACAAGATGGCGGGATGATGGCCGCGACTCTAGCCAGCGTCAAACAATGGCGTGATGGCGATCTGAACGATGACGCTTTTTGGAAACAATGTTTCTTTGATCCTCCCGAAACTTTTGGCGCGCAAACGAATCAGTAATTTTTCCTACGCCTAGTTCGCATAAGATTCTGGGCTACTGTCATGATCCATAAGCCAGAACGAGACGTCGCGGGTTTTGTCTTGGCAGGCGGCAAAAGTTCTCGAATGGGCCAAGACAAGGCACTGATTGATTTCAACGGCAAACCACTTCTCTCACACGCCGTGGAAACCGTAAGGGCTGTCTGCCATAAGTCGTTTGTGGTCGGGAATCCCGATAAGTATTCATCATATGGTCCGACTGTGGAAGATATTTATAAAGATCAGGGTCCGCTCGGGGGGATTCATGCGGCACTAACATTCAGCGCCGCTGAACTCAATCTATTTATCGCTGTTGATATGCCGCACATTACGCCTGAGCTTCTCCGATTCTTGATAATTCAAGCCAGAGCTTCACTGGCCATGGTATGCATTCCAGAGATCGATGGACGGTTGCAGCCCCTTTGTGCGATCTACCGTCGCGAATTTTTACCCTTGGCCGAAGCAGCGTTGAAGGCACAAGAAAATAAAATTGGCCGTTTGCTAACGCCGGCGCGAACCTATGTCGTTAAAGAGGATATCCTGACAGGAGCTGAATTTTCCGCGAACATGTTTACGAACTTAAACTCTCCACGCGATCTGCTGGCTTCAGGGCGATAAACGAATGGCTATAACAGAAACTGATTCCGAGTTCGAACTCCCAGCAGCACTGGCGAAGCATCCCGTCCGTGTGGTCGACGATCAGCCAGGCCCTTACATCGAGTTCAAAGATGTTTCCAAGACATTCGGCGAAAAGCACGTCCTCAAAGATGTGAGCTTCCAGGTAATGCCCGGAGAAACGGTCTGCATCTTAGGGCGCAGCGGCGTGGGCAAATCGGTAACGCTTCAGAACATTATGGGATTTCTTAAGCCTGATTCAGGGAACGTGACGGTTGCGCATGAGGACATTACGAATTACGGAGAAGAAGACTTACAGCGCATACGCAAAAAAGTCACGATGGTGTTTCAAAACGGAGCGCTCTTTGACTCACTGACTGTGCGGGAAAACGTTGCATTCCCGCTGCGAGAACGCGGCGGCCTATCTGAAGAACACATCTTTCAAATCGCGGATGGGTTGCTCGAAATGGTGGGCATTAAAGAGATGGCGGATATGCTTCCATCCGATCTTTCTACAGGCATGAAGCGGTCGGTTGCAATTGCACGGGCTCTGGCGGCGCAGCCGCAATGCATTCTTTATGACGAGCCGACCACCATGGTGGACCCTCTGATGGCGCAGCTACTAGGCGATCTCATCAAGAGATTGAAGAAGCAGCTGAATCTGACCAGTGTCGTCGTGACTCACGATATGCGTCTGGCAAGGAAGGTAGCAAACCGTATCGTCTTTCTTCACGAAGGCGGAGTGATTTTTTACGGAACATATCCTGAGATGGAACGATCGGTGGAGCCCATTGTTAAGGAATTTCTGGAATTGGATCAATTAGACATCGGCGTGTAACTAGCCTGGTGGTTTCAAAATCCTTGACGCACCAATTCTTTGATAGTGATGGAATGGGATACTGAGGGCCTCATCATTTTTTCGACATACTTGGCGATCATGTCGACTTCCAGATTCACTAAGTCTCCTTTTTTTAGGGATTGCAAATTTGTCACCTCAATCGTGTGGGGGATGATTGCAACCTCCACGCGATTTCCGTCCAGACCCGCCACTGTGAGGCTGATTCCCTCGATACAAATCGATCCTTGAGCGAGCACATATCGAGAAATGGATTGAGGGATTTCGATCGATAATCGATAGTCTGCGGCATTCTCAATCGTGTCAAGCGACAGGATTCTGCCTGTACCGTCCACGTGACCCTGCACAATGTGTCCGCCGAAACGACCGTCCGCTCGCATAGGCAGCTCTAGATTGACGACAGCATTTGGCTTCAGGCGGCTTAAAGAAGTCCGCGTCCAAGTTTCTTCGGCGAGATCGGCTGAAAACGAATGTGCAGTAAGATTTATCGCCGTAAGGCAAACGCCGCTGACAGCGACGCTGTCACCAGTGTGCAGTTCGGGCAGAATGCGTGAGCAAGAAATCGTGATTTGCCGCTTGCCCCTCTGCTCAGTTACGCCGACGATCTTGCCGACTTCTTCGATGATTCCAGTAAACATATACGCTCCAACGCAACATCAATACTTCATCTTGCCACAATCATTTCTGGTAAGGATCATTGAGATATCCTTCGATCGCGAAATCTTCTCCGAACTGATGCAGACGCAATGATTTCAGCGGCATCACATTGTGTAAGTCCGGAAGAGTCGCAAACGGCACAGCGTTACGGTTTCCTGAAATTTGCGGAGCGTAAAAGAGAAATAATTTATCTACGATCCCTTCACCTAGCGCTGCTCCGTTTATCCGCGAGCCACCTTCGATTAATAGGCTGGTGATCTCGATTTCTCCGAGTCGCTGCATTACGCGCGAAAATACTGGATAACCGCCCGATGTAACGTCGTGAAGTCGTTCCACGCGAACGCCACGCCGTTGCAATTCTTCTTTGCGCTTCTCTTCCGCGGAAGAACATATCACTAAGACATCGTCGTTTGCAGTCTTGACTATTTGTGAAGTTACTGGCAAGCGCAAATGCGAATCGAGAACGACGCGCAACAATGGCCGACGACGAGGCAGGCCACTTCGGTCGGTCAGCAGCGGATCGTCCGCAATAATAGTCCCCACGCCAACGAGAATCGCATCGCTTTGATGACGAAGCTGATGGACATATGAACGTGAAGCTTCGCCGGTAATCCATTCTCTAGTTGTCTTGCGATCCGGATCAGATTTCGGCGTTAATGTGATCTTGCCATCCAAAGTCATCGCTGATTTCAGCGTGACAAACGGCGTGCGATGGCGAATATATTTCGTAGACGCTTCGTTCATTTGCCGAGCTTCATCCTGCAAGATGCCAATTTCCACGACGATCCCTGCGGCGCGCAAACGATCGAAGCCGTTCCCACTCACTGCCGGATTCGGATCCTGCATCGATGCGACGACCCTCCGTACACCAGCGGCGACAATCGCGTCCGCGCAAGGGCCAGTGCGGCCTTGATGAGAGCAGGGTTCGAGATTTATGTAGAGAGTTGAACCCTCTGCCTTGGCTCCCGCTTGCTCAAGAGCCAAAACCTCGGCATGTTTGATTCCAGAGTAGGTATGAAAATCCTCGCCAACCACTTCGCCGTCTTTGCCCACGATGACAGCACCCACAAAAGGATTAGGCGACGTTAGGCCGATTCCCTGGCGGGCTAATTCCAGAGCTCGTCCAATAAATCGCTCATCTTCTATTTTTGGAGGTTTAGACATTTCTGGAAGGCCAAGCGACGGAGTCTTATCTGACGCTAATCGAAAAGCGAATCTACAAAGTCTTCTGGAACAAAACGAAGCAGGTCATCGACTTTTTCGCCAACTCCTACGTACCGTACTGGAAGACCAAGTTCTCGGGAGATCGCAACAACGACGCCGCCTTTTGCAGTTCCGTCCAACTTCGACAGGACAATCCCGGTCACGCCAGCGGAATCGGTGAACTGCCTTGCCTGCTGCAATCCATTCTGACCAGTGGTTGCATCCACGACAAGCAGAGTCTCATGCGGTGCGCCCGGAATGATTCGTTGCGCGGTGCGCCGCATTTTTTCCAGCTCCAGCATCAAGCCGGCCTTATTGTGCAGCCGCCCCGCCGTGTCTACTATTACGTAATCACTGTGCCGCGCAGTGGCAGCCTGCAATGCATCGTAAAGCACTGCTGACGGATCACCGCCAGGCTTGGTGCGGATCACTTCGGTGCCGGTACGCTTTCCCCATACTTCCAGTTGCTCGATGGCGGCGGCTCGAAATGTGTCAGCAGCGCACAAAGTTACAGTCTTACCTTCCGCATGGAAAAATTGGGCCAGCTTTCCAATCGTTGTTGTTTTTCCGGTCCCGTTCACTCCCACAACCAATACAACTTCGGGCATACCTTCTGGCGGTTCAATCGCGGGCACGTTCGCACGTTTCAAAATGGAGAGCAATTCGGCTTTGAGCAGTTTCTTGAGCTCGCCTGCATCTTTAATCTGCCTATTGTTGGCTTTCTCGCGCAGTTTTCCCAACACTTCATGAGTAGTCGTCGTGCCCAGATCTGCGCCGATCAGAGTAGCTTCCAGATCGTCCAACGTACTGCTATCAATTTCTTGGTTGAGAGAAACAGCTTCTTCTATGCGCTCGCTAAGGTTTTCACGCGTGCGCGTTACCGCCTGCTTCATTCGCTCGAAAAAGCCAGGCTTTTTGGGAGCTTCCGCTTCGGGTTCTTTGGTGCCAAACAGGCTTCGCAGCATGGGGTAATAGATGGGTTGCTAATATTTGATTATAGCTGTGAGGGAACGATTCAGAGGAAAGGCGAGACTCGCAAGGAATTAAGAGCGCGTCACTTCCATGACCACACTGCCGGCCCCCGCTGCGGCGGCAGCGGCAACCAAATCGGTGTTCTCCGGTACATCGACTGGCTTGAAGGGTTGAGGCACTGAAATTTCTCCGCGCTGGAAGATCGCATCGAGCGCTGCAACAGCAACCGGATCGAGACGCTTGCCCGACAAGTTATGAATAACTTGTAACGCAGCCTCCGGCCCGCGAGCTTGCTGATAAGGACGACTGGTCGTCAAAGCGTCAAAGGTGTCAGCCACTGCGATGATGCGTGGTAGCAGCGGAATGTCTTCACCCTTCAGTCCATGCGGATAGCCGCGACCGTCCAAGGATTCGTGATGCAGTTCGATTCCCGTAATCATGTCGCGCAATTGGGCAACCGGACGCAAAATGTTCGCACCCTTAATCGTGTGTGTTTTCATGATCTCGAATTCTTCGGGAGTGAGCGCCCCTGGCTTTTTCAGGATGTGGTCTTCAATGCCAATTTTGCCAACATCATGCAGCTGAGCGGAGACGCGAACGATCTCGAGAAATTCGTCGGGATGTCCCATTTCCCTGGCAATCATGACCGAATATTTTGTGACACGATCGGAGTGACCACGCGTATAGGGGTCTTTTTCGTCGACCGCGCCAGCAAGCATCTGGATGGATCCCATGAAGAGTTCCAGATTCTCGTTGGCGGCGCGCTTAAGATCAAGCACGAAGTGCTCAAGCTCTTCGGACATCGTGTTGAACGTATCGGCTAGTTCTCCTATTTCGGTCCTGCTCTTGAGTTGCACGCGTCGTGAGAAATCGCCACGTGCGATGGCGCGACTGGAATCCGTTAACGTTTCGAGCGGATTCGTGATACGACGCGCGGCAATGATACTGATCGCTATGCTCAGGAGAACAGCGATGAAAGCCAGCATGCGAGCGCTACGCTGCATTTCATAAACGCCGCGATAAGCCTCGCTGCGAGGCTTTTGGACGACTACAGCCCAATCCAGATTGCTGACTGGACTGGAAGTCCCGAGCATCTTGATACTGTTCTTGCCACCGGTAGCAAACTCGCGCGTGTCGGCTACCATCTGGGCTTTGCTTCCCTGCTCGACAAAATTCTTTACGATTTCGATATTCGACATGTCCTGACCAGTCGCGTATTCGGGCGTTGCCCCGGCGACCAAGCGACCCTGACTGTCAACTACATAGGGGGTGAGTCCTCCGCGGTTGACCTCCTGTAATCGGCGAATCAGGAATTGCAAATCTACAACGGAACCGATCATGCCCAGGAAACGTCCGCCATACATGACTGGTGTGCTGACCAGCATTACTGTCCGCGCTGATTTTCCGTTGCCTACTACCAGAGCTTCACCGTTATAAGCACGCCCGTCGCGTGAGGCAGCAAACGCACGCTCAAGTTCTCTTTGCAGAAATGCGTCCGGGGCGATACGTCCGGCAGAAACGCCTCGTGCGTCAGAATTTAAAAGTGTGGCGTATGCCAGATCGTCCGACGATGAAACAAAGTTTTCAAGCAGCGCACGCAGTTCGGGAGCTTCGACGTGTTGTCCGGTGATGTCGCCGCCGCTTGTAACTTGAAGTGCCGATCCCAGATTCTGCTGCATCATACGCAGCGATTCCTGATGCTGGGCAATATCATCGGCCAAAGAACGAGTAACTGTATTTTGCAGAATGCGTTCGTTGGTTATCAGGCGATCGCGGTTGATGGATTCAACCTGAGTTGAATAAAAGTACATGGGCACTACGCTGATGAGCGCAAGGACGCCGAGGATTACATACAGAATCGGGATGCGAGACGGCATGGAAAACTTCAGCGGCAAATAGGCCTCGGGACGCCACGTTTCACGCGGCGTAGACTCCTCCAACTCAGGCAATTCTACGGGGATAACTCGAGGAAATCGCGTTACCGAAGTGTCGAAATCTGGGCATTTTGCGGCTTTTAGTAACCGGAGAAAGGTTACCGCTACGAGGGCGATAAAAGTCGGGTTTCGCTGGTCACGCTCCGGCTCATGAGTTCGCGGATTGCGTCGGAAGGAGCTTTCGACTCGTACAAAATCGCGCGCATTTGCTCGGTGATCGGCATTTCTACAGAATGTTTTCGGGCAAGATCCACCGCGGCTTGAGTCGTGAAGACACCTTCAGCGACCATGCCGTGCATGCTGCCGATTATGTCTGGAAGCTTTCGTCCTTGTCCCAACTCCCTGCCTACATTGCGGTTGCGCGACAATCCGCCGGTACAGGTGAGAACCAGGTCGCCTAAGCCGGCAAGACCAGCCATGGTTTCCTGTCGCCCGCCACAAGCAACTGCCAAACGTGACATTTCCGACAAGCCGCGGGAGATAAGCGCGGCAATCGAGTTGTGACCAAATCCCAATCCATCGCAAACTCCGGCTGCTATGGCAATGACGTTTTTTAGAGCTCCGCCCAGTTCGACGCCGATAACGTCATCGTTTCTGTAGAGCCGGAATCGTGGATCGCTGAATTCCTGTTGAACCAATTCCGCCAGTTTCGAATCCTGCGACGCAATCGTCACAGCGGTGGGATCGCCTTGCGCGGCTTCAATTGCAAATGATGGACCACTTAATGCGCCGACTCTCGGCACAAAACCACAAGTCGATTTAATTGTCTTGGATATCACTTCGGTCATTCGCATCAAGCTACGTTCTTCAAGTCCCTTGGTCGCGCTGACAAAGAGCATTTTCTCGCTGAGGTTCGAACTCATTTGCTCGAATGTGCCACGACAGTGTTGCGAGGGCATCACGCTTACCACGATCTGCGCCCCGTTTAGCGCCTCTGCCAGATTTGCAGGAACCGAAGTGCTTTCAGGGATTGTCTGTCCCGGGAAGAACATCTCGTTCACGCGACGCTTTGACAACGATTCACGGACTGCGGCTTCATGCGCCCACAATCGAACTTGGTGCTTTTTCGTGCGTCCTAAAATAATGGCAAGCGCCGTCCCCCACGCTCCGGCTCCGATGACCGCGATCTCGCTCATGCCCGTGCCCGTCCGAAACGCGATTCGGTGCCATGGCGTAGGCGACGAATGTTTTTACTGTGCTTCACGATGATCAGCGCGGAACATAACGTCATGATGCAAAGCGCGTTTGTACTGCGGTACCCATCCAACAGGAAAGCAAGAAGCGGAAATAATGCAACCGCGATGATAGATCCCAGCGAAACATAGCGTGTAGCCATAACTACTACTATGAAGATGCCGACCATTAATAAGAGAGCCTTAGGGGTTAGAAGAATAAAGGCTCCGAGGCCGGTCGCAACGCCCTTGCCGCCTTTGAATCGAAGCCATATAGGAAACAAATGTCCTATTACGGCGAACAGAGCAGCAATCAGTAACAGGGTAGGTTGGCCCGCGAAAAAACGGCTCGTGAGAAATACGGCCGTCAACCCTTTGCACGCGTCGAGAATTAGGGTCAGCACGCCTAGCATTGGCGACGAACGCGCCACGTTGGTCGCGCCAATGTTGCCGCTACCAACTTGCCGGACATCTTGCCCGCGAAATATCCGCACCAAAATATATCCGAATGGAATGGACCCCAAGAGGTAGCCGAGCAAGGCGGTCGCGAAATAATTATTCATTGAAATTGTTCATGAGTCTTTCACATCAGCTTGCGTCTTACCATGTCCAGCGCCTGCTGGGTGGCGACAAAACGCACGCGCTTTCGATCGCCAGGGAATTTTCTTTCGATGACTTCTGTTCCCTGCTCGCTAGCTAAAGCGTGAAATACCAATCCAACGGGCTTCTCGGCGGATCCACCCGCAGGTCCGGCAACTCCAGTGATGCCAATGCCGAGAGTCGCATCGCAACGATAGCGGATGCCTTCAGCAAGAGCAGCAGCCACTTCCCGGCTGACGGCGCCATGCTTTTCCAGCATGTGCGTGGGCACATCAGCGAAATCTGTCTTCAATTCGTTGGAGTAGACAATGGCTCCTCCCAAATAATATCGAGAACTGCCGGGAATCGAAGTCAATCTCTCCGCCAGCATGCCGCCCGTGCATGACTCAGCCGTGGCCAATGTAATCCCGCGCATTTGCAAATAGTAGCCAACGATTTGCTCCAGAGAATCGCCGTTGTCGGAAAATACTAAGTCTCCCAACTCTTCTTCTAGCAACACAACCAATTGATCGACTCGATGTTGCGCTTCGGCGAGTGACGGCTTCTGAGCTTTCAAATGCAGCTGGATTTCGCCCGCGCCAGCGAGAATGGTGGTATCAACATCGATGAAAGTTTTGTAAATCGGCGCGACCCTGGCATCGCAATGAGATTCGCCCAATCCAGTAATCTTCAGTACGCGAGTCGCGATATAGCGTTTAGGAAGTCGAGCCTTCAGGCGATCCAAACATTGCTGCTCAAACATCGCAATTAATTCATTCGGAGGACCGGGCAAGAGTAGAATGATTCGTTCTTTATCGTCATATTTTCCCGTGATCCAAAGTCCGGGCGCGGACCCGTTGGGATTCGGCAGCACAATCGCGCCAGAGATAACATCCGCCTGCTGATAATTATTGGGCGTCATTTTGTAACCACGCTCAGCAAAGCGGCGATCGAGTGCGGCCATCAATTCGGGGTCGCGTTTCAGGGGTAAGCCGAGCGCGTCGGCGACGGATTCGCGTGTGAGATCGTCCTCTGTGGGCCCGAGGCCGCCCATGAAAATGATGATGTCAGAGCGTGAAATCGCAAGGCTCGCCGCACTGGTCAGACGCGTTCGACTATCTCCAACAACGGTCTTGAAAATGACTTCGACGCCAAGCTGATTGAGCTGCCCGGTGAGATAAAGCGAGTTCGTATCCTGACGAAAGGGAGTAAGGAGCTCTGAACCGATCGCTATGATCTCTGCGTCCACAGAAGCAGTCTAAACGATGGATTCAGAAAGCGGAGGCATGCCAGCAATGTCCCATGCAAGGTGGTGTAGTCCGCTGGTGGTCGCGAGAATTACTGAGCGTCCCGGAGCGAAGGCCAGGCCGACGAGTCCTGTCCCGGCAACTTGCAACGAGGCTTTGCCATCAGGAGAGATTTTGACGATCCCTCGTTGACCAGCCAGAGAGCCCGACACATATAAATTTCCTTCCGCATCAGCTGCCATACCTTGCGGCCGCCCTAAGCCGCGGTAAAAAGGTGTCACCTTACCTTGTGGGTCGATCTTGTAAACCGTGTCAAAGCTGGAAGTAGTAGGGCCGGTTACGAACAAGTCGCCCTGCGGGCCAATAGTTAAGTGGTAGGCGGAAATACTCGGCTCTAAAGTTGCGAAAACAAAAATTTGGCGATCGGGAGCAATTTTGAAAATCGTACCACTCCGATCGCCGACATAAAGATTTCCGAAGCGGTCAAATGCGATGCCAGTCGCCACTCCCATGCTTTCCGCGTAGGTCGAAACCGTTCCGTTCGGAGCGACGCGGTAGACCGCGCCATCGTAACGCGAAGAAACGTACATCTGGTTTTCGCGGTCGAACGCGATGGCAGTCGCGTTCATCATGTCCACGACAAACGGTTTGACGTTGTAGTTGGTGTCAATTTTGTAAATCGCCACCGGCACCTTTTGCCCACGAGAGCCAGAAAACGTTACATAAATATTGCCCTCGGCATCGAGCGCGGGACTGGTAACCGGATGCAGACTCTCAGCGATTGGAACTGCAACCTTCACCGGCACTTGATTGCTTGTGTGCCCGTTGGCAGAAACTACGATGGGGCCAGAAGAGGCTGTAGCCGGAACTCGAACGACAATAAACTCTGGGGAACTGACTACGATCGAGCCGTCCAACTCGTTGAATTGAACGCGGGGACGACGAAATTCTGGCGGATGAAGAGCGCTTCCGGTAATTTGCAACTCACCACCGGGCAGCGCAGCGCTCGGACGTACTTCTTCAATATGAGGATCGCCATTTACATTCTTCTTGCCGGCCAACGAAATTGCCATGGAACAGTTGCCTAACTTTCTGTGATGCTTCTTCAGTCTCTGATGCCGCTACCGAGAAAAGAAACTAAAATGTTGCAAGATTTGCATAATCGCGAGCGCATAAACTCCAGCACCCAAGTCGTCCACCACGATGCCGACGCCTTCTGGAAGCCGTTCCAGCATTCGAATGGGCGGCGGCTTTACGATATCGAAGCCCCTGAAAAGTATAAATCCCACAAGAAGGAACTTCCATGTCGCAGGCGAAGCAACCAAGGTAAGAAGTTGGCCGGCCACCTCGTCTATCACGACGTATTGCGGATCTTTAATTCCGGTTGCGCGGACGACTTGCGTTGCAGCAGGAATTCCGATAGCTACGGCAGCGATTGTGAGCAAAAGGGCGATACCCGGTTGAATTGGAGGTGAGATGTATCTCGTCAGTGCCCACCACAAGAGAATCGTAGCGGCCGATCCCCACGTACCGGGGCCCGGATGAATGCGTCCGACACCAAAGAAGGTGGCAACAACCGAGGCCCAACCAAGCGGATGCGTCTTGATGTCGGCAGTCATCAATCTTCGTCCGAACCGACAAGGTCTTCGTCCACATCGGAAGTCGGTGAGGAAATCACGTACTTCCCGCTCGCCCATTTTCCCAGATCGATGGTGCGGCAGCGCTCGCTGCAAAATGGAAATTCGGCATCAGCGTTCTTCACGGTTTTCTTGCAGATGGGGCAGCGAAGCTTGATTGGAGTTTTCCCAGCCATGGAGAACTAAATAATACGCGCGACCAGATCATAGTCGTGTGCTTCGGTAATTTCCGCCCGGTAGAATTGTCCGGGAATCGGCTCGATACCATCGGGAACGTCGTTGATGAAAACTTTGCCGTCGATTTCCGGAGCGTGCATTGGTGTACGCCCTTCGAACAATAGGTCCGTTTCTTCTGAATAGCCTTCCAGCAACAGATCTACTTCCTGGCCTATCAAGTTATTTTTATTACGTTTACTGATCTTGCGCTGGATTTGCATCAGCTGTTTACGACGTCGTTCGATTTCGCGTTCTGGCAACTTATCTGCGGCTGCAAAAGCTCCCGCACCCTCTTGGTCGGAATATCCGAAAGCCCCCATCCAATCGAACTCGGCAGATCGAACGAAGTCGCAAAGCTCTTCGAATTCTTGTTCGGTTTCCCCCGGGAACCCAACGATGAATGACGTTCGCAAAGTGACATTCGGGATTACATCGCGCATTTTCTCCACTGATCTCAAGAAAATGTCAGCGCCGCCACCACGTTTCATACGTTTCAACGCACTGGCAGAAGCGTGCTGCAAAGGAACATCAATGTAGGAACAAATTTTTTCGTGGGCTGCGATCGTCTCCAGCAACTTACCGGTAATCTTGTTCGGATAAGCGTAAAGAAACCGCACCCAGCGGAGATCTCGAATATTGGCGAGCCTTTCCAGTAACAGGGCCAATCCATCCTTCATGCCAAAATCTTCGCCGTAGCACGTTGTATCCTGCCCGATTAGCGTGAGCTCGCGTACTCCTGAGGCAGCCAGACGTTCAGCCTCTGCGACGACCGATTCAAACCTGCGCGAACGAAATTTTCCTCTGAGCTGCGGAATGATGCAGAAGCTACAAGGATGGTCGCAGCCCTCGGCAATCTTGATGTAAGCGGTATGCTTCGGCGTAGCCAAAATTCTGGGTGTCGCCTCGTCATACAAATAATTCGGGAGATCGGCGATAGCGCCGTCCCACGTTTCGCGCGAGAAACGTCCTTGTGCGGCCCGAGCGTCACCTTCAGATCGTGAAGTCACAATCTGAACCAGGGGATTTTGTGGACGAGTATCTGCGATGCCAGCTGCGGCCAGGATTTTCTCCAGTTCGCCAGTACCAACGACTGCGTCAACTTCCGGAATGTCTTTCTGAATGTCGCCGCGAAAGCGTTCGACCAAACAGCCGGCTACGATTAACTTGCGTGCGCGACCATCCGTTTTATGTTTCGCCATCTCCAGAATCGTGTTCACCGACTCTTGTTGTGCGCTGGCGATAAATGAACAGGTGTTTACGACGATTACGTCCGCATCTTCTGCTTGTTGTGTCAGTTCGGCCCCCGCGTGCGCCAGCATTCCCATCATCACTTCGCTATCAACGAGGTTTTTGGGACAACCCAAGCTGACAAACCCTACTTTCGTAGGCTTTGCGGACAGAGTCGGATCAGATAGATCGGAAATAATAGGAGCGGAAGAGGGCATGTAGTCTATCCATTTTAGCATTTTAGGCGCGCTGCATGACGGTGATATTCAACCTGAACGCGTGGAGCGTCCGTCCGGAACCTGTTGCATCTAATATAGAAACCAACACTATTTCTTTACGTCCCATGGACATTGTTGCCAAAATTCGCAGTTTGCCAACGTCGGCCGGTGTCTATCTTTATAAGAATGCCGAAGGCGATGTGATCTATGTAGGCAAAGCGAAGAACTTGCGCAGCCGTGTGAGTTCGTACTTTCACGAAGGCAGAGTACAGGACGCGAAGACCGGAACGCTGGTCCGCGAAGCTATCAACGTCGATTACATCGTCGTGGAGAACGAAAAAGAGGCGTTGGCCCTCGAAAATCACCTTATCAAGCAGAAAAAGCCGCGATTCAACATTCTGCTACGCGATGACAAGACTTATCCGTATGTAAAGCTCACGCTTGGCGACCGATATCCGCGGGTGTATGTAACTCGGCGACTGCGTAAAGATGGTAGCGAATATTACGGCCCATTTTTTCCTGGCAACCTTGCTTGTCGGATCGTCGATTTGATCCACCGCAATTTTTTCGTTCCTTCCTGCAAGGTGGACCTGAATCGATTTCATCCGAGGCCGTGTTTGCAGTTCTATATCAAGCGCTGTCTTGGGCCTTGCGTGGAAGGCCTAACGACCGCCGATATATACAAAGAAGCGGTTAGCGATGTGAAGATGTTTTTGGATGGGCGTCCAACTGACTTGGCGCGTTCATTGCGACAACGAATGGAACACGCAGCCACGAACCAGGAGTTCGAACGGGCGGCACGGTATCGCGATCTCATCTCTACAGTGGAGCAGTTACAGGAAAAGCAACGCATCGCCGCGGCCGAAGGCGACGACGCCGACGTATTTGGCTATCACTGCGAAAACGGCATGTTGGCGGTGAACCTGTTCCATGTTCGCGGCGGACGCGTGCTGGATCGCCGTGAGTTCTTTTGGGAAGATTTGCCGGAGCTCAGCGTTCCGCGCGGCGCAGATCAAGCGGTAGTTGCCGCGTTCGATCCCGGCGATTTTTTCTCAACCTTGCTCAAGCAGCTTTACATTGAGCAACCATATGTTCCCCGCCACCTCTACGTTCCCACTGAATTTGAAGACCGCGAAGCTCTGGAGGAGGTACTGAGCGAGCAGGTAGCCAAGGGTGATCCGCGCGCTGCGCGCGTACACATCACAGTTCCGCTCCGCGGCGACAAACGGTCGCTGATCGACCTGGCCGGCGCAAATGCAAAGCAATCTTACGATCAGCGATTCCGCGTGATGAAACCTACCGCGAAAGCCATGCAAGAGGCATTACAGGACGCTTTGAACTTGCCGGAACTGCCAGAACGGATTGAGTGCTTCGATATTTCACACATTCAAGGAGCGGAAACTGTGGCGTCCATGGTTGTGTGGGAAGACGGAAAGATGAAGAAATCCGAATATCGCAAGTTCATCATCAAGACCGTGGAAGGCGTGGATGATTTCGCGTCCATGCGAGAGGTGGTTAGCCGCCGTTATGGGCGGCTGCTACAAGAGAAAAAGAAAATGCCCAGTTTGATTCTCATTGACGGCGGCTTAGGGCAATTGCACGCAGCTGCGGCAGCGCTCGAATCGGTAGAAGTGATCAACCAGCCGCTGGCATCGATTGCGAAGCGCGAAGAGATTATCTATGTCTATGGGCAGGAAGCGGAGCCCGTCGTGCTCGATCATCACTCGCCAGTTTTGCATCTGGTGCAGTTGATTCGAGATGAAGCGCACCGGTTTGCAGTGACATTCCATCGCAAACGCCGGCAGATGCGTGACCGCTCCACTGAACTCTTGGACATTCCGGGTGTCGGTGCGAGTACGACACGACGGTTGCTGCAACATTTCGGGAGTTTACAGGCTGTAAAGCAGGCCGATGCCGCGGCGCTGTCATCGGTGGTCACTCGCTCGCAAGCGGAAGCGATCGAAAGTCACTTCCGAAAGTAGCCAACCCACGGTTCTGCAATCAAAACAAGCGTTTCTCACTGGCCTATAATAGAAAGATTCATTGTGTCCCGGGAACCTTCTAGAGGGTGCCGCAACGTGGAAACAGTTTCCCTGATTTGAGGTCGGTAAGGTATAAGAAAGCGAATGGCTAGCGAAAGTATCACTGTTCGGGGCGCACGGGTCCACAACCTCAAGAATGTGGACGTAGACATCCCCCATAATGCCCTCACGGTCGTCACCGGAGTTTCGGGGTCGGGGAAATCTTCGCTCGCTTTCGACACGATTTACGCCGAAGGTCAGCGCCGCTATGTAGAGTCTTTATCGGCATATGCACGGCAGTTTTTGGAGCGGATCGAGAAGCCAGAACGTCGATGTCATCGACGGTATCGCCCCCGCGGTGGCGATTCGGCAGAAGAATTCGACGCGAAATCCGCGATCCACGGTTGGAACCGCGACCGAAATATTCGACTATCTGCGGTTATTATTCGCTCGAATCGGGCGGACATATTGTCCGGTGTGCGGCACCGAAGTTAAGAAAGACACCGTGGACGAAGTCACCGCCACAATTCTGGCGCTGGATGAAGGCACGCGGCTGAATGTCCTATTTCCGTTACAAAGTGAAGCGCCGAAACCAGCTGAGGACGCGACGCCGAAATCCGTTCGCGGACGAAAGAAGGTTGCTGCACCAGCAAATGCCCTTGCAGCGATTACGGAACAGGTCAAAGAGCGACTCTTCAATCTTCGCCAGCGAGGATTTAACCGGCTTTTCCAGAACGGCGAAGTGTTTGAGTTTTCCACTCCTGAGTCATTACTCAACCTAGATTTTTCAAAGCCTGTCTATGTTCTTGTAGATCGGATCGTCGTTTCTTCCGAAGTCCGAGCGCGAATCGTGGATGCAGTTGAAAGTGGTTATCGCGAATCCGGCGAAGTCATTTTTGAATTTGCTGCGCGTGCGAGCGAACTTGTCGGCAAAAACCGTTTCCGATTTTCACAAAAATTCGAGTGCAAGAACGATGGCACCCGCTTCGAAGAACCTGAGCCACGCCTGTTCTCCTTTAATAATCCGTATGGAGCTTGCGCCCGCTGCCAGGGTTTTGGTAACACCGTCGATTTCGATATGAACCTGGTCATACCCGACCATTCGAAATCATTGTCCGAAGGCGCAATCGAGCCGTGGACAAAGCCAAAGGGCAAACCTTACAACGCGGAAATGAAGCGCTACGCCAAGCAGATGGGCATTCCGGTGGATACTCCGTGGGGCGAATTGACGACGGAACAGCAACGCCTTGTGATCGATGGGAACGGAAAGTATCAAGGTGTACGTGGCTTCTTCAATTATCTTGAGCGCAAAAAATATAAGCTCCATGTTCGTGTTTTTCTGAGCCGCTACCGGGGGTATTCCCTCTGCCCCTCTTGTAATGGCAGCCGGCTGCGCCTGGAAGCTCGGCAAGTGCGTATCTCCGGAAAGAATATCTGTGAAGTTTGCAGTATGACGGTAGAACAAGCGACGCAGTTTTTTGATGGCCTTAAGTTATCTGAGCAAGAAGCTGGAATCGCCGAACAACTTCTGCAGGAAATTAGTCAACGGCTGCGATTCCTAAATGATGTTGGCTTGGAATATCTGACCATGGATCGGTTGTCATCGACGCTGTCCGGCGGCGAAGCCCAGCGCATCCAGCTGGCAACATCGCTAGGATCGCGACTAGTTGGAACTTTGTATGTACTCGATGAACCATCCATTGGATTACACAGCCGCGATACTCATCGGCTCATCAAGATTTTGCATGGACTGCGAGATCTGGGAAACACGATCCTGGTAGTGGAGCACGATCCCGATGTGATGCGCGCGTCTGACGGAATCATCGATCTCGGACCGGGGGCCGGCGAACATGGCGGGAAAGTGATAGGAGTCGGCACCTACGACGAGATTCAGCACATTCCGCAATCGCTCACGGGCCGATATCTGTCACACGAATTGCGCATACAGCTCCCAGCATCGCGAAGAAAAGCAGGACGCGAAAAGATCGAGATACGCGGCGCACGAATGCATAATCTCAAGGGTGTGGATTTCACCGTTCCGCTGCGTATGCTCGTAGCGATCACAGGAGTTTCAGGATCCGGTAAGTCGACGTTTGTGCATGACGTACTGTTTCCGGCACTGAGCAGGGCCAAGCGGCAAGCCGGAGATGGCCCTTTACCTATAACCGCGCCGGGTTGTAGCAGTATCGACGGCGAGGAATATATTGACGACGTTGTTATGGTCGATCAATCTCCGATTGGCCGCACCCCTCGTTCCAATCCCGTGACCTATATCAAGGCGTTCGACGGGATCCGCGAATTGTTTGCTTCACTACCGGAATCCAAGAAACGAGGATTTTCCGCTGGGCATTTCTCGTTCAACATACCGGGCGGCCGCTGCGAGACGTGCCAGGGCGATGGAACCGTTACCGTTGAAATGCAATTTCTTGCGGACGTCGAGCTCATTTGCGAAGAGTGCCAAGGAACACGTTATAAGTCACAGGTGCTCGACGTCCGGTATCACGGCAAGAATATTCATGACGTCCTAAATCTCACTGTAAAAGAAGCTTTAGGGTTCTTTGCGGGTATTCCCAAACTCTCAGAAAAGCTGAGAGTGTTGGATGAGGTCGGACTGGGGTACTTGCGTTTGGGACAATCGGCTACTACTCTTTCCGGTGGTGAAGCGCAGCGCATGAAGCTTGCGGCGCATCTTCAACCAGCCGCAAGGAGCCTTGCGCGACCAGTGTCCGACGTGGAGCGCAAAGTAGCAAAGAAACTGATTCGCACGCTTTACATATTCGACGAACCGACAACCGGATTGCATTTCGAGGACATCAGTAAACTCCTGTCGGCGTTTCGCCGCCTAATCGAAGCAGGAGGGTCTATTCTGGTCATCGAGCACAATCTGGAGGTCATCAAGACTGCCGATTGGGTCATTGATATGGGGCCAGAAGGCGGTGAACGTGGCGGACGTATTGTCGGCGCTGGCACACCGGAGGCGATCGCGAAGTTACCGCACTCGTATACAGGGCAATTTCTTGCTCCGATATTGCGCGGACATGCGCCTCTCGAAAACCAGGCTGACGCCATTCATCCGAATAAAGATCGTTCAAGTGAAGATCGTTCCGATGTTGAACAAACTGCCTAACTCGATGCGTGGCGGCGGGATTCGAATGTTGGGTCTTACGTTGCTCCCCTTTTTTTGGATTGCCACTCCCTTCATAAGCGCTCAACAGACTGAGACCATACGACATCACCGAATTGCGGAGAACGATCCTACCGCTGCAGAGTTGGTCCGCGCTGAAGATGCGATCGAGAAGAAAGATTACGCATCCGCTCAAGCTACTTTGACGAAGCTCACGGCGGCGGACGCAACAAGTTATCAGGCTTGGTTCGATCTGGGATTCGTTTACAACGCGCAAGGGAAAGTTGACGACTCGATTGCTGCTTATCGCAAATCCGTAACAGTCAAGCCTGATGTTTTCGAGTCAAACCTAAATCTTGGACTGATGCTGGCCCGAGCGCACAACCCTGACGCTGAACAATTTCTGCGCGTGGCAACGACGCTGAAACCAACAGCAAATATTGATGAAGGACGCGCCCGCGCATGGCTTTCTCTGGCGCACGTCCTGGAAATCAACAAGCCACAGGACGCTATCGCCGCTTATCAGGAAGCCGCGAAACTTCAACCGAAGGATCCTGAGCCGCATTTTTCCGCTGCCCAATTGATGGAGAAGCAAGGACAGTTCACCCAAGCCGGCAAAGAATGTGATATCGCGCTAGCACTTGATCCGGCTTCACAGGAAGCGTTGACTTGCTCTGCTGAAATGGCGATCAAAGCTAAGAACTACCCGGAAGCTGAAGCAACGTTGAAACGTTTGACACTAGCACATCCGGAAAATGCGGCACTGCAACTACAGCTAGCCCGGGCGCTTGCAATGCAGGATAAAAATGACGACGCATTAGTCGCTCTTCAAACCGCCATCAAGCTAGATCCGCATAATGCCGAAGCGCAAGGTGAACTGGCGTTCCAATATTTCAAGACTGCGAAATATGCTCAGGCAGAACCAATGTATCGCGCGATCCTCGCGACCAATCCGAACGACGCTGAATTGCACGCACGGCTCGGTCAAACACTTCTAAAGCAGCTAAAGTATGGTGCAGCCGAGCAGGAGTTCCTCGTAGCGGTGAAATTGAAACCAGACTTCGGTGAAGCCTATGGCGATTTGGCAACCGCAGCCGCCGAGAACAAAGACTACGTACTTGCCATCAAAGCAGTGAATGCTCGAGACAAGTTTTTGCCGCCGCTCGCCGTTGGCTATTTCCTGCGGGCATCTGCGTTCGATCACCTGCAGGACGTTAAGCAGGCATCAGAAAACTATCACCGCTTTCTTCAGCTTGCAGACGGCAAATATCCCGATCAGGAATGGCAGGCGAGACACCGGTTAATCGCGATTGAACCCAAGAAGTAATTATGTCTATCCGAGCCATCTCGATCATGATGCTACTAATGGCTTCTGTATTCGCCAACGCATCGAAAGAAGAGAGCCTCCAAGACATGATCGCGCACGCAGATTCTGCTCGCGTCGAAGATCAACCTGGGCTATATATGCGCATTGTGGAACACCAACTCAAGACCGTCGACAATCTTTACTACGAAGGTAAAGTTGATCAAGGAAATGAGGCGGTACGCGACATCGTTACCTATTCCGACAAGGCGCAAAGCGCGGCGATCAAAAGCCACAAGAAGGTGAAGAATACCGAAATTGCCTTACGAAAAACTGCGACCAAGCTTCGCGACATCAAACACACGCTAACACTGGATGAGCAGCCTCCAGTTCAGGAGGCAGCGGAACATCTCGAGAAATTACGGACTGACTTGCTGGAGCACTTATTTGGAGCAAACGAATGAGAAATCGCCATCTCATAGGACTTGTTGGGTGCTTCATTGTTCTCTCACTTTGGCCCGCGACTGCGCAGCTCCGTCACGATCCACTCAGCGACATCGAGATAAATAAATTGCGGGATGCCGCCCAAGTCCCCGACGCTCGCTTGAAGCTATACATAGAATTTGCCCGTACACGACTTGCTGGACTCGATGAGATGCGCGCCGACGTAAAAGTGAAAGACCGCGGACAGCAAACACATGATCGTGTGACGGATTTCCTGAATGTTTACGATGAGCTCGACGACAACGTCGACACTTTTGTGAAAAGACAATCCGACTTGCGCAAGTCTCTGAAGCTGTTGATTGACGCCGATACTGAATTTCAGGCGAAGTTGCGAGCATTACGCGACGCATACGGAGTTGGCACTGATGAAGTGCAACAGTACGAATTTGTGCTTTCGTCCGCACTGGACACATTGGATTCTGCCGCGAAAGACCATCGTGATCTATTGGTGGAACAGGAAGGGTCGTTCAAGCATAAGAAGAAATCGTCATCTTCATCGTCCGCGCAGGAATTTCATTAAGCTTTAGAATCTGTGTCCCAACCAGTCGTGATAATCTGAGCCGAATGAGCGAGCGTCTCCTTCCCATTTTTTTGCAAGCGCATGAAGAGTTGCGCCCATACCATGTGGCACCTGATATGTCGGTACGTTTTTTCGCGTTTGCAAATATCAACAACACGATCCGGTTACGCGAAGGCAAGTTACATATTCGGCTGTCGGATTTACTGGAAGGCGCGCCCGATGCGGTGCTTTCGGCTCTTGCACATATCCTGCTTGCGAAGATGTACCGGCGGCCAATTGAGCGAGATAAATCTACACGCTATCGCCGCTACGTTTCGAGCCCCGAACTCACGCGCAAGTCACATCTAGTCCGCCAGCTTCGTGGACGTAAGCGATTAGCTTCTCCTCACGGAAAAATCTACAATCTCGAGCAAATGTTCGACGATTTAAACTTGCGATTCTTTCATGGGCTCCTTGCCCGCCCGCGCCTCGCTTGGAGTGCGCAGGCAGCGCGAAATCGTCTGGGGCATTACGATCCAGGACACAATGCGATCGTACTGAGCAAAGTTTTCGATCATGCCCGAGTTCCCCGGCCCGTGGTCGAATACATCGTTTATCACGAAATGTTGCACCTTAAGCATCCCGTAAGACTGCAAGGCAGCCGTCGATGTGTACATTCCGCAGAGTTTCGCGCGGAAGAAAGCTTGTTCCCACGGCTCGCGGAGGCGAAAGCGTTCTTGAAGCATTTGTGAAAGTAGTCGGGACGCAATTTGCTACTTCAGTTAAACTAGCCATTCCAAATCATGACTAAACTCTCTCTTCTTGCCATTGTTTTCTTTTCTGCCGCCGCAGTTTCTGTTGCACAAACTCCTGACACGGCTAACCTCGCCACTCCGCAAGAAACGCACCTCGGAAATGTGCACCAGCTCACGTTTGGCGGCCAAAACGCCGAGGCATACTTCTCTGCGGACGCAAAGAAACTTATTTTCCAGTCGTCACATGGCGATGTGAAGTGCGACCAGATCTTCACTATGAACATCGACGGCAGCGACCAACGCATGGTTTCGACTGGCAAGGGTCGCACCACGTGTTCTTACTTTTATCCGGATGGCAAGAAGATTCTGTTTTCATCTACGCACCTTGCAAGCGCGGAATGTCCGCCGCGTCCTGACTTCTCAAAAGGCTACGTATGGGCCCTTTATCAGGGATACGACATTTTCACCGCCAATCCTGATGGAACTAGTCTCAAGCAGCTCACGACTACCCCCGGCTATGATGCCGAAGCGACGATTTCAAGTGACGGCAAGAAGATTGTTTTCACCTCGGTCCGCAATGGCGACCTCGATATTTATTCGATGGATGCTAATGGCAAGCATGTCAAACAACTCACTCATGAGTTGGGGTACGATGGCGGCCCTTTCTATTCGCCTGACGGCAAGTGGATTATTTATCGTGCCTATCATCCAAAATCGGAAAAAGAAATTTCCGAATACAAAGAACTGTTGCAGCAAAATTTGATTCGTCCGACATCACTTGAAATTTGGATCATGAAAGCGGACAGCAGCGACAAACGGCAGATAACAAACCTCGGCGCAGCAAGTTTTGCTCCTTCGTTCTTTCCCAACGGCAAACGAATCATATTTTCTTCTAACCAGGGTTCCACGGGCGGCATGGGGAACTTCGAACTCTACGCCATCAATTTGGACGGTAGCAACCTCGAGCGCATAACCGTCAGCGAGGGATTTGACGGCTTTCCAATGTTCAGTCCGGATGGAAAGAAGTTGGTATGGGCCTCGAATCGAAACGCTAAGGCACCTCATGAAACCAACATATTCATCGCGGACTGGCGCCCATAATTTTAAATCTTCTTCTAATTCGACCGTATAATCCGAAAATGACGCGAGGAGCGGAATGAAATCCCGGCAATTATTAATTCCGCTTGCGATTTTTATTCTCGTGGTTGCAGCTGTCGTTGGCTCATTCCTAACGCGCGAACAAGGCTCTTTTAACGTTGCCTCCGGCAAGCAGTCGAATGATCAGCCTACTCCTTTGGTAGACGAGAGCCCACTCCTGACTGCACGGGCTATGGCTAAGCTCGCTTCAAATCCAGATGAGAAACAACTGGCGAGTCAGATTTCCGATACCGCCGATGACGAAGTAGATATGGCATTTCGCGACGCTTCGCGCTATGCGGCGGACCATCCTGCGCTGGCGAAACCCGAAAACAAAGAATTGTATGAGCACGCGAGTCAGTCGGAAGCTCAGGTACAGGCTGATTTAGAAGATGTGTCTGACGCCAAGAAACAATTGGCCTCCGCGAAGATCGCTCAACAGGATGCTGCCCAGGAACAGCTCGACATTGCGCAAGCACAGTTGGAACTTGATCAGGACGAGCTAAACGATGCCAAAGAGGATTTGCTTCGGGCTGGAGCCGATCCTGGAAGTTTAATCCAACATCAGTTCGCCGAGCATCAAGCGGCAGAGCACAACTCCGATAACAAGACCTCCGCGAACAATGACGCCAATGCTTCGATTAACTACCAGTCGCGAAATCTTTATGCGCAGTATTCAGCGTTTCGCGCTTTAGCCGAAAAAGATAAACAGCTGCAGAAGGCCAGCGACGAGGCCAAACAAAAAGCGACCCAACTGAAGCGCGATCATGATGCGTTAACAAAGGAAATCGCGGCAAACAAGCCAGCAACCAATGCTTCAGGTGCCTCAACGGTTTCCCAGCTTCATCTCTTGTCGGACGATAACAAGAATCTTGCTGACTACGACAAACGTATGCAAGATTCGCAAGACTTAGAGACTGGATACAAAAACTGGATTGGATTGATACATCGGAACCGGATGCTTGCGATCCATGAAATGTTCCAGTCTGCCCTTTGGATACTGCTAATCGTGATGGCGACTTATCTCGCCGACGATCTGATTGGCCGCTATTTACAGAGTCTGGGTTCTG
The DNA here is from genome assembly GCA_963716165.1 of Terriglobia bacterium. Taxonomy (GTDB): domain Bacteria; phylum Acidobacteriota; class Terriglobia; order Terriglobales; family Acidobacteriaceae; genus JAJPHW01. The sequence goes on along the minus strand of OY970291.1, from coordinate 2,706,245 downwards.
AGCGGACGCGACTGCACACTCTAAGGGTGGTGATTCGGTTCGCTTCTCAAGTCGTCGCGGTGCTGCTAATCGCGTTTGTTATCTTCGGCGCGCCCAGTCAAACCCCCACTGTCCTAGGATTAGCCGGCGCTGGCCTTACCGTCGCGATGAAGGATTTTATCGTCGCATTCTTCGGTTGGTTTGTCCTCATGGGCCGCAATGGAATGCGGGTGGGTGACTGGGTTGAGATCAATGGCGTGGCTGGCGAGGTTGTCGAGATCAATTTGCTGCGTACGGTGGTTTTAGAAACAGGCAATTGGACTGACACGGGCCATCCGACTGGGCGCAAAGTCGCTTTCGTAAACAGTTTCGCCATCGAAGGACATTTCTTCAATTTCTCTACGGTCGGTCAGTGGCTTTGGGATGAATTGCAGATTGTGGTGCCGTCATCGCAGAATCCATATCCGATTATCGATTCCATACAAAAAATAGTGACGGAAGAAACGGCGAAGAACGCTCGCGCTGCTGAGCAGGAATGGGCAAAGGCGACGACCCGTTATCAGGTTAATGCTGTTTCTGCTGCGCCTGCTGTGAACTTGCGTCCGACGGCCTCGGGCATTGAGGTGCATGTCCGATACATCACGCGCGCAAATGAGAGATATGCGACGAGAACGCATCTTTATCAATCGATAGTTGGACTGCTACATGGCGGGGAAATACCGGTTCCCGTTGCGGCGACGCCTCCAGAATCAGCGGGAGCAACTGTCACGCAAGTTGCTCCGGAGAAATAGAGTCGAGCTCTTTCCTATTAGGCGGGAAGCTGCTAAAGTTTTTCGTTCCCGCAAATTCAAAATTGGAGGATGACAATGGGCGTCGGAAAACGTTCGGCAGCGGAGTTCTTTGGAACATTCTGGCTGGTATTCGGAGGGTGCGGTAGTGCCGTCCTTGCGGCTGCCTTCCCTGGATTAGGAATCGGGTTTGCGGGTGTGGCTCTTGCGTTCGGCCTGACAGTTCTTACGATGGCGTTTGCCATCGGCCATATTTCAGGATGTCATCTAAACCCGGCAGTCTCCGTCGGGCTAGTTGTAGGAAAACGATTCCCTGCCTCGGAATTGTTGCCCTACATAGCTGCCCAAGTGGCTGGCGCAATTGCAGCAGCCGGCGTTCTTTATATCATCGCCAGCGGCAGAGCTGGATTTTCACTAGCGGGCGGCTTCGCTTCCAACGGCTATGCGGAACATTCTCCAGGCGGCTACTCGATGATTGCCTGCTTAGTAGCAGAAATTGTACTGACGATGTTTTTCCTGTTCGTCATCATGGGTGCGACCGACAAACGCGCACCGCAAGGTTTTGCACCAATCGCCATCGGGCTATGTCTTACGCTAATTCATCTTGTGGGAATTCCGGTAACAAACACTTCAGTGAATCCCGCACGCAGTACTGGCCCGGCATTATTCGTTGGCGGATGGGCCATTTCGCAACTGTGGCTGTTTTGGGTTGCTCCTCTCATCGGAGGGGCCCTAGGTGGCGGAATTTATAATGCATTGTTCGGTGAAAGCCCCTAATTACCGAAATAAGCATCCAAGGATTTATCGCTTCGTCTAAAACTTATAACTCAGGAGTATCGGTATCTTTATGCGTACGCGTCTGTCTCTAACTTTTCTGCTTGTCCCCACAATTATATTTTCACTCACCGCCTTCGCTGATCAAGTCACGTTAAAAAATGGCGACCATCTTAGCGGCAGCGTCGTTAAGTCCGACGGAAAAACGCTGACCCTTAAAACCGATGCTCTCGGATCTGTCGATATTCAATGGGATTCCATTCAATCCTTGTCCACCGAAAAGCCGATTTATATTCAGAGTGGTAAAGATAAAGACAAGAAGATTTATTCCGGCGTAGTAACAACGCAGGACGATGCGATTGTCGTGCAGTCACAGCCTCCTGTCACCATCGCAAAGGCGGACATTGCGCTGATCCGCTCATCCGACGAACAAATTGCCTTCGAGAAGTTACAGCATCCGGGACTTGGTCAAGGCTGGGCTGGCGGAGCTAACGTCGGCTTTGCGGTTACAGGTGGCAATAGCGAAACGGATAACCTGGCGATCGCGTTCAACGCGGCACGGACTGGCTTGCGCGACAAGCTGGCGCTTTACACGAACTCTGTATACGCGAAGAATAACGCGTCCGGCGCGGTCCCTAGTACGACGGCCAATGTAATTCAGGGCGGCGCTCGCTACGATCACGATTTGACTCCGCGAATATTCGGATTCGTAGGGGCTGACTTTATGGCAGACCAGTTGCAGAGCTTGAATCTGCGATCGGTATTCGGGGGAGGCGTAGGATACCACCTCATCAAGAGCGACAAGACGACTCTTGATCTGCTCGCAGGTATCAACTATACGCATGAAGATTACGACACGATCACCAACAGCTTTGCCGCGGGCACATTCGGCGAAGAGTTAACGCGCAAGCTCGGCAAAAGCACGGTCATCGCTGAGAAAGGCTACGTTTTCCCCGATTTCAATAACGGCGGACAGTATCGCGCAACATTCGATTTTGGAACCGTCACCAAGTTGAACAAATGGCTGGGATGGCAGAACAGTTTTGGCGACGTGTACGTGACCAATCCTCCAGCGGGGAAAAAAGATAACGACGTTCTATTTTCCACCGGCTTAAACGTGTCGTTCACGCACTGAGAATCTAGTGAGTAGTTGTCTCTTTTGGAATTGTGACGTGGGCGAAATCCTGCGTCACATAAACCATCCGGCCGTCATGGACAACTCCTAGTCCAACCAGATTGAACTTCGCGTCAAGAAGATTAGCACGGTGGCGCGGAGAGTCCATAAATCTTTGCTGAGAATCCTCTGCGCTCGGAGCGAATGCCACGTTCTCGCCTTCACTGGTCATGTTCATCTTGGCTGCGTCCGCGAGGCGTGCGGGTAATGTCGCTTCTCCGGGTAAGTCGTGCGAAAGCTGCCTGCTTGCCGCCATCAACGCAGAGTGCTGACGTGCTGCGGCGGTCAAGCCGGGATCAAGTTTCAACTCAGGCAATCCAGCTTTTGTTCGAGCCTGATTAGCCAGATCAAGAATGTGTTGCTCGGCAACGGCATCGTAAGATGATTGCGCACTGGCTGCTCCTGTGGCCATCAGTATCGTGCAGAAGAACCAAATTGCCGCATGACGGTTTGGCCGAGGGTATGATCGACGCGTCGTCGCGGTGGGTCTCATCGTTACCCGCGAAAGCAATCCTCTGCATCGCGAGTTTGCGTAGAATAGCCTTTAGTCCTCGGAGATACACGATTACAATGGGAACATTTTTAGTGTTACTACTGGTGGCCTGTAACGCGTTGATTCTGGCTCTGGTAGCGGCTTTGCTGCGACGAACAAAGGCATCGGCGGCGCAAACTGACGCGCTTGTGCGCCTGGAATCGCAGAACGAAATCCTGAAACAAACGTTGACTGCGCAGTTCGCATCCTCAACTGCGGACATGGCCACGAGACTGGAACAGACGAAGGGCGATCTGCGCCAGCAAGTTGCGGATCGATTAGGCAGCGGTTTTGATGGGATTCGGAATGCAGTTGATCTGCAAATGCAGACTGGACGTAAGGAACAAGCGGAGGGATTGGCGCAGGCTCGTGCAGAGCTAACGGGTTCCTTGGCTTTGACGACCGCCCAGTTGAAAACTGAATTTGATGGAATGAATCAACGGACAGCGCAGAACCTAGAAAGCATTCGCGATCGAGTAGACTCCCGGCTACTTGCGATCACGGACCAGGTACAAGTGAAGCTTGATCAGAACATTAAAGAAGGCTTCGCGCAGTTCGAGAAGGTGCAGCAACATTTAAAGGCAGCGGAAGAACAACTACGAGAAGTTGGCGCATTGGGCCATTCGATTAATGACTTGAACAACCTGCTCAAACTTCCCCACCTGCGCGGTAAATTCGGCGAAGCCAGCTTGGAACGGCTACTGGCTGATTTTCTGCCAGCTCACATGTTTGAGATCCAGGCGCAATTGCCTGAAGGCGGCGGACGCGCAGACGCGCTAATACAGTTCCCGGATCGACGATTGCCCATTGATGCAAAGTTTCCGCGAGAACAGGTTCTAGCGCTTTTTGAGAGCAATGTCGAATCCGAGATTGTCGAGGCCCGCAAAGATTTTGTTCGCGTGATGAAAGCAGAAGCCAAGCGGATCAAGGCGTACATCCAGCCAGAAAATGGCACAACCGACATCGCGCTTATGTATCTGCCCAGCGAGACGTTATATATGGAGACCGTCCGCAATCGCGATTTGGCTGACTGGCTAAACGAACTGCATGTGTTCCCTGTATCCCCCAATACGCTGCTCATGACATTGCAGACAATTTCTCTAGTCCATAAGTGGTACGAAGTTGCCAGTCGCTTCGAGAAAAGCCGCCTGGAGCTCGCGAAAGCGCAGAAATCTTTCGATCATTTCCAGAACCAGTTCGAAAACGTTGGCAAGAATTTGAGTAAGGCTCAAGAAGCCTTCGATGTCGCGCAAAAGCATCTAAAGACCTATCGGGGACGCGTCACCGTTTTAAGCGGACAGGAACAATTGGATTTGGACGCTGCGACTGCAAAAACGGAGGAGTCGTTGTTCCCGCTGCTAGACAAAGAGAGCGCATAGAAAAGTAGCTTACTGTCACAGCCCGGCTTCAATCCGCGAACGGGGATCGAGATAGTCGCGAAGAGCGTCTCCGATGAAGTTGAATGAAAGCACAGCCAGCATTACTGCAATCGCCGGAAAGATCACCAGATGCGGTGCATCGAATAGATGGGCACGGCCATCGTTTAACATTGATCCCCAACTCGCCGTGGGCGGCGGAACGCCCAGTCCCAAGAAACTCATCGTCGCCTCGGCAAGAATCGCGCCAGCCATTCCGATGGCCGCTTGCACAATTACCGGCTGAATGATGTTTGGCAGAATGTGTCGCACAATGATGCGCAAATCGTTGGCGCCAAGAGCTCGAGCAGCCTCCACAAATTCACGTTCGCGAGCAGCGAGCACTTGCGCACGAACTAAGCGCGCGTAGCCAACCCATCCACCGAGAGAGAGAGCCAACACAAGATTGAAGATGCCCGGTCCGCGAAATGCCACGAACGCAATGGCCAAGAGAATACCTGGAAACGACATGAAGGCGTTCATCACGACAACATTCACGATGCGATCGATGAGTCCGCCGTAATAACCTGCAATTGAACCGATGATTAGTCCTAGCGTTAGCGAACCAGCGACGACGCAACTTCCAATCAGCATCGATATTCGAGCACCGAAAATGATGCGGGAAAGAATGTCGCGACCCAGCTCATCAGCGCCAAACCAATGGGATGTTGATGGTCCAGCAAGGCGAATCGGCAGATCAATATACGCAGGATCCATGGGCGCGATCCACGGAGCGAAAACAGCGAAGATTACGAACACTGTGACCAGCGTCACCCCGGTAGTCGCTAACGGACTCCGCCGCGCTGCGTTGATCACTCGCGAAGAATTGGGAACGTCAGACGAGACGGCAGCGGTTGCCATGCAGACATGTTAACCCACTGCCATCTCGAAATCCGCCTGACTTATTTCTTGGGACGTGATTCCGGCGGCACCAGCCCCGCTAAGCGGTAATACACGACAAGTTGGCCATAATGTTCACCGGAGTGTTCGATGAAGCCGTAAGCCATGTCACCAAAGCGGTATTGTCCGCTGCCGAACGGGTCTTTAATGGGATCGTTGAGCCCTTTGTCCCCGCGCTGTTTAATAAGATCAGCGCCATCAGAAAAAGATTTCTTCACGAAAGCAGCAATGTCGGCTTTGCTTTTGAAGTCAGCGCGCTTGGGATCACCCGAAGGTTGTTTTTCTCCAGTTGCAGCGTTAATGAAGTAGTAGTTCGCGTTGGCGGCATGTAGTAGGTTCTCGGCGAAGCTGCGCTGTGCCGGAGTAGCTTTGAAGTCGAGCTTGTCTTCAGGGAAATCCTCGGCCATTGCAGTAAGTTTGCGTCCAATGTCATTCCAGGTTTCAAGCAGCGCCTGCGAAGCACTGGTAAGCGGCTTGAGATCTTTGTTAGCGGCATCCTGAGCAATAGCCGACGGAGCGAGTGTGGCAAGCAAGAGAAACGGGAGAAGTGATCGAAACGTAGTACTAGCAGCTTTCATGAAACCTCCTGGGGATCGTCGTACGCGACAACAGGAATCTTAGACTTACGCCGAAATGCGAGGATAGCAAAAGGGACAAACAATCCGGAGCAATCCTACTCGGCTTCTTGCTATTGCCTGATTCTTGGGTTTGCCACGGAATATAGGAAGTCGGTCAGGAAATTTACAGCGACGTATGTCAGGCCGATAGCGAGAATGCATCCTTGCACGAGATAGTAATCTCGGTTGCCGATCGCGGTAACAGTAAGGCGTCCGATGCCGGGCCACGAAAAAATCGTTTCAGTGACGATCGCACCGGCAAGCAATGCTCCGAACTGCAAGCCAATGACCGTAATCACAGGAATCATCGCGTTGCGCAACGCGTGGCGATAGACCACGGCGCGCTCCGAGAGCCCCTTGGCACGCGCAGTACGTATGTAATCCTGGCCAAGTTCTTCAAGCATAGAGGTGCGAACCATGCGCGTAAGAATCGCAGCCAAGGCGCCACCCATTGTGATCGCAGGAAGAACCAGGTTAGCGAAACTTCCTGCGCCGGAAACGGGCAGCCATCCCAGCTTGATTGCGAAAAGCAAAATTAGGATTGGTCCGAGCGCGACGTTCGGAAAAGACAATCCAAACAGGCTGACGACCGAGAGAACGTGATCATCCCATTTATTACGCCGCTGAGCGGATCGAATGCCTGCAGGAACTGCAAGGATCACCGCAACAAAAAGCGCGCCAAGGGTCAATTCCAAAGTGTAGGGATAGCGCTGTGCAACCAAAGCAGTCACGCTTCGGTTCATGCGAACCGATTGGCCCAGATCGCCGTGCAAGACGCCTTTCCAATAATTCAGATATTGGTGGCCAAGAGATTGATCGAATCCGTAAGCGTGCCGCGCCGCTTGTACATCGGCTGCGGGTGCACCTTCGCCTAACATCTGTAATATGGGATCGCCGGGAACCAGATGGATCATCAGAAAAACCAAAGACACAACGAGCCAAATCACCGGCAACGTGTAGAGTACGCGCTGGAAAATGTAACGAAGCATTAGTTTGCTGCCTGTCCCACGCTGGTCGGATCTAATTTCTCAACCTTCACTTTGGCGATGCGGTGCCCATCCATTTCTTCCACTGTGAAACGGTGGCCTTCGTAATCAAAAGAATCACCTCTTTCCGGAATTTTTTGCAGGCGGGCGAGTATGAATCCAGCAAGCGTCTCGAATCCGGCGTCGCGGGGCAACAGCAGATCATATTGCGATTCGAGATCGCGAAGGCCAGCCGAGCCTTCCAATGTGACGGCAATTTTACCTTCGAGCATCGGTTGTTCTGGAGGAGCGATATCGAACTCGTCTTCTATCTCTCCTACAAGCTGCTCAAGAATGTCCTCGGCGGTGATCATTCCAGCTGTGGAACCAAACTCGTCAACAACAATGGCGAGATGACGTTTCCTGTCCTTGAATTCTTCCAACAGATCGGTCAACGCTTTAGTTTCCGGGACTACCAATACTTCGTGCATGATCTGGCTGATTTTCATGCCTGAAACGCGTTCGGGGGCCGCGCCGATGCGCAATCGCATCCAGCGCATCAGGTCCTTTGAATACAAGACCCCAACGATGTGCTCCGGCCCGCTTTGCGGATCGTAAACAGGCACACGCGAATGTTGTTCTTCCACAACGCGACCCACGGCTTCCTCTGCCGAGAGGTCACCAGGCAGCGAGAATATCTTGGTGCGAGGAACCATGACTTCACGGACAGTAATGTTTTCCAATTCCAGTGCGCTGTGAATCATCTGCTCCTGGAAGGCTGGTATCTGGCCAAACTGACGGCTCGCCGTCGCGATTAGCTTCAATTCATCCGGCGAATGGATAGGCCCCTGCCGAACTTTAGGCGAACCAAATATCCGCAGCACCCAACCAGCGGCACGACTCATGAGGAAAAGAACCGGGCGAGCAATCGCCAAAAAGACTTCCATCGGAGCGGCAACGGCGAGGGCCACTTGTTCGGCGCGTTGGAGGGCGAGTGATTTAGGCACCAGTTCGCCAAGAATCACGTGCATGCAAGTAATGAGGGCAAAGGCTAGGCCGATTGCAATCGCGTGGGCATATACGTAGGCGTGCGGAACTTCGGATATGAAGCCCATACCTTCGACAATTCGGGCAACGATGGGCTCGCCAATCCAGCCGAGGGTCAGGCTGACAATCGTGATACCCAGTTGGACGCCATTGACGACTTCGTCCAGATTGCGGTGGAGTTTCTGGACAATGCGGGCGCCGATGCGGCCTGTGGCAATCAGTTGCTGAATGCGGGTCTCGCGCACGCTGACCAGCGCGAATTCGGCGGCGGCAAAAAAAGCGTTTGCCGCAACCAGCATCACGACTACAAACACCCGCACCAAAACAAAAGCCAGCATGGATGGCCAATTCTAACATTCCAAAGGAGTAAAGAAGCCCAATGTGCGAAGGCGGAAACTGATAAAATCAAGTCATCCCAAAGAACCAGTGCGTACGAATTGCGTCCGCAAAGAAATGCGATCGTGCTGCTTCCCTTTCGACGCCTGCTCGGTCTAAGGCTATGACATCTGTGGTATGGCATCGAAGTTAAGGGATTCAGGAACAAAAAAGGAAGTCTCTCCGTAATACCCATTAGGCGCAGCAATTAACCAACGCCAGGAGGCGGACGTGAACGGAAATATTCAGAAGAAACGACGGAAGCGGCTCCTTATTATCGGAATCGTGGTCGCATTGGTGCTGGTGTTTGCCGGCGTAGTTTTTGCTTTCACCCGTGGAGGCACCAAGATCGATCCCACCAAGCTCGCTAAAGTCGAGAAGGGTGATCTTGCCAAGAGCGTCGTTGCCACTGGCAAAGTAGAGCCCATCACCAAGGTGGAAGTGAAGAGCAAAGCCAGCGGCCTGGTGAAAAAGCTATTGGTGGAGTACGGCGACAAGGTCCACAAGGGCCAGCTTCTTGCGCAATTGGATAAAGTTGAAATCGAGGCTGGCGTTGAACAGTCCCGGGCTTCACTTGAAGCAGCCGAGGCTAATCTCACCAGCGCTAAAGCAGATTTTGAACGCGCGAAAGTTGACGCCGAAGGCCCTGACGTTCCGCTGCTCAAACGCGCTTACGATCGCGCGACTGGAATGGCGAAGGATGGTGTCGTGTCTGAATCCGCCCTCGAAGACGCGCAGAAGAACTATGAGTTGGCGTTAAATAAGCAAAACGTCTCCAAGGCGCAAGTAACGGTTCTCAAAGCGAAAATTGCCCAAGCCCAGGCTACGGTGGCACAAGATGATGCCAACTTGAAGCAGTTGAACGAACAGCTGAGCTATACGGATATCGAATCTCCAATCGACGGCATCGTGCTCTCTCGCGACGTCGAAATTGGAGATGCCGTCAGTTCAATCCTCGTATTGGGATCTTCAGCAACGCTAGTCATGACGCTCGGAGATACCAGTCAGGTCTACGTTAAAGGCAAAGTGGACGAGAGCGACATCGGCAAGGTTTATCTAGGTCAGCCGGCGCGGATTAAAGTCGAATCTTTCAAAGACAAGACCTTCAATGGCGTCGTCACCAAGATCTCTCCGATGGGAGTGGAAAAAGATAACGTCACCACTTTCGAGGTTCGCGCGTCTATCAATAATCCTGGTGGCGAGTTGAAGGCTGAAATGACTGCCAACGCCGAGATCATTCTGGAAGAACATAAGAATGTCCTCCAGATTCCTGAAGGTGCAATTCTTTACGACAAAGATAAGAAAGCTTCCGTCGAAATACCCGATACGAAACAGAAGGATGGCAAGCGCAAGATTGCCGTTAACATCGGTATCTCCAACGGAGCCAAGACCGAACTGTTAAGCGGGCTTAAAGAAGGCGATCAGGTGGTCCTGCAGTAAGTCGATTACGAAGCAAGCCAGGGCACGGACTTTTGCTAAATTCCGTGCCCTTTATTTTGCCGACAATATCGATGTTTACTACGTTCTAAGGAGATGAATTTCATGAAATCTCAACGCATTATCTTGGTTATGGCCTACGCGATGGCGATGCTCGGCCTGATCGCTGTCCAATCCCCCACAGCAAAAGCTTCCGATGAAGGCGGATTCCAACGCACGCTGACCGTGAGCGGCCCTGTCAGCCTGGATGTGAGCAGCGGCTCGGGCAATATACGAATCAGCAAAGGTGAACTTGGCAAGGTGCAGATCACTGCGCGAATTCGTGCGAAGAGCTGGTTCGGCGGAAGCGTTCAGGATCGAATTCATCAGATCGAAACCAATCCCCCTATACAGCAAGACGGTGATACGATCCGCATCGGACATCTTGATAACAGCGAAATAAATCGCGACATTTCCATTTCCTACGAGATCACGACACCAGCAGATTCCAAGCTGCATTCGCATACTGGTTCCGGTGAACAAAATATCAGTGGACTTCAAGGGCCCATCGAGGTTGAGGCAGGATCTGGCGATTTGAAGATTGACGACATCGGCAGTGCGGTGCAGGCCGACACCGGGTCGGGAGACGCGACCATTCGGCAAGTCAAAGGCGATCTGCGGATCAAAACGGGTAGCGGATCGATCCGCGCGGTTGATATTGCAGGTGGCCTCGATGCCCATACCGGCAGCGGATCGGTAGAACTCGAGCAGACTGCGCCTGGCTCTGTACGAGTAAGCACAGGTTCCGGCGACATTGAACTACGTGGATTGAAGGGATCGCTCGATGCTGAAGCCGGAAGCGGTGGAATTAACGCAGATGGCAACCCTACAGGTCCGTGGAAGCTTCGCACGGGTTCGGGCGACGTCCAGCTTAAGCTGGCTGCCAACGCGGCATTTAACCTTGACGCACGCACCAGTTCAGGCTCGGTTTCTGTGGGCGTCCCTATGACTGTGCAGGGTGTAATCGGTAAAAAAGAGATTCACGGCCAGGTCCGAGGTGGGGGCATCTCTATGGAAGTCCAAACGGGTTCAGGGGATATCGAGATCAACTAGGGCTGCTTCGAAAGGCCAATCCGCAAGACATTACTTCGGTGCCTTGACTGAGCTCCTCGCACAGGTTACTTTCGATTTTCTGGGTAAAGGTGTGCCCAGACTCGAGGATACTTTGGCCTACCAGCCCATCATCACGCTAACGACCGATTTCGGACTCAGCGACCACTTCGTGGGAACCATGAAAGGCGTCATTCTGGATATTCTTCCGGAAGCGCAAATTGTGGACATTTCTCACGCAGTGCAGGCATTTGATATTTTTGATGGCGCGCTGACCATTGCGCAGGCTTACTCCTACTTCCCCGCCGGAACTGTCAATCTTGTTGTGGTTGATCCGGGAGTGGGGACATCCCGCAGACCAATTCTCGTTAGCACCGAGCGGCATCATTTTGTGGCACCCGATAATGGCGTGCTTTCGATGGTTTATGCCAAGGAAGAACGTCTCCACGTCCGACATGTCACCGCGACTCACTATTCCCTTCAACCGATCAGCAATACGTTCCACGGACGAGACGTGTTTGCGCCGATCGCGGCGTACTTAGCCAAAGGCGTGGATTCGGAAAAATTTGGCGAGGACATTACCGACTTTGTGCGATTCAACGCCCCCAAGCCGAAAGCGGCTGATGGAGGCGGATTGCGAGGGGTTGTGCTCAAGGTGGATCGCTTCGGCAACCTAGTGACGAACATCACGCAGCAAGACGCACCCGGGTTGTTCCAGCTTGATCCGCTGCCGTTCAAAGTTACGATTGGCAAACGCGAGATCACGAACATCCGAGGAGTTTATGCGGAAGGCGAGCCTGGAGAAGTCTTCGGTATCCTAGGAAGCATGGGATACCTGGAGATTGCGGCTAACCGTGGCGCAGCCGCTCAATTGACAGGCGCAGGAAAAGGCGCCGAGGTACTGATCACTTATGGCAGCGCAAGCGCTGCGGCCGGTCAGTAAAGTTACGCTGATTTTGGCTTTGTGTGTACATGGCGATCCATATCGCCAGTCCACTTCAGAAAGCGCCATAGGCTGGCACGCTCGTGCCAGGCAAACTCCCAGAACTCCAGAAAGCCAATGTCTTTCATTTTGACGCCGCAGTAGGTCTCTACACGCCACAACAAATACGGGCTGCGCCACGGAGTCAATCTATGGCCGCGCGTGGCGTTCCACAAAAACCGAGCCATATGGCGAATCGATCCCATCAAGCTCATGATAGCGATGCTTCAAGGCAAGCACAATGAGGGAGTTCATAGCAGTTCTGCAACCGAATGCTACAATCCGATTTCCGGTACGAAAGTTTCTAGTGATGACTGAAAACAACACGCGACAGGCGGCTGAGGACCATTACTACGCCGCCCTTGATCTGGTCGCCGATGGGGAAAAAGAATCTGCACTGGCGGAATATCAACAAGCGATAGCGATTGATCCGAGCTTCACGGAAGCAATGCACGGGCTAGCGAAAATTCTGCAAGATATGAATCAACTGGATGAAGCGATTGTCGTTGCGAGTCGAATTACAGAAATTGATCCGGATGACATTCTGGCGCACACCAGCCTATCCGTGATTTATCAGAAGAAGGGAATGATTCCGGAAGCCGAGGCCGAAGGAAACAAGGCCCGAATTTTAGGGTGGAAGCAACAGTTAAAAAAGCCTGTCTAACTAATTGAATTTGCAGCAATTACAAGTCGTACTTCTTCATTAGGTGTCGGAATGATCTGTAGGAAACTTTGAGCAAATCTGCGGCCCGCGTCTGCACTCCATTGGATTGACTCAACGCCGACTTCAGTAACGTAACTTCAATGTCCGCTAGATATTTTTCCATATCTACACCTTCCGGCAATACCGCCCCGATGGCAATCGAATCCGACCCGTTCGCTCCGGCAGCAGCGGCCCGCGACTTCGCTCGTTCGACAGGAAGCTCCGCATGAAGTTCCTCGTCTGTTTCAAGAGCTACTGCGCGTTCGACTGTATTTTCCAGCTGGCGAACATTGCCAGGCCACTCATAGCCGCATAATGCTTCCAGAGAAGTAGAGGTAATCCGTGTTATGGTCTTATTCGCGGCTGGAGCATATTTTTTCAGGAAATGATTCACGAGCAAGGGAATGTCTTCCCTGCGTTCCCGCAGCGGTGGAACCGAAACCGGAATCACGCTGAGGCGATAATACAAATCTTCGCGGAAGTTTCCCTCTGCAACATGACGATCCAGATCGCGGTTGGTCGCAGCAATCACTCGCACATCAATGGGAATCTCGGCCGTTCCTCCCACCGGGCGCACTGTACGCTCCTGCAATACTCGCAAGAGCTTTACCTGCATCGTCAGGGACATCTCACTGATCTCGTCAAGGAAAACAGTCCCTTGATCGGCTACTTCGAACAGACCACGCTTGTTCTGAGTAGCACCAGTGAACGCACCCTTTACATATCCGAAGAGTTCGCTTTCCAACAAGGTCTCTGGAAACGCACCGCAGTTAATTGACACAAAGGGTTGGGCAGCGCGCGGCGAGCATACGTGGACACCTCGAGCCACCAGTTCTTTACCTGTGCCGCTTTCGCCATAGATTAGGACGGTACTTTGGGTAGAGGCCACCGTTCTCACGGTCTGCTTCAGTTTTTCCATGGCGGCGCTGACACCGACGATATTGTCCAGCGAGTTGCGGCCCGCAGCATCGCGCCGCAGGGCGAAGTTCTGGCGACTTAAAGAAAGTTTTTCTAGGGCACGGTTGATGGCAAGCTTTATCTCGTCTACCAGCCCTGGTGTCTTGCGAATGTAATCGGTTGCGCCGCCCGCCTTGACAGCTTGCACAGCAGCTTCGTAATCGTCTACGGCTGTAATAAGAATGACAGCTGATTCAGGCGAGACCTGGTGAGCATGTCGAAGAACTTCAATCCCGTCGACATTGGGCATCTTGATGTCGGTAATGACAAGATCGTAGATCGCACCGTCCAGCTTTCGTTTTGCCACTTCGCCTGAATTTACGGTTTCAACTTTGTGCCCCTCGCGGCGCAAAGCGATATCCAGCATTTCGCAGATGGAGCGCTCATCATCACATATCAGAATATTAGCCATGCGAAGACTCCATCGCTCCCGCTGCTACTGAGCGGGCCCTTAGAGCCAACACGCCGGTCTGCAACTCGCTGGCATTATCGGCTGCTCGTCGAATCCGCAATACAAATTCGCTTCCCTGCCCGGGCTTTGAGCGCGCCCACACTTTACCTTCATGGGCTTGAACAACCTGATAAACGATCGCGAGGCCTAGCCCTGTCCCACCCTCAAAATGCGATTGAAAGGGCTCGAATATTTTTTCGATAATATGAGGCGAAATACCCGGACCGGTATCGGCGAAACTAATTTGCCAGTCCTCTCCAACGGACTCAATTGAAACAGTCAGCTTGCCTCCTTGAGTCATGGCACGGACAGCATTTTCACAGAAGTTCCAGAAAACCTGTTTAAGCTTGTCGCCGTCGGCGACGGCGGGCGCTTCCTTGAAGGTATAGTCGCGGACCACAACGATTCCACGGTTCTCAACTACGAGTCTGTGGGTTAGCAACGTCAACGTGTCTTCGAGCAAGGAAACCAAATTAACCGGAGCGAACTGATAATGTTTCCCGCGAGAGTATGAAAGGAAATCGGTGATGATGTTATTCAGCCTGTCCGACTCACGCGTGACAATCTGAAGCAGATGACGATGCTCGGCATTAAGATCGGGCACATCCGCCAACATGCTGACAGATCCGGCAATCGAGGTCAGAGGATTGCGTATTTCATGCGCAATTGCCGCAGCGAGCCTTCCTACCGCTGCCAGCCGGTCCTGCATGCGTACTTCCCGCTCCAGACGGCGTATTTCCGTCAAGTCATCAAACGTATAGACCAGGCCAATCGCACCGCGATCGGGAACCGATAATTCCGAGACCATCACTCTGAACGTCTTACGGTAACCATTAGGTGCTGAGTGCCGAACTTCGCTATGCGGCTTTTGAGAATCGCATAAGGGCAATGCATCTTGAAACAGCTCTTGAATTGGCTTATCAATTAATTCGTCTTGTGAACGCCCGAGGAGTTTTTGTGCCGCGATATTCGAAATCGTTATACGGCCATCAAGGCCTGTCGTGATCAGTCCCCCGCTAATCGACTGAATAATATTCTCGTGAACAGCCTGAAGGTTTTCCAAGGCTCCGCTGGTGTGTTTGAGTCGGACATCCACCTGCCGCAGTTTGCTGACCAGCAGTCCGGCCAGGTAAGCCACTGCGAGATAAGCGAAGAAGTTGACGATAATGATAGCTTGAAACGCTTTAAGCTTCGGATGACTCAACGAATAGGATTGGATTTCTCCGAAGTACGCAAGTTCGAGTACCGTAGCATACAAGATGAATGCGAATGTTGCGGTCGCGTATGCCCACCGTTTCGGCAGAAGGATGCAACCGACAATAATGACCAGCGGATAAAGGAAGTTGAAAGAACTATCGACCCCGCCCGTAGCGTGAACAATAAGAGTTACGAAAGCTAAATCGGTGACGACCTGTAATACCGACTGAATCCGCACTTCTTCCCAGAAAGAAAGCAGTAGCAGATGGAAGACGGAGATCCCGTACCAAAGAAGAATGGCTTCAACGAAGAGACGGAGAGGCAGCGGACTAGGGGTAAGCTGAGCAATTGCGAGCTCGATGCCCAACAAGAATGTAAGGATGAGGATACGAACTTTGACAAGCCATGCCAGCCATTGCCGTTCGTCGAACATGGATTGCATGTGAAGTCCGGTTCCCTTGTGTGCCATTTGGCGTGCAGACAAAAATGTTTAATATCACTGCGGAGCTGCGAACTTAGTAAATATGCGGGCGGAACTTGGTGTCCCCCCGCATAAAATAATTAGCCCGCCAACTTGGCGATCATCGAGAACAACGGCATGTACAGCGATATGACGATGCCACCAACAGAAACGCCAAGTAAACCGATGATGATCGGCTCCAACATGGCCAACATGTCCTTGGTGGCTGCGTCGACTTCGTCTTCATAAAAGTCGGCAATCTTCTGCAACATGGAATCCATGGCGCCGGTGGCTTCACCGACTCCGATCATTTGCGAAACCATGTTTGGAAACACGCCGGATTCGCGCAGCGGATCGACGATAGTTCGTCCTTCTTCGATCGCCTTACGAACCTTCATCAAAGCTTCTTCCAGCACTGCGTTGCCTGAAGTGCGGGCGGTAATGCTAAGACCTTCGAGAATCGGAACGCCTGACGTGATCAGTGTTCCTAACGTCCTGGTAAAGCGAGCCACAGCGATTTTCCGCAACAGCATACCGATTACCGGCGTCTTCAACATCATCTTGTCGGTGATATAGCGGCCACGAGGATTCTGACGGATCTGTTTGATTCCGAAGACGAATCCAGCGCCGCCGATGATGAAGAACCACCAGAATTGACCGATGAATGCGCTCAATCCGACTACGATACGTGTCGGGAGCGGTAAAGTGACGCCCAATCCTGCAAACAAGTTGGCGAAAATCGGGACGACCCATTTCAACAGAGCCGCCACGATGAGGCCAGCCAAGCTGATAACGGACACCGGGTAGATCAACGCAGATTTAACTGCGGACCGCAGCTTCACGGCCTTTTCAACGTAAATTGCGAGGCGCTGAAGAATGATGTCCAGGATACCGCCGGTTTCTCCGGCTTCCATCATGTTCGTAGTCAGATCATCGAACACCTTCGGGTATTGGCGCATTGCGTTGGCTAGTGTAGAGCCACCTTCTACCGTGGTACGCACGCCCGTTAGAGTCTTCTGAAACGCCTGGTTTTCCTGGTTTGCCGCCAGAATTTCGAGACACTGCACCAACGGTAAGCCAGCATCGATCATGACCGAGAACTGCCGGAAAAATACGGCGATCTCTTTGGTCTTTACTTTTCCGGATCCAAACGTCGGCAGGGCAAATTCTTTTCCCTTTTCACGAATGGAACCGGGGTTGATTTGTTCGCGCCGGAGTTGCGTTGTCAGCATTTCTTTGCTGGCTGCCGTTCTCTCCCCGCTAACTTTCTCGCCTTGTGCTGTCTTGCCCGAAAACGTAAAGACTGGCATGGTGTGACTCTCCTGGTTGCGTTACTTGTTTACGCTGCTTTGCTTCTATAATTTGTGGCGTTTTAGCCCTTAGCCGGCGTGGCCGCTTTGCTCATCGGAGTGGTCTGGCTCTTAGCTAACAAGCCGGTTCCACGATTGATCATTTCCTGCAATTCGTCCGCATTGCTGGAACGAGCCAGCGCGACTTCCAGCGTGATTTGCTTCTGGAGATACAAAGTGGCAAGGCCTTGATTGAATGTCTGCATTCCGAATTTTTCCTGTCCGGATTGCATGGACGAATAAATTTGGTGGATCTTATCCTCGCGAATAAGGTTACGGACAGCTGCGTTAGGTACGAGAATTTCCATACACATCGCGCGTCCTTTGCCGTCGGCTTTAGGAAGAAGGCTTTGGCACATAATTCCTTCAAGTACCAGAGAGAGCTGCGCACGAATCTGCGACTGCTGGTGCGAAGGAAATACGTCGATGACGCGGTTAATGGTTGATGACGCCGAGTTTGTGTGCAAAGTTCCGAACGTTAAATGGCCTGTTTCAGCGATGCGCAATGCAGATTCAATCGTTTCGAGATCGCGCATTTCACCGATTAGTACGACGTCAGGATCTTCACGTAGGGCGGCGCGCAATGCATCGCTGAAACTTTTTGTGTCAGCGTGTAACTCGCGCTGATTGACCACGCAATTCTTGTTCATGTGAACAAATTCGATCGGATCCTCAATCGTTAGAATGTGGTCGTGGCGTTCGCTGTTGATCTTGTCGATCATTGCCGCAAGTGTCGTCGACTTGCCGGATCCTGTCGGGCCCGTCACAAGTACCAAGCCACGAGGTTTATCGCACATGGCACTGACAACCTTCGGCAGCCCCAACTGATGAAAGGACTTGATTTCAAATGGAATGACGCGGAATACAGCCGACGTTGCGCCGCGTTGATTGAAGACGTTCGCACGGAATCGTGCGAGACCTTTCAATCCGAACGAAAAGTCCATTTCGAGGTTCTCTTCGAAACGGTGCTTCTGCGAGTCGGTCATGACGCTATAGGCGAGCTGCTTAGTCTCAGCCGGCGTCAACTGTGGCAAGTCGAGTGGCACCAAATGGCCGTGGACGCGGATTTGTGGCGGTGAGTTGGTGGTGAGATGCAAATCGCTTCCGCTCATCTCTAACATTCGCTTTAACAAATCACTTAGCGACAAACCCATGACTATCTCTCCCTTTAAATCTAGTGAATGGTTTCGCGTGCCACTTCTTCGAGCGTGGTCATGCCCGCTGCAACTTTAATCAAGCCACTGCGTCGTAACGTGATCATGCCGCGTTCGATTGCCTTCTTTTTCAACTCAAGAGCAGAAGCTCCGACCAAAACAAGTTCTCTGATTTCGTCGTCCACTTCCATTACTTCATAAAGGCCGACGCGGCCTTTGTAACCGGTGTTGTTACAGACGGTGCATCCTTTGCCTTTTTGAATCTTGACTGTCTTGGCTTCTTCAGCCGTGAAACCTTCGTCGAGAAGAGCCTGAATTGGTACTTCGACCGGTTCCGTGCAGTCCTTGCAAATCTTACGAATCAGACGCTGTGCACAAATCAAGTGGACTGACGTTGCCACCAGGAATGGCTCGATACCCATGTTCATGAGCCGGGTAATAGTCTCGGGCGCTCCGTTCGTGTGTAACGTCGAGAGCACTAGGTGGCCCGTGAGAGCAGCCTTAATCGCAATTTCCGCAGTTTCAAAGTCTCGGATTTCGCCGACCAGGATGATGTTTGGATCCTGACGAAGAAAAGCGCGGAGAGCCGCAGCGAAGTTAAGTCCGATCTGCTCTTTCATCTGGACTTGGTTAACGCCGCCAAGCTGGAATTCGACCGGATCTTCCGCGGTCATAATGTTGGTATCGGGCTGGTTCAAACGCGCAATCGATGAATAGAGAGTGTTGGTTTTTCCTGATCCTGTTGGTCCCGTCACAAGGACCATTCCGTAAGGCTTCAAAATTGCTTTCTCAAATTTCACGAGAGACTCAGGCTCGAAACCAAGCTTTGTCATGTCGAGCCGAAGGTTTTCTTTGTCCAGCAAACGCATGACGATCTTTTCGCCCCAGAGGGTGGGCAAAGTGCTGACACGGAAATCGAGTTGCTTTTTCTTCCCGTTTAGTTGCATCTTCAGCATGATGCGGCCGTCCTGCGGTAGACGCTTTTCGCTGATGTCCAACTTCGACATGATCTTCAAACGAGAAGTAATGGCATCCTTCAATTTCAACGGTGGAGACATGATGCTCTGCAAAATACCGTCAATACGGAAACGCACACGAAATTCCTTTTCGTAAGGCTCCATGTGAATGTCACTAGCTCCACGCTTCACGGCGTCAGTTAAGACAAGATTCACGAGCTTTACGATCGGTGCTTCGTCGGCAGCTTTCTCAAGCTCCGACAATTCCATTTCGGATTGCTCTGCCTGTAGTTCAACGTCGGCCTCGTCGAGGTCCGACATCGATTGCATGACGGTTTCGAGATCTTCCTCTTTGGAACCGCCGTACGCTTTATCGATACCTTCGAGAATCGAGCTTTCTGACGCGACAACTGGTTCAATGTTAAATCCGGTCATGAACTTGATGTCATCCATCGCGAAGACATTGGTGGGGTCCACCATCGCGATGGTCAGTGACGCGCCAACTCGACTCAACGGAAGAATTTGATATCGCTTCGCGGTCTCAAAAGGGACAAGCTTGACTACGCTAGGGTCTATTTCAAAATAAGAAAGGTTAATTGCAGGGACGCCGTACTGCCGCGACAAGAAATTTGTCACGTCCTCGTCGCTCAGGAAGCCAAGTTTCACCAAGGCGGCTCCGAGGCGGCAGTTAGTTTCCTTCTGCGCCTTGGTCGCTTGTTGTAACTGCTCTGGTGTGATGATCTTCTCTTTGACGAGAAGATCTCCCAGACGTTGGGACATGAACCAATCTCCTATCCGGACAGAAAGCTTCGGTCCGGCTTACACGCATGCACTGCCTGTTTACGACAGGACTTAACAGATGCAGTTGCGTTGACACAAATTGTCACAGCAGACTCGTTACTTCACCAGTAACTTTGGTACTTGTACCGATCAACATGGATACCGCTACCAACGTTGAATCAACCGAATGCGCGCCAGATCAGGGTTTTCTGTGTCCATACATCGGCAGGACATGCACTCCGGTAAGCCCACAGGTAACCAAGGGAAGCTTCATGCGAATCGAGACGGTGCTTCCTGAACACTTTCCTTATAATGAAGACGTATCGAACATACGTAAGCATTGAACTCGATGAGACATGGATAGGCAAACAATCCCCGAGACAGCCAGCAATGCCAAAAAGCCTTTCAATCGGAAAAGAGCTGTAATTTTTTTGTCGATCGGCGTTGTTTTAGTGTTCGCTGTGATTCTTCCGCAAACATCATTTGATCTGCCGTTCTTAAATCCAGGGACGAATCAGCAACTTCTGTTTTTCGCTTCACTCTCCGTTCTGATTTTCTTGCTGTTCGTTGCGCTGACATTCGTTCTCGCGCGTAATCTACTCAAATTATTTGCCGAACGGCGCATGGGCGTTCTAGGCTCCACATTTCGAACGCGGCTTGTGGTGGCCAGTTTGCTGCTTTCGTTCCTTCCTACAATCATCATGTTCTGGTTTTCTTATGGGCTAATGAACCGTTCGATCGATAAATGGTTCTCCCTGCCGGTCGAAGAAGTTCGGCAGGAAACTGGAGAAATGGCATCTTTACTATCGAACTATGCCTCTCAGAACGCGCGTGCAGAAGCGAGCTCTATAGCTACATCCCCGGAAGTGGATCGCGCTTTCCACAATCACGATGAAGCCGCAATGAGCGTGGCGCTACTGGAACACCAAAACACCTTGCAGGGAGGCTTTGCGGTTGTGTTAGCGGACGGAGAACCAGAAGGAGTCTATGGACTGCCTGCTCCTTGGCCAATCATTAGGACCAAACTTCCGCCAGCATTAGTCGAGCCGGATTCGTCTCAGAAGTTTGTTTTGGCGCAAACAGACTACATGGTCGGGCGGGCTACGCTCGGACAGGACGGAACTGTTATCGTCGCCATGCCTCTACCCCGCACTTTCTCAACGTTGGTGCAGCGCGTCGATGCCAGCCAACAACGGTACATCGAGTTGAGCCACGAGCGTCGCTTGCTTCGTCGTACATACATGGATCTACTGCTGCTCTTGACGGTCTTAGTTCTGTTCGCTACGACTTGGCTAGCGTTATATCTCTCCAAACTGGTCACCCGTCCGGTTGCCGCACTGGCGGCCGCAACGCAAGAAATATCGCGAGGACGCCTCGATTACCGTGTCGATGTGCCCGCCGCGGACGAAATGGGAGAGCTTGTCCATTCGTTCAATCGTATGGCGGAAGAACTTGAAACTAATCGCAAACAGATCAATGACTCAAGCCGCGAGTTAGAGCAGAGGCGACGCCACATTGAGACAATCCTCGAAAGCATCCCAACCGGCGTCCTTTCGCTGGATGCGGATCGGCGAATTACGCACGTCAATCATGCACTGTTACGACTGTTTCATTCCGCGGCAAATCAGACAGACACTCCATCCGTTCTGATCGGGGCGCAGTTGCAGGATGTTTTTGTGCCAGAGATGATGCAGGAAATTGAACCACTGCTCAGGCGCGCCGACCGGATGGGCACAACAACTACACAGATGGAATTACAGGTTGGGCACACCACCGTGAATGTCGCCGCGACGGTGGCACGACTTCAACATGAAGGATTGGGTTTAGGCCATGTCTTGGTGTTTGAAGATTTGTCGGACTTGCTTAAGGGCCAAAAGCAGGCGGCTTGGCGGGAGGTTGCCCGCAGGGTCGCACATGAAATCAAAAATCCTCTGACGCCCATTGCCCTATCAGCTGATCGAATCCGTCGCCATCTATCTCGACGTGCGCCATCCGACCCGATTTCGATAGAAATCATTGATAGCTCCGCAAAAACCATCGAAAGCGCTGTAGAGACTGTCCGAACCTTGGTAAATGAATTTTCTACGCTTGCGCGATTCCCATCTGCACGGCCGCAACCTAACGACATCAATTCCATCGCGCGCTCTGCACTGGCCTTATTCGAAGGCAGAATGGAAAGCGTACGCATTGTAACGTCCCTGCAACCAGCACTACCGCAGGTTATGGCCGACGCTGAAAGTATGAAACGTGCCCTCGCTAACTTGATCGATAACGCGGCTGAATCCATGCAAGACTCGCCGTTACGTGAGATACAGGTCACCACAATGCTGGTAACCAGTTCCGACGCGGTGGAGATTGTTGTGGCTGATACCGGCCATGGCGTAACCCCAGCATTAAAGGAAAAGCTATTCCTACCGTACTTCTCGACGAAACAGCGCGGCACCGGATTGGGGTTGGCGATTGTCAGCCGGATCGTTGAAGATCATAACGGCTCGATTCGGGTGGAAGAGAATCAACCTTACGGAGCTCGCTTCATCATTGAGTTGCCTTTGGCTACGAATCCAACCACATCTTCCCTTGTGAATCAAAATGCATAAGCTGCTAATTGTAGATGACGAAGACAGTATCCGGCAGACGCTCAAGAGCGTGATGGAAGAGGAGGGGTATTCGGCGTCCGTTGCAGATAGCGCCGAAGCCGCGCTGGAGATCCTAAAGTCCGAATCTTTTGACGTTGTACTGCTCGATATCTGGCTACCGCAAATGGATGGGCTCGAAGCATTAAAACGAATTCGAGAGGATGACAACGCGCCGGAGGTCATTATGATTTCCGGGCACGGCACGATTGAAACCGCCGTACGCGCTACTAAGCTCGGGGCATACGATTTCCTCGAAAAACCTCTTTCAATTGAAAAAACTCTTACCCTTATTCGCCACGCAATCGACGCGCGCCGGCTTCGTCAAGAAAATCGCGAACTCAAGCGACAACTCATTCCCAAGAGCGTCATTGTTGGGGACAGCGTACCCATGAAGGCTTTGCGCCAGCAGATTCAAATCATGGCTCCCACAAATGGCCGGGTATTGATTTTCGGAGAATCCGGCACCGGTAAAGAGCTGGTCGCTCACGCAATTCACGCACAGAGCTTGCGCAAAGATGAAACGTTTGTAGGACTTAACTGTGCAGCCATTCCCGAGGACCTGATCGAAAGTGAACTCTTCGGTCATCGCAAGAATGCATTCCCCTCAGCGATTGGAGATAAGGAAGGAACATTCCAGCGCGCCGACCGTGGGACACTGTTTCTCGATGAAGTCGGCGACATGAGTTTAAAAACTCAGTCGAAGGTACTTCGGACGCTCGATGAACAGAGCGTAATGCCAGTTGGAGGATCGGAGCCGGTTTCGGTGGATGTACGAGTGATTGCATCGACCAATAAGGATTTAGAAGAGGAAATTTCAGTCGGCAATTTTCGCGAAGATCTATTTTATCGCCTGAACGTAATTCCCTTCTCCGTGCCCCCCTTGCGTGAGCGTAAGGAAGACATACCATTGTTGGCTCGCCATTTCTTGAAGGAATTCGCCACCGCGTACGGCCGGCGCTCGCGCGAAATCGCTGACGAAGCGCTCGACGCCCTTATGCGGTATTCGTGGCCCGGTAACGTTCGAGAGGTCCGCAACGTCATCGAACGTATAGTGATTATGAATCCGACAACTATCCGATTTGAACGCAAGCATCTGCCGCCTCTGATCTATCGGGATGCTGGTCATCGCGTTGCCGGAACTGACGTTCTCAACTCTGCATCAGGCTCGGTCGGCTTACGAGCGTGATTATATTTTGCGAAAACTAGACGACAATCACGGCAATATCAGCCGCACGGCAGAAGTGCTGGGACTTGAACGCAGCCATCTTTATCGCAAAATGAAAACGCTAGGGATTGCAGTCAAGGAATGAAGTCGAGAGTTAGTGCTTTACCATCCGAACTTCGGAGCCGTTCTTGAGAAACTGAACTTCATCCATCAGTTGATTGATCAAATAGATTCCACGCCCATGATTGGACAAGATATTCTTCCCTCGAACTGGGTTCGGGACTTTGGCTGTATCAAACCCGTTGCCAGGATCGCGTACTACAATCACGATCCCGCGGTCCTTCTCGCATAGAACATCGCACTCGACAGTCTTCGATGCATCCGATTTCGCCCCATGCACCACCGCGTTGGCGAGGGCTTCGGTTAGGGCGAGTTCTACTGCGTCAACTTTTCCCGGAGCGCACTGCAAGCGGCGCACGGTCTTCATGACAGATTGGACAACAGGATCAACTGCATTTTGATCCGCTGCCAATGTGACCTTCAACTCTAGTACCAGGTCGCCTGCGTGAAGCTTCTTTCGGATGGTCACACGCCTGGGGACCGCAGCTTTCTTAACCGTTTTTTTCATCGAACCTTTGCTTCCGCAGACTTAGATTTCGAGATTTCAGGAACCGCAAGCCTCTCCAGTTGACGATGCCAATCGAGGCTATCTACAAATTCGTGTGACTCGCGCCATCCCGGATGGACCTTGACGAACAATTGAAGGAACACCTTACCTTCAATCAGTTCCTCAATCCGCAAACGCGCGGCTGTGCCAATCTTCTTGAGCATCAGACCTCCCTTGCCCACCAGAATTGCCTTCTGCCCTTCCCGCTCGCAATAAATAACCGCGGCGATACGAGTCAGCCGTCCGTCCTCTTCGAATTTCTCAATCACTACGGTAGACGCATGCGGCACTTCTTCATTGGTCGACATCAAAATTTGTTCACGAATGACCTCGGCGGCCATAAAACGGACTGGCTGGTCAGTTAACTGGTCTTCGGGAAAGTACCGCGGCCCTTCCGGCAAGGCAAAAAGAACGGTCTCCAGCAATCCATCCAAGCCTTCATTCTTGCGAGCTGAAATAGGAATCACCGCACTAAATGTTTGCAAACCCGAATAGTGTTCTATCAGCGGCAACAGTTTACCCTTGCCGCCGCGTAATAGATCAATTTTATTCAGAACAAGAATCGCGGCAACCTTCGAGCGCTTCACCATCTCAAACACCATTTCGTCGGTTGGATCCGGCTTCCGTGTGGCATCCACCATTAGGAGCGCAAGGTCACAGCCCTGCAGTCCTTCTTGCACTTCGCTCATCATTTTCCGATTAAGTGACGTGTCGGGGCGGTGCACCCCAGGCGTATCGATAAGAATCACCTGCCCGCTGGTCTTCCCTTTTTTAGGAATTTGAATGATGCCAAGAATTCGATTACGGGTGGTTTGCGGTTTCGGACTGATGATAGCAAGCTTCTCTCCCACCAACGCATTCAGCAAAGTGGACTTCCCTGCGTTGGGACGCCCGAGAATGCAAACGAATCCTGAGTGAAATGCCATAATGGGTGCGCAAATCGAGGACAATAGTTCGAAATACGCGTTCAAATGACTATATCAGTTCACGTGCTTAGGCTCAGCAGTAGTGATACGTACCCGCTCAACGCGACGTTCCGTGGATTGTAAAACTTCAAAGCGAAGCCCATCGCTTTCAACGACTTCTCCGCGCCGAGGAATTCGTCCGGCCAACTCGCTCACTAGGCCGGCGATAGTTGCTGATTCGCGGCCCTCGGGACGGACTCCGAACAATTCCTCGAGCCGATCCACGTCCATGTTGCCGGGAGCTAAATAGGAATGTTCGTTTTCCCGCACTAATTCTATCTTCTCGTGATCATCACGAATCTCGCCAACGATTTCCTCAACCAGATCTTCGATCGTCACAAGTCCAGCGACGCCGCCGTATTCATCTACTACGATGGCCATGCGAATATTGCTGTTTTGCATTTCACGAAGTAAATCGCTACCAAGCTTACTTTCGGGTACGAAATAGACATCGCGCCGCATGATGCTATTGACGGTGCGAGCGGACGCCTCAGTGTCCGCGATCTGCAAAACATCCTGCGCATGCACGATGCCGACTACGTTGTGAATTGTTCCCTCATACACCGGTAAGCGGGCGACTGGCTTAGTTTTCAGCAACTCGACGAGTTTTTCTATGGTGGCGTTCGATGCAATTGCAACCATCTCCGGACGCGGTTTCATCGCGTCACGAACAGTCTTTTCGCCAAACTCAACGACAGATTGGATCAAGTCTCGACTACTGCTGCCGAGAATACCTTCCTCCTGTCCGGCTTCGATAAGAGCGTCAACGGCTTCTGTCTGGCTCTCTGGCGCTTCACCAGAATGTTCCTTCGTCAAAGCAACGACAGACTGCAAAAATCCGAGGACGAGCGTCACTGGCAAGACTAGATAAATCAGAATGCGGAGTGGCAGCACCCAGCGTTTCATCCATTCGCCTTTAGTTCTTGAAAACCAGACAAACGGGATGAAGCGGTTGAAAACTATCACTATCAATACAAGACTGAGGGTGGCTTCCAAGATCTCGCCTGCACTCCAGGCGCGATCTTTAAAAACCACGAAGCCGAGTAGCATCGCAATCGCGGCCACCGTTAGCGGCACCAAAACGGACATCGAGAGGGCTGCGCGCGAACGGCTCACCCCGAGCTTGGGCTCAATTTCGTGCTCGAACACATCGATGTTGTCTTGGAATTCGCGCGAAAGGAACTTGCCGATTTCCGCATAAAGCCGGTCGACATAAGACACAAATGTGAGTAGTGCCAACAGAAGAAGGAACGCGACTGCGAGACCTGTGATCATCGACTCCGTCTGCTCCGCGCGCGAGAGCGCCTGGTCTTCGGGACGGCGGCACGCTCAATCAATCCCAAAGGTAAGTTCAGCAACCTTCGCAATTGCCGCTCCTTGCGCGCCATCTTTCCATTGTCTGCTTCGTGATCATATCCAGCTAAATGCAGAATGCCATGCAATACGAGAATTTTAACTTCTGCAGCCGCAGAATGACCTAAATCCCGCGCGTTGGAGATCGCGATTTGCGCGGAAATCGCTACATCTCCAGCGGTGTGCGGCGCAAATTCCTTCGTAGCAGGAAACGACAATACGTCGGTGGACTTATCTTTGCCGCGAAAGCGTCGGTTCAAACACCTCATCTCCCGATTGGTCGTAATGAGAAGGCTTGGTTGATTCGAGAGCCTTGCCGAGCGGGACGCCTTGGCGGCGAAACGAGATAGGGCCAACTCGCTTAAGCCTGGGACCGGAGACCGCAGAATGACCATATTTGGCGAATTATGCTTCCAACTCCGACGCGCCTTTAGCCAGCGCGGATGACCTCGTCTCTGGCCGCGCTCGGCGTTCGATGTTTCGAGTATCCAATAAAGGAAGCTGTTCAGTCATTTTATCTTTATGTTCGTCGTACGCACGAATAATACGTTGCACAAGGTGGTGCCGGACGACATCGCCATCATCGAAATAGCAGAATGAAATACCTTCAACTTTTTTGAGGATATCGATTGCTTCCAGGAGACCGCTGCGGCGGGCGTTGGGTAAGTCAATCTGCGTGACATCGCCGGTTATTACAGCTTTTGAATTAAATCCGAGGCGGGTAACAAACATCTTCATTTGTTCAGACGTAGTGTTTTGAGCTTCGTCCAGAATTACGAATGAGTCATTGAGAGTCCGGCCACGCATGAATGCGATAGGCGCAATTTCAATAATATTTTTCTCGAGGTAGCGGTCAACTTTCTCGGGCTCGAGCATATCGTATAGAGCGTCGTATAACGGACGCAGGTAAGGATCGATCTTCTCTTGTAGCGTGCCAGGGAGAAATCCGAGACGTTCCCCCGCTTCGACTGCAGGCCGCGCGAGGATGATGCGACTGACGCGTTTCGACATTAGCGCGGAGATCGCCATCGCCACCGCGAGATATGTCTTGCCCGTTCCGGCAGGTCCAATGCCGAACACCATGTCGTGGCTCTCGATCGCGTCGAGATACTGACGCTGATTGAGGCTCTTGGGCTGAACCGTCTTACGTCCAAGCGAACGTTGTTTTCCAGTCTCCGCCAATCCTCGTAGAGTCGCTTTGGGATCAGCGATCAAGACGCGAAGCAGACTGTTCAGGTCACCGTTGGAGAACGTGTGCCCCGATCGCAGAAGGTAATCGTAGTCGGAGAAAACCTGCTCGGCGCGGGCGACGTCCACGGGCGATCCTTCAAGGTCGATTGACGTAGCACGCAAATCAATGTTGACGTTCAAGCCATCTTCAAGGACATGCAGGTTTTCATCGCGGGTGCCGAAGAGAGTTTCGACTTTAGGGGTAAGCTCAATACTTTTCTTCATTTAGAGTCCATACCAGTTGGATGCTCACGACATTACGTCGGACATCGCTCAGGCGTAAAAATGATTTGGAATTAGGCGAAACGAACCGGGATGAGAGGAAAGTGGAACAACCTACTGCCATTGCAGATTAGAGTAACTGGGAGGCGCGAACTCCGTCAATCGCACAGCGTACAAAAAATTACCCTTCGACGCGGAAGAACTGCCCCATGTTTCTGAATTTCGTATAGCGAGAGTCGAGAAGATCCTTTACCGGCCGTTTTTTCAGATCATTCAACGTTTCCCGTAATGCAGTTTCCAGGAGACTGGCAGCACCTTCATGGTCGGCATGCGCTCCACCAGGAGGCTCGGGAATGATGCCGTCGATGATACCCATTTCCTTAAGATCGCTGGCCGTTATGCGCATCGCGGCAGCCGCGAGTTCTTTCTTACTGGGATCGCGCCACATGATGGAAGCACAACCTTCCGGAGAAATCACGGAGTAAACGGAATTTTCCATCATCAAAACGCGGTCTGCTACAGCGATCGCCAAAGCACCACCGCTGCCCCCTACACCTATGACGACGGCAATCGTAGGTACTCCAAGCCGAGACATCTCGCGGAGGTTGCGCGCGATGGCTTCGCCCTGGCCACGCTCCTCGGCATCAATTCCGGGATAGGCGCCATCCGTATCGACAAAACAAAATACCGGACGGTTAAATTTTTCCGCAATCTTCATGGCACGAAGAGCTTTGCGATAGCCTTCTGGATTAGGCATGCCAAAATTGCGATAGACCTTTTGCTTGGTGTCGCGGGCTTTTTGTTGGCCAATCACCATAACTTCTTCGCCATGAAAGCGCGCCATGCCGCAAACCATGGCATGATCGTCGCGGAACGAACGGTCACCATGGATCTCGCTGAAGTCGGTAAAAATGCGTTCAATGTAATCAAGCATGTAAGGACGTTGCGGATGTCGTGCCAGCTCTGCCCGATCCCACGCTGTTTTCTCGCGCGGTATTCGAGCGACCTGATCTCGCAGCGACGTTAGCCTTTGATTCAATTGCTCGATCTGGCCCTTCGTGTCGATATCCTGCCCAGGAACGGCTTGCAGGCGTGCAATTTGTCTTTCGATCTTTGCCAATTCTCTTTGTGTTTTTTCTTCCAATGCCATCGTATTGCCATCACCGTTCTTAGCGCCCCAACCGACTTCCACCATTGAGAGCAGAAAATCCGTCCCCGACAAGGCAAACGCCGTACCAGCCCAGATGGGGGCGACGGTTGCCGGCGCGGACGCGGCTCTATGAAATGCTGTCATTTAATACGACAAACTCTCTGACCGCTACAAATCAGGTAATAATTCTTACCGCGCCACGCCCACACAAATCTTCCACGCGCGCAATGAATTGACGGTCTGGAAGCACATTATAGCCTTCAACCTCCATCACCACCATGAAATCATCCTTACGTTCCACGTCAAACAACACCTTGGCGTCGCCTTTACGTTCAGTGAACAACTGGTGCAGATCGGCAACTGTAGTTTCTCCGGCGCTTTCGAGCTGAATTCGGATGCGTAAGGACTTCGGCAACGGCACTTTGACATCATCCAGCGGCTGAATATCGTTGACCATTAGCTTCGGATTAGAACCCTCTTCGATTCTTATTCCGCCGCGAACTAGAACGGGTACTTCCAGTTTTACTCGGTCCCCTACTTTCTTGTAAGCCTCAGGGAAAACGATCGTCTCGATAGTGCCTTCCATATCTTCAAGCGCGCACTGAGCATAGAACTCGCCGCGTTTCGATTTCAAAACCCGCAGATTGGTAATGACTCCCGCAGTCGTGATGCTTTCATCCTTGCCGGTAGACGACTTCATTGCTGATATATCAGACGTGCTTAACGCATGAAGATCATCCAACTTGTCTCGATATTTTTCCAGCGGATGCCCGGTTATAAAAAATCCGAGAATTTCTTTTTCATTGGTTAAGCGGGTGTGCTCATCCCAGTCGGGAATCTCGGGTAGCCGCTCTCCCGTCGATGTTGCGGGTTCTTCTTCGAACACACCGAACAAGCCGTGTTGGCCGGACTCGGCGTCGCGTTGCGCTTTCTGCGCGTGCTCCATAGCTTTATCGAGAACAGCCATCAATTGGGCGCGACGACCCAAAGCGTCCATTGCGCCGCTCTTAATAAGTGACTCCAGTACGCGTTTGTTGAGCAAGCGTAAATCAACATTTTCGCAGACTTCGTAAATGGATTTATAGCTTCCGAGTTTCTTGCGGCCCGCAACGATAGACTCAATCGCGTTATGGCCAACGTTCTTCACGGCTGCAAGGCCGAAACGTATCGCAGCTCCATGAGGAGTGAAGTTTGCGTCTGAAACATTGATGTCGGGCGGCTCAACTGCGATGCCCATTTCCCTGCATTCATTGATGTACTTGACGACGTCGTCGGTATTTCCAGTCACCGACGTCAGAAGCGCAGCCATGAACTCCACGGGATAATGTGTCTTAAGATAAGCCGTGTGATAAGCGAGCAATGCATATGCGGCGGAATGTGACTTGTTGAATCCGTAGCCTGCGAACTGCGCCATGAGGTCGAATATTTTTTCGATCTTCTTCGGCGGATGTCCGCCTTTCACCGCGCCCTGCACGAATCGCTCGCGCTGCTTGGCCATCTCATCGGCATTCTTCTTGCCCATTGCACGGCGAAGCAGATCGGCTTCTCCGAGCGAATAGCCAGCCAAACGGTTCGCGATCTGCATGACTTGCTCTTGATAAACGATTACCCCGAGCGTTTCCTCAAGAACTTCCTTAAGCTCGGGCAATTCATATTCAATTTTCTTGCGGCCATGTTTACGGTCAATGAAGTCGTCGATCATGCCGCCCTGGATAGGGCCGGGACGGTACAGCGCATTCAATGCGGTGAGACCTTCGACCGAACTTGGCTTATAGCGACGCAACACGTCGCGCATTCCGTGGGATTCAAACTGGAAGACGCCCGATGTCAGTCCGGTATGAAATACCTTTTCGTAGGTCAGAACGTCATCAAGCGCGATTTCTTCGAGGACAACCCTCTCGTCTCTGGTTTGGACGATCAGCTTCAGAGCGTCATCGATAATAGTCAGAGTTGTTAGGCCGAGGAAGTCCATCTTCAACAAACCCATCTTTTCGATGGCTACCATGTCGAAGGCAGTAACAATTTCATCGTTCTTGGTGCGGTGCAAGGGCACGAGATCCGTCAATGGACGCGGCGAGATGACTACGCCTGCGGCATGCACTCCAGAATTGCGGACCAATCCTTCGAGCTTGCGCGCCGTATCCAGCAAAGCACGGATTTGCGGATCGTTTTCGTACGCCTGCTGCAACGCAGGAGACTCCTTTATGGCGTCATCCAGTTTGATATTCAGGGTAGTCGGCACCATCTTCGCGATGCGATCCACATCCGCGTAAGGAATGGCCATGGCACGCCCGACATCTTTGATTGCGGCTTTAGCCGCCATGGTGCCGAATGTAATGATCTGCGCGACATTCTCGCGGCCGTATTTCTGCGTTACATATTGAATCACTTCTCCACGCCGGTTCATGCAGAAATCGATGTCGATATCCGGCATAGAAATACGCTCCGGATTCAGAAATCGCTCGAAAAGTAATTCGTGCTGTAGCGGATCAATATCTGTAATTCCGAGCGCGTATGAAACCAGCGATCCCGCTGCCGATCCACGACCCGGGCCCACGGGAATGTCGTGTTCTCTTGCATAGCGGATGAAATCCCAAACGATCAAGAAGTATCCAGCGAATTGCATCTGCTGGATAATTGCGATTTCACGCGCTAACCGCTGCTCGTACTCGGCCATACTGTGCTTTAATCCGCCACGAGCCTGCGTGCGTTGTAAAGCTTCAAGGCGGCGCGTGAACCCTTCGCGCGTAATGTGTTCAAAGTAGCTATCGGCGGTGAATCCTGGAGCAACATCAAAATGCGGAAAAGGATTGCTGACCTTCTCAATCTTCATGTTGCAGCGCTCGGCAATGCCCAGCGTACGTGTCAACACTTCGGGTGAGTCTTTGAAGACACGCGCCATCTCGTCGTAGTTCTTGACGTAGAAGTCGGTACCGTGGAATTTCATCCGGTTCGTGTCCTGAATGGATTTGCCCGTTTGAATGCACAGCATCACATCCTGCGCGTGCGCGTCGTCTTCGCAGAGATAGTGACTGTCGTTCGTTGCAATCAGCGGAATACCAAGATCCTTCTCGAGTCGAAACAGCCCAGGATGAATCCGGTGTTCCTGCTCCAGTCCCTGGTCTTGAATCTCTAGGAAGAAGTTGTCTTTGCCGAAAATGTCGGAATACGTCGAGGCTGCATTTCGCGCAGCGTCATACTTTTCTTCAGTGAGGAATTCCGCAACTTCCCCTTTAAGACAGCCGGATAGGCCGATCAACCCGCGCGAGTGCTCGGCCAGAAACTTCTTACTGACGCGCGGCTTGTAGTAAAAACCGTGAAGCGATGCTTCAGACGTAATTCGGGCGAGGTTTCGATAGCCTTCTTCATTCTCCGCCAGCACTAGCAGATGGTTGTAGGTGTCGCCTTCCGGTGGAGTACGCGTGATCCGGTGATCATCCTTCTTGCAGACGTAGAGCTCACAGCCGACAATCGGCTTGATGCCAGCGGCTTTCGCGGCATTCACAAAATGGACAGCACCGAAAATGTTGCCATGATCGGTCATTGCGACCGCGGGCATGCCAAGCTCTTTGGCACGATTGCAGAGCTTTTCAACGTCGCAAGCGCCGTCTAATAACGAATAGTCTGTATGTAGATGTAGATGGACGAACTGTGACATGGGCTAACTAGATTGTACTGCGGAAGAACCTGCGAAATATCCACAAACGCGTCAAAGCAACGACGCTCAGCGCGATTTTTTCTTCGGCTTGTTCGCCTTTGTCTTTGTTTTGACGACCGGCTTTTTGACGGCCTTGGTTGATGTGGATTTCGCTCCAGCCTTCGCCTTCGGCTCTGGCGTTGCCACGGCCTTCTTCGTGTGAACTACGACGGCAACGGGCGCCGGTTTCGTCGTAACAGTCTTAGCGGATTTCTTTCCAGTTTCTTTTTTCACGGCTGGTTGTTCTGGAGCAGGAACCGCCGGAGCAGCTACAACCGCTCCTTTGCCTTTCCTTCCGGCTTTAGCTTGAACCGCAGGTTGACCTGCCGCTGCCGCAGCTGCCTTAGCAGCCTTTCCGCGCCTACCCTGAGGAGGAGGAGGAGGAGGAGGAAGCGGTGGAGACAACGGCGTAAGAAACTTCATGATCTCCGACTGCGACCGCATCTTCCCATCCAGCAAAAGCATGAATACATCATCCGCAATCTTCGCATAGT
Source organism: Terriglobia bacterium (assembly GCA_963716165.1). Classification (GTDB taxonomy): domain Bacteria; phylum Acidobacteriota; class Terriglobia; order Terriglobales; family Acidobacteriaceae; genus JAJPHW01. Next base: position 2,672,585 of record OY970291.1, on the reverse strand, counting down.
CCGGCATCAGCGGCGTGATGCGAAGTTCTGTCATTTCGGGAAGCGGCAATTTCTTGCGAACATCACGCCATTTTGTAAAGAAATTCTTGATTTTCTGAGTGACGACTTTTTGTTTCGAAGTCACATCCAAAAACAAAATTAAGTCCTGCCGCGCGTCTGAAAGCAGCTTCCAAGTACGCGACGGAGTTGCCGCCTCTTTACCAGCCAGTCGTTTTGCTAGCGCTTTAGCGTCGGATTCGAGATTGTTCCAATTCTCCACCAGATCTTTACGTGGCATTGTGCGCCGCATCGACGCAATGTCTTTATCACCCAATTTCGCGGTCAGGAAATACATCACAGGAGCCGACGGCTCCGGGGCGTATCCCAACTCATTCATCAACTGTCGCGTCTTCTTCAACTCGCCCAGATTTGCCGTATCAATCTTCGCCAGGGTCCAGTGAGGATCAAGGACTTTCAGCCAGCCCTCTTTTTCAAGAGCCCGCACCACGAGCAGCGGATCATCTTCATAGGAAATCTGCGCCGCTTCATTGGCCGCTGCATGTCGAGAAATGTGGTCAATGTAATTATTTTCTTTCGCGGAGTTGTATCGAGCTAGCGTCCGCTCTTCGATCGGCCACTGAAAACGTGTCGCAAATCTCGTCGCACGAATCAGGCGCGATGGATCTTCCACGAAAGCATAGTTGTGAAGAGTTCGAAGAAGCTTGCCTTCGATGTCAGCCGCCCCGTTAAACGGATCCATCAGCAAACCGCGTGATCCCGGATTCAACGACAAGGCCATCGCATTCACCGTGAAGTCACGCCGACGCAGGTCTTCGATAATCGTGGCAGGGGTCACAACGGGCGGCTTGCCAATCTTGTCGTATCGTTCGGTCCGTGCCATCCCAATTTCAGCGCGCACGTTACCGGGCAATGTCAGGTAGATGGTCTTTGTGTCTTCGTCCGAACCTGCAATTCTCACCCCGGCGCGTTCCAGGTCCTTCTGCAACTTAAAGGGATTGCCCTGGACGGTGAAATCGAGGTCACGGATGGGCAGGCCGGTGATAATGTCGCGCACCGCGCCACCGCTAAGGTAAATATTCATGTCGGCAGCACGCGCGATGTCCTGCACGAGAGTGACGCCGCGTTGTTGGTCCGGAGTTAACCGGATTTCCATCGTATAAATGTAGTCAGCCATGCTGATTCGAACACACTCAACTCAAACGCCGGAACATCCGGTCACAAAGATTTCCACAGGGGCCTGATCCTCGATTCACCCGGATACCTAAGCCGGAAGGTAAACCATTCTCCCTAATGGACTTATACACTACAAACTTAAAATTGCGGACTAGAGAAAATACCACAAGGTTAACAATTTGGCTACTCCCCCTGCTGCTGACGCCGCGTTACGAAGCCAAAAGTGCGAAAATTGCTCACCGAAGCTAGGTTCCTTTGGTCAAACTTTCAACTAGATGCCTTCCACTCATAAAAAAGTCGTGGTGCGCAAAATGGACCGTGATTCCCTCCACGGCTTCGTCAGCCCATCCAACTTCGTGCATGAAGGCAAACTTGAGCTTCTGAACACGTCCGGAAACGTCGTCATCATCGAACTGGCAGATATCAAGGCTGTCTATTTTGTCCGTGAGTTCAGCGACGTTGAAACTCCGGCCCGAAAGACCTTCACAACCCGTCCCCGTACTGAAGGACTGTGGGTTCGTTTGCGTTTCAAAGACAGCGAAACGCTTGAGGGCGTAATGCCCAACGATTTACAGGTGATGCCGGCTGAAGGATTTCTAGTCAATCCTCCGGACTTGCGCGGCAACACGCAGCGGATCTTCGTTCCACGCAGCGCTCTGGAGTCGCTTATAGTGCTCGCTGTAATTGGCGCCGGCCGACGTACGCGCCCCGGCACTGACGATGTCCGCCAAGTGCCTATGTTTGAGCAATAATTGCGATGCATTACAGGCCGGGTGTAATGGTGGTGTGTTGCGAGTACCAGGCATGCCATCGGCCTTCGCTGTAGTAGAAAACATCGACGGACGTTTCGGTTTTTCCTCGATGTTGCACAACTGCCGTCTTTCCGATAACTCTGATCGTAGACGTGGACGGCAATTTGTCCGCGTGCTCGCCTGGATGTTTCACCGCATAGGCCTTCGCCATATCAATGATCTTGCTCTTCTCATGAGCTTGGCCGGTTGAACCAACGGATACGTAATAGGAGTCTAGAAGCTGATCCAGGTATGTCGCGTCGCCAGTGACAAAAGCTTCACTCCATTTCGTTTCAACGTCACGTACACTGTTTTCATCCGCTCGTTCTTTACCCGACGCAAACGCAAGGTTCGCAAAGCACACCGCGATTAGCAAATATTTAGCGACAATTCCTGACATGAAAATTCCTTCCTGATCAATAGTTCTCTTCGATAGACGGCAGCGAGCGCTGCTGGATAGCTAGCTGCGCATACCTAAGTTTTTCAGCTCCGTTACAATCAACGATTCAGCTTGTGGGAGAAATTCTCTATGAAATTAGAAGAGCTAGCCAGCATGATCGATGCGCGCCTGGAAAACGGGGACGGCAGTGTTCAGATTACTGGGGTGGCTGCGATCGAGAAAGCCGTTGCGGGCCAAATCACGTTTGTGGCGAATCCAAAGTACTCGGCTTTAGCGAAGACCACAAAGGCTTCGGCGGTAATTGTCTCCGAGGACTTCCCTTCCATTCCTGGCTCAATGTTACGCAGCACGAACCCGTATCTCAGCTTCACGAAGGCAATGCAGTTGTTTCATCCGACGCGAAAATATGTAGCCGGAATTCATCCAACTGCGGTTGTACATCCTTCGGCTAAGTTGGGAAAGAACGCGCATGTCGCCGCTTATGTGGTGATTGAAGAGAACGCCAGCATTGGAGCGAATGCCGTGCTCCTCGCCCATGTTGTGATTTATGCGGATGTACAGATTGGCGACAGTTTTTTAGCCCACGCACATTCGGTAGTTCGCGAAGGCTGCCGGATCGGTAACCGTGTCACACTTGGAAACGGCGCGATTATTGGCGGAGATGGATTTGGCTTCGCCAAAGACGACAACGATGCCGGACGCTGGCACAAAATTCCGCAGCCTCAAGCCGTGGTCATCGGAGACGACGTTGAAATTCAGTCGAATACTTGCGTCGATCGTGGCAGTTTAGGGCAGACCCACATCGGAAGCGGAACTAAAATCGATAATCTCGTGCAGGTTGGCCATGGATCAACTATCGGTGAACACTCGCTGCTGGCTTCGCAGGTTGGCATTGCCGGCTCTACCGAAATTGGCAATCGCGTGATTCTTACCGGACAGGTCGGAGTAGTTGGACATTGCAAAGTTGGCGATGGAGCGATCGTCACACCGCAAAGTGGGGTTTCCGGCGATATCGAAGCTGGCGCGATCGTCAGCGGATCGCCGGCAGTGGACCACAAAGCATGGCTGAAGTATTCAGCTATCCTGCCGCGATTGCCCGAAATCTGGAAAATGTTACGAGGAAAGAAGGAGAGCTAAAGCAACTTACGCGCTTTCTCTTAGCTCAGCTGGCAATCCGCTATCGATGGCTTGCCGAACTTTCCGCATCAGGTTCTCGCGCCCTCCGAAATCTTTCGGCTCAATCGGAGCATGAAAGATTACCGTAGCTTCTCCCGGATGAATCGAGAACCGTCCCTTTGGCCAGATGCCATGCGTGCCAACGATAGTTACAGGCACAACCGGAACTTGAGTCTCGTCGGCCAGATAAAATGGCCCTTTCTTAAAAGGCAATAGCTTGCCGTCAAACGAACGCTTGCCTTCCACGTAGATCGTCATATTTAACCGCTGGCGTCGAATCACGTCGGCGGCCGCGCGTACGGCCGCGATACCGGAGTCGCGGTTGCCGCGATCCACTGGAACCAGTGAGCCAAAGCGCATTACCCTACCCAGAATCGGATAACTAAATAATTCCTTTTTCGCCATGATCGATGTGCGCCGCGGTATCAGCGGCATCAACAGCGGCGGATCTATATTCGATGTATGGTTCGACATGAATATATAAGTCGCTTCGGGGTCGAGCCGATCGAGTCCGACAGTGCGTACGCGAACCCCACCGATCCAAACGCCGGTGCGCGATCCCCACATGCCGATGCGGTAGAGAAATTTGACATTGCCAACCAGCATGGTCCAGGGAAACCCGAGCAGCGCAGCGAATGGAAGCAATCCCACCCAGAAAGCCAGCATCAGGATCGTGCGGATCACGGTCGGGCATCCCCGGCTGACTCAGATTCACCTTTAAGCCACGCAGCCCTTCGCGCGCGCTGCTCGGATGAAATGTGGTCGACATTTTTGAATTGAAATTGTGTCTCTTCCCGGCCCGCAAGTTTCCAATGCAGGGATTTCTTGCCGCTCCGATTGGCAACTTTTATGTTGATCGTGTCTCCGGCATGCATTTGTGAGAGTTGTTCGTCGAGACCTTGATCGGGAGCTTTGCCATTCACTTCTAAAATTGTGTCGCCTTCCACCATACCCGCGTGTTCCGCTGCGCTTCCCGGTTGGACCGAGGACGCCGCAAGCCCGCTGTCGAAATTTCGCACTGCAAAAAACCCAACGTCGACAACTTGATTGGTCAGCGTTACCAGATGTAATCCAACCGTCCGAAAAAAATCGTCCCATGGAATTTCAGCGGTGCCGGCGACATATTTGTCAAAGAACGCAGTGAAATCGTGGTGAGTCAGTTTCAAGGCGACTTCGCGAACTCCCTCTGACTCGGCAAAGAACTGGCCTCGTTTCGCGTCAGCGTTCATTGTAAGAAATAAGTCTCGCAACGATTTCTGTCCATTGCTCGCATCACGCATCGCAAGATCTAGGATTGTGCCCAGCAATTCCCCTTTGGTGTAGTAGGAAACACTACGTTCAGGGGTCCGATAGTACTGATACTTTTCCAACCATGCGTCGAGGCTCGACTGCTCCGCGGATTGCGTCAAATGCGCCGGAGCAGATTCAAAGTCTCCGATAGTCGATGCCAAATGTTGAAGATATTTGGGACCATCGAGTAATCCCGCACGTAGTAGGCTCAATTGACCGACAGTACTGGTGGCACCTTCACTAAACCAGAGCGCCCGCGAATAATTTTCTCGAGTGTAATCGGGTGGTTCAAGTGATTGCGGACGAATACGTTTCACATTCCATAGGTGAAAGAATTCATGTGCGGAAACCTCTCCCAATGTGGTCGGGTGTGATGACAAATATTCGGCGTTAAGTGAAATGGCAGTTGAATAGGAGTGCTCCATACCTCCTCCGCCAACACCATGCGGAAAGTGATAGATGAAAAGGTAACTTTCGAAAGGTCGATCTTTCATCCACGAAGTCTCTGCCGCGACGATCCGTTTGAGGGTGGAAACTATGCTCGACAGATCGTAAGTGCTGTCATCTGCATCAACGACAATTCGATAGTGCCCGCTGTCCTGATCAAAATCGGACTCGCGAAAAGTCCCGAGCTCGATCGGCGAATCGACAAGGCGATCATAATTTGGAGCGACAAATCCATCAGCAAGAGAACCCGGCAAAGCTGTCGCCGTTTGCCATTCTTTGGGAACATCCGTATACCGGACCTGCATTTCCTGGGTACGAGCGTCGACTGGATACGTCAAGATTTGAGCAAGATTGAAAAACGCATGATGCGCATTCAGTTCCGCGCCAAACGGGCCGGGCTGATTGGCAAGAATCTCGTAATTAATTTCTGCGCCATAAGTCGTTCCACTCACACGCCAGCGACTCTTGTCTTCGAGCGATACGGAAAGATCCGCTCCGGTAGAATTCTTTGCCCGGACCCAATTTACGTATTGTGAGAAATCGCGTATCTGATAAGTTGCGTTCCAGACTGGCAGTTGCAGATCATGGCTATCCGCGCCCGGGGGAATTTGAATCCGCACATGGAGCAAGTGAAGTTCCGGATTGGCCAGCGAAATCGTGTAGCGAATGGCTTTGGAGGACAACGGAACCTGTCCGTAGGCAAGGGTCACCAACATGAAAAGCCAAGTTAGGCTGGGGATAACGCGCATCAGGCTTTTGCTCCAGCGCGATCCGAAGAGCGCAATTCCAATTCAAGCGGAAGCTTTTCATAAATGTTGCCAAAGCCGCCGTTGGAAAGGATCGCGACAACATCCCTAGAACGTAGTTCCGGCACAATTAGCTGCACAATGGCATCGGCATCGGCAGCAATACGGGATGGACGGCCGAGAGTCTTGAGCTGAGAAGAAACGGCGTTTAAATCCAGCCTCTCTTTTTCTGGGATCGCATCCGATTTGAATACGTTCGCAATAACGATTTCATCTGCAACCGCCAAACTTTTTGCCAAATCGGATTGGAAAACATTCCGCCGCAGTGTGTTAGAACGAGGCTCCAAAACCGCCCAAAGCCGGCGACCGGAATATCGTCCACGCAAAGCATTCAACGTTGCCGCAATAGCCGTGGGATGATGGGCAAAATCGTCAATGATTGTTACTCCATTGATCTCGGCCCGCACTTCCAGTCGCCTCTTGACGCTTTGAAATGTCTTGAGTGCTTGGGCGATCTTGGCGACAGGAATACCGCAGCCATCGGCAATTGCCGCGGCAGCTGTCGCATTCCAAACGTTGTATTCGCCCGCCAGCGGAAACTCGAATTCAGCCCAGGGTCTCCCGCTGCGAGTGACCGTCCAACGCGTCACCTCTGGCTCGAATCGCACGTTGCCAATATGCCATGCAGCTTCGTCGGAAACGCCATAGCGCTCGACTGGGCAAAACGCATTTGCGAGACAGCGATCGAGACTCGCTCCTTTATCGAAGGCGATAATTCGTCCTCGCTGCGGAATAAGGTTTACCAGCCGCTTGAATGCAGTTTCCACCGATTCAAGGTCTTTGTAGATATCAGCGTGGTCGAACTCAACTGATGTAAGAATGATCGAATCCGGAAAGTAGTGAAGAAATTTCGGCCCTTTGTCGAAAAACGCTGTATCGTATTCATCTCCTTCAAGGATGAAGTGTTTTCCCTCCGCCACTTGGAAACTGCTGCCGAAATTTTCGGCTATTCCGCCGATTAAGAAGGATGGTTGCAGTCCGGCGGATTCGAAAATCCATGCGAGCATCGATGTGGTCGTGGTCTTGCCATGAGTTCCGGCGACGACCAGCACCTCTTTGCCAACTAGAAATTCGTCGTGCAATATTTGTGGAAAGGAGCAGAACGGAATCCGCTGGTTCAAAATGTATTCCAACTCGACATTGCCGCGCGAAATAACATTGCCAACTACGACAAGATCAGGACGCGGCTCCAAGTTGTTTGCAGAAAATGGTTGCGCAACAGTGATGTTTAGTGAGGCGAGAAAATCGGACATCGGCGGATAAGCGGCCGCATCAGAGCCCGTGACGTGGAATCCGCGCTGTTGCAGCATTCCTGCGAGGGAAGCCATTGCAGTGCCACAAATTCCGATCAAGTGAATGTGTCTAGGTTCACTCATGTATCATTTGCTCCCAACTGATGACTCTAAGAATTCCAATTGCACGCCATCTCCGACGCTAAGCCTTGCGTGTATACCGATCGGCAGCGTGACGTTCTGTCGAGAAACGTGTCCGGATCGCATGCCATACGCGACGGGAATACCGAGGTCTCCTACGATCCGCATGATTACTTCCTCGAGCGTGTACGGTTGATCTTTATGTTGTATGCAATCGATCATTTCGCCAAAGACGATTCCACGAACACTTTTCAGTTTCCCGGCAAGCTTTAGTTGCATCAGCATGCGGTCGATTTGATAGGGCTTGGCCGCAATATCTTCGATAAATAAAATCGTGTTTTCGGTCTGGATCTCGTATGGAGTTCCTAGCGACGCAACCAATAGCGAGAGACATCCACCGTACAATCTGCCTTCGGCAATGCCGGCGGCGAGCGGCCTCGCCCCAGAGTCTCCTCTCACCTTCCAGTCGTTCATACCACTGATAGCTGCTTGCCACGACTGCGCATCTACACCCTCCGGCGTTGCAAAATCCTTCGTCACCATCGGACCGTGGAATGTGATGAGACCAGTAGCATCGGTAATGTATGTCATTAGGGACGTGATGTCGCTGTAGCCTACGAAAATCTTGGGACGTTGTTTAATCTTTTCGAGGTCTAACTCGGGTAAAAGATAATTTGTACCGTAACCGCCGCGAGCACAAATGATCGCGCGAACATTATCGTCTTCGAACATGGCTTCGAGTTCGCGTTTACGCCGATCGACCGTTCCCGCGAAGTAAAGATCGTGATCCAGAATGGAATCAAGATATAAGGGACGATAGCCGAGTTCCGACAACGCGGCGCATCCAATCTCAAGCGGACCACGTTTAATGTTGCTGGATGGCGCGACGATCGCGACAGTGTCGCCAGCACGCAAGGGCGGCGGCTTCAAGATCGGCGGCTGTGCGGCAGGTGGCATTTCGATTAATGGTATCAGCAGCTTATTAAATCAAGTTCAGAGGAAAAATTCTCCGCGGCAAACAATCTGCGCGGAACCGCGCAATACAATTTCCTTGTCCCAATAAACGGTCTGCGTTCCGCCCGGCGCTTGTACGTGTACAGGAGACACAGAGTGTCCTGATGCAATGGCAGCGGCAGCAGCGGCACAGGTGCCAGTTCCCGACGATTGCGTTTCGCCCGCTCCACGCTCGAAGAAGCGCGCTTCCAAATTATTTCGATTTTGAACTCGTATCATCTCCACATTCACGCCATCGGGAAAGCTGGGGTCGCCACCAATCTCTTCTGCAAGTTCGCGCCAGTTGTCATCCAAAAGATCGCGAAATATCACAAAATGAGGATTGCCCATGGAAACCGGGACACCGGCTATCATTCCCCTATTTATTTTTACCGAACGCTCGGCGTCCACTTTGGGCACTCCCATTGCGGTTTCAAATTCGTAACGCACGCCTTCATGCGACACAAGCGTGCAAACTTTCAACCCAGCCCCCGTGCGAATGACGAATCGCTCCCCCGGCTTTTGCAAGCACAAATATGCGGCAACGCACCTAGTTCCGTTACCCGATATTTCCGCTTGTGAGCCATCGGCATTCAGCAAGTGAATGATCGCAGCGACATCTGGATCCGCGTCCTGAAAAAGCCATTCCACGCCATCCGCCCCGACGCCATTGTGTCGATCACACAACCGGCGGGTAAGCGACACCAAGTCATCCTCACGATTTCCTCGTTCAACAATGAGGAAATCATTTCCGCAAGCACTAACTTTGGCGAAAGGAATCGCAGGGAGGAAAGTCTTCATTCGGGCTGGGAAGGACCGAGGGCGATTGCTGTTTTAAGCGTAGTCGCATGTCGTAGACCGTCGAGCACAAGGTCTTGCTCTTTTCGTGTTCCTTCAACATCAAACTGCATTCGGACGTGATGGCTTGTTAAGGCAATCTGCGTATCTTGCGGCATGGAATGAATACATTCAAGAATTCCATTTACCTCGGCTGTCATTTCCTCAGCCTTCTGCCCTGTGACCTCATAGGTGTGCACTGCCAGTTTGAGGTTAAAATGCTGCTCGGCGTATCCGAGCAAGAATAAGCAAAGCAAGATAAGCGCGGTCGCAAACGTTGCGATAAGATACATCCCGCCACCCACGGCCATTCCCACGGAAGCGACCACGAAAAGCGTAGCTGCGGAGGTAATTCCGGTAATAAGATTGCCCCGGTTATGGAGGATGGAGCCGGCTCCGATAAATCCTATGCCGGGAATAATCTGGGCGGCTATGCGCGTGTGGTCACCAATAAATTTGACCGCCAGTTCATCCGATAGAAGGGTGAACATGGCTGCGCCCACGCAGATAAATAAATTTGTCCTTAAGCCAGCAGGGCGATGTTTACTCTCTCGCTCCAACCCGATTGCTCCGCCAAGAACAGCCGCAAGAATCAGTCGCGCGGCTGATCTTCCGGCGACGGAGGACATAGTCGTGCTGACCATCGCGGAAACTTGAAAGGCATGCACCATAGATGTTGAGTTGGCTGGATTTTAACACTCGATAGCGACGCCAGGATTGTCGTAAGAGATTACCGCTGAACGCTATTTCGGATTAAGTCGCGCGCGAGGCGTGCTGTAGAGCGTAGCTGGGGGCTCCCCAGCCACATGGATGACCAGCATGGCTGTTAACTGCTGGCGATTGACACGAAGCGCAACTGGATCGCCATCAACAGCGATAACATAATCGACAAGCAAAGCAGGATTCGCAAGCGCTGCATCCCACAATCCGGGAACGTTTGCGGGCTTTTTCCAGCCCCATGCGTTGCCTTCGTTGATGGTCTGCTTCAGAGGAATTCCGGCTCGTTCAAGCGCCCCAACATGATCGCCCAGATACATCAGTATGGACGCATTTGGCGGCAGCTTCCTAATATTATTCGCGAGTGCTCCCTCAATCGAAGTACGGCTGCGTGAATTGGCAAGCGCCTCTCGCAAACAAATCGGCTGCGCGCGCCAAACTCCCGCATAACTCAGCGCAACAAGAGCAAGAATTGCGGGGCCAACATAAGTTCGCGCTTTAGAATTCTCTAACCGGTTATATATCTCGTGGGCAACGACCGCTGCGAATACGGCGACTGCGGGCAACAGCTCCAAACCGTAACGCGCGTTGTAATAAGTGTGCGGCCACCAGACCGGAAGGTAAATGGGCACCCCGCTGTATGCGATCGATAGAGCGTAAAAAGGTATTGGTAAGAGCAACAGCCACAGAGCCCATGATCGCGACGGCAACTTGAATACCAGCAGGACTCCGACTGCGAAGCAAATCAACCAGAATCTTCCCCAATTACCTTCGGCGAGATTGAGTTCGGAAGCTTTCACAAAAAAGATAGTGGCAATGGCAAGGTTATTTGCGCCGGGATATGGCGCCGTGCCTTCGGCGGCGTCTTTGCGCGAGAGCCCCTTGGCGGAGTATGGCCCGTTCGCGAACTCGATGGGATTCTGGTAAAACACGGCGTTATAGCCGAGCCACAGAGCAGGCGCGGCCGACACGATTAGTAGAAATTTAACAATTGTCTGGCGAAGCCAGGGTGACGCCTTCCATGTTCGCAGTCCTAAGACGAAGACGATTAACGAAATTGTTGCTCCCAGGAACCACCCGTCGTACCGGGTAAAACACGCTACGAAGAGGCAGAGTCCACACTTCAATAACGAACGAGATGTGCCGCGTTGAAGTGAATCAACTTTGTAAGATCTCAGGAATTCCGCGAAATAAACGATCGACCAAATGAAAAGCGCCAGGTAAAGGGCCTCGTTCATAGCGATGGCCTGCATGTAAATGAGGTTTGGGTTCGCCGCGAAGATGGCAGCGGCAATCCACGCGGCGCGCCTCGCAGACGGGTCTGCCGGTTCGGATTTACTTAAAGTATTGCGGACTAAGCGAAAAACGCCGGTCACCGCGAGTATGAATGAGAATAACGACGGAATGGACCCGCCAATTCCGGTCATCCACATCCAGTTATTGATGATGAATGGAAGAATCAGCAAGTGCGGTAACGGCAGCCAAACCGTTCCAAGTTGTAAGAGGCCGGGCGTGCGGGAGTCGAATATTCGACGGGCAATATTGATGTGCCCGAACACATCGCCGAAGAGCAAGAGGTCGCCTTGACGTAAGTAATAAAGAAACGAGAGGAACGAAACGCAGGCAGCGATCTGCGCGACCAAAAAGAGTTCGGCGTCCCACTTGACGTCTACATTAGACTTTTTAAAAGCTGCGGAAGTGGAGCGTTTGCTCATTATTCCAGATGCGTCAATTCGCGGAATATCTGGAAACGCTCTTCAATCTCTTCGCGTTTTAAAGTTTGTAGGCGTTCCGTGCCAAAGCGCTCGACTGCGAAAGATCCCATTACTCCTCCGTAGAACAGGGCACGCTTCAAAACTTCGCGATTGATTTCCTCCTGAGATGCGATGTAACCCATAAACCCTCCGGCAAACGAATCGCCAGCGCCGGTGGGATCTTTGACTTCGTCAATGGGCAATGTGGGAGCGCGGAACGGATGCTTCCCTACGCCGAACGCGCCTTCCCGAAAAAAGATGGTGGCGCCATATTCGCCATGCTTAACGACGAGAGCCTGGGGCCCCATCGCAAGAACCTTCAAAGCGGCACGCGGAAGGCTCTTTTCCCCCGCCAACATTTTTGTCTCTCCATCGTTGATCAGGAGTATGTTTACCAACTTCAAAGTCTCGAGCAATTCTGGACGGCTTCCCTGAATCCAGTAATTCATCGTATCGCCGCCAATGAGACGCGAACTTCCCATCTCACGGCACACGGCAGCTTGCAAGCTCGGCTGGATATTTCCCAGAAAAAGCGTCTTCGAATCTTTGTACTCGGCGGGAATGCGGGGTTTGAAATCCTGGAAGACGTTCAATTCTGTGAAATCCGTTTTCGCTTCATTCAGATTTTCCAGATATTGCCCTCCCCAGCGAAAAGTCTTGCCTTTCGCATGTTCGAGGCCTCGCGTATCGATGGAACGTTTCCTAAAAATGGATTCGTGTTCCGCGGTGAAATCCTCTCCGACCACGGCGACTATGCGGACATCGGTGAAGTAGCTGGCGGCCAGCGAAAAGTAAGTGCAAGACCCACCGAGAATATTTTCCACACGCCCCGAGGGCGTAGCAATAGTATCGAATGCGACCGAACCGACGGCAAGAATGCTCATTAAACTTTAGCCTTCCAGATATTTATTGAGAATTAATTTCAGTTTTTCGCGAGTCGATGCCGGAATCATTGCCCGGTCGGTAAGAATCGCATGTGCCAGCGCGGATCCGCACTTGCAACTTCTTGTCTTGGGCATTGCTGCCACGGTTTCACGAACGACATTCGCCGCGTTCTCGGCATTCTTGTGGAGCACCGCAACGATTTGGTCTACCGTGACGGAATCATGCTGTGGATGCCAGCAGTCGTAATCAGTCACCATGGCTATGGTGACATAGCAAATCTCAGCTTCGCGAGCGAGTTTTGCTTCCTGCAAATTAGTCATCCCGATAACGTCCATACCCCAGCTTCGGTAGACGTTGGATTCCGCCTTGGTAGAAAATTGCGGACCTTCCATACAAATGTACGTGCCGCCAGACTTGGCATTGACGCCTGCTTTGCTGGATGAGGCCGCAACGGTCTTAGCAAGTTCCGGACAGATCGGTTCACCGAAGGCGATGTGCGCGACGATTCCGTCTCCAAAAAATGTATCGATGCGATGGCGAGTACGATCAAAAAACTGGTCGGGGACGACGAAATCGAGCGGCTTGTGTTCTTCCTTCAACGATCCGACTGCGGAAACAGAAACGATACGCTCCACACCGAGCTGCTTAAATCCATAAATATTGGCACGGAAATTTAGTTCCGATGGAAGGATGCGATGTCCGCGGGCGTGGCGCGCCAAGAAGGCAACTTTACGGCCGGCGAGATTGCCGAGGATATACGCGTCGGACGGATCTCCGAACGGAGTCGTCTGTTTGAGTTCGCGCACGTCTGACAGACCCGGCATTTGGTACAGACCGCTGCCGCCGATAATTCCAATCTCCGCTTGAGACACAACGCCCCCTTGCGTTTGCGAGTGATGGAGCAGAATCACTGATTATACAAAATGCAGGGTTTTATTATTGGACTGGGTTTATCGGAAACAACTCCTGATCGAATTGTTTTGTTGTCGCTTGGTCGAAACTCTCGGTGATTAATAAATACTCCCCGACGAGGTGGATCGTTACGTTGCCATCTTCGGTGAGCCAAGTGTTGAGACTATCCGAATTGGTTGTGCCGACCGCGTCCACATGCTTATAACGCTTTGGTAAGTATTTCGCGTAGATCGTTGCGAATTCTTTAGCCTTGGCTTCCGAAGCCCACCTTGATACATAAACAATTGCAAGGGGCGCGTTCGCGTTGCCCTTCGGACGCGCCGAATAATAATATCCGCCGCGCCACGCTGGAAAAATCATTTTTGCCGCTTCGGTGCCGGCATATTGGTCGACGAGTAGAGCGACATCGAACTCGCCCATTGCTCCAATATCAAAGCGATCGTACTTATCTTTCAAATCGTCTTTGAAATTGAGGACAAATATTGGTGGGATTTTTTCGTTCGAAATATATGTATACGGCTCCATAATCTGCCGAGTAGTTGTCGGAGGCTCTTTGAATACTTGTGCGAACGCGGCCTGCTTACCGCCGTTACGCGAGAGTTGCGCTTCAAAATCTAGTCCGTAGCGATATGGGAACGTCAGCGATTCTTTTATGAAGATCGGCGCGCTCGCAAATTCAGGAGTATCCGCAGAGCCCTCCAACATTTCTGCCTTCAATCCTTCAACCATCAGCGGGGACTCTGCCAACGTCTTTCCAGTCGGCGCCAGCATGTAATCAATCAGGACAAGCATCGCCTGCCCTTCAACGATCGCTTGCCGCGCGTCGCTGGACTCATCTTTGGTTATGTCGGCTGACGTCAGATCAGCGACGTCATTAAGATCGATATCAACCGCTTTCATCCACTTGTCCAGATCGAATGACTGATCCTGCAAGGCGTGGGTTAACTCGTGAGCCAAAACCGGACGCTGTTGTTCAACATCCAACCAATCGAGAAGATTTACAGCTTTCGTTTTCGGATCGTAATATCCGGCAACTTGCTCGCGAAGAAGCTTGACCAGAAATGTCTTGAGATCGAAGTCCGGAGGCAATAGACCAAATTTCTTTAGCACCGACTCAGAACGCTGGAGACGCTGAGCCCCTTTGTCCTCTGCCATATTTTGTTGCAAATAAGTAACAACCTCGTCGCGCGTAACCAGCTTTCGTTTCACTTCACTCTTAGTCGGGAATCCCGAATCATCGCTGACAAATTTCAGTATTCGGTCAACTTCGCTAAAAAGCTCCGCTGCTTGCTTCGGAGTGATCTTGCTTTCAGGTGACGTGGACGCTTTAGGCTTTGCTGATTGGGCTGCGGGCTGCGGGTCGATTGGTTTTGTAGTGGTCTGCGCCAGTGAGCTACAAGAAGCAGCGAGCACCACAAGAATTGCGCCGCGTTGCACAAATCCACATTTCACATTCTTCCGATCAAGCATTCGCCACTTTTTCCGCAATCCAATCACCGGCTTCCCTGGTTCCAAGCGCGCCACCGAGGTCCTTCGTCGTTCTCTTTTCCCTAACCGCTTGAAGAACGGCAGCCTCGATCACATTTGCTTCCTCTGTCATCCCCAAATGCGTGAGCATCATGGCTGCCGTAAGAATCGCTCCAAAGGGATTGGCCACATTTTTACCCGCAATCGGCGGAGCAGACCCATGCACCGGTTCAAACATCGATGTCTTGCCCGGATGGATGTTGCCGCTGGCCGCCATTCCCAAACCGCCCTGCAATGCCGCAGCAATGTCCGTAATGATGTCGCCGAACATGTTGTTAGTGACGATCACGTCGAACTGTCGAGGATCTCGCACCATCTGCATACACAACGCGTCTACGTACATGTGTTCGGTTTTCATTTGCGGATATTCCCCGCCTACTTCTTTGAACACTCGCTGCCAAAGTCCGCCGGCATGGGTCATCGCGTTCGACTTATCGCACATCAGCACGCGATTGCGCGGTCCGCCATCTTGCTTTGTGTGGCGCTCACAATATTCAAAAGCGAAACGAATAATGCGTTCGACACCCTTACGAGTGTTGATATCTTCCTGGATCGCTACTTCGTCGGCAGTCCCCTTCTTGAATACGCCTCCGACATCACCGTAGACGCCTTCCGTGTTTTCGCGGATCACAACAAAATCTACGTCTTTTGGTTGGATGCCCTTTAGCGGACACAAATATTCGTCGAGCAATCGAACCGGACGGACATTGGCATACAGATCCATCTGGAATCTCATGCCCAGCAGAATTTCTTTTGCGTGGATGTTGGTGGCGACTCGCGGATCTCCGAAAGCGCCGATTAGAATGGCGTCAAAATCTCGGTCGAGCATTGCGAACCCGCCAGACGGCACTGTCATGCCATCGGCAAGATAGCGGTCCGCTCCCCAATCGAACTCGGTTATCTCGAGTTCGGCTCCTACGGCTGACATAACTTTTACTGCTTGCGGAGTGACTTCTTTGCCGATGCCGTCCCCGGGAATAATGGCAATGCGTTTTTTCTGGCTCACCGCAGAAAAATAACACAAACTAGCAGCAGACGCGATTAGATGCAGCGTTTATCAGGCTTGTATAATCGAATAACTGATGAATTCTGTATTGACCCATGAAAATGCGTTGCCAATCTCGGATTTAGAGGCCACTCGGCGCGAATTTCAAGCCCTTATATCGGGCGCCGGATTCTATGACTTGAGATCTAAGGGCAGTCTCTCAATCTCGGGAGATGATCGCGTCCGTTGGCTGAACGGAATGGTCACGAACAATGTGCGCGATCTCAAAGAAGGACATGGGGTTTATGCGTTCTTGCTCAGTCCGCAAGGTAAGATTCTCGGCGACCTTCACGTTTACAATCGCGGCGAAATGTTGATTGTGGATAGCAACAGATCAGAGTTGCCGAAACTGCTCGAGATATTCGATCGCTACATCATCATGGACGACGTCGAAATCGCTAACGTTAGTGATCAATCAGTACTAATAGGAATTAGTGGTCCAAAAGCCGAGGCTACACTTCGAGCAGCAGGATTCGAAATTCCAGAGTTACAAGCACTACAGTTCGTACTTGTGACGTGGCGCGAAAATAAGGTGGCGGTAACGCGTGGAGATAATCCGAGCGTCAAGAATTATGAATTGCGCGTTGCGCCTGCGCACGCCGAAATAGTAAAAGCCGAGTTGGTGAAAGCTGGCGCGATTCCGGTCAGCGAAACCGCTTTGGAATGGTTACGAATCGCTTCAGGAGTTCCGATGTATGGTATCGACATACGTGAGCGGGATCTCGCGCAGGAAACTGGACAAGACCGCGCACTCAGCTTCACCAAGGGTTGCTACGTTGGTCAGGAGATCGTAGAACGGATTCGTTCGCGCGGCGCGGTTCACCGCATGTTTTCGGGATTTCTACTTGAAGGGGCCCTTCCGGAACCTGGAACAGAATTGATGATTGATGGCAAAAAGGCGGCTGAGATCACGAGCGTTGCTGCAATCCCGACGCAAAGCGGCATCCGCAATCTAGCATTGGGATACGTACGCCGCGAGATAGCAACATCGTCAAAAACGTTAGATGGCGGAACTTTCAAGGCGAGCGTGACCAAACTTCCGTTCAGCGAATTCTTTCAGCAATAAAGGAAAACTATGCCTGAGAAAAAGCAGGAAACTTTTACAGTCACCGATCGGCGGCTCTTCACAAGCGATGGCGAAGCTCGCGAAATCGCAACCGAGGAACGCTCTGTATCCTCAGCGCCAGAGCCCGCTCCAATGGCGAGCACTCCAGCAGCAGAGGCAAATCCAGCCGAAGTTGCAACCAGGCAACCCGAGATTCCGCCTCCACCTAGCGCCGCCGAGCAACAGGAGCTTGCCGACGCATATAAAGCGTCTTCGAAAGATATGGACCGCCGGGTCGAGCAGGGCGGCCACTCCACAAAAGAACTGGAGATGACTTTCGAGCGATTTATGGCATCGCTCTATATGAGTGCAATGATGCAGATGGGAATGATGCACGAGGAAGGCGGCCAGCCTCGACTTGACCCTATCGGCGCTCGCCAGACAATAGACACGTTAAGTTTGATTTCCGAAAAGACAAAAGGAAATCTCACCCCTACCGAACAGACTTTCCTCCAGAATTGCCTTTACGAATTGCGGATGGCATATGTGGAAGTGATTAATGCACTGTCGAAGCCACCGCAAAATCCGGTGGGAATGGCTAAACCTGGAGATCCGCAGGGCAACTTCGGTAAACGATGAAAGCGATACTTACGGTGCTCGGCAGCGGTACGTCCATGGGCGTCCCAACGATTGGCTGTGATTGCGCAGTATGCCATTCAACCGATCCACACGACCGCCGTACCCGCCCATCGGTGCTAGTTCAATATGAAGGGCGTTCCGTTCTAATCGACACGACGCCGGATTTCCGTCAGCAGGCAATCCGCGAGAACATCAAGCACCTGGACGCCGTGTTGTATACGCACACGCACGCGGACCACATTTTAGGAATAGACGACCTGCGTCCCCTCAGCTATCTACACAAGCCTGGCAAGTTGCCCTTGTACGCCAAACCCGAGGCTGTCGACTTTCTGCGCGACATGTTCCGGTATATTTTTGATCCAAAGTACAAATTCGGCGGACTGGCGCAGTTGGAATTGAAAACCCTTAGTTCTCCAGTAAATCTGTATAGCGCGATATTTTCGCCGATACCGGTCGTCCATGGCGAAACTGAAATTTATGGATATCGCTTTGGCTCAGCCGCTTATCTAACTGATCACAGCAAGATACCGGACTCATCGTTGGCGCAGCTAGGCGGGCTCGACGTGTTGTTTCTGGAAGCGCTACGCCACACGCCGCACCCAACGCACTCCACACTCGAACAGTCACTCGCGATCGTGGATCGACTAAAGCCCAAGCGCGCATTTTTCACTCACATCAGTCATGACCTTCCGCATCGTCAGACGAATGCATCGCTGCCACCCAACGTCCAGCTGTCGTTCGACGGCATGAAGCTGGAGTTCGAAATCTGAATGAAAGTCTTTCAAAGCCTAGGCGAAGTTCCTGCAGATTTTGGGCCCACTCTGGTCAGCATCGGAAATTTTGACGGAGTTCACCTGGCGCATGCACGCGTGCTTGAGAACCTCGTAACTAGAGCCAGGGCTCAGGAACATAAGTCTGTCGTCGTAACCTTTGAACCGCATCCGTCGCGTTTTTTAAAACCCGACTCGGCCCTAAAACTTCTCACCCCTACCCAAGAGAAACTAAGATTGATTTCCAATTTTGGGGTCAACGTCGTTCTAGTCTTGCCTTTCACTCAAGAGCTTTCGCTGATGTCGCCGCGTAACTTCGTCGAAGAGATTCTCCAAAAGCGCCTAGGGGCACGTGAGGTGCACGAGGGTTACAACTTCCGCTTCGGTCACAAGGCCGCAGGCGACGTTGCTCTTCTTAGTAAACTCGGTCGGGCAATGAATTTTGAGGTAATTACCTATCCAGCAATGGAATCGGGCGGAGAGCCCGTTTCCAGCAGCCATATTCGTAAGCTACTCGTGGCTGGACAGCCGCGTCGGGCGAGCCAATTATTGGGCCGGCCGTTCAGCATCTTGTCCACTCCGGCGCATGGCCGTGGTTACGGTTCGAAATACGCAGTGCCTACCGTCAATCTAACTCCATATAGCGAATTAGTTCCAAAGGATGGTGTGTACATTACCCGCACTCGAGTGGGTGAATTGTGTTTTGATTCCATAACAAATGTTGGCAACCGCCCGACGTTTGGCGCAGATTCGTTCGCCATCGAATCGCACTTATTAAATTTCCAATCGATGGATTTGAATGAGCTAACCGAGATTGAAATTTATTTTCTTTGCCGATTACGCAGTGAAATTAAATTTCCGAGCGTGGACGATCTAAAGCAGCAAATCGGGAAAGACATCGCGAAGGCCCAACGATATTTCCGCCTTCTGGTAATGACTTCGAAATCCAGATCGCAATCAGTGCGGTAAGTAACCGGCTTCGAGGGGAAGCTTGCCGTCCACTTTTACAACCTTGACACGGTCGTTTATCGAACGCACCCCTACCATCGCAATCGCTCCGTGCGTATCTTCGACCAGTTTCAACAAGACATCATCCGAATCGACCAGTCGGATCGCATCTTTGTGGGAGGCAATATGCGCCTTCAATTCGGTGACGGACATCTTGTTGATGTGTTGAAGGGTCTGCATTTCCTCGCTTGAGTTGCGGTGCAGAATCAGCACAATGGGAGTGCCGTCGGGCCACTTCGTCATTTCTGATCGAAAAATGTTTGCCAGTTCAACGGAGGATATGTCAGCAACCTTATTGTCTTGATTTACCACGACCGCCATGTGGTGGGCGAAAGAAGGAATGGCTGCACACATCAGCAAGAACAAACCACACCTAACAGAGATCCGCTTCATTTCAATACCTCATTAATAAGCTTAGATCGTTCCGGTATCTGCGGCGCAATAGATTCCAGCACGCACCTAATTAATAAGCTTAGATCGTTCCGGTATCTGCGGCGCAATAGATTCCAGCACGCACCTATTTGGTAAAACCATGTCAAGAATTTGTCATCTGGATTTTCGTCATCTCAATCGATGGGCTCCAGTAGTCGTTCAGGCTCCTGCCGGCCGGGAAGTTGTACGACCACGATTGCTGCTAGAACCAGTAGTATTCCCAGCGTTTGCAGCGGCTTCATGATTTCGCCAAGAACCGCCGCTGCGATCACAATCGAAAAAACTGGTTCCAGACAACTGACAACGATCGCACGTGTGGGCTCCAGATGTTGCAGCCCAGCAAAATAAAAGGAAAATGGTCCTAATACTGACATCAACGAAAAGATAAAAAGAAATAGCCACTGCCATGACGAAAAATGCGCGGCCACAATCTTGCTGGGCGGATTGATCACGATCCAAAACAGGGATGCCATTAGAGTTGTGTAGAGAAGTACAATCCAGCGGTCATAGCGCGTAAGAATGCTGTGGCCAGCGACGTTATAAAACGCGAAAGAGAAAGCTGCCAGCATAGCTGCCGCGATGCCAATACGATCTGGCGCAAAATTAGCACCATCGAATATTCGGATCACCATCGCAATGCCGGCCACCGCGAGCACCACTGCGCCTATTCTCTGCCAGGTCGGCTTCTGTTCTTTGCGGATGAGTGCATAGAGCAACACCCAGATCGGCGCAGTGTATTGCACAACGATTGCGGTCGCCACGTTCGTTCGCTGAATGGCCAGATAGTAAAAGTAGTTTGAAGCTGCAACTCCTAGAACTCCGAGCAATGCCAACCGACCGACCTCGATAGCTGGCAGGCTTAAAGATCTTAAGCCGCGGCGAGATACCAGAATGATCAGCAACACAATGCAGGAAAATGTTGTGCGGCTCTGGGACAAGATCAAAGGGTCGATGGGACGAAGCATCTGTCCCGCCGGAAGTAGCCTGCCCGTGAACGCCGCGCGGCCAAGGGTAGCACTAATCCCCCATAACAGAGCGGCACAGGCGATGTAGATGTAGCCTCGGTAAGGCGGCGCTGAAGAGCGATCGATCACGCTTGAACATACTCAATGCGGTGAGTCATGCGGGCCGTTTTACTAAGCATGGCGGAGACAGAACAATATTTATCCATTGAAAGCTTCACGGCGTCCTCTACTGATTTATGAGATACGTTGCCACCGATTCGATAAAGCAGTCGTATCTCGGTCAAGACTGTGGGCGGTTCGGGCGCGCGATCCGCTTCCGCACTAACTTCCAAACTTGTGAACGGCTCGCGCTTTTTTCGCAGAATGCTTACGACATCGTAGCCGGTACATCCACATAGACCGATCAGGACAAGCTCCATTGGGCTGTTGCCGTCCTCCTTGTCTCCGTCAACAACAATGGTGTGCCTACTGCCAGAGACACCTTCGAATTTCTGCTTCTCTTTCCATGTGGCTCGCGCTTCCATGATGCCGCACTCCTTTTTCATCTTTCATCTAGCGTCGATTGTCGGTTTGTGGTTCGGGATGGATGAGGACGCGAAAAACCTCCGGCGCCTCCTGCTTGAATCGAATTTCAAGTTCAGTCGAGACTTCGTGAACGCGAGCCAGGGACGCATCATCCGGGAACGTGCAATGGCAGGAAAGGTATAACCGACCGCGCACGCGTTTGATCTCAAGGTCGTGAATGTCAAAAATTTGATTAAACTCGGCCGCAACGTCTTTAAGCTTCTGTTCGAGCCGCCCATCGCTCACAACTTCGTCACTGGTTTCAATGGTCGCGGGTTCGCTTTCTATATGCGTCAGAATCGACGATATCTCAGGCACGTCCGACTTAATCTCGGACTCCAACATCGTGACGCGATCATGCGCCTCTTTTAGACGGAGACTCTCATCTAGTTCTAAATGTTGCTCGACATGGAGGCGGCCGCGAACGTGCTGTACGCTAACATCGTGAACATTGAAATTATTACGCGTCGCAACGGCGCGAATCCGATCAAAGATATTTTCTGCGTGCCCGGCCAAGGGAACAGACCGAACGATTACATCGGCACCCGGTAGGATGTCCTGGACAGCTGCGGTGACTGATCCCGCAACCTGTTCCGACCTTTGGAAAGTAAGGTTTCGCGCGAGGCCAATCGAGAGATCGGCGAAGTACCGGTTGCCAGCTTTTCGAATGCGAACCTGATCGACTTCCAACAATCCGTCCACTTTGGAAACCGCAGAGACAATTTTGCTGCGGACGCCAGTTGGGGCTGCGTCGAGAAGAGCATCCACGGTTCTGCGACCTAAACGGCTGCTCACGTACACTACAACACCTGCGACAAACAGCGCCGCGACCGGGTCAGCGTTCCGAAGCCATGTTATACCGTAGAACCGCCCAAGCATGACTAACGTCAACCCGATAACAACAACCCCGCTGGACCAAACGTCGGTTGAAAAATGGAGCGCGTCAGCTTCGAGCGCTTGGCTGTCGTACTTGTTCGCGATACGACGAAGGGCCCGCGAACGCCACAAATCTGCCGCCATTGAGAAAAACATCACCAGGAACGCGGCCACACCAGGCTCAATTTCAACATGATGGAAGAACAGCCTCCCGATCGCTTCACGTACGATCCAGATGCAAGTGAAAAGCAGGAGTGCCGCTTGCAGGAAAGCTGAGAAATTCTCCACTTTGCCATGGCCATATTGATGCTCGGCGTCTGCAGGCTTATCCGAGACACGCACCGAAAAAAAAGTAATACTTGCCGAGACGAGGTCGAGACCGGAATGGGCCGCTTCTGACAATATCCCCAAACTGCCAGTGCTCAAGCCAACGATCACTTTTAGGAACGTGATCGCAAATGCTGCAACGACCGAGTTTCCCGCGACCGAACGCTTTTCCGTGCGCATTGATTCGGTGCTATAAAGTGGCTGCGGTCCGGGCATGCTTGCATTATCGCCGTGTCACAGCTTTCCGCCAAGTATTGAAAGGTAACGCCCATGCAACTAGTGTCGCATCCGCATAAATGGGCGCATTGAGACTATCGCCCCAGTCTGTGCTAGGATTTTGATGCATTATTATCTTTGTTTGGAGGATATCTACACGATGTTGCATCGCGGATTAATGTGTTTGCTACTCACAGGATTTGCCTTAGGACAGGCGCCGAACTCGAACGCTCAAAATGCTCCAGCCCCAGGCGCGCCGGCACCCGCGGCCCCGACTCAAAGCGCTCCGCCGCCAGCTGCGTCAGTGGCGCCCGATGCGGCGGTTATCACGATTCAAGGCATGTGCGACAGCGGCGACAAGACCTCGCCCGACTGCAAAACCATCATCACAAAGGCCCAGTTTGATCATATCGTTGAGACTGTTGCCCCAAAACTCCCTCAGACGGCCCGCAGGCAGTTTGCGACCCGCTACGCCAATGCGTTGATCATGTCGACCGAAGCAGAGAAAGAAGGAATCGACAAGACACCAAAATTCGAAGAACTGCTTCGCTTGACTCGCATGCAACTGTTGCAACAGCAACTTGGTCAAAGCGTCCAGGAAAAAGCGGGACAAGTTTCAGATCAGGAAATCCAGGACTATTACAACTCGAACAAAGACGCCTACGAAGAGGCAGACTTGTTGAAAGTTTATATTCCACGCAGTAAAGAACCGATCGCCGGCGCACCTAAATTAAGCGAAGAAGCACAGAAAAAACGCGATGAATTGAACGAAGCCGCGATGAAAAAGGAAGCGGATCTGATTCACACTCAAGCGGTTGCAGGCACAGACTTCACCAAGTTGCAGGAGTCCGCCTATCTTGCCGCCCGTATGAAGATGAAAACTCCAAGCACTAAACTGGACCACACTCGGCGGAACATGCTGCCACCAGACCAGACTTCAGTATTCGATTTGAAGGCAGGTGAAGTTTCGGCCGTCATCGAAGATCAGAATGGTTTTGTGATTTACAAGATGGTCAGCAAAGATACATTGCCGCTCGACAAGGTAAACGACGAGATCAAGAACACGGTCCGCGGGAAGAAAATGCAAGAAGGCATGCAATCGGTTGAAAAATCTGCGACCCCGACTCTGAATGATGCCTATTTCGGCACAGCTCAAGCCACGCCGCCGGGTATGGGAATGGGAATGCCAATGGGCCAAGGTCGACCTCAGTTGGCGCCGCCGCCTATTCATAAGAAATAGCAATGGACTCTGCCAGTCCAGCCGTCGTGGTTACCGGCATCTCCGGAAATCTGGGACTTCGTTTGCTTTCACAGCTGACGGGGTTCCAGGTCATCGGAGTGGATCTCGTCCCTCCCGAAACCACTCAGCCCATCCGCTTCATTGCAATGGACATCGGCCAGGAAGAATCCTGTCGCGAGTTGTATCTTCTGTTCAAGCAATACCGTCCGGTTGCCGTAATCCATCTCGCTTTCGTTATCGACCCCATTCGGTCGGGCGTTACTGACTTAGACCACATGTGGCAAGTTAATGTCGCCGGTACGGCGCGCGTAATGGAAGCGATTGCAGAGACAAATCGTGAAGAAGCGATCATTGAGAAATTTATCTACCCGAGCAGCGTAGCCGTCTATGGCCCCAATTTGGCGATTCCAGTTACAGAGGATGCGCCTTTAGCTGCGCATACACTTCCTTATGCGATCCATAAGATGGAATGTGACGGCGTCGTCCAGCAGCGGGCTCCAGGACTGCGCGGATGCAGTCTCTATATGTTGCGTGCCCACATTTTGTCAGGCGCTGGCGTGCGCAATTACATGATGGATGCGTTTCGCGGCACTCCAAGTGGAAAGAGTAAGCGAGCTGCTCGCTTGCGCAACTCTGGCAAGCGCCTCCCCTACCTCTTGCCTCACGGAAAACAATATCTAAGCCACTTGCTTCAGTTTGTCCATGCTGATGACATGGCTCGCCTGATTGTGCACATCATGCGTAAGTCCGATCCCGAAGCGCAGAGACTGACGATCTTGAACGTGGCTGGACGAGGGGAAGCTATAACTCTTTCTCAGTGCATTCAGACGGCCCGCACGAAACTCGTGAGAGTTCCTGGCCATTGGGGCGTGAAAATGGTCCTTGGTTTCTTTTCTAAGGTGGGTGTTTCGACGATCCCGTCTGAGGCCGAGCCCTATACAACCGGGCAGTACACGATGGACACCACACGTTTGCGAACTTTTTTAGGCAAAGAATACGAGACGGTGATCCAGCATACGATTCCGAACGCATATTCTGAGAGCTTTACTTCTCAATAACTCCCGTTGCGAGATTTATTTCCGCACTCGGTACAAACCGGCGATGCCAAATGTGTACGGCGTCCAGGACGCCTCTCGAAAACCAGCTTGACGCATACGCTCCAACATTTCTTTAGGATCGGGAAAGCGCTCCACAGATGCTGGGAGGTAGTCATACGGGCCGCGAACTCCAGAAATAAACGCTCCAACTTTCGGCAGGACATGCTTGAAATACATTCGATAAAGTTGGCCCTTCAACCCAGAAGGTTCGCTAAAGTCGAGGATTCCGCATTCTCCACCCGGACCAAGCACGCGCGCAATCTCGCGCAAGCCGGCGTCGTAATCAGTTAGATTGCGAAAACCGAATGCGGATGTCACCAAGTCGAAGCTGGCATCGGGGAAAGGCAAGCGTAAAGCATCTGCTTCCACCCATCGAAGAGGCGTTCCCGCGAACTTGACCCCGGCACGCTGCAACATCGCATGAGTAAAATCCGCGCCCACAATCATGGGCGAAGCATCTCCGGCGCGTCGGCTGAGCGCAAACGTCATGTCACCAGTGCCGCAGCAGAGATCCAACACACGCGTGCCGCGCCGCGACAGAATATCTGAGAAAGTACGGGCGGTTCGATTCCACCACAGCCGATCAACGTTCATGGATAAAACATGGTTCAACAGGTCGTAGCGCGGCGCGATCGAAGTGAACATGTCGCGTACGGCACGCGAAGCTGAATCTTGATCGCGCGCGCCTTCCGGTGCCGCACCGACTACCGGTATTTTCGTCGCTTCGTTAATAATGTTTCTCTTTATCTGTATTCCAATTTCCGGAACTCTTAGGCGTCGGCAGAGCCTCTTAAATCATCAATCACGGCGACAATGAGAGTTTCGGGCACGTCGTTCACAATCTCCACGTGTCCGATGCGCGTTGGCAGTACAAAATGAACCAGCCCATCTGAGTTTTTTTTGTCTGCTCGAAGCAGTTGGAGAATATTTTTTCCTTTGGCGGTCAATGCAGGCAAAGGACCTATCGCCCTAACTGCATTGACTATTCTTCTCGCTGAATGGGTATCGATCCGATTCGTCGCGGCGGCAAGCCTGGTGGCGGCGATCATGCCCCACGCGACTGCTTCTCCATGAAGGAAATGGCGATAAGCAGACTCGGCCTCGAGGGCGTGTCCGATTGTATGGCCAAAGTTCAGAATGCGCCGTAGGTCGCTCTCGCGTGTATCCTTCGCTACGATTTTTGACTTTAACTTGATTGACGATGTGATGACTCTCCGCATAGCATCCGAGTCCGTTCGCAGAGACTTGGCTGGCTTCCGTTCCATCTCCGCAAAAAGCGTGGGATCGCCGATAATTCCGCCTTTCAAGGATTCGTATAAACCTGATTGAAATTCACGAGCTGACAAGGTCTCTAACACTTTCGTATCGACGATGACCAGGCGCGGCTGGTGGAATGTACCGACCAAATTTTTCCCGGTGCGCAAATTGACCCCTGTTTTACCTCCGATAGATGCATCAACTTGTGCCAATAAGGTGGTCGGAATCTGAACGAAATCCAGTCCTCGCATATAGAGCGATGCCAGCAGCCCCGCTGTGTCGCCGATCACTCCGCCGCCGAAAGCAACCACTATCGTTTGTCTGTCACAGCGCATTTGCGCCAATTGCTCGGCCATCTTCTCGACGGCACCGAGCCTTTTGTATTGCTCTCCATCCGGCATGTTGACGAAAGTTACGTCGAATTTCGATTTTCTTAGCGAGTCCGAGAGGCTCTTTCCCCAAAGCTTGCGCACACGAGCGACAGTCACAACGATTGCGCGGGACCGATTCGGAAATTCCTTTCGAAGCATCGCGCCAGCCTGCCGCAAGAGACCGTCATCGATCATGACGTTGTACGGTCGCGGCAGAACTTTAACAAGGATTCTTTCCATGAATCTCAATCATAGCTGAAGCGCGTCGCGCGAACGCATTGCATTGCATAGACGCGTGTTAACATTTTTTAACGATGAAAGATGATTTGCGTGACACCGATTTCTTAGTGATCGGTGCAGGAGTTGCAGGCTTACGTGCCGCTATAGAATTGGCGGACGCCGGACAAGTAATTGTCTTAGCTAAGCGCGAAGTTACCGATTCCAATACTCAGTGGGCGCAAGGCGGCATCGCCGCGGCACTCAGCGATGAGGACGAGATCGGCCTCCACTTGCAGGACACCCTAGTCGCAGGGGATGGCCTCTGCGATCCGCGCGCTGCACAGGTTTTGGTGGAAGAAGCTCCCGAACAAATTGAAGAATTGATCCGTTGGGGCACCGAATTTGATCGTGAGGCCACCCGCCTCACCTTTGGACGCGAAGCAGCACACAGCCGCAATCGCATTCTGCACGCTCATGGCGACTCAACTGGTCGGGAAATTCTTCGAGCACTCTACGCTAAGGCAAAGACGATCGAGAATATTTCTGTGCGTGAGTTTGAGTTTTCTACCGACCTTCGCATGCACGACAGGCATGTTTCCGGCATTCATTTGCTCGACGAAGCTGGAAACGCTAGAACCATTTCAGCTCGGGCGGTGTTGCTGGCCACTGGAGGCATGGGGCAACTTTACCGCAACACCACGAACCCCGCTGTGGCTACCGGGGATGGCGTGGCCATGGCGTTTCGCGCAGGCGCTGAACTCAGCGACATGGAGTTTATCCAATTCCATCCCACCGCTTTGTATTTGAAAAATGCGCCGCGATTTTTACTATCCGAAGCCCTACGCGGCGAAGGCGCCAACTTGCGAAATTCCAAACTCGAACGATTCATGCCGAAGTATCATCCTCTCGATGAACTTGCTCCGCGCGATGTTGTCGCTCGCGCGATAGTGCATGAACTCGATATTAGCTCCGCGAAAGATCCTGTAGTCTATCTAGATCTCACACATTTAGACGCGCAGAAGGTCAAATCTCGTTTTCCTCGGATTTATTCAACATGTCTACAGTACAAAGTTGACATCACCACAGACCTGATTCCAATTCGGCCTGCTGCCCACTACGCGATGGGTGGCGTGCGGACCGATCTCAATGGTGCAACCAACGTACCCGGCCTTTATGCCGCAGGCGAAGTGGCAGCAACTTGGGTACACGGGGCGAACCGTCTGGCCAGCAACTCCCTGCTCGAAGGACTAGTCTTCGGAGCCCGAGCGGGACGAACCATGCGAGGAGAATTTGGCGACACTCCGACGCATTCGGAGCCGGACGGTGATTCTGTCTCTGTGGCTCCCGATAAGACTATCGAAGAGATGATTCAGCGAATTCAAGATTTAATGTGGCAAAACGTCGGCATCGTGCGAACCGCAGACGGCATGCACAACGCCATTCAAATGTTGGAAGAAATCGGGCCACGGCTGATAAATCCTCATACACGTCGAGCGTACGAGGCAAGAAATCTCTGGCTGGCAGGATCACTTGTGGCACAGTCAGCCTTGGCACGAGAAGAAAGCCGAGGCGCGCACTATCGTACGGATTTCCCGCAACATAACGATGCACAATTTTTGAAGCACTCGATGATTCAAGGTAGTCATTTGCGCTTCGAGCCAATGCGCTAGCTTGGGATTGTCTAAACTTCTTCGGGGACCAGCTTCGAGGCCAGAACCGAACCGACCAGGATCACGGCGACTACGCCCAGCGCCAATACCGTTGAAATCGGAACGTAGTGGCCAGCTAGCATCTTTGCGCCGATAAAAATCAATATCAGTGACAGTCCGTAGTGCAGATACCGGAATGTCCGCATCATGTGCGACAAGGCAAAGTACATGGAACGCAATCCTAATATTGCAAAAACATTCGAGGAATAGATAATGAATGTCTTGTAAGTGATTGCCAGGATTGCTGGAATCGAATCGGTTGCGAACAACAAGTCTGTCAACTCAACGATAAGCAAAACTACAAATAACGGGGTAGCCGAGAACTTGGGCGTACTGACAAAAAAATTATCTCCCTCGTAGTTCGCCGTGACCGGAATTAACCGCCGCAAAGATCGCAAGGCCCAATTATTGTCGAGATTCATGTTAACGCCGTGGCCTCGCAATAGCCGTAATCCAGTAAACACCAGAAAAGCGCCGAAAATATAAATCACCCATTCGAATCGGGTGATTAAGCCCACTCCCAAAAAGATAAAAGCCGCACGCATGACCAATGCGCCGATCACGCCCCAAAATAAGACTTTGTGTTGATAGTCGGGAGGCACACGGAAGTGAGCAAAAATTAAAATGAAAACGAAGAGATTATCAGCGCTTAGTGAAAGCTCAATCAGATACCCAGTCGCAAATTCAAGAGTAGTCGCTCTTCCCTGCCAAAAGTAGAGTATTCCGGCAAACCCAACCGCGAGTGCGATCCACAGAACGCTCCATGCAATGGCTTCTCCAATTTTCGGGCTACGCGCTCGTCGATTGAATACAAACAAATCGAGCACGAGCATGGTTGCGACGAAAATATTGAAGACGATCCATAGCGTGGATTGATTCACTTCTCACCGGGCTCTTCCGCGATCGCCGTTTTGCCACTGCTGCCAAAGCGCCGTAGCCTTCAATTGTTCGTCAAGATGGGTCTCCCGCATCGTCGCCTCGATTTGGTCGTGCGTGAGACGAGGTGCGAAACGTCCCGACAGATCTGCAACCGCGAACGTAACCCAGGCAGCTTCGGCCACGTGCTTCTTAAGTTGCGCGATATCTACTTTGTCGAACGTATCAGACGAGGCGTGATAGTTGATCAGGTAATTCCCTTCCTCTTGATTAGCGACCATCGTAGGAACGCCTTCAAGGAGGAAATCAAAATTGTCAGTACCCCAATCTGCATCGACAGTGACGCCATTTGCACTGAATTGGGCCAATGGCGCAAACATTGTCGTTGCTGTATCGACAGCATCCTTGCGCCCACCCAGTGAGAAGCCGGTAACACGCCCGATACCGGAATCAAAAATCACGACAGCCGCCGCCTTATCCAGTTCGCTACGATGTGTCTTGGCGTATTGGTAGGAACCAATCAGACCTTCTTCCTCGCCGGCAAAAAGAATGAAGCGGATTGTTCTTTTCGGTTTCAAACCTGATGCTTTGATCGCGCGTAAAGCGTCAATCACGAGAACGGCATTGCAGCCGTTATCAAGTGCACCGGTTCCTAGTTCCCATGAATCCAGATGGGCGCCGAGGATTACGAACTCGTCGGGCTTTTCGCTTCCGCGAATTTCGGCGATTACGTTGCTTGCTGTGATTGCGCCGCCGATATGGTTGGGGATGGAGATATCTGCGTAGAGTTTCTGACCGGTCGCCAACAATCGCGTGACACGGTCCGCATCTTCGCGAGCTACCAAGACCATCGGAAGACTGTCGATTTCTCCATCAATAGCGTTCGTATGGCGATATAGCAAGTCGTGCGGGCGAGTGGATTGAAACGCCACTGCAACGGCCTTCGCCTTAACCGCGCGCTCAATGATCCCCGGCGCTCGCGCATACTCATCAAAGAGATCTTTCCATTCCTTCATTTCGTTGGAATGGACCAGAACGATAGATCCAGCCGCGACCTTTGCAAAATCCGCAGCGGCTCCCTCACCGACATCAACAATCGGAATATGAGTTTGCGCAGTGAGTGCTGGCGCCCATGCAATAGAAATCACACGCAACGAAAATTGCATTGGAGCGGAAATGCTCATCTTGGTGGCGCCTTCAGCCCATGAAGCCTGAATGGTGAAATTCTCGGTGTGAACACTATCTGCACCGGCGGCCTTGAACGCATCCACACCCCACGCGACGGCCTTCTCCATAGCTGGAGTGCCGGGAACGCGGCCTCCAATTTCATCGGTTAGTCGCTCAAGGTTGGTGGCGATAGGGGATGGCTTTAAAGCTTCCGCAATAATGCGATCACTGGGTTGCTGAGCAACCGCAGCCGTCCCAAGGGTGATACAGCAAATAGCTAATCGCGTGAAATTTCTCATGAGGATGCATTAGATATGAAAACTTGAGAAAGTGAAAGGGGCTACTTTTTTGAGTCCAGCAGGCGCACGGTTTCCAATATCACCTTGCCGGTGATTTCGATACTTTTAGGACTGAGTTTGTCGATCGTATCTTGCGGCGTGTGCCAGAAAACGTTTTCGTAGCCGTAGTCAAAATCGATCAGATCGGCACACGAAACGCCAAGCCGCATTAGCGGTGTATGGTCGTCGTCCATTCCAACTTTGCGAGCATAGAAATGCGATTGATACCCAAGACGGGTCGCGGCCTGTAACACCATCTCTTCCAGCCATTGGGTAGAATTCATGTCTCGATCAATGTTCAGATCTGCATCGCCGATCATGTCTGCAAGCAGAAACGCCTTGATGGATTTCAGAGTTCCATCCTTTTGCCATTTGTCAGCGAGATGGCGAACGCCATACACACTGTCTGTGGGCGTCCATTGCTTCATAGCCTCTTCGCCGTCCGTCCAAAGCAACCAGACGCTATACCCGTCGCGTTTCTTGCTGCGAAGTTGATTCGCCAGTTCAAGGAGAACCGCAGTCGACGATCCACCATCATTTGCACCGACGTAGCCCGTATCGCGCAACGGGTAGGTAGTGTCGTAATGCCCCGCAATGACGATGATTCCGTCACGCGTTCCAGGATACTTTGCGATGATATTACGCACCGGAAACTGGCCGACAGGCGTGTCGGCCGTGAACACGTCATCTTCGACAATGTCGCCCTTCAAGTGCGACAGGATATATTCTTCAAGTTTCTTGTGATTGGCGCTTCCGATAGGACGAGTTCCGAATACAACCACATCTTTCGTATATTGCCATGCGCGTGCAGAATCGAATGCTGGCGGAGCCGCTTCAATCTGCGATACATCGACTGAGGTAGGCTGGGCGGATTCATCCGGAGCAGGTTGCTCCACGGTCGCGGTGGCATCGGGCGCGCTTTTCGGTTTACTGCAGCCTGCCAAAATCAGAAGCAACACACCTATAGCCGTGCCAATCGCAATGCCGACATCTCTGTTTTTCTCAAATCTCATAACTTGGAATTTCCTATCGAATTACGATTTGGCTTTCTTGGCCTCGCGTTTGCGACGTTGATCGGGATGCACCATCCACGCGATGCCGATGCTCAACAAGTAAAGCCCGATCATGGGAGCGGCAAACAAACACATGTTCAGGATGTCGCTGGTCGGAGTAAGAATCGCCGCAATAATGAAAATAATCAGAATTGAGTAACGAATATTCTTCCACATCCAGCCTGCGCTCACTACGCCCATCAAAGCTAAGAAGAAAACAACAATGGGTAGTTCGAATACCGCGCCCAAGCCAAGAATCACGCTCAGGAATAGATCCGTGTATTCATGGATCGTGATCATCGGCGTAAATTGCTTGCCGAATCCAATCAGAAAATCCAAAGCAGCGGGAAACACGATCTTGTAACCGAAGTAGCCTCCGCCAATGAAAAGTCCGATTGTCGAAAACATGAAAGGAAATACGTATCGCTTTTCATTGCGATAGAGCCCCGGCGATATGAAAAGCCAGACTTGATACAACACGAACGGAGATGTGACGAAAACTCCAGCCATGATCGAGAGCTTCAGATAAAGATTGAACGCGTCGGTGGGATTGAGATACACCAGCTTTTCAGCCATGCCATTCGCGCGCAATGCGCTGATGATTGGCTTCTGCATCAGGCTGAAAATGAATTCGTGATATCCCCAGCAGGCAAAGAATCCAACGATGATTGCAATCAGGGAATAGAAGACGCGCTTGCGTAATTCCTCGAGATGCTCAAGAAATCCCATTGCGGGCAGAGTTGGAGCTTCGTCTGAGGCGTTGGAACCAGTCGCGGCGATTTCAGGCATCGGGCGCCTTTGCCATGGACGATTCGGCGGCAGTTACCGGAGCTTGCGTTTCGACAGAAGAAGGAGTCGCCGCAATCGTGCCTGCGGGAGCCTCCGCTGGCGGCAAAACCTCGCCATAATTCGTATTTGCCGGCTTCGGGCCGAGCATGTTCTCTTCGCGCTTCTTGCGCTCGTTATCGCGATCGATTTGCGATATCTCGGATTCGATCTGGAACCGGAATTCGTTCGACGCTCGCTTAAAGTCGTTCAGAATCTTCCCAACCTGACGGCCAATTTCGGGCAGCTTCTTAGGCCCAAAAACCAGCAGTGCGATGAAAAACAGGAAGATGGTCTCCGAAAAACTCATGATCTGATAATACCGCTTCTTGAGGATTAACTTGTCTGCATCCGTCTACAGAACGAATTGATCGAGAAATTGGATGGATTTTGAGACCAGCTACGAAACTTGCAGTGCTCAGGCGGCATCATAACCTGTGAGCATGATGTAGCTTGCGTTCCTAGTTGGTTACCGTCGATTTTTGCACTCGATTTTGGCATTTGTCTGCATGCTATACTTCGCTCATATGCTGTAAAAGGGGCGGATTTCAACACCCGCTCCGAAGGACATTAACCGATGGCCAGCAGTTCCCGGCGTAGCTTGCTCCTGGTAGTTTTCGTTCTTCTTCTATGTGGATTTTTGGGCGTGATCTTCGCGCAAAAAAGCCCTTCGACTGCCTCCGATAGCGATTCAGATGTCCGGGACAGCCTGCGGCAGTTCGCCAACGTCTATGACGTGGTCGAGCAGAACTACGCCGAGCCGGTAAATGCCGACAAAGCTATCTACAATGGTGCGATTCCGGGCATGTTGCACGTGCTGGATCCACACTCGAACTTTTTTGATCCTAAGCAGTACGCGGCACTCCGTGAAGATCAACGCGGAAAGTATTATGGCGTGGGTATGACCGTCGGCCCGCGCAACAATAAAGTTATTGTCATCGCCCCGTTTGCGGGAACGCCTGCCTATCGTGCTGGCATTCATCCGGGCGACATCATCGTCGCTGTCGATGGCAAAGCAACTGACAACATGAGCACCAGTGACGTGGCCGATCTTCTGCGCGGTCCCCGCGGCACCACTGTACACATAACAATTGCTCGTGAAGGAGCAACCAAGCCGATCGACTTTGCCGTTGTTCGCGACGAGATTCCTCGTTACAGCGTGGATCTCCATTTCATGATTCGTCCGGATATCGGCTACATGCACGTTTCCAGCTTCAGCGAAACCACTGAGAAAGAAGTGGGAGATGCGCTGGCCGAGATGGGCGATATCAAAGGGCTCATTCTCGATCTACGCCAAAATCCCGGTGGATTGCTAAATGAGGGCGTTGGAGTAGCTGACAAATTCCTGCGTAAAGGTCAGCTAATTGTTTCTCATCGTGGACGTTCCTCACCAGAGAAGCGCTACGTTGCCGCTCATGGCAACGGAGGACAAGACTATCCTCTAGTCGTGCTCGTGAACCGCGGTACTGCGTCAGCTGCCGAGATCGTGTCGGGAGCGATTCAAGACCATGATCGCGGACTCATCGCCGGCGAGATCACATTCGGCAAGGGCCTTGTGCAGACCGTCTATCCTCTTGCAGAGAACACGGGTCTTGCGTTGACAACCGCCAAATACTACACGCCGAGTGGTCGCCTGATTCAGCGCGACTACTCAAATGTTTCTCTCTACGACTACTACTTTGATCGCGACAATCTCGACAACAATTCAGGCAAAGAAGTAAAGCTGACTGATAGCGGACGCACAGTCTACGGCGGCGGCGGCATTACTCCCGATGTCAAGATTGATCCCATCAAGACGAATCATTTTCAAGATGGCCTGCTTCAGCACTACGCCTTCTTCAATTTCGCTAAGCATTACGTGATCGGACATCATCCAGCAAAGACGTTTGAAGTGGATGACAACGTTTTGCAGGATTTCCGCAAATTCCTCGACGACGAAAAGATCCCATTTACCGAAGCGGAACTTTCGGAAAACAATGATTGGGTCCGCTCCAACATCAAGAGCGAAGTCATTACTGATGGATTCGGTCAGGAAGAAGGATTGAAAGTGCGAGCGGAAAGTGACCCTCAGATCAACAAAGCGATTGAACTTTTGCCGCAGGCTAAGCAATTGACAGACAACGCTCATCGCCAGGTAGCGCTTAGGGAAAGCGCGCACCCTGTAAATCGCTAACTTACGCCTTCAATTTAGAACTTAGCGTCCGGTAAACCAGCCGGACGCTTTTTCTCTGTCTGCGTTCCGCATTGACTTAGAGACGGCAGTATGTGAAAATCCCCGCTAGAAACGGCTTTGCCGCGTTTAGGATTAGGCGGTGATCGTTTAATTCCCGTTCATGAAAATTAGCAGAAACTCAGGCTCTCGATATCGCGAGACCGCATGATCCAGCATGCACCTTGGATCATTGCGATTGCGATAGCTGTCGTTGCCGGGTGGACGGATTGGCATTGGCGGCGGATTCCGAACTGGCTTACTATCCCGGGTCTGGTTCTTGGCCTCGGTGCTAACTTAGTGGCTTGGGGATGGCCTGGCCTAAAGGACTCGTTCCTTGGCGCTGCGCTTGGATTATCGTTATTACTGCCGTTTGTTATTTTACGCAGCCTCGGCGCAGGGGATTGGAAGTTGATGGGCGCAATTGGCTCTTGTGCAGGCTTCCATCATTTCCTTCCGCTATTGTTCTGGACGCTCGTCGTTAACGGTATAGTGGCGCTTGGCATGATTATTGCGAAGAAGCGTATCTTGTTAACGATGCGAAACCTTGGGCATATGATTATGTGTGCTTTAACATTGCGCTCGCCGGGACGAGAGATGACTCTGGATAATCCCGATTCCGTGAAGGTTCCATTCGGAGTGGCGGCTGCCGTGGCG
This sequence comes from Terriglobia bacterium, assembly GCA_963716165.1. GTDB lineage: Bacteria > Acidobacteriota > Terriglobia > Terriglobales > Acidobacteriaceae > JAJPHW01. Next base: position 2,636,600 of record OY970291.1, on the reverse strand, counting down.
GTCGTGACGTATGCAGCTCATCAACTTTACTTATGAGTTTCAAGACAAAACTCGACATCCCCTGCAAAGCTATCCGCAATTCGACGGGATCGCAGATCGCTGAAGCCGCGATTGTGTTTCCTCTTTTGTTTACTTTTTTCATCGGAATATTCTGGTTTGGCCGGGCCTTCAATATTTACGCAACTATCACTCATTCTGCCCGTGAAGGTGCGCGTGCAGCAGTTGCACAAACCTGTGGCACGTGCGCTTCGCCCAACATACACCAAACACCCGACCAAATTGCCGCGGTGGTCAACACTGGTCTGGTAGCTTCCAGGGTCGACCCGAACGGTGTAATGCCACTCACGTTAAATTCATTTGTGTCTTGCAATTTCACCTCGCCATCTTGCCAGCAACCGGCCGGCAAACCCGATATCTGCGTGTACTACGACGTCAAACTGAACAATCCCCCGGCAAATTATCCGCCTGCAGCGTGCGGCGTCGTGGTCGCGTTTTATTATCCCTACACATTCTGGCTTCCGTTTACGTCTCTGAATCAAACCACCGTCAACATTCCCGTCAATGTACAGATGAAAGGGGAATATTAAAATGACGCGCCTTCCGGCATTGAAAGATGCTTCCGAAGGAATGGCGCTGGCCGAATTCGCCGTCGCGTTGCCGCTGCTCGTGGTTTTGGTTTATGGGATTTTCGATTTCGGCGGGGCTTTCAATCTGAAACAAAAATTAGACAACGCCACACGTGAAGGTGCACGTTACGCCTCCAGCTTGCCGACGAACGATCTGGACATGACAGGCACTCCGCCGCCCTCCATTGACAGCGTGCGGCTTTTAGTCGATTCCTATCTGATCAACGCTGGCGTCAATGATTGCGGACTTGCGGCGGTGGCGGGCATCCCGATGGCGCCACCGGCACTGAGTTGGCAATATACGGCAAATACCGGCGGTTGCCCCGGACCTCTGACGTTAACCATAAACCGAAGTGATGCGATCCTGACTGCTTTTGGAGGAGGAACTCCGGCCAACGTCAATGTGATCTGCTCGCGCGTGACTCTGACCTACGTCTATCAATGGCAGATTAATCATGTAATTCAATTGGTGGCGCCAGGGGCGAATTTCGGTCTTGCCACGATTACGACCGATACCACCATCCCCAACATGGACTGAGTTTCCGATGAAAGTGCAACCCGAAATTCGGCGTCAGCGGCAACGAGAAAAAGGACAGACACTCGCCTTGGTCGCAGTTTCAATCGTTGCGTTGCTTGGTTTTGCCGCGCTGGCAATCGACGTTGCAACACTCTACGTGGCACACGCCGAAGTTCAGCGGACGGCAGATGCCGCAGCCCTGGCCGGCGCGAAAGTGATTGCCGATTCCGGAATCACATCGTTTCAGACTGGCGATCCAAACTACAGTAATCTTCTTGCGGCAGCCCAACTGGCCGCGACCACAGAAATCACGCAACTGATTGCGTCAAGGAATCAAGTTGCTGGAGCAACAGCGGGTCTTGTTGCTGGGACGCCGACCTATAACTTTACGCAACCCAACGATCCGCAGGTCACGGTAACGTTGCAACGAACTTCCCTACCTGTATTCTTTGCGAAGATCTGGGGACAACGAACGGTAACCGCAGGTGCAACCGCTGTAGCCGAAGCGTATAGCCCGACTGGTGCCGCAGCTTACAATCCGATTGCTCCAAGATGCGTAAAGCCGTGGTTAGTGATCAATAATGATGGGACGGGCCCTTTCGTCAATAACGGCATTGTGACCCCGACTGATGTTGGGAAGGAGATAACGGTAAGCTCAGATTGCACCGTCGGGAGCTCACCCTGCCAATTGGCGGGATCATCATCCTATCCGTCATATTTGGTCGGCCAAGTCGCCCCCAATTCGTCGAACGTGTGTCCGACGTCTTGTGGCGGCGCTCTGCCCTTCGAACAAAGTATTCAATGTTGTGATGCCAACGTGTATTCCTGCGGAGCGGCAACCGCGGCTTGGGATCCATCGATTAACCCCCACATTGCCGCCGGTAGCCCAACCGAAGTCGCCGGTGAGTGTTTGATACATGCCACTGGTCCTGGCCCGACCAACACCGGGCAGGACACCCTGCAAATTCCACTGCCTGCTGCGCCATTGCAAATATCAACAAACTACGGGCCCCATCCCGGAACCTTCGTTACAACCAGTCAATCCATTGTCACAGTGCCAATCATCGACGTGCCCGCCAGTTTAAGCCCTCCACCTCCGGTCAACGTGGTTGGCTTTATGCAGGTGTTTGTGAATTATGTGGGGCCAAACGGCGGAATCAATGTCACCGTGCTTAACATTGCGGCATGCGGCGCTATCAACAACGGAGCATATCCGATTGACGGTGGAAGCGGGACATCGCCAGTACCGGTCCGCTTAATCACGCCGCCATAACTTTCCGGCCTACGGTGGAGGTGGATTTCCGGTGGGAGCTTCCTGTTCGGGTAATTCGACTGGAGCAGAATCATCCGGAACGACCGGCGCCACAGCAGGCGCTGGCGGGGGTGCACCCTCTGGAGGAACAAACGCTGCAGCCGAGGGCAAAACAAAATTTCCCGTCGGCTGCGATGCCCCGCCGACGCGTGTAGTCAAGTGCACTTCTTTCACATCGTTCGGATCGCTTTCCGACCCTACCATCACAATATTGAAGCGTGATCCGTCGAGCAACGCCGTCAACACTTGGCGAAGCGAAGCCGGGCCTAGATCCGCAAAGACTTCGTCCTGGGCGGCATCCGCAGGAAATTCCATCTTCGTGCCAGTCTTCCGCTGAATTTCCGTGAGCACGTCATTCATGGTCGCCTTATCGGAATGAATATGTAACAGGCCCTCGGAAAAACTAACCCGAATTTTGGAAACCGGAACCAGCGGTTCAATCGGGGCCACATTCTGCACTGGCAGCGATACCGTCTGTAACGATTGGCCAGTCGATACAGCGGATCGGCTTAGAATGACCCCGCCGACCGGACGAGTATCCAGCCTGACCAGCACTTTTTCTCCCTGACTCGAGAGTTGATAGCTGGCAGCAGATTTCAGGTCGACAACGACTCGCGTTGTCGGAGGATTGCTGGTGAACAGCCCGACACGAATTCGTACGACGCCGTCGCGATTCACTGCAATGTCGTGAAGATCGCTTCCCATCGTCGAACCAGGAAAATCGATGACGAGACGATCAGGATTGTTCAATATCTGCGTTTCAGGAACGACCGCCGAGCTTGCAGATACTTCCAGCTTCAATCCTTGGCTATCTGTGTTCACGGTTACACGCCGAATTGTTATGGCAGGCTGTGCTGGATTTACGGCAGAGACGCCCTGAGAATGGACAGCCGCCATCGCCATTAGCAGAAGCGCTCTTGACTTGAATTTCATGGGACGCTATGAGAATTTTAGCAGCGGACAGAGCGGATCATTTACACCTTAGTAATTAAGATCCACTCATCTTAAACTCACTCGGCGGGAATATTTACCAACTCACCACGTTTTTCCATTTGTTTGTAGATCACGAGCGAATAAATCACAGGAATGATCCCGGCGGCCACAATAGGAACGATTAAGAGCCATCCATCCACGCCAATCCCGGCAAACAAGAGTCCTATCAACCCAGCTACCACGAACGCCTTGCCGGCAAAACGTTGCGTCGCGTTCCAGACGCGCTCATTCGCCAGTGACCACGGAGTTCTTACGCCAACATAGAAATTGCGGCGCACTTTTCCCAAGACGTTTCCCAGAAAAACGAACAGAAGCGAGATGCCGCCAACCACTGCGCGCCCGACGTTTACGACGTGGCCCGTGCCCGCCCACAGGATGATACCGTACACATACGCAACCACGGCCATTATGAGAAGCATGATGTAGAGGTAGGTTGAGCGAAACGCGTCCACCTCGAACCGCTTTGGCGACAGCCATGGCAGGAAATACGCGAGTAACAGCATTCCGACCATCATGCCGGGGCCGAAAATAAATATTATAGATTTCGGGCTGTATCCGTTGGGTTGGTTGTGGATGTCCCAATGAGTAGCTACCATGGCCGGCATTAGTGGGTATGCAAACCATGTAGCAACGATAGCGGCGATGATTAACAAACCTGCGAAACCATAAAACTTCGAAGAGTTCATGATTTACCTGCTTTTGATTTCTTATTTCTAGTACGTGGCTGATCATTCAAAAGATCCATGCTCCATGCCACTACATCCTGAACCACCGTCGTATTGAGCGAATACCAGATTTGCTGTGCTTCTCTGCGGCTCCTGATTAGATCGGCATCCTTCAAAACAGAAAAATGATGAGACATGGAAGGTTTCGTCATGTCGAAAGACTCAGCTAAGTCTCCCGCAGTCTTTTCGCCATCCCGCAATAAGGCGAGAATTTCACGGCGGGTCGTGTCCGCTAAGGCCTTGAATGCTTTATTCATGCTGATGCTAATTAGTTTTTTCTCTAATTAGCCTACTATCTAAATACACCTGCGGCCACCCGGTTGTCAAAGGAAAGATTTCGTTGCGAAAGTGCAGACTCTAGCGGCGGAGAAGAATATCGCTGGCGAGAAATACGAAAAACACGACGGCAATGACGCCGTTCATTGTAAAGAATGCGGCATTCAGCTTGCTGAGATCCGTCGCAGACACGAGCGAATGTTCGTAAATAAGAAGAGCGGCGACGATGGCCACGCCGAGAATCGCGAGTTTGCCCAATCCAAAAGCAACAATCAGCCCACAAAGAAATCCCAGCATTAGGATATGAAACGCGCGGGCAATCCAGAGTGACCGTGAAACTCCAAAATATCGCGGTACTGAATGTAGGCCAGCCCGACGATCGAAGTCATAGTCCTGGCAGGCGTAAAGGACGTCAAACCCTGCTCCCCAAAAAGTGACAGCAGCTGTTAAGAGAAGAATTCGCGGATCAAGCGATCCTCTCACTGCAATCCACGCAGCTGATGGAGCAATCCCCATGGCAAAACCAAGTACAAGGTGGGACCAACGAGTGAAGCGCTTTGTGTAGGAATAGAACAGAACAATTCCCAGAGCGAGCGGCGAAAGCAGGAAAGTAGTTTGGTTCAGTTGGGCTGCCGCCATAACAAAGACCAAGCAGGATAACGCAACAAATCCCACCACAAAACCAGAACTCAGCATGCCTGCAGGTAAGGCTCGAGTCGCAGTCCGCGGGTTTGCAGCGTCAATCGTTACGTCGGCCAGACGATTGAATGCCATTGCTGCCGAGCGGGCTGCGACCATGCAGATGATGATCCATCCCAAAGCGTGGGCGCTCGGAAATCCTCGTGCTGCCAGCATCGCGCCGCTCAAAGCAAATGGGAGCACGAAAATAGAGTGCTCCCATTTAATCATCTCCAGAGTTACACGCAGATTGCGCAAAACAGGCACGATTAATTCTACCAAGCCACGTTTATTCGTCTCTGACCTGAATGGCTATTTCTTCTTCGACGGCCCAGAAACTACCAGTTCGTTCGTTACCTTAAAGACGTTAGGAACGCCGCGTGCCTGCGTTTCTGCGATCTGCTTATCGAAGTCGGACGCAACGACGCCCAACAAAGTTACATTTCCATTGTCCACGATAATACGAATCGGCTTTTGTGGATCCAGTGCATATCGATTCAATGCCGGGGCTCCGTAGACCGCTCTTGCCACTCGTATCCGAAGATCGTCGTCAAACGTCGACGTGGGCAAGACGTTGATGTTGTCGATCACGTCCTTTACTCCAACCGTGTTTTCGACTATCGCCAAGGCAGAGTCACGGCTGGCATAGTCCCGTACATCGCCGCCAACCGTAGCCACTCCGCTCTCCACTTTCAGTGTCAAAGCGTTGAAAGTAATTCCGAAACCAATTCTGTCATATGCCAGTTTGTCGGCAAGCTTCTGCTGCAGATCGCTATCCGAGGCACTGCTCTCCACCTGGACATGGTTGCGAATGCCGTCGACATGCTCTATCTTGTCGACTTTCTTGGCGGCATCGATCTTATCTATGTAAATCTTTGCCGAACCCTGAAGGGTGACGATACCGTCGTCCGCGGTCGCAGTAATTCCCTTCCACTTATCTTTGGATTGCAACAGTTTCGTCGCCTTTTGTTGAATCTCGCCGTCGTATCTCCCGTTTCCGGGCACAGGTTGCTGCGCAAAAGATGCTGTGACGAGCACCGTTAGAATTGCCAATGCGATCAATATTTTGTGTACTCGATTCATGCTTGCCTCCATGGCATTGGATGAACTGCAAAGATCATTCGATCAATAACACACTACTACTGCTTGCGGCGGCGAATCTTAGTGACGAAACTTACGACTCCATTTTGGTCGCGCAGTCCGACAATCGAAATATTTCGAGTCACATTGTATTCCACTTGAATAATCTGCTGTGACGCCTGGTTAACGTTTGTCGTATAAGTAACCGTCAAATTATTCTTGACCTGCTGTTCGATGGTCACCGCGGGGCCCGTCTGTGCGGGCGAAGTTTCAGTTGCGAAACCGTTGGGATCAATCTTGATGCGACTCACGCCAAATAGTTTCTGAACTCTATTTCCTAACGTCGCATTCAATGCTTCTCCCAACAGCGCGCTGGATACGCCCGAAGAAAACGCTGAATTATTCGTTTGCTGCAACTGCGCAGACTCTTCTGTAGTTTGGCCGAAGGCCAACAGTGCGACAATATCCGCTGTCGGAAGAGGCGGTTCTGAACGGTAAGTAAGATTAAGCTTTTCAACTTCGCCGTTTACATTCAGTGTGATGTCGTAATCTCTGATCCGCGTCGTGGCTTGCAGGTCAAGAACCGGAGTTGTAGTTACTGGGCTAGTAAATGCGACGTCACCACGTTCTAAGCGATACTTTGTGCCGTTGAAATATGCCTCGCCCTCGATCACATCCGCTCGTCCCAACAACACCGGCTTGGCCGCTGTTCCTCGCAACTGCAAATCTGCATCGCCAGAGAGGCGAACCACGGCGGTTTGCATTTGCAGTTCCGGGACCGTCAATACATGCACATCGAGGCGCACGCTATTCATGAATGCATTCGTCTGCGGAAGACTCGACGCCTGCGCGCTGCGCTGGAGGTATGCACCAAAATCGAAACCCGGCGTCATTCCAAGTTTAGTGACCATCACATCGCCCGAAAGGGTTGACGAAGTCGCCGTACCGGCGTACCTGAGTTCGACATTGGCCGTCGAACTCACGCCAGGAGGATATCGCAATCGGACATCCTGCCCGCTCATTCCAAGATCAAAATTAATCTGACGGTTGTAGGACGTCACAAAACCATGGAAAGTCATGCGTCCACCACCGGTATAGGCAGTCAGGTTCTCAATCTCGGCGCGATTGCGGTTGAAGTTGATTGAACCATTGATGTTACTGAGAGCGCTGGGAACATCGATGTATGCGATCGAACCGTTCTGGATTTGCAGATGTCCCTGTAGCGCAGGGTTGCTGACAGTCCCTGAAACGGCGATATCAGCATCAACGAGCCCGGCGGCCGTGAAATCCTGGTTGTAGGTGGAGAGCAGATGCATGTTCAATTTTCCGCGGGCCCGTAAGTCAAGCTGGCGGTTACCGGTGAGTTCAATACTGCCTTCGCTGGAGATATCGGTCCCCTCACCCACCAGATGAAGCTGCTGAATCTGCAAACGCTTTTGCGCGAGCGAGAAACGAATATCGCCCTCGTTGTGTACTGTGATGTTTTCCATTTCTATGTGGAAGTCGCGCAGGTCGGCTGTAATCGCCAAATCATCTGGATGCTTCAGCGGGCCGCTGACCGTCGCGTTCCCCGATATTGGGGACGCGCCCATAACCTGTCCAGCGAGATAGCGATTGAGAAGCGGATGAACATCGAGTTGTCCAAACACGAGGTTCATCTTGATCGGAAAATCATCGCCGAGATGAATGCCGCCGTCGAATGATAGAGTCGCACGCTGAAATTGTGAGCGCCCAGTAAGAGTCAGTTCCGTGCCTTGAGTTTTTCCCTGAACTTCAAAGCTTCCGATCGCTTGATGATCAAAGCTTAGATTAGTGATGTCCGCCACACCATCCACACTGGGTTGGTGGGATGTTCCAGACACATGTGCTTTGAAATTGAGGGTGCCGTCGACCGCGCCGCGCGCAGTTTGAAGTTGGGGCACACGGCTCAACTCGAAGCCGCTTCCGGAAAGGTCGGCCTTTAGGTTTGAGTTAATCCACCAGTATTGCCCGGAACCGCTGACCAGCGCACCATGATCGGATACCAGTAGATGTTGGAAGCTTAGCTCTTGATTGGCGATGGCAAATTCCGAAGTAATGCGTTCGACCGGCTGTCCGTAAATGACGCCATGCGCCAAAGTGAAATGACCGCTTCCGGTTGGGTCGTCTCGCGTTCCGGACACTTGTAGCGAAAGAGTCAATCCCCCAGAAACCGGGTATTGCAATCCCGCCAGAGTTATTAAGTCTGAAAGCTCCGCTTGTTCAATGTCCACGTCGGCATTGATTGAACTGTCGCCGACGAATCCCCAGTTGTATAGGCCTGCATGAGCGTCAAATCGCACCGTCGCATCGCCCTCTTGTAAAAAACCATTGTGCAGTGCCAAACCGTGTTGCGAGACCGTCACTCCTGTATTCAGCGAGTCCCAATGGGCCGTCCGCGCACTGGCAGTTGATGTGGCAGGAAGTCTCACATCGAAATCATTCGCGGTCAGGTTTCCGCTCACAATCGCGTGAGAAAGATTGCCGTCAGCCGTTCCGGTAAAGGTCGCGTGTCCATGCAGATCTACAGGCAGAGTGTCAGCTCTTTGTTGGAGCATTGCAATCAATGGCTTCCAATCATTTAAGTTGCTCGTGCTCGCGGAAATTTTCAGACTCGCGCTCGAGGACAATGTTCCTGAAGCTTGTACACGGCTGGTTGGCGAAGAGACAACCAGGTTCGATAGCTGTAACTCTGAGGATTGTGCTCGATATACGGCTTGGCCCTCGGCCGATAGCGGCAGCTGATTAGGCGGTAAATGTGTAGGCGGAACAACAGACGCGGCGATCGCATACTCAGCCCGACTGAGCGAACCTTTCCATTTCACATCCAAAGTACCAGCGGCAATGCCAGCGACTCTTAATTGATCCAATCTTCTGTTGCGAGCCGACAATGCTGCCGCGATCTCAGGGACGGCCGCATCCTTAACACGAAGTTTGATCAGACCGGAAGCTTCCGAAGCAGCCTTTGATCGGCCAGTACGAGCAGAACTATTCATCCAATTCGACAGCGCGGCTTCACCGGCAACGTTGCCGCCTAGGGCCCGTCCTTCGATATGCAACAAGGAAAGTTGTTTCGGGCTAACCGCAAAATCTCCGGCCAAAGCTGCGTCCCGCAACGACGTGTAGTCGTCGCGCCAGTCAAATTGTTTTAACGTAACTTTTCCGGTCGAAAAGAAGTTCTCGATTGACGTCCACGAGCCGGATCCGCTTAGCTGTAAGTCGCCTTTGCGAATTTCCGGCTTACGAAGAATTGCCGCGGTCTCTTGCGCATCCATGGAAACGTCGTATCGGAGATCGAGTTTGGGTGTCGAAAACTTCTCGATGCCACCAACCGCTGTCAGCTTAGACTTTCCGGAATGGACCTCGAACGAATGGACCACCAGATTATCCACTCCCAACGTAAATTCACTCTTGAGGTTCCATGCGAAAGGACGATAATTCTGAATTACCGACTCAACCCTGCCAAGCTCCAACTTCCCATCATAACGACGTCGCAGGATTGAATAGTCCAGACTGGCGACAACGTCTTCTACCGTGAAATCCAAAGGAATCTGCTGTTGATTAAAGAACAGCGTGCCATTGTGCGCGGAGAGATGGTTGATGGAGAACGCGAACAAACGCTGGATTACGCTCTTGTCCGAGCTTTGCGCTACTTTGGGTACGGTTTGATTTGTGCTCCCATCGGGATAAATGATCAGGTGTACGACAGGATGTTCGAGCTCTACCGAGTCAAAGACGAAGCTGAAACCCAGGATGGAGATAACCTTTATTTTCGCTGTCAGGCTATCGATATGGGCCAAAGGGATCTCAGATTCTGACTCTTTCCCATGAATAGTGAGACCCCTGACTTCTACACGAAAACGAAATGGAATGGCATGAATCGAGTCAAGCTCGACTCTCCCACCTGTAATGTTTTCAATTTCACTGATCACGCGTCTACGCGCCATAGCCTGGAAGGCGTCGGTGTTTTCGTACCAAATCAGACTGCCCGCAAAAACCAGCGCGACGAAAATTAATAACACAATCAACCAGTATCTGCGCCGGCGCGGGCTCTCATCTGTCATGTTTGAGCATCATTCGTTGCGTAGTTGAGAATCCGGCGAATTGAATAAGGTGTGGATGTCGCTACCCGCCCGCAAATCTTCTAACCAGCTCACGAGCAATTCGCTAACTTTTTGTTCCGTGAGCAATTCTTTGATCTTCGGGGTAACTTCCGCAAGTGGCACGTTGCCCGCGCCGTCGGCCTGCAACTGTGGAAGGAGTTGCTGATTGTAATAGCTGGTAATGCTTGCCGGATCAATCGTGACATCGGGTCGCAGTCGTGCATCGACCAGACTCATGATCTCCAATGTTCTGGATACTCGATTGCGTACATCGTCCTCGGTAAAACCGTAACGTTGCAAGATAGCCTGCCAGCCCGCATCAGTTTCCGCAGCCGGGTACAATTTGCGGATTTCAGCGATTCGACTTGCAGTTTGTTCTGGAGTCGTAAGTTGAGCATCGCCCGCGCGCATCTGCTCGTGAAGCAATTCTTGATCGATCAATCGATCAAGAACTGACTTTTGATCGGCCGCACTCAACTGAGAACGCTGGTCGGCCGCAGCAAACGCTTCAAAGCGGAGCGCATCCTGCCAGTCGCTCTGCAGGATGACGTGACCGTTCACGGTCGCCACGATGCGATCGAGCACAACTGCATTTGCTTTAGAACTGCAGAATACAATCAGTGCGAGTGCCAGTAGGGGAGGAACGAATCGAATGCCAAATTTATTCATTAGAAACTCTGTCCAATGCTAAAAAATACGTTGAAATGGCTGGCCTGCTGCGGCACAAAGTACGGAGAACCAGGATCAGCTGTGCAATACGAACTAACTCCGCCGCCGGTCGACCCGGGACTAGCCTGGCAACTTGGGAACGAAGGCGGATTTAAATTGTAGCCGAAATCGAAGCTCACCGGGCCGACCGGTGTCTTATATCGAATCCCCAAACCTATGGCATGTGAAACGTAACTGTAGTCGCATTGGTTCGCCGTGGCCGCTTGCAGGCATTGCGCCGGGTTTTTCTGTCTCCATCGCAGCAGGTTATCTAACATGGTGCGGCCGTCTGTGAAAACATTCCCCGCATCTTCAAAAATCGCGAACCCTAAGTTGTCTTGTACATACGGGAAATTCCTTGCGGGAAACCTTAGCTCGATGTTGTTTATAAACAATGCGCTCCCACCCAGTGGGAATCCGGTTTGTGGATCGCGCGGCCCCGCCTGATTAAGCCCGAAGCCGCGTATGGAATTGCCGCCACCTGACAGGAATCGTTCCGCCAACGGAATCAGCGTCAGTCCGGGACAATTCGTTTGCGCAGGATCGGGACAAGTCTGACTGGGCGGCAACGTGACAGTTCCAGCGAACGGAGTTTCAACGCCAATTCTCGTGGACCGAGCTAAGACAAAACGCCGATTGGTTTGCCTTCTTTTTCCTAGTGCGTAGTAAGTGGAGTTTTGTGCGAGAATGCGACTGAAATTAGACTCAGAACCGAAAGCACCAGCGGCGACGCTGGCATCAATTGTGTTGTAACTGCCCTTGGTAGATTCAAGATCATTATCGCGCTGATTTCGTATGTAGCTGATTCCAGGACCACCCACGCGGACGGGTTGTGACAAAAGCGGAATCAAGTCTTGGCTGATCTCAATTTGGCTAGCCTTCACACGGCGAAACGCAAAGCGATAATTGATTTGAGTCGATTTGCTGACGGAATCCTCCGCCTGAATGCTACCCTCCAGCCGTTGTGAAGTGAACGTCGTCACGTCCACTGTGTTGTCGTAAAAACTGGTCAGCGTAAGTTGCCACTTGCGACTCCCCAGTAAACGCGGAGCACGATAGCTAAGAAGTCCCCTTTGTTGCAGACGTCCAACGTTCGCTTTGAACGAAATCGTGTGATTACGACCTAAAAAATTTAAACGCGTAACTTCAAACGCGACCAGCGGACTCACACCTGTTTGCCCTAATGGCTGATTGTTCCCTACGGTGGGCTGTCCAGTTTGGAACTCAAACCCAACTCCGTAGGTGAATGTGTAGCGCTTCGCCTCGTGCAACGAGACTAAGACATTCTTGGAAGGTTCGGTCCCATCTGGATTTTGTACTGCAGTATCCACCTGACTGAAAATACCGAGATCGTAAAGATTTTGCTGTGTCTTGAGAATCGAGATCTGACCTAGTGGATCGCCCGTCTTCACTTCAAGTTCTCGTTGCGCTATATAGCTTCGCGTGTGAACCAGTCCGGCAACTAAGACTTGATTTACGAAAACCTGATTTCCAGCGTTAATCGTATACGTAACATTCATGCGATCGTTAGAGCCAGGTAAGGGAGTTGCAGAAGCTTGGAAGGTTGCGTTCGGGAACCCTGAATTGAAGTAGTAGTTCAATAAGATGTCGCGGTCGGAAGCGATATTATTTTCAGCGAACGGCTGCCCTGGGCCGATATTCAATGATGGCGACGCCTCTTTGGCCTGTTCCGGCTCTCCCGTGATGATCAAAGTTTGAACTAGTGTCTGAGCACCTTCTTCGACATCTAGATGCACAGCCAGCTGGTTCTCAACGCTTTTATAGTCCGACTCCACTCGACTCGTGACCTTAACATTCCTAAACCCCGCCGACTGGTACAAGTTCTCAACACCGTGCATGTCGCTTGTGAGTAGACCCTGACTGAAGTGACCGCGCGGATAGACAAACCGATCCGCGGGTTGAATCTGTAAGCGCGTGCGTAGTAGTTCGTCTGCGAAATATTTATTGCCCTGGAGCAATACAGCCACGAGTTTGTAGCGAGGTCCACTATCAATGTGATAAATGACGTGGAGCTGCGTACCGTCCGCGCTCGCATCTTTGTCCAGAGTCACTTTTGCGTTGTAATAGCCAAGGCTCTGCATGTGGTTGAGAAGGTTGCGGCGGCCCTCATTGAGCAAGTCGTCATCCGCCGCATTTTCTTCGTAAACGGGGACATTCCGACGCAACACGCTGCGCTCAAGCCTGAAACCATCCGCATTAATTGTGACGATTGCTCCCCGTTGCAAAATGAACTTGTAATCGACTACGTTTTTCTCCGGACGATATACCCGTTCAGCGACAGAAATTTGAGCAAGCCAAAGGTTTTTCTTATGAAACTTCTTACGCAGACGATCTAGAGCATCGCTGACGCGCTTGACCGTAACCAGATTTCCCGGGTGAAACTTTGCGAGGTCTTCTAATTCTTCTTGCGAATGGACAAGATCGCCGGTCATCGTCACTTTCCCTACTCGCGCCTGTGGTCCAGGATGCACCTGCAAAACAATATTCGTTTGCTGAATTACTGGATCTGTTTCCTCGTCTGCCTCCGTCGTCGAATGGTAAAAACCATTGGTTTCCATCAATTGCTGAATGTTCTTGAGGGCTTTATCGACCTTGTCCTGCGTAAAAATCGCGCCGAGTTGGAGTTTCGACGCATTTACCACTTGGCTCGCGGTAGGTCTGTCAGGAGTACCATTAACGTCCACCCGACCAATAAACATGTTTGGAATCGTGACGAAGGCAACGGCAATCTCGCCGTTACCAGCCGGATTCGCTTGTACCTGAATATCTTTGAAACGTCCTGTGCCGTAGAGGTTCTGAATGCTCTTGCGAATTAAGTTCCTATCTAAAGGCTCGCCAATTCGCTGGTCTACGAACCCAAGAAATTCTGCCTGGTCCTTGGCCGAAAAAGCGCCAGGGAAAGTTATTTTCTGGACCTTCACACCTTCATAGGTCGTAGATCCCGCTACAGCTTGTTGTGCGCCGTCTTGTGCTGCCAAGGAAACAGCGGCTCCCTGAGCAAGCATCCCGAAGCACAGCGCGACAAACCAGACTGTCCTCAATAGCAAATCAGATCCTTAGAAAAGATGAAACGTTATCCACAAAGCCTTTGGGTTGCAATGCTCAAGCCCTATGCCAGTTTGATGCACGTGTGGACTCTATAATAAAGGCTGGCCGATGGTGCCGTGGTGACCATAAGTGGAACTTTCAACCAAAATCTCGCTGGATGACCGCTACTCGCGTCAGGTACTCGTGCGTGGCATCGGCGAGGCTGGACAACAAAAGCTAGCTGATGGGCGAATTGCGATCGTCGGTTGCGGAGCCACTGGCTCATCCATCGCGTCCCTCCTGGCTCGATCGGGCGTTGGGTTCATTCGCATTATCGATCGTGACTATGTCGAAACGAGCAACCTGCAACGGCAAACACTGTTCGACGAAGCCGATGCGCTTGATTCCCTTCCCAAGGCCATCGCCGCATCACGCAAGATCTCAGCCTTCAATTCGCAGGTTTCGACGGACGCGAGAATCGCCGATCTCACGCCGTCGAATATAGAAACCCTTCTCGCCGATGTAAGTCTTGTTTTGGATGGGACAGATAATTTCGAAACCCGCTATTTGATCAATGACTACGCGGTCAAAGAAGGTCTCCCATGGATTTATACGGCGGCCGTCGGAACTTACGCAGTTACCCTAAACATTCTGCCCGGACAGACAGCTTGCCTGTCGTGCATTTTCCCCGATAGTCCCAGTGGAATGGTCGAAACCTGCGAGACTTCAGGCATCCTCAATTCTGCGGTCAACCTTGCGGCCTCAATCGCTGCAACCGAAGTCCTTAAAATCCTCATCGGCGCCGATAAGGACGTTCGACGAACTTTGCTCTCTTTTGATGTTTGGAAGAATGAACGAGCCGAGATTGCCGCGGACAAGCCTCGGCTCGGCTGTCCAACATGCGTAGAGCGCAACTTTATTCACCTTTCCGGCGACGGACGCCCTCACGTTACACTGTGCGGACGCAACTCAGTGCAGATTCATGAGCGCCACCGGCCAATCAATCTAGCGGAAATGGCGGACCGGCTTGGTTCCCATGGCAGCGTCCGATATAACGAATTTGTGCTGAAATTCCTTAAAGATCCGTACGAAATGACGATCTTTCCGGATGGCAGAGCAATCCTAAAGGGCACGACGGATACCGCGGTCGCTCGGAGCCTCTACGCCCGGTTCATCGGCAATTAGAAAATCTCGCGTATCCTTGAAAAGCCTTGCCCAGCAAGGCATCTAAGGGTGTATGATTCTTTTCGTCCGCACTATGCAGGCTGTGCGGAGTGATCTCAACCCAGGTTTTCGCGGAGGCTCTATGCGTATCACCATTCTCGTTTGTTCGCTTCTCGTTTTATCCGGTTTCGCCGCAGCTCAGGCAACGGTGATCGGCGGCACCGCCGGCACGTGGGGACAGCCCTTCGTCTATGCCGCTCCATTCATCCCACTTGTCACCACACCGTCGTATTCATGGAACTCCACGCCCGCTCCCTCAAGTTCGTGGGGCAACGCCGCTGGTGCACGAAATTCAACCATCGAAGCCTTTGCTGGAGAATCCCGCTGGCACAACGATGGGATGCGCGAAGAGCGATTTCGCGAAGCCAGGGGCGAGGGTCACGAAAGTATGGAACGCCGCGAAGACGGGAAGCACGAGCGTGCATTCCGGAGCGGAATCGCATCTTCCGATTTCAGCCAGAGTGCAGCTCAACTAATGAGCGCACGTGGATCCGCAAAGAAAGCTGCCCGCACCTATACCAACGATGACGTTCAGAGAATGAACAATGACAATGGCAATGTGAAGTATCAGGGAAAGACTGAACACATCTAGATTCGATCGACGGAGAATGAATAGGAGCCGCCCCATATATCGGGGCGGCTTTCTTCGTTTTATCGCTGCACTAGATCTTCAAGCGCTTCAAAGAATGCAGGGTAGGATATCGAAGCCGCATCGGCCCCCGATATCTGGGTACCACCCTCCGCGCGAAGCGCAGCGATCGCAAATGCCATCGCGATTCGATGATCGCCAAATGAATCCAATTCCGCTCCGTGAAGTCGTTGGCCTCCTGGAATTTTCATTCCATCCTCGCGCTCTTCGACGACTGCGCCCATTTTGCGTAAGTTGGTCGCAACCGCGGAAATGCGGTCGGACTCTTTGATTCGCAACTCACGCGCATCGCGAATCTCCAAGCCGTCCGACGTGTATGGCGCGATCGCCGCCAGTACCGGCAATTCGTCGATCAAGGATGCCGCGTCTGCACCCTTAATCAGGGCACCGCTCAGTTCCTCACCCGTTACCTTGACTGTCCCTGATAGTTCTCCGTGATGCTCTTCCAGTTGCACGATTGATATACGGATCCCCATTTGCATCAGCACATCTAGCAATCGCGCCCGCGTCGGATTCATGAGCAAAGAATCGATAAAGATTTCCGATCCGGGGAATATTCCTGCGGCACATAAGAAAAATGCTGCGGTTGAGATGTCGCCGGGAACGATCGCCTCAATACCACGAAGTTGCTGGCCGCCTCGGATCGATGGTCCATCCTTCTCTTGTTTGATCTCGGCACCGAACGCTCGCAACGCAATCTCACCGTGATCGCGTGTCCTAATACTTTCGCTGACACGCGTTTCACCTTCGGCATATAGGCCCGCGAAGAGGAGGGACGTTTTTACTTGCGCACTTGGCACTGGCATCTCGTAGGAGATCCCACGCAAAGATGCACCAATGATTTTTAGAGGAGCCTTATTTTCATCGGCAACGATTTTCGCTCCCATTCGTTCCAGTGGGGAAATAATTCGCGCCATCGGACGCCGAGATAGAGACTCATCTCCGACCAGTTCACTCGTGAATCCCTGACCTGCCAGAATTCCGCTCAACATTCTCATAGTTGAGCCAGAGTTACCGCAGTCAAGCGGTTGTTTTGGAGACGTTAGTGTCAAACCTCGCCCTTCGATAACGATGGCATTGTCTTCGCGCGCGATTTCAACTCCAAGCTGCTTTAGACAACTAACGGTGCTGGCGCAGTCTGCCCCGGTCGAGAAGTTGGCAATCTTGCTTGTACCTTGCGCAATGGCGCCCAGCATCGCATAACGATGCGAAATGGATTTATCGCCGGGCAGGCGTAGGGACCCGGAAATTCCGCGCGCAGGGCGGACGGTAACGGTTACTGAAGAAAGCATCCCACAAATATAACGAAACGGTCGCAGACACATTTGCGATATATTGCTTCGCATATGTATTGCCACCGTGTATTACCACTTGTATTGCTATTTGCCTCGAGTCTTCAAGCATTCACCAAACCCGAAACCTGGCTGCAAGTTAACAGTCAGCATTTCACCGTGGTGACTGATGCCGGAGAGAAAGATGCGAAACGCGTTGCCGATCAATTTGAACGTATGCGTATCGCATTTCAAGCTGCATTTCCCCATCTGGAAATGGATCCGGGCTCTCCCATCGTTGTGATCGCCGTGAAAAGTGAGAAGGATTTTCGCGCGCTCGAGCCGGCGGCATATCTGGGCAAGGGAAAGCTGCAAATCACTGGGTTATTTCTGCGAGTTCCCGACAAAAACTATGTCCTCATGCGACTGGATACTCAGGAAGAGCACCCTTACGCAATCATCTATCACGAGTACACCCATCTTCTATGTAGCAAATCCGGCGACTGGTTGCCATTGTGGCTGAATGAAGGATTGGCCCAATTTTTCGAAAACACAGACCTTCATGACAAAGAAATTTCTTCCGGCCAACCGAGCACCGGCAATATTATGCTGCTGCGTCAAAATCGTCTATTGCCCCTTCCAACCTTACTGACGGTAGACCATAACTCGCCCTATTATCACGACGAAAACAAGGGTTCGATTTTCTACGCGGAATCCTGGGCGCTTACACATTACTTCGAAATACAGGACCGGCAGAAAGGAACTCACCGTCTCGCGGATTACATCCAGTTAGTCGCCAACAACGTCGATTCGGTGACGGCCGCGACAAAGGCATTCGGCGACCTGAAACAAATGCAGAAAACCCTCGAAGCCTACGTTGCGCAACCATCGTTTATGCAAGTAAGCATGAAGACCCCAATCGATGTGGACGACTCCAAATTTACGATAACTTCTCTAACGTCGCCGCAGGCTGATGCCATCCGTGCGGACTTATTAGCCTATGACGGTCGTGTCGACGACGCCCGCGCGATGATCGATGACTTATTGAAAGAAGACCCAAAAACGGCTCAAGCTTACGAAACTCTGGGCTACATGGAATTTCGCCAAGGACATCTCGACGAAGCGCGGAAAGCTTACGAACACGCCGTTAAGCTCGATTCGCAAAGCTACCTCGCGCACTACTACTTCGCTGCTATCAGCACTCACAATGGAGCGCCGGATGCAGCCGACGAGCCCGCGATTGAAGCCAGCTTTCGGTCCGCCATTCGATTGAACCCCAAGTTTGCTCCCGCCTACGGAGGCGTCGCGGCTCTCTTCGGGATGCGCCACGAAAATCTTGAGGAAGCCCACACGCTGTCGCTGATGGCTGTGCAGCTCGAGCCCACCGATGTCGAATATCGCGTGACCGCCGGAAATATTCTGATGCAAATGCATCAGACCGCCAATGCCATCGTCGTATACAAGAATGCTCTCAAATTGGCGAAAACACCGATGGAAGCGGAGCAAACGCAGAACGCGCTTGAAAACGCCGAGCAATATCAAGAAATGACTGAAGACGCGAAAATCGACGCGGACTCCGCCAAGAACCCTTCCGGGCTTCGCATGGAATCGGCCAACGTGACACCGACTGAAGTTCATGTTCAGACCCCCCAGCACTCACTAAAAGGACCGCGTCACGAAGCCAAGGGCATCCTGGAGAATGTTCAGTGTTCGGCTCCGGCGCAATTGGAATTCAATCTCGCTGGCCAGAATCGCACCACTCCGTTCCACTCTGATAATTATTACAAGGTCATCTTCTCTGTTGTCGGATTCACGCCAGAAGACGAGCTTCATCCATGCACCGAAATTGAAAAGCTTCACGCACGCGTGCAGTTTGTGGATTCAACGACCAAAGGCGAGCCCGGGCAAGTCGTCGCCGTAGAGTTGAGCAAATAGCAGTTACCGCAGTGAGGTCAAGAATTCACGCAATAACTCTGCCGCCCGCTCCGCCTGTTCCCACGGAGAATAGTGTCCGGCGCGCGGAATCACTTTCATTTGACTACGGGAAATATTCTTTCGCATCAACTCGGCCTCGGCGACCCCTGTCATCGTGTCCTCTTCACCGGTGACGATCATTGTCGGCACATTGATACTTTTCAAAGTATCGAGCGAGTCCGGGCGCTCGGCCATTCCCTGTTGAATTGCTGCGATGCTTTCCGCGGACGAATTACGCATCATGCGCAAAGCACCTTCAACTAAGTCAGGCCTGGAGCTCCGAGTTGTGCTGCCCAACACTTTCTGGATCATGCCAACGAAGAATTGCTCCGTTCCCTTCTTGAGAACATCATCTGCCGCTTGCAATCGGGCAGAACGCGCTTCGCCTTGATCCGCCTGAGCTTTCGTATTGAACAATGCCAAAGCTGAGACGCGTCCACGAAATCGTCGCCAAAACTCGAAAATTACATATCCGCCAATCGAGACACCCGCGATAGGAGCTTTACCGATCTTTTCCTGATCCAGTATTCGGGCAATGTCTTGAGCATGCTTCTCCATGGTCGCCGGCCCGTCGCCGAATTGAGAATCGCCGTGACCGCGCAGGTCGGGCAGGATCAGATGGAATTCGTCGGCCAGCATTTCGCTCACCGGAAGCCAGAATTCGTGGGTAACGGGAAATGGGTGCAAAAAGACAACAGGCGCACCCTTGCCAACGACTTCATAGGCGATCTGAGCATCGCCGCTGCGAATAGTTTTCACGATCTCAGTCGCATCACGCTCTGTAGGGCTCGTTCATTGGTTGCCCTGCCGGCATTGGCAACATCAGCGGTTCTTCGGGCATGACGATCCACGCGATGGGATAAGCCAAAAGGCCAATTCCGGTCATGATCGCAACAATGAACCATACCAAACGGATTACCGTGACATCGAGATCGAAATACTCCGACAGCCCCAGACAAACTCCGGCAATTTTGCGACCGACCCGAGGACGCACCAACCGCTTGCGCGCGATGGGTGACCCGATGCGCGTTCCGCAATACGCACATACATTTGCATCATCTTGAACGACTTTGCCGCAATAGTTGCAATACATATTGAGACCTCGTGAATTACTCAAAATCTACTTCAATATACGCAAAGACGGCTAGATAAGTTTCGCCTAATCGCCTTTATAAGCCTCTTTCACATAACCTCTCGCCGTGTCGGCCAGTTTCGACTTAGGGTCTGCGGCGATTACCGACTGATATTTCGTAACGGCCAAATCCCGTTTCTGCAAATGATCGTAAATCTCGCCGGCTGCCAGGTTAGCTTTCTGCAAAACCTCCAGCTCAGGATGGGGCACGAATCCAACCTGTTCGTACGCAACAGCTGCACCCGTGTAGTCTTTCTGGTCACGCAACAAACCGCCTAAGCTGGACGCGGCAATCTCATAGTGCAGTCCACCATAATGGCCTGCTCGGCCGTCTTGAAAAATGCGGCGGTAGACGACTGCGGCGTCCGACGCCTGTCCCGCATCTCTCAGCAGGTTGCCCTCCTCCAATGCCATCAATATATTTCGGGGATAGGCAGCGATCAGTTCGTGTGCGATCGGTAGCGCATCGGAAAATCTGCGTTCCCTACGCAGAAAGAGCACCAGCAGAATCTTGGCGTCGGCACTCGTTTCTCCCGGGCCAGCCGCACACTGTTTCAAATACTCGAGACCCTTTTCTTTGTTTCCACCTAAGCCGAACATGCTGCCAGCCGTGCGCAGACTCCACGGCAAACTGCCGAGCACAAAAAGATGTGTACCAACAATCAACTTCGCTTGAACCGTTTCCGGCGCGATTTCCAATACTCGCTCCTGGTCATGTCGCGCTCCGACGGCATTCCGTAAGGCTGAAATCCACGCTCGTTGCACTAATCCCGTATAGACGGAAAATTGCGCCCGAGTCACTCCTTGAGCGTAGAGTGCGTCGATATTATTCGGATTCGCGCTTAGTTGCGCGTCTTCCAATTTGAACGATCGCTGTATTACATCCTGAAACTGCTGTTGAAATTTAGGATCGGCCGGACCGTGCGCAGTCTTGACGAAGTTATCGTTTGCGTATTCGCCGGTATTGAGCAATCCCATTCGATACAGCTCCTGGTAAAGCAGTGCTGCGGCGTAATGATTCAACGCGAATGGATCGTCAGAATGCCGCTGCATCACCTGGCGAAATTGCTCGACTGCTTTGTCGTAGTCGAGGTTGTAAAAATTGTCGAAGGCCGTCTTCGTCATAGGATCGTTCGGACGGAAAGCCATTCGCAGCGCTGGATCACTTGGCGCCACAGTGTTCTGTGCAATAGCGGAGGAGTATCCGAAAAATAATATGCCGACTGACACAATCGAGAGAACTGCGTTCTTCGCGGAAGCGCTCATCTTCCAGTCGAGTTTACCTGATGGGACATAATGTTGATCGGAACCAGCCTCGTTACGTTACCAAGCGCTGAAAATGCTCGAATTCTGCCTATAATCCGACCAATACACAAATTGCCGGGGTCAAGTAAATCTTTCCGGCTTTGGCATGGCATCTTACTGATAGAACTTTGAAAAACACTGCATTTGCTCGGTTTCCTTTAGTAAGTAATGGTCTTTAACTTGCGTACAGTTTGGGTATAACACTCATGGCTGGCGTCGCACATAACGCTCCAACGGACTTCTGGCAACCGCCCTCGGGCGATGCGGCGGCAATGTCGGCAACGGCAGCCCTGTCTGTTCGGCCCACTGTCGATGAGGTTTGCGCCAAGTGCGGCGCTGAATTTATGGCCGGGGCGGGCTTCTGCCACCGTTGTGGATTTGGCCGTATCCCTGGGACTGCAACTTCGGAAGCTCCCAGCACGAACTCATACGGAATCCGCCAATGGATCGGCATTTCTGGAGCATCCCTGACCGCTTTCATCGTTGGCTTGATTTGCGTTTTGGTCGCAATTATTGGTGGTGCAGCTTATTCGAGCCCGGCTTACCCTGATTTTCCAGCTATCATGCTGTGGCGTATGCAGTGGTTAGTCGCCGCTGTGGCCGCATTTGTTGCAGGCATCCTGCTCAAGCGCCCTTACCAGGCATAATTCAACTGACACTTATTGTGCGACCGGCTCCGGATGTTGAACGTTGGCCCGCCTCTGCTCATTCATTCTGAACAAGTGATTAATCGGACCCACCCCTTTCCCCATTGGGAGGGCGTTCGTGATCGCAGCGAACACGTAAGCTTTAGCCAATAAGACCGCCTCAGGCAAGGATCGGCCTTGCGCCAGGTGACAGGCAATCGCAGAGGAAAAAGCACAGCCGGTGCCATGAGTCGATGTCGAACGCAGCTTTTCGGACTTGAATACTTCCTTCTGAAATCCGTATTTGTCCCGGAAGCTCAAAACGTCTATGGCTTTATCGAGATGTCCGCCGGTGATAACTACAGCTTCGGCCCCCATTTCGTGTAGTTTGTCGGCGGCTATCCGCATTTGTTCCTGGCTGGTTATCGTCAGCCCAGTCAGTGCCGCCGCTTCATCGATATTAGGGGTTATGACCGCAGCGAGGTTTAAAAGCCGCTCGGCCATAATGGCGATGCCAGCGTCATCAATCAAAGCCATTCCCGAGGACGATCTAATTATCGGATCTAGAACCACGTTCGGGATCCTACCGGCCTCTACGAAGTTGGCAACGGCCTCGGCCACTCCACCAGACCCAAGCATTCCTATATGCACTCCGGCAATCTCAACATCATCTGCCAGGTAAGAAAGCGTTTCCGAGATCAGTTCCGGACTAAGAACCTCAATACGCGATACGCCCGACGTTGATTGAACCGTCATTGCAGTAACGCACGCCACTCCAAAGCATCCATGGGCGGCGATTGTCTTTATGTCCGCAGTCACGCCGGCACCCGAAGACGGATCAAATCCCGCTATCGTGAGAACTATGGGCGGCGCTTTGGCCATGTTGGCAATCTATCGGCAAACGCGCTGAACCGCAAACTCCCATGGCGATTCGAGCAAAAAAGCCCGTAATGTCCAAATTATTTTCGGAGAACTTACAGCTCTATAAGGCTGGCAAGTCTATTGATGCCCGATAGTTAGCTAGATTAACCGTAAACTATTGAAAGCAAACTAGTTAGCATGATGTAATCCAATTCTGCCTGGTTATTTACCATTTAGTACACATTTAACCAGCTTTGTTTGTTAGCTATACAGATTTAACCTCAATTTCCACAGACAGTTACGTAAGCTAAGTATAACTACCTAATAAATTTATTTAGGAGGAATTGCGCATTGACAGAGCGCAGCACCGTCAATACGATTTATAAAGCAGTCCGATAAGGCCGGGAGGAACGAACCCTAGCAGATGTAAGTTGAAGTAAAAACCTAGCGAGGTGACTGAATGAGAGGATCTATAGCTCAAGGACTGGCAGCACTTTTATTAATTGCCAGCTCGGGAGCGGCTCAGGGGCCAGCAAGCTCAGGGTCAGCGAATACCCGAATACCGGTTCAACCGACCGCAGCGGCGTCTCAGGCTGCGGCACCCAAAACAATTAAGCCTCATCCCTATCAGGTAGGAACTGCCTCCTGGTATGGTGACTATTTCGAGGGCAAAACGACCGCAAGCGGAGAGCCCTTCAATATGTACGACCTGACGGCAGCTCATCCAGAACTGCCGCTTGGGACACTTGTTCGCGTAACCAACCTGCGGAACCGCAAGACTGTTGTCGTGCGCATAAACGACCGTGGACCCGTCGTTCCAGGACGGATCATCGACCTGTCCTATAGCGCCGCCAGTGCTCTCCATATGAGCCATGGGGGCCTTCAGCGGGTTCGATTGGACGTTGTTCACCCGGACGTTGCTCAACCCGAAGTCGTTGCGCAGCTGACGCATCCAGTAGCCTATTAGGCTTAATCCCCTTAAAATAGAGGCATGTACGAACCGCGTGAACGTTTAATCGTGGCTTTGGACGTGCCGACCACAGCCGCCGCGACCAAAATCGTGGCGGCTGTGGGGAATTCCGCCTCGACCTACAAGGTAGGGATGCAGCTTTTTACCGCTGAAGGGCCTCCGGCAGTAAGGACCCTAACCACCGCTGGCCATGGCGTTTTCCTCGATCTGAAATACCACGACATCCCTAACACGGTGGCGTCCGCAGTACGAGCCGCAGCCGCGCTAGGAGTCAATATGCTTACTGTCCATGCCTCTGGCGGAACGAAAATGCTTCGAGCGGCCGTTGAAGCAGGGTCGGAAGCCAATCCGGTGATGAAGATTTTGGCAGTAACTGTACTGACCAGCATGGACGATACAGACCTGACCCGTGTCGGCGTTCACGGACGGACTTTGGATCAAGTCCTTCGACTGGCAGCTCTTGCCATGGATGCCGGCTGCCACGGACTAGTGGCTTCCGCTCACGAAGCTTCAGAGCTTAGGCGAGCACTTGGGGATAAGTTCCTGATCGTGACGCCTGGAGTTCGGCCAACGGGCGTGGATCTTGGAGATCAATCGCGGGTGGCAACACCGTCAGAAGCCATCGCAGCGGGCGCCACGCACATCGTAGTGGGACGACCCATCACCGGGTCGGACGATCCTGCCGCGGCTGCCAGAGCCATACTTGGAGAAATTAGCTAATCGGACGGGAACGTCCCGAACTCTAGAGTTTCTCGAAGAATTCGCAGGCGGAGCAGGAAATAAAAATTCCACCCGGCGTACCGCGCTCGCGGTCCTTCACACGCTTCACGATGCGCGTGTTCTTGCCGCATTTCGGGCAATCGGTGCTCTTCGAAGTATCCATTACTTTCTTACGGTCGGCTGTCTTCGCAATCTTTGCCATAACTAATCTCCTGGCACCCGCAGGCGCGCACTGCTGCGCCGCTCATTCCGGATGCAATTGAATTTTGGGAGTGACTCCGGGAACGGCGTGGGACAATTCCCTGCCGAAGTTATAGTCCAACTCTCCACAGACAGTTTACACGATGCATGCTCGCCCCAACCTCACGCCCCGAAGTTTGCGATAATCTCATTTCAAGTTCAGAACAATTGAGGTAAGCGGATGGCCGATTCCGAACGTTATGCGCCAGGCTGGCCTGGCATCCCTGCGCGCTGGACTTCCAGCGCCAAAGTTGGTATCGGCACCGCGCTTAATCAACATAGTCGCGTCTGGTTCACTCTAAGCCATGGAATTTTAAACGAAGTCTATTTTCCCCGCGTGGATCAAGCTTGCACACGCGATATGGGACTCATCATCACGGATGGCAAGAGTTTCTTCTCTGAAGAAAAACGGCATTGCCGCTTCGAGAATTCGCCGATTGAGCCGGGTGTACCCGTTTACCAATTAACTAACACTGAGCTCGGCGGTCGTTATCAGATCAAGAAAGAAGTTCTCACCGATCCCTACGGCAATGCGATTCTTCAGAAAATTCATTTCGAACCATTGCAAGGAAAGTTGGCAGACTATCGCCTCTACGCCCTGCTCTCGCCGCATCTCGCGAATCGAGGAGCGGGAAATAACGGCTGGGTCGGCGAATACAAAGGTGTGAAGATGTTGATGGCGGAGCGTGACGGCTCGGCGCTCGCGCTGGCATGTTCATGTCCATGGGGAAAGATGTCAGTAGGTTTCGTTGGAACTTCAGACGGCTGGCAGGATCTTTCGCAGAATTATCAGATGACGTGGGAATACACTCGCGCCGAAAACGGCAATCTTGCCCTTACCGGAGAAATTGATCTTCAGTCCTGCAACGGCGACTTCGTGCTTGCTCTCGGGTTTGGCCGCACATGGGCCGAGGCCGGCCAACAGGCACGGTCAGCACTGCTGGAATCCTACGACGATTCGCTTGCGCACTACGTGCGCCATTGGAAGAATTGGCAGAATACGCTGCTTAAGCTCGATGATCCGCCGCGCGAAATCGATTTATATCGTGCCAGCGTCGCAGTGTTGCGTTCGCACGAATCCAAAGATTTTCTCGGAGGAGTAATTGCCAGCTTATCCATCCCCTGGGGATTCAACAAAGGCGACGAAGATCTCGGCGGCTACCATCTTGTGTGGCCGCGCGATCTTGTAGAAACTGCCTTCGGATTGCTTGCCGCGGGTGCCTGTTCCGATGCCATGCGCGTGCTTCGCTACCTCGAATCCACTCAGGAAGCCGATGGCCATTGGGCGCAGAACATGTGGCTCGATGGCACTCCTTATTGGAACGGTCTGCAAATGGATGAAGCCGCCTTCCCTCTTCTGCTGGTGGACGTGATGCGGCGCGAGGCTGCCGAAGATTTGGGCGATCTCAAACGCTGGTGGCGGATGGTATTGCGTTCAGCCTCATTCGTTGTTTGCAACGGGCCGGTGACGCAGCAAGATCGGTGGGAAGAAGATTCCGGTTATTCACCATTTACTTTAGCGGTAGAAATTGCAGGATTGCTGGCAGCCGCCGATCTCGCTGACGCGGTCGGCGAAACTGCAATTGGCACATACTTGCGCGAGACCGCGGACACGTGGAACGACAACATTGAACGCTGGGTGTATGCGATTGGAACCGACCTTGCACGCGAAGCCGGAGTGGATGGTTATTACGTTCGCATCGCACCTCCCAATGATGCGGACGGCGCAGCTTCGCCGCTCGCAGGGTTCGTGCCTATTAAGAATCGTCCACCCGGAGAAAGCTCGAAGCGAGCATTTAATCTCGTGAGCCCTGATTCGCTGGCGCTGGTGCGGTTCGGACTCCGAGCGGCAGATGATCCACGGATTTTGAACACGGTAAAGATGATCGACAAGTATGTCCGCGTGCTATTACCCGATGGTCCAGGCTGGTACCGCTACAACGGTGACGGGTATGGCGAGCACGAGGATGGCTCTCCGTTCGATGGCACGGGCATTGGGCGTCCCTGGCCGCTGCTGGCGGGCGAACGCGCTCATTATGAAATTGCCGCCGGAAACATGAAAGGCGCTGAAGAACTTCTTCGAGTGATTGAAAGCGCCACTGAAGGCGGGCGAGTTTTACCGGAGCAGGTCTGGGACCAGGATGACATTCCTGAGCGCGAACTTTTTAAAGGCAAGGCGACGGGATCGGCATGCCCGCTGGTGTGGACCCATTCGGAATATATCAAGCTGAGGCGGTCTTTGCGTGATGGCAAGATCTTCGACCAGCCTCCGCAGGCTGTGCAGAGATATCAAGTGGAAAACAAGCAATCAGAATTTTTCGGATGGCGCTTCAACAACAAGCCCCGATCAATGCCTCGTGGAAAGAAGCTACGAATCGTTCTGCTGGAGCCAGCGATGGTCCAATGGACTGCCGATGGATGGAAAACTTCGAAAGACACCAATACGCGCGACACTCGATTAGGTGTCCATGCCGCCGACTTGCCAGTCGAGACTCTGGGGTCGGGTGAAAACATAGAATTCACTTTCTACTGGCAGAATGCGAAAAAGTGGGAAGGCCGAAATTATTCGGTGCTTGTAGAGAGCTAGGGAGTCAGCATGAAGGCCGTGCCGCAACCGTAAGTATCACAAGGCATCCCCTGGTGCTTTCCGCCTTCTTCCGTAGTACCGTAAATGTTTCCAGCAGCATCCAGCGTTACTCCATACAAGGGAAAGGCTCCGTTGACGTCATGAAAACTAGCCACTAGCGTTAGCTTTAGATGCCCGCTCGATGTCGGCGACAACTTGAAGATTGTCCCGCAACCAAATCCTCCGGGGACGCAGTTTGGGGTCGAACCACCTTCAGCAGTCGTGCCGAAGAGATTCCCCAACGCATCCATTGTTAAG
This sequence comes from Terriglobia bacterium, assembly GCA_963716165.1. Taxonomy (GTDB): domain Bacteria; phylum Acidobacteriota; class Terriglobia; order Terriglobales; family Acidobacteriaceae; genus JAJPHW01. The sequence goes on along the minus strand of OY970291.1, from coordinate 2,608,660 downwards.
CCACCATAGGGTGCCCAACCAAGAGTTCCGCCAGCTCCGTTGAATGTGTGCGCGACACTGAACGACCAGCCTCCGTCGCCAGCAGGGGCCATTTCAAAAACTACGCCACACCCTTGGAGGGGGCACGCGAACGATCCACCCTGTTGCGCTTCACCATAAAAATTTCCGAAATTATCGAACAGAACGCCACTGCTAGGCTGCGCTCCATCCAATTCGTCCGTGAAGTTGTGCAATATGATGTGAGTCCAAATTCCGCTGTTGACGGCCAGTTCAAAAACTGTCCCGCATCCTTGACATACTTCACCGGTACCTCCGTAAGCTGTCGTTCCATATAAGTTGCCGTCTGGGCCAAACGTGACAGGACTCGGATACTCGCCATCGTCGCCACCTTGAAAGCTGTAGATCAGGCTTTCAGTCCAAGTTCCATTCGAGCTCGGAGATAGTTCGAAGATGGAGCCGTAACAATATGAACCATTGCATCCACCTAGCCAACCGCTTCCGTAAAGATTACCTTGCATATCAAATACGAAAGAACCGAGGGGATAACCGCCGTACTCATTTCCAGTGAACGCGTAGAGAACCTTTTCCAGCCACGTCCCATCCCCGTTGGGTAGCAATTCAAAAACTCCTCCGGAGTTCGAGGTGAACGCGCCATAAAGGTTGCCGTTCGAATCCATTACGAGATTCCCGTGTGGAACTCCTCCGTCCTTTCCAGCAGTAAAATCGTAGATGACGGATTCGCCCCACACCCCATTCTTATCCTTCGAAAACTTGAACACCGTACCACATCCATTAGTACAGCTAGATGTAACCGGCCCGCCTTCGCTGGTTACGCCATAAAAGCTACCTACGCCGTCATAAGTAAGACCGCCTGCGGGAGCGTAGCCGTCATTTGTGTGTCCAGGGAAACTGTAGGACTTGAAAGACCGAGCCGAAAGGCTCGGCGAAAGCATGGCAACAGAAACCAGCGCCATGCTGGTAAGCCAAAATAATTGCGAAATTGTTTTCTTCATTAATTGCCTCCGAAGTTTTCAGACGAACGCGGCCAAACTGGGTGAGAGAACCAAAATAAGTGCTGTTCTACAACGCAGGAAGTATGTTACAGCCACCACGCAAAGTCAATCAAAAGCGTGCTGCTAGAGGCTTACCGGGCATTTCGCTATTCAGTTATCCATCCGGTTCGCGTGAGGTTGCGCGAGAGCAACGCCGCGCAAACGGCTGAAGCCAGAAGCAGTACAACGCCCCGCAGTATGGGACCGAGCAGCAATCGTCCGATGCCGAAGAGTGCACAGTAGACCATTGCGCACCCTAGAATCCAAGACCAAAGATTTCGTCCGAGATCGCGGGTCGGCGGAACATCCGGAGCGAGTTTAGCTACTGGCTTCCATCCGCTAACATGAGGACGCACACTGCGGTAGAACCTCACCAGAACTGACTCAGGCTCGGGCGAAGTTGCGAACGTCACAGCTACCCACACTACAGTCGTAACTCCGGTCGTGAGCAGCGCACGGGCAGCTGAATCAGCCGCCGACCCTCCAGAATGGTATCCGACGAAACGCAATCCAACACTAATGAACATCGCGGTCGCCATGGCGGATATTTCGCTCCACGCATTGATTCGCCACCAGTACCATCGCAGGATGTATACCAAGCCCGTTCCAGCCCCAGTTTCGAGAACAATCTTCCATCCCTCGCCCACGGAACCCAGCAGCGCGGAAACGAGGGCAGAGCAAATTACCAGAATCACCGTGACTACGCGCGATGCAACGACGTAATGATTCTCCGTCGCAGCAGGCTTCAGAAATCTGCGATAGAAATCCGAAACCAAGTAAGACGCTCCCCAATTCAACTGCGTGGCGATGGTGGACATGAACGCTGCCATGAATCCGGCGATAACGATACCGCGCAACGCCGGCGGAACATGCTGACTGACGATGAGCATGTATCCTTGCTCGGGATGCTGCAAATTCGGATACAACACGATCGCCGCAAGTGCAGTCAAAATCCACGGCCATGGACGCAACGCATAATGCGCAATGTTGAACCACAAGACCGACAGCAATCCGTTGCGCTCGTCCTTCGCACTAAAGATCCGTTGCGCAATGTAGCCGCCGCCACCGGGCTCCGCGCCCGGATACCAGAATGCCCACCACTGCACTCCGATATTCACCAGAAACGCGAGCACGGGAAGCGCCCACAGATTCTGCGACGCAATCGGCCGGGAGAAATCAGGAAAGAACGATGTAGGATCGCCCGCTGCAGGCCCCGCCGCGACACGCATAGCAGCCAGCTTGCTTAGGAGAGAAGACATTCCTCCGGCCGCCGCGACCGCATACCAAGCCACTCCAATGACGATGGCCATCTTCAGCGCGAACTGGAAAAGATCAGTCCAGAGAACACCCCACAATCCGCCCAGCGCGACATAGACTCCGGTAAATGGAATCAGAAAGAAAACGCAAACCAGCAACGCGTGGCGATCAGTCATACCCAACGTGACAGCGACAATGCTCGTCATTGCTTTGGTGACCCAGCCCAGAATCAGACAATTCATCAGCAAGCCGAGATAGACAGCCCGGAAGCCCCGCAGAAATGCGGCAGGCTTGCCGGAGTAACGCATCTCCGCAAATTGAACATCGGTAAGTAATCCGGAACGCCGCCATAGTCGCGCGAAGAGGAATACCGTCATCATCCCCGAGAGCAAAAATGCCCACCACAGCCAATTGCCGGCAATTCCTTGCGTGTAGACGAGCCCAGTTACAACCAGCGGAGTGTCTGCGGCGAAAGTGGTCGCAACCATGGACGTTCCCGCGAGCCACCAGGAAACATTTCGTCCGGACACGAAATAGTCGTCGACACTTTTTCCCGAGCGACTGCGAAAATATAGTCCTAGAAAAAGAGTGATTGCGAGGTAGCCAACGATGGCCGACCAATCGAGGATCGTGAAGTTCATAGGCGGAGAAATGCCGCAAAACAGAAACAGCGAGTGTAATTGAGCCGTGCAGAAATGCAACAAGAATTACAACCAAAGAAGAACGGTTAACTTTGTCCGGTGTAGACGAGCTCGACTACAGTGCAATCGTCGTTGAGAGGTACTCCACCACAGAAAGTTGAAACCGCGGTGAAAATGTCTTCCATGTTTCCGGCTTTCGCTGCGACTTCCAGACGTTCGTTGTCGAAGAATTCTCCCTCGGCATTTTCTGCCTCGGTAACGCCGTCAGTAACGAGGATCAATCTGTCGCCCGCATGAAAATTGAAGCGATCACTCTCATAGCGAACCCCTGGTAACAAACCTACCGGCACATTTCCGTGCGTCGGTCGAATCACTTCCCCGTTGCAAACCAGTAAGGGCTGCACATGTCCGCAGTTTACGTATTCCAGTTCTCCATCACGCCGTATGCGCGCCAGCACCAGTGTCGCGTATTTTTCGCCAATATGCTTATGAGTGAAAAAATTATTAACCGTTGTGACAATTTCGGTAAGTTGCACGCCAGCGCTCAATTGCGAATAAATCATTCCTTGCAACGTGGAGGCTAGCAGCGCGGCCGACACTCCTTTGCCGCTGACATCCGCCAGGATCACCGCGAGGCCGTCGGGCGTATTCACTGCGTCAAAAAAATCTCCACCGATTTCTTTACAGGACAAATTGCGCCCTTGCAATCGCGCGAACGGCACTTCCGGAATCGTCACCGCCATCAATCCTTGCTGGATGGTCGCGGCAATCATCAGTTCCTGCTGATACCGGCGCGATGATTCTTCTGCCTGGACGAGCCGAGCGTTTTCGATAAGTGACGCAGCTTCTGTCGCGATTGCATGGAGAATATTCGTGCTCACCCCCGAAATGTCGTGCGAGGCAAATCGCGAGTCCACATAGAGCGCGCCCATCGCTTCAGGAGCGGGAGCTGAGGCCGTGCGTCCGGCATCTGTGTCGCGGGTGGTCTGCACTTGAGGCTTGCGCAACGGAACGCAAATCACCGTACGGAGATCGTAGGCCACAATGCTTTGGCGTGCGTCCAGATCGAGTGACCGGCTCGTGTCCGTCAACATGAATTCGGAATTCGACTTCAGCGCATCGTCGAGGATGGAATGTGAAATGGTCGCATCATCGAGCAAAGGTTCATCTTTGGAGTTACGCCCTGCTGCGAGACGAAGCTTCCCTTCGTCGTTTCTCATGAACACATAGGCACGTTCGGCGGCGGTGAGCTTTAGTGTCACTTCGAGCAGCGTCATCAGAATCTCATCGAGGACGCCGACGGTATTGAGCTTGCGCGCCGCTTCCATAAAAAGCGTTAGCTTCTCAAGGTCGGTAGTCTGTTCGGAAATCTGGATGCCGGAAATTTGGCTTAGAAATTCACGCGCAGTATTGCTCGACGACCGCTGCGGATTGAAAATCACATACGAGACTTCGCGGACACCAAACTCCAGACGATCGTTCCGCTCAAGGGTTCTACGATCTACACGTTCGCCGTTGACGAATGTGCCGTGCTTACTGCCGCCATCGACTACGCAGAATTGACCGTTCTCTGCGACGATGACAGCGTGATCGCGCGAAACGCGAGGATCGGCAATCACAAGGTCTTTATCGACCTTGCGCCCCACAGTGAAAGGACTGTGGTCAAGCAGAAGACTCCGTTGATCATTGCCCTGAACCACGATCAGCACGGGAAAGATCCCTGATGCCGACGACCGTGCAGCACTGGATACAGAACTATTCATAGGGCGCCAAAGCTTTGAACATGATGACAGGAATTCCAGCTTACGGGAAGAGAGTCCGTTTAGGGTTCACATTTCGTGAGATGTGATAGGCCAGCGTGGCAAAAACAAAAAGCGGCAATGTGAAGCTAGAAAGGAACGGAAGTTTCCAATATTCCTGCACAGTCGTAGATGGCAGAAACAACAGGGAGACATCCAAGCTGAGGCTGGTGAGCCAGGGCCAAACGAGCGACAACGTGGTTGTTAACAATAGGATTCGCCCTATCTTCTGTTGCGCCACAATCCTCCAATCGCGCCCCAAAAGTAATAACGCTGGGACTAGGAGTATTTGGTTGTAGAGTGCAAACATTGGGACAGTCACGACAATTAGTGCGAGTAGCAGGGCAATTGTATTTCCGAACTTTAGAGTACGAAGTTCGTTGCTAAATATGGGCCAGCAAAGCCATCCGGTAACAACTAGAAATACAGCGCCAGCCATAGAGCCGATCGTGTCCGTCGAGAAATATTGCAACAGCGACACATTATGCGTGTACGAGCGGTAATCGCGCATAGCGACCACAAAACTCTTGACCCAACCAGGCAAAATAATCTCTGAGCCGGACAAAAGAACAATCATCGTTATCCCGAACCCAACAATCAGTCGCCAACGCTCGCGCCATCGAACCCAACTCCATACCGTCAAAAAAACTACGGGGAGTAAGGTCAGTTGGGGTTTGATCGTAGCCAAAGCTAAAAGAATTCCGGCGCTCACCAAGTAACCTGAGACCACAGCCGCAAAGCTTCCAGACAACAGTGCACCCACAACCAAGGTTAATTGCTGAAGCTTGACCGCCTGGATAAACGGCAAGCTTCCGGCAATCAGTGTCATAAAACTCAGAGCCAGGAGAGGATGCACTTTCCACTGGATAACTCGCAGCCAGAGTAAGACAGTCGCCATCGTCAGCACGCAAAGGGCGACGACAAACAAAGCTTGCACTTTCGCAAACGGCATACCTACGGTCGGCGCAATTAGGAACACTACGTACACCGGATACGCAAAGGCGGCCTGGTCCTTGGGATCGTTCGGGCGCGAAGGGTCGAGTACTCGACCATAGTACCCCTGCTGAATTTCTCGTGTAATTGCCGCGCTGTACGGATCACGTCCGCGCAGTAATAGTTCTCGCGCACCTAGCCATCTCGGATATAAATCAGAAAGATTCCCGCGAGGGCGAGAATTTGAGGCAGCATCCCTAATTTGAAACGCGACTAGAACGTGATCCACGAAATACCACGCACTCATCGCTAACATCGCAGACACCAGCAACAGCACGATTCGCTTTAGAGATGAAATCACTAATGAAAACCCTCATCGATAGCGCGAAGATTCAGAAGGTCATGTTACCTTATGCCATCGCACAGCCATGCGCACAAGACTCATAATCTCGCTGGCAATCGGAGCAGTAAGCGGATTTCTATGTTGGCGCATCCTCGCACATTTGAACTTGGGAGCGGGAGACTTCGTATGGGCCATCCGCAACGCAACTTACCTGCTCCGCGGACAGAATCCATACGATTCGCCATTGGAACAATATCCCATAACTGCCGCGATGGTAGCTCTCCCGTTTGTCAAGCTCCCTGGCCCTGTCGCCGGTGGAATTTTCTACGGATTCAGTTCTGCGCTTTTAGCATTCGGCATAACGCGCGATAGTTATGTCCAGTTGCTCGTGTTTCTCGCTTATCCCTATTGGGCCGGGATGCTGGTAGCGCAGTGGTCGCCACTAATCGCCGCTGCCTCTTTCTTCCCGCTGCTCTTGCCCTTGGCGATGGCGAAACCGCAAGTTGGGCTTCCCGTCGCGCTCACTCACTTAAGCCGTAGAGGGATAATTTCGTGCTTTGTCGTTCTGGCACTGAGCATCGTGCTGATGCCGAAATGGCCCATCTGGTGGATTCATCAATGGGGCGGCTACCAACACTTCGTGCCGCTATTGGTTTTCCCCGGAATTCTCGTGCTGCTCGCGCTACTGAGGTGGCGCAATAAAGACGCGCAATTGCTCATTCTCGCCGCGCTTATGCCTCAGCGATGGTTCTTCGATGCGTTCATCCTCTGGCTCATACCTAAGACTCGCCGAGAGCTGTTATGGACAATCGTCCTAAGCTGGGTTCCAGGCATCTGGCGATGGAATCATGTTCCGCATAACAGCACCGAAGTGGGCCGATGGGCAGTGATGTTTCTCTACATGCCGATGCTTGCCGTTATCCTTTTTCGTTATGCGAAAGAGAAGCCTGCGATGAATCAATAAAGGATTCCATCGCAAGAAAAATGAAGAAGCACAAAACCATGATCGTCATTAACTCAAGGTTGTCGAATCGAAGAATTAATGCGAGATATAACGGAGTGAAGTAGAGCAGAGAGATCAGTGACATAATCGTCGCTCGCATAGCGGCCGTTATCTGCTTACTAGACATAACAAATTCAATCGCCAGCACTATAGCGAGAAACAAAATGCTCCAGTCGTAGATATGTGAGTGGTAGCTGACCAAAACGGCCGCCGCAATAGCTACGCTGTACGAAAGATTCGTGTCGTGATTGTTGCGGGCGCGGAACCACGAAACGCAAGTGGCCAACAATACAGCGAGAGAAATGAAGGCGATTGCCGCAACAAGCATTGCCACGCTGTTGGCGGGCAATAGCGCTCCCACCAAACCGCGCAGGTTTGTTTCGGCCAGAAAACCTCCGATCCAGCGGTAACTCACATCGTGGTCCGCTCTCCAAACAAATAACGGATAACTTACGAACGAACGCCAGCCGCCGACGGCTACGCCTATACAAATAAGGATCACCGCTGCGCTGCTGAATCCCTCAGCTATTCTCTTCCGGCCTGTAAACAACAGTGAAAACAAGAACGGTAGCACCAAGTGAAATTTGAATAATCCAAGTCCGAGTGATACCCCGGCAGAAAAATTTTTCTGGCGCCGAAAATAGAAATACGCGGAACAATAACATGCAAGTAGCACAACCGAATCCTGTCCCTGTAGCAGTGTCATGAAAATCGGGAAAAAAGCAAGCATAGCCAAAATCCACAACGTCATTGATGCTTGCCCTAGGAAAGGAAGCTCTTTTCGAAGAAACAGTGGGATGCTGAATAGGATTCCCAAATTTATACCGAACCAAATTAGGTAAGCGGTCAGATAAGACAATCGTGTAAGGGGCGCAAATATGATCGCCTCAAAAGCCGGATGATTGTAGGGCAGAATGGAACCACGGCTGTTTAGCGCTACCGGAGCGATCTTTGCTTGTACATACTTCTGTAACTGCTCGTTATATAGGGCGTGACCTTCGCCACTATTTAGGATTTGGCCGGCTGTGTAGAAGATTGTGAAATCCGGCATGCCCTCTCTCACTCCGCGCCAAGCTTTTATGAGCACATATCCATGCAAAGCAATCGTTGCGATAAAGCAAATGATCAACTTTCGCTGGATCGATTTTCCGAACATAAGAGGCATCAGATTATATTCTGAGGAGCGCGGTTTATGATGGCCGTGCGAACTTAGTGCCGGCGACGCTCGCATTGACTACGTCTACCCAAACTCGGAGGCTGTTTCTAATCATCCTGGCAATTGGGCTCTTCGCCATGTCAGCTCGAAACGTGCTCGATCCGGACGTTCTGGTGGCACCTGCGCACCGGACAACTAATTCTGCAAAATCACGCAGTTTTTCACGCGGACCCATATTCGTTCACCCGGCTGGGCAAGCCATGGGTCAACCACGAGTGGCTCACAGATGTATTCATGTATAGGCTTTATGCAGTCGGCGGCTGGGCAGTCTTGATCGTCGCCTTTGGAGCTATCACTTCGGCCTCGTTCGTTTTCGTGTTCGTTCGCTGTCGAGCTACCCCTGCAATTGCTGCCGGAGCAACCGTACTTGGAGCATTCGCGTCCGCACCTTCGTGGGGTGTTCGGCCACAGATGATTTCATACCTCTTGGCGAGTATTTTTCTTTTTCTGCTTGATCGGATAGATAGAGACAACTGCAACTCGAAACTCTATTGGTGCTTCCCGCTTCTTACTTTGTTATGGGTTAACCTGCACGCAGGTTATGCGATCGGAATCGCGTTGCTCTTGGCATCAATTGTGGGTTACTTACTCGATTCTTCCAGAGGCAGTGAACCCTGGAATACGATTGCCCGGCGTGTTCGCGCTCTGACGCTAATGTTGTTGTGTTGCCTCGTGGTGGTGCCGTTTAATCCGTATGGCGTCAAGATGTACAGCTACCCCTTTGCTACATTGAATTCAAATGCTATGCAGAGCTCGATCCAGGAGTGGGCATCTCCCGATTTCCATCAGGCAAAATATCTTGCGACACTGGTTCTGATTCTCGTAATCTTTACGATGCTCATACTTTCGACGAAGAAATTACCCCGACAGCAATTGTTATTCTTATGCGCTGGAACGCTCGCTGCACTACTGTCAGTTCGACACATTCCGATCTTTGCCCTTATCGCAAGCCCGATCCTAAGTGACTTGGTACAAGTCTGGTTTGATCGGAGGGCCAATCTGCAGGCGAATCCAAAGACAAAACCTTCACACGCCATCGGGTCGAGAGCATTTGCAAACGGCATCCTTGTCACTGTTTTAGCCTTGTTCGCCATTGTTCAAATCGTCCATCTTGCGCGGATTCAAACCGCAACAGAACGTCAAGAATTTCCTTTTGGTGCCTCACAATTTCTATCTCAGCATCGCCTTGCCCAACCAATCTTCAATTCCTACAACTGGGGAGGATATTTAATATGGAGCAATTATCCCAGCTATCGAGTATTCATTGACGGGCGGGCCGACGTTTATGGAGACCGTTTATTACAGGATTTCGGCGACACCTACTATCTAACTAAGGCTTGGTGCAAGCCTTTGCGCGACTGGAACATCCAGACTGTCATCGTACCGCCCAGTGCCCCTCTCGCCGCCGCTCTGGGACTTGATGCGGCGTGGAACCGGGTATATGCGGATTCGAACGCAGTGGTGTACACTCGGACGCTAACAACCCTGTCATCACGATGAACCTATTACGCAACCACATTGTCGAAAATTGGATCAATTTTGGCCAGGTCACGGTATGATAGTGGGGCTGGCGCACGAACTTCCTCGACCATTATGTAATTTCGAGAGAGTCGGTTTTATAGAGAAGCGTTGCCGCTAGTATTGCTGACTACGTCGTCGAAATGTTTTCCGGAGGAACGTGAAATGAAGAAATATTTAGTTGCATTTTGGCGGGAAGATGAAGGTCAAGACATCGCGGAATATGCCGTGATGTTGGCAGTGATTCTCGTCATTGTCGTAGGAACGATTCGGCTCATCGGGGGCAATGCGAACAACGTATTCTCTTCGGTCGCCAGTTCGCTACCATAACCGAAAAGCGCCGCTTGGGCACGCATAATTAATCTGCGGCCAGGCCAAGCGCATGACCGGGACGAGCCCTATGCCCCATTGGCTACGTCCTGCGATAATGCACGTGCGTCTGACAATCGGTCCTTCAATTTATAAATTATGACTTGTACGGAATCGGCTTCCTTCCCCCAAAGGCAAGCGTCGGGCGTAAAGGGACTCTACACATTTTCTGAGGATCATTCATGAATCGCAGCCGGCTCTTGATGATTGGAACCATTGCGTTGGCGCTAGGTGCGTTCGTGTCTCTGGTCGTGTACCGTCGGCTGCAAGCGGGTGCGGGGGCAAACACCGCTCCCGGCATCGAAGCTATCGTCGCGGTCAACGACCTTGAGGTCGGAGCGAAAATCGACGATCGGGACATTCGCCTGGTTCGTTTTCCCGCAGGCGATCTACCGGCGAACGCGATCAGCCAAAGAAGTAAAGTCGTCGGTCGTGGCGTAATTCTTCCAATCACTCGTGGCGAGTTTATTTTGCCAACCAAACTAGCCGGTGAAAATGCCGGGGCTGGCTTGCCCTCACTCATTCCGCCTGGCATGCGGGCAGTTTCAGTGCGAGTGAACGACACTACCGCGGTTTCCGGATTTGTCCTGCCCGGTACTCGCGTTGACGTTCTGCTGACCGGCAGTCCTCAAGGCGGCGAACAGCAAACCACTACGGTTCTGGAAAATATTGCTGTGATTGCGACCGGACAAAAATTGGAACGCACGGCTGCAGGAGAAGCACAATCGGCGCCTGTAATCACCCTTTTGGTTTCGCCCGATGATGCTCAAAAACTAGCTCTCGCAACTACGCAGGGACACATTCAGTTGGCGCTCCGAAATCCCCTGGACACAAAACAGGAAGATTTGGCATCGGCAAGGTCGGGATCTTTATACAAGAATCTGCCACCCCTGCCACATGTTGCTTCAGTGACACATGTAAAGACGAAAGTGTCCCCTCCACCCCCGCCCACCGCATATACGGTCGAGGTGTACCGGGGTGATAAAAAGGACGAAACCAAATTTTGAAAATTTCAAGGTTTGAGGACATCAACATGCGCGACGGCGCACGCCGTGAAAATCGATCTCGAGATACTTGCCAGTTGCTCGGTTTCATCCGCGTCGCCTTCCTTCTGCTCGTAGCAGGGGTAACAATCTCGGCCAATGCGCAAACGCAGGGCTCTCCCGCTCCTACAAATCCTCAAACTGTAACTCCGAATGCTGGCGCGGCTCCTCAAAATTCTACGGAGCCTGCTGGATCTGCTCCCTTACGCGTGATGGTCGGTAAATCTTTGCTGGTGAATACGAGCGAACGCCTCAAACGCGTCTCAGTTACCGATCCGGGCGTGGCGGATGCAATCGTCGTCACTCCCACGCAGATTCTTGTGCACGGCAGATCGCCTGGAGAGGTCTCACTGCTCATATGGGATGAACTTGAACGCTCTCAAAGTTTCGATCTTCGGGTTGATGTGGATGTAAGCGCAGCCACCGAAGAAGAAAAGCGCATTTTCCCAGACGAGGAGATCAACGTCAGCGCATCTCGCTCCGCGATCGTCCTTTCCGGACACGTTACGACTGAGGATGTCGCAAAAAAGGCGGGACAAGTAGCGGAGGCCTACTCCAAGAACATCGTGAACGTACTGACCTTCGGTCCGGTCGGCGCTCAAGAAGTACTGCTTCAGGTTAAGTTTGCGGAAGTTGATCGATCCAGACTCCAGACATTCGGCATAAATTTATTTTCTACTGGCTTGACCAATACCCTCGGCTCGACTACTACCGGTCAATTCGGCGGCTTCGGACCACAGCAAATTACAGACACAGTTGGTCAAACTGGACCATTCGCAGTTAATCAGAATATCAACAACGTGCTAAATCTCTTTCTATTCCGCCCGGATATTCATTTGGGGGCGGTGCTCGAGGATTTGCAGACAAAGAATATCCTGCAAATTTTGGCGGAACCAAATCTGATTGCAGTCAACGGTAAGGAAGCCAGCTTTCTGGCCGGCGGTGAATTTCCCTTTCCGATTGTGCAGCCTGGTGCAGGGTTCACCGCCGTAACAATTTCGTTTAAGGAATTCGGCGTTCGTCTGAAATTTACGCCACTCATCATGCCAAATGGGAACATTCATTTGCGGGTGCAGCCGGAAGTCAGCACCTTAGATTTTGCAAATGCTCTTTCCATCTCGGGATTTACGGTTCCGGCTCTGAGCACGCGTCGAGCTGATACTGAATTTGAATTAAAAGATGGGCAAAGTTTCGTCATTGCCGGATTGATGGACAACAGAGTCACGGACATCATGAACAAGATGCCTGGCTTGGGTGATATCCCGATTCTTGGCGCATTCTTCCGCAGCAAGAGCGCGCAAAAGAGCAAAACAGAACTGATGGTGCTCTGCACGGTCCGGCGAATTTCCCCAGATTCCCAAGTTCAGACACCGCCTGAAAATCCGGTTCCCTTCCTGGACAAGGGCAAGTTCGATAATTCAAAGCCTTCGTCCGATGGTAAGTAAACTGACATTCATGGAAGTCATTTCCGAGATTTGGTGCTGACTGTAGAGATGAGATTACTGGCCGGATCATGCCCGAACTTTCCGTAGTCATCGTTGCTGCCGATTCCGACCAGCGTGCCGTATTACAAGTGCTGGTGGATGGCACGAGCGTTGCTCGGACGGTACAAACTTGTGCGACGTTGCCCACCTCTGCTTCTGATGCCGCGATTAAAAAAATTCAGACCGCGCGGCCAAATATCATCGTCGTAGATATCCCCTCCGATAATGCGATTGCGGCACTTCGAACTATGGAGATACTACAGCGCGAAATTCCTGACTGCGCCCTATTCGCCATCGGGAGTTTGAACCAGCCGCAAATCATAGTGGGGGCAATGCGTGCGGGTGCTCGCGAATTCATGGAGCGCCCCACAACGACTACCGACCTGCTTGAGTCGTTCGTGCGCCACACCGCCTCCCAGCAGAAAGCTGGCCCCGCCAGCCAGCGCGGAAAGGTATTCACCGTAGTCAATGCAAAGGGAGGCGGCGGGGCCACAACAATCGCTGTGAATCTTGCTCTTGCATTGCAATCTGCCCATGGCAGCACCGCGCTCATTGATATTGCGCAACTCGGCCACTGTGCCCTGCACCTCAATCTCAAGCCAACATTCAGTGTGGCGGACGCCATTCGAAACCTCCATCGCCTGGATATTTCCCTTCTCGAAAGTTTTATGGTCCGTCACGGCGGAGGCCTCCAATTGCTTGCCGGCCCTAGCGCGCCGGTTACTTTGGAACCATCGACGTTTGAGTTTGCCCGGTTATTCGATATGCTGGTCAGCCAATTTCGCTATGTCGTAGTCGATGCGTCGTCTCGCCTGGACGTCACCACACGACTGGTTTCAAATTTGTCTCAGGCGGTGTTGTTGGTCGCTCAGTCAGACGTAGCGTCTCTGTGGAGCGCCGTGCGAGTTCAGCAATATCTGTCGGAAACAGGCAAGCGGGATCGAGTTGGCCTGGTGCTTAACCGATTCAGAAAGATTGCTGGATTCAGTGAAGCCGACGCCGAAGCCGCAACAGGTGTCAAATTACTTTGGAAAGTCCCCAACCAGTACTTTGCCATTTCAACTGCCATCGATCGCGGGATACCATTGGTTCAGCAGAGCCACGGCGATATGGCTCAATCGTTTGCCGGCTTGGCAGGCCGTTTAACTGAAAATGATATTGAGGTAAAACGGGCGACATGGTCGCTCTTCAAAAGCGTATAGGACTGTATAAATAGATATGGCGAACTTCCAAACTTTCGAGCGGACCGAGTACCAGCAGGTAAAAGGCGATCTGCACCGCAAGATCCTCGACAGGCTTGACTTGGAGAAGCTGGGCCGGACTCCCAGCGACGCGGCTCGCGACGAAGTTCTGCTGCTCATACGTAACACAATTAACAGCGAAGCAGTCCCCCTGAGTTTTGCTGAACGCGAGCGCCTCGCGCGCGAGATTCTGGATGAGATCTTCGGCTTGGGACCGCTTGAGCCTTTGCTCAAAGACAACACCGTTTCTGACATCCTGGTTAATCGCTTCGACCGCGTCTACGTGGAACGGGCGGGAAAACTGGAGCCTACCGGCCTAAGCTTCAAGGACAATGCCCATCTCATGCAGATCATCGACCGCATCGTCTCGAGGGTTGGACGCCGCGTCGATGAATCCTCCCCAATGGTGGACGCGCGTTTGGCGGATGGATCCCGTGTAAACGCTATCATTCCGCCACTCGCGATCGATGGTCCGTGCTTATCGATTCGCCGTTTCGGGCGCGACCCGGTAACTGCCCGCAACATGATCGAAAATGCAACCCTCACCGAGCCGATGCTGGAATTGCTCTCGGCCATGGTAAAGGGACGGCTGAATATTTTGATCTCCGGCGGAACTGGTGCCGGAAAAACAACATTGCTGAACGTGCTATCCGGCTATATTCCGAACTCGGATCGAATCGTTACGATTGAAGATGCGGCCGAATTGCAGTTGAAACAGGAACACGTTGTCAGGCTGGAAACACGTCCGCCCAACATTGAAGGCAAAGGCGCCGTACGCCAGCGCCAACTCGTAATCAACAGTTTGCGTATGCGGCCGGACCGCATTGTAGTCGGCGAAGTCCGTGGCGAAGAAGCTTTTGACATGTTGCAAGCGATGAACACTGGTCACGAAGGATCTCTGACGACGGTCCACGCGAACACGCAGCGCGACGCCATCGCGCGATTGGAAAATATGTTCTCAATGGCTAATCTGAATATTCCTGAGCGCGCCGTCCGACAACAGCTGGTTTCGGCGATCCAAGGTGTAGTCCAGATTGCCCGCTTGTCCGATGGAACGCGTAAAGTTATTTCCATTTCTGAGGTCGTCGGTATGGAAGCTGACATGATCCTTATGCAGGACATTTTCGTTTTTGAGCGTCAGGGAATCGATGAAACTGGAAAGGTCAGAGGCGTATTCAAGGCAACTGGGATTCGGCCGAAGTTTGCTGAAAAGTTGGCAATCGCCGGCTGTAAATTACGTGCCTCGTTGTTTGAGTCGAAGGTGGATATCTAAGACAGCCGGCCGATTATGCCCTTTCTCATTGCCATCATCGTGTTCGCCGCCGTAGCCGCTGGCGCGTTCGCGATCTTCTCGCTCATGGATGAGCGCAATTCCCGCGCTCGCTTGATGCGTGAGCGGCTCTCGACGGTCGAGAAGGCCGCACAGGCTCAGCCCAGTAAAGATCTGGCGCTACTCCGCGATGAAATGTTGAGCAAGATTCCAGCATTCGATACCTTGCTTCGTCGCTCGGAACGCGTATCTGATTTGCAATCCATGCTGGTCCAGGGCGACCTGAATATGCGGGCCGGGAATTTGCTAATGCTCTGCGCAGTTAGTGCATTCGTAGTTGGCATCATAGTATTTTTCGTTTCGAACTCGCTGCAGTTTGTTTTAGTGGGTATTATCGTCGGAGCAGTCGCTCCCTATTCTTATGCGTCTTACCGGCGCTCCAAGAGATTTCAGAAGTTTGAAGAACTCTTTCCCGAGGCTATCGACACACTCGCCCGTGCGGTCCGTGCGGGACACGCTTTCACCACCGCCCTGGAAATGATCGCAGGAGAGACTTCGGAACCAGTGGCGACTGAGTTCCGAAAGCTTTTCGAAGAACAGAAGTTTGGATTGCCGGTTCGGGACGCTCTCATTAATCTCACTGAACGTATACCGCTGGTAGACGTAAAGTTCTTTGTCACTGCCGTCATGCTACAGCGCGAAACCGGTGGCAACCTGGCTGAGATTTTAGATAATTTGTCCTACGTCATCCGCGAACGGTTCAAGATATTACGTCAGGTGCGAGTATTTACCGCCCAGGGACGGCTGACGATGATGCTTTTAATGGGTATGCCTCCGATTATAGTGTTGGCAATGACGTTAATGAATCCCCAGTTTATCCGTCCGCTATTTTATGACCCGATAGGGCATGCATTGATTGTGGCTGGCATCACTTTGCAAACTATCGGTTATTTTGTGATTCGCAAGATTATTCAGATTCAAGTGTGAACCAAGACATGGCGCTGATTTTTACAATTCTCGTTTTTTTGACGATTGTGCTGGTAATATTTTTCTTCGGCGCAGCGGTCTACGCGCCGTCGTCTGTAATCGGTTCGCGTCTTCGTTCTCTAGGATTTCAACGACCTCAACAGCAGCAAAAGCCAGCATTTAAGAAGCGATTGGAGCAGGCGCTTGATCCGCTCAGCAAAGCGATTCCCCTTTCGCCAAGCGAGGTTTCCCGTGCGCGAGGATGGTTAATTCAGGCTGGCTATCGTGAACCGCGCCACTTAACCGTCTATGTAGGCAGCCGCGTCGCACTCGCGGTCGGCGGCATGCTGATCACCATTCTAGTCATGCCTACCTTCAACTGGCTTTACGTCGTCGGGGTCGGGGGCGTAGGCTTTTTCATCCCACGGCTTATACTGAAACGACTCATCCGGCAGCGACAGCATCGTATAACTATAGGGCTTCCAGACGCGCTTGACCTCACCGTTATCTGCGTAGAGGCGGGCTTGGCTCTCGATCAGGCTCTTCAGCGTGTTGCCCAGGAGTTACACCACGCTCACACCGAGCTCAGTGAAGAATTCTATCTGGTAAACCTCGAAATGCGCGCGGGAAAACCTCGAGCCGAGGCACTTAGAAACCTTGCCGAACGCACTGGCGTTAAAGACTTAAAAGCACTGGTCGGCACCCTGGTGCAGACTGACCGCTTCGGTACCAGCGTCGCACAAGCGCTTCGCGTGCATTCAGATTCGTTGCGTACCGAGCGCCGGCAACGTGCAGAAGAAGCAGCAGCCAAGACCACGATCAAAATGGTTGTCCCCCTCGTTTTGTTTGTTCTGCCTTCGATTATTTTCGTGACTCTGGGCCCAGCGATCATCCAGCTTGTAAGGACGCTGGGACCGGTCAGCCCGCACTAAGCGCTGACGAGTCGCAACACCTCAGAGGAGTAACTTTGACTGCCCGTGTAGGAATCGCTTTCAATAAAACTCGCGGGATATCTCTGGCCCGTGAGGTTAATCTAGCCAACACTCACTGGACGCGATTTCGCGGACTCATGGGAACGGACGCGGCAGATTTTATTTCGGGCAAAGCGTTGTGGATTGTTCCCTGCCGAGGTGTCCACATGATTGGCATGCGTTTTCCAATCGATGTCCTTTATTTGGATAAGAATCAGACCGTTGTCCACATGGAGCGAGTTCTAAAACCGTGGCGAATCGCCCCTGTCCGCCTTGATACTGCATCAGTCTTGGAATTACCAGTCAACGCCATTCGGGACACGGGCACGCTATGTGGCGATGAAATTAGAATTGAGCTTGAGACGGAAACGGCGACTGCACTTTGAATACTGAGTTACAAGTCGAACCGATTGTCGAGCCTGAGCTGAAACTGCTCATCGAATGGTCTTCCCGGTGGGAGGAATTCCGTACCTCGATTGGACCGTCCATGGAACGTTCGCCTCGTCCTCTAGCGGGTGAAGCGCGGACTGGACTCGTCCCCTATCAGAAAATGACGCTCGTGTGCGGCGGTGAATTGGCTCTCCTTCTAATTCTGATTTTTTTACCAGACAAGCTGTCGAAAATGCGGGCGAAGTTGCCAGCCGCGCCGCCGAAATACGATGTGCTCTATTTTTCAGCCGACGAGTTGCCTCGCACAGAAGACAACGGCGGGGCTTCAACCGGAAAATCTGGACATGCCGGCGGTCTTCATGCATTTCACCGATCTCAGGCAATTCGAGTGGCTCGTGGCGAAGTGCTGCGCGAAAAAGTTCTCGACGCTCCCAGATTAAATTTGCCCAAGTCGGATTCTGCCGTGGCGAATTTGCTCGCGTACAAAGCAGCGATCCCAGGGCCTGCTCCCACCGAGGGTTTGCGGTCATCCCGCTCCACCGCCTCGTTGCCGGTTACGGCAGTTGGTCCCGCACCGGGGGTTCAGAACAACAATCAACGCTCAACAATGCAAACGGCTCCTAACTTGAACGCGTTAGTCGTCCCACCAGCACCGAAGGCGAATCAGCGTGATCTCCAATCTTTGCGCTTGCCGGGCTCACACGAAATTCAAGTTGTACCCCCTCCAGTTTCCGCGCCGGAGCGCGCCCCCAGTTCGACTCCTCGGCTTACTCTTCCCGCTCCATCTGTTGTTGCGCCCGCGCCTTCACAATTTACGCGAGATCTCGCCAAGACCGGCCCAGGATATGGTCCAGGAGAGCTTCGTCCGCAAATTATTCCGCCTCCAGTCCAGATGAACAACCGTTCTGCCGACCTTCAGAAAATTTCAGGGCTGGGTGATAGTGCCGTCGTCCCTCCGACCGTCTCGGTGAACGGGACGACAGCGTCCGGGCACAAAGTAGGCGATTGGAATTCAGGATCACCAGTCGCGCCGCCAGTTCAAGTCGCCGGCGGTTCACTTAATGGTCGCGGAGTATCGCGTCTTGGCAGCACCAATTCGGTTGTGCCACCCCCTCCTTCACTGGTGGGCGGTAGTGCTCTTGGAAGCGGACGCGGCGCGCGCGGTGAAGGTTTGGGCGGTGCATTCGATGCTGGCTCGGTCTCGGCACCAGCCAATAGCGGCGGCACGGCACGATCAACCGGCGTTGTAGTTTCCCAACAACCAGGCTCCGCAGCCGCCGTCCCGAATAACGCAGGCACCGGCGCGCTCGCTCTTTCACCCACTGGTGGGGCTAAGCCGGGACTCGGCGGGACCGGCGGCGGCAGTGGCATTGATTACGGTGCTGGAACTGGTAGTGGCACGTCGGGAGATTCGTCTGGCGCCACGAAGTCAGGAGCCGGCAACGGCGCAGACACGATCGCCAAGAATGGAATCTCTCCATACCCCGGCAAAGGCGGAGCAGGTAGCGGAACGGTCGGAACGCCGGCGATGCCGGGAGTATCAGTCCACGGCGGCGGTAGCAATATCGTCACCTTGCCAAGTTTCAACTCGAACTCCTCCGCGCCAACAACACCCGGTCGCACCTCAGACAAAGACCACGCCGGAGGAGGTATCACCGTTGTAGCTACTTCTCGCTCCGGAGGCGCGTTCAATCGATACGGACAATTGAAAGGTCAGAACTACACCATCTACCTGCAAACGACGATGGGAACGGCAGTGATGCAATTTGCCGATCCGGAAACCCAGGACCATCCTTACACCAACGCGCTTAGCTCGCCTCGGCCACTGAGGACTGAACTGCCTCCACACCTTCAATCCCAACGACTAGTCGTGTCAGGCGTATTGGACCGCACCGGCCTGATCAAGAATCCTAAGGTGCTCGAGACCGGCACCGCGCAGTTTACGGCGGACATGCTTGCTTCGATCTCCCATTGGAAATTCTCGCCGGCTATGCACGGGCAGCAGGCTGTCGAAGTCAACATCATCTTGGGATTTGGAATCGACACTAACTAGATCTTATGCAGCAGAACCGCAGTTTCATCTTCATGCACTATTGTCCATCTCTTATCTTCTTTGAGAATATTCGCGAGCGGTGATCCGTCCGGAACGAGCACCCAGTGCGCCTGTAGCTGTGTAAGCAGATCATCCCACCCAGGCTCAACATGCACCGTCGTTAAGTATTGTTTGAAAAAGTCGGGACCATAGAAATCGTGGCGATCATCCACAAATGCTTTACGCTCGGGATAGAGCCTGTAAATTAAATACCCGCCCCAGTAGTCCGGAGCGAAGATCGGCTCCCGCGATTCCATCGTTGACATGGAATCTACAGCCTGCACCGGAAATCGTTTTTCACTAAAATGCGCGTTCAATATCTGACGATGGCCGAGTGCTCCCCCGTTGAGACAGATGACCAAGCCTATGATCGATCCAACAATCGGCCAAAGATGACCGCGGAATCGTGATTCCATCGCAGTTACGGTTGACGCATATCCATCAAAGCGAACAAGTATTTTCCGCAGCGAAGGAATCATTTGACTACGTTGGCCGGCGTCAGCTACTTCACTCGAAATTATTGGCGCGATAATCAACACCAGTAGCAGAGACGAGACGGGCAAATTACGTGAGGAATAGAGACCGCTGTAGACCGCAAACAAGATCAGCATCCAGTGCGCGGTTCGGATCTTTTGATCATTCACGGCCAACGCCGCCATCGCAACCAAGAGAAGGACAGCGAAGCATTTCTGCGCGAGCCCATGAAAATTCGGAGATTGGAATTCCTGAATATGACTCATCAGAAACCCGTCACTCAGATATCGAACGATATGAACGTATAAAAATATTCCGCGAGGATTCGCCAATGTCGCCAAAAATGACAACGCCGTAATCTTGGTTAGTAATTTCCATCTGTCTGCGGCGTCGCGGTTCTTGCTCCGATCCACGAACGCTTCTACCCAATAAATTGACACAATGACGAGGCCGACGAGAAATCCGCCATGCAGATTTACCCAGATCACCATCGAAATAGGCAACCAATAAATTCTGGGTCGGTGTTTTTCGTCCGCAGACTCATTGAGAACTGCAAACCAAATCACTCCGAACAACCAACTCAAAACGTGAGGTCGCGCCAGGAAATGTATGGTCGAAGAGGAAATGGATAGCGCGAGTAGAAGAATCGCAATGGGCAGACTGGAACCGTTCTTAACCGCAACCTTCAATGCTAGGGTGAAGGTCAGCGCAATCACAAAAGCCGTGAAAAATACGACTCCGTTCAGGCCCGACTGCGCGTGAACTTCGGCGATGCCAGCGTCGTAGAGCCATTCCCATGCGTACCATTTCTGTCCGCTCCTTGTCGCCGAAAATGAATCAGTATTGGGGATTGAATGCGACTGCACTATCCGCTCGCCGTTGCGGATATGCCATCCGATGCCCGCGTCGCCCAGCAACTTGGTTGAGAATCCGTTGGCAGTCAGCAGGGCCAGCACCCCAATGAACAGCAGGTCGGCGAACGATGGTGCAAGCCATCGAAACCAGGGGGACGCTGCATTCTCCGAGCCGGACTGAATAACCGCCATATGTCTTCGCCATGTTACCCGATCTCAGGGCTTGGGACATGCACACGATCTTGCCGAAAAATCTTAACTTAGTGAGATCTCGGATAATCTAATCTGTAGGTACTATTTATGGACAGCCAAAAAGTTCCTCGGGTCGTAATCGTCGGCGCGGGTTTTGGCGGCCTTAAAGCGGCCACGACACTTGCCAAGTCTCGCGTGCAGATCACGCTCATCGACCGTCGTAATCATCACACATTTCAGCCGCTGCTCTATCAGGTCGCCACCGCTGGGCTATCTCCGGGCGAGATTGCCGCACCGATCCGGAATATTGTCCGTAACCATCGCAATGTAGAGGTGTTGCTCGGTGAAGTCCAGGATTTCGATCTCACGAAGAAAACTGTCAAATTACTCGAAGTTGATATCCCTTACGACTACCTCATCGTGGCTGCTGGCGCTAGCCACGCTTACTTTGGGCATGAAGAATGGGCAACGCTGGCTCCAGGATTAAAAACCATAGAAGATGCCACTGAAATCCGCCGTCGAGTTTTGCTGGCATTCGAACTCGCGGAACGCGACGCGGCGATGGGTCTGACTCACATACCGCTCAACATCGTCGTCGTGGGTGGCGGCCCTACCGGCGTCGAGCTGGCAGGAACGCTCGCGGAGATCGTACATCATGCCTTCACTAATGAATTCAGGGCAATTGATCCTACGCGCGCGCGAATCATTCTCATTGAAGGCGGTCCGCGCGTTCTACCAGCTTACGATGAACCTTTGTCTCTTAGCGCTGAGAAGCAGCTCAAGCACCTCGGAGTCGAGGTTCGCACCTCCGCGATAGTAACGAACATCGCACCGGGCGCGGTTTACACGGGAGACACCAAGATCGACGCAGCCGTAGTCCTATGGGCCGCCGGAGTCGCCGCTTCTCCGTTAGGCAAGAAGTTGAATGTTCCCATTGATCGCGCAGGTCGCGTGGAAGTCAATCCAGACCTCAGCATTCCAGGACATCCCGAAGTTTTCGTAATCGGAGATTTGGCAACGCTAAAGGATACTAAGGGGCACGTTCTCCCCGGAGTCGCCCCGGTCGCGTTGCAGGAGGGTGCTTCTGCGGCAGCCAACATTCGCCGCGAACTCGAAGGCAATCCGCGAAAACCATTCCACTATATCGATAAAGGAAGTCTCGCTACCATCGGTCGCGCGGCTGCTATTGCGCAATTTGGCAAACTCCACATTTCCGGATTCATTGCATGGTTAACCTGGCTATTCGTGCACATTTTCTTCCTGATCGGCTTTCGCAACCGCATCCTTGTGATGATCCAATGGGCCTGGTCTTATTTGACATACGAGCGCGGCGCTCGACTTATTGTTGGAGACAAAAATTTACCCGGATGGGTTGATGCGGAACAACGCCCGACGTTGTCGAAATGAGAGACAATGGTAGAAAGCCTCACATGATACTTTCTCCACGTTCGCGCGTTGCGCTTGTAATCCTATTCACTGTTTCGTGTTTCTTCGCTCAGCCAGTTTCGGCTGAAGTTCTGAAAATTGTTGTTAACGATACGATTCAGCCCATCACCACGGAATACATCACACGTGCACTGGATGAGGCCGCTCGGAATAATGACACCGCTGTCCTGATCGAACTGAACACTCCCGGTGGATTGCTTGACTCGACCCACGACATTATCGAAAAGATTCTTGCATCACCAGTGCCGGTTATCGTGTATGTCGCGCCCAGCGGGCGTCGCGCGGCATCCGCAGGATTTTTCATTCTGGAGAGCGCAGACATAGCCGCGATGGCTCCAGGCACTAATACGGGCGCAGCCCATCCCGTGACCCTGGGTGGTGGCAAGATAGACGACGTCATGAAAGAAAAGATTGAAAACGATTCTGCAGCATACATGCGTTCGTTTGTCTCCAAACGCGGCCGCAATGTGGATGTCGCAGAATCTGCTGTACGTCAATCGAAATCGTTCACCGATCAGGAAGCGCTTTCACAAAAACTAATTGACTATGACGCACCGAGTGTCGATGAGCTTTTCCGTCAGATCGATGGCAAACCTGTCCGTCGTTTTAATGGATCGACAATCACGTTAAACCTTGCGGGCCAACCGATAAGGCTCTTCTCCATGACGCTAAAGCAGCACATTCTCAGCTACATCATGGATCCTAATATCGCCTTCATGCTGCTGGCGATAGGGGCTCTTGCTCTTTACGCGGAGTTCAACCATCCTGGAGCCGTAGTTCCTGGTACTGTTGGAATTGTTTTTATTTTGCTGGCAATCTTCGCGCTAAATTTGCTTCCGACACGTTTCGCGGCAGTGGGACTGATACTCGTTTCATTCGTGTTGTTCGCACTCGAAGCTAAATTCGTCAGCCATGGTGTCCTCACGCTAGGCGGAATCACCACCTTGACCCTTGGGGGATTGCTTCTCGTGGATGCCCCTATTCCAGAAATGCGCGTTCACCTCGCGACAGCACTCGCGGTTAGCATTCCTCTAGGGCTGATCACAGCCTTCCTTATGAGCATCGCCCTGAAGGCCCGCGCAAACAAAGTTGTAACCGGCTCTCAAGGAATGATCGGCCAGATTGGGACAGTACACACTGCTCTCAATCCTTCAGGCAAGGTTTATGTTCATGGTGAAATATGGGACGCGATCTCATCCTCCGATCTGTCCAAAGGCGAGAGCGTCGTCGTTCGCAGTATGGATGGCTTCCTCCTCCGCGTAGACCCAGTCAGTTCGCGATCCTGACTTTCACCGTATCTTTCGGGATAACATTTCAGCCGTGGTTGTGCGGTAAACTCGGAACCAACGCAGGGAGTCCAACTTATGCCATTTGATCTCGGTATCGGGACGGTCATCGTTGTCATTATTGCGCTATACGTTTTAAGTTCGATCAAGATCATCACAGAATACGAACGCGCCGTTATTTTTCGCTTGGGCCGGCTAACAAACCACGAAAAAGGGCCGGGAGTCGTTCTTGTCTTTACTCCCATCGATCGAATGGTTCGAGTGTCGCTGCGACAGGAAGCTCTTGAAGTGCCGCCTCAGGACATCATTACCCGCGACAACGTTACGCTCAAGGTAAATGCTGTGATCTTTCTGCGCGTGATCGATCCGCGCAAGGCTGTCGTTGAAGTTTCAAATTATGTCTACCAGACATCGCAGTTCGCTCAGACGACGTTGCGCTCCGTGTTGGGCGAGCAGGAACTCGACGAACTGCTGGCGCATCGTGACAAAATCAATCTCCGCTTACAAACAATTCTGGATACCCACACTGCGCCGTGGGGAGTAAAAGTCGCGAACGTCGAGGTCAAGCAGGTTGATATGCCGGAATCCATGCTTCGCGCCATGGCAAAGCAGGCCGAAGCGGAACGCGAAAAGCGGTCGAAGATTATTCACGCTGAAGGCGAATTCGCTGCGGCACAGCGTCTTGTGGATGCAGCCGCTCTACTCGCGACCGAACCCGTGAGCGTGCAATTGCGTTACTTGCAGACTCTCACCGAAATTGGCGTCGAGAAAAATACCACAGTAGTCTTCCCTGTCCCTGTGGATTTCTTTTCAGGCATGCAGAAAGTTCTTGCTGGCACATCAGCACCGAAGGGTTAACTACTACGGAGGAATAACCGAACTCCATGTCGACTTCGCAACAGGATGATACCGAAATAACGCTGGGGACAGGCAAGATTCTAGGGCTGTTTTTTGCGCTAACCGTGTTGTGTGCGGTCTTCTTTGGTCTTGGCTTTTCCTTTGGAAAGAATTCGGCACACCCCACAGATGTTGCGCCTTCCACCATAGCGTCTGTATCTCAGTCGATGAGCGCGAAGCCATCCGCTAGCCCGAAGGCTATCGTCAACACCTCAGAGGCAGCAGCACCACAACCGGATAATCAAGCGCCGGTGACATCACCCATCGCGAAGCCCGATGCCTCACCGTCCCCCGCATCATCCGGGAATGGATATTACTTACAGGTTGCAGCTGTTAGCAAACAGGAAGACGCGGACGGCCTCATTGAAGCTCTCAAGAAGAAACAATACTCCGTCTTCTTGCCACCGCCTTCCGGAGACAATCTTTACCATGTGCAGATTGGGCCGTTTCCCGACGTCAAAGAGGCAGAAACCACCCGTAAACGCTTGGTTGACGACGGCTACAATCCCATCGTAAAGAAATAATTCATATTGACATCCATCAATGTGAATTATATTTGATGGTGCCATGACAACCGCTCCCGGTAATCTTGACTCGTTTCTTCACGCGATCGCAGATCCCGTTCGCCGTAACATCCTAAAGACTCTTAAGATTAAAGGTGCCTGCTCCATTAATCGTGATGTGGGGCTCTGTGCGTCCGATATTGAGTCGCGCATTCATCTATCGCAACCTACAATTTCGCACCATATGGCTGTCTTGCGCAAAGCCGGACTCGTGGAAGGAGTTAAATTAGGACAATGGATGTGGTATAGAAGAAACGAATCGGGCCTGCGTGACTTCACGAAAACTTTGCGGAAAGAATTATGACAATTGCAAAACGTTACCGCGCGGTTGCTGCTTGTACTTTTTGCATCAGGCGGCGAGCATGGTCGATCAACTCTGCAACTTCGAAAGGTTTCACAAGGTATGGCAGATTGTTTTGCTGTAGATATTTCCGCGTTTCCGAATCCAATAGTCCTGAGTAAGTAAACAAGACCCGCTTTTCCATTCCTGGACGGTTAACAACCAACCAATCGTATACTCTAGCGGCGTTCCATCCTCCCGGCATCAGACCATTCACGATGAGGGCATTGACTTCAGTCGTTACGGTGTTCGTGTTCAGCGCATCGCAATTTGCCAGTGTGCTTACAGACGCTCCGGCACCCGTCAGCAAATCGCGTTCAAATTCGAGCACGGCCTCTTCATCCTCAATGAGCAAAATGTTTCCGGACAATGCCTTTTCACGGCGCTCTGGAAGCTTGAGATCGATCGGCGAGATCATGAATCCGGATGTCGGCAAACTTATCTCTATATTCGCTCCACCTTCGGGCAAGTTGTTGGCTCGAATATCACCTTCGTGTTCTTTGACGATCCCATAACAGATGCTCAGGCCAAGTCCAGTTCCCTTACCGACACTCTTCGTTGTATAGAACGGATCGAAAATACGGCTAGGTTCAGCGAAGCCGGGCCCCGAATCATGAAAACTTATATTTACCCGGCCATCTTTGACGTTAATTTTCACTCTAAGTTTTCCGCCATGACCAGCTTCGAGCATAGCGTCGACCGAGTTGTTAATTATGTTAAGGAAAACCTGCTCTAACTGATGAGGATCGCCCTTCACACTGGGAATCGATTCTTCAATCTCTCGTTCCAGTTTGATGTTATTTACCTTCAGGTCGTAATCACGCAATGCCAGCGTCTCTTCGAGAACCTTGCAAACGTCTACGTCCTGTTTGTGCGGCTTACGTTGTCTGGCGAATGAAAGCAAATTCTGTACGACCCTGTGAGTACGTTGTGCCTGCTTAAATAATTTAGCGGCGAAGTCAGCTGCCTTTTCGCTCAGTCCTTCACTCTCCAACAACTGTGCATATCCCAAAATTGCGGTCAGGGGGTTATTCAACTCATGGGCAACTCCGGAAATAAGTTGCCCGACCGCGGACATCTTTTCACTCTGCAACAGTTGTTCTTGTGTGTGTCGAAGATCTTCGTACGCACGGCAACTCTCTTCGTAAAGCCGGACTTTTTCAATGGTGGTAGCCAATTGCCTGCTGATCGCTACCAGCAAATTTTCGTCATTGCTGTTGTAGTCCCGGCGTTCGGCGCTGCTCAGCCCCATGATACCGATCGGCTCATCTTTACCCCACAGGAGCACCCAAATCCAGGAGTTTCCATCATCAACACGAACGAAATCTGCGACCGCAGCAGGCAGATGTGGAAGGTATTCTGCCGTGATTACTTCGGCGCGAGATTGCGTGACCAACTTCCCGAAACCTTCTGGAAACACTGCATCTGCTTTTCGTCCTCGGGACGCTCCGCCCTGTCCCCAAGCAGCGCGCCTTCGGAACGTGGTCTGCCCGGCGTCTGAAAGAAAGATTGCTCCTGCTTCTCCACCAAGAAGCGAGATTACCTGCCTCAACGTCAAATTCAGAATTTCGTCCAGATCAAAAGACTGAGTAGCGATGACCGCCATAGCATTCAACGCATTAAGTTCCCGATTGCGTCTGCGTATTTCGTCTTCTGCTCGCTTCTTCTCTGTGATGTCTAGCAAGAATCCCTGGTATCGATCAATCTTGCCATCGGCATCACGAGTTGCAAAGCTGCTCTCCATGGCCGTGAGGAGTGAGCCATCTTTCCGTCGCAGCATCACTTCGAAATTACGCACGTAATTCTTGGCTTGCACCTCTTTGCGGAATAATTCACGCTGTTCAGGGGAGGCATACAAATCGGCGTTCACGTTTAGCGCTTTCAACTCTTCCTTGCTGCCGTAACCCAACATCTGAACAAAAGCTTCGTTACATTCGGTGAGCTTTCCATCGGAAGTTGCTACAAAAACTCCTTCTTGTACCTGATCGAAAAGTTGACGATATTTTTCTTCTGCTTCGTGGCGCTGCGAAATGTCGCGGACGACGTGAATGGTGCCGCGCTGCTTGCTTCCCTGCTCGACATAACTTGATGTTGAAACCATGGCGTAGCCGCCGAACGCCGGATCACGTCCTTCGTGAAAGGCGGGTGAGTTGCCGATGCAGTAGGGGCATCCAGCCCAGGCCGACTGCTCCTGAGGCAAAACTGACTCGCAAGTCTTTCCCATCACATCCGCTGGAGATTGTTCAAGACGAGCAAGCAGCGAGTGATTCGCCTTCATAACTCGGAATTCTGAATCATGTAGCAAAACCATGTCCTGGATCGAGTCGAACGTATTACTCCATTGGCGGTGCGACCGCAAAATCTGCTCAACGAGTCTCAGGTTTTCTACTGCCAATCCCAATTGGTGCGCACTGGTAATAAGAAAATCGACATCGTCGGGCGCATACGCGAATCGGTGTGCGCTACCCAGAGTCAGGACACCGATATTGGACTTCTTGCCGCGAACCGGAACCAGCACACAATGATGAAATCCTTCACGGCGTAGATACGGACGCACCGAGTCGTCCGCCGACTCTGTCTTAATTACAATCGCTTCTTCGCTTTGGAACGTGCTCTCAAATTTGTCGTCCAAAGCGACAGACTGCCGATCGCGAAGAAAATCTTCCGACAAGCCAATCTGCTGCGAAATCACCATACGGTCGTCTTCGACGAGCCGGAACCATGCCGCTTTCGCCAGCATGAGAGTTTGCAATTGTTCCAACGCGGTGAACATCATTGGACCGTGCTGCTCGGCACGAATCGTGCTCGTGGTGAGCGCATGAATGACGTTCAACCGCCGCACATGCATTCTTGAGTCGTCAAACACTATTAGCAGCATGCTGACGCCCAACAGCACATCGGTCATCATGATGTAGCGAGTCGGGAAATAGGCGCTCACCGGAGCCCAATCAAGACGCAATAGAAGCAGGCTCACGCCTAGCATCCATGATCCAATCTCCCAGCGCGCCCAGCGAAATCGAATTACATAGACGGCAGCGATCACCGCCATCAGCCGGTAGCCAACTTCCAAAGCAGTCCGCAACGCTGGAACATTAGCCCACAATAATGGGCGAGCAATCGCCAGCCCGATCAGTAGAGATGAGACCACCAACAGAGGGCGTAGAAGCGCAGCACGATGGCTATAAACGAATACGGCTGAAACAAACAGACAAATAGCCAGCACAAATTCGCCTTGGGAGATGGCGACGGTGTACGGTGACGAGAATCCATCAGTGCTTAATGTCCACCTCGAGACAAAGTAAGCCAGCCAGCCGACAATCCAAACCAACAGATACCGTTCGCGGAAGGTACGGAAAACGAGCAAACTTGCAGCCAGAACGATCATGGCAGCAGCTTCCTCCGCCATAAGACGAGGCCCTGCCAGCTCTCCGAGAGTATAAGCAGCCGATAATGAGGAAACGTTCATGAGACACAGGCACAGGTGCCCGCCTTACTTAGATACCACGTCGGCGGTAGTTACCAATGGTGTTTCCGACCACGCTTGATTACTTTCGGCACTCGGTATCTGAGGTAGAATTGCCCTCAGAAACCAGCTCACCATGCCAACTGACCGCATCCTTATCGTTGACGACGAAGAACCTATCCGCGAGGTTGTGGCCGCCATGCTGGCCGCAGCAAGTTTTCAGACACGGCAGGCTTGTTCGGGACGCGAGGCCCTGGCTCTTCTAAATTCGGGTGAAGAGTTCGCATTAATGCTGTCCGACCTGATGATGGCTGACATGGATGGCATTGCGTTGCTGGAAAATACAAAAGAAAAATTCCCTGATATGCCGGTCATCATGGTGACCGCGGTTCACGACATATCCATCGCGTTGAAATCGATCCGCGACGGTGCATACGACTATCTGTTAAAACCGTTCGAGCGCGAGCAACTCCTAACAACCGTTCATCGAGCTCTCGAGAATCGGCGACTGAAGCTGGAGAATCGCGCATACCAGAGCAATCTGGAAGTATTAGTCACGGCGCGCACGGCACAGTTGAGCAAAGCCATGAACACACTGGAGCGCTCATACGACATCACGTTGGAAGCACTCGGCGACGCA
This sequence comes from Terriglobia bacterium, assembly GCA_963716165.1. Taxonomy (GTDB): domain Bacteria; phylum Acidobacteriota; class Terriglobia; order Terriglobales; family Acidobacteriaceae; genus JAJPHW01. Next base: position 2,578,917 of record OY970291.1, on the reverse strand, counting down.
CTCGACCTAAAGGACGCGGAAACTGAAGGCCACTCTAAGCGCGTCACCGCATTCACGATCGCTATTGCGCGAGCGATGGGTCTTTCGGGAGACGATATTCGTGTCATCGCGCGCGGTGCATTCTTGCATGACATTGGCAAGATGGCGATTCCCGATGCCATTCTTCGCAAGCCTGGCCCATTGAATCCAGAAGAAGTTGTGATCATGCGTGAGCATTGTTATCGCGGATATCAGATGCTCCGGAAAATCCCATTTTTAGCAGAAGCCGCGGACATCGTTTATTCGCATCAGGAATGTTATGACGGCGGCGGTTATCCTCGCGGATTAAAAGGTGATGAAATTCCGTTGGGATCTCGCATCTTCTCAGTTGCAGACACAATGGACGCGATCACCTCGGACCGACCCTACCGCGCAGCCCAAACTCTCAGCGCAGCCCGTGCAGAGATAAACAAATGGTCTGGACGCCAATTCGATCCGGAAGTGGTGAAGGTATTTATGACCATGCCGGAAAATCTTTGGCAGGAACTACGCCGCGACATTGACGCCCAAAATTACCGTTTCGCCTATTCCGCTTCCGCAAAGACATAGAACTTCTCTCGCAAGTCTCGTTTCCCATCTCGTTCTTATACAATTCCAATCGCGAGGGAACCATTCATGAAATCGCTATTCGTTTCAGCTGCTACCGCTTTCATTCTTCTGGCAGCTTCAGGCTCAAAGCTGTCGGCGCAAGACCGTCCTTCGGTCACTGCTCAGGCAAACACCGTATACGTCGGAGCGGATGGAAAATTTGACGCCGCGCCTGATACTGCCGTCGTCCAATTCAATATTTCAGCGCAAGAGGATACTTCGCGCGCTGCCTATGATCGCGCTTCCAAAGCGGCGGAACAGGTTCGTGGAGTTTTGCGATCCAGTGGGATCGAGCCTAAGTTGGCGGAAATCGGGTTCTTCGCCGTCCAGCCGGTTTACGACTACAAGAATGCCAAACGGAAATTGGTCGCGTATCGAGTCGACTCCAGCGTCACCGTGAAGGTCAAAGACTTTACAAAAGTAGGTCCGATCACCGAGCAGCTAGCCGAAATGGACGTCACTGAAAATCAGACGCTGAGCTATACCCTCGATGATGTAGACGCTGCCAAAGCGAAAGCCGTGGAAGATGCATACCGCAGGGCCCGTGATTCCGCTAATGTGATCGCTCGCGCTTCGGGACGAACGCTGGGAGATCTTTCCTACGCATCGGTAGACACATTCGAGAATCTTAGGGTCCAACCAATGGCGATGGGTGCGCCGATGGCAAAGATGGCAATGTCAACTACGCCTGCGCCCACCACAGAGTTCAGTCCGCAGACAACAACGGTGACTGCTCACGTAAACGCCATGTTTCAATTGAAGTAAGAATCGTATTCAGCGACTCGAACGGCCTGTATTTTCCGGGACTCGGCTGGCATCGACAGCAACGTCCCTCTGGATAACCATTTCGAGAGTGGTTCCAACGTCCATCTTGACGTCGTTGCCACGCGTCAGCATCGCGATTGCCGTGCCCACTGCACCGCCAACGCCGCCGCCGATCAGGGCACCTTTACCGCCATTGCTGAGGCCGCCAATCATCGCTCCAGTTCCCGCCGACGTGGCCACCGTCCCAACTTTTTGGCCTGTCTGCCGATCGCCCTTGATGGTTCCTTCCTGATCACTCACGCCGCTCTTATCGACTCCCGGCGCATTATCGACCGCGCCCGGCAACAAGACGGTGTAGCCGCTCGGATAAATCAATGTAGTGAAGTGCATCAATACTTCGGCTCGTCCTTTGATGCGGCCAGCGCGTTGAATATGACTGATGCGGCCCTGCACATAAGTTCCTGCTGGAATCAGGACACGGCCGTCTGGCCCCACCACCGGAAATGTCGTCTCAGCATAGACGGAATCCCCTTCGCGACTTCCCTTCGTCGAGATTGCATGCTTCAGCACAACGGGAACATGCGTGCCCGAAGGAATCGACAGCTGCACCAGAGGCGCTGTCGAAGTTACCTGCGTAGGCGCCTTCGCTACATCTTGAGCGACTATTGACGCCGACAACAACGCGAACGTAATTAGAATTCGATTCATATCCTCTCCCGCTATTGAATCGTTCGACGGACTATTTTGGCAACGTGCGTGCGCCGCTCATTCAGTTCTGCTATGTTCTTCACTTCGCTTCTTACGCTGATTCCAAACGCAAAGCGAGGAGGACTTGATGGCAGAGATCGTACGTCCAGCGCCGTCCCGATTCTACCGCTGGCTGGTACTCATTTTCGTAAGTCTCGCTATGTTTGGCAACTACTACGTCTATGATGCGCTCAGTCCGCTGGCCGATGTGCTCAAAGTCCAGTTGGGTTTCTCTGATTCCAACATCGGATTCCTGCAAGCGATCTATAGCTTTCCTAACATTTTCACGGTCCTCATCGGCGGCATCATTATTGATCGCGTCGGCCTTCGCAAATCGTTGATGCTGTTTGGGGTTCTATGTCTGATTGGGCCCGCGATCACTGCCGCCTCCGGACATCTTTGGTCGATGGCGATAGGACGTTTGATCTTCGGTATGGGCGCAGAATCGTTAATCGTCGCGGTGACAGCTGCACTGGCGCGATGGTTCCGCGGCAAAGAACTCAGCTTCGCCTTTGGAATCAACCTGACAATTTCGCGCCTAGGCACATTTGCAGCCCTCAACTCTCCAACTTGGGCTCGATCATCTTATGCGCACTGGCGAGGGCCATTCATTATTGCCGTGGCGTTCTCCGCCTTATGTGTGGTCGGAGCTGCCGTCTATTGGATCCTCGAGGTTCATGCGGAAAAGGTTTATTCGCTTGGGGACGCGTCTACCGACAAGATCGTCTTTGCCGATCTTTTCAAGTTCGGACGCAGTTACTGGTATATCGTCGCCCTTTGCATCACCTTTTATTCGGCCATCTTTCCATTCCAGACCTTTGCCGTTAAATTTTTCATGGAGGCGCACCACACCTCCCGCGAGACCGGCGGCTTTCTCTCCAGCATCCTGACTCTTTTTGCTATGGTCGCCACGCCTCTCTTTGGACTCATGGCGGATCGCATCGGTCGCCGCGCCACGCTCATGATGTTTGGCTCCATGCTGCTGATACCCGTCTACCTCATGATGGGTTACATGTCCTCAGTGCACCATGTGGTGGTGCCAATTCCGTACTTCGGTACTTGGGACTTACCGGTCCTGCTTCTTGTCACGATGGCCATGATGGGAGTCGCGTTCTCCCTCATCCCAGCCGTCATGTGGCCATCCGTCTCGTATATTGTTGATCCTGGAAGGATTGGCACCGCTTACGGCCTTATGACTATGATTCAGAATATTGGCTTGTTTGGGTTCAATCTATTGGTAGGTTGGGCGAATGACCATGCCGGGGCAAGCGCCGCCAATCCGGACGGATATCGGCTTGGTATGTGGATTTTCTCCGGTTTGGGGTTTTTAGGGGTATTTTTTGGCTTTCTGCTCCGTCAAAGAGAAACTGGACCCTCCGCTCACGGGTTAGAGACTATTACCACGAAGACGGCAGCCGCTTAAAATTGGGCTATTGTTAAACCACGTGTTGAGACACCGGCGGCCAAAATAATTGGGTTACTCCGGCTGTGCAATTGGCTGTAAAGAATACAACGAACAGGGGCTTTGGCCGCATCTCACGAAATGCGGCCGGAATTAAATTTGACGGACGCTGGCAAAATACAGAGCGAGAAGCTTGGAGAATCTCAGGCAATCGAACGCGCCAAACAGGGCGACGCCGAGGCCTTTCAGGTTCTTTACGATTTGCATAAAAGGCGCGTTTATTCGTTATGCCTGCGTATGACTTCCAACACGGCGCAAGCCGAAGATCTAACGCAGGAAGCCTTCCTTCAGTTATTTCGCAAGATTGGAACTTTTCGAGGCGAATCGGCATTCTCCACCTGGCTTCATCGGATGGCGGTGAATGTCGTACTGATGCAGTTGCGCAAAAAGCATCTGCCGTCGGTTTCGCTGGAGGAAACGATGGAAGGCGAGGACGAGACTCCTCGCAAAGAACTGGGCGCTCCGGACCGCAAACTGGCCGGCTCTGTTGATCGGTTACACCTGCAACGGGCTGTGGATGAATTGCCGCCCGGTTACCGGAAGATATTTTTGCTGCATGACGTTGAAGGTTACGAGCACAACGAAATCGCGGAAATGGTGAATTGCTCGATCGGTAATAGCAAGTCCCAATTGCACAAGGCTAGGCTGAAGCTGAGGGAGTTGTTACGGGGGATGAAGAAAGAAAAGGCTGGGAAGCGCTGACAATCGGCCTTGACGGCGGTAGTACACTGGAGACGAGTTAGTCATGAACTGCCAAGAATTTCAAGAACTTTTGCCTGACTTCCTGGACGGGTCCGCGCCAGGACAAGAAGGCCACGCGTTGCACTGCGAAACTTGTGCCAGCCTTCATTCCGACTTGAAGGAAATTTCCAACGTCGCTCGCATGCTTCGCGCGCATGAGGAGCCGAGTCCGCGAGTTTGGAATTCAATTGAAATCGCTTTACGCCAGGAAGGTCTGATTCGCGAACCGCTCCGTTCAGGCCCCGTATTGGTCACCTCGCGTCCCAATCGCTGGAAAATGGGATGGCTTGTTCCTGTCGCCGCGTTGCTGCTTGTAATGACATCGGGAGTCGCCGTATATCAGAGAAGTGCGAAGCAAAACTCTGCGAGGATGGAAACACAAACTTCGATTGCGCAATCTGCTCCTACCGAAGACGCCGAACTTTTGCAGGAAGTCTCGGACCGAGCGCCATCTCTGCGTCCGACTTACGCCGCGGACTTGAACAACGTGAACGCCTACATCCAGCAAGCACAGGCTTCTGTCAGGGATGATCCCAACGACCAGGAAGCCCAGCACTCGCTTATGCAGGCTTACGAGCAGCGTTCCATGATCTACGAATTGGCTTTGGACCGATCATTACCTTAAGTTTTTCGCTGTAAGTATTTTTGCGGCATTGTCCGCGTTGTGGAGATGAAGTATGCGAACCCGGAAAAACCTGACGAAACTGGCGGTAGTCACGATTCTTGCCGGGGTAGCTTATGGTGCGGGCGAAATTCGAAAAGATTTTCACTACACGGTTGGACCAAAGGCCAGCATCTCTGTGATCAACGAATACGGGCCAATTTCAGTTAAGCCCGCGCCGGGCAATCAGGTTTTAGTCACAGCGATTCTTGGCTCCGACCAGGTTGAAGTTGACCAGAGTCAAAGTGGTGACCGCGTTAGCATCCTTTCTCACTTAAAGCCCGGTGCCGACCGAAATACGGGTTGGGTAGAGTACCAGGTCCAGGTTCCTTCCGACGCGAGTGTAACGATCCACTCGAATACCGGCCCACTGTCCGCTGACCATTTGCACGGCGATCTCACAATGGAAGGTGCAGCAGCACCGATGCAAATTCGTGACATCCGCGATGCTCATGTACATGTCCGAACCATGGACGGGCCTGTTTCTCTAACCAACGTACTGAACGGCCATGTGGAGATTACCTCCGTAAGTGGTGACGTGAATCTTAACGCCGTTACCGGTGCTCTGGTCGAAGTTAACTCCAATAGCGGCCGCATCCACTACGACGGTGACTTTGGTGGCGGCGGTCAATATCGTTTGATGAGCAACACCGGTGACATCGAAGCATTCGCTCCGGAATCGGCTTCGATTGATGTAACCGCTCGTTCTGTTCATGGCCAGGTTGACAACGATTTCCGCCTCATACCCGAACACACTTCCTTCGTAGTTCGAGCTGGGAGTGCCTTTGCAGGCACCATCGGTAAGGCCGCTTCTTCAGTTAAGCTCCATTCCTTCAGTGGTAAAATTCACCTCAAGATACGTTCAAACTCAGCAAAATAGACGCTTACAAGGAACTGCGATCAGTGGCCGAAGCGCGGGTGTTCGTCCTTACGGGCTTTATGGGCGCCGGCAAGAGTACCGCAGGCGCTGCCGTTTCTCGCAGGTTGGGATACGCGTTCATTGAGATCGACGATTCTATTGAGAAGCGTGAAGGCCGGCGAATTGGGGAAATTTTCCAGACTTCCGGCGAACCCTACTTCAGAAAACTTGAACACAAAGTTTTGCGGGAGTTGTTAGACGAACCGAAATCGTTTCCACTCGTCATTTCTCTCGGCGGTGGCGCTTTTGTCCAGCCTGAGAATTCTGAGCTTCTTAGTGAAAACAAGTGCATTACGATTTTTCTCGATGCGGACCCGGAAGAATTATTTCGGAGATGTGTTGAGCAAACATCAAACAGCGACGTAAAACGTCCACTATGCGATTCCTTTGATGACTTTCGTAATCTCTACCTGGCGCGACGTGACAAGTATTTGGCTGCTACGCTAAGAGTTGATACCGGCGGAAAAGATGTGGACGCCGTGGCTACGGAGATAATATGCAGCTTAAAACTTATCGATTCGCAACAAGGCGTACATTGACGCCGACCCGCGCTTCGCACAAATTGTTCCTCAGCATCTTAGCCTTAATTATTCTCGCCGGATATTGCTTCTCCACACCATTCAAAGATTCAGCCGCACAGATAGATTCTGGTGCATTCGCTGTGATCATCAATGGCAAGCGCGCAGCAACTGAGACCTTCTCCATTCAACAGGATGCTGCCGGCAGTGTCATCAAGTCTGAGTTCAAGGCGGAACAGGGTGAAGCCGCTTCGGAGCAGACCTCAGAAATGGACATTACTGCCAATGGCGAACTTCGCAAGTATTCATGGAAGGAAATCCATCCCGGCAGCGCGCACTTCACAGTCGCTCCGACGAACGAATTTCTGATGGAGCGATACGCGGCGAATTCGCAGGAGAAAGAAGCAGAGCAGCCGTTCCTGCTACCCAACGCCACTATCATGCTTGACGATTATTCGTTCGTTCAGAGAGAAGTCCTGGCGTGGAAATACTTAGCGACTGGCTGCCATCAAGACAAGGGGCAGCTATCGTGCCCATTGCATCAGAAAGTAATGTTTGGATCGTTAAATCCACACGCCCGTAGTTCGGCGCCGGTTAACGTAGAATTTGCGGGTCGCGAAAAAGTAACAATACGAGGCACGGAACGCGAACTCATACGCTTGAACATCATTAGCGACTCTGGCACATGGGCACTCTGGCTCGACGATCAATTCAAATTGCAGCGTATTGTTGTACCAGGAGAGAACATAGAAGTCCTGCGTGACTAATAAATCCTATGCCCCTGTTTGATGCACGCACATTGCGAGTACTCTTCACCGGGCTGATCTTCTTCCTCGCGGTCGGATTTCTCTATGCCGCGCGCATCACCCTCATCGCTTTCCTGTTTGCGATTTTTTTCGCCTACCTCGTAGATCCGGCAGTTTCCAGAATCGAACGCTGGCTACACAGCCGCGCCGCTGCCATCGCGCTGATTTACGTTCTCCTCGGCGGGCTACTTTTCACATTCTTCTTTTTCGTAGGCCCGCAGATCGGCCGCCAGACAAAGCGCTTCACCGAAGCGTTCCCTAATTTACTGAATGACGGAAACTTTGCGGGAATTGTCTCGAGCATCGCGCAGCAGCATGGTTGGAACGGCAGTAGCTTCCAGCAGATCGAGCAATTTCTCGCCGATCATCAAAGTGGACTCTCCAGTCTTGCTCAGCACGTTGCAGTTCGCGTTGCAGAAATGGCACAACAATCGTGGCTATTGATCGTTGTACCGATTCTGGCCGTGTTTTTTCTCAAAGATGGCCGCGGATTCAGTGAAGTCATTCTCGCCTTCCCCGACAGCCGCCCGCAGCGCGAATTTCTACAGGGCGTGCTTGATGACATGAACCAGATGCTGGCGCAGTTCATTCGCGCTCAGCTGATCCTCGCACTACTGTCGTTTGTCGTGTACATCACGTTCATGGGAAGTATGCGTGTTCCGTACGCGCTCGCCTTAAGCGCTGCCGCAGGCTCACTTGAATTCATCCCTGTGGTTGGCCCATTGTCGGGAGGAGCGCTCATCATGGGCGTAGCTCTCCTTTCCAGTTACCCCCACTGGCTGATGCTTTTAGGCTTCCTGCTCGTTTGGAGGCTGGTACAGGATTACGTAGTCTCCCCACGCATCATGGGACACAGCATGGAATTACATCCCCTAGCAGCGCTATTCGGAGTACTCGCTGGCGCCGAGGTGGCAGGCGTCCTCGGCGTGTATCTATCGATTCCGGTGATGGCAAGCGTTCGTATCTTCTGGCGCAGATGGCGCGTTTACCTGGAAAAGAAACGCTTCGGTCCGCTCAATGACTACACTCTGGGCAGCGATATTGGCGGAGAGAGTACACCTTTCTGAATTGCCCGCGTTCCCTGAGCCCACCGATATCCCTGTTGTAAAATTCAAACTACACCATGGCAACTAAACTTCCTGTAGGAATTCTTGGCGCAACTGGCGTTGTCGGACAACGTTTCGTGCAATTGCTCGAGCATCACCCATGGTTCGAAATCACCTGGCTAGCTGCTTCAGATCGTTCCGAAGGGAAATCCTACGGCGAAGCGGCGCGTTGGCGGTTGAAGACCGATGTGCCGAAGAACATCGCCGGGATGAAAATGTCTCCCGCGGTTTGCGAAAGTGCTCCGAAGATTATCTTCGCAGCGCTGGATACCGCTATCGCAGCCGACATGGAGCCACGCTTTGCTGACGCTGGACACGCTGTTATCACGAACTCCAGCGCGTTGCGAATGAAGTCGGATGTCCCGCTCGTGATTCCTGAGGTAAACCCCGATCACATTAAGTTGATCGATTCGCAGCCTTGGCGCAAGAAATCCGGTGGGTTCGTGGTTACTAATCCCAACTGCTCCGCTATCGGATTAGTCATTGCCCTCTCCCCTCTCCAAAAAGCGTTCGGCATCGACGCCGTCATGGCGGTGACCATGCAAGCCGTCAGCGGCGCTGGATATCCAGGTGTGGCATCTCTCGATATTCTGGGTAATGTCGTTCCCTACATTCCGAAAGAAGAAGAAAAGATGGAGGAAGAGACGCGTAAGCTTCTCGGCACGTTGAACGGCGACAGCATTAAATCCGCTCAATTCGCCATGAGCGCTCAGTGCAACCGCGTACCCGTCGAGGACGGTCACACCGAGTCGGTGTCAGTCAAGCTCAAGAAGAAAACATCTGCGGACGAGATAATCAAAATCTGGAAAGAATTTTCCGGAGTTCCGCAGGACCTGAAGCTTCCCAGCGCTCCTCCACGAGCGATTCGATATGTCGATGCCAATGACCGTCCACAGCCTCGTTTGGACGTGGAATTCGGCAACGGTATGACCACCACCGTCGGAAAGTTACGTCCCTGCGGCGTACTTGATTGGAAGTTCACCGTTCTTTCGCACAACACCATCCGCGGAGCGGCGGGAGCTGCCGTGCTTAATGCTGAGCTTCTGAAATCGAAGGGATACCTCGATTGATGTTACCTGGGAGTCTCAGCAGATGATCGTCATGAAATTCGGCGGGACCTCCGTCGGCAATACGTCCGCGATCCTTCGGTTGGTCGAAATCGCCAAACAGCGCCGTGCCGAAAAGCCGGTCGTAGTTGTAAGTGCTATGTCTAAAGCAACAGATCAGTTGCTGGCAATGGCCAATGCTGCCGGAAGTGGGGATCGCAAGGGAGCTTTGAAACTGTCGCGCGACCTCCGGGAACGTCACTACACCACTGCAGGTGAATTGCTTGGTACAGCGATATTTACACAATTTCACAGTAGTTTAGGCGAAGATTTTGAAGCATTGGATGAACTACTGCGTGGCATAGCTGCAGTCGGCGAGTTGACCCCTCGAACCACCGATCATGTTGCGGCCTATGGGGAAATTCTCTCCAGTAAATTGGTGGCTTCGGCTTTGTCCGCGCACGGAGTAGAGACCGAGCTTTTCGATTCGCGGGAAATCTTGGTGACGGACGGCAACCACATGCGCGCTGCCCCGCTATACGACGAGACAAATGCTCGCCTTTCAAAGAGGATTCGTCCGGCGGTTGACGCTGGCAAAGTTGCGGTGATGGGCGGATTCGTCGGCGCAACAACAGCGGGTGTCACAACTACTATTGGACGAGGTGGAGGCGATTTCTCTGCGGCGATTGTCGGCGCTGGAATGAGTGCTGAACGAATCGAAATCTGGACTGATGTAGACGGCATGTTAACCACTGATCCGCGCATCTGCCCCGATGCGAAGCGCATAAAAGTCATTAGCTTTGACGAAGCGGCCGAACTCGCATACTTCGGTGCGAAGGTATTGCATCCGGCGACCGTGCTTCCGGCTATTCAAAAAAATATTCCCGTTTACATTTTGAATTCGAGTAACGCTTCCTGCGAGGGTACGCGTATTGCCGCTCGAGCTCCTCGTTGCCGCAACTATTTCAAAGCCATTGCAGTAAAGAAGCACATAACCATCGTCGATGTTGCAGCTCCCCGCATGTTACTCGCCCACGGGTTTCTACACGCAATCTTTGAAGCATTTGATCGCCATCGCATTCCAGTTGACGTTGTTTCAACATCGGAAGTCAGCGTTTCGCTCACAGTGGATTCGAACGAGTCGATACCCGCATTGGCCGCCGATTTAGTGGCAATCGCCGATGTGAAGTACGAAGGCCGAAAGGCTATTATTTGTTTAGTCGGAGAAAATTTGCGCGAAACACCAGGAATTGCAGCACGCGTCTTCGGCGAGCTTGCTGACGTGAAGATACGCATGATTTCACAAGGCGCATCTGAAATAAATCTTACTTTTGTTATCGAAGAAGAGGCAGTTCCCGGCGTTGTCGCGCGGCTGCATAAGGCCTTCTTTTCCGATCTCGATCCCAACGTTTTTGCATGACAGTTGAGGGCAATACTTTGAAGATACTCATCCTCGGCGCGGGCAAGACTGGTTCGCTCGTAGCGGATGTTGCGCGTGAGCGCCATCATCATGTTCAGATCGCGACGTTCGAAAGACAATCCCGACTGCGCCGCCCTCGGTCCGGAAAAGCTCTCAGACACTGACCTCGTCATCGACTACACAACTCCACACTCCGTAGTAGCGAATATCGAAGCATGTATGCGCTGTCGCAAACCGATGGTTGTCGGAACGACCGGATGGCTTTCCGACCTGCCGCGCGTGCGTTCATGTGTCGAACAAAATGCTGGTTCACTTCTATGGGGCGGCAATTTCTCGATAGGAGTTAACCTCTTCTATGAATCAGCGAGACAAGCCGCTGAAGCGCTAAAACATCATTATTCCGGGCAGATTTTCGAGCGCCACCACGTCCACAAAAAAGACGCGCCCTCCGGAACCGCGTCGGCCATGCGCGACATCATTCGCGAGGCCTCGGGAACTGCACTCGAGATCACTTCATTCCGCGAGGGCGATGTTGTGGGCATGCACGAGCTGGTGCTCACTTCTCCCAACGATACGATTTATCTGTGCCATGATTCAAAATCCCGCCGGGCGTTCGCGGAAGGCTCGGTGCGGGGGGCTGAATGGCTTCATGAGCGTTCCTCACGAGGAGAAAAGGGTATCTTCGACTTCCGCAACGTCTGGCGCGAACTATAGATCCGACCCTACAACGCGCCCGATCCCAATATTTTCCTCCTGGCGCATTTCGCGTTATCTTAATCGTATGGAACTTCGCGGATGCGGCACTGTTTTAGTTACCCCCTTCAAGCAAGACAGTTCGATCGATGAGCAAGCTTTACGCAATCTGGTTGAGTGGCAAATCGAGTCAAAAATCGATTTCCTCGTAGCCTGCGGAACCACCTCCGAGACACCAACTCTTACGCATGAAGAATGGCTTTGGGTCATTGATTTGATAATCGAAGTCGCTGCTAGCCGAGTTCCCATCATCGCGGGAGCTACATCGAACTCCACACAGGACGCGGTCAGTAAAGCTAAAGAAGCTGCAAGCCGTCCGGGCGTGGACGGAATTCTGTCCGCATCGCCTTACTACAACAAACCGACCCAGGAAGGCCAGTATCGCCACTTCCGCGCTGTCGCCGAAGCAATCGATAAGCCGATCATCCTCTACAACGTTCCCGGACGCACCGGTGCGAATATCGAGCCGACCACGCTAGCCAGGCTTGCCGAAGTGCCAAACATTGCTGGCGTAAAGGAAGCCAGTGGGAATATTTCGCAGATCGCGGATGTCTTCAACGCTGTGCCCGAAACATTTCAAGTTTTCTCTGGCGACGACGCAATCACCCTGCCGGTGATCGCTCTCGGCGGTGCCGGTGTACTCTCGGTGGCCTCGAACGAGATTCCGCGCGAGATGGCGGAAATGACGCGAGCCGCATTAAATAACGATTGGGATACTGCGCGCAAGATTCACCGCAAATATCTGCCATTGATGCAGGCTAATTTCCTGGAATCAAATCCTCTGCCCGTCAAAGCCGCCCTCGCCATGATGGGTAAAATTCAGGAAGTTTATCGGCTACCGATGCTGCCTATGCGTCGCGACATGCGTTCAAAATTGCAAAAAATTGCAATGGACGCTGGCCTGCTTCCGCAAGCTGCGCCTGCAAAACCTCCCCAACCCATTGACTTCTTCATCTATGAAAATTGGGCAAGCGGACCCCACAAAGCAGTTGTCCATCGCTCATCGTGTTCGCAATGTAATCACGGTAAAGGACGTCCCGCCGGTCATGACCCCGACCGCTCCCGCTGGCATGGGCCGTACCCCACACTGGTAGATGCTCGCGAAGCCTCCCACAACGTTCCCGGTGTCTTGATTCGAAGCGAGTGTAAATGCGCGGCATAGAACTCTCGGGATCCAATGTCTAATCTGCAATCCGATATCGAACGACTCGCAGCACAGAGTGAAATCGCCGACGATTCCGAAGCACGTGAGATTTTTTCTCAATTCCGCGATGAGTTGACGCGTGGTGAAATCCGAGCCGCCGAGAAAATCAACGGCCACTGGACCGTAAATGTCTGGGTGAAGCAAGGCATCTTGCTTGGCTTCCGCCTAGGTAAGCTGAGCCAGATGAGTGACGGCTCTTGCCTCTCATTCGTAGATAAGGACACGTTCCCTGCGCGACGGTTCACCCTCGCTGATCGCATCCGCGTCGTTCCCGGAGGGTCGTCCATCCGTGAAGGCGCATACGTCGCTCCCTCCGTCATCTGCATGCCGCCAATGTTTATCAATGTCGGCGCCTATGTGGACGAAGGCACCATGATCGATTCGCACGCCCTCGTCGGGTCATGCGCGCAAATTGGAAAACGCGTTCACCTCAGTGCCGCGGCCCAGGTCGGTGGCGTGCTCGAGCCGATTAACGCTTCGCCAGTGATTATTGAAGACGATGTGCTCGTTGGTGGCAATTGCGGCATCTATGAGGGAACTCTTGTGCGCTCGCGCGCGGTCCTCGGCTCAGGCACTATCCTTACGAGATCAACGCCGATCTATGATCTGGTTCGCGAGGAAATATATCGCGGAACCGATGACAAACCGCTGGAAGTACCTGAAAATGCGGTCGTGGTTCCCGGTTCCCGTGGAGTCACGCAAGGCAAAGCTGCTGAATGGAATCTCTCATTGTATACGCCCGTGATCGTAAAGTACCGCGACGATAAGACCGGCAGCAGGATCGAACTTGAAGACTGGCTACGATAATTGCTGCCCATTTGTCTGCTCTTTTCCCGCGTAACGCCCAAATCATGCAGGATTGAGTTAAGATAATCGTTCTTTAATCCGCCTCGAATGGAATTTCCTACGCATGAACCGCGAAACTCATAAGGGCTACAGCCGCGAAATGCAGCGTGATACCGAGCTGCTGGTATTCGGTCACGCGGGCACTCCCATAATCGTATTCCCTACCTCGATGGGCAAATTCTTCGAGTACGAAGATCGCGGAATGATTTCAATGGTCGCCAATAAATTGGACAATGGTGAGCTCCAGATATTCTGTCCCGACGGAATCGATTCCGAGAGCTGGTACAACAAGCAGGCGCATCCTCACTTTCGCGTTCTAAGGCACATGCAGTATGAGCGTTATATCCAGCACGAATTGATTCCGTACATTAGAGGCCGGAATAATTCATCGCAACTTGCCGTGACCGGATGCAGCTTTGGCGGATACCACGCTGTAAATTTCGCACTCAAGCATCCAGACATAATCACCCACTGCATCAGCATGAGTGGATCGTATGACATCCATCAGTTCCTCGATGGCTATTACGATGACGATTGCTATTTCAACTGTCCACCAGACTTCCTGCAGGGCATGACCGACGACTGGTTTTTAAGTCGCTACCGGCAGATGAAGATCGTCCTGGGAACGTCGGATTGGGACATGTGCCTCGACGCCAACGTTAAAATGTCGGCGTTGCTCCATGCCAAGTCGATACCTCATTGGCTGGATATTTTTACAGACAATTCCAAACATGATTGGCCGCTATGGCAGCGTATGGCGGTGAAGTATTTCTGATGGGGAAAGTCAGGTTGCCGGAGCGGGACTACAACAGCATGCATCGGTAACCCAGCCATCTTTGGCTCTTTCGGCCAATCTAGATTTGCTGCGCAGCATCGCGGTTCTTCTTGTGTTAGCCCAACATCTGCTCCGCAGGTCTCGCGTTTATTGGTTGGGTTGGGCACCAACATCCTCCTTCGGATATTTTGGGGTACTGCTTTTCTTCGTACATACGTGCCTGGTGTTGATGTATTCGATGGAGCGATCTCATCTAGCATGCACGCGGCTGGCTGGCAATTTTTATGTGCGCCGGGCTTTTCGCATTTACCCTTTGAGCATTCTGGCTGTGTTGACGGCAGTCGCACTGCACCTGGGTTCGGACATCAATGGGGTCGCCGGGTTGTCGTACGGCCCACTCCCACCGTTGCGGTCCATCGTGGCGCAACTGCTTTTGGTGCAGAATTTATTACTTTATCCCAGCATTGTGAATGTGTTGTGGTCCTTGCCGTTTGAACTGCAAATGTACGCTGCACTGCCTTTTCTATTTCGGTGGGTATCGGAAAAGCGGAAACATTCTTTTTGGAAGATGCTCGGACTATGGGCTGCATCGGTGCCACTGGCCATGGTTCAGATGCATTTCACTGTGCTACAACGGCTTTCAATACTGAGCTTTGTGCCTTGCTTTTTGCCCGGGGTCATCGCGTATGTTTTGCCGCACAAACCCAGAGTTCCCTCATATTTTTGGCCGGGATTTGCGCTGTTGCTCGTGGCGGTATTTACCGTGCATCCGGCACTCCAGATCGGGTGGATCTTATGTCTAGTTTTGGGCGTGGCTATTCCTTTTTTTGCGGAGATCACCACGCACTGGCTGCGGCGTACGTGCCACACGATTGCGACTTATTCTTACGGAATTTATATTTCTCACCAGTTTTGCATTTGGCTGGCATTTGGGCTTTTACTGGGACATTCGTTGTGGCTGCGCGTACCATTGCTGGCGGTTCTACTCGTGGGCACGCCGGTACTTCTCTATCATGGAATTGAGCGCCCGATGATTGAGATGGGTCGCCGAGTGGGCGCGCATCTTGCAGGATAATGTAAGCTGGCTTTGGCGGAAATCTTGGCTTGCACCAATTCCACTTTGGCGTAGAAATCTCGCGGAACGAGTGGCGTAGATGCGATCAAGTATTTCTGAATATAGACTTGGTATCCTGACGGGCTGAATGCCCACTCGGGGACTTGAGATTGTAGCGGGGCGGTACGGCCAAAAGCCGTGCCCTGACACGAAGGGTAGCATCCCACGTCTCGCAAAGACGGCGAGACATGGGGCGCCCGCTTCTTAATACTTTTGGAGATGGAATGATGACTACAAAAAAGATTGGCGTTTTGTTTGGAATGGAGAACACTTTTCCTCCTGCATTAGTAGAAAAGATCAATGGGATGAAGGTCGAAGGCGTCACGGCGGAATTCATTAAGCTGGGCGGCGTCAAGATGGCTGATCCAAGCGGCTACCGCGTGATTGTCGACCGCATCTCGCAGGACATTCCGTTTTATCGCGCATACCTGAAGAACGCAGCACTGAGCGGCACCATCGTGATCAATAATCCTTTTTGGTGGACGGCTGATGACAAATTCTTTAACTACGCTTTGGCCACAAAACTCGGCGTCGCCATCCCACCTACAGTGATTTTGCCGCATCATACTCATCCTCCGGGCACTACCGACAAGTCCATGCGTAATCTCATGTTCCCTTTGAATTGGGATGAGATATTCGACTACATAGGATTTCCCGCGTTCCTCAAACCATATGACGGCGGCGGCTGGCGCGATGTTTACCACGTTCATTCCAAGGAAGAACTCTTCAACGCATATAACCAGAGCGGCACTTTATGCATGACGCTCCAGCGCGCGGTGAAATTCAAGGAGTATTTCCGTTGCTATGTGGTTGGACAGGAAAATGTCCACATCATGCAATACGATCCGCGACTACCCCACCATGAGCGCTACGTTAAGAATCCGCCACCTATCGAACCAAAATTGCTGGCAAGGGTCGAAAACGACTGCCGTACTCTCTGTCGCGCCTTAGGATACGACCTAAACACCGTGGAATTTGCGGTCGAAGACGGCGTGCCCTACGCCATCGATTTCATGAACCCTGCTCCGGACGCCGACATTAACTCTGTAGGACAGGCCAATTTTGATTGGATAGTAAATGCCGTCGCGGAGTTAGCTGTAAAGAAAGCGCTTAGCGACGAAAATCCTGCCAAAGAACTACGTTGGGCGTCGTTCTTGGCTGGTCCACGCGAAACGTCGGCATCGGCCCCTGCGGTGAGAAAAGCATCGCCTACACGGAAAGCCCGAGCCTAAGGCTCATCCAGCCCCGATATAATAAATATCGGCAATGAAAGATCGAGGTACCGGGCATGCAGAAGACCTACACGATCGGCATTGAGGAAGAGTACCAAACCATTGATCCGGTGACCCGCGATCTGCGGTCGCACATCCATGCGGAAATGATCGAGAAGGGCAAGCTGATCCTGCAGGAGCGGGTGAAAGCGGAAATGCACCAATCGGTCGTCGAAGTCGGGACATCGGTTTGCGACAACATCAAAGACGCCAAAGACGAAGTCAAGAAGCTGCGCCGCAGTATGATCAAACTAGCCGGCGAGAACGGCTTGGGATTGGCTTCTGCCGGGACACATCCCTTCACCGATTGGCGTACACAAGAGATATATCCGGACGAGCGTTACCACAACATCGTCCAGGACATGAAAATGGTTGCGCGTGCCAATCTGATTTTCGGACTGCACGTACATGTAGGGATCGAGGACAAAGAGACCGCGATTCACCTGATGAATCATGCGCGGTATTTTGTTCCCCATATACTCGCCCTGTCCACCAACTCTCCCTTCTGGATGGGGATGAATACCGGATTGAAGTCTTATCGCTGCAAGGTGTTTGATAAATTTCCGCGGACCAATCTGCCGGACTATTTCCCCAGCTACGGCGAATACGAAAATTTCATCAAATTGTTGATCAAGACCAACTGCATCGATAACGCAAAAAAGATTTGGTGGGACATTCGGCCGCACGCATTTTTCGATACCCTTGAATTCCGCGTTTGCGACATACCTATGCGCGTCGAAGAAACTATCGCACTGGCCGCACTGATTCAGGCAACGGTCGCTAAACTCCACAAGCTGCACGCGGCGAATCAAGGATTTCGGCTTTATCGTCGAGCATTGCTAATGGAAAACAAATGGCGCGCTGCGCGTTATGGCCTCGAAGGAAAGTTGATCGATTTCGGTAAGCAGAAAGAAGTTCCGGCGCGTGATTTGATCCGTGAATATCTAGACTTCGTCGACGACGTGGTCGATGAACTGGGCTCCCGCGAAGAATTGAATTACATCCACGAAATCTTAGAAAAAGGCACCGGAGCGGATCGTCAACTTAGGGTTTACGAAGAAACCGGCGATCTAAAAAAGGTCGTGGATTACATTGTCGAAGAAACTGCCGCCGGCCTTGAAGATGAGCCAGTGCAGACTAAAAGGAAAGTTGGGTAGACGTAAGAATGGAAAGCATATTGGGCAGTACTTTGAACGACAAGAAAACTATTCTTAAAGATATGCCGTTCGATCCGGAGCTCACTCCCGGAGCGCGCAACGCCGTAAATGTCTGCCTGCGCATCCAGCCGCTTGAAAAAGTCACCGTCATCACTGACGAATTCACCAAGGAAATCGCGGCCAGCTTGGTTCATGAGCTTGAACGGATCGGTTGCCCGTACAACACTTTCGTGATGGAAGAACTCGCGCCGCGCCCGCTCTCCGACTTCCCAGGCGAAATTGCGGACGACATGGAAACCAGTCAGGTCAGCATCTTCGCGGTACAAGCGCAAAGGAACGAATTGCAATCCCGCATGCAAATGACGGACATCGTGAACCGCCGCCACATTCGTCATGCGCACATGGTCAATATCAACCGACGAATCATGCTGGAAGGCATGCGCGCGGACTTCATGAAAGTCGACCGCATCAGCGTAAAGATTATCGAAATGGTCCGGCGGGCAAAGCAAGTCCGTGCCAAGACGGCAGCCGGAACCGATTTTGTGGCGACGCTCAATCCCGATTACAAATGGGTTAAGACCAGTGGCATCATCAGCCCCGACAAGTGGGGCAATCTACCCGGAGGAGAAATCTTCACAACTCCTGGCGAAGTAAATGGCACGTTTGTGATTGATGGCGTCGTCGGAGATTTCCTTTGCGCCAAGTTCGGAGACCTCGCCCAGACTCCTCTGACTATTAAGATCAAAGGAAATCGTCTGACCGAGGCGCACTCGAACAATAAAGAACTGGAAACCGATTTCTGGAATTACACTCACACCGACGAAAACAGCGATCGCGTCGGCGAATTCGCCATCGGCACTAACATCGAACTAAAAGACGTGATCGGGCAAATACTGCAGGACGAGAAATTCCCCGGCATCCACATCGCCTTCGGAAATCCTTACGGAGCCCACACTGGAGCGGAATGGTATTCCGCAACCCACATTGATGTCGTCGGACGAAAATTCGACATCTGGGTAGACGACGAACAAATCATGCGAGCCGGCAAGTTTCTGGTCGAAGCATAGGCGTCGGATCGGCCATGCGCCTCTCCTAAATAATTGAACCGCTTGGGTTAACCTGTGTACTCGCGCGGTTCCGCTATAATCTAGCCATCCATGATTCCCGCATTACGGCAGAAGTTTAACGCCAATTTTACTCCCGAGAAGTACCAGACTTTCCTCAGACTCATGGACGAGCGCTGCGGTACGCCCATCAAATTCCGCGTTTCCGAAACTCCGTGCTTCTTTCCCAGGGCGCTGATGGACAAGATGGTCGGGTACGGCAAGACCCTCATCCGCCAACTTGAAAGCCTCGAATATCGGAAAGTCTCCTTCGAATCGATTCCCGAACAATTCAATGTCCCTCGCGAGACTTCGCATCCCATGTTTGTGGCCGTGGATTTCGGACTAGTCCGCGACAGCAAAGGTGAACTGCAACCCAAGCTCGTCGAGATGCAGGGCTTCCCTTCTTTGTACGCATATCAGGCAATGCTTTCGCAGGTTTATCAGGAAGTGTATGAACTCGACGGCAATCTGCAATATTTGCTCGGCGACTTGGATTGGGAAGGCTATAAGGCGTTACTGAAGCGCGCTATTCTTGGTGAACACGATCCGGCCAATGTGATTTTGATGGAGGTTGATCCGCTACAGCAGAAGACGCTGCCGGATTTCGTACTTACGGAACGTCTTTTTGGGATCAAGACTGTCGCCATAACCGACCTGAAGAAAGTCGGCAAGTATCTGTTCTACATGAAGGACGGCAAGCGCGTTCCTGTCCATCGCATTTACAACCGCGTGATTGTTGATGAACTGATTCGCAAAAACCTAAAGCTGCCCTTTCAATTCAATGAAGACCTTGAGGTGGAATGGGCGGGACATCCCAATTGGTATTTCCGGATGAGCAAGTTTTCCCTCCCATTTCTCAAACACGAGTGCGTGCCGCCGACGCGGTTTCTGCACCGTGTCGAGCCCAATCCAAAAGATTTGGTTAATCACGTCGTCAAGCCGCTGTATTCGTTCGCTGGGATTGGCGTGGTCATGAATCCGACCAAGGAAGATTTAGCTGCCATCCCCAGGAGTCAACACTCCCAATACATTCTGCAGGAAAAAATGGATTTTGAGCCGGTAATCGAAACTCCATCAGGCCCGACAAAAGCAGAAATACGAATCATGTACATCTGGCTGGATGAACTGACGCCGGTGATGACAATTATTCGTATGGGACGAGGCTTGATGATGGGTGTCGACCAGAATAAGAATATGGACTGGGTGGGAGCGTCAGCGGGTTTCTGGCCTTCCGAATAAAGTCTGGAAAGTTTTGCTTCCTATCTCGCCAAAGAGTAGTCCCATACATATATGAAAATTGCCAAGCGCGCAGGCTGGCCCGGATTTACCAAACTCCGGGCTTTTATTTTTGCACTACTTATTTTCCCCTTGTTGTCATGGACGGCGTTGTCTCCTGTTTCGGTAGAAGCTGCTGAAGACGGCCCTCTGCCGAGAGTCGCAACGCTGCCGCAAGACACGGGTCAAGCCGGTTTACTGGAGATGCTCCGGCGCCTGTCGACTACTGCGCGATTGATGCAAACTGTCGCGCATCCCGATGACGAAGACGGGGGAATGTTGACGCTGGAAGCGCGCGGCAAAGGCGTCGATACCGTACTTCTGACCTTGAACCGAGGCGAAGGCGGACAGAATAAACTTGGCAGCAATTTATTCGATGTCCTTGGAGTTCTGCGAACGCTCGAGCTCACAGCAGCAGACCGCTACTACGGCGTCGAACAGCGCTTCACCCGCGTTGCCGATTTTGGCTTTTCAAAAACCGCCCCCGAAACATTGCAGAAGTGGCAAGGCGGAGAACCCGCACTCGCCGACATGGTTTACGTCATCCGACAATTCAGGCCCAACGTGATCGCCGCCCGGTTCTCGGGTACAGATCGTGACGGCCACGGGCATCATCAGGTGTCATCGCTGTTGGCGCGCCAGGCATTCCGAGCGGCAGCCGACCCCGCCAAATTTCCCGACCAGATCAAAGCAGGCCTGCGTCCCTGGCAAGCTCAGAAACTTTATATCGGAAATGTCTGCGGATTCAACGCATCATCCTGTCCGGATGTGGATTACACACTGCGACTGAACACAGGCATTCAGGATCCCGTGTTAGGTGCTTCGTACATCCAATTTGCTATGCAAGGCCTGAAGCACCAGCTGTCACAAGGAGCAGGCGGCTGGACCATTGATCCCGGCGACCGTTTCACTTACTACAAACTGGTGGACTCCGTGGCTCCGGCACCAAAAGACGGAGTACACGAGAAAGATTTCTTTGACGGGATCGACACTTCTCTCCCTGGATTAGCGTCACGCTTAGGAAAGGACGAAGAGAAAGCTCCTTATCTTCGCCATGCGCTCGTCCGTATGCAAGAACAAGTTATTGAAGCTGGCAAGCATACCGGAACCGCGACGCCAACTTTGTTGGTGGGAGCAAAAACCACGCGGGAGCTTATCGCCAAAATCGACGCTTCCTCACTTTCCGCTCCGATGAAGAACGATCTATTGCTCGAGCTCCGGACGAAAGAATCTCAATTCACCGAAGCAGCGAACCTCGCGGCTGGAGTGAATCTGACCGCGGAAGTCGAGGCGCCCATCGGATCAAGTCCAGACACAGCGTTCATGGCAGTTCCCGGGCAATCCTTTCGTGTGCACGTAAAATTCGCCAGCTCCATCTCCGTGAAAAATCCGGAGATATCGCTGGATCTGCCATCGGGCTGGAAGGCTGAGAAATCGGGAACTTCGCCGACCGATCAGACCTTTACCGTCAAAGTCGCTCCAGATGCGGAATACACGCGTCCTTATTGGCATCGTGATAATCCTGAAACTGACGCGATTAACACCATTGATGTACCGCGATACGCGACACTTCCCTTTCCGCCTTCGCCCGTCCATGCGCGCGTAACCTACGTTGTCGCGGGTGAGACCGGAAATGCAGAATCAGTAGCGACCGTGAGATATCACGACGAGGCCGGAGAACAAGAGCGCGCTCTGGCTGTGGCTCCCGCTTATTCCGTGACAATGGAGCCGGTTCAGCGCGTCATAGCCGCCAGAAAGTCTGCAGAACTAGATGCGACTGTGGCGATCAGTTCGAATCTTTCGTCTCCATCGAAGGGCACACTCCGGCTTGATGGTCCAACTGGATGGCGCGCCGAGCCATCCGAAATGTCAGTGGATTTACCTGCGACAGGGAAGACCACGGCGTTTCATTTCAAGATTCACACAGGAGACGTAAACGAAGGACGTTCAGTAGTCCGCGCAACGCTGACCGCGGCAGGATCGTTATACAGTGACGGCTACAGCGTCGTGACCCGGCCTGATCTCGATACTTTTTATTACTATCAGCCGGCCATCCAGCATGTGAGTGCGGTCGATGTAAAGCTACCGCAGAACCTGAAAATCGGATATCTCATGGGCGCGGGTGATGAGATCCCCGATGTCCTAAAAGAGCTCGACATGGATGTCACAGCCATTTCAACCGAAAACCTGGCCAGCACTAATTTGACCAAATTTCAGACTATCGTCGTCGGTATTCGCGCCTATGACACGCAGAAAGCGCTGGCAGCAAATAATCCTAAGCTGCTGGAATGGACAAAGGAAGGCGGCACTCTGATCGTCCAGTACAACGCTAGTGTCGGCGATTTCAATACCGGCAAGTTCACGCCATTCCCCGCCACCTTGGGGCGCGCACGCGTCTCCGTAGAAGAAGCGCCAGTGAAAATACTGGCGCCCGATAATCTTATCTTCCACACTCCCAACGAACTCAGCGCGAAAGACTTCGATGCATGGATACAGGAACGCGGCCTCTATTTCATGACGCAGTGGGATCCGAACTTCGTTCCTTTACTGGAATCCCACGACCCGGGCGAAGCGGAGCAGAAGGGCGGGATGCTCGAAGCCCACTACGGCAAAGGGATTTACATCTACACGGGCTATGCATTTTTCCGGCAGCTTCCTGCCGGAGTGCCGGGTGCAGTACGTCTATATGTGAATCTTCTCAGCGCAAAAGGCGACTAAGTCGTCACGGTTGCGGTCTATGCCCGAGTCCAAACAGCCCGATGATGTCTCACTGGTCCGAGATATCGGACTGGGCAGTGCCACCGCGCTGAACATGAACGACATGATCGGCGTCGGTCCGTTCATCACCTTACCATTGATAGTTGGCGCAATGGGTGGTCCGCAAGCCATGCTTGGGTGGATTTTAGGCGCTCTGTTCGCTCTGTGCGATGGTATGGTTTGGGCCGAACTTGGGGCGGCAATGCCGCAATCCGGCGGGTCATATTTCTATTTGCGAGAAATCTACGGACGCGAAAAGCTAGGTCGCCTGATTTCATTTCTCTTTATTTGGCAGCTCTCGTTTTCTGCTCCATTGTCCATTGCGTCGGGAGCGATTGGTCTGGCAGGCTACGCGTCATACTTTTGGCCGGGACTCGGCCACGGTGGCGCAAAAATATTGGCGATGGTGGTGGTCGCCGCGGCCACGGCGTTGCTGTATCGCAAAATTGGCCGCATCGCGTGGATTTCTAAATTTCTGTGGATAGGCGTAATGGCAACCATCGCCTGGGTAATCGTCGCCGGCTTTACTCATTTCGACGCTCACCGTGCGTTCGATTTTCCTCCCGGTGCGTTTGCTTTGTCCCACCGATTTTTTCTCGGTATGGGTTCCGCAATGTTGATTGCGACTTACGACTATTGGGGTTACTACAATGTCAGCTTTTTAGGCGGCGAGGTCCGCGATCCGGCCAAAACGATTCCCCGTGCCCTGCTGCTATCCATCCTGCTCGTGGGCTGTCTATACATGCTGATGAATATCAGCGTACTTGGCGTAGTTCCATGGCGGGAGATGGGCCAGGATGGTGGCCTGTACGTGATCTCAATATTCATGCAACGAATCTATGGCACCTGGGCCGCAAATTTGGTTACGGTGCTGGTCATGTGGACCGCCTTCGCATCCGTTTTTTCGCTGATGCTCGGTTATTCGCGCGTGCCGTACGCAGCCGCTCTCGATGGGAACTATTTTAAGACGTTTGCCCGCGTGCATCCTCAAGACCGATTCCCGTATGTATCTCTGCTCGCGCTAGCCGCGGTCGCATTGCTGTGCTGCTTTCTTCCTTTGGCCAATGTGATTGCAGCCTTGGTTGTGATTCGCATCATGTTGCAATTTCTGGTTCAGGCGGTTGGGCTAATCGTATTACGGATTCAGAGACCCGATCTGCCGCGTCCGTTTCGGATGTGGCTCTATCCCATCCCAGCATTGTTGGCGATCGCTGGATTTTTGTTCATCCTGTTCTCTCGCAAGAATTTCGAACGCGAGATTCGTTACGCCGCGGTAATCCTGGTTGTTGGGCTGATCGTTTACATGGTGCGCGCCTGGCGTAATCGTGAATGGCCGATGGCGGCAGCCCGAAGCTAAATGGCGGACTCTATCCAAACTCCGATGCCGTGTACTCTGACGCAGGGAATGGTCCATTCCGCCTGGCAGCCACTTCATGAGCCTTTATTCCGATCTCTCTGGGGAGCAGCCGTAATCTCCTATACCGGCACATGGATGCAGAACGTCGGCACAGGATGGTTGATGACGCAGCTAACCATGTCGCCTTTAATGGTCAGCCTGGTCATGGCCGCTACCACTCTGCCAGTATTTCTTGTGATCTTACCAGCTGGAGCACTCGCCGACATGATGGATCGGCGCCGCTTGCTTCTACTAACGCAAGGTTGGATGGTGCTCGCGTCGGGCTTACTCGGAGTTTTCACGCTCTTGGGCCACGTAACACCGTGGGTTCTTCTTGCGTTCACATTTTTGCTGGGGCTCGGCGCCGTTATGAACGATCCGGCATGGCAAGCGATCACTCCCGAGGTAGTTTCATGTGAGCAGCACGCGTCAGCCGTCGCACTCAATTCCGTGGGCTTTAACGTCGCCCGCGCTGTGGGTCCCGCGCTTGGCGGACTGGTGATTGCCGCAACCAGTTCCGGAGTGGCATTTCTCCTGAATGCCGTGTCGTTCTTTGGAGTAATTTTCTTTCTCTACCGATGGAAGCGCACAAAGCCCGACCGCGTGGAGACGGGTCGTGTCCGGGACGCTATGCTGGCCGGTTTCCGAGAAGCACGCAGCTCTCATATCGTCCGCTGCGTGCTGGTTCGGACTGGAGCGTTTAGTATTGGCGCAAGCTCCCTGCTGGCGATGCTGCCAATTCTCGCCCGTCCATACGGAGCCCCAGGTTACGGTTTGTCGCTGGGGTATTTTGGTTTCGGTGCACTTGCCAGTGCGACTATCTTGCCTCGCTTGCGAAAGCGACTTTCCGTGGATCATTTGGTAACTTGTGCGACACTGCTTTTTGCCGCGACGACCGCAGTTGCCGGATACGCCACGTCATTCGTCGGATTAAGTGCGATCATGTTCGCAGCGGGTGCGGCATGGATCGGAATTCTCGCCTGTTTGAATGTAGCCGCCCAAACTATGCTTCCATCGTGGTTGCGCGCGCGCGGACTTTCCATGTATTTGTTAGTCTTGCAGGGCGGCATGGCTATTGGCAGTGCCGTGTGGGGTGGCTTAGCTACACGTATCGGAGTTCCCTTTGCGCTACTGTGTTCGGCTTTGACAATGATCGCGGGACTAGTTGCTGTTCGCCCCTTTCCGCTGACGACGCAGTCTATTGTCGCGACTCCAGTTCATCAATAACTCATACGATATTGGTCTCATTTCCAAATTTCGCTCGAATCTCTCAAGGAGGATTATGAATAGAACAAGAGTGTTAATCGGCATGTCACTAGTCTTAATGTTCGTCGGAACTGGGCTGGCACAGACCAACTCCGGCGATCCCCGCAGCGTTGCACAGGTGATTGACGGCCGTATTTCTGGAGTAGAAAAAGAATTCGTATCTGCTGCAGAGGCCATGCCAGAAGATAAATATTCTTTTGCGCCAACAAGCGGTGAATTTAAGGGCGTACGTACTTTCGCTCAACAAGTTAAACATGTCGCCGTTTCAAACTATGAATTTGGCGCCGCGATCCTTGGTGAGAAACCACCCATCGATGTTAGCGACGAATCCGGCCCTGCGAATATCAAATCGAAGGCTGAGATCGTTAAGTTCGCGAAGGATTCATTCACGTATCTGCACAAAGCTATCGCATCGATTAATGCCAACAATATGGACGAGCCAATGAAGAATCCGTGGGGCGGTAAAGAGGCTGTCACGCGATTAGGAATAGCAGTGCTTGCCGCGCAGCATCCATTCGATCATTACGGACAAATGGTGGTTTATCTGCGCATGAACGGAATCGTACCTCCAGCCAGTCGCTAAATTCGAGCAATATTGCCGGCCTTCAGTGGCCGGCTTTTTTTGTATGCTTGTTATAAATCGCTGTCGGAATCAACTCCGCTTGCATTGCGTGATTTTTCAAGTGCCGTGCGACATGGCCGCGAACGCGCGTCACATTGGCCTCGGGATGCAAAAACATCAGCACGGATGGTCCCGCTCCGCTAAGCGCAACACCTAACACTTCCTTTGCTCCGGCGAAAAGCTGGAGTGCCGGCAACAGCGGGCAAAGGTGGGCGCGATACGGTTGATGCATCCTGTCCCCTAATGCGGTCGCCAGATAGTCAGGACGGGCTTGGACAAAGGCAGCCAGCAGCATCATAGAGTTCTGAATATTGCTCACTGTATCCGCGCGCGAGTATGTATCGGGAAGAACGCCGCGAGCCTGCTTTGTAGAAAGAGCTTGCTCCGGGACCGCCAACAGGAGCGGCCAGTGTCCTCTTGGCCGAACTACCGCAACTTGAGCTTCCGATTCAGATGACATTCTTGCGATCGCGAGTCCTCCCATCCAGCAGGCGGCGGCATTGTCAGGGTGATGTTCCCGCCGTGATGCCTCGCCAATGATATGGTTCGCGTTCCACCTCAATCGTCCGAAATGATTTGCCAATGCGATTCCAGCAAGGACTGCACACGCCGACGATCCGCAACCCTTGCCGATCGGGATTTGATTAGCCAAGCTGAGTGATAGCGGCTGAACCGGCTTTCCCTCTGATTGAAGAACTTGAGAGTAGGTTTTTACAATCAGATTGTCTTCAAGTTCGCCACATATCTCAGAATCACGACCGTTCGCACGAATGGAGAATTCGTTAGCCTTACGTGCACGAACTTTCAGAAATAGGCGGAGCGCAAGTGCAGCCGCATCAAACGCTGGTCCCAAGTTCGCGGACGTGGCTGGTAGAGTAATCGTGAATGGAGGAACGGTAGGGCGAGATTTCTTCTTCAACTCATATCTCCGCCCGTTCTTCGATGCTTTCCAGCATCTTCACGACGGCATCTGGATTGGCGTCCAGCGTGATTGGAGCCCGGCGTGCCTTTTCCAATGAAGCCGCTTGAGGATCGTTCGCGAGCAATTCACCGCGATGAAAATTCAAAGTGAAGTCAGGGTCTTTGAGCAGATGTCCGGTGAGAACAAGTACGACTGACTCTTCGCGCTTAACAAATCCCGAAGCAACTAACTTTTTCAACCCTGCAAACGTCACGGCGGATGCCGGTTCGCAACCAATGCCTTCTGCGCCAATTTCGGCTTTCGCGAGCGCCATCTCAGCTTCACTGACCTGTTCAATCGCGCCGTCCGTGATTTGAAGAATCCGCACGGCTTTCTTCCACGATGCCGGGTGACCAATCCGAATTGCCGTCGCTAACGTTTCTGCCTGCACTCCTATAAGCTCGCGGCCATTATTTTCGCGCATCGTACGAAATAGCGGATTCGCTCCTTCTGCCTGAATAATAGAAACCTTCGGCAGCGTCGAGATGAAACCAAGATCACGTATTTCGATGAACGCCTTCCCAAGTGCCGAAGAATTCGCAAGATTGCCGCCCGGAACAATTACGTGATCAGGTACCTGCCAGCCAAGATGCTCAAGAATCTCTATCGCTGCAGTCTTTTGTCCTTCGAGTCGATAAGGATTAACCGAATTTAGAAGATACACCGGCATACGCTGCACGACCTCATTAAGAACGCGCACGCACCCATCAAAATCAGTCCTTAGCTGGCATGTCGCAGCGCCATAATCCAACGATTGCGAGAGCTTACTCCAGGAAATTTTGCCATCCGGTATGAGGACGAGACTACGCATCTTGCCGCGTGAAGCGTATGCTGCCATCGATGCCGAAGTGTTCCCAGTAGATGCACATGCCACCCATCGAAATCCCTCCGCGCGTGCAACCGAAGACGCCACGGTCATCCCGGTGTCTTTGAACGATCCGGTCGGATTCATTCCCTGATGCTTTGCGAACAAATTCTTGATCCCGGCAATCCGACCGCACATCGGCATTTCATAGAGAGGCGTGTTGCCTTCTCGCAGTGTGATCACATGAGCAGGATCAATTTCAGGAAGCATCTCGCGAAATCGCCACACTCCGCTTTGGTCCAGCGCTTGCTGCGTTGTGCGACGTTCAGTCCAGATTTGCTTTAGCGTTTTTGCATCCAATCGCTCTTCGGAATTAAGATACGCAACCTCAAGCAAATCGCCGCAAGACGCGCATCGAAACGTCGGAGACGGTTTATCGCACACCGTCTCACACTGGATACACTGCAACCGCGACGTGGCGACTTGGGATTTCAAATTAGACATTCAATGTCATGGGACGAACTAGTGCACTAACCCCGGGTAAAGCTTGACTGCGTTGTCGTGCAAATACGCATGCGCCATTTGCAGTGATTGCATTTCGGTCACTTCGCCTTCCGAAACCATCTCGGCCAGCGCTGCTGCGAGTGCGGTCCTGGAAGTCTGGACGCCAAGCCAGTAGCTCTCTTCAGAGCCAAGAACATCCCCATAAGGAAAGGCATCAGTGCCAAACGTTATTTTATCTGGAAACGTCTCCAGCCATTGCTTGAGGGTATTTTTCATCGCGGCAGGGTACATCACCATATCCATCAGGGACGAATCCATATACACATTCTTCCCCGATGCCAGCCAGATGGCCTGACGCTCGTAAGGATATCCGCCGTGAATCATGACAAACGTGGTGGTGGAATAGCGCGGATCGCGAAGAATATTTTCCAGATTGAATATATTCCCTTCGGAAACGTTGAAATAATTCCCAATTCCGCCCGCAGTGTGGATATGAACAGGAAGGTGCATGCGCCCCCCCTCCCGTATTAAGTATCGGAAAATGTAATCCTGAAATGTTCGATACTCAACTTCACTCGGGACGCCACCGCCCACATATTTTCGATAAATCGCCTCAACCTGCTCAAGTGATGGATCGCCAAACTTCAGCGAACGAAAATACGAAACTTCAAACTTCTGCGCGATTGCGCCCTTTTTTTGATTGTCCTCCAGCGTCTTAGTCACGAACGCAAGGTACTCGGTGAAACTCGCGGGAATCTTGCTAACGCTTTCTTGTTTCATCCAGCGATGTAGCATTTTCTCTTGCAGCGGAATATAAACCGCTTCGTCTGGATTGCGCGAACTTTCGTGCTCGTTATTGAATGGCCACATGAATGAATCCGCGAAAAAGACCCACACGAACCGCGCCGGATCGAGATAGTCGGCCATCATTGCCCGATTCGCAACGCTCTGCTCGACATTCAATTTGTCAAGAATGTCGTTGAAGTACTTCTGACCATGTTCTTTCTTTAGCTCAGCTTTTCTCACGATCAGCCATTTTGCATGTTCCGGCGAAAAATCTTCATATGGATACCCAAACAGTGCCTTCGCAGCCGCCACCAGCTCCGGATTCGTATCCCGCTGGCGCAAAGTGACATTGGTATCCGGTGCCGAAGCCATCGCATCTACATCGGCATCGTCGTAAAAACCCGGATGCGCATGATGATCAAAGATCGGTATCTTCTCAATCTCCGGAAGCAATCGCTCATAAATCGCCTTAACATCTGATCCTGGAAAGGGGCGAGCCTGTCCGGGTGCCAGACTACAGAGAACCAGCACCGAAATACCCAGATGACCAATAAAAAGTTTCATAGCCTAACGAGACATAATAGTCCACCGATCGAGCATGTAGTTTAAAGCAAATCTCCGGTTCCTTCTTGCCGAAGTGGAGGCGTTAACAGTACGCTGGAACCAGGCGGGAGCAAGGAATCCATGAAAATACATAAACATCGTGCGGAAACTGAAGCCGTTCGCGGAGGCACTCACCTTCATAAGAAAAATGGTCCTCTTACGACGCCCATCTATCAAACGTCCACGTTCGAAGCTGCTGACAGTGATGCCCAACTGAAAGCGACGCATACCGACATGTTCTATACCCGCTACGGCAACCCTACATGCACAGTGGCCGAATCGGCGATTGCGGAACTCGAGGGCACCGACGGCTCTCTCCTGTTTGCTTCGGGCATGGGCGCCATCACCACTGGAATCTTGTCCCTAGTCAAAGCTGGCGACCACATTGTTGCCCAGCGCGACATCTACGGCGGCACGATCAAGTTCCTTACTACATGGCTTCCAAAATTCGGGGTCGAAACAACGTTTTTTGAAACGAATAATAATGAAGACTGCGAACGCAGCATCCGGCCGAATACTAAGCTGCTCTATTTGGAATCGCCGACCAACCCGACGCTTCGGATCGTAGACCTGCACAAAGCCGCAGCCCTGGCCAAGAGACATAAGTTCATCACGATGATCGACAGCACGTTCGCTACGCCAATCAACCAGCGTCCCGCGGAGTTCGCCATCGACCTTGTTATGCACTCCGGTACCAAATACTTCGCTGGCCATTCCGATTTAATCTGTGGAATCGCAGCCGGGCGAAAAGACTTGCTGGATCAGATCCATGCAACGCGGACGACTCTCGGCGTAACCATGGATCCGCACGCTGCATGGCTCTTGCTGCGCGGGATTAAGACGCTTGCCGTCCGCGTGCAACGGCAGAACGAGAGTGCGCTTCGCATCGCCGAATTTCTCGCCAAGCACGATAACGTACGCAGCGTCCATTACCCATTCGCCGCGAGCCATCCTCAGCGAATGCTCGCGATGGATCAGATGAGCGGAGGAGGCGGTGTCCTCAGTTTCGAAGTAGAAGGTAGCGGCCATGACGCTCGGCGCGTCAGCGAAGCGCTAACCCTGTTTTCATTGGCTCCCAGCCTCGGAGGCGTGGATTCGCTGGTCACACTACCCGTATTGACGTCGCACGCAATGATCTCCGCTGAGCACCGCGAACAGATGGGTGTCACCGACCAACTGATACGCCTTTCCGTGGGAATAGAAAATGTCGATGACTTGATCGACGATTTAGGAAACGCGTTGAAGCTTGTGCGTGGAGCCGGAACGAGGGCAGACAAAGAGCCAGTTTCCGCAAGGTGAAAGTAAGTCGTAATAAAATCCCGCCCTCCCAGGAAGACGGGATCAAGCTATGTGCAGCGACTTTAATTAGAAAATAAACTTCGCGCCCAATTGCAGAATACGTGGGTTGTGCGCGGTCAGAATTTGCAGGAAGTTCGTTCCTCCCAGGCCTGAAGTACCGGAGTTCAAGTTCCCGCTGTTTGAAGCTGCGGAGCCACCGTCGCCGTTGATGAAGCCCAGTTCAGTGTGGTTGAAGACGTTGAACGCTTCAGCCCTGAACTCAAAATGCATTGCATCACGAATGACAAATGTCTTAAAGATTGCCATGTCAAAATTCGTGCGGTTCGGATTACGTAGAGAGTTTCGGCCTGAGTCTCCAAACGTCAACCCACGTGGTTCGGCGAAGGCATTTGGATTGAAGATTTGGATGCCGCCGCCAGGGATGCTTACGTGTCCACCGGCATTCGGATCCCCCACGATGTCAGCGTAGGCAGCGGTGCTCGTAATGCCGTTGCCGACTCCAGCATTATCGCCGGGCACGGTTACCGTGAAAGGCGAGCCAGTGCTGAATGTCATGATTCCCGAATATTGCCAACCTCCCAACAACTTACCGCTGAGTTCTTTGGTGTTCCGGAAGACAGGAATGTCGTAAACGTAACCGATGCTCAGATTATGGCGCTGATCGAAGTTCGAATCGGCGCGATTAAAGGCCGGATCATAGGCATTGACCAGATTTCCGTCCTGGCGACTGGAAGAATCATCAATCGAATGACTGTAGGTGTAAGAGAAACTCAGCTGTAAACCACCTACGTTGCGTCGTGCACCAACCTGCAATGCGTGATACACGGACGAGGCCGCATCCTGTAGACGATTAATCGACCCATATCCAACATAGGGACGCAAAGTCCCAGGATCGTTACCGCAAGCGGTACTGAGATTGTTTGCCCATCCACCGGTTTTTGTGATTCCGTTGATGGTCGCGGTGGCAACGCCACTCGTTGGATCGACGGAAACCGAGTTGCAATCGTTTGGATTGAAAGCTTGCCCCAAATTGTACGGATTCTGCGAAGCAGAGACTGGTAGCAATTGGTTTAAGTCAGCAGTCCGCGTGAGATGCGTACCTTTGCTGCCGACATAAGATACTGTGACAACGGTGCTATTTGAAATCTGGTGTTGCAAATCCAGATGCCATTGCTGCATGTAGGGCCAGATAGCCTTGTCCGGAATTGAAACCACGCTTAAAGGAAGCTGGCCACTGCTGTTTGTATTGGTCTTTCCGATATTCGGATAGCCATTGATAAATAGCTGTGTTTCGGTTCCGGCAAGCGGTGGAGAATTTTCAAGCGACTCTGTGTTCGCCTCATTGCCGTTCGTATGCTCAAAGAACACACCATAGCCACCGCGAAGGGCCCATTTTCCATCACCGAGTACATCCCAAGCAAAACCAATGCGAGGAGCAGGGTTAAACAAGTGCCCTTGCATGCAACTATCCGGAACTCCGGCAGTGACACCGCACTGCACAATTCCATTAGGCAGATTTGTCGGAGTCGGAGCCGCACCATTCTTCGTTAAATTGTTGACGGTACCATTCGCCAAGTCATAGGTCGTTTGCCCTTGGACATAAAAGGCTGGGTCGAAATTGAACGCCTGGTGATATCTCTCCCGATATGTCCCGAACATGCTGACGCGCAAGCCTAAGTTCAAAGTCAGCCGGCTACTGACATGAAAATCGTCCTGGAGATACGGTTCGAATATTTTATAACGGTTGTAATACTTGATCTTTTGGCTCTGCTGTCCAAAGCTATAAATCGTCCCTGTGAGAAGGTCAGAGAAGGGATTACCAGTTGTGAAATTTGTGTTCTGAACTGAGTCGAAAGTAATCAGGCCGGGTGTAGAACCAGCTGCTAATTCTCCTCCGAACTCATTCTTCTGAGCAGCCACAACATAAAGACCGAATTGTAGATTGTGTTTTCCAATAATCTTGGTCATGTTGTCGCGAAAAGTATACGTAGGATTCGAATTGTATGGACCCTGAGGAATATACCCGGGATCTTGACCGAAGCCTCCGTTATACGCAGTGTTTGAAACTAGGCTGATACCGGGAATGATCCCTCCACCGTTTCCGCCAAATAGATCGCCGAAGGTGGTATTCGGAGGCCGATTTACAGCGCCTGTGTTTATGAGAATGATGTGATCGGTCGTATAGCTAAACACGAACTCATTCAACAAAGTCGGAGAAAACGTAGAAGTTAAGCGCGCAACCGTTCCGACACTAGGGCCTTTGAAATTCGTCTGGATCGTTGGAAAACTACCTGCGTTCGTCCAAAGCGGCACCGGATTTACGGTGTCCCACGAGTCGTGAATGTAACGAAAAGTGAGGCGCTCAGAGGACGTAAGGTTATGGTCGACTTTCACAAGTTCTTCGCGCCAGTTTGTCGGCTGAATTGGAGAAGCATTATAAAAAGAATTTACGCCTGATCCCGAGTTCGGAGCGGGAATCAAAGCTAGCAGCGCCTGCACATTCGGGTCATTAGCATTGAATGGCACTGTGTCATTGGCATAAGGCTGGCCCGCTTGGGGATTGGGCAACCCGTTTGCAAGTAGTTGGGGCTGCGACGGGCAGTCTCCACCTTGTGTGCATTGATCCGTAAAGTTGCCGGCTCTGTCTTGAAGAGACGGAACGTTCACATTGAAAACTTGCCCGGCGACTCGTTCGCGACGCCACTCTTCCGACCAGAAGAAAAATGTCTTGTCTTTATTCTTGTTATATAACCCGGGGATGAACACCGGGCCACCGATGGTGTATCCGAAGTCGTTCTTCTTGTACGGGGGAACTGAAGTCTGAAAATAATTGCGTGCATTGTACGCATCGTTGCGATTGAACTCATAGAAGTCGCCATGGAAGCTCTTCGTGCCGGACTTCGTTTCAACTTCAACCGTGCCGGACCCACTGCGGCCATATTGTGCGCCATAGTCTGAAGTGAGAACGGTAAATTCGCCGATGGCGTCGAGGCTAGGGTAGACATTCAACGACGTATTGCTGCCGTTGTCCATGTTATCGCCGCCGTCTAACTCCCAGTTGTTGTATTCCGTACGGCCACCGTTAATGCTGAAGCTCACGTTGCCAGCTACACCAACGGTGCCTTCATCTTGGCCAGTCTGATTGCTGACGCCCGGAACAAGCGTAACGAGTTGCGTAAAGTTTCTTCCATTGAGTTGAAGTTGCTCAATTTCTTTCCCACTGACCGTCCCTGACAGCTCTGAAGATTGCGTCTGAACCTGAGCAACGCTCGCGCCTTCGACGGTCACAACTTCGGCGGCGGCGCCTATCTGCAATGCAACGTCGATGCGGGCCTTCTGCGCGACCTGCAATACAACGTTCGTGGCTTGGTAGTTCTTGAATCCTGTAGCAGTAACGGCAACATCATAAGAGCCAATAGGCAGGGCACTAAACAAGAAGTCGCCACTTCCATTACTATTTGCGGCGCGACTAATTCCCTGCTGGGAATTCTTCACCGTAACCTGCGCTCCGGGGATCGCCGCGCCACTCTGGTCGGTTACGGTGCCGGTGATGGACGCAGTATCCTGCGCCAATGCAACCGAAGCCAGGATCAGGGAAACTGCCAACACAAACGACCATCGCAACGGGGCTTTCTTGCTCATCATTTCAAACTCCCAATCCTGCTTATCTCTCATCAAAAATCTTGCGAACAAAGCACCGGAAACTGTGTGAAGCATACACTTTTTTACAGTCCTAAACAGCGGTAGGTGTGTCTTTACAAAACATTTATTAAAACGTATGAATAGTGCGTTAATTGCCTATTTCATGTCAAGTGGAAAATCGGGCCTGTGCTTATTTTGGCATCCGACGATTACCCTATTGGCACTGTTCTCTATGGGTTGATTCCCGCGCTACCAGTTCTGGAGCCAGTTTGCGATGAATCGCCGGTACCGTCTTCTTTTCCAATACGGCATTAATTCCATCTGAGATCAGGTTCACGGCAAGCCTCCCCATAGCCTCCATCGGCTGGCTAATCGTGGTGAGCGACGGAGTGTATAGGCTTGACGCAGCAATATCATCAAATCCAATGACCGAGCAGTCTTCGGGCACGCGGATGCCAGCTTTACTCAACGCACGAATTGCTCCGAACGCTGTCATATCGTCGAACGCCATCAGAGCCGTGAAATCTCGCGTGCGCCCAACTAATTCTTCGGTTAGCTTGATTCCCGACTCGAAGCTCGAAGCCGGGTCACGCGACTCCGGGAGATCCATCACAAGTTCTGAATCAATGACGATTCCATTGGCCTTGGCGAAGGCCCGAACTCCCTTCCAGCGGGGCGCACTGTCGCCCAGTGTTTTTGGACCACGAATAAATGCAATGCGTCGGTGGCCGAGCACATACAAGTGTTCCACAGCCGCATGCGCGCCCAACTCGTTGTCGACGATCACCGAGCTGATCGAATCGTTGTCGAGCTCCTGCCCAATCATCACTGTCGGAATGCTGCTCTTCTCCAGATCTCCGAGCACATCAATGTTTACGAACAACCAGTTGGCCAGGACGATAAGAGCCTCTACGCGCCGGTCCAGGAGCATTTCGAGATAACGTTCAAAGCGCTCGCGTTCGTTGTGAACATCCGTCAAAATCGGAAGATAGTTGGCGTCATAAAGTGCGCTCTCAATGCCTCGAAGAATTGGCGTGCAATATGGGTCGGTCATATCGAACACCATCACTCCAACCGTGTGCGTGCGCTGACTTCGTAACGAGCGGGCAAACAGATTTGGACGATAGCCTAATTTCTTCGCCGACTTCTCAATCGTCTTCTTCGTCGTAGCAGGGATGTAGCGGGCAAGCGGCGCGTTATTGAGCACAATGGACACAGTTGTGGATGAGAACCCACTGTCCTTCGCCACGTCCCGTATGGTTACCATTAACTCCTCGGCACTACACTATTGTTTGCAAAAATGAAACTTGAAGTTCGATCCTCGGCTGGCGGACACTACACCAGAGACTTCGACAAGTGTCAAGCACAACAATAAAAATCGCGATCCTCCTGCTGGCACTCGCGCTTGCCTCGCCTACCTTTCAATTAACGGCACAGTCGAAGCAAAATGGTCGCGCTTCTGCCGAAAACGCAGATCCTCAACGGCTTTTTCAGGACGGCGAAGTGGCCCTAAAAGCCGGCAAACTCGGAGATGCCGAACGAGCTTTTCGTGCTGTGCTTGCCATCAATCCGGATGTCGCTGGCGCATACGCCAACCTTGGCGTAATTGCCATGCGACGGAAGCAGTGGCCACAAGCACTTGAGATGCTTCATAAAGCAGACACCCTCGCACCAAATATTGCAGGAATACGCTTAAACATTGGCCTTGTGCACTATCGGCAGGGCGATTATCGCGGTGCCATTCCTTCCTTTGAATCAGTTGTTCGCGATCTGCCCGACGCGATGCAACCTCGATACTTGCTCGGGCTCTGTTACTTTTTTACGGATCGTTATAACGAAGCTGCGACCACCCTCGAGCCACTGTGGCCGCAGGAATCCAGTGAGCTAAATTATCTTTATGTTTTAGGAATCGCCGCCGGAAAGGCAAAGCGCACTGATCTTGAGCAGCGAGCCCTAGCGCGACTGGTTGAGACCGGTCAAGACTCTGCCGAATTTCATCTACTCATGGGAAAAGCACATCTGAACCGTCAGGAATACGATCCCGCGATCGCTGAATTTCAGCTTGCTGCCAAATCTGACCCTAAACTTCCCTATCTGCACTTCAATCTTGGAGTGGCGTACCTAAAGAAGCAGGACTGGGACCGTGCTCGTGATGAGCTTCTCAAAGACATCACAATTGATCCTTCGAACGCTTACGACTATGACGAGTTGGGATTCGTGTACTTCGCACAGCAAAGAGACGAAGACGCGGAAAAAAGTTTGTTGACTGCACTACGCCTCGATGCACGTCTGGTAAGTTCGCACTACGAGCTCGCTCGCGTATATTTGCACGAAGGAAAGTTCGTCCCTGCCCTGAAAGAAATTGATGCCGCACAAAAAGCCGTCCCTGACAATTCGAGCGTGCACTATGCGCGAGGGCAAATCTTACAAAAGTTGGGACGCACCCAGGAAGCCCGTTTGGAAATGAATAAGGTGACCAACCTGGACAAAGAGGCGCGGGACAAACGTGAAAAGGAACTCGAGGCGCCATTGCCAAACCCAGAGGTCACTGCTGAGCCAAAATAAAAACGGAGACAAGCTTTTTACAACTGCACCTGCGTTTCGCACGTATATTAAGTAAGCAATCCATTGGAGGATTTTTTATGTTTACACGCATCATCGTGGCAGCCGTCGCGATTCTTGCAATCGTATTCGTCGCGAAAACAGTGTTCGCGGATTCAACTCCGGCCGTCGGCACTATGGCCCCTGCATTCACTTTGAGTTCACAGGAAGGAAGTCAGGTCAGCCTAAAGGACTATCAGGGAAAATGGGTCGTCCTGTATTTCTATCCGAAAGACATGACTACCGGATGCACCATCGAAGCTCACAACTTCCAACGCGATCAGCCTCAATATGCAAAGCGCGGCGCAGTAGTACTAGGAGTCAGCGTGGATAGCGTGGATTCGCACAAGCAGTTTTGCACCAAAGAAGGCCTGAACTTCAAACTGCTGTCGGATGCCGACAAAAAGGTGTCCAGCGAATACGGTTCTCTGATTAACATGGGCGTCGTCAAGATCGCC
This sequence comes from Terriglobia bacterium, assembly GCA_963716165.1. Lineage (GTDB taxonomy): Bacteria > Acidobacteriota > Terriglobia > Terriglobales > Acidobacteriaceae > JAJPHW01. The sequence continues at coordinate 2,540,898 of OY970291.1, read as the reverse complement.
GCCCGGCACACATTTATCATCGATCCGTCAGGAAAAATCGTAAAGGTTTACACGACGGTTGATCCTAACAAGCACAGCGAAGAAGTACTAGCGGAGCTCGATCAAGTGCAGACCACGACTGCGAAATAGTAATGCCCGAAGCGATCAGCGTTTCCCGCGCACCGGGCGCTTAGGGTTTTCGGCGGTAATCACGGCTAGTACTGCCGTCGCATATATGACAAGCATGCTGATGTCATATTGACCGTGCAGAAGATGGACTACGGTCGCGACGCAAAACAACACCACCAAGATCCAGCCGCCTAGAACAATAGTCGGCGGCAATAGGAATAAGACCGCAGCCACCAACTCAGTCACGCCGATCGCCGGTCTAACCCATGTGGGGAGGCCCATGTGAGCGATCATCTTTGCCGATCCCGCTCCGAAAGTAAACTTGGCTGACTCGATAATCAGCACCACTCCCACAGACCAGTGGAGGCCTTTCATGCCGAAACGATGAAGACTATTTGCCATGTCTGCTCTCCGGATTAATGCTTAGCTCCACGGATCGTAGCTGCCTATACTCCAAATGTGGCCCTCCGGATCGGAGCAGGTAAATCCCCGTCCGCCGTAATCTTGATCTTTGATGTCCATCAGGATCTTTGCGCCTGCCGCTTTCGCCCGTTTATAGACCCCATCAGTATCTTCGATCACCAGATATGAAGACTGCGTCGCAGCTCCACCTATCTCCTCCGGCTGTTTCATGAATTTACCAAAAGGTGTGTCGTTGACGGATGCAAGCATCACCATGCCTCCGTTCAAAGTAAGCTGAGCATGAGCAAGCGTGCCGTCCTCGTTCGGTACGACCAGGCCCTTTTCAAATCCGAATGCTTTGGCGAGCCAGTCAATCGCCGCCGGAGCATTTCGATAGCGCAAACATGGTATTACGGTTGATTTCATAGATGTAGCGTTCATTATGAATTCTCCCAAACGAATTTCGAATGCGGAACTGCATGGTGGAACAAAAATGTAGCAGACAGTGGATTTTCGTTCCACAACAATAATGAGCGGCCATCTTGGCCGCTCATTTCAGTCATTAAGCATGAATATTCACGGCGCCTCTATCAACTCCATCTTATCCTGACGCGTGCGATGCAAGATCATCAGCTTGCCTTTCGGATCGCGGAATACGAAAACATCCCGATCACGAAAATGCACTTCCTTAATTGCTTCCTCCAACGTCATCGGACGTATCGACACGGCATCTTCCGACCTTACTAAGTGCACTTCAGTAGTTTTCGCCAGCGCTGGGAATCTGTGGACTACAACGTCGACCGCCATCTTCTTCCTCAGACCAACCGCCGTCACACTGGATTCCACTGGCGCTTCCCCATTCCACTTCTTCCGACTTGGAGCAGCATGATTGTGACGGGTCTTGGTTCTCCACTTAGTCTTGTATTTGACCGCCTGCTTCTCCAGGTGGTCGAGAGCTTCATGTACTGCCGCAGTCATGTCCCCTGCTTGGGCCAAGGCGACAAGTGGCCCGTTTCGCGGACTGATCGTGATTTCTGCCTTATGACGGCGCTTCTCTACCGCCAGCGTCACCTTGGTTTCGAATTTATCGTGAAGAATTTTTCTTATTTTTGCGAGGCCGGACTCAACATCTTCCCGGATGGCTGGAGTGATTTCATACTTTCTACCGGTGTATTCCACGTTCATGAGCGCCCCTCCTTAAGAGTTCAGAGTGTTTGATTCGAGGACAGCACTACCGGTTCTACTTGTTGGTTAAGTTTTTTTAACGCGCCGTTGGTGTGTACTTGGAATACGCATATCTTCGCGATATTTGGCTACCGTTCGCCGTGTCACCTGAATACCCTGGGATTGCAGTATCCGTGTGATCTGCTCATCGGTTAGCGGGCGCGAAGGATCTTCGTCCTCAATCAGCTTTTTAACGCGACGTTTGAGAATCAGCAGCGAAGTGCCGCCACCCTCTGGACCGTTCACGCTTTCACTGAAGAAGTAACGGAGCTCAAAAACACCCTGCGGCGTATGCACATACTTATTAGCCACCGCGCGACTTACGGTGGAAGGATGCACTCCAATTTCCTCGGCCACCTCCTTGATCATCATTGGCAATAAATAATCGATGCCTTTTTCCAGAAAATCCGGCTGGCGAGTGACGATCGAGTAACAGACTTTCATGATCGTCTGCTTGCGCTGCTCGATATTCTTGATAAGCTGCATGGCACTCTTGTAGCGCTCTTTGACGTAATTTCGCGTGTCTTTATCATTACCGTCCCGCGTCAACAGGCGCTTATACGCAGGATTCAGGCGAAGCTGCGGTACGTCTTCATCGTTCATGATGACGAGCCAGTCTTCTCCGTGCTTTACGAAAGCGACATCGGGTTCGATTAACCGCGGCAAAGTCTTGTTGTATTGCTGACCCGGACGCGGGTCGAGTGTGCGGATGTAATCGAGCGCCTGCTCCAGGGCCTCGGGCGGCCGTCCCATAGCTTTTGCAATTTCCTTATGCTGTTTGCTTTGGACCGCGCGCAGATGCAGGTCGACAACGATGACGGCATCAGCTAGAACTTGGGCTATACCTTCATCGTGCCCGTTTTTATGGGATACGAGTTGCTGCTGGTGATATCGCAACTGATACAGCAAGCATTCCCGCAAATCACGACACGCTACCCCCGGCGGATCTAGCTGGCGAAGAATTTCAATAGCTTCGTGCAAATCCGTCAGATTATACTTCGGTTGAAATAGCGTTGCAGACGGAACAACAGGAGCAGCAGCGGTTTCTTGTACGCGAATGTCTTGCACTACAGGTGCTTCGAGCGTGGCCGCCTGGATCGTGACTAGCTGTGTAGAATTCAACTCGAGCGAGGACGATAGACCGTCCATCGACGCCTCAACAGCGGCGTCCTCAATTCCATCTATTGCTTCATCATCGGCATGAGGGATTTCCAATGCAGCATCCAATCCCAGCGCTGCTGCCTGTTTTGTGACACTCTCAACTACCGCAGCATCGGCTTCTGGCGGCGCCGGCGGAACTGTTCCCATCAGTTCGTCGTCACTGGCGATTAAATATCCATCTTCGCTGAGGTTTCCAATAACAACTTCCGCGGCTTCGCGGACTTCGGATCGCATTGGTATCGAACCCAACTGCCAGATCAAGTGATCTCCAAGATTTCCGGGCTTGCTGAGGAAGTTTTCGAACGACGGGCGTTCGATCTCTTCCATCTCGCTCTGACTGCGATAGCCCGGATCGAGATACTCCTGAAAAAACGAACCGAAGTCAATCTCCTCAAACGGATCTTTCTTTTCTTCAGCTGTCGCTGCGCTTTCCTCTACCACGGGACGTTCGCGATCTTCTTCCTGTCGCCCGACATCGTCCAGCAGAGGAATGTTGTCTTCCAACTCCTCAAGCACCGGATTTTCTACCATCTCTGCGGTGATCATGTCTCGCAATTCAAGCTTGTTCAGCGCCAGCACACTGACCATTTGGACGAGTCCAGGCGTCAGTATCTGCCGCTGTGAAACTTTCAAATGCAGCTTGGGTTGCAACATCACCATAATTGTTGATCGAAAAACTGAAACTTAAACTAGCGAAAAGCTCTCGCCCAAATAAACTCGTCGTACTTGAGGATCGCTGGCCAATCTTGCCGGATCACCCGACGCTAAAATCCGCCCGTTGTCGATGATGTAGGCGCGATCAGTCACAGCCAGCGTTTCCCTCACATTGTGGTCCGTGATCAGTACGCCTATGCCACTTGCTTTCAGTCCACTGATAATTTTTTGCAGATCCAAAACTGCGATCGGATCAATTCCTGAAAACGGTTCATCCAGCAAAATAAAGGCTGGGTTAATCGCCAACGCTCTTGCGATTTCTACCCTTCGTCGCTCACCGCCTGAAAGTGCATAACCCCGATTAAGCCGGATGTGTTCGAGGCCTAGCTCGTCTATCAACTTCTCCATTTTTTCCCGGCGTTCATGCCAGGAAATTGGCTGGGCCTCAAGCACTGCCAGGATGTTCTCCTCCACCGTCAGCTTGCGAAACACCGATGCTTCCTGTGGGAGGTAACTGATTCCGTATTGGCGGGCCCGTAAATACATGGGCACGTCAGTTATATCTTCGTCATCAATGAGAATGCGGCCAGTGTCCGGGGGGATCAAACCTACAATCGTATAAAAAGTAGTGGTTTTCCCTGCCCCATTTGGGCCCAAGAGACCGACCACTTCACCCTGCTCCACGCGCAAACTGATGCCATTTACTACCCGGCGGCTGCGGTAGGATTTTCCAATTTCGTCAGTGGCCAGTCTACGCATTTATCGTGCCACTCGCGTCTGGGTGACAGCCGGGGTCGCGGGATCACCCTTTACGAGCACCCTATCATCGTGCCTATACAAAGTCAACGAAACCCCCGTAATCTTGCCATGTTCGGCATCAAAAATGCTCGGCGGTCCTCCAGTCAGTACAAATGTATCGTCAGAAATCGTGTAAACCAGTTTGTTTCCAGTAGCATGCCGGTTCGGTTGAGTGATCACGACCGATCCTTCGGATACGATTCGATCAATTTTTCCAGGCGAACTTGCTCCCTGCGCCGACGAATCTTGACCTCTAGTAGTTAAAAATGCCGTCATCTTATCTGATGTTATTGTAAGGTCGGAAGCAGCGGCCCGCACTCCGCCTTCAAACATCGCCTGCCTCTGCCTATCCTCGTAATTCAAATTCAATGAGGAAATGCTAATCGGTCCGACTTTGGCATTTCTAGAAGATTGAAACAGCACTGTAGAAATCAGCTGGCCTTTTGTTCCCTTCGCCACTAGCGATCTATTGTCGCGATCAAACTCAATCGCCGGAGCTGTAACAACGTTTGCGTCCTGCCAAAGCCGCACGTCACCGGAGTAAAGAGCGGTCGCCGACTTTTGATGTGCGGTCATTGTCTGAGCAGTTACATGAATGGGACTCGATGATGCCAGCATAGCTCCGCTCGGTTGAGCCTTCAACCCGCTATATGTCGTCTTTACGTTTCCCTCCGCGGATGCATCCCCAGTTGTCCGATTAAAGGTTAGAAACCGCGCCGTCGTCGTCATACCTCCATCAGAAATACGCGGAGATCCCTCCAACGTAAGGACCTGCGAAGTCGGCCGATAGCGACCTACATTCGCGAACGCCTTACGTTCTCCATCGAAATAGGTCACGTTTCCTGCCTGAGTGATCTCATTTAAGACGCCGTTAAGAAAGGATGCATCCACGCTTTCGCTGGAACTTACGCGATCAGGCTGTCCAAGATTCTGGCTGACAATTCGTGCCTCCGGAGCGCCGTGGAATGATGTAACCTGTCCATCGTCATCGAATCGAGCGACGAATTTCTGCGCCGTGATCGTTGTCTGCTCGCCTTTCGTTTCTGAAGCCGGGTTGATGATGAAGCGTGCCGCGCCCAGTGTTTCTGCCCGCTCAATATGCCGGCCTTCCGCAATGATCACATCTATTGCGGGTGCTGTAAGGTCCGCATTCAGCGCTCTCGCCGATTGGGACGTCGCATTCGATGCCATGCTCAATAGAACGTTCTGGTCGGCATGCAACTTATTCACTTGGTTCTTCGAACCAAAATTCACTAACACCCGTCCAGCTTTTCCGTGAACCGATTGCGTCCCCGATCCCTCAAACTTGACGTCCCCGGAAAAATTCGCACTCAGCAGCAGATCGCCGGAATCTTCAACGATCAGATCCAACTGATTTGACTCAAGCCTTGCGCTCTGAACTTTGCCTGCCTGGCCCTCGCGTTCAGCAACCTTTACGCCGCCATCGGCGTGTACCGTTTCAATCGTGTTATCCGCACGCAGTCTGATCTCTGCTTTTTCCGCTTGAGATACTTGTGTGGCGCTTTGAAAGTGCGGCGTATCCAGCAAAATTACTCGCGGCTCTTTTCGAATGCTTCCCTTCGCAGCCGTAATCGTCGCTGGATTTTCTCCCGTCAAATTGATCTTCACATCCGCATCCAACGACAGCATATTGTCGCTCGCAGAGTAGGTGAATCCCCGCGCGGATCCGGTTCCTTGCGGCAACTCGAATTCAATCTGCTCCCGCGTGTATGCATTCCCTGTTTTCTGATTGAATACGAGTCCACTGGTTTTCAGATGAATCGGATTCTTGAGTCCGTTGGGCGTGGCTTGGTCGGACTGGGTAGTTCCACCCGGATTCGCGTTTAGCTGAATATTTACTACGCCTTTAGCGACAGCATCGCCGGTGTGCGGATCGTATTCAAAATCGTCGCCAAAGAGCTGATCGAAACGGTCCGAATCACGGCCGTAAACGGTGATGCGAACATCGTGCAACTCAGTCCGCCCGTCCAGCTTAAACTGCACCGCTTTGCTGGCCTCCATCTTGAATAAGGTACGGCCCTGTTCTGACTTGGAAATGGTGAAGCCATTCGCACTCTGCTGAATTTCAACACCCATTTTCCCCGGCACCTGCTTCAGCGCATTTTGCACTTTGTGCCGCGCAAAAAAATATGTTCCCGCGACTGCCAAAACTACGAAGACCGCCGCCGCTGCGAACCAGCGGCGCAGAAGAGAAATGGAGACAGGCATTTAAGAAAGTTTACTTGATCGGCCTAGGTTAGTCGGAATGGCGCTTGAAGTCGCGCAGAGATAGTTCTATTCCCCCGAAATCGGGATGGTCGTTGTAATCCAGCGTGTAGGCAATGTCTAGCTTGTCCCCAGGAATCAATGGATCGTCCTTGATACGCTCAGCCATATGCCACCCCAGTGCAGAATGCACAATCGATTTCCCATTCACTCCCGCTGACAGCTTGATCTTGATGTGTTTTTCTTTTAATATGCGTGGCGGAGAAAGCACACGCACTCCCGTAGCTACAAACATGGGCTCTGGATTGCCAACTCCGAACGGTTCCAATCTCTGCAATACATTGAAGAATTGCGGCGTTACATGTTCCAGCGGCAGTTCCGCGTCATAGCTCAGAGCAGGCTGGAAATCAGCCAGCGTCAGCCGCTCCCGAGCATAAGCGTCTAACCGCTCTCGCAACGCGGGAATTCGTTCGGTTGGCAGCGAAAATCCCGCAGCATGAGCATGACCACCAAAACGCGTAAACAAAGAAGCGCATGACTCCAACGCATTCAGCAAATGAAACGCAGGAATAGATCGTGCGGATCCGTGCGCCTCATCGCCATCCCGTGAGATGACCAATGCTGGACGTCCAAATCGCTCGACAACGCGTGTAGCCGTGATTCCAATCACACCGCGGTGCCAGCCTTCGCCATCAATCACGACGCAGAACGCATCCTGCAATGCTGGCTCGCTTTCAAATCGCTTCGTGATCGATTCCATGATCTCGCGTTCTTCTTGCTGGCGCGCCGAATTCAGTCCATCCAGTTTTTGCGCAATCTCGACCGCTTGGACTGGATCCTTCGTATTGAATAAATCGACTACGTCTCGCGCAACATCCATTCGCCCGGCGGCATTAATTCGCGGAGCAATGCGGAATCCCACCTCGCCCGACGTCAGAGGACGTCCTCCAAGTTTCGCCACGTCCAACAATGCCTTCAATCCCGGATTCACCGCCGACCGAAGCGCTGCCAATCCTAACTTCGCGAACATCCTGTTCTCGCCGTTGAGTGGGACCGCGTCGGCGACTGTCGCAATCGCAACAATTTTCAGAAACGAAGAAATCAGCTTTGACTGATCTTTGCCTGGCAATCGCCTCTGCATTAAAGCCTGTGCAAGCTTGAACGCAACGCCCGCGCCACACAGCGACTTGCACGGATACTCGCAATCCACCTGATTCGGATTCAACACCGCAAGTGCTCTCGGCATTCCATCCGTGCCCGGAAGATGATGGTCAGTGACAATCAAATCGACGCCAACACGGTGTGCAGTTTCAGCAGCGGCAAACGCGCGTATCCCTGTGTCGACACTCACCACCAGCTTGATGCCGGCAGCGGCTGACCGCTCGATAACATCTCCACGAAGGTCATAGCCTTCTCTTATTCTGTGCGGAACGTGAAAGTCCGCAGCGCCGCCGCAGAGCTCAATCGCCGTCTTCAAAATCACGACAGCCGTTGTCCCGTCCACGTCATAATCGCCGTAGATGAGAATTCCCTCTTTGCCTTCGATGGCTGCCTCGATGCGGTCCACTGCCGCTTTCATTCCTAGCATCAAGTAAGGAGAGTGCAGGTGCTCCAACGATGGAGATAGGAATTTCTGTGCGGACTCGGCGTTGGCAATGCCCCTCATTACCAGCAGGCGCGCGAGCGTCTTCGCCTGCGCGACGTTTGTCACAACGCGATCACCTAGCAGTGCGGTCGCGAGAGAGCGCACCTGATCCGCGTCAGCGGTCTTATTCGTCCACTTCACTTTTGCGGGATTGCTACTCGAAAGAATACCAGTGGGCAGGTGTTAAAAATCGCCTTCGGAGCTAGGCCCCATCGGAATGCCGCCGAACTCGTCGATCATTTCAATCAGATGTTGATACCGTTCCCACCACTCGGTGGATGCTTCATACACCATCATCACACCCTGATACGCGAATCCCATCTGAACGTATCCGGTTTTGCCGATGTAGGTGCGCAGCCAGCGCGCATCCTCAATCTCTTCCCCGCCGGCGAAATCAACACTCGCCAGACGCTCCAGCATCTCATCCAACTCTTCGCGCTTCAATCGCCAGCCATCCATGGTTACGAATAGCGCGCCGGAGGCCTTTGCCATCTCGACAAAATCTTTCCAACTCTCCGGATTGTCTTCTGGCTTCCACAGAACACTCGGGACCCACTCGTATTCGATGCGGCCCGGAAATCGGCGCAGGCCGTGGCCTTCGACAAATGCCACCATGTCGTCTCGCAACCCGCTCAAGTCATCGGAATAAGAAGTCATAGCTGACGTGTTTTATTGTATTCCACCCGCTGCGTCGCAGGTAAGGGTCAATGGCCCTGCATTTCCCTGTGCTAGAATTATAAGTTCGCAACAGGAATTTTGACTGCATCATGCTACTTTCCAAAGAATATGTGGGTTATCTAGCCCGCGAAGTCACCAAAAAACTTATTGCTGGCGAGATGATTGAAACCAAATCTCAAGCCGCAGTGACAGAGAAAGTCCATGCGGCAATTCTTGAGGAATTCACCCTCGAGGACCGCATCAATGATGAAGTACGTGTGATTCTCGAAGCCTATTCCGAGGAGATGCGTACCTCAGGCGCGAATTACCAGGAAATGTTCCGCAAGGTGAAGAGCGAACTTTCCCGCAAATATAAGGCGGTCTTGTGAGAGTCAGCCGCGATAAAGTAAATAAAATTGCCCACGTGGTGACCGACGCATTGGCCGGTATGGCCGAAGTCGACTTCCTCGAAGACCGAAATACCATTCGTCTCGAAGCTCGCAAGATTATAGAAGACCTTCTTAATCACGAAGAGAAGATCGATCTCGCCGCCAAGCAAAAAATCGAGAACCAGAGAAAGACTATTCTGGAAGGCAGCCAGGAATGGGACATCCTCTACCGCAAGTACTACAACGAAGAAGTGAAAAAACTAGGCATCTAGATTTCGGGCCAGCTTTTACGCTGCTTCCCGCCGCGCAATAATCCCTCGAATCCTCTCCTGATATTCAAACGCTTGCTCAGCAACTTCTTTATAAGGACGGCTGTAAATCCACTGTGACCTCGGCGTGGCGCGCCGTTCGCGCCGGCTACCTGCGTCGCCCCTGCTGCGCGTATCAGTCAACACTTTTTCTCCACTGCTCTGCTGCCACCCGCTTCCGGAATTAATGGTGAACGTCCCGATGTAGCCGCCCTTCAGCAATTCAAACGGCTTGGTAATTTTGCTCACATGATCAAACTGGACGGAAGACGTACCGCGAAAACTTTCAAACCACGACGGATAGACAAAATCCGACACCAGCACATCGCCGATGTTGTATCCAAGACTGTCGTCCTCGCATGCGTCGCACACTTCGTAAGCGTAAAGTGTTCCCGCCGTCCGGACATCCTCCTGCACCATCACCGTAAGGTTGATATTCGGATCTACCAGCATCTCCAGAAGTTCGTGACTTGCCGTCACCGACCATGCATTGCGGAATTTCAGATCAGTCCCCGCAAACGCTTTCCCCATTGGCAGACCATCCGACGTCAGGTCGTGATAACCCAGCGCACCGGCTTGATCGGAATCGTCGAGAATTGTTAACCACCAGGAGCCTGATGGCGACTGCATGCCATTCGGAACAATATTCAATTTTGCAGACACGCCCCAAATTGGGCCAAAATCGTTATTGACCTGTTGTTGTAAAGCACTCACGACGGCCGGAATTTCGGCATCGGAAATGACGGTACTAGCGTTAATCACCGCGATTTGGATCACTGGAGTTGCTGTTCCCATGTAGTCTCCTACTAAAGACCAACCTAGGGTTCGCCATTTTCGAGCGCAAGGTCGCGCGTCACAAGATTTGCACAGGACGTCAAAACAGCCCAACAGCTGTGAAGCAGGCCTTAGACTTAGAAGGTACCAGGATGAACGCGACTACCAACCTCGCCGACCAGATTAAAAGTGCCGCTCGTGAGTTCGGATTTGAATTGTGCGGAATTGCCCCTTTTCGTCAGCATCCTGAGCTCGACAGCTTCATATCATGGATTCGCGACGGCCGCGCCGCCGACATGAAGTATCTGGAAGCCCGTGACGATGGCGGCAACCTGAAGCGCGCTTCCCCGATAGAAGCTTTTCCCTGGGCCCGCAGCGTAATCGTCTGCGCGATCAACTACAACACCGCACAGCCTTACTCGACCGAAGTCGACCGCGACAATACTCGCGGCTGGATTTCCCGCTACGCCTGGAGCCACGAAGACTATCACGATGCGGTCTTGCGTAAGCTCCGCCAAGTGGAGAGCGCGCTCTTCAATATTTGCAAAGATGCAGAAATCACTGTGCGCTCTTACGTAGACACTGGTCCACTGGTCGAACGTGTGTTCGCCAAATACGCTGGCATAGGTTGGATCGGAAAAAATACCTGCATCATCAACCAAGGAATTGGGTCATGGCTTTTTCTTGGAGTGATCCTCACATCGATCGACTTGGCTGACAATTTCCTAGCGGATATTCCCGCCCCAGATCGTTGCGGAACCTGCACGCGCTGCATTGACGCATGTCCAACTGATGCGATTACTGCGCCTTATCATCTTGACTCCCATCTCTGCATTTCTTACCTGACCATCGAGAAGAGGGGAACGATCCCAGAATCTTTGCGCGATGGCATGGGCCGTCACATCTTTGGTTGTGACATTTGCCAGGATGTTTGCCCCTGGAATCGCAATGCTCCAGCGACTTCAGCCCCAGAATTTCAGCCACGGGAAGGCCTCGTAAATCCTGCTCTGGAATGGCTGGCAGCAATAAGCGAAGAGGACTTCCGCGAGCATTTTCGCGGATCGCCCATTCGCCGAACCAAACGTGCCGGCCTTCGCCGCAATGCTGTAAACGCCATGGGTAATAGCGGCCATGCTGGGTTTCTCCCTGTTTTGGAAAAACTCAAAACCGATGACGATCAGGTCGTTTCAGAAGCGGCGAACTGCGCACACGAAAAATTGACGAAGACCTCAAACCGATAGTGAGAGTATGGTTTTCACCCCTCGTGGTAGCATCAAACCGTTCATGGCTGTTTTCCGCAAGTCGTCGCGGCCCTTGATGCTGTGCCTGATCTTCCTCACGGCATTCACCGCGTTTACGCGAGATAGCGCTCCGCGCTGGATACACGTTAATTCCAGCCACTTTTCGGTCCTCACCGATGCGGACGAACCCAAAGGGCGCGAAGTCGTCATACGCTTCGAACAGATGGCTGCCACTTTCGGCGACGTACTGAACCGCAACGTCGTTCGCATGCCCAAACCTTTGGACATCATTGCATTCAAAAACGACGACGAATATGCCAAGGCCGCGCCCCCCGGTCAGGCCGGCGGCGGATTTTTTCTGCGGGGATCGGACCGAGATTTCGTGGTCCTCAATTTGGGGCAGGCTGAAAGCTGGCGTTCGGTCGAATATCCATTCGCTTTCATGCTCCTCGATGGCAACTACCCTCCGGCGCAACCTTGGTTCGATCAAGGTGTCGCGCAATATTTTGCCAGCTATCGCCCCGGCGACAAGCAGAACGTCTATTGGAGATGATCCAGCAGGCGGCTCTCTCACCGCGCAACTTTCAAAAGGTCCGTGGCTAAGTGTCACCGATCTTCTTAGCAAGAAGAATGTCGGCGACAAAGTCTCGTCCGATATATTCAGTCAGAACGACGAGTTCGCTGCTCAATCCTGGGTCACAATCCATTACCTCGTCCGCAAAGAAAAGCTCGCGGAAACAGGAACGTACCTGGGTCTGATTGCTCTGCAAAAACTGCCTGTGGACAAGGCAATTCAACAAGCCTATGGAATCAGCGCCGCCGAATTCGACAAGAACATCCATGAATATTTCCAGAGCCTCGCGCCGCAATTGTCAACGAAAGGTGGTGCTGTTCAGTCAGCGACCGATAGCGGCAACATCGGAGCTACTCCGCGGCCTGCCACACTAGGAGAAGCCCAAGCTCTAGTCGATGAGATGGAACTACGAATCCCTGCACAACGCGATGCTGCCATTCGCGATTTGAATCTCATTGCTAATGATCCAAAGATTGATAACTCGATCGCGCATCGCGCCCTCGCATGGGGTCTTCTTCAGCGCAAAGATTTTTCCAAAGCCAGCGACGAACTCGACAAGGGTCTCCACCTGAATCAGGGAGATCCATGGGTTCGCTTTTATCTTTCGGACATGAGATACGAGCAAGCCTTGAGCGCAGGCAAGACGATCGACAGTCTTCCCAACATGATGCAGGATCTGCGTATTGTGCTCGACTGGCATTCGGAGTTCGCGGAAGCCTACCGTCTCCTTGGCGTGGCACGGTTACAAGGAGGCGGCACGACTGCTGCGATGGAGTCCATGCACGCAGCCATTCAATTGGCGCCGCGCCGTCCAGATTACTTATTGGATATGGCCGACATTTATCTCGCCGGCAAGAAGTGGGACGCAGCAACGTCGATGCTTCAACTACTGGCTGCGAATGATGATCCGCGCATCGTAGCGTCGGCAAATAAAAAGTTGGCGGATATTCCCGCATTGAAAAAATACGGTCGCGTCCTGGAAGGAACGACCAGCACACCGGTTACATCGGAAGCGCCCGTCACGAATAATGCTCCCGAAGTCGCAACCGCAAAAGAAGGCTCGGACGAAGTTGAAGTCAGCTCGGAACAGCCTCTTGGCCCGCCGCCCGACAGACGTCCCATTCGATTTGCGAAAGGTACGTTGTTGAGTGTGGACTGCACCCACGACCCAATAGCGACACTGAACGTCTCTACTGGAGCGAAAACATTATCTTTGCGAACGGAAAACTACAAGGAACTCGTCGTGGTAGGCGCAAAGAGTCTGTCTTGCGCGTGGACGAACCGTGCGGTGAGTGTGAATTACAAGTCCGGCGGAAAATCAGACGGCGATCTGATCTCACTCGAAGTCAGGTGATAACGCACTCTAGACTTTAATCTTCCCTGCCAGTTCGGCTCGTGGCACGGAAATCTGCTCGCCGCTAGCGAGATTTTTCAGAGCGAAAACATCCGACACAGCTTCATTCTCACCAACGATTAGAATGTAGCGGGCGCCGAGCTTAGTGGCCGCCTCAAAAGATTTTTTCAGACGAAACTTCTCGTCGCCTAATTCGGCAATCACATCGCTGCGTCGTAGTTCGCGAGCTAATCGCGCAGCTTGGCGGTTCATACCCTCCATCGGCGCGATGTAAACATCCGGCTTCCGCTGAACAGCATCCGCCGATTCTTGCAGGGACATCACCAGCCTGTCTTCGCCGATGGCAAATCCAATACCTGGCGCTGAAGGTCCACCAATGGACTCGGACAGCCCGTCGTAACGCCCACCTCCCAGGATCGCGTTCTGCGCGCCCAGTGCGCGGTGGGTAAATTCGAAAGCGGTACGCGTGTAATAATCGAGCCCGCGAACCAGCCGATCGTTTAATTCGAAATCTACCCCCGCTGATTTGAGGATGCCCTGGACCTCCTCAAAGTGCTTACGACAAGGCTCATCTAAATATTCGCTGATGCGTGGAAGCGTTTCGATGATGGGCTGGTCTTCCGGCACCTTACAGTCGAAGACTCGCAGCGGATTCGTCACAGCGCGTCGCTGGCAATCCGAACACATTTTCGGTGCAAGCGGCTCCAGCGCTTTGCGCAACGCTTCGTTGTAAGTCGCACGGTCGTTCTTACAACCAACAGAGTTCAATTCGAGTGTGTATCCGGTAATTCCGAGCCGGTCAAGCAATGTCGTTAGAAGTTCGAGGATTTCGGCATCGCGCGCGGGAGACTCACTTCCAGCGCTGGTCGGCCCAATCACTTCCGCCCCAATCTGATAGAACTGGCGGTATCGGCCTTTCTGCGGGCGCTCACGACGAAATTGCGGACCAATATAAAACAACTTATTGATTCCACGGTCCCAGAGTTTGTGCTCGATGTACGCGCGAACAACTCCAGCGGTATTTTCCGGACGCAAGGTGATGGATTGAGAAGTTGAAAAGAACGTTCCCGGAAAAGGTTCGATCTCTATATCCGCAGTATCAACCCGCGAATTGCGCGCGGTGTTCGCAGGAATTACGAGCCTAAGATAGATCGCCTGGTTGCTGAAATCATTCAGATAGCGATCCCTGGCGAGAACGCGTGCCTTTTTTAAGCTGTCAATTGCATCGGACGAGACATTGGGCGCAAAAGCGACAAACTCTTCACGGCTTCCGGGAAGGTATGCCGGAGGAGGACCTTGTACACCTCGCAGGACGTGCGTCACCCCTAATCTCTCCAAATCTGTTAGCCATGCACCATGTTGGTACTTAGTTACTCGCCCGGCCTGAACGCGGGTAGGATCATTAGATTCGTGCGCAGCGAGCCAATCGTCAGTTAGCTTTCGTTCGTTAAATCGCTCACCGTCCTCCCACGTATACATTTCTTTCGACACGACGTCCGTCTCTTCGCCTACTGCGCGGGAAAACAGTTCTGTGCTCTCGAAAATCGGGGTACGAATTTCGTGGAAGTTGTACAAACGAAAAACGTCGCGCACGGTGGTTTCGACGAAGTTCCACAACGCCGTGTCCGGCGGAAGAATGTCACGCGTGCCTCGAACGGCTTTAATCATCTCTCTCTTAAATACTCTTCCTTGTATCCCAGATAATTATTCGCGTATCGCATGATGCTCTCAGTATCGTTCGCATCCAGCTTTCGCCGGAATTTTCCTGGAGAACCCATCCACAACGATCCCGGTTCAACGATGGTCTTCTCAGGGATCAGCGTGCCAGCCGCGATAATCGAACCTGCGCCGATCTTCGCGCCATTCAGGATGATCGTTCCCATCCCAATCAGGCATCGGTCCTCGATGGTGCAACCATGTAACGTGACCGAATGCCCTACCGTGACGTACTCACCAAGAGTCACTCCGTACAGGCCCTTCATTCCATGGAGCACACTGCAATCCTGAATATTCGAGTTCGCGCCAATGCGAATCGCATAGACATCGCCACGCACAACCGCGTTCATCCAGACGCTCGCATGTTCACCCAGAATCACATCGCCAATGATCTGGGCGGACTCATCCACGTAACAGGAAGCCGGAATCGTGGGTGAAATGCCTTTGTTGGGTCGAATCATGATAGGAAACTCTAAGTTTGAAAATATCACACGTGGCAAAAAATAACGGGAGTGCGGTTTCCCGCACCCCCGAGGTTAGATCGCAGCGTTAGCCGAATCGGCTACTGCTGTGTCGCTGGAGCAGCTGGCTTCTTGCGACGGACCGTCTTCTTCTTTGCTTCGGCCCGTGCCTTCATGTCGGACTCGCGTCCGCCAATCAGTGCCAGTGAGTCTGCTGCGTTGAACGGATAGATCTGCGGTGAACCCTGACCAGTCGTGTTCAACGTAACGTCCACACGACGGTTGCTGGCCAGAATGATTGCGCGTTCGTTCTTCATGACACGAGCGCGTTCTTCAGGCGTCAGTTCAGGATTCTTCTCAACAGCGTCCTTCACTTGCTGGTCCGTGAGATTCTGCTGTTTGCCGAAGGCCTTGGTGTCGATGTTGTCTGCAGGCACGCCGTGCGCCACCATGTAGCCCTTAACAGCGTCTACACGTCGTTGAGACAACTTCTGATTGTATTCGTCGGTTCCGCGAGGATCGGCGTGACCTTCGAGGATAAGCTTCGCATCCGGCTTCATCTTCAAGTAGGTGAGGAAGTCGGCTGCTGTTTCGTTCATGCGCTTCTCCTGGCTGGCCACAAGTCCGCCGGTTGGATTAGCTACCGTCGGTTTCGCAGTCGCAAAGTAAACGCTGTGCAGAGCCAAACGCCGTTCGAGTTCAGGCGAAGGCTGTGGCGGAGGATTCTCGATCGTTACCTGCGACGAAGCCTGTGCGGTCAAACCACGGGAGTCGGTACAAGTAGCTCCGATAGTTATGGTGCCAGGTGCCGCGCCAGTGGTGTTTTCGGTTGCTGTGCTGCCGCTACCGGAAATCGTACCGCTGGATGCAGTCCAGGTTCCGACATTAACTGGAACGCCGTCAGGACTGGTGCAAGTACAAGTGATCGTAGAAGTACCACCCGCCTGCAAGGAAGTTGGGCTGGCAGAGCAGGACATGGTCGGCGGATTCTTCGGGGGCTCTTTCACTGCGTAAGTGGCAGAGCAAGTCGTTGAATTGCCCTTCTTCATTCTTGAATCGGTCACTGTGCTGGTGACGGTGTAGGTACCGCCAGCCACGCCATTGGTATCGATGCTGGCAGTGTTGTTGTTGCCATTCACCTTACCGCCAGTGCCGCTCCATGCATAAGTCAAAGTGTGTTTCGGATTAAAGTTGCTGGCATTCGCGGTCACCGTGACCGGCTCGCCCACCATTACTTCTGCAGGTTGCACAGAGCAGGCTGCTGCCGGAACCGCCAGTTGCGGGTATCCGAAGTTCCAGAGAATACCAGTGCGCAAGCGTAGACCTTCAAGCGAAGGGCGTCGGAGATCAGGGAACGAGGACGAAACTTCGCTGGCGTAGTTATGACGCGCCCAAACATAGTCGCCTTCAAATACACGTAGCGTGATCAAGTGGCTCAGTGGCATGTCGACGCCGCCGCCCAGGATGGCGCCAATACCATTGTCGTCAGGAAGCCCAGGCGCGCTGAGACGGTTCCAGCTCAACAATGTATGCACGAAGAAATTTGCATTGTCGCTGCGGAACATCAAGCGCGGACCGATGGAGAGCGTTTGTTCGTTAAGGCCCTTACCGTCTGTCGTCCAGTTCTTGCCGTAGTCAGCTTCAGCGGCAAGATATTTGCCAAAGTTGCGGGCGATTGCTGCACCAACGCCCCACGGGGCATCTGGCAGGGATTGCGACGTGGGCGCGTTAGGATCGCTGCCCGGGGCAACCACATTCCCACCTGGATGCAACCACTGATATCCGGTAAATACATCGTATTTGGGTACTTGTTGATCCTGCGAGAACGCTACGCTGGACAGCATGCTCAACGCCAGCGTCGTACACAGAACCACCCACAACGAGCGGCGATTGCCGATCTTAGTGCAAAACATTTTCATCCTCCAATGGATTCTTCTTCTTGGTTCTTGCGTTACCACTTCAATTCGTGATCCCGGGAAAAAGGCCTAAATAAGCAAACTCTGATTGAGTCGTTGAGGCCGTCATTTATCAGATAGCGATCTACAAAAGTAACAATGCGGCACTTACATAATTTATCACTAAGTTGCTCCACCGCACACACGGGTACACGCACAGTCAACTCTTTCGTCTCACATTGATACATAACTAATGTTGCATTATGAGCGACATTAGTTGCGACATTGACCTACGAGGTTGCAGCGCGACGCGTCTGGCCTCAATAATGGCTAAGTAATCGGAGAATTATGGCTAACGAGAAAGTACTGATCGTAGAAGACGAAGAGAACGAACGAACCGGACTGGCAGAATTAATTTCCTCTTGGGGATACCGCTCGGATACCGCACGCGATGGTGTGGAGGGTTTGGAGAAGGCTGCTGCGTGGCGTCCGTCCATGGTTATTACCGATCTAAAAATGCCGCGCATGGGCGGGCTCGAGTTGTTAGATCGACTTGCTAGCGACCGGCAAACTATGGCCATCATTGTCGTCACAGCTCAAGGCACAATTGATACAGCCGTTCAAGCAATGCGGTCCGGCGCATACGACTACATTACTAAGCCCATCGATACAATCCGTCTTCGAACAATTCTTCAGAACGCATCGAGCCTCCTTGAGAGCCGCACTGAGAATGAAGTCTCAAGGCGCAAGCTGCGTGATGGCGGATTTCTCGGCTCTCTGATTGGGCCGTCAAAAAAAATGCAGGACATTTTTCGCCTCATCGAAATGGTTGCGCCCAGTACCGCTTCGGTACTTATCACTGGAGCAAGCGGAACCGGCAAAGAATTGGTAGCTCGCACCATTCACGAACTTAGCCCACGAAAAAATAAACCGTTTGTAGCGATCAACTGCGCAGCGATACCCGAGACGTTAATCGAAAGCGAAATTTTCGGACATGAAAAGGGAGCATTTACGGGCGCACTCGAGCGCCGCACTGGATGCTTTGAACTGGCCGAGGCAGGCACTCTTCTTCTAGACGAGATCGGCGAAATGCCGATCGCAACTCAGGCGAAACTCCTGCGTGTGCTGGAGGATCACAAACTGCGACGTCTTGGCAGTAAGGTGGAAACAACGGTCGACGTCAGAGTTCTAGCAGCTACAAATAAAAATCCCGAAGAAGCGGTTGCGCGCGGCGAATTGCGCAACGATCTCTACTATCGACTGAACGTTTTTAACATCCATATGCCGCCATTAAGGGAGCACAGGGATGACGTTCCCGATCTCGTACAAACCTTGCTGGCAGATATGGGAGCAAAGCATGGACGTAAAGTCGCAGGCGTGAGTGAAGCGGTTTTGAATGCGTTCAAGAATTATTCGTGGCCCGGGAATGTCCGCGAAATGAGAAATACGTTGGAGCGCGCTGTGATCGTCTGCGATTCGGCAATGATTGAGACCAAGCATCTGCCGCCAAATTTTGGTCAGGCTCGTCCTGTAATAGACGATGGCGACTCGGTCCGAGTAGGGGTTGGTACCACAGTTGGCGAGGCGGAAAGGTTGCTCATCCTTAAAACCCTGACCAGCACCGGCAACAACAAGACACGCGCCGCGGAAATGCTCGGAATCAGCCTTAAGACACTGCACAATAAAATGAAGGAATACGGCAGTGCTGCCGCTGAAGAGCAGGAAGCGAATCGGGATCAAGAATAAAAACGGTCTGGCCAAGCCATATCATGCTTCGTAGAACAAAAATCGTTCTGGCCATCACCTTGATGGTATTGATGCTGGTGACCGCGTTTTCGTATTTGTTCATATCTCAAATTCTTCTTCAACAGGTCACCACAGCACATGACAGTGCTTCTTATCTCAGTGGGCAACTCGCGTTCTTGGCAACGAACGCCGTACCTGATTTAACCAGCACGCGCACGAATATCAATCGTCCCGAAAAAGTAAAAGACGCCATCGCCTACTATTTGGGTACCGATCAGGATCTGAACGCCATGATGGCCTCCGTGGTTGCTAGCTGGCCGACGATTTATGATGCCGCACTCGTGGATTCCAATGGACGCGTAATCCTGCACACTGATCCCGAACTCGTAGGCAAGCAAATTCCTGATCGCCCCAGTTTTCAGCAAATCCAAAATGCGGGTTTCCGACGCCAGTTACGCCTTATCTACAACCCACCAACTGTTTACGACATGCGGCTCCCACTACAGATGAACGGACAACCGTTCGGCAGTGTCAGAGTTGGAGTTTCAACTGTTCTAGTGCGCGACGAACTTACTCCGCGTTTGCGGCACGCGTTCGTGTTGTCGTTGATTGCAATTTTGCTTTCGCTTCTTCTTGCTGCGGGACTATCCCGCCTAGCGCTGGGACCTTTAGAGGAAATCAGCCGGAGTCTAGATAGTGTTACGGGCGGAAGTGATGAAACGATTGGCCTCGAAGGCGCACATGCTGATGAGTACGGACTAGTTACTCTGAAGATTGCACACCTGGGACGCCAGATGCGTGACGCCCGCGAAATCTTCTCCGCGCTAAAAGATAACGTGGATCAATTGATGGGAAATCTTCAGGAAGGATTAATGCTCTTCACCCGCGATTCCAGGGTCGTCCTCGTTAGTGCCTCGGTCGAGAAGTTTCTCGGAAGACCCCGTCACGAATTGCTGGGACATACCGTCAAAGAGATTTTCTCTAATCAAACCGATCTCGGTTCACTTTTGCTAAACGCGTTTCAACTTCGGCAATCGATTGAACAACGGGAGATCGTCACATCTAACGCCAAGCGGGTTGAGCTTTCCCTCGACTTCATTCAAGAACAGGGCACCTCAATCGGTGCTCTATTGACATTACGTGACGCTGAATCTGCACGAAGAATCGAAGACGAAATTGAAATGTCGCGACGCATGTCAGCCAGCGGAAGAATTACTCGTGGTGTAGCTCACGAAGTAAAGAATCCGATTAACGCCATAGTCCTTCATCTGCAGTTGCTGCAAAACAAACTCCAACGTGTCGATCCCGACACGCGCCGCCACATGGACGTCATAGACAGTGAGATCCATCGCCTTGATCGTGTTGTCCAAACACTGGTCGACTTCACTCGTCCTCGCGATTTGCATCTTGAGCACATGGATTTGCGACAAGTACTTCAGGAAGTCGTGAACCTAGCATCTCCTGATGCGGAGCAACACAGAGCCACAATCGCTCGCGACATTAGCGAGTGTCCGTTGAGCGTAAAGATTGATCCCGACTTCATCAAACAGGCCCTGCTCAACGTTGTTTTGAACGGAATTCAGGCGATGACTCAAGGTGGAACTCTCTTTATCTCAACGCGACGCGACGGGGATTCGATTTATACGGAAGTTCGCGACGAAGGTGCGGGAATACCGCACGACGTCCAGGAGAAGATTTTCGAACTGTACTTCACAACTAAACCTAAAGGTGGAGGGATCGGTCTGGCACAAACTTATCAGATCATGCAGTGGCACTATGGGTCGGTCGAGTTCGAATCCATCGAAGGACGGGGAACGACTTTTCGCCTGTGCTTGCCGTTCGTCGAACCAAAAATGGCGCCAAAGGCAATCCCCCCTAACGAGCAATCCGAAATTGCGAATGAGAAGAGCATGCCGTTAACGCCACAGGGACGTTAAATTTGTATCCGCCATGAAACAAACATACTTGGTAACGTCGTGGATCTTGCTCGTGGGGTTGTGGCTATTTCCCCAAATGCCTGCTCGCGCGTTTGGTCTCTACGCGCCGCAATCCACTAATTCCGGCGAAACGCCTCAACCAGCGGTCTCGCCTCGTAAGCCTGCGAAACGAACTGTCGTGAGAAATGGCGGTACGACTGATCCGAGTATTCAGTTCCTACCCAGCCAATCACCGGAACAAGCCAGGCAGCAAATAGCCAGTACGCAGATGCTGCTTAGCGCCGCGGAACAGAACTTGAACCGGGTCGCTGGCCGTGTCCTGGATATTGGCCAGCAACAAGATGTCTCTCAACTCCGGAATTACCTCCGCCAGGCTCGAGCCTCTTTGGAAGCTGGCCACTTGGATCGAGCGTATATCCTGGCACGAAAAGCGAATGTACTTACCGCCGACATGCTCAAACGCTGAAGACGTCACTCCTCGGATCGATTTTTAATTTCGATAGTCTAGGCGTTCAATGCCCATCTTCTGCATCCGGGATTGCAATGTCGTCCTCTTCAATCCCAGTCGTGCCGCCGCTCCGTGTGCCCCAGAAATCATTCCGCCACTTTGCCGTAAGGCATGCAAAATGTGTTCTCGCTCGGCGCTCGCTAGCGTTCCTTCAACAAAATTCTCATTCGAACCCTGTAATTCCGCGAGTGGCGGCTGCAGGGTGTTCCCGTCACTGAGGATTACCGACCGTTCGATAAAATTCTCCAGCTCGCGCACATTTCCCGGCCAACGCCAATTCTTCAGCGCGAGCATGGTCTCAGCAAGAATGTGGTCAATCTGCTTGTGCATCCGTGTCGCATACTTTTCTACAAAATGCCTGACTAGCATCGGGATGTCCGCAGCGCGGTCCCGCAGTGCTGGAGATGTAATTGGGAACACATTCAGTCGATAGTACAAATCACTGCGAAATTCATTCGCCATAACGCTCCGTGCAAGGTCCTTATTCGTGGCCGCAATCAACCGTACGTTTACGCGGATCGTCTTGGTGCCTCCGAGCCGCTCGAACTCCTGGTCTTGCAAAACTCGCAGGAGCTTCGGTTGAAGCTCGGTCGGAATGTCGCCAACTTCGTCCAATAGCAGGGTTCCCTTGTGCGCCATTTCTAGTCGGCCTATTTTTTGACTTACGGCGCTCGTAAATGCCCCTTTTTCGTGTCCAAATAATTCACTTTCCAAAAGGCCAGTCGGAATAGCCGCACAATTAAGTTTCACAAAGCTG
Organism: Terriglobia bacterium; assembly: GCA_963716165.1. GTDB lineage: Bacteria > Acidobacteriota > Terriglobia > Terriglobales > Acidobacteriaceae > JAJPHW01. The sequence goes on along the minus strand of OY970291.1, from coordinate 2,518,363 downwards.
CCATTTCGACGCGAGCTTAATCGGTGGAGAGCACGGGCAATCAGTTCCTTCCCTGTTCCCGTTTCTCCTAATATCAACACCGTCGAATCCGTCGGAGCCACCGTCGCCACTTGCTTAAGTACCGCTTTTAGCGCGCTACTGTCGCCGATAATTTCGTGAAAGCCAGCTTGGGAGCGCAAGTCGGAATCTTCATGAATGTTTTCCGTTTTCAAACGGCTCGTGAGCTGTGTTATCTCGCGTTCCGCGCGCGCCCGGTCAAGCGCGATAGCGATTTGTCCGGCAATCTGCTCCAGGGCAGCAACGCTCTTGTCGGGAAAGGAGTCGCGATCCTGACCGCCGAGATTGAGTGCGCCCAATTTCCGCCCTGCCGTGATCAACGGCAACGAACAAATAGCTTCGATTCCCTGTTCCAGTAAACGAGGTGCATGAGTACTAGATAACTTCAGCATGTCTTCGCGATCCATAATGCGGGCTTTTCCTTCTGCAAGCACCGTTGCTGTTAAAGTCTGTTCGAAAGGAATCATTACCTCGGGCGAAATTAATTTTGCGAACTCCGCTGGTTCGCAAGAGTGCAGGTGGAACGAATCGGTTGATCTTTCGTAAATCGTCAGAGCGATCAACGCCGGACTAAGCACTTTGCCGACGGCATGCGCCACCGCCGGAAACGCGCGTTTCACATCAGCGGTCGAACGCAAGGCCTTTGCTGTTTCGAGCAACATCTCTATATGGGATTGTTCCTGGCGTAGCAGCTCGCGCGTCATCAGGCTCTCAATGGCTGCGGCAGCAACGCCGGCAAACTTTCTAAGGAATGAAGTTTCGCCATCCGTGAAGGCGTACGCGCGCTTGCTCGCGACCCCGATGGCCCCTAGCCGTCGGTTGGGCCCAGTCAGCGGTAGAAGGCAACAGGACTCCATGCCTTTTTCCGCCAGTAATCTACTACACCCTTTCGCCGGAGACAGGCTCAAATTACCCTCGAGCATTAGCTTTTGGTGAATCGCGCAACTTCCGGATATGCATTCATCCGCGGAAACGTCGACGGCCACAGGAAACGCTTCGCCATCACCCCAAACTCTAAACTGCATTCGATTGACATCAGGACTATACATCGACAGGACGAACAGGTCATATCTCAACGCCGAATGCAGTTGCGAGGCAATCTCCAAATACAAATCGGGCAATGTCTGTTCTTCAACCAACGCTTCGGAAATTTTCAAAAGCGCTCGACGGCGCCGCTCGTCTCCTTCAGTGGCGCATGCCAGAACAAGAGCCAATGCTTCCTCAGGAGGGCGCGCTGTCACTAGCCAGTCATGGGAAACCTGTGCGGGCCTCGCGAGGATGTCATCGCGTTGACTCGATGATGAAAGCGGAATTTCGACGACCACCGCTCCAACTTTACATATTCTTCCCGTGGATTCTCTAATCGGAAAATAATGCGCAATCCACCGTCCCTCTTCTACCCGAAAAGGGAGATGTGCGGAGAACTCCTTACCAGAAACGTCACAACCCGTTTCTAAGACCTGCCTAAAGATAGGTTCTAAATGCTCCGCCAAATCTCCGACGATGTCCCGGACACTACGTCCCAAATGAAATTCCACTGGAGCGCCATTGATCTTTGCCAACGCCTGATTGATCAGTTGACACCTGAATTGATCGTCAAAAATCGCAAATCCGATGTCTTTTGAATGAAAGAAACTTGCTACCAAATCCTCGTCCCGGCTCGGCCGTGGCCGGGCGACGTCAATCTTGCTTAGATTCAGATTGCCTTCGGTATCTGTCATTTTCATCGGATTCGCACTCCTCGTATTTTGTTATTTGTATGACCTCAGGCATGCGTCCCCGAGACCGGCTCGGAACCGCGAAAAAGGAAAAAAATTAATTTGGGATTTTGTGTAGCGTAGTTTTCGCCGAAGCAGTGTCAGGCCATGAACGCAGAGGACTGCATTCCTACAGTAAACACTGTAGTCAAACCGTAGGTAATAAAGTGTTTGCTTTTGCACGAGTAATCACGTTCTACCCCCTCGAGCAAATAATCCGGTCTAGCCTTGCTCAAGTAATAGTCCATAAACTACACAAACGCAAGAGTTATCCAGCGAGTAAGCCATCAACTAATCCTTTCAGGCTAGTCCTTATGATGATCACCGTTTGCCATTTCGATTTTGCATAGGCGTCTTGGAATCGTCTAATGTGAACCTCATGGCTCGTGGCTGGGAAAGCAAGTCCGTCGAAGATCAGCAAGCTGAGGCTGCTGCTGATCGCGCTCGACCAAAAATGCAATTAACTGCCCAGCAGATTGACCGAAGCCGGAAATTGCAGAGCCTTGAACTTTCGCGTCACCGTGTGCAACAGCAGCTTACGACGGCATCGAATCCTCGCCATCGCGAGATGCTGCAGAATGCGCTCTCAGATCTTGAAAAAAAGTTAGCGGATCTGATGAGTGGTTCCCACCCATAGCAACATCTCTTTGGTAACTCCACCCTGTTTCGCCCTCAATTCCCGCTCACGTATAATTGAAACAAATGAAGGCTTATGTGCACGTTGCTTTAAAGAAGAGCGTTCTTGACCCACAAGGCAAGACCATCCATTCCGCATTACAGAAAATGGGCTATAAAGGACTGACGGACGTCCGCCAGGGCAAGTATTTTGAGCTCGATCTGGATAACACCCTCAGTGCAGCGGATGCCGAGGCCGAAGTAGCCCGCATCGCCCACGAGGTTCTGACCAACCCAGTCATCGAAGATTTTCGGTTCACTCTTGAACCCGCCTCAACGAAGGCATAGGAATTCTCAGGAGACAAAAGTTTCATGTGCGGCATTGTCGGATACGTCGGTAAAAAGTCGGTCGTCCCTGTAATTATCGAGGGACTGCGGAAGTTGGAATATCGTGGCTACGACTCCGCTGGTATCGCGGTCTGCGGAAACGGCGAAGGACTTCAACTGCGCCGCGCTGAAGGTAAACTGCGAAACCTGGAAGAGGTCATCCGGCAAAAACCACTCGACGGAACTTACGGAATCGGCCACACCCGATGGGCCACTCACGGACGCCCCAGCGAAGAAAATGCCCACCCGCACCGTGATTGCACTGGACGGATCGTCGTCGTGCACAACGGTATTGTCGAGAACTACGTCACGCTGAAGAAGCTGCTAATTCAAGAAGGCCACAAGTTTGTTACCGAGACCGATACTGAAGTCATTGCTCATCTTGTCGAAAAGTTCTATCTAAAGCCTGAGAATGGCGAGCGGCCGTCACTAGAAGAAGCCGTCCGCAAGACAGTCAAGATGCTGAATGGCGTCTTCGCCCTCGGCGTAATCGCCGTAGATTCGCCCAACAAAATCGTTGCCGCCCGCAACGGTCCGCCCGCAGTAATTGGCCTAGGCAATGACGAATATTTTGTTGCGTCGGACGTGCCGGCAATTCTGAATCACACTCGCGATTTATTTTTCCTGGGCGATGGCGACCTGGCTGTCATCACGCCTGAAGGCGTACAGCTCACTGATTTCGATGGCAAGCCCGTCCATCGCGAAGTGCAACGCATCACCTGGGATCCCATCATGGCGGAAAAGGGCGGCTTCAAGCACTTCATGCTCAAAGAGATTTACGAGCAGCCGCGTGCCGTTCGCGACACGACTTTAGGCCGCATCTCTCAGGAGACTGGTCAAGTTTTTCTGCACGAGATGCATATCACTGACGCCGAATTCAAGGCTGCCAGAAAAATCAATATCGAAGCGTGTGGCACTAGCTGGCATGCCGGACAAGCTGGCAAGTTCATGATTGAAAGCCTCGCCCGCATCCCAGTTGAGGTCGATTACGCGAGCGAATGGCGTTATCGCGATCCTATCGTTGCAAAAGATGAGATCACATTAGTGATTTCCCAGTCCGGAGAAACCGCCGACACTATCGCCGCCCAACGCGAGGCAAAATCTAAAGGCTCCAAGACACTCGCAATTTGCAATGTTGTCGGATCGATGATCACCCGCGAAGCCGCCGGAACGATTTACACTCATGCTGGCCCTGAAATCGGCGTTGCTTCCACCAAGGCGTTCACGGCACAGCTCACCGCGCTTTATCTTTTCTCGCTTTATCTGGCGCAACTCCGCGGAACCATGACCAAAGAGCAGGCGACTGAAGCCGTGTATGAACTCACATGCATTCCTGCGAAATTGGAGCAGCTTCTCACACGCGACGAGCAATGCGATGATTTGGCGAAGTTGTACGTCCATGCCCAGGATTTTCTTTTCCTCGGACGCGGCATTCACTATCCCGTCGCCCTTGAAGGCGCACTCAAGCTCAAAGAGATTTCCTATATCCATGCCGAAGGATATCCAGCTGGCGAAATGAAGCATGGACCCAACGCCCTGATCGACGAAAATCTGCCGGTTGTAATTATTGCCACTCGCGATCCCAAAAACGCTCTCTCGATGATTCGCTACGAAAAGACGATGTCGAATCTTAAGGAAGTGAAAGCGCGTTCAGGGAAAGTTATTGCGATTGCAACGCAAGGTGATGAAGAGATTAAAGAAGCCGCGGACCACGTCCTGTACGTTCCGCCTGCTCCAGAAGAACTCTCGCCGATCCTGGAAATAGTCCCGTTACAGTTGCTCGCCTATCACATTGCGGTTCGCCGCGGTTGCGATGTGGATCAGCCTAGAAACTTGGCCAAATCAGTAACCGTCGAGTAGCCTTACGGAATCGTGACGTTTGCACCCTCGGGCCACGAGCGATGTATCTTCCGCCCATTTGCAAAATAATAGACTGACAAAGTCTTGGTCTGTCCAACCGCCGGATCTCCGCCCATATTCACATTGGAAACCTGGAATGTTACAACAGGGCCGCGAATCATCGCATTCAAGCGGTCAGTCACGTCGCGGACACGATGGCGGTGACCATACGTTGCCTCAATGATTCGAAGATCTCGATATCCAGGATTTGGCCGGTTCCAAGTTCCACCTGGATAATAGCTCGGTCCGACGACCGGCATGTTGACAATCTGACCTTCCTGGAAACGCTGCGTACGATTACGGCCACGCCAATCTCCACATGTGAGGTTAAGAGTCTTCACCTGATTTGGCGCGGGGTCGCCAAACACCGCATTGCTAACCTGAAAATTTAGTTGACCACCTCGCGCCAGCGATTGCACGCGTGAGGTCACATCCTGCTGCCGGTGTCCCGCCCCGTATGTCGCGCGAACTATCTGGCATTGTGCTGCCACCACTGCTGGCAACAAAACTGATGTTAATAAACCAAAAATCAAAACTAAGCGAATTTTCATGTGCTTTCCTATCAAGCCGAATTCCAGCAACGCCGCCAGCATAGCATAGCCATTCGCTGCAGATTCCTTCCCTGCCCTCACCTCATCTAATTAAAATCCAATAAAACATGGCCCACTTCAAAACTCACGCAGCGCGTCTCGTAAATTCGGTCCCGCTTTCAAGCTATACGCAACATCTTGAGTTCGAGATGCTTGGAGAATCTCGTTTCGGTTTCGTCGCCGGACAGTGGCTGTCGCTAAAGCATCCGAAGCCTGATGGCGAGGAAATTACACGTGCCTACTCAATCGCGTCAGCTCCAAGCGAGGACAATCGCTTCGCACTCTGTCTCAATCGCGTGGACGACGGCTTCATGTCGAATCACCTCTGCGATCTGCATCAAGGAGAAGAAATCGAATGCCAGGGCCCATTTGGGGACTTCATCCTGCGTCCACCGATGCGGGACACAATTTTCATCGCCACCGGCACTGGCGTTGCTCCGTTTCGTGCGATCATTCATTGGCTGCTCGCCGATCCAACGCGGCATCTTGATAAAACTTTAACTTTGATTTTCGGTAACCGCACGCAAAATGATATCTACTATCACAAAGAATTCTTGAAACTCGCAGCCGATCATGCAAATTTTCACTATCTTCCGACACTCAGCCGCGGCGACGCCGATTGGAAGGGCTTACGTGGATACGTCCAGGAACACGTGACCGCCATCGCACAAGGCCGCACCGACATGCATGCATACATCTGCGGACTCGACAAAATGGTACGAGCCAACCGCGATCTCCTCAAGTCTCTCGGCTGGGACCGCAAATCGATTCTCTACGAGAAATACGACTGAGGCTGCGTTATTTATTAATGAGGTGACACATTGTCCACCACGGTGTTGATTCATCCTGGCTGGGGCGACTCGGCCGCCGAACATTGGCAGAGCTTATGGGAGAAGGAACGCTCCGACGTCCGGCGTGTCCAACAACGCGAATGGATTGATGTTAATCGAGACGAATGGATCGCGACGCTCGACGACTACGTGCAGAATGCTCCCGGCCAAGTCGTGCTCGTCTGCCATAGCATTTCCAACATTCTGATCAACCATTGGGCGCAACAGAAACCTACCATGAAGATCAAAGCGGCGCTTTTTGTGGCTCCAACCGATTCAGAGAATCACGAAACGTGCCCGCCTCAGCTTTGGCAGTTCGGCCCCATCCCAATGGATAAATTGCCGTTTCCAACCATCGTGGTCGCGTCGGAGAACGACCCGTACTGTACCTTGCCGCGGGCGGAAAAATTCGCCAGCGCATGGGGCAGCGAACTGGTCAATATCGGGCAAGCCGGACACATAAACGTCGCTTCTGGCTTCGGTCTATTCCCTCAAGGGCAAGCCCTGCTGGAACGCCTCATAAGCCTGCCATGACTACGCCAAATCCCCGCATCCGTTGCACTTATCACTGCATCTAAACATTGACAGCAAGACGCTCAAGTCTTATCATCATGGAAGGCGCAAGGGCGTACACATTGATACGTAAGCACTTATATCATTTTGGAGGAGCTTAACATGGGTAAAATTATAGGAATCGACCTCGGAACCACCAACTCTTGCGTCGCCGTGATGGAAGGTGGAGAGCCGAAAGTCATCCCAAATGAAGAAGGCGGACGCACCACTCCGTCGATTGTCGGTTTCACAAAAGCCGGGGAACGGCTAGTCGGCCAGGTCGCAAAACGGCAGGCCATCACCAACCCCGAAAACACGGTTTATTCGATCAAGCGGTTCATGGGACGCCGCTTCGACGAAGTTTCTGAAGAAATAAAGATGGTTCCCTACAAGGTCGTGAAGTCTGGCGACCACGTCGCCGTCCTCGCGCAAGGCAAGGAACACACGCCTCCACAGGTTTCGGCCATGATTCTTCAGAAACTGAAGAAGGCAGCCGAAGATTACCTCGGTGAGAAAGTCACCGAAGCGGTCATCACTGTGCCTGCGTATTTTAATGATGCGCAGCGCCAGGCAACAAAAGATGCCGGCCAGATCGCTGGACTCGACGTAAAGCGCATCATCAACGAGCCGACGGCAGCAGCATTGGCATACGGTCTGGATAAGAAGAAGGACGAAACCATTGCCGTGTACGATTTCGGCGGCGGTACATTTGACATCTCGGTGCTGGAAGTCGGCGAAGGCGTCATCGAAGTCAAGGCCACGAATGGCGACACCCATTTGGGCGGCGACAACCTCGATCAGCGCATCGTGGATTGGCTCATCGACGAGTTCAAGAAGGACGAAGGTCTCGATCTTCGTGGCAAGGGCAACGAAATGGCGTTACAACGCCTGCGGGATGCTGCGGAACGCGCCAAAATCGAACTGTCGACCACGATGGAAACTGAAATCAACCTTCCGTTCATTACTGCGGATGCTGGCGGCCCCAAGCACCTGGTAAAGAAACTCACCCGGGCAAAGCTTGAGTCGATGGTTGAAGAAATTATTCAGCGCTCGGTCGGTCCTTGCAAGCAGTGCATGAAGGACGCAGGAGTCGATGCCAGCAAGATTGACGAAGTCGTGTTGGTTGGCGGACAGACTCGTATGCCTCGTATTCAGGCGCTGGTAAAGGAACTGTTCGGCAAAGAAGGCCACAAGGGCGTTAATCCTGACGAAGTCGTAGCGATTGGTGCAGCGATTCAGGGTGGCGTACTCGGCGGCGAAGTAAAAGATCTTCTGCTCCTGGACGTGACTCCATTGTCGTTGTCCATCGAAACTTTAGGTGGAGTGGCAACGCCGATGATTCCACGGAACACGACTATTCCGACGCGCAAGACGGAAACGTTCTCAACCGCGGCGGACAGTCAGACCACTGTGGAAGTCCACGTTCTGCAAGGCGAGCGCCCGTTGGCAGCGCAGAACCGCACAATCGGAAAATTCCATCTCACCGGAATTCCTTCGGCGCCGCGCGGAGTTCCGCAGATCGAAGTGACTTTCGACATCGATGCCAACGGCATCCTCAACGTGACCGCGAAAGACACGGCCACCGGCAAGGACCAGAAGATCACTATTACGTCTTCTTCCGGTCTGAGCAAAGAGGAAGTCGAGCGCATGGCGAAGGAAGCGGACTCGCACTCTGCCGAGGATAAGGCAAAGCGCGACGAGATCGAGTCGAAAAACCAGCTCGACACCATGGTCTACAACACGGAAAAGATGCTCCGTGAGCAAGGCGATAAGATTTCCGGGTCTGAGCGGGGCGATGTCGAGAACGCGATTGCAGATGCCAAGAAAGCTCTGGAATCGGCCGACAAAGCCACGATGGACAAGGCTCGCGAAACCCTGACGCAGGCATCGCACAAGTTGGCCGAGCATATGTACAAGGCAGCGCAATCGCAAGGTACGCCTGGAGCGGGTCCGACTGATGGAGCTGGATCTGATCCCAGTGCGAACGGTGCCTCGGGTCAGAAGAAGGACGAAGGAGTCATTGACGCCGAATACGTGGATGTCGATGAGAAGAAGTGATCAAGCGAAAGCAAGATATCTTCGTAGGGTAAGGCGGCGGCGCGGGCTTTGGCTCGCGCCATTCGTCTCTCAAATATCCGCAATCATTAGCTTGGTTCTGATAGGGGGCTGCAATTGCAATTCGAAGTGAACGGACAAGACTACTTTTTTAATTTCGTTGAGGAAGAATCGCGCTGGTACGTGTTCGCACGGTCGCTTACCGGCGTACAGAAAGTCCCGGTGTATGAGGACAATCCAAAAGCCACGCGGATTGGTCTGCTTGATGAGGGCCGACATAAAATTCCAAATTAAAAACGCGTCATCCTGAGCCCAGCGAAGGAAACCCGCTCTGGCATATTTAATCGCAGATGGAATGCGATAGATTATTCCTAATGGCAACTTCAACACAAAAAGATTATTACGGCACTCTCGGAGTAAAGAAGACTGCTTCAGCCGACGACATTCGGAAAGCGTTCCGCAAACTTGCGCGCAAATATCATCCGGACGTTAACCCCGGGGACAAAGCTGCGGAAGAAAAATTCAAAGTCCTGTCTGAAGCAAACGATGTCTTAAGCGATCCCAAGAAGCGCAAAGTTTACGACCAGCTCGGGTTTTATTCCGACAACATCGATCCGGCAACAGCAGAAGCTTATGCAAAAGCTGGCGGCGGCGCTGGTGGATATTCCGACTCTGGCCCGCGCGGCGGCGGTTTCCGCGGCGCGCAACCCGGAACTGGCCCTCAGGGCTCCAACTTTGATTTTGGTGGTTTCGATTGGTCTGGCGCTACTGGCAGTGGCGGTGGTGGTAGCAATTTCAAAGACATATTCTCTGGCATTTTTGGCGGACGCGGCGGCGCGGGAGCAGTTACCGATGAAGGCCCCGAAGATGGTCAGGACCTCGAGTATCAAGTCGAAGTTCCCTTCTGGACTGCAATTCGAGGCGGAGTTGTACGTCTCAATATCACCCGTCGTGATTCCTGCTCAACCTGTCACGGTCAGGGGACGATTGAAAGTCCAGGCAAATGTCCGCAGTGTCACGGCACCGGCCAGGTCACGCAGACAAGTGGACGAATGAAGTTCAACGTCGCTTGCCCACGTTGCCACGGCACCGGTCGCAACCTCTCAACATGTCCAACCTGTCATGGAGAAGGAACCGTGAGCCGCACGGAACCTCTAGAAGTTCGCATGAAGGCTGGAACTCGTGCTGGCCAACGCATTCGCCTGGCTGGTAAAGGTAACGCCGGAGTGCGCGGGGGCGCAGCAGGCGATCTTTATGTGATCATCCGCACCGGGGATCATCCAATCTTTCAGCGGGATGGTGACGACATTCGCCTGGTTGTCCCTGTTAGCGTCACCGAAGCGGCTCTAGGCGCGAAAGTGGAAGTCCCGACTATTGATGGACGCGCTCAACTAAAGATCCCGCCGGGCACTCAATCCGGACAGAAACTACGTCTGCGCGAGAAGGGCGTTCCGTCGGCAACTACAGATGACGCACGCGGAGACGAGATCGTCGAAATTAAGATCATCGTGCCCGTGCCACGCGACGAAGAGACAAAAGAACTGCTCCGCGAGTTAGCGAAACTTAATCCCGAGGATCCCCGCGCTGACTTATTTGCCAAACTATAAGCCAGCGCCGTCTGAAATTTTATTTCTTGCTGGGATCGTCTGCCACATTCACATAATTAATCTGTAGTGGAGACATTCCGTGTACCTGCACCACGGTAGGTCCCACCGCCATGGCGTAGTGGTTCATGCCCGGTTCCATATATGCAAAACTCCCAGCAGGAAGCAACTTCATCTTGCCCGCTTCGACTTTGTCTCCCATCCCAACTTTGAAACTCCCTGAAATAACGGTCACGTTCTCGCGCTTCGGATGCGAATGCGGAGCGATCTTATATCCGCTCGGCATCTTGATACGAATCGTGAAGTCGCCGGAACTCGCCATGGGATCACCCTCGAGCACGGCAATTTGCGCGCCGGCTGCCAGAAATGGCGGAGGCGCGCCCCACTTGATCTCAGCCGGAGTAAAAACGTTCTGCGCCGAAACCAATTGTTGGAATCCACAAACAACTAAAAACAAAATTGCGATCGAAAAATATCTCATTCTCATAATCCCTCCTAAAGTATTCGCGGAATAATAGTCAAAGCCACACGGAAAGGCAAGCATTCAGCTACTTCTGGTTGTGATCGAGAGCCAATCCGTCGAGCTCACCTCCCTCCCAAAAACGTCCTGTAGAATTCTTCTTGCTTTTGTACTAGTGTTGTAGTTAACTACAACAGTGCGAGGCAGCAAGGGTCGCGAACCTTCTGGCACCGCCAAACTAGCTAAAGGAGAACAAAATGAAATCCCGCATCGCATTATCGCTTCTACTCATTTCAATCACTGGCATCGCATTCGCAGCGGACAATGTCACACCCACTTCTGATGCACAACAATCTTTCGACAAACTGAAAACTCTGGCTGGTTCATGGGAAGGACACGTAAGAACCGTCCCGCCCGATCCCTCAATAGAAGGCAAGTACATGCATGCCTCATTGAAGGTGACTTCCATGGGCAATGCCATCGTTCATGAAATGCAAGGTGCAGGGCGTCCCGACGACCCCATTACTATGCTTTACCTCGACGGCGACCGGCTGCTGCTCACTCATTATTGTGACGCAGGAAATCGGCCACGCATGGCTGGCAAAATGTCCCAAGATGGGACAACCGTGGAGTTCGCTTTTCTTGATGTTGCCGGAAGCACGCAATACGGACACATGGATCATGCCGTCTTCACAGTAATCGACGCCAACCATCACACGGAAGACTGGACTTACATGGAACCGGGAGATAAACCGATCCACGCGCACGTGGACTTGCAACGCACAAAATGAACGGCACTGCTATGCTCGGGACGCCGTGCATGGTTTATACAAATGAGATGCGCAGCGGTCGAACATCCTGAAAACGACCGCTCGCTTCTCTCGTAGGAGTTATCTAGCTCATAGAATTATTCGGAAAATATGATGGACCGTGAGTGGAACGATAATCAACCGATTTACCGTCAGCTTCGCGATCGCGTGGTCGCGATGATTCTCGACGGCGTACTGAAAGAAGGCGATCCTCTGCCCTCCGTGCGCAGCGTTGCGGCGGAATATCGCGTCAATCCACTGACGGTCTTGAAGGGGTATCAACAGCTGGTCGATGAGGAATTGGTTGAAAGCAGACGAGGACTGGGGATGTTCATCAACACCGGCGCACGAAAACTACTGCTAAAAGGTGAACGGCAAAAGTTTCTAGCTGAACAATGGCCGCAGATCCATGCAACGATTCAACGGCTTGGTTTGACGCCGGAAGAGTTGTTGAAAGCTGCAAAGAAGGAACCAAAATCATGACAGTCATCGAAGCTCGGAACCTGCGCAAGACCTTCGGCGCAACTATCGCGCTGGACGGCATCAATCTTCACGTCGAAGAAGGCCGCATTCTAGGACTCATCGGGCCCAATGGCGCGGGGAAGAGCACGGCACTCAACGCCATCCTGGGCCTGACGTCCTATGAAGGAGAACTGAGAGTGCTCGGGCACAACCCTTGGACGGAGCGCGATCAGCTCATGCGAGATGTTTGCTTCATCTCGGATGTCGCGGTCATGCCGCGCTGGATGAAAGTGTCACATGCCCTTGAATATGTTGCCGGCGTGCATCCGCGATTCGATCGCACGAAGGCCGAAGGATTTCTTGCGAAGACTTCTATCAAGATCACCAGCAGAGTTCGAGAGTTGTCGAAAGGTATGGTCGCGCAATTGCACCTCGCGCTGGTGATGGCGATTGATGCGAAATTGCTGGTGCTGGACGAGCCCACGCTTGGCCTGGACATACTTTATCGGAAGCAGTTCTACGATTCTCTGTTAAACGACTATTTCGATCACAACCGCACGATTGTCGTTACCACACATCAGGTGGAGGACATTCAACACGTCCTTACCGATCTTATGTTCATCAATCGAGGCAGGATCGTATTGAGTTGCAGCATGGAAGAATTCGAAGCGCGCTATTTAGAAGTAATGGTGAATCCCGAACAGATCATAGCGGCGAGAGGGTTCAGGCCGATCCATGAACGGAATGTCTTAGGCCGCACTGTCCTGCTATTTGATAAGGCGGACCAACAACAGCTAGCCGCTCTTGGGGATGTGCATACTCCCAGCATCGCCGACCTGTTCGTTGCAGTGATGAGCCAACCGGTCACCGCAACACAAGGAGTCATCCGATGATTATTCAATCGAACGAACGCGCCGATTCCTTCAATTCTGGAACGAATCCATCAGCTCAGACAGTGACTCGTCCATTCTATTGGTCGATGCGACGGGAGCTCTGGGAGAACCGTTACGTCACGATCGTGCCGCTAGCGGTTGCGGCGGTTGCGCTATTTGGTTTCTTGATCGCTACGATCGGACGCGCGCTGGCAATTCAGGATCTGGCGATGCGACGGGCCGTGCTGGCAGAGCCATACCACTTCGTCACCGCCTTAATCATGGGCGCAGCGTTTATTGTTGGAATCTTCTATTCTCTCGATGCGCTCCATGGCGAGCGTCGCGACCGCAGCATTCTATTTTGGAAATCGCTGCCGGTTTCAGATCTCACGACAGTACTCTCGAAGCTAAGCATCCCAATCGTTTTTCTGCCACTATTTTCGTTCGCGATAGTCGTCGTAGCTCAATTGACTATGTTCTTCCTGAGTAGTCTCGCCATGCTCGGGAGCGGCATGAATGTTGGCCCGTTGTGGGCTCCGCTATTTCAAGACTTAATGATGCTGCTCTATCACCTTTTCACCGTCCACATGCTTTGGTACGCCCCCGTCTATGCATGGATAGTGCTGGTCTCCGGTTGGGCGCGGCGAGCGGTCTTTCTGTGGGCCGCACTACCAGCGCTGGCACTCTTCGCTATCGAGAAGATCGCATTCCGGACTGATCACGTTCTAAATTTTCTGGAATATCGGCTGTCCGGCCCTGAGCCCTTCGACATGCCCGGTTCACATGTTGCCGCGATGGACAACATGACGAACCTGAACCTGGCAAAATTCTTAAGCACTCCTGGCTTATGGGCTGGGCTGGTATTCGCTGCGCTATTTTTATTTGCCGCTGCACGGATGCGCCGTCAGCAAGGACCAATTTAGATCACTCGCAAAATTCGGTTGCTGGAATGGAGACCATCGTGAATTCAGATTTAGCAATGGGACGAACTACGGGGATGTCGCCGCGTTCGCTGGCCAGGATCGCTGGCGGCCTGTACTTGATAGTCATTGTTGGAGGCATCTTCGCCGAACTCATTGTGCGTGGCAAGTTGGTCGTTCATGGAGACGCTGCTGCTACTGCACAGAACATCATGGCGCATCAGATGCTCTATCGGTGGGGCTTCGCGGTCGAACTCTTCTATTGCATATGCAATGTCCCGATTACTGTCATTTTCTATAACTTGTTCAAGGTGGTCAATCGTAACCTCACTCTGATGATGGTTATTACCGACTTGGTGGTGAATACGATTGAGAGCATCAGTTTGCTCGGTCACTTCGCGCCTCTGCTCCTTTTAAGCGGCAGGCACTATTTGAACGCGTTTACTACCGATCAGCGCCAAGCTGCCTCGTATGTATCGATTGCGTTGTTTGAGCACGGATTCGCTATCGCCCTGGCATTTTTCGGATTCGATTGCCTCATCATGGCGTACCTCATATACAAATCAACTTTCCTTCCTCGCATCATAGGAGTGTTGATCGCGATCGAAGGGTTGGGCTACATCATTAACAGCTTCACACTCTTTCTTGTACCGGATCTGCAGAGCCGCATCTTCCCTTATTTCGTGGCAACCGGGCTCGCGGAAGTTATCTTAGCCCTGTGGCTGCTCATCGTCGGCTTAAACGAACAACGATGGAATGAACGGGCTCATGTTGCAGCAACGCCGTAACGACATCAACCCGCACATTTGCATATGCTCGTTACGCGACTCAGCGGGTCGCCCTCGCATTACGGTCGTCACTGTTGTGTTCACAAATTTTTTCAATAATTTTCTTGCATCGCCAGAAAATTCCCGTAATCTCAAATATGCGAACTAACTTCGCCGCAATGTCCGGGAAAACGCATTCACCCGGGAGCCTCGAGACGTTGAACCTTCAAGGGAGACGAGGTGGTGAGAGTGAGTCGTTTGAGGAGGAATCCATAGAAATTGGCTACCGCTAGCGCCGCACGTCAATCACCTGAGCAGCCTAATACTCTCGCTGCTATTCCCCACCGGAACAAATCCGCTCGCCTCACCTTGTGGCCGCTCGTAGCCGCGACGTTTTTTATGGTGTCCGGCGGTACCTACGGCACTGAAGATATCGTTCATGGCGCGGGCTATGGCAAAGCAATTTTGATCCTGCTGCTGACTCCAATTCTTTGGAGTCTCCCTACCGCATTCATGATCGGCGAGCTTTCCAGCGCTCTTCCCTATGAGGGCGGCTATTACGCATGGGTACGCCGTGCAATGGGAAACTTTTGGGGATTCCAGGAAGCTTGGCTCTCGTTGGTCGCGTCAATCTTCGACATGGCGATTTATCCGACATTATTTGCCGTTTATCTAGCGCGCCTATTTCCGTGGTTTGCCGAAAGCCACCGCAGTGTCATCGTCGGACTGGTCGTGGTCACGTCGTGTGCTCTGCTGAATATTGCGGGGGTAAAAGTGGTTTCCACTACCTCGCTATGGCTGTTTTTCGCGCTCTCCTCCCCATTCGCGTTGATGCTAGTCCTCGCGCCGTTTAAGTACGGAGCCTTGTTACATGCCATCACAACTCCAACAACTTCGAAAGTAGACATGATCGGCGGTTTGCTGATCGCAATGTGGAATTACATGGGATGGGACAATGCTTCGACGATCGCAACAGAAGTCGAACGTCCGCAGCGAACTTATCCCAAAGCAATGCTGGTTGCCGTAGCTATCGTCGCCGCAACTTACATTTTGCCGGTCGCGGCGCTCTGGATGACAAAACTGGCTCCTGGCGCATGGGAAACTGGATCATGGGCGGACATCGCCGGTTTACTCGGTGGTCCACTGCTCCGGATTGCGCTGGTTGTCGGAGGAATGGTCAGCTCCTTCGGCATGTTCAACGCTCTGGTGATGAGTTATTCCCGCCTTCCTCTCGCCATGGCGCAAGATGGAATGTTGCCGCGCGTCTTTGCCAAATTACAGCCACGTACGAAAGCTCCATGGGTTGCGATCATCGCTTTGGCGATCGGCTGGGGAATGTGCCTTGGCCTTGGCTTCGAGCGGCTCGTGACGATAGACATCCTTCTTTACGGGTTCAGTCTCGGACTAGAATTCGTAGCGCTAGCCGTATTACGTTTCCGAGAGCCCGATCTACCACGCGCGTTCCGCGTGCCTGGTGGAACCATTGGGGCAATTGCTGTCGGCATAGCTCCAATGTTGCTGCTTGCATTCTCAATCTTTCGTAGCGAACACGAGTCCGTTCTTGGAATTAGTTCATTCGCTTTCGGAATGATTCTGATCGGAGCTGGCGTCGTCGCCTATGCAGCGAAATGGGCGCTTAAACCTAATGGCTGGACACCGATGATTCCCATCGGCGAAGAAAGCAAATAGGCCACCGCTTAACACTCGCTCCCATACCAACAAAATCGGCATGGGTTCCCTGTCCACGGCATTCCGCAGTGCGCTGCTTGTTATAGACTTGCGTTAGCCATGACTAAGCGAAAGTCCAAAGGCGCGTACATGATCTCCTCAGTGGCGGAGATGTATGGCATCCATCCTCAAACCTTGCGTCTCTACGAACGCGAGGGTCTGCTTACGCCTTCACGCACCGAAGGCAATACTCGCCTCTACACCGACGAGGACCTGCAACGTCTTGAATTTGTTTTATCGCTGGCCCGAGATCTCGGCGTAAATATCAGCGGCATGGCCATCATCCTGCAAATGCGGGAACGCATGGAAGAAATGCAACGTCAGATTCAGGATTTCGTAAAGTACATTCAGGAAGAAGTACTATCGCGCGCCAGTGCAGCCGCCGATCCCGCCAAGGGAGCGATTGTTCCCATGCGTCGAACATTTGTCGCCCCAGTGTCCACAAAGAAGAAACATTCCTAAGATTCGAACTTGTAAGCCAGCCCGTTTTCCTGCAAACTAAGCCAGCCTCAAACAGAGTAAAGAAAACTATTTATGGTCGATAGGTCAACTGCTGCATTGAAAAGCGCCTCATCCGAAGACACGGGATTTGTCCGCGCTTTAGGCTTATTCGACGCAACGATGATCGTGGTCGGTTCGATGATCGGCTCCGGGATCTTTATCGTCGCCGCTGACATCACACGGCAAACCGGATCTGCCGGCGGACTGATCGCTACATGGGTTCTTACCGGGCTTCTGACAATTTCCGCAGCCCTATCTTACGGAGAGCTCGCTGCCATGTTTCCCCGCGCGGGCGGGCAGTATGTTTATCTTCGTGAAGCTTACTCTCCGCTCTTCGGATTCCTCTACGGCTGGACGCTTCTACTAGTCATTCAAACCGGCACTATAGCTGCCGTCGCTGTGGCTTTTGGAAGATATCTGGGAGTTGTATGGCCCACGATCTCAAGCACCGCTTGGATCGTTCCGCCGATCCCCTTGGGTTCGCACTATGCGATCAGCCTGTCGCTGCAACAATTGGTTGCAATCGCTCTAATCGTTGTCCTCACATTCATAAATACGCGCGGAGTTCGATTGGGAAAGCTCATCCAAAATGTATTTTCTTCGGCCAAGATTTTGTCACTCGCGGGACTGATCATTGCCGGAGCATTCTTTGCCCGAAGCCATGCTGCCATCGCCGAGAATTTCTCGCATTTCTGGGCAATTCGCGGAGCCCAACCCCTGGCTCCGGGCGCGGATTTCTTGCGCAATTGGATTCCCACTATCACGGCAGCGTCCGGAATTTGGGGATTGATCGCCGCTTACGGCGTCGCCCAGGTCGGCTCACTATTTTCGGCCGACGCGTGGAACAATATCGGCTTTGCTGCGGCCGAGGTCAAGAATCCAAAACGTGATGTCGCATTAGCTATGGCCTTCGGCACAGTCATCGTCATCGTCCTGTATTGCCTGGCCAATCTTTCATACTTGCTGGCATTACCGCTTCCGCTAATTCAGAATGCGCCTGATGATCGTGTTGCATCCGCTGCTCTGAGCGCCGTCGCCGGACCTCTCGGCGCGTCCATCATGGCGATTGCAATCATGATCTCAGCCTTCGGCTGCAACAATGGACTGATCCTCGCTGGCTCACGCGTCGTTTACGCCATGTCTCGCGATGGCCTATTCTTTCGCTCCACCGGTCGTTTGAATCGCAAGGGAGTGCCTTCAGTGGCGTTGGCCTATCAAGGAATTTGGATCGTGATATTGATTCTGCTGCGTACCCGGCGAATCGGAGCGGACGGTTCTATCGCCTACGGTAATCTCTACAGCGATTTGCTGGATTACGTAGTATTTTCAGTTTTGCTTTTCTACGTACTTACAATTGCCGGAATTTTTATCCTGCGCCGCAAGCGCCCAGACGCCGAGCGCCCTTATCGAGCTTTCGGATATCCCTTTGTCCCCGCTCTCTACATAGCTATCGCCATCGGCATTATGGGCGTGCTGCTCGTCTACAAAACCCAAACCTCATGGCCCGGACTTCTGATTGTCTTGCTCGGTGTCCCTGTTTATTGGATTTGGTCGCAATAAGTTTAGAACGGAATATCTTCGTCGCTGATCGGGCCCGATCCAACGGGTTCGGCTTCCGGCATCCGCTGATCGAAGTTATTGCCGCCTCCGGAACTCGACGCAGATGCACCGCGCGATCCGCCACCGCCTTCGGCACCTTCACCGCGTCCGCCGAGCAGTACCAAATCACTGCCCACGACTTCGGTCATATATTTCTTCTGTCCGCTGGTCTTGTCGTCCCACGAACGGGTTTGCAGGCGGCCTTCGATGTAAACCTTGCCGCCTTTCTTCAAATATTCTCCGGCAATTTCGGCGAGCCGCTGCCACAGGACAACGTTGTGCCACTCGGTGCGGTCCTGCCATTCACCGGCTTTATCCTTGAAACGCTCGTTGGTCGCAAGCGTGAGCTTGGCCACGGGAGTGCCCTGCGGCGTGTACTTCACTTCGGGATCTTTCCCCAAATTTCCAATAAGGATGACTTTGTTGACGCTTTTGCCTGCCATAAAACGTGCTCCTTCTGTGCAAATGTGTGCTGGGCGTGCTGCTCAATATAACAGATGCGCGCCGTCCCTCGTGTGATGCGTGAACACCGCGGCCAGTTCTGCTATAGTTCGTGGCGCGGAATTCCACCACTTCCAGGAGATCTTATGAAGAAGACAGTAAAAAATGGTTTGCCGATATTCTTCGTCGCCATCTACGCGCTGATTCTTGCTGGATGCAATTACAACAATCAAGTGACATCGGCGGCCGGAGCCGACACCCGCGCCGATGAGGCCATGATTCGGAAAGCAGATTCAGAATGGTCGAGTTCCACTCAAGCGAAACAGGTCGCGACCTGGGTGTCTTACTACACAGATGACGCGGTTGTGCTCCCGCCGAATGCCCCGATCACCACCGGCAAAGCCGACATTACCAAAGCCGTCGGTGGACTATTCGCGATGCCCGGCCTCAACATGAGCTGGCACGCGGATAAAGTTGAAGTCGCGAAACTCGGCGATCTCGCATACGTTTACGGCGGCTATCAACTGTCCGCGAATGGACCGGACGGTAAGCCGATTGCCGACCAGGGCAAGTACACCGAAGTCTGGAAAAAGCAGTCCGATGGAAACTGGAAGTGCGTAGTGGACATGTGGAGTTCGAACATGCCAGCGCCGCCACCTCCGTCAAAGTAATGAGGTTTGTAGCAAAATAGAACCATGGCTTCCGTACGAATGGATAAGTGGCTGTGGGCTGCCCGGTTTTTCAAGACGCGAACGCTCGCCGCGAAGTCCTGCGAGTTGGGACGGATTCAATCCAACGGGCAGCCTGCGAAATCGTCGCGCGAAGTGAAGATTGGAGACATGCTTCGAATCACCAACGAAGGTGGCGAGTTTCACATTGAAGTCTTGCAGTTGAGCGAAATGCGCGGCCCGGCTGCCGTCGCACAAACTCTTTATCGCGAATCGGAAGCCAGCAAAGAGGCAAGATTAAAAGCCGCCGCCGAGAGACGCGCCATGCATCAGTTCGAAGCGCTTCCTTCAGGAACGTCCTTCCAAGCGTGACCGCCGGAAAATTATCCAGTTTCGCGGCAGCATGACCAGAGGCGAGTGACGCATCCCCTCATTCTTTACGACGGCGTCTGCGGCCTGTGTGACCGGGCTGTTCAGTTCGTACTGAGACACGATCGTCACGATCGCTTCCGTTTCGCCGCGTTACAAAGTCAGACTGCGCAACGCTTGATTGAACATAATAAGGATGTCGCAGAATTCGACACAATATACCTGGTCGACAATCCTGGGCAGCCTGATCAGATTCTTCTGACGCAATCCGATGCGGTTATCGCGATACTCAATCAACTAGACGGCTGGCGTGCGCTATCTTTTCTGCTCCGAATAATTCCGCGTCCCTTGCGCAATTGGGGATACCGTTTCGTCGCCAGCCACCGATACCAAATCTTCGGGAGGTACGACTCCTGCCCGATTCCCTCCGCTAGTGATCGTCATAAATTTCTCGATTAAGAACCAGCTCAAGACATTTCGGCATCGGCCTTGTAAAATCCGTGAGCAATCATTTTTTGTGTGCGAGGCCGTAGATGCCGGAAGCCCCCAACCAAAACAATATCGACTCCATATTGAACGAGCAACGCAAGTTCGAACCGCCGCAGGAGTTCAGCGATAACGCGCACATTAAGAGCCTGGAAGACTACGAGCGGATCTATCGCGAGTCGGTGGAAAATCCCGAAAGGTTCTGGGGAGAGATTGCCGAAGAGTTACATTGGTTCAAGAAATGGGAACGCGTTCTCGACTGGAAAGCGCCGTGGGCTCAATGGTTTGTCGGCGGACAGCTGAACCTTAGCTACAACTGCCTGGATCGCCACGTTCAAACCTGGCGCAAGAATAAAGCCGCGATTATTTGGGAAAGTGAGCCGGGCGAAGTCCGCACTTTGACCTATCAGCAACTGCAACGGGAAGTGTGCAAGTTTTCAAATGTCCTGAAATCGCTGGGCGTAAAAAAAGGTGACCGCATTGCCATCTACATGGGGATGACGCCGGAGTTACCCATCGCCATGCTCGCTTGCGCACGCATCGGAGCCCCGCACACTGTCGTGTTTGGCGGCTTCTCATCGAACGCACTGGTCGACCGCATACAGGATTCGCAAGCCGTGGCTGTAATCACTCAGGATGGAGCGTTCCGGCGCGGCGCGGAAGTCAAACTTTTTCCCGCGGTCGAAGAGGCGCTGAAGTCGTGCCCGAGCGTAAAAAACGTCGTCATATACAAACGCACTGCGACGGCAATCAACATGAGGCCGGGCCGCGATCACTGGTGGCATGAGTTGATGGAAACGGTTTCCGACGATTGCCCTGCCGAGCCACTTGATTCCGAACATCCGCTCTACATCCTCTATACGTCGGGAACGACTGGAAAGCCGAAAGGTGTCGTCCACACCACCGGCGGTTATTCGGTCGGAACTTACATCACGACGAAATGGGTATTCGATCTTAAGGAAGAAGATACATACTGGTGTACCGCCGACATCGGATGGGTCACCGGCCACAGCTACATTGTTTACGGACCGCTGCAAAATGGCGCGACCACCGTGATGTATGAAGGCGCTCCGAACTTTCCTGAGCCTGATCGCTTCTGGAACATTATCGATCGCCATCAGGTTTCGGTATTCTACACCGCCCCTACCGCGATTCGTACGTTCGTCAAGTGGGGCGAGCAATGGCCCCGCAAACATAAGCTTTATAGTCTACGGCTTCTCGGCACGGTAGGCGAACCGATCAATCCTGAAGCGTGGATGTGGTATCGCGAAGTGATCGGTCACTCTCGCTGCCCGATTGTGGATACATGGTGGCAGACGGAAACTGGACACATTATGATCGCTCCGATACCCGGAGCAATCGCGACCAAGCCCGGTTCTGCGACACGACCACTCCCAGGCATCGTGCCGGAAATCGTCACGCTCGAGGGCAAATCCGTTCCTGACGGCGAAGGCGGATATTTGATTCTCCGCACGCCCTGGCCCGGTATGTTGCGAACAATTTATGGCGATCCGGAACGCTACGAAAAGCAGTATTGGTCGCAAATTCCCGGCGCTTACTTTACCGGCGACGGTGCACGTAAAGATAAAGACGGATATTTTTGGATTCTCGGCCGCGTCGACGACGTTATCAACGTCAGTGGACACCGCCTCAGCACCATGGAGGTAGAGTCCGCGCTGGTGGCGCATGAAGCGGTCGCAGAAGCTGCGGTGGTGGCGCGCCCAGATGAGTTAAAAGGCCAGGCCATCTCCGCGTTCGTGACATTACAGCAGGGCAAAACACCATCGCACGAGCTCAAAGAAGAACTTCGTAAGTGGGTGACAAAGGAAATCGGAGCGTTGGCTCGGCCTGACGACATACGTTTTACCGATTCCCTTCCGAAAACCCGCAGCGGAAAAATCATGCGACGACTTCTGCGCGAACTTGCCACCAGCGGTGACGTAAAAGGAGACACGACTACGCTCGAAGATTTCAACGTGATCGCACGATTAAAAGAGAGTGAAGAGGCGTAGAGTTTCGCCGCATCTTAAGGCCAAACGCGCCCGAATCCCTTATTTCGCGTGCTAACATCGAAATTGTTAGCCCGATCTTAAGGATGGCATGTCCTCACGCAAAAAAGCGCAGATAATCTTTGGGACCGCCGTCGCATTACTTCTTTTGAGTGGGGGGGCGGCATACGTAACGATTGCGCGTCTACTGCACGCCCAGGATTGGGTCCGGCACACTAATCAAGTGCAGGACGTTCTCGGCGAAGCAAATACCGCGACTGCAAAAGCGGAGCGCTTCAGAATTAATTACATTCAATCAGGCGATCTCCATTACCTTGAGCAGCATGACGCCATTCTCGCCGAATTCTCTCAGCAAATCGCACTCGCACGAAAGTTGACGACAGACAATCCGATCCAACAGGACAATTGTTCAAGGCTTGAAGAACTCAGCTCTCGCCGGGCAGCTCTTATAGGCGCTTTTCGTCCAAAAGCCCAATCTAATTCAAAAGTTCTGCAAGCCAGCTTGCAGAATAACCAACGAATTGCAGATGTCGACTCCCAAATCGATGTGCTCATCCAGAACATGCAAAACCAAGAATTGCAGCTTTTGGATCAACGGGCCATCTCCGAGAGAACTTTATTCCGCGATACAGTTTCTATTCTGATCGTCACCTTCCTGGTAGCCCTCGCGATTTTATTTATCTATTACACTTTGCTCAATGCCGAGCTTGCCGCTCGACGGCACGCCGAAGATTCTTTGCGTGCTTTAAGCGGACGCCTGATCAACCTTCAGGACGAAGAACGCCGCCGTTTCTCCCGTGAACTTCACGACAGCCTCGGTCAATACCTCGCGGCAGCAAAAATGAATTTAACCATGCTGAGCCGAAAACTGCCGGAGCATCCAGCATTATTGGAATGCATCGAGCTCCTCGACAAATGTATTTCTGAAACCCGGACGATCTCACATTTAATGCACCCCCCGTTGTTGGAAGAAGTGGGACTAGCCTCGGCGATCGAATGGTATGTCGAAGGATTTTCTAAACGCAGCGGGGTGCATATTAAGCTTGATCTTCCCCGGGACTTAGGACGATTACCGCAACCCCTCGAGTTAGCACTCTTTCGCGTGATTCAGGAAAGTCTCATCAACATTCATCGCCATGCTCAAACTGCGAGGGCTGAGATCGGGGTAAACATGTCGCCGAGTCAGGTGGCAGTACACGTCCGTGATTATGGCAAAGGAATGCGCAAGGATGCGCTAGAACAATTTAACGAAAACGGAAGCTCCACTGGAGTTGGCCTGGCAGGAATGCGCGAACGGCTTCACGAACTCGGCGGACTTCTTGAAATTCGATCCGACCACAAAGGCACACAAATATCGGTCACAGTTCCTCGCACGTAAAGTTTGAAATTAGTCGCGTATTGGCTCCTTTCCAACAAACAAGCTGAACAGTAGCCCGATCGAGAATGTCGTCACGGATCCCAATAGTACGTACCAGGTAAACGGAACGCGGGTGAATCGCCACAGGTAAAGGTTCAATGCGAACCCGCAGATCATTCCGATCATTGCCCCCAGCTCGTTTGCGCGCCGAGTGAGTACTCCCAACAAAAATACGCCGAGCAACGCACCATAGGCGACCGCTGCAATTGAGAGTCCGGCTTCCAGGACTTTGCCACTGTGCCTCGCGAGGAGCGCGAATCCGAACAGAACGCATGCCCACACGATGGTCGAAGCGCGGGAAAGAAATATACGGCGTGCCTGACTGGATAGCGGACGCAAGCGAGAATAGAAATCGACAATGGTTGTGGACGAAAGAGCATTCAGAGCTGCACTCAGATTCGACATGGCGGCCGCCAGAATTGCCGCGATCAATACACCGCGAATTCCGCTGGGCATTCGAGTAACGATGAACGTTGGGAAAATTGTGTCGGTGCGAGCAAAAGCAATCGTCGGAGGATAAAGTTTGTAGAACACAAACAACATCGCCCCTAAAAGTAAAAATAGAGAGAATTGCAGAAAGATTGCCGCTCCGCTGAAGAGCAATGCGTATTTCGATTCGCGTTCACTTTTGGCGGCCAGAAGACGTTGGACAATCAATTGGTCGGTTCCATGACTCGCAGTCGTGAGAAATGCTCCCCCAATCAATCCAGACCAGAACGTATAAGTCTTGAAAAAATTGAAAGAGAAATCGAAAACGTGAAACTTCCCCTCCGCTCCGGCGACTGTTGCGATGGTTCCCCATCCACCGGGAACGGCGTGCAGGATCGTTATCAATCCTATGATCGTTCCAGACACATAGATCCCCATTTGAATGACGTCGGTCCAAATTACTGCCGCTAGTCCGCCTTCGAATGTGTAAACCAGCGTCAGCAATGTGACGATGCCGATGGCTGCAGCATCCCTTTGAAAATCAGTCATTCCCGTGAGGATGCCCTCGAGCGCTATACGAATTACGATCGCCACGGCGAATACTCGCACTCCTTCCGCAGCTGCCCGAGTAACGAGGAAAAGTCCGGCCGTTAAAGACCGCAATCTTTGCCCAAACCTGCGGTCAATCAGCCCGTAAGCAGTGAGCAAGTCGCCTCGGAAATAGTGGGGAAGAAGAAGGACGCAAATAATCACCCGGCCTGCGAGATACCCAAGGACGAGCTGCAGGAAACGGAAATCGCCGCCAAATGCCAGTCCCGGAACGCTAACAATCGTTAGTGTGCTGGTTTCTGCCGCGACGATTGATAAGGAGATTGCCCACCAGGGAATGTCCCGGCTGGCAAGAAAATATCCCTTTAGCGACGTGTTGGGGGCTCGAAAGCGCAACCCAAACGCTGTTGCAGCCCCCATATAAAGGACGATGATCGCGATGTCGAGGAAACTCATTCGGACTTATCTGTATATATATTGCAGTTTCCTGCACAAGAATAGAAAGTATGGTTCGCCGATTCATCGGGACTGGAATAGAGTCTTTCTTACCTATAGCCGGTAGTTCAAACCCCTTGTCCCACAGTTTGACCTAACGTAAGCTTTATTGAGGATTGGATTAAGTTCCTCAACACATTTCCCCCGTTGCATTCCGAATCCCTGTGTTCTGTCCGAATCTTCTGACGATAGGTGCCGACTTTATGAAATTGACCTCCCGCTTCGAACGTAGACATTCGATTCAACTCTCGAGCCTGACTGCTATTGCACTCATCATTTGCTCATCATGGGCGCTCACTGCGTTCGCGCAGAACACGATACAAACCGTGGGCGGAGGGGGCGTAATCACCGGATCCGCGACAGGCCAGTTTGCCGATATCGCAGGCCCGAGTTCGGTGACAAAAGACGCTGCCGGAAACACCTACGTGACGGCACCTGCTCAAAATCAAATCCTCAAAATCGACACGTCAGGAAACATTAGCGTTTTCGCCGGAATCGGCTACTCCACGGAAGACCCACAGAAATTGGATGGCGGTCCTGCAGTCAGCGGCAGCTTGAATTATCCTGAGGGCGTTTCTGCAGATGTATTAGGTAACGTATATGTGGCCGATACCACCGATTACCTCATCCGGCAAATTGACGCAATCGGTAATATTCATACCGCTGCTGGCAATGCGCATCAGTGCCAGGATCCCACAACGCTGTGCGGCGATCGCCAACTGGCTCAAGCCGCGCAATTGGCGAGCCCGACGGCAGTGGCCAATGATAAGGTCGGTAACATCTATATCGCCGACACTGGAGACAACCGCATTCGCGTCGTGAACGTCGGCAAAGTCCCGGTCAAGATTGCGGGCAAATATATTGCACCTGGCACTATCAATACGATCGCTGGCAATGGTGTAGCTTGTACTAGCTCAACATCACCTTGTGGCGACGGAGGCGCCGCACTTTCCGCGAACCTTAACGGTCCAAATGGAGTTGCAGTCGATAAAGCGGGCAACGTTTACATTGCTGACAGCGGGGACCGCCGAATCCGCATCGTCAACGCTGCCGGTATCATCAGTGCGTATGCAGGAACTGGTGTCAACTGTGTAGTCAGCGCGGGTTGTGGCGACGGCGGACCTGCAACAAGTGCAACTCTCAGTTCTCCCTGGCAGATTTCGCTGGATGCAGCAGGCGACCTGTTCATTTCCGATCCTCCAGAATCACGCATTCGCGAAGTACTGGCGAACGGCACGATGGCCAGCTACGCTGGTACGGGAACTCGGGGATTCAACGGTGATACTCCGGTTGCGGCTCTGTCGGCCTTGCTGAACGCTCCTCGCGGGGTTTGGGCAGATACCGCCGGAAACTTGATCATTGGGGACAGCGGCAATCAACGCGTTCGGTTAGTCGACACGACACATAATATTAATCCTTTCGCCGGCGGTGGCAATGGTGGTGACGGCGGCGCCGCTACGTCAGCCATTTTGGCCGGAGATCGCGCCACGGCTGTCGATAACGCGGGCAACGTCTACATTGCGGACACTGCTAACAATCGCATTCGCAAGATTGCAGGCGGTGTAATTACAACCGTTGCCGGCACAGGCATCGCAACCTACACCGGCGATGGTGGACTGGCCACTGCAGCAACTCTTAGCGGCCCGGACGGCGTCGCGGTTGACTCTAACGGAAACATCTTTATTGCCGACACTCAAAACCTGGTCATTCGTGAAGTCAACGTAAGTACCGGGATCATCACCACCGTTGCAGGGACAGGAAAATCGTGTCCTCCGCAGGGCGCTTGTGGCGATGGTGGCGCTGCAACCAGCGCGACCTTCACATTCCCAACAACTGTTGAAGTAGACAATACAGGAGCGTTCTACATCGCGGACCAACGCGCCAACCGTGTTCGCATGGTAGACACAGCTGGCGTAATTCATGCTTTCGCCGGAACCGGAGTTGCCTGCACAAATACAGCAATTGGAGCTTGCGGCGATGAAGGTCCCGCGACTGCGTCTTTGTTGTACGGACCGTTTAGCGTTGTCCCGGATAACGCAGGAAACGTATACATTGCCGACACCTTCGACAATCGCATTCGCAGGGTAGACAGCGCGGGCGTCATCCACGCCTATGCTTTCAACGGCAACGGTATCGTTTGGGGTCCAAATAAAGTTCCAGCGCTACAGTTCGCATTTAATACTCCGCAAGATATTGCTGTTGATCCCGGCGGAAGCTTATATGTTGCTGGCAGTGGTCTCTTCTACACCATCGAACGCATTGATGCCAAATCAACAGGTAACCTCACGATTGCGATCTCAGGAAAACTCGGCGATCCAAAATACTATGGTTTTTCGGGTGAGGGTGGGCCAGCCATTGGCTCGACTCTCGCCAACTTTGGCGCCTCTATTGACGGCTCCGGACACTTGTTCGTCGCTGACGGTGGCAATAACCGAGTGCGTGAAATCTCGCTAACATCGGCGGCTACGATTGCGCCTTCATCGCTGGTTTTCCCTCCGCAGCCAAACGGAAAAACTAGTGCACCGATGAGCTTCAAGCTAACCAACTTGGGTAGCGATGTACTGAACATTAGTTCCTTCACGGTCAGTGGGGACTTTGCGCTCACTACACCGAGCCCGTGCCCGAACAATCAAGTTCCACCGGGCTTCTCTTGTACCGTGAGCGTCACGTTCACTCCTACGACGTATGGTGTACGTAGTGGGAAGGTCATCATTAGCGATGATGCCTATCAGGATCCTACTCAGACCGTGTTCCTGTCTGGCAGGGGAGAGGACTACACACTTGCCGCGTCGCCAAATTCGCTTACAGTAACCCATGGAAACCAGGCTACCTCGACGTTGACGTTGACACCGATTGCAGGATTCAACCAGACCGTAAACTTGGCCTGCACTGGATTTCCCAAGCAATCAACCTGCGGCATCGTGCCGAATTCCATCACGTTGGATGGTACGGATGCTGCCACCGCAACGTTAACCATCGCTACCAATGCGAACACGCCGCTGGGTTCTTACACACTGCACGCAAATGGAACCAGTGTGATCAATCACAGTGTGCCGATTGCGTTGACCGTTCAGTAGCGTTTATCGCTTCAATAAGAAAGCGGCTTCGTCGCCAGACGAGGCCGCTTTCTTTTTTTCGCGAGTTTTCGTTTGAACTAGAAAAGTTTGCCTACATGGCGTTCCACGTGTTCTCTTAACTTTCCGGATTCGACAAGATCTTTCATCGCAGCCAGATCATCCGTCATCAGACGGTCTTCGTTAGCAAATGCTACACGTTCCCGGATCGCGCCTAGAGCAGCTTTAGTCCCTGGCCCAGGTTCAAGCGGCTTATGAAATTCAAGAGCTTGCGCCGCATTCATCAATTCAATCGCCACTACTGTTCGCGCATTTTCTAAAATCATTGCCGCTTGGCGCGCAGCGATTGTACCCATCGATACGTGATCTTCCTGGTTGGCACTCGTTGGAATGCTATCGGCGCTCGCAGGATGCACCAGCACTTTGTTCTCGCTGACGAGGCTCGCTGCGGTGTATTGCGTAATCATGAGTCCAGAATGTAATCCTCCGGATTCCGCAAGAAAAGCCGGCAGTCCAGATAATGAGGAATCCTGCAAAAAAGCCACTCTACGCTCGCTGATGTTTGCCAGTTCCGCTATTGCCAGCTTCGCGTAATCCATCGCCAATGCAACCGGCTGCCCATGAAAATTTCCCGCTGAAATTACTTCCTGCTCGTGTGCAAAAATCAGTGGATTGTCCGTCACGCTATTGATCTCACGCTCCAGTACCTCTCGTACATATTGCAACGCATCTCGACTCGCGCCGTGCACTTGCGGGATACATCGCAGCGAATATGGATCTTGCACTTTCTCGCAATTTGCATGGGATTGATGAATGGGACTGTCCGCTCCGATGCGACGAACATTGTCCGACACCTGCACTGCACCCGGATGTGATCTCACTTTGCTGACCTTAGAGTCGAATGCTCGTAGCGTCCCCTTAAGAGCTTCCAGCGTCATCGCCCCTGCGATGTCGGCCGCGGTCGCCAAACCAGACGCGTCATTGACCACGAGGCATCCGATGCCGGTCATAGCTTGAGTACCGTTGATCAGTGCCAATCCTTCTTTTGCTTCGAGAACGATGGGCTTCAATCCCGCGCGCTTGAGTGCTTCACGGGCAGGCAGGGATTCTCCCTGATACTCCGCAATTCCTTCGCCAATCAGCGTGATGCTCATATGCGCCAGTGGCGCGAGGTCCCCACTTGCTCCCACCGATCCCTGCGATGGAACATGCGGATGGACACCTTTATTCAGGCAAGCAAGAATCAGTTCAATGACTTCAAGGCGTACACCGCTATAACCAAGCGAAAGACTTTGAGCGCGCAGCAGCAGCATCGCCCGCACTACCTCCGTAGATAACGGCTCTCCGGTTCCGAAAGCGTGTGACAGCAACAGATTCCGTTGCAGCGCTTGAAGGTCCTGATGCGCGATTCTGATATTTGCCAGCTTGCCGAACCCAGTGGTCAATCCATAAACCGACTGATTGCTTGCAACCAGCTGCTCAACGAATGCGCGGCTCGCGCGAATTCCAGAAACCGCAGCATCCGCAACGCGAACGTAAGCGCCACCCCGCGCCACGCTCACAACATCTTCGATCTTCAGGCTTCCGCCGATTTGCACTTCAGTAGCCATATGTAAAACTCTTAAAATGCCGTCCTTTTTACCTTCCAAATCATACTTGAATGAACCTGTGATTAGCGTCTTGGAGTTCTTTTCGCGCGAGGCCTCAGTTCCTCCGCAGCTCCGGTCCGAGATATAGTCCGACGCTTTACCGGAGACGATAAGACTACCGACGTGGACGTGGTCCCAAACGGCGTGAGTTTATCGATCAATGCCTCCATGTGCGCAACCGATCGAACCTGCACTTTTAGAATGAACGAATCCGCGCCTGTGCTGCGGTGGCACTCAACTACCTCAGGAAGTTCCTGTACCACTTTCGTGATGCGCGTAAAAACATTGCCAACGATGCTGATGCGGATAAATGCTGAAATCGGCATGCCGATACGTGCCGGATTCACTTCGGCCCGGTAACCTTCGATGATGCCGGCATCTTCCATTTTGTGGACACGCTCGGCCACAGCCGGAAGGGTCAGCGAAACCCGTCTGCCAAGCTCGGCATAGGACAAGCGCGCATTTTCCTGGAGGGCAACGAGTAGTTGCCAGCTCTTTTCATCCATGATCTTCGCATCTAAAGTCATTTGGCAATTCCACCTAATATTCTAAATAACAAAGCGACCGCTGCTTTGTCTATCTTATTTACGAAAAGTTGCTGCGGGACTATTTATTAAAGAGCGAGGTGATTGCTATGCCCTTCGACAAAACTCACTGGTCGTGGATTAACGGCCGAATCGTTCCCTGGACCGACAGCAAAATACACATTTCTTCCCACGCGCTGCACTACGGCACGGGCATCTTTGAGGGCATGCGTAGCTACATGACGCCCCAAGGTCCGGCGGTTTTTCGCATGGACGCTCATCTCGATCGCTTCTTCCGCTCGGCCGCCACCT
Organism: Terriglobia bacterium; assembly: GCA_963716165.1. GTDB lineage: Bacteria > Acidobacteriota > Terriglobia > Terriglobales > Acidobacteriaceae > JAJPHW01. Next base: position 2,487,477 of record OY970291.1, on the reverse strand, counting down.
ACCGCCTCGACGTTCGCTACACAAAACAGCAGATCGAAGACGCTGTCTGTGAAGTGATCCGGCGTAATGATTTTCAGGAGTGCTACATCCGGCCGCTTTGCTATTACGGATCCGAATCACTGGGACTTCGCGGCCAGAATCCGACCGAGATCGCAGTCCTCGCATGGAGCGGGATCGCCCATGTATCCGCGCACACTCGTGAACATGGCGCGCGCATGACCGTCTCTCCTTACCTGAAGCTCGATTCCCGAATGATTCCAACCACCGCAAAAGCCACCGGCCAATATCTAAACTCGTTTTTGGCGACTCGCGAAGCGATGGATCGGGGTTTTGACGAAGCCGTTCTTCTGAATGCCGATGGAACTGTCGGCGAAGCCGCGGTCGCCAACGTATTTATTGTGAAGGATGGATGTGTCCGCACCAACGACGAGAAATCAAATATTCTGCTGGGCATCACCCGCGATACCGCGATCCAACTGGCGAAGTCTCTGGGGTATAAGATGGAAATCGGGCCGTTTCGTTTGGACGATATGCGCAATGCCGACGAGGTTTTTGTAACCGGCACGGCTGCCGAAATCGTACCGTTTTCTGAAATCGACGGAACAAAAATTGGTTCCGGAAAGCCAGGGCCGGTAGCAGAGGCGATCCGTGTAGCATTTGATCGCGCGAAGACTGGTCAGGACGCTGCATGGAAAAACTGGCTACATCATGTAACTCCGGCTGCTGTTGCAGTCTAACAATATTCGGTAACTCGTACGCAAAGGATCGAGCACGATGGATAATCCCCTAAAGCTAAAGCGCATTCATCACGTTGAGTTCTGGGTAGGCAACGCCCGCCAGGCAGCCTACTACTATCGCAAGGGCTTCGGCTTTTCGCAGACTGCGTACAGCGGACTCGAAACCGGCAAACGCGAGCAGACTTCATACGCGTTGACTCAGGGCAAAGCCAACATCGTTCTGACAACTCCGATGAATGCCAGCCATCCGGCGGCTGAGCATATTAAAAACCACGGAGATGGCGTCCGCGACATCGCACTCGAAGTTGAAGACGCCGATAAGGCTTTTGCCGATGCGGTTAGCCGTGGCGCGAAGCCAGCGATGGAGCCGCGTGACGAGAAAGACGCTCACGGTACCATCCGTCGAGCCGCCGTTCATACCTACGGTGACACCATCCATTCTTTGATTTCGTACAAAGACTACAAAGGACCATTCCTGCCGGGATTCGATGCAGCTCCAATTCCGGGGGACGATTGCGGAATTTTGCGCATCGATCATATTGTCGGCAATGTCGAGCTCGGCAAAATGCACCATTGGGCCGATTACTACACCAACGTTTTCGGATTCCATCGCTACATCACTTTTGATGACAAAGATATTTCCACGGAATACAGTGCGCTGATGAGCATCGTCATGTCAGACGATTCGCATTCCGTAAAGTTTCCCATCAACGAACCAGCAGCTGCAAAAAAGAAGAGCCAGATTGAGGAGTACATCGACGCTTACAAAGGCGCAGGTGTTCAGCACATCGCCCTTCAAACCAAAGACGTGATTCATACGGTTGGCAAGCTTCAACTTAACGGAATGGATTTCCTTCGTGTTCCGAATAGTTACTATGAAGAATTGCCAGCACGCGTAGGATCAATCGACGAATCCATCTCTGCGATTCGCGAGCTTGGAGTTTTAGTGGACCGCGACCAGGAAGGCTACCTGTTGCAGATTTTCTCCAAGCCGGTGGAAGATCGTCCCACTGTTTTCTTTGAAATTATTCAACGCAAAGGCAGCCGAGGATTCGGCAAAGGAAACTTCAAAGCTCTATTTACTGCCATCGAACAGGAACAAGCGTTGCGTGGAAATCTGTAAGACACATTAGGATCGAACACGTTAGGATCGAATCGAAGATGACAAAATCCAAGGGGTCCGAGACTCCGCTGCTGTATCAATCCGGATTCGGCAATGAGTTTGCCACCGAGGCCGTTGCAGGCGCGTTGCCGCAAGGTCAAAATTCGCCGCAGAAATCGGCATTCGGGCTTTATACCGAACAACTTAGCGGAACGCCGTTTACAGCGCCGCGATCGACCAATCGGCGGTCATGGCTTTATAGGTTACGTCCACCGGTGTCACACAAACCATTTCAGTCGATGAGCAACGGCAATATTCGCAGCACGCCGTTTGATGAAGTCCCTACGCCTCCAAACCAACTGCGCTGGAAGCCTCTGCACTTGCCAACGAAGCCAACCGACTTCATTGACGGCCTTACAACGATGGCCGGGAACGGCGACGCGCTCATTCATTCTGGAGTCGCCATTCACATTTACACCGCCAATAAGTCGATGACGGATCGATTCTTTTTCAATGCCGACGGCGAAATGCTGATCGTCCCCCAACTTGGAAGCCTTCGCCTGCATACGGAATTAGGACGCATCGATGTCGCGCCTGGGGAGATTTCAGTTATTCAGCGCGGCATTAAATTTCGAGTCGAGTTGATGGACAAAGAAGTTCGCGGCTACGTTTGTGAAAATTATGGCTCATTGCTTCGCCTGCCAGATCTCGGGCCGATCGGAGCAAATGGATTAGCAAATCCGCGCGACTTTCTAACCCCAGTCGCGTCCTTCGAGGAACGGGATGGTGATTTCAAATTAGTTGCGAAGTTTCAAGGCAATCTGTGGTCGGCAGACATCGATCATTCGCCACTGAGCGTTGTGGCATGGCACGGCAACTACGCTCCTTATAAGTACGATCTCGCAAATTTCATGTGCATCAACACGGTCAGCTTCGATCATCCCGATCCGTCGATTTATACGGTGTTGACCGCGCCGTCCGAAATCCCCGGCACCGCCAATTTCGATTTCGTTGTATTCCCTCCGCGATGGATGGTGGCCGAACATACTTTCCGCCCCCCGTGGTTTCATCGCAACTTCATGAACGAATTCATGGGACTGATTCGTGGACAATATGACGCCAAAGCTGAAGGCTTTGTCCCTGGCGGCGCAAGCCTGCACAACTGCATGGCCGGACACGGACCTGACAGCGAAACGTTCGAGAAGGCCACTGCCGCGGAACTCAAGCCGGTCTTTCTAGCGGATACGCTGGCGTTCATGTTCGAAACTCGCTTTGTGTGCCGCCCGACGAAATTTGCCCTCGAGTCTTCTGAACTGGACGAGCAATATTTCGAGTGCTGGCAAAACTTGCCGAAACGTTTTGGCAAATAGTCTGCGAACAAATGCCTCAAACTTCGCTTACAACTCGTCTAGTTGAAACCCAACCTGCCTCCGCGATTGGCGTGTTACTAGCAGAACTGATCGATTATGCAGGCTTATTTCCTCCGGCAAAACTCTCCATGCCGGATGCGGTAAACAATTACTTCAAATATCTGCAATGCGATTTTCGTTGGATCTTGGGGCGCTTCATTTTGCCGGTAGCGCGTCTGTGCGAATTTGAGTCAGCCGTGGCTGCCACTGGAATTCCGCAGGAGCTTTCTGTGTCTGCTCTCCTCGGTCCCGCCATCGCAGCGGACATCGCCACCATCTCGGAATTCAACGCCCGCCATGCAGGTAAGATTCAAGTCTCCAGCGTGGAATTAAAGATTTCGACTCCGGAAGATATTCGTAACGCAGACAAGCTGATCCCTCGCGATCTGGAAGCTTTTTTTGAAGTGCCACTTTCGGGCGACGTTGCCGGCTGCATCGATACGCTGTCCCAATGCCATCGCAGTGCTAAAATCCGCACTGGTGGTGAAACTCCGGAGATCATTCCTTCCGCTAATTTAGTGGCGAACTTCCTTCATCTCTGTGCAGAAGCTTCGCTACCTTTTAAAGCCACGGCTGGATTGCATCATCCCATTCGTTCCAATCGACGATTGACTTACGCGGACGATAGCCCCAGCGGCGTCATGCATGGATTCTTCAATGTATTTCTCGCGGCTGCGCTCCTACGAAATACACTGATTAACCACGACGAAGCTACCGAATTGCTCGATGAAACTGCCGCAGACGCTTTCGTCTTTGAAGAAAGCCATGTCGCCTGGCGTTCACACGTATTGACCTCAGAGCAGATCGCCTTCGCGCGCCAGCAATTCGCGCTCTCTTTCGGATCCTGCTCTTTCTCCGAACCTATTGAAGACTTGCAAGCTCTTTCCCTCTTATGACCGTATCGCTTGATCACACACATGACCCTAATGCTCGCAGTTGGATAGCATCCGCAAACTCACCCGACACGGATTTCCCTGTCCAAAATTTGCCATTCGGTGTCTTTCGTCGCCGCGGCAGTAATGAAAAACCTCGCGTCGGTGTTGCTATCGGCGATTCCATCCTTGATGTTGCTGCTTGCTTCAAAGCTGGACTTTTGCAATCCGAAGCTGCCAACGCTTGCGCCTCGGATTCTCTCAACGCTCTGATGGGACTAGGCCTCACCGCTCGCCGCGAGCTTCGCAACTCAATTCACGCACTCTTGCTCGAAGATTCGAAAGACAGACAAAATACCGCCGCACTGCTTGTCCCTCAGCGCGATACTGAAATGTTTCTCCCCGCGCGCGTGTCAAACTACACAGACTTTTATGCATCGATTTTTCACGCAACCAATGTTGGCAGCATGTTTCGTCCGGACAATCCTCTGCTGCCAAATTACAAGTACGTCCCTATCGGCTATCACGGACGCGCCTCCTCGATTGTCGTAAGCGGCACTTCAATTCGCCGGCCCAACGGCCAGACCAGCGACGCCAATGCGCCGCCGCAATTTGGCCCCACCAAACGTCTCGACTACGAATTGGAACTCGGATTCTTCGTTGGTTCCGGTAATACGCTCGGCGAATCGATTCCCATCGCAACCGCTCCCGATCACATTTTCGGTGTGTGCTTGCTTAACGACTGGTCCGCTCGCGACATTCAGGCGTGGGAGTATCAGCCGCTCGGCCCATTTCTCGCCAAAAACTTCGCGACGACAATATCTCCGTGGGTTGTGACGCTTGAAGCGCTCGCTCCATTTCGAACGTCTGCATTTTCACGGCCTGATGGCGATCCTGCGCCACTCCCCTACCTTTTCGATCAAGTCGACCAGCAATCCGGCGGACTCGATCTTCATCTCGAAGTTTTACTTCACTCGCAGAAGATGCGTGATGCGCATATCGCTCCAATGCGCCTCAGTCAAAGCAACTGTTCGGACTTGTATTGGACCGTCGCTCAGATGCTTACCCACCACGCCAGCAATGGATGCAATCTGCTTCCTGGCGATCTTCTCGGTACTGGTACGGTTTCCGGCAAAGACAAAAGTTCGCGCGGATGCTTGCTAGAACTCGCCTGGCGCGGACAAGAGCCTGTTGCTCTTCCCAACGGGGAGGCGCGCAAATTTCTTGAAGATGGTGACGAAGTCATTTTTCGTGGCTACTGCGAAAAACCTGGCTACCGCCGCATCGGTCTCGGAGAATGCCGCGGCTTCATCAAGCCGGCATAATTTCGGCATACCCTGCGCCTCGCGCGTTATCGTCCATTACATTTCGTCGCGCTAGAATTGCTCATGGCGACAGCCCGAAAACAAAACCTCAAAACTCTGCGTAAGCTCTCAACAGAACAGATCAATCCTGCATCGCTCGATCTTGATCGCAAGTCTTCGCTGCAAATTGCCAAAATCATCAACAATGAAGATGCCAAAGTAGCTGCCGCGGTCCGCCGCGCTCTTCCCCAAATTGCGAAAGCAATTGACCTCATCGCCACGGCTCTGAAAAATGGCGGACGGCTCATCTACGTCGGTGCCGGAACCAGCGGACGCATCGCCGCGCTCGATGCCTCCGAATGTCCTCCAACATTCAATACCGATCCCAAAACGGTGCAGTTCATAATCGCTGGTGGAGAAAAGGCTCTCGCCTCCGCAGTTGAGGCCAACGAGGATTCCAGCAAATCAGGTGAGCAAGCCATCGCTCAAAAAAAGCCAGGCAAGAATGATGTCGTCGTAGGCATCGCCGCCAGCGGACGGACGCCCTTCACCATTGCCGCTCTCGCCTATGCGCGCAAGCGAGGATCGAAAACGGTCGCCGTGACCTGTAATCCCAATTCGCCGCTTGGTAAAGTTGCGCATGTTGCCATCGTCGCAGAAGTTGGGCCCGAAGTTGTTTCCGGATCTACTCGCATGAAGGCGGGCACAGCCCAGAAGATGATCCTGAACATGCTCTCCACCGGCGCTATGACCAGGCTGGGATACATCTACGGCAACCTGATGGTCAACGTCCACGTGAAAAACGAGAAACTCGCGGAACGCGGCGTTGCCATCCTTGAACGTGCCGCCGGAGTTTCACGAGCGCAGGCCGCCACAGCGCTGAAAGCATCGGGCAACCGTGTGCCTGTAGCGTTGGTGCTTCTTAAAACGGGCGGCACACCAAGCCGCGCCGTCAAAGCGCTGTCAGCCACCGCGGGCAATGTCCGCAGAGCAATCACGAGCGCAAAGTGAAGTTGTTGGATCGTTGCAGGATAATTAGTTAAGAGATAAATGCTTTCGGAGTACTCTCCAGGCCTTACAATGAATCGATTTAATAAAGGCTCTTCGGAGGTGTCACTTATGTTCGGCCTCGTACGCAAACTAGTAACGATCGCCCTCTTCGCCGCGTTTTTCACCTCCACACTCAACGCCGCCAACGGCAAGCGTCTGCTGGCCTACTACGAATTCTCCGATCAATGGAATACGCCTCCTTATACCGCAGCGAACATCCCATACTCCGAACTGACACACGTCATCCACAGCAACATCGCGCCCGGCGCAAAAGCAGATGGCAGCCTGTGGATTCCCCAGGGCTTCCTCGAACCCACCTTGCTGACCAACGCCCACGCCGCAGGGGTGAAAGTTCTGGTGTGCATAAGCGGCGAACCGCAACTCTTCGTGAAGATCGTGGCCAACGCCTCCGCGCGCGCCGCCTTTGCCGCCAACCTGCAGAAGTTTGTGCAGACTCTGGGATACGACGGTGTGGACTTCGACTGGGAAGTCCCGTCCGATAAAGTTCAGGCGGAAAATTTCGTACTCTTGTTGCAGCAACTTCGCTCGTTGCTTCCCGCGCCAAAGTATCAACTCTCTGCCGCTGTGTCTTCCACTCCGTTCTCCTGGGGAGTGTATGACTTCCCCGGAATGACTCCCGTTCTCGATTTTTACAATGTAATGACGTACGACTTTCACGGTGCCTGGACCAACCACTCGGGTCACAACTCTCCTTTGTTCCTCAGCCCTGCCGACCCCGGACAGGAAGGCAGCGTAAAAGATTCGATTGACAGCTTTCTCACGAAGTTCAAGGTCCCTGCTGCCAAACTCAATCTTGGCACCGCCTTCTACGGATACGCCTTCAACGTCCCCGATCTCTGGGATACCTGCGATTGCGCGGGCGACACAGCGTCCCTCACTTTTGCACAGATTCAGCCTCTCGTGACCGGCCACGTGTGGACGCGCAACTTTGACTCGCTATCCCAGGCCCCCTATCTTCTCCGCGACGGTTCCCAACCTGCTTTCATCACGTATGACAACGAAGCTTCGACTGCCCGCAAGACTAATTATGTCGTTAACACCCGCGGCCTTGGCGGAATGTTTATGTGGGAGCTTTCGCAGGACTACAATGGCGTCAGCCAACCCCTTATGACCTCCATGTACAAGGGTTTCAACCACGCCGCTGGCCAGTAGCGGAACTTATTTTTCGGAGCACCCGGAAGTTCCTGCACTTGAGTTCCCTTCCGGTTATCCCAAGGCTGGGTTGTCCTCGCTACAATATCTATGTCGCTACGAATCGGACGCGCGCTTGCAGCCTTACTAGATCACCACAGGATTCATCTCGTTATGGATAAACTCATTATTCGCGGCGGCAATCCGCTGCTTGGAACCATTCGTGTCAGCGGAGCAAAAAACGCCGCGCTCCCGTGCATGGCCGCGGCCTTGCTTACCGACGAACCGGTCATTCTCGAAAACATTCCTCAGGTGCGCGACATTCAGACGACGCGCAACTTACTGGCTGCCATGGGCGCGGAAGTAGAACTGGGATATGGCCGCGCACAGCATCGCACCACGATTCAATGCAAGAACCTGGCCGCGCCCGAGGCGTCCTACGAATTAGTAAAGACCATGCGTGCCTCGACATTGGTACTTGGGCCGCTGGTCGCCCGTTGTGGTACTGCCCGCGTTTCACTTCCAGGAGGATGCGCAATCGGCGCTCGTCCCATTGATCTCCACATTAAGGGACTGGAACGGCTTGGCGCGAAAATAACTCAAGACCACGGATACGTCGAAGCCAGTTCACCGCGCCTTAAGGGAGCGGAAATTGTTTTCGACAAAATTACCGTGACTGGCACTGAAGATTTATTGATGGCCGCCACACTTGCCGACGGCACCACCGTCATGCAAAATTGTGCACGGGAGCCCGAAGTAGCCGACTTGGCAGCGCTGCTCAATAAAATGGGCGCGAAGATCGAAGGCGCGGGGACACCCACGATCACAATCCACGGCGTGAATAAACTTCATGGAGCGCGTCATCGGATTATTCCCGACCGCATTGAAGCCGGGACTTTCATCATCGCCGGAGCATTGACCGGCGGCGACCTCAACGTTTCGAATTGCGAGCCGGCTCATCTCGGCGCGCTGCTGCGCAAACTCGAAGAGGCTGGAGTAAAAACGACCCAAACAGCCGATTCAATCCGAGTAATGGGGGACGCTCCGTTTCGCGCTGCCGATATGATTACAGAGGAATATCCGGGATTCCCCACCGACATGCAAGCGCAGTATATGACGCTGGCGACGCAGGCGGAAGGCACTTCGGTTGTAACGGAAAATATTTTTGAGAATCGCTTCATGCACGCTCAAGAACTTGTCCGCATGGGGGCGAACATCAAGATCGAAGGACGACGCGCTATTGTTCGCGGAAAGACTCCGTTGAGTGCGGCAGCGGTGCTGGCGTCGGATTTACGGGCATCGGCATCGCTCGTGCTAGCCGCTTTAGTCGCGGACGGCGAAACGATTATCGACCGCGTCTATCATCTTGATCGCGGCTACGAAAACATCGAAGAGAAGTTGCGTGGCGTAGGAGCGCAAATCCGCCGCATCGGAGAGATGCTTCCCGTGCGTAATCGCCGCCTTACGGATAAAGTTGCAAGCGAATAGTTTGAATTAGTTTTTTACCGGCAAGCTGTCATGGCTCGCCGCACACTGCCAGGCGCCGCCATTCACTTTGATCCATGTATCGGTGAATCGTCCGCGGCGATCGAACGACTTCCCCTTATATCTTCCCTTCTCATGGTAGGTTCCGGTGACGATTCCAGTGTCGCCATAGACTTTGATCCGAAAGTCTTCCGATACCAGCAGATCGTAGTGATAGGACTTGTCTTTCGCGAACGCGAAATGCTGTTGCCTCGTTTGAAGCGTTCCATCCGGCTCGGTAATTACGAAGTCATCTGTGAGAATCAGTCCCATTGCTGAAGGATCGTGCGCAAGTTCAGCCTGGTTCCAGGCATTCTCGAGTGCGAGGATCTGGCCTTCGTCTCCATGCTTAGGGCCAGCCTGCGCCCCGCTGATAACGCTCAACAAGATCAAAGCCACGCACATCATAATGACGTTCTTCATTCTGATCCCCTTGTGTCCCGAAACTAAAGACCCAAACCACCATCTACCGCGAGAATTTGTCCAGTAATGAAATGCGGCGCAGTCGCGAAAAATAATACTGCCGACGCAATGTCGGCGCCAGTCCCATTGCGCAGCATCGGAGTTTCCTTCGCCATCTTGCGCATGAAAGGCGCGGCGGCTTTTTCTCCGAGATCGATCATTCCCGGAGCGACGCAATTCACTGCAATCTTCGGTGCCAAAGCTTTGGCCATAACTTTCGTCAGCATATGGACGGCGGCTTTCGATGAACAGTAATGCGCATGCGTGGCCCATGGACGCAATCCACCCAACGATCCCATATTAATGATCTTGCCGCGTCGCTCGCGTAGCGCCTTCAATGCAGCTTGCGATACAAGAAACGGTCCGCGTGTGTTGGATGCAAAAATCGCGTCCCATTGCTTCACCGTAAGAGTGTCAAACTCAGCGGTTTCATAGTTGGCTGCGTTGTTGATGAGAATGTCGATGCCGCCCAGTTCCCGCGTCATTTCTTTGATGGCCGCTTTGACACTTTTTTCTTCGGTCACATCGCAATGCAGTGCGACGGCGCGCACTCCGAATCCGCCAAGATCAATCACCGTGCGCTGAGCCTCGCGGGATGAAGTGAGAAACGTGATCGCTACATCTGCGCCTGCGGCGGCGAGCGCAAGAGCGCTGGCGCGTCCAAGTCGAAGCGCTCCGCCGGTAATCAGCGCGGTCTTGCCCTTGAGGGGCTTATCTCCGTTATCTGCTTTAGGCATGCAGTGATTGTATCGCCATCGTTAATGGGTAATCTTGCCGCGGACCACTACGACAGAGGCTGCGGGCACATCGTAGGCCGTTGCGTTCCCCGCTTGAATTTGTGAATGCACGATGGGACCATCAGGATCTGCATTGCCTTCCGAGGTCACGACAATGGCACGTTCTGCGGAATTTTCCGCATGCTGCACGAATCGTGTTTTCGCCGGATTCCAAGCGTATTGTCCGCTGCCAAAAATTGACACCGATACTGGCCCAGCCAGCCATGCCGCTCGATCAGCGACATCGTCATCAAATGAAATGCGGACAGGATGCGCATTTTGCTGATCGCGATTGACCAGCATGACGGCCCACTGTCCATCGGGACGCTTCAGTGCATAGGCCGTCACTAATGAATGTCCCGCACCGTCTTCTACATCACTCTGCGCTGAAAACATTTCATGAGTCCCGGTTCCCGGCTGCACCCAATCCAGGTTGATCAACTGCGAAGTAAAAAATTGCGCCAGCTTCCGCTGAATCTGGTAATGCTCGTCCACAGTAAACAATCCGAACGTGCCTGGAGAATCATTGCAGCCGTGCTCCATTTGCAGCGGTAAATAATGAAAGAAGTAGAGTGCGTTGCCTCCCGACTTTAGGAACGACCCGACATAGTCCGCAAGCCAGATGCCAGAAAATAAATCCATATAAGTTTCGCTGGTGGACGACGACAGATTGCCTTCAGTGATAAAGATAGGCATCTTGGCTGGGAGCCCATCCTCGCGCCAGGTCTGCATGATGTGCCCCATCAACTCAGGCTCGTCATACAGACTTCCCCACGGAATGCGGCAGGGATCATACGGATAATGTTCAAACGAAAAGAACGCAAGATCATCCATCCTGCCGTGCGATCGGAGATAGTCAAGAAAACGCCCGAGCCATGAAACTTTTCCATTCGCATCCGGCCAGACTTCGATGTCTTTATTTACTCCTTGAAACGAAGGTCCGCCGAGCTTCAGCTTAGGATCAACCTTGTGCAAAGCGGTCGCCCATTCGACATATAGCGCGGCGTAATCTTCCGGCAGCATGTATTGACCGTCGGCTTCTTCACCCATTTCGACGTATGAAATTGGATATCCGCGCTTCTCGATATAAGCAATCTCCGCTGCGGCGTTCTCGGGATTGTCATACAGCAGCGCAACCGGAATCATTGCAGGAAGCCCGCGTGTAACGCCGCTGGTATAGAAGAAATCGAATCCTACTTGAGTCTGCTTCGTCGAACCCAAATTAGATGGCTCATGCCACGGATCGACCGACGAACAATATGTTGTGGTTTGTTCCTGGTCGGGAGCATGGCGCAATACATCCTGAAATTTTCCATCCGGCGTGGAAGTGCCGGCATAAATTTCGCGGATGGCATATCCAACGCAATTTCTCGGATCCGCGGGTCCATCCGCATCGCAGGTATTGGATGATGCGGTCATCAGTATCCGCAGATAACGTACAGGTATAGCGCTGTCGCTGAGCCGTAGTGTTTCAATCCCGCCTTTGCCGCCGTGGGAAACCCCATTCAGAAACGTTTGCCATACACCGCGTGTGGGAAGATGAATCGGGTCGTCACCGGTCCAATATTGGATTAGATAGTTTGTTGCGTAAGGCGCTCCCCATGCGATGCGGATGCTGTTGAGTTGTTGTACCTGCGTAAGATCAAGCACGATCCACTGCGGATGTAGCGCGTCACTCTCACCCGTAAAGTGCTGCGTCAAATATGGATTGCTTTTCCAAAATGTCGTGGTGTCGCCATCCGTCAGCCGCGAGTATCCGGAATTGTCAGTGCCGTCGTTTCGCGTGAATCCGCGGCGAGGCAGCGCGTAGCCATACGAATAGCGGATAGGCTCGCCAAGATCGGACGTTCCCGTGAAATATCCTTTCTTTGCGGGATCACTCCATGTGCCTTGAGGATTCCAATGCCACGCCTCGACAGCCAGTTCGGTATTCTGTCGATAGGTCACGGGTTGCCATCCCGATTCGAGCGTCGCTGCAAGATTTGGCTGCACAAGATCGACGTCAAATGCTGCAGCAGGAATACGATCAACTCCTGCACCTAACGTCTGGTTGGGAATAAATCGATTCATAACGTGCGACGGAGTAATATCCACGACGACAGTCTGTGCAGTTGTGAGTGCCGCGTGACAAATTAGAAATCCGAGAAACACAAACCCAGCATGACGCACGTTGTCGCTCCTAAAGTTAAGTCCCAAACATTAGTTCGCCGCATTCTACAGTATGTGATTCGCGAATTCAGTAGTATCCTGAAAATCTTGAAACCGGAGGATCGTCATGGGTAAGTTTTTTGCCGGGTTATTGGTCGGAATTGTCGGGTTGATTGCCTGCGTGTTCTTTTATTTTGCCGGCGGCTTCGCTCCCGCTGCTACATCCGCCGAGCCAATGCCTTTCGAGAAACGGCTGGCCCACATGGCTTTGGACGCGCGCGTCGAAAAAGAGGCGCCGAAGAAAGTGCCCATCGAAGCGAATGAAGCAAACTACATTGCCGGAGCGCACGCCTATCTCGACAATTGCGCCGTGTGCCACGGAGCTCCCGGCAAGCAGCCAACCGCAATCGCCCGTGGAGAATTTCCGCATCCGCCAAAACTTCTCGAAGGCACGGGTGTGACCGATGATCCCGCGGGAGAAACTTACTGGAAGATTGCCAACGGCATTCGCCTCACCGGCATGCCGGGCTTCAAGGATAGCTTGTCCGAAACTCAGATGTGGCAAATGGCGCTGTTGCTCGCGAATGCCGACAAAGTCACGCCAGCAGTAACTTCGGTATTAATGGGACAATCCGATGTGCCGCCGCCGGTCGCCGTGCCGGTGCTGACAGTTCCTCCTCCGGGAACAAAGTAGCAGACAACAAACTGCGGTGCCCGAAGGGAGAGCGGGTGTCCTAACCATGATCTCCGTACGAAAAAAAACGCTTGTGATCTGCGTTGTATTAGCTCTGCTGCTCTGCATTTTCCCGTTCATACTTGTCGGTCAGAATCCACCGCCTGCGGAAGGAGTTGCCGTAGGGCCGCAATATGATTCGACTCACGTTTATGTAACTCCCGGCGACCTTGAAGCATTCGTCAACAGCTTCGTCGCTACTTTCGGTGGACATGCATCCAAGCCATTGCTTACAAATGTTCTGCCGGTCCCGAGTAGAGCAGAGTTTCAATATATTTGGACGCCAGTCGGCACACTATCTGTTTTCGCTTACCAAACTCCTGTCCCGTATCCATTCAACCAGGAGCGCACTGGATATCTCGTCACTGACATGGACAAGGCGGTCCACGACGCTCGTTCCGCTGGCGCCGAAGTAATCGTCGAGCCCTTCAAGGATCCCATCGGCATGGACGCGGTCATCCAATGGCCGGGCGGCCTAAAAATGCAACTCTACTGGCATACCACTCCGCCGGATTACGGACCGCTTACGACGATTCCGGAAAATCGCGTCTATCTGTCGACTGATACCGCCGACGCCTTCGTTAAGGCTTTCGTAAATTTCGCTCACGGCCAAGGCGTGTCCGATGACAAGCATGCTGATGCTGCCGAAATCGCACGCCCCGGCGAAACCTATCGCCGAATACTCATCAGCTCATTGTTTGGCAATATGCTCGTCCTGGTAACCGACGGCCATTTGCCATACCCATTTGGCCATGAGATCACGGGATACGAAGTTGCCGATCTCGCTGCCACGCTATCGAAGGCCAAGGCTGCCAACGTCAGGATTCTGTGGGGCCCTCATATAGCAAAAGATCAGACTACAGCGATCGTGGAATTCCCCGGCGGATATGTCGCGGAATTGCATTCGCGAAAGTGAGTTGGTGAGGCGGCGATTTTCCCTGCTGTCTAGTCCAATATTATCGGCTCGATGGCGCGCTGCTACTTTTTGCGGGACGATCTGCAGTCTTCGCTTAGGCCATATGCCAGATATAATTTTCGAATGTCTTTCGATGACCCAATGCCTATTTCCGGGACGCTCGCGCAGTCTGACCTCGTGCGATTCCAATACTTCCACGCAAACAGACGCTGGTGGCCGATAACTCTCATGTTTATCTTATTCACGTTATTGGCATTCTTCTTTATCTTCGTCGTCTTATTGACGGGTGATGTTGAACGTTTCAAAAACCCAGGTTTAAACTACGTGATTTTTCTGTGCTTTGGCATGCTGTTTTTTCTGTTTCCATATCGAGCGGCGAAGCGGCAATATCGCAGCCAACAATACTTTCGCGAGCGCATATTATGCCGGGTCTCAGACAACGGATTTCGGCTAGAAGGGTCGGGTTTCTCGACCGAAATTGCTTGGGCACTTATGCACAACGTATATGAAACCAAAACAGCCTTTCTTATCTATCACACCCCCCGGCTCGCGTGGATATTGCCCAAGCGATTCTTCACTGGACAACACGAAATTGAAGACTGGAAGAAATTCGTCAAAGCCCATCTACCAAATCCGAAATTGTTCCGCCGTCCTGCGCGTATATTATCTTGGTTCTAACAGCATCATCTTGACGCCCCAGTTATCGCCAAAGCGAGTTCCGGGGTACCCACACTTCCAACCCCGCGACCTGTGGGGCAATCGATCAGAGGGAACGTAGAGGGCACCTGCCACAATCAAACAGGCCACCCGGCCCGCCCGCAATTTGTTCTGGAACAATTCCTCATTCCCTCTCGTATCTTCCTGGGAGCGGCAACAATCGGCGCATCTGGCGCACTCGGGAGGGCACAATGTTTGAAGATATGACAGGCTTGGCAGCAGTCGTAATGTTCTTTTCAGTCCCACTGGCGGCACTCAGCTTCTACACCTATTACCGCGTGCGCAAACTGCGCAGCGAAGAACGCATGGCGGCATTGGCCCGCGGAGTAAGCGTGCAAATGGAACCCGATCTTTCCGAAATCGCGCGCTCCCGGCGATCAGGAATCTTGCTGGTTTCCGGAGCCATCGGTTATCTGGCGACCTTCGCTCTACTGGCACGCTTCCAGCCTGAAATGTGGGCAGCGGCCACATTCGGCTTCATCCCACTGGCCTTGGGTGCAGGCTTCTTTGTGGATTCAGCACTGGTCCGCAACGACGCTCGCGGCGCATAGTAAATTTTCGATAAGTAGTAAGGAGCCCGAAAGGCGGCCAAACCGGCTGCCTTCGGGCTTTCTCGTTATACCCGGAAATCCGTTAAGTCTGAGGTTCTTCGAGCCGCGAAGAAAAGCGCGGACTCTAGAGTGCCATCACTTAGAATCTGCGAAGCTACTTTAATAGCAACCACTTGCCTGCACTTGACAACATCCCACTCACATCTGATAGACTGTTAGCACTCGACAAACATAAGTGCTAACATGCTTGGCCGAGGGCCAATCTAGGCTTTCAACGCAGGAATCATAAACATACAGAAATGAAAGGAGCACCAACTATGGGAACCAAATTTACCCCACTCCATGACCGTATTCTGGTCCGTCGCATAGAAGAGGCTGGCACCACTCGTGGCGGCATCATCATCCCCGACAGCGCCAAAGACAAACCGCAGGAAGGCGAAGTAATCTCCGCCGGCAAAGGCAAGAGCAATGAAGAGGGCAAAGTGCATCCTCTCGATGTAAAAGAGGGCGACCGCATTCTGTTCGGCAAGTATTCTGGCACCGAAATCAAGCTGGACGGCGAAGACTTCATCATCATGCGTGAAGAAGAAGTTCTTGGCATCATCACCGGCGCAGCTTCGAGTGCATCCGCCGGCAAGAAAGAAATGGCTGGTTCGCGCAAGTAGACGCTGTATAGCGGGCGTCTGAGCCCGCTGGCGTCATCCTGAAGCGCGGATTTTGCGCGAAGGATCTAGCGTGAAGAAACCGAAAATAATAACTCACTTTTAGGAGAACATAATTATGGCAAAGCAAATTGTGCACGGAGAAGAGTCGCGACAGGCAATCCTGCGCGGCGTAAACCTTCTGGCCGACGCCGTGAAGGTCACACTCGGCCCCAAGGGCCGCAACGTTGTTATTGAAAAGAAATTCGGTTCGCCGACCATCACCAAGGACGGCGTCACCGTGGCAAAAGAAATCGAACTGAAGGATCCCTTGGAGAACATGGGCGCACAGATGGTGCGCGAAGTTGCTTCCAAGACTTCAGACGTAGCCGGCGACGGTACCACCACCGCGACCGTGCTTGCCCAGGCGATTTTCCGCGAGGGCGTAAAGACCGTAGCTGCCGGAGCCAATCCTATGGCCCTGAAGCGCGGCATAGAGAAGGCCGTTGCAGTGGTTTGCGGCCGTCTCGATAAAGATGGCAACCGCGAAAAGGGCGAATTGGACAAGCTGTCGAAGCCGGTCCAGGGCGATCACATTGCGCAGGTTGGCACTATTTCCGCCAACAACGACGAGACCATCGGCAAGATCATTGCCGAGGCCATGAAGAAGGTTGGCAAGGACGGCGTCATCACCGTTGAAGAGTCGAAGACGCTCGAGACCCAGTTGGAAGTGGTTGAAGGCATGCAGTTCGACCGTGGCTACCTGTCTCCTTATTTCGTTACCGATCCGGAGCGCATGGAAGTCGCGTTGGAAAATGCCTACATCCTGATCCACGAAAAGAAAATCAGCTCCATGAAGGACCTGATTCCTCTTCTCGAAAGCATCGCCAAGAGCGGCAAGCCGCTGCTCATCATCGCCGAAGATGTAGACGGCGAAGCATTGGCGACATTGGTCGTCAACAAGCTGCGTGGCACGTTGCAAGTCGCTGCCGTTAAGGCTCCTGGCTTCGGCGACCGCCGCAAGGCAATGCTGGATGACATCGCAAAGTTGACTGGCGGAACTTCCATTACGGAAGATCTCGGCTTCAAACTCGAGAAGGTTGAAATCAGCCACCTCGGACAAGCCAAGAAAATCACGATCGACAAAGACAACACCACGATCATCGAAGGCAAAGGTAAGCCCAACGAGATCCGCGGCCGCGTCGAAGAGATTCGTGGCCAGATCGACAAGACCACCAGCGACTACGATCGCGAGAAGTTGCAGGAGCGGTTGGCAAAGCTGGTCGGTGGCGTAGCCGTAATTAAAGTCGGCGCCGCAACCGAAACCGAAATGAAGGAAAAGAAAGCACGCGTGGAAGATGCCATGCATGCAACGCGCGCAGCCGTGGAAGAAGGAATTGTCCCGGGCGGCGGCGTAGCACTGGCCCGTTCATCGGCAGCCCTGGAGAAATTCAAGGCTGAAGGCGACGAGCAGATCGGCATCAACATCGTGCGTCGCGCCATCACCGAGCCACTGCGCCAGATTGCCGAGAATGCCGGCGAAGAGGGTGCGGTTGTTCTGGGTAAAGTGCTGGAATCCAAAGACATCAATTTTGGATACAACGCTTTCTCCGGCAAGTATGAAGACCTGGTCAAGGCGGGCGTGCTCGATCCGACTAAGGTAGTTCGTACGGCGTTGCAGAATGCGGGATCCATCGCATCTCTCATGCTCACCACCGAAGCATTGGTGGCCGAGATTCCTGAAGAGAAGCGTGGCGCTCCAGCTGGCGGCGGACATGGCGGCGGCGGTATGGACGGCATGTACTAAATCAGTAGCAGTAGGGCGGACACTTTTGTCCGCCAGAGGCCCCGCAGAAATGCGGGGCTTTTTTCGTTGTGTGTTACGGCTACGGCCCCTCACGAGAGCAGTGTGACAGTCCAATCTCAGGCTCCCGCGGAACTTTAATTGCTGAACTGGGTTATGCTGATTGGCTTGGGATAGCGACGAGCGTTGACTTTCCATCCCTGACTTTGGTCCGATCGAGGAATCATCTATATGAAACTGATCCGCTTGGTTTCTATTTGGGCAACCGTCGCCTTCGTACTGATGTCTAATCGGGTGAATGGTGCCCCAGTTGGTCTCCAAAGCCCTGCGATTAGGGGAACAAACGTCTCTTATGCATTTACAGTGACGCCTACCAGTCTCGATTTTGGAACCGTGCAGACTCTCACTACAACCGCACTTCAACTTGTAACCGTCACTAATACCGGCAATCAAGTTTTGGAGGGATTTTCGGTTTCCGTCAGCAGCGGCGATTTTCTTGTTGGTTACCAAGCGCCCAACGACTGTACACTCCAATTTTTTAGCTTGAATCCAGGTGGCACTTGTCACGTCGCTGTTTATTTCCAGCCTCAAAAAGACGGCTTACAGAATTCCACACTGACAATCAGCGCCAATGCGGGATGCTGCTCGTCAGTGTCCCAAGTTGTTACACTAACTGGCACAGCCATCCCCCAGGGATCGTTGGACCTTGGCATCGCAGCGAACGGTTCCGCGTCTGCGACGGTACTCGCGGGGCAGACTGGCACATACATGCTTACCATTGGAGGCGGAGGGATCGGTGGCACCGCCACCCTTACTTGTACTGGCGCGCCGCCTGAGTCCGTTTGCAATGTTCCAGCCAGCATTGTGCTAAATAGTTCCGCCGCTACCATGTTTGATGTGACGGTCTCTACCACTGCAGAGAGCGACGCTGCCATCGTGGGCCACCGAGGCCCTTGGTCTTCATGGGGCTGGATGTGGGGAAGCATTCTGATTGTAGGGTTCACCATTCCAAACGTCCGAAGGAAGAACCAGCACATATTTTGGAGGTCGCGTTGGTTCCCGATTTTGCTTACAGTTTTTGTCGTGTCGTGTGGTGGGAGTAGCGAAGGGTCAGGGCTAAGCGGCACTCCCGCTGGAACCTATACTCTAACCGTCACTGCTGCAACTTCGGCCGCGCGCGATTTCACTCAGATTCACATCACGGTGAAATAATAGCTCGTTGAACTTTCGCCGTACGCGGCATGATTGAAGTGCGGGTATCCTTTTCGCATTGACTCCTGCACTTCAATTGGACGAGCTGATTGTGTGGGTACGGAGGCGGTTGGCCGTACTTCAGTTTGCATTGAATCTGCTGAGGCTGCGCGATCCTTTCCACGCTCTTTAGCCGCCAACTCCTAGGACATTGAGCAGGAGGAAGGAAAAAGCGTTGGTTTTGCATCATGAACTTCGAATTGAATTCCGCCCATCCATTTCGCCATCAAGTTGTAGAGAAGTGCCATGATGGCCCCGATAACAAATGCCATTGCACCATAAAGGATTGGCGCAATAACGACCAGCGCCAATCCGCCGATAGCTCCAAACGGATTGGGATGTGGACCGGCTAGCGAGCCGATCATGCCCAACATCAGGAACACAGGCGCAAGCAAGAGACCAAGAGCTACGTGCATCGCACCCGCCATCTTTGCCACCGACATCACGTCAACCGACGCAAGTGTTTTCATGGAAACTCACTTTCCCGTGCCGAATTTATGACTGCTTCCCAGCGAAAGGATTGTACCGCGATAACGCTGGTTCCACCGCCCCTCCGCTCGCTGGGTTGTCCGACTTTCGCTCGCATCGGATCTTCTGAGGATGCCCCGCCTTTTCCTCGCTTTTGTTGTTGGCGGAAAGGGTGGGTAGATCCGGAACAGGCGACTTGAAGGATAGTGGTCACCCAAGATTTGGTAGAATCCGCGAATGCCGACCGTACGGCGATTTGGCCCTTACCGTTTTTACTTTTACAGTCATGAACCGGACGAGCCGCCCCACATCCACGTGGACCGAGACGAACAGTCGGCAAAGTTTTGGCTCGATCCCGTGCAGTTGGCGCGTAATTTCGCATTTCGCGCGCACGAACTGCGCACGATACAATCGATGGTAGCGGAGCACGAGAGAGAGTTTCTGGAGGCATGGAATGAGTTCTTCGGCGTCTAAGGCAGATGAGCGGGTGCTTGACGTGCAGTCCAACGAGGATTCAATCAGCGTCAGTCTCCAGGATGGACGCGTGATTACAGTCCCACTCGTTTGGTATCCGCGACTCCTGAATAGCACGGCCGAGCAGCGTAAGAATTGGAAGATCACTGGAGGCGGCTACGGAATTCATTGGCCCGATCTGGACGAAGATTTAAGTACCGAGGGCCTTTTGCGCGGTGCGCCTGCTCCGAAAGTATCCATCCATTCCAGATAGCTCGCTGCCCCAGGTTCGCGCCGCACTTTGGCGATAACCTGGGCAACACTAAATTCGTAGTCCTAATAGGTGCGCGCCCGATTCAAGCCGCTTTTTTGGCTTGAGTGGGCAGTTCAATCGCGCAACCACGCATTTCTTCATCGGGCAGCGAGAACTCATCTTTTTCACGCACTGACCAAATCGTGGCGCGACGTTAGTACTCCCTTGACAGCAACGAACAGTGCGGACTAGCGTGTCGTGTGGATGTTCATTCGCTAGCGGCGACATACTCCTCTAAAACCGACGATGAGCTGTTAGCGCTGGTGGCTGACATCGATTCTCTTTTCCCGGATGCACGCCCCATACTCGAAAGTGAAATTCGCCGGCGGAATCTCCTCCTCCCACCAAAGAAAGATATATCTCCGTCCTCGAAGCTGCAGCATGCACGTGTCGTTCGATTCTTTCGCGATGTGGGAGAATTTCTCCTCAACTTCGTCATAGCAATCATTGGCACCGCGATTATGGAATCATCTCTCTCGCAGCGCCTTGGCCATCCACATTCGGTTTCGGAAGTTCTTACCAGAGCATGGTTGTTGGGCCCAATAATCGCGGCTTTACTTGGTCTGTTTGTCGGTAGACGCTGGTTTCCCAAGACCGCCGCTTGGATTTGGCTTCTCGCAGCGGCCCTATTCGCATTTCGAGCTTTGCTCTACAAAGCCAGTGGCGCTTCAGTCTTCAATCCTTTTTGGGGACATTTCTTTGCGCCCGACTGTTTAGTTGACAGACACGCCTGCACAGACTTTTTCGTATTCACGATACCACTTGCCCGAACCGCCGCTTATTCCCTGGCAGCCTGGGTCGCATCCCGATTTCACCGGCAAATGAATCAGGCGCAAAATCCCTCTTGACTCGGAGGTCCGACATTCTCATTTTCAGCGCACCGGACGATAGACCGTACCAATCGCTATTCCGACGATGTCCCATTCCACGAAGTAAGCAATCCCCTGTTAAACGTGACCTGAAGCCCGATATTGACGAAGCTTTAAGTACGTATCCATCCATTCGCGATAGCCTGCCGCACTTCCGCAAGTCACACCGGCGGCCAGGAGTGTCCGCCCTGCAAACATCAAATCCCGCCGAATAGCTGTTAAAATATAGGTTCCGATGGCCACCATTCAACGTAGAAAATCCGTAACTGCTTCCATCCAGGGTGTGCGCGTAGGGTCGGATGCACCCGTTGTGGTGCAGTCCATGACCAACACCGATACCGCCGACATTGCCGGGACCGTGAAGCAAGTCGCGGCTTTGGCGCGCGCCGGGTCCGAACTGGTGCGAGTGACGGTAAATAACGAGGCGTCCGCAGCCGCAGTCGCGCCAATTGTCGAGCAACTGGACGCGCAGGGCATTCGCGTCCCCATCATCGGCGACTTCCATTACAACGGACACATTCTGCTGAAAAAGTATCCCGAATGCGCGCGGGCGTTGGCGAAGTACCGTATCAATCCCGGCAACGTCAGCGTGGGACGCAAGAATGACGACAACTTCCGCATCATGATCGAAGTCGCCGTGGAGAACCAGAAGCCGGTGCGAATCGGCGTCAATTGGGGATCGCTCGATCAGCAATTGCTGACTCGCATGATGGACGAAAATTCGCAACTGCCCGAGCCGCTTGAAGCTCGCGATGTGACCATGGAAGCGATGGTGGTCAGTGCGCTGCGCTCGGCTGATCTCGCTGAAAAATACGGACTGCGCCATGACCAGATTATTTTGAGCGCGAAAGTCAGCGGCGTGCAGGACTTGATCGATGTTTACAGATCGCTGGCCGCGCGTTGCGATTATCCTCTGCACCTTGGACTGACTGAAGCCGGCATGGGCGCAAAAGGCATTGTCGCTTCAAGCGCCGCGCTGGGCGTGCTTTTGCAGGAAGGCATTGGCGATACCATTCGGGTATCGCTCACTCCCGCGCCCGGCGGAGACCGGTCGGAAGAAGTCCGCGTTGGCC
This sequence comes from Terriglobia bacterium, assembly GCA_963716165.1. Lineage (GTDB taxonomy): Bacteria > Acidobacteriota > Terriglobia > Terriglobales > Acidobacteriaceae > JAJPHW01. The sequence goes on along the minus strand of OY970291.1, from coordinate 2,465,152 downwards.
AGCAGATTTTGCAGTCGCTCCAGATTCGCAGCTTCACTCCCCAGGTGACGGCGTGTCCCGGATGCGGTCGTACCACCAGCACTTTCTTCCAGGAAATGGCGGAACAGATTCAGACTTATCTGCGCGAGCAGATGCCCACGTGGAAAGAGCAATACATTGGCGTCGAAGAAATGAAAGTTGCGGTGATGGGATGCGTAGTCAACGGGCCCGGCGAATCCAAGCACGCCAGCCTCGGCATTTCCCTGCCCGGCACGTTCGAAGAACCGAAGGCTCCCGTTTACGTTGATGGACGCCTCTTCACCACGCTAAAGGGCGACCACATTGTGGCGGACTTCATCAAGATCCTTGACGAATACGTGCAATCGCATTACGCGGCGAACGAAGTCGTGAACGCCTAAAATACTTTCCAGACGAAGTGCGCGAGAAAAGCCAGGAGCAGTATGCCTCCGAAGCCGCACACCCAGAAGAGAAAATTTGCCGTTAACTTTGGAGATGTAATTTCCTTCTTATCCATAAATGAAGAATACTCCAAAATGCGGCCGGGATTCGGCATTTCGGAATCCGCATGAAAGGCTACGCATCTAAAACTCTGAAATCATTCGTGTTTACCAGGAGCCGATATGCCCAAGAATCTAGTCGCCCAAGTCACCAAGCCCGGAGCACCGTTTGATCTAGTCGAACGCGACATACCTCAGCCTGCGGCGGCACAAGTTCGTATCCGCATTCTTGCCTGCGGAATTTGCCATAGCGATGTGCTGACCAAAGAAAATATGTGGCCCGGCATGACGCTGCCACGCGTCCCCGGCCACGAGGTTGCCGGCGTGATCGACGAACTTGGCGCGGACGTTACGAACTGGACCAAGGGCCAGAAAGTTGGCGTTGGATGGCACGGCAAACATTGTTCGCGCTGCCTTCCCTGCCGTCGCGGCGATTTTACTAGCTGCGAACGGCTGCAGGTCACTGGCATCCATTTCGATGGTGGCTATCAGCAATACATGGTCGCTCCGATCGAAGGCCTGGCGGCGTTGCCCGACGATATTTCTCCGGAAGAAGCTGCGCCGCTGATGTGTGCTGGCATCACGACATTTAATTCTCTGCGCCACAGCGGAGCATTGCCGGGCGATTTGGTTGCGGTGCAAGGAATCGGCGGACTCGGTCATTTGGGAATTCAGTTTGCCAGCAAGTTTGGATACAAGGTTGTTGCCATCGGACGCAGTCCCGCGAATGCCGTGCTGGCCAAGAAGCTCGGCGCGGCCAGTTACATCGACAGCAGCACGGGTGACGCAGCACAAGAGCTCCTCAAGATGGGCGGAGCACGCGTGATTCTGGCTACAGCGCCGAGTGGGAAGTCCATGTCTCCGCTGGTGAACGGATTGGGACCGAATGGCGTGTTGCTGGTGGTAGGCGCGAGTCCGGATGCGATTGAAGTTGGCCCGCTGCAGCTGATCTCCGGCAGAAAACGTATCCAGGGATGGGCTTCGGGGATTCCAACCGATTCCGAAGATACTCTGCGCTTTTCGAGTCTGACGGGAGTACGTCCGATGATCGAGAAGTTTGCGCTCGCGAAAGCGAACGAAGGATACGAACGCATGATGAGCGGGAAAGCCGAATTCAGGGCCGTCCTGATGATGGAGTAGGTGTAGATAAGCGTTCGGGATGACTGCCCTTCCCCCTTAGGCCGTCATCCCGAAGATCCGGCCTTCTTCAGCCGGGCGAGGGATCTTGCGCGCAGCATCTCTGCCCTGCCGCCTGCCGCTTTCCCCTCCCGCTCTTTTCCGAAAGTGCGACAGCTTCGCTCACCCATGAACCCGTTAAGTCCGAGATCCTTCCGCCCGCGATGCAAAGCGCGGGCTGTCAGGATGACATCATTAGAGCTAAAAGTATCTTCCCACCTGGAAGTAGAACTTGCGGTGTCCAGAGTCGCCGACGCTACCGCCAAACACGACCGGACCAAGAAATGTTTGGACCATAATTGCGACATTCACGTCATTCGGAAGTCGCGATTCGTGGAACAAATTATCCGACGTCTTTCCGATTTCGTACGACGCAATGCCATAGACGTTATTTCCGAACAAAGGCGAAAGCTGCGTCAGCCGCCGGATGTAGCCAGGCTGCAAAAGGAAATATTCATTGGTAAGAATTTCGTTGGTGCCATACGCTCCCAAACGTAATGGCCCTCCTAAAGAAAATGGAGGAATACCGGTATCGTCGCGTCCAAACGTTGTACCTCCGGAACCACGTAGAAAAATGGACGACGCATCGCTGGTTCGCTGAAACCATCCAGTTTGCAATTCAAATAATGGATAGTGCTCCGTCGCTCCCGGATTAGAGTCGTAAAATTCGAGGCGCGATTTTATGTCGAGCCCCTGCCGCGGCAAAGTCGCATCGTCGGTGTTGTCGTAACGATAGAGCAGCCGCGAGAATCCCTGGCGTCCGCTCACGTTCGGCAGATCGGGAGCGCCGATCTGGCGGGTTAGTTGTAGATGTTCGAGCTGATATCCCGCGCGTAGTTGAGAGTAGCGGTTAAAGGCAATGCCGAAATCAAGTCCTCCGCCCGCGCTGGTCTCGTGATAACTGGCAACGCGAGTGTTATTGTCATACAAATCGAACGGGACGGTAGTAGCGAACAGTCTAGGTGCGACGAAGAACGGGCTCGTCCATTTGAAAGGACGGTAGTATTCAGACGACGCAGTATATTGCGAACCGAAAATAAAATCGTTTCGCCATTCAGAGCCGAAGCCGCCAACATCGAGCAGTGTGATGCGCGCCCCCAATGCGAAGCGCACGTTGCCGGGATCAGACCCATCCACCACAATCAATGGATTCACCAGCGGCGGGCCGTAATCCTTTTCGTCGGCTTTGATCAGCAAGCCAGGTTTGCCATCACTGTCGATCATGCGAAAACTGGCGCGAGCGAAGCGACCGAGGCCCGCGATCTCGTCCATCTTTTTATCTAATTCTTCGTAGTCGAGAGGTTTACCAACTTCGTCCTTTAAATCTTTTTGCAAGCCGCGAGCGACGACATCACTGGCGCCTGCAACTTTGACGAATGTGGGAACGGGATTGGGGCGGCGCTTCGCCTGGCGTCGCGCACTATAAGTTTTCCAATCTTCATCATTAAGCGCAAACCGCTCGAGGACGTTTGCTTTTTCCGCAGCAGCAGCAGCGCCGACTGCGATCAGCTTGTCGATTGCCGAATATTCCAGCGTATTAAAACTCTCAGTGCTCGCCGAGATGAGGATGTCCGCTTTCTCCATGCTGGCCAGTTCATTCGCCGAAATAACGATTCCCACCGACGTTTGCAGCACACCCAGCGCGGAGAGGCGCTCCTGCGGCTTAAGCAACGGAGTCTTAAGGTGAACTGCGATGACGATATCCGATCCCATCTGCCTCGCTACATCGACGGGAAGGTTGTTGAGCAAGCCACCATCCACGAACACGCTCCCCTTCTCGCGGACAGGGCTGAAGATTCCCGGCAATGACATCGTCGCGCGCAACGCTTCTACCAGCGAGCCGCGATCAAACGTTACCGGCTTTCCACTCACAAGATCGGTAGCAACGCAGCGAAAAGGCGTGGGCAGTTCGTCGAAAGTTTTTAGATCATAATAAGGAGCAGCGGCACGATCGAGGATCAGCCCAACTTCCTGACCGGAATTAAATCCGCTGGGAAAAGCTACGCCGCCCTTTAAGCCGAATTCGAGGTCGGCAGGAAATTCGCGCTTGTCTTCTTTGCGACGGAAAGACCGATCTCGATAGGGCGTTTGATCGCGGAGAGCGGATGTCCAATTGATGCCACGGGCAAAATCCGCAACCTGATCGGCACGCATGCCAGTGGCGTATAAGCCGCCCACCAAACCGCCCATGCTGGTTCCGGCAATTTCATCGACGGGGATATGGTGTTGTTCGAACCACTCCAAAACTCCGATGTGTGCGAGTCCGAGCGCGCCACCGCCTTCGAGGACGAGTGCAATTTTCTGTCGCGGCTTCTCAATAGGCGCGGAAGATTGAGGTGGATTTGTCTCTGGAGTATTTTGCTGGGACCAACCGGCGAGCGAAATCGACAGAAGTATAACTAGAACGGAAACAAATTTCATGCCAACCTCGCCTGATGCAAAGTATAAATGCACATCGAGACGCGCTGGTTTACGAGTAAGAGTCTATGAATCGCCTCGGCCAGCCATTGCCGGAACCGGCTTTTCATTTCGTTCCGCGTATGCATTCGCGATGTATTGCTGCAGCATGCGCTGTGTGTTGAAGAACGATCCGTTCAGCGCAATCGCAGAGCGCATCACTTCAACAAAGCGATTTGGATTCTTATAAAACATCGGAACGATCTCGTATTCAAGCTTGTCGTATAACGTACCGAGCTCTGCGACGGGATCCTCGGCAACTTCGCTATTGCCGATAGCCCATCCGGTGACGCCTTCGATGAGTCCTTCCGCCCACCAACCGTCCACGACGCTGAAGCTGGGAACACCGTTCATAGCGGCTTTCATGCCGCTGGTTCCGGAAGCTTCTTGCGGACGCATCGGAGTATTCAGCCAAATATCGACGCCACTGGTGATCAGACGTCCCCAATGCATATCGTAGTTTTCGATATAGACAGCACGAATCAGATCAGAGACCGCGCCGGCTCCGGCGAAGACTTCACGGATAATTTTTTTACCGCCTTCATCGTGAGGATGCGCTTTGCCGCCATATACGAACTGAAGAGGGCCGGAATTGCGAACGATTGCTTTCAAGCGCTCGACATCATGAAACAACAGGTCGGCACGTTTATAAGTGCTTGCGCGGCGCGCAAATCCTAATGTCAAAATATCAGGATCAAGCTGCATCCCAGTGCGTTCGCGAATCTTTTCAAACAGTTCAGTCTTGCAGCGAGTGTGGGCTTTACGAATTTCATGCAGCGGAACGCTGATCGCATACCGCAAATAATGATTGTCAGTGCGCCATGCAGGAATGTAGCGGTCGAACAGTTCGCTAAACGCGGCGGCAGTCCAGGTGGTCGCGTGGACTCCGTTGGTGATCGCGCTGATGACGTAATCCGGAAACATGTCGCGCGAAACTTCTCCATGGCGCATGGCAACTCCGTTGACGTAACCGGAGAAGCGCAGCGCCAGATACGTCATATTCAGAACATCGCCGTGCCATGCTTCGGTTTCATCGAGGAGCGAAAATTCGCTATTCCCGAGAACTTGTTCAACCAATTCGCGAGAAAATTGATCGTGTCCAGCCGGAACGGGCGTGTGCGTGGTGAAGATACACAGATTGCGGATGCCATCGATGTCGAGTTGCTTTACTCGGCCGGCGAAACTCTGATCAAGCCGGCGCTCCAGAAGTCCCAGCGCCAGTAACGCGGAATGGCCTTCGTTCATGTGATAGCCGTCGAGATGCACATGTCCGAGTTTGTGCAGCATCCTCAAACCGCCAAGCCCTAGTACCACTTCTTGGGATAGACGATAACGTGGATCGCCGCCGTAGAGTGAATCCGTCAAGCTGCGGTCCCATTCGGAGTTTTCCGGCAGGTCTGTATCAAGCAAGAAGACCGGCATAGTTTCCCCGGTCACGCCGGTGATCGTGTACTGCCAGGCGCGAATCCATACGGCGCGGCCTTCAATGTCGACGCGAACCCGCTCTTTCGTTTCTTTGAGCTTTTGTCCGTGAATAATTTGTTGGGGGTCCCACGGCTGCGGACGCTCCGATTGATTGCCTGTGGAATCGAGTGACTGCTGAAAATATCCTTTGCGATATGCCAGGGTGACGGCGACCATCGGCGCTCCCAGGTCAGCCGCGGAGCGCAATGTGTCGCCGGCTAGAATTCCAAGACCGCCGCTGTACGTGGGCAGGTCTGGCTCCAGCGCGATTTCCATGGAAAAGTACGCGATTCGAGGAAGATTAGAACGTGTTGTCATGAATGAGTGGCGGCCGGATTATTGTCGCGTGGCCGCTCTTCAAGTATATCGTCCGAGTGTGCCCGATGTGGAATTTGCAAGAAAATGGCGGACCTGAGGTAATTAAAGATACGCCGATAAAGCAATCGCACCGATTAAACGTGTTTGATAAATTTTAACGAAGCCGAATTCATGCAATAACGCAGATGCGTAGGTTCGGGGCCGTCATCGAAAACGTGGCCTAAGTGAGAGTCGCATTCGGTGCATGTAACTTCAGTACGATCCATACCGATGCTGGAGTCGTTCGACGTCCGAACATTTTCCTCAGCAATCGGTGCCCAGAAGCTCGGCCAACCGGTGCCGGAATTAAATTTCGTGCTCGAACTAAACAACGCATTTCCACAGCAAATGCAACGGTAAAGACCTTTGTCGTGAGTCTCCGCAGTTTCGCCGGTGAATGCTCGCTCCGTTCCCTTTTGACGTGTAACCTCGAACTGCAACGGCGTTAGTTGCGCTTTCCATTCAGCATCTGTTTTCACGACACGGGCAATTCGCACCGCTTTAAGCTTCTTGCCATCGTCACTGAACTGAATAATCTTGACCATCCCATCGGACGATCTCGAGGCGTCGGCTACGACCGCGCTGCTTGAAGAGTTCTTCAGCCAGGAAAACATGGTTACGCCTCCAAGCGCTACAACGGATCCAGTTAGGAAGTTCCTGCGGGTGATCATTAGCAATTTTCCTTTCTTAACGGTTAGCGATCACGATAAAGATCGGGTAACTGCTGACGTAAGTGATCTACTTTCGGTGCGTCATTAATGGCGATGTAAGGATTATGCGGATGGAGTCTTGCATAATCCTGGTGATAGGCTTCAGCCGGATAAAAGCCCTTCAACGGCGTAATCTGCGTAACGATCGGTCCTGAAAATATTTTGGCGGCGTTCAGCTGTGCAACGTATGCATCGGCAATTTTTTTCTGTCCATCATCGTTGTAGAAAATCACCGAGCGATATTGCGTGCCTTCGTCCGGTCCTTGGCGATTCAGCGTTGTAGGATCATGCGCAACCGAGAAGAAAACTTGCAACAGCTGGCCGTAGCTTACTTTCGACGGATCGTATTTCACTTCAACCGATTCAGCGTGTCCAGTTCGGCCAGTGCTCACAGTTTCATATTCGGCCGACATGGCTGGCCCTCCGGAATATCCGGAAGTCGCGCTGACCACGCCTTTCACATGCTGAAATACTGCCTGAACTCCCCAGAAGCATCCGCCGGCAAATACCGCGGTTTCCGGTTTCCCGGCCGCAAGTTTGTCGTCCATGGCTGGGGCGGGAATGGCGACGGCTGGGGTCGCAGCGTGCGCCCCGTTACGAGCTACCATGCTGGCAACGATAAGAATTGCGGCAACCGGAAGCATATAGCGTGAGATTTTAGTCATAAACTTGGTCTCCAAGTCCAACATTTCAAGTCAGGATCGCTGGTTTCAGTTAGTTAGAGTCTTCTAGACGCCGTTTGGTTACATACGCTCCCAACTGATTGATTGGATTGGTCACTGCCGATTGTATCGCTCGGATTGCTCTCCACTACTACGCCCCGCCGTCGCGGATTCACTCCGTCTAATACGACCGCCCGTGTACACTAACCAGTCACCGTAAGGACGGAAAATGCACAATTACCAAGCTCAACATTTCGATCTTCAGGCAGCCGCACGTCAATCAATGACGGAGCATGGCTTTCACCCTGATCCGCCTCCGGGCGTGACGCAGCAGGTGGCAACTCTGGTTGCGAACCCGCCAAAACCTGAACCCACGCAATCGATTCGCGATCTACGGGATTTACTTTGGTCTTCGATTGACAACGATACGTCGCGCGATCTCGACCAGATTGAATTCGCTCAGCGCATGCCCGACGGTTCGCTGAAAGTCCTGATTGCGATCGCTGATGTGGATTCGTTCGTCACCAAGGGTTCACCGATCGACAACTTCGCGGCCGATCAAACAACAACCGTGTATAGCGGTGTGCACAATTTCTCCATGCTGCCGGATCCGCTTTCGACGGGGCTTACTTCCCTGCTGGAGAATCAGGACCGCCTCGCTGTAGTCATTGAGTACGTAGTCGATTCCACTGGACACGTCGTGACGTCCGACGTTTATCGCGCAGTGGTTCGCAACAAGGCGCAGCTTGCCTACAACGCGGTAGGCGCCTGGCTCGAAGGCAGCGGGCCTGCTCCAGCAAAGGTAGAGCAATCTCCAGAACTACAGGCACAGCTGAAACTTCAAGACGAGATTGCGCAATGCCTGCGAAATGCACGCTACCAACATGGCGCACTCAATCTGGAGAGTGATGAACTCCATGCGGTACTGCTGGCCGGCCAGATTGTCGATGTCGAGCGTCAGGAGAAAAATCACGCGACGGAATTAATTGAAGACTTCATGATTGCGGCCAATGAAGTAATTGCGCGCGCGCTTCAGGCTAAGAAGCTCTCGTCTATCCGGCGGGTTGTGAAGATTCCGAAACGCTGGGACCGCATCGTCGCTCTTGCCGCTATCTCAGGCTATAAGTTGCCTGAGGAGCCTGACTCGAAAGCACTGAATGAATTCCTGATTAAGCGCAGGGCGGAAGAGCCTGATCATTTTCCGGATTTATCTCTTGCTGTGATCAAGCTGATGGGTCCTGGCCAGTATGTACTGGAGCGGCCCGGCGATCCCCCGCAAGGACATTTTGGTCTCGCAGTACAGGACTATACGCACTCCACCGCTCCGAATCGCCGGTTCGCAGATTTGGTGACGCAGCGTCTCATCAAGGCAATGCTGTCGAATGCTCCTGCGCCGTACTCCGATGCAGAGCTCTCTTCTATCGCCACAAATTGCACGTTGAAAGAAGATGCCGAGCGCAAAGTGGAACGTGAAATGTCCAAGCGCATCGCCGCTGTTGCGATGAGCGGAAAAATTGGACAGCATTTCAGCGCGATCGTAACCGGCGTTACTTCTGCCGGAACATTTGTGCGGGCGTTGCCTCCGCACGTCGAAGGCATGCTGGTAAAAGGCCAGAAGGGTTTGGATGTAGGAGACAAGCTGCAAGTGAAATTAGTGCGGACTGATGTGCAGCATGGATTTATCGACTTTGCGGCCATCTAAGTCGGACTTAGATTCTTGCCAGATGGAGCGCGAACCACTTTCGCTGGTCAGTCCACGTCTTTTCCAGATTGAATCCCGCAAGCGCCAGCATTTCTTTCACTGAAGCGAGCGTGTATTTATAGCTGTTTTCGGTATGGATGCGCTCACCCGCCTTGAAATGCACAGTCATTGGCAACAGTCGGAGATTGACCGTTTGCTTCTTCTGACTTTCCAAGTGCATCTCCATGCGCGATAGTTCGTCGTTCCACAACGCAACGTGGGAGAACGATTCCAAATCAAAATTGCCGTCAAGATCGCGATTCACGCGGCGCAGAATATTCTTGTTGAATTCCGCGGTGACGCCTTCCGCATCGTCGTAAGCCGGAACCAGCACGTCTAGACTCTTCACGAGATCCGTTCCTAACAGCAGCGTGTCACCTTTGCTGAGTTCGGCGCGTACATCCGTCAGCATCTTAACAGCCACATCCGGCTCGAAATTGCCGACACTCGATCCGAGATATAAAACCAGCCTCGGCTTGGGGATGTCGCGGAAAAATTTAAATCCCGAACTGAAATCTGCCACAACAGGCTTCACTGCGATGCGCGGACACTCCTGTTCCAGGCGCTGACGGGCTTCGAGGAGCGCCGTGCGCGAAATATCGACAGGATAATAAGTCCCGCGCAAACGCGTCGCGGTTAACGCTTGTAATAAAGTAGATGTTTTCGCCGCAGTGCCTGCGCCAAGTTCGACTATTGTTACATCGGGTCCGGCTGCTTGAAGAATGTCCCGCGAATGCTGCTGAAGAATTTCGAGCTCCGTGCGCGTTGGATAATATTCCGCCAACCCGGTGATCTGTTCGAATAATTCCGAACCACGGCGGTCATAGAATAACTTTGTTGGCAACGTCTTCGGATTGGCGGAGAGCCCCTGTTCCACTTCAAATGCGTACTGGGGCGCGGAAACTAACTCTCGTGCGATCATTTAGCCGTCCTAATCCCTGAAAATTGCCACCGAGCATGTGGCGGAAAAAAATTACGATAGGTCGCACGTATGTGGCTTGCTGGAGTTGCGCATGATCCTCCGCGCAACACCATTTGATTGCTCATAAATTTGCCATTGTATTCGCCCACCAGTCCCGGCGCGGGTGCAAAGCCCGGATACGGCAAATACGCACTAGCGGTCCATTCCCAAACATCGCCAAACATTTGCTGAAGCCCTTCGCCTTCGACGGCTTCCGGATGCAGCACAAACTCCTCAAGCATAGTTCCGGCTGACGGAGTATGCACGGCAGCGACTTCCCACTCTTCTTCGCGCGGCAAACGCTGCCCCGCCCAGTGCGCGTACGCATCGGCTTCGTAATAGCTGACATGGCAAACCGGCTCCGCCATATTCACGCGTTTCATTCCCGGGTTGGCAAAGCTCCACCACGATCCGTCTTTGTCTCGCTCCCAGTAAAGCGGCGATTCCCAATGATTGTTGTTTACCGCGTCCCAACCGTCGGATAGCCAAAGCTCGGGTCGTCTGTAACCGCCGTCGGACATGAATTGCAAATATTCGCCATTGGTCACTGCGCGCGATGCCAACTCAAACGGCCGGAGCAAAACTTCATGACGGGGGCGCTCGTTATCGAACGAGAAATCACCGCCTGCGTATCCGATCTTATGGATGCCGCCCGAAAATGAAATCCACTTCAGCGGCGGAATCGACGCTTCGGGCATTTCATCATCTAGCATTTCAGGACGAAGCGGGCCCGACCACAGCGCATGCTTCACGTCGGTGAGAATTAATTCCTGATGTTGCTGCTCATGATTAAGGCCGAGTTCCAGAAGAGCGAGCGTATCGGAATCGAAATGGTCCATCGCGCTTTTGATCGCGTGATCCACATGGACTCGGTAAGCGTGAATCGTTGCCAGGTCCGGACGAGACATCAGGCCACGAGCACCACGATAGGGATGCGATCCTAGCTGTTTGTAATAGGAATTGAAAAGATAGGTAAATCTGGGATCGAACGTCTTGTAATTTTTGGCGTGAGGCTGAAGAATGAACGTCTCAAAAAACCAGGTTGTATGCGCCAAATGCCATTTCGCGGGACTCGCGTCCGGCATGGACTGCAACATATGGTCTTCGGGGGAAAGATCGCGCGTAATCCGCATGCTGGTATTGCGCACGTCGGCATACTGCTCGCGCAGTGTTTCGATGTTCAAACCCGAGGTGTGTGCAACAGTAGCCATAGTCTCAGAGATGCTTAGATGTACCACGGGCATGTTGGTGACAAATATTCGATGCCGCCATGTCTCATTCCGTCCCAACGTATATTACACTCGGTTGGGCTTAATGGCCTGCCAGTGCTAATAATTCGGATAACTCACATGGCCTCCGCGATTTAGAGGGGCAACAACCTAAGCAACAGGCCAAACATATGCGGCTGGTAGAATATATATATAACCACAATGATGATGGCGACGACCGATTTGCGGTCTACCGTGGATCCACTTCTCCTCGAAGTGGCCGACGTTGTAAACACTACACTTGACCTAGATACCACGCTCCGGCGAGTTGCGGAACTGGTGCGGAAAGTCATCGATTACGAGATTTTTGCCATCCTTCTTTTACATGAGAAAACTCAGGAATTGAGATTCCGGTTTTCTGTAGGTTACCCCCAGGAATTTGTTGAGCGTACTCGCATCAAGGTGGGGGAAGGTGTAACGGGAATTGCCGCGCAGAGGCGTGAAGCAATTCTGGTCGGCGATGTTCTGAATGAACCACAATATATTTCTGCGGTCGCTGCAGCCCGCTCTGAACTGGCAGTTCCCTTAATCGTTAAGAATCGCGTTATCGGCGTACTCGACCTTGAGTCGCATCAGCCAAATGCCTTCACCGAAGAACATAAGCGCCTACTCACTTTGATTGGTTCGAGAATGGCCGTGGGCATCGAGAACGCGCGGCTCTACACCCGTACCAAACGCCAGGCACGAACGCTAGTTTTGCTGAATGAAATTGCGCAGGAATTGACTTCCATTCTGAATCTGGACGAGTTACTGAAGCGTATCGCGGAATTATTGCGAAAGTTGATCGATTACCAAATGTTCAGCATTCTGCTCCTCGATTCAACAGGGACCAGATTGCAACACCGCTTTTCACAAAAATTCGAAGAGAAGATTCAACTCAAGCACGAAGTCTTGACCGGCGTCGGAATCGTCGGCGAGGCCGCCGAGAGTAAGCAAGCCGTGCTGGCTGCTGATGTCAGCAAAGACCCGCGTTACAGAATGGTGAATCCTGAGACGCGCTCCGAACTGGCCGTACCTTTGATTTACAAAGACAAAGTCATCGGCGTACTCGATCTTGAACACACGCGCCGCAACTTCTTCACCGACGATCACCAGAGAACTGTCACTACGCTTGCGGCGCAGGTCGCGATCGCCATCGAAAATGCGCGGTTGTATGAAGAAATCGCCAAGCAAGAAAGCCGATTAGATCGCGATTTATCCATGGCGCGGGAACTGCAGGTGCGTCTGTTACCGCAGGCACGCCCAAAGCTTGCTCATCTGGAAATCGCGGCAAAGTTTTCTCCGGCGCGCGCCATCGGAGGCGATCTCTACGATTTCGTTCCTTACTCGCAATCACGGATTGCAATCGCAATCGGCGACGTCAGCGGCAAGGGAGCTCCGGCTGCGATTTATGCGGCATTAGTCAGCGGAATTTTGCGTTCGCACGCCCCAATTGAACCGGGCCCGGCGGAAATGCTTTCTGCCGTGAACTATTCGTTGAGCGAGCGACGCATTGATGGGCAATTTGTTTCGGTCATTTACGCCGTATGGGACGATAAAGAACGAACGCTCGTAGTTGCAAACTCGGGCTTACCGCGTCCCGTATTCTGTCGCAACGGAAAGACTCAGATCATCGAAGCCACAGGCCTTCCTCTTGGATTGTTCGACGACGCGGAGTACGACGAATTCACCTTCTACGCCAAGCCGGGCGATGTTTTCGTATTTTTCAGCGACGGGATTCTAGACGCCAGCAATAGCGCTGGCGATATGTTCGGACGCACCCGAGTGGAACGCATCGTAGAGAAAATGCACGCCGATTCGGTCGAAGCCATCGTCAAAGCATTGTTTGATGCAGCAGCTGACCATGCTTCCGGCGTCGAGACGTTCGACGATCAGACAGTCGTGGCTATCAAAGTGACAGGCCCGAAACTCAAAGAAGTGTCGAGCCGTAAGAAGTGAAAGTCGCGCGGCCCTCGGCGGTTTCAATTGGATTTAGCCATCGACCTAACGCCAGGAACGGCACCCTGCATTGCGACGCGCTTTCGCTAGTCGAATTGGCAAAACGATACGGGACGCCGCTCTACGTTTATTCTGGTTCTGAAATTTCCAGACGGTTGCGCATATTCAACGAAGCATTCAGAGATATCCCTCACACAATCTGTTATTCGGTCAAAGCCAATTCAAACTTAAGCATCCTCAGAATGTTAGGAAAGCAAGGCTGTGGATTTGATGTAGTCTCCGGCGGCGAACTGGCGCGAGTGCTGCGTTCGGAATCAAACGCGCGCAAAGTTGTTTTCTCCGGCGTGGGCAAGACTCGAGAGGAGATTGAAGCCGCATTGCGCGCCGACATTCTCTTATTCAACGTTGAGAGCGAATCCGAACTACGAGGGCTTGCGGAGTGCGCCAAGAAGTTGAAGCAAGTCGCCAGAGTTGCGCTGCGAGTGAATCCTGATGTCTCGGCAAAAACACATCCTTATATTTCTACCGGGCTGCGCGAGCACAAATTTGGAATTCGCATTGACGACGCTCACGCGCTGTATGCGGAAGCCTCAAAATCCAAGTGGCTGAAGGCTTCTGGCGTTAGCGTCCATATCGGATCGCAAATCACCGACGTAAAGCCTTTCTCGGCGGCAATGGGACGAGTCGCCGCTCTCGTATCCGATTTGCGCAAACAAGGACACACTATCAATTACGTAGACGCCGGCGGCGGACTCGGTATCTCGTATCAGCCAAGCGCGAAAGATGACTTCCCTAAGGTCGCCGCGAATTATGCGAGCGCACTCATCGATCCACTGAAAAAGCTCGGCATCCACTTACTTTTGGAACCGGGGCGATCCATCGTCGGTCCAGCGGGAGCATTGCTCACGCGCGTTATCTACAAGAAGAAGAATGGAAACAAGGAATTCGTAGTCGTAGACACCGCGATGAACGACTTAATTCGCCCGTCACTCTATCAGGCACATCACCGGATCGTCCCGGTTGAATCCAAAGCAAAGTCGAAAACTAACGTCGTCGATGTGGTCGGTCCCGTCTGCGAGACCGGAGACTTCTTCGCACGCGATCGTGAGTTACCAGAAGTAGAAGAAGGCGATCTGCTGGCGATTCTGGATGCCGGCGCCTACGGCATGTCGCTGTCTTCGAACTACAATTCGCGACCCCGTGCAGCGGAAGTATTAGTTCAGGGAAAGACTGCGAAACTAATTCGCAAGCGCGAGAGCGTTGCTGATCTATTCCGACACGAAACTTAATTATCGCTGGCCCGAACTCCACACGGTCTTGCCCCCAACAATCGTTCGTACGACTTTGGCGTCGCGAATCTTTTCCGGCGCGACGGAGAAGATGTCCGTATCCAACAACACCATGTCGGCTAGCTTCCCGGGAGTAATAGATCCCTTTTCGCTCTCCTGAAATTCCGCGTATGCCGATCCCATCGTGTAGGCTTCGATGGCTTCGGCGACTGTCAGCTTCTGTTCCGGAAACCATCCCTTGGGATTTTTCCCATCCAGCGTCGCGCGGGTCACCGCTCCGTATACTCCCAGCAACGGATTAAGCGGAGCGACATCCCAATCAGTGCCGAATGCCAAACGAACTCCGTGATCGAGAAATGTTCGGAACGCATAGGTACGGCTGGCGCGGTCATGACCAATGCGGCTCTCCGCCCAACGTCCGTCGTCAATCGCCTGATACGGCTGCACCGACGCAATCACTTTCAGCTGAGCGAAGCGGTCGAAATCTTTCGCGGCCATGTGCTGCGCATGTTCGATGCGCAAACGCCGGTCGGCATCTCCGTGCGCATTTTCAATCTCGGAATACAAATCGAGCACTTCGGAAATCGCACGGTCTCCAATCGCGTGCGTGCAAATCTGCAGACCGGCAGCGTCAGCTTTCATCATTCGCTCTTTCATCAGCGAAAGCGGCTGCATCAGTTCCGACAACAATCCGGAATTATTTTTCTGGTCGCTGTACGGCTCGAAGAAATATGCGGTTCGCGACCCAAGCGATCCATCGGCATAGGCTTTCAGCGCTCCAATTCGCAAATACGAATCGCCGAACGCATGCCGGATTCCCATCTTCACCTGATCATCTACCTGCGGGATCAGCGGTGCGGCATAGATCCGCGTCGTTAGTTCGCCACGCTCGCGCAATTCGGAATAAACCGCGATGTCGGCATAATCTGGATTCATGTTCTGCACGCTGGTGACGCCGAGCTCTGCCGCGTATGCCATGGCTCGGGTGACAGCTTTGAGTCGCTGTTCATGTGAATAGGCGGGAATAACTCTCTCCACCAGGTCGGTCGCGGAATCTTTCAACGCTCCGGTCGGATTGCCTTTTTTGTCGCGAACAATCACTCCGCCAACGGGTTCGGGAGTCTTGGAATCCACCCCCGCGAGCCGTAGCGCCATGGAATTTGCCAGCGCCATGTGTCCGTCGTAGCGGTAAATAAAAACTGGATTATTCGGCGTAACGTGGTCAATCATTTCCCGCGTCGGCAAATCCGCAGTCTTCCACTTGGTTTCGTCCCAGTCCCCGCCTTGTATCCATTCGCCTTTCGGAGTCTTTTTCGCTTGCTCGGCGATGCGTCGTACGAATTCCTCGGAACTGGTGGCATCGGTTAGTTGAACGCTGACCAGTTGAAATCCCCCACTAACAAAATGAACATGCGCATCATTGAAGCCGGGCAGCAAAAGTTTTCGGCCGGCATCAACCACATGCGTCAGATTGCCGTGCCACGCTTCGATCTCGTTGTTCGTGCCAACGGCCACGATTCGATCTCCGAGGACGGCGACCGCCTCAGCTTTAGGATGGGAGATGTCTACAGTCCATACATTGGCATTGAGAATGATGAGATCGGCGCCCGGCTTGGCCTGCGCGAATATATAGCCGGAACACAAAATCAGCAATGCCGATAACAAATAAAAACGCTTGCACATGTTTGTCAGACCCTCAGAAGCAGATAAAGTTAGCGCTGTCCCCACTTGAGTTTGGTGCGCAGTACGTCAAAAAATGTTCCTTTGAAGTGCAGCAACTTGACGGTGTCGCTCGACTTGCGGCAAAACACGCGGTCTCCGTCGTATAGCGGAATGCTGATTTGCCCATCGACGCTGAGGTATGCCTGGTCGTCCGTCTTGACCACAATCTCAATCTCGACCGTGTCGGGAACGACCAGCGCGCGGTGGGTCAGCGAATGTGCGGACACAGGCGTGATCACCATCGCTTCCACAGCCGGCATCATGATGGGACCGCCCGCGGCCAGCGAATATGCGGTTGAGCCAGTCGGAGTGGAGACGATCAAGCTGTCTGCCTGATAGCTTGAAACGAAAATGCGGTCAATGTAAACGTCGCAATGATTCAGCCGCGCAATGGTTCCTTTACCCACGACGACGTCGTTGAGCGCGTCAAACTTCGCGGCACAAATATCTTTGCGAAGCACTTCACAATGAACCATGGACCGCGTTTGAATCACCGCCTGGTTTGCGTCAAACATTTCGAGCGATGGAATCAAATCTTCGATCGGCACTTCTGTGAGAAATCCGAGCGAACCAAGGTTGACTCCCAGCACCGGAATGCCGGCGTGGGCCAGCGAACGAGCCGCCGAAAGAAGCGTTCCGTCGCCCCCGAGGACGATGCTCAGGTTCACTCCATGGGCGGCCATATTTTCGCGCAGCACCAGTTCCTGTTTCGGCGCGAGCACCGCGGTTTCCGCGTCCACGATGATTTTGTAGTTGTGCGCAGTAAGCCATGCGATCAACCTGGGTAGGATGGCGGCCAGTTCCGGCTTACCCGGCTTCGACACGATGGCTGCGGATTTGACCGTGGCTTTGACTGCGGTTTTGACTTGCGAGCTTGAATTCATGCGAAAGAAAATTGTACCGGAGTTTGCCTGCGCAAAGCACGATTGTGTAGCGCGGACACTCGCGAATCTTGTAGCGCGGACACTCCTGTCCGCGAACCTTAAGCCATGCGATGTCCATGTGGGGACTGCCACCCTCCCAAACTGGTTGCCCCACCCTTTGATTTTCAAGGGTGGGAACCACGAAATCCGACCGCCCTTTGTTCCCCCTTGGGATGTCATCCTGACAGCCCGCGCTTTGCATCGCGGGCCGAAGAGCCTGCCCTGAGCGAAGTCGAAGGGATCTCGGTCTTAGCGGGTTGGTGGGTGAGCGAAACCGAGAAGTGGGTACAAGAAACGTTTGTGTAGCGCGGACACTCCTGTCCGCGAATCCCTAACCATTTCGGATAGGGCCTTTCGGCTCTATTCCGCTCTGGGCGGCCCCGTGCTACGATTCAGACGCCTATTTGGAGGCTTCCGTGAAGACCCTAGCTTTCTGCTTCGCTCTGATCGTAATGAGCTGCACCCTTGCGTTCGGGCAGGCTTACAAAGTCCTCTACAATTTCACTGGAGCTGACGGAGATGGCATAGGCCCTTTAGGTCGTCTGAGCATGGATAAAGCTGGGAATCTATACGGGGTGACTCGATATGGCGGGAATTTTAATGTGGGCACTGCGTTCGAGTTATCCCCAAACAGTGATGGCACTTGGGCCGAGTCGGTGATTTATAGCTTTTGTTCCAACATCATCGATAACAGTTGTGCGGATGGCTACTACCCAATGGCGGCCCTGGCAACAGACAGCGCAGGTAACCTATATGGCACAACAAGTGACGGTGGCCTCTCGAACTGCCCGAATTCTTCGGGATGTGGAACCGTATTCGAACTGTCTCCGCCATCGTTGCCCGGCGGACCATGGGCTGAAACGACGATTTACAGTTTTTGTCAGAACTTCTCTAACCAGATTTGTATTGATGGAATGTCGCCATTGGCTAGCTTAACTCTGGATGCATCCGGCAATCTCTACGGCACTGCTGCTTATGGTGGAGCAGGGAAGGGCGGCATTGTGTTTGAATTGTCTCGAAGTCTTAGTGGGTGGACGGAGACTCTTGTGCACAGTTTCTGTGAGAGCGGTAACCCACCCGCCTGTCCTGACGGCGAATCACCGCAGGCAGGAGTGACATTTGACGCGCAAGGCAATCTTTATGGCACGACCCAACGAGGTGGAAGTACTCGAAAATATGCAGGTGGCACCGTGTACAAACTTTCACCCGGGGCAAATGGATGGACTGAAACCGTCCTTATTGCATTCTATTCTCCGTACACAAAGGGAGCGTTACCGCTTGCGAACGTAAGCTTAGACAAAGCTGGAAATCTCTATAGCACCGCTTCGCAGGGCGGCGTGAGCAATTCGGGGAGTGTGTTCCGGTTGGGCTCGAAAGGTACATTTGGCGCCTTTGTATTTAATATCAGAAATGGTGCCAATCCTATGTCGGAAGTCTTAGTTGATTTCAATAACAGTCTTATTTACGGGACGGCTTCGGCTGAAGGGGCAAACCAAGGCGGCAATGTCTTTAAGCTTGATTCGAAAGGCAATCAGACTGTGTTGTACAGTTTTTGTCAGCTCACTAACTGTATGGACGGCGGAGGTCCGAAGGGTGGAGTAATCGCGAATAGCCAGGGTACCCTTTTTGGAACTGCTGTCGGTGGCGGCACGTCTGGCGATGGCGTCGTGTTCGAGATCACTCCTTAATCGCATGTCCATTTTTTCGCTTTTTGCTAGAAGCGGGAACAGATTTCGAGGCCTGTCAACTATTCTGCTGCTTCGCTCTAACCATTTCGGGTAGGGCCTTTCGGCTCTATTCCGCTCTGGACGGCCACATGCTACCATTCTGAGGTTTTATTTGGAGGCTTCCGGTGAAGACCCTAACTTTCTGTCTGGCATTGATCGTGATGAGCTGCGCCCTTTCGTTCGGACAAACATACAAAGTTCTTTACAGCTTTAAGGGGCCCAAAGTTGGTGATGCCGCTTATTCGAACGCAACGCTCCTGCGCGATAATGGCGGAAACCTATACGGGACGACGGTAGCTGGCGGTCTCAGTGGATGCAACCCATATGGCTCATGCGGAACCGCTTTCGAGCTTTCGCCGAACTCGGACGGCTCGTGGTCGGAAACTGTACTCTATGAATTTTGTTCAAATCGCGTAAACGGTCAATGCAGGGATGGACAAATGCCCGCGGGTGGCTTGGTTATGGATTCAGTGGGCAACCTATACGGAACGACCAGCGCAGGCGGCTCCAACCTCTGTCCTGGCGGCCAAGTAGGCTGTGGCACGGTCTTTGAATTGTCTCCTTCTACCGGCGGCCTGTGGACCGAGACAGTGCTTCATAACTTCTGCGATCAGATCGTTAGCAACGTGTGCCTGGATGGTTCCGCTCCTGTTCAAGGCTCCCTCGCTATCGACGGGACCGGTAATTTGTTCGGAGCAACTCAAACCGGAGGTAGTGGTCAAAGTGCTAGCGTGACCGGTGGAACAGTATTTGAACTGTCGCCAATATTAGGCAGCTTTACCGAAACGGTAATTTACAATTTTTGTGTCGGAGGAACTAACGAGGTGTGCCCTAACGGGAATTGGCCTTCCTCCGGGCTGACTTTTGACGCGTCGGGAAACCTGTATGGGACAACTTACACTGGAGGCAGTGCCAAATCGCAAGCGGGCGGGGTCATCTACAAGCTCGTTCCGAGTGCGAGCGGTTGGGACGAGTCAGTCTTATATGGGTTTGGCATAACGTTGCACGCTCCCAACGGTAACGTCGTGTTCGATTCAGCCGGGGATTTGTTTGCTGCGTTCGGTCAGGGAGGGAGCGGAGGCGTTCTAAAGTTAGATTCTCACGGCTCAGCTCAGATATTCAAACTTAATGGTACAAACGGAATCGATCCTACGGCAGTGTTTGTTGATCACAATGCAAATCTAGCCTACGGCGTTGCAGAAGGCGGCGGCACAAATCTTTCCGGAACCATCTTCCACATCGGAGCTCAGGGCAAACTAACCGTTATCTATAGTTTTTGCCACCGCCAAAATTGTACGGACGGGCAGTATCCCGTTGCAAGTCTCATTCAAGACCCTTCGGGTAATGCCTACGGAACTACACTGCGAGGTGGCAACACAACTCAAGGCGCTTCATATGGCGTCGTGTACGAAATTTCACCGTAGGGCATCGACCACCGCAAATCACAGCCCGCCCTCGCGGCGGGCTTTTCCATTTTGGGAACTCGCTTGTACATTTTTTCGCTCGCCCGTCATATTTCTCTTGACCTCGCAATTCAGAAAGCGCATGGTCGAATTAGTTGGCATCACTTGTTCTTTGACAATCTAATCGCCCGCGACCGGGGCAACGAAAAGATCGAGCTAACTCCAATTTTTTCTATATTTTCCATATAAGTGGATTGCAATCTGGATTTTGCAAAAACGGGACGCCCTAAGTTGTTGAAGATAAAGATTAAGCACTAAAAAAAATTCGTGAACGAGTCAAACTGTACCGCCACACAGTAACCCAGATCCAACCGGATAAGCTCCACGCGAGATCCCCTTCGACTTCGCTCAGGGCAGGCTCTCGCTCCGCCTGAAAACCAGCTTCGCTCGGGATGACAGCCGATGGTTTGGAAAGCTTTGTTCGAGGGGACAAGATTATAAAGGGAGGGGTGCCGCTAACGCCGCACTAGAATTTCGCGTGCAGTAGAAATTCGCGATTGCCTTCCGCGCCGCGAATCGGAGACTCGATCACATCCGTGCTGCGAGCTTTCAATTCGATAACAGCTCGGCGAACTTTTTCTACTGCGGATCGTTGCGCTGCTTCATCGCGGACGATGCCGCCGCGTCCGACGAGTTCCCTGCCAACTTCAAATTGCGGCTTCACCAGTACAACGAGCTCGCGTCCGTGATTCGATGGCTCTCGAAACGCTGATGCGATGACCGCAGGCAGAACCAGCGTCGCCGAGATAAAGGAAACATCCATGGCAATGAAATCGATCGGCTCGGAAATCTGCTCATATGTCAGGTAGCGTGCATTAGTTTTTTCTAGCAGAGTTACACGTGGGTCTTGCCGCAACTGAAAGCTGATTTGACCGTATCCCGTATCGACCGCGATCACGCGCCGCGCGCCGGCCTGCAGGAGGCAATCCGTGAAGCCACCGGTGGACGCTCCAACGTCGAGGCAAATTTTTCCGGCGACATCGATTTTCCAGTATTCCAGTGCGCGTTCCAGTTTCAGTCCGCCGCGGCTGACGTACTTCAAATCTTCGCCGAGCAATCGAATGTCCGCTTCGGCATCAACGTTCGTTCCGGGCTTCTCGACTTTTTGCCCAGCAACCAGAATTTTTCCCGCGAGGATCAGCGCTTGTCCGCGTTCCCGCGATGGAACCAGACCGCGTTCGAGTAATAATTTATCTAATCTAATTTTCAAAATGTTTTAGACGATGCATCACGCACCCGGAAGTGTGCAAGCTGTAGAACGCACTCTTCTACAGTAAGTTACGTAGGTGTTCTCCGTGTTTTCCACAACGTTTTGCACTTATGTGTTGAAAACTTTGGTTCATGGAAAAATATTTCAAAGCGGCAAATAAAAAGCCGCCCACGCGGGGCGGCTGAATGATTTTGCTGGCAGAGGTCATCCAGCCACTTCTTGCAACAGCTTTTCGTCGATGTCAAAATTTGAATGGACGTTCTGAACGTCATCATGGTCTTCGAGCACTTCCATCAAACGAATCATAGTGTTGGCAGCGGAACCTTCAAGCTTTATATAATTCTGGGGAATCATGGCGACGCTGGCCGAAAGCGGTTCGACTCCAGCCTTCTTTACCGCTTCGAGTACCGCCTCATAGGACGACGGGGCAGTAAGTATCTCCCAATTGTCGCCATCGTCATTTAAATCCTCGCCGCCAGCTTCGAGGATAATGTTCATCAAGTCATCTTCTTTAGCCGCGGACTTGGAAACAATGATGTCTCCCTTTTTGTGGAACATCCAGGAGACGGCTCCGGCTTCGGCCATATTGCCGCCGTTCTTGCCAAAAGCATGGCGAACTTCACTGACAGTGCGATTGCGATTGTCGGTATTGATTTCCAGCAGGACAGCAGCTCCGCCGGGACCGTAGCCTTCAAGCGAGAACTCTTCGTAGATCGCCCCGGGCAGTTCGCCGGTTCCGCGCTGGATGGCGCGCTTGATGTTGTCTTGCGGCATGTTCTCCGCTTTGGCAGCGAGAATCGCCGTACGCAGGCGAGGGTTGGCGTCGGGATCTCCGCCGCCGTTCTTGGCCGCAATGCCGATTTCCTTGATCAGACGGGTGAAAATCTTGCCGCGCTTCGCATCAAGCGCGCCCTTTTTATGCTTAATTGTGGCCCACTTTGAATGGCCGGACATGGAGATGACCTCTATATAGGAACTGAATTGTGCGAACGGGCTGCGCGGAGATTCCCTGTGAGGAAGTCCTGGGTTCCCGCACTACACTCGCGGACGGCACTCAGTATATCACGTGAAAGATACGGTTTTCTTGCGCCCTGATGGGGCCGATTATGACTTTTCGGCATCAGGCTTATGGCCCTGGCACTTGGAAACGATGGCCGTGCGAAGGCGGGTACGGAGGTCTTCGGGAAGTTCGTAGAGATGGGAATCGCGATAAATCTCAATGGTCTTCTTCGTGGTATCGCAGACCACGTAACAGTTATGGCACCAGGAAAGGTGACCTTCGAGCTCGGTCTTGGTACGGGCATCCATCACCCCGTCCAGATAATTGGTCAGCTCTTGCAAAAAATCAGAGCATTTCACGCTTGGCCATCTCCACTCTCAGGTTTGCCGTTACCATTTGCAGCCCCACGTTTTTGAAAATATTTACTAAGCCGTTCCCGCAATTGCAATCGGGCCCGAAGCAACCTTGATTTCACCGCCGGAATGCTCAGCTCCAGCGCTTCTGCAGTTTCTTCCGTGGATAAACCTTCCACGTCTCTCAGTACGAACACCATGCGGAACCCCGGCGGCAGACCCTGTATGGTCTTAGTTAAAATTTCCCGCAGTTCAGCCTGGTTGTACTGTTGCTCCGGATTCGGACTCCAGTCTGCGACTTCTCGCGGAACCGAATCGTCTTCCGTCTTTATTTCTTCGTCGAGCGAAACGGTGCGCCCAGGCTTGCGGCGCCGCAACTTCATCAGCGCTTCGTTGACCGCGATCCGTACCAGCCAGGTATAAAACTTTGACTGGCCTTGAAATCCTTTCAGATTGTTGTAGGCCTTAAGAAAAGCCTCCTGCACCACATCTTCCGCATCCTCGCGGTTTTGGGTGATGTGTTGCGCAATCCGAAAGACATTACGATCGTAACGCTTGACTAACTGCTCAAAAGCAGCAACATCGCCACCCTTGGCAGCGTTTACGAGCGCTAGCTCATCGCTGACCGGTTCCGTGACATTTGTTTCGATGGCTGCCATCATCCCTTCGATGCAACTATTTTGCAGTTCACTGCGAGATTCCCGCTGACTATTGTAATAGGTGACCTCGGTGTAACGCGAACGCTTTTCCGGTATCCATGACTGAGCCGATTGAGCTAAATTTCAAAGGAGCCCAGAATCCGCCGAAAACGGGTTCGAGGTGATTAGAGTAACATTTGCGGCGACTTTATAGCCGATCGGTGAGGAACATTGAGTCGGCAATCATCAAGCAATCGAACTGTGGAGCAATAATTCAGGGCACATGTCAGAACCTAAGGGAATTGAGCAAATCATAGCCGGAGCCGTTAACCAGGCGCTGGAGCATCACCTACCCTCGTTGAAGGACGCCATCATTCGCGCTCTCGCGGAAGAGATGCAGCACCTGCCAGCAGGCAACGCTGAAGCGGCGAGCCATTCATCCGAAGCAAGCTCCGCTGGATTGCTTGAGGCGCTTGGCCATATTCAGGCAGGCAGCACGCAAAAAGAAATTCTTCGCGCTCTGGTGGAAAGCTCGGCGCCATATAGTGGACGGTCTGCGCTCTTCGTAGTTAAGTCTGGACTTGCCACAGGCTGGCAGGGTCGCGGGTTTGAACACAGTGAAGGCATTAAAGATTGTGCATTGGACACTGCAGGTGGAGCGGTCTATGAGGCACTCCATTCCCGCACGGTGGCACGCGGAAACTCATCGGAGATTGATCCGGCATTCGTTTCGACCTTTGGAGCACCATCCGACGACCGCGTCATGGTCTTGCCGTTGTTGCTTAAAGACAAGGTAGCAGCACTGGTCTATGCCGATCCGGGAGCAAGTGGGTTGTTCGACAGCGTGGCGCTTGAAATTTTGGTTAAGGCGACAAGCGCATGGCTGGAAGTAGCATCGCTGCGCAAGCAGTCTCAGAAAGAAGAATCAGCAGCGCAGGCGGACGTTGATGCTCCGTCGGTGCAGGCGGTTACGTCATTTTCCGATCCATTTGCGTCCCATGCTCCGAGCCATATCGCAGCATCGGCGTCGGGAGCGGCAGCTGCTACAGCAATGGCACCGGTCGCCATAGCCGCCGCGGAAATGTCGGCGGAGGATGCCGATGTTCACCGCAAAGCACAGCGCTTTGCCCGGCTGCTGATGGATGAAATCAAGCTATACAACCAGGCAAAAGTCGCTGAGGGAAGAAAGAATCACGACTTGTACGATCGGCTCAAAGATGACGTCGAGAAAAGCCGTGCCAGCTATGTTAAGCGCTACGGTACTACTGTAGCGGCAAACGCCGAATACTTCAGCCACGAAATCGTCCGTAGCTTGGCCGAGGATGACATTTCGTTAATGGGCGCAAATTTCCACGGGTAATTTCGTTCGACGCCCCAAATAATAATTAAGCTGATGCTTCGACGAAAATCTCCTCGTCGACATATCAAGTCGATATGGTAAGTTGAAGTTATCCCCACACGCGAGAACATCTGTAGTGCGCTTTCCGTTTACATTCATTCTTCTATTTTCGATTTTCGGGATTAGTGCCGGGGCGCAATCGGCGCCTGCGTCAAAGCGTGTCCACAAGAAAACAGCCGTTCATAAGAAATCTCCAGCCAGGCTTTCGCGAATGCGGAAAGCGTTTGTCGCGTCCGCCAGCCTCAAGCCGATGGCAAGACAACTACTGCAAGATCGCAGTTCAGCGGCATACGTAGGTGTTGAAGAATTCGCTCGTGGACATGCGGCTACCGATGCTGGATCGCTGGCGTGGCTCGTTGCAGGATATGCGCGCACTCTGGATCACGACTATGCCGGAGCGATTGAGCCGCTTAACCGCGCCAAATTACATGCAGGCGATTTAGGCGACTACGTCAGCTTCTATTTGGGCACAGCGTATTTCGAATCTGGCCACGCCCCGGAAGCGGTAACAGCGCTTGCAGGATTCGACAAGAATTTTCCAGCGTCCCTCATGATCAGGGACGCTTATGTTTTGGAGGCAAATGCGCTTCTTGCGGATGGACGTGCCCAAGATGCAGTCACACGCCTCGAAACAAATAGATTGCCAACACGGTCCGATTTGGAATTGGTTCTCGGACGTGCCTATGAGGCGACAGGCCAGCAAGAAAAGGCAATCACCGTCTTTCGCAATCTCTACTTTAATTTTCCTATAAGTCCAGAAGCAAATACTTCGGGCATCGAGTTGGCGAAGCTGCCCGCTGTGACTACCCTTCCGGTGCCGTCTTTTACGGATCGCAAGAATCGCGCGGATTTGCTGCTGAAGGGAAAAAGGTACACCGAAGCAGCCAGCGCATATCGCGAACTCATCGCAACTGCGAGTCCAACTGATCAGCCGCAGCTAGTTCTGACGTTGTCCGAAGCGCTTAGGAAAGCTGGCCAGCGGCGCGAGGCTAGCCAAGTACTTTCAACTCTAACGACGCCAACGCCGGACGTTGCGGCGCAACGGCTGTTCGAGCTTGGAGAGATTGCACGGGCTGGCGACGATGACGACGGATTCTTATCGTACCTGGCCCAACTGCGCCAGAGTGCACCGACGAGTCCGTGGTTGGAACAAGCTCTTTTATCCGCGGGAAATATTTATCTTCTCCGCAAAGATTACGATCACGCGATTGATCGCTATCGCGAATTGCAGGCAAGATTTCCTGCAGCTGCGCGAGCGTCTTATGCGCATTGGAAAGTGGCATGGCTGAGTCTGCGACAAAGCAGGAACGCCGAAGCCAGGAAGGATTTCGAAGAACAGATTGCTCTGTATCCTGATTCCGCGGAAGTGCCAGCATCGCTTTACTGGCGCGGACGGCTCGCAGAAGAAGATCAGGATCCAGCTACTGCGCGCGCCTATTACATCAAGACTTCACAGCGTTTCCGCAATTTTTACTATGGAGAACTTTCGCGGCAACGCCTTGCCAAGCTCGCGCCGCCAGCAGGTGGAGATGTTCATATCGCATTACTCGATCACATTGCGCCGTTGAATGCTGCGCCGAAGGCGGCCGATGCCGCTCCGGAAGATAATCTGCGAGTGCAGAAAGCTCATCTCCTGGAAAATGGCGCATTGCTTGATTTTGCGGTTCGAGAGCTCAAGGCTGCTGCGCAACAAGATCCCGGTAATTGGCTCGCGCCTGAAATCGCCCGCATGTATCAGGACGCTGGACGTTACGATCTCGCCATCCAAACTCTGAAGCGGGCGGAGCCTAATTATTTTGCCGTCGATATTCCTTCGCTGCCACGCGCCTACTGGGAGGCACTGTTTCCCAAAGCTTATTGGGCGGATCTAAAGCAATTTTCTGAGGCGAATAATCTCGATCCGTATCTTGTGGCTTCGTTAATCCGACAGGAATCGGAATTCAATCCGAATGCGGTTTCGAAGAAAGATGCGGTAGGGCTGATGCAACTTCTACCGCGTGTAGGAAAGAAAGTCGCCAAAGAAGAAAAGTTAAAGCATTACACCGACGGACAGTTATTTATTCCGGGTGTGAATATGCAAGTCGGCACCCGATACTTTAGGGAAATGGTTGACCAGTTTGGGGCAGTCGAATACGCTCTGGCCGCTTACAACGCCGGTTCGGACCGCGTTGTCGATTGGCAGGCGCAGCCGAAATACCGCGACGTGCAGGAATTCGTCGAATCGATTCCCTTCACCGAGACTCGCGAATACGTAGAAGCTATTGTGCGCAATGCCAATGTCTATCGACAACTCTACGGCACTCCGTAACAATTCGTATTACCTCAAACTGCCCCTCCCGTCGCACCTTTTTTCGAAATCTTGAATCTAAGTATTTGTCAGGAGTAATACGGTAATTCTCCTAGGTTTGGGGAGGTAGACCATGATTGCAAAACTTTTCGATGCAGTATTTGGCTGTTGGCACGCGCACTATAGCTTTCCTATCACCACACGGCGCGGAGTGAACCGCAGCCAGGCCGCCACGCAAACTGGTACGTACGTAGTGTGTCTCGATTGCGGCAAAGAGTTTCCTTACGACTGGAAGCAGATGAAGATTATCGCGCCAATACAGGCTACGCGAGCCCAGGCGCATACCCTCCCAGCGAAGGAAGCTGCTTAAGTCATCGCGATACTAGCGTTTCTCTATTCCGTAATCCCATTCCGCTGCGAATAATCTACCGTTGAATTGCGATGCTGCACGTTCAGCCGCCAGCGGTTGCAAATCATCCCGCAATACGAGACGATAACTGTTTGCCCATACAATCCAATCTCCTATCTATCTCACGCGAGAGGAAATAGCCCTACCATGGCGAAGCGGCCGAAGCACGCAGTAACCGAGCAGCAGACATCCAGCAGCGAACTCAAACCAGCTAAAGGAAAACTTGGCATCATGATTCCGGGGATGGGCGCTGTCGCCACCACCTTCGTGGCCGGCGTTGAAGCCATCCGAAGAGGGCATGCCAAGCCGATTGGTTCGCTGACACAGATGGGGACGGTCCGACTCGGTAAGCGTACTGATGCGCGGTCGCCAAAGATCAAGGAATTCGTGCCATTGGCTGGCCTTGATGACCTTGTGTTCACCGGCTGGGATATTTTCGAGGACGATATGTATGCCGCCGCGCGCAAAGCCGGTGTGCTGGAAAAAGAATTACTCGACAAAGTTAAGCCATTTCTCACTAAGATCAAACCGCGCAAAGCTGTGTTTGATCACAACTACGTAAAACTGATCGACGGGCCCAATGTGAAAAAGGGCAAGACGAAGATGGATTTAGCGGAACAACTGCGCGACGACATCCGGGATTTTAGAAAGACATCGGGCGCAGCCCGCCTTGTAACAATGTGGTGCGGATCGACCGAGAGCTACATTGAGCCAACCGCGGCGCACCAGACCGTGAAGTCGTTTGAGAAAGCGTTGACGAAGAATGATCCGAATGTTGCTCCATCAATGATTTACGCCTATGCATCACTGATGGAAGGCGTGCCGTTTGCGAACGGCGCTCCGAATCTGAGCGTGGACATTCCGGCGATGCACGAACTGTCTCGCCAGAATAACGCTCCGATTTGCGGAAAAGACTTCAAGACTGGCCAGACATTGATCAAGACCATTCTTGCTCCGGGATTTAAAGCTCGCATGATTGGCCTCAACGGATGGTTTTCGACTAACATTCTCGGCAACCGCGATGGCGAAGTCCTGGAAGATCCAGGGTCTTTTAAAACCAAGGAGGAATCGAAGCTATCCGTCCTTGAGCACATCTTGCAGCCCGAGCTGTACCCGGAACTTTACGGTAATTTCACACACAAAGTTCGCATCAACTATTATCCGCCGCGCGGTGATAACAAAGAGGGTTGGGACAACATCGACATCTTCGGATGGCTGGGCTATCCGATGCAGATCAAAGTGGATTTCCTCTGCCGCGACTCGATTCTCGCTGCGCCGATTGTGTTGGATTTAGTCCTGTTTATGGATCTCGCTGCTCGTAGTTCCGAGCTTAAGGGTATCGGTATTCAGGAGTGGCTCAGTTTCTATTTCAAGTCCCCGATGACCGCTCCGGGACTTTATCCGGAACACGATCTGTTCATCCAGATGATGAAGTTGAAAAACACCTTGCGGCATCTGCGAGGCGAAGAATTGATTACGCACCTAGGGCTGGAGTATTACGACTGAGCTCGGGGCGCGACGCGGAACGTCAGGCCGGACGCCTTGTTGTGCCCTGATTTTAGAGGTATAGTTCTTCCCGGAGGGTAATATGTCTTTCCCGCGCCGGATTCCTCACTGCGTCGCATTTCTTGCGATCTTCGTCACCGTCCTTTTGTTCCTGCTTCGCACTCGAGCGCAGGCCCAAGTAGAAACCGTGCTGCACACTTTCCAGGGAACAGATGGCGCATCCTCAGACGCAGAGCTGACGTTCGATGGTTCGGGCAACATCTATGGCACAACCGTGAGCGGCGGCCAATATTCAAGCGGAACGGTGTTTGAGCTATCGCCGGTTGACGGAGGCGAATGGAATTATCAGGTTCTTTACTCCTTCACCGGAGGTGCAGATGGAAATGGCGCCTTCGCCAGTGTGACATTCGATGACGCAGGAAACTTGTATAGCACAACCGCAGGGGGTGGTTTGTACGGAGAGGGCACAGTGTTCCGCCTCTCACCTCCCGTTGCGCCCGGAACGGCTTGGACAGAAACCGTTCTATACAGTTTCGGCGCATACGACGGAGATGCGGCCAATTCCGAGGGTGGTGTGATTTTTGATGCAGCGGGAAATCTATACGGGACAACATTTAGCGGCGGAGCCTCCATAGCCTGTCCCTTCCGCTGCGGCGCGGTTTACGAACTGACCCCATCTGCAAGCGGTCGGTGGACAGAAACTCTGCTGTATTCCTTCCTAGGAGGCCTGGGCGGATATAACCCTAATCCTCAATTGGTGTTCGACCGGCAGGGAGATTTGTTTGGAACCACTTCGGCTGGGGGAAGGGGCAACAACGTCTGCGAATTTGGGTGTGGTACCGTATTCGAGCTAACGCCCGCGCAAAATGGAACTTGGACCGAAACCACTATTCATTTTTTCCATGGCCCTGACGGAGCCAATCCGCAGTCCGGCGTTATTTTCGATTCCGACGGCAATTTATACGGAAGCGCCATCTACGGCGGACTAATGGATTCTTGCAATGCGCCCTATGGGTGTGGAACGGTTTTTCGTTTGTCCCCAGGTACAACGGGTTGGTATTTAACGATATTGCACACATTCGGCGGGCAAGTAAATAATGATGGCGCCGAACCTGCGGGGCGATTGATTTTCGATAGCGAGGGCAGGCTCTATGGCACGACCTATCAGGGAGGTGCCGACGACGGAACGGGTTGGGGCACTGTGTATCGATTGAGGCGTTCGACTGGAGGGATCATCGAGAGGCTCTACAGCAAATTTGGTGGGCCTAACGGCTACTCTCTATATGCCGGCGTGACTTTAGATACCGATGAGAATGTTTACGGCACCACGCAAAGCTCAAATCCCGGGGACGGAGTCGTATTCGAACTAAGCCATTAACCGCTCATTGGTAAGCGTCAGGGGCGTTGTCTAAAACAAATCTTTCGCGAGCGCTTTCCACTTCGCGTCCACCAGCGCTTTGGTCTTTGCATCCATCACGATTTCGGCTGGCCACGGACGCGTAAATCCCTCGGCTGGCCATTTGCGGGTGGCATCAATACCCATCTTCGATCCGAAATTTGGCAGGCGCGAAGCGTGGTCTAGCGAATCGACCGGGCCCAGCGTAAATTGAATGTCGCGTTCAGGATCGATATGGTTCAACGCCTTTAGCGTCACGTCGGCAATGTTCTGCACATCCACATCTTCATCCACAACGATAATGCACTTCGTAAACATGGCTTGCCCTAGCGACCAAACCGCGCTCATTACTTTGCGCGCCTGCCCTGCGTAAGACTTCCTGATCGAAACAATCATCAGGTTGTGAAAGACGCCTTCTATAGGAAGGTTGACGTCCACAATTTCCGGAATGGTCAGCTTCATGAGCGGCAGGAAAATACGCTCGACCGCTTTACCCATGTAGGCGTCCTCCATGGGCGGCTTTCCGACGATGGTGGTCGCATAGATCGGATTCTTGCGATGCGTGATGCAGGTTACGTGGAACACGGGATACAGATCGGCAAGCGAATAGAAGCCGGTGTGATCGCCGAAAGGACCTTCGGTGCGGAGCTCGTTCAGGTTAACGTAGCCCTCTAGAATAATTTCGGCATTGGCCGGAACCTCAAGATCGACAGTCTCGCACTTAACTAACTCAACCGGTTTCTGGCGAAGGAATCCGGCGATCATGTACTCCTCAACTTCAGGCGGCGCAGGAACAATCGCCGAGAACGTCAAGGCCGGGTCGGTACCGATGGCGACGGCAACTTCCATGCGTCCGCCAGGAAGCGGCGCTTCCGGAATCTGCGAGCCTCCTCCACTGCGCGCCATCAGATCAACGGCGGCGGATTTGTCCGCAGCGCCTTCGCTTGCTGCCGATCGAAGACGGTCACGATAATGTTCGGCAGCGACCTTTTGCCGCTGCCAGTGCATTCCGGCAGTAGTGCTGTCGTAAATCTGTATTCGATACATACCGACATTGCGTTTGCCAGTTTTAGGATCGCGTGTGATCACGCACGGCAGAGTGATGAATCGTCCGCCATCGAGTGGCCAGCATTGCAGAATAGGAAAGTCGAGCAAAGAAAATTTGTCGCGGCGGATGACTTCCTTGCATGGACCGGTTGCAACCGTTTGCGGAAAGAAATTCCCCATTTCCTTCAACATCGGCAGCATCTTAATTTTGTCGAGAAAGCCCTGCGGAGATTTCACGTCCATGAAGTGGCGAATGCGGTCCGCAACCTGCGAAAGGTTGTCCACTTCAAGCGCAAGATTCATGCGGCGCGCGGAGCCAAATTGATTGATGAGTACCTGTCCGCCCGGATAGCCTTTTATATTTTGGAAAAGAAGCGCAGGGCCTCCGCCAGCACTTTTGCTGACGCGGTCGGCGATCTCCGTGATCTCAAGAATCGGATCGACTTCCGTAGTGATGCGCTTGAGTTCATTGGCGCGTTCGAGCGCCGTAATCCATTGCCGCAGGTCGTCGTAGGCCAAAGTTTCCTCTCTGCTTGAACCGATGATTATAAGGCTGCGTGGGGAAAATCATGAACCTAAGATTGGCTGCCTTCCATCGGAAGGCTCGTAGCTTGTAAAGAGAACGTCAAATATTTCCGGCAAGGGCCCTTAAACGAAGAAGCGGGCGTACGATGGGAGATCAGTAGCCGTGGAGGATGTATTGCGAAAACGAGTCGTGATAACGGGAATGGGCGCGGTGAGTCCGAATGGTGTGGGCAATTCAGCGTTTGCCGAAGGAATTCTGAGCGGATGCAGCGGTGTGCGGAGAATCACCAGCTTCGACCCGTCGGAAATTCCTGTGCAGATCGCGGGTGAAGTTCGTGACTTTGATGAACTAGCCTGGGTCGAAAAGCGCGATCGCAAGCACGTATCCCGTGTACTACCTCTTGCGCTGGCTGCCGCCACCGAAGCGCTGCGCGAAGCTGGCATCGATTCTGCGACCCTACCGATGGAAGAACGAAGACGATTCGGAGTGATTATCGGTTCTGGCGGCGGCTCACAAGAATTCACCGAAGAACAATACCGGCTATTTTTTCATCAGCAATATTCCAAGATGAGTTTGTTCTGCGTCCCCACAGGCGTGATGGGCGCGCTTTCCAGCGAGCTCAGCGTACGCTTTGGATTGCGTGGCGCCAGTCACGTCGTCACCACGGGCTGCACGTCTTCCACAGACGCATTCGCCTACTCAATGCGCCAAATCCAATCCGGACGGTTGGACATGGTTTTGAGCGGAGGAGCCGACGCTCCCATCGCACTTGGAATCATGAAGGGCTTCGTTCTGATGAAGATCATGACGGACTCCTGGAATCAGGAACCGGAGCGTGGCTCGCGGCCTTTCTCAGTCAACCGCGACGGATTCGTCTTGGCGGAAGGCGCGTGGATGTTCGCGCTTGAGGAATACGAACATGCAAAAGATCGGGGAGCGAAGATTCTGGCTGAGGTCGCCGGATACGGATCAACCTGCGAAGCGTTTCATCGCGTCCGGTTGCAGGAATGTGGAGAGGAACCGGCGCGTGCGATTGGTTTGGCGATCAAAGATGCCGGAATTACACCCGAACAAGTTGACTATGTAAATTTACATGGCACATCCACGCAACTGAACGATCGCATCGAGACACGCGCACTGAAGCTTGCATTGGGAGACGAACATGCGCGTAAGACGCCAATGTCTGCTCTGAAGTCGCAGATTGGCCATCCCCAAGGCGCATGCGGCGCAGCAGGCGTGGCTTCGACTCTCGTGGCGATGAAGCACAAGCAGATTGCGCCAACACTGAATCTAGATACGCCGGATCCTGAATGTGATTTGGATTACGTCCCCGACGTGGGGCGGAAAAAAGAAATTGAGTACGCGGTATGTAATTGCATCGCGTTCGGATCGAAGAACTCGGCGTTGGTTTTGAGAAATATCGCCTAAAGCGGACTATTTTGTAGAGATTCTTCGGGCCCAATCCCATGCCGTTGAAACCATTTCATGCAAAGAGCGTTTGGCTTCCCATTTCAGCAGTTCACGCGCCCGTGTTCGATCTGCGACTAACTCTGGAGGATCGCCTGGACGCCGAGGAGCGATCTGGATGGGCACGCGTCGCCCGCTTACATTTTCAATTTCTGCAACCACTTCCCGAACAGAATGACCGCGTCCGCTACCGAGATTAAGTGCCGTCGAGTCTCCGGCCTCAAGATATTTCAATGCAAGCACGTGCGCCTCTGCCAAGTCACTTACGTGGATATAGTCCCGCACGCAGGTGCCGTCTGGTGTCGGATAGTCATCCCCGAGGATCTCTAAGAAAGGCCGCTCGCCGCGGATTGCTTCGAAGGCGGAGGGAATCAAATGGGTTTCCGGCGTGTGGATCTCTCCGACTCTTCCCTGCTCATCCGCGCCGGCGGCATTGAAATAGCGTAAAGCAACAAACTTCAATCCATAAGCACGACCGTACGCTTCCAGCGCATGTTCGAATGCCAACTTCGTCGCGCCGTAGGGATTCACCGGATTGCGTGGGGAATCCTCTGCGATAGGTATCCGCGACGGCGTTCCGTATATCGCACAACTCGAGGAGAAGACAATCTTGCGCACACGTGACGCCAGCATCGAATCGAGAAATCGCAACCCGTCGACTAAGTTGTTCCGAAAGTATTTCGGCGGATTAGCAACCGACTCGCCGACATATGCATGCGCCGCAAAGTGAAGCACCGCATCGACTCGGGCCAGAATAGGCGCAAGTTTCGTAACGTCGGAAATATCTCCTTCAATGAATTCAACGCCAGTCGCAAGCGCAGCGTTACCGGTAGACAAATTGTCGTAGATGATGGGGACGTAGCCGTTTGCCGCGAGCGCATGCACGGTATGGCTACCAACGTAGCCCGCTCCGCCGGTAACAAGTATCTCTTTGGTCGGGGATATCAAGCTTGCAGTTTAACAACGCAAAGCCGCCCAGAAACACCTGCACGACAAAAATTACTTTTCGCGTGTCGAATCGGGAATTTGAATTGGTTCATAGCCTCGGCAAGATAACACCGGGAGACGAGGATACTTAGGAAAGCTGGGATCAGTCAGCGCGCGCTGACACAAATAAAATACCGATCCGCGATCCGATTCGATGCGTCGCGAATGACGGCAATTCGCGCAGAGACCAATCGTCGCAGGCCCTGTCATCAACGCACCGTGCTGCGCCTAGCGCTGATCCATCGGCACATAGTGAGTGGGATAAGCAGGTCCAATGTAGTCGGCACGTGGACGAATCAAGCGATTATCGTCGAGTTGCTCGATAACGTGAGCGGCCCACCCGCTGATACGCGAAACTGCAAAGATCGGAGTAAAGAGATCGAACGTCGATTCCGAGCGTGTGATAAGTCGAGGCGGAATAGAAGTCCACGTTGGCGTTGAGTTTCTTTTCAGCCTTGATGTATTCCTCGATCGCATACGACATGTCATACCACTTGCTCTGGCCGTTCGACTGGCAAAGGTCCTTCGACATTTTGCGAAGATGGGTCGCGCGCGGATCCTCCGTGTGATAAACGCGATGACCGAATCCTGGCACTTTCTTCTTCTGCGCCAGCATGTTTTTGATGTAGTCAACCGGATCAGCGTCAGCAGCAACAATCGCTTCGAGAATGTGGAATACGGCTTCATTCGCGCCGCCATGCAGCGGGCCTTTGAGCGCCCCGATGGCGGATGTCACAGCTGAGTGCATGTCGGACAGCGTGGCTGCGGTTACGCGCGCCGCAAACGTGGATGCGTTCAGTTCATGATCGGCATGGAGAATCAGCGCGATATCTAACGCGCGCTCAGCGGTTTGTGACGGCTTTTCGCCATTGAGTTGGAGCAAAAAATTGGCCGAGTGTGACAAATTGCGATCTGGCTCGACGACGTTCTTGCCTTTCCGGAGACGATCGTAAGCAGCCACAATCATGGCAATCTGCGAAGTGATCCGAATGGCTTTGTTAACATTCGCGTCATGATCGTTCTTGTTGAATTCCGGATCGTAAAACGAGAGAGCGGACACGGCCGTCCGCAACACATCCATTGGAATAGCATTCTTAGGCGCCGTCTTCAGCAGATTAAAGATTGCAGGGTCAAGCTTGCGCTCGGCAGCCATGCGAGCTCGCAAATCTTTTAACTCAGCTACTTTGGGCAATTTGCCAAACCACAATAAATAGCAAGTCTCCTCGAAGTTAGAATGATCGGCCAATTCATGGATGTCGATACCACGATAGGCCAGAACGCCAGCGTCGCCATCGATATAACAAATGCTGGAAGTGGTTGCAACTATTCCCTCAAGACCCTTCGGGGCCAGGGTTGCCGGACTGGACGTGCTGGTGCTGGACATGAATCCTCGCTGAAACGCTGATTTCGAATTGCCGCACGGAATAGAAAAATGCGTGACGACCCAACCCTCTTTTATACGCCAAAGTACCTTAAGTTTCCAACTGACGAAGGTACATGGAGTGCGCGGGAGAGCGACTTTCCGCAAGAATTGGCAAAACGCGCGTTCTCATTGATCGGGGAACCAGTTATTAGCGACATTCCCGCTGCCAAACGAAAGGACAAGTTACCGACGCTCGGCATTTACAATCAACCCATGAGGCGAAAGCCAGGGCTCCTCGGACTAGCGACCATGCTATTGCTGGTGGCATTGTCCGGCGTGGCATTGTGCACCGATCAGCCTCAAAGCCCGGGGCCTTGTACAACCGTGGGCGCGTCCACCGCGCCTTGCGCAATTTCCCTGCAAGACGAAAAAAAAGATTTGAAACGGGCGGCGCATCTGTTTAAACATGGCGTCCAACTTCAGGAACAACAACGCGACGAGGACGCCTTGGACGCCTTCACCGAGGCATCCCACCTTGAGCCTCGGAACATTGAGTACGCCACCGCGCTAGCCGTGATGCAGCAACAGCTGGTATTCCGCTACCTTCAGCAGGGTAACCAGGCGATGCTCAACAATAAGGTCGCGGAAGCGCAAGCCGCGTTCCACCAAGCCCTGCAACTAGATCCCAACAACGAATTTGCTCGGCAGCGCGTAGAGGAATCCTTGCACGACTCGATCCCGCGAACCCAAGGCCCGCCGCAGATCATCGTGGATAGCCCGCCTGTTGAGCTCCAGCCCGATCCCGGGCTGCATGATTTTCATTTCCGCGGAGACAGCCGCACGCTTCTCGAGCAAATTGCGCGCGCCTACGGAGTTTCCGTAGAAATGGATGAAAGTGTCACCTCCAAGCGCGTCTGGTTTGACGAAGATCAAGTCGACTTTTTCACTGCGATGCGAACAGCCGGGCAGCTAACTAAGACGTTCTGGTCCGCGCTCGAAACGAAGCAGATAATCATCGCTGCCGACACCAACGACAATCACAAGCAATTCGACAAAATGGGGTTGCGGACTTTTTACTTTCCCGGTATTACGCAAGCGACCGAACTGAACGACTTGGCAATTTCGATGCGAACTATTTTCGATATTCGATTCATGTCGCAACAGCCTAATCTGAATACAGTCGAAATTCGCGCACCGCAGGATTTAATCGATGCTGCCACGAAGTTTGTCGAACACCTGGATGATTCACGTCCGCAGGTGATGTTGTCGGTAGATGTCTTCCAGGTTTCTCATACCCTGATGCGGGAAATCGGCGTACACATTCCTAACAATTTCAATGTTTACAACATTCCCGCTGCAGCGCTAGTCGCGCTCGGCGGGCAGAGTCTGGACAGTTTGCTGAATCAGTTGGCGTCCGGCGGACTAACGCAAGGAACGCCGGCCGCGTTGGCAGGGTTGTTGTCCCAGCTACAAAGTGGGCAAGGCATCTTCAGCCAGCCGTTGGCGACCTTCGGAGGTGGATTGTCGTTCTCCGGCGTGACACTCGATCATTTGTCGGCGGCCCTATCGCTTAACGAAAGTTCGGTACGATCAATGCAACACGCCACATTGCGCGCGGGAGACAGTTCCGATGCAATATTGAAAATCGGGGAACGCTATCCGATTCTGACGTCCAGCTTTTCAACTTCATTCAGCAGCCCACAAATTTCACAATTATTAGGGGCAGCTGGGCTTGGAACAGGCGCGACACTCCAAACCCCGTTTCCTTCCTTTTCCTATGAAGATATCGGACTCAACATCAAAGCGAAGCCTGCAATCTTTTCCGATTCGACCGTCGGTCTGGCGCTTGAACTTCAGTTACGCAGCATCGGAGCGCAGTCCGTCAACGGCGTGCCTGTAATTTCAAATCGCGAATACAAGGGCAGCCTGGTACTAAAGAATGGCGAGCCTGCGGTCGTCGCCGGAATGATTAGCCATAGTGAGATGCGGAGCATGAACGGTATACCGGGCTTAGGGTCCATACCGCTGCTCAATCGAGCCATGGTGGATAACAATAAGAGCACGGAAGATGACGAACTTATGATCGTAATTACTCCTACCATCGTAGGTGACAGCGATCGGAGATCAAGTCCTACAATCTGGCTGGGGCATTAACGCCTTATTTTGCAGCTTCCTTTGCCGCAAAATCCGTCAACATATTAAACGTGTCGTCCGGCATGGAGTTGAAACTTTCAATCCTGCGCCCATTAATGAAAATTGTCGGAGTCGAATTGATATTCAGAGATTGCGCCAGAGCGATAGAAGCTTGTACGCGCGATTGAGTGTCGGGTTTGGCAGCACAAGCCGCGA
Organism: Terriglobia bacterium; assembly: GCA_963716165.1. Classification (GTDB taxonomy): domain Bacteria; phylum Acidobacteriota; class Terriglobia; order Terriglobales; family Acidobacteriaceae; genus JAJPHW01. The sequence goes on along the minus strand of OY970291.1, from coordinate 2,426,860 downwards.
TGTCATCGCCTTTCGCTCCAGCGGCGGTTGCTAATCCAGTCAACTTTTCGTCGGCATTCGCTGCAGTAATGTCGGCTTGGGCGGAAAACACGCTGTCAATAAACTTCCAAAATGCATCGTTCGAGCTACGCGCAGCGCAATCGGCATAAGCGGCCGCTTTGGCGGCCCAATCGTGCATGGGTAGCGGAAAACTCTGATAGACGAAACGAACATTCTTTCTGTCCGCCAGCAATTTATCGAGCTTAGGCTCCGCATCTTTGCAATGCGGACACTGAAGGTCGCTGAACACAACGATAGTCACAGGCGCATCGGATGGCCCACGGGACGGACCTTTGGCCGACTCTAGCAGCTTGCTATCCGCTGCAAACGGACGCGCTCCGAATGGCATAATTTCGCCGGCTAAAGCGTGCTTTCCGTCGGGGGTCACGTAGAGCTTGGTCGCGTTCTGTCCCTGCGGACTGCTGAGAACGACTGTGACCTCAGCCAATCCCTGTGCTTTCGAGGGTCGAATGTCGGCTACTTTATACGTAAGCGTCGGATCATAACCGAACATCTGTTGCAGGAAGCTGTTCACCGTTTCCTCGGAAGGTAGCGACGGCTCCGCAGAACTTTTCGACGAAGGCTCGGCTCTTACTTTAGAAGACGGCTGCTGTGCGACAACAAACGAAGCGGCTAGCAGTACAAATATCAGTAAATTAAACCAGCGTTGCATAGATTCCTCTGAAGACTTCTTGAATTAATCGACTATTCCATTTTTGCAGCGATGGGAAAACGCCGTCCGTATCCGAAGGCCTTAGCACTAACTTTTAGGCCAGGAGCCGCTTGCTGGCGCTTGTACTCACTGCGATCGACCATTTGAGTCACTCGGCGAACCAAATCTAAATCAAATCCTCTTTCACGCACAATCTGTTCGATTGGGTGAAATTCTTCGACGTAGTCCTCAAGAATAGCATCGAGAATTTCGTAAGGAGGAAGCGAGTCGCTGTCTTTCTGGTTGGGACGCAATTCAGCGGACGGTGGCTTATCCAGCGTCGATTGCGGGATCACGTACTTCCTTGAATTCACAAATCGGCTGAGACGATAGACCATGGTCTTAGGAACGTCGGAAATCACAGCCAGTCCGCCCGCCATATCGCCATACAGAGTGCAATAGCCCACGGCCATTTCGCTTTTATTGCCAGTACTCAGCACGATCGCGCCAAATTTATTGGACAGTGCCATCAACAACATGCCGCGTGCGCGTGCCTGAAGATTTTCTTCGGTAGCGTCGTCTTTCTTCCCTTTGAACACCTCTTTCAATACCGAGCGATAGCTGTTGAAAACATCGGTGATCGGAAGCAATTCGAACCGTATGCCAAGATTGGTTGCTAATTCGCGTGCATCATCGATTGACCCCTCGGACGAATACGGGCCGGGCATGGCAACTCCGATCACATGTTCGACACCCACAGCATCTACTGCGATCGCCGCAGTGATTGCGGAATCGATGCCGCCGCTAAGCCCAACGATGACTTCGCGGAATCCGCATTTCCGGACATAATCGCGCGTGCCCAAAACCAGGGCCGAATAAACGCTGGCTTCCTCATTCATGTTCTGCGGATGAATTTCACCAGTCAGCGTCGATGAATCGAAATAAATGATGTCTTCTTCGAAAGACTTGCCTTGCGCTATGACGTTGCCCGTGGGATCAAGCACGAGACTTGATCCATCGAATACCAAACTGTCATTTCCCCCGACTTGATTCACCATTGCAACTGGAACTTTGTGGCGGCGTGCGATTGCAGAAAGCATCTCCTGGCGCAACTCGCGTTTGCCAATCCAAAACGGGGAAGCAGAAATATTCAGCAGAAAATTTCCGCCAGCCTGAATCAGGGACTCAACGGGATCAATCGTGTAAAGGCGCTTGTCCCAGAAATTCTTGTCGTTCCAGTAGTCTTCGCAAATGGTAAGAGCCATCTGCTTTCCCGACAGCGAGAATAGTTGCTGGCTTTTTGCCGGAGCAAAGTTGCGCGCCTCATCGAAAACGTCATAGGTCGGTAACAGCATTTTCGATTGGATCATCGCGATTTGGCCATCGCGCAACAACGCTGCCGAGTTCATCACCGATTTGCCGGTCTCGGCGAGTGCCGCAGTCACTAATCCGCAGATGACAGAAATCCCTACGGTATCTTTGGCTATCTGCTCGGCGACTTCCCTATTGCGAGCCACAAACGATGGACTCTCTACCATGTCGCGTGGAGGGTAGCCACAAATGGAAAGCTCGGGAAAAAGAATGAGCTCAGCGCCTGACGCTTGCGCCTGATGGGAAAAGTTTATGATTTTCGCGGCGTTGCCGCTGAAATCCCCCACAGTGGGGTTGATCTGTCCTAGTGCGATTTTCACGTTGTCTGCCTACTAGTGTAACGGCGACAGGCAGATGCGGGCAAAGGCGGGCGTTGGTCAAGTGCGTTATAGTTTTAGGGCATGGTCAAAACGCACAATCAAGCTACTCGGACGGCAATCGCCATCATGGCCGCCGGAAAGGGCACTCGCCTCAAGTCAAAGCTGCCTAAAGTGCTGCATGAAGTAGGTGGTAAGGCGCTGTTGTCGCATGTAATCGAGACAGCGACTAAGTTTGCCGCCGCAAAAGATGTGTTCGTGATTATTGGACATGAGGCGCAGCAAGTGCGCGACGCTATGGCCGATACTGGTGTGCGTTTCATCGAGCAAACCGAACAGCGTGGAACTGGCCACGCCATGATGGTGGCACGTCAGGCGCTACAGGACTACGAACAAGTCATCGTTCTTTACGGAGACGCGCCGCTCATAGCAGTGGAGACCGTTGAGAAGCTGCGCGATTTCCACCGGACCCAAAAAGCAGCGATGACAATCCTGACTGCGGATGTACCGCGCCCCTTTGGTTATGGCCGGATCATCCGGAAATCGGCCAATAGTCCAGAGGTCCGTGCAATCGTCGAGCAGAAGGCATTGACGAAATCGCAAGAAAAGATTGCGGAGATTAATTCCGGCACCTATGCATTCGATGCGAAACTACTGTTCGGCAATATCGACAAACTTACTTCTCAGAACGCCCACAATGAGTTTTATCTCACGGACATGGCCGCTCTGCTGGTCAAATTAAAGAAGCGCGTAGTGGCCATAAAGACAGCCGATTCCAACGAAATCCTGGGGGGCAATACTCGAGCCGAGCTTTCGGAGCTTGATCGCTTCATGCGAATGAATGTGTGCGAGAAGTTGATGGCGAGCGGAGTAACGATTTTTTATCCGGACACGTGTGTGATCGACGGTGATGTGCAAATTGGCGAAGATACCGTGATCGAACCGTTTGTGCAGATTTCGAAAGGCTCGCGGATCGGTGCGGATTGCCGCATTCGTTCGTACAGCGTGATCCGCAACTCAGTCATCGGCGATAAAGTGATGGTCCGTCCCGGCAGCATTCTCGACGAAGCCAATGTCGGATCCGGCGCATTGATCGGTCCCTATTCGCATTTGCGTCCAGGCAGTGAAATTAGTGAGGGCGCGCATGTCGGAAATTTTGTCGAGACGAAGAAGATCAAGTTAGGCAAAGGATCCAAAGCAAACCACCTGACTTACCTCGGCGACGCTGAGATCGGCGCGGGAGTCAACATCGGCGCAGGAACCATCACCTGTAATTACGATGGCACTGGCAAATTTAAGACCGTGATTAAAGACGGAGTTTTTGTGGGCAGCGACTCAACGCTGGTTGCGCCAGTCACAATCGGAAAAAACGCATATGTCGCCGCCGCATCATGCGTCACCGAAGATGTTCCAGATGACGCGTTAGCGTTGGGCAGAGCCCGGCAGATTACGAAGGAAGGCTGGGCGAGGGACAAAAGAGAAAAAGCTAAGAAATAGCTCTTCTGTCCCTGCCGTAATTTATTTCGAAACCGCTGCAAACAGCGGAGAATGCATCAGTCCCTGGAACTGACTGTCATTAGCTTTGAAGTGCATTTGCAGGTTCGAACTGTCGGAATTGACCGTCATATTATCCAGGGCGACTTTCTCCACCGGAGAGGCCGACATCTTCTTATAGAGCACGCCGGCCTTAATCAGCGACGACAATGTGGCTGCGGTGACAGAGTCTGACGTGACCACATCCATATCGAACTTCACTCCGCTGTCGAAGTTCATCGCGTACCGCGAACCCAAAACGCGCTTCTTGATGGAATCGTAATCGGCCAGCTTACCCGCATCGCCCAGAGCAGACAGCAACATGTTCTGTGACCCTTGCTGATCGAGGACGCTCCAGACAGTGCCTGATTCAACCTGGGGAATCATATCGGCGATCTGCGGATTGGAATCAAGGGTCGGCGCATATCCATCACGCGAATTCAATGCGGCACGAATCGCACTTCCGTCGCCAAACAATAACGTGCTGTCGTCCAGGAATGTCATATCCATGCCGCCTGACATCGGATAAACATCGGCGTCATGATATTTCGTGGGCTTCACTTTTTGCAGGCGGATTTTCTTGAGGACAACCTTGGCCGAAAATGACCCTGACGCCACACCGACCATCTTGAGTCCTTGTTTGCCGTTACGAAAGGAGGCGAACGTCAACGACTCTAGATCTTTGTCCGGATTGATGCCAACGCCGCGCAGTGCGGTTTCAAATTCCTTAAGGTTGTCCGGCAGAACCTGTGTCTTCAACGCCATGGCGGTGTCAGAGCCTTTCAAAGTGCGGTAATCCACCGATATGATCTGTTGGACATCCGATGGAATAACGGTACGTGCCGACGAATTCATCGGCGAACCTGAAGCGATGCTAACTACGCCAAGAACTGCCAAAGCAACAATTGCGGTAACGGATCGATTCATGATGCCTCTTCTCTTAGATCTTTTAGATGCAAAACCAAACCTCTTAATCCCCTGTTTTCTAGATTGTATGCCTAGCCAGAACTCACCACTCGCACGAAAGTTTTAACCCTATTGGTGACTTTTTGTTGCTTCGGGCGGTTTCGATTGGCACTCCAGAATTTCCCCCTAGCTACGCTTGCAAAGATGCGGCAGCTTTTCGAGTTTCAGCTACGAAAGAAGCGTCCTTAATCCCTTCAAGGTTAATTTCCACGTTGGACAGCGCTCCTTCCATCGCTGCCTGCCCGAGCGCCTTCGCCGTGGTTAAGTCAGATTTCATGTTAGGGCTTGTAATCGGACCGAGACGCTTCGCGAGATCCTTTATTTGAGCGGCTTTCTGGGCGACACCAAGGGGCACGCTCGTCGCCAACTTCAGGGCTGCTTCAATTAAGTCATCGCCGTCGGGCGCAGTCTTCGCGGCTTTATATGCTTTCATCACGGCGTCGTATGAATCAGCGTCCGCATCAATCGCAGCTTTCAACTCCTCACGAAGCGGAGTGAGTGTGGCAATAATTTCGCTCAGCTCTTTTTCATGCTGGACATAAGCTTTCTTGGTGCGCGACATGGACGCTACCATCGCCGCCAGTCCGGCTGCCATGGCTGCAGTCGCAGCTGCCGCGCTTCCTCCACCGGGAGTTGCAGTCGGAGCCGCCAATTGCTCAATGAACGGCTCGACGCCAGCTCGAAGTCCTCCTACCGCAGCTTTGCCGGACATCACCGCGCTCAGACGGTTCTCTAAAATCAATGAGGAATCGAAATTCTCAACCTGCAGGAACCATTCAGCCGCAGATTCCAGCGCTTTCTTGGGAAGCAATCCAACGATTTCACTGGAAGTCGGTAGAACCCCGTAACGTGCTGCTTCGCGTTTAACAAACTCAAATACGCGATGCACGGGAGTCTGCTCGAAATCTGTGAGGTTCATCGACACTTGAGCTTGTCCACGCACTAGAAACCCTGCACCTTTCACAAACCGCAATCCACCGCTCGAAAAACGAACAGCTTTGGCAATCTTCTTCGCAATGTCGACATCTGGCGTATTCAGGAAAACGTTATAGGCAATCAGCGCTTTGCGCGCGCCAACCACGGTTGCTCCTGCTGTCGGATGTACTTTAGGATCGCCAAAATCGGGCTTTCTTGCAGGATTTGTTGCAATATCGGCGCGGATGCCTTCAAACTGTCCACGACGAATATTCTCCAAATTCAGGCGTTCCGGACTTGTCGCGGCCGCTTCATAAAGGTAGACGGGAATCTGAAAGCGCTTCCAAATTTCCGCTCCGACATGGCGAGCCATCGCAACGCAGTCCTCCAGCGTGACCCCGTCAATCGGGATGAATGGAATTACGTCAGCAGCACCCATCCGAGGATGCGCGCCTTGATGCGTTGTGAGATTGATTAACTCGCTCGCTTTACCCACTCCACGGATCGCCGCTTCCTGGATCGCTTCGCGTTCGCCGGCCAAGGTAATGACGCAACGGTTGTGATCACTGTCCATTTCGTAATCAAGCAAGTAGACACCGTCCATTTTCATGGCGGCTACAATTGCATCGACTTTGGTTTTATCCCGGCCTTCGGAAAAATTGGGTACGCACTCAACAAGGGTTGACATAAGAATTGAGGATAGCGGGTGTGAGTTCTAACCTGCAACCTGCGCTCCAAATAAAGGGCCGTCGTTGACATAATCGGTCGCGCGGCATCTTATGATCCTGCACGCGATTCATGTGAGGTTTGGAAGCGAGAAAAAGAAAGGGGGACACTCGTGGCTTGGAAAGAACAACCTAAAATAAATTCAAAAGATACTTCAAAGGACTTATCGGGCAAGCGCGTAGTCATCATGGGAGGCTCATCGGGAATCGGCTTTGCCATCGCCGAACAGGTTGTGGCGCTATCCGGTGAAGCGGTAATTGTTTCCAGCAATGCCGATCGCGTACGAAAGGCAGTCGCGGACCTCGATTCCAATGCACAAGGACACGCCATTGATTTAACGGATTATGCCGCAATCCAGACATTCTTCGAAAACTTGGGATCGTTAGACCACTTGGTCTTTACTGCCGGCGATTCCCTTCATCTGGACATGTTGGCCAACGTCGATCTTCAAGAAGCGAGAAATGCGTTCGAATTGCGTTACTGGAGCGCCCTCGCCGCGGTGAAGTATGCAACCGCCAAGATCCGCGCTGGTGGCTCGATCGTGCTGACCTCGGGGATCGCCGGAGAGCGTCCGCAGAAAGGTTGGGCGCTCGGTGCGAGTGTATGCGGAGCAATGGATTCCCTCACCAAAGCTTTAGCTGTCGAACTCGCCCCAATAAGAGTGAACGCGGTATCGCCGGGCGTCGTCAAAACTCATCTTTGGAACAGCCTGCCGACAGAAGAGCGCGAACGTATGTTCGACAGCGTTGGCAAATCGTTGTTAGTCGGACGCGTCGGCGAAGCAGATGAGATCGCAAAAGCCTATCTATTCCTCATGCAGGAGAGTTTCTGTACCGGGCAGATTGTGGTTGTGGATGGAGGAGCGTTGTTGGTCTAAGGACCGGACCGCTTATTTGTGCTTCCAGAATCTACCAATGCCTAGCCGCGCTTGCACTGTGTTCACGCCAGGATTGGGGACGCTCAGCCCTGCATTGGAAATATGCAGATAGCGAACTTCGACGTTCCAATTGTATTTTTCGCTGAGAATGTGCGTACCTAAAGCTGCTGACGGTGTAAAGTTTACGTCGTTAGTTCCGGTAGGAACGTCGTGGTTGGTAAAGAGCACGCCGCCGCTCAGCTCCAGATACGGGGCGAAGCGTCCATGTTGAACAAACAACCATTTTAGGTTTAGCGGATTGAATCCTGCTCCGTATGCCGTGTTGTAGGTCTGAAACACTACAAACGCCGGAATGGCATCGACCGCGTATTCAAATCTTCCCTTCAAAAAACCGGGGCCATGCGGATCGGTGATGATCCACCCATAACGCACTCCCAGGTTCCAAACCGACGTATCGGTGCGTCCACCTGAGACGGAATGGCCCCCGCCGGTCCAAAGCTGAACTTCATGTCCTCCAGCTTCTGGTGCGGCCAGTTCGGTTTGAGCGATAAGCGGCGTGCAGGATATAGAGATAAGAATCGTGAGAAATAGAGCGAAGTTTTTCATTTGCCGAGTAAGTATGAGCTCAGAACGATAACAGCATCGTGCGTCCAGTTACAACAGAGGCGGCGGATAAATGTAACAAAAGAAAATGGCCGAACCGATCACGAAGATCGATTCAGCCATTCTAAAAACGTGAATTCTGACTACTCGGTTCCTGTTCGGCGAGTTTCTTCCGCAGACGAAAACCGATTGCGCAGCTTGCCGGAGATCTCCTGGGCTTTTCCGGAGATCGCATCGCGAGCTTCTTCGCCCGAGGTTGGCGCCAGCATCAACGCAACGCCCGCACCGACTCCTGCTCCCGCGGCAAACAACAGGAAATTCCTGATGGAAGAGCTATCGTCGCCACGCAGGGCGCGACTGGCTCTCGCCATACGCTCCGCAGCAATGTCATATTTATCCCGAGCCGCGTCCGTAAGATCGTCAAGATGGCTTGATGCACGATCGCGTGCCGACCGGGCGGTTTTTTGAAAATCTTCCGATTGATCCAACAAGTAAAGCCCCGTTCCCAACATCATCTTCCAAAATTTGTTCATTGATTTTCTCCTTAAGAATTTAATTTTAAAATGACGCGACGACGATGAAATCGGTACACGAGTTTACTAACGATTTCACAATCATAGTCTCAAGGCCGAACGTCCGCTATCCAGTTCGTGCTGTAGAAAAAATCTAAGGCCCGATCTGGGCATTACTAAAGTTCGTACCAATTTGAACCACACTATTTGCTGCAGGCAGGGTGTCCGCAATCGCAGGCGATTTCAGTTTCTTCTGAGCCAGCGTCTTTGCAGAATTGGCTGCAATACTTCTCGCCGTTGGGGGGAACACAAACACAGGGAAGATGAGCGCACTTTTTGTCGTTAGCCATTTTTATTTCCTCAGGAGAATTTATTTTGATTGCATTCCGTGTGATGGCAGAATTATGCCGTCAGTTGCATAAGTATAGCTGGTTGTAAACTTCAGGACTCTACACAACTGCTGGAACACGCTCTACGGCATCCGCGGCGAACGGTTCGTCGCTCAGGATGACTTCAAGAAATCTCATCTGCGGCACGTAGCGCCCGATCATTACCAAACACACCGTCAGCGGAGTAGACAAAATCAGTCCAGCCGGACCCCACAATGTCGCCCAAAAAAGCGCCGTTACCAGGATCGCAAGCGGCGAGATGCCGGTATGCGATCCATACAGGAGCGGCTCAATGATGTTGGACAGCATCAGTTCGAGAACTACATAGAGAATGAAAATCCACCAGGCATGTTCCCAGCCAGGAAATACAGCTACGGCCATAGCGATCGCAAGCCCGGCCGCAAGCGGAGCTCCGAGGTAAGGAACAAACCTCAACAGTGCCGCCAGTACTCCCCACAGAAGTGCGTGGGGCACACCCATGACCGCGACTGCAACGCCAAAAACCGTTCCATAGCTCGCGTTAACCACAAAGAGCAAAAGTAAATATCGACGAAGCCTGGTGGACGCATCTTCCAGCGCGGTGCCAGCCAGCAATCGCCGGCGAGCCCCAGCTAATCGAACCACCCTTTCGCGCAGCGTTTCTCTCCGAATCAGCATGAACAGCGCGAATACTACGACCATCGACGAGGTTTCCAGAACGCTGGCGACAGGGCCCATCACAGCGCTGAGCCATTCACCGGACGTCGATGACGGAGCAATTTGGACTGGAACAGCCGTCCGCACAGCAGAGTTCCCTGATTCATTTTTCGTGGCAAGGTCCGACGCATCTTTGAGTTCGCTGCTTAGCGTTTTAACGGCATTGTTGGCGTCGGTGAGGCTATTGTGCTTATTCGAGCGCAGTTCACTGACCTTGCGATGGATGTTGGACTTGTACGCGGGCACTTGCGCTGCAATTTCGCCCAGCTGCTTGGCAACAATCCACCCTATTCCACCGAAGAGACACAGGGAAAGAATTACGGCAACTACTGAACTGAAAACGCGTCCCAAGCGGAACCACTCCAGCAAATTGACTATCGGGGTGAGCAGAAAAGCCAGAACCATGGCCAGCGCCAACGGAATCAGAAGTCCACGGCCGAAGTAAAGTGCGGCGACAATTGCCAGGGCGGCGAGGATGGTCAGTGCGTCCGAAGACGTCGCCGAATTAGCAAGCTTGGTCAAGAGTTGGAAAGGTCATGCCCGTCGCAACGGACGCTTAGGCATCATCCCACGAACTTCTGGAACTTTCCATAGCAATCCCAATGCGGTTGCGGCGTCAGATAATGCCTGCTTTTGCAGGATTCCTTCCGGGACCTTCATTCCACCGCCCAATTGGCGGATCGGGGTGCGTGCAGTGACGGCAGCGACTGACTTCTCTTCCTTACGCAACACTGCCAGCGAAGATTCGAGCAAAGTCTTAAGATGTTGAGGTGTGGCTGGGTTAGTTGTCATTTCGATCATGATTGCTATTCCTCTTGAAATCGGATCGTTAGCAGCAAGGTCATTTGAAGGCACAGCCCTATTTCCCGCCATACAGTCGATTACCGAAGCGAACCAAGAATCGCAACGTAGGCGACCTGAATGGCCTCCTTAACGGATAACTAACCGATACTCAGCATTTAGCATCAAAAGAACGGGGATTATTCATTGGCATTCAGCTTGAAATCGTGGGTTATAGGCGGCATTACAGCAGGTTGCCTGTTCGGCTCCCAGTTGTTGTATGGGCAGTCAGGGGCTGGTTTGGGGCAATCCGAGCCGCAGCTTCCTGCTCGATCTGACATCCCGACATCCGCTCCCCCGTCCCCCTCCGCTGCGGATTCCAACCAATCGGCGACTCCAGCTTCCGGCGCGCAGCCCGGAGATGCTCCAACCTCTAACGACGAGGGTGTATTTGTATTTAAAAAGCAAGTTGACGAAGTAGTCCTGCATGCGACCGCGGCAGACGCCCGCAATGTTCTGGTAACAAATTTGGATAAACCCGCCTTCTCCGTTTTTGAGAACGGAGTTGCGCAGCCCGTCACTCTGTTTCGTCGCCAGGATGTTCCAATAGCAATCGGTATCGTTGTGGATAACTCAGGATCAATGTTGGACAAACGACCGCAGGTGAATGCCGCGCTCTTAAATCTGATCCGCGCCAGCGATCCGCAGGACCAGATCTTTGTTGTGAACTTCAGTGACGATTTTTATCTTGACCAGGATTTCACTTCTGATATTTCTCTGCTGCAATCGGCATTACAGCATGTCACGAGCCGTGGAAGCACGGCGCTATACGACGCAATCGTTGCCTCGGCGGAGCATCTGGAAAACGGTTCAAGCTTGGAAAAGAAAATCCTACTGGTAATCACCGACGGACGCGACGATGCCAGCCAGGAAACTTTGCAGGAAGTACAGAAAAAGTTACAGGTAGAAAATGGACCGACGCTCTACGCAGTGGGCATCCTCGGTATAGAAAGGCAGGGTGATGCCCGCGAAGCTCTTAGCCGTTTGGCATTCGCCACGGGTGGTACAGCATTTTTCCCTGCGACACTGGGAGACGTGGACAAAGTCACACGTGGAATCGCTCACGATATCCGTAATCAATATACGATTGGATACAAACCCACCAACCCGCGCGACAACGGCGGCTACAGAGCAATTCACGTGGTAGCGAAGGCAACGGACGGATCGACAATCACCGTTCGAACGCGCACCGGCTACGACGCGAAACCCGTCGGGCGATAAATTCAGAATCTTCCTTAAACTCTTTCGTCTCTACGGTTTCCGTGGGAAATTCTACAGTCCTGACTGTATGACGAAAGGTTGAGGACCAATGAATTTTTGCTACGACTATTCTTGTGATTCTTGGTCGCCGAATCGCAAGCCCCTTTATTTCCCACACAATTTTGCCTTCGAACAATTGGCACAGCAGTTGCTATTAACCAAGAGCAAGCAATTTTTAACAAGCACCAAAGAATTTTTATGACGATCAGAATTGAAACGGCCCGTGACGGAAGAGTGCAAAGCAGATTTGCATTAGCCGGCATCGCAACTTTCTTACTACTTATACCTATCGCTTCTTTTGCTCAGAGTTCGGGAATGACTGCATGTGCTCCAAATTCTCAGCATGCGACGGGGTGTGAATTGGTCTCGTGGTCACAGCTACAAAGTCCGGCACCGGTACCACCGTCTGACAACAGCAATCTGCCCGCACGAAACTCTGACGCCGCTGCAACTAGTAGTACTCTCACCGGCCAAATTGTTTCCGAGAACGGCGCGTACGTGTTGAAGGCTGATGATCGCACCTTTCAATTGGACGACCAGGATCGCGCAAAACAATACGACGGAAAATATGTGAAAGTATCCGGAAGTTTGAATTCCGAGGGTACGGTTTTTGTCATCAAAGCCATCGAAGTGATGTCTTAACAGCGCGGAGATTTCGCGCACACGACTTTAACGCAGTTAACAAAATATATGGAGGCAATATGAAATCAACTCTGTTTTTAGCAGTTCTGCTTTGCGGTACATTTGCTCTAGCCCAGAGCTCGACGACTGGAACCGCTGGCTCGGCGACGACTGGCACCGCCGGTCAAGCAACCACTCCCGGCAGCGTAACCCCAGGAACGACTCCTAGCATGACACCTGGCACGATGCCCGAGACTGCTGCGCCTGGCGCCAGCACTTCTTCGCCAAGCTCGACCACCGTCAGCCCGAACCCTGGCCTCAATCCGAATCCGGGAATCAATCCGACGCCTGGTACTCCGTCAAGCAGCACAACTGGAAGCACTTCTTCCACGACAACCACAAACACCACCAATGGCATGAGCGGAACGACTGGAACCAGCAGCACTCCGTCGACCACCACTCCGAATGCCGATGGAACTACCGCTACTCCTCAGAAGTAGTTAATGTAGGACTCCAAAAGATGAATGCTCCGCTTAACCGCGGAGCATTTTTTTGTTTCCGAAACGCTAGACAAGACCCTTCCGTAATTCGGCGAGGGCGTATTTCGTTCCTCGCCAAACCACGCCGCCCTGGCGCAATGTAAGAATCATCGACCGCAACATGGCGTAGAGGAACAGCAATGTGCTCACTGGATGCAGAACGAAGTAATATGGCGGGACCTCTGATTTCGTCGCCATCCCGACGTAAATAGAAAACAAGCCGAACATTGCGACGGCGTACGGAAGACGGGCCCATCCGTGGGCGAAAATCAATCCCCAAAAAGGCAGGAGATTAATGAAAGCCACGGCAAAACATGATGCCGCCATGCGCCAGATCTGAAACGACATCACTGCAAAGAAATTCTTGGTGACATTATCGACAATCCCCATCGCGCCACGCCCCCAGCGCAGAGAGATAAGATCGTGCCCGAAGACATTGCGTTGCGCGAATCCCGCCAGCTTCACGACTTTACCCAGCTTCATGTCGTCTAGAACTTCAAAGCGCAACGCTTTGTAAGTTCCTACTGCGTCGTACGTGCTTCGCCGAATTAAATTGAATGCCCCCACGCCGATGTGATCTTTCGTTTTCGGATTCGCCACTTTCCATGGACGATGTCCAAATACAAATATGCTCTGAAAGAATGCGATCATCATCCTTTCGCCGACCGTCTTCAGAATCATGCGAGGAAATAACACTACGTGGTCCGCAGATTCGGCTTGTGCGTAAGCAACCGCTCTGCGCACCGAATCGGGCTTGAAAAACACATCGGCATCGGTAAACAGCAGCCAGTCACCGGTCGCTCGCTTCCCTGCTGTCCACATGGCGTGCGCCTTCCCTAACCAGCCTTCCGGCAGTTCTCGAATACGGATGACCTGTAGCTTGCCATGCGCTTCCGAAGACGCCGCGATGGAATCCATTATTTCGCCAGTACGATCGGTCGAACGGTCGTTCACGGCGATGACTTCATAGTTCGGATAATCGAGGGCCAGAAGAGTTCGCAGTGGTTGCGCTATATTTACTTCTTCGTTGCGTGCGGGAACGATGATGCTGATCCGCGGAGGATTTTCTGGAGCGCGGTCCCACTTCGGAAGCGAAATATCCGCGACACTCGGCATTCCGATGGCCGCGTCGATGATTCGGCTTAGCCATGCCAGGGCTAGGATGCATCCGGCGACCCAATAAAAAATCGCCATCCTAATGACTTACCGCCGTCGCATTGTCGAACTTGAGTGGCGTTGCGAAACGCATTCCATAAAACAGCACAGCGGACGAGACTCCCATGGCAATCACGGGAAGAATAAACGCGGCCTGCAACGAATGTTTATCGGCGACGTAACCCATCATCGTCGGCGAAGGTACATCTCCGAATAAATGGAACAGGAAAATATTCACCGCGATCGCGGTTGCTCGAATTGGCGCGCCGACAGCATTCACCAGCGCAGTATTTAACGGCGAAGTATTAACCAGCAGCAAGAATGCTGCGACTGCGATTGCCGGCAACATGAGCGGACCGGGATTGAACAGAGCAACGATCATCACCGGAACGCCCAACCCCATGCTGACCGCGGACACAAAATAATATGCGCCCTTCATGCGTGGCAGAAGGCGATCGCCGAGCCAGCCTCCAAATAGCGACGCCAGAATTCCATCGACGACAACGATGAGGCCGAACATCTTGTTAGCGGACGCCAAAGAATATCCGCGGGCTTGCGAAAGAAACGTCGGCATCCAGACTTGAATTCCGCCGAGAGAGAACGTTCCTGCGGCCATCCCAAGTGTGACTGTCCAAAATGCAGGATTCTGCCGCAAGCCTTTAATGCTGGCGCGTTCCGGAGTTTCCTTCACCGAATCAAACTGACCGCGCGGAGGTTCGGGCAAGAAAGAAATGAGGAAAGCCAGCAGGAAGCCGGGAAACGCAGCGATGTAGAACGGAAAACGCCAGCCATGCGTTGCGCCCAGCGTCCCTCCGAGTAAGTATCCAGCCGCCGTCCCGACTGGAATTGCGAGATAGAAAATCCCAAAGATGCGGCCGCGAATTTTCTCAGGAAATAAATCGGCGACGAACGTCGGAGCGATGGTTACGAATGTCGCTTCTCCGATTCCGACCAGTGTGTGCCGAACCAGCAGTTCCCAGTAGGTATGTGTCACCGCGGAGAGCAGCGTGAGGGCGCTCCAGAAAATTGCACCGCCAACAATGATGCGCTTGCGAGAAAAACGGTCCGCTAGCGGTCCCGTGAAGGGAGCGGCGATCATGTAAAAGCCAAGAAACGCGCTGGTCAGATAGCCGAGTTGAGTATTGGAAAGATGAAATTCGGCCTGCACCAACGGCTGTACCGCGAACAGGACGGAACGATCTACATAGTTAAGCAGGTTCAGCGTCGTCAGCAGAACCAGCGCGGTCCAGGGATAGAGTTTAGTTTGGGACACGAAAGCCGAATATAGCACGACGATCGTCTGCGTTGACTGACTGGCTGCCCGTACTTAAGATGGGACACTCCTAAATCGCCCGTAGTAGTGCGCCCAAGCCCTGCAATTAATCTTCAAAGTCACCGAAGTGCATCGCGGCCACTCCTGTCCGCGGACCGTCAGAGGCATCGAGGGTGGCCACCTTAGCGCATTTTGCTAAGGTGGGAACCACGAAGCCGACCACCTTTGGGATGTCACCCTGATAGCACTTCTCCCCTTGGGATGTCATCCCGAACGAAGCCGTTTTTCAGGCGGAGAGAGGGATCTTGCGCGCAGCTTCTCCGCCCCGCTTGACAAACTCCGCCGCGCGAATAAACAATGCTTCGTCGTTCCCCCCGGACGAAGTTTCACGACCACGGGTTCCCGTCACACCTAAAAAATCTAGGAGATGTCCCATGCGGCGTGTCGCTTGCGTGCTGTCAGCAGTCCTATGTTCCGTATCGCTTTTAGCAGCACAGTCGGCCACACCCACGGAGCAGAAACCCGCCACCCCTAACCAGCCAAATCCTTCATCAGCATCTGTCTCGTCAAAAGGCTTTGTCCTCGAAGACGCAACCCCAATCAAGTTGAGGATCAACCGCACCGTCTCATCCGCCGACGCTCATGTCGGGGACACCGTGGATTTCGAAGTCCTCGAGGATGTCCTCGTCAACGGCGTATTAGTCGCTCCGAAAGGCGGACTCGCATTCGCCACCGTCACCGAAGCCCAGTCCAAACGAAGAATGGCGCGTGGCGGCAAGCTCGATATCAACATCGACTACGTACGTCTTATCGACGACCAGAAAGCCGCGCTCCGTGCGGTGCAGGCTGTCCAAGGCGGAGGACATACCGGAGCCATGACCGGCGCTATCGTCGCCACCAGCCTTGTGTTCTTTCCCGCCGCGCCGTTTTTTCTCTTCATGCACGGCAAGGACATCACCATACCCAAAGGCACCGAGCTAACCGCATACGTGAACGGCGACATGAAGTTGGATATCGCAAAGTTCAGTGCGGCTCCGCCTGCAACCGCCGTCACCTCTACCGCCGCGATGCCTTCTCTGAAAGTTTCATCCGATCCCGCAGGAGCCGATATCGAGATTGACGGAAACTTCGTCGGCAACACGCCTTCAACTGTGAACGTCGCCACCGGCCAGCACCAAATTTCAATTAAGAAATCCGGATTCAAACCCTGGGATCGCAAGATGACAATCTCCGGCGGCGAAGTAAACGTGAACGCCACCTTGGAAGCGGAGGCAAAGTGAGCGTTACTCCGTCTCAGCCTTTCCCCCTAGATGATGTCATCCTGACAGCCCGCGCATTGCTGGGGATTTTGACGTCATCCCGAAGATCCGGCGTCCTTCAGCCGGGCGAGGGATCTCGCGCGCAGCTTCCCCTCTTACCGTGTGTCCATAGGATTTTCGCGTCATCCAGAAGCTTCTCCCCTTGGGCCGTCATCCCGAACGAAGCCGTTTTTCAGGCGGAGAGAGGGATCTTGCGCGCAGCTTCTCCGCCTCTTGGGATTCACGCACTTGTGTACCGCGGACACTCCTGTCCGCGAATCGTCGGAAGCGGCAAGGACTGGAAGGGCACGGCTTCAGCCGTGCCACACAGGATTAGCTTGGCGTTTTAACGGCGCAAAGCTGTGTCCTTCTTAAGGATGTCATCCTGACAGCCCGCGCTTTGCATCGCGGGCGGAAGGATCTCGGACTTAACGGCATTATGGGTGAGCGAAGCCAAGGAATGTGGAACAAGAGCGGCCCTTGTATCGTGGACACTCCAGTCCGTCGGAAGCGGCAAGGACGGGAAGGGCACGGCTTCAGCCGTGCCGCAAGTGATTAGCTTGGCGTTTAACGGAGCAAAGCCGTCGAGCTTTAGGTCGCAATCTGTGCCGCAGTAGGGCTATTGCAGTGAAAAAATGTAGACAGCGCCTATGTCCTTGCTGTAGCCCGGCGCACCTACTGCGACGTTCTTACCGCTGACGGCGATGCTGTCTCCGAACAATTCGCCTGCTTGTCCGTCTGACGCGGTCGCTGCTCCGGTAGGTGTCAGACCGTTTTCCCACCCACCCACCGGCTTAAGGAAGCCAAAGACCGCGCCTTGCTCACTGCTGTGGCCAATCGAATCTCCCGGCGCCCCTGCCAATACAACGTTTCCGATCAGGGCCATTGCTTGCCCAAATACAAGGTTATACTTCACCGGAACACTCAACTCCGCGGTCTGTGTCATGTCAGCCCAACCAGTCACAGGCTCGACATACATGTAACCGGCGCCTGGCTTTCCGGATGGATGCAGCGGCGCACCGACTAAGACGGTGTTTCCGCTAATCGCGACGGAGTGACCGAAGTGATCGATTGTGTGCCCGTCTGAAGCCGACAGAGTCGCGGCCGGCAAAATCGAGCCACCCCAACCGCTCTTTGGCCTAACGAACACAAAGGCGGCCTGCAACCCTGTTGTGCCGATTTCTCCGGCCACGATTGTGTCGCCACTCATAGCTAGCGAGATGCCGATCTCATAACCCTGCGGCGATGATAAACCGGCAGTTGACTGTGTCATCGTGACCCAACCCCCCGCCGGTTCGACGAAAACGTAAATGGCGTCGAGGCCACCCTCGCCGGGCGCGCCTGCCGCAATTGTAGTGTCATCGGCGCTGATGACCAGCGAAGCTCCGAGCAAATTTTGACCTGTGCCGTCAGTGACGGACAGTTGCGCGGTTGGTGTCATGTCGCCGTTCCAACCTCCCAGCGGCTTAACGAAAAGGTAAACGACCCCGCTGGAATTGTTGTCATCCGGTGCGCCAATCGCTATGACGTTTTTCCCAATCGCGACCGATGTGCCGAATTCGATACTCCGGCTGTTACCTGAGGTCAATCGAGCGGCTTCATTCCATGCGCCTCCGGTATTCACGAAGACATAAGCAGTGCCCGTTGGGCCAAAGAATTGAGGCGCGCCTACGACGAGTGTGTCGCTGTTCATAGCCACCGAAAAGCCGAACTGATCGTCAGCCCCGTTCTCTGGATCTTTGATCTCGGCGACTTGCTTAACGGCGCTTCTGGGCGACTGCGCCGCCCCGCAAATTGGCAAGCAGATCAGGGCGGCCAAAAATAGGCAAATTCGAATAAGTGCGAATTCATGACGGCGCATAGGAAACTCCGAGAGCGCGATGCAGCAGCCTATTGTGCGCCCTATCCTGGTCAAAATCAAGGGCTGCCGGGTAGCCCCACCTTAGCGCGTTTTGCTAAGGTGGGAACCACGGAATCCGACCCACTTGTGATGTCATCCTGACAGCCCGCGCTTTGCATCGCGGGCGGAAGGATCTCGCGCGCCGAATCTCCGCCGCCTCCCCTCTTGACAAACTCCACCGCGCGAATAAACAATGCTCCGTCGTCCCCCCCGGACGAAGTTTCACCACCACGGGCCTCGTCACACCTAAAAAATCTAACTTTTCGCGGAGAAAACATGAGACACGTGCTCGCTCTTCTTCTATGCATCGCCATGCCTGTCGCGATGTTCGCCGGGGACAACTCCTACAAAGTTACATACGACGGCGGATCGCTTCCCGACCTCAAAGCCGGCGTCGGCATGAAGCTGTTCATCGACGCCAATCAAATCCGCCTGATGAAGGACAATGGCGAACTCGCCAAAATTCCCGCCGCCGCAATCACCGAAATCAGTTACGGGCAGGATGTCCACCGCCGTATCGGCACTGCCGTTGCCGTGGGAGTGTTCACGCTCGGCGTCGGCGCGCTGGTAGCTCTCAGCAAATCCAAGAAGCACTACATCGGATTGATCTGGGCCGACGGCGACAAAAAAGGCGGCCTCGCCATGCAGTGCGATAAGAATGATTACCGCGGCATCCTCGCCGGACTCGAAGGCGTCACCGGAAAGAAAGCCGTCGACTCCGAAACCATGACGGTGAAAAACTAACTTGCTCATGTCTTTCCTTTTCAGATGTCATCCTTCCGGGTGGCCCACCTTAGCGCGTTTTGCTAAGGTGGGAACCACAAAATCGACTACCCTTGTGATGTCATCCTGACAGCCCGCGCTTTGCATCGCGGGCGGAAGGATCTCGGACTTAACGGGTTTATGGGTGAGCGAAGCCAAGAAGTGTGGAACAAGAATGTCCCTTTGTCCCGCGTCCACCCTCGCCCACGAATCGTCGGAAGCGGCAAGGACGGGAAGGGCACGGCTTCAGCCGTGCCGCAAAGGATTAGCTTAACGTTTTGACGGCGCGAAGCTGTCGAGCCCGGTGGAGGCATGCCAACTATGGTGGGACGAACAGGAAGAATTCGAACGCTAATGATGGCGGTATGCATCTCGAGCACCTTCTTGGTCGGGCAAAAGGCACCAAATAGCACACCAGCTAATAGTGTCGTCAAGAAGGCGGGACGAGAAGTGAAAGTGCGAGAAACTCTTCCCACCAGCAACCCTGTACAAGCGAGTGACCCCAAGCACAACTGTGGCCGACACGGGCAGTGTATGCCGATACAATCGCTCGCAACGATCGCACCTCAGGAGACTGTAAAGTCTTTTTCCGAGTTAACCTTTTTTCTTTTCGCGAGTGCACTTGCCCTTTTCGTGGCACTTCTTGGTTGGAGTGACCAGATCAGAGGTATCGACAAGGACACTAAAGAGCTTGAGACTCGATTCCTAAAAGAAACCGGAATCGAAAAGCGAGACTTTCTTTGCATCGTGAAGCCTAAGATCGCGGGCCAACAATTGAGCGTATTGACCAGGCTGTTGAGTTCCGGCAAGATTCAAAGCCACGTTAAAGCAGACCTCTTAACGGCATTTAAGGGATGGTACAAACAGTGGTCACGGCTCGAAGAGCTCTCGGCTTGGAAATATAACCTGACGGTAACGTTGACCATAACACTTTTTGTAGCTGGGGGCATTTCACTGTTCACCCGCCCGGACGACTATATTCGCGTGTATTACCTTAGCGTAAGGAGTGAAATGCTCGTTCTTATAATTCCTATGTTGTTCGTTTTGGCGCTACTGATAATCATCATCTACGGATCAAGACTAGAAAATTCGCTTAGGGCTATTCTCGACTCAATAGCTGACGAGGTGTAGCGATATGGGCGGCAGGAGAGCAAGATCACTCAGCGACATCGTCGGCACCGGTCTCTCGGCGCAACGGGCAAGCTTCGCTCGTGCACTTAGCCAAGAAAATCCTGAAGGGGTAGCGACTAGTTCAGCGAAGTTAGTCGCAAAAAGCGGCAGGATGGCAGAGATCATCTATTATGCCGCCAAGCTTAGTGACTTTGTTAAGAAAGCAACTGAATCGGGAAGGGATCTGAACTACGAACAAAGAATCGAGCTGACGAGAAAAGAATGGAGCCGGGTAAAAAAAGAACAGAAGCTTGCCGATGATCCCGTCGTTACAAACGCCATCGTTTCCTCAGTCGCCAGGGCGATTGGAAAAGGTCGGAAATAGCGATGGCCAAGAAGAAGGCGATCGCCAAAAAACAAAACGCAGTCAAGAAGACAGCGACGCCGGAAGACATCGATTCGCTCACGAGGCTGTTCTCAGAGGCATTTTTCGAAACAATGACCGCACTCACGAGGGCGGAGCCGGTCGAGGCAGCCTTTGCTAAGTTCGCACCGGCAGCCCAGCAACGAACAAAGGCAGAGCACCGCCGATTAGCCGACCTTGCGGGAAGGTATGTCGCCGAGCACGCAGGACCAAATCCGACCATGCTAACGCAGGAGGCTTCAGAAACCCTCACCGTAGAGGCACTTCAATTCGCCTTGGACAGCCGTGGCGATGAAGAATAATCGACAAAGGGCAAAGCACTCATTTGTTGCCCCCCAGCCGAGCGAAAAGATCCTTTCGCAATTCGGCAGCGCAACAGCTCTCAACGCGATCTTAACGGGTAATTCAATATTTCAACTCGAGCAGGCGATACGAACGCGTCGTATAGCCACCCTCGTTGTCCCGCTTTTTCAATCGCCCGGGTTGGCCTATGACCTAGTTAAGCTGCGGAGTCTACTTCATGAGCTCATCGTATTCACTCTAGTGGAGGATGTGGATATTGAGTTCAAGAATCTTCAGTGGCAGGGTGGCGAGCAACTAGATTTACTCGATTTAAGTCATGTGGAAAATATTTGCCTTTTTTCTGGCGGAGTCGATTCCTATTCAGGCCTTTTACTGGCGAGCAAAGCGATTAAGAGTGTTGAGGGCGTCTTTTGTGCGCATTCCGACCAGGCCAGAATCATTCACATCGTCGCAAATTTGCAGAAGAGAGTGCTGGATCCCCTCGGTTTAGTCGTTAGTAAAATTTTGGTCCCTAGCATTGGCGCTAAAGGTTACGCGCAACTGCGCGGCTTTCTGTACCTTCTTAGCGCGGCAGCCTTTGCCCACAAGTATGGAGCAAAGCGCATTATTGTCACTGAGTGCGGCCCTACCATGTACCAACCCCGCTTCTCCCCCTTGGACTCGACAACCATGACAACCCATCCTTTTGTAGTAAGAAAGGCTAAAGAAATTATCGACTTATTACTTAATCGCGAGGTAAAAATAGTCACGCCATTCGAGGATCTGACTAAGGCAGAAGTTGTTGCAATATCTCCATCTAAGGAAGGGCTTAAGTATACGCATTCGTGTATTAGTCAGCGATTCGGAACGCACGACGGCACTTGCTATGGCTGCGTGATCCGACGCCTAGCTACGACCGCAGCGGGCGTCGAGGACGTTAAGTACACGAAGAACCCTCTCAGCGACCCCAATGCTAATGCGGGAAACCTCTACACCTTGTTGAATTTTTGCGCGGAAATCCTGACGAAATATCATCGAATGGAGGAATTCGAGACGGGTACGATTGAGGCGTACCATAAAAAGGACCTTTTTCGGCGGTTCGCTTTAGATAACTTTGCCGCGGTTTTCAGGTTATTGTCTGAAAATAAACGTGTAGTGAAACCGATTCGTGAAATATATAACGGAGTTGTCAAACGGGTTGGAGTTGAAACGTTGGAGGATAGGTTAAGAGCATTAGCCAATCCGAGATTTAAAGCAAATTTTGCAAAGACCACGAACGGCTAGTGTCGCGTGCTAGCCCCCATCCCTCCTTTCCCATTTCGGGAACAATATTTCTTTTTCCACATGCTTTTTTCTCTTGACCTCGCATTTTCAAAAGTGCACGCTCAAGGAATAGTCCCAACATCCACTCACATGACGACAACAAATCAACGCACCAGGTTCGAGATGATCCGACAAATTAATCCAGCACGTTCTAACCACAACACCCGATTAAGCACCCGTAAGTCCAATGTTGTCTATATTTTCCATATAACTCCTTCATCCTCTAGATTTTGCAAAAATGGGACGCCGTAACTCGTTGAAAGTAAAACATAATCAATAAAAAAAAATTCGAGGCCTCATACATGCAACGCCAGAAACCCAACATCAATATCGAAACCTGCACTCACATCAAAGCGGCCGGCGGACGCTGCAACTCTGCCGCACTCCGCGGCGAGCACTTCTGTTATTTCCACACTCGCGTCATCAAAGGCGTCGCCTGCCGCGCCGATTCCATCATTGACATCGATTCCATCATGGAGAGCCCTGAAGCCATCCAGCTCTCTATCATGAAGGTCTACGACAACATCATGCGGCACAAAATCGATCTCAAAACCGGCACGCTGCTGATTCGCATTTTGCGGGTTGCCGCCATGAATGTTAAGTACGTGAATTTCGACAAGCACCGCGATCAGATGGTCCGCGAAGTCCCCGACTACGACGCCCAGTATTTAAAGGAGAATCCCGAAGCCACTGAAGTGCCCGTGCGCATCCCGCCCTTCGCGGCACCCGTTGGAATCACCTACCCAGAAACCTCGGACAGCCAAGTTAAAGACTTCCGTGCCACATTCGCCCGCGCTCGCAACGGTAGCGTGGACGACATGACCCACTTGATCAATCACCTGTCGTCCAAACTGCCCAAGAAAACCGGCCTCGAAACTCTTATGGACTTAAAACGCACCTTCGGCTAGCGCGCCGGACTAGCAATGAGCATTTTTAGTCCAGGTCGAAATCGCGGATGGGCTTGCCGGTGTCCGGAGTCTCTTTCGCTCGGCGGACGGCTTCCTGAAACTTCTTCTCCAGAAGCTCGGCGGAGTTCTTCTGATTTTCTACGGACTGCCGAAAGATGGAATCGCGGCGGCTATCTTGCTCTTTCATGGCGCGGGCCGCTTCCTCCATGTCATTGAACATCTTCGGTTTCACGGCAGCAGTATGGGCAATGACTGCCCGTGTGGACGGATCAATCTTTAGAACGGCATTGCAGCACGGGCAGGTTATTTCGAACGCGGCGTCATTGTCGTACTTCGACATACTTCATTCATGATATCGCAAAGCGAAGCCGCGCATATTCACGGCTAAAGCTGGATTTTGATGGGGAAGATGTGCACCATACCGAGGACTTCCCAACCAAGAAGGACCACTGCCACAAGCACGGTAAGGACAGCCAGGAGTTCTCCGAAATTCATGCGCCGCTTGCTGGGTTCGTGCTGACGGGAGGCGATACCGAGAATGTTCAGCGTGGCAAATCCGAACACCAATACCCAGAGAATGCTGAACACGTCCTGCTGGCTACTGGCACGAAAAATAAAGGACGACGTTTGGGAGAGGATCGGGGTCACAGCTTATAGACCAATGGATTCAATATGCGCCTTTCGAGGACAAGCTACAACCCGAACGGTTCCGCATGGCTGGCACTTTACCTCAAAAAGCCTATAAGAATCATACAGTTTCTAATGGTCTTATGGGCAGGCGGAGAGACTCAATAGTGCTGCCGAGTTAGGCAGGAAAAACGATCAGTTGGTGGTCCACGCAATCGGTTTCCAACGCAGCATATAGGCGCGTCAGGAGATCGGGATATTTGGCAAGAAAGAATGCGCCGGCAATAACCCGCTCCTGCAAATCTTTCTCCGGATAAAGCAACATGCTCAACAGATCGGCATGACGGCCGATAATTTCGTCGCAAACCAACTGCGCGCGCGCCGCTTTCCCTTGCAGTTGTTCAAGCTGGTGGCGCATCTTTGACTTTGAAGTAGAAGTGGCCGTAACCAGCGTGGGATCGAGATTTTGCAAAGCCGCTTTTATACCCGAGATCGATGTATCCAAATCTTTGAATGCTTTCTCGAACGCACTGAGAAGTTCCTGGGGTAAGGCTTCGCGGGAAATTTTCTCTCGTAAATCGGCAGCGCTGATGAGCACATCGGTAAATGCTAACTTGTGCTTATCAAGTAATACTTGAGCCTTGCTTGGTATGAGGGTGGCGGAAAGTCTGGGTACGATTGCCGTGGTCTTCCCTGCCAATGCTTCGTAAACGATTCCGGTTTGCGCAAAATAGGCTACTTCGGATGGGCCACCAGCGTAGGCCAGAGTGGGCAAGAGATAATCCTGAACAATGGGACGGAGTAGGACATTAGGGCTGAAATCTTGAGGAGAAGCCGCGACGCGTTTCAATAATTCAGCCCGGGTTATCTTTTCAGTTCCGATGGAAAAACCTTCGGAACGCTCGCCGTTTGTCCGCATGTGGATCGGAGTGCGAGCGCCATTTTGGATGGCAAACAGCAACGTAGAAGACGGCGTCACTTTCACTTGCTGATGATAGCCAGCGGCCTCCAGTGCCTTGCCGCGAACTAAGAGCTTGTCGTTGAGCTCTTCTGCCCGCTCGATTGCCGAACGAAACACAGGCTCGGCGATACTGCGCAACTCTGCGGCTGATCCGTCAAGAATGATGAGGCCCCAGTTCGCAAAAAGCTTGGCAAACAATTTTGCGAACGCGTTTCCGAAGGTCACGCCGGGCCGATAGATTTCGCGTAGTAACTGCGCGATTTCGGAATCACCCAGCAGTTTTGCCGCAGCGTCCACCGCCGCCGTTATTTCGGACCCAAAAACAATCTGTCCGACTTGCGAATCTGGCGCGCCTTGAGTCGGAGAAACAATTTTCTGCAAGGTGTAATCGGACGTAGGCAGGAATACGTGATTGACCTCGTCCAGATCGTGGTCCTCGTTGGCGAGCCAGAAGATGGGGACGCAATCTACTCCGGCGCGAGTCGCTTGCTCGGCGAGTTTGATCGCTGTCAGCGCTTTCAGAATTGTGAAAAGCGGGCCACCGAACAGTCCGACCTGCTGACCCGTTATAAACGCGCATGCGCCATTTCGGAACCGCGTCAGATTTTCGAAAGTTTGAGGCGAAGCGCCCCATGACTTATTTTGGCTCTCCAGTATGTCCGCGACCTGCTTGCGACGTTCAGTATCATATTTCAGCTGCGAGGCAGCATCTTTGAACCATTCACCAAAACTCGCCGAATGGGGATAAAAAGGCTGTGTTTTGGGATCGCTACGGAGAAAATCACGGAACAAGGGCGTTGTATGAGGGATCCGGCTGAAGGGTAAACACTGCGCTTTCAACGGCGACGCTCCTGACACAGTTGGACGGTATCGTTCATGCTAGGTCAACAGATAGATGTCTATTCTACAGGCGATGATGCAGAGTTTCCGCAAGGGCGGATAAGGTATATAAATTCGTATAGCCTTTTCTGGGTAAAGGCTTCAGGATGACTTTTCTACGTTTCTGCGAATGACCGCAGCAATACGATTTTCAAGTCTCACTCTCCGGCAGCGATCGGCGATCTGTTCCGGCAAATGCAGGAGGCGATTATTATGGCCAAGAGGCTGCGAATTTATCGCAGGCAATTGATCGATTGGTGCTCAACTATCGGCTGCTTTAAAAAGCGACAATAACGAAAAAGCCTCAGGAGCACATTTTCTTTTAACGATGCGTACCCTAGGTGGATGCGCAACGTGCGCCGCAAACTTAGAGGTTTTTCTTCGCCCATTCATCGACGCGGTCAAGGGCTTTATTCAGATTCTCTAGTGAGTTGGCGATGCTAAACCTCAGATATCCCTCGCCGTAATCTCCGAACGCCGTGCCTGACAGGCAGGCGACTCCAGCCTCTTCGAGTAGAGCGTCAGCAAGCTTCTTCGATTTCCAGCCAGTCTTAGTGATGTTCGGGAAAACGTAGAATGCACCTTTTGGTGAGCGACAGGTAAAGCCCTTGATCTTATTCAACCGTGGCACGACCACATCGCGGCGCTTCTGAAATTCCTGCCGCATGTGTTCAACGGACGCCTGATCTCCCCGCAGAGCTTCGACTCCAGCAATTTGCGTAAAGCTCGCCGTGCAGGAGTTGGAATTCGTCATTAGCCGCGACACATGTGTCGCCAGATCGGCTCTCATGACCCCATATCCGAGACGCCATCCAGTCATTGCGTATGTCTTTGAGAATCCATCAAGAAGAATCGTGCGGTCCTGGAATCCCGGCACAGACATGATCGAATAATGTTCACCGTCAAACATCAAACGTCCGTAAATCTCGTCCGACAAAACCATAATATTCCGATCGCCAATAACTTCTGCGATGTCGCGAATCTGTGCGCGATCCAGCACTCCGCCCGTCGGATTGTGCGGCGAGTTCAGAATGATCATCTTCGTACGGTCTGTGATTAGCCCAGCCAGTTCCTTCACATCGAATCCGAAATCACGCTCTTCGCGCAATCGAATCGGCACAGCCCGTGCGCCTACGTAATTGATCATCGACTCATAAATCGGAAATCCGGGATTCGGGTAGATCACTTCATCGCCCACATCGGCCAGCGCCAGAATCGTGAAGAAGATAATCGGCTTGCCACCCGGAACCACGACAACTTCTTCGCTCTTCACTTCCACGCCGCGCGTCCGACTCACTTCTTCGGCAATCGCCTGCCGCAATTCGGGCAACCCGGCGGACGGACCATAGTGCGTCCAACCCTTATGCAGTGCGTCAACACCTGCGTCCACCACGTTCTTCGGAGTGTCGAAATCGGGTTCGCCAATTTCCAGGTGGATAATGTCTCTGCCCAATTTTTCCAGGGCGCGGGCCTTATTCAATACTTCAAAGGCAGTCTCGGTACCGAGTCGCGACATGCGGTCGGAAAGGCGTAATTCGTACTGGAGTGCTTTCAGCATAAGGATTCCGGCAAACGTCATATTATAACTCGCTCCACGCGTGGCAGCGCGGTCGCGGTGGCCGAACCAAAGCCGTTAGGTGGCACGCTTCTTACGTGACACACGCGAAACTTTTACGGCTACCATGGGTTTATAGGATGAGGTGAATAAAATTATGCAAACCAGGCGCGCGTTAACCCTGATGGTGGCTCTTTTAGCCGCAACATTTGTATCCGCAACATTTGTGAGTGCCCAAAACCCAGCGCCTCCGCCTCCCGGCCCCGCTCAGAATGCACCAAACATGGCTGCCCCTGATAGCGATAACGGCAGCGCTAAAGATACCCCTGGCGTAAACATTGGTGGCAAATGGATGGAATCCAAAGCCCAGGAAGAGAAGATGACGGGCCAACAGCGAATGCGCTTTGAGCTCGAAGCGGACAACGTCCTGCACGGTGGCGAGGCTCGTCCTAAAGTGATTTTGTTCTGCGTCGGCGGCAAGTTGAAACTCGGCGACTTTCGTCCCAACGTTCAGATCGGACGCCCGAACCGCGCCAGCTTTGTTGGACGACCACAGCTTAAAGTAAAAGTCCGCGTGAATAATTCGCACTATAACAAAAACTGGAACTGGGTCAACGGCGACTTCCTGGCGATGGACGAAGACACTGTCCGCAAATTAATCGGATCGAGCATTTTCAAGATTCAGTTTGATACGCCGGATGGTCCGCAGATTGCCGAGTTCTCGCCTTCTGGACTCAATCTTGCCCGCGTGAGACAGGACTGCAAACTCAAGCCGATGAAGCCGTAATAATTTGGGCGATCAATTCGGGTAGCCCACCTTTACGTTCTTTGTAAAGGTGGGATCTGCAACTCAGTCTTCTCCTCAATCTCCAACGGAATTCGCCAATCCTGAGTTGACACGTGTCCGGCGCGGATCCAACCCATGCGCGTGAGCAACGATCCCGCGATCGCCGACGCGGCTGCTGCGCGCCGCAAATTTCTTGACGTTCGTTCACCCGCCAAGATACTCAAAGCCCGCAATGCCAACGGAGCAGGTCCCGAGAGAAGCGCACCCGCACGAATCATCGCTCCGCTAGATCCTTCCCGCAACGGTTTGCTGGCAGGAGTCGGATGCGATTCGATTCGCCATCCTTCCCAGCACTCAAACATCGCAGCGCCTAACCCGAGCGCCTGTAAAGCGCGGCTCTTGGTATGGCCCATGAGTTCAAGCATTCCTACAGCAGACGACAATCCTGACATGCCGAAATGTATGGGCAGCTCGCCTGCATGTTCATTCCATGCAGGAACAGTGGTTGCTCCAATAAGCACGCCCGTGTAGTTCGAGAAGGGTAGCCCAAAAGCCAGCGATGCTGCTTGGCCCGCATTTTCGAGGATGCGCAAAGGAAGCGACGGGCCATAACGCTCCCGCATGAATTCAGCGAATGCAGCTGCCGAAGCCCCACCGGAAAATCCCATCAGGGTCCAAACGCCCACCGACATCGGGCTCTGTGGCTTAAACACGCGCAGCATGTTGAGAAAACGCGCCGGTCGACCTAGATCGGAGATCAATAATGCGGGAGAAAGTACCGTCCCTGCCGCCGCAATCCATCGCGCGTCGCGGACTAACTTTCTGTCCGCTCCCGTATATCCAGCAATCGCTCCGACAACCGCCGCCGCGCCAGACGCTCCGCCGACAAAGAAATACAGCGGTATTTCCCACGTCCAAGTCGGCTGCTTCAGCAACGGAATTCCGTAGTAGCCAGTTTCTGGCGAAGCTACCGGAAATGGCGCACCCACCGCTCGAATACCCGGGGCTTTTAATACTCCGCTCTCCGCTTGCCGCCGGATTTCCAGTAATCGCTTCTCGTCAGCCAAGGTCATTTCCTGTTCCCATCAGCAAGGAACGCCAGGAGCGCCCCGCCTACTAATATCGCTGCGCCAATGGCCGAAGCGGTCCACGCTTTTTTCATATAGACTGCGGGTGTTTTCGGGTCGGGCGGAAGATTATAAGTTCGGGGATCGCCACGCACAATAAACATTGCGTGCGTATGACCAACGCTGGTATTGGATGCGTCATAGAAAGTCGCATCGCTCATCCCGCGTCCATGCAATTCTTCCATACGATCTTTGGCATGACTGCGCAATGTCTCAATCTCCCCAAACTTAATGGATTCGGTCGGACAAGCGGTTGCGCACGCCGGCTTCAACCCAACTTTCTGGCGGTCGTAGCAGAAAGTGCATTTGAAGGCTCGCCCGTCCTTCGGATTACGATCAACCACACCGAAAGGACACGACACCACGCAAAAGCCGCAGCCGTTGCAAATATCGGGCTGTAAATAAACTCCGCCAAACTCCGTGCGTACCAGCGAGCCAGTGGGACAAGCTTCCAGGCATCCAGCATTCTCGCAATGCTTGCACACGTCCGACGAAAAGCTCCAGGAGTTCATGTCGGGATCATTGCCACCGCGGCCTGACTCAGTGTCCTGCTCTACAAATTTCACCTGGCGCCAGGTGGAGTGGCCCAGCGACGAGGAATTGTCATAGGAAAATCCGGTCCAGTTCAACCCGTCATCGGGAATCTGGTTCCATTCCTTGCACGCGACTTCACAGGCCTTACAGCCTATGCAGAGGGTCGAATCAGTAAGAAACGCAGTTGTAGGCATGTATTATTTGTTGGCTGTGGATTCGCGGCGTCCCGGCCTGAGGTTACAGACTAACGCTTTGGTCTCGTTTATTCTTACGTTCGGCTCTTCGCTGATCACTAACAGATCATTCACTATATCGCCCTTCGCTAAACCTTTATTACCCCAATGGTACGGAAGCCCAACCTGATGCATCTCCTGGCCATCGATCATAAGCGAGCGCATGCGTTTCGTAATCAGCACCCGCGCTTCGATCGCCGAACGGGGCGTCATGATCGTCGCATAGTCTCCATGCACCAACCCAATCTCTTTCGCCAATTCTGGAGAAACTTCTGTAAACAACTCCGGCTGTAACTCTGCCAGATGCGGCAACGTACGCGACATACCTCCTGCTGTGTGGTGCTCTGTGAGCCGGTATGTACTCAGCACGTAAGGATACCGCGGATCACCCGGCTTACTCGTATAAGGATTGTCCGGACGTTCTTTGCGGTCCGCTGCCGGATTTGTATCCTGACCGTACATCGGATTTTTCATTAGCGATTCCAGCGCCTCGTAATGCGTTGGCAATGGGCCGTCTTTTAATCCGCTGGCCACGTATAGCCACCCCACTCCATCGGGATGCGATGTAAACGGCCGCGAGCCCCCAAGCGCGTCAACGCCCTTCTTGTTTTTAACGTCGAAGGCAGCGTCCGGCGGCATTTCCTTTTTGAAATCCGGGACATCGTTCCCTACCCATTCTTTGTTGTTCGCATCCCACCAGACGAGTTTCTTCGCTTCACTCCACGGTTGACCATCGGGGCGCGCCGACGCGCGATTGTAAATAATTCGGCAGTCATTCGGCCACGCAAATCCCCACCCATGACCGAGTTCATCGTGAGAATTACGTTCGTTGGCGCGATTTCTATTCTCTTCAGGATGCACTCCGCAATAAATCCAAGCCCCGCACGATGTAGATCCGTCGTTGCGGAGATCGTTCATCGTCTTTAGCAGCTTGGAATCGGCGACCGTGTATCCATTGATTTCCTTGAGAATGTCTTCCGCGAATGGCTCGGCTTTAGGGCCTTCTGTTCGGTAATCCCACGTTAGTGCATTCAGCCCAGCGTTACGCGCCCGCAAATCTTTCTGTGCTTTAGCCTTGATACGGCGTCCCAAATGCACCATGAACCATGTTTCGCTGCGTGCATCGCCCGGAGGATCGACCGATTTATTTCGATACTGCAAAAGCCGTTGCGTGTTCGTAAACGTGCCATCTTTTTCAGCTGAACCTGCCGCAGGAAACAGAAATATTTCGGTTCCGATTTCTTCGGTAACCAACTGTCCGCGCTGTACTTCGGGGGAATCCAGCCAGAACGATGCTGTCTCCGTTTCCACCATCTCTCGAACCACCATCCATTTGAGCTTGCTAAGAGCCGTTCGTTGCAAGCCTGAATTCCCGGCGCCCACTGCGGGATTCTGTCCCATCACAAACAAGCCATCCATCTTTCCGTCGGCCATGTCGAGCCAGTATCCAAGATGCGAGTGGTCGCCAGTCACCTTCGGAAGCCATCGATATCCGTATTCATTTTTCTCGGTAGCAGCCGGGCCATAGTACGCCTTCAACAAGCTGATGAAGTAGGCGTCAAACTTATGCCACAGTCCTGAACTTGAGCCATGTTTTTTTATGAATTCATCAATGTGGTCTGCTTTCTCTTCGAAGAATGGCATCGGAATATATCCCGGCAGAATGTCGTACAAAGTTGGAATATCCGTCGATCCCTGAATTGATGCATGACCCCGCAACGCCATGATGCCGCCGCCAGGACGCCCGATATTCCCGAGCAGCAGTTGCAGGATCGCCGCCGTTCTTATTATTTGGACACCGGTGGAATGCTGTGTCCATCCAACCGCATAGCAGATCGCCGCAGTCTTCTCCGGACCGGACGCCGCACTAAACGTGTCGGCCACTTTCAGAAATACATCTGTCGGAACTCCGCAGTATCGTTCCACCATCTCTGGCGAGTAGCGTGCAAAATGCCGCTTCAGAATTTGAAAGACGCATCGCGGATGTTGCAGCGTCGGATCCGTTTGCGGTTCGCAAGCTTCCTGCGCTTCTCCGCCCCGGTCTTTACCGTGTCCACCGCTCGCCGCTTCGTGACCTGCAGCGCCGCCCTCAGACTTCTTTGGCGAAGCTCCTGCGTACATCCAACTCTCCGGATCGTATTTCTTCTTCTCCGCGTCCCATCCTGAAAACAATCCGTCCAGGTCTTCCGTATCTTTAAACTCTTCACTGATGATCGTCGCCGCGTTCGTGTAATGCACAACGTAATCGCGAAACTCGCGATGATTTTCAATCACGTAATTAACCAACGCGCCTAGAAATATGATGTCGCTATTGGCGCGTAACGGTACCCATATATCTGCGGACGCAGAAGTGCGCGTAAACCTCGGGTCAACATGAATTACTTTCGCACCGCGTTCACGGGCTTCCATTACCCACTGAAAGCCCACAGGGTGGTTTTCCGCCATCGACGATCCCATAATGAGGATCGCGTCAGCGTTTCGCAGGTCCGGTAACGCAGTCGTGGCTCCGCCGCGTCCGAACGATGTCCCCAGACCGGGGACGGTTGAGCTGTGTCATATCCTGGCCTGATTGCTGACGCAGACCATACCGAGTCCAGCAGCGAACAATTTCTTGATCAGATAATTTTCTTCATTATCGAGAGTCGCGCCACCAAGATGTCCGATCGCCGTAGTCTGCATGACCGGACGCCCATCTCGAGTTTCCTGGAAGGTCCGATCTCGGGTCTCCCACAATCGGTCGGCGACCATGTCCATCGCGGACTCAAGTTCCAATTCTTCCCATTCGCGGGAATACGGTCTGCGGTATTTCACTTTTGTTAACCGCGCCGAATGATTATGCAATTCGAATGTGTCGGCACCCTTGGGGCAAAGATGACCGCGCGAAATCGGCGAAGCCGGATCGCCCTCAATCGACACCATCTTTCCGTCTTTATGAAAAATCAACTGGCCACAACCGACGGCACAGTAGGGGCATACAGAACGAGCAACCTGCGTGCCGCTATTTCTAGGCAGCAGATTCTTGGAACGTTCGCTGAGAACGTCTGCGCCTGTACCGTCAGATCCATTGCGGATCTGCTTGATCAGCGGCCAGCTCGAAATCAATTCCCTAAACATGTTAGAAGTCTCGCTAGAGTGTAGCAAAGCGAATGGCCACACGGACATAACGGGATTGCTGTAGCTTTTGAGACCGATAAAAACTTTCTATCGGATGCCCCGCTTCCAAACCGCAGGTTGCACCATCTACTGTTAAACCAGGTACTCTGTGCCCGTTAAATCGCAGCAATTTTCTAAAAAGGAAATCTGTCATGCCAGCGTCGGCTCGTCCAGCTTCGTGGAAGATATTGTTGGCGTTCGGCATCATCTATTTCGTTTGGGGATCCACGTTCTATTCCATTCGCGTCGGTTTGCGCGAAATTCCGCCATTCCTCTTCGCCGGCATGCGCTTCTTTACCGCCGGCGCCGTCCTTTACCTTTGGATGCGCGCGAAAGGCACGCCTTCTCCGACGCGGCGCGAATGGCCGGGCATCGCTCTACTAGGAGCGCTAATATTTCTTGTCGACTACGGTTGCTTGTTCTGGGCTGAACAGCGCGTTCCTTCGGGCATCGCAGCAGTAATTCTCGCCAGCATTCCGGTGTTCATCACGCTGTCGGAAATAACTATCTTGCGTACGCAACGCCTCACGGTCCGATTGAGCATAGCACTGCTGATCGGCATTTTCGGCGTCGCGATTCTGATGAATCATTCACTCGCCCTTGGCGAGGCGGCAGTGAACCGGGCTGGAGCCGCGGCGTTGACTCTGGCCTCGGCTACATGGTCAATAGGGACGATTCTGACCCGCCGCCTGAAGCTGCCGGCATCGAAACCGATGAGTGCGGCCGCCCAAATGCTTGTAGGAGGCACGCTGCTTTTCACATTGGCAGGTGCGTTGGGAGAATTTTCTGATTTCCACATCACCAGTCTTTCTCTCAACGCGTGGTTTGCACTCGTCTATCTAATAGTCTTCGGATCGATTATCGGATTCACCGCCTATATCTGGCTTCTGCATTATGAATCCCCGACTAAAGTTGGAACTTATGCTTACGTGAACCCGGTGATAGCGGTCGCGTTGGGATACTTCATCGGAGGCGAATCCGTCGGTCCGCGCACACTGCTGGGAACTCTGCTGATTCTGGTAAGCGTAATCACGATTACGACGACGCCGAAGAAAGTCGAAGTTGGCGCCAACGACCAGTCAAAACTCGAAGCGGTCGGAGCGAAGTAAACTCTGTGTTCTCTGGGCCGCTATCGCGACGAGGCCCTTTTCCCCTTGGGCCGTCATCCCGAAGATCCAGCGTTCTTCAGCCGGGCGAGGGATATTGCGCGCACCTCCTCGGAAACGCCTTACGGCTTCGTCATCTGCTCCGGCTTCATGAGCAGATGGAATTCTTCTTCCGTCAGGTATCCTAACTTCAACGCCGCTTCAAGCAGACCAGTTTTGTCCACGTGCGCCGTGTGCGCAATCTTTGCAGCCTTGTCGTATCCCACTGTCGGAGCGAGCGCAGTCACCAGCATCAATGAATTCTTCACATACCAATCCACTTTCGCTCGATCCACCTCAATGCCCTTGATCATGTATTCGACATAGCCATGACACGCGTCTGCAATCAGCGTCACCGAATGCAGGAAGTTGTAAATAATGACCGGCTTGAATACGTTGAGTTCGAAGTTGCCCTGCGAACCTGCGAATCCGATGGCTGCCGTCGCGCCATGTACCTGCGCACAAACCATGGTCATCGCCTCACACTGCGTCGGATTCACCTTGCCCGGCATAATGGACGATCCTGGCTCATTCTCAGGGATTGAAAGTTCGCCCAATCCACATCGCGGCCCAGAAGCCAGCCACCGAATGTCGTTGGAAATTTTCATCAACGACGCTGACAGCGTTTCCATCGCGCCCTGCGCAAACACAATTTCGTCGTGCGCGGACAACGCCGCAAACTTGTTCTCGTGCGAACGAAATGGCAGGCCGGTCAATTCCGCAATCTTCTTCGCCGTACGTTCGGCGAATTCCGGATGCGCATTCAATCCCGTTCCCACCGCGGTGCCACCAATCGCTAAATCGTACAGCCCGTCCAGCACTTGCTCCAGACGTTTGATATCCCGTTCCAACAAGCTTGCCCAACCGCCAAATTCCTGTCCAAACGTCAGAGGCACTGCGTCTTGCAAGTGTGTGCGCCCGATCTTCACGACGTTTTCAAATTCTTTCGCCTTCGCGGCAATCGCCTCATGCACGCTTTTGATCGCTGGAATCAGCACGCGCTTTACTCGCTCGGCTGCGGCAATATGCATCGACGTCGGAAATGTATCGTTCGACGACTGTGACATGTTCACGTCGTCATTGGGATGGATCGGCTTCTTCGACCCCATCTCTCCGCCCGCAATTTCAATCGCGCGATTGGAGATGACTTCATTTACATTCATGTTCGTCTGCGTGCCACTGCCCGTCTGCCAGATTCGAAGCGGAAATTGATCGTTCAGCTTGCCCGCAATCACTTCGTCCGCAGCTTGCGCGATCCGCGTCGCCTTCTCTTTTGGCAGCTTTCCCAAATCCTGATTTACCAGCGCGCAAGCCTTCTTCAGGATGCCGAATGCACGAATCAGTTCCGGCGGCATAACGTCGCGTCCGATGTTGAAGTGCAGCAGCGAACGCTGCGTTTGGGCTCCCCAATAAACATTTGCAGGGACGTCAATCTTCCCCATGCTGTCGGATTCTACGCGTGTGGGTATGGAGCTTTCGGGAGATTTTGTCATGTCAGTGAACAGATAACGAACGAAGAAGAATTATAACAACCACGCACCGACGACCTCGCCCTCCATGCTAAAATCGGATTCTTCCCGTGAAACAAATATCCCCTTCCAGCGAGGCACAGACAACTCCGGATCAGGTTACGCTTCCTGTTTCCGCTCTAAAATCACGTCGCGAAATCAAAGTAGATGTCCTGGTGATCGGTGCCGGGCCGACGGGTTTGGCTTGCGGAATTGAAGCTCAGCGCGCTGGATTCAAGGCGCTCGTCGTGGACAAGGGTTGCGTGGTCAATTCGCTTTTCAACTATCCGGCGAACATGACGTTTTTCACCACGCCTGAATTGCTCGAAATCGGGGACATCCCTTTCAGTTCGCCCAATCAAAAACCCACCCGCCCGGAGGCCCTGGAGTATTACCGCAAAGTCGTCGAGCATTATCATCTGCCGGTCGCGCAATATCACACTGTCGAAGCCGTCTCCGGCAAAGACGGCGAGTTCCATGTCGCCGCCACCGATCGCCTCGGACGTATTTACGATTACGAGACTCGCAAGCTCATCGTCGCCATCGGATACTACGATCGCCCCAACAAACTCAAAATCCCTGGCGAGGACCTTCACAAGGTTCTGCATTACTATCACGAGCCTCATCCTTACTTCGATAACGATGTTGTCGTGATCGGCGGCAAGAATTCGGCGGCAATCGCATCACTCGATCTTTGGCGCCACGGGGCGCGTGTGACGCTCATTCATCGCGGCGCCAAAATGCATGATCACGTGAAGTATTGGATACTTCCCGACATTCAGAATCGCATCAAGAACCGTGAGATTTCCGCGCATTTCAACTCGACCGTCACAGAGATCGCGCCCGATCATGTCACTGTGCAAACGCCCGACGGCATTGTCGGCATCAAGAATGATTTTGTATTTGCGCTGATCGGATACCATCCCGATTATGATTTTCTGCGCGCCATGGGATTGGAATTGTCAGCCGAACAATGCCGTCCGGTCTGCGATCCCCAAACATTGGAAAGCAATGTTCCGGGAATCTATGTTGCGGGAGTAATCGTCGCCGGTTCGCGCACTAATGAGATTTTTATCGAGAATGGTAGATTCCATGGCCACCAAATCGCCACTGATCTGAAGAGAAAACTTGCAGGCTAAGTAAGCACGACCGCATCTTCTCCCAGTTGTTCGTTGACCAGGCGCGCGACCAGCGGTTTGAGGCTCTCTCCGGTCTTAGCCAGAACGAATGTATTCGAATCGTCGAAGTCCAACTTGAAACTGGTTGACAGCGCTGAAATCCATATCTGCCGTACCGGGGCATTCGGCGAGATTACGAAACGCGCGCCATCCTCGAATGAAACATGCAAAGCCCCAGACTGATCTTCCACTTCAAAGTCTGCCGACTCTTCAGCGGTAATCAAACTCTGCTTTAGCGATTCGAGGGCCGTGTCTGCGCGACGGCGGAATTCCTGTTCATCAATTTGCATTTGCATCATCATAATTGTCTTTATCGCAACGTATCGATCTTTGCCGCCAGTATGAAATCGCTCTCGGTTAGCCCACCGACTTTGTGCGTCCAGATTGTAATTCCGGCTTTTCCCCACGCCAGCAAAATATCCGGATGATGCTCTTGCTCCTCGGCAATTGCTCCCACACGATTGACGAAGCCGAGCGCGGTCTTGAAGTCCGGAAATTCAAATGTCCGCGTGATGTGATGTTCATCTATTACTTCCCAATTAGGAAGCTGATGGCTCAGGGCATGCAATTCCGCGCCCTTGAGTGCTGGCACTCCACCGCGGCAAGGGACACAATCTTTTTCAGCTAGAAACATGATGACCTCACGAACATCAGAACATCGTTAATGGGTAGCAGTGTATCGCGCATAAACTGGTGACAGATCACGTAACCTTGTAACAACCTCGGGAACGAGCTTCATTGCGAATTCAGCTTCATCCTGCGTGTTTTGCTTGCCCAGGCTGAAGCGGATGCTGGCGCGGGCCCTGTCCGACGGCAACCCCATTGCGGTCAGCACATGCGAAGGCTCGATCGCTCCCGACGAACACGCTGCCCCTGTCGAAACTGCGAGCCCTTTCAGATCGAGCGCGATAATCATCGCTTCGCCTTCAATGTGATCGAAATAGATATTCGCCGTATTTGGAACCCGCGGCGCATCCTGGCCATTGACACCGGACATCTCGACTGCCCCGAGCAGCGCACTTTCAATCTGATCCCGCATCGCTCCCATGCGCTGGACTTCCCCGTTCTCAAGCCCGGCTCTCGCTAGTTCAGAAGCCCTGCCCATCGAGACAATGCCGGGGACATTCTCAGTCCCAGCGCGCCGCGATCGTTCATGGCTTCCGCCATGCATTCTCGCTTGCAGCAGCGTTCCCTTCTTCACATAAATCGCGCCCACGCCTTGTGGAGCATGCATCTTGTGTCCCGAGATACTTAGCAAATCACAACCGATTCTCTGGACATCAATCGCGACTTTACCCGCGGCTTGAACTGCGTCTGTATGGAAAAAGATGTCGAGTTCCGCCGCCAGCTTACCTATGGCCTCAACTGGTTGAAGTACTCCGGTCTCATTGTTAGCCATCATGATTGAAATCAGCTTGGTGTTCGGGCGAACTGCTCGACGAATATCGTCGGGATCCACCAACCCTTCGCCGTTCACCGGCACGTAGCTGACCTCAACTCCGGTCTTTTCTAGATGCTTGCAGGCATTCAATACGGCATGATGCTCAATTGTCGAACTGATGATGTGATCACCTGGGTTAGTAAGTCCGAAAACGCCGAGGTTATCCCCCTCAGTGCCGCCGCTGGTGAACACAATTTCCGAAGCTCGAGCGGCCAGCAAAGCCGCTACGGATTCACGAGCATGTTCAACCGCCGCGCGAGTCTCCTGTCCGTGATGATGAATGGACGAAGCATTGCCAAAGCGCTCCATGAAATAAGGACGCATTGCTTCAAACACTTCAGGGAGCATGGGCGTGCTGGCGTTATTGTCGAAGTACACGCGACGCATACTTATAGTTTACGCCGCCAAGCCGTTCTGACAGGGACTTGCCTACTTTGTCAGAGCTTGGGATCTCGGCATAATCGCAGGTGGCTTTTCTGATGAGAAATTAACGCTTAAATAGTCAATGATCGCATCACGATCTGTCGGCGCGACTAGTGCGCCCCATTTAGTCATCTTGTCCAACTCTTTGGTCCACGCAGCTTTGCTAATCCGTTGCTGCACGATGATGTTGGAATCGTGGCATTCAGTGCATGCCGTTTCCACCTTCTCGCGCACCGGAGAATCTGGCAGTGGTTGCGATTGAGATTGCGCGTTAACGGCACTTAACCCGATCAGTAACACGCCTAACAACAGTATCTTAGCGTTACCCCTGAACATGAAACTTCACCTTATCGTAAGCGTTATAAAGATAACCGCTTGGGTTCCAAACTGCGGCCTCGGGCTGCATTTGTCCGTTGTCATCCGTGGCCCGCGACAGGATTGTGTAATCACCCGGCTTGAGCGCCTTGCACTCGTAACTCCATGCACGCCATGCGTATTTGGCTTGGTCGTGTCCCAGTCTGGCGGCATGCCAAACCTGGCCGCCATCAGTCGAAACTTCAACTTTAGCCACCGCAGATTCGCCCGCCCAAGCCGTTCCGTGAACCTTCGCAGAATGTTTCTTCAATATCGAATCGTCAGCAAGCGCAATTAGGGATTTCACTCCTAACGACGTCACGGGGTGAGTATCGTCTGGATTAACCGCCTCGCCCGGCTTTACGGGATGGTTCGGAAGCCGATAGCCGGGCTTCATGAAGTTCCCTTCAAATTCTTTATCCAATATCTTAATTTCGCTGAGCCATTTGCATGACGCCGCTCCAATCCATCCTGGAACCATCGCGCGGGCGGGAAAACCATGGTCCCTGGTCAGCGGCTGCCCGTTCATGTGTGTGGCGATAAGAGTATCTGTGTCCAGCGCCTTTTCAATTGGAATACTGCGAATGAATGGCGGTACTTTGCCCGGAACATCATCGAGTCCATGGAACATTACATGCTTCCCCGAGGATTTGATTCCAGCTTTTTGCAGGACATCGCGCATGCGCGGGCCGCTGAAGCTGGCGTTGCCGACTGCGCCCTTTTGCCATTGAATTCCCAGAACTTGAGGCTTATGCAAACCACGGCCATTCCCAGCACATTCAAGAGTGTTGATAACGGTATGCTGCTCGAATTTCTGCAGATCGGCCAGCTTTAAGGATGTGAGGCCATCCACTTCTCCGCCGACTGTCAGTGTCCAATCATCGGCTTCGAGTGTGCTGGGTTCGTGCATATGGTTGCGTACAAAAAAATGTTCAACGGGAGTGATCCATGAAACCGCATATTCAGGCGGCATTTCGACGTCCATGAACCGCGAGGAACGTACGATCATGGCGTCTTCGCCAGCAATCGCGAGGGTTCGATTGCCTGGATCTGTAGCGAAACCGATTAGCGGATGCCATGCAGCCGCTCCAGCAGCTGCAAAAGAAGCGGAATGAAGAAATGTGCGACGCGAAATCATACAGTTTTTCCAATTATACGAAATTCAAAATAAACGCTGGACCCGTAATTTGGATCCAGCGTTGGACTGAGAGTGCAACAACCTTAATGCAGTTCGAGCTAGAACGCGTACATGAGGTCGAACTGGAACCGATTCAGATAGGGCTCGGTATCGCCAGCCTTGGCCACTGACTTAGCAGCTGTAGCAGCGTTGTTTTCCAGATCGCTGTTGAGGACGCGTCCATGCCACCATGTGATACCGGCAACCGTATTCGCACGCAACTTCCACAACCCGTATACCCGGTTCTGGATCAGGTTTGTCGGAGTGCGCTGATCGCTTTCCGCGAAGGACGCCAACACAGAATCCTGCTCTTGGCGCAACCACGCGTAGCCGAGTTGGAAATCGTTCTTGTTTTTGGTTCGGCCTACGCTAAAGTCGCCGCCGTATTCTTTGTTCTGGCTGCCAAGATTCGAGAGCACCGCTCCCTTTGTGTTGAGCGGATGGGCTTCTGCGTCAAGGTTGTCTTCCAGTTCCAGCAACAGATTGATCGGAAGTTTTTCAACGCCGGTAGCAAATTGGTTATTCAGGATAAAGTCTGCATAGTTGTATCCCGAATAGAAATGAGCAACGCCTTTCGCATTCACGAAGGTCGCGTTGGTCATTCCGTTCGCAGCGAACACACAGGGCGCGAAAGTCGGACCATTAAGCACCGATGCGCAACCTGGACCTTCACCGCTCAATGGGAATGGCCCTTCAGGAGTTTTGCCGCCTACACCCGTTGTTGTTGCTTGAGTTGCAAACGCGCTGCTCGACAAGATTGCATCCGGGCGGTTCCACTTCAGGCTCAGGAATGACGGGGTGGCAGTCCAGATTCCCGCCTTCAACTTAGTTGAAACCTGCATACCGAGCGCATAGGAGTCCTGTCCCTTTGTGCTCTCGTTATACATCAGTTCGATTCCTTGGACGGTAAAGTTTTGAATAGGACCGTGATGCGTGTCGAACGACAATTTCTGGTTGAAACCTTCAGGGTTGAGATCTGGATCGCCCGTTACCAACGTCCTCTGCCACTGGTACGCAAACTTACCGCCTGTAAGGGAGAGCCAGCGATGCGCGATCGGGTTATATGTGATATATCCCTTGTCTAAACCGATAGTCTTGCGATCGAAGTTGTTGGTGAAAGTCTCGTTGGTCGTTGTAGGATCGCCCAATGAACCGGTAGCCAGCGCAATACCCGCAATGAAGTCTTCATTCAACTGACCTTCCACACCAAACCGGACACGTACGCGCGCGCGATTGCGGTCGGGCTGCGTATCTTGCTTGTAAGCTTCACCGCGTAAACGAACGTCCCCAACGAACCGGAATCTTCCCGCTAAAGCTTCGAGCGCAGATGTTCTTTTCTGTTCTTCCTGCACTGTGGTTGTCGTTCCGACCAATGTAGTCTTTACGTCGGCCAGGTCGTTGTTGATTTTCGTAACGGAATCTTTCTGCTCGTTGGCGATGGCTTCAGCAGCGCTAGCCTTTTGTTGGGCATCACTAGCAGCCGATTGTGCCTGTTGTATTTGTTGCAGAGTTTGCTGCGATTGCTGCTGTGTTTGCTGGGCAGCGGCATCGCGAGTACGAACTTCCTGACGCAACTCCTCAATCTGGCGTTGCTGGGCGGCGAGCGCATCACGAAGAGACCTGACGTCTTCTGCCGTGATCGTTGCCGGCTTCGAAGCGGCCTTTTTCTTAGCCTTGACTGGGGCGGGTGATGACTGCGCAAATAGCGAGCCGGTAAGCGCTGCAAACATCACAGCGGATTTGAGTTTAGTGGCAACGTCCATCGAAAGCTCCTTAAGTTTTAATTGATCTTTAAATTTTTGTTTGGGGGATGACTCGTGAATAAATCGGATCGAAATTCAAATCTGGTGATTCTTTCGATCTAGCTGATTGCCAGCCCCCAGCGTTGCTGAAGTTTTCGTTCGGCCGTTTTAAATACCAGGCCGTCAACAATGTAGCCGATTGCAATGATGAGTAGCATCACAGCAATCACTTGGCTCATGTCATTCAGGTCCCGGCCCATCATCAGTAGTTGACCAAGGCCCAGGCTCACGAAAATCATTTCGCCGGAGATCAGCGACCGCCAGGCGAATGCCCATCCCTGTTTTAGACCAGACAGGATGAACGGCAAACTTGCCGGCAGAAGGACGTACCAAAAGAGTTTGAATCCCTTCGCTCCCAGGTTGCGGCCGGCCATTTTATATATTTTCGGCATCTGCTTGCGGCCGTCTTCCATCGCGATCGTTACAGACAGCAATGAGCCCATCACTACCACGAACAGGATTGCCTTTTCTGACAAACCGAACCAGAGCACAGCGAGAGGCAGCCAGCAAATGCTGGGCAGACTCTGTAGGCTAACCAGTAAGCCTCCCATGGTTTCTTCGAGAAACTCATTGCTGGCAACTCCAAGGCCCAGAATCATGCCTAATATAACCGAGAGCGCATAACCCAGCAGCATCCGCTTCATGCTGACGCCTATCGCAATCCAGAAGCTATGATCTGCAAATCCAGCGTGGAGCGAATCCCATACTCCCCAAGGAGTTGGAAATACATAGGGCGGCCAGATCTTCAGCGCAGCGAGAAGCGCCCAGAGTCCAATCAGAACGGCATAGAAAATCCCGTGACGAGCCAATTTCTTCACGCTCTCACCTCAACAGTGGGAACATCACGGTGTCCGTATTGTTCTTCGAGAGATTTGTTAATCTCCTCGCGTAGATCGTCTAGAATCTCCCGTGCGGTATTGGCGACCGCCGCGTCCTCAAGCTGTCGAGGGCGTGGTAAATGGATGTCGTATTCGCGCTTTATCCGACCTGGGCGGAACGTCATCAGCGCGACGCGATCACCCAGCCGGATCGCTTCACGCACATTGTGCGTAATGAAGATGATGGTACGTCCGGTCTCTGTCCAAATGCGTTCCAACTCATCGTGCAATAGGTCGCGCGTCTGAGCGTCAAGAGCGGCAAAGGGCTCGTCCATCAACAAGACGTCTGGTTCGCTGGCCAGCGCACGCGCCAGTGCTACTCGCTGCCTCATGCCGCCCGAAAGCTGATGAATGAAGCTGTCTTTAAATTGCGATAAGTGCACAAGCCGCAGGTAATACTGAATCTTCTCTTCGCGTTCGGCCTTCGGAGTTCCCTTCATCTTCATTCCGAATTCGACATTCTGTCCTACTGTCAGCCATGGAAACAGGCCAAGTTCCTGGAAGATGAGGATGCGGTCAGTGCCCGGTCCGCTGACAGGTTTGTTATCGATCAGTACATTCCCTGAAGTAGCGGTATGCAAGCCGGCGATCAGATGAATAAGCGTGGATTTACCACAGCCCGAAGGCCCGACTATGCAAAGAAACTCGCCCGGTTTCACTTTCAAATTGATGTTGTCGAGCGCCAATAATTTCTTGCTGCCAGATGCCCCGTACGTAAGAGAAATTCCTTCAATCGAAACTTTCGGGATAGAGAGATCGGCATGGCACAACCGAACGACTCCCGGACGAAACCCGGCATTAGGTGAGCCAGCGCGCGTGCGCGGCAACTCGTGATTTCGTATTGGCGTCGTCTGTACCTTGACGAGAGGTTTGG
Organism: Terriglobia bacterium; assembly: GCA_963716165.1. GTDB lineage: Bacteria > Acidobacteriota > Terriglobia > Terriglobales > Acidobacteriaceae > JAJPHW01. The sequence goes on along the minus strand of OY970291.1, from coordinate 2,382,933 downwards.
GTGTCATTGGATTGTCTTCTTCCCTTTCGCTGCCAAAACTTGATTGAGGGGTCCGAAATCGTAAATTCCGGACAAATCGGGCATCTGTTTTCCGAGGAACCCGGCTTGAAATGCAGCCTGCGCCGATTTCAACAAAGTCTCGCGAAGCGGATCGTATGTCACTGTGAGCCGGCCATACGCTTCATCCAAAACTTTCGCCGATAAGGCTTTGCCAGTTTCTTTTTGTATCTGCTGATTTAAAAGTGACTTTGATTCCGCAGTGTGTTGATTAATCCAATCGGTTAAGTCGACATGAGCGGCAAGCCAATTCCTTACTAAGTCCGGATGCTCCGTCAAAAACTTCTTGCTCACAATAATGTTCGCAATCACAAATTGCCGGTTCGGCCACAAGTCACGTTCGTCAACCAGCAAACGCCCGTTCCCCTCTTGGATAAGTCGCGTCGCCCATGGCTCCGGCGCCCACGAAGCATCGAGCTGCTTCTTCAAAAAGAGTGTGAGCTGATCAGGATTGGCCATCGGCATCACCTGCACATCTCCGCCCTTATCGGTGGTCTTCAGACCGTGCTGACCCAGCCAGGAACGTAATGCGACGTCTTGTGTATTCCCCAATTGCGGAGACGCTACGCGCTTGCCGTGGAAGTCTTCGGGCTTATTGATGCCGGAATCGTTACGGACGACCAAAGCGACTCCACCGCTGCATGCTCCCGCAACAATGCGCAACGCTTCCCCGTTGGATCGCACATATCCGGAAATTGCTGGATTCGGACCTATGTAGGCCATATCGATCGCGCCGGAAAACAATGCTTCAATCGCAGATGGCCCAGCGTTAAAACTAGTCCACTGAATTTTCACATTCGGACCCATCGCTTTATCGAACCAGCCGTTCGCTTTGCCGACCATCGCCTGAGGATGGCTGATATTTGGGAATGCGCCGACACGAATGACCGTTTGTGCAGAGCACTGCCAGCACAACATGCCTAAAACAAAGATCTGGAATATTTTCTTTTTCATTTATTTGAATCCCGATAGTTAATTCCAGGGGGAGTTTGAACCGCAGATACTTGTTGCTTACCTCAATTACTTTCCTCGGCCGCCATGCGCGACCATCGGCACAATCGCAGGTCCCTCACTTTTTTTTCCTTTTTTTGTACGAGCGCGCGAACGCCCGCCGTTCATGATGTCTGCCAGCGTCGTGTGTTCTAGAATTTTTGCCGCTGCATCGCGAACGTCCAGAAATACTTGATACAACGCTCGATGTTCAAAATCACGGTCAATTAGAGTCCGTAATTGCTCTCCATCGGCAAATGGCGCGAGCGGACCGTCAACCAAACGAATGATCTCGGCAAGCGTGATCTCATCTGGCGCTCGCCGCAATTGATAGCCGCCCTTTGCTCCGCGGACGCTTTCGACCATGCGCGCATTCTTCATTTCCAGAAGAATTAATTCCAGAAATTTTTCGGGAAGATTCTCCTCGTACGCAATATCACGTATTCGGACGGTGCCCTGATTGAAGTGACGGGCCAGCATCATCATCGATTGCAGGGCGTAAAGGCCTTTTTGCGAAATCTTCATAACGCGTCCATAGTGCCACAAAGTCCATTACATTACTAGACTTTATTTTATTCCAAGCAATAAAAACCGTGCCCAAACGGCGGCGGAGTGCACAAATGTGCAACACCTTGCACTTATTGGGAACTATGAGCGGAAAAATTTATCGATTAAGTCTTAAAACCTGAAGGGTCGCATTATCGGGTGCCCCGCGATCACGCGCGGCCTTCACCAATATTTCGCAGGCCTTCGCAGGGGAATTTTCGACTACCGCAGCTAGTATTTCGGAATCGTCTACCTGGCCCCACAACCCGTCGCTGCAGAGCACAAGCACATCTCCCTTGCTCAACAATATGGGATGTTCTGGCTCGTCTGGGGTGATAGTCTCGCCAGCTCCCAACGCTGCGGTTAGAATGTGGCGCTGGGCATGGGTTTCAGCTTCTTCCTCGCTGATGGCTCCGCTTTCAACTAAACGGGCAACGAATGAATGATCACGCGTAATGCGAGTGATTGCCCCAGCATGAACATGATACAAGCGGCTATCGCCGACGTGAGCATAATAAAGACGGTTCGCTATGATTACGATCGCAGTGCAAGTTGTTCCCATCCCTCGAAGTCCAGGATGCTCCTCTGGATAGCGCAGTATCCGAGAATGCGCATCGATCAAGCCTCGGGATAGGAGAGCTTGAGGGTCGCCTGTCGATCGCGAGTAAATTTCGATAACAGTATCGACTGCAATGCGGCTGGCGACCTGCCCGCCTTCGTAACCGCCCATCCCGTCAGCCACGATTGCCAGCCTACCCTTGGCAGCAAATTCTTCTGAATTGCTGGCCTGCCACTGCCCCAGGGCGTCTTCATTATCTTGACGCACGCAGCCGATGTCGCTAAGGCCGGCCAGTTCGATTCCTTCAAAATCCGGCATAAATTCTTTGGAACAAGCTCACGAATTATAACGGAGAACCGATCAGGTAGCGCTCTTCTGTTCTATGACATTTGTCATCGCGGCCTGCTGATGTTCTCCACTGGTGCGAAATTTATCCTCATCGCATGATGATCTCACCCTTGGAAGTATTACTGAGCGCAGATTGAAAGCGGAACAACAGGCAGAACCGTAGAAAAGAGGCGTAGCGATGATTGCAGAAATCCAGGTCGAACAAATACAGAAGCCGGCACAAATAAATTCTCTGGGATTGCCCGCGGCCCGATTGCAGGGAGTCAGCAAAAGTTACGGCAACGTGCGAGCTCTCCGCAATATCGACCTCACAATAAGGAAGGGAGAATTAATCGCCCTTCTAGGCCCTAATGGCGCAGGAAAGACAACCGCCGTGAAGCTGTTCCTGGGGCTCGCGCGCCCCGACTCTGGCACCGTCACGGTCTTCGGCGGCAATCCAAAAGATCCATATACGCGCATGCGCAGTGGTGCAATGTTGCAAGTCGCTAAAGTCCCCGAGACCATGCGTGTTCGCGAACACATTGATCTTTTTCGCTCCTACTATCCAAATCCGTTGTCGATGGAGGAAACGGTCACCATCGCCGGACTCGAGGATATTCAGGAACGGTTATTCGGCGATCTCTCCGGAGGCCAACGGCAGCGCGTATTGTTTGCGCTCGCCGTGTGCGGCGATCCCGACATCATCTTTCTTGATGAGCCGACAGTTGGCCTTGATGTCGAGGCTCGGCGCCTACTCTGGGACCAAATCCGAAAGCTGATTGCTCGCGGAAAGACAGTTTTGCTAACCACGCATTATCTGGAAGAGGCCGATGCCCTCGCCGACCGCATTGTGGTCATCAATCATGGAGAAATCATCGCAGAAGGCACTCCATCGGAGATCAAAGCTCGCACTTCGGGACGCAAGATTCGTTGCATAACTCGCCTGTCGCTAAATGAGGTCACAAAAATTGCCGAAGTGATTGACGCCAAACTTGATCGCGAAGCGTTAGAAATCAGGGCGACTGCGGCTGAGCCCGTCTTACGCGAACTTCTGTCCCGCGATCCCTATCTCTCGGGTCTGGAAGTGAGTAGCGCAGGATTGGAAGAAGCATTCCTGGCACTAACTAGCGGAGATACGAACGACAGCAAAAAGGAGAAACAATCATGACAACCGTCACAATCACTCCAAGTTCAACCAGTATTTATTGGAAGGAAGCCAAGTATGAGTTTCTCCGCTCCCTCCGGTTGCGGGCATACACGTTTTCGGTAATTGGATTTCCCGTAATGTTCTATACGCTCTTCGGGCTGCTGATAAATCGCGGCCAAAGTTTAGCATCGGTGGGCGTCTCCACTTACCTACTGGCCAGTTACGGAACATTCGGCATTATGGGAGCTTCACTCTTTGGCACAGCTGGAGCACTCGCGGCAGAACGTGGTTTAGGATGGCTGCAAGTCAAGAGAGCCAGTCCAATGCCTCCACTTGCCTACTTCACTGCCAAGATCATCAAAGGAATTGTCTTCAGCATCGTGGTCGTGTTGTGTCTCTTAGCCTTAGGGATTCTGTTCGGCGGAGTTCACATTTCCTTCGCCACTGCATTAAAGCTTATTCTGGTATTGGCGGCAGGATCGCTTCCCTTTTGCGCTATGGGATTGGCGATTGGCTATTTTGCCGGCCCAAACGCGGCCCCTGCGGTCATCAATATGATTTACCTTCCGCTCTCTTTCTGCTCAGGCTTGTGGATTCCATTCATGTTCCTTCCACAGTTTCTCCAGAAGATTGCGCATTTCCTGCCTTCCTATCACCTTTCGCAGCTGGGTTTGAGCGTGGTCGGCGCTGGCCGCGGCGAGGCCAATTGGATCCACTGGATCGCCCTGGCCATCTTCACCCTGCTCTGCATGGGAGTTGCCGTCTACGGCGAGCGTCGTGATGAAGGCAAGTTGTATGGCTGAGGCTTTAGTTTACTGACTTGTTCGGTCAAACGCGGTAGCCTAATGACGCAATGAGACTGTTACCAAAAAATGCGCAACACGGGTGGGCGCCCTACCTCTGGCTCCTTTACTTCGGGTTCTTCTTCATCAACCCCGTCGTGAATCATGCTGGAGCAGGAGAATGGTCCGCCACCGCATTAGGAGCGGTCGCATTTTTCGTCCTCTATTTTTCGTTTTTCTGGCTCCCCGACAAGGGTCAACTTTGGATCGTAGCGGCAATACTGGCTTTAGGACTGGGGTTCGCGCCCTCAAACGGAGGAGCATCGACGTTCTTCATCTTCGCCGGCGCGTTCGCTCCCTACGCGGTGAATACCGAAAAACGCGCCATCGCACTGTTGCTCGGTGTCGTAGCGATCGCTGGGATCGAATGGAGAATTCTTCATCTTTCCGACTGGTTCATGTTCTACGCTGGCGGACTTACCTTGGTGGTCGGCGGCAGCAACATTTTTTTCGCACAGCGTGATCGCACCGCCTGCAAGCTTCGCCTTGCGCATACGGAAATCGAACACCTCGCGAAAGTTGCCGAGCGCGAACGTATTGCCAGAGACCTGCACGATGTTCTTGGACACACATTGTCAGTCATCATTTTGAAATCTGAATTGGCAGGAAAGTTAATTGATCGCGATCCAGTCCGTGCGCGCGCGGAAATCGCCGACGTGGAACAAACATCTCGGGCGGCCTTGGCCGAGGTACGAAGCACGATTCGCGGCTATCATGCGCACAGTCTCGAAGCTGAAATCAAAAGCGCCCGCGCGACTCTCGAAACTGCCGGCGTTTCCGTGCGGACGGATTCGGAGGAGGTTGCCCTCAGCCCAGCACAGGAAAGCGTCGTTGCCCTGGTCGTCCGGGAAGCGGTGACCAACATTGTGCGGCACGCGAATGCAGTCCACTGTCAACTCAAGTTAGCGCCGTCCGACGGAAACTGCATTCTGGAAATTCACGATGATGGGCGCGGAGGCCATCAGGAAGAAGGCAACGGATTGCGTGGTATGCGCGAACGCATCGAAGCACTCGGCGGAACTATCCACCGCGAAACCAAAGCTGGCACGCGACTCACCATTCAGTTTCCGCTACAACCCACAACATGATTTTCCGACGATAGCTATGATTTCGAATAATAAGGACGGTCGCAAGACGATCCGCGTCGTGATTGCCGAAGATCAAGGCATGGTACTTGGTGCGCTGGCTGCATTGCTGGAAATCGAAGGTGACATTAGCGTCGTTGGACGCGCACGCAATGGCAAAGAAGCGCTACAAGCTGTTCTTCTACACAAGCCCGATGTATTCATCACCGACATAGAGATGCCTGAAATGACCGGCCTCGATGTAGCTGCCGAACTGCGCCGGCAACGTATCGCCGTCCGTGTGATCATTCTTACGACATTTGCCCGGGCCGGATATCTCCGCCGGGCATTGGAATCCGGTGCCCTTGGCTATCTTCTTAAAGATATGCGAGCGGAGCAACTTGCTGAAGCGGTTCGCCGAGTCCATCAAGGATTACGCGTCATTGATCCCGAGTTGGCTACTGAGGCTTGGGGAGAACCCGATCCTCTGACTGACCGCGAACGGCAGGTTTTGCGGCTTGCAGGTGAAGGCCGTGCCAGCGTCGATATCGCGACTGAACTCAAGCTTTCCGAAGGCACCGTCAGGAACTATTTATCCGAAGCAATTAGCAAACTGGGAGCGGGAAATCGCATAGAAGCCGCGCGGCTGGCTCGGACCAAAGGATGGCTGTAATTATTCCCCCAAGTACACGCCAACGTGGAATTCTACAAATTGGTGACACTTTTGTGACAAGCAGCATGCGTCGCCCCGTCTAGTCTGCTTTTGGCGGAGGAAACCTGGCAGGCCCCTACCCGGCAGCATCCCCCCCGCACTTTTTCCCAGGAGATGTTTTATGCAACGTATGTTCGTCCGCTCATTCTCGCTAACGGTCCTCGCACTGCTCGGACTTTTCGCCTTCGCATCCGCACAAACTCCAGCCGCAAGCAAATACACCATCACCAATTTGGACTCGAACGTGACTGGACAAGGTCTGTTCACAGATCCCTTACTAGTAAACGCCTGGGGACTCGCATACGCACCCACTGGCGCTTTCTGGATCAGTGACGAAGGTACCGGTTGGTCAACTCTATACGACGGCTCTGGAAATCCTCAGACTTTGCAGGTAATAGTCCCACCCGCCAGCGGCACCGGCCCCGGCTCTCCAGCTGGAATCGTGTATAACGGAGCGCAGGAATTCCGAGTGGATAATTGGGTTTCCATTTTTATCTTCGGCACACTGGATGGCACCATCAGTGGCTGGTCCCCGATTTCGCCGAGCAAGTCCATTATTGCGGTGAAGAAGCCGGGTGCGGTTTACACGGGCCTTGCGATCACCAGCAAGACCACCGGAAACTTTTTGTACGCCGCTGATCTTGCCAATAACGTAGTCGATGTATATGACGGCACTTTCAAGCTGGTTAAATCGTTTACCGACCCAAAACTTCCTGCTGGATGGGCTCCATTCGGAATCCAGGATATCAAGGGAAACCTCCTGGTCGCCTATGCACCGATAGATGGAACGGCTGGTGGCCAAGTGGACCTTTATACCGAAGCCGGTACCCTCGTGGCACGCATCCCTAAGACCAGCAAGTTGAATCAACCCTGGGGATTTGCTTTGGCGCCTGCTAACTTCGGCAGCTTGAGCAACACCCTCTTGGTTTCAAATAACACAGATACCGGAACCATCAATGGCTTCAACACCAAAACCGGCAAGTACGTGGGCACGGTATCCGACGCCAATGGCAAACCGATCGTCATCGATCAACTTTGGGGAATTGAATTCGGTGGCGGCAATGCTCTGAATGGCGCAACCAACCAGCTTTTCTTTACGGCTGGTCCCAACAACTATGTGAATGGCACTTTTGGAGTGATCCAACTCCAATAGCAACTGACATGTCGTGAAGGTGAAGGGCCGCCGGGAGAGGCGGCCTTTTGCTTTTTCACCGTCAAGTTTTGCCGTTCCTCCGGCCCTTTAGGTATAAACTCACCTCCAAAGCTCGCACAGCCGTCCGTGCCTTTGACTGGAGGATGCAAGTGACTCACAGTTTTCATCGATTGTTCGCCAGCTATCTGTTGCCGTTTCTACTCGTGATGGTTACCTCCTCAGACGTTTATGCGCAAGAGCAGCAAGCACCGCAAGGCAAGCTCAGCACCCGCTGGGAGGAACTAACCGCTGTCGATTTCCGCGAAGCCATTCATCGTGCTCAGGGTACATGTATTCTTCCGTTCGGAATTCTTGAAAAGCATGGACCGCATTTGCCGCTCGGGACCGACTTACTCAATGTCCGCTACGCTACTATCCACGCGAGCGAACAGGAATATGCTGTCGTCTTCCCCGAATACTATTTCGGCCAGATCGCTGAAGCTCGTCACGAACCTGGAACGATCGCCTATAGCCGCGATCTGCAGCTCATGCTGTTACAGGAAACCACCGATGAAATGGCCCGCAATGGCTGCAAAAAGATAATTATCATCAACGGTCACGGCGGCAACGAAAGCTTGCTCCCTTATTTTGCTCAATCGCAACTGGACAAGCCTCATGACTATGTCGTCTACGTTTTCGACCGCCGGGAGCCACCTTCGGGTAAGTTGATGCCTAAGACTTCTCCCGATTGGCATGCCGGAGAGAGCGAGACATCGAAGATGCTCGTTTCCCGCCCTGACGCCGTACACATGGACCGCGCGGCAACAGAATCTGGCGCCGATCAGCATCGTCAGAATCTTCCCGAAGATGTTTACACCGGCATCTGGTGGTACGCACGCTTCCCCGGACACTACTCCGGCGATGGCTCCGCCGCAACGCTGGAACTAGGCAAATTTCAAATGGATTGGTGGATTAGCGCCATCGTCAACGTTATTCGTTGCGTAAAGGCTGATGACGTCAGCCTGAAATTACAAAACGAATTCTACGAGAAGAGTACGCATCCGCTAGATACGCAGCCGTAGGCGCTGCTGGTGGAGGCGAATCATTATTGTCGGCACGTTCCTGAGCGAACAGAGATTTTACTCCGCGTCGGGCTACGAGCGGCAATTGTTAGAGTGCAAATTGTTTCAGCTTGACGGACAGTCGTCAGAGTGACAGACTTTTGCAGCAACGCTCTCCTTGAGAAATTCAATGCAAAAATCCGCGATCAGCAAATACTTCTTGTGCACTTTCCTTTTCTGCATAGCGGTCGTGTCCGGGCAGGCGCAGACATTCATTAATGTCTTGAGTTTCGACGGTGCGGACGGCGCGGGTCCATACTACATGTCTCTCGTTCAGGGAATTGATGGGAATTTTTATGGAACAACTTCTTTGGGCGGAAATGTTCGATGTAGTGGTAGCAGCAGTTGTGGAACCGCTTTTAGGATCACACCAACGGGAACCTTAACCACTCTCTATTATTTCTGCAGCCAACAGGAGTGCACGGATGGCTACTATCCTAGCGTCGGATTAGTTCTGGCGACAGATGGAAATTTCTACGGAACGACGATTGAAGGCGGCACAGGGGGAACTTTGGGAACCGTGTTCAGAATTACGCCGGCTGGTGTACTTACAACGATGCACAATTTCGAAGGACCTGACGGCGCAGGTCCCTTAGGTGCGCTGATCCAGGCTGTGGACGGCAATCTTTACGGAACCAGCTACGTGGGAGGTGCAAATGGTTACGGGACGGTATTCAAAATGTCTCTCACTGGCACCATCACTACGCTTTATAACTTTTGTGCCCAAGCGAACTGTGCTGACGGTGCTGATCCTTCCGGCCCGTTGGTCCAGGCTGGTAACGGTAGCTTATACGGGACCACAACAGGAGGAGGAGTTAACACAGACAGTTATGGCACAGTTTTCAAGATTACGACATCCGGGAAATTTACTTCGCTTCACAGCTTCACGGGTAGGGACGGGAGCAATCCGTACGCGGGTTTGCTCCTGGGCAGCGATGGAAAATTCTATGGCACCACCCAAAATCGGGGTATGAAAGGTGGCGGCACCGTTTTTAGGATGACTCCGGGAGGTAAGCTGACGACCGCATATGCGTTCCAAAAAGGCGCTGGTGCATCGACCGCGACGTTACTACAAGGAACTGATGGGGATTTGTATGGAACGACGAGCATGGGAGGTGCTAACGTTCCGGGAACGATCTTTAGCATCGACTCAACCGGTACTTTGACTATTCTTCATACCTTTGATTTTGAAGACGGGAGCTTCCCGTCCGGTGGACTATTCCAGTCCACCGACGGAACTTTTTACGGGACTGCCTACGCCGGAGGAGTCAGCAATGCGGGAACAGTTTACAGCCTAAACACCGGACTTGCCCCATTCGTGGCCTTCATACGTAATTCAGCAAGAATTGGGCAATCGTTCGGCGTCCTGGGCCAGGGATTTTCGGGCACAACTAGCGTTTCTTTGAACGGAACGCCAGTGAATTTCAAGGTAATCTCGGATACGTTCATCAGAGCGGCAGTTCCCGTAGGCGCGACGACCGGATACGTAACCGTCGCGATGCCAAGCGGAACACTAACTAGCAATGTTCCGTTTCATGTGCTCCCGTAGGATCGGCGAAAACTCTTTGGGCGATGAGAACTAAAGATTGAGGACGGAACGTTCCCGCAAAAATGATTGTGTCTGGTGAGCGCGGATGGACTCGAACCATCGACCCATGCCTTAAAAGGGCATTGCTCTGCCAACTGAGCTACGCGCCCACTCCTTTTTAGATTAGCACAGCGGACGCAACCTTCTTCAGGTGCAAGCCACTACCCGAACGTCGTTCAAACTCACGCTTTCTTATCTCCCGGATGCGTGAATACAACCAGTCCGAACCACAGTGCCAACACAGAGTACATTCCGCATAGTGCCGAAGTTTCGCGAGGTAACATTGTGCCTGCCAGTAGGGCCTTCAACAATGTGACTGCGACGACAGCAAAATGGAGAAAGTTGGACAGCGCGACCGGACGCCCATAAATTCCGCCGATGATATTCTCACGCGACATCCAGTTCAACATTGCAAATCCAACATAGAGCGACCCGCTGATTTGAATCAGCAGCACTGCGAGATTGACGACCGACATTCCAAAATGAGTCAGGATTTCCTGCGGCAGAAACAAGTTCGCCACGCCGAGAATCAGCATGAAGGCCGCGCTTAACGTCATCAGAAGTTTTGTATGCATTACACCTCGGAGCAACTGTAGAGTCGCTTCATTTATAGATCAAATACTTCTCACGCACTTTTGCAAACGCATCCAGCGCATCCTGCCAATCCTGCGCGATACGCCTCGGGTCTTCTCCACGGACAATCGCATCGTACACTTTTTGATTGACCAGCAATTCGTTCATGCGGTCAATATGAAAATCCTGTGGATAGAGTTTTTGCAAGGCGCTTGCGAGCTCAACTCCAAGCTCGGGAGCATCCAAACTATTTCGTGCGGTCACAATGATATTCACGCCTTCGCAAACCTGATTTGCGTATGGATTGGCTGACGGAGTGAATTTGATTGGCACAAACCGCACGCCAGAAATTTCGCGAGCGTTTAAATATGCCGCGAGATCATGCGCCTTCACCCACGGCGCGCCCAGCACCTCGAACGGGGTGTCCGTACCTCGTCCGACAGAAACATTCGTTCCTTCAATCATCGCAACGCCTGGATAAAGTGTCGCCTCCGTCACGCTGCGGAGATTTGGTGATGGCCCGACCCAGGTCAGGCCCGTAGAGTCATACCAGTCTCCCCGCATCCATCCTTGCATCGGAATAACACTCAGTCGCGCATCAATGCCGCGTTCGGCGTTGAACATCTTCGCGAGTTCGCCAAACGTCATTCCGTGTCGAATAGGGATCGAGGTGTAGTTGGTAAAACTCTCATGTCCCTCATCAGAAACTGGACCCTGGACAAACGATCCAGTAATTGGGTTAGGCCGATCCAGAACAACAACGTCGATGCCTGCCTTTTTCGCAGCTTCGAGGAAGTATCCCAAAGTAGTTTCGAATGTATAAAATCGTGCCCCTACATCTTGAATATCGACGACAACAGCATCAAGGCCTTTTAGAACTTCCGTCGAAGGACGCCGCGCTGCATCGTTTGCTCCGTACACGCTGTACACCGGAATACTTGTTGCGGCATCTCTAGAATTGTTGATGTCCGTTGTATCAAGCGAACCAGTGACTCCGTGCTCAGGACTGAAAATTGCCCGCAGATCTACGCCAGGAGTTCGCGCCAAGACATCAATGCTTCGCCGGCCGTTTAAATCGATTCCAGTCTGATTCGTCAGCAACCCAAGTTTCTTGTAGCGCCGCAACGACCCGAAGTTTTCTTGTTCGAAAACATCGATGCCTGCGAGTACTGTGCCATTTCTGGTAGCCAATCTGCGCGATGCAGTTTGCGCATCGTTATACCCAGTGATGGTTTTCCATCGCAGAGACTCTTGTTCAGTCGGAGTCAGCGACAAGGCAGAAGCTACAGCCGTCGCAATTTTCGAACGCAATGCGATCACATTCCCTTTGCCGTTGGGATGAACCGCGTTCGTAAGAATGATGATGTAAGTTTGCGTCACCGGGTCGATCCACAGCGATGTTCCAGTAAATCCCGTATGGCCGAACGAACCAACTGGCAGAAGTTCTCCGCGATTGCTTGAGAAAGGAGAATCGATGTCCCACCCCAACCCGCGCGACTGTTCCGCTGTCGGAGGCTGTTGCGGCGTAGTCATTTTTTCGATCGCCAGCGGCGACAAAATAGGTGTGCCGCTCAACAACGTTTGCGCCAGCTTTGCTAAATCGTCGGCCGTCGAAAAGACACCGGCGTGCCCAGCGACTCCGCCCATGCGACGGGCCGTCGGATCATGCACGACGCCGCGCAGCATATTTCTGTTTTCGTCATATTCAGTCGGAGCAATCCGTGATCGCCACGATTCTGGCGGAAGAAAACGCGTCTCCGTCATCCCCAGCGGGGTAAAGATATTCTTCTGACAATATTCTTCCAACGACATTCCTGAAACTTGTTCCACCAATGCGCCGAGAGTAATAAAGTTAACGTCGCTGTAGCGAAAACGAGCGCCCGCCGGACTGACAAGGGATTCAGCCATTGCCAGCTTTATCGCCGTGTCTCTTCCCTTCCACGGCTGCGCTCGATCCAAATCTTCCGGCAGCCCAGAAAAATGCGTAAGCAACTCGCGAACGGTAACATCCTCTTTTCCATTCTGCCCGAATTCAGGAAGATAGCGAACAACTGAATCGTTGATTCGAACTTTGCCATGATCAACCAACTGCATGACAGCGATTGTGGTCGCGACTACCTTGGTGAGCGACGCGATATCGAAGATCGTGTCGACCGTCATGGCCTCGCGACGTGGCTCGATAGCTCGGCTTCCAAATGCCTTCCGATAGATGACTTGACCGTTGTGGCCAACGATGACAACTGCTCCTGGCGTTTGGCCATTCTTGATCGCTTCTTCAACGATCGGGTCTAGAATCCGAAGCGAGTCCTGTCCGGCGCTCGACTGCGGCCACGCGGCAGACGCTATATATAAGATGAGAAACGCGCCGATCGCTTTAGACTTATGTCTCAATTTAGCGTGAGTTTAGCAGGTGGCCTTAGGTATTGCGGAGTGGCAACTCTGGCGCTCGCTCGTAACTAGATCCACTGATCGATTGTTACTTGCTAAAATGCATCGTGCCGCCGCTACACACTCCGCTCATTAATAATTTTGCCAACCAAAGCACACAATTCAAATCCGCATTTTCGATTCTGGAGAAAGCCATCGCAGACCACGCATTTCCGTGTGCGGCCATAGCAGTAACACAGAACGCAAAGCTCATTGCGTTACACGGATTTGGAAAATTCACCTACGACACGGTCTCACCAGCAATCACCGCCGCCACGATATTCGACTTAGCATCGGTCACCAAGGTCGTTGCTACGACAGCGATAGCGATGGTTCTCTACGAGCGTGGCTTCCTCGATCTGGACGCGCCTGTCGCTTCAATAGTCCCAGAATTCGCATCTTCGCTATCATCTGATCCTCGCCGCGCAAATGTGACGATTCGCATGCTCCTCGCACACTCCTCCGGGCTTCCGGGATATGAAAAGCTTTTCCTCCATGCTCATAACAAGCAGGAACTCTTAAATGCGGCCATCCAAACCCCTCTCGTCGCTTCTCCCGAGCAGAGAGTCGAATACAGCGATCTCGGATTTATCCTCTTAGGCCTCGCTCTTGAGCGAATTGCAAATGAACCGCTGGACCGCTTTTGCCAGCGCGAAGTTTTCGGTCGGCTCGACATGACGCATACCGGATTCAATCCCCCACCGGATATCCGTTCGCAGATTCCATCCACCGTCGACGACAAAACATTTCGCTATCGAATTATCCAAGGTGAAGTAAATGACGAAAATGCCAGCGTAATGGGAGGAGTCGCTCCGCATGCCGGTGTCTTCTCCAATGCACGTGACGTTGCTTCGTTTGCTCAAACCATGTTGAACGGCGGCAATCCGATTCTGCGGCCCGAAACCATTTCTCTATTTACGCAGCGTCAGCATGAACCCGCAGGCACATCGCGTGCCCTCGGATGGGACACACCATCGCCGCCGTCGCAATCCGGCAAGTTATTTTCCGCGCACTCATTTGGTCATCTGGGCTATACGGGCACATCGCTATGGATCGATCCGCTTCGCCAGCTCTCGATCACATTACTAACCAATCGCACCTGGCCCGACGCCTCGAATCGAGCCATCACCGATATCCGTCCTCGAGTTCACGACGCGATTGGCGAAGCTCTAAAATAGAACCCGTCCAAATCCCTTAAGGTTCGATTCAGGTCTCGTATCGTACAAATTACTGGTTGATCCATGCCTAAGGAGAATTCAATATGCGACGCTCGCTATTTATTGCTCTCGTCTTGATCGCGATTTCGATTAGCGCATTCGCCCAAAGATACAAAGTTACAGCAACCATTCCAATCCCTGGCGAAGGCGGATGGGATTATCTCTTCGCGGACTCAGACAGCCGCCTGCTCTATGTCTCGCACAACACCCAGGTAGACATCGTTGATCTCGACAGCGGTAAGCCCGTCGGCACGATTACCGGGATGAAGCACATCCATGGAATTGCTGTTGCCCACGATCTCAATCGAGGATTCATCAGCGACGGTGGCGACAACATGGTCGTCATCTTCGATTTAAAATCACGGGCCGTTTTGCAGAAAGTCGCGACCGGAGCCAATCCTGACGGAATCATCTACGACCAGCCGAGCAAGCGAGTATTTGCATTCAACGGTCGCAGCGGCGATGTCACCGCGATCGACGGCGCATCGGGCAAGGTTGCAGGAACCATCACTCTCGGAGGAAAGCCCGAGTTCCCCGTCTCTGATAATTCCGGCGCCATCTTCGCCAACATTGAAGACAAAAGCGAGATCGTAAAGATTGATTCCAATGGACTAAAGGTCGGCGCCCGATGGCCACTGGCGCCCTGCAAAGAGCCTTCTGGACTTGCCTACGACTCGAGCGGCAAGCGGCTATTTTCGGTTTGCGATAACAAGGTGATGGCAGTCGTGAATGCCGAAACCGGCAAAGTCGTAACCGCCGTGCCAATCGGCGATGGCCCTGATGCCGTTGTATACGACTCAGATAAGAAACTAGTCTTCTCGTCCAACGGCGAGGACGGTACGCTCTCTGTCATCAAACAAGAAAGTCCGGACAAGTATTCTGTTGCCGCCACCGTGACAACCGAAAAGAGCGGACGCACCCTCGCTCTCGATCAGAAGACCGGCAAGATTTATATTGCTGTCGCAAAATTCGGCCCTCCCCCAGCAGCCACGGCTGACAATCCCCATCCTCGACGCAGCGTTGCTTCCGGCAGTTTCCACCTCATCGTTGTAGTACCCGAAAAGTACTGATTAATAAATTCCATAGAACGCCATCTGCAAATTCATGCGGCTGGCGTTCTGATCATCCCGTACTTTGCTTCCCTTCACAGCATTGTGTTAACCTTTCCTTGTCACTAAAAGAGACGAAAAAGAGACGGGAGTGCGTCGCGTAAGTGTTGTCCAAGAGCAAATTGTGCCCCTCAGCGACCCGTACGCCACTCAAACCGCCGGTATCGGCAGCCCGAACGTCCTAATCAGCCTTGCAAAGAATGCCCAATTCAACGCGAATTTGGCCGACAAGTCCTTCGCATTGGCGCCATGCCGCAACGGTCAACTCCCCTCACCCTAATTAAGGATGGAACATGAAACCTCACGCTACTGAAATTACCGTGGAACTCGCGGGCGGCAAGAAAATTTCCTTTGAAACTGGAAAGCTTGCCAAACAAGCCCACGGTTCTACTGTCGTCCGCTCCGGCGACAACGTTGTTCTCGCTACTGCAACCGCTAATCCCGATCCGCGCGAAGGCATCGACTTTTTCCCGCTCACCGTCGATTACCGCGAATATACCTACGCTGGCGGACGCTTTCCCGGCGGCTTCATTAAACGTGAAGGCCGCCCCAGTGAACGCGAAATTCTTACCAGCCGTCAAATTGACCGCCCCATCCGTCCGTTATTTCCCGACGGCTTCCGCTGTGAAACTCAGGTGATTGCATTTGTGCTTTCCGCCGACTCAGAGAACGATCCTGACGTGCTCGGCATCAACGGCGCTTCCGCATCGCTAACGATTTCCGACATTCCTTTCAACGGCCCGATTGGCGCAGTACGCGTCGGCCAAGTGGATGGCGAATTCATCGTGAATCCTACCTACGAAGAAATGAAGGATAGCGCACTCAACATCATGGTCGTCGGAACAGCCGAAGGCATCGTGATGATCGAGTCCGGCGCTAAGGGAGTCAGCGAGGCGGTCGTGGTCGATGCGATTGAATTCGCGCACGGTGAAATCAAGAAGATTTGCTTCGCCATCAATGAACTTCGTGGCAAAGCTGGCAAGCCGAAGCGGACAGTCACTCCTCCCGAATTTGACCAGGCTTATTACGACAAGTTGAAAAAGAAGATTGGCAAAGAGCTCACGGATTGCTGCGATACCGAAAAGCATCCGAAGGCCGAAAGCTACACGCTGATCAAAGATTTGAAGAAAAAGCAGATGGCCGACATCGCAGAAGATGATCTGCCGGCACGCGCGAAACTGAAGACTTACTTTGAGGCTCTTCGCGAACGCATTTTCCGCGAAGAAGTGATCGAGCGCAAACGCCGTCCTGATGGCCGCGCGTTTGATCAAATCCGCGAAATCTGGATTGAGGTAGGAGTTCTGCCTCGTACCCACGGCTCCGCCGTATTCACCCGCGGCGAGACCCAAGCCCTTGTCACCACGACACTCGGCACCAGCGATGACATGCAGCGCATGGAAAATTTCCAGGGCGAAGGCAAGAAGCGCTTCATGCTTCACTACAACTTTCCGCCGTTTAGCGTTGGAGAAGTGAGTTTTCTCCGTGGCGCGGGCCGAAGAGAAATTGGTCACGGTGCCCTCGCAGAACGCGCACTGTTGGCCGTGTTGCCCACGGAAGAAAACTGGCCTTACGCCATGCGTGTGGTTTCCGACATTCTGGAATCGAACGGATCGTCTTCGATGGCGTCAATCTGCGGCGGTTCATTGGCGCTGATGGATGCTGGCGTTCCTCTCGAATCTCCGGTGGCTGGAGTGGCGATGGGTCTCGTGAAGGAAGGCGAACATTACGCCATCCTGACGGACATTGCCGGGGCAGAAGATCATTACGGCGATATGGACTTCAAAGTTGCCGGAACAAAAGACGGCATCACCGCTCTACAGATGGACATCAAGGTCGGCGGCATCACTGCGCAGATCATGCGTGAAGCGCTTGCTCAGGCACAGCGCGGACGCTTGTTCATTCTGGAAAAGATGAGCGAGGCCATTACCGGGCATCGCGAGAAAGTCTCCTCGTTTGCTCCGCGTATCTACACTCTTCAGATTCCCGTCGACAAGATTCGAGACGTCATCGGGCCCGGCGGCAAGATGATCCGTTCGATCATCGAACAGACTGGCGTAAAGATCGATGTCGAGGATACGGGCAAGGTGAACGTTTCTTCGAACGACGAAACGTCCGCCAACAAAGCCCTCGAGATCATCCGCAACCTGACGGCCTCAGCCGAGATTGGCAAGACCTATCTGGGCACGGTTACGCGGCTTGCTGACTTCGGCGCGTTTGTCGAAATCATTCCAGGCACTGATGGTCTTCTTCATATCAGCGAAGTTGCCGAACATCGCATTGCCGATGTTCGCGATGAACTGAAAGAAGGCGATCAGGTTCTCGTTAAAGTGCTGGCAGTTGAAGGCAACCGCATTCGTCTTTCACGCAAAGCAATTTTGAAAGAGCAGCGCGCAAAGATGGGCGGCGGAGAAGCTCCTCCGGACGGCGATGGTGGCGACGGTTCAATCGGATTGACTGATGCTGACGTTCCCGCTCCCGCGCCAACTCGCGCTCCGACTCAAGGAGGCACGCTAACCATTGAAGGCGGTGCTGACTTCGACGAGAATGAGCCAAACTTCAATCGCGAAGGAACTCCAAGCCACGGCGGCGCTCCGCAAGGTGCACGTCCAGATCGAGGTCCCGATAGAGGTGGCGATCGTGGAGGACGAGGCGGCCGCGGTGGTCGTCCCGGTGGTGGTGGCGGAGGCGGCGGTCGTGGTCGCGGACGGGGTGGTCCGGGCGGCGGCGGTGGTGGTGGACGCGGTGGCCGTTCTGGTGGCGGCGGCGGACGACACTAAATCAAATTTACTTTTAACGGGCCGCGACAACGTCGCGGCTCTTTTTTTGCTATGACCACGTAGCTCTTCACTGTGCAAAGTCTTTCATCTTGACCGCTGCAATGGTTCACGTAGAATTCACTTGCCTGTGCACACCATTACGCGCAGACTCCTTTCCGCTCTCGCTTTATCAGTTCACAAATTAAACAGATACGCGGTACGGTCGCGGTCTGAAAGGTGCATCATGAATTTCGGCCGCAATAGAATTTTTCAATCTGCCCTTATTTTTTCAATCTTAGTTGTTTTGTCATTGCCAACAACAATGACCGCAGCCGAACCCAGCTACCATCCCGGTCTCCCGCAGGACATTCTCACCTACCACGGCGATTCTCTCCGCACCGGCTGGTTCTCGTCCGAAACGCAACTCAACGTCACGAACGTAAATCCGCAGTCTTTCGGACTGCTGTATTCCGTCCCCTTAGACGCCCGCGTCGACGCCGAGCCGCTTTACGTGTACAAGTTGACCAGCGGCAAACTGACCTACAATGTCGCGTACGTCGTGACAGAAAATAACAGCGTCTACGCAATTGACGCCGACAAAGGCAAGGTTCTCTGGCACCGCAATTTCGGGCCTGCTGTTCCCTACCAATACAAAAATAATGATGACAACGTTTACCCGATTATGGGAATTCTTAGTACACCCGTCATCGACCGTACCGCCGGACTGATGTACTTCGTGTCCGATGGCTACAACGGCAAAGTTGACGGATTTTTTCTCCACGCAATTTCTTTGATCACTGGAAAAAACACTGTTACGCCAGCCTTCATTCATCTGACCGCAACACTCAGCAACGGCACCGAGTGGACTTTCAATCCCAGGTATCATCTACAGCGTCCCGGATTGCTCGAAGCCAACGGCAGCATCTACGTCGCATTTGGCAGCAACGGCGACACGCAGCCCGACCAATCCCGCGGCAACATTCTTCGCTATGACGCCACCACTCTGGCTTTCCAAGGAAGCGATGTAACCAATCGCCTGAAAACTGCAACGTCATATTACCTTTCGTCGATCTGGCAATCGGGATACGGGATTGCTTCCGACACGAACGGGGACATTTATTTCTCCACGGGAAACAGCGACCCCAACACGCCTAGCTACGACGTAAACTTCAATCGACCGGACAGCATGGTGCATCTATCTTCCGATCTTTCTTCCCTGCTCGATAGCTTCACCACCAGTAATTATTTTCAGCTCGATCAAGGCGACGTGGACGTGGGTTCCGGCGGCATGATGATATTGCCCGACCAGCCCGGTTCGGTGCCGCACCTGGCCGTCTCCGGCGGAAAAGACGGGCGCGAGTTTCTGATGAACCGCGACAACCTCGGCGGATATACAAAAGGCGGTCCGGATAATGTCTTGCAGGCAGTCAATGAAGGCGGCTGCTGGTGCGGGCCTGCATACTTTGTCGGGCCGGACGGAAATCCCTACGTCGTCACGGGTGGTGGCAATGGCATTAGCAGTTGGCAGCTGCAAACCAATGGGCCGACGCCGCAGCTAGTATTCCAAAGCTCTACTGGTAGAGGTGCAACCAATGGCCTTCCGGACAATGGCGGTTCCGTTCCTGTTATCTCTTCAAACGGAACTACTGCTGGAACGGCAATCGCATGGTTTGTGCAGAAGCCCGCTTCCTCGTCGGACAGCGATCCCGGCACGCCCCTGACGCTACGGGCATATGACGCGACAAACTTGAACACTGCACTATTTTCTGCACAGGGTGGAACCTGGGTTCATGCCGTCAACAGCAATGCCAACATAGTCCCAACTGTTGCCAATGGACACGTCTATGTTGCGAGCAATAAGCAACTCAACATTTTTGGTTTGCTGCCTCCGCGCGGTGGTGCAGAACATGCCGCCTTACCAAAGCAGATTGCCGCTTCAAAGACAGAAAACATTGAGTGCACTCCTGCAGAATCCGCACTGGCAGCGGTAAAAAGTCCGGCGGGCTCACATCAGTTCTATGGGACAGTCTGCAAAGTCGACGGATCCAATATGCACCTTTCGCTGCGCAGCCATCGCAGTATTACGGTGGATGTCAGCCAGGCATTCACGTCGCACCGTGAAGTGTTGCTGACCTTGGGACGCGCAATCCATGTCCAAGCCACTATCGACGTAAAGGGATCAGCCCATGCTCTGCGAATCTCCCCGTCCCACACGCTATCCTCGGAGACGCCCGCAGACCGCTAAGGGAATTCAGAAGGCGAGGTCGCTCAATCCGGCATGATCATCCGGACGTCGGCCCAGTGGCCAATGATATTTGCGGTCCGCATCTTTGATCGGCAAATCATTGATGCATGCGAACCGGATTCGCATCAGTCCGTCGTCGTTGAATTCCCAATTCTCATTCCCGTATGACCGAAACCAATTTCCCGAATCATCGTGCCATTCGTACGCGAAGCGCACAGCAATGCGGTTCTCGGTGAACGCCCAAAGCTCTTTGATCAAACGGTAATCCAGTTCCTTCGTCCACTTTCGCGCGAGAAAAGCGATGATCTCCTGGCGGCCATTCACAAATTCCGAACGGTTCCTCCAGCGCGAATCAATCGAATAAGCTAGTGCGACTTTTTCCGGATCGCGTGAATTCCATCCGTCTTCGGCGAGACGCACTTTCTTAACCGCACTTTCCAGCGTAAACGGCGGCAACGGCGGTCGAGTTGTCATGAGTTCTCCTGAATCAGTATTTTCTGATGCGGACCAACGAAAGATATCATCAAATTAATCCTTTTACAGATTTATCGGACGAGCAACCGCTTGACCCAGTAAGCGGCTGCCGAGGATAAGATCACGTCAGCCCGCACTTTTAGGAGGCACAATGCCGCAGAGCTTTGGATCATTGGTATTCACCCCCGTCGTCAAAACCTTACAGGAAAAATATGGCAGCCGCAGGCAATACGCACGGCTTGAGGAATTCCAGTCTCTCGCCGGAAGGCTCGGGCCGCAGGAATCCGAGTACATCGGAGAGCGCGATACCTTCTATATGGCAAGCCTCGGATCAACCGGTTGGCCATACGTTCAACATCGCGGCGGCCCGAAAGGATTTCTGAAAGTTATCGACGAGACCACAATCGCCTTTGCAGACTTTCGCGGTAATAAGCAGTACATCAGTACCGGCAACCTGATGACCGATAATCGCGTTGCAATTATTTTGGTTGATTATCCTCGACAACTACGTCTGAAGATTCTGGGCCGGGCTGAAATATTCGAGGGAGCGCAGGGCGATCAATGGATCGACAAAGTGCGTCATCCAAACTATAAGGCAGTCATCGAGCGTGTATTTGTGATTCATGTCGAGGCGTTCGATTGGAATTGTCAGCAGCACATCATTCCACGCTTCACGCAGGATGAAATTCGAGACGCCCTCGAACCGTTTGAAAAGCGCATGCACGATCTCGAACAAGAAAACGAAAGACTTCGGAAAGAATTTCGCAGCTAACAGCGGCGGGTGGCCAGCATTCACAGTGATACTCGGCGCGACCCATATTTACGTTCTTTCTAAAGATGGGCAGTTACTCCGGTCTCTATCTTCCATAGCAGCGAGCCGCTAGATCCACAGATTTCTAAATCGGGATTAAAGCTGAAACTTTCGTTCCAGAACTATCCGACTGAATATGTAGCTCGCCGCCCAATTGCCGGATCCGCTCCCGCATTCCTTGAACCCCCACGCCGGAACCGTGCGTTTGTATTTCCGTCATGCGCTCTGCCGGGATGCCTTTCCCCTGATCCGCCACTTCGACTTGCACGTTCCCGTCGCGTCGTTCTGCCTTCACGGTTGCGCTGCTGCAACCTGAGTGGCGATGGACATTCGTCAAACATTCCTGCACAAATCGGAAGATTACCAGTTCCAATTCGTCAGACAGGCGGCCAAAATCCTTTTCAAGAGAGAGTGTGATGTTCATACCTCGCCCTTTAAGGCCTTCGACGTACCAGCTCAGTGCTGCGGGAAGTCCAATCTCGTCGAGCAGTGGCGGATGCAACAAGTAGGACGCCGTCCGTATTTCGTTACTCAGATTTCGCACCAAGGCCTCGATATCACGAACTTTTTGCACTAAATCGGGCGCTTGCTTTTCGGCTTCATCAATGAGCCCAACAACATTAATGGAGAGAGCCGCCAAACTTTGGCCAGCGCTGTCATGCAACTCGCGAGCAATTTTTCGCCGTTCCTCGTCTTGCGCTTTCAATAACCGACTTGATAATTCCTGAACTTGTTTCGAGTGAGAAAGAATCTCTGCGTTGCGCACTTCAAGCTGTGTTGTTCGAGCTTTTACCTGGAATTCCAGTTCGCTGGCAAGGCGGCGAAATCGCTCTTCACTGTGCCGCAACATCTCCTCTACTTCTTTGCGGTCGGTTATGTCCCTTGTCGAGCCCGCAACCGCTATTATCGCGCCATCGTCGCCCACGACGGGACGGAAAATGTATTCGTAGTACCCCCCTACGCCTGTTGGACTGGTATATGGCGTTTCATCTCGAACGCCTTTGCCTGTATCGATGACTTCTTGAATTTGGCTCTGCAGTTTCGCTGCGAGATCGTCGGGGTATTTTAAATCGAAGAAGTTTTTGCCGACTGCCTGTTCAAGGGTCAATCCCCAAAGGTTAAGCAATGCCTGATTGGCATACAGGAAGCGCCCATCGAGGTCGAAGCTGTAAGCGAAGTCCGTGATCGAGGAAAGCGTAGTTTCGAACAGGCGTGCTTGTTCTTTGATCTGACGTTGCAGATCGCTTGCGAGGATGTCTCCGCCCTGATTTTTCGAGTCGATTGTCATTGAGAGGCGATGGCAGTCCGAATCCCATTGTGCCGGGATCACTCGAAGCCTGCCCTAGAGATTACACCTGCATCCAGGCGAGGATTTAGGGCTTGAACGGATTATATCAATTGAATGAGGCGGGACTTTCTGAATGCGGCGCGGGGTTCGCGGGTGTCAACGTATCCTGAAGGTCGGCTTGTTCTTGAATTTTTTTTTATTGCTGATCTTTTATTCTCAACAACTTACAGCGTTCCGTTTTTGCAAAATCTAGAAGATTAAAGACTTATATGGATAATCTAGAAAACATTGGAGTTACGTTCGTCCTTCGACGCATTTCTCGCTGGCGATTAAGTTGTCAAAGAACCAGTGATGCCCGCTAATCTGACCATGCGCTTTCTGAATTGCGAGGTCAAGAGAAATCGTCAAGGTTCTAAAAATAATTTCGGAGTGGTTGTGCCAATTTGGGAGGCCGTAGGACGTTTCATGTTTGCAAGGAGGAGCTTTGCTTGCCACCTAAAGCTTCCGATAGTTCATCGCGACTCTCAGTATCAAAAGGCTCTATCCGCCTGCCATTCGGCTGATATATCATTCTCGCGTCGTCTGGAGGAGCCATGCCACGCATCGTCTACATGTCCGGTTTTTCAGGGTTGAGAACATTGTTTGCATTGTTCGTACTTTGTGCGATGACGGCGATAACGTCGCAAGCGCAAACCTTTACGACGCTCGTGAATTTCGACGGGCGTAATGGTGCATCCCCTTGGTATATGCCGTTAGCCCAAGGGAGCGATGGGAACTTTTATGGCACTACCGAATTCGGCGGAGGTCGTAGCTGCGGACCGTCAGGCTGCGGAACTCTGTTCAAAATGAAACCGGGCGGCGAGATCCAGTCCTTCCATTTGATTTCTGCCGACGGATCATTTCCTGTGGCGGGGTTGACGCTTGCTTCGGACGGAAACTTTTATGGAGTAACGACGGCTGGCGGCGTTAACAACGCTGGTACGGTGTTCAAAATCACTGAGGCAGGCAAGGAAACCGTTCTTTACAACTTTTGCGCTCAAGCCGACTGCGTCGATGGAAAGAGCCCACGCGGGAGGTTGCTCAAAGGAACTGATGGCAACTTTTACGGAACGACAGGTTTTGGAGGAATGTACGACAGTGGTACTGTCTTCCGAATCAGTCTTCACGGAGTACTGACTACGATATACAGTTTTTGTAGTCAAAACGACTGTGCTGATGGTGGTTTGCCTAACACCGGTTTAGTTGAAGGTGTCAATGGGCATTTCTTTGGGACAACCTTCCAAGGGGGACCAGCGGGGGTCGGGACGGTATTCGAAATTGGTGCAGGTGGCGCGCTGACGACATTGCATGGATTTGAGGAGATCGACGGTGCTAATCCTTCGGGCTGGCTCGTTCAGACCAGCGATGGAGCTTTCCATGGAACCACCGCTTCTGGAGGCTCGAAAGAGGCTGGAACAGTATTCACGATCGATACGAAAGGAGCATTAACCACGGTGTACCAGTTCTGTACGCAGCCAAACTGCGCCGACGGTTCCAGCCCTTACGCCGGGCTTGTTCTGGGTACCGACGGGAACCTCTACGGTACAACCTTCCAGGGAGGAGATGGAAATGATGGAACTGTATTCATGATTACTCCCCAAGGAGCATTGACCACGCTGATGGCATTCGATGGATCGAATGGGTATGCACCGATAACTGGCCTGACCCAAAGTACCGGCGGCAGCTTCTATGGCACGACCTCATATGGAGGCGATCAAAATTGCAAACGTTGCGGCACGGTATTTAATTTAGATACAGGACTTAGCCCGTTCGTGGGGTTCGTGGATTCCTTTGGCAGGATCGGTGAGAGCATCGGTATTCTCGGGCAAGACTTCACGGGAGCCACCGCTGTAACGGTGAACGGAACTCCAGCTTCTTTCACAGCCGTCTCTGACACATTTATAAAAGCGAAAGTCCCCGCAGGTGCGACGACTGGATACGTCACCGTTGCCACTCCAACTGGAACACTGACCAGCAACGTGCCGTTCCATGTAATTCCTTAAACCAACAAATGCACATGATGAATCTATGAATCTCCGTCCCCTATTGATTTGCATCGGCTGCATATTAGCTATCGGCGTTTCAGCATTCGCTCAAAACGAAACTGTGTTGTATTCCTTCGGCGGCCGGGCGGGCGATGGAACGAATCCATTCTCCGGAGTAATAGCCGACGGAGCTGGAAATCTCTATGGCGTAACCCCAGACGGAGGCGCCAATAATGTCGGCACGGTTTATGAACTCACCGCCGAACCGCGGAGAGAAATTATCCTTTATTCCTTTACTGGCGGCGACGATGGAGCGTTTCCTATTGGCGGCCTCATTCTAGATTCCAATGGCAACCTGTTCGGTACAACACAAAATGGCGCCAACCCAACCTGCTCTGGAGGATGTGGAACAGTATTTGAATTAAGCGCTCCGACCGAGCGGGGAGGGCAATGGACTGAAACTGTACTTTATAACTTCAGTGGCGGCACTGACGGCGGTCGCCCATACGCAGGCGTCATATTTGACAACGCAGGCAATCTCTACGGCACAACAGCTTTAGGCGGAGGATCTGGATCCTGTCAGGGCTTGACGGAAGGTTGTGGCACCGTATTCGAGTTGTCTCCGCGGATGCTCCGGGGAGGCACATGGACAGAGACTGTCCTCTTTGCATTTACAGGAGGAAGCGATGGCGGTGCTCCGAATGCTCCGGTGATTTTCGCCGAGAATGGAAATCTGTATGGCACGACTACAGAAGGGGGCTCTAGCGGAGCTAATTGCGTGCCGACAGGTTGCGGCTTAGTTTTTGAGCTTAGCCCCTCTGGTAGCTCGTTGTGGAACGAAAGCGTGCTCCACCGCTTTAGCAATTTTGACCGAGACGGTGCCAATCCGCTCGGTGGTCTGGTCATTGATGGTTCGGGCGATCTCATTGGAACAACAACATACGGAGGCATCCGCGGAGGAGGAACTATCTTCGGATTTGCACACTCTTCAACTAAGGAGGGCAAATGGACTTACAGCGTCCTGTATTACTTTGACTCTTCGGGGCAGCGAGGGGACAACCCTGAATCTGGGATGATCGCGTTAGGCGAGAACGGAGACGTCCTGTATGGAACGACAGCAAGCGGAGGCAAACTAGGGAGGGGCACCGTATTTCGATTGGCTCAGACGACTAGTGGATTGTGGGAAGAGACCGGATTATATAGTTTTGGAAACAGGCCCGACGGTTTCCAACCCATCGCCGGTATTGTTTTTCATAACGGCGCACTATACGGCACGACGGTAAGCGGCGGCTCCTTCAACAAGGGTATTGTGTTCAGACTCAAGTAGTTCCGCATCTGAACGAAAATCATCTATCCACCAATCCGGGCGTATGTCCTCGCATGTGCGTGAGCAGCTTAGGCATCACAGATTCTCTTGGGAATGATGGTGGCCAGGGAGGGAGTTGAACCCCCGACGCCAGCCTTTTCAGGGCTGCGCTCTACCGCCTGAGCTACCTGGCCACATTGTGCGACTTGCGCAACTGACGGCGGCATATCCGCGTCGAGCGCATGCATCAGGCTGGCAGAAAGCCTTCTATCCCTGCTACGCAAGCAGATTGCGTTTCAGCGACTTCAAGATTATAGCAACCAAGTCCGATTCGCTCAATGTAAACAGTGCAAATGAAAATGGAGACAGGCATTGCGCCCATCTCCACTTGTAGTTAGCACTCAACGTTTTACTTCGCTGCCGAAGCGCCGCGCTGCCCAAGCCATGATGCCACTTGGGAACTTTGGCTGTTCTTCAGGTCCACGCAGTAGTCAATCCGCTCCAGCGTTTGTTTCAGAGTCCTTGCAGCTGCTGGAACCGGATGCTCGGCGAAGAACGTCTTCACCTGCTCCCGTTGATCGGCGTCACAGAAATTACCTGTCGCACCAATCACCGTACCTGCGCTGAAACCGATCATCAGTTTGTCGATCTGGTCCCAATGCGAGCGAACAAAGTCCCATCCAATCGTGCGACCCGCGGGATTGCGTAGCGTACCCGCGATCACAAATGGTGCGTCTTGCGAGCGGACCGCCGGAGTCAAACTTGTCTCCAGCGTTCGCTCAATCAGTTTCGGATCGCTAAACGCCGTCAGTGTTCTGCCCAGCCGATAAAAATCTTCCGGTGATTTCGCTTTCGGCATTGCCGCCACGATTGCATCGTAGAACTCGGCATCTCCGTTCAATGCCGCGAGATGAAATACTGTTCCCGCCATGCTGGAATCAACCGCATCCGGATTTTGCAGAGCGGCCCGCGCTTCTTTGCCGGCTTCCGCCAGCACTTCAGGATCGCGTCCCGAGTAGCCCAGTGTTTCAATTACATCGGACCTTAACTCTTTGCGATCGTCGCTATCACCCGGAGCAGGCTTCCATCCGAGTTCCTTGGCCAGCGGACTAAGCAGATCTCGCACCCATTGCTGGAACGAGCTTGCATCTGCATCAGTAAGCAGGATGTCGCCCAAATATTGGATCTGCGCAGTTCCCTGGGCCATGACCGCTCCGTTGTGCTCGGTCTTGAGTCCCTCTGCGAGCGCCATGAAGTCGCCGATAGGAGCCAGGTTCACGCGAACGCTTGCCCATTCGTCACTGATTAGGCGAATGCGTTCCGCCGGCGACAGATCGGATTGCATTACCGCCGACATTGCGCGCACGCTATCGGAATCGTAATGCGAACGATAGTATCCGGTTGCACCTGCATTGCTTAGGACCCAAGTCGAGCAGCCGGGGACAGTGAACTCGTCTTCCTTCTTGGTTAGCAGTTCGCACTTCTGCTGGTCCTTGCCTGCTCGCATGCAGATAGGAATCTTCCACAATTCCGGACTGCCCGCATTGAATTTCGTACGGTCGTAGAAATAACGCTGTTGCGCAAGTGTGACTTTCGTCGTGTTACCAGAGCATTGCGATTTCACCGTAATAACGGGCGGACCTGCCTGCTGAACGAACGTCGGCATAATCTCGTCGACTGGTTTCTTCGAAGCAGTTGCAAGAGCAGTCCAGAAATCGCTGGCCGTGGAATTGCCGTATTCATGTTGCTTCACGTAACTCACTACACCTTTACGGAAAGCTTCCGGCCCCATGTACGATTCGAGCATCCGTAATACCGCAGCCGCCTTCCCGTAAGCAATGCCGTCAAACAGTTCTTGAATTTCCTGCGGAGTTTCCGCCGCCTGGTGAATCGGACGCGTGCTGCTGAGTGAATCGACATTCAAGGTACCGTTGTCGCCAAGGACATCGTCGAGATTTACATTCCATCCCGGCTTCCAGGCCTCGATCGGCTTGCTTTCCATCCAGGTGGCAAAACCTTCATTGAGCCAGATATCGTCCCACCACTGCATGGTGACGAGATCGCCAAACCACTGATGTGCAATCTCGTGCGCGATTGTGACCGCAACATTCTTTTGCTGATCGGTGGACGCATGCTTATCGTCAAGCAACATTGCGGCTTCACGGAAAGTGATGGCGCCTGCATTCTCCATTGCGCCAGCCGCAAAGTCCGGGAGGGCGATCAAATCCAGTTTAGTGAATGCGTACTTCACTCCAAAATAGTGGTCGTAGTACTTGATGCACTGCTCAGCCACTTCCAGCGCGAACGCAGCTTGTTGCTTGCGTCCCGGGAACGTGTAAACACGAATGGGTATGCCATCCGCTGAACCTTCAAGGTATTCAAAATCACCGACCGCAACCGCATACAAATAGGACGACATCTTTGCAGTGGTGGCGAATTTCACCGTGTGCTTGTCCGAACCCGGCCCCGGATTGTCGGATATAACTTCGCGATTAGAAATTACCGTCTGCCCCTTATCTGCAATCACGGCGATGTCCGCAGTCGCCTTGTATGCCGGCTCATCGAACGATGGGAAAGCGCGGCGTGCATCGGTCGACTCAAATTGCGTCACGGCATACTTTTTTCCATTCGATTCTTTGCCCAGGTAGAAGCCGCGGAGATCACCGTTCAGGATTCCGGTATACGTGATGTGGATGGTCGCAGGCCCCGCTGAAATCGCATTCGGCACAGTCAGCGTTGCGAATTCCTTTACCTTATCGGTAGTGACCGCCGCATTCTGCGTGGTTCCGCCGCTGGTGATTGTCGCAGTATGGAACTCGATCTCCGCGGAGTTCAGCACAATCTCCGAAGTCGACTTCAGCACTTTCACCGAAATAGTTTCATCGCCGGCGAAGTTGTCTTTCGTGAAGTCTGGAGCGAACGTCAACTTGTAGTTTTCGGGAACGGCCAATTCCGGCAGACGCTGCGCCGCAGCAAATGACGCAGCCACAAGAAGGTATGTAAACACCCACAACGTTTTTTTCATATTTCTAGATTCCTTTGAGTGGATTGCGGCAGCGTTCGCCGCGTCGAAATCGGTCCAACAAGTTAGTGCACAAAAATGTCCCTGCCTTGTCTAACTACGCAAAGTATCGCCGGAAAGTTCACGCCGCTGACGGCTGCGTCTCGCCATTCAAAACAGTCAGCGAACAATGGTTCGATCCAAACCAATACGAAATTTCGCGATAATCCTTCACGTCGAAGACGGCCATATCGGCGTCCTTACCCGGCTCGATGGAACCCTTGCGACCCTGCATTCGCAATGACCATGCTCCATTTATTGTCGCGGCGGCGATCGCTTCCGATGGAGACATTTCCATCTGCGTACACGCCAGCGACATCACGAACGGCATACTCGAAGTGGGCGACGATCCCGGATTGTAGTCTGTCGCCAGCGCGACCGGCACCCCAGCATCAATCAGTTCCCGCGCGGGAGGATATTTGTCCGTCCCCAGAAAATAATTTGCTCCCGGCACCAGCGTCGCAACCGTATTGTGCTTCGCAAGCATCTGGAGCTCGGCTTTGTTTACATGATCCATGTGATCAAAAGACGCCGGATCGAATTGCAAAAGTTTTTCCAGTGAAGTTTCGCTCAACTGGCACACATGCGCTCTCACATCGAGGGCGTGTTCCTTAGCCGCTGCAAATATCTTTCTCGTATCTGCCTCAGAAAAAGCGCCGCGCTCTGTGAAAACGTCCACAAATTGGGCGAGCTTCCGCCTTGCGATCGTGGGGATCATTTCTCTACAGACGAGCTCGACATATTTTGGATAGCAATCTTTATATTCTTTTGGGACAATATGCGCTCCCAGGAGGGTTGAAACGACCGTCCCCGGCCATTCTTGGGCAGCATCTCGAATCGCCTCAAGGGATTTAATTTCATCTTTCAGCGTCAATCCATAACCGGATTTCGCCTCGACTGTGGTCGTACCTTGTGCAGCCATCTCACGAAACGCACGGGCGATGTGAGCGGTCAGTTCGCTCTTCCCTGCCTTCCGCACCGCCTCAAGACTGGACCGAATTCCTCCGCCAGCTTCGGCAATTTCTTCGTAGGTTGAACCGCCAATGCGCTTCTCAAAATCCACCAGTCGTGGATGGATAAATGCAGGGTGCGTGTGGGAATCAACAAATCCCGGCAGGACCACTTTATTTTCACAATCGATTTCGACGATCTTATTGCGATTTTTCTTTATCCATGAATCGCGCAACGCATCTTTACTCTTGCCAACGGAAACAATCTTGCCACCAACACAAAGCACTGCGGCATCTTTGATAATGCCGAGTTCACTGAGTTCGCGTCCTCGGCGTGGACCCTCAGCCCCCGACTCAGATTGGAGCGTCAGCAGTTGGCCAATATTTGTGAGTAATAGGGGGCGAGAATTTTGAGATAGCTTTGGGTGATTTCGATGAGTCGGTTTCAAATGAACACTACTCCCCCATCGGAATTTTTACGCCGTGATCCTTCGCAAATGTCTTAGCTTCGTCGTAACCCGCGTCCACATGCCGGATGACACCCATTCCCGGATCGGTAGTCAGGACACGTTCAATGCGTTTCGCCATCATGTCAGACCCATCAGCGACCAGCACTTGTCCAGCATGGAGTGAATATCCAATGCCCACGCCGCCGCCATTATGCACGGACACCCATGATGCGCCTGCTGCCGTATTCAGCAACGCATTCAGGATCGGCCAATCCGCGACGGCGTCGCTGCCATCCTTCATGCTCTCAGTCTCACGGTAAGGAGACGCCACCGACCCGCAATCCAGATGATCACGTCCAATCACGATCGGCGCCTTGATCGTTCCCTTCTTCACCAGGTCGTTCATCGCCAAGCCAAACTCCGCGCGCTCACCATAACCCAGCCAGCAAATGCGTGCAGGCAGTCCTTGAAACTTGATGCGCTTGCGCGCAAGTTCAATCCAGCGCCGCAGTATGCGATTGTCTGGAAACATCTTCAAAATCAAATCGTCCGTGACATGAATATCGGACGGTTCACCCGATAGCGCCAGCCAGCGAAACGGACCTCGTCCTTCGCAAAATAGAGGGCGAATGTATTCTGGAACAAATCCTGGGAAATCGTACGCGTTGGCCACTCCCCGCTGAAACGCAAAAGTACGAATGTTGTTTCCGTAATCAAATGTGACTGCACCCATCTTTTGCAGACGCAACATGCCTTCCACGTGGCGAGCCATCGCGTCCAGTGACTTTTCTTGATAAGTCTTCGGATCGCGCTTTCGCAACTCAAACGCTTCTTCAAGCGTCATTCCATTTGGAACGTATCCGTTTAGCGGATCGTGAGCAGAGGTCTGGTCTGTAAGAATGTCGGGGACAACACCGCGTTCGGCGAGTTCCGGAATCACGTCCGCGCAATTGCCTACCAACCCAACCGAAATGTTTTCTTTCTTTCGAATTGCGTTTTTTAGAATGCGCAACGCTTCATCGAGCGTGCTGACCATGAAGTCGCAATATCCAGTTTTCAAGCGCTTCTTTATTCGTTCGGGATCAACATCAATTCCCAGAAACGCCGCACCTGTCATGGTCGCGGCCAAAGGCTGGGCGCCACCCATACCACCCATGCCGCCGCTAACGATTAATTTGCCAGCGAGATCTCCGCCGAAATGTTTTTCCCCGGCAGCGGCAAAAGTTTCAAACGTTCCCTGAACAATTCCTTGCGAGCCGATGTAAATCCACGAACCGGCTGTCATCTGGCCGTACATCATGAGTCCGGCGCGCTCTAGTTCGTTAAACTTTTCCCAATTGGACCAATGGCCCACGAGATTTGAATTTGCCAGCAGCACCCTTGGAGCATATTCATGCGTCTTGAAAATTCCGACCGGTTTACCCGACTGCACCAGCAGAGTTTCATCGTTCTCCAGACTTTTCAACGATGCAATGATGGAGTGGTAGGCTTCCCAGTTTCGCGCAGCGCGGCCTGTCCCGCCATACACAACTAAATCCTGAGGACGTTCCGCGACTTCTTCGTCGAGATTGTTCATCAGCATACGCATGGCGGCTTCCTGCTGCCAGCCTTTGCATGTGATCTGATTTCCGCGAGGTGCGCGAATGGGCGTATAGGAGGAGGAAGATGATGACGAACGAGAAGTTTCCGTTTCGACGGGCATTTCTAGATGTTAGTGTGTCTGCGGAAAGTGTTCAAATGCCCGATCGGACGACTCTGTCTCAAATACCATGGGCGTTCCAGTAATCGTGACGAAATTCGGTTGTTCAAAAACAAATTGACGTTGGTGATCCGAATTGTAGCGAAAGCCCTCAGTTATGAAATTGAAGTGGTAGATCACCACCGCAAGGCCTTCCGAGTTTGGCCGAAATCGCCATTTCTTCACGTCTTCGACGCACCCTGGTATCAGCATCGGATGACCAAAGATTGCAGAGGCATCTGTTACGCTACCAAGGTCATTAAGCTTTGCTTGCACAACCATGACACCCGAGATTCTGGCTTACGCCGCTAGGGGAGGATATCTAATATCTTCAAAGTCCACCACGTTGATGTCCCGATCATTCACTAAAGCTTGGCCGCTCTCTTGAGTCTTTGCCAATTTAGTAGATTCTGCGGGAATCGGGAAACAACCAGTAATGTTGGCGAGATAGCTCTTCTCCAAAGCGAACAAGCTCGACGCCGTCTTGCATACCCCATGCGCGAGCCGGAAGTTGTAAACCACAACCGCGGTTCTCGAGGCATTCGGTTCAAATTGCCATTTCTTAATATTCGCCAGCGAGTCACTTATCAGCAATTCGCTCCCTGAAATAGCTTCTGCGTCGCTGACTCTGCCCTTCTTGTCGAGCTTTGCCCGCACCACAACTGCGCCTTCAGATCCGACACCACGATCACGCGCCGCCGACGGATATTCTAAGTCGACGAACTTCGTAACGTGCACGTCGCTGTCGCCCAAAACATTGTTCAATTTTTCGCTTGACTGCGCGACAATACAGCTGGGAATCCCAGCCAAGAGTATGACTGCTAAGAGCGGTCTGTTCGTTAAAAGCAATGGGTAACTCACCAGGTGTTGTAGGGTGTGCCGTCCGAGCTTATCTGCGTAGATCCGCTGTGGACGTCGTCGATTCCCAAGTCCGTCTGATCTACAGACAGCAACGCATCTTCCTGATCGACCGTCCAACTGCTGTTGTTGGTTGTCATTGGATCGGTAGGAATCTGCTTCAAATATCCAGCCGTAACCAGATCGTCGAGCGATTGCGGAGCTTTTTGCTTATCGAGCGTATATTGCGAAATCACGGAACGCAGCGTGAACAGATTCTGCTTTAGAACGGACTCTTTCGCCCTCACAATCGAGCGATTATAGGACGGGATCGCAAACGACAAAAGGATCAGCACGATGCTGATGACGATCAGCATCTCGATCAAGGTAAAACCTCGACTCCACTTTTTGCGATCCTTGTTCATAGCTCTAACTTCACCAAGTCTTGTATGGAGTGCCATCGAGACCCTTGCCATTTGACTTCGTATAAACATCGAAAACGCTTTGGCCGCCCCATGAATCCGAATCCGGATCATCCTGCATAGAACGCAATCCCCACTCAGTGTCTCCAGTCATCGGATCAACCGGAATCCGCCTTAGAAATCTAACCTTCTTGCCGTTTACATCCACACCCTTGACCAAAGTCTCAAGATCCGGCGGATAGCCCTGCGAGTCCACTTTCGTCTGAAATGCTCCGCGATCGGCTGCATCCTTATATCTATCGACCGCGTCTCGCATTTCCCACAGGTCATGGCGCAGCTCATGTTCTTTTTCGCGCTTAATGGTTACACGCGCCAGCGGAATCGCCATGCTGGTCAAAATGACTAGTAAGGCCGTCGCGACAATCAACTCGATGAGCGTGAATCCGCGATAGCGCCGATTGATCCGGCGTACACACTTTGCGGTTGGAATCGTTAAGCTCATCAGGACCAACTGGCAATCACTGAATGGTCACGTTAGCCACCGCCCCTGCCACCGGCAGCGCCTGCATCCCAGGATCTCGCGCTCCGCCTTTCGAAATCGTTACAGAGCCCTGACCGTTCCCTTTAGCGAGAAGCGTCAACACGATGACAGTTCCCTGCCCTGACACGCCATTCGCTCCCGGCGGACGGGTTGCGGTCACCTGCAACGTGCCCGCATCCTGATCATCTCGATGCACCAACGCGACGGCTTGCCCGTCCTGCGAAAGAAAGCCACCGTTAGACACATTCATTACTTGTAGGAGTTTGGGATCGTAAGTAATTTGCAGCGGAACTGAGTACGCATTTTGGACCGAGCTGACTTTGATACTCAACGTGAAAGTCGAACCTGGCGCTTGTTTCACGATTGGCGGATCAAATGCAAAGCTTGCCATCCCGGATGGGGCCGTAGTAGTCGCGGGCACAGCCGTTCCCGCGGACGCAGGCATGTTGTTGCTGATGGGCGGCGCAGTCGAATTGTTCACTGGCGGCTGGGTTGTTGATCCCGGCGCGATGGCGGGCACACCGTTATTTGTCGGATTTGCAGTACCCGCAGTTCCCACCGGCGGAGCGACCGCAGCTGGAGGCAGAGCCGGAGCCACACGCCTCAACTCAATCGCGTTCGCGGTACCCATTGAAAGCGCCCTGTAGTTTAACGGGTTAATTTCGTGCTCACGCACGACATGCGGAATGAGCGCGAATACAGTTTCCGTTTCACGATGTTCGGTATTGGTCTGTCCAAACAAATATTTCAGGATTGGAATCTGCGCCAGCCCTGGAATTCCAGTGAGGGACCGCGTATCTTGATCTTCCAACATTCCGCCGAGAAGGTTGACTTCACCTTCTTTCAACCGGATTTCGTGCTCAATTTTGCGCTGCCCAATGACGGGCTGCTGAATTCCGCCAATATTGGTGTACGAAGTCACCGACGAAATATCCATCACGACTTTCAACGTAACTTCGCCATTCGCGTGGATGTGGGGAGTGATATCGATATTTACACCGACATCCAGATATTGAAATTGCGTGTTGACCAGCGGACTGACTCCGACCCCGGTATTGCCGATGCCGGAACCGAACGAACCAGTCGCCACTGGCACCCGGTCGCCAATTTTCAGCGTTGCCTTCTGCCCATCTATCGCCCGAATTTGCGGATTCTGTAATAACTTCGTCGTGCTATCTGAGAACAGCGCCGTCGCTGTCGCCTGCGAAATGGTTACCGTGAAATCGGAAGCGTTCAGATTGCCCAATGCATTCAAGTTCAGCGTATTCGGAGTTCCCGACGTACTGCTGCTTGTACTGTTCGTCGTCGAGGTGGTTCCCGACGTAGTGGTATTTGTCACATTGTTCTGTAGCGCTACCGTCGCGCTCGTAGGCGGGCTGATGCCCAGCGTCTTCGACTTATCGCGATTGATCTGCATGATCGCGACATCCACAATTACTTCCGGCTTCGACTTATCAAGATCATTTATTAACTTCTCAGCCAGGGCTACCTGATCGGGAGTTCCCCTCACCACAATCGCATTTTGCGTCGGCAGGGCCTGAAGACGCTGAATTTCTAAAATCTGGCGCAGCGCATTCACTGTGTCCTGCAATTCGGTGGGCTGCGAAAGGTTCGTCATGTAGAACGTCTTAACTACGTTCTGATCGAGATCTTTGCGCTTGGCGGGATTATCCTGCGCGATAAAAATCGTATTGGGAGTCACTGGGCGCCAGAAAGTCTTCGACTCGAGAGCTACAATCTGCAGCGCTTCTTCGAGCGTCACTCCATTCAGCTCAACCTTAATCCGGCGCGAGGTGTAATCGGGATCGAACAGCACATTGATGCCGGCCAGCTTGCCAATCGTCTCGAATATGACCTTGGTATCTTCTGTCAGCTTTAGTGTGATGGGAACATTCGAGATTGCTGCCAGGTCAACCGCGCCTTGCGCCTCCGATATGCGATGCTGCATATCGCCTTCATTGGGTAATGCTGCCTTTGGCACTGGAGCCTTGGACGCATCGATCATGTCCTGCGTCCGCTTCAGCTCCTGTTGCGCGACAAAGCTGGAAGTATCTATATTCGAAGCCTGCTTAAACTCGGCCAAAGCCTGTTCCAATTGACCGGCGTTACGCAATAACTGTCCGCGATGTACATGCGAAGCTCCCGCTAAAAATCGCAGCCGTTCGAAAGCCGACCGATAGGAAATGTCGCTGGGCTTCAGATCATAGGCCTGTTTATACAAGTCGTAGGCCAACTCGTAGTTTTGACGGGCTTCCGCGTCTTTGCCCTTGGTATAAAAAGACTTGGCTTTATCGGCCGCCGCGGCGGTCAAAATCACGGCAAGCAAGACGAACGCGATTGCCGCCGGACGCATCTGGCGAATCATCAGGAATTCCTCATGGACAGTTTGAGCACACGACCGCAATTTCCGGCCAAAGTATGGAAACGACTATCTTTATCCAACCACAGTTTTAGGGACGAAACTGGGTAATTGTAACATCGCTGCATGAATCTCCGGGGTAACCGTTGGTATTACAACTAGTCTTTCGGGAGGGGTCTGGTAAGCTAAAAATATGGCCCGCCCGACCACACTCACGAAACCGAATCCCGTGAAGAACCCGCACCGCGACCCTACCGCTTCGGGTGAACGCGACGCTTCCGTTAATAGGATCGCTTCTCATAACTACTTCTTGCTGGAAAAATTTGAGACTGGCATCGTTTTAACTGGCACCGAGGTCAAATCCGTACGTAACGGGAACGCCAACCTAAAAGACTCCTATGGCCTAGTTAAAGATGGAGAGGTCTGGCTACTGAATTGCCACATCGGTCCATACGACCACGGCAACATCTTTAATCATGCTCCCAGGCGGACACGCAAGCTGCTGATGCATCAGGAAGAAATCCGCAAGCTGATCGGGAAGTCGCAGCAAAAGGGACTGACCCTCATCCCTACTCGTATGTATTTCAAAAGAGGCCGCGTCAAATTAGAAATCGCTTTGGCCAAAGGCAAACAGCTTTGGGACAAGCGTGAGACTGATCGCCGCCGCACCGCCGACGCAGAAGCTCGCGATGCCATTTCCCGTTCCCGGAAAGCTTAATCTCGTACTCGACTTGATATAAAGAGGTTAACCATTTTTGCTGGTTAAACTCGTGTAGTATTTTCTTACGCACCCATACGCAAAATCTATCGATCCAAATAGTTGACTAAAAGGAGATCTATGAAAAAAATCATTATCGCGTTGTGCTTGACCGCGGCCGTTACGCTTCCCGCATTCGGACAAAGGAAAGAAAAGTCCCGCGTGGAAAACGCCGGCCACGTCATGAAAGAAATTCTGGATATCCCAGACGACATTCCGCAATCTGTGATCGACAAGGCAGATTGCGTCGTGGTGCTTCCCTCCGTGCTTAAGTTCGCTATTGGCGTCGGTGGCAGCTATGGACGCGGCGTGATGACCTGTCGCAGCGGGAAAGA
Organism: Terriglobia bacterium; assembly: GCA_963716165.1. Classification (GTDB taxonomy): domain Bacteria; phylum Acidobacteriota; class Terriglobia; order Terriglobales; family Acidobacteriaceae; genus JAJPHW01. The sequence continues at coordinate 2,345,169 of OY970291.1, read as the reverse complement.
CTATACCGGCGCGTGGGGCGCTCCAACCATGATCGCGCTCGAAGGCGGCAGCGTCGGATTCCAACTCGGCGGCCAGGCCACCGATTTCGTTCTCTTACTAATGACGCAGCGCTCGGCTGATAACATCCTCACCAGCAAAGTGAAGCTGGGTGGAGACGCATCCGCCGCCGCCGGTCCAGTCGGACGCAATGCTTCCGCTGAAACCGATATCACTTTGCGCGCGGAAATCCTTTCTTACTCACGCGCACGCGGATTGTTCGCCGGCATTTCTCTGGCTGGCTCGACGCTTCGTCCGGACAACAGCGCCAACGAAAATCTCTACGGCAAGAAGATCGACGCAAAAGATATCGTGTTCGATCGCGCTGTTCCAATTCCGCCTTCGGCAAAATTGTTGTTGGATACACTCAACAAGAAATCTCCGAAGAACACATCCAAGAACGGCTAGTCTCCACGAATCACGGGCACCCCACTCAGGGGTGCCCTTTTTTCTTTGTGTAGTGCGCAGCACCACCGCGCCCGTTCAAGGCCTGGCTTCGTGCACCAAATTAAACGGCGTTTCCGTCGCTCGACGAAAGCGGCTGAAGCCCGCGGACGTCACTACTTCCCGTATCTTCGCTTCTCCCGACTGCGCTCCTAAACATAGAGCAACTTCCTGCGATCGCGAGCACGGAGTGCACAACAACGTCGAGAACGAGTAGTAAACGCGTCCCACCGGATTGAGATTGTCTTTTAACGCGTCGTTCGCAAACGGCTCGACAATCATCCACGTACCATCTTTTGCCAGCGTGCTTCGAACGTGCGCCGCCGCACCGCGCGGATCGCCCATATCATGCAGACAATCGAACACGGCGACAAAATCGTAATCCTTTCCGGGATATTCTTTCGCCTTCGCCACTTCGAACTTGACGCGGTCCGACAGCCCTTCGCGCTTCGCGGCCGCATTCGCCGCTTCAATCGATTTATCGTGATAATCGAATCCAAAGAAGTGTGATTTCGGAAACGCCTTCGCCATCAAAAGCGTGGATGCACCTTTCCCGCAACCAACGTCCGCCACTTTCCCGCCAGCTTCGAGTTTCTTCTTCACATCGGCAAGCGAAGGAATCCACGAGCTCACTAGATTCGCCGCGTAGCCCGGACGGAAAAACTTCTCGCATCCGTGGAACACCGAATCGTCATGCTCATGCCAGCCCATTCCGCTACCAGTAAGAAATGAGTCAGCAATGCGCGGGACCGCCGCGAGTGCGCCGAGCGCCAACTGAAACGCTCCCGGCAAATATGCGGGACTGTCCTCATTAGCCAGCGTAAACGCCTGCTCTTCGCTGAGGCTGAATTTGTCTGTCTTGTCATCGTAGGTGACGTAACCGCCAGCAGCCTGGGACGACAGCCATTCCCGCAGATAGCGTTCGTCCGTTTTAGTTTTGGCGGCAAGTTCCGCCGAAGTCAGCGGGAGCCCGACCAGCGCTTTGTATAATCCGAGGCGTTCCCCGATTACGACCATTCCTGCATGGACGGTTGCTCCAAGGTCCACCACAAATTGCCCTACAAATGCATTAAGTTTGTCTGTATCGATTGCCATAAGTCCCCTTATTCAGATAAAGAATTATAGGCGAAACTCTTCAGACGATTTGTCAGACGGTCGTCGCCGAGCTGTCAAATTTCTCGCGCTCTTTGCGAGAAGTGGGAACCTGCGAGAAGTGGAACCGCAGTCGCGCTTCCTACGTACCTCTTTTCATGTCGCAGATACGCACCGCTCTGGCTCTCTCATTCTTACTGTTATGTGCCTTGACTTGCCTCGCTGATACGAAGCCCGCGTGCTCTACTTCCGAAGTCAAAAATGTCGCCAATCAATGGGCTGCCGAGCATGACTTCAGTGGCTCCGTCGTCATAGAAAAGGGCTCGACTCCCGTTGCCTCTTTAGCATTCGGAGAAGCCGATCGCGAACATCACGCTCCGAACACTCCGGACACGCCGTTCCGCATCGGTTCCATCACCAAATTGTTTACGACCACGGCAATTCTTCGCGAGATAGCGGACGCTCATTTGCAGCGCACCACTCCCATCTGCACAATCATTAAGAATTGTCCTGAATCCTGGCGAGCTATCACCGTCGAGCAGGCTCTCACTCATATGGACGGACTCCCCGATATTGTCCGCCAACCAGACTTCGTCAATCTTCTGACTCGCCCGACCACACCGGACGAAACGCTGGCGCGTTTGCATCCGATCCCGCTGCTCTTCACTCCGGGCAGCGACGTGGCCTACGGAAATACCGGAATGATTGCACTCACCGTCATCCTCGAAAAGCTCACTGCAAAAAGTTATGACGCCGCCATCGATGCGCTGGTCGCGCATCCCGCCATGCTCGAACACACGATGTACGACGATCCCGCGACCATTCTTTACGGACGTGCCCGCGGCTACATCAAGAATGACGGGGTAATGCAAAACGCTTCTTACATTGACATGTCTCTGCCTAGCGGCGCCGGAGGAATGGTTTCAACCGTTCACAACCTGGACCATTTCATTCGCGCGTATTTATCCGGAAAAATCATTCCGCTGGATCTGGTTCGCGAATCGATGACGCCGAAGAATTCCGACTACGGGTTCGGATGGGCCATCAACCCAGTTGACGGCAACCGCGAGATATCCCACATCGGTGACATCAACGGCTTCGGATCGTTCCTCGCTTACTATCCTTCCAGCGACGTCGTGGTCGCTGTTCTGACCAACGTGGAGCGCACTCCCGTCCGCGACCTCGGACGGCTCCTCGCAAAACAATGCATTGGAAAATAAGTGTGAGGTGTGGCGCGGGCGCCCTCGCCCGCGAAGAAAAGCGCGGGCTGTCAGGATGAAATCCCAAGAGGAGATGCCCGCGCAAGGTCCCTCGCGCGGCTGAAGAACGCCAGTTCGGGGATGACACGCCAGGAGGAACATGCTGTTCGCGCGCGATGCCCGTGCTAAACACTTGGCACAGAAAAATACCCCTCCGATGGTCCGGAGGGGAGTGTTCGCTTCGCGCAAACTTTACTAATTACTGCTTCGGGGGAGTAGAGCCGCTACCGGTGGTCGCGCCAGTGCCAGTACCGGAAGTGTTGGTGCTGTCAGTTCCAGCGCCTGAGCCGCTACCCATGCTGGAGCCATTGCCCATACCTGAACCAGAGGTTGAATTGCCCATGGTGTCGGTCCCGGCCGCCTTGTTATGTTTCTTGTGCTTCTTGGCGGTGTTGGATGAATCGGTGGTTGACGAGTCAGCCGTTGGCGAACCCATTGAGTCGGTCGAGCTAGGCGATGCGCTGCTACCCGGTGTGGTGCTGGGCGCGCTCTGCGTGGTCGGTGTCGAACCGCTCTGGTCGGTCGAAGTGGATGAACCGGTCTGAGCAACCATCAAGCCGGTCGCCATTAACATCGTTCCGAATACGTAAATAATCTTTTTCATAAGTCGTGATCTCCTTCGATCTGGGATGTTTCAATCCTACTTACCGATTAGATGGCGCGAAATCGGGTGAGTCATGTAAGGAGCCTTAGATTGTGAGTAGGTAGTGCATAAGTGCGGTGTGGTAATAAGAAATGGACGGGCAAGAACCCGTCCATTTCGGACTATAACTCTTAACGTTTGTTACGCAACGCGTTTGCCAGACTTCTTAGCAGCGCGCGGAGCGGATTCTTCGTCGTCCTCCAACTGTTCGCCATCGCCCTCTTCGTCTTCATCTTCGTCACCTTCGGCATCTTCATTTGCCTGGACGTTGATGTCGCCAGAAAGTTCGGTGAGCTTTTCGTCGGTTTCTTTTTCTTCCTCGAGAGTTTCGTTCAAGAGGTCGACATGTTCGGTCTCGCCCAGAACTTTTGCAAATTCCGAGACGGTACCATAGGCGGCGATTTCGTAGTGCTCAACACGCTGGGCAGCACCGATCAGGGCTGCATCCATGAGTGCGCCTTCGAAATCTTCGTCCATGACTTCAGCGCCCTCTTTGATCAGACCTTCCATACCCATGCATTTCTTGCCTTTAGGGCTTTCGTCGAGCGATTGGAAGATTTTTTCCAGACGCTGAACGTGGATCTTGGTCTGTTCGAGATGCTCCTCGAATCCTTCGCGGAGTTCTTCGGAGTTCGCTGCCTTGGCCATTTTTGGCAACGCTTTTACGAGTTGGGTCTCAGCACTGTAGATATCTTTTAGTTCATCAATGTAAAGTTCGCGGAGTCCTTCAGTCGGCATTTTAAATCTCCTGGAGTAGGTATTTTGATTGCGGAAGGATCCCGCTTGCGCGAGATCCTTCGAGTTGGTGTTTATTAGGACGCGATTCGCTGTTCGTCGTTGCCTTGGTCCTGATTCTTTTGCTGATCTTTTTTCTGTTGGTTTACATCAGTCTTGGGCCGATCAAGTTCGTTGTCTTGACCGGGCTTGTTGCGCTGATCGGTTTCGACGTTGCGTCCGCTCTGCGAAGGGTTCTTCGAAGAAGGATCGACCGAGCCGGTTCCGATATCAGTGCGTTTATCAGTGCGTTGGCTGGACGATTTTTCCTGGCTGTGTCCCTGACCGGATTGGCCGGGCTGTTGCTGCGTCGGGTTTTTGGTTACATCGTTATTTGTAGTCATAGAACCTCCGAAAGATTTTGTTGTGCCGCAAATTTCTTGATTTCATGGCGTTAGTTGCACGCGGTCGCTTCGAAGTTGGACATAAGTGTTCCAATCGAAAACTACATTTTTGCGAGCACCGGTTTACCTTAATCGCGATCGCGAAGTAAGGGTTTATTTCATTCAGCTAAGGAAAAGCGAAGAGCCGATCGATAGAGCGTCCTGTCAACATGCGTACTTATCGTCGTTATCTTAATCTGGGTAGAAACTGGGTAGACAAGCCGAAATAGGCCATTCGGCGCGATTTTAACGGCAGGATGTGCTAGCATTTTAGTTCTCGCCTTGAGATTTTATCCACGAGGAATTCTAAGAAAATGACAAAGTATATAGTCGCAATGTTGATGCTTTGCACGGTCGGAAGCGGTCAGAACACGCAGCCAGGACAACCTTCTCCGCCAACTCCGTTGTTGAAATCCAACTTCGCGCCAAATATCGGACTGGACACGCCAATCATCACCGTTAACGGGGTCTGCAATCCCATTCCGAGGGAGAAAACGGCCGAAAACTGTAAAACTGTAATTACTCGTAAGCAATTTGAATTAATGGTGTTGGCAGTGCAGCGAAATATGCCTCCGGAACAGCGACGGCAATTCGCGCAACGATATGTAGAGGCATTGGTGAACGATCAGAAAGCGCGCGAATTAGGTCTCGATAAAGGACCCGAATTTGATGAGGAAATGAAACTTGCCAAAGAGCAGGTCCTGGCGCAGGAACTGAATCTGTCAATCTTTGGTAGTGAACCGGTAATTCCAGATCAACTGGTGGACAGATTTTACAGGGAAAATGTCGATGGATTTAAAGAAGCGGAGTTGAAGCGAATCGCGATCCCGGGGCGACAGGTATTGCCGCCTGCCGACTTAAGCGACGCTGACGAACAGAAACGCGAAGAAGAGTCGGCAAAAGTCATGAAAGCAGAGGCTGAGAAGCTTCGGGTTCGGGCTGTGGCTGGTGAAGACTTCGATAAGCTTGAGGCAGAGGCGTTCCAATTTGCCGGCCCCACTGCCGTTAATCTTCCCGCCACCAGTTTGGGGGAGGTTCGCGGAAGCAACTTGCCAGCGAACCAGCGGATCGTCCTGGATCTTAAGCCAGGTGAGATTTCTCCGGTACTTGATGATCCAAATGGCTTCGTTGTCTTTAAGGTAGGGGCTGCGCGCACGATTCCACTAGAAGAGGCACGGCCACAAATCCGGCATGGTCTTGCAATCGCTCGGCAGCAAACCGAGATGAAAATGATTGTCGATTCGGCAAAGATTAAGCTGGATGAAGTGTATTTTGGAACGCAAAACACCGGTAAGTAGTTGCGGTCCAATTAGATACAGCGGTCACTAGCGCAGTGAGTCGCACCCGACATCTAAAATTCATTCTTTTGAGGCGGATTGCTTTGATCAGCTGGCGTCGACGGTCCGAAATAATCCGGATTGTAAACAGTTGAAGAAGCCGCGGCCTGAACTATGGCAGCCTTGAGCTTATCGACAACGGCATCACGCAGTTCGCCGTGAATTTCCAACCGCACCTTTTCGAGCGGCAACATGCTCTTTTTTGTTACTTTGAAAATGTAATAACCATTGTCTGCCGTAAGGATCGGGGTCAGATGCCCGGGTTCCTCATCCATTACTGGCACTAAAAAAGGCGGGAACATTTTGCGGCGAAACCGTTCCAGAACGACGTCGCCTCTTGCGCTAGTACCGTTGTTTGTATCCGTAAACTTGTTAGCTTCGATTTGCAAGGCGAGGAAATCTTCTCCTGCCGATGCTCGTTGGTAGAGCTTCTCGGCCTCCACCTTAAGATCGCGAAACGACTGCTCATTGCGCTTTTTCTTATCGGCTTCGGATAGAGGCTTTTTAGGGTCGTCGTCGGGCTCGAACCATGGCACGAAAAGCTTTTCAAGATTGACTTGAACGAATTCCTGCGGATTGGCCTTGTAGTAATCCTCAATCTGTTTATCGGAAATTTTGTCCCATTCCTGCACGTTGATGGTAAGTTCCAAAGCCTTTTTGGTCACCACAAGCCGCAAGACTTCAACCCTGCTCTCGAAGTCCGGCTGTTTATCAAGACCCAGTTCACGGGCCTTGCGTGCTTTTACCAGCGTGTTGGTGTAGTCGTTCGCAAACTGTCGGCGTGCCGCCTGTGGGGATTCCGGTTGAATGGCGAATAGAATCTTCTCGAATTGAGCGCGAGTCATCGTGGTCTTACAACTCGGCTTAAAAGCGACCGGCGAAGAGGGGTCGCATAGGCCATCGATTGTGACGATGGTAGCGTCCTGTGGAATTCGCTGAGCAGGAGATAACTGCTCATCCGCTAGTACCGGCGGCTTCGCGCTTTCCAAGGGCCTTCCTTTTTCCTGTTTCGTACTTATGTTCCCGGTTTGACTCCATGCAGGCAACATTAATATCAAACATATTAAACAACGGATCATAGCTGACGTTCTCCAAGTAAATAAATCCGAAAACCCAAACAATTAGCGTAGCACAGGTGATCTCCCGTGCGAAAAAAACCAACTGAGAGGATGTGTTGATTGAAGTAGGTAGGTGAATTTAGCAAAATCCGATAGAAATTAAAGGAGAGGCCGGTATTGTCCGGCCTCTCCTTATTTTAAAGCTATAACTATCGAACGGCTTAGTTTAGTGCGTCAAGCCGTAAGACAGCCACTGGCAAGCGCCCGAAGGAACGCCCAAGGACGAATCGCACCAGTTAGCCCAAGTGAAACCGAAGAACGCAGAGTTGAAGAAAATCTGCGAAGTCGGCTGCAGGCTGGCGTTGACGCCGTTGGTCTTCTGGGTGGTGTTGTCAACGTAGTACTGCAAGGAGCTGCAGTTGCCGTTGGCGGAATTGGTGCACTGCGAGGACTCGTTTACCCAGTAGGTGGTGTGGGCAGTTGCGGTCAAAGTTGTGCCGAACTGAACTGAGGTGGTGTATTCGGTGAAACCAAACGGATCGCGGCCGGTCGGGGTTGCGGTCTGAGCTCCGCTGCCGTGGGCTACGCTGGTTCCGGCGACGCCTTCGGACACGTGAATGCGAATGTCCCAAGTTCCGGTTGCAGGATCAAAAACGGTTCCTGTCAAGGTCGGGATCTGGTTGAAGAAAACGCCAGAGACCGTATTGTGGCCGGCTGGAGCTGTGATCGCGCCGTAGGTGGTGGTGCTCGGTACTAGCAGGGTGTTGCCGTTGGCGAAGCCATCGGTGTTAGGATCGTTGACGTTGTTATCGCCACCGTAGAATACGATGGTCTGTGGAACGTTCGGGATGCCCCAAGTCGGGACGCTGGTTCCGCGCGATGCTTTGCCGTTACCCTTGGCGTTGACCGAAGGGACGTTGGCGGCTAGTGCGGAAAAGCTAAATGCTGCAACCAATACCACTGCAAACAGAGTCTTCTTCACTGGTATTCCTCCTGGGAATTTACTTCTGTTGGATTGTTTCTTTGCGAGTGGAAAGCTTGGTGTCAAAATTTGCTTTCTCACCTGCCGCCAAATCCTATTCCATCTGGAAATAAAGTCAAGCGAAATCGGCAACGGTGGCCTAGTTCGTATACTTACTTGTGCATAAGTGAAACTATTTGCATCCGTTGCGCAATTGGTTTCCGCACGTACTTGGTTAGCTACGGGGAACGTCGTATAAAAAATGGCCGAATTGTGACAATCGTGTGAACTAAATTAGCTGTGTGAGCATGCGAGGGCCAGGCGTGTTGGCATTGTTTGAGGGATTCTGGGACGAATCGGGGGCGGCGTCTTCGCCGGGGCGTCGCAGAGTTGGAGCATTGGCAGGATGAATGTCCGGAGCAGGTTTCTCAACTCGTGGAATTTGCAATTCTCGCGCGGTTCTTAAGGTTTTCTTGCCATTGACCGCCATAGTTTCTACGCGAACCACTTCATCTCCGACGAAGCGCACGAAATCGACGTCTTCCGGCGGTTCGCCATAAATCCAGTCTTCGTACTCCGTTTCGCCATCTTTTTCCCGGACTTTCTTTGGCGCGCGTCCTTTAGCATAAAGGACCATCTGGCGGTCCATGCCAACTAACACCTTGTGATTTTCGATAGCTTCTTTGGCTTTGGGCGGAATCGTCTCTAGGTAGGCTTCTTCGGCTGATTTGGCATTGAAATCAAAAACAGGCCGCAGCAAAGCTTTCAATTGGTTTGCATCGAGTTCAGGAACATACTTGTCGAAAACCAAGTCAACGTAAGATCCGCGCGCATTTGCTGACGGATTATTGGGGTTGACTGGACTGGTACTGCCGCCGTTGCCGCCGACCGTAACGCGCTGGTACCACTTCGTATGTTTGACTGGGCCGCCGTTGATTTCGAAATGGATCGCGTTACCTTTTACTTCTATCTCGCTGATTCGTGCCTGATCACCGGGTTTTACGGATGGGCCAGACATTGTCAGAAGCATGTCCAATTCGCCGCCGCTGGGCGAGAGGGCTCCATCTTTTAAAGTAAGGCCCTTTGTACCCATGGGGAATGTCGTACGGATGTAGACGAGTTCGGCGGTGAAAGCACGCTCGAGGGCGATCCGAGTTTCTTTGGACATTTTGGGAGCGGGCTGACCGTCACCGGCAAACAGGCTTACGGCTTCTAGAGACAAAACGAGCAGGAGAAGTGCACGGGTAGCTAAGTTCATGGCGGCCACGTCCATCCTAAGTATAAGCGGAAGAGCGTAAAAGCCCAATCAGGAAAGGCGAACGCCCTTGGTCGCCAGATGAACTGGCAGAACAGTGCCACCGGCGGCATCGATTGCTGCGGCGACGCGGGAGGCAGTTCCCTTTTCCACAAGGAAGACCACACAACCGCCACCGCCAGCACCGCAGGCTTTGGCTGCCAGGCCGCCATGTTTGCTTGCAGCAGCGATCAACTTGTCAATCAGAGGAGTGGTGATGCCGGGGGCATTTGTGCGACGTAATTTCCATTCTTCACGAAGCAGCCGGGCGACTTCGCTCCATTTGGCTGACGCCAGAGCGGAGTGCATCTCCGTGGCGATGGACGAGATACGTTCAAAGTTACGGAAAACTCGCTTGTTACCATTGATATGCGCTTTGAAAACTTCCCAATTGTTGATGCCTGACTGCCTGGGCGCTCCCGTATAGGCGAGCACAAAGCGTGAGTTGATCTCTTCGGTGTCCACGGGAACAGCTTCGTGGTGAATTCCATCAGCGCTCAAGTGGATGGCACTGACGCCGCCGTATAGCGCCGGATAGTAATCCTGACAGCCGGTGGGCACATTGATGACGTGGGTCTCGACGTTCTGACCGATTTCGCGCATTTGTTCGAGGCCAAGTTTCTGGCCAGTGTAGCGCGCTAGAGCGGCGGTAATGGAGATCATGAGAGCCGACGATCCGGAGATACCAGCGCCAGCGGGAGATTCGGAATCAGTCTCGAGCAAGAATCCTCCCTCTGGGGAGAAAAATTGGATTAGGCGTGCGGCCAAAGGCAAACGAAATTTATTTGCTTTTTGGAGTGCAGCCAAATTCGGGAAGCTCTCCTCTTTTTTCGTATCCATCGATCGCAGAACAATGCTGCGGCCAGACTGAGGGGTGATGCGACACTCAGTCAGAATATTGATGGCAAAATTTAGCGTCAGCGCGCCAGGATGAAAAAGATAAAGCGGCCAGATATCGAGAGTGCCACCGGCGAGATCGATCCGGCAAGGAGCTTGCGCAGTTATAGAGGAAACATGGGGCTTCAAAGCAGATTTTCGCATGAAATGTTTGTACTATACGGCGCGAATAGAAAAGTTGGCTAGGAAATGTTTAACGCGCGTTTGATAGTGCCGCGTTCTTTTTGAATTTTATCCTGGAGCAATGTGATGGCATAGATCAATTGCTCAGGACGGGGGGGACATCCGGGGACATAGATATCCACGGGAATGACTTGATTCACGCTCTGCACCAGAGCGTAGTTATTGAATACGCCGCCTGATGTGGCGCATGCTCCCATAGAGATGACCCACTTGGGTTCTGGCATTTGCTCCCAAAGTTGCCGAATGACCGGAGCCATTTTGTTGGAGACGCGACCGGCGATGATCATGAGGTCTGATTGCCGAGGCGAGGGACGAAATACCTCTGCTCCGAAGCGCGCGATATCGAAACGCGATGCACCCATGGACATCATTTCGATGGCGCAGCAGGCCAGTCCGAATGTCATCGGCCAAATCGAGTTCTTGCGCATCCAGTTGACGGCGCTGTCGAGAGTAGTCAGCACGACGCCTTCAGGCGTGGGATTTCCAAACGTCAAATCTTTGACGACTCGCTTGCCATTTTCTATGTCAACGTAAGGACCGAAGCTCTGGCTCATGATGCTTCCATTCTAAACCGGCGGAGTCAGAGTTTGCACCTTATGGGTTAAGGGTACAATCTGTCCCAAAATCCACTTGACAAAATAATAGGCAGCGGTACACTTCTCTCGTCATCCCCTCATAGACTTTCCCCTCGCTATGACGACCTGCGGTCGGCTTTTGAACAAAAGCCGGATACGCATCTTTGATCGCTGATACGAAGACTCGTAGGCAGTCTGAAATCACGTCAAGGAGTTCGTCAATCAAATTCACTCAAGGAGGAAGTCATGACTGCATTGCAACCATCCATCAAGAAACCATTCCAATTCAAACTAGGTAAGCTGCCGGTTAAACATGATCCGAGAACGCTTCAATTCGGAGCTTACCTCAAACAGGGTCTCGCAGCACCGCCGGCGAGCAAATCATGGGTGGGGAAAATCCCCAATAGCGGCTGGGGAATGATGGACAACGATACACAAGGAGACTGCACTTGCGCGGCCGCTGGACACATGATCATGGAGTGGACCGCGAACACCGGCAAGAAATTTGTTGTGCCTGATGCAACGATCCTTGCGTTTTACAACTACTTCGCTCACGGGAATCCGGATGCGGGCGCCAACATGCTCGATGTGCTGAATCATTGGCGCAAAGTTGGATTGGACAAACACAAGATCACTGCGTTCGCAGCGCTGGAATTAAAAAACGATGTGCAGGCGATGGATGCAGTCAATCTATTCGGATCCTGTTACATCGGAGTTGCGCTTCCGAACTTTGCTGTCGCTCCAGGAAAAGATTTTTTAACAATCCCATGGGTGGTTCCACCAAAAGGCCCGGTCGGCGATGCCGCTCCGAACCAAAATAATGGCCACTGTATTCCCGCGGTTGGATATGACCAGAGAAATCTTTATGTCGTAACATGGGGAGCTTTAAAAGCGATGAGTTGGAAGTTCTACGATGCGTATGCAGAAGAAGCTTTTGCGGTGCTCAGTCCGGATTGGTTCAGTAAAAAACTTCATGGAAAAGCTCCGAATGGTTTTGACCTCACCACGCTGAAACAAGATTTAGCGGAGGTGACAAGCTAATGCGAGCCTCCAAAAAAACTTTTCACGTTGAAGACCTGGCGCGTCACATCATCATGTTTGACCGCGACGACGCCAGTACTTATTCGCCGCATAGCCTTCCGCCAGCAATGGTTATGGAAGCAGCGGCCCGCTCGCCGATCCCATGGCCGAAAGGGTCGGCGCCCACACCGAAACCGATGTCCAAAACGCCATCGTCATCTGCGGTGTTGCCCAAATGCGACTACGTAATCGTCACTTGGACGGTAGAGGAAGCTAAGGCACTGTCCGATACGCTGACTCCGGGCTATCCAAGTAAGACCGCGTGGTATACATACACGCACAATTTCCAATCACAATTTGTGCCCCTTATCCGTAAGGGCGCGCCTGCTTTGCAAAGCAAGCGGCTTGCAAGTTATTTCCCCACGCGCATTGCGGGAAAAAATGTATTGTGCATGAAATCGGAACTCCACCTGAGCCAGGATGGTCCGGCCATGCCCGTAGCAAAACTATGGAAACAGATCATTACGGAAACCGGGGCAAAGCTGGTTATCACAACCGGTACAGCCGGCGGGATCGGCGCGAAAATTGAGTTAGGGGATGTGGTCGCGGCGAAGCAGGTCCGATTCGATTGTCAGAAAGCCTTTAAATCGAAACCATTTCACAACGGCCAGTATGGTTGCTCGAAGCTGGGGTCAAAGTCCTATTCCATGGCGGAGAAGCTTTTTGCGGCCAATGCGTCGCATCTTCCGGTCAGTACTCGTAAGCCCCGCATCTTCACCAAGTCCGTTTTGGCGGCGAAAGTGCCTGATGTGGTAACGACGGATTTTTTTGCTTTCGACGATAGTTCCAACAGTTACGGATTAAAAGGCCTCGGAGCAGCGGTCGAGATGGGTGACGCCGTACTTGGGATGGTCATTCAGCAATTAGGGACAAACGCTCCGCGGTGGACGGCGATCCGAAATGCTTCCGATCCGCAAATCAACGATTCGGGTTTGACGTTGAAAGAAGCGGCCACCAAAGCTGCGCAGATATACGAAAAATTCGGATACTGGACAACAATACCCAGCGCCATCACTTGCTGGGCCACGGTGAAGGACAACTAGCCGCAAACGAGGACACTTAGGGATTGACGACAACTTTGCCGAACATCTGACTGTTTTCCAGATACTCGTGGGCAGCGGGAATTTCACTGAGTGGAAACGTGCGGTCCACGACTGGTTTCAGGCGTCCGGCGAAAACATGCGCCATGACTTCGTGGAACTCTCCCATAGTGCCCATATAGGAACCGAGAAACGAAAGCTGGCGCGCAAACAGGAACCGGAGATCGAATGACACGACCGGAGCAGTGGTCGCACCGCAAGTCACGATGGTGCCTCCGGGCTTGAGGGACTTCATACTTTCGTCCCAGGTCGCGCCGCCGACGTGTTCGACAACGATGTCTACACCTTCTTTGTTGGTGATGCGGCGGACCTCGTTTGAGATTTTCTGTTTGTAGTGATCAATGCCGTAATCCGCGCCAAGCGATTTTGCTTTTTCCAGCTTCTCTTCGTTCCCAGCGGTGGTTATGACGCGTGCGTGAAACATTTTGGCGATTTGAATCGCAGCGGTGCCGACGCCGGAACCTGCTGCGAGAACCAGCACGGTTTGTCCGGGACGAATTTTGGCGCGCCCGACCAGCATGTGCCACGCAGTCAGGAAGACAAGAGGAACGCTGGCGGCTTGATCGAAATCGAGGGTGTCTGGAATCGGCAAGACATTGGCGGCGGGGACGGCGATCAGTTCAGCATTACCGCCGTCAACGGTATTGCCGAGAGCGGTAAACTCGCGACATTCATTTTGCAATCCGGATACGCATTTTGCGCAGTGTCCGCAATAGTGCATTGGAGCGAGCAGGACGCGCTGTCCTTTTTGGAATCCGGTGACGTACTCGCCAATCTCCGCGATTTCGCCGGAAATGTCACTGCCCAGGATGTGCGGAAGCTTAACTCCGGGAAGCCCTTTGCGCACAAAGATATCCAGATGATTGAGAGCGCAAGCGCGTATGCGAATGAGAACTTGATCTTTTCGCAATATTGGATCGGGCGCGTCCTCGTAACGCAGGACTTCCGGACCGCCGAATTCGTGGATGCGAACTGCTTTCATCTACTCGCTCCGTAACGCATGAATGATTTCAAACTAGCACAAAATTTTATATGCGAAACTTAGGCGTTTGAATCATGCCAGTTTGACTTGGCTTACTTCAGATTCAATAATGGCTTGACGCTATGCCCGCTCCCTCCACCAAAGCCATCGACTTTCAAGAAACCATACTCAAATTGGAACCACGTGTCGCTGTTTTTGATTGTGACGGCACGCTGTGGTCGGGCGACTCCGGAGAAGGCTTTTTCCGATGGGAGCTCGAACGCAATGTGGTAGACGCCGACATTGCTCGTTGGGCGGTCGCCCGCTATGCCGACTACAAAGCCGGAAAAGTTGACGAAGAAGTAATGTGCGGCGAAATGGTGACCATGCATGCTGGCTTGCAGGAAGAGGATTTGAGGAAGTTAGCGAAAGAATTCTTCGAAGAAAATTTCTTTGCCCAGATATTCCCAGAAATGCGGACGCTAGTCTCGGAACTCCTGGATGAGGGTTGTGATGTATGGGCAGTTTCCTCGACCAATGAATGGGTGATTGAAGCAGCCATGGAAAATTTCGGACTTCCTAAAGAGAAGATTCTCGCAGCTGCTGTTGAGATTGATGACGGCGTGATTACGAATCGGATTATCCGAGTGCCATCGGGGCCGGGCAAATCGCTAGCGATTCAAGAGGTGATTGAGCGAACTCCGGATGCCGTGTTCGGCAATTCCAAGTGGGATGCCGACATGATGGAAAAAGGACACCATGCTTTTGCGGTGAATCCAAATCCCGATCTGGAAGCGCAGGCTCGCAAACTTGGCTGGACGATCTATTGGCCGGATGGCGTTACGCATCCATGAGCTCTTCGGAGCACCTCCCCAAGAGAATCGTTTCTCTTCAACCGAGCGCAACCGCCATCCTCGCCGAAATTGGAAACCTAGATTGCCTTGTCGCCTGCACAAAGTATTGCCTCGATATTTACCCCGAACTAGCTAATTCCGGGCGAGTGATCGTCGCCGATTCGTGGACCGCGAAGAGCAAAGAGATTCTCGCGGCAAAGCCTGATTTGGTTCTAGCAGCAGTGCCCTATCAGGAAAATGCGGTAATTGAAATCCTCAAGGCGGGCATTCGCTTTCTCGGCTGTGCTCCTAGAACGTTGGCGGATATCTATGTGGATATCGCCAGCATTGCCGGCATTATGGGCGAGTCGGATCGAGGAGTTAAAGTGATCGAATCAATGAAGGAGCAGATCGGATACGTCAAGGAGAAGGTTGCCGGCTTAGAGAAGCCGCGAGTTTATTGCGAAGAGTGGGGGAAGCCGCTGATCATTTCGCAGACTTGGGTCGCGGAATTGGTGGAGGCGGCGGGCGGCGAATTTGTGGGAACTCCGGGAGCACACACGACCGCGGAAGCCGTCATGGCAGAAAATCCTGACGTGATAATTGCAGCCTGGTGCGGCGCAGGAGACCGCGTGCCTCTCGAGAAAGTTATTGCTTCGAGAGATTGGCAAAGCATGGACGCGGTTAAACACGGTAACGTCTTTTGCGTCCCGGATGAGTTTCTGAATACGCCCGCACCCACCCTGATCCGCGGATTGCATGCCCTAGCTTCGGCGATTCATCCTGAAATATTCGGGATGCGACCTGAGGTCAATCGGATCAGCCGGAACTAGCATTGGTCTTGAGACAGTCGAGCCATGTTATTTTAGGGTCAATATGTCAGATACATCTAAAATCGCTGAGGCGAAGCGTGAAGTCGAACAACTAGCGGCTCGGCCGCAATCTGCCGACGAGTTCATGGCGTCGATTGCCAAGTTGCTGCATGATCGAATGCTGCGCTATAACTGGGTCGGCTTTTACATGCTCGAACAGGACACGAAACCTCCCATGCTGGAGCTCGGCGCATTTGAAGGTGCGATGACTCCGCATACGCGCATTCCCCTAAATCAGGGGATCTGCGGCGCGGCAGCGTCCATCGGAAAAACTGTTGTGGTGGATGACGTCACGCAAGATTCGCGATACCTCGCTTGTTCGATTGAAACGAAATCTGAAATCGTGGTTCCGATTTTCGTTAATGGTAAAGTGGTCGGCGAATTGGATATCGACAGCCACTTCTCTTCGGCGTTTTCCGGAGAGGACCGCGAGTTTGTGGAATACTGTGCTGAACTCGTAGGACGCCATCTGGAAAAAGTCCCAGCATGAAGGTAGATAAAGGAACGGTTCGAGCGCCGGAGATCGGACGAATCTGGCTCAATTCCCCTCCTTTAAGTTTGCGGCAACTGCGTGGGCGTGTCGTGCTCATCGACTTTTGGGACTACACCTGTCTTAATTGCATTCGCACGCTTCCCTACGTACAGGCGTGGCACGAACGCTACAAAGATAAAGGTCTTACTGTGATTGGAGTGCACACGCCGGAGTTCACGTTTGCTCAGTACGAGTCCAATGTACAGCGCGGCATTCAGGAATTTGGACTGACGTACCCTAATGTGATTGATAGCGATTACGAACTTTGGAAGGCGTTTGCCAACCGATGCTGGCCAACGAAATATTTGCTCGATGGCGAAGGCTATCTGCGATGGGCTCACTTTGGCGAAGGAGCGTATCGCGATTGCGAAGAAAATATTCAGGAGTTGTTGCGGGAAATAAATCCAGCCCTTGAATTGCCAGAGATAATGCCTGCGATCCGGACTGAAGATCAGACTGGCGCTGTGTGTTTCGCCGCGTCACCGGAACTTTATCTTGGACATAAAAGAGGACGCATCGGAAACAAAGGTGGCTTCAGCGAAGATCAGATTGCGGAATACAAACTCGAAACCAAGAAATTCGAGGAAGGGTATTTTTACGCAGCCGGGAGTTGGGCATCGACTGCTGAATATTTTGAAGCGGCGGGTGATGGAGAGCACCGGCTGATGCTGAAGTATTCAGCATCAGCGGTAAATCTAGTCATGGCTTCCCCACGAGGGCCGGCATGCGAAGTGATTGTCCGGCAAGACGAAAAGCGACTTTCCGCAGAACAGGCGACGACAGAAACGCAGTTCCACATCTCCAACGGTAAAGATGAGAGCGTTATAGAAGTCTCCACCGCTCGAATGTATGCGGTCGTTGACAACCATGAATTTGGCGAGCATACGCTGAAATTGATTTGTCCGGCGGGCGTCGCTGCGTTTGCTTTCACTTTCAGCAGTTGCATCGATCCTCGACACAGCAAGATTTCTGAGTCTACGGCGGTTTCGTCATGAAGCACGTTGTCGCTGCCATCATCGTGGACGGTGAAAATATTCTGGTCTGCCAGCGGACTCGTCACCAGACCATGCCGCTGAAATGGGAGTTTCCCGGCGGCAAAGTTGAAGAAGGCGAGCAACCGGAAGAAGCATTGCATCGAGAACTGGAAGAAGAATTGGGGATCGACGCCACCATCGACTATGAACTGCTTCGCATGAGACATGAATATCCCGGCGGCGGAGCAGTGGATTTGCGATTCTTTGTGGTGCGGGAGTACAAAGGCGAACTGGAAAACAAGATATTCAAAGACATGCAGTGGAGCAGCCGGGCACAGCTTCCCTCGTATGATTTTCTCGAAGCGGATTTGAAGCTTGTAGAAGAACTGGCGGCGGGCAAGCCGCTTTAGAGACGCGTCAACTTCCTGTTGAGCGCATCGTCCAGACCAATGCCAAACTCAAAGCAGCCATAATAATGGCGGTCCCCCAAGCGACAACGTTATAAGAACGCGAGTTGACGTATTCACCCATCAATTCTTTTTTATTGACCAGCAAAAGCATAAAGACCAAGACTGGCGGAATAGCCACTCCATTCACGACTTGAGACAGGATCGCGATTTTCACCAACGGTAAATTCGGAAAAAGAATTACGCCAGCGCCCGCGGCAATCAAGATGGTATACAGCCAGTAGAATACCGGCGCTTCGCTGAATCGCTTGCCGACTCCAGATTCAAAACCTAATCCCTCGCAAACGGTGTATGCGGTCGAGAGCGGCAAAATCGAGGCTGCGAAAAGCGATGCGTTGAACAATCCCATTGCAAACAAAATATAAGCGTAGTCTCCGGCTAAAGGACGCAGCGCCTGGGCCGCGTCTTTGGCATCAGAAATATTGTGGTAGCCGTGAACGTAGAGCGTGGCCGCGCAGGCAACGATGATGAACCATGCGACCACGTCGGTAAAAATGCAGCCCGCGATTACATCGATGCGGGATGCTTTATATTGCCGCTTCGTGATTCCCTTTTCAACGATGGAAGATTGCAGATAGAACTGCATCCACGGTGCGATTGTTGTGCCGACTACACCGATCGCAAGAAATAAATAGCCGGGCTGCATGAAAGCTTCACGCGGAGGCGGCTTAACCGTGGCGACTAATGCGGCGATCCATGCTGGCTTGGCGAAGAATCCGGCGAAGATGTATGTCAGATAAAAAAACGATGCGGTGAGGAAAACCTTTTCCACGCTCTTGTACTGGCCCTTAACTACCATAAGCCACACTATAAAAGCGCAAACCGGAACCGTGATGTACTTAGACAGGCCGAACAATTCCAGACTGCCGGCGATTCCCGCAAATTCGCCGACCACGTTGCCAAAGTTGATGATCAGGATGCCGATCATCATGAAGAAGGTGATGCGAAAACCAAATTCTTCGCGAATCAGATCGCTTAAGCCTTTGCCGGTAACCGCACCCATGCGTGCGCTGATTTCCTGAACGACGATTAGGGCCAGAGTGATCGGAATGAGCGTCCAGAGAAGTAAGTGTCCGAACTGAGCGCCAGCTGCGGAGTAGGTATAAATCCCGTTGGCGTCGTTGTCCACGTTCGCCGTAATGAAGCCGGGGCCGACGACAGCGAAGAACAGCAACAGCCGGGTTTTCTGGCGCTTGAAGAAATCCATTGGAACTCGTTCGTAAGTATTACAGCGATGGCGTGAAGGTTCAGAATAAACGCAGTTACAACTTCTGGATAGGGCGCACTTATGGCCGCATATCGAAGCCGCGTCGTCCACGACGAATGATTTGAGAAAAGTCCGACGAATCGCCCGCTGCTCGGGCCACTGGATTGATATAGGCTTTCTGTTTTAACTCGGCGAGGGGAAGGTTGCCGGCGAGGTCTCCGTGATCGTAGAGCATTTCATCAGATTTGCCATTGAGCAGGATTCGCCAATCCCAACGCGAAAAATTGCTGTCTCCGGCATCGGCGACGTGTAGCGCGACATTAGTGGTGCAGTTGTTGGTCAGGGCGTTGTACCACTCCGGGTGATCCCGAAGGCGGTTGACGCGGCGGAGATAATCCAAAAAAATCGCCTGGGCTTGTTGCGGAGAAGCGAGTGTGTGAAACAGGTAAACGTCTTCACCTTCCCCATGAACGCCGGGGCGGTAGTTCGTACGCAGGCGGATCACATCGCGCTCGTCGGCAATGGTGTAAATCAGTTCATAGTAGCGGAAGAATCCGCGAATCGCAGAATAACTTTCTCCAACTTCTTTGCGGGTCTCGACCGAGATGGCGAGATAACCTTGATCGGCGAAATCGAAACTGAGGATCGTGTGGGCGATGTACGGCGATCCCCAATAGATGACCGATAAATCAACTCCGCGAAGTTTGGAAAGGTTAACGGTGCGGGTTTCCCAGTGCGGAGTGTAGTCAGTCTCGGTGCGGTATTCGAAGTTGCGGACATTGTGGATCACAACCTGATCGCCATTGATTTCGGCCCATGCGGTTTCCGCCACATCACGCTGCCAGTCACGATTATTGGATGGCTTCAGGGAAAACCACCAGGTCGCAGCAACGGCAAATGCGAGAAACATCACGAGCAGACTGCGCGGAGACTTCAGAGTAATGAGGACGGCGAGAATCGCGAGGATGTAAACGACGGCCAGAGGTATGCGATAGGCGGGAGACGGGAAATCAAAGAACAGTGCCGCGGCGGCCCAGATATTTACGAGAATCGCGACTAAGAAACTAATGGCGCTGCCGAGTTTATGAAGAAACGTCGATTTCTTTTGTGGTATCGCAACCGTGGGCACGGATTGAGTGTAGCGAAAATCGCATCACTTTAGGGCTTCAAGAAGTTTCCCTGGTCTAATTCGAGAAATGCTTCGCGCAGCTGCTCCTGCGTATTCATGACAATAGGTCCGTACCACGCGACCGGCTCTTGAAGTGGCTTCCCCGATACGAGAAGAAAACGTATGCCATCGTCTCCGGCCTGGACGACGACTTCATCGCCACTGTCGAACACGACCAGCGACCGATTATCAGCCTCCGAAGGCGGCTTGGTGTCTGACCATTTGATTCCTTCAGTGGGGACGGCGAGAGGTCCCGAAGCGTTGCAGAATTTTCCCGATCCCGCGAAAACGTATGCGAAGGTGTGCCGGGTGGTTTCCATCGGCAAAGCCTTGCGCTTGCCCGGTGGCACTGACACGTCGAGATAAATTGGATCGGTAGCAATTCCGTCAACTGGACCCTTCTTTCCCCAAAAATTGCCGCAGACAAGCCGAACTTGAGTGCCGTCGTCATCGGTGATGAGCGGGATATCGAGCGACTTCACTTCCTGATAGCGCGGCGGCGTCATTTTCAATCCAGCAGGAAGATTCGCCCAGAGTTGGAAGCCATGCATTTGCCCTGACTGGTCTCCTTTAGGCATTTCCTGATGAATGATGCCACTGCCGGCGGTCATCCATTGAACATCGCCCGAGGCGATGCTGCCGCGATTGCCCATGCTGTCGCCGTGTTCGACCGTCCCCGCGAGAACGTAAGTGATGGTCTCGATACCGCGATGCGGATGCCAGGGAAATCCCGCAAGATAGTCGGCTGGGACATCATTACGGAAATCGTCGAGCAATAGAAACGGATCGAAGTCAGCGGTGTTGCCGAAGCCGAAAGCACGGCGCAAATGGACGCCAGCGCCTTCCATGGTTGGTTTCGATTTGACGATCCGCTTTACAGGTCGAATAGACATGATTACTTCCTCACAATCAATGTTAGCTGTCGCCGTATACAGGTATTGCCGCGCCTTGAATGAGCTTGGCCTGATCGCTGCATAAGAAAAGAATGACCTGTGCAATGTCTTCTGGCTTGGGCCACTTCGTGAAATCCGCTTTGGGCATGGCTTGCCGATTCGCCTCGGTGTCGATGATGCTGGGCATCACGGAGTTAGCGCGGACGCCAGTTCCCTTTAGGTCGGCGGCGAGCGAGTCGATTAGTGCCACTGCGGCAGCTTTCGATGAAGCATATGCCGATGCTCCGGCAGCGTGATCGACTGCTGACTTCGAGGCAATATTAACGATCGAGCCGCGATGCTGTTTCAACATGACCGGTGCAACGACGCGAGCAAGGACGTAACCCGAGCGAAGATTGAGTGCGAGCATTTGCTCGAAAGTCTTGGATTCCATTTCCCAAAGCTTCATTCCACCGGCGAAGGCACCGACTGTGTTGACGAGAGTATCGATCCGTCCGTGAGTTTCAACGATGGACTTGAGCAGTTGATTGACGGCTGCTTCGTCGGTAACATCGACTCGATGACCTTCCAGCGAAGAGCTAGCACTTCCTACATCGGTTGACAGCGAATCGAATTCTTCCTGTTTCTGATACGTGACGATAACTTTAGAGCCTTCGTTGAGAAAAGCTTTGCTGACGGCGCGTCCGAGTCCTCCGGTGCCCCCAGCAATTAAAATTACGGTTCCTGAAAAATCTATGTTCATAAATTTTCAACCTGCCCGTCGTAAATCATCTTAAACAAAATGCGACAATCGTTTCCGGGTTAGCGATACCCGCGCCCTGCATCTCCTGCAACAACTTACTTTCGAGATCGTCGGGGTCCGGAACCATTTCACATGCGGCAATTTGTTCGTCGGTCGCTCCGTGATAACACAGTTCGCAGGTAGCAAGGCCTTCTTCATCTTGCTCGGCTGATCGTACTGGCGGACCGAAAACTCGGCATGTCATCGGACGGTATTCATAAAGCTCGCAAAGTCCAGTATCGGGATCAAGAATCGGACAGACTTCATCATTACCAAACTCGGCGAAACGGTGGCGAGCAACTTCAGTCTCAAGGTTAAGCACGCCGGTGTCGGGATCGCCAGGAAATTCCTGCTTGAGGTGGTCGGTGGAGACTTGCATTCGGTGACGTAGTTCCGAAGCGCGGCTTGGAAATCGTTTTTCCAGCAAGTCGAAACCCTTTTTCAGACGAGCCACATCCAGTTGGTTGATCGCAAAGACCCCGGTGCAACAATGGGAACAGCCCGGATGACACACGAGCCAAGACCCGCTCTTGCGAGCGGCATCAGCGAGGGCGGCGTCGACGATCTGGACGAGACGCTTATCGCCCTTCGGCAACAGCGTGGATTGCTGCTTCACGGAGCCCATATATTCCTATGCGAAGACTAACTTCCTCCCAGGGTCTTCGCTGCTGTCTCGATTGCCTGCTGTTCTCGTTCATGGTGAGAGGAGTAATCCGAATCGCTGGAATCGTAAGCGACCAGCCAATATCGGATGGTTAATTCAAAGACTTGAGCGCCAAGCCCCATCGCAAATGGCAGTGCTTCGGCCATCGAGGTTTGACCTTTGAAGTTGTACTGCGCTGTTTGCAGAATGAACGGGACCTTATTCCGGTATCGAGAAAGATTTCCGCACCAGTCTCCGATACAAGATTTGCCTTCGGTATAATCCCGCGCGTCCTGCGCGGATAACGCCTGATTGCCAATCGCAATGCCATTATTCGCAGCATGTTCCGCAACTGCCCCGGACACTGCGAAGCTCGGCGGATTACCATACGCGCTGATTCCGACCGCTAACTGTTTCGGAGAGTTCAGCGATTTTTCGTAGTCGAGCATGTCGAACTGATACTTCTGCCATTTGCTGTCGGTAAATCCGTATTTCTTTAGCGCAAACATGCAAGCTGGAAAAGTCTCTCCACCGCCGCCTAATCCAAAACGGATATATGAGACCGCTGGGTTCTTGGCGAATTTATCCACGACCGCTGCCATGAAGGCTTGGTAATTCGTCATGAAATTGGAGTCCCAAAAAACAGGCGTGTGGCCAAAACTCGGGCACGTCACGGATGGCGTTTTGTCGTAAACGTAACTCGGCGTAGCCTCGGCATTAGCCCCGTAACCAGTGGCCCAGACAATCAAGCTGACTTGTTTTCCGGCGGCAATCCAAGGTGCGGTTTGCTCTTCCACCGATGACCAATCGTAGCGAGGACTGGCGTTGGGACCACGGTCGACCTGACTCCAAACCACATAGATCGCTCCGCCGCACACGGCCGGATTATGCATAAGGTACTTACTAGCTTTGCCGTTGAGCGGCGCGCCGGGAAACATTAAAACGAATAATCCGTGAGGGCCGCTTGGAATCGACAAACTAGAGTTCGATTCGCTGCACTTAGGAAACTTGCCGTTAGCGGAATTTTTATTTTGCGGGAAAGCACTGCCAACGAAGGCCAGAACTAGAAGAAGGATGCTGATAATTTTGGGTCCGGTTTTCATAGTAGTCTCCTCGAAGCTGGCTTGACGACGACTGGCTAAGAGTAAGTTTAGCGGAGAGCGGAAGCCCGCGCTTACTTCCTGTGCTAGTATTTTTCGACTGCGCGGCGGGTGACGCGTAACATTCCGCGTAACAATCGGCGGCCAATTGCATCCCATAGACTGCCAACTCGTGGGAAGATGATTTCAGAGACAGAACGGTGAACGTCGCATGGTGAATGTCGAATGGTGATCTTCGAATGAAAGACACGTTAGGCGTCTTATTGGCGGGTGGGGCCGGAGAAAGATTGTTTCCGCTTACGCGTGATCGGGCCAAGC
Organism: Terriglobia bacterium; assembly: GCA_963716165.1. Taxonomy (GTDB): domain Bacteria; phylum Acidobacteriota; class Terriglobia; order Terriglobales; family Acidobacteriaceae; genus JAJPHW01. Next base: position 2,321,303 of record OY970291.1, on the reverse strand, counting down.
CGGCCGTAACCTTTGGCGGAATTTACCGCATTATTGATATCACTCTATCCAATTGCATTAACTCCGACCTCCGCCGTGTTTACATTCTCACGCAATATAAGGCGCTTTCGCTCAATCGCCATATCAGAGAAGGATGGAACATTCTGGGCCGGGAAGTCGGCGAGTTTGTGGAGGTCCTGCCTCCCATGAAGCGGGTCAGCGAAGAGTGGTACCAAGGCACAGCTGACGCGGTGTACCAAAACATCTATTCGATCGGATCGGAGCAGCCGCGTTATGTGCTGATTCTTTCCGGCGATCATATTTACAAAATGAATTACGGCTTGATGCAGCGGCAGCATCAGGAATCCGGCGCGGACGTAACGCTGGCAACAATTCAGATTGATCCGGACGAAGTGTCGCGCTTTGGAGTGGTGGATATTGACCAGAGCCATCGCGTGAAAGGATTCGAGGAGAAGCCGAAAGAGACAACGCTGCGCTCGCCTTACAATCCTGCGAAAGTTTCAGCCTCCATGGGTATCTACCTCTTTAATACAGATGTTCTAATTCCTGCGCTATTAAAGGACGCGGAGGATCCGGATTCCAGCCACGATTTTGGTAAAGATATTTTGCCGCGGATGGTTTCAGATTATAAAGTCTATTCTTTCGATTTCGTCGATGAAAACAAGAAGGAAGCATTGTACTGGCGTGATGTAGGGACGCTGGAAGCGTACTACGAAGCCAACATGGACATCGTTGCAGTATCGCCGGTGTTCAATCTGTATGACGAGCATTGGCCAATTCGTACGCATCAGCGGCAGTATCCACCGGCGAAGTTTGTTTTCGCCGAAGCCGGACGCACAGGCACCGCGCTGGATTCCATCGTCTCTGCCGGTTGCATCATCTCAGGCAGCAGCGTGAAGAGTAGTGTTATTTCGCCCGATGTGCGCATCAATTCTTTCAGCGAGATCGATTCCAGCATTTTGTTTACTCATGTGAATGTCGGCCGACATTGCAGGATTCGCAAAGCGATCATCGATCGTGACGTTCATATTCCGGAGGGTACGACGATTGGCTACGACCTCGAAGCCGACCGTCAAAGATATTTCGTCACGGACAGTGGAATCACGGTGGTTACGCGGGATTATTCATTATTTGAAAATCCGGTGAGCGTGGATTACTTCACCAGCGAGTAGCGAAACGCTTCAGTGATTAATGGCTTGCGGAGTTGGTTCTGTATTGAGCCACTTGCCGAAAAACGTAGCCGCACACGCTGCAATCAATTGAACGACAATGAAGGCCGGAGCATCGGCGGGGCGGATTCCGGCAAACGTGTCGCTTGCCGCACGAGCCATGGTGACGGCAGGATTCGCAAACGATGTGGACGCTGTGAACCAATAGGCTCCTGCGATGTAAGCCCCAACGGCGAACGCGGTGGCAGATGGACGAAACCGCGAACAGCACGCGATGATCAGCAGCAATCCAAAAGTTGCGACGAACTCGCTAAGAAGCTGACTCGTCCCATTTCGCGTATGTCTCGATGCAAGGAAAATTGGCAAGCCGAACATGCCATGCGCGACAAGAACACCCAGAAACGCGCCGACGATTTGTGCAGCAACATAAGCGGCAGCTAGGGGCGACGAGAGTTTACGTTGAATGGCAAGCGCAAGAGTTACCGCAGGATTGAAATGCGCACCGGAAATCGGCGCAAGGGACAAAATCAAAACCGATAAGACGGCTCCCGTTGCCAAAGAATTTGCCAGAAGGGCGAGGCCGACATTGCCGCCGGATAGCCGCTCTCCCATGATTCCGGATCCGACGACTGTAGCCAGCAGAAAGGCTGTGCCCAGTCCTTCGGCAACCAAGCGCCGAGTGATTGCGCTAGCGTTATTGTTTTCCAATGTTGTCGACTTCCCTTTTGATCGCCAACCCGTCGAGACTGGCCAGTGGCAGACTAAGAAGCAGGCTAATTCTGCGTTCGAGAGTGAAGAAAGCTGTACGGAATCCTCGCTCAACTTCAGCCTCAGAACCATGCACTGCGGCGGGATCGGGCACTCCCCAATGCGCAGTCATCGGTTGCCCCGGCCAAATGGGGCAAACTTCGTTTGCCGCGTTATCACAAACTGTAAAAACGAAATCGAGTTTGGGCGCGCCCGGCCGCGAAAACTCATCCCATGCTTTGCTTCGTAACCCTTCTGTTGGCAGACGCGCCGCGTTAAGCTGGCGCAACGCTTCCGTTCGGACAGCACCGGTGGGATGGCTTCCGGCACTGTAGGCTGTAAAATTTGTTTTGCCTTTTGCGTTGAGGATCGCTTCGGCCATGATCGAGCGTGCCGAATTGCCAGTGCAGAGAAACAAGACGTTATAGTGTTTGTCCATAGCTCACTGACAGCAAGTCGGACCACAACAAGTTTGTGGTTTGACCGCTCGAATAAATGCACTGAAAAACTTTTCGTCAATTTGTGGGGCGATAGCGTCGACATCGAGTCCCTGCCCGCTGAGAAACTCCCGGGCATCTTCCACGCGATAGACCCGAGTGGGTTCAATATCGACGCTCTCGAATCCGACTGCTGAAAGCTTGCGGCGATAGTCGTTCTCTTCTAACGCTCCGGCAACGCAACCGACCCAAAGCAGAACGCTTTTACGAATTTCCGGCAGCATCTCTCCACGCGTGACCACGTCGGACACGGCGAAACGGCCACGTGGCTTGAGAACACGAAAGGCTTCACGCAAAACTTTGTCTTTGTCGGCGGAGAGATTGATGACGCAATTGGAGATGATGACATCGACGGAATTATCGGGCAGCGGTATTCTCTCGATCTCGCCTTTCAGGAATTCAACGTTGGCGAGCCCGGCTTTGCGCTTGTTTTCGTTCGCCAGAGCCAGCATTTCGTCGGTCATGTCGAGACCGTACGCTTTGCCTGTGGGCCCAACGCGCTTTGCAGAGAGAAGAACGTCGATGCCTCCGCCGGAACCTAGATCGAGCACTGTCTCGCCGGGCTTCAGTTCGGCCAGCGCCGTGGGATTGCCGCAGCCAAGCGATGCGAGCAATGCTTCTTCGGGAATCTGCTGCGCTTGTGATGAGTCGTATAAATTTGACGTGATGGGGTCACAGCCACCAAGTGCCTCCGAGGCTCCGCAACATGAACTCCCGGTTGTGCCTACGCGAAGCGCCGCCGCGCCGTATTTTTCTTTGACGATTTCCTTAATCCCAATTTCCTTAGTTACGGATTCGCTCATAAAATCTCCTATTTGCAGAGTTGAACAAACTTGGCTTGCGGAACAGCTTGATTGCGAGTGCAACACTCGGCGTACAAGAAGCCGAGTAACTCCTGAAGTGCATCGGTGTTGGCCGTGTAGCGAAGAAAAGTGCTCTCACGCTGGACGCGGACCAAGCCTTCCGTCCTCAACTTGTCCAAGTGGTGGGAAAGGGTTGAATTGGGAATATCGAGTTCGTCCTGAATATCGCCGACGACCAACCCCTCTGGATGAGCTGAGAGTAGTAGCTGCATGATCCGAAGCCGAGGCTCAGTGCCCATGGCCGAGAACATGTCGGCATACTTCACAACGGACTGGCTAGTTTTAACCGCTGTCTTCATCCCCATATTTCTATATTTGCAGAAATAACAAAACAAGGCAAGAGATTTTTTGGAATTCATACAATGACCATTTCTCAGGCTCTCCGTCTATGGAGTTATTGCGGGTTTGGGAGGATTTCCAATGCGCTTTACAACTTTAGCTGTAGTAGTTACAGGGATTTGCTTCGCAGCGATTTCACCTTTAACCTCTCGCGCGCAGGACGCTTTGCCCGCGCTTGAGCGTTTTAGTCCGGACCAGGTCGATAAGAGCCTCGATCCGTGCAACGACTTCTTTGAATATGCATGCAATAAATGGAACAAAGCGAATCCGATTCCGGCGGACCAGGCGGGCTGGGGGACGTTCAATTCCCTGGCGATCTGGAACGTCGCCGCGGTGCATCAGACGCTGGAGACAGCGGCGAAGCCCTCGCCGGACCGGACCGCTATCGAAGCACAGGTTGGCGACTACTACGCTTCATGTATGGACACTGCGACCATCGACAAATTGGGTATCAAGCCGCTGCAACCGGTTCTGGATCGCATCTCTGCGATGAAGAGTAAGGCTGACTTGCCTGAAGTAGTTGCGCTCGCACAACGGACGGTTCGCGCGGGTGATTTGCTGTTCACCGATGCCGAATATACTGGCGTGCTTTTTGGGCTCTATGCTCAGCCGGATTTCGACGATGCGAGCATGACGCTTGCAGCTTTCGATCAAGCCGGAATGGGGCTTCCCGCGCGCGATTTCTATCTAAAGGATGATGAGAAGTCGAAGACGATCCGCGATAAGTATCTGGCGCACATTGCCCGGCAACTCGAACTGAGTGGAGAATCCAAAGAACAAGCAGCTCGGGACGCAACGTCAGTCTTGGCGTTGGAAACGGGTCTGGCGAATGCGGCTATGGATTTGATTCCGCGGCGCGATCCGAAAAATCAAAACAACAAAATGTCGCTCGCTCAAGCCCAAGCGCTAATGCCGTCATTTGATCTGGCACGCTACTTGAAAGCTGTGCACGCACCATCGTCGCCACAGTATTTAGTTCTCGCTCCGGATTTCTTTCGCGGAATCGACAAGCTGATTCAATCTCAGCCATTGGACCACTGGCAGGCATACTTGCGATGGCAGGTAGTAAGCCAGATGGCAGGTTCGTTGAGTGATCCGTTTGTGCAGGAGCGCTTTGACTTCTACGGACGCACACTCGGAGGAGCAAAAGAAATGCAGCCACGGTGGCGTCGTTGCTCGTTTGCCGCCGACTTCGACTTAGGCGAAGCCGTCGGACAGGCTTACGTGGCTAAGTATTTTCCACCAGAGAACAAAGCGCGCATGGTGCAGATGGTGAAAGCCATTGAAGTCGCATTGAACCAGGACATCGATGCGGCGCAATGGATGTCGCCTCAAACCAAGCAGGCGGCCCACGTCAAGTTAGCCGCTCAGGTGGACAAGATCGGATATCCCGATCAATGGCGCGACTATTCGTCCGTGGAAATCAAGCGCAATGATTTTGTCGGAAATGTTTCCCGGGCGGCAATTTATGAAAACGATCGCCGATTTGCGATGTTCGGACAACATACGAAGCGGACTGACTGGAACATGACTCCTCCGACGGTGAATGCGTATGAGGATCCGCCAACCAATACGATCAACTTCCCTGCTGGCATTTTGCAGCCTCCATTCTTCGATGGCTCGGCACAGGATGCAGTCAATTACGGCGCGATCGGTATGGTTATCGGTCATGAAATTATTCACGGATTCGACGATCAAGGCCGCAAGTTCGACGCACAGGGAAATCTGCGCGACTGGTGGACGCCCGAAGACGCCGCGAACTACGATCAGCGCGACAAATGCATTCAGGATGAGTACACGCAGGATGTTCCTGAGGCCGGCGTCAAGCAGGATGGAAAACTGTCCGCGGGAGAAGACACTGCGGACAACGGCGGAATCCACATTGCCCTAGGGGCGCTGGATAGGACACTCAAAGCGCAAGGCAAGACTTTGGATAGCCCGGCAGACGGAGGTTTGACCCAATTGCAGACGTTCTTCCTCGCCGGAGCGACGGTGTGGTGTGGAGATAATCGTCCAGAAGCAGCGCGAACGGCAGTGATGACGCAAGGTCACTCGTTGAATCGCTATCGCGTAAATAATGTCGCCGGAAACATGCCGGAGTTCGAACATGCTTTCGGATGCCATACTGGACAGCCGATGGTGCATCCCAATCAGTGCAGAGTCTGGTAGCGAAGGTGGTTGAGTGAGTGACTTGGGGCGGCGAAGTTGCCGCCTCGTTTTTTTTGCGACTTGATTTTTTGCATTTCGCAACTTCGCTTGAAGCGATGTCCCGCCATACTGCATCCAAATAGCTCCAAAGCGTCATAATAAATCTTGAGGAAACAATCTATGAGTAAGACCAAAGGTTATGCCGCGCCGTCCGTTAAGACGGCACTGGCGCCGTTTTCATTTGAGCGACGAGAGCCACGCGAGAACGATGTGGCCATCGACATTCAATTCTGCGGTATCTGCCATTCAGACATTCATCAGGTAAATGACGAATGGAGCGATTATATGGAACCGGCGATTTTCCCTATGGTTCCCGGACATGAGATTGCCGGCGTGGTGACAGCAGTCGGAAGCAAAGTCAAAAAATATAAAGTTGGCGACAAGGTTGGCGTTGGCTGTCTGGTGGATTCGTGCCGCACCTGTCCGCAATGCACAGCCGACCTGGAACAGTATTGCGCGGTCGGCATGACTCCGACTTACAACGGACGCGACAAAGAGGGCAATCCGACGTACGGCGGCTACTCCGAAAAAATCGTGGTCGATGAGAATTATGTGTTGCGGATACCGGACAAGCTTCCTCTGGATGCCTCGGCGCCGCTGTTGTGCGCGGGAATCACTTTGTACTCGCCATTGAGGCATTGGAAAGCGGGTCCGGGAAAGAAAGTGGCGATCGTAGGACTGGGCGGTCTTGGACACATGGGGGTAAAACTTGCGCACGCGATGGGAGCGGAAGTCACGGTGCTGAGCCAATCGTTGAAGAAGCAATCGGATGGCAAGCGGTTGGGCGCAGATCATTTCTATGCGACGTCCGATCCGGAAACGTTTACGAAACTCAAAGGCTATTTCGATCTGATTATCAATACGGTTTCCGCACAAATGGATTGGGACCAATTGTTAAGCCTTGTAAAAGTTGACGGAGCGATGGTGGTGGTTGGCGCTCCGGAAAAGAAAATTCCGATTGGCGCGTTCCCGTTGATCGGCGGCAGGCGAAGCCTGGCGGGATCCGCGATTGGCGGCATTAAAGAAACTCAGGAGATGCTCGACTTCTGCGGGAAGCATGGCATCACCAGCGATGTCGAAGTCATTCCGATCCAGAAAGTGAACGAGGCGTATCAGCGGATGTTGAAGAGCGATGTCCGCTACCGCTTTGTGATCGATATGGCGTCATTGAAGAATGCGTAGAGAGTTTTGTGGTGCCGGCTCCGTCTATCTCTCTTAACATGCTGCCCGCCCTTTGATTTTTAAGGGTGGGCACGGCATCGAACTGACGCCCGTTCGTTTCTATCCCCAATGTCACCTCGACAGCCGGAACTTTTCTTCTGAGCTCCATCCCGCCTGTCCTCCCGAGCGCAGCGAGGGATCAGTATTTTCTTTAATCGGCCTTCTGTTCCCCGTAGAGTGTTCTTCTCGGACGCCCGCACTCTTCGCAGCTCTTAAAGAAATGCAGATCCCCTTCGACTTCGCTGAGGGCAGGCTCTCGTCCCGCAAAAACAAAAAGCGCGGTTCTCGGGATGACAAATTGAAATGAGAATCTCGAATTTTTTTTATTGATTATCTTTGTGGCTCAACAACTTACAGCGGTACTAATATAGCTGACTGACTTAGCCCAAAACGGCCACTATATGTTGTGGTTTGCCTTGATGAGCGGCATAGGATATTTATTTTGAGTGGACACCCAAAAATCTAGCGGGCTGGAAACTACTAGCCGCGCTCACGAATCTGGCGACTTATGGATTCAAGCCGCTGCCGCAATACACGAATGGAGCCTAGACGCGATTCGCCGTTTGGCGGAAGCTCGCGCTGCACATAGTGTTCGCGAAGCCGATCTTCGGAGGGCAGTGCGGAGTAGAGATAATCCACGTCCTGAACGCACAGTTCAAGAACCGTAGACATATCACGAAGAATATCTATCAATCCTGCTTCGTTGATTTCCATATCGGCGAGAATTATACGCCTTAAAAGTGACTGAAATAAGACATGTTTTCTTGAGTTAATTTGGTTGCTTTTACTTCTACATTGATTACCAGGCGGACGTGATTTTCTTCAGCTTCTGAAGAAGCTGGCTCTAGTAAGCGATCAGTAGTTATACGAAATCCAGTTATCAATTTGTCGTCTTCCAGAAGACAAAGAATCACCCTTTCTGGGTTAGGTTCTATTCCTCTAATTTCCAATTCATCGGGCACACGCAGTGCATCGAAAAGAACTTTTATTCGATTGTCTAAATCTCCTCCGCCTCGGATTAATTGACCAGGATCGTCACGTCGCAAGAAAAGAATATCGAGGTCGCATACGAGATTGAGCTTTTCTCTGACGAGCGCCAAGAATATAAAATTCCCTCGATTCACTTTTGGCATTTCATCCCAATCTTCACACTCTTTATCGAGGAAATCAGCGTCGTGTATTTTATACAGTTCTTCTAGTTGACGACTGAGGGCGCAACGAATTGTGTGCTTATCAATTCTGCGAGTATCGCTCTGGCTTGCGGCTTTAAGTGGGCCATCGTAAGTTAGGCGAAAGTTCACTTCGTCTCCGATTGAGAGAGGATACAGGAAACCACGTTGACTATGACACACCACTGCGCTACCCTCATTTCTGAGGGAATGAATGACGCATAAACCCGCACCTTCCGCCAAGAATGATACGGGCGATTACGCCAAATTCACCGATTTTATGAAACGGCTTGTGGCCGTTCCTCACACAGATATTAAAGCCGCTTTAGACCAAGAGAAGCTAGAGCGGAAGCGCAAAGCCGAAAAGGTTTCCGGCCCCGCTTCCGGCGAATAGGACTAACAGTCCGTTTCTCCCACCTTGCCAGTCACCTCTGCAAAGGTTAACCGCTTCCCCGCGATCTGCGATAAAGCTAAATGAAACCTGTCCGAATCCTCTAACGGATTGTCTTTAGTAGCGCGATTGTTGTAACGGAACACTTGCTCGTCCACGTAACGCTCCAAGTGGTAGGGTTCCACGGCAACATAAGTACCGCTCAATCCGCGCTTCAATAAACTCCAGAAGTTTTCTATTCCGTTTGTGTGAACCTGTCCGTCTACGTAAGTTTCCATGTGATTCACAACTTCATGCGCGAACTTCTTAGCAAGGCCATCATAGCCCACATGACTATCGGTATAGATTTTGCTTCCGCCAAATATGTCATTCAGAATGTGCTTCTGTAGGGTATCGCGGCGAGTATTCGGAACGACCATAGCCCGAACCTTGCGAAGGTCGCGCTCTAACATTCCCATGACTACAGTCTTACCGTGTGCGCCACCACGAACCTCATAGCGCACTTTCTTATCGCGGTGCATGTTCTTGAGTTTGCCGCCGACAAAAGTTTCGTCAATTTCAATCGGGCCGACTCCGCCGATCTGGTCGGACTTTGTGTTGATGCTCATTTGCTTAACAGCAAGACGGATGCGATGCAGCATGAACCAAGCTGTTTTCTGGGTGACCCCCAGAGCGCGGCTAAGTTCATAGCTTGAGATTCCGTTCTTGGAGTTCACCAGCAACCAAACGGCAGGGAGCCACTTCTCTAGAGCAATCGGGCTATCCTCGAATACAGTTCCGACCTTGAGCGAAAACTTCTGCTTGGGGTGATTGCCATAGCAGCGATAGACCTTCGCTTTGCCGAGGTATGTTACCTTGTCAGAATTGCAGTACGGGCAGCGCACGACACCATCAAGCCAGCGAACGGCGACCATAAATTGACGGCAGTTTTCGTAGTCCGAGAAGTGAATAATTGCGGCCTGTAGTGTCTTTGGTGTGTCCATAAACATAAGGTAGCACACTGACTACAGTCAGTCAACTATATTATTGCCCTTACAGCGTCCCGTTTTTGCAAAATATAGATTGCAATCCACTTATATGGAAAATATAGAAAACATTGCAGTTAGCTCTGTCCCTGCGGTGCTTCTCTCGTGCACGATTGATTGTCAAAGAACCAGTGATGCCTACTAATTCGACCATGCGCTTTCTGAACTGCGAGGTCAAGAGAAAAATGATGAACAAACGAAAAATGCACAAGCGAGTTCCCAAAATGGAAAAGCCCGCCGTCATGGCGGGCTGGGGATTGCGAGCGAAAAAGCTTACGGCGTGATTTCGAACACGACGCCCATGTCGTTGGGGCCGCCGCGCTTCGTCGTCCCGAAGAGATTGCCCGCGGCATCTTCGTATAAAGAACCAAGCGGCTCGTCGCCGTCGGTGCAATTGGCAAGAGAGCAAAAGCTGTAGAGGACGGTTTCCTGCCCAGAAGAATTTATGGAGAAGACCGTGCCAGAATAGAGATTGGCGCCGCCGTTTGAGGTGGTGCCATAAACCATACGCCGCTTGGCATCAACGGTTACACCGGCCTCTGGGGCGTAGCCATCTTTCCTGCTGAACGAGTATGTGCGTTCCTTTCTTGTAGAGGCAACGAGCTCAAAAACGCTCCCTGCTGCACCACCTCCGGAAGTCGTGCTATATAGATTGCCCAAAGGGTCGAAACTTACCGCGCCTGCGGGCACCCGATTTGGCTCGGAAGAATAAAAGTTCAAGAGTATCGTTTGACTCCAGCCTCCCTGGGTCGGCGAAAGCTCGTAGACGAGTCCACCACCGCCAGTTCTGATGCCGCCACTCAACTCCGTTGTGCCGTAAAGATTCCCGGCCTTGTCAAAAGTCACGCCCGCTTGGGGGTCGGCACCATCTTTGCAATTATTTCCTGTCCCGAGTGAGCAAAAATTGTAGAGCACCGTCTCCGACCACTGCCCAGAACTCTTGGTGAGCTTGAATACCACGCCAGCGTCAGCATGTCCGCTTCCGCCCAATGGAGTCGTGCCATACACATTTCCTGAGGCGTCTAGAGTGACAGCCGCGACAGGAGCGCTTCCGTCGAGACACAATTTTCCATTATCGTTTGCGCAAAATGCATATAAAACCTGCTGCGTCCAAGTCCCGTCCGAATTCGGAGAGAGTTCGAAGACCGCCCCACATCCACCCCCACTGTAATTGCAAAGGCGTCCACCGTGCGTGGTCGTCCCGTAAAGGTTTCCCGATGCGTCGAACGTTAGGCCGCCCTGCGGGTATGAGCCGTCGTCGCATACCGCATGGGCAATTGAGCAAAAGTTGTAGATGATCGTATTCGACCAAGTTCCGTCGCCATTTGGCGACAATTTAAATATGACTCCACAGCCTCCTGAGGAACAGAAATTGGATGTGGAATTGCCGCCGCCCATAGCGGTACCGTAAAGATTGCCTTCATGATCGGAAACCAGATTACTGAGCGGATAGCTGCCATCGCCTGGCGCGCCGCTGAAGTTCCACAAGACTTTGTACTGTTGCGCTGTTGCAAGGCCACAACACAATACGATTAATGCCTGACAGTAAGTTAGGGTCTTCACGGGAGCCTCCGAATAAAACCTCAGAATGGTAGCATGTGGCCGTCCAGAGCGGAATAGAGCCGAAAGGCCCGATCCGAAATGGTTAGGAGAATTCGCGGGCGAGTGCGTCCGCGCTACACTGGCAAGTCTTCTTCCCACTTCTCGCACAGTACGCGAGAAATGGAGCACCCCGGCTCTGCGCTTACGTTTTCATGATGCGGTGATATAAAGACGAGCGTAGACTGTTATTCGCGGGCATCGCTCCCCTCCCCGAGCCAGCGACAGATTTCACTCTGGAGTATTCATGAACCGCTTTTTCTTTCCGATTCTTGTAACCCTTGTCGTGTGCACGATGATCCCGCGGCGCGCACTCGCTCAAACTGGGGAATCCGTGCATCAAGTTGCCGCGATTTTCGATCCGGCCGATGTTCCTGGGGATGAATTTGGTGCATCTGTGGCGATCCAGGGCACAACGGCCGTAGTTGGCGCTCCGAGCCCAATTTTCACCGGCCAAAGCGGCTACGCGTACGTGTTTGTTCAATCTCAGGGTTCGTGGAAGCAGGTGGCTCGACTAAGTAACGCGCTCGTTAGCGACCAGTTCGGTGCCGCAGTCGCCATCGGAGGTCATACGATCGCGGTGAGCGCGCCATTCAACAACAACAGCAGCGGCGTCGTTTACGTCTTCACTGAGCCTGCTGGCGGATGGAGCGGCGATTTACTTCCGACAGCGCAGCTGTCGATTACTAATGGTCGAGGCAACAATACGCTCGGAATCTCGGTCGCCATAAGCAGCGACGGAAGCGTGGTAGCGGCGGGCGCGCCGGGAGGTGCCATTACGGCCGTTTATGTTTTCGTTGAACCAGCGGGTGGCTGGGTGGATGCGACATCTTCGGATGCTGGTTTGTCATCGCCGCAGGGTCATCAGGTTGGTATTTCAGTGGCGATGAGTGGCAATACTATCGTCGCGGGCGAGGGCGGTAATTCAATGCTGCAAGCCGCATTCGTCTTTAATAAGCCTAAGGGAGGATGGAACGGTTCAGTTGAACCAACAGCAACGCTCACTTCCTCCGACTGGGTATTCATCGATCACTTTTCTTCCTCCGTCGCAATTAGCGGAAATACGATTGCGGTTGGTGCGCCGTTCCATCCTCTTTACAAGCCTGGCGCCGCCTATGTCTATAAAGAGCCAGAGACCGGCTGGCAGGATATGACCGAAACCGCAGAACTGGGTGTTCCGGTCGGCCCTGGCCTTGGATCGCCAGCTTACCCGTGCAATTGGAGTTGATGGTGTAGTTGCCAAGAATTTCAGCACTGTCGAGAATGGAGCCATTCTGGCTTATAGTCTCGAGTCCGCTGAGTGAGCCGGAGCCATCGGCGGCCATCTCGCCCGCGATGGTAACCGGACTGCCACTGCGATCGCCAGTAATGACAAATCCATAAAAACCCGTTAGAGACTGGACTGAGCAGTCGCTGGCAAACAAAGGCGATGCGCAAATAAGCACGGCGAGAAATGTAATGAGGGAGAGTTGGGAAACGGTTGAGCGAATTTTGTGGGTGATCATTTTGCGTTTTCTCCTTGAGCACAGTGGATTGGGAAAGTAGTTGGCGGCCACCGGCCGATTGACGCAGAAAGTATGTGCCTAGCAACTATGGAAGTCAACGGCATCGGGACGCGGTGTCGCGCCTGTGAAAGGCTGAACTTTACATCAGGAAAATCGATTACTAGTGGCCGCAGTGGTGCCTACACTTCGAACATCGCGACGTGTGGGGCAGCCGATCTGAGAAAATGCATAGGCGAACCGTTGAAAAACGAGAAACGTTAGTCAAATCAGGCGACGACTTCGCCGTTTGACGGTTTGTCTTTTAGTATTTCGCAGCGTATATTGGAGATGGGAACTGTTGTGTAGTACCGGGCGTTTGGCGAAACACACCAGTGGGCGCAAGCCCACTTTTTGTTTCCCCCTAAATTTTTGGAACAGTAACCTATTGAATTCATGGCATTTGAGATCGAAAAGGTGCGCGAGGTCGCGGAACGAGTGGCGACATCCAGCGGACTAGAGTTAGTAGAGGTTGAATTTCTGGGAGGCGGCAAATCCCGCAGATTGCGCCTCGTCATAGATAAGCCCGGCGGCGTGACGCATGAAGATTGTGCGAATCTAAGCCGCGAAGTTGGAACCATCCTCGATGTGGAGGACGCGGTTCCCGGTGCAGCCCCTTACACATTGGAAGTTTCGTCACCGGGGTTGGATCGGAAGCTGTCGCGGGCGGCTGATTTTGAAAAGTTTGTGGGTTCGCGAGTGAAGTTGACCACGCGAATGCCGGTCAACGCGGAACGACATTTTGAAGGCCGGCTGGAAAGTTTTGCGAACGGTAAGCTGACTTTGGATTTATCTCCGGCGAAGAAAAAGCCGAAAGCGGTTGTGGCATCGAAAAAAGCTGAGATTGAGTTGGCGAACATCGATAAGGCCAATCTGGTGCCCGAGTTTTAGATCAGAAATCAGACATTCGAGTACGGACTGAAATATGGCAAGTGAGCTCTATAACACGATTGACGCGTTGAGCAGGGAGAAAGGCATCGATCCGCAGATTGTAGTGAGTGCGGTCGAGGATGCCATTGTCGTAGCCACGCGCAAGTACTACAAGACGCAGGAGAATCTACGCGCCCATTTGGACAAGAATACGGGCAAGATTCATGCGTTCGCGGTGAAGACTGTCGTGGAAACTCCCGAGCAGGTTGAAGATCCGGTTTTGCAGATGAGCCTGGAAGATGCCCGCAAACTGAATCCTGAGATCGAAGTTGGCGGTGAGCTACATTTCCCTAAAGAGACTGAGGGAATTCTAGGACGGATCGCAGCGCAGCTTGCGAAGCAGGTAATTTTCCAGAAGGTCCGCGAAGCGGAACGCGATACGGTTTACAACGACTACATTGGCCGGGTTGGCGAAATTGTTAACGCCACAGTAAAGCGGATCGAAGGTCCAGATGTGATTCTGGATCTGGGCAAAGCAGAAGCCAAGATGGGCCGCAAAGAGCAATCACGGCTGGAATCGTTTGCCATAGGCGAACGCGTCCGAGTGGTAATCACGCGGGTCGACAAAGCGTCCAAAGGTCCGGCAGTTGTCGCATCCAGAGCCGCGCCGGAATTGGTACAGAATTTGTTTCAGACTGAAGTACCGGAAATTTATGACGGTACTGTCGTCATTCGTGCGATTGCGCGTGAAGCCGGAGAGCGCACCAAAATCGCCGTCATGTCCAAAGACAAAGATGTGGACGCGGTTGGCGCATGTGTCGGCATGAAGGGTATGCGCGTGCAATCGATTATCCGTGAGTTACGCGGAGAGAAGATTGACATCATCGAGTACCACGAAGATTCAGTGACGTTCGCCGAGAAAGCTCTACAGCCGGCGAAGGTCAGTCGAGTGACAGTGATCGATGCGCAGGACAAGCATCTCGAAGTTGTCGTCGATGACAGCCAGCTTTCGCTCGCGATTGGGAAAAAGGGACAGAACGTCAGGCTTGCAGCAAAGCTTCTTGGCTGGAAGATTGATATTAAGAGTGAAGAAGAGAAGCGGCAGGAAGTCGAAGAGCAGATGTCCGCTTTAGTTGGAACTGCGGCGACTCCGCTGGAGAGCGTGCCAGGGTTGGGTGAAGGTGTGGTCGAGAGATTAACCGAAGCAGGCATCACCACGGTTGAAGCATTGGCGGACATGACTCCTGAGCAGTTGGAAGCAATTGAGGGAATCGGACCGAAAACGGTGGAAAAAATAAGTCTGGCGGTTAATAATTATTTCGCCAGTCTCGACGGAGCGGTCGCGGCTGAAGAAGTTCCTGTCACGGAAGAAGGAACTGTCGAAGCAGACGCGCTGGTCGAAGGCAAGCCTACCGAGACTGAAGTAGACGACGGTGAAGCAGCCGCAGCCGTAGGCGAGGAAATGGCGGCTGACAGCGAGATTCAGCCGGATGAGCCGGAAACAACCGAGAAGCAATAATCGCAAGGGAATCACGTTTGGCATTGGGGCTGACATGATCAGTTAACAAAAAGCGTGGGTGGAAAAGGGGCGGATGAGTAAGATTCGAATCAATGATCTGGCGCGGGAACTGGAAGTCAAGAGCAAGGCAATTCTTGATGCTCTGACGGCAGTCGGCGTTACCGAAAAGAAGACGCACTCCAGTTCTCTGGAAGAGAATGAAGCGGACAAAGTCCGCCGCCACCTCCGAGGCACCGGCGAAGCCGGAACTGCGAAAGCATCCCGTGCCGCTCGTACTGAGGATGAGGGGCTGAAGACCAAGATTGATCTATCGAATATTTCGAAGCCCGGAGATGTACTGAAAGCAATTATTAGCAAGCAGCAAGCTGCAAGTGGACCAGTAGCTGTTTCTCGGCCCGTCGCTGTAAATCCTCCAACGCCGGCTGAGCCAAAGACAAGCTCCCCAGTTCCAGCATCACAAGAAGCGTCGAGCGTAGCGTCGACTCCGCCGCCTGCCCCGCGATTTATTGTTCCATCGACTCCGGAACGACGCACGTTCACGGTTCCGAGCGCAGTCGTTCCAGCAAAACCGGAAGCTCCAGTCGAAGTTGCGAAGCCTGCCGCCGAATCAGTTACAGCAAGGCCTGCGCCTGTTGCGGTAAAGCCGGGCGTGCCAATTGCGCAGCGTCCGATTGCGCCGCTTCCGCGGATGATCGTTCCGCAAACCGGACCACGGCCTGTTTACAAAGCTCCAATTCCCCCTCCGGGTTCAGCGCCGCCGATGGGTTCAAGCATGCGGCCTGCGCCGGGGCGCCCAGTGCCAGGTCAACCGATTTTCCAGCGCCGTCCTCCATCCGCTGCTCCAGGTGCAAGACCGACGTTGCGTCCGGGCGAACGACGACCGATGCATCCTACGCGGCAATCGCCGACAGGAGCGCGTCCTCTTGGAGTGGGTCCGGGCGGACCTCCGCCGGGAGCGCCGCCCCGTCCGGGAAGCCGTGCGCCGGGAGGCCCGGCAAGACGGCCCGGCCAACGATATGTTCCGCGTGGCGTAAAAGAAGGACCGATGAAGGGCTACATTCCGCCAGCGAGAGCCTCGCTGTCGAACGAGCCACTTCCGATTACGCGCACAATCACAATTAATGAAGGCATCAGCGTAAAAGACCTTGCCGAGAAGCTGGAAATTCGCGCTAAGGATTTAATCGCGCGGCTTTTACTGCGCGGTGTGTTTGCCACGATCAATCAGACGCTCGATACGGAACTTGCCAGCGAAATGGCACGCTTCTTCGGCGCTGAGACCGACGTCATCAGCTTTGAAGAACAGAATGCCAAAGACCTTGCTGCGAGCGCCACAACGGATGAAAACGCACCAAGCGAGGGCATCCCGCGTCCACCCGTGGTCACGATCATGGGACACGTCGATCACGGTAAGACGACGTTGCTCGACGCAATCCGCTCCACCGACGTGGCTGGCGGCGAAGCTGGCGGAATTACGCAGCACATCGGCGCTTACAAAGTAACGATTCACGATAAGGCATCGCCGGCTTACGGACGCCAGATAGTGTTCCTGGACACGCCGGGTCACGAGGCCTTCACGCGCATGCGTTCTCGTGGCGCGAAGGCGACAGACATTGTTGTCCTTGTAGTCGCAGCGGACGATGGTGTGATGCCGCAAACGCTCGAAGCGATCGATCACGCTCACGCGGCTGAAGTTCCCATCATCGTCGCCGTAAATAAAATCGATAAACCTGATTCCATGCCGGAGCGGGTCAAGAAACAATTGGCCGATCGCGGATTAATGCCCGAAGACTGGGGCGGCACCACAGTTTTCGTGGATGTTTCCGCTAAGCAGAAGACGAACCTCAACTTGCTGCTGGAGATGATTTGCCTGACTGCTGACTTGCAGGAGTTGAAAGCAGCTCCTGAGCGTTCGGCAACCGGCTTGGTACTCGAAGCCAAGTTGGATCGCGGACGCGGTCCGGTAGCGACGCTCCTCGTACAGAATGGCACACTACATAACGGTGACCATTTTGTGGTTGGCAACGTGTACGGAAAAATTCGCGCCATGTTTGACGATCGCGGAAACGCAATCGAAACCGCGCCGCCGTCAACTCCAGTCGAGATTCTCGGCATGGAAGGCTTGGCACAGGCTGGCGACCAGTTTGTCGTAGTGGCCGATCGCGACCGTGCGCGAGGTATCTCAGAATATCGCGAACAAAAAGCTCGGGAAACCACCCTAGCAAAAAGCTCGCGAGTTTCGCTTGAAGGTTTGGCGGAGCAGATTAAGCAGGCTGGGATGAAGGAACTGAACATCATCCTGAAAGCCGATGTAGGCGGATCGGTCGAAGTACTTTCCGATCTCTTGAACAAGTTGTCCAACGAAAAAGTTGCGCTCAGGATTCTCCGTGGAGGAGTTGGCGCAATCAATGAAGGCGATGTGCTGCTAGCCTCCGCTTCGAATGCGATCATCTTGGGCTTCAATGTGCGCCCGGAACGCAAAGCGCAGGAACTGGCCGATCAGGAAAAAGTGGACATCCGGCTGCACTCAATCATCTACGAGTTGCAGGATGAGATTAAGCGCGCCATGACTGGCTTGCTCGATCCTACATTCAAGGAAATTTATCAAGGCAGGGCGCAAGTTAAAGAGACGTTCCGCATTCCGAAGGTTGGAACCATCGCCGGTTGCTCGGTTACAGACGGAATTATCAAACGCGATTCCGATGTTCGCCTACTACGCGACAACAATGTAGTGTTCACCGGCAAGATCGGTTCGCTACGCCGCTTCAAGGATGATGCCCGGGAAGTTAGCAACGGTATGGAGTGCGGCATCTCGATCGCGAATTATGGCGACATCAAAGCCGGCGACATTATTGAAGCCTTCGTGACGGAAAAAGTCGCCGCGGAAGCGATGGCATAATTCTCAGGTTTTAGTTTCAGGGTAGCGGCGTTAAGTCGTCGTACGCTGGAACTGAAATCCTTAGCATCATGGTCGCGCTGCTAACCCTCGAACTGCATATCGAAGCTGCACAATCCCTCAAAGACCGCCGACAGGTGGTTCGCAGCCTCAAAGACAAGCTGCGCGTGAGTTTCAACGTATCCGTCGCGGAACTGGATGCAGCCGAAGTTTGGAATCGCGCGACCATCGGGGTCGTCAGTATTTCCAGCTCGCGGGATTATCTCGACGGATTGATGAAAAATGTCGAGCGGGCAGCTTTTAGAATTTGCAACAACAACGGTGCGGAAGTCGCGGATTCGTTTGTGGAGTTTCTCGAAGGATAGCGTTCAGGACCTCTCGGCTCTTCGTGCTCTATACCATTAAAGATCTTGTGGAGTTAGCCCAGTCGTTTTGGCTATGCGGGCCAACATATGCGGACCGAGCTCTTCGTTATCGTGAAATCCGAACATATAACTACCCCGAGTGGGATGGCGAAGTTTTATATGGGAGCCTTTCTGGGAGACCACCTGCCATCCTGTTCGCGTCAACGCTCGAAAGACGACCTTGGCCTTCGTACTGGGCCACTGAGTCAAGCTGTTACAGGCAAAATGCTAATGGAGTCCGGAATCTCTTTGGAAGTTTCGACATCGTCTGCTATCGCGTACAGCGCTAATGCGTATGCCTTCGCCTTCGCTTCTTCAATCGTTGTGCCGTACGCGAGCGCGCCTGGGACTTCGGGAATTTCAGCAATCCATCGGCCATCAGCCTCGCGTTCGATGTCAAATTGGAATCGCAAGTCTCGGCTCCTCGTACTGGATGACGGTTTTCGTTCTGTCATGCGTAAATAGGATGCTGCAAAAACGACATCGTTGCACATTACATGAGTAACGCCAGACGCGAGAATCATAATCTATGTTGGAGTGACGCAGTAGACAAAACTTTGCCCCCCTTAATCCTTTGCATTCATGAGCATGCGCAAGCTCCACGGGGGATTTCGAAACGGGAACGCATCTTCGGCTGAACGTACAGACTTTTAGCAAAGATAACGCATAGGCACGCCGCACGTTATCCGCTGAATTCTGTTATGCTCAAGAGTTTTCTTCGAGGAAATAGTGGAAAATCGAGCACAAAAATATCATCGGGGACGGCTTTCCGCAGCCATCCGTGAAGAGATCGAAACCATAATCGAAGGTGAACTGGGAGATCCTCGTATCGGACTCGCCAGCGTCAATGAGGTCGTGCTTGCCGGCGATTCTCGCTCGGCTCGCGTTTTCCTGACGGTCAATGGTGATGATGCAGAAGCCGAAAGCACTTTACAAGGTTTGAACGCAGCTGCCGGATACATACGGCATGAAGTAGCGGAAAGACTGCATCTGCGCAGGTCTCCAGAGATTCATTTTCAGGTCGACAGATCGGGCGAAGTAATCGCGCGCGTGGAAGATCTATTATCGCGAACCAAGAAGAGAGCCAGCAAACAAGAAGGCTAACGGACGAAACAATGCTGGCGGATGTACTTCAACAAATCGAGCGACACGACCGGTTTCTGGTCACGTCCCACGCAAGGCCGGACGGTGATGCGGTTGGCTCGGCTCTTGCCTGCTGCAAGCTCTTACAATTGTTGGGAAAGCGCGCGGAAGTGGTGCTGCACGACGGAGTGCCTCGCGTCTATCGATCACTCCCGTTCGCAGAGAACGTCGCGCAGGCGGAACGGATCGGCCGAGGTTACGAAGCGGCAATCATTCTGGAATGCGATTGCATTCAACGCACGAGGTTGTCCGGGATTGACGATCAATTTCTCATCAACATCGATCATCACGCGAGCGCCCGGCCGTTCGCGAACGTTAACTGGATTGATCCCAACGCGGTCGCCACCGCTGAAATGATCTATCGTCTAGCGCGAGTTTCGGGAGTGACGATTTCTCCAGAAATGGCGACGTGTTTGTACACGGCAGTGCTGACCGATACCGGCTCCTTTATGTTTGAAGGAACGAACGAGCACACGTTTGAATTGGCGCGTGAATTGGTGTTGGCCGGAGCGGACCCTGCGAGTTGTGCGCGCAATATTTACTTCGCGCATTCCATGGCGAAGATGCAGTTATTGGGGGCGGCTCTGTCGAATCTTCGCCGTGAAGGTCTGCTTGCCTGGATATCTGTGACGGAAGCGCAGATGCAGCAACTCGACGCGCGGGAAGAAGACTGCGAAGGGCTAGTCAATTACGTGCTGTCGATTGGTGATGTTGACGTTGCGGTGTTCTTTCGTGAAATTGCGGACGGGCGATTTCGTGTGAGCTTGCGAAGTAAAGGGCAGTTGGATGTTGCTGCGGTCGCGCAACAGTTTGGCGGAGGCGGTCATCGTTGCGCCAGCGGTTGTTCACTTGATGGCCCTCTGGAGATGGCGGAGAGCCGGATATTGTCCAAGTTGCGTAGTCCGAGTGTTGTGACGTAAGAGGTCCATGAATCAACTCTTTCCGCATTGTTCATCTTTGATCTAGGAACGGAAACGCTCAGACTAGATGACCGCAACGGCAAATTCCAAACAAGTTCAGTGGCAAGAGATCCTGTTACTTGCGGGGTTCTGCGCGTTCTTCTTCTTTTATGGGCTATCGTTCTTTGGGCTACTTGGCGCGGATGAGCCTCGATACGCGCAGGTCGCACGTGAGATGCTGGCGCGGCACGATTGGGTCACGCCGACGCTCGGGGGCCAGCCATGGATGGAGAAGCCTGCGCTCTATTATTGGCAGGCCATCATCAGTTTTCACATATTTGGCGTGAGTGACTGGGCGGCGAGGATTCCGTCGGCACTCGACGCTTCCCTTCTTGTATTCGCTACGTATTTCTTCTTGCGGCGCTTTCGTTCAGGATCGGCGCTCGATGGTGCGTTGATTGTCGCATCCAGCGCTGCGATGATTGGATTCGCCCGTGCGGCTTCTACTGATATGCCGCTGGCAGCGATGTTCGGCATAGGAATGCTGGCATGGTACGCATGGAACCAAACCGGCACGAAATTATTCCTGGCATCGTTCTATGTTTTGATTGCGCTTGGAACGCTGGCAAAAGGGCCGGTGGCGCCGATTCTCGCCGTCGGCGTAATTGGAACGTTTGCCATCGCACATTCTGATTTTCGAATACTTTGGAAAACGCTTTGGCTTCCTGGCATTCTTCTATTCTGTGCGGTCGCATTGCCATGGTACGTTGCGGTACAAATTAAAAACCCTGACTTCTTTCGCGTATTTATCCTTGAGCATAATTTTGCACGATTTGGAACCAATCTCTATCGACACAAACAACCTTTCTGGTATTACGTACCGATTGTGCTCGTCAGTCTAGTACCGTGGATGTTTTTCGCGATCGCTGCGTTTCTGGAGGCGGCGCAGACCTGGCTCAATGCGAGAAGGCAGCGTATCCAGGATGTCGACGGATGGCCTATCTTTCTCGTGGTTTGGCTGATTGTGCCAGTAGCATTCTTCTCGCTATCGCAATCTAAATTACCGGGATACATTCTCCCGGCGATTCCTGCGGGAACGTTGTTGATCGCCGAGTACTTGAGCCGCCAAACCAATGCGAAGAACGCGCCATCCCTCAGTGATCGGTTTTTAGTCGTCGTTCATTCGGTGGCAACGGCCTTGCTGCTCGTACCCGCTCTGATGATTCGCTACATTCTGCTGCAGCATCGCATATCGTGGGATAAACCCGCCGCCATTGCGTTCACGATCGCAGCAGTGTTCGCCATCGTCATGGTCATCATTTTGCGGAAGCGCGGACTGGGAATGCTGCGAACCATGACGATGATTCCGGTCGTCGTCGCACTTGCCATTGTGCTGCGTTTTGGCACATCTACAATCGACAGTAAGCTTTCAGCACGACCGGTAGCTCGCGAAATATCCCTGCTAGAACCTAAGCCTTTGCCCGTCGCTTTGTACAACATTTCACGCAACACCGAATTTGGGTTGGCATTCTATCGCGATACCGTCATTGGCCGTTATGAAGCCGGCCAGATTCCAGGCGGCGAGCATATTCTCGTAACTTCCCTATCTTCTCAATTGCAGTTCGCGAGCCTCATCGGCGGCCGACGGTCAATTTATCTGGGCAATTACCCGCCGCAGGGATTGGCATTTTATTGGGTCGCGCCTAAGTAAATCCGGCTTGGGTTACGGCCTGTTAGCGCGCATTGTTCTTCCGATTTGCCTCAACTCTGCGAACTAACTACACTCGGCTCTTGCGTCAAATGAAGGCAAATCCGTATAGACTCTCGGTTCGGAGATAACGTTGGAAATCCTTGACCTGCGACATTTCTCGTCGGACGACGTTCGGGCGCTATTGGACGAAGAGGTCCAGGTGTGGGCGAAGTCGCTCGAATGGGATTACCGCAGTTCTACCGAAATGATCCTGCGCTATCTTGATACCAAAGTCCTCCCTGGATACGCAGCAGTTGAACGTGGAAGGATTCTCGGTTATTCGTTCTTCGTTTACGAAGGCAGTAAGGGAGTCATCGGAGACTTGTTTGTCAGCGGCGATGACCGCGTACCTGACCGTCAGCATGTGCAAGTTGAGTTGCTCACGCATGTGATTGAAACACTGCAACAGTCTCCGGGGATACACCGCGTGGAATCGCAGTTACTGCTTCATGCGTCAGGGGCAGTCTCGCAACCCTTTGCCGCGCAAGGCTTCTCCCGACATGCAAGGCTCTTTATGCTGCTCCCGCTAAATGGCGGACGCGACACGACCCAATTACAAGATCCTTCGATCGAGATTCGCAGATGGGCCGATAGCGACTATCAACCGGCGGCCTCGCTTATCACGGCTGCCTATCGCGGACATGTCGATGCGCAGATCAATGATCAATATCGTAGCCTTGCAGGATCATTGAGATTTCTAAACAATATCGTTCGCTTCCCTGGCTGCGGGACATTCGATCCGTATTCATCATTTGTTGCGGTGCAGAAAGGAACGAAAACGCTGGCGGGGTTGATTCTGAGTTCGCGTGTCCGTTCAGATGTTGCCCACGTTACACAGGTATGCGTGTTGCCGGAGTTTCGCTCTCATGGGATTGGCGAGGCCTTGCTTGCCGCGACCACAGAGAGCCTGCGAAATCAGAAGTTCACTCTACTGTCTTTGACCGTGACGGAAGCTAACGCCCGCGCGGTGGAACTCTACGAGCGTTTGGGATTCGCGACGACTCGGGTGTTCGATGCATTCGTATGGGAAGGATGACAAATTAACGCCGCAGCAGCCACATGGCCCAGCCTGCCACGAAGACTCCGCCAACAAACATGACAAAGCAATACAATCCGTAGCGGATTTGTTCGCTCGACGAATTACGCTGCGTGATGCCAAATACCACTGAAGCAAACACGCTGAATAGGACCGCCGCACTGAAGTGGGAAAGAGTGATGGTTGGCATTTACGGCTTTTTTCCAATCGCGATATGGTAGGCGTCCGCCACGCTGATGAAATTCAGCAGGCCCGCAACGATGATGAATTTGGTGCCGTAGTCCGCGGTTGCATGCGAGATCAATCCCTGTCCCCAATCGTTAACCCTAGTGATGATGTACAAACCGCCCGCGCCTACATCGCCAACAAAACCCAGCATGTCGAGAATGTCGCCGCCATTCGGCTTGTAGATGTGGCCTTCCATCGCGAGCCCAAGCAGATACATGGGAATGATGGACGCCATCAGCAATGCCCCGCGAATCCAGCGCTTTTGCATAAGATGTCCCGCACCGGGTATGAGCCAGCCAATGGCCGGAGCGATTACGGACATCGACATCGGCGACGACGACTGCGTCGCACTATTGTTTTGAACTACAGGTTTTGCCATCAAATGATCACAATCTCACGTTGAATTTTTCCGGTTACTTCGGCAGAACCCGGCCGGACCAGAATATTCACTTCGCTGCGCACTCCGAACTCTGGCAGATACACTCCGGGTTCGATCGAGAATAAGGAATTCGGCAGAATCTGGCGTTCGTCATGGATTTCAAGGTCATCCATATTCGCGCCGTTGGCGTGGATTTCCGTGCTGATTGAGTGGCCCGTGCGGTGAATGAAGTAATCACCGAATCCGGCTTTCTTGATGTGGTTGCGGGTAGCACGATCAACTTCCCAGCCGGCCATTGCCTTGCCCGCGCCGATTCCATCCTTTACCGCTTTGATGCCGGCGTCGCGTGCGTCGCGCACAACATCAAATACTTCATGCATGCGGTCAGAAGGATTCTGACCCACGAAGCCCGTCCACGTAATGTCATAAAAAACTGCGCCGGGGATGTTTTGCTTTGCCCATACATCCAACAGGACGAAGTCGCCTTCCTTGATTGGCGCAGAGCCGTTAGCAAGCGGCTCGTAGTGCGCGTTTCCACTGTTCGGACCAACACCAACAATCGGCGCGTCTTCGGTGACCAGATTTTCGCGACGGAAGGCTTCCATAATCCACTGCTGAATCTTGTACTCAGTCGTGCCGCCGCTACGCACTTGGCGTCCGATTTCCTGAAATGCTTCCGCCACGATTTTGTCGACCGCGTCACGAGCAGCAAAGTGTGTCTTGATCTGATCGTCGGTTACGGTCGCCTCAAACTGAGCCACTAGGTCGCATGAACTGACGACGTTTTTGCCAAGTCCTCGAATCATTTCCACGGTGCCGGCATCGACCATCGATAGCGTGAACACCAGATTGTTCGGCGAGTACTGCATGGCAATATCGCGATGCGGCAGGAGCAAGGTCTTGATCTGATCGAACAACTCCTGCCATCCGGAATACTGCGTTTTCTTACCCGGCAAAGAGTCGAGGTGTCCGGCTTCGATGCGGTGGACCAGCTTGAGCGGCTCGCCCTCGGCGGGTATCAGGTAGTACCAGCGGCGAGTGACCATCAGACTCTCTGGCAAACCAAGAACGCGGTAAGCAATAGGATCGCGATGATGATGGTCGTAAAACAGCCACGCATCAATATTGCGATCACGCAACGCGGACTGAATTGCAGGCAGATTCATGATGAACCACTATTTTAACTAACTGTAGAGGTTTGAGCGAATCACAGATGGAAATCGACATCCGTCAATTTTGCTCTCCTCCGCCATGCTTCTGGCGACAGACCTTGCAATACGTCACCGCCAGCGTGTTATCGATGTGATGATGCACCGGCTTGAGAGTCTTCAGATAAGCAAAAATATCGGAGAGATCACTGTCAGTCATACCGCGAAAAATTGCCCACGGCATGATGCCCGATAACGGTCTCGCGCCAACAGACCCGGTGCGCATGACCTCAATGAATCTCTTCTCGTCGTAATAAGGGATTCCAGAGGCATCCTGCGTGATATTGGCTGACGACACCGATCCCCACGGTCCGACAAACAAGCTGCCCCCGGAGAAATCCATGCCGGGCAATGGTTCGCCCTTGTCATTGGATGGAGTGTGACAATCGCTGCAGGTTCCCATTTTCACCAGATAGGCGCCTCGACTTTCGGGCGTCGAACGATCAGGCTCGGGGACAGGCGAAGTTATCGGTTGGGGGACGTCGCGTATCAAATAGTTGACGGGGAAAATAATCTTAGTTTGCGGCTGCGAATGGCGGATCGGAGGAACGGAACGCAAATATACGACGATCGACGCAACGTCTTTATCAGACATGGAATGGAATTGTTGATACGGCATCATGGGAAATAACGCCCGGCCATCGTGACCGATGCCTTCTCTGATCGCGCGTGCGAGCTGATCGTAGGTCCAGGCTCCCGCTCCGGTCTCTGGATCTGGAGTTATGTTGGAACTGTAGACGTCCCCGGGAAGTCCACTCTCATCAAAATGTATGCCGGCAAGGAAAGTGTTGGCTACGACAGGCGCGCCGGGCTTAGTAAAGTCGTGGTCGGAATGGCACATCACGCAGGTACTGACATTCTGCACCAGGTATTGTCCTCGCGCGAGACGCTGCGGAGTAGCCTCGAACTTATGAGAAGTAAGATCGCGGTGACGCGGCCCGATGAATGGCCGCCAGCCGATCGTGAAAGTGATTACAACTGCCACAGCCACGATCAATACGGCGAATATCCATCCCAATATTTTGCGTAGTTTTTTCATTTCTAGAGTTCACTCTCAACCCGGACACGAACTAAGCAGCAGCCGTACGGATGATTCTGTCGTAAGCCCAAAGCGAAGCGGTAGTGATAATTCCTGTCGCCGTAATCACCCACCAGATACGTTGCGGCTGGTGTTGGACCTCGCCATAATGATGAAGTAAGAAACCGCCAAACGGGCCGCCGATGAGCGAGCCAATTCCAATCGGCAGGAATGCGAAACCCATGTAGGTTCCCTGCTGACCTGCAGGAGCGAGCCGAGAAATGTACTCGTAATAACGTGGCTGCTGAATCATCTCGCCAAGCGCCAAAACGAAAATCGAAATAATCGCTCCCCACAGCGTCGGACGGAACGCAAGAATCAACCATGAAACTGAAGTGATCAGTGTTCCTAAAATCACAGCCTGAAACGCAGGAATTTTACGCGTCAGAAAATTGATTGCGAGCGTGAGACAAATAACGGTCAGACCATCCGTCACCAAAATGATTTCAACATCCGCATTCGAGTTAATGTAACCGTGAATGTATCCGGGCAGACTAATGTACTGCTGCCAGAACACGACCCAGTAACCGGTGAACAGAAGCAGGAACCACATGAAACGGCTGATCCCAAAGAGGACGATCGCGAGTAACCCAGCCCAAACCCACCATGGCACCGAGAAGATGGGAAAAAGAGAAATCACGATGCGCAACGCTAGCGCAATGGCCAAAACTGGAAGAACTAATTTGTAATTGCCCACCACTACGCAGAAATTTCTCGCAACTTCAGCGATCGATGGCGGCGGTACATCAGTTGGCTTGGGCGGCTCCCGAAAGAACATCAAGACGAAAAAGAACATCGCAAACACGCCAAGCGCCGCGACGCGGTAAACATTCTCAACACCTAAATGGCGATGCGCCCACGATGCGAAGTAAGGGCCGATGGCGCCTCCTACGTTGACCATCGTGTAGTAGATGGAATATCCGATTGAGCGAACATTCTCTTTTGAAGAACGCGCGACAGTTCCAACGACACAAGGCTTCACAAGGGACACGCCAAGCGCTGGAAGCATGAGAATAAATCCAACAAATAGGCCGATGGGCACGGCATTGCGTACCGGGGCAAGCCACGGCGCGCCGATGGAACCGATCATGAAATACGACACCGCGAGAATCAGGTATGCCGTGGAGAGCGCGCGTCGGAATCCCATGCGGTCGGCAGCCGCGCCACCGAAAATGGCAAGGAACCACACCATTCCGCCGAACAATCCTGTAAGAGTGCCGGTTTGCTCGGTGGAGAAATTCAGCTTCTCCTGGAGATATAAAGCTAGGGATGCGAACGCTCCGTAATAGGAAAGGCGTTCGAAGATTTCGCTGATGTTGGCCACCCAAAACGGGCGCTCGAAGCCAGTGCGAATCTCACGAAAACGTTCAGAAAAGGTCATGAAAGACTCATGGATTTATTAGTCGATTTGGGTAATTTCAAACCTAACAGCCGCCACCTGAACCGTGGAAAACGCTTTGCCATTGTCCGTCTTTCAATTTGTAAATCGTGTAATCCCACGACTCATAGTAATAGGACGAAGTGACTATCTCGTCGGTGCCATCGTTGTCTAAATCTGCGTGGTCAAGAAAGAGCTCGTCTACGAAGTCCGTGCTCTCCTCGATGTCAGTCGAAACATGATAGGAAGCAAGCTGCAAAGTGTATTGGCCATTTTGCTCATCCGCAATCAAAAACAGTTGATGATTAGCCTTTATGCCCTTGCTCAGGACGCTTCCAACGAGAGCATGCGGCACATTTCGGCCTAAGTAAACGGAATAGAGATTCTCTATCGTGATTTTAGAAATGTCCACCTCTGACAGTTGTTTGCCGCGGAAATAGTCTTGAACGATTTTTAAGAACGCCGAGTGCTGGGTCTGCGTTACAGGCTTATCGAGGTCCGCGTGTAGACCGATGTTCGCGGTAGAGGTAACAACCAGGCGGGGCCGGTCGCCAGACAAGCGATGGCTGGGGCTTGCCGCGGCAGTCCACGATATACACGAGACATCGATTACGTCCCCGATTGTGACTTGGCCATGATGGCTGCCATTTTCCACTAGAGGATAAAGTGCGCCCCCTTTGTAGTATTGCGCTGCGAAGGTGGCGAATGCTTTAACCGCCTGCTTCTCACCGTCGACCTGCATCGGCGGCTCAGCGAAGGCTGCTCCCTTTATGACAGCAATTGGGTCGACATATGGCCTCTTGGATCCTGCATCCTTAACAGGTGGCTCGATCGAAAAAAGGATAACGGGCTTCGTATCTTTCGCCCTTTGTCTATTTACCGGCAGTGCATTCGTTTGAGCGGTAACCACAGAACACATGACGAGTTGCGCGAGAATTAGGCATAACGACGGAGCGAGCTTTGCGCCCCACGGTCGATGCACACGTAAGTTCACTTTTCCAGCACACATCGTTTCTTGAATTCCTCTAAGGTTATCCCGGCTACACGAATCACTTTTTGGCGACTGGTTTCGCCGGACGCTATAGTAACGGACGCACGCGAAACCCGCAAAAGTTTCGCTAAGAAATCGATGCAGGCAGCATTGGCTTTGCCATCAATCGGTGGCGCCGTAAGCGAAATTTTGAGCGCGTCGCCAACCTCTCCGGTGATCGCGTTCTTTTTCGCTCGCGGATGAATTCTTACCGCAAAGCTAATCCCTGTGGGCGTTCCGTGGATGGGGATCATTCAGTCGGATTTGTTATTGGAATTCTCGTGATCCGAATATTGCGGTTCCGACACGAACGCACGTCGATCCTTCTTCGATTGCGACTTCAAAATCGTGCGACATGCCCATGGATAGGACGTTCATGCCGACAGCCAGCAACTTACGCGCCGCGATCTTATCGCGCAGTTCGCGAAGCTTTCGAAAGTAAGGTCGCGCCTCTTCTGGATTGTCGCTGAACGGAGGAACGGTCATCAATCCTTGGAAATCCAGATGATCAAGAGTCTGCGCGGATTGCAGCAACTCTTCCAACTCAATCGAGTCCGATGCTAAGCCAGTCTTAGCTTGTTCTCCTCCAACATTGATTTCGATCAGAACGGCGATTTTCTTATTTTGATCTCGAGCGGCGGAATTCAGTTTTTCTGCCAGCTTCAGAGAATCTAGCGAATCAATTGCGCCGAATAACTCGGCGGCTTTCGCGGCTTTATTGGTTTGAAGGTGCCCGATCAAGTGCCATTGAGCACCCTGAAGATCGTGCACGGCAGAAGCTTTGCCTGAAAATTCCTGAACGCGATTCTCTCCAAACACTCGAAGCCCCGCATGATATGCCTCGCGAATCATCTCTGGGGGATGAGTCTTGCTGACCGCCATCAGCGTGATGTCGCTGGCATCGCGTCCGCTACGAACCGCTGCAGCGTTGATCCGGGCTCGAATTGCTTCGATGTTGCTGGCAACTGACATGAAAAAGTAAACCACGGAAGCTTTGAATTTATGAAAGCTCGTTCCAAAGATTCCGTGGCGAGTATCAAGTGACGCTCTACATCATCGCTGTCGGAGGAGCCGGCTCGCTGGGATCGCCTGCACTCGAAAGCGGCAATGCAATCATCAGAAGCGCGAGCAATGCCATCACGACAACTCCGGCGAAGTAAGACGGATTCGAGAAGATTTGGCTGCGCGTCCACGCCGGAGCGAATTGCAATCCAGCCCATAACAGGCCCAGCACTGCTTCTCCGGCTATCAAACCGGAAGCAGTCAGCACGCCGGCATTTTCTACGCGGGCACGTTGCGCTTCGTTAAGTCCGCGGCGTTTAGCAAACCAGTCTCCGGTGGAACGGAAAACTCCGCCAAGGAAGATTGCGAATGTTGTTTCAAACGGCAGATACATTCCTACTGCGACCAACATCGGACTCTTCACTTGCATCATTATCAACGCGATGCCGAAAAGAATGCCCACAACCACCAGTGGCCAGGGCATATCACCACCAACGATGCCAAGCGCCAACGTAGCCATCAGTCCGGCTTGTGGAGCGGAAAGCTGACGGTCGCCGAACCCGATGCCTCCGGCGCGTATGTTCGCTTCATGCAGCAGCATGAGCGGGAAATACATCACCAGGCTGGCGACGACTACGGCGATCAATTCGACAATCTGAATGGTGCGCGGGGTTCCACCGAGAATGTAGCCGACCTTGAAATCCTGCAGCAATTCTCCGGCAACCGCAGCTGAGACACAGACCACCGCAGCTACTCCGAGAACAGCGGCTACTCCGGAGATGCCGGACACTCCAAGCGAAACCATCAACAGCGCCGCAATAATTAATGTCGAAAGCGTCAGTCCGGAGATTGGATTGTTCGATGATCCAATCATTCCGACCAAGCTACCGGAGACGGTGGAAAAGAAGAATCCAACGATGATCATGACGACAGCTGCGAGGATGGCGGGCCAGACCAATCCTGAAATGTGCATGTAGAGAAAACACATGAGAACGAACATCAAGCCGATTAGGCCGAACACTGCTTTGGAACTCATGTAGCGTTCAGTTCGGGTTAGTTTGGATTTCTGCTCATCTGTCTGGCGCAAATCGCTGAATGCCTTGCGCAATCCAACGGTGAGGCTGGTGCGCATCTTGAAGAGCGTATAAGCTGCGCCGACTAGCATGCCTCCGACAGCAATGGGCCGAACAATGTATCTCCACACGGCTGCCGCCATTACCGCCCAGTTGTCGGGCGTATCCGCAGGCAGATACTGGTGCAGTGTCGGTCCCATGAAATACATAAGCAATGGAACCATGAGTCCCCACGCGAGCACGCCGCCGGAAAACTGTAACGCTGCAAGCTTGAGTCCGATAATGTAGCCGACGCCCAAGTACGCGGGGCTGATACTGGGGGCGGATACCATCGTCGCTCCGCCAGTCGCAAAAATGTGTGTGCTGCCCGCCGCTCCGAGACGGACCTGGCTGCGGCCGATGGTTCCGACATTGAAGAAGAAATCTTTGTCCGCGGCGAAGAGTCCGAAACGTCCAAGCATGAAGACGATTCCACCGACTCCGATGTTCCAGAAAAGATATTTGGCGGCTTCGGCTCCGCGTTGTCCAGCTTTATGAATTTCAGATGCAGCGACAGATTCGGGGAACGGGAGCTCCGGATCTTCAACCATCACTCGCCGTACCAATGACACGAACAACACGCCGAGGACGCTTCCCACCAGCATAAGCGCGGTGGCTTTCCAATATGCGTCAGCGGGACGGAACGATGGCCATGCCTTCGCAATTAGAAATGCGGGGATAGTGAAAATCGCACCAGCCGCAACGGACTCGCCGATGGAACCTGCGGTACGAGCGATGTTTTCTTCCAGCAGCGTTCCCTTCCACGCACGAATAACAGCCATCGCAATGACTGCGGCAGGATAGGTGGCGGCGATGGTGATTCCGGCACGCAAACCTAAATAAGCATTGGCTGCGCCCAGAACGACGGTCATAACTAAACCCAGCAAAACCGCGCGCAGGGTAAATTCCTTCATTTCCATGTGAACTGGAACGAAAGGTTTAAATTTTTCTGGTTCTCGATTGACGGGAATATCCGTGGCCATGAAGTCCTATCCCTCAGCGCGTTTAGTTACAGGTAGTGCCAAAATCAAATACAGCAAGTCCGCGAAAGTTATCACGTGGCCATGCCAGTTTACAAGTGGGACGGAGTGTTTTGTCATCGCACAGCGAGTTTAATCTGTTGGTCGAGGACATAACCTAACACTTCCTTCGCGTTGCGTGCTTCGGGATTGTGCCGCTATACTACGGACAAGGACGCCCTTGCCGGATACCGGAAGCGCCCGCCGCATCAAGCAACAAGGAGGTTCGTCTTCAGCAGTAGCGGAGACCAAACTCGCGCTTGTAGTGTAGGTGTTGTAGATGAAGGCGGCCCATTGTCTCCGCCTGGCTGGAAACGAGCGGTACGCGCGGTTTCCGAAAGTTTATTCACGACCCTCTTCCCTTCCGATTGCCGTATTTGTAACGAACCCCTTAGCAATATTTCTCGCCTTCCCGTTTGTGCCGACTGCTTATCGCGTATGACTCCTATGGCCGGGACGTATTGCTCCGTCTGTGGCGAGCGGATGATAAGCCCGCTGCTCGCAACAAATACATCTGAAAACGCACGATGTGGAGTGTGCCGCCGCATTGAACCTCCATATGTGCGAGCACTTGCCTACGGCAGCTACGACGGTGGGCTGCGTGAGCTAATTCACTTGCTCAAATATGAGCGAGTCCGTCCAGCTGCGAATGTTCTGGGACGCATGCTGGCTGATGTGATCAAAGAATTGACTCCGAGTTTCGGTGGAGAAGTAGCGACGGTGCCGGTTCCGCTGCATCGATCGAAACAACGGCAACGCGAATTTAATCAGACGGAATTGATCGCACGCGCCGCATTGAAATTGCTTCCTTCTGGTTCGGTGCGTCTCGATTCGACGATGTTGGAACGACGGCGAGCCACACAATCTCAAATTGGATTGAGCAGCCATCAACGTCGCGAAAATTTGCGCGGAGCATTTATCGTTCCGCGTCCTGGCGATGTGAAGGGCCAAACGATCCTTCTGGTGGATGATGTTTTCACGACGGGAACAACGGTATCGGAATGCGCTCGCGTTTTGCGGCGCGCGGGAGCGTCGAAAGTTTGGGTCGCAACGGTAGCGCGGACTTTGAAGCACGATGCCGCAGGAATGAAGCTGCTACCGATCGTTTCTATGCCAACTGAAATCTTCAAGACGATGGCGGCTGCGAGTTAGGGAATGTCGACGCACTGGCACAATTCGGCGGTCAATGCTGGACGCGGGCACGTACCCGGGCCAATTGTAATGGGCGCAGCTCCGCATACGGATGGCAACGGGCATGCTTTGCATGCGCCGGTGCTGGTGCTGAATGCGTCGTACGAGCCGATCAATGTCTGCGCGGCACGGCGAGCGATTGTCCTCGTGCTTAAGGGCGTCGCTATGACCGAAGAGGAAAATGGTCACTTTCTCCATGCTGCACGCCTTGCTGTGAGATTACCATCGGTCATTCGGCTGCTGGAGTATCGCCGCATTCCGCATCAGTCACGTGCACTGTCACGCAAGAATATTTTGCTGCGCGATCGCAACAGTTGCCAGTATTGCGCCGAAGTTCTGCCAGCAGGCGACTTAACTTTGGATCACGTCATACCGCGCTCAAGAGGTGGAGCGTCGTCGTGGGAAAATCTAGTGGCCTGTTGCCACACTTGCAATCGACGCAAGGGAAATCATTCTCCGACAGAAGCGGGAATGCGGCTGATGCGGGAGCCGCGCCCATTCAATCTGCACACTAGCCGGCATATTATGCGGCTTATGGGGCACTCCGACGACAAGTGGCGTAAGTATCTTTTCTATTAAATCATCCAACTATTTTGGCGTCGTAGCCGGCTTATCGTTCGGCTTTGTGTCAGACGATTTTGTGTCAGGCGCGTCAGGCGATTTCGGATCCGTTGCCTTCTGCACTTCCTGACCATTAAACAAAATCTTCGATTTGGATCCGAAGAACTTATAGTCGGTATACTTCACGACCTGATGGATTTTAACGTCCTCGTTCACAAAATGGAGAGTATCGTCCGCGCTGGTGTAAACGGGGAACCAATATTTATTGTCGACTTGTCCGCGATAAGTAGTAAATTGCGGGAACAGGTTTTCTTGTCCTTTGCCCTTTTTGCTAATGTGGGTTTCAGGCACCATCCGGCCATAGCTCTTTACGATCTGCAGATCTTTATCGTCAACCCAAATGCGGCCTTGAAAATAGCGCTTCTTTTTGTCGATCATCTTCGGCGCAATATCGAACACGTAGCAATGCAATTCGTCTTCCTGCTGCTGGCCGATGTAGATTACGTTGTATTGGGCAATGTCGTCTGACGTCAGGACCAGCGGAAAGCCATTCTCTAGATCGTCGAAGTCCTCTCGAGACATTTGAAGTCTCGGCAATGAAGGCTGTGGCGCAAACACCATGTTACGAACGCGCTTTCCCTGATCATCAAAACTGATGTCGAATACCTCCTGAAACTCGCCATCTACCGTTTCACCCTCGAGTGTTTGCAACTTCACGGATTCGCGATAGCCATATTGATCGAGCGCGACTTTGAATTCTTTCTCTTTGGCGGTGAATTTCTGGATGATCTCCTCGGGCTTCGTGCCCTTAGGCTGCGACTTATCGAGGGCGCCTTCGTCCGCAAGTGTGAATGGCGAACAAGCGATCAAGAATAGAACTAACGTCCGGAATGGAACCTTGCGGATATATGTGGAGTTCATAAGATGTAGTTTAAACCTTGTCTGTTTAGAGTGTTCGATGCGAGTTGGAGTTGCCGATAGCCGAAAGGACAGTTCAATTTAGATGACTGACACTGTTAAGATGCGGTGACATGCCTTCCCCTCGACCATCCGTCAGAACATCCGCAATCACGCCAGGCGCGCTTGACATAGCTTCCCTTGCGCAGTCGTCGGATGTTGCCAAAATCGTTGCGTGGCTCCGCGCGGAGGAAACCCGGTTTATAGAATGGCAGATGAAGTTGGCCAGCATCCCTGCGCCTCCATTTGGAGAGTCAGCACGAGGCAAATGGTTGCAGGAACGATTCGTGGAACTGGGTCTCTCGAACGTCCACATCGACGAGGTTGGCAACGTGTTCGGACTGCGCCCTGGGAAATCCAAAGACCGCAATGCTCGGAACCATGTCGCGATAAGCGCTCATATAGATACGGTTTTTCCCGCTGGAACGCCGCTGGATATTCGACGTGCGGGCAGCCGACTACTAGGGCCCGGCGTTTCCGACAACGGGGCAGGCGTAGTCGCCATGCTGGCGATCGCTGGCGGATTACAGGCTGCGAAAATGAATCATGATGCGCCAATCCTGTTTATTGGCAATGTCGGTGAGGAAGGTGAAGGCGACCTTCGCGGCATGCGTCACATTTTTTCCAAGTCCGCATATCGCGAGGCAATTCGCTACAGCCTCATCCTTGATGGAGCCGGTGCGGACACGATTGTGGCCGAAGCGCTAGGCAGCCGGCGCTTTGAGATAACCGTTCGCGGTCCTGGAGGACATTCGTGGAGTGATTTTGGCGCGCCGAATCCGATCATCGCGCTGGCTAACGCTATCCATGCATTCAGTCAGACTCCACTGCCGGCATCGCCGAAGACTACGCTCAACATCGGAGTCATTCGCGGTGGCACCTCGGTGAATTCAATTCCCGAATCAGCGAGTATGCGGGTCGACATCCGTTCGGCGTCATCCGAAGAGATTCGCAGACTGGAAGAATCGTTGCGCAAGGCAGTTGATGATGCTGTCTCAAATTCGTCCTCCTCGGGTGCCACATCGGGTAACGGTGCGTCAAGGGCAGCGGTGAAATTAACTTCAGAAATTACTTTGATCGGCGATCGTCCAGCGGGAGAGCTTGCTGAGAACTCGCGGATGCTGCAAGTAATCCGCGCGGTGGATGAACACATCGGCAACACCGCACAAGTGCAGCGTGCATCGACTGATGCGAATATTCCTTTATCGCTGGGACGTGAAGCACTCGCATTAGGCGGTGGCGGAACCGGTGGCGGAGCTCATACGTTGCAGGAGTGGTTTGATTGCAAAGGACGCGACCTCGGGCTCAAACGAATTCTGCTGGCGACACTTGCTTTAGCAGCAGAGGAATAATCGCGGTCAGAAATTTGACTGGGTCCGCACGGGATGAAATGGAATGATCACCACAGCTTCCAACGGAACAGCTGCTCCGTTTTTCAGAGCAGGCTGAAATCGCCAACGAGCCAATGCATTCTTCGCATACTCATCGAGACGATCATCAATTCCCTGAAGCACACGAACTTTTCCTACGCTGCCGTCACTACTAATCACGGCATACAGGGTAACGTTGCCGCCAATATTATGGCGCATAAGTTCTAGTGGATATCCCGGATCGACTTTCTGTACGGCCACCGGCGCAGACAGATCGCCCTTCGTGCCTTCCGACATCTCGGCAAAATGAATGACCCAACTGCCTCCTGAAGAATTCAGGTTAGGCATGTTCATTTTCATGGAATAGGAACGTCGCCCGTGGAAAACTTGCTGTTCCAATGCAGAAGGATTATCAGCCAGCACAGCGGGTTTCGTGTTATCGCCGACGCGGAGAGTGCGTGAGGCTGCGACTAGTGCGGTGGCATTTTTATCGGCTGATGTGACCTGTAGGCCACTGGGAATGCCGTTGTTATGCTTCCCTGTCGGGATCGAGGTATTCGCATTTCCATTAGCACTGCCGGGCTTGCCCGAAGCGTTTGGCTTTCCATCGGGCCCAGCCGCGAAAGATCCGCGACGGTTCCCTGCTGGTGGGGCGACAGAGGCAGAGGGAGCGAGCGGATTTACGCCAAGTGCAATTAACTGTCGATTGCCGCGAGACGTAGTCCCCTGCGTTCCAGGAGGTGGTGGAACGGCCGCGGCGCTGCCCAACGATGGATGACCTCGGCTCAACGTGCGTTGCTCTGACATTGCCAACTTCGGCGCAGGCGCAACCGCTTCGCTGTGTGCAATGTTTATGTCGCTAAACCTGCGAGTCGCCTGCAACGTCATCTCCGGCGGAGGAGCAACGACCGCGCCATCCAACTTTGCGGAGGGCTTCATTCGATCCGAATGTACCGTCGGAGCAGGCGCAACAACCTGCGACATCAATGATGAAATCCTGGAATCGAAAGGAGTCCACAAAATTGCGGCCGACGGCATTGCGGGAGAAGTGTTTGACCAAGCAACCACGTTGGGTAGAGGCGTATCTCGTTTTAATTGAATATCAGGAGGCGTGACAATTGTCTGCGAATGATTGTCCGCCTCTTTCGGAACCGAGAGAATTGCCTGTTTCGCAGGCACGGGATCGCCCTTGCTCTGAACGCGCTTCTGCGAGACGCCTGTATTGATTGGCGGTAGATAATCAGCCGCAGAGTAATAGACGACGTCTTTGCTGGAGAACGGCTCAGCTTTAACGACCTGGGCCGACTGCGGCCAGATTTGAAACAGCACTAACACCAAGGCGATCAGGGCGATGTGTCCGGTGTAGGAACGTGCCAGTGACTTCCATGGAAGCGGACGCTCGACGAAAACGTCGGGCCAGAATTTATCTGGCCATGAGCTTAGTTTAAGTTTGCCTTGTTTCGGAGGACGTACTGTGTCGCGCAAGTTTCGCCAAAACACCTGGTGGCGAGGTTCCAATTCGATCAGCAATTTGGGAGGCGGAACTAACGCGATAATCGGTGCCGGATCCGCTCGTTTGGCTGTCGATAATCGCTTCAGTCCCATATGTGCTTTAGATGCCGGCGGAGCTTTAATTATAGAGACTACGAACGCCTTCCCTCTGTAAATGTGCATACATTTCCGTAAAGGGCGTGTTTTAATGAATCCTGTATGAGAATCAAGCAATTAGCTTCTTTTCTGGCCATTTTGGCACTCTCTTGCACATCAGCCGTTGCGCACAATGACAAACAGGCCGCGCCGGTAGCTCCCGTTGCAGCGCCTGATTATTCCGGAATGTATGAGTTTCTACGCGATGGCGAATTTGTCCAGTTAAATGTCGAAGACGGAAACAAATTAACCGGATTTATTTCGCGATACGGTGATTCTGAGAGCGATCGTGGCGCGTTTCTCGATCAATTTTTCAAGCAGGCCAAACTGGATGGAACAAACATTTCATTCACGACCGCGACCGTCCACGGAGTTTATTTCGATTTCAAGGGCCAGATAGCGAAGGGCGAAGTAAAGAATCCCGGAGATGAAGGATTTTATATTCTGCGCGGAACCGTCACAGAGTATTCCGCCGACGCCGACGGAAAAATCATAGCGAGATCCCACGCCGTATCATTGAAATCGTTCCCGAAGAATTTGTCGGAGTAAGTAGGCGCCTGCGCTAGCCACTCGTCTTGAGAAAGCTCTTGCCGTGTTTCTCGGGACCGAACGTGAAAAGCAACACGAGCGACACAATTACCAGCCCTTCAAACAACGCCAGCGCCCAGCGATAGCCCAATTTATCACGAAGAGCATACTCAATCACCACGGCGGGCGACCCGGCCAGCACGCCTAACTGATATACAAATCCTGGAAACAATCCGCGCACGGCATCAGGAGAGAGCTCGATCAAGTGGGCTGGGATCACTCCCCACGCGCCCTGCACGCCAACCTGCATAAGGAACGCGCCCGCAGCCAGCATCATTGCAGAATGTGTGAACGCCCAGCCGGGAATGGATGCAAAAGAAAGTATTAGCGCGAGAGTGATGCATCGCCGCCGTCCGATCCGTTGCGAAAGACTACCGAAGAAGATTGCTCCGAGAATTCCGCCGACACTGTAGAACAGTGCGATCATAGACGAAACGCGAGAGGTGAGTCCGCCTTCGGTTTTCAGGAAGTCGGGATAGAGATCCTGTGTGCCATGGGAAAGGCAAATCATCACCGTCATTACGATGGCCAGGTAAAGAAATATCCGGCAGTGTTCAAGTGATAACCGAAGGATGGAACGAAAGTCCGGCAGACGATGTTCGTGCCACGCGCGAGGTTCTACCGACTTCGACGCGAGATAGACGGTCAATAACGCGGGCGCGATTCCGGCGAAGAACAGCGATCGCCATCCAAACTGCGGAATCAGAAGCAAAACTCCGAGTGCGGCGAACAGATATCCGGCGGGATATCCCGCCTGCATTAGGCCGGAAAGAAACCCGCGACGTTTTGGAGGGGCGCTTTCCATGGCGAGTGATGCACCGACGCCCCAATAACCTCCCATGCCTATGCCGTAGAAGGCGCGCAGGACAAGAAAGACCCCATAGGTCGGCGCCAGTCCACTCAGGACTGTAATCGAGGAAAAATAAAGCACCACGGCCATAAGAGGCTTGCGGCGACCGAAGCGGTCGGCGAGTGCTCCAAAAATAAAAGCTCCAAGAGGCCGCGTGGCCAGCGACGCAGTGAGTGTCCAGACAATCGCGCTTTTCGCTACGTGAAAGTGCGTGGCGAGCGTATCTACGAGAAAGATGACAACAAAAAAGTCGAACGCATCTAGAGTCCAGCCGAGGATGCTGCACGCTGCAGCGGCCTTCCATGGTGCAGACTCGCGAGGAGAGATGGATTCCTGATTCATTGTGGGATGGATGAAAGATAATACACTGCCGCGCCCTGCGGATTGTTCTTTGTAGCTCTGGTGAGAATTTGACGCTATTCGATCCGCGCAAGAATTTCTTGGGCCGCTCGATGGCCACTGGCAATCGCGCCGTGGACGGTTCCGTTGTGCCCTGTGACATCCGTCGCTTCGCCGGCGAAGAAGAGCGTGTCTTCAATGGGACTACCCAACGCTTCCTGTGCGCCGTCTGATCCCACTTTCGCGTAGCTATATGCGCCCCGCGAGAACGGATCGGTCTGCCAATCATGGAAGAATGCGCCTTCGAGAAGCTCCTCAAGATCGTCCGGTTCGCGATTTAAAATTCGCGCGACTGACTTCAGACTTTGTTCGGTAACAAATGATTTCGATTTTCCCGACAATTGTTCGCCGAATCGGAAAGGGGCCCATCCGGTAATTTGCGGCTCTTTGATTGGCATGGTCGTCCACCATGTCGGAAACGATTTATCGTCTGAAAATAAAAAGCTCATATCGGACATTGTTTTTTCTGTTTTATCGGGAGAGATATTTTCCCAGAAACGCTCTTTGAAGCGCAGTACGACGCGAATCACTTTTCCCAGTTCCAACGTGGCCATGGCAGCAACTTTTGGTTGCGGCAGCGCGGGATTGAAATCGATGACTCCGGTTTCTCCCGACGATGCTTGGAGAACCGCCAGCGGCACGGTGACGAGCACCTTCGACGCGGTAAGAGTTGACGGTCCGTTTGGAGAGTTCACCGAAACTTCGCACGCGCCGTGCTTCCAGACGATGCCCTTCACTATGGTTTCTAGCTGAATGGGAACACCGGCGTCAGTCAGCTGTTTACGAAATATGCCGATTAAGTCGAAATATCCGTTCTTGGAATGGAATGACCGGCTACCTTGGATAATTTCATCGGCGCGCATTCCTATCACCAGCCAATGAACACTGACTGTGGCCGGATCGGCAGCGTTAAAGCCGGAAACATACTTCAGCGCACGTTGCCGCGCCTTCTCTTGCCGAGGATCTTTTGACGCGGGACAGCAGCGATTCAGGAAATCCAGGAAAGATTCGTCGGGCGATGAATCATCCATTTTCTTTAGGATATCGTCGACGTCGGATGAGAAATCACACGGTTTCAATCCGGCTTCGTCCTTGCACCAGCTATCTCCATCCACTTCGATCAACTCGACGCCGGAAGCCTTCAACGGCTGAATGATCTCATGCGGAAGTCCATGAATGAACTCTGCGCCCATCTCAATGGGAAAGGCGGCTTTCGGGTCATGCTCGGTAAAGACACGGCCTCCGATACGGTTGCGGGCTTCGAGGATTACAACCGACAAACCGCCGCGCGCCAGATCGACGGCGGCAGACATCCCGGCCACTCCGGCACCAATCACGATCACATCCCACTTTTTATTCACTGACTCTCCGTGCAGAAATTGCGACACTGTAGGTTCACTAGATGCATCATATCCGGCTGGCTTGGCAAGGACTGCTATGACTCTGCCGTTGAGCAAGAAATATAAAACGATGGAAGCGCTTCCCGCGCTCGAACTCCCGACAGGCGGCGAGTGGCAATACGAGCCTAAATGGGATGGCTTTCGCTGTCTTGCATTTCGCGATGGGAAACATATTGACCTTGAGTCGAAGTCGAGTAAACCACTGACCAGGTATTTCCCGGAACTGGTAGAGGCGTTGGCGGCGCTTCGCGCCGACAAATTTGTTCTGGATGGCGAGATTGTCATTCCGGCGGATGGCGGCCTATCGTTCGACAGCCTACTAACGCGTATCCATCCCGCTGCCAGCCGCATTCTGAAGCTGAGTGAAACTACCCCGTGCGTGTTTATAGTCTTCGATTTGCTGGTGAATGATAAGGGAGTGTCGCTAGTCGCCGACGCTCTTGAAAAACGGCGCCTCAGCCTGGAACAGTTTGCCAAACGACATCTGAAAACGAACAAGACAATTCAGCTTTCACCGGTCACGCGGAATCTAGCCATCGCAAGGAAATGGTTTCACATGGGCGTCGGACTGGATGGCGTGGTGGCGAAGCGCCGGGACTTGCCCTACCAAACCGGCGAACGAACCGGGATGCAGAAGATCAAGAAGCAACGAACTGCGGATTGTGTGGTCGGCGGATTCCGGTATCTCGAAAAGAAACCTGAAGTCGGATCGCTATTGCTCGGGCTGTATAACGATGCAGACGAGTTGGATCATGTCGGATTTACTTCGTCCATTCAAGGCGACGAGCGTATGGCGTTGACAGCTAAACTAAAAAAGTTAAGATCGAAATCAAGTTTCACGGGAAAAGCTCCTGGTGGCCCGAGCCGCTGGAGCACGAAACGTTCAGCTGAATGGGAGCCAGTGAAACCTTCCCTGGTAGTTGAAGTTCAATTTGATCATTTCACCGCAGGCCGCTTCAGACATGGGACTAAGCTGCTTCGCTGGCGTCCAGATAAAGACCCGAAGGAATGTACGTTCAAGCAGGTCGTACGCGAAAATAAATCGGCTTTGGATTTACTTTAGCTCGCTCCAGCTAGAATATTTGCGTTATGCCTATCGAAGCTTTTGTCTTATCGGGAACACAAGTTCGCCTCGAACCGCTTGCGCAGTCGCACGCGTCAGCGCTTGCTGCCG
Organism: Terriglobia bacterium; assembly: GCA_963716165.1. GTDB lineage: Bacteria > Acidobacteriota > Terriglobia > Terriglobales > Acidobacteriaceae > JAJPHW01. The sequence goes on along the minus strand of OY970291.1, from coordinate 2,279,449 downwards.
CATCTTCGGTAGATCAGGCTCTCTACGACTGGAGCCCGGTCCCGAGGACCGAGGCCGAGGCGCATCAATATATCGAGACTGCACTGTCGTGGAAGAATGCGGGCACAGCTGTGCCTTTCACAATCGTTCGCCAAAGCGATAATGTCGTGATCGGGTCTTCGCGATTCTGGAATATCGAACGCTGGGCTTGGCCGGCGAGTCATCCTCAACATGGACGCCGTACGCCCGACGCTTGCGAAATCGGCTATACATGGTTTGGTCGCTCAGCCATCCGAACCGCTGCCAATACAGAAAGCAAGCTATTGATGCTCACTCATGCGTTCGAAGTATGGAATGTGTTCCGCGTCTGCTTCCATACAGATTCGAGAAATGACCGCTCGCGTGCGGCCCTGGAACGCATCGGAGGGAAATTTGAAGGAATTTTGCGCGCCCACCGGTTGGCCGCGGATTTCATCCCTCGCGATTCAGTTCGTTATTCGATCACTGCGTCCGAATGGCCCGGCGTGAAACAGCGGCTGAATGAAATGGTGAATTCTAGAACTCGATAGATTTTATGTGCAGTACCGGTCTGCGTGTGAATCATTCGTACAATTTTTCTGCCTCATCGATCAACGCAGTGCCGCATGTTTAGTACCCAAGTAGAGCAATTATCCAGAGTGACGCGAGTCCAAAGGATGCCAATGCCGAAGGAAAACAGGCAGGCCCTTTTCCTATGAATGAGAGAACAAGCGCAAGTGCCGATGTGGCGAATCCAACTCGGGAAGACGTCATGGCAAACGAGTATTTTGCTGCGCCTTCTGGAAGACGGTTGGCATGAAAAGCCACGAGTAAGCTTGAAAGTCCGACAGCCGAAGAAAGAAGCAGGGCCGAGAATGCTACGATGCTTCGCCACGCAGAAGACACAAAACGTCCTCCTATGAAACTCTGTGCCCTAACTATTCAATATTCGTAACATTAGTCTTGAGTAATGTTATTTGTTCTGTTAGATTACGGCGGCAGTCGAGCAATCAAATCGGGGCTACTCTCCGGCTGATCGAGTTATTCGGCAGCCAGCTATTCCTCCAGCCCTAATTACTCAAAAGAAGTTATAGCGCCCTTGTGCTTTCACAAGGCCGTTCTTTGGGAGAAGCTCGATTGTAATCAATCAGAAAACCAGGAGAAAAACATGAATACAAAGGTAGGAATCGCATTAGCGATGTTAATTATCTGCGGAAGCGCGTTTGCCGCGGATGCGTCTAAATCACCGAGCACAAATCACACTCAGAAATCCGCTCCACCACCAACCACGATATTCAATCGAAAACTCCAAAGCACGACTATCGTGCAGGGAGATGCCAACCTCTCGGTAGCGGCTGCTACGTATACAAACATCGACTCTCCGCTGAAATTCACTTGTCCGGCTGGCGGGTGCACGGTTTCGGTGGAAGTGAATGCCCAAATGGGTGGGAGTACGGATGTCAGTAACTTATTCGCCGTCTGTGGGTTGCTGGATGGTAGCTTTATGCCGCCCCCAGGAAACAATGAAGGCTGTCCATACGTCGGAGAGACCCAAGTGGATGGAGGCTATTCCGTTGGAACTTTCGTGTTCACACAGAGCGGCGTTCATGCTGGCAGCCATACCCTCCAGAGCCAGGTTTTCATTGGTCAGGGCGGGTTTCTAGCCAACTACAGCATCACTTATCGCCTCTACACACCGTAACTGCGGGGTTAAATCTAGGTGAGGCGGGCGCGATAAGCGCCCGCTTTTTTCTGCGTGCGCAGCCGGTCTGTAGCTCCTCTGCGATCAGCGATCAGGCTGGGAGTCTGGCGCCAATATAGCCTGCGGCATTGAGCGCCAGCGGGTAGCCCCTGTTACAGAGGACCGCCGTAACATAGCCCTGTTGCGGATAGATCGTAAGATCTCCGTTGACCCCGGGCGCACTGCCACCGTGTCCGTAGCACGGTACTCCGTTGCGCGAGGAGACCGCGAGGCCAAGCGAATAAGAGCCATTTCCCGTTTCAACCTTGCCTGTTGTTAGGAGGCTCGTATGTTTTGAATCGAGAAGGCGGTTTGACTGGATCGCCCGAGCGAAAGCGAAGAAGTCGTCCACAGTTGAATATCCGCCTCCCGCTGGAGTTCCGTAATACGGCGGTACCGGCTTGAGGCCGCTCGCTAACGATCCTGAACAGGGGATCGCGCTTTTGTCTGTGGCTGACGGCAACTGTGAAGTGGAGTGCATGCCTGCGACTCGGAATATATTTTGGGTGTAATACGTATCAAAGCTCTGGCCGGTAACGCTCTCAAGGATCGCACCCAGGAGTACATATCCATAGTTGCTGTAAAACCACTTCGATCCAGGTTCGAAGGTCAGATCTCGTGTGCCATAAAGAGCGATGAACTTTGCAGGAGAAAGAAACTCTTCAGAGTGCCCGTTATACTTCGGGCCAAAGATGTCGCCGGTTCCTCCAGTATGCGTCAGCAACTGCTCGATCGTTACCTTTTTTGCCAATGAAGCGTTCGGATAATCCGACAGATAGCGTGAGATGGTGTCGCCGAGGGAAACTTTATTGCACTGCACCAACTGAAGGATCGCTACTGCTGTAAACATCTTCCCCATTGATCCAATGCAGAACCTCGTCTTGGGATGAATCGTTGCCTTATCTGCTAGATTGGCCATTCCAAAACCGCGCTGGAAAAGAACGCGATCTTTTTTCGCGACCAGAACCGCGCCTGAGAACCGTCCAGCCACAGTTTCGCTATGCAGCCTGGATTCAAACTCTCTCAATGCATCGTGCTCACTCAGCCGCGGAATGGGAAAATTCGCGGGAACAGGAGCACCACGAAATTCAATGTCCGAAAGATGCTCAGCATCCTTAGCTGTCAAAATGACTCTGGAGAAACGATCCCAGCTGCGGTCTTTTACCCATCCAGTGATTTGATTCGGAGAAGAGACCTCGCTCCGAAGAAGCTGAAGGCCGCCGGAAATATCACGCACGGCCAAATCGTCGTCGATGTAGGGCAATCCATCGGGCAGATATTTCGTAATGTACGCGCGATAGGACGTTGAGTTATCGGCGTTAAAAGCATCCAGCCAGCTCTGGAGCAACGCGGTAAGCTTCGCCGCTGAAAGCTGCTGGTCCTGCCATAGCGCACGCGGGCTCGCGAATACGCTGCGTGCAAGCAGTAGCGATGGCGCTGCAACAATGGCGGAAAGTGCCAGAAATCTTCGTCGATTCATATCACCTTAGACGCATCAGCAAGAGAAACGAAATCGGCTATTGCGGCCCACTTCCCGATGCAGAAGCGGCCGTTCCTAAAGCACTATCGAGAACCGCGAGATATCCGCCCAAGAGCTTGTAGCTATCGTAGTAGTTATCAAAGTGAACAGCGCTGTAATTGTCTCGCCGATTGTGAAGAACGTGAAACGTTTCTCGCGTTACTGAATGAATGGTGATGGTCGGAACCTTGCGGCGAATAAAATGTTCCTCGTCGGACTCGCCCAAGTCGTCAACGTTCATTGCTGTTAATGGCAGATTGAGCCCGTGTGCTGTTCCGTTTAAATATCCGACGAGTTGTTTATCGGAACGGCTCGCCCAAACTTCTGTCGGCCCCAAACCTAATGTATCAATCGTGACCATCGCATCGATTCGTTTCAACTCTTCCGGCGTCGCATGCTCAACGTAGAATTTAGAACCAACCAGGCCTTTCTCTTCTCCGGCAAACGCAACGAAAATAAATGTATGCCGGCGTGGCCGTGTATCAATCGCCTGATAGAGGCTGGGCAGAAGTGACGCTCCGCTCCAGTTATCGACGACTCCGTCTCCGAGATCAACATGGTCGAAGTGCGCACCGACAAGAATTACTGATTCAGTTTTTCCGGGTAAGACGCAGATCACATTCGGTTGCTTAAGGCCCCTTACCGGCTGTTCAGTCAGGTTCGCACCTGAACATCCGGCGGACTGAAACATCGTCTTTACAGTTTCTTCACGCTGATTATCGTTGCCTTTGTAACTCTGCAGCCTCTGCTCGATTACGTGTGAGTCAAGAGGCTCAAAGAACACTGCGGAAGACGGTTGTGGGTTAACCGCAGGGGATTGTTGGGAATTCGCGGAAATGGCCAGACTGATCAAGCAGACCAGTGCGGACGTAATATGCCTTCTCATCTGTAATTACTCAAAAGCCCATGATGTTGTAGCCGCAGTCCACGTAAATCACTTCGCCGGTAATGCCGGAGCTTGCGTCGGACGCGAGGAACACTCCGGTGGATCCGACTTCGCTGACTTCGACATTGCGTTGTAGCGGAGCGCGGTCGGCATGGGATTTAAGCATGTCTCCCAAACCAGCAATGCCGCGAGCAGCAAGGGTTTTGATCGGCCCGGCAGAGATCGCATTGACGCGAATTTTCTTCTTACCGAGATCGTACGCAAGATATCGCACTGTACATTCGAGCGCGGCTTTCGCTACCGCCATCACGTTGTAGTGAGGGACAACTTTTTCCGCTCCGTAGTAGCTCATCGTGATGATGCTGCCACCATCTTCCATGAGAGGCGCAGCGGCCCGCGAAACCGCGATCAGCGAATAGACGCTGACGTCGTGGGCGATGCGAAATCCTTCGCGTGTAGTGTTGATGAAGTCATTCTTCAATTCGTCCGCTGGGGCGAACGCGACGCTGTGCACTAACACGTTCAATTTGCCGTGACGCTGTTTGAGTTCCGCAAATAGCTTGTCGATCTCGGCGTCGCTGGAAACGTCGCACATGTGGCCCTCAGCCCCAGGCAATGATGCGATCAGGTCGCGGGCTTCCTGTTCGAGCCGCTCGTTCTGATAAGTAATGATGACTTTCGCGCCTGCCTGATGCAGTCCCTGGGCGATTGACCACGCGATCGAGCGTTTATTGGCGACACCGAAAACTACAGCGACGCGTCCTTCGAGATTGGACATGAATACTCCTCGGATTTAGAAAGCAGAAGTCAGAAGAAGGAAAAGAATATCAGAATCGGTATTGCCCTATGCCGACTGAACCGTTGCTCCACAGTACGCGCCGACTTCTGACGATGTCATACTGACAGCCCAGGAGAACAACTGCGGACGAGCAAGGCTTTCTCAGAGTGGACAGAGGATTGGAAGACATGCGTTACGTTCCACTCACCGTGACTTTTCTTTCGTTCTCACTCACTCGCTCGAGTGCGATCTCGAAATCGCGTTCATCCCGGAAGCGGGGGAACTTCTCTCCCCACTCAATCAGCAGAATGCTTTTTTCGGAAATCAGATCGTCGAGTCCGAGCGTCTCGAGTTCGCGCGGAGTGTCCACGCGATAGAGATCAATGTGGTAGAGAGTCGCCTGTGGCCCGCGATATTCATGGACCAGCGTAAACGTGGGGCTGGTTACATCTTCCTGCGTGGCCGCATGGAATCCCTCAGCAATGCCCTTGACCAGAGTGGTTTTGCCCGCGCCTAAGTCGCCACGCAATAGCACGAGCGTGGGGGGCGCAAGCATGGCGGCGAGTTGCCGTCCCAACGCAATGGTTTCTTCGGGAGAGCGAGTAGTGAAAGTTTGCATTCTCGTTATGCTGACTCAGTGGGCCTGACTCAGTATAACGAGACATGATTTGCTAATGCGTGCCAGCTACAGAATCTGGCTTTTCGGGGCCCATTGATTGGAACGCATTCCCTGGAAGCTACGGTCGGACGCCGCTTCCACAGTCATGCGCAGCGCGCGATGATCGTCATCTCCCAACGCGATAAAACGGAAAGGCTGGAGTGCGCCTTCTACGCCACGCACTGGATCGAGCATTTCGGCCATGCCGCGCACCTGGCCGGATTGCGTCTCAAACGCAACTTCGACGAAGTCGCCTTGTCCCAGCGATTTCGCCAAGCGTAGCAATCCGCCGGTTACGGACACTGTTTGCAGCTTGCCTTTAGCTCGTTGTCCATCTTCGAGTAATACGAGAGCTCCAATCGAGCCACCTACATGGAGCCGCTGAGCACGTTTCTGAGAAGTCGGTTGCGGAAAGTGTGTCATAGGGAGATTTCACTATGCCACCGATGCAGGCCCGCGGATACATTACGTAAGCGGCTGCCCAAATTCCTACACGATCCTTGAAGAATGGCCCTGTAAGTGGCGGTTCTAATGATAGATAGCAGACTGTTAACTATGTGGTTAATGTCCCAGTGGACAGGCCTCTAGAAGCCAATTTCCACGCTATTTTGCGTTCCAGCCAGCTGCGTTCGCCGGAAGGCCTCAGGCAAGCCTTTCAGTAAATCGGTCGCAACCAGCGAGTGTTCGCCTGTGCTTTCACAAGCTACGTCGCCAGCCAGACCGTGCAGGTAGACTGCAGCAATCACCGCCTCAAACGGCTTTTTCGGATTCTGTGCGAGCATGCCTGAAACGACCCCCGTGAGAATGTCGCCGGTTCCGCCTGTAGCCATGCCTGGATTGCCAGTGGTGTTCACCCAAACCGTTCCATCAGGATGCGCGACCAGCGTTCGATGTCCTTTAAGCACCACGATGAGGTCGTGTTCGCGGGCGAAGTTCCGGGCGCAATTAATTCTGTCTTTTTGCACTTCCGCAACCGTGCCGCCCACAAGGCGCGCCATCTCTCCGGGATGTGGCGTGATCACCAGCGTCTTTCCTTTTCCGGTCAATTCATCGGACCGGCCTTCGAATGCGTTCAATCCATCCGCATCGAGGACCATTGAAATTTTGTACTGCTTTACTAACGACCGTACGAACTCCGCTGTTTCTACATTGCGCGAGATGCCCGGCCCTACCGCCAGCACTGACGTGCCTTCCGACAAAACCGTTATGTTTGTCAGAGCGGCCGAAGAAATTGTTCCCTCGTGCGTTTGCGGCAGCGCCTCGGTCATCAGTTCTGGATGAAATCCTGCAACTGTTTGCTGCGCGGAAGTTGCCGTCGCGACCGTTGCGAGTCCGGCGCCGCATCGTAATGCTGCCATTCCGGCCATCGCCACCGAGCCAGCTTTGCCGGATGATCCTCCTACAACCAGCACATGGCCGAAACGTCCTTTATTCGAATCTGCCGGACGCGGTCCAATCAACGAAGCAATATCGTGCGGAGTGGTTAAATTCAATTTCTGCTCTGAAACTATTGCCTCATCCGGCGTGCCGATTGATGCGACAACAATCGGACCGGACGTAAGTTGTCCAAACAACAGCGCCGGTTTTGGAGCAGTAAACGTCACCACGGCATCGGCCCGGACAATGACACCAGATTGCTTGTCGGTACGATCGGCTTCCGCGCCGGACGGAATGTCTACCGCTACAACGATTTTTCCGCTCCCATTCAGCAACGAAATCGCTTCGGCGTAAAGCGCATTCACGGGCGGCTTGAAGCCAGTCCCCAAGATCGCATCGACCAGAACATCGGCCTCAAACAACGCCTTCGCGGATTCCTGGCGAAGTTCTTCCTTGGTGCGCGCACTCACCAGCGTGACTGCGTTTGGGATCTTTGCAAACATCAAGTCTGCATCACCGTGCAGCTCAGTCGGATCGGCCAGCAACAACACCTGCACTGAGCTTCTGTTTTCGTGAAGTTTGCGCGCAACTACGAATCCGTCACCGCCGTTATTGCCTTTGCCGCAAATTACCGCAACGCGTTTCACCGACGGATATTGCGACGCCACGAACTCCGCGACTGCGGTTCCAGCGCTTTCCATCAGCGTGAGCGAAGGCACACTAAATTTCTCAGTGGTTACCCGATCAATCTCGCGCATCTCGGTGGCAGTTACGATCTTCATAAATCCACTCTAAAGCAAGAAAGCCTTCCGCCGCAGCGAAAGGCTCTCGAGTTCACAACTCAACAGCTATCTCTGATTTTCCGGTAATGCCTGCACCTTACTGTGTTTTTGGCTGTAGGTAAAATAAACCACCAAACCTATGGCCAGCCACACCACAAGACGTATCCAGTTCCACTTTCCGAGCCGGATCATCATGTAGCCGTTGAAAATAATTCCCATGATCGGCACCAGCGGAACCCAGGGTGTCCGGAAAGGTCGCGCCTGGCCCGGGTTAGTCCGGCGCAACACCATCACGGCGATGCACACGATTACAAATGCAAGGAGAGTGCCGATATTCACCATCCGACCGATATCGTCGATAGGAGTTACGCTGCCGACGACGGCCGCCAGAATTCCCACCAGGATAGTGTTCTTCCACGGAGTGCGCCATTTCGGGTGAATTGCAGCAAAGAATTTCTTAGGCAACAATCCGTCGTTCGCCATTGAATACAGCACGCGAGTTTGTCCAAGGAGCATGACCAGCATGACGCTGGTCAACCCGGCAAGCGCACCCAATGTGATGATGTGCGATGCGCCGGTAAGTCCGCGATCCATGAATGCCCGTGCGATCGGGGCTTCTATGTTGACGTCCTGCCATGGCACCATTCCGGTGAGCACCCCTGCGATCAGGATGTAGAGCGCGGTACAGATCATTAACGAAAGAATGATTCCTATCGGCAAATCGCGTTGTGGATTCTTAGCCTCCTGCGCGGTTGTGGAAACCGCATCAAAACCGATGTAAGCAAAGAATATATATGCGGCGGCCGCGCCGATACCGGCAAAACCGTTCGGGGCGAAGGTGGACCAGTCGTGTCCCCAATTGGAGAAGCTGATGTACTTCATTCCTAAGCCGATCACGAAAAGGACAACCGCAACTTTGATTACAACAATCGTTGAGTTAAATCGTGCGCTTTCTTTAATGCCTACGGTCAGGATTGCGGTAATAACCAGAGCGATAAGAAATGCGGGCAAATTAAAGCCAATATCCATACCAAAGATATGCGGAGCGTCAAGAAGGGCCTTAGCGCTCTGGACAAGTTCAGTAGACTGCGCGCTCATGATGACCATGACTTTACCGAGGAAGGCCTGACTACCCGGAACTAGCATGGGATCTGACGCCTGCGCCATTTGCCGGGCCACAATATTTTCGGCAATTCTCAATCCTGTCCAATGATCGTATGCCAGCCAGAGAGGCATCTTGAGGTGGAAGATATTCAGCAACTCAATGAAATGGTTGGACCAGCCCGACGAAACCGTGCTGGCGCCCATCGCGTATTCGAGCGTGAGGTCCCAGCCAATGATCCAGGCGAATAATTCTCCCAGAGTCGCGTAAGCGTATGTGTAAGCGCTGCCGGCGAGAGGAATCATGGCGGCGAATTCGGCATAACAAAGCGCTGCGAAGGCGCACCCTAAACCGGAGAGCACGAATGAGAGCATCAGTCCGGGGCCGGCCAATGACGCGCCCAGTCCGGACATAACGAAGATTCCCGCGCCAATCACGGCGCCGACGCCCAAGGCTGTGAGCTGGAAAACTCCCAGTGTACGTTTGAGGCTATTTTCGCCGGTTTCCCGGGCTTCCTCCAACAACAGGTTCAACGGCTTTGTTGCGAACAGATTCGCCATCCGTTTGGTTCTCCTTATTAATACGCAATTAATACGCAGCTAATATCTAAAGTGTGAGACGCGGCCAAACACATTGAAAACCCGCACCGCCAATAGTACGACAGCGAACTCTCGAAATCCCAGCTAAATTGTAAAAGCGGCTTCGATTCACTTCAGCTCACGCAGGAATTGTTCGGCGGACTTCCGCGGATTCGCTGTTAACGCGGAGATGACGGCGACGGAATCCGCTCCCGCGTCAATGACAGAGCGGCAGTTTTCTAATGTGATTCCGCCAATCGCGACCAATGGCTTACGCGTGAGCGCTCGCGCCGATCGAAGACCTTCAAGTCCAATTACCGGATCGGGATTCTGTTTGCTTAAAGTTCCAAACACAGGCCCGATAGCGATGTAGTCGGCTGAAGTCAAATCCGCTTCCCTTACCTGGTCGTTATTATGTGTCGAAACCCCGAGCCACAATTTGTCGCCAATAACTTTTCTCGCTCCAGTGGGAGAAAGATCGTCCTGGCCGACATGAACTCCATCGAAGTTGGCCGCCAGGCATAGATCTGCACGATCATTCATGATCAGTTTGACGGAAGGATCGATGCACCGTTTCAGTTCCCGCGCGTGATCGAGCATCTGGCGCGCGTTTCCACACTTGTTTCGATATTGGATGAGAGTTACGCCGCCAGCGACGAGCTCTGTCGCAGCATGGTACAGACCGTCATCCGCTGAATAATTGGATGCGTCGAGAATGGCGTAAAGCCGCGGCAGGCTGATCATCTGGTAAGTAAAATTTTACCCTCATTCAGGTTGTACCAGGAGGCATGGCTCCCTTGTGTGAAGCGGGCGCCTCGCCCGCGATAGGTTCATGGAGATGACCAAGCCGCCGGGTGAGCCTGTCGTACGCCCTTACGTGACACCGGGCGGCTTGTCATCTCTACCCCGGCTTAGGCCTTGTGGATAGGGCCTTTCTACCCTATTGCTGCCGCAACAACTGGCATGTAAGCTTCCTACGGAAGAAGTGAACACTAATACTCCTTTGTGAGAAGCCAACCATGATGTTCCTTAGTAATCATTCGAACGCGATCCGATTTCGAAGTGCTTCAATGTCCGCGCTTGCATTCGCATTCTGCGGCGTAATCTCCCTACTTGCAGCGATCCCATTGAATGCAGTGGTCGGTCCGCTAAGCACGATCAAGGTTGGCAAACAACCGGCGCAAGTCGCTTCGAACCCGCCAGCGCATTTGGTGTACGTGATCAATCAGGGCGATAATACGGTGTCGGCAATAGACACGGAATTGCTGACAGTTAAAAAAGTCATTTCGGTTGGCAACGGACCGGCAGCAATTGCCGCAAACCCGGCAGCTAACGCGGCATACGTGGCCAACAGCGGATCGGGGACGATTACCGCGATCACCGGAACGACACCTGCAACCTGGACTGTTGGCGGAACGCCCACCGCGCTCGTCGTAGATTCCGCGCTCAGTCAACTTTACGTAATGGACGCGTCGCGGAACCAAATCGAGATCGTTAGCACAATCAAGGGCACCGTGTTGGCGACAATACTAACCACTTTGCAACCTTCGGCGATGGGTCTCAACATTGCCACGCATGGTCTATTCGTCGCCTGCACCGGCGCATCCGGCTCGGTGGTTGTAATCGATGGAACTCACAATCAAATATTGACCACCGTCACCGGCATTGCCCCCGGTACCACTTCGATTTCTCTGAGTCCGCAGACCAATGTCGCTGTCTTGGTCAGCCCTACGCAAAATCTGTACACCGTGATCGATGCCGACAACGGATACGCGATAACCACCGAGGGTGGAACGTCCGGCGCAGATCCGCTGGCAACAGCTTACGATCCTGCCGGGCTGTTTTTTGAAATGGACAATGGTGATGGCCACGTCTTTTTTTCCGACGATAGCGGCATCATCACCCTCGGAAACGACTACACCACCGATCTGCTCGGCGCCAGCGCGATCGCAATTAATCCAACCACCAATCAGATGGGTGTCGTATACGGAGACGCGGAAGCCATCTACATCATTGACTTGCTCAATCCGCTCTTCCCGCAAAACTATTTCGAATTGAATACGGGCCACATGCCAACGGGGATAGCATTCGACCCCTCCACCAACCGGGCGTTCGTCACCGACCAGGGCGATAATACAGTCAGCGTTTATGACATCACTCCCAGCCTGGCCGTCGGCGCTTACGAAGGCTCATTCGGCGGCAACAGCGTTAGCTACAACTACACCGATACCAATCCCGCCACCGCAACGGTTTACACCGTCCGGCTAGGAAACGTTTATGCCATCAGCGAAGCCGCGGCCGGAAAAGGCTTTACTGGATTGAGCGGGGATGCAGCCGGCGTCACGACCATTCCGATCGCCAGCCCCTACTCACAGTGCGTCGCGGTGAATGCCGCGACTAACAAGATTTATGTCGGTGATACCTCAGGTTTTTTCTATTCAATCAACGGCAGCTCCAACGTAGCCACCGTGATCTCCAGTGTGCCCTCAACCGCCGATATTCGCGCCGTCACAATCGACCCAGCCTCAGATCTGGTCATCGCATGGGACTATGGACTCAATAAGATTTACGTTCTGGACAGCGCCACCGATTCATTGCTGAAAACCATCGCAGTCACTTCAGGTAGCAATGGAACACTGCAAGTCGATCCCATCAAGAACCTGGTTTATTTCGCAATCTCCAATTCCGTATTCGTGATCGATCCCGTGGCAGGCACCATTGTTAACACCATTCCAGTTCCGCAAACCGTGCTGGTTTCGGCGATCAATCCCGCTCTCAGCCGCCTTTACACCGCCTCGAACAGCAAAGACGTGGTTGTCATCAACACCACCAACAATTCTGTGGTAACCGACTTTCAGTTGCCCCAAGCTCCGCTATCCATGGTTGTCAATCCGGTTTCAGGAAACTATTACATTGGCTTCAATGACGCCGGTGACGTAACTCGCATTTACGAGTACAGTGGCAGTACAAACGCTTTTTTAATGGATTTCGACAGCACCACCTTTCCTGACATCACTGGCGCAGTAAGCCTAGCCGTCAACCCGTTAACGGATACGATTTATGCGGGGGACGGAAGCGGCAATAATCCCATTGCGTCGATTGATGGGCGCACCGGAGCAGTCGCTCAGCTGATCGGATCGGGATATGACACCGCCGCCCAGACGTTGGCCGTCGATCTTGGCAACAATTTGCTAGCCGCGGCTGGCTACTCCTACACGACCTTGTATTTCCCCACATCCGACGCCACGGGCGCACAGGCTGTACCAATCTCTATGTCTCTCAAAGGAGTAAAAGATAGCCAGACCATCGCTACCACTCCACTCTTCCGCACCCACAACACGCAGCCCAGCTTCACCATTACCGCAACCAGTAACTTCGCGAAAAACGCCCCGGCCCTGGTGCCCAGGCACGTTTTTCTTGCTCTCGATGGGTGGCAAACTACGTGGCTCGCCGAGCCGCTCACGCCGAAGAACGGAACGAATACGTCGTCTGTATCCGGAAAAGTTCCTGCAAAGCTCAGCACGGGACGACACATCATCTACGCTTATGCCAGCGACGGCGACATCGCCACAGTGCAAAACAGCGCAGTCGGCGGAAACTCGCCGGTGATCAGCCCGATCGGCTCCGTCGTGTTCACCGTGGAGAAGTAATCTAAGGCCGTCATCCGGAAGATCCGGCGTTCCTCAGCCAGGCGAGGGACCGCGCGCGGCGCGCGAGCGTCGCGCACGCAGCTTACTTTTTGGCGAACAGTCTCTCAATGAACGTGGTATCGAAGTTTCCTGCCTGGAAGTCGGGATCTTTCAATATCCGCTGATGCAGCGGAATTGTTGTAAAAATTCCTTCGATGACAAACATATCCAGCGCGCGCGACATTCGCGCAATCGCTTCGGTGCGGTCTTTTCCGCGCACAATTAATTTCGCAATCAGCGAATCATAATAAGGAGGAATCGTGCCCTCCTGATATGCCGCAGTGTCCACACGCACACCTGTCCCGCCCGGAGGATTGAACACCGTGATCTTCCCCGCCGACGGCGTGAACTTTTCCGGATGCTCCGCATTAATGCGACATTCGATCGCGTGACCGCGATGCTCAATGGGCCCGGTAATAATGCTGTCGAGGCGTTCACCAGCTGCGATTCTCAGCTGCGCTTTCACGAGATCCACGTCAGTGACCATTTCTGTAACCGGATGTTCCACCTGAATACGTGTGTTCATCTCGATGAAGTAAAGCTTGCGATCTTCGTCCATCAGGAACTCAATAGTCCCGGCATTGACGTAGCCGATCTCGGAAAGCGTCTTCTGTAATATCTTGCCGATCTCCGCTCGCAGCTCAGGACTAACCTGCATCGACGGCGATTCTTCCAGCAATTTCTGGTGGCGGCGCTGGATGCTACATTCGCGCTCGCCTAGACTCACGACATTTCCGTACTGATCGGCCAGCACCTGGAACTCGATATGCCGCGGACGCTCGATAAATTTCTCCATGTAGAGATCGCCGTTGCCGAATGCGGCCGCAGCTTCAGATGAGGCCTGCTTGAAGAGTCCGGGCAGCTCGGCTTCATTGCGAACGATTCTCATGCCCCGGCCGCCGCCACCAGCCGATGCCTTGATGATCACCGGAAATCCGACTTGCCGCGCCCAATCGAGGGCTTCGCCATCATTCGCGAGAATTCCATCGGAGCCGGGAAGAATCGGCACGCCATACTTTTTTACGGTCGCGCGGGCGCGTTCTTTCACGCCCATCATTCGCGTGACTTCCGGAGGCGGTCCGATGAATTTGATGTTGCACGCTTCAGTTACTTCCGCGAAGTTTGCGTTCTCCGCAAGCAATCCATAGCCGGGATGAATGGCTTCGACGTTCGCGATTTCCGCGGCGCTGATTACCGCAGGAATATTCAAATAGCTTTGCGCCAATTGCGGCGGACCCACGCAGATAGCTTCATCCGCAAAACGTACATGGAGTGAGTTACGGTCGGCTTCGCTATAAATCGCGACCGTACGGATGCCCAGTTCTTTGCAGGCACAGATGATCCGCAGGGCAATTTCTCCGCGATTCGCAATCAGAATTTTCTTGAACATTAGGCTTGGATATCTCGCGTGGACGACCGGTTATGACTTGGGTCGAATCGTGAACAATTCTTGTCCGTATTCGATCGGCTGTCCGTTCGTGACCAGACGTTCGACAATTTCTCCGCCTGCATCGGCTTCAATTTCATTCATCAGCTTCATGGCTTCAACGATGCAAAGCACCTGGCCGACAGTAACCGTGTCTCCGGCTTTAACAAATGGACCCGAGCCGGGTGACGGTGATTCGTAGAATGTTCCGACAATCGGAGACTTGACGATGTGCAGCCCAGCCCGTGACGAAGCAGCAGCCTCCGCCGCAGTCGGCGCAGCTGCTACCGGCTTGGGTGCGGGCGCGTGGACCGCGTGCGCTTCCGCAGCTGCCGGCGGAGCGGCGTGCACTGCGAAATATCGCGCATCGGGAGCGGCGTGGCCAGCTTCGCCTCCTCGTTTGACGCGCACTTTGACATCGCCACGCTCTAACTCAAATTCGGCGATATCTTTTTCAATGAGGAACTCTATTAGTTCTTTAAGCTCTTTCTGATTCATCGTGGCGGTGGGGTCGTCCGTCGTTCAATTTTCAGATAGTAATAAATTCTTTATCTTCATCTTGCGGAGAGAGCACTTCATGGCCTTTCTCCGTTACCAAAACCATATCTTCAATACGAACTCCCCATTTGTTGGGGAGATATACGCCTGGCTCAATCGTGATGACCATGCCCGGCTGCAAAATCTGTTTCTGCTTAGCGGCTAAACGGGGCGCTTCGTGAATCTCTAATCCTACCCCATGGCCAGTGGAGTGGGTAAAGTATTTGGCCAAGTTATGTCTTTGCAACGATTTACGGCACGCGTCATCTACGTCTCCGCACGTGGTGCCAGGTCTTACGGCCGCAATGCCCGCTAACTGCGATTCCAATACTGCGCTGTATAATTCTCGCGCGTCCTTCGTCGGGCCACCCTTAAACACCGTTCGCGTGCGGTCCGAGCAATAGCCGTCAAGGATCACGCCAAAGTCGCAGACCACAAATCCGCGCGGAATTGCTGCGCGTGACGCTCTCGCATGTGGCAAGGCGGACCGCTTTCCGCCTGCAATGATGGTCGAAAAGGACATACCCTCCGCTCCTGCCTTGCGAGCGGCATATTCCATCTCGCCCACCACTTCTGACTCTGTTTTACCACTTTCAATGGTCCTCAAGGTAGCAGAAAAGAGGTGCGCTCCCACTTTTACCGCAGCCCGTATCTTTTCGAGTTCCCCTGCCTCCTTTATCATCCGCGCTTGCTCAATTAAGGGCGGAGCCTCAACTAGTCGGGATCCGGAAGGTATCAAGCGACCCAGGCGGCGGCGACCAACGACCGACAAATGCTCGCCTTCAATGCCCAGACGGCAGGATCTGGACGACTTCCTCAACCACTCACCGCATGCTTCGAGGTTCATCGGAGTGATCACGACCTTCGCGCCGCGGACTTCATCACGAGCCTGCTGCGTGTAGCGCCCGTCCGTGAAGAGGGCAGCAGCATCGCCCATGACCAGCAAGATTGCAGAGCTGCCCGTGAAGCCACACAAGTAGCGGATGTTCGGCAAGTGAGACACGACAAGCGCATCCAGCCGATGCTCTTCCATCGCGCTTTGAAGTTTCGCTATGCGGTTCTTTGATTTCACAACTGGAAGTTTATCAATCAATTTGATGAAGCACCATGCGGGCAAAGCAAAACCGCCGGTTCTGATTGCTCAGAGGCCGGCGGCTGTCTTTACTTCTACGTCGCTTTACTGAAATCTCAACTATGTTTGAATCACTCGCGGAGTAATGAAGAAGATCAGCTCCTGGTTTTGAGTACTGACCTGCGTGTGTTTGAACAAGTTGCCCAGGTAAGGAATGTTGCCAAGCAGCGGTACCTGCGTGACGTTGATGGAGTTCTGCGACTGGATCACGCCGCCGATCACCACTGTGCCGCCATCCGTTACCAGCACTTGCGTAGTTGCCTGCTGGGTCACGAGAGTCGGGTTGCCTTGCACGGTACGGCTGAAGTCAGGAGTGGTGTTTTCCACATCCACATTCAGGAAGATTGTGCCTTCAGATGTGATCTGCGGAATCACAGTCAACCGCAGGAACGCATCCACATAAGTTACAGTCGGAGGTCCGCCCAACTGGGCCTGCGTCACGATTGGAACGCGGGTACCCTGTTTCACGATGGCCTGAATATTGTTCTGCGTGACCACGCGAGGACGGGAAAGAATCTTAAGTAAGCCACGCGATTCAGCCATCGTCAGGATGGCATCAATCTGCACAGCGTTGCTGGCGTTAAAGAGCGAGATGCCGCTGGTGGGACTGGTTGATCCCAAGTTAGAGAATAGCGGAATCTGCGACAGTGTGGTTGCAGATGGGGCTGTTGTCCCAACAACCGGATAGAGAGGTGCACCACCGAATGTTCCGGTAGGCGATGTGCCGACAGCAGGCGTACCGCCCACTGCGGTGGCGTGGTTACCGAACGCGAAGCCAAGCTGAGTGCCGATGTCACGAGCGAAGCCGCGAGTTGCGGCTACGACGCGTGCTTCGATTTCTACTTCCTGTGTCTTGCGATCAAGCTGAGTTAACAGACGATCCAGGCCAGGCATAACAGCCGGAATGTCCGAGATGATTACGGCATTGGTGCGATCGTCGGAAATTACATCTCCACGCTGGGAGAGGAACTTCTTTAAGGTCGGCACCACATCTTTGGAGTGTGCATAGCTCAGAAAACGTGTGACAGTCACTTTGTCAACGGCAAGCGATTCAGCTTGCTGCTGTTCGCGGCGATCATCGGCTTCCTTCTTCAATGTATCGACGGTTGCAATGCGCAGAACATTGCCCTCAAGCTGACGCGACAGGTCGTTGTTCTTGAGAACGATGTCCAGTGCCTGGTCCCACGGCACGTCATCCAACACGATCGTCAAGTTGCCATGCACGTTAGGATCGAGCACTACGTTTAATCCACTGATTTCGTGAATCAGGCGGAAGAAATCTTTCAAGTCAACGTCCTTCAAATTTACCGAGATTGGTTCGCCGGTATATTTGGGGCCGTTGGCTGCGACTTTATTCGCCATCTGGATTTTCTGCTCGGCGGCGAGGTTCACTGCCGGCTGAATTGCATTCGGATTGGTCTGCTGCATTGCTGCGCTGGCTGCCGGAAGCAAGCTGGTGTCAGGACGCTCGATGAACTTTGCCGCAGCTTCGATCACGCGAGGGGCCGGGGTGACATCCGATGCCGTCTTGGGCGCATAGGTCGGTTCGACCACGACGAAGCTGTTAGCTGAAGTTTTCGCAGGCGCTGCGGTGGAGGTTGCTGGCGCGGTGGCCGGTGCAACTTTCTGCGCAGGAACCGGCGTCTTGGTGGTGGCAGCGACCGGAGTCACTGCGGCCTTAGGCGCCGCAGCCGATGCAGTCGTCACGTCCTTATCGTGTACTTGAAGGACGAAGCGATTGCCGCCGGCTGGCGTCAATTCGTATTTGCAAGCATGAACGAGATCCACGACCATGCGAGTGGTCGGCGGATTCTGCCCGTCCATTGCAATGCGGACATCTTTCACACTGCTGGTGCCGACATTAATATGTCCCTGCGCCGTGGCCATTACGGTATTGGGCAGGTCCAGCACAATGCGGTCTGGAGATTCCAACGTGGTCAGCTTGGGGGCGACATTTCCCTTCGCTGTGAATTCCACGTTAAGCCCATTGGTGCCGCGCACCACGCTCACCTTTTCGAGCGCTCCGCGCCCGCTTGCCTCGGTGCTCGTGCCTGGCGTCTCGGCCGCTGCCACTAGTACGAACACTAGCAGCGGTAGAAAAATAGTCAGCAGTTGCTTTCGCATTGTTGCTTCTCCCTCGATTGGGCTCGCGCTTGCTTGCCCCGAAATCTATCTAAAATTCAGTCGCCTGTTGCTGCACTACACCGCCGGCGTTGTGATCTTCTTGGTCACTTCGCGCGTCAGTGGCTTGCCCATTTTGTCTTCAAAAGTTTCGCTGAAGATCACAGAGTCTCCGGTGATCCTCACTACGTACCCGTTGAATACCGGATCGTTCTCCCGCAGGAAATATGCTTTGTCGAGCGCGTTGGTCACAACCGCGATCATTCCCGCTTCCGACTTGATCACGCCCTTTACATTGATCTGATCGATGGCAAGGCAGCGTTTACCGGTGCTGCATCCCGAACCTGTATTGCCTCGGCTTACCACCGGGCTGACAAACGGATCGCGATGTCCGGAAAAATTTAGTTCCTTCTTGGTGCTCTTCATGTTTGCCGCAGTTTTGCTGTCTTCAACTGCAACTTCCGACTTGGCATCCACGGGCTTAGGCTGCATCGGAGACTTTGCCACAGAAACGATCGTGGTTGGTGCGGCCGGGCTAACCGCAACCGTCTTAGTCGAAGTCTGGCTGACCGGCTTCACAGATGCCTGACCGGGCTTCGCATTCGCAGGCGAAGTTTGCGGACTCGCAAGCGCTGCATTCATCGCTGCCGTCTTCGGCTGCTGCGAATTATTCAAAGTCGTGCGCACGTTATCCAGGATCGGGCCTTGTTGTGCCCAAACCGGCGCCGCCGCCAAAATCGAAATCAGAATTCCACTCGTCAGTTTCATAGAGGTCTCCTACTTCTTTACTGGCGCGCTCGCTGGCTCCAGGTCATGGCTGAAAAATGTGCTCGCTGTGCATGTGGCCACAATGCTCTCGTTGGCGGCGTATTGATACGTGTGCTTGGTCTTCGCCTCGGAGCCCTTCTTCGGAGTGGCAATCAGCAAGTTTCCAATGTTGACGATGCGTTCCAGCTTGCTAACCTGATCGAAGAAATTAACAACCGCGTAGTAAGGACCGTCCAATTCCATGTCGAACGGAAGCTCACTGTAAAATTCTTTGGTCTGCACCGGCTTCGCCGTATAGCGGCGGACTTCAATACCAGCCTTCGCTGCTTCGGCATCGAGCATCTTCAGGAAGCCATCGACTTCCTTGTCATCCGGAACGATGTGGCGCTCGATCTCGAGCTGCTGTTTCAGGCTGCCCACTTGACGATCAAGATCCGCAAGCTTCGGACGGTACGATTCCAGTTCCGCGTTTTCACGCATCCTGGTCGCCAGCTTCTGTTCGGAAGCTGCATTGGCGTCACGCTCGGATTTGTAGACTGTGAAGAACAGTGCGCCGGTTAATAGTGCCGAACCGCCCAACAACGCCGTCCACTGCTTCACGCTTGCCGGTATTTCGTTAAAATTCACCATGGTCTCCGCCTTTTAGGACTTGCCCTTTTCGCAGCTCAATGTGAACTGAAATGCCTGCATGTCTTTGTACGTGTCATCCTGGAACGTTTCTTTGATCTCGATATTCTTGAAGTAGTTCGTCTTCCGCAGATTGCCAATCAAGTTGGCCACTGCATCCGTGCTCAAAGCCATGCCTTCAATGTCTACGCTGTTGCCCTGGTCCTTCATCGTGTTGAGCCAGACCGCTTCGGTACCGTTTACGGTGTCGCCCATCATCGCCATCAGGTTCACCGGACCGGACTGCGAAGCCCGCAACTGGTCGATCACATCGACGCGGCGCTTGTAAGCATCCGCCTGCTTCTGGCGTTCCAGATAGCGAGCCTTGACGTCAGCTAACTCGCGGTTCTTGGCATCGGCAGTCTGGATCTTTTGCTCGACGCTCTTTTTCTGAACATCCAACTGATGCCAGTACCCATAGTTCAGGGCGCCCGCAAGAGCGAGGACGATCAAAGCCTTAACTCGCGGTGAGCCTACATCGCCCACTTCCATTACCGGAGCTGAAGAGGAGCCTCCGTGCTTACCTTTCGCTTTCGAGATTCCCAGCAGATTGATTCGGATCATAGGTTTTCAAAACTCCTTAAGGCCAAACCAACTGCAACCGCCATCTGGCCCGCATTCTGCTCAATCAGTTCCATCGACTTGCCCGTTGGCGGCGTAATCCGCTGAAACGGATTCAAAATTTCTACCGGCAGTGAAAATTCCTGCCGTAACGCTTCCAACAATCCCGGGACTTTCGAAGAACCGCCGGCCACATAAATCTTTTCAATGTGCTCGCCTGATGCACTGGCGCGGAAGAAGTCAAACGTCTTCTGAATTTCCAGGACGATGATTTCTGTCACCTGTTGCAAAATCGGCGTCTTCGCATCTTCGCTGACCGTCCCAACTTTCTGGCCCAACTTCAGCGACTCGGCATCGTCAAAACTCAAGTCCAATTCCTTCTGAAGCGAATCCGTATACTGATGTCCGCCTACGCTAACGTCACGAGGGAACAGCGGAGTCGTGCCCTTCACGATGTTGATGTTCATTACGCTTGCGCCCAGATTCAGCAGTGCTACAACCTGCCCCGGCGCGGGCTCATAGTTGTATTCGTAGCAATTCTGCAAAGCCAGTGAATCGATATCCACAATAGCGGGTGTACGCCCGGCCATCGAGAGTACGTTGGTGTAATTCAGAATCTTGTCCTTCTTGACAGCAACCAGCAGAACGTCCATCTGCGGACTACCTGCTTCTTCCGACAAAATTTGGTAATCGAGGTTTACGTCAGCCAGGTCGAACGGAATGTGTTGTGCCGCTTCCTTCTCGATCGTTTCTGCCAATTCCTGATCGCTCATGGTGGGGAGCGAGATCTTCTTCACGATCACGGAGTGTCCGCTGACCGCTGTCGCCACTTGCTTGGTCTTGATTTCGTTGTCCGCAAACAGCTTGGAAATTGCGCTCGACACGGTGCCCGAATCGACGATCATCGAATCGACGACGATATCGGGAGCCAGTGCTTCCAATCCCAGGTGCGTGACTTCTATGCCGGACCGGCTCTTTTTCAACTCAACTGCCTTAATGCTTGAGGAGCCTACGTCCAGACCTACAATCGATTTCGTTCCCATTCCAAACATGTGACCCACCTTTATGTTCGTTGAGTAGCGCCGACACTCTGCCGGCTACTGTTTTCAGTTACTGTCCGGCAGCCTTCGCCGCCTTGGCCTTCATCCCGCTTGAATCACTTTGTGTGGATTGCTCTTCCATCCACTGGTCCAGCTTCGATTTCTTAAACCGCCAACGGTTTCCCAACTTGAACGCCGGAATGGTTTGCTCGCCAACGTACTTGTAAAGCGTGTCCGGGCTTACGCCCAGATATTGCGACGCCTGGCGAATATTCATCACTTCCCGCGAGTCGGCCATATTCCCTTAACAGAGACTTCTAGTGAATTGCAGTGAGCCGAGCATATATCAGGGCGGAAATTCGGAAGGCCGCAGCGTTATACCGCGTTTTGCTGGGTTTTTGAGGATTTCTTAGAAGCTGCTCACTTGGCTTTTGCGTTGTCTGTCTACAGGTTGTGCAACCAGAGCGGCGCTTACACAATCCGTGGTATTCGATGGAAATGCACTTCTAGCGTCACCCGGGAACGATAACCAAAGTACCAGAGACGGTACGGAAGGTCCTGTACGTGTGGAAAGAACTGGCACAAAAGCCCTACAAAACACTGCAAAGTCAATGTCTACCTCGCTAGTGCGAAGCACCCTCTGCAGCAAGCGGGATAGGGGTTCCGATCACGGCGTCGGTGTTCGCCAATCCCCGGCTCAGTGCCAGCCGTCCGTCATGAGACCATGCGAACGAGTTGATGTTCATGTCAGAGAACTGAGTGAGTTGTATAGCCTTTCCACCGGCGATTGGTACAGACCACAAATTGTCGGCGGCACCCTGGCGGCGCTTGTAGGTAATTGAACGGCCATCGGCAGACCACGCGAAACCTGCTTCGCGGTATTCCTGGATAGACGCAAAAATAGGCGGCATCCGTGTGACTGCGATCGGAGTTTTGGAAAGATCTAATATTGCCGGAACATGGTCACCATTCTCTCCACGAATCACTGCGAAGAGATCATTGCCGTTTGGCGAAATCGCAAGGCCGTCCGCAAATACGAAACCATCCCATGCCGGACTAGATTGCCCGCCATCGATTGAAGCCCGCGTGAGAACTTGCTCATTCTTTTTCGTGAACGCCAAGTAATACACCCACTTTCCGTTCAGTGCGATGACCGGAAAGCTTGTGACCGTGTTTGCATCGGTAACTTCAACCAGTTGCGAACCATCAAAATTCACGCGGAGTAATTGGGAGTGAGGAAAGTTTAGCGAAAAAACAATCTGGTTCTGAGGCGACACGTTTGGAAAAAAGAACGTTCTACCGCTTCTCTGATAAATAGAATGCGTATCGCTCCCGTCAGCATTTTCTATCCAAAGTTGTCCTTGTCCGCCTAAGTCACGCGTTAATACGAGTCGATTGTCGCCCGTCCAGGCAAGGCCGCCGGAACCATCGCCGGTGGAAACGTTCGTCGATATGGTCCTAAAATTTGTCGTTCCCTTCTCCGATACATAGACCGAATCTTGTGGCACTGCATGGAGTGTAACTACGGCCCCATTTGATGCAATCGAGACTGCTTGATATCCCACGAAATCGCTCGTGAGTTTGGTTTTCTCGCCGCCCGGATAAGAGACGGTCCAAATTTGCAACGGGGTATTTGTATCTTCGCCCATGGAAATTAAGAATCCGTTTCCTTGCGCGTTCCATGCAAAGCCCGCAGGATTGCTTGGCAGGGGTATCACCTCGGGTTTCAGCTTTTCATTCGACAACTGCAACACGTCTATCTGGGAATCAAAACTGGTCCCCACGATGTCACAGATGAACGCTATCCGGGTTCCGTCGGGCGAGTATTGCGGGATGTCAAACAGGTCGCGTCCTACCGCAACCGACGCGAGAAAAGTACCCAGAGGCGTAGTGAAAAAGGACCTTTCCCCGGATCCGTCCACGCCAGCAATGATCAACTCGGTCACCACCGTCTTGACAGCAGCGCGAACGAAGGCCATGTGCTTGCCATCCGGTGAAAAGCCCACACCCGAGCCCGCATCGCTGATGATGGTACGAACCGGCCCACCAAGAATCGGCACAGACTTTATGGAATCTTCTGCAAGAAAGTAAACATAGTCGCCGCTCGGCGTGAATGACGGCGACTGACAACATCCTGCGCCAGCGGGAACAATCTCGACATCGCTTCCTGTTGCAATTGAAAGCGTGTGCAGTGTGAGACCCTCCGGCTTGCGAAGAACGTAAGCAAGAAACTTTCCGTCGGCAGAGATCGTAGCATTTTCGACTTTGCCATTGAAAGTTAGCTGACGAAAAGCGTATTGCGTTGCTGCAGAAGTTTTCGCAGACTTGTGTCCGAAAAATAAAAACGCCGCTACCGCGATTCCAATTACGAGAATCACACCACCTACTAACGGCCACCGGCGGCGAAGCAGGCCGGCTGCGATCTGGCTGTCGGACGATGATGTCAAATTCGCGGCTGGTATCGCATGCCCCGACGAAGGCTCACTTATCCCACTCATCTCGCCGGACGAAATCCCCGATCGACCGGATTCCGTATCGCGCTTCAGCCGCTGTAAATCCGCACGCATCTCGGACGCATGCTGATACCGCAGATTGCGGTCCTTTTCCAGCGCCTTGTTTGTGATTCGTTCCAACTCCAATGGAACATCTGGATTCAGCCGCACGGTCGCAGTAGGCGTGGAATCGAGGATCGCTTTGAAAATTACGCCGGAGCTTTCACCACGAAACGGAGCCAGTCCCGTTGCCATTTCGTATAAGACCGCTCCGAAGGAAAACAGATCAGTACGCGAGTCAAGCTCTTTCGCGCGCACTTGCTCGGGAGACATATAGGCAACCGTGCCCAGCGTCGATCCGGGACTGGTCAGATGTTGCGGCTCAAACTTCCCCGTCAAAGTATTTTCGGATGCAATCTGACTCGACGATCCGTCTTTGGCCGTGACCTTCGCCAGACCAAAATCCAGAACCTTCGCGTGTCCCCGTTCAGTAATAAAAATATTTGCCGGCTTAATGTCACGATGGACAATGCCTTTCGCATGCGCCGCGTCCAACGCATCTGCAATCTCGATGGCGAAAGGCAGCATCGTCTCGGAATCCATCGGCTTTGCGCCGATGCGATGCTTCAGCGTCATGCCTTCCAGATACTCCATGACGATGTAGGTCTGCCCGTCCTGGCTGCCGATCTCGTGAATTGTGCATATACTCGGATGGTTCAGCGCCGAAGCAGCCCGAGCCTCACGGCGAAAGCGTTCAAGCGCGGCAGGATCGCGAGCCAGATCTTCAGGAAGGAATTTGAGCGCAACGAAGCGCCCGAGCGAAG
Source organism: Terriglobia bacterium (assembly GCA_963716165.1). GTDB lineage: Bacteria > Acidobacteriota > Terriglobia > Terriglobales > Acidobacteriaceae > JAJPHW01. Next base: position 2,254,775 of record OY970291.1, on the reverse strand, counting down.
TGTCTTCGGCTTTGTAGACCACACCCATGCCGCCACCACCCAACATCTCGACAATTCGGTAGTGTGAGATCGTCTGGCCGATCATAGTTTGGCCGATCATAGTCTGGCGATGCAGGAATACTATTGAGTGCGAGACAAAGCCGTCAACCGCCGCAAGTTATCTAGTAATCCGCCAGCGCTTTCATCGCGACGAATAGATCTTCGGCTTGCGGAAGGATGACATCTTCCAGGATCGGCTGATAAGCGACGAACACGTCTTTGGCAGCGACGCGCCGCACTGGTGCATCGAGATGATCGAATAACTGATCGCCAATTCTGGCGGCGATTTCGGAACCATAACCCCAGCTAAGCGTATCTTCATGGGCCACAATCACACGATTCGTCTTCTTCACGGATGCCTCGATCGCATCCCAATCGAACGGATTGAGGCATCGTAAGTCGATGACTTCAACACTTACGCCGTGTTCGCGCTCTATCTTCTGCGCTGCTTGTAGTGCACGGGGAACGACTGCCCCATAAGTGATCACTGTAATGTCGGTTCCCGTTTGCGCGATGCGAGCTTTGCCAAACGGAATCATATAATCGGGCCCTGGGTTCGGAGCGCGTCCATAGGTCTCGCGATACAGCCGTTTGTGCTCAAGAAACAGCACGGGATCATCGCAGCGAATCGCCGTTCGCAATAGTCCAGCAGCGTCCAACGCATTCGACGGGAATATCACGCGAAGTCCGGGAATGTGCGTGAACGTGCTTTCGCCGCACTGTGAGTGATAGATCGCGCCACCAGTAAGGTATCCGCCAATAGCAACTCGCACCACGCATGGAGACGAGAAGCCATTGTTCGATCTCCATCGCATCAGCGGAAGCTCATCGCGAAGCTGCATCATGGCAGGCCATATGTAATCGAAGAATTGAATTTCCACGACTGGCTTCATTCCGCGCGTCGCCATACCGACAGCGCGTCCAACAATGTTCGCTTCCGCCAGCGGAGAATTAAATACCCGGTCGGACCCGAATTCGCCCTGCAATCCGGCGGTGAGTTTAAACACACCGCCTTTGCCCTTCACCGATTTCTGTGTGAGATATTCTTCGCGGCTGCAATCGGCAACGTCTTCTCCGAAGATCACGACGCGATCATCGCGCCGCATCTCGTCGCGCAAAGTGGAATTGATCAGATCCGCCATCGTCTTCGGAGCGGCAGCTTTTTCGTCAGCCGATTCTGCAACCGCGGCAGGCTGCGTATCGAACTCCGCAGACGTTGGATCCACATCCGGCGAATAGATAAACTCCTCAACCGAATCAATTGCCGGCAAAGCCGCGGCCAGTGCTCGGTCTGTAGACTCCTGCAATTCTTCGTCTACCAGCTTCTCTAACTTATTGATTCCCTTTTCGTCGAGGATGCCTTCTCGAATCAACGTCAGCTGCATCCGCGTGATCGGATCGCGCGCCGCATCTTTCTGCCGCTCGGCATCCGGACGATACAAGCGTTCATCGTCCGACAACGAATGTGAATACGGACGAATCACCTGCGCGTGAACAAACGCCGGGCCCTTCCCTTCGCGACAATGTGCCGCCGCACGCACGAATGCGGCATAGCTGGCAGCCATGTCGGTGCCATCGACTTCTTCAAAATGAAAATTCGGAAATCCCGAAACCAGTTTCGAAATATTTCCGCCCGCTGTCTGCACTTCGACCGGGACCGAGATCGCGTATCCGTTATCTTGAATGACGAACATTACCGGCAGCTTGCGGTTAGCCGCCGTGTTCATGCCTTCCCAGAATTCGCCCTCGCTCGTGGTTCCGTCACCCAGCGAAACATAGGTGATTTCGTCTCCAGTAAACTTCACATCTTTAAATTGACGATAGTCGCCATCGACTTTCTCGGCAGCTTTAGGATGAGCCGAGAAATATCGCCCTGCTTCAGCGCAACCAACTGCCTGTAATACTTGTGTCCCGGTCGGGGACGACTGTGACACTACGTTCTGACGAGGAAATCCCCAGTGTGACGGCATCTGGCGTCCACCGGATTGCGGATCGTCCGCCGCGCCAACCGCGGTCAGCAGCATTTCGTATGCGGTTGCCCCCAATGCAAGGCACAGCGCGCGATCGCGATAATAAGGGTAGTACCAATCGGTGGCGCGCATCGCAAAGGCTGCGGCGACTCCGATGGCTTCATGGCCGGCGCCGGAAATCTGGAAGAAAATCTTCTGTTGCCGCTTGAGCAAAATTTCGCGGTCGTCAATCTTCCGCGACAGATACATCAGGCGATACGCCTCAACCATCTGCGCCCGCGTCAATCCTTCATAGGTCTTGCTCGATTGGGCATTGCTAGCGCCATTGCCCTTATTCATAACCGCAACTTTGGATGGAGTCTTGGTACTCGTTGCCATCAATTTACCTGCCAGACGGGGATTTCATACCGCTTCCTTAATTGTACCCGCCGATAGCGAATTCCGAATAGCAGTTCTTGGCCAGAAATACGGTCAGTTTTGCCGACAGCGTCAGGCCCATTAAGATAGTGAGTGGTCAAATTTCTTCGCCAGTTCGATCCCGGACAAATCAAATTCCTGATCTTCGATTTGGACGGCACGCTCATCGATTCGCGCCTCGACCTGATCCATTCCATTAATGCCATGCTGCGGCATTTGAATCGTCCCGAACTTCCTGGCGATGTCGTCGCGTCCTATGTCGGAGACGGCGCGCCCATGCTGGTTCGCCGCGCACTTGGCGATCCCGACGACGACCATCTCTTAAATGAAGCGCTTGATTTCTTCCTGGCCTACTACCGTATCCATAAATTGGATTTCACCCATGTTTATGACGGAGTGAAAGATGCTCTCACCACCATTCAGTCCACAGGACGCGTGATGGCGGTGCTGTCGAATAAGCCGGTGCATCCGTCGCGTGCGATTGTCGACGCGCTTGGCCTCGGAGATTTTTTCGTGCAGGTTTATGGCGGAAACAGTTTTCCCACGAAGAAGCCCGATCCGCAAGGCGCTCAAGCTTTGCTCGCTGAAACCAAACATCGCGCCGAAGAAACGCTGATCATCGGAGACTCTTCCGTCGATGTCCTCACCGGCCGCAACGGTGGACTGTGGACCTGCGGCGTGACTTATGGATTCGCTCCCCACACCCTCGGCGAAGCTCCGCCCGACGTGCTGCTCGATGCCCCAGAAGACTTAGCCAAGCTGTTCGGATGAGTTATCTGACGGATGTCCCGGATTTGCGTTTTTAGGGTGGCCCACATTTACGTTCTTTGTAAAGGTGGGACCAATCCATGGGCAGTCATCCCGAACGAAGCCGTCTTTCAGGCAAAGAGAAGGATATCGCGCGCACTGCCCAACTGTTTTGGGATGGGCTAGGGCGTGATTTTGAAAACCACACCGTAACCATTCGAACCACCATTTTCCGCAGTGCCATACAAATTGCCTGAAGCATCTTCAAGCAAAGCGCCTAGCGGATTGGCACCATCCGCGCAGCCAGATTGTGAACAGAAGCTATACAGCACCGTGAGTTGTTTCGATGGTCCTATTGTAAAAACCGTACCGTTGCTGCCCTTTCCGCACATTGATGAAGTACCGTAAAGTACGTTCGCTTGGAAATCCAATGTCACACCGGCCGCGGGTATGCACCCATCGAGTCCTGTTTGAAAAAACACTCCGGCATCGCTGCCACTGCCCGGAGACAGCCTGAATACCCCTCCCGTAGCGCCGTTAGGCCCGCCTAGTGATGTTGTTCCATATAAATATCCCAAACTGTCGATCTTTATGTCGCTTAGAGGGGCACCCCCTTTCGCCGAACCTCCTTTGGAAGAAACCAAAATCGTATGCGACCATTGGCCGGACCCTGGCAAAAGCTTGTAGACAGTACCCCCTCCAGCGTAATTCGGAGCGCCACCGCTCCGCGTCGTCCCATAGAGATTGCCAGCCGCATCGAATGTGACACGCGCAGAGGGCGCGGCACCGTCGAGACAATAAGTGCCTTGTGCCGAACAAAAGTTATAGAGAATGGTTTCGCTCCAACCATTAGATCCCGCTGATAGCTCGAAAACAACCCCGCCGTTTTTTCCCGAACCACCGGAGACAGTCGTGCCGTACAGGTTGCCGTGGGAGTCGAACGTTAAATCAGAAATCGGTTGGTAGCCGTCAATGCATGCACCTCCACTGACTACCGAACAAAAGTTGTACAACACCGTTTCTGTCCAACTTCCGCCGGAAACCGTCGGCGGCGACAATTCGAATACAGTGCCGCAACTTCCTGGACAAAATCCGTTTGCTCCACCACCCGTGCCGCCACCTGAGGTTGTACCATAAAGATTACCCGCAGAATCCATTATGAGTGCGGCCTCCGGGAATATACCGTCGCGGCAGTTATTCCCATCAAAATCACTACAAAAAGTATGCAGAACGGATTCCGTCAATGTTCCATCTGAGTTTGGCGACAGTTGAAACACCGTCCCACAAGCAGGGCAGTAACTATTTGTCGTTGCCCCGCCTAGTCTCGTTGTGCCGTAAAAGTTTCCGAAACCATCTGCAACCAATCCCGCAACAGGCAATTCACCGTCCGACGCGTTCGGCCCCTGAAAACTATAAAGAACTTTATATTGCTGGCCGAGGGCAGGGACCGCCATGAACAATGAGGCAAGCACAACTCGAACGATCATCTTCACTGAATTCTCCAATCGCAAACAGTCAACGATTATAGCTCGTGGCATGCGCCTTAAAAAGGGGGTAGAAAGGCCCCCACTTGCCGGTGGGACCAAGCCATGGGCAGTCATCCTGAACGAAGCTGTCCTTCTTCAGGCGGAGAGAGGGATCTCGCGCGCAGCTCCCCATGGGTGCGGTTCGACGGAGAAGCGAAATGACACTCGATGATAAAGACTGTGTGCCCCGTCCTCGCGTTCCAGGCGAGGGCGGGTACGATGCTGCCGGTATCATGGTTTGTCATGCCTTCCGGGCTGCGTCGCATCCACGGCGCTCATCACCTGCACTTCATGAGTGAATCTAGGCTGGTGGCCCATTCAAGCCGTTCTTTGGCTTGAGTGGGACAACTCCAATGCGGCGATCAACATAATTAAGTTTCTCGACAACTGAAAAAAAAGCAATTTCTTTAAAATGCTCATTTGTTCCTCTTTAGGCTAAGAACTGGATCGCAGGAAATAGCTACGTGAAATTAGCACAGAGGAAAGTAACAACGTAGAAACAACAAATAGATTTCAGTTACGAAAAAAACAGACGGAAGGGAGCGCAATCAGGCTCAAATAGAATGGAAATGTTTAACAACCAAACTTTTCGACCAAAGCTAAGGCAATATTCCAAAAACCGTGCCGCACCCGCCGTGGATACTGCATTTCCCGTCGCCGGCAGTGGTTCCGTACCCAGCGCCCCATCTACCCAAAATCAAGCTAGCTGTCGAACCACACGGTCCGTTTTGGCCCGTAAAGAAATCTGATTCTGCCTCGTTCCATTCCCCGTTGGCATTCTGCAACCGAAAGACACCGCCGCAGTATCTTCCCGAAGTTGTCCCGTACAAATTGCCAGAACTATCGGATACTAGGCCAGCGTAGGGCATGTTGGTCCGGCTTCCAAAAGCGTACAGCGTGGATTCGGTCCAGTTCCCCTCCCCATCAGGGGATAACTCAAAGACCGTTCCGTCAGGATAGCTCGTGGTTCCATACAGATTGCCTGACTTATCAAAAATCACGCCGCCGCGAGGCGCCGACGCCGTACTGAGAAATGAATATAATGTTGACACCAGCCACTGAGTTCCTTGCGACATCGGAGGCATTAGTTCGTAGACGTTACCGTAATGATTTGTGCCACCACTTATCGTTGTACCGTACAGGTTTCCCATCTGATCAAAGGTAAGCCCCGAAACTGGCGAGGCGCCATCCGCCGCTCCTGTAAACTGGTAAACAATCGTTTCCGTCCAACTTTGCGAACCGTTAGGTGTCAGTTCGAACACAATTCCGGCCCCCTCCAAAAATCCACAATTCGACTGACAGCCGCCGCCCTCTTCAGTTGTGCCATACAGGTTACCGGACGAGTCAAATATTAGGTTAGCGACTGGCATCGCTCCATCGCCGTTTTGCCCACTAAAGGCATGAATTGTTGTTTCCGTCCACGACCCGTCAGAATTTGCCGAGAGCTCAAAGACCGCTCCGCACCCATAGTCGACTTGCCCCGACACGCATATGCCATCAAAACCTCCGCCTTCAGACGCCGTGCCATAGAGATTTCCTTGTCCGTCCAAAACAAGCCCTGCGTAGGGGGTTGCCCCGTCCACCCCTCCCGTAAAACGGTAAAGAATCGTTTCTTTCCATGTCCCTCCTCGAGTTTTTGGAGCCGATAACTTAAAAACCACCCCGCAGCCGACTGTCCCCCCAAGACAATTAGTCCCGCCCTCTAAGGTAGTTCCATATAAATTGCCAGCCGTATCGGCGACCAGATTAGCCAACGGCTCTTTGCCATCGGTCCCCCCAGTAAAGCTATGAAGCACCTGCATTTTGGGGCCAGCGGCACGGGCCGAAATCGCGAGAATCATGGCGGCAAATAGAACTGACAATTTAGTCATCATTGTTCTTCGTTTCATAAATCGGCTCTTTCCGTGCCCAGGCGACACGACCCTTATAATATGGGAAACTAAGCGCGCGAACGGCTGTAGGGGAGAACACCAGCCCTGGCACTCTTCGCCGAACATAATAAACCCATCCCCGTAAATCCACAGCAAAAATAATGCTTCGCCCTGTTTTCCCATTTTGGGAACTCGATGGTGCATTTTTCATTCGTTCTTCACTTTTCTCTTGACCTCGCAATTCAGAAAGCGCATGGTCGAATTAGTAAGCATCACTGGTTCTTTGACAATTGAATCGCGTGTGACTGGAAGCATCGAAGGACGAAGCTAACTCCAATGTTTTCTGGATTATCCATATAAGTGGATTGCAATCTAGATTTTGCAAAAACGGGACGCCGTAAGTTGTTGAAACACAAAGATAAGCAACAAAAAAAATCAGCATTCTGGCGGCGAACCAGCACTGAACCTTACGCGCTCTCCTGGTTAACGCTCTCTCGACTCGCTTCATTTAGACTTCAGCAGGATGACCGCGTTTACTCCCGCCGAACTTCGCAAGCTGCGCAGCCTTAAAAATCCCTATGGCATTCAGCGTTTCCTCGATGACATGCCTTACCACATCGCGAACACTTCGTTCTCTCCGAGGCTCGTGCTTCGCGAAAACACTTCGCACTGTTTCGAAGGAGCGATGCTCGCGGCTGCCGCTCTCCGCGCGAATGGATACCCTCCATTAATTTTCGATTTGGAAGCCGAACAGGATACCGACCACGTCATCGCCGTCTATCGCGAACGCGGACTTTGGGGTGCAATTGCGAAATCCAATTTCACGGGATGCCGCTACCGCGAACCCGTCTATCGCACTTTGCGAGAGTTGGCTCTAAGTTATTTTGATGGATACTTCAACCTTCGGCGCGAGCGCACCCTACGGCGGTTTTCTGTCCCAGTGAATCTCACTCGCTTCGATGCCCGTGACTGGATGACAACCGAGAAGCCTCTATGGTTCATCGCCGAATATCTTTTCGATGTTCGCCACTTCTCGCTCTTCCCTGCCGCGGTTGCGAAGAATCTGCATCGCCTCGATGACCGGTCGTTTCGCGCCGGCTGCCTTGGAAGCGCTAAAGCTAAGGGATGATACTCCTGCAACTCCTATGAGTAACGCGTGTTCTAATTCCTCATGCATCGCGCTCGCTATTGCCTGTTCATCTTTCTAGCGTCTTCAGCACTTGCTCAGGTAGCGAGCCCGCTGCCGGTTCAGCCTGGCTCGCTTAGTCCTGAACAGATTCAGCAACTCATCCGCACGGTTGCAGATAAAGACATTGAAAACGACAAGAAGCTCGCCGACTACACGTACCTTGAACATGCAGTCGAACAGAGACTCGATGGCAAGGGACAAGTGAAGTCGACCGAATCAAAGGATTACGAAAATCTGGAAATCTACGGCGAACCGGTCCAGCGGTTACTTCGCAAGGATGATAAGCCGCTGAGCGAAAAAGACGCTGCCAAGGAAGAAGAGAAGATCCAAAAAGTCATCGATAAGCGCAAGAATGAATCGGACGAAACTCGCCGAAAGGAGCAAGAGAAGCACGCCAAAGAAGTTGAGGACAATCGCCAATTCGAGAAAGAAGTGGCAGACGCATACAACTTCACACTCGTAGGAATTGAAAAACTCGCCGGACGCGACAATTATGTCATTGACGCACAACCGCGACCCGGATTCAAGCCGCACGTCAAAGATGCAAACTTGCTTCCCAAATTTCGGTTTCGTGCATGGATTGATAAAGAAGAACTGCAATGGTCGAAGCTGGATATCGAAGCCATCGATACGGTATCGATAGGATTATTTCTAGCGCGCGTTCACAAAGGCACCCGCATTACCCTCGAGCAGACTCGCGTGAACGATGAAGTCTGGCTACCCAAACACATATCCGTGAAGCTTGACGCGCGCATTGCGCTCTTCAAAGAACTAACTGCCGATCTTGAACTAAGCTACAGCGACTACAAGAAGTTTCGTTCGGGTACCAGGATTCTTCCGACGGCACAAGCCGCGAGCCCTTAAACGCCCGGAGCTTAGGGCTTAACCGTCTACGGCTTAACCATAAAGATAACGCCGTCACCCTTCACTCCGCCGCCGTTCATCGTCCCGTAAAGATTGCCGTGCTTGTCCGAGACCAAGTTGCTGAATGAATACTGCCCGTCTTTGCCACCCGTGAAAACATACAGCGAGGTGTATGAATAAACTCCGTTCGATGGCGTCAGCTTATAAACGGTGCCGGCATCATTGGCGCCATCACAATGCGTAGTGCCGTAGATGTTGCCGGCTGCGTCCAAAAGAAGATCGCGGAATGTTCCGGAAATTCCCCATCCATCAAGATCGTACACAGTTGAGAACGTCCAGCTTCCGTTCGCAAGAGATAGTTCGAAAATCGCGCCACCGCCACCATCCGCCTCGCCGCCTTGCGTGGAAGTTCCGAAAAGATTTCCGGATTTGTCCATAACCAGGCCGCCGTAAGGCGTTCCGCCATCGCTTCCTAGTGCAAAGTCATGCAAGGTAATCTCTGACCATCCGGAACCGGAATTCGTCAATTGAAAAACTGTACCGTATCCGCCCGCACCGCCGACTGACGCAGTGCCGTAAAGATTGCCGCTCGCGTCAAGGGTAAGCCCCGAGACAGGGACTGCACCGTCTGTGCCCTGACCAAAACTGTGAAGGACGGTCTCTGATGTACCGCTGATCTCGAATGCGGTTCCGAGGCTGTAAGCGCCGCCCGCCGCTGTCGTGCCATAGAGATTGCCAGATGCATCCATCACCAATCGCGCTTGAGGATTCGCTCCGTCCGTTCCACCGGCAAAGTTATAAAGTACGGTCTCGCCTTTGCTGGTCAACTTATAAACGACTCCGAAGCCGTGGCTTCCGCCGGCGTTAGTCGTTCCGTATAGATTTCCAGCCGCATCCATGATCAGGCTTGCTTGCGGGTTTCCGCCATCCGCACCGCCCGTAAACTGATGCAGTACAGTCTCACCATGCTGACTGAAACGGAACACCACACCTTGTTCGTACTTACCGCCAGCATTGGTCGTTCCGTAGGCATTTTGCACTGCAGCGTCCACGACAAATCCTGCCAGCGGACCACCACCATCATTGCCGCCAGAAAAATTATGCAACACGCTAAAAGTTTGAGCTTGCGCTGGCAGACTGAGGATTGCCGCCATCCCCATCACGATCGCTGTTAACACACATTTGCCTTTGGCCACACTGGAGTCCCGTTTCATCATGATCTACTTTCTTCCCTGAGAATCTTATTTTGTAATGGTTGGAGAAGCGGCGAACATGGCGTCAGTCGCGCCGTTTACAGATTGCAAGCAGTTTGCTATACGCGGGACCACTTGTCAAGGATGCATAATATTGCACAACTACGATATTGTTTCGCTCCTATTTCCGTCGCTTTCCCCGCCCAGCCGGGCGTTTGGCCGCAGGATGATCGGTGGTTTTTGCTTCACCGGGCGCCAACACCCTTCTGACGATAGGTGTATTAAGCTTGTATTTCCGTTCGCTTACGTTGCCTCCGTCATCTTTCACACGTACAACGAAGACTGGCAGATCGCCTTCCTTATCGAAGCTTTCATGAGTCACGGAAATGGGAAGCACCCCGTTCAGTCCGCGCTCGCGATATGCGGTTTCATAACGATGACGTTTTATGTTCCAGGTAAAAACGCGCACCTGATCGAAGTCGAACGGCATGCCGTCCTTAGGTTCGCTGAATGCAACGAGATATTGCGGCACTTTCTTGTCCGCATCCGTGACCTGATTGAGCACAAATACCGCGACGATGCGTTGGCCTTCCGCGTACTGTGCGATTTCCAACGGAACATCAACGTCGAGCATGCGTCCTAAAACCCATCCGGCGTGACCTTGTGCGTCGCGGACTAGCCACCAGTCTTCCATGGGGATTGCAGCTGGCATCACCGATGCCGTACTCGATGGCGCAGGTTTTGTCATTCCCGCAATCGTCTTCTCGACGGTCGAGCGCTCGATCATCGATACTTTGGTGCCTTCGGTTATTTGGCGCAGGTGCTCCGTATCACGTCCCGGAGTCAAATGGAGATTTGTATCGTTCCTAGTAGTTGCCGAAGCTTCAATGGGCGCAGTCTGGGCTTCAGTGGCAAGTTTTTGGAAGCCGTCAAAAACATCCTGTCCAACAAGATATCGTTGTTCGAGCCATCCTTCCTCTCCGGCTGATGTTCGCACCCGCGCGAAGCGGCGATCTTTTTCCAACACTTCCACGCGGTCGCCGTTCTTCACGATTCCGGTTTTGTTGTAGACAGCTGCCATGTGGTCGCGGAGAAAAACCTGGGGTGCAGACACATAAGCTACCTCAAGCACCCGGCCATGGCGGTGTCCGCAACCGGCAAGCAACAATGCGACAAACAGAAGAGCGAGAAGAATGTATCGAGGAGGGAGGATAATTTTCACGACGGCAACTCCAACTATAGCGCAGCAACCGTCGCCGCTTGAGCAGAGGAATCGCAGTCGGCAACTGTTCGTGAAAATTATGCTTTCGCTAAGCGTGAAATTCGCTGACGCAGTTCACTGCCACGACTGTCCCAGGCGGTGCGAGCCAACGATAGCAGCAACATAGCGACGAAAATCACCAGCAATCCCTTGGACGCGGTGGCGATATCGTTGCCGCGATGTGGCAGGATCGTGAATCGTCCGTAGACAAATTCAATGTGGACCCAATAGACGAGTAGTGAAGTTTTTCCCAGTTGGATCAGCGGGCTGAATCCCCATTGCCCCCATCCCCAACGGCACCACGAATAGGCGCCGAGAAGAATGACCAGCAGTATTCCGAGACGAATCAGAAAGAAATTTGGGCTGCTATGCCAAAAATCGTAAACCGCATAAAGCTGGAACGGGCGAGCATCCAGCCAATGAGCAGCAAATGCCAGGAAGACACCGCCGACCCCAAGTGTCACAAACACGAAAGCCCCACGTTCGCGTCCCCATTCACTTACCAGAACGAAACCTACAGCCAATCCGGCGAAAGCAAATGCCGTCCACGGAAAAATTGGGAAGAGCCACGGCTGCGGCGCCCCAAGGTTATGGACTCCATTTACGTAGGATTCAAGTTGCCAAGGAAGCCAGTCGGGACGCCACGTCGTCCATAGGGGAGGTGTCAGCATCGCGATCGATAAAGATGAAACTACAGCACCGATGCCCAGAGTTATGCGCACGTTACCCGATTTCACAACGCGTAGAATCAACCAGCACATCAGGCCCATCAGCATGATGGATATGCCGATGGTATTTAGAATATCGACGCGAAACAGATCACTGACGGGGGCCCATCCCCATGAGATCGCAAATTCCTGAAAGCGAAAGAGCAAACCGAAAGCAAAGATTTCCGCGCCACGGTGGATTGTGGATTTTGCAATCTGTTCGGGGCTGGTTCCCTTCTTTCGCAATTTATCAATGACGAGCGCAAACGAAATTCCGGCCAGAAATAAGAACAGCGGCGCGGGAAACGTTCCTCCCTTTTGCGACCACTCCAGGAATTTTCCCTGCCGTGCATCTCCGCCAAGCCATGCGTCATAACAGTGAGTCTGGAACATAAGAACACAGGCAAGACCGCGCATCCAGTCGATGTAAGCGAGGCGAGATGTGGTCATTGCAGGCATGTTCTGTTGTGTCGTGGAAAGTATATCCGGTTGCGAACAATAAAAATGGGAGCCGGAATTCGGCTCCCATTTTGGTTAAGGTACAAACGTTTAGAAGGTGAACTTCGCCTGCAAACGAATGGTACGTGCGATTTGATAATAGGCTGGCGTGCCGTACTGGCTGCTTAAAGCAGCAGATTGGCCGCGCGCCTTGAAGTTGTTCAACTGCGCCTGAACATCATAAGGACGTTCAGCCGCAGCGTAGAAATTGGTACCATCGACGATTCGGCACTGACTTCCAAAAGCGCAGTTAGTCCCGTCACCGCCAACTAGAGCGATGTATTGGTTGGTGACAGCCAGTGATGTGATGTCCTGGTTATAGGCAGTCACTGAACGCTGGTTGAACAGATTGGCAAAAGTAGCTCCAAAGCTCACGACTTTTTCTTCGCCCACTTTAACGTTCTGGGTGAATTGCAAGTCGCTCTGGATATACCACGGTGTGCGCTGTACGTGCGGAGCGCCGACCGTAATAAAGCCGGTGGTTGGATCCTGAGTGACATCGACGTGCTCTCCACGATCCCACGCTTGAACCGACCATCCACCGTTCCCAGCTCCCACATCTAAATAGCTGGTCTCAGGTGAGCCGCTATACAGATACTGGAAGATGCCAAGATCGGTGGTAAAGCGTTTCATCCAAGGCATTTCGTAATAGGCGTAGCCCTTGAATGTGTTCGGGCGATCGGTAGGCAGTAGTCCGCTGGAAGATCCGCCAAAGGAGTTCCATGAGAAATACGGCTCGTCGAATGCGCGGCTGTTATTCGGTGAACTGCGTCCGCCAGCCTGGCCGTCGGAAATATCCGAACTGGTCAAACCGGTGTAGTTGCCGCGCAGTTTGCTGTAGGTGTAGGAGAACATCCCAAACCAATGGTCGCTGGTGGCTTTGGTCAAACGGAATTCCACGCCGTCGTAGCTACGAGCGGCCGGAATTATAGCATTAGGGACGCAAGTAGCCCCGGAGCAAGCCGGTATTGGAGTGCCTGGATAAAGGAAGTTGTAGAAGCTGCTAAACGTCTTTTCCACTCCTTGTCCAGGGTTTCCGATGACGAAGGTTTCGCTGCCGGCGCTTGGTCCAACGGTAGCGAAGATGGAAGAATCTTCGATCACGTGATCAAGACGGCGGCGGTCCCAACGAGCTTCGAATGCCAGATTCTTTTCGAGCTGGTAGTCGACGCCAAATACAGACTCATGTTGCGAGTACGGCTTCAGGCCAGGTGTGACGCCGGTCGAAGTCAGGCTGCAAGTTGAGCAGGAAGTCGGGAAGGTACGGAAGTTAACGTTCTCGAGGAAGGTAATCCCAGCAGGCGTGGAACCTCCGAAATTGGCAGGTGCCGCTGAGCCTCCTACGCAATATCGTCCGCTGCCATCAAGAACAGGAGCAATCGACGCGATGTTTGACGTGTCCAGCGCGTAGGTGCAAGTGTTCCAGTATTGGCCACCGAAGGAGCTGATAGCAACGTTCAGCTTCATAATGTCGAAGAACTTCCCGTAGCTACCGAAGATCTTCATTTTGCCGTTCTGGAATACATCCCAGGCAGCGCCGATACGAGGAGCAATTTTATCGCCCCAGCTGAAATCGATGGGATTAGTTGCCAAACCGGCGTTGGTGCTGGCTGGCAGATATTCTTTATCGAAGCGAACGCCGGCGTTAATGGTCACACCGCGGCCGATCGTCCAGGCATCCTGGGCAAACAAACCGTGGTTAAAGCTTGTGACGTTTCCGCCAGTACCGAAGTCGAAGACCCCAACTGTGCCATAAAGACCCGAACAGGCGCCAGCGCCGTCGACGTTCTGGAATGTAGCGTTCAAACAATTCGTAGCTCCAACCGGACCACTCGGCGTGTAAGCTCCAGCAATACCCGGGAAAATCTGTACGTAGGGCTCGTTGTAGCTTTGCAGAATGTCATTCTTAAGGCGGTTAAGTTGATAACCGAACTTAAAGTTGTGGGTTCCGTGCCAGCCACCCTTAAACCAAGCAAGATCCGCATCGTACTGCAGCGCCTTGTTGGCATTTCGAGTAGTGTAATTGCTGCTAAACGCATCATTCTGGAAGCCAGCAGGCTCCTGGAGTGAGGCTGGTAACGGGTTACCTGCAAGGTCAGTCCCACCGACGCCGCTGGTTTGGAAAATGTTGAGAGTGCCTGTCGTCGGATAACCGAAATCGTGATAGTTCTCGAAATAGTATCCGAAACGGGTGGTGGCTACGATATGCGGGGTGATGGTGATGTCGCCACCGAAGTTAATGGTAACGTTCGGGGCCGTGTAACCAACGGCGTGGGAGAATGCCGCCGGGCTTACGCCACCGGTGCCATCGCAATTACCTGCGGCTCCGAAGCAACCGGTGCTGAAGTTATAGAAGCCGGTAGTCGAATCAGACGCAGGTAGGTTTGTACCGGTCTGGCGCTGGTACTGGTACAGCCACGAACCAAATACACGGATTTTTTGCGTGACGCTGGCGTCAACACGTGCGGTCGTGTAATAGGTCTGCGTATTACGGCTGAAGGGTATAACTCCGCCGAAATCTGGACCATAGTTTACATGGCGTTCAACGTCATTCCATTCCGGATTAAAAGCGATGAATCCGAAGATCCGGTCTTTCATGATTGGTCCACCGAAAGTGAAGCCAGGAAATACGTCGCTGGTTTTCGGTGTAACCGGTTGATATCTCTGAGACTGGGGATCGATATACCCATTAGTCGCACCGCCCTGAGGACCGGTTGTGCCGGGGGACAGCAGACTTTGCTGTGGGTCATAACGGGTGTAGGACTGGGCACCACCGTCCATGGCGTCATTTTCAAATTGGGCGAAAAGTGAACCGTGATAAGCGTTGGTTCCCTTTTTCATGATGACGTTAACAACGCCGCCAAGTGCACCGCCGTGCTCGGCTTCGATACCGGAGTTCTTAATCTGGACTTCCTGAATGAAGTCAAAGGGAACGTTCGTGTGCGAATAGCCGCCAATCAAGTTAGCGGTTTCCTGACCTTCTACAAGGTAGGAGTTTTCTGCGTCCGAAGCGCCGCCTACCGAGAAGCCGTGATCGCTTCCGTTGGTGGTGCTGCCGGGAGCGTTTCCGCCGGTTCCGTTGCTCGACGTGTTGTTACCTTCGAGAGGCTCGTTGCGCGCCGAAGGAGCAAACTGAATTACTGACTGGAACGAACGTCCGTGGGGAACATCCTGAATCACGTCTTCAGTGATATTCGACTGGGTCGTATTCGTCGTTGTATCGATCATCGGCGCTGAGCCGGTAACCTCAACGATGGTGTCAGATCCACCGACAGCAAGCGGAATATCCAAGGTCGGCAAGTGACCGACTTCAATGGTTACGCCTTCACGCTTTACAGTCGAAAAACCCTTTGCCGAAACCGTGACAACGTAAGTATCGGGTGGCAGGTTGGAGAAGCGGTAGTTTCCACCCGCATCGGTTGTAAAAGCCTTGTTGCCTGTTAGTGACGGTGCGGTAAGAACTACTTTGGCGCCAGGTACAACTGCGCCGGTAGGATCCTTAACCACGCCAACCAGGCCTCCGGTTGTTTCCTGCGCCAGCATGCCACCGACGAGGAGCAGAGTGGCGGTCGCGACTAGCGCGATCCATCTGCTTAAATTTTTCAGCTTCATTGTTTCTTCTCCCAATATTTTGGTTGAGTGAGATTTTTTACTGCTTTTCTGGTGCACGAAACCAACCTTTGAACGCCAAACTTCCTACAGTGAGCTTGGTATTCTGGACTAAGGTGATGCACGGAGCTTGCCACAACTAGACATCTGTATGTTGTTGTTTAATAACAATTATGTGTCTATTAATGACTATAACAATATGCTGTATTGAAGTGTTACCACAAAGAGCCTATGAAAAAATGTATAAAGTGATTGCGACTTGTAGTCACTTTAGCGGTTTTATAAACCTATACATTCCGAAACTTAAATGCCTTCTTCTCTTCGTGTTAAATTTGCTCCACGGGAGCGTAGCTCAAATGGATAGAGCATTGGATTTCTACTCCAAGGGTTGCAGGTTCGAGTCCTGCCGCTCCTACCACCTGTTATCCACCCAGCGGTGACTATCAGACGACATCGCAGATCATTGGTGATGAGCGCTTGAACAGCGAAACTACCAAAGCACAAATTGAATTTGCCGGTTTGTTCGCTCTTTCCTTAGCAGCTAGCTGGCGAACAATCGCGGTAATTTTTTCGCTCGCCACGACGCGCGAAGAATATACGCATATTCTGCTAGTCGTTCCCGTCGTGCTCGCTTTTTTCTATTTGAAACGCTTGCCTTCGAACGCCATCCGCGACCCTCGTGGCGGACTGTTTTTATTGGAAGCTATTGTATTTGGCGCCTTGGCTCACTGGAATCCCGCAGGCTCACCAGCAGACACCCAACTCTCCATCGCCACGCTAGCACTGGTGATTTGGTGGATTGGAAGCTTCATCATTTCCTTCGGCGCTCCTGCGACGAGGGCTCATCTCTTTCCCCTTGCTTTCTTACTATGGCTAGTACCCTGGCCACAATTCATCGTCCACAAAGCAATCGAATGGCTGCAATATTCCTCCGCATTTTTCGCGCAAATTTTTTTTATTGCTGCCCGAATTCCGGTTTCCCTCGATGGACTGCTCCTGAATATTCCCGGATTGACTCTCAACATCGCTCCTGAATGCAGCAGCATCCGATCAAGCCTTTTGCTGATTTTCATCACCATGATTCTCGCGCAGTTATTTCTACAATCACCATGGCGAAGGCTTCTCCTGCTAACGATTTCGATCCCATTGGCTGCCGCCAAGAATGGCCTTCGCATATTTGTTCTCGGATTCTTGACCACTCAGGTCGATCCGTCCTACATAAGCGGCAATCTTCATCGCAACGGCGGCGTGATCTTTTTGGCGATCGCCTTGGCTGTGGTTGTCGGCTCGCTCTCCTTCCTGAGGCACGGGGATCGCCTTGGTACGCGGAACGCTGGACGGTAACCGCGTGAAAGGTTACGTTGCAACGCGCTGCATATTCCCGTTCAGTTCCTGCCCATTGATATCTCGAACGACGTCCTATCTTACAGACTTAGAAGGGGTTATTAGGACCATCGAAAATTTTGGCTGCGCAAGGCCGGTGCTCGAGAGTTGCAATTTCTCTCATCTTGACCAGGCCCGCTCCAGCACTTAAGGTCAATGCACGGACGAGTATTTCGTCGTCCAGGAGGTGTGGATGCTTCGTTCAATTAACTGGAAACGCGCTACCAAAATTGCTTTAGTCTGCAGCCTGATGTCCTTACCTATGTGGGCAGCCCCACGCGGTGGAGACCGAGGCGGTCGCGGTCATGGCGGTGATGGTGGTTGCGGCAACAACCGAAACTGCAAAAACGTTCCTGAAGGTGGTAGCGCTCTAGCTTACACCGCACTTTCAAGCGTGATGATTGCGGGAGCTTTCGCATTGGCTCGCAAATCTCGCGAAATCTAAAAAGCAACAGACTGTTGGGATCTCCTCCGCCCACGGCCCTCCCTAATCCCCCTCAATCTTCAGCTCAAAGATTCATCGCGTCCGCTGAGACTGGCGGCCACTCCTGGGAAACCCCCGGAAACATGTTGACCGTCTTTTCAGCTCGCCGCGTTCCGTCATGCACGACTATGCGATGCGGCTTTCCTACTTCGTAACCTTCCCACAGAGACACACCCGCGTAAGCGCCGTCCTTGCGCAAGATGTAATAGGTCATATCAACAAACTTCAATCGTTCCATGTCACCGTTATAATTTCGGACGATTCGTTTCAGCGCGTCATTACCAGCTTCCAGCGGCGTCATACCATGACGCATATTTTCAATAATGGTGTGAGCGCCGGCCACCTTGATATTTTCTTCCCCACTGCCCGTGGCGCCGGCCGATCCCACATCCTGATCGGTGTAGCAGCCCGCGCCGATCACTGGCGAATCACCGCACCGACCCGGAAGTTTCCAAGCAAGGCCACTCGTAGTCGTGCAACCAGAGATTTCACCTCTCTCATTGAGCGCCGAGCAATGAATCGTTCCCGTCGGCGGGTAGATCACCTTGCGGATCGCGGCCCGTCGCTCTTCCTGCGGGATTCCGACTTCGGCAGCCACGTCTTCCATGTAGCGTAATCGACGGTTCCATTCTTCGAGTTGCGCCGTGGATTGCAATCCGCGAGCCAGACGCTTCTTCCAGTTGGGATCGCTTAGCCCGGGCCCCCACCAATCCGAATGTGTCTCTTTGTAAAGCAGCCAGATCTTGCGTGTGCTATCGGTTAATAAGTTTTCGCGAGGGAATCCCTGCGCAACTGCAAAGTTTTCCGCGCCTTCGCCGACCAGCATCACGTGGCCGGTATGGTCCATTACTGCTTTCGCTACCAGCGATACATTCTTGATATTACGGACTCCGCCTACCGCACCCGCGCGTCGCGTAGGGCCATGCATGCAACTGGCGTCCAGTTCTACGACTCCTTCTTCGTTAGGCAAGCCACCGAGTCCCACGCTCGTGTCATTGGGATCGTCCTCCGGCCCCTTCACCACCCGTAACGCCGCGTCCAGCGTGTCGCCGCCAGATTTTAGGAATGCGTAGGCAGCATCAATGTGATCGAAGCCATTTCCCGCAGACACGATGATGTTTCGTTTCTCCGTCGGGCCGGAATTCATGCCCATCGTTTCGGTCTTCGTTGTTTCGGTCTTTGTTTGAGCGTTTACGGTCGGGCCCAACCCTACGGAAACGGACCCCGCGATCGCCGTGGTAATGAAATTTCGTCGTGAAACCGTCATCACACCCTCGCTTTAAGACAGAAACTATCAGTTGGGCAAACGCCAACTGAGAACGGCGAAAGCATAACAGCTTTCTATTCTTACTGTGTGATTAGGTTGAGTTGTCAGCCCTTGTGTGTCGTGCCTGTCTGTGTGAGACGGAGAAGCGCAAATCCAACGCCGCTATTGTGCATATCGCATAAAACATCAGCGCGTTGGCAGGAATCTGAAGATTAAAATCCACGAAACTGTGAACAAGAATTCCGGTCATACTGATCAATGCAGCTAGCCCGACTGCTCCGTTAACGTTAGCGGGCCAAGATGGAATCTTGTGAAGAGCGCCACTATAAGCTGCCGCCAAGAACCAAAGCATAATGAGAAACCCGAAAAGCCCGGTTTCGGCCAAAACTTGCATGTAGTCATTGTGAGCTTCGTTGACGATGAGATCAGAATAGAAGCTACGAAACTGGCGATAGACATCACGGAATGTGCCCAGTCCCCATCCCAACAAAGGCCGTTGTTCGAACATCTTAAATGTGTCGCGAACAATCGTGAGTCGTGTTCCGCCCGAGAGTTCGCTCTTGGTTTCGTGGTGCACTGTGCCAATGCGCGAAAGCAAGCTGCGATCGGCAGTTACGGCTAGCAGGAAGGCCAGTAAGATTGCAAAGATTCCGAAGGCAATCATCAATCTCTTAGCTCCCTCACGACGGAGCAGTACGATGGCAAGAACGGTTAATTGGCAAGCGAAAGCCAGCATCCCCCCACGCGAACCGGAAAGAAAAATCGTGGTCGCCATCAAGGCTGCCGCAAGTGCCGCAAGGACTTTTTGAGCACCCCGGCTGTAATGAGAAAGCGCAGTTACCAGTGCAACGGGAAACAGCATCTCCATCAGCCCTGAATAGTGATTGTGATTCACGTAGGGCCCGTAAATCCAACCGCCCGAAGATGGCGTCCTGATCCAGTACAACTTCCCATTCGCGGTAAAGCTCTGGACCAAAGCGAATAGGGCAACGATCCCGCCATAAGTCGTAAGTGTGATTGCAAGTGTTTTGACTTGTCGCGTTCGGCGCAGAGTTTGAATGATTAGAAAACACACGATGCCATACGCTGCATAGAGTGCAAGTCGTGATTGGGATTGATGGCGGTACGCGCTGAGGTTAAAAACAATTTGAACTAGAACCAGCAATCCAAACCCGGTCATGGGGACAAACAAAGGATTGCCGAGAATGTTTATTTGAGCGTTTCGAATCTGCCCAAACGCCCACACAAGCAACAAAACTGCTGCACCCAATTCGATTAACAGTATTGCCCACGCTTGCACCGAGCCGAATGCCAAAGGAGCAATGAGGAGAAGACCGAGAATCCCCGCAAGAACAAATTGATCGTGCGTGGTTACGGCACGGGCGGAATCACTTTCCCGCCCGAAGCCGCTCGTACTGATCGTCGAGCCTTTCAATTAACCATGCCGTTCGCACTAGAAACAGCCTTGAGAATTACTCCATCGATCCAGAGCTTTCCGCGGACCGCGCTACCCGGTGGAACTCGACGGACGCGTAGCGATACCAGATTCGTGCCCGCCCCAGTTGTAAATGCTCCTCCGACCTGTTTCCAGAAATCCGCATCCTTTAGATCGTCGCTCGCGAATAACACCGCATCGGACGCTGCGTCCTCGATTACAAATTGCGGACCACCCGCACCCTCAATATCCGGAGCTTTGAAGTTCGCTGAAAACTCATATCTAGTATTCGGCTTTACTGGGATTGCCTGATGTATTCCTGAGTCGCTTAAACCGGTACTGTCATAGGCGATCAAAAGCGAGCGATGACCGGAATGCGCTTCACTGGGATCAAGCGAAAGTGTCACACCCGGCGTCGAATCATATTGCCATCCGAATCCGCCGTTAAGTATGTCGAGACTGAAATCGCCATTGACGACCAAGTTGTTCGCCGAAGGCTGGTAAGCACCCAGACCGGCAAGGTTCCCAGCCTGCTTCCATACTATTTGTGCTTTCTCGACATCGCGGTGCGAAATCAGATAGCGCATGTAGTCCAGAACTTGCGGTTGTTCGAGTGGTAGATTTAACAGCGCTAGTTGATTCCAAATCTTGAATGCGTTTTCTCCATCATTAATCGAAACCAGATATTCCAATAGCTGGAAATATACTTCGGGGTCTGCCGGCAAAATCTGGCGCGACAAGAAAGCAACATTCGGACGAACCTGCCAGCACAAACGCAGAACGTCGAACTTCCGATAAGACGCGCTGCTCAACACCACTCGAAATTCCTTTAGCGCTTGATCGACATTGCCTTTCGCGAGATAAAAGTTAGCCGCTTCCCACGCGACATCAGGCGTCGTAGGATCTGCCCGAATCGCGTGTTGCAACGCCGGCACTTGTTGTGCAGCATTCCCCAGCAATTGATACGCGCTGGCAAGACTAAACCAATAGTCAGCTCGATGTGAATTGAGCGAAACTGCCGACAGATATTTAGGCAGAGCTTGTTCAGGTGATTGCAAGGCGATCGAATAATATCGGCCTAAGAGAAATTGGTATTCCGCGTCATCCGGTGACAAATTCTCAGCTTTGCTCAAACTAGACAATGTCAAACGCTGTGCGAAATGCTGCGCAAGCCATTCCTTTCCGCACCACCACGAATAGAATCCCACCACCAATATTGCCGGGCCGATGCATGCGATTTTGCTGAGTGGAGTAGTGAGGGGGATCCGCATTTCATTACTTGCGCGTTGCTTAAGCGTTGGTCGAAGAAGCCTTAGCTACTGGCTCAGCATTTTCGCCGGAAGCGTCTTCGCGGTAATAGCGGTCTCCGTACTTGCCCTGGTATTCGTAATAATACTGATAATCCGGCGAGTTCAAATCCGCTGCATTCAGGAGCACGCCGGACACACGCGCATTTACCTGAGCCAGTAAATCTCGTGATCGCTGCAATGCTTGCCGCGTCGTCTGACCGGAACGAATCACCAGTACCACTGCATCTGCTCGAGTAGACATAATCACGGCATCTGTAACCGACAATGTTGGCGGAGTGTCGATCACAATGTGATCGTATTCGTGACGCAATTCCGCCAAGATGTCGTGCATGTTGGACGATGCCAAAAGTTCTGCCGGATTGGGCGGGGGCGTACCCGCTGGAAGTATGAAGAGCGAAGGCAAAATTGTTGACCGCACAATGGCCTGCTGTAAAGCGGTGCTGCCAGTCAGCACATTGCTCAATCCTACGCAGGGCCCCATTCCCAACGTCTTGTGAACACCTGGGCGGCGAAGATCAGCGTCGATCAGGAGGACGCGCGATCCTTTTTGAGCCAGAACCACGGCGCAATTGATGCTCGTCGTAGTTTTGCCCTCTTGCGGCAAGGCACTCGTAATCAGAATGACTTTGGGCGGCGTTCCTGCTGAAGTCAGCAGTAGCGATGTCCGTAAGGCGCGATATGATTCCGCCATCTTCGATTGCGGTCGTACCTGCGTAACCAACTCAACCGCTTCTTTGGACGATCCGGCTGCAAGTCGCGGCTTATTGCTACCCGCAACGTTGACCATTCTCGAACCGAGGGGAATCATGCCCAGCGAGGGCAAACCGGAAATTGCCTGTGCCTGCTCAGGCGTTCGCACCGTGTTGTCGAGAGCTTCGAGCACAAAGACTAGACCCATGCCTGTGCTCAGACCCAGTGCTAATGCGAGGGCAAGATTGCGCGGGATATTTGGCTCAGTCGGAGCTTCGGGAACTCTTGCTGGATCGACAATCCGAAAATTATTGGAACGCAAACTGGCTGTAACGCCCGCTTCTTTCAGTTTTTCCAGAAGCCCTTCGTAGAGCGTGCGGTTACTGTCAACATCGCGTTTCAGCAGGTTGTATTGGATGGCACTCTCGTTCAAATCGTTCGCTTCCTGCTTTTGCTTTTCCAATGCAGCCCGCAGCATGTTCTCACGCTGCAACGCTGCCATGTAGTCGCCGTGCAATCGAGCGACGGTCTTTTTCATTTCCGCAACGATTTGGGAATCGATTTCCTTAATTTGATTGTTGAGCTGGGCGACTTTCGGATACGCCGGCCCAAATTGCGTACCCAGTTGGGCCGCCTGCATCTTTAATTCACTCTGCTGGCCTCGCAGCTTTTCCAGCATCGACGATTGCCCGCCGGTCGCGCTTCCCGCACTGCTGAGGCTGCTCGATGCCGCGATCACCGCATCCGGATCGCCGGATTGCACCAGTCGATAAACCGACTCCTTGTCCATGCGGTACGATTCCGCGGACGTCAGGTCGCGATTCAGTTCATCCAGTTTTACCGTAGTGAGGTTTTGCTTTTCATCCACTCCAAGAATGTTGTGCGCTTTCTGAAATTGCACAAGCTTTTCTTGCGAGCTTTCAACTTTCATCTGCAGATCTACCAACTGCTTGGACAACCAATCGGACGCTTGCATCGTGGACTCGAAACGAGTCTTGAAATTTTGCTCCACATAAGTACTGGCCAATGTGTTAACAACACGCGCTGCGAGATTTTTATCCGGACTGCGATATCCAATTTCAATCACTCGCGTGTTCGGAACCAGCGAAACGCGAAGGCTCCCCTTAAATTCGCCTAGAGCCGCCGATGTCTGCTGGGAATTGGCATCAAACGCGTCGGTTGTCAGGGGTAGCGAGCCGGACTTCGCAGGCGCGCCAGACGGCTTATCCAGATTAAGTTGGCGGATTACTTGCAGGGCCAGCAGATCGCTGCGGAGAATTCGTACTTCTGTATCTAAATCGGTGGGATCGTAATAGTCTTCGCTGGGATTCCCTGAATCTTTAAAGTTAATCGGCACAGGATCGGATTTATTGATCGCGATACTGCCGACGGCTTCATAAACCCGGGTGCTTCGAAGTGTGGCGACCGTTACCGCCCCGAAGATCACTGCAAGTGTAATGAGCGCAACCCACTTCCGCTTCATGAGTATGCGGAAATAATCGCGCAGCCACGAATCCTCATTGGGAAGCGAACCGTACGAATAATAGCCGGGAGACGGGGCGGACACACCCTCGCTAATAATTTGGCCGCTCGTGCGAATCAGTGGTCCCGAATCCATGTAATGCTCCACAACACCAGCGAGCGAGAAACATTGCGTTCCAAATCCGCCTGCTGACTCCGATAAGCGATACCCTTAATCTATATACCGGAATGTCGGAGAATCTCCCAAATTTTAGCACCGCTAATGGCTGTCGACTCTTGACCGCGCTGGTTCGTGGTGACGAAAGTTTAAAATCCACAGTATCGCCGCACCGCTATACTGGACAATTATTTAGGTGAATATAGATGAACTGGTCCGAACAGACAGTACTAGTGACGGGCGGCACGGGGTCGTTCGGAAAAAAATTCGTCGAGCTCATGCTGCGCGATTACCATCCGCGAAAGCTGATCATATTCAGCCGCGACGAATTGAAGCAGCATGACATGCAAGCCTCCGGATTGGACCATCCCAGCCTTCGTTATTTTCTCGGGGACGTCCGCGATCCGCAGCGATTGGAGCGCGCGTTTTCCGGAGTGACGGTAGTCGTCCACGCAGCCGCACTCAAACAAGTCCCAGCGTGTGAATACAATCCTTTCGAAGCAGTACAGACGAATATCATGGGAGCGCGCAACGTGATCGATGCCGCCATCAATTGCGGAGTCTCGCGCATCCTGGCGCTCAGCACTGATAAGGCGGTCAATCCCATCAACCTCTACGGCGCAACGAAGTTGTGTGCTGAGAAAATGTTCGTCCAGGCCAATGCCTATGCTGGAGCGCAAGATACTCGCTTTTGCTGCGCCCGTTACGGAAATGTCGTTGGAAGCCGCGGCAGTGTCATCCCGATATTTCTGGAGCAGCGCAAACATGGCAAGATCACAATTACCGACGATCGCATGACGCGCTTCTGGCTGACGATCGATCAAGGCGTGAAATTCGTTGTCCGTTGCATCGAGCAAATGCATGGGGGAGAAATTTTCGTACCAAAAATTCCCAGCATGAAACTGTTGGACATGGCGGCAGCAGTGGCTCCCGGCTGCGCAGTCGAGTCTGTCGGAATCCGCGCTGGCGAAAAGCTGCACGAAGTGCTGGTCTCCGAAGACGAATCTCGCAACACGCTCGAACTCGACGATATGTACATCGTCCAACCTTCGCATCCTTGGTGGATCGGTAAAGAATGGACGCACGCGCGCGCTTTGCCGGAAGGCTTCCGTTATGCCAGCGATTCAAATTCGTCGTGGCTTAGCGCCGACGACTTGCGCAATCTGGCAGGCTTAGCTTCTCCTCCATCTATCCACGACGTGCCACTGCGGCAACCCGCGCGAGCCTGAGGACTTTATGGTGGCAACTTCCGCTGCTGGAAAACAACTTGCCATAAATGGCGGCTCGCCAACGCGAAAGACGTTGCTGCCTTATGGACGTCAATCCATAGAAGAGGAAGATATTGCGGCAGTCGTCGAGACGCTGCGCTCCGACTGGCTAACCACAGGGCCTCGCATCGCTGAATTTGAAGAGGCTTTCGCCGCGTGGGTCGGCGCTAAATATGCCGTCAGCTTCAGTTCGGGCACCGCGGCGCTCCACGGTGCCGCATTTGCTTCCGGCCTTCGATCCGGCGACGAAGCCATTACCACTCCATTGACTTTTGCCGCCACTGCGAATTGCGTTCTCTATCAGGGCGCAGTCCCCGTGCTCGCGGATGTCCGCCCTGACACTTTGAATCTCGATCCAACAGAAGCCAAGCGTCGAATTACTTCGCGCACCAAAGCAATTCTGCCAGTGGATTATGCAGGAACACCCGCAGATTTAGACGCGTTCATGGATCTCGCTGAACGGCATGACCTCGTGATCATTGAAGATGCTGCCCACTCCCTCGGCGCGGAATATAAGCGACGGCGCGTCGGCAGCGTAGCTCACATGAGCGTCTTCAGCTTTCATCCGGTCAAACACCTGACGACCGGCGAAGGCGGCATGGTCACCACTGACAATCCGAGGTTTGCGGAGACGCTGCGCCGGTTTCGCAATCATGGAATCAACAGTGAAGCTCGCCAGCGCCAGTCCGACGGACAGTGGCAGTACGAAATGGTGTTGCTCGGATATAACTATCGGCTCACCGACATCGCCTGCGCCCTAGGGTTGAGCCAGCTTCCGCGATTGAACGCAAATCTCGCGCGGCGCAGAGAGATTGCAGGACGCTACAACGCTGCCTTCAAGAATCTTCCTGGAGTCGTTACGCCATTTGTTCCTGTGGATGTGACTCCTGCGTGGCACTTGTATCCCATAAGGTTTCAGCTGGAAAAACTTTCTGCTGGTCGAACTGAAATATTCCGCGCGTTGCGGGCAGAGAATATTGGAGTGAATGTTCATTACATCCCGGTCCATACACATCCTTATTATCGCGAACGCTTTGGCTATCGTGGCGGCGAGTTTCCCATTGCCGAAAATGCTTATTCGCGCTTGATCAGCCTGCCGATGTTCCACGGGATGACCGACACAGAGGTCGAAGATGTAATCTCCGCAGTCGAGAAAGTCATAATCGCATTCTCCTAATGTGCATCGATACTTCTCAACCGATTGAGTGCTGCCGATGAAAGGACTCGTCATTGGAGGAGGATCGATTGGAAGTCGTCATCTGAAAAATCTCTCCGCGCTCGGAGTTGATCAGCTGGCCCTTGTCGAGCCTGACGAACCGCGCCGAATTGCTCTCGCGAGTGAAGTAAGCGCTGTCGGCTTTCCTGACATGAAAGCGGGATTTGATTGGCAACCAGACTTTGTCGTCATTGCTACTCCCAGCCACATGCACGATGCGGCCGCGCTCATGGCTGCACGGCACGGATTAGACCTATTTATCGAAAAGCCTCTTGCGCATACTGCCAATCATTTGGATGAACTCTCCGCACTGGTCGTACAAAAGGATTTAATCTCGATGGTCGGATGTAATATGCGTTTTCATCCAGGGCCGACGGCAATCAAGGAATTGCTCAAAAACGGAAAGCTTGGAAAGATTTTATTTTCACGGATTCAAACCGGATCGTACTTGCCGGATTGGCGGCCCACCCAAGACTATCGGTCGAATTATGCTGCCAAAGCAGAAACTGGCGGCGGCTGCATCCTGGATTGCATTCACGAAATTGATTTAGCTCTTTGGTTTCTAGGTCCGGCATCGCGCGTTTTCTGTCATGCCGCCCACATGAGCTCACTCGAAATCGAAACAGAGGATGTGGCATCAATCATTCTGCAACACACGAGTGGGACCACATCCGAAATTCATCTTGATTATGTCCAGCGAGCTTATCAGCGCGATTGCCAGATTGTCGGAGAGCTTGGATCCGTCTTCTGGGATTTCAACGACGGAAATATACGTTTCTACAATGCGAACGACAGCAAATGGACTGTCCAAGCGCAGCCGAAGAATTGGTCTATCAACGACATGTACTTGGCCGAGATGAAACATTTTCTGTCCTGCATCGAGTGTCGCGAGCAGACGACCCTCCCGATTCCAGAGGCTGCCGACTTAATGCGCCTGGTATTCGCTGCGAAGCTGTCCGCGCAGACCGGCCAATTCGTGCCAACGGCGGAGGCCCGAGCGTGCTCTTAGCAATTATTCAGGCGAGAATGGGGTCGACCCGCCTTCCTGACAAAGCGCTTATGGACATCGCTGGACGGCCCATGCTCGGCCGTGTAGTGGATCGCGTATCGCTCGCCTGTGATGCAGCGGGGATCAATAAGATTGTCGTTGCGACAACAGTTAATCCATCCGATGATCCCATCGTCGAATTTTGCGCAAAAGAGAATATTGTTTGTTTTCGGGGAGACGAGGCTGACGTTCTCGATCGCTTCTATCACGCAGCCAAAGCACACTCCGCCGATGCAGTCGTAAGAATTACAGCCGACTGTCCACTATTAGATCCAGAAGTCGTCAAGAAAATTGTTGCCAGGTTTCAGGTTGGCGACTGTGATTACGTATCTAATACTTTGCGTTACACCTATCCCGACGGCTTGGATACGGAAGTATTTTCATTCGCTGCTTTGGAACGAGCGTGGCGCGAGGCAAAGAAACCGTCCGATCGTCAACACGTCACGCCTTATTTTCGAGGAGTTCATTTTCGCACCGCAAATGTCGAAAGCGAAACGCCGGTTTCCCCTAATCAATTCCGCTGGACCGTCGACGATTTGCGCGATCTCGAATTTGTGCGAGCTATATATGCTGCATTAGCTCCATGTGCAAAGTTCGGATCGGCAGAAGTGTTTGCTCTATTGAAAGCGAGGCCAGATTTGGCGACCGCGCAAAATGCCATAAGCAATCAGGGCTATTACCAAAGCCTTTATCAGGAAGCAACAGCTGGTGCCGCACCCAAGCGAACACTCACGCAGTCCGAATCATGGTTGGCGCGTTCAAAGAAAGTAATTCCGGGTAGCGCGCAAACATTCAGCAAGAGCCACAAACAGTACGTTCGTGGCGCGGCTCCGATGTTTTTACAGCGCGGAAAGGGCTGCCGCGTTTGGGATGTGGACGGCAATCAATACATCGACTACGTTCAAGGCTTATTGCCGAATATTCTTGGTTATGCCAATGAAGAAGTAAACAACGCCGTTACCGCGCAGATAGCGGAAGGGCACAGTTTTTCCTTGCCGCATCCGGTCGAAGTGAAGCTGGCTGAGCGGCTTACCGAACTCATCCCTTGCGCCGAGATGGTGCGATTTGGCAAGAATGGTTCCGATGCAACTTCTGGCGCAGTGCGTGCCGCTCGTGCGTACACGTCGCGTGATCGCATCGCGTGCTGCGGGTACCACGGCTGGCAGGATTGGTACATCGGCAGCACTACTCGCAATGCTGGAGTTCCCAAGGCTGTTCGTGATCTGACTCATCCCTTCCGCTACAACGATTTGGCCAGTCTGGAAAAAATTCTTAGCAGTCATCCCTGTGAATTTGCAGCGGTGATTATGGAGCCGGTAAATTTCGAAGAGCCCGTCGGCGATTTTCTAAATGAAGTCCACGATCTCGCACACAAACACGGCGCGCTTTTGATCTTCGACGAAATTTGCAGCGGCTTCCATTTCGGCCTGGGCGGAGCTCAAAAACTATTCGGAGTAACTCCAGACCTCGCATGCTTCGGGAAAGCCATGGGCAATGGCTTTCCTATTTCATGTGTTGTCGGACGAGCTGATGTGATGTCCGTGTTCGATGAGATTTTCTTTAGCTTTACTTTCGCTGGCGAAGTCGCATCCATGGCTGCTGCAATGAAGGTCATCGATATTCTGGAGCAAACCAGCGCACTCGCCGACATGGAGTCCAACGGTCGCGTGTTGCAGGGCGGCGTGAATGCGATGGCCGCCGAAGCGGGCCTAGCTAGCCGGATTCGATGTGTCGGGCGCCCACAATGGTCATTAATGAAATTTCAAGACAAGTGTGGCAACGAAGAGCGTTTGCTCAAAAATTTATTTCAGCAGGAAGCGGTAAAGCGTGGCGTCTTGCTGCTCGCGACACACGATCTTTGCGCAGCCCACGACCATATCGCGGTCCGCGAAACCCTGGAAGTATACGCCAGCGTCCTGAAAACCTTGGCTTCCTGGACTGCGGAGCCGGATCCGGCGCGCCATTTAGAAGGCGAGATGAGCGAACCTGTATTTAGAGTGCGATGAATCTTCTGATCCGTGCCGACGCTACCGTGGAAATGGGCACTGGGCATGTCATGCGTTGTTTCGCGCTGGCACAGGCTTGGCACGACCGTGGTGGAAAGGCGACTTTTGCACTCGCTCAATCCGTGCCAACCATAGAAGGAAAATTACGCTCCTATGGGTTTGAGGTCGTGTCCGTGACGGCGGTTCCCGGCAGTCCAGAAGATGCCAAGCAGACTTCTGATTTGGCAAAGCGCCACGCTGCTAGGTGGATCGTCATAGACGGCTATCAATTCAACGCGGAGTACGTGGGCAGGCTTAAACGAGACACGCCCAAAGTGATGCTCGTTGATGATCTCGAACTCAGCGGCCACTACTCCGCCGACATTCTATTGAATCAAAATCTCGGTACTAGCGAAAATTCTTATCGCGACCGAGAGTCCAGAACTCGCCTGCTTCTCGGCCCAAGATTCACCATGTTGCGAAGGGAATTCAAGCCTTGGCGAAAGTGGACGCGTTCGATCAACGCAGACGCGAAAAAAGTCATAGTAATGATGGGCGGAAGTGATCCCGGGAATTTTACTGCGGTGGCGATTCAAGCCCTCCGACAAATCAAAGCTGTCGAAGCCAAGATCGTCATCGGTGGCGCCAATCCTCATCTGTCCACACTCGAACGGGTATTGAACCAATCATCGTCGCAATTCGAATTGCTGAGCAATATTGACAACATCCCCGAACTGATGGCGTGGGCCGACCTTGCGGTATCTGCAGCTGGCACAGCGTGCTGGGAAATGTGTTTATTAGGTCTGCCTGCGATTTTGGTAGATGTCGCCCCGAATCAGCAGGTCATCGCACGCGGCTTGGAATCCGCAGGCGCAGCAATTTACTTAGGCTCGAGTGATGAGATCGACGCCGAAATGATTCGCACCGAACTCTCTTCGCTCTTACGATCGCGCGAACAGCGCGCTGCATTTTCACAGGCTGCTCGGGCTCTGGTTGATGGACGCGGCGCGGAACGGGTCGTCTCGGCAATGATGGGCGACATCACTCTGAGAAAAGTTACCGACAACGACCGCGAACTTTTATGGCGATGGGTGAACGATCCGGATGTACGATCCGCCTCATTCTCTTCAGCGCCTATATCCTGGGAAGAACATTGCGAATGGTTCCGCAATAGAATGGCGCAGCCGGGCACATTTATGTACATCGCGATCGATGCCGATCTTGTTCCTGTTGGACAGGCAAGACTTCATCTCACGGACAAACGCGAAGCCGAAATTAGTGTC
Organism: Terriglobia bacterium; assembly: GCA_963716165.1. Classification (GTDB taxonomy): domain Bacteria; phylum Acidobacteriota; class Terriglobia; order Terriglobales; family Acidobacteriaceae; genus JAJPHW01. Next base: position 2,223,876 of record OY970291.1, on the reverse strand, counting down.
AGCTTATGTGCCGAACATCGCGGCAAAGAATTGGCAGCGCCCCTAATAGAAGAAGCGACGCAGGTCGCGTTCGAAAGACGCGATGTCGACATAGTTCATGCATACATAAAACCTGCGAACATCCCATCCAGTCGCGCATTTGAGGCTGCACAATTTCGTAGCCTCGGAGGTACTCTCCGTTCCGGTCAGGACGCGTTACACTACGCTCGAAAGCGATCCACATCATGACGCGCGAAATCTCCATCAACGGAAGGCGGATTGGGACTGGGCATCCCGTCTATGTGATCGCCGAGCTTTCCGCGAACCACAATCAGGACTTCGATCAAGCAGTGAAAATTATTCATGCTGCCAAAGAAGCGGGTGCAGATGCCGTGAAATTGCAAACCTACACAGCGGATACGATGACTATCAAAAGTGATCGTGAATATTTCCGCGTAGGCGGAGGAACGTTGTGGGATGGCAAGACTCTGCACGCACTTTACTCGGAAGCATTCACCCCGTGGGAGTGGCAACCTAATCTGAAGAAGATCGCCAATGATCTAGAACTCGATCTGTTTTCATCGCCATTTGACGAGACTGCCGTGGATTTTCTGGAAGAAATTGGCGTTCCTGCATACAAGGTCGCTTCGTTCGAATTGGTAGATATTCCGCTGATCCAACGAATAGCCCGTGCTGGCAAGCCCATCATCATGTCCACGGGTATGGCGACCGTCGAAGAAATCGAAGAAGCCTTACGAGCGGCCCAAGTCGCGGGAGCAACTCAACTTGCATTGTTAAAATGCACGAGCGCATATCCTGCTGACGCAGCCGATATGAATTTACGAACGATTCCAGAAATGATTCGCAGGTTCGATGTTCCGGTGGGATTGTCCGATCATTCCATGGACGTTTCGGTTCCGGTAACCGCCGTGGCTCTTGGTGCTTGCATGATCGAGAAGCACCTAACGCTTTCGCGCGCGCACGCCGGACCCGACAGTGCCTTTTCTTTGGAGCCGCACGAATTCAGAGCCATGGTAGATGCCGTCCGCACCAGCGAAGCCGCGACGGGGACAGTCAGTTTCGGACCCGGCCAGCACGAAAAAAGCAGCTTGGCTTTTCGGCGCTCACTGTTTGTGGTTGAAGATATAAAACGTGGCGAATTGTTGACGCTGCGAAATGTTCGATCCATTCGTCCCGGTCATGGATTACACACGCGTCATATCAACGCTGTGATCGGGAAGGCAGTGCTCCACGACATTGAGCGAGGAACACCGCTCAGTTGGGATCTCATAGAGAACGTTAAAGCTGAAGAAGCAAGCGCAGCCAAGCGGGCATAAAGGAAAGAGGATATTTGGTGGTGGATACGACCCGGCAACTCCAGCTTCCATCGGATTTATGTCAGGCAGCGGAGAAGAAAACCGTCGGCCATTTTGGCACGCTCGAAGAATTCCTCACCTTTATTTTGACGGAATTTGTACGCGACGATGCCGACGCAATGGACATCAACGAACAGCGTGTCATTGAAGAGAGACTGAAAGACCTTGGTTACATTTAGCCGGTAGCAACTCATGCTGAACAGAGCCATCAACCTGATACGCCGCGCGTTGCGAACTTCGTCAACAGGTTATGGCTTTGGGCGCCCACTAGTGCTTTTGCAGAGTGATGACTGGGGCCGTGTCGGAGTTTGTGATCGTGAAGGTTTCGATCAACTCCGGGCCGCGGGAGTTTCGCTGGGAGAGCAGTCTTACGATTTTTACTCCCTGGAAGCCGCCGATGATGTAGATGCCTTGCGCAATTTGTTGGGCAAGCACCGCGACAGCGCTGGCCGCGAAGCGCGGATAACGATGAACTTTCTTACAGCAAATTTAGATTTCACCAGAATGGCAGAGAACGATTTTCAACAAATCCACACGCTGCCATTGGTTAAGGGTTTGCCTGGGGAGTGGAGTCGGCCCGGTCTATTCGAAGCTTACCGGGCAGGAATCAACGCTGGTGTTTTCTACCCTGCGCTGCATGGCTCAACACATTTCTGTTCTCCCGCGATTGACCAAGCTCTAGCCGCAAACGACGAACGCGCGGAACTGCTAGATAGAATGTGGAGAGCCGGTACTCCCTACATCTACTGGCGCATGCCTTGGATAGGTTACGAATATTACAATCCGGGAGAGCCGCAATCCGGATTCCTCGCATCCGCAATGCAGGATGATTTAGTCGCCGATGCGGCGGCGATGTTTCAACAATTTTTTGGATCAGCGCCTGCGTCGGCCTGCGCTCCCGGTTATCGCTCGAACAATGACACCGATAGCGCCTGGCTAAGATCCGGCATTCGCATCGCCCAACATGGCTCCGGAACTTCCAATGCTCCGCGCATGGGCAATAACGGATTGTTGCATCTGTATCGCACATTCGACTTCGAGCCGTGCATACAAGGGCAGTCCATTGAAAAATATATGAGAGTTGCGAGCAAGCCCTGCGCTCAGGGCAGGCCGCTAATCATCTCCGTACATTCAATCAACTTTCATTCCTCGCTCAAAGATTTTCGCAGCGAAACGCTAACCGTACTGGATGAATTACTGTCTGCATTGGAAAGACAATATCCTGACTTGCTTTACGTGAACGATGCCGACCTTTATGAAATCGTGACAACCGGCAAACTTACATCCTCGGATTCGCTAATTCCGGTACACGTCACAAAGCATGTCGAACGTCTTACAAATCCGGCGGGAGCATGACGACAGCAAAACGATCTCTGGTCTTAATCACTGTGGATTGTCTCCGCGCCGATCATGTGGGATGGCTTGGCTACAACCGTCCCACAACTCCGTTTCTCGATTCTTTGGCTGCGGAAAGCACGATTTACTCGAATGCAATTGTCGCCGGAGCGCCAACCTATTATTCATTTCCCGCAATCATGGCGTCGCGCTATCCCCTGGCGTTTGGGAGGGATGTCATCGGCCTTTGTCCCGGTGAGCCCACTCTGGCTGGCACTCTAAGAGACTTCGGCTACTCCACAGCAGCTTTCATCTCAACAAATCCGTACCTGTCCGAACGGTTTGGATACTCCCAAGGTTTTGATGAGTTTCACGACTATCAAGATTTCGCCACCGATCCTACGCCGACCGCTGATGAGGCGCAGCCTGCGATTCCCCTGCGCCGAATTAATCAAGCGCTGCGAAAAGCGAGTGGTGCTTTCGGGACCACAGCGCGCGCTTACGATGAACTTTACTTTCAATATTGTCAGAGGATAACTGCTTCGAAGACAACGTCATTTGATCGTTTACGTCGCTTCCCTTCGGCTGATTTCATCGTTGATCAAGCGCGTACTTGGGTTTCCTCCAATAGAGATCGTCCATTTTTTCTGTGGCTGCATTTCATGGACGCACACGCTCCTTACTATCCGTGCGAACAAGCGATCGAGCTGATGGGCGGCTCGTCGGATCCTAAGCGCGCGCAATATCTGAACGAATATTGGAAGCGTTCCGATCTCGACTCTTCGCGGCTTCAACGACACCGCGAAGAAATTGTTGCGTTATACGATGCGGGTGTTCGTTGGGTGGACACGCAGATTGCACGTCTAACCTCTTCTCTTCATGAACTCGGCCTTTGGGACAAGTGCGCGATGGCTGTCACCGCCGACCACGGCGAAGAATTCCTTGACCATGGTGGGCGATTTCATTCACCATCCCAAACAGGGGAGGAGGTCGTCCGTGTCCCGCTACTCCTGCGCGTGCCTGAATCGCGCCTTCCCGTATCAATCCATAGCCCCTTTAGTCTGGTCGATCTTGCGCCAATGTTGTTGGACGCAGTGGGTGTACCTTCGCCTAGCAGTTTTCGGGGATCGATGCCGCTCGCGAAATCGCAATCCAGCGACAATTCCGTGATCATCGAGTCGATCGCCTCATGTACGAACCCAATGCGGCGCGAAAGCAGATTGAATCCCCGAATATTCGTGGTACGTGAGCAACGCTACAAACTGGTCTTGGATTTCGGCGCGACCACTTCTGATCTTTACGATCTTGCCGCTGATCCTCACGAGACCTCTCCATTGCCTATGTGTAAAGAAAGATCGGTCCGCAAAAGGCTGCTGGAGAGAGCGCACCAACACATTGCTTCGTCGGTAAGCTCTCGCGATCTAAGAATTGCAATGTCGGCGTGGGTGCGCGACCTTCGGCTAGAATGGGCCAATCCGAGCCCCGATTCCCCAGCATGATCCATCAGCCGAAGCGCACAGCGATGAAACCGTTGCGCATCCTCGTGGATAGTCTCGCCGATGCAGGGTTTACTAACGCGCAAATGTCGAACGCGAGAGAAATTATCCGACGGCTTGATCCCGAACTTTTTCATGTGACCACCTTTTGCCTGGACGTGCCTCATCCTTCAATTTCCTCTAGGCCCAACACAAGAATTATTCGCCTGTCCAGAAAAAAACAGACCGCCAGAATTTTATGGGAGTTCATCTTCGGAAAGTATGAAATCCTCTTTTATTTGAAGGCGTCGCCGGCAAGCAAAATGTATATGGGTTCGCGGAGAGTTTGGCGTAACAAGCGTGTGACCATCGGAACGATCGAATCCCGATCCGATCTTCGGAATGAACCGACGATTGATGCCGCGGCAATTCGCCTGTGGGAACAGACCGTCCTGCGCGCGGACCATCTTTTCAGCAATTCCGCCGCGGTCAAGGAAAGTCTGTTCCGCGAATATGGCTTGCCGAGTGAAATCGTTCCGACGGGTGTCGATACGGCGTTTTTCACTCCTGCCGCAACGCGGTCAGTAAATTCTCGCCCTCAAGTCTTATTTGTCGGATCCCTTCGTCCATTCAAACAGCCCCAACTCTTGCTCGAGGCTGCTGCCCGCTATCCCGATGCTGATTTCGTCATCGCCGGCGATGGCGAGATGAAAGGCGAATTGGCCCAGCGGATTCAGCAAGAAAAACTTATCAACGTACGAATGCTTGGTGCACAAACAGCAGAACAACTTCGGGAACTGTATCGAGCCTCCGATATATTTCTTTTTCCATCGCTTTGGGAAGGTTCTCCCAAAGTCCTGCTCGAAGCAGCAGCCTGCGGGCTTCCAACTATCGCCAGGAACAACTATTGTCCGGAAACGGTGATCGATGGTGAAACTGGTTATTTAGTGACATCAGACTCCGAGCTATTTCTGAGGTTGGAAACGTTGCTGGCCGATTCTGGGCTGCGTCGTACGCTCGGGACTGCTGGCCGCACGCACAGCGAAGTTTTCAGTTGGGACATCATTGTGCGCCAGTGGCAGGAAATATTTCTGCGTCTTAGACCGTGTGAGCGCACTTGATGACTTCAACTTCAGCAAGCTTGCACGTACTCACGATCACTCCGTTTTATCCGATGGTAGAAAACAACGCGTCGGGATGCTTTATTGCAGAGCCGCTGCAGGCCATGACGACTATTGATCCAAATATTCGCATTAGCGTGATCGCCGTGCAGCCGTTTTATCGAGGAAAGATCGAACTAGCGCCATCTGCAATCCAATCCCGCGCGGCGCGCTTCTTTACGTTGCCATCCGGTTATGGTTTACCTACTGCAGGTTTGTTTCTGTTTACCAGATTACTTTCACAAGTCCGGGCAATGCATGCCGCCAATCCGATTAGCTTGATTCATGCTCACTCCGCGTTACCTTGCGGTCATGCGGCTGCCCTACTCAGCCGAGAACTGAATATCCCCTTCGTGATCACCGTTCACGGACTGGATGCGTACAGCACAAATCAAGTCCGCGGGTTTCCCGGCCGCTGGTGCGCGAGCATTTCTCGTTGGGTATACAGGAATGCCAAGACTGTAATCTGCGTGAGCGAGCACGTCCGTGGGCGCGTCCTCCAAGGTTCGAAAGCGCCTATGAAAACCGCTGTGATCTATAACGGTGTTGATGAGAATTTTTTCTCGCCGTCAATGTATCCTGACGAATCGCGGTTCATCCTGAGCGTCGGCGGATTAATTCCTATCAAAGATCACGCTCTGCTCATCAGGGCATTCGCTGCTATTGCAAATCAATTCCCCGAATACTCGCTGGCGATCATCGGAGAAGGCCCGGAACGTGATCGGCTCGACGCTCTTGCGCGACAACTTAAGATTCCCAATCGCGTCGATTTCCTCGGACATCGGTCTCGTGCCGAAGTTGCCGATTCCATGAACCGTTGCGCGCTGTTCGCCTTGCCGAGTAATTACGAAGCGCTGGGTTGCGTCTACCTGGAAGCAATGTCATCCGGCAAGCCTGCGATCGGATGCCACGGCCAGGGTATTGAGGAAATTATCCATGACGGTTATAACGGATTCTTGATTCATGCGAACAGTGTTGACGATCTGACAGACGTTCTCACTAGGCTGCTCGAGAATGATGACCTGAGGCGCCGAGTAGGCGCCGCGGCCCGTCAGACAATTCTTGAAGGTCTCACCTTGGCACACCAGGCAGCTCAGTTAAGTCAGCTTTACAGAGAGTCCGTTCAGTGAGAACGTCGACTCGCGCTCATCACAGAAATCATCGCTCCCTATCGCATTCCCGTCTTCAATGCGCTGGCCGCTTCATTCGATCTGGATTTACATGTGATATTTCTCGCGGAAACCGATCCAGCATTAAGGCAATGGCTCGTCTATAAGGATGAGCTGAAGTTTTCCTACGAAGTGTTACCGTCGAAACGACTCAGCTTTGGATCAAATAAAATATTATTGAATTCCGGGATGGCCAAAGCGCTCCATAACTTCTCGCCGGATGCGGTTATTTGCGGCGGTTACAGCGATCCGGCCTGTTGGTCTGCACGCAGATGGGCAAAACATAATGATGTTCCATTATTGGCGTGGGTCGAGAGCAACGCCGATGACCATAGAAGTCACCATGCTTTGAAAGAATCGCTCAAGAAGCGATTTCTTAAGAGTTGCGGGGCCGTGATCGTTCCCGGAGAATCATCGAAAAACTATGTGCGATCATTCGGCGTCTCTGAAAAAATGATCTTTGTAGCTCCCGACGCGGTAGACAACGAACTTTTTTCAAATGGTGCCAATTTAGCCCGACAGCAAAGTTCACGCCTAAGGACCGAACTCCGCTTGCCAGAACGGTACTTCCTATACGTAGGGCGACTCGTGCTAGAAAAAGGATTATTCGATTTGTTGGAAGCCTATCGGCTTCTTGATGACGACATTCGTCGCAGCGTTGGATTGGTTTTGGTTGGCGACGGCCCATGTCGTCAACAACTCGAGAAGTTGGCAAATGAAATTTCACCAGGGTCTGTTCTATTTCCGGGATTTCTGCAGCGTGATCAACTTCCCGTCTACTACGCACTAGCTGATGCATTTGTTTTTCCAACTCACAGCGATCCCTGGGGTCTCGCAGTGAATGAAGCGATGGCCTGTGGACTTCCCGTGATCGCCGGCAGCGCCGCCGGCTGTGTTGCCGATTTAGTAAAGGACGAATGGAACGGGTACGTGGTGAATCCGAGTGACCATCGCCAATTGACGATATCCATGAAACAGTTGGCATCAGATGGCGAACTCCGAACCTTGATGGGTGAACGCAGCTTGGCACGGATATCGCAGTTTTCTCCGCTACACTGTGCCGAAGGCATATTCAACGCCACCAACGCTTCGTGGAAAACACATGTGGAATAACCCTTCATCTCGATGGCTCATTGTTTTCACAGGATGTATCTGTTTGTTCGCGTTGTTTCTCGTTCGCTTCTACCCCGGCTATCTCACCAATGTGCAATATCTGGAGGGCTTCATTTTCCTGGAAGCGGTTGCCGCCGTGGTCTGGCAATTTAAGCAGCGGTTTTTCGCGGCGTTGGCCATTGTGTTTCTGGCCGCAGGAATCGCCACCCCAGTTCAGTCTGTATCTAGCCAGGCTCGTTGGATTGTCCTCGCCGCAGGTGCAATCGCAGGCCTAATCCTCTACCTCAAAGAAAGCGGACATTGGTTCGGAGTATTTCATGCAATTGCTCTGTCGTGCGTACTTTCGGCGTTTGCCTCTGCGGTGGCTTCCTCGTATCAATCGGTGGCATTGCTGAAGGCCGCAAGTCTAATGCTTTTATTCTTGTATGGAATTACCGGCGCGCGCTTGGCTTTGGCTGGACGCCAGGATGTATTTTTGTCTGGTCTTATCACTGGTGTCGAAGTCCTAATTTATATCTCGGCTGTTTCTTACTTAGTTTTTCATTACGCATTGCTCGGAAATCCTAACTCGCTCGGTGCCATTATGGGCGTGCTCGCAACCCCGGTGATGTTGTGGGCAACTCTTATAACCACGAAGAAAGCAAGCAAGCGGCGAAGGCAATTCGCGCTTCTGTTGTCACTCATATTATTGCTCAGCAGTTACTCGCGAGCTAGCATAGCCGCAGCAGCCGCGGCATTTCTCCTAATTTGTTTTACATCGCGGCAATATAAGCTCTTTGTCCGGGGCGCGGGGCTTGCAGTCATCATCGCGATTGCAGTCTCGGCGTTAGTACCGCTAAAAACGGATAGCGGCGGCGTCATCACTGGCGCGCCCGTGTTGAGCTTTTTCTACAAGGGACGTGCCAATCGCGACCTCCTTCAATCCCGACGCACAGTTTGGGACCAGACGGTCGACTCTATTCGAACTCACCCACTTTTTGGTACGGGCTTCGGAACCAGCTCCACTGAACAGAATGATTTATCTGCTAACCGTCCTAACAATTTATCGAATGCCAATGTCGGAATTCGTGAGCATGGGAATAGTTATCTGGCGATTGTGGAGTGGCAAGGGCTGCTGGGAGTAATTCCCTTTCTGTTATTGATTGGTCTGCTGATCGCGAATGTTACCCGATCCATAGTTTGGATCCGCAAAACGGGGAATATTTATTCTCCTATTGTTGTTCTCTCAGCCATCATGGCTGCTGGCCTTGTCCATGCCGGGCTTGAGGATTGGTTATTCGCCGTCGGCTATTACCTCTGCGTCTTTTTTTGGTCTCTCGCGTTCATGTTCGTTGATGTTGTCAAAGCGTTGCCCGCGCCCGCCCGAGGCAACACCCACAATGCACGTTCCGCGCCACAATGGATCGGCTCGGCAGCAGCGGCCGCGCGTCAATGAAGCCTTTGCGCATTTTTCTGAATGGAGCAGCCGCCAGCGCCGGTGGCGGACTTACCTACCTGCGAAATGTCGTTCCAATTCTTTCGCGGCGTGCGGATGTTTTCACCACCATAGCTATGAGCTCGTCGCTTCGAACAGAATTTCGTTCGGCAGACAATGTCTCTTTTATTGATCTGGATTTCTTCTCCAATTCTGCCGTCCGGTTCTGCCAGGAGCAGTTGAAGCTTCCTGATATGATCCGCAACGCCGGTTCTGATGTCCTCATTTCTGCCGGCAACTTTGCGCTGCGAAACTCTCCGGTACCTCAAGTTCTGCTTTCCGGAAATTCACTCTACACTTCCGGGTACTTTTATCAAGATCTAGTCAGACGTGGCGAATATGGCATGTGGCTCGACACTCGAATAAAGGCTTCCCTGGCATTCCGGTCTGTAGCGTGGGCTGACCGCACCGTTGCACCCAGCGCCGCGTTCGCTCAAGACTTGCACGAAAAGACTGGACACGCAGTTCTCTCGATTCACCATGGTTTTGACGCCGACATATTTTTCGCCAACGAGACCGCGGTCAGCGGCGAACTTCAAAGCAAACTAAAGCGCAATGGCGACGAATTGCGATTGCTGTTCGTGAGTCATTACAACTACTACCGAAATTTTGAAACTTTGCTGAAAGCGATTCCGATTCTGCGGGAAAAACTTCATCCGCGCCGCGTACGACTTTTCCTCACCTGCAAATTTGAGGACGCATCAAATCCTGGCTCCTATCGCACACGCGAGGCGGGTCACCTCATTCGCGAACTCGGCATCGCTGATAATGTCATCGCACTCGGTGCGGTTCCCTATGATTTGCTGCATCATGTCTACCGCGCTTGCGATATTTATGTAAGTCCCGCGTACACAGAAACTTTTGCGCATCCTTTGGTGGAAGCCATGTCATGCGGACTTCCGGTCGTCGCTTCTGATATTCCCGTTCACCGCGAAATTTGCGGCGAAGCAGCTGTCTACTTCGATACTTTTTCATCGGACGCGTTGGCTGATAACGCTATCCAAGCGAGCCTCCCAGAGACTCAACGAAAACTCTCGATCGCGCGCGCAGAAAAACTCCGCGCATATTCCTGGGACGATCATGTGGACCAACTTCTAAAGATCGCTCGACAGTTGGTTTCGTAATTCCAGTGCAGGCCCCAAAAGAGTACAATTTCTTTCAATCATGAAACCAACATTGCATCGTCTATCCAACTTTGCTGCGGCGATTTGTTTGTGTGGGATAATCGCATTCGCAGGATCGAACTGCCAGGCTCAAACCTCCACAACAGGATTGGTCAGTCAACTCTCCAAAGGCCTCGCTATCACTCCCACGCAGGCACGCGGCGGCGCAGGCTCTCTGTTCGCAATGGCAAAGACTCGCCTGAGCGCGGACGAGTTCAGCAAAGTCTCATCGGCCGTGCCGGGAATGAACCGGTTGCTTGGCGCAGCTCCTGCGGTAGAGAAGCCTTCCGAACTATCAAGCCTCGAAAGTTCCATGGGCGGCGGTATGGGCAACGTAGGCCGAACCATTGAAGTTGCAGAGGCGTTTCATAAGCTTGGGCTGCCTCCAGAGATGATCGTCAAATTTGTGCCGGTGATGACGAAATATGTCGAGTCACGCGGCGGATCAGACACGGCAGCATTGCTGGAAAAAGCTTTGAAGTAGCATTTGCTTCCGGGGATCCCTTAACTTCTTTGCTTTGTCATCCCGAGCGCAGCCGTTTTTCAGGCGGAGAGAGAGCCTGCCCTGAGCGAAGTCGAAGGGGATCTCGCGCGGAGCTTGTCGAGTTAGCCCTGTCCCTATTGCGCAGTCTGAGTCGACTATTCGCGATTTTTTTTATTGCTTATCTTTGCGTTTCAACAACTTACAGCGTCCCGTTTTTGCAAAATCTAGAGGATTAAAGACTTATATGGATAATATAGAAAACATTGAAGTTAGCTGCCATTTTTAGCCATCGGCTCGTTCGTGATTCGATTGTCAAAGAACGATTGATGCCTACTAATTCGACCATGCGCTTTCTGAATTGCGAGGTCAAGAGAAAAATGAAGGACGAATGAAAAATGCACTATCGAGTTCCCAAAATGGAAAAGCCCGCCGCGATGGCGGGCTGTGATTTGGAAGTGTGAAAGTTACGGAGTGATCTCGAAAACGACGCCCTGATTGAACCCGCCCCCTAGTGTGGTTACGCCGTAATAGTGTCCAGCACCGTCATAAGTAAGAGTAGCTACCGGTTGACTTCCATCGGCGCAAGATGCCTCCGAACAGAAGTCATACAGAACCGTCACTCCACTTGGCTGCGCTGCAAAAATCGTGCCCTGACCATGGGCGCCACCATATTCAGTAGTACCGAAGCCTTTGCCGGACGCAAGGAAAATTCCCGCTTTGGGATTCCCTCCGTTTGTTCCGTCGAAGGGCAGAATCGAGGTCACCCAAGTGCCGCTCTTCTTTTTCGTTCTGAATATCCCACCACAGCCGTGGCCAACACAACCCGTTCCGTTTGAGCCGGCGTTGCTAAGCGTACCGTATAGGGCTCCAGCTTGATCTATGGCGACAGAAGACCATGGCTCCCCTGGTCCATTAGAACCAAAAGAATGAACAACGGTGTATTGCCAACCTCCACCGGATTTAGGTGACAGCTCATAGACAACACCGTTTAGTAGCCTGCCGCCAAGGAAAGTCGTTCCGTATAGATTTCCACTTGAGTCGAATGCGAGGCCGGCCGTCGGATTGTATCCATAGGGGCTGTCGGTATTTGTACCGCGAAACGTATGCAGCAAGGTCTCAGCCCATGTCTCGTCTGAGCTCGGGCTCAACTCAAAAGCTATACCTCGCGCATCCTTTCCCGCTCCGCATGCCGCAGTTGTGCCATATAAATTTCCGGCCGCGTCAAACAGAAGTTTGTCGAGAGGATCACATCCATCGGCCTCCAGGTTTCCCCCAAACGCCCACAATATTTTCTCCGTCCAAGTTCCACCTTGTACGGTTGGTGGTGACAGCTCAAACACCGTACCATCCCCCTCGCCATCGCCACCGCCGCTGGTTCCATAAAGATTACCTTGGTTGTCGATCACCAACCCAGCGCTCGGATAAGCACCATCTGTGCAGTTCGTCAGCGCACAAAAACTGTAGAGAATTTCTTCAGTCCAGCCGCCGCCCGAAGTTGGCGATAGCTCAAAAATTGAGCCACATCCTGAAGTGCTGAAACAAATAGGGGACGTAGAATTTCCTCCGTATTCGGTGGTGCCGTATAAATTTCCCTGCGAATCGGAGAGCAACCTCCTGCTGGTTGAGCACCATCGCCAATTGTATTGCCTTGGAAGCTGTAGAGAACTTTGTAGGTTTGCCCAGACGCAAGGGTGCAGCTGCTTGCGATCAGTGCCAGACAGAACGTTAGGGTCTTCACGGGAGCCTCCAAATAAAACCTCAGAATGGTAGCATGTGGCCGTCCAGAGCGGAATAGGGCCGAAAGGCCCTATCCGAAATGGTTAGGGCGTTCGCGGGCGAGGGCCGCGCCACGCGAGCATGCTTCTTCCTCGCTCTTAGCAAAGTACGCGGGAGATAGGAATCCGCCACGTTACCGCGCTCCCCAGTATGACGCGATAAACTGACTCCAGATTGCGGAGGACTTTCCGAGGATGAATACTCGTATCCTGTTCTATGCGTTCCTTTTATTGGTCATGACTAGCTTGGCTGATGCAGCACAAGCCCAGACGTTCAATGTACTGTACCGATTTACTGGAGCTAAGGGAGACGCGGGACCTGATTCAAATCTTATTATCGTCGATGGAATGCTCTACGGCACAACCGATGGGTGCTGCTGCGAGCAGTGTTACGGATCTGTATTCTCCTTATTCTCCTTAAGCGGAAGCGGCCAGGAAAACGTGTTGTATAGCTTTACCGGAGGCAGAGATGGTGGAGAGCCGGAGGCGGGTATGATTCTGGGAACAGACGGCGTTCTATACGGCACGACGGGAACAAACGTCTTCAGTGTGACCCTGAATGGTCACGAGCGAGTCCTGCACATATTTGATGGTAACGAGTTTCCTCAAGCGGCTTTGGTCGAGGATGCGCAGAACAATCTTTACGGCACGACTATGCAAGGTGCCAGTTTTGGAGTCGTATATAAGGTCAGTGCCTGTGGCGCTGAAACTCTCGTTTGCCCAGAAACAGTCCTGTATGCATTCACTGGAAGTGGTGACATAGATGGCGCGTATCCCGTAGCGCCGCTCATTCTTGACAAAGCAGGAAATCTCTACGGCACGACCTCTCAGGGCGGTTTTACCAATTGTATGGTCTTAGGAAACCAGACTGGCTGCGGAACTGTATTTAAAGTAAGTCCCAAGGGCAAAGAGACCGTACTCTACAGGTTTACCGGAGGCACAGATGGAGCCACCCCACGCTCAGGTTTGATCTCCGATATGCATGGGAATCTTTACGGCACTACGTCCCTTGGCGGCACCTACAATCAGGGCACAATCTTCAAATTAGACCCCGCAGGTAATGAAACCATTCTGCACACCTTCGAGGATTTGGATGGCGCAGAGCCAACCGCGGGTTTGATCCGCGACAACGCGGGCAACTTCTATGGCACCACCTCAGGCGGCGGTTTGTATGGCGGTGGCGCAATTTTCAAGCTCGACAGTAATGGCATGGAAACCGTGTTGTACAGTCTTAACGGCACAACCGACGGATCATACGTTCGCGCAGGCTTAGTAAGGGATGCAAAGGGCGACCTCTACGGCACAGCGCACTTTGGTGGGGCACAAGATGGCGGCTACGGCACCGTCTTTGAGCTTATTCCCTGAACATGGCTGAAGGGTCGTGGACAGTAACGCCCGCGCAGCAACATTCGCGGACAAGAATGTCCTAGCCACCCGGATAAATTAACAATACATTCGAGCGCGTAAAACTTTGTAAATAGGAGCGTTGGCGTCATTTTGCGATGCTACAGTTTTAGTATGCAGATTCGTCGCTATCGCATCTCTCTCCTCCGCGATTTCGTCTCGATGTTAGTAATCATTGCTGCCGCCAGCATCGCACTGGTAGCACAAGCTCAGTTTGGGGACACGGCTCCCAACTCTCCTGTCGCGCGCAGAGTCGGGGTCATCAAGGCCATCCAGGACAACACGGTCACGCTGACGCAGGATTCCGGCGGCGACATTCCAGTCACGCTCGATCCGTCTACCAAAATCCTGCGAGTGGCTCCGGGACAAATTGATCTGAAGACTGCGGCTCCTCTACAACCTTCGGACTTGCGCCCCGGCGATCGCCTGGTGATTCGAGGACAAGCATCACCCTCGGGAGCGGTCGTTGCGAAGTCCGTAATCGTCATGAAAAATGAAGATGTCGCCGCTCGACAACAGCACGACCGTGATGATTGGCAAAAGCGTGGCGTCGGCGGTCTGGTAAAAACCGTCGATAGCGCCAGCGGAGATATCACCATCACCACTGGAGGAATAGCCACGGGTGCGGCGCCGCAGGTAATCATCCATACAAATCATGGGACAATTGCACGCCGCTACGCTGCTGGATCGGTGAACTTTGACGACGCTAAACCTGCGCCCCTTGATCAGATCAAGCCCGGTGACCAACTTCGCGCGCGCGGGCAACGAAGGACCGATAGTACCGAATGGATGGCGGACGAAATTGTCTCCGGCACATTCCGCAACATCGCGGGAACAGTCAGCGCGATTGACGTTGTAAATAAATCGCTGACCGTGCAGGATGCGATCGCCAAAACTTCCGTCGTCGTAAAGATTACAAGTGATTCGCAAGTCAAGAAGCTGCCCGCGGAAATGGCGCAGCGAATCGCAACGCGGCTCAAAGGTGGCACATCGAGCACCACGCCACCTCCCAGCGGCGCAGCGGGTGCGAGTCCGCAGATGGGCTCTCATGAAGGCGGAAACGGCGCGCCCGACGTTCAGCGCTTGCTCGCGCGTCTGCCGAGCAGCCCACTCACTGATTTGCAAAAAGGAGATGCGGTGATGATCGTTTCAACAGCCGACACGTCGGGCACAGTAACTGCGATCACACTGCTCGCGGGAGTTGATACGATTCTGCGGTCTGGTTCAAGCCAGGCCGCTTCCACCCTGCTCTCTCCATGGTCTTTGAGTGGATCGGGTGGAGAAGGCGATTCGGGGCAATAGCCTTTTTGCATCAGATTGTAGAACGATTTCGAAAGGATTCTATTTTGCTCCGTCTGGCGCGGGTGGTTTTGTATTTAGCGATCGTTATTTCCTTCGCAGGTATTCCTCTGTCCGCGCAGACTGACACCGGACGATTGCATGGGCAAGTCACCGATCCCTCCGGCGCGGTCATCCCCGGAGCGCAGGTCACGGTCACGTTGCCGGGCAGCGGTCCTCAATCCGCCACGACTGACAATGGAGGAGCCTTTCAAATCGGAAACCTGCTTGCGGGCAAATACTCAGTCGCAGCCACAGCAAAGGGGTTTTCGGCATTTTCGAAAGACGGAGTGGATATCGCTGCAGGGAAAACATCCGAACTTACGATTCCACTCAATATCGAAGTCGAACAGGAAAAAGTTGAAGTAGAAGAGCAGGACAATCAGGTCCAGGTCAATCCGTCTAATAACGCGAGCGCAATTATTCTTAAAGGCAAAGATCTAGATGCACTTCCGGACGATCCTGACGACTTATTGACGGACCTTCAGGCGCTGGCTGGCCCGTCCGCCGGCCCGAACGGTGGACAACTTTATATTGACGGGTTCACCGGGGGCGAACTTCCTCCGAAATCCTCCATCCGAGAAATTCGGATCAACCAGAATCCGTTTTCAGCGGAGTATGACAAGCTGGGCTACGGACGCATAGAAGTATTTACCAAACCCGGCACCGACAAATTGCACGGTCAGGTATCAGTAGAAGGAAACGATTCGGCATTTAACTCGCAAAATCCTTTTGCCGGAAGCGAGCCTCCGTACTACTCGGTAATGTACATGGGCAATGTCGGCGGGCCAATCAACAAGAAAGCATCTTTCTTCTTTGATTTTCAGCGTCGCAATATCAATGAAGTCGCGGTGGTGAATACGCCCGCGCTGGACCAGAATCTCAACGAATATATATTGAGCGAATCGATCTCGAACCCGCGAACACGAACGAACCTCGGGCCGCGACTTGATTATCAAATCAGCCCAAACAATACGCTGACCGCGCGTTACCAGTTTTATCAGGACACGCAAGATAACGCCGGGGTCGGCGGGTTCGCGTTGCCATCAACCGGCTATGACACCACGTCAACCGAACATACGTTGCAGATCAGCGATTCGCAGATTCTCGGATCGAAGGCCGTCAACGAAACTCGATTCCAATATCTTCGCGACAACAGCCGGCAGAATCCTTTGAGTCTGTTACCGACGATCAACGTAATTGGCGCATTTACTGGCGGAGGAAACAGCGGCGGCATGCAGGTTGATCACACCGATCATTATGAATTGCAGAACTACACGTCGCTTGCGCTGGGCAAACATTTTCTGAAATTCGGAGGCCGCCTGCGCGTCGTCCACGATGTCAGCTTGTCCGGCGAGGGATTCAACGGCAGCTTTATGTTTCCAAGTCTTACCGCCTACGGACAGGCGCAGCCCGATCAATTCTCACTGACTGCTTCTCCGTCAGGTTCGATTCCCACGGTTCCTGTATCTGTCGCTGATCTGGGACTGTATGTTCAGGACGAGTGGCGTGTACGTCCAAACATCACCGTGAGCTATGGATTCCGCTACGAAACTCAGAACGCGATCTATGATCACGCCGACCTCGCTCCGAGAGTTGCTATTGCCTGGGGATTGGCGGGAAAGGGCAAAACTCCGAAGACGGTAGTGCGCGCCGGATTTGGTACATTCTATGACCGCTTTACGGAAGACCTGGTCCTCAATACCGAGCGGCTCAACGGCATCACCCAGCAGCAATATATTGTCTCGGGGCCAATCAGCTTCTATCCGAATGTCCCGCCGGTCAGCCAGCTACCTCCGCAAACCGTGCCAACCATTTATCAGACTGCCGGGGATTTAATCGCTCCCTATATCATGCAGAGCGCGTTTAGCGTGGAGCATCAAGTTTCAAAGAACGCCAATGTGACTGTCTCGTACTTAAATTCGCGCGGAGTGCATCAACTGCTGTCTCGGAATGCAAATGCTCCGTTGCCTGGAACGCCGTATTCCGATGGAGCTCGTCCTGACCCCGCTGCTGGAAATATTTATCAATACGATTCTGAAGGCATCTTCAAGCAGAACCAGTTCATTGCGAATTTCAATGTGAAGGCTGGGTCCAAGATATCGCTATTTGGCTATTACTCGCTGAACTACGCCAGCAGCAATGCCGCGGGCGCATCCAGCTTCCCATCGAACCAATACAATATCGACGTCGATTATGGACGAGCCGCATTTGCCGTGCGCCATCGCGTCTTCTTCGGTGGGACCACTGCTTTGCCCTACGCATTTCGGTTGAGTCCGTTTCTGGTTTTCAGTTCAGGATCGCCTTACAACGTCACCGTGGGACAAGATTTAAACGGGGATTCGATCTTCAACGACCGCCCTGCATTCGCAGCCAACGCGACCGGCGTTTGCACATCCTTAACTGAGGCTTGCCATTACGCGGTTCCAACAACAGCATATGTTCCGATCCCCGTGAACTATTTGACCGGGCCATCCCACTTCACACTGAATTTGCGGTTGGCGAAGACGATTGGTTTCGGCTCAAAAGGCGCAGGCGGCCCAGCCGATCAGCACGATCATGGTCCTGCTGGCGGCGGAGGTCGCGGAGGTGGTGGCGGGGGATTCGGACGTTCGACAAGTGGCCCCTTCAAGCTCGGTGCTGCCAGTAATAAGCGTTACAACGTTACCTTCAGTGCCGATGCGCGCAACGTTCTAAATCGAGTCAATCTGGCCACTCCGATTGGCAATTTGAGTTCGCCGCTCTTTGGACAATCCAACGCGCTGGCCGGTGGGCCGTTTTCGAGTTCTGCTGCGAACAGAAAAATCACGCTGCAGGCGATGTTCAGCTTCTGATTTTTATTCTTTCAATTTGTCCAGCATCGCTGCCGTGATTAGTTTTTTGTCAATATGCCGCTGCAGGATTTGAACCAGAAATTTGCGCAAGTCCTGGGCGAGATCTTTCGGCCAGGGAAACCCAATGAAACTCTCAGCTGGAGCGCGAAACATGTGCGCCGCCAGGATGCGCGAATCGTTCGAAAGCTCCGAGGATGCCAGCCGTTTATCGTCGGCGCACACTAAACCGTCGGCCAGTGCATGAAAGTACGCACGTTCATTTTCGAGGCCGCGTCCGCAGACTGAACACTCCGAAAGACTGGGCAGATAACCCATCAGCCGCGTCATCCACAAATCGAAATAAGTAACGCCCATCCAAATTTCCGGGCCTCGCAATTGCGCCAGCACGGAAAGCGCGAGCCGGAAGACAGCATCGTTTACTTCGCGGTCGGGCAACAGTTCGTCAAGCAATTCGCCAACGTGGGCCAGTGCCGTTGCCCGAGCGTAGCTGACTTCCTGAGATAGTGGAGAATCCAAGACATCGCAGGCATCAAGCCGGGTCAACTCTTGCCGCTCTTTGACGTCGTAGTATGCCCGGACTATGGTGAGCGGCTCAAGCGCGCCGCCAAATCTCCGTTTTGATTTCTTAGCCGAACGCGCAACTCCGCGCACCTTCCCTTCGAGGCGCGTGAACAACGTAACAAGCAGATCGGCTTCGCGCATCGGATAAGTGCGAAGCACAATGGCCTCGGATTCATGCAGTGCCATGATTGCTCAGCCGGGAGATAAAGTGATTGTCTATGAGGAGATTCTAGATACTAAAGAGGACCGACGTAAGTCGAAAAGGAAAGGGGCAGCGAGCCCTGTTTCAGATTAACGCCGTTACCGTCCGAAGTATTTGGCGTTGCGCTCGGTATAGCTCTTCCACTTTTCCGGAAGGTCATCCGCCGCAAAGATTGCCGACACCGGGCATACTGGGACACAAGCCCCGCAATCGATACACTCCACCGGATCGATGTAGAGCATCTCTTCGGCGGCGTGCGGTCCCTCGTCCTTTTTAGGATGAATGCAATCCACCGGGCATGCGTCCACGCAAGCTGAGTCTTTCGTTCCGATGCACGGTTCTGCGATCACATATGCCATAAAATACGAGTCTCCTAATGGATGAGGGAATCTCTAATGAACTTCGATTTTAACAAGAATGCTTGCCGCAGTATAGGGCAGATGCGTTCAGATCCATGGGGAAACGCGCGCTAGCATGCATACAGCCCGACGATTTGCGATGTCGCTTGGGCCTAAACCGATGTCAAGATTTCCCTTCCGGTGCGTGAGTTTTCGTGTTAAAAAGAGATACGTTTTTCGGGGGCAAGCGTGATGCAAGGCGATCTGAAAGATGAAGCGGAGACATCCGAGCCGCTTTACGACCAATACAAGACACTGATGCACTTTGTTTATGCAATTCTGACTTCAGTGGCCGCGCTATGCCTGATTCAAATCCTGCAACCGCTTCTTCGCGGAAACCACGTCTACTGGGTATTATGGCCCGTGGTCATCATCGCCGCGCGGTTATGGGGTCCGGTTGCAGCGGCGGTGGCAGCCTTGGTCGGATGGCTGGGGGTATGGTACTGGTTCATCCCACCCTCGGATTCCTTTTCGATTGAAAATCGCTCTGACTTAATTGGACTTATCGGCTTCGTTGTAGTCGCCACGCTGATCATCCTGTCAAATCTGAGGGAGTATGAGTTAAAGCAGCGCGTGGCCGCTACCGCCCGTACGGCAAACGTCACCATGCAAATGCTCCTGGCCGCTTATTTTGATGCGTGCTGTAACTGCAAGAGTGAAACCGATAAGGGCCGGAAACATGGGCACGACCTGAACTGCCTTGCCCATTCCAGCGTACCGGTCGTCGTGAGGGCGGAACGTTCGATTCGCATGCTCTCAGCGTTGGCCGAAGATGGCGGGGCGACGGCGGGTCACGGCGCTCCAAAAAGAGGAAGCATCGGCGACAAACGCGCATCCGAACAGATATAACTTCAAGCCTTTACTAACTTTTCACTGGGCTCGAACTCCACGATATAGCCTGCAACCGCACTCGCCGCTACCGTTAACGGACTCGCGAGATACATCTGACCCGGTCCACTGCGGCCCGGAAAGTTCCGATTCTGCGCACTGACCACCACTTGATCAGCTTTTGTGGAAACGCCCGGGCCAGCGTTGATGCATGCTCCGCAACTTGGCTCAATGATGTGCGCACCAGCCTTCTCAAATATTTCCAGATATCCTTTGCGGATACAGTATTCGCGCGTCTCTTGCGAACCAAACTGTATATAGAACTTCACAGATTCAGGCACGCGCTTGCCTTGTCTTAGCGCATCTGCCAACACTTCCGCGTACATGTCCATGTCCTCGTTCTTGCCGGCAGTGCACGTGCCTCCGTATGCCAAGTCCACGGGGACGGGGATGCTCAGTTCGCGAATATATTTTCCGTTCCCCGGATCGCCAGGAGTCGCGACCATCGGCGTGATTTCCGCCGCATCGAGTTCTATCGTTTCCGCATACTGCGCGTCGGGGTCGCTCTGCAATCCTTCAATCAACGCCTGGGCTTGTGCACGGTCCATCTTGCGGCGCTCGACGAGAAAGTCGATGGCCTTCTTATCAGGCGCCACTATGCCCGTGAAGCCACCGATTTCCGCGGCCATGTTCGTCATAGTCGCGCGCTCATCCACGCTAAGCGCTTCAATCGCTTCGCCCGCATACTCCATAACTTTAGCGAGGGCCTTACCGCTGCGAACGTAATCAAGACTCAGAATCTTGAGGATAAAATCTTTCGCCGTGACATTGGGATGCTTCTTTCCGCGAATAATAATCTTCACCGATTCTGGAACCTTCACACGAACGTCTTTCGTGATCCAGCTATTGAACACGTCGGTTGTGCCAATTCCAAAGGCGACGCATCCTATCGCTCCAACATGCGGAGTGTGCGAGTCCGAACCGATGTTCAGCTGTCCCGGCAGCGCGTAGCTTTCCAGAACGATGGAATGGCAGATGCCTTCCGATCCCTTACGATCCTCGAGTTCGCCATGCAGCTTGATTCCCTGCTTCGTTGCGAAATCCTGTTGCTTGAGCTTGAGCTGGGTCGCAAGATCAAGCAGCCCCATCTTTTTCTTTTCTTCCGAGATCACGTCATCCAGAAACGTAAGGTGATCGCGGAAGAATATGATGCTCGCCGCATCGTTGACGGGAACGTCTTTTCCTACATAACGCTCGTAAAAAATAGAAGCCATCGGAGTCACGTACTCGTGGCTGAAGCGCAAGTCAGCGCGCGCGAAGCCGGAATCGCCTGGCTTAACTGAAGGAACTCCCTGCACCCCGTTTTCATTAAGCATGTGGCGGGCGAATATCTTTTCCGCGACGGTCATCGGACGAGGCGCGGTCTTGATTGGCGGCAGAAATACTTTCTTCTGCATGCGCGCGACATTGAATGGAAACAGTCCGCCGTATTCGATGACTTGCTTCGTGATTTCATCTTCGCCGCTGGTGAATTCTGCCAGCGGAATGTCCAGACCGGCGCGGACCTTATCGATCAGCGAAAAATCGGTCGAGGTGAGCAGTCCAAGATTCTGGCAATTCTGCTTGTAGATTCGCTCAATATTTTCCGCGATCACTAGCTGTATGCCAGCGCACATTTCCGCATAAGGAGATTGCTCACGGCTCGACCCTTTGCCGCGCCGCTTTCCACTCACTGCGCAAACGAAGCCTCCATTTTTGACGGACGACCGTCCGACCGGGAATTCGCCGCCACACTTCAGTCCGGCATAGGGAATTTCGCCCAGCGTCTCATCAAAGTAAAAGCAATAGTGCGCGGGAGTAATCTCGTCCGTCGAAATGTCGTCACGCAACTTCGGATTATTCGCAGGATCCTTGGTGTCCCAAGGCAGGTCTTCCCCTGCGAGTTGACGCTTGATTAGTTCGGGATCTTCGGTAAGAAAAAGAATGCGGCCTTGCAGCCGGACTTTATCAGGGCGCTTATCGATTTTTCGATCAAGAAGAGAAGTCATAAAGGCACGATGCGGCTCATACAAATGAGCCAAATCCTGCCTTTATTGTAATGCCGGAAGTTCTTATACGAATCGCGAAGTTCTCAGTGATGGCCGTGCATGCGGTCATATTTCTCGCCCGCAGGAATCGCGACGGTAAGCCGATTCTCTTTAGGAGCCAGCGGACATGTAGCATACGGCGTGACCGAGCACGGCGGACTGTGTGCGCGGTTGAAATCCAGCACTACCGTGCCATCCTTGACTGGATCGGTATCCAGGAAGCGTCCTCCGGGATACGTATCACTCTTGCTGGTCAGGTCATTGAATACGAAAAACAGGCCATTCTTCGCATCGCCACCGAGATCGGTGAGGCGATACTCCTGACCATTGAGTTTGAACACCGCGGTTCCCGCAATCGGAGTAGGCGCGATATCGCCCAGAACATCGGGAACATCAACTGTCTTCTTACCATCCGAAGGAATGAACGTCGCAGTCACCCGATAAGAGAGGTCGATGGGAAAGAATTCGGCTCCACGATATTTTTGTACCGCCGGACTATTCAAGTCTTTCACGCGAATGCCAACCCGCTTGCCGCGTATGATGATGTGCCAGCGCAAGTCGCCCATTTCGACTTCGGTCGTATCTTTGGCGGTGTCGGGCACGAGCTTCGCGGTTGTCGCGGGCTTTCCGGCAATTACCGCGTGAGCCTCCGGAGAGAAATCCACCGTCACATCCTGGTCTTTTAATGTGAGCACGCCAGCGTGGCCCGGCCCTTTGGGAAACACAACCGCGTTTCCAGGATCGGATCCGAACGAGTTATCGCCCGCCTTCAGCCAGAGCAATCCCGCGAGTGGCAGCCAGTTGTGCTTGCGGCTTTCGACCAAGTCATTTTTCCAATGATCGAAATCCTGCTGGTAAGCCGCATCCGGCGCAACTTTGGGCTGCGCGCCTGTATCGGCTGCAAGCATCGGCAACGATGTGGCTAAAATTGTTACAACACAAATTAAACGGCGGACCATATACGCTCCTCAAATAATTTCTGTCACTATTTCGTCATTGCGGGCAGCGGTTCTAATCCTTCACCGCTGAATACTTTTTCGAACTCATTCATCAATGCGTCATGGATGTGCCCGTTCGTCGCGAGTGTTTCGCGGCTATCGATATGGAATGGATCGCCACGCAGCTTGGTCACACGGCCTCCGGCCTCTTCGACAAGAAGCACGCCAGCAGCGGTGTCCCATGAATTCAGGTTGAATTCCCAAAAGCCGTCGAAGCGCCCCGATGCTACGCAGCACAAATCCAGCGCGGCGGAACCGGCGCGGCGCACTCCATGAGTTCGCATCGTTAGTTGATGATAGAAAAAAATGTTTGGATTCTTATGTCGCTTGCGGCTGGGAAATCCCGTGGCGAACAAACATTCCTCAAGCGATGTCGCTGCGGAAACGCTCATGCGTTCGCCGTTGAGAAATGCACCGCTTCCCTTCTCAGCTGTAAAGATCTCATTGCGCGTCGGATCGAAGACAACCCCTGCGATACGCTCGCCTTTGTGCTCCAACGCCATGGAAACGCAAAATACGGGAAAGCCGTGCGCAAAATTGGTGGTTCCATCCAGTGGATCCACATACCAGCGATAATCGCTGCCGGCATCGTGGAGCCCTTGCTCCTCGCCGAGAATATCGTGGTCGGGCCATCGAGCAAGAATACGTTCGCGGATCAGAGTTTCCGATTTACGGTCGGCAATTGTGACCAAATCGGCTGAGCCTTTGTACTCAATCCTGACCTTCACCTGCTGATCAAAATATTCCATCAGCAGTGCGCCAGCTTCGCGGGCAATTTCAGACGTGGCAGGAACGAAGCTCGAATTCGTGGCCAAAGTTATTCCTTCTCCCGCGAGCGATTTTCCTCTCCACCGTTCGAAACATGCTTTTGGAACTTCGCTTCCTCGATGTAAACAATCTCGTGTTTATAGATGAAAAGATTCGGCCCCATCTCACGGGTAAGCCGTACCATGTCTGCGTCGTAATACTCGATCCATCCCAAAAGCGTTTCACCGCCCGAAAGCTTAATGCTTACCGGACGCCGCTTTTCTCCCAACGATTTCAGATACGAAGCTTCCTCGCCAGTGTGCTCAGACGGAGCCCCCTTTGAAGAGCGTATGGAACCTGCGAGTTCATTGCCAGGTTGGATCATGTCCCTTGATTCTCGCACGAGACATGGTCGGGCGTGCACGTGATGACCAAAAAGAACACCAGCCCGAAGGCTGGTGAAATTAGACGAAAACGCGAGCTAGAACGTCACTTTTAGACCGAATTCCAACTGGCGCTGCGAGCCCAGCGAATACACACCAGTGCCATTTCCGACGCGGAATGCTTCCTGATCGACACGCGTAGTGCCGTTAATAGCGCCGGTCTGCGCGCCGTTCAAAATTCCGGACATCGTAGTTGGCGGCAGATCAAAGTTGGCGAAATTGAAAAGATTGTAAAAACCTACACTCGGCTCGACAGTGATGCGCTCGTAAAAAGTGTGGTTCCATGCGAGCGTTAAATCTGTGGTTTTAAGCCACGGAAAATTGACCTGGCTTCCTGTGGAATTTGCCGCGCATGTTGAAGGCACCGCCGCTGGTGGTGCCGGACATATTGGCTGTGCAACTCCGCCAATAGCCTGCAACTGCGTCAGCGTGAACAAGCCATTCTGAATCAACAGCTGCCCGGCTGGCGTAGCCTGGCCAGCAACCGTTTGATTGTAGTTGGCGATTGTTTTGTTGAGGTCTGAAGCATTGATGCTGCGATCAAACGCTCCGAACTTGGTTCCCGGCAAAGGATCGCCCACGGTTCCGTCCCCAGTAAAGTCAGATCGGAAAATTTCTCCGGGCAAGCCCGAATTCGGCGCAATCAGCCCGCTCGACAGAGGACTATAAAAGTGCGACATCAACCCTAGGCGGAAATGCCATGGAACGTTGAAGAATCCGCCAAACGAAAGCTGGTGCCTGCGATCCAGTAATCCCGGGCCGAAGTAGCGGCCGGGACTATTGTTATCCGCGGCCGGGAGGATGAAATCCTGATCGCTGTCCACTGCTGTACCAGTAAGCTGGCCTCCGCCGCTACTCTCGAATTTAGATAAGCTATACGACACTTGCAGATTCGCCGATTTCACGCCGCGAAACGGATTCTCAACATTCTGTTTCAACGTCATCTGGAGAGCGTTATAGACCGAGCGCCCTTCGGGTTGGAGGAAATACATTTGCGCCTGACTGGCGTTTATTCCGCCAAAAGCGCACGGAGTTCCCAGACCTCCTGCCGATACGGGTTGGCTACATCCCACTCCGGCCACGTCGACTGGCGTGCCCAAACCGTTACCTGCAAAATCAGACATCTGCGCTCCCGCAGCTATGGAGCAGTTCACATCCGGACAATTGAATTCGCTATTAGTAGCCGCTATCGCCGCCTTAGCGCCCGCCAGATTGAATGTGCTCACATCTCCAACTTTGTTGGCATCGATACCGATCAGCGTTCGCGTTTCGATGTTGCGCAGCACATCGGCGCTAAAAACCATGCCGTGGCGAATCTCGTGCTGAATTCCAATGTTCATCTGAACCGAGCGCGGAGTCTTATAGTTCGGGCCGAGCAACTCAGGAGTCGTACCGCCGCCCAATCCCTGGCTGAGGCCGGTTCCAATAAAGTTAGGATTTGCTGCCTGAAGGTCGAACGGATTTCCCGCCAACACCTGCTGCCAGAACGACTGTATCTGCGGGATCACCGTACCAATCGCAGTGTTCAAGCCGCAAATTCCCGACGGAGTAATCGTTCCACCGGCAATTTGCACCTGTTGGGGAACACCATTCGAGCACGCAGTCGTATCGGCGTTGAACGCACCATTGCGCAAGCGCAGGGGGCGATCGTAGAGAACATTGTTGAAAATAATATTTTCGTAATACAACCCGATGCCGGCGCGAATCACGGACTTGCCGCTTTTGAACGGGTCCCACGCGATTCCCAGTTGCGGAGCGAAATTTAGGTTCGCTTGCTTAACCGGATTTCCATAGCCCGGAAACTGCGCGTTGATTTCAGGGATCGCAGGAAGATCGCTGTCTGTGCGGCCGGTATCGCGGTCGTAGCGCAAACCAACCGTCATCGTGAGGTTCGGCTTTATTTTCCATACATCACCGATGTACAAGCCAATCCGGTTGTCGGGGCCAAGACCGCCTGCGGGGAATCCCAGCGCTGGCTTCGATGTCTGATAACCCTGTCCGTTACCGACCACGAGATCTTGCACAGGATAATTCAAGGGGTTGGAAGACCCTCCCGGAAATGGGCCAGTCGCAGCGAAATTGATATTGTCCGAATTTGCCAGCCACGAAACCTGCGGCGCCACGCCATAGAAATTCGCGAACCCGCCGCCAAGGATGCGGTTGTAGGCCATCCCGTAGCGAATCGTATGGGTGTGGTGCGACCAGCTGCCGTCGTACTTGATCTGATTGTTCTGCTGCGGCGTTCCCTGCGGAGCCAACAGATTCGGCCCGACCGAAAACACGCCTGAGGCTAAACTGAGCCCGGTGCAGCAATCAGGTAGCGAAGGATTGTTCAGCGTTGCATCGACGATCTGGTTCTCAAATTTCAGGAAGGAATAACGAATCGAATTGGAAAAATTGCCGTGGTTAAAGTCATAGCCGACCACATGCTGACGCGTGTAATTTTTGGTGTCATACACCGAGAAACCGAAGCCAAATGTCGCAAACAGCGAATTCGAAAAATAGGAATAGCGGTAGAACAGCTTCGAGCCGTTGGCAAAGTTGTAATCGAGTTTTCCTAAAAGATTGTTGTCGCGAAACGGCTGACTAAAGCCGCCGCTCAATGAATCAAACGGAGTTCCGGTGAGATTGATCGCCGCGAAGCCATCCTGCTTGGTGCGCTCGCCATCCGCGAATGCGAACAATCGATCTTTAATGATCGGACCGCCCAGGCTGCCTCCAAACTGCTCACGCTGGAAAGGGTAATCGTTTCCGCCGGGCGCATCCGCCGCGAAGCTATGATCGCGGATCAGGCCGAAAGCTTCACCATGAACTTTATTCGTACCCGACTTCGTGGTTACATTCACCGACCCTGATGAGGTCAGGTCATTCGACATATCAAGCGATGACTGCGCGATCTGAAATTCTTCGATGGCGCTGGGTGCGATGTCTGCGGTAGTCGTACCGACGGTTTCATCGCTGATGTCTACGCCGTCCACGTCAATGCGAGCAGTGCGGCCGAAGCGGCCACCAAAAGAAATTGATGAGAATCCGGCTTTCGTCGGATCGAAGTTCTGACCGTCCTGAATTTGCACGCCCGGCTCGAGTTGCGCGAGGTCGAGAAAGTTTCGGCCGTTGATGGGCAGATTCTCAATCTGGGCGGCCGTCAGCACTCCCTGCACTTCGGCTTGCTCGGTATTTACGGCAATCTCGGAACCTTGGACTTCGACAATCTGACTTTCCTGGCCAACCTGCAGCTTCACATTTACCGTAGAAGTATTTCCCACCTGCACGATGGTCGATTCCTCAACGGACTTAAAGCCTTTCACCGAGACCTGCACTTTGTAGTTTCCAGGCTGCAGCGCTCCCGAGGTAAATCCGCCCGATGTCGTCGTTTGCACCGCGGAGACGCGCCCCGTATCCGCATTGGTGACGCTCACTTTTGCATGCTGGACGACTGCGCCTGAAGGATCGGTGACCGTCCCTACAATGCTGCCGGTGCTCACCGTCGTTTGCGCGAACGTCAAACTAATAAAAGCAAATGTCGTGATGACTAATAGAAAAGAAAGACCTAAACATTTCTGATAAAACTTCCGGGCAATCAACGACATTTGCTTCTCCTGTAATTTGTTCGATGCGGCGCTAGCTCGCATAACCGGGCCGAATCAGGATAGATAATATTTCCATTAACTTTACACGAACTGGAATGACAACCGGAATTGTATAAAGCCTAGCGTGCCTTGGAAGCGTAGTATCCGGCGCGATTGCGGATTGAGTATTTCGAGTTCTCAGCGCCCTCCACTTTGACTTGCACTTTGCGGAAATCGGAGTCGGCGATGCGATGCGCCGGATAGTAGGCCAATAGGTATTGCGTGCGGAGTTCTTCGCTGATCTGCGCGAAAGCGGCATCGAGTTGAGGCACAGAAGTCGCGTAAAAATACTTGCCGCCGGTGTCGGCAGAAATCTGGATAAGCGCGTGTTCGCCGCCGAGATCGCGTCCAGCGCTGGCTTCAATGGGCACAACAATGATGCTGTAAACGATTGCATCCGCCTGCTGCGCCGCTCGTACGGCCTCTTTGTAATCCACGCGGCTGGCGGTATCACCACCGTCGGTGATCACAACCATAACTTTTCTGCCCTGACGCCGCTCCAGCGCTTCGGAACCCAGATAGACGGCGTCATAGAGGGCGGTTGCTGCTCCGTGATGGACGCGATCAATGCCGCGATCAATCGCTTTGAGGTCGGCGGTAAATGGCACGACCTCGTCGACCACTTCGCTGAATTCATACAAACTAAGCGCATCGACCGGACGAATAATGTCATGCACAAAGCGTCGCGCTGAAGTCAGTTCGAGAGGCAAGTCTTTTCGCGTGCTTAGGCTGGTGTCAATGTCGAGCACGACCGAAATCGGCATCTCGGATTCTTTATCAAACACTGAGATTTTCTGGGCGACCCCATCTTCCTCCAGAGTAAAGTCATCCTTCTTCAGGCTGGCCACTGGAGCGCCGCGTTCGTCAGTCACCGTAACGAATACGTTGACCAGCTTCACATTTACTTTGAGGATTGTGTCGGACTGCCCCGCCATTGCCTTCGACTGAGGCGGCGTACCGCCAGCCCACGGCGGTTTTGGCACCTGCGACCAGCATGATCCAATGGCCAGCAGGATAAACAACGGAGTTACCGGGGACAGGCTTAGTCGCATTTAGATGTAGATGCAGGCTTTCCGCCATGGCTGCCTTCGGCACTAATAAGCTCAGCGGGAAATGGCTCTCCGTCCGTCCAGACTGCGCCGTCCTCAAAGTGTTCTTTCTTCCAGATGGGAACGGTTTTCTTCAGCGTATCGATC
This sequence comes from Terriglobia bacterium, assembly GCA_963716165.1. Classification (GTDB taxonomy): domain Bacteria; phylum Acidobacteriota; class Terriglobia; order Terriglobales; family Acidobacteriaceae; genus JAJPHW01. The sequence goes on along the minus strand of OY970291.1, from coordinate 2,194,708 downwards.
AACCAACGGCAAGCATCAAAAGCCGCCGCGCGGTGCGACGACGCTACTACGATAAGAACGCTGGTTTCGCCAATTTCCAAACGCCCGACTCGATGGACAATCGCCACATCCCGGATTTCGAACTCGGCGAGCGCTCGGGTCGCCAGTTCCTGCATCTGCTTGAGCGCCATCTCTTCATACGCCTCGTAGTCCAGAAAAAGCGTACGTCGGCTGCGAGTCTCATTGCGGACGATGCCCTCGAACGCGACACAGGCTCCGTCTTGTGGATGCTTCAATCGAGAAATTATCGTGTCGGATTTAATCAGCTCTTTGACAATCGCGACTTCGGGCGATCCTCCACTGACGGGCGGAAGAAAGGCGATTTCGTCTCCCTGCTTCAACGGCGTCTGAGGGCTCGCATATTCCTGATTCACCGACATTGCGATAGACCCCGCAAAACGCGCCAACGCGGGAACTGATTGCTTACAGCGCTCGAACGCATCATCCAAGGTCGATCCGTCAGGTAGATCAATGTTGTCGACGGATTGACCAGCGAGGTCCCGCAACATTCCGAAATATAAAACCCTTACCTGCATGTTTAGTTGTTTCACCAACGAGTCTGCGATCAGTCTAAAACAAAATGCCAGCCCCCTCGCGAGGACTGGCATGTTTCCACTTTTGGCGCAATTATCGCTTTGGCGGGCTGGACGGACGAGGAGCCGATGGACGCGATTCCTGCCGTGGCGGCGCTTGAGGCCGCGGAGCGGTTTGGCGTTGCTGCTGCCAATTGTTGAACTTCTGCTGCTCACTCCGTTGAACCTCAGGACGATTCTGTACTGGAGGCGCAGGCCGTACCTGCGGGCTAGGCTCTCGGGCGGGAGCTGATCCGCGATCATAGTTTGTCTCAGGGCGCGGAACCGGCCTTTGTTGAGTGGGCGGCTGCACCTGCGGCCTTACTGGCTGTTCGGTACGAGACGCAGGATTTTGCTCTGGCGTCGGCCTCGTTTGTGGAGCCGGAACTTCGGGCCGAGTTTGCGGGTTCGTTTGTCCTGGACGGACCGGTTGCTGCTGTGGCGTTTGTCCCGGACGAACTGCTTCCCCGCCACGGTTCGGCTGATTGCCCGGCTGGTTGGTTACCGGGCGTGAAGTCGCAGGACCTTCCGTCCTTACATTTGGCGTCTGCCGTTGTTCGAACGAAGGCCTTGGCGGCGTTGGATTACGCGTTGCCACTACCTGGCGATTGATCACCGCCGCGACAGGCCTTGCCTTCGCCGGCGTACCCGGTCCGACGACACTAGCGCGCGTCGGCTGCGCTATTGCTCGGTAATTTATCGGAGCAGTAGCCAGCCGTTGCGTATCGACTTGCTGCAAATTGCGGGCTACCGGCCGCGCATTCACAAACGTATCGCGCGAAACAGAAGTGATCGCTGTAGGTACTCGCTGATTCGCGTAGGTGACGCGATTCACGGTCGTGTTGTTATTGATAATGGTGGTGTTGTAAACGTTCGTCACCTGCGTGACGTTCACTCGCGTGTTGGTGATGTTCACGTTGTTAACGTACCCGCGGCTTCCGCGATACCACGGTACATACACTTCACGGGGAGCGAGTGGGAACCAAGACACTCCGATTCCGAAGCCCGGGCCGCCGCCAACGAAAGCTACAAGCGCCGGCGCGTACACCGGACGTACAACCACTGGCCCTGGTACCCAGCACCAACCCGCGCCTGCGAAAGCCCATCGTCCGTAGTGGAAAGGTGCAAATCCCCAAGGCTCGCTTTCTACCCAAGTCCATCCCCACGGAGCGACGAACACCCAGTGTCCGTTGCGATAGGGTGCCCATCCGACTTCAACGCCGGTAGGACGCCATACCGGACCGTAGTCGGCAGCGTAATCCCATTTGCCGTAGTCATCGAGATCTTCATAGCCAGTCATTTCCGGAGAAATGTAGTTTGCAGTCTCGGAGCTATCTTCACGCTTATCGCGACCGAAAGCCCATTGCGAAAAATCATCGGGAGGAGGAAGCTGCGCGATATCGTGATTCAACTGATCGGTTCCGTCGAACTGCGCGCGCTGCCCTGCGACGACTACGTAAGATTCACCGCCGCCAGTCACTTCCCCACGTCCCTTTAAGACTGTGGTGATGGTCTGGTTGCCGGCTTCGTTTACGTCGATTCGATATTCGCCAATCCGCTGAATCGTGAACGCAAGATTGGGAGTGTCCACTTCAAAAAGGTCCTGATCATCAAGGTGACGCACGTCGAGTATCACCGTACCCATCGACAGCTTGAGTTGCGTGGTGCGATCGTCCAATTCAAGAAAGGTCAGGCTGGTTTCGGAATCCATACGAATCGCGGTAGAACCAACATGCAATTCCGCGCGCGAATTCTTGTCCGCCCAAAGATTGTCGCCAGTGGTCAGCGGGCGATTCTGCACTGCGTCCACCCAATCGCCTTCCCCGCCGGGCTGGAATGAAACCGATCCCTGCGAAAAATTCAGCCTGGCAATGCGGCTTGGGGGATCCTGTGCGGGAGCTTGGTTTTGGTCATCCGCGCCTGGCTGCCCTGGTCCCGAGGCTTGGTCGCCATTTGCAGACGGTGGGTACTGCCCCTGCATATCTTGAGGCGGCTGGCCTTGCTGATTTTGATCCTGGTATGGTGCCTGTTGGCCTTGATCTGGTTGATTCGGATCCTGCGCAGCTACAAAAGGAGTTTGCGCTATTGTCAAAACTCCTGCGAGTACACCCGCCATCAACGAAAAGCTTCGCATAGTCATAGTGGTCGCCTTTCAATTTTCGATACAAATAAATATAAGTGGCTAAGATGCCGCCACTGTATTAAACCCTAATGTCTGTCAGTAGTTTTACAACGAATGAAGAGGATATGTAAGTGGCGAGAACAATGCCACTTACATATCTCCGATGAACGCGTCAGCCGACTGGCTGAGCCACGAGGACTTTCTCCGGTACGGAAGCCGCCGACTTAGGAATTGCATTCTCCGCAATCAGCTTCTTCTGCAAAGCAATCTGCAAAACCTCGGCAATGGTCTTCACGTAGTGAACTTTCACATTATCGAGTTGTTCCGGAGTCAGGTCTTCTTCCACGTTAGTTTTGTTTTCAGCAGGCAGAATAACGTCCTGCACGCCGGCCCGTTTGGCAGCGAGAACTTTTTCTTTCACTCCGCCAATCGGTAAGACATCGCCGCTTAAGGTGATTTCACCAGTCATCGCCGTTAACGGTTTTACCGGAACGCCCGTCAGCAGCGACACCAGCGCGGTTGCCATGGTCACGCCGGCCGAAGGACCATCTTTCGGAATCGCTCCCGCCGGAACGTGAATGTGGATGTCGTGCTGGGAAAAGAAATCTTCCTCGATCCCCAACCGCACTGCATTCGACCGCACCCACGTTAAGGCTGCCTGCATGGATTCCTGCATGACCTGGCCAATCTGGCCGGTCATTGTGAATCCACCTTTGCCCTTCATGGTATTCGCTTCGATGAACAACACATCGCCGCCAGCCGGAGTCCAAGCCAGGCCGACGACTACGCCGGCACGCTTGGTACGCTCTGCAATTTCACCTTCGCTGCGTACTTTGATTCCACCGAGAAATTCCTGGATGATCTCACTGGTCACGACCAGCTTCTCGGTCTTGCCCTCCGCCAGCCGCCTTGCCTGCTTGCGACAGACTGTGCCAATCGTGCGTTCCAGATTGCGGACGCCAGCTTCCCGCGTGTAATGGCGGATAATGTAGCTCATCGCCTCCGGCGGAAACTCAATCTGGTCTTTGGTGATTCCGTTTTCTTCGATCTGCCGCGGCACAAGATATTGATAGGCGATGTGCACCTTCTCTTCTTCTGTGTACCCTTGCAGTTCGATGATCTCCATGCGGTCACGTAAAGGCTCTGCAATCGGATCGAGCATATTTGCCGTGGTAATGAACAGCACCTTGGATAGATCAAAACTCACATCCAGATAGTTGTCACGGAATGTGGAGTTTTGCTCCGGATCCAGAGCTTCCAACAGCGCTGAACCTGGATCGCCGCGGAAATCGCGCCCGACCTTGTCGATTTCGTCGAGCATGAATACCGGATCTTTGGTTTCAGCCCGGCGAATTCCCTGAATGATCTGTCCCGGCAATGCTCCGATGTACGTCCGGCGATGACCGCGGATTTCCGCTTCATCGTGAACACCACCAAGCGAGATGCGGACAAACTTGCGCCCCAACGCTCGGGCGATCGATTTACCTAACGACGTTTTTCCAACGCCAGGAGGTCCGACGAAGCAAAGAATTGGACCCTTCATTCCCGGCTTCAAACGACGCACAGAAAGGTAATCGAGAATACGGTCTTTAACGCGTTTCAGATCGTAATGATCTTCATCGAGGATTTCTTTGGCTTTAAGAATGTCGACTTCGCCACCCGATGTTTTGGCCCACGGCAACGCCGCCAGCCATTCAACATAGTTTCGCGTCAGAGAATAGTCGGCAGCCATTGGAGACATACGCGCGAGACGTCCGAGCTCTTTCAGGGCTTCTTTCTTGACGTCATCCGGCATTCCCGCTGCTTCGATTTTCTGCCGTAACTCTTCGCTATCGCGCGCGCCTTCATCCTGCTCACCCAATTCCTTCTGGATGGCTTTCATTTGCTCGCGCAAATAGTATTCGCGTTGCGTTTGCTGGACGCGGTCCTGCACTTCGGATTGAATTTTGTTGCGAAGCTGCTGGACTTCGAGTTCCTTGGCCAGATGCTGATTGATTTTTTCCAGCCGAATGCGGACATCGGTGGTTTCGAGTGTGTCCTGCTTGTCCGAAGTTGACAGCGACGGAAGCGAGGATGCAATGAAGTCCACTAATCGTCCGGGCTCATCGATGTTCGTAGCAACCGTCGAAAGCTCGTCCGACAAAGTTGGGGATCCGGTCACGATCTGTTGGAACAGCGTCAGCACATTGCGTTGCAGAGCTTCGATTTCCGAAGTGATTGGCGGCGCGAATTCCGGGACACTCTCGACTTTGCCGCGCATAAAGGGCGTCAGCTGATCGAATTCCGTGATTCGCACCCGCTCCAGACCTTCGGCAAAAACGAATAGGCTCTGGTTAGGCATTTTTACTACTTTATGGACGATCGCTAATGAACCCACCGTGTACAGGTCAGCGGGCTGCGGTGAATCCACCCGAGCTTCGCGCTGTGCCACTACAACGATGGTCTTGTCTTCACCCAACGAATTGATGAGTTGGACCGAGCTGTCCCGGCCAACCGTTAGCGGTAAAACCGCATGGGGAAAGAGCACGGTGTCACGAACTGGGAGAATTGGAAGAGCGCGATCCTTGCTGCCAGCTATGACATCACTTTTGTTTTCAACTACTTCGCCTTCAACTTGCTTTGCCATTTGTTCACCTTGAGTGTAACCTACTCAACTTTTGATGAAATCCAGAAGTAAAAGATGCAGCACCGGCCGGAGTTTTCGTTTCAGCAGGAGCGCAATTGATTCTAGACCTATGCCATCCCTTTTGTATTACACCAAGAGTACCTGTACAGGACGTTCATGAAAGCTCGCTCAGAGCTTCTTTTCCAGCGAATAAGCGTCCAGGCCGTTGTCGTAATACCCCGGATTTTTGCCGGTGATCTCGTATCCGTGTCGTTTATAGAACGCTAACGCGGCAGCATTGTCTATTGCGGCTTCTAGCGCGACTCGTACGCATCTTGCAGCCTTCAGCCATTCCTCTGCCGCTGCGAGCAGTTTCGAACCTGCGCCTGATCGCCTCGCGATCGGCATCACATCGAGGGTTATGATGTGACCGACGCTCCGCGGACTGGCCTCCGCCACAATAAATCCAGCAATTCCGACGAAATGATGCTCCTCTTCAATGGACTGCTTTCGCCCGGCCGATTCTGTGATAATCGATTCGGCAACCAAGGTAAACGCGTTCCTTCGTTGGATGTAGTCCGAAAGTTCATGTTTTGTGTAGGCGATGCCAGCGGGAAAGCACACCTGGTCAATCTTCCATAAATCATTGAAGTCATGGCGTCGAAATGGCCGCAGGGTAAGTTCCACAGCGTATTGTAGGCCGTGCCGCGGATGTGCGGGAAAACAAAATCGCGTTTGGACTTGCGGCGACGCTATCGCAAGTCGTACCATTCGCATCATAGGTTATTAGCTGCGACCTCTTCATCGGCGATCCGGATTGAGTTGTGCCCGTGGGAAATGTAATCATCATCGACGCACTGATGGCTGCCGCATGCATCGGCCTCTGGCACGCCTGTTTTGCCCAATATAACCGTAAAAAAGGCGCAAAAGCCCTACAGTGGGTTGAAGCCGCCTGCGCCCATCGTGGATGCATCACCGAACAGCATTGGCATGGCTGTAGCCGCGTTCGGGCGCGCTTGGCCTTCGCGGCACATTGGTTTGAAAATGCCCGCGTGACCATCCAATTGCGACCTCGCACTCTTCCTCTTCGCTGGATTTACGCAATCCTGCGCCGCGAGCGCGAAACCCTGACGTTTGAAGCTGATCTCGATTGTGCTCCTGGAATTCAATTGCAGGTGTTCCGCCACCGATGGCTAACGCATAACCACAGCCAGAAGCCGGTAGGAAAACGCGAATGGGAATTGCATCGCCCTGGGCCGGTCATGCTGACCACGCGAGACGCCTGGTCCGAAGATCTCGCTCCCATGGTCAATACGCTTATGACCTCGCGAGGACACAATCTCTTGAGCGTCCGCTTTCGTGCCGAATCTCCACACCTGACGGCAACCTTGCCGTTGGAAGCCTTGCGGGATGAACAAGCTGCAGCTAGTTTTCTGAAAGTCTTACGCGCCCTTGCTGCGGGCGCTTCCGCTCAGAAAAAATAAGTCCTCAAAGACACAAAAAAAGACCCGCCATTCTGTACAAGAACAGCGGGCCAATTTTTTGTTGCTTCGGACTCTTACTGACAGTTGTTGAACTTGAATGACACCATGCGTGTCGCCCAATTGCTGCCGTTGGTCAGCCCGTATTCTTGCGTGTACCACATCGTGCAATCATCGGACGGATCAAGACTCATGCTGCTGTAATCTCCCCATCGATTGATTCCCTCTTGCACACCCGTACCTACGATCACGACCGCAGGAGCTTCCACCGTGCCTAAAGGATCAGATGCAAGCCGCCCGGTATATGCAATGCTAGGCTTCAAGGTAGTGCTCGATGACGCACTGAAACCAATGGCCATGTTTCCCATCTTGTCCATTGCAACGCTTCCCATCCACAGGCTGTAGGTCTTGTGTTGCAACGTTCCAGATTGATAGAGAGAGAAATTCCCACCGACTGGTGTCGAACGCAGTTCGTACCAACGTACATCGGCAGCGGCAGTGGAATTCTTGTTCGGCGCAACCGAGTGAGTCACTACCATAGACTCGTGGTCGCCAAAGTTGCGGTACGCCAGGCGATACATTAGACGATCGCCAAGTCCGTCAAGCAACGAACCGCCGCTGGGCTGAGGAATGCATGCCCCACCACCGCCGCCGCAAAGCGTCTGATAAACCGGCACATTGATGACATGCGGTCCGGTGAACGTCGCGTTGTTTGGATTCACAAAATCCACATGGAAATCGTATTCATTCAATGTGCTTGTCGTATTTCCCAGTTCAACGAAATGGTTCGGAGCTCCAGTCGGAGGGAGGGTCGCGCCATCCAGATCAGCAGGCATGAAGCTGAAGTTGGAAGAATTCGGCGTGAAGCATTCCATCGTCGCTGCTTTGCCAGCCAGCATCTTGGTGCGGTCTAACGCGCAAGGTTCGCCGTAACCATTTCCAAACGAGTTTACCGAGAGGTAATACGCATCGGGCCAAACCGAAAGCTTCGGATAGTCTGGCAAGTTCGAACCAAACTCAAACACATAACGGTTATAGGTTCCAGTCGCGTCCGCGGAAGTTGAAACTGCTACGCAGACTTCGTTCGTGGTCGTATATTCCAATTGCTCAACCAACCAGCGCTGCGCGATTTTGTCCCAAAGCACAATCGGATCGCCTCCGTTGTAGAGTTGGCATTGTCCTCCGAATCCAGCCCAAATCACATTGATGCGAGTCGGCGCCAGGATTTGCTTACCGGAAGTCTTGTCATACACCGCGTAGTCAAAGTTTGTGATCTCAACAAACTGCGTCGCGCCTACCGAACCATTCGTATCCGGAGGAATCGCGCCGCCCTGATTGCCATTGATGCCGTCAAAGTTCAGGCCCTTCTTGGTAGAAACTTTTGAATCGTACGTTTCCTGAACAACCGGATCGGCTCCAGGCGTCACGCTAAAAATATGTTTCGGCGAAAGATGTTCGCGCATTTCGATCTGTCCCGGCTCCGGCTTAGGAGCGGTCTTCGCCATCTCGCTAACAGGTAGGGACACATCGTGCTTGCCTTCTTTTGTGAGTTGCGCGCCGCGTTGCACTGTCACGGCCATTGCACCCTGCGCAATACCGGCCGCAAGGCATATCAAAACTCCGATTGAGCGTGTACCTGTCATGCATCCTCCTCAGGATGGAAACGGCTTACACCACAAAACTACTTCGCATAGTATTTAATCGGATAGTAGGGGTTCTTGTATAGAGTCTTTCTACTCCCGGAGCCAATTTTTCTTATTTGTTAGTTATTTCTGGATGTTTTGCAACGTCTGGATCGGCGAGGAACCGGTAGCCGACTCCGCGGACCGTCAACAGATGGCGAGGTTTGGCAGGATCATCCTCTATATAGCGCCGCAATCGGACGACAAAGTTATCAATCGCGCGCGTATCTGTGTCTTCGTGCAAATCCCACACTTCTTCGAGAATCGATTTTCGAGATACCACCCGCCCTTGAGCGCGGACTAAATGGCGAAGAAACTCCGCTTCCATCAGCGTGAGATGTGTCGTCACACCTTTGACATTGAGCTCGAGCTTGCCAAAATCAATGGTTCGGCCTCCGAACGAAAACACATCATATTCGGCAGGCTCGGTAGCCGAACCTCTATTGTCATCAGGAACACGGCTTTGCTTCATCCACTCGCTTCGCCGAAGCAGACCTTGCAAGCGAGCTAAAAGAATCGCCAGTTCAAACGGCTTAGGGAGATAGTCGTCCGCGCCCGATGCAAATCCCTTGAGCACATCCTCGGCACGGCCGCGCGCCGTCAACATAAGGATAGGAATGTAATTTTTCTCACTACGCAATTCCTTCGCAACCGCAAAGCCGTCTTTGCCGGGCAACATCACGTCCAGAACAATGGCATCGAAAGCCTCGTCTTTATCTGAGGTCTTGATCGATTCAAGCGCGGTCTCGCCATCGCCTGCAACTTCAACCGAATGTCCTTCGGCTTCCAGGTTGAATCGCAATCCCTGAGCGAGATGGACTTCATCTTCAACAATCAGCACACGGCTCATGCCATCTTCTCCTGGGATAACTCCGGCGACAACCGGCGTGGCAGATCCAGAATAATTGTCGTCCCCAGGCCTTCACCGGCGCTCTGCGCAAACACACGTCCTCCATGCTTTTTGGCGATAGTACGAACGATAAACAACCCGAGACCTGTCCCTTTTATTCCGGACAGGGCACGATTCGGCACGCGATGGAAGCGCTTAAAAACGCGCTTTAATTCGTCCGCGGGAATCCCTACACCTCGATCCTGCACACTGAGAATAATTCGCTTGGTGTCTGGAGTCGCCACTTTCACCACAATATCCACGTTGTCACCGGAATACTTGATCGCATTCTCGATAATGTTGGAAACCGCCGCGCGCAAGTCTTCGGGACTGCCGAGCACTCCAGCTCCGGCGCTAGTCTCACCATCAAATTCATAGCGGATATTTTCCGCCGTAAGATGATGACTCACCCGCGCCATCTCGACGCTTTCGCTCACCAGTCGCCCGAAGTCGAGGAGAATGCGTTCGCCGCGTCCGCGTTTGTGCGTAGCTTCGCCGGCTTTCAACACCTGCTCGACAGTATTGAGAAGTCGGTCAGTATCGTCCAACATAAGTCGGTAGAATTCGTGGCGCTTCGCCTCTTCCACATCGCGCCGTTGCAGCGTCTGCAAATAAAGGCGTATCGACGCAATTGGAGTCTTTAACTCATGCGTTACCGCATTGATGAAGCTGTCGTGCTGCTCGTTGCGCTTGATTTCGCGCACCAGAAAAATTGTGTTGAGGATGAGCCCGGCAGTAATCGCTCCGAAGAAAATGACGCCGAGAAAAACTCGGATGCCTTCGCGCCAGTTAAAAATTATCCAGCCAAAACCGACCGCTACGGCAACCGTCGCCAGTCCAACTCCCAGAATCAGGAATGTGATGATCGCTTTCCGGCGGCTGCTGATGCGCATGCTCGAATTCTACCGCGAGGCGCAGTTCATCTGATTGTCGTAGCGTCTTGGCGCCCCAGGTTCGCGCCGCTTTCGCGTTCAAGGATATACTTTAAAACCGACGATACATATGCCTGAAGAATTGGCAATTGGTCTTATCCTCCTTGTGGCTGCCGGCTGGATCGTGCTTAAAATCCTTCAGGCGATGGCTGGAGCAGCGGAGTCGGTTTTCGAACAATGCAGTGGTTACGTGAGTCGATACAAGGCCGCTAAATTTCAAAAACAAAAAGCAAAGCTCCTGCCGCACGCCAAAATTGTCGTTCCAGAGGAACTCGATTCTATCCGGCGACAACTTGACGAAATCGAGGTTCGGTTTCGTAAGAAACAAACCGACACAACATGGACGCCAAATCGCCCCCTTTGGACGAAGCAGGAATTCCGCCCTCGCAGAGCCCCGTCGCAGAGGGAGGGCTACACAGCGTTCGATATAGCCGACATTGAATCAATACTTCGGCAGAACGCTCCGATATTGCTTGATCAAGAAACGCTACTAACTAGCCAATCATGCGCATATCCGTTTCCCCCGCCATCCGTTGTCGACCCGACATTTGTCCCGTTTCCAGAATTGGATTTGGGTGTGCGTACGGCTGAGTTTACTTTTAGTGACCTTTCTATTAGCACACAGCGTGTAGCAAAATATTTTGGCGACGAGCAGCGTGCGGTGCGTGCCTACAACGACCATCTTTCAAGCTTGATCGCAAAAAGGGATTTCTTGAAAAAACAGATTGAGGAGTGGAACGAAAGTTCAAAGCTCGAGTTCGAAATTTATACTCGTCGCGAAGAAGCCCTACTGTGCGAGGAAATGGAGAGCTTTAATCTCATCTCTAAACGTTACACATTGGAATGTCAGGAGCAGAAAACGCACTTCACCACTATCTTGAACGAGTACAAGCAGGGAGCGAAGTCGGGGGTAACCGCTCAAATGAATTACGTTATGGACAATTTATCATTGCCCAAATCAGTTCCGCGAGCATGGGAAATCGAATTCGATGACGCCGAACGAATCTTGATCGTTGAGATTGGCTTGCCGGATGTGGTTCATCTGCAACCGTTCAAAACTGTCACTTTAAAAAGCGGCGAAGCTCGTAAGCCACTGAACCAGGGCGAAAGGAAAGAGTTGATTCCAAAGATACACCCGGCGATTCTATTGAGGGTGGCGTTTGAAATTTTTCGCAACGATCCAGAAGAAATTATCAACCTTTTGGTGCTAAACGGCTGGGTGGAATTCAACGACCCTACTAGCGGATTGAAAACGAAAGCTTACACAGCCGCGGTCATGGTCAATAGATCGCAAGTCGTGAGTTTAAACCTCCCCAAAATTGAGCCTTTGGCAGCGTTTACAAACCTTCATGGTCAGTCAGCTGGGAGGATCATCGAGATCATCCCGATCGAGCCTACACTTTCCCTAGATAGAAGGGACGGTAGATTTGTTGACTCCAAAGCCATTCTTGACGGGTTGGAACAAACGACGAACCTAGCTTCGATGGATTGGCAAGATTTCGAGCATTTGATACGAGAATTGTTTGAAAGGGAGTTTTCGGGTCGCGGAGTTGAAGTGAAGATCACACAAGCGAGCCGAGATCGAGGGGTAGATGCGATTGCCTTTGATCCCGATCCAATCCGAGGCGGAAAGTTTGTGATTCAAGCGAAGCGATACTCAAACACTGTTGATGTAAGTGCGGTGCGGGATTTGTGTGCAGTCGTCCAGAAAGAGGGAGCGTCTAGAGGAATTCTGGTAACAACCAGTACGTTTGGAGTGGACGCCTATACATTCGCCGATAATGAGCCGGTTACGTTGTTGAATGGCTCAGAATTGCTCGGCCTTCTGAGGAAGCATGGATATAGCTTCCGCATTGACCTGAAAGAAGCACGTAGGCTTAGCACCATGCACATGAGGCGTGAAAAACACTAATGGAGACGCATTGCGCAAGAGTTCAAGCATGTAAATGACATCCGAAGCACGCGCCCAAACTGACTTCAAAGGGGCTTCTCAAGACTCCCCCAAAGTACGATTGCTTCCCGCTACAATAAAAAGGCGGCCCGAAGGCCGCCTAATCATTCGCAAAAAGTAAACTCTAGTCGTGGTGGCCCATTCAAGCCGTTCTTTGGCTTGAGTGGGAGAACTCAATTGCCGGACAAAGCCTTCCCGTGCAGCCCGTTGCGTATTGCAGACACAAAGTCCGAAAGCATTTCGGACACGTTCAAGCACAACTTCAAATATTTCCTTCGAAAACTCTGTGACGAATGAGGGACGGCGATGATAGCAACAAAATGTGACAAAACGGGTCTGCCCGGACGCGTGAAATCGCTTCAATACTGAAGGCATCGAAATAGCTTACGCTCCAGAGTTGTCCCATTCAAGCCAAAGAACGGCTTGAATGGGCCACCAGCCTTAATGGACAACGAAGTTCCGGCTGCTCGTCAAAGACCCGCTCTTAGTGGTTACGGTGACTAGTCCCGTGGTCGCGCCGACAGGCACCACGGCCGTCATATAAGTATCAGAAACGACTTTGAAGCTGTTTGCCACAACTCCGTTGAAAGACACGCCCGTTGTCCCGACAAATCCCTGCCCTAGGAACTGCACATTCGCGCCGACATGGCCAAAACCAGCGACGAATCCAAGGAAAGGGCTCAATCCCGTGTTGAGGCTATATATATCACCCTCGCCTTGCTTGCCGCCTTCGTACGAAGGCCCGTAAAAAGTACCGTTAGTATGTTGTGTCATAGCGACTTGTGTGTCGTAAGCTTCGTCTCCCTGGAAGGAATGCAAAACCGTGAAGTCTCCGGCAGGTGTGAATTCGAAAATTGTGCCTTGATAAGTTCCACCGTCTCTTGGAGTCGTTCCGTAAAAGTTACCGTCGTCACCATATGTCAGAGCGGCACCCGGAAATCCCGCGAACCGCGGAAAGGAATATAGATTCGTAAATTCCCCATTTTCTGTTACCTCAAAAAAGGTTCCTTCGTCTGTACTTCCGCCGTTAACGGTCACTCCAAACAGATTCCCATTCTTATCGGTGGTTAACCCAATCGGAAGATCGCCATCTGTGTTCGAGAAATTGTGAAGAGTCGAACACTTGCCGTCGGGCCTTATCTCGAAAATTGAACCGTATCCGCCCCCAGATCCCCAGGCAGCCCCATAAAAGTTACCGTCAATATCCAAAGTCAGAGACACAGGTCTGTCGACGGAACACTCCAATCGCGTAAACCCTCCATCCGGTGTCACGCGGAAAAACGAGCCAGCACCTCCAGCATACTCAGTCGTGCCATAGAAGTTGCCATCTGGTCCCGCGACAAAACTATTTGGAAAATCTCCGTCAGTGAGGCCGAGGTTATAGAGCGATGTGAACACACCATTCGATGTGATTTTGAAAATCGTGCCTTGCCCAGTCGCACCTCCGAGAGTAGTGATTCCGTAAAAATCGCCGTACTTGTCCATCACCATGGCCGAAGGCTCATAACCATCGCTAAGGTTGAAGTTGTGTAACGTCACCAGTCTGCCTGCAGGATTCATGCGGAAGACCGTTCCGGCCTTAGATGGCCCGCCGAGTGCGGTCGTGCCGTAGAGGTTGCCATCCCTCCCTTGCACGAGAACTCCGTTAGGGAGCTCTCCGTTACCTTCGTGGAAATTCGCTAGATCGGTGACGACTTGGGCGGATGAAGTCACGCTGACAATAATGGTGATGATCAGCAGAGCACACACGTCAATAAAGACTGTTTTGGGCACGAACGAATAGCTGCATTGCATAGACACTCCTTAATGGCGGGGGAGAAAAGCACGAGAATAATAGCTGCCAGGCGAGGTATTGTCTAGTTGGGCTATGCGGGTTCGCGCCGCACTTTAACAACTTTGGCGATATTCTCGGTCATAGTTCAGCTTTTCCATATAAGTGGGTTGCAATCTAGATTTTGCAAAAACGGGACGCTGTAAGTTGTTGAGTCCAAAAGTTAAGCAATTAAAAAAATTCGCGCTTATGCGATGCTTCGCATTGACCGAACAGGTAAGGATGGCGTCTCCGCATGAGCAGTAGAGCGAAGTGGCCACCAGTTCAAAACGAAAAAGGCGGCCCGAAGGCCGCCTCATCAAATCTGAAACTTCAAACTCTAGTCGTACGATGCGGAATAAGCAGAAGCAATTTCTGGTTGCGTCGCTGCTACCATCTTTTCTTTAAGCTCTTCTTCTTTTTGCTTGAGCTCGTCGAGCTTTACGCGATACACCTGCTTCGCCAATCCCAGTTTGTCGAGCGCCCAAATGCCGTACCAGTTCATGTCCACTTCGTACCAGCGAAGCCCATGACGGGCCGATACCGGATGCGCATGATGATTGTTGTGCCAACCTTCTCCGAAGGTCAGAATCGCCACCCACCAGTTGTTCGTGGATAGGTCTTTGGTGATGAAGCGGCGCGATCCCCAAGTGTGAGTCGCGGAATTCACCAGCCAGGTCGCATGCAATCCAACCACGGTGCGGAGGAAAATTCCCCACATCAGAAACGGAAGTCCGCCAATTGCCAGCAGGATCAATCCCAGCACAACCATGGGAACGTAATGGTATTTCGTGAGCCAGACATGGAACTTGTCTTTGGCAAGATCGGGGACGTAGCGGGCAAGAGTCGTGGTGTCATGGTGCATGGATTTTCCGGTGAGGATCCAGCCCATGTGTGCCCACCATTTACCGTCAATCGGAGAATGCGGATCGCCATCGTGATCGGAATATTGATGATGAATGCGGTGCGTGGCTACCCAGAAAATCGGTCCGCCTTCGAGCGCGAGCGTCGCGCAGATGGTCAGGAAATATTCCACCCATTTGGGGGTTTTGTATCCGCGATGGGTAAGCAGGCGATGATAGCCCATGCCGATGCCAAGACTACCGGAAACCCACCACAAGAATGCCGCGACGAATAGCGCTTTCCAGGTGAAGAAAAAGAGGGCGGCGATTGCGCCGATATGAAATAGCCCCATGAAAATTGCGGTGATCCAGTTAACTTCGCCGTTGGCGGCCGCTCTGCGATTGAGGACTTCGAGTTCCATATATTCCCCCGTACGTATCAAACCTGTCTATAAATTAGCAGTCCGGAAGAGAGGCAATTGTAAGACTTGTGTAATACCGCGATTACCGCAGTAATCAACTTTTGATTGTTACTTCAGGCGAGTTCATTTGCTGAGGAAAGTGTATTGCGCCGAAGTCAAAGGAACCACACTGAGCCGGCCCTGACGGGTGAGCGGCGAATCGGCGAACAGTTTATGCGCTTTGATTTCCGCGAGCGTGGTTGGTTTAACAGCATCGCCGGCCTTGATTTTTACTTTCGGAACTTTCGGATCGGCGGCATCGACAGAAACGACCGTGGCCGTTCCCGCGACGCTTTTCTCGTCGCCGGTATGGTAAATGAGCAACCGGTCTCCAGCATTCATTTCGCGGAGATGCTTCACCGCAGTCGGATTTGTAACCCCGTCCCAAATGGTAGATTTGTCGCGTTGAAGGTCGGCGAACGAATAAACCGTGGGCTCTGTCTTGAGGAGATAATCCACGCTAGATTCCGTTCTTCGCCCCGACGCTTGCTTCGGACGAAGCCCCGACTGTTATGCCGGCCCATTTCTCAAGCAGCGTTAAGCTGGCAGAATAATCCATGTCGCCGATACCTTCTTCGCTGGCGAGGTCGTAAATTTCTTCCACTGTCTTCAATGCCGGAAGTTTTACTCGAGCTTCGCGCGCCGCATCGAGTGCAAGCAGAATGTCTTTGTGCATGAGCCGCAGAGGAAAGTTCGGGCTAAAATCGCGCTGCAAAATAAATGGCGCTTTATATTCCACGACGCCGGATTTCACCATCGACGCATTGATCAGTGGAATTAACATCTCGGCATCTACCCCGAGTTTCGTCCCGAGAGTTAACGCTTCGGCGAAGCCTTCGTAGATCATCGCGATTTGCAGATTCATCACCAGCTTCGCAACATGGCCTTTGCCGGTTTCGCCCATGCGGAAAATTTTCTTGCCCATCGCAGCAAACAGTGGCTTGAGATTATCGATGACTACTTCTTCGCCGCCAACGATAAAGATCAGTGTTCCGCTTTCGGCGCCGGCTTTCGATCCAGTTACTGGAGCATCGACATAGTGGGCGCCCAAAGCCTGCACTCGCTCTGCGAACTGCCGCGTCGCTGACGGCGCAATCGTGCTGGAATCTACTACCGTCATTCCGGCGACGAGAGACTCAGCGACGCCTTGCGGCCCGAATAAAACGCTTTCCACGGCTTTGGTATCGGAAACACAGATCCATACAACTTCCGCGCCCTGCGCCGCCTCTGCGGGAGTCGACGCGCTCCGCGCACCATCGACTTCTTTTCCGGGCGTGCGGTTCCACACGGTAACTTCATGGCCGGCGCTGGCCAGGTTCGTCGCCATGGGCCGTCCCATAATGCCCAGACCGAGAAATGCGACCTTCATTCTTGCTCCCTCTGACAGTTCAACAATTAACTATTCTGGTTTTGGAACGGTGTGCTCCGGAGCCGCGGCAACGGTCACTTCGACTTCAGCGCCGGGCTTAAGTGCTACTTTGTGGCCGTTTTCATCAGTGAGAGTATTTTCAATGCGGATTTCGCGATATAAGTGGTCCGCTCCTTCAATCGAAACCTGTGCCTTTTCAGGTTCGGAAGGATAAGGGGGTTTAATCACTCTCTCAACAACCCCTGTTAAAGTGACACTCGGTTTTTCATTTTGATCGGTAGTTGCGGTGTCCATAATCTCCTCGGGGAACCAGACTTCATTATGCGCATCATACCAAATAACCTGTAGATCGCGCCCTTTATATGTCCGCTATCCGACAAAGCAGGAAATGAGATGCACGATTGGGCTTTGTATAATGCCTCAGCATGTCCAAGTTCTCCCCGCCCAACCACGACGCACTAATTCTGGATATGCGCGCCACCGCACGCCACCTGTTTGATCGCGCTTTGACAGAGTCTTCCATCGACCGCGCGTTCGAACGACACGTTCAGTGCGAACGCGGAGTCTTGCGCATCCGCGAAGACCTTTACGACCTCAGTGCATTCGGGCGGACTCTCGTTATCTCTATGGGCAAGGCGGCCCACAGCATGTTGCGCGCTTTTGAGATGCAGGCGGGAGATCGCTTTGAAGGTATCGTCGCAGGTTGCACTGATCCGGGCCCGCAACTGCGTGGATTCCGTTATTTTCGCGGAGGACATCCCACGCCAAACGCGGAGTCGCTGCATGCCGCGGAGTCGATCCTGAAATCTTTGCAAGCCCAGAACGCAGCTTCGCTTGTCATTTATTTGATCAGTGGCGGCGGATCGTCGATTGTCGAAAAGCCGGTAGACGATGAGATCACACTTCCAGACTTGATCGAAACTTACAGAGTGCTGGTTCATTCTGGCGCGCCGATCAGCGAAATCAACGCGATTCGCAAACATTTATCCGCCGTGAAGGGCGGACGAATGGGCCAGGCGGCGAGCCTGGCACAACAGGTTTCCATATCGGTTTCGGACGTTCCCGACAATGCTCCGGACGCACTGGCTTCTGGGCCTACTATGCCGGATTCGACATCCACCGAGGATTGCTATGGGATCGCTGCAAAATATGGGATGACAGAACAATTTCCGGCGTCCGTCCGCGAACTATTTACGCGTCACGCACTGGACGAAACTCCCAAGTCGGATGACCCAGCATTCATACGCTCACGTTGGTGGACCGTGCTCTCAAATACATCTTTATTAGAGTCTGCGAAAGCCGAGGCTGAGCGCCACGAGTTTTTCGTAGCGGTAGACAACAGTTGCGATGATTGGGATTATGATCGCGCTGCCGATTATCTACTTAACCGAGTTCGTGATTTGAGACGAGAACACGAACGAGTTTGTCTGCTTTCAGGCGGCGAAGTTACTGTCAAGGTTACGGGCAATGGAATAGGTGGACGCAATCAGCAGTTTGCTCTCGCCTGCGCCACAAAGATTGCAGGAGAAAATATCACCGTACTCAGCGGGGGCACCGACGGCATTGATGGCAACAGCCCAGCTGCCGGCGCGGTCGTGGATGGTAAAACCGTCACTCGCGCTCAACGGCTCAATGTCGAGCCGTCCCAGCACCTCGCCGGATTCGACGCATATCCTTTATTCAACAAGCTGGAAGACAGCATTGAGATTGGCGCAACCGGCAATAACCTTCGCGATCTGCGTATTCTGCTTGCATATTAAAAGCGGCGCAATCTTCTGCGCCGCCTTCGCTACCCAAATTTTGGATTGATCTTTAGATTGATCTACGGCAGCCGGAAGTTGACGGTCACCTGAGTTTGAATATCAATCGGCTGACCATCCAGGAAGTACGGCTTGTATTTCCATTGGCGGACTGCATCGACTGCCGCGCGTGCGAGCTGCGAATCTCCGCTGATCGCTTTCACACTGGCTATGCTGCCATCCTTCGCGATGTGTGCTTCCAGTAGCACGGCTCCCTGAATGCCAGCTTGCAAGGCCTGGTGCGGATACACAGGCGGAACCTTTGTGATTAGCAAGCCTTGGGAAACGCCTTGTGAGACCTTGACGGTTTGACTTGAGGCTTTGGGTACGGAGGCGGCCACCGAGCTCACGATGCCCGATAATGTGCCGTTCGCGTTACTGGCGTTAAGATCCAGCGCGGGTGGGGCAAGCGATGGGCTGGAGGTGTCAGGCGCTACCGAATGTGCGGACTCTGTCTTCACCATCAACGGTTGTGGTCTGTCGTCACCGAAATCATCTGCCGTCTTTTGACTCTTCGGAATACTCGTATTCGTCTGGGACGGCGTGTTGGCAGGTACACTTGCCGTCGACGCAGCCGATGGCTTACTCGCATGGAACGCCGCCGTCTCTGCGGCTGTCGGCATCTTGGCAACGACGATTGCATCTGGCTGTACCGCTGGCTGTGAACTTACCGGAACATTTGGAGCCGTTTGCGGCGCGCTGTGCGAACTGAACTTTGCGTATCCGGCATAACCAAGAATCGCGATCACGAATATGGCTGCAATCGCGATGAACATTGTCTTGCTGCCACCGGAGCCTGACTCGCTTTCTTCGGTGCCCACAGAGAACATCGGCGACGCTGAAGTAGATGACGAATATTCTTCAGCTTTGCCCACCAGTGTCTCTGTTTCGAGAGCGACTGCAGTGCCTGAATGACTCTTCTCGGATTTTATTTCAGCATTAACTTCTTTGGCGGGCGCGACTGCTGCTGCGCTTCCTGAATGACTGGCTACCACCGATGCGGCTTTCGCTGCCGCTGGCCATGAGTTCTTTACCGGATTCGTCTGAATTGGCTCGGGCATCGACTCAAGCAATGCGGCATCATCGGGTGCTGGTTGAGGCACGGGATCCGATTCGACTTCCAGCGCGGACGCCGCAATCGCTGGAACGTTGTAAGTCGCCGCAGCCTGTTTAGCTGGAAACGAAACTGCCGGTGCCGGAATATTTGCGACGGCGGACGAAACTACAGGACTAGGACTTTGTGGAACGGGAGGCGCTACATAAGCTGGCGCCAGTGTCGAAACTGAAGGTGTCGCGATGGCCGGTGCCCCAGCCGCTGCAACGGGCTTTCCAGTCTCACCCTTCTTCAACAATCCGCGTGCCACGCGCAAGGTGCCTTTTGTTTGTTCAACATTAATTGGCTTGGTCACAACCAGATTCGCGCCGAGGCGAAAGGCTTTCGCCACTCCGGCCTGGTCGCCTACGACGGCAACCGTCAAAGCTGCCTGATTCGATTCTGAGTTGCGCACGCTTTTGAACATCAGCGCGGCATTTTGTTCGTTGTCGCAATCGACCACGATCGCGTCGAAACGAGCGGCCATCAATCGCTTCACCGCTGCAAAAGGTTCGGCGCAAGCTTCCACACTGAATTCAAGATCGCCAAGGACCTGACTCAGGACACGGGAGGTTTTTTCATCCGGGCAGAATAAAAGGGCTGCATAGCTCATAATCGAATCGTAGAAACATTCGTTATGCTCATCAAGTTACGCAGGTAATTGGCCGACCGGGTTAAAACGGAGCGAACACGGCCACGGGAGCGGCTTTTACGGCTTCGCAGGTACGGGTGTGACGGGTGGAAATGCTACAGTCGCCTGGGTCTGAAACTGCACTGCTTGGCCGTCCTGATAGTACGGCTGGTACTGCCACTGCTTCACTGCTTCCTCGGCAGCGAGGCGCAGTTGCGAATCGCCGCTCTGCGCCGAGGCAGATTGCACGGTCCCGTCCGCCGCTACGTTCACATCTAAAACAACTGAGTCTTTTAAATGGGCTTTCCGGGCAGGCGTTGGATACCACGGGGCTACGCTGTGCGCGATATGAGCGTCAGCCAACTCTTCGGCAATAATGATCGGATCCGCGCTAATCACCGTAACTGCAGTCACCGCATGTGGCGGTGGCGGAGTTTCCTGAAAGCCTTGTGCAGCGGGCGGAAGCGGCGCGACGGCGACTGGTTGGGTCACAACCGGCGCGGGAGTCGCTGGGGCCACAGTTTTCTGAGACGCTTGGCCATGATGGAGCAGCTTTCCATACTCCCAGAGAATCGCGTTACGCAGCTTCGGCTGGGTCATCCACACGCCGGCGCCGGAGACTACCAGCAGCACAACCATCAGTAGAATGGTTAATCCACGATTGCCTTTTGCAGGCGAATCGGGCGCGCCGGACGATGACGCCGCCGGGGCCGTGGTTTCTGAAGCGATGTCTGCCACTGCGGCTTTGGACGCGGGTTTTATTACTTCATGAATCTTTGCTTGTTCCGGATTTGAAGGTGTAGCAGAAGGCGGCACCAGATGTGGCTTTGTAGATTCCGTATTATGAGATTTCGCGGGCGCGGTAGCTGCGCCCCCGGACGTAGCGCTAGAAGTAAGTTCCATTGTCGAAGATCCGGACGAAAGCGAAATAGGCTCGAACTTTGGAGCGGAAGGCTCCGGAACTATTGCTGTCGGAGCAGTAACTGTTGCTTCCGCTTTTACTTCGTCTATCGGTCCAGCGTTTGCCGGCGAAATTTGTCCTATTGCACTTGCAGTTGCGGCGAAGGCTTTGGCCGGATGCGACTCCGCTTCTCTACGCTGAACAGCCAACGCAGTTCGCAGAGTGCTGCGCGCCTGATCCAACGATAAAGGTTTGCTTAATACTGTTTTTGCGCCCAGCCGGAAAGCCATCGGCACGCTCACGCCATCAACCAACGCAACCGTCATCGCGCCGCGGTTCGCGGACGATGTTCGCAGGCAATTAAAAATCAGCGTGGCATTTTGCAGATCATCGCAGTCAACAAGAACCGCGTCGAATGGTTCGGCGGAAAGTGTCGTGATCGCTGCCGCAAGGTCGTGCGAGTGTTGGCACGTAGCACCTAGCTCGTCAAAAATTTGATTAAGGATACCCAGGTTTTTCGCATCACTGGATATAACGAAGGTTCGCTGCGCCATGCCTGATGGTAAGGAAATCGGCAAAATCGCCGCAAGTTACTGTAGTGTCGAACCGATGGAGCATCGTGGGTTTCACGCGACCGAGTCGAGGGCCTTCTGAGTGGCGTGCAGCAAGGCTTCAGCTCCCACCGGTTTGCCGGTTGCAGTTTCCATCCAAAGATCAGGAGTTACGCGGCCCACCGTGGCCATACGTTCGAACTCGGGGCCGATCGTCCCGGTCTTCTGCATATGCTCTTCTATTTGATGGGAAATGAGATGCCCGATTGGATAGTCCGGCAAATACATGAAGCAGTCGATCATGTGGGAATAAACGCCGAGCAACAACACATCCCGCCCGCCAAATATCGGAGCGTAATAGCGGTTCCACATCTCTTTCGCAATCTCGATTACCGCCGCTTTAAGTTGTGATGCAGTCGCGTCAGGATAGTCATACATCCAGTGCCAGACCTTCATATCGACGAGCGCTACTGCACTAATTTCGCAAGTGGCCCAGAAATCGTTAAGCGTCTTCTCGGCTCGCTGTTTTGAATCGGGCGCGGGCAAATCCAGCAATTCAAGATCATGCCCCTGGAATAGAAACGCAAATGCTTCGGTGAATGACGTGTTGGGCACTCCTCGCATGAGCGTCGAATCGACATCGTTAAGTGACAGGACTTGCTCGACGTTGTGTCCGAGTTCGTGTGCCGCAACATTGAAGCTCTTGTAATCCATTCCGGCCTGCGCTACTCGCGTGCGCAAGTGCGCTTTCTCGGAACGCATGCCAGCGCTCATCGCATGTCCGGCGCCGCGAGCCGGATCAACTGCAATTTTTCCCGCGAGATATTGCGATCTCTGCGAAGCGAATCCAAGTTTTTGCAACAGGCCGGGTATATCGTTTTCGTATGACTTCGCGTCCGGATAGCGTTTAGCAACGATAGTGTCCAACTCCGTTTCGCTGAGCTTGCTTCCCGGACGAAATCCGCTGTACCAAATATCGAATGGTTCAAGCGGACGGCCCAGCCTCGTTTGTATTAATTTCGCCACCTTTGCCATGAGAGGCGATGTCAGCACATCCTCGAGCATTTTCTGGACTCGGGCTTCGGGAATTTCGCGGTCTTCATCGAAACGTCTCGCAATATGTGTTGGTGCAGTAGGCGAGTATGGGTCCGCTTTCGCCGCTGCACGAAAAGTTTTGAGCAACATTTCGTACCGAGTGTCTGGTTCGGGATCGTTTGAGATTTTGTTTGTCGGGGATTTGACGTTGTCGGAGTCTCGAACCGGCGAAGCTGCAACCTGATTCGAGAACGGATTCCAATCCACCGCTGGATTATCGACCACCACCTGCGGCACAGTTTGCTTAACTACATGCTCCATCACACGCTGAATCATGCGCTGCTTGGTTAATCCGTTTTCAGTGTCACTGTAGTTTGACTTAATTTCGTCTCGCAATCCCCAATGGCTGAGAAGCCGCATCTTCGCGGGAAATAGGCGCTCACTTTGATCGGTAAGCAGATGATGCATCCAGATGTTGTATTCGGCGATATATCGCCCGGCAACAGCTTCGGCTTGCGTGACGGCCTGATTCACTGACGCAGGGATGCGCTTATCAAATCGTTGCGCCAAACGCATTTCAGCCCATTCGCGACGGCTTCGAGATTTCGCGCCTACGGTTCGCTCTTCTAAAGTCGTGAGGGGAAAATTCAGCAACACGACAAACGCCAGTTTGTTCTCAAACATGTCGTCGGTCATGTGCGCGCCAGGATAGTATCCGCCAAATAGTTCATCCACCGGAAGAACTGGCCCCAGCTCAAGATCAATTTGCTGACGGAATTCGCGATACACCTCGTGCATGTGCCCATCAAGTTGCTCGAAAAGTGATTCGAAGCGATTGAACAATGCATGGAGCGCGGCGGAGTCGGCAGCAAAATGCGCGCGGACGAACTCTTCGAACTCCGATTGTGTGCCGTCAGCTTCGCGCCAAAACTCTGCGACTTGATGCAATCCGCGCTTTGCGCGTTCACCCTGGCCCGATCCATGCGACGCTGTCAGTTCGCGTTCCAGCTTCGCGATAGACTCACTCATCCAACCTGGAGTCGAATTCTGAACTGCGTTTTCAGTTACTAATGTCGATGACATTCAATCTCCTGATTTAGTGTTTCGCACTGACGCTTCCGGTCGGGGATACAGAAGCGAGTTGCTGATTTCAGAAATGTCTTTCGACGCGAAATCAGGAAACGGCATCTTCCCGGAATCGCGCCATTCCTGAACTTTCTGCTTCGCCGCAGCGGCCTTCTCATTGTCCAGCCCTGAATCTTTGCCGAGATAAAGAGTCTGCGAAGGATAGGCCATACCTGTTCCCGAGGACTCCACAATGTCCATGATCCAAAGCAGGAGGTCTTCCTGTACTGCCATGAATTCCGCAGCATCGCGCGTAAGGATGTAGCAAAAAATCTCGAACGTTAGGGCGCTGGAATCGAAGGCGATAAACCGGACACGCGCTCCCTGCGTTTCTACCTTCGGATGTTCGTATAAGAGCTTACGAACTTGCGCGAGAACATAACGAAGATGGTCGGCAGTGGTTTCGCTGCGCAAACCAATTTTGGTCGTGAATAACATTTTGTCGCGCCGGGTAAGGTTTTCAATGTTAATCGTAGCGAGCGTTCCATTCGGGATTGCGAGCTCCGTTCGCTCAACTGTACGCAGTCGTGTGGACCTCAAACTAATGTCTTCGACAGTCCCGGTGCGGTCCCCGATGCGGAGAACATCGCCGACACGAATCACTTCATCCCCTAGAACGGAGATGCCGCCAAACAGATTCTCCAGTGTCTTCTGGGCGGCAAATGCGATCGCGATACCGCCGATTCCCACGCCAGCTAGTGCGGTGCTGGTATTAAAACCGAGCGCGCTCAGCATGGCAAAAATAGCGATTACAAAAATCACCGCTTTTAAAATGCGTTCGCCCAACAACATGAGCGAACCCGTTCCAGCCCGACCGGCATAAATTGCACGTTGACGAAGCTTCCGCAGTATCTGCTGAAGAATTCGCCAAACCAGCCAACTCGCGGCTGCGATAAACAAAACGCCCGCAGCTATTGAGTAGTAATGCCGGGGCAAGAGTGGTAAGTGAAGGCGCGTGATGATTACCGAGTGAATCCACACGCTGAGAGACAGCCACAGCGGCGCATCAATGGCAGCCCAAATAGCGGCCTTGGGACGTTTGCGATATCGCAGCCACAACACTCGCGGGAAACGAATCAGCCGCACTAGCAGCCAGCCTACAATCATGGACGCGGGAATCGCCAGCAGAATCGAAAGCCACTGCCATATCACCAGCCCCGCTAGCTGATGGGTTATCAGAAAGCTCGGAAGACGAGTTTCGACCTGGTGAACTTCCAATTGGCTGTAAAGGTCCGGTACCTTGGCCATTGTTTCTGCTGAGAATAGCCAGATCTTTTTTCCATTCGCATCATTCACTCGAACCAAAGTCAGATTCGCTTCGAGATCGCCGGCGGTGAGCATCCCGAGCTCCTGACGATCCGGAGCCACGCCATCTTGCGGATTTCCGTCGGGCAAATTGCTGATCCGGCGAACACTGCCTTCATACGACTGGTCCAGAACATCTTTGAGTTGAGTGGCAAGCTCTTCGCCCTGCGCCTGCCGTTTGCTGGCGGGCAATTGTAGATACTGCGCTGCGACCGAGTAGTTATGCGCCTGCGTATTTTGCAGAAAGCCAAAAACTGTTCCGCTGGGAGTATCGCGCCCCAATGGATCGGGTGAAGGTTGCGCAGTTGCTGGTTTGGTATTCGTAAGCTGTTGCAGCAACTGCGCCGGAGCGGCGAGGGAAAGGCTCAAAACAAATATGAAAAGCAGCGCGCGTTTGAGAAACAAAGGCACAGGGTTTGATCCAATCAACCGCGAACGTCTGCAGGTAATTCTAGCTCGACTTCTCTGCCGTAACGGTAGCCTTCTTTGGCCGATAGATATCCGTCGCCGTGCCAAAGAATACTTCCGCGGATTGCATCAATGTCTCTGACAACGTCGGATGCGGATGAATGGTAAGCGAAACGTCCTTCGCAAGTGCTCCCATTTCGATTGCGAGCACACCTTCGGAGATCAAATCGCCGGCATTTACTCCGACGATGCCAACTCCGAGAACCCGTTCCGTCTTTGGATCGATGATGAGCTTCGTCATTCCCTCTGTGCGATCGATCGTCATCGCACGTCCCGATGCCGCCCACGGAAACCGTGACACGACGACTTCGCGATTATCTTTTTGCGCCGCAGCTTCCGTCAGTCCAGCCCACGCAATTTCCGGGTCGGTGAACACCACGGCGGGAATCGCATTCGGCTCAAACGCGACTTTATGTCCGGCGATGGCTTCGGCAGCGGTACGTCCTTCATGCGAAGCCTTGTGCGCCAGCATCGGCTCGCCCACTACATCGCCAATTGCGGAAATCGCCGGATCAGCCGTCTGCAACTGCGCGTTGACTTGAATAAATCCTCGCGAGTCCACTTTTACTTGCGTCTTGTCGAGTCCGCGAATTTCTGAATTAGGCTTACGTCCGACTGAGACTAAGATTTTTTCGAAGACGCGCTCGCGCTCTTTGACATCAGCTCCATCGAAGGTAACGTGGATGCCATCCGCTTCTTCTTTTATCTGCGAAACAGTCGTATTCAACAGGATCGAATCGAAACTCTTTTCCAGTTTCTTCTGGAGAGGCAATACCAGGTCGCGATCCGCGCCGGGGAGAAGACCAGCTTGCATCTCGACGACTGACACCTTGGAACCAAGAGCCGCGTAAACGGTGCCAAGTTCGAGCCCTATGTAGCCGCCACCGACGACCAGTAACGATTTCGGAATGTCATTCAATGCGAGTGCACTCGTCGAATCCATTACGCGAGGACTATCCAGCTTGAGACTGGGAACGACCGCTGGACGCGAACCTGTTGCAAGAATGATGCGATGAAAACTGAGGGATTGTTCGCTGCCATCCGCTTTGGTGATGTGCAGCGTGGTGGAATTTTCGAATCCTGCCGTACCTTGAATGTAAGTGACTTTGCGCTGCTTCGAGAGTTGTCCAAGTCCACCCGTCAACTTCTTTACGACGCCCTCTTTCCATGAGCGCAATCGCGGCAGGTCGATCTGAGGATCAACATAATCGATACCCCAATTCTTGGCGTGACGGGATTCGTTGATTAACTTCGCGACGTGGAGAAGCGATTTCGAAGGAATGCATCCGCGATACAGGCATACGCCACCGGGGTTCACTTCTGGATCGATCAGGGTTACGGTCATTCCGAGATCAGCCGCGAGAAAGGCTGCGGCATAGCCGCCAGGTCCGCCGCCGACAACAGCAATATTTAAGTTGGAATTTTCAGTCATGAGATTCTGGCACCGAATATATAGCGGACTAGCCCTGGACCGACAGCAAGAATGGTTGCTCAAAGGCTTCGGCGATCCAGCGCAAAAATCGTGCCGCATCCGCTCCATCGATCAAGCGGTGATCGTAGGAAAGCGACAACGGCAAAACACGTCGCGCTTCGAATTTTCCATTCATCCAAACTGGTTCCATGCTGGACCGCGACAACCCTAGGATCGCGACTTCAGGATGATTCACAATCGGCGAGAATCCCGTGCCGCCGATTCCTCCAAGATTGGTGATCGTAAAAGTGCCGCCTTCCATATCGGTGAGCGCGAGCTTTTTTTCTTTAGCTTTCTTCGATAGCTGCGTCAGTTCGGCGGCGAGTTCAACAATGTTTTTCTTGTCCACGTCGCGCAGGACCGGAACCAGCAAACCACGGTCTGTATCCACAGCGACGCCGATGTTGATGTACTGCTTGTAAACAACTTCTTCCTTCGCCATATCAATGCTGGCATTGAATTGCGGAAAAACTTTCAAAGCGGATGCGCAAACTTTGAGTGCAATCGCGGTGACGGTCATCTTGCCGCCAGCCTCTTCGGCTTTCGGAGCGAACCGCGCACGCAGCTGTTCGAGATCAGTGACGTCCGCCTTGTCTTGCTGCGTCACATGAGGAATCGTGATCCAGGCCTCGTGCAGATGTTCCGCGGTCTTGCGGCGGACGCCTCGCATCGCGACGCGCTCAATCTTTCCCCACTTGGCGAAATCGGGCAGGGCCGGTTCTTTGAAACTTCCAGTCGCTTGTTGCGTCCCCGTGATCAGCGCTTTCGAATGTGCTTTGACATCGTCTTCGCTGATGCGTCCACCCGGGCCTGATCCCTGGATTTGATAAATATCGAGGCCAAGTTCCCTTGCCAGGCGCCGCACATGGGGAGCGGCCGGAACCGGTTCTCCATGTTCGGTACCCGCTACTTTTCCCAGCTGCGCCGGCATACTAAAGGATGAGACATGTTGCGATGGTGGATCAGGCTTGAGCGCCTCTTCTTCAGTCTTTCCTTCAGCTTGAATTGCCAGTTGGAACGCCAGTCGCGCTCCCTGCTGTCCCGAGATATGCTCAACCGGAGCGTGCTTCGGGCGTTGCTGTGTCGAAGACGCTCCACCTTCCAGCGTGAAAACGACTTCGCCTACTTTAATTTTGGCACCCTGCTTGACGCGTATCTCTTTAACTGTGCCCGTCACCGACGACGGAACCTCGATCACTGCCTTGTCAGTTTCCAATTCCATGACAGGCTGGCCTTCCGATACTTTGGCACCGGGCGCAATCATCAAGCGGACTAATTCTCCCTGAGAAATATTCTCGCCCAACTCTGGGAGACGAAATTCCGACGGACCGTCTTGCGCAGGCGCTGATGTTGTTTTAGCCGCTGCCGCTTTAGGCAGCGGCGGTGGTTCAGCAGCGGCCGCCTTTTTGGGAATGCTCTCCGTGGATGCCACTTTTGCCGCGGCAGCTACCGGCTTCGCTCCAGTTCCGTTCTCGACTGTAAAAATCAATTGCCCGACTTTGACTTTGTCACCTTGCTTAACGCTGATCTGCTGCACGGTTCCGCTGACCGACGATGGCACCTCAATCACGGCCTTATCGGTTTCAAGCTCCATCACCGGCTGACCTTCGGTGATCGTCGCTCCGGGCGCGATCATCAAACGGACAAGTTCACCTTGATGAATGTTTTCGCCCAGCTCTGGCAATTTGAATTCAATCACTCCGTACTTCTCCTTATGATTCGTCCTGCATTATTCGTTCCGCGAATCGCGTGTACTAGCTGATAGCAGGATTCACTTTTTCCGGGTTGATGCCAAGATCGGCGACCGCTTTTCGGACGACGTCCATACCCAATTGTTTATCTTTTGCGAGAGCATTCAACGTCGCCAGGACAATATGTTTGGCATCGACTTCGAAGAAGTCACGAAGCGCGGTGCGATTTTCGCTGCGTCCGAAGCCGTCAGTTCCGAGAGCAACCGGCTTGCGTGGAAACCATTGCGCAATCGATTCTGGCAAGACTTTCATGTAGTCCGAAGCGGCCACGAACACTCCCGGCGCATCTTTCAGTAGCCGGGTCACATATGGGACGCGCGGCGTCTCGCCCGGATGCAGCATGTTCCAGCGTTCGCAGTCACTACCGTCGCGGTAAAGCTGCTTGTAGCTGGTCACGCTCCATACATCGGCGCCCACGCCATACTTTTCTTCGAGAATCGCCTGCGCCTTGAGCACCTCGTACATAATGGTGCCGCTGCCGAACAACTGTGCTTTTAACTTTGCATCCTTTTTCTGCGACGCCTTGAAACGATACAATCCTTTTAAAATTCCGTCGCGAACATCATTGCCCGCCGGCATTTCCGGCATGGCCAGTGGTTCATTGGTTACAGTGATGTAATAGAAGATGGATTCTTCATCTACATACATCCGCTTGATTCCATCCTGAATAATGATTGCGATCTCGTACGCGAACGATGGATCGTAAGCCATCAGGTTGGGCACGGATAGCGCCAGCACATGGCTGTGACCGTCCTGATGCTGCAGGCCTTCTCCAGCCAGAGTTGTTCTTCCGGCGGTCCCACCAATCAGAAAACCGCGCGTGCGCATGTCGGCGGCAGCCCAAATCAAATCACCAATCCGCTGGAAGCCGAACATGGAGTAATAAATAAAGAACGGGATCGTGTTGATGCCATGGTTCGCATACGCCGTCCCGGCGGCGATGAACGAGCACATCGAGCCGGCTTCAGTAATTCCTTCTTCAAGAATCTGGCCGTCTTTCGCTTCCTTGTAATAAAGGAGCGTATCCATATCGACTGGCTCGTAAAGCTGGCCGACACTGGAATAGATTCCTACTTGGCGAAACAGCGCCTCCATACCGAATGTGCGGGCTTCGTCGGGAATAATTGGAACGATTAATTTTCCCAACTCCGGATCGCGCAACAGCTTGGCGAGCAGCCGGACGAATACCATGGTCGTTGAAACTTCGCGGCCGTCTGTGCCTTTGTAAAATTCCTCGAAGTGTGACTCTGCTACCGGGGCCATCGGCTTTGATCGCACTTTGCGCTCGGGCATGTATCCGCCAAGTTGTTTGCGGCGCTCCTGCATGTAACGAATTTCCGGGCTGTCATCGGGCGGACGATAAAATGGAGCGTCGTGCAGTTCTGCATCCGGAATCGGTATTCCGAATCGTGACCGGAAAATTGCAAGCTCATCGTCGTTCAATTTTTTCTGCTGATGCGTGATGTTCTTGCCTTCGCCCGCTTCTCCAAGCCCATACCCTTTAATCGTTTTCGCGAGAATGATCGTCGGGCCACCAGTGTGATCGACGGCGGAACGATATGCCGCGTGAACCTTGATGGGATCGTGTCCGCCTAACCGCAAACGCGCAAGTTGCTCGTCAGACAGGTGCTCGACCATCTTCAATAAACGCGGATCGGTGCCGAATAAGTGTTGCCGAAAATAGGCTCCGCTCTCCACAAAATACTTCTGATATTGCCCGTCTGTGATTTCCCCCAAGCGCCTAACCAGAAGGCCGTCACGGTCGTTTTGAATCAGCGTGTCCCAATCTCCACCCCATACAACTTTGATGACGTTCCATCCTGCACCGCGGAAAATCGCTTCCAGTTCTTGAATAATCTTGCCGTTGCCACGAACCGGCCCGTCGAGCCTCTGTAGGTTGCAATTGACTACAAAAATAAGGTTCTCAAGTTTTTCACGCGATGCCAGCGTGATGGAGCCGAGCGATTCCGGCTCGTCCATCTCGCCATCGCCCATGAAAGCCCAAACTTTTCCGCCAGTCGTTTCTTTCAATCCACGATTTTCGAGGTACCGAATAAATCGCGCATGGTAGATGGCCTGAATCGGACCCAGTCCCATGGAGACCGTTGGAAATTCCCAAAAATTCGGCATCAGCCATGGATGCGGATAAGAAGAAAGACCGCCACCCGGTTTTAACTCACGGCGGAAATTGTGCAACTGTTCGATGCTCAGCCGTCCTTCAAGATAAGCTCGGGAATAAATTCCAGGGGCAGCGTGCCCTTGAAAATAAACGACATCACGGTCTCCACTTTCGCAACGCGCATGAAAAAAGTGATTGAAGGCAACTTCATAAAGCGTCGCTGCAGAAGCAAACGTCGAAATGTGTCCGCCAATACCTTCCTGCAACTTATTCGCGCGAACAACCATCGCCAGCGCGTTCCATCGCACCAAGCTCTTGATGCGGCGTTCCATATCCTGGCTACCGGGAAATGGTGGCTGCTGGCGAACTGAAATTGTGTTTTGATAAGGGGTCGTTGCAGTGAAAGGTAGGTTGACTCCGGCCGACCGCCGCGCGTGAAGCGACAACTGTTGTAACAACCGGCCCGCGCGTTCCGGCCCACCTTTCGCCAGAACGTAATCCAAAGAATCCAGCCATTCACGCGTTTCAATAACTTCAAGTCCGTTGCTCTTCTGGGCCTCAGCCACGTTTTCACTCTTCTCCATAACTTAGGTGGGAACCCTTAATGATAATTGAGGACTGGGATTTTTGCTGGCAGGCGAGATTTCGCACTGGGAAGAAATACCAATCTGGTTCCTAAGCGAACATCTGGTTGATATGCCGCTTGTCGAAGCAGAAGGCAAGTAGCCTAAAGCCGTAACTAAGAGGAACCGCTTGCGGCCAATGTCTTGAGGCCGTGGCTCGCGGCGCTCTGTTGGACTTCGCTGATCTTGCGGGCGAGCACGTCGGTTGAGAAAGGCTTATTCAGCATGACGGAATCAAGGCCGATCTTCGCGTGTTCGAGCGCGCCTTCTTCGGTATATCCGGACATGAAGATCACGGCAAAATCATTTCGTTTCTGCTTCAACTTCTCAATGAATTCCGGCCCGCCCATGCGTGGCATAACAACGTCCGTCACGACGATATCGATTTTGCCGGAGTGCTGATCTGCGACTGCCAAGGCTTCAAGCCCGTTTCCAGCTTGTAGGACGTTGTACCCAAGCCGCTTCAGGAATTCTGCGGCAAGAACGCGGAGAGCAGTTTCGTCTTCTACTAGTAGGACCGTGCCGTCGCCTTTCGGAACTTCACTCAAGGTCCGAGTTGTGGCCACCGGAATGGATTTATCCAGTGACGGAAGATAGATTTTAAAGCTGGTGCCGATACCGGGCTCGCTATGGACGGTGACGTGTCCTTTACTCTGTTTCACGATTCCATAAACAGTGGCGAGACCGAGTCCTGTTCCTTTGCCCGGTTCTTTTGTAGTGAAGAATGGCTCAAAGATATGCTCGAGCGTTTCCTTGTTCATGCCGAAACCGGTGTCGTTCATTGCAATGACCACATACGAACCCGGAGTTATGTCACTCGATTCCGCCGCTTCGCTCACATGGCATGACTGGGTCTCGACTATCAACTTGCCGCCGGTAGGCATCGCGTCACGGGCGTTTACGGCAAGATTCATCACGACTTGTTCCAACTGACCCGGATCGGCTTGGACACGGCCAATTTGTTCCGCAAGATTCGTGACCAACTCGATGTCCTCGCCGATCAATACACGCAACATCTTTACCATGTTGCGGACGGTCTGGTTAGGATCCAGAATTTGCGGTTCCAGCACTTGTTTGCGGCTGAACGCCAATAATTGACGGGTAAGGCCACTGGCTCTGTCGCCGGCGTTCTTGATCTCTTCTATATAAGGTTTGGCTTGTGGCGTCGACGTATCGAGTAGTAAGTCGCTATAACCTTTGATGATCATCACCAGATTGTTAAAGTCGTGCGCGACTCCGCCAGCCAGTCGTCCGACCGCTTCGAGCCGCGCGGACCGCAGCAATCCTTCTCGCGATTGCCGGAGACTATTGCGCATCTCTTCAAATGCTCGCGTCAGATCGGCAACTTCGTCATTGCCTGAAATCGGGATTTGAAATTCGAAATCACCCTTTTGCACACGCCGTGTGCCCAGCGCCAAACGCTCCAAGGGCCCTGTGATCTGGCCGGACAAGAAGAAAGCAAGGAGCGCGCCGACTAGTACGGCCACCGCGCCGAGCACAAGCAGCATTCGGTTCAGAGACCGCAAAAACAACGTCGCCTGATCGAAAGATTGTAGGGAGTACAAACGTACAGGATGATCTCCCGGCAACTCAACAAAGCTCGCGAGATACCGTTCGCCGGCAATGTTGACATCCTGAATCGGAGCGGAAGTCTTCTTCACCCTCGGAAGCGACTGTTCGAATCCCGACCATGCTTCGTGAGGAAGAGAACTTAAGAACACAGAGCCGTCGCGTTCGAATATAAAAGCGGAATTTCCAAATGCTCCGGTATCTGCAATGGATCGAATTGTCAGTTCGCGTCCTAGCGCGATTCGTCCAAGCTGACGTTGGTTCGAAATATCGCCGGCGACTATCGGCGCGAAGCTCACATGGTAGAGTCGTCCGCCGGCATACCACCAATCCTGTTCGCCAGTGGAATTCTGCATCAGGTGCTTGACCGTCGTAACCGGCACGTCTTCAGAGGTCGAATGAAATCCAAGCATTTCCCCGCTTGGATTTTCCAGAATTAAAAGATCGGCATGGCTGGACTTCAACATTGGCTCGGATCCGTCTTCCACCGTGATCCGGTCATTCGTGGACATCAGTGCTTTCAACGTCGGTTGATCGGCGATCAATGCAGCATTTTGCTGCGCTTGTTGCGACCTTGCCTGCTCGATCTGCGTGTACACAGCGGACTGAGCGCCCAACGTGGAAACCATGTCTTCCCGGACATGAATTCGCATGCGCGCCTGGACGAGCACAAGGACCGCCGCTGTCAATAAGAAGACCACCGCCACAGTCGCCGCAAGAAGTTTGGTACGAAGATGTCTGAAGGGTTGAGTAGGCACGCCTTAACAAGCTTAAGAAAATGCAACGGCTCCCGCCAAGTAACAACGCTTCTCGCTGCAAACTTGGGTAACTTGCCGGTAACCTGCGATGTCAACAAAGATGTAAATGTAATGCGGACTTTTCCCTTTTTCGCGGCGGTTATATTTCTCGGCGCGGTTCGGTGTATTGCACAAAGCGATCCCGACCACTCGCTTGATCTGAGCCGCATGCAACAACAGTTAGCCGATACACAAACGCAACTGCGACAGTCTCGCCAGCAGATCGATCAACTCCGCAAAGACCTCGAAGATTTACGCCATCAAGTCCAAGCTAGACAGAGCGGCACTGACGAAACATCGTCCAGCGATGAACCGACTACAGCGAAAGCCGACGAGAGCGCCGACTTCCTCGCTGCAAAGGTCGCGGAACTCCATCAAGATAAAGTCGAGAGCGCGAGCAAGTATCCTGTAAAGCTTTCGGGATTGGTTTTATTCAATTCATATTGGAATAACGGATCGCTGGATATCGCCGACCTGCCGAACCTGGCGTTTCCCAAATTTCCCGGTGCTCCGGATGGCGACCTCGGAGCGACGCTTCGGCAATCTATCCTTGGAATAGACGTAACCGGGCCGAAAGTTTTCGGCGCGCAAAGTTCGGCGGGGGTTTCGATGGACTTCGCCGGTGGCAGTCCTACAACTTCCTATGGCGTGACCGCTGGACTATTCCGGCTGCGTACTGGCCAAGTTCGTTTGGACTGGGAAAATACCTCTATCAACATCGGTCAGGATACACCGTTCATTTCACCTTTATCGCCGACGTCTTACGCGACATTGCTGGAGCCTGCGTTTGCCTGGTCGGGTAATCTCTGGGTCTGGACTCCACAAATCGAAATCGAACATCGCTTCACTTTGAACGCTGATTCCAAACTAGTATTGCAGGGGGGGCTGCTGGATCCTCTCACCGAAATCACGCCTCCATTTCAAGGACGTGTAGCGACGGAAGGCGAAGCTACTCGAGTTCCCGCCATCGCGGGCCGTATCGCACTCGACCGTTCCCATGCCACCAGCCATCCATTTGAAATTGGCGTCGGCGCGTATCGTGCGCGGCAGAAATATCTCGCCTTCAATGACATAACCAGTTGGACTGTGAACACCGATCTGCGCTTTCCGCTGGGAAATCATTTTGAACTTTCCGGCGAGTTGTATGACGGACAAGCGGTCGGCGGTTTAGGTGGTGGAATTTGGACCAGCGTAATCTATTCCAGTCCCGATCCGGAAACGTCGCCAGCGATTCATCCATTACGTTCTATCGGGGAATGGGTACAGCTGAAAGTGCGCCCGATTTCGCATATCGAAATCAATGGCGCATTCGGACAGGACGAGAACTTCGGCAATGCTCTAAGATTTTTCCCGGTCGCATACTCGGAATATGGTTCGTCGCCTTTCCAAAAGAACCAAACCAGTTTTGTGAACGTTATATACAGACCGAATTCGTTCCTTCTGTTCGCCACCGAGTATCGGCACTTATTCACGGCTCCGGCGGTTGGCGAAAGCGGGTCAGGCGATCACCTCAATCTTGCAGCGGGAGTTCGATTCTGATACTTCGGACTCTTATCCTCGTATTCATTGTTGCCTCATGCGGTTTGTTATCCGCGCAGGATGCGATGGTTCGAGGCACCGTCAACGTAGTCCATCATTCAAAGACTCCGGCCGGCAATGGGGATGTGGTCGTCTGGCTTACCAATACACGTCAGAACACTGCCGCAATTCCGGGACCTGCAGCACGGCTCGTACAAAAGAACAAACAATTCGTTCCCCACGTAATTGCAATCACCGTCGGCACCGCAATTCAATTTCCTAACCAGGACCCGTTCTTTCATGATGTGTTTTCGATATATCACGGCAAGCCATTCGATCTGGGGCTCTATGAAGCTGGCACAGCGCGGAGCGTACGTTTTTTGCAACCAGGCGTTTCCTATATCTTCTGCAACATCCATCCGGAAATGAGTGCTGCGGTCGTGGCATTGTCCACTCCATATTTTGCTACCAGCACGCTGGACGGAAGCTTTCAGATTGGGCACGTTCCTCCCGGCCACTACAAGATGGAAGTGTGGTATGAACTCGCTCCTGAAGCTGAATTGACTCGGCTGTCGCGGGAGATCGATGTGCAGGCGGGAAACAACGATCTACCAGCATTCACTTTGAATGCATCTGCAGCCGTTCACAGCCATGTGAACAAGTACGGCGAATCCTATCCGGTTGAAAAAACTCCGGCCTATTAAGCAGGCCTTCCGTCCTCAGAAATAACTAAGCCAATTAGCGCTGCTTCGTTGCTTAAGCTCCGCAAACCAACGGCATAGCGGATAGAGTGAGACAACCACGAGGACCCACACAAAATAAATGACTGGCAAAGAATATCCCCAGCCCGGCGGCTTCGTGATGGGAAAATTCTCAAGGCCGATCGATTCGAACATCCAATGTGCCTGGCCATAACGTGCGTAACAAGTAATGACAGCGAGAATGTGAATTATGGGCACGTGCAACAGGTAATAAAACATCGGAACTCGCCCTAAAACCAGCGTTGGCCGCAGGATTCGTGGGGTCCCAGCCATCCACTACCCGCAGGAACAGTATTGCGGGTCCGAGCGTCATAAGAAGATAGAGCAGCGACGGCGGATACTTCGTTGTATTTAAGAATGACAGCACCGTGAACGCCGCCGATTTTTGCGTGCTCCAACGTAGCGGATCGCCATAGATGTTGATCGCGCGAATCACGACGAAAGCCGTAGTCAAACCAGTTCCCAACCGTAACAAAAATGTCTTGCGGCGCTCGGGCGTCCATCCAGACGAAAAAACCTGGCCGAGCCCATAGCCCGCCGCAGTAACCCCTACCCACGGAACCAGTACGTAGGTAACAAAGAGTATGTGTTCCGGTCGATTGATAAGGAAATCTGGCGAATGCAAAATGACCCAGAGTGGATTGGAAGATTGCACCGCATCAAACAGATTGTGGGTTGCGATCATGACCACGCCGAAGGTTGCTACTAGCCAGGTCGGCAGATAAACCAGCGCTGACAAAGTGATCATGGACCACCCGAGCGCCCACAGCACTAATATTAGCGTCAGGTGATAGTCAAAGTTGAATTGCCATCCCAGGCATCGCACCACTGTTAGATCCAGAAAGATTAACCAGAGTCCGCGCGTAAATAGGAACCACGATAGCTCAGGCTTCGATTTCTTACGCAGCGAGAGATATGCTCCGGTGCCAGTGAGCAAGAAGAAGACTGGCGCGCAGAAATGAGTGGTCCAGCGCCATGATGATCATGATCGTGCCGCGTAACAGATCGACTGATTCAAGGCGGATGCGTTTTGCGGGTATGGTTTCGGCCACGTTATCTCCGGCACTGCGACTAGCCAAAAGAGTTTAGCAAAAACCGGAGATTAAATTGTGAAGCAAACGCTACGTGCAATGTCGCTACGCACTTGGCGGTGCCAGCTCTTGGACTCCCTGCGTATCTCCACCAAGCCAGTCTGGATGTTTCGCCGTCGAATCAAAATGTGATGAGGTCTTGAACAGCTCGTACTTCCCTGCCGTCGCAACCTGTTTCGTCTTTGCGAGTAGCTGCGCCATCTGTTCCCGATTCATCGGCTTGAAGGTTTTCGCGGCTTCGAATGCCTGATCCAAAATGTCCGGTTTATCGATCCCGGTTATCACTACCGACGTCGGCAAACTCAATGCATAGTGCAAACATTCCATCGCCGTCACAGCTTTGCTTTTGAGGATCACCCCATCGCCCATGGACTTCATTCCCAGCACGCCGATGTCCTGCTTCACTAACTTAGGCAAAACCATTTGCGCAAAACTGCGAAAGTGCGCGTCCATTACATTCAACGGCATCTGGACGGTATCGAAATGGAAGCCGTGATCAGCCGCAACTTTCAACATATATAAATGGATGTGCGGGTCCTTGTGCCCAGTGAATCCGATATAGCGAATCTTGCCGGCCTTCTTAGCTTCCAATGTGGCTTCCATGGCGCCGCCTTCGGCAAAGATCCGGTCAGGATCGTCGAAGCGAATAATCTCGTGATGCTGAACCAGGTCAATATGATCCGTCTGTAACCGTTCCAGGCAAGTTTCGATCTGCCGCGCGGCGACTTCTTTCGTCCGGCCATCGATTTTAGTCATCAGGAAAACTTTCTGGCGGTATCCATCCTTTAATGCCTTGCCCATGATGATTTCGCTTTGGCCTTCGTTATAGTCCCAACTGTTATCCATAAAGGTGATGCCGCGATCGATGGCTGAGCGCACCATCGCAATACTCTTGTCCTCGCTGAGGCCATGCTTCGCAATATGAAATCCGCCCATGCCGATGGCGGACACCTGTTCTCCAGTTCGTCCGAGCGTGCGGTACAGCATTTCTCCTTTGCGAGTGCCGGGGGAGGAAGTTAGCGGAATCTGGTTCATAGGATTGCTCTCCTGCGTCTGGTTGGGGTTCATCTGGGCAAAAGTGGAAGGAATCGTGCTAGCAGCTCCGCAAATCGCAGCGGATTTAATGAATTCTCGGCGTTTCATGGGAGGTCAGATGACGAATCATGGGGTAGCGTCGCCGCAGATATTAAGGATGACGCGAGTTGTGACTCGGACTTACTGCTTCGCCTTCAGTTTCATCTGGGCCCGACCCAGCTTCGGTTCCGGAATCGTTTTTGAAAGCTGATCTGGCGAAGGATGATTCACTTTCGATAACCTTCCATCTTTCAACATCCGCTGATGCGCTTCCATCCATGACGGCAGGTCGGTTGTCTCCTGATTCCAGTTCACCACCGATGCCTCGTCACACCAGTCGATCAGTTTCCGCATGACCGCGCCATGCGCACCGGAGTTGCGAAATGCGTTCATTGCTGCGCCGTCGGCCCATGCTGTCACCGTCCAGAAGACGTTTTTCGACTCTCGCATCAGCGAGCCACTTAAAAATCCGGTAGAACGCTTCGCCTGCTTTATGGATCTTGAAGCCTGAAACATGAACTGAGGAACGTAAAACCACGACCGAATCCGCAACCGCGTTACCGAGATAAACGCCATCGCCGCTCCTTACGATATAAATCTCTACTGCTACTATAACCATCTTGCGAATGGCGACCAGATTAACTACCGGCCGAATAGTATTGGCGATCTTCTTTGTGATCGCCGGAAGCATGCACTTCATTGTTTCGAATGCTTACATTCGCATCGTTCCGCCAGCGTTGCCCGCGCCGGAATTGCTGGTAATCGTCAGCGGCATCGCCGAAATCGCCGGCGGCCTCGGCCTGCTTTTATCGGCTACTCGGAAACTCGCTGCCTGGGGATTGGTGTTGCTTCTTTGCGCGGTCTTCCCCGCGAATGTTTACGTGGCATTCGCCCACATCCCATTTTCCGGATTCCTGGGCAACAGTTGGCTCCAGTGGCTTCGTTTGCCACTACAGATTCCTTTGATTGTTTGGGCTTTCCGCTACACGAAGTAATTCGACAAACGACAAGCTCTCAATGAGCGGTTCCGGCGGCTCTTTTATCCAGCTGCAGTTTCCTGCCGGGAATATCCAGGCCGAATGAAGGATGGTCATAGGTTCCAGAAATTCTCACCGGAAGAATCTCGCCTTTGTTTCGCTTCTTAAACAAAGGATCCATCATTTTCAACATCAGCGCTTTCGCTCCGTTGGTGGTATTCGACATCTTCGAATCCAGTTGCAGTTGTCCATGAAGATCAATCTTGTGACTCACAAGTTCAAAAGACCCCTCCATGCGCGCCGAAGCTCCAGGAACTCCGAACGAAAGATTGGTAAAGCTTGCAGTCCCATTCTTGAGCGCGACGTCACCTTTGAGGTCCGTGAGCACGGTCGCCGGATCGGCAGGATCTTTTTCTCCGCGCGCGCCAGCGCTCAGCTTATCTACAGTTTCCTGAGTTGATGGCTGAGAGAATTCCGCCCCGCCAATGCCAAAAGCAGCCTGCATTTGCAGCTTCTTCAAGAAAGGTTGGTCGCCGGGAGGAATTTCAACTCTACCCCGCATCACGACCGCGCCCGACATCGGCGACTGATTCGCCTTCACAAACAGTCCCATAATGTCTTCGATCCGTCCGTTCTGAACGCTGAGATTGATCAGCGCAGTCTTCCCATCAGTATTGCCGGACTTGGCAATGCTTCCCGTCGCGATAACTCGCGTCTTCCGAAAACTAGCATCCACGCGCTTCAGAAAAGTGTCGCCATTCAAAGCATCGACGTATGCGTTAAATTCCGTCGTCACGTGCACAAGATGTCCACCGCTATTGACTTCAAAATTTGGCGTGTCCGCTTTGCCTGATACATCAATATGTCCCAAAGTCCCATCGAACTTCCCAACGGATGAGAGTGTGCCGCCAATTCCGGGGAACATTCCGATATCCGCGTTCTCGAAGTTGTATTCTCCGGACACCGGAGTCTTCGCCGGATTCTCCACATCCCAGACGCCGAACTTGCCGGTGACAGATACATCTCCCGGCGGTTCGGGAGTGTGCACATTCACGCGATAGGTGAGCGGCCCGTTCCATCCCACATCGCCTAGGCGCGCCTCTTTGATGTCGAAACGTAGAAGCTTCTTTTCTGGATCCTCCGTTTCAAAGTCAAGAGTGGTGGCGTCGGCTATGATCTCGCCGATCGTAATCTTCGAGCGCGTAATGTTAAGTGGTTTGCCATTCGCCGCGGGAATGACGATATGCATGCCTTCGGCAGTGACACGGCTGATGTGCTGAAACGGAATGCCAAAATATGTCGCTTGAAGCGTCAGTTTCTCAATCGTGATCAGCGGCTTGCTGGCGGGATCGCCATGCCTGAATTCGACGCCATCCAAAATGCATCCAGGAGGAAAATAAGTTGGGTGAAAGCCGTGGATCTGCACCTGGCTGTCACTCAGCTGTTGCAGAATCTGTGTCACTGAATAAGGTCGGAATGGCCAGTAACGAATCCCTAAGGCAACGACGCCAATAATAACGACCGCGATGATGCCCAACCACAGGCCTTTCCCGCCAAGTCGCACCGGCCGATCGCGATAGTCTTTACCCCTCATGCGTAGCTAAACCCAGGAACTTCGAATTGAAGTGTTTAGTGAAGAATGGAGGCGCGGGTGAGAATCGAACTCACGCGTAAAGGTTTTGCAGACCTCTCCCTTACCACTTGGGTACCGCGCCTTACTACTTAAACTAGCGGCCCCGGACGAAATTGTCCATTTATACAGGATTTGCCGCTATAAGAAGGGGATTTTGGAGCGGGAGACGGGGGTCGAACCCGCGACATCGACCTTGGCAAGGTCGCGCTCTACCACTGAGCTACTCCCGCCCTGCGTTACCGATTATAAACAACCATCCCATTTGCAGCAACGTGAAGGGGGTTCGGCGGGGTCGGCACTTTTGGCCACTTAAAGAAACAGTGCTTCTGGCTATAAGAAGCGAGCATCATATTTGGTATCAAATAGGCGAAAATGTTAATGCGTAGTTTCGGGAGCGAATCTGAACCATCCAAAAAAATAAATCGTAAACAATTTGACAATATAAGTTTCCGAGTTATGATTCTCGGAAGTCAGTCGAAGAAAAAGAGAAGGTACAACATGGCCGAGAGAAAACCGTTCCTAGGGAACCTAAAAATTGACCAAGAACTCCAGGACCTGCTAAAGGCATCGAAAAACACTCCTGTGACGGAGGAAGAACTGCGAGAACAAAGAATTAGCTTCGCATATGGTAATGCGCCGGCCAATGCGAAGAGCATCACAAAGGACAGCGTGCGCAAAGCTTCGAAGCACATTTTGTTGAATGCCTAGAAGCACGCCCACCAACGGGAATATGGTGGGCTGTGCCAATTTTCATGTCACTCCGCGAAAAAGACAACCCCGACCTTTACGATCGAATACAAGAACAAAATCTTTTACGTCAATACGATTTGCTGACGAACTGCATTGAGATAGGTCTTGAGAAAGGGATTGAGGCGTTCGATAAATATACCCTTTGGGCTTTAAACTATGCTGCTGTCGCGAATATCGCCCAGTTCGGCGGACGCTATCGAGAAGAACCGATTTATGTCGGCAATCACATTCCCCCTCGGTATCAAGAAGTTTCTCACCAAATGGATTTATTCTTTTCCTTTATCCATGAAAACTGGGACGGTGAAGGGATAGGCGATCACCCTACTGGAATTGCCGCTTATGCTATTTGGCGGCTCAACTGGATTCATCCTTTCGTGGAAGGAAATGGCAGGACAGCTAGAGCCGCCTGCTACTATTTGCTTTGCATGAAACAAGGCAGGGTGCTCCGCGGTAAGAAAATTGTCCCTGAACGGATACGAGAAAACCGAGACCCATATTATGCTGCCCTCAAAGCGGCTGACAAAAAGTGGGATGAAGGGCATCTAGATGTTTCCGTCATGTCTGATTATTTGACAGATTTGCTTAAGGGGCAGCTGACAGAATAATTCAATCGGCACCGCTACCGAAATTCCAAATACTGGCTTCGCATTTCCTCATCGCATTGATCGCACATCCCCAGCGCCTCAAAGTTTTCTCCCCCCGCTTCCGCCCGCCTCTCACCGCAAACCACCCCTCTACAGGATTGCACCTACGGACAGCATCGATCTACGCGAGTAAAGTATAGGCAGAGGGAACCTGTGGCCACTAGCGTTCAGAATCCTCAACCGACCCGGATTACACAAACGAAGCGTACCCACGGCTTGGCCACTATGGAATCCAGGCACATCCTAGTTGCCGATGACAATGCCTCGATACGGAAAGTTATTTGCGAATTGATCAGTGAGGACGCGCGTTTTCATCCATGCTCGCAAGTTGAAAATGGATTTGAAGCGGTGCTATTTGCGAAACGGCAACGTCCCGATCTGGTGGTAATGGACATGTCCATGCCGGTGATGGATGGGCTGGAAGCGGCCAAGCGTATTACCCGAGAGTTTCCCCACATCGTCGTCGTTCTGGTGAGTATGCACTCCGATTTAATGAGCGACGCGGATTTGCGCAGGTATGGAATCTCCGCTCGAATTTCTAAAGAACAGGCTGCCAAAGAACTGATGCCGCTCTTGACGTCATTGCTCCTTCTACCACCCGCCAGCGCCGCATAACGAGAGGAATAACTTCGGACGGCTAGTAGCTGCCCTTCGCATTCGCTTCGGCAGTGATCTGATTGCGAACGTCCCAGAGCTCTTTGTAGAATCGGTGCTCCATGCGTTGATGCAACACTTCCACCGGAGTACCCATCGTTCCCACCACGCCGCCGCCAATGATCCTTTGCGCCAGCTTTAAATGATGGAAGCGGAACAGATGCATGCGCTCATCGAAATCGAGGAGCCGTTCGGCAATGTCATGCAATCCGAAGAATTCTTCGTGACGGCGGTATAACTCAATGAGTGTCAGCCCGGTGGCATTCAGTTGTGCATAGAACGCTTCGCCCAGCCTCGGCCCGATATGAAGAAGCGACAGAAATCCCGGAGAATCGAGTCCGCTGCCATGTCCCAGTCCTGCGCGGATGACCTGATAATCAAATGGACTAATCGTCTCCAGCAGGTGAAGCATGGTGATCGCGTGCTCAATCATCGGATTGGCGCGAAAAAACAGGCGGCTCGCATTGCCGAAATCTCCGGCCTCGATGTACTCGCGCGACCGGCCCAGTTCCCACGCCGCGCCCTTCATCATCAATTCCTCAGATTGATGCACGACCAGAAACAGCATTTCATCTTTGTGAGTCAGCGTTTCCGCAGTCTTTTGCAGGGCAAGCAATTCTTCGGTACGGAGATAGCGCTCATAATCCGACGCTGCGGTACCCGGCAAAATCGGTTTTCTCAAATCTTCCATAATGATTCCTGTCCTAAGTTTGCGAAACTACGATTATTGCGAAGCTACTTCGCGGCTACGGTCGTCCATTGC
Organism: Terriglobia bacterium; assembly: GCA_963716165.1. Lineage (GTDB taxonomy): Bacteria > Acidobacteriota > Terriglobia > Terriglobales > Acidobacteriaceae > JAJPHW01. The sequence continues at coordinate 2,150,850 of OY970291.1, read as the reverse complement.
GGGTCTTGTTCGGCTGAAACAATCGCGCCGTCACGCATATGAATGATGCGATCGGCATACCGGGCCGCTTCCGGATTGTGCGTGATCATCAGCACCGTCTGTCCTAATTCCTTCTTGGTCTGCCGCAGCATGTTCAACACTATTTCTGAATTTTCGGAGTCTAGATTGCCCGTCGGTTCGTCTGCGAGAATCAACGCAGGCTTATTGATCAGCGCGCGCGCCAACGCTACACGCTGTTGTTCACCGCCAGAAAGCTCAGAAGGACGATGCGGCATCCGCTTCGCCAGTCCCAGCAAGCTTGTAATTTTTTCCAGATATGCTTCGTCTTTGTTCCCATTTCCTGCGATGTCGATCGCGACTTGGATATTCGAGCGCGCATCGAGTGTCGGCAGCAGATTGAATTTCTGGAACACGAATCCGATTTTGCGCTTGCGCATGCGCGTTCGCTCCGCGTCTGATAGCCGCGCGAAGTCGTCGCCATCTACATAAATATGACCGGAGTCCGGACGGGTCAGTCCGCCCAGAAGATAGAACAACGTAGACTTGCCGCTCCCCGACGGGCCCACGACGCTCACAAATTCGCCCTGCTTGACGTTGAAAGACACGCCGCGTAGCGCTGGTACGTCGATTTTCCCTATTCGGTAAGTTTTGCGCAGTTCTTGCGCTTGAATGAACGAGGACATTGATCTTGGCGGCTCTACCAGATTTTACACGAACACCATGATCTATCAGTGTGTTTCGTGTCCTGTCATCCAAGTATAGAGACTACGCCATTCCGATGTGGGCCGTCGTCACACGCACCGATTCATCGTGAGGTTTGGGCCCGCGTTTTCGGACGAGCATGAGTCGTATGCGTTCCAGTAGTTCGGCAGGTGCGCACATACCGCGCGGAAGGAACGCGTCGGCGCGGGTATCGTGATTGTAGATTTTTGCTTTACCCGAAGTCAGGATCACGGGCGTATGCGGTGACAGGCCCTTCATCTCGTCAATCATTCGCGCCCCGTCAACTCCAGGCATGATGAGGTCGGTCAGCACCAGATCGACGCCGCCCATGCGAAACCTTTCCAACGCGGCTTGCCCATTGGTGCACGTGACGACTCGGTAGCCACGAGTTTCCAGCATAATTTTCCGGATGGATAAACTTTGTTCATTGTCGTCGACGCACAAGATAGTTCGTTTCGGCTTCATTCTTCCTTCCGAAGGGGCGATGACGTTCACCGGTTAAGTGATGAACATCGCTAAAAGTTTTTTATGTGAGAACCAGAGCGAATTGCATCCTAATCTCGAATGCACTGTCTGTAAAGTAGCGGGAATGCCAACGCCAAATTTCTTATCGCGAAAAATGTTCAGCCCGCGATGCACCGCATTTTTGTTGGATGATTCACATGCCGTACATCAAAAGAAAATTTCGCCGCGTAAAACTTCAACAGCATTTCCACCGACGCGCACGTTAACCACTCGGTCATCTTCTCGCGATGCACGCACAAAAATTCTGCTGGGCCGCAACATCTCGACTCCCTGCTCGATCATCACCTGCTCGTCCGGTTTCGCAACTCCATGTTCAACCATCCACGCAGCACTGCAACCCGCAGCAGAACCTGTTGCCGGATCTTCTCCGTTGTAAAACAGCATGCGTGCATGGAGACGCGCCGAGCGGTCCACTGTTTCACGTGTGACAAAGTAAAAAAACTTTCCGCCGGTCTTTGCCAAATACTCTTCCGAGCCCTGCGCGTCGACTTGCAATCGCTTTGCGATTTCTAAGCCCCGCAGCGGAACTACCGTAAAAGGCACACCTGTCGATACGGTTTGAATCGGCAGCGATGGATCGATGTCGCCGTCGCGCAATCCCGCAGCTCGCGTCACAGCTTCGCGGTCATGGATAACACCAAACTCAGGTTCAATTTGGGTCATTTCTCCAAAAGCAGGCTCTCCGGACTTTTTGCTTTCGGTGAACTTGACTGGCACACGCCCGGCTTTAAGGTCCAGCACGACTTCTTTGGCGCCGGTCGTCCCGCGCAATAAGAACGCGGTTCCAAGTGTGGGGTGTCCAGCGAAGGGCAATTCCTCTTGCACCGTGAAAATGCGGACGCGCACGCCACGTTCTTTTTCGGTTGAAGCCTCGCCCGGTAACACAAATGTCGTCTCGGAGAGATTCATCTCGCGCGCAATGTTCTGCATTTCCCCATCGCTGAGACCGCGCGCGTCAGGAAAAACGGCCAGCGAATTTCCCTCGAACGGCTTCGCTGAAAATACGTCAAGTTGTACAAAAGAATAGCGTTGTTTTGGTGGCGTCATAGTCACTTATTTTACGATGCCTAGTGGATGGCAAGACAGTTTGACCAGTCCTCCTGCAGCGGGTATCGTGTTTCTTAACCTAAAATTCATTGCGCCGGAGTAAATCATGAGTAACTTGCGTATTAACGATATCGCCCCCGACTTCGCTGCTGAAACCACGCAGGGCACCATCCATTTTCACGAATGGATCGGCGACGGCTGGGCTATCCTGTTTTCCCATCCTAAAGATTTCACGCCAGTTTGCACCACCGAACTCGGATACATGGCCGGCCTTCAGCCTGACTTCGCGAAGCGCAACTGCAAGATCATCGGACTTAGCGTCGATCCTGTCAGCAGCCACGGCAAATGGGCTGCCGACATCGAAGAGACTCAAGGTCACAAAGTGACCTATCCCATGATCGGCGATCCTGAATTGAAAGTCGCTAAGCTCTATGGAATGTTGCCCGCCGAGAGCGGAACTTCGTCCGAAGGACGAACGCCGGCCGACAACGCTACTGTCCGCACCGTCTTCGTGATAGGTCCCGATAAAAAGATTAAGCTGATGCTGTCCTACCCTATGGCAACCGGCCGGAATTTCAACGAAGTCATGCGCGTCCTGGATTCTTTGCAGCTCACCGCGAAACACAAGGTCGCAACGCCGGCAAACTGGAAGCCCGGTGATAACGTCATCATCACTAGCGCAGTTTCAAACGAAGAAGCGGAAAAACTCTATCCCGGCGGATGGAAGACCGTGAAGCCTTACCTGCGCGTCGTCGCTCAACCCAAATAACAACGATTCATTATGACTGAGACCATCAACACGCGCTGCTGCGTGGTCGGCGGTGGCCCCGCCGGCATGGTCTTAGCCCTACTTCTCTCGCGCTCGGGAGTCGATGTTCTCGTTCTCGAAAAACATGCCGACTTCCTGCGCGATTTCCGTGGGGACACCATTCATCCCTCAACCCTGGAAATTATGTACGAGCTCGGCATCCTCGATGATTTCCTGAAACGTCCTCACCAAAAAGTCGAGCACATTGGTGCTCAGGTAGGAAAAGAAACGGTCACGATTGGCGACTTCACTCATCTCCCGACCCACTGTCATTTCCTGGGACTCATGCCGCAGTGGGAATTTCTTGACTTCATCACCGAGAAAGCTCGGCGTTATCCGGCATTCCATTTGAAGATGCAAGCCGAGGTCACAAGCCTGATCAAAAATAATGGCCAGATAGCCGGAGTTCGCGCGACGACACCCGAAGGGCCTATTGAAGTTCGTGCAGATTTGACCGTCGGTGCCGATGGGCGCCGCTCCACAGTTCGCGAGCAAGCCGGATTCGAAGTTATCAATATCGGCGCGCCCATGGACGTGATGTGGATGCGCATCAGCCGCAAACTGACCGATCCCGCGCAGTCACTCGGCCACGTCGAACCCGGCAAGATGATGGTCATGATTAATCGCGAAGAGTATTGGCAGTGTGCATTCGTCATTCCTAAAGGCACTGCCGGAGAAATTCGCCAGCGCGGACTGCCCGCATTCCGTGACTCGATTGCCGCGATCGCTCCGTTTCTTGGCGACCGGACACAGGAATTAAAAGACTGGAAAGACGTCAGTCTGCTCACCGTCGCCGTCGATCGCCTGAAAAAATGGTCGCGGCCCGGACTGCTTTGTATCGGAGACGCCGCGCACGCCATGTCCCCAATCGGCGGTGTCGGCATCAATCTCGCAATTCAGGACGCTGTCGCCACATCCAACTTATTGGGCCCGATACTACAAAAGCGTGCAGCTACCGAACACGAACTTGAAGCCGTGCAACGTAGACGAACCTTTCCGACACGCGCCACGCAATGGCTCCAGGTGCTGATTCAAAACCGGGTCGTCCAGCGGGTGCTTGATAATTCAAAACCAATTTCTCTTCCTTTTGGGCTAAAAATGTTGCAGCGATATAAATTCCTTCAGCGAATTCCCGCCCGAGTTTTAGGCCTTGGCTTCCGCCCCGAACACGTAAAGACCGCGGAAACCGCGCTGGTCAGCTAGTCCGACCGCGACAATACCCGTCAAAGCACAAAAGAGCATCTTCCATATGGCACAAACGTTACTTGCTAGTAATAGCTTTGGCATGGAGAATTACAGCATGGGATTGTTGACCTATAAAGAAGCCGTGGCTGCCCTGGCTAAGGCCCAGAGCCAACTTCGCACCGCCGAAACTCAGATTGAAATCATCGATTCAAAACGTCATTTGGAATCGGCGCAACGCAATTTGAATTGCACTGCCAAGCGTTTGCGTCAAGACATTGAATACTGCATCGCACAGGGGCGCAGCGATGAGCAGATCGTCAAATTGCTCGATCCGCCGGACGAATTTCTCAGCCAGGCACGAGCGCAGCACGCCACCAACAAAAAAGGTCCCAGTCACGACGCCTCCGACAACTCCGCCAGCGAACGCCGCGCGTAAGCCGAGCCTTCTCTCGGTTCTAATCTCCTTAAGTGGTTGAGCCGCATGCAAGCAGGCAACTGATCGTCAGATATCTCCATCCATTGTGCACACCACACGAGAGTAGAAGACAAAGCCATGAACATTACTCAGATCTTCAAATCAGCCGGCGATGGCGCAATCATCAGCCAACGCGTCATTCCGGAAGCCAGCGCAAACATTCCCTTCCCGGTCGCCGGTGACCATGTCGTTTGGACTACGCAAGGCAAGACTTATCGCGGACGCGTAAAGTCGCGTCTGATTACGTTCGGAGCGCAAGATGAAATGAGTGTTGGCCGCTCTGATGCTTTCGAAGTTTCTATAACCCTGGAAGTTGATCTCGCAAGCTGATCACAAATATCGTCGGTCTTTCAGGTGTCATCCCTTAAAGCGATCCGTGTACAATTGCGTTGTCGGATCGGTTTTTAGCGTCCTCTTCTAAATCCGCGGGAGTAGTTCAGCGGTAGAACGCCAGCTTCCCAAGCTGGATGTCACGGGTTCGATCCCCGTCTCCCGCTCCATTTCTTGCCTTCTCTGCTTACTGCCGGGTGGCCATTTCTTGGTTTTTTAAGGTGGGAAACGCGAGGTGCCCAGGTTCGCGCGGGTTTATGCGCTAACCTGGGTTAAGAATAATCTGGGTTAGGAAAGATTCTCACGATACCCATGACGAATAATCTACATAATTGGATCTACGAATTTAGCGATGCCCAGGTTATCGCCAAAGTGCGGCGCGAACCTGGGGCAACAGGCCGGGGCTTTTCATGCAACCGGAAGAGTCTCTAATGAGATTTCTGTGTACCCTGCCACTCCCTCAACCCCTCGGAGACGGCGGCGCATCGTGAGGGCCATTCGGAATACGGCTTACCTACATACGGTCTACACCCGTCAGCCAAAAGTTTTAGACTTTGCAAGTGTTCCTGTTCGTTTTCGGCTACTTGGTTGTCGTGAGCGGCTTGAGCGGCTTGTTGCTTGTCCATTCCAGCTTGCGGATTGGCAGGTGACAAGATCAAGGGGTGGTTCTGAGAATCTCTATACTTTGCACAGTAATCTTTATCAAAAACTCCCTTGTCGCAGAACTCCTGAGTCTTTTCGTCTTTATCGGCTCGCCATTTAGCCTCGGCCTCCGGAGTGCCGGCACAAAAATCAAACGTTGAGTCTTTTGCACACAATGCCGTTTGAATGGGGCTTAGCTTTTTGGGGTTACCTGCCCGAGCGTCAGCCAAATCCGCTTGCGCTTTTGCTAGGTCTGCTGCTGCCGCTTTTTCACCAGCATCATCAACCGCTTTCACGGCCAATTCGTATGCTCGCTTGGTGCAGCTTCCTCGAACGAGTCGGCCCTCAAGTGATGTCGCTCTAGATTGTGCATAACAGTCAGAATAAAAAACGGAAAGCCCTCCGATCACATCAAGTTCCGCAGCCGCCTTGGTTCTTTGAAGAAGCTTCAAATATTGTGCGTCCGATTCTGACGTGATATTGATGCGGATATGGTCTTCCAATACCTGAAGAGCTTTGCCATACATATTGACGTTACTTACTCCGTGCTCAGGATCGAGCATCAACTCGGCTTTAGGATTCTGCAATCCAAGCTCGACCATAGCCTCTACATCTTGGAGGTATAGAAGCCCGGTCTCTCGCATGTAATGAGAGATCGTCGAGCTCGGTGCTTCTGCGTGTTTGGTCTGAGCAAACGCTGAACCCAGCAACATTGCGATGCATGCAAGAGTTGCGAACTTCATGTCTTTCCCACGCTTTCTCCCTAAAGTAAGTCCAAACATCTCGGAATCAAACTGGACTTCATTTTTAGGCCGGACTTGAAACTGCCCCAACTACCATGATTTCATTGCAGCACTAGCGTGGTCTCGGTCTGCCAGTAGCCACTGATTTTTACCCCGAGCTTAACGCTGTCACCCGCCTTATGCTGCACTAATGCCGAAGCAAGCTCAGCCGGATTCTGGATCGGCTTATCATCAACGGCGTTAATCACATCATCCGTATGTAGTCCCGCTTTGGCAGCGACTCCGCCGGGTGCAACGTCAACAATCTCAGCTCCGGGAGCCCGTCCCGTTCTGGCCGTAAGTGCAAGCATTGGGAATGCGGTGGCTGCCACATGGGAGCGAGGGACGACCCTTTGACCAGTCTTCTCACGCCTAACCCCACCAAAGCTATAAACGAAACCGACAGAAGCCCGGAAGTTATTTTGGGTTAACGAATCGCCGCCCGTGATGTTATGACGGCTGAACACATAATCAGAAGATACCCTTACCGAGAAAGGCCCGGACACTTTCCATTGAACCCCGCCACCGAACGCACCAACGAGTCCCTCTTGCGAAGCAGATACGCCCAAGGCTCCGGCACCCAGATGATCGCCGCCGACCAAGGCATGAACGAAAAACGGTTTGAAGTTAAGACGTGGCCCAGCGGCGTATGAGTAGTCCTGCACTCCGATTTTAATTCCGAGAATATCGTAGTTGCGGTAGTAGCCACTTCCCTCGATTTCAACCGCGAGCCATTTATTGAAATTCCCTGCGACTGAGGCCTCCCACCCATTCGCACTTTGACGAGCGGCGAGACCATTTGAATCGATATTGAGATAAGAGTATCCCGCGAAGATGTCGGCTTTCGAATCTTGACCAAACACCAAGCTGGAAACAACCAAGCAGAACAATAGAACACACACGTGGCGCATTCAGTCTTCCTTCCAGTATCTAAGTTGTTGGGGGATACGGCGTAAAGTTTCTCCTAACGGCGAGGTTTATGCAAGTAGGGGCAATGAAAAACGGCCCGGACTAAGAACCGGGGCCGTCGGTTTTTTTCTTTGTGTACATGTACACAAATAAAATCCGTATCTTATCGAAACTAAGTACTTGTAAACACTAATTACGGCAAGTTTCCCAAGCTGGATGTCACGGGTTCGATCCCCGTCTCCCGCTCCATTCTTTTCCGATCATAACCTGCAAAGCTCACTCCGCCGCTTTGAATAATTTCGCGAGGGCATCAATGTCTGCGGCGCTGGCATCGCCAATTACGAAATAGCGCAAGCCGCTCTGGCTCCATGTCTCAATGTTGAACGCGACCTTCTTAGGCGACAAAGGGCGCTCATCCATTCTGGTTGGCAATGCGCGCTCCTGAAACACGAACACTGAAATATGATGCTTCCGAACATCGTAAATAAGATGAGCGCCGGGAGTTTGCTCCAGGTAAGTCATCCGCCCGCCGAGCAGGGAGAACTCTGAATTTTGCAGCTCCGGCAAATTGAACGAGAACGGAATTTTTCCCTGAAACCACGGCTTCACCGTGTGACGATCAGTCGAGATTACTTCTACCGGCGACGCACTGGCCAAAGCGGTCACATGCAAGTCCGCAATTTCGCTGAACACGTGATTATTTTTGGACCGCGTTCCGAGGTAATTCGACGTCAACGCCGCTACCAATAGGACACCTGCCATGGATGCAGCCAGCACCCAGCCTGACAGCCAATGCCGCTGCGGCTTGGCAGCAATGTTTTTTTGTATTCGCTTTTTAAACTCGGCATTCGGGACAAATCGTTTTCCGGCAGTCTGAACTGCTCGCTTCATCTGCACACGCGCCAAAGCTGTAGCCGCGCATGACGGGCATTCGCGCACGTGAGCATCGAACGCATGCATTACATCGGAAGGCAGTTCGCCATCGAGGTACGCGTCGAGTTTTACCTGCCAGGCATCACAAGGCACGCGTCGTCCCCCTCCCTCTTTGGTTTGCAGGCGCAACCGATGCGTCTTGGGTTCGCAAACGCTCTCGTAAAGTTTTTCTGGCCCGCGATAAGCGTGACATCACCGTCCCTATCGGAATGGAAAGCGTCTCCGCGATCTCCTGATACGACATTTCCTCGACATCACATAAAAGGAGAATCTCCCGAAAATGGACTTGCAGATCGTTGATCGCGTTTTGCAGCATCTCGCGGTTTGAACGCTCGAACAAAATCGTTTCCGGAGTTTCGTTCTCGACCGCCAGCTCTGGCCCATCCTCTTCGCCATCCAGCGATATAGTCATTGTCGCTCTCAATCCGGTTCGCGAAGTCAGGAAGGTATTGCGCAGAATGCGATACATCCACGCCCGGAAATTTGTTCCCAATTGGAAAGACGAAAAACCTTTCAGTGCCTTCGTGTAGGTTTCCTGGACCAGGTCTTCGGACTCTTCGCGATTCTGGGTCAGCCAATGGGCAAAGTTGTACAGCTGATCGAAGAGCGGCATGGCCAGTTCTTCGAACGAATCGGATTGTCCAGCGGTTGCCGGCATCCATATCAGATTAAACCAGCGAATCGAGCATTTATTCCCCGATAAGACAAATAAATTGCAGGGAATAAAACCTCCTCAGATCGGTTCTTTGCTGTGTGCGTTGGATCATGAACAAGAGAGAAATCAAAATGCCAAATCCTTTCGATCTAAAGACGGTGCTGTTAGCGAAGCACGCGCAACATGTTGTCCTCGTGCATTTTCCCATAGCGCTGTTTATTGCGGGCACGATTTTCGATTTGATTTCCTACTGGACAAAGCGCCAGTCTTTATCCTTATCCTTGCAAGCAGCGGCATACTACAACTTTCTCGGCGCCGCTATTTCAACACCTCTGGTCCTCGGAACAGGTCTGCTCGCGTGGCAACTCCAGCTCGAAGGGCAAAAACTTAAAGGACTGCTACTGCTCCATCTCATATTCGCTTGCGTCTCCAGCTTAATCATTTGCCTGGTTTGGTGGATTCATTTTCGGGCACGCCAGAAAAAAGCCGCACTGCCTATCTATCGTCTAGCAATTGAACTATTTGGAGTTGCCGCGATCGCCGTGACCGGACATCTAGGTGGCTTCATAAGCGGCGTGAACATCTAGCCGACGTTGTTCCGAATAAAAATTAATCGCATTTACGGAATAAAACAAAAGTACCTCAGTTATCAGCCATGAACGTTATTCACGATGGAGGCGAAAAATGATGGAAGAGAAACAAATATCAAGCGATCAAGGTGTACAGGATTCTAGCAGCGATGGCGTCGACCGTCGTGGATTCTTGAAGTGCATGGCATGGGCCGGTGCTGGAGTGGTATGGACCATGAGCGGCGGCGTTCCAGTTTCAAAAGCATTTGGCAAAAGTCTGTTTCACGGACACGACAAGTCCGGAGACTTTAGCTTCGTGCAGATCAGCGACAGCCACATAGGATTCAATAAGGCCGCCAACCCTGATGTGACCGTTACGCTTCAAACCGCGATCAACAAGATCAACGCGCTCCCCCATAAACCGGATTTCATTATTCACACTGGTGATCTAAGCCAACTCTCGAAGCCAAGCGAGTTCGATACCTTGGACCAAGTATTGAAAGGAGCTTCCGCCAAACAGATTTACTTTGTGCCCGGCGAGCACGACATGCTTTCCGATAATGGCGAACAATATCTCGAGCGCTACGGAAAAGGCACAAAAGGTACGGGATGGTACAGCTTCGATCAAAAAGGCGTGCATTTCGTCGGTCTGGTAAATGTAGCCAACTTGAAAGCCGGCGGAATGGGATCACTCGGGAACGAACAACTGTTATGGCTGGAAAGCGATCTCAAGGCGCGATCTGCTAGCACTCCGATTGTGCTGTTCGCCCACATCCCGCTCTGGACGGTTTATCCCGAATGGGGTTGGGGAACCGACGACAGTGAACAGGCGCTGTCCTACGTGAAGCGATTCGGATCGGTCACGGTCTTGAATGGGCACATCCACCAGATCATGCAAAAGGTTGAAGGCAAGGTATCGTTCCATACCGCCATGTCAACCGCCTTCCCTCAGCCTGCGCCGGGATCAGCTCCGTCAGCCGGACCGATGAAAGTTCCCGCTGAAAAATTACAGCAGGTGTTGGGCATCACCGACGTGAACTACGTGGTCAAGGGTCATCACCTCGCGATCGTCGATTCATCGCTGGAGAGCACTGGTGCGGTGTCTTCCAGCAACGGGAGTTTGTATTAAGTATTGGATCATCAAATGAAATCAGAAAGGACTAAGAAGATGAAAAAGATAATTTCAGTTACAGCTTTAAGTGCGCTCGCCGTGTTACTGCTCTTAGCGGGAATACCCCGTGCAAGCGCGAATGATCAACCGTCCTCCGCAACTACCGATGTAAAAATTGACAATTTCAGTTTCGGGCCACAAACCGTGACGATACCTGTGGGGACTACCGTCACTTGGACAAACCACGACGACATTCCCCACACAGTCGTTAGCACCGACGGCGTGTTCAAGTCTAAAGTGCAGGATTCCGACGAAAAATTCTCCTACACCTTCACCAAGGCCGGAATTTACCCTTATTACTGCTCCGTCCATCCAAAGATGACAGGAACGGTAGTGGTGCAGTAAAGATCTCGCACCGAATGTACGCTGTCCCATTCAAGCCGTTTTTTGGCTTGAGTGGGCGCATTTTATGAAGAGCAGCTTATTAGCAGCAAACATATGGAAACTATCTCAACTAGTTCTTCGTAGGACGAAACGTACTCTTCTCTAAGGTGTATAGTGGTGTCCGTTTCAAAGTCATCGGAAAATTCCAGGCTGAAATCGCTCTGAGGCAGAACTCATACTTGCCCGAGTCGCACACTTTCCATCGGGATCGCGTATCCGTTCTTAACTTCACAGTTTGGATAGACCAAGAAACGCGCGTTAAAAACTCTCTAACACCAAGGAGAACAACATGAGAACATCGCCACTTCATTACGCACTTGGCGCGGTACTTGTCGGAGCCCTGTTGTGTCCATTAAATCTGAAAGCCCAGTTTGTGTATGTGAATGACAATAATTCAAGCAGTGGCGCAAACACCGCTACCGGTTTCAAAGCCGTCGCCGGCCCTGCTTTATCGCTCGTCGGAGGTTCGCCATTCGCTACCAACAGCACTGGCTTCGGAAACTATGACGCTCCGAGTCAGGAACTTGCAATTTCCTATGGCAACAAAAGTTGCCTGTTCGTTTCCGATCCTCTCGGAAATTCCACATTTCCAACCGGTGACTTTGCCTCCTTTTTTATTAATACCAGCTCGGGCGCTCTATCACTGGTGGGAAATTTTAACGATCCGTCTGCCATAGGCGGAGCGAACAAACTGATTCCGCTTGCCGTGGATCGTCGCCCCGGATTCGTTTACGTTTTTGCTGCCTTCACTGGAGAACGTAAGATTGCTTTTTATAAAGTGAACACATCCACTTGCCAGCCATTCTGGTCAACCTCGACGCCAGCTAATGGTTTATCTGGTGGCCCGGTTACGAGCATGGCCGTTTCAATCACTGGACCTCACGTCTTGGTCGTCACCTACGGAGACGGGTCGATCCAATCGTTTGCGATCGGTGGCGGAGTTCTAACTCCTCTGGCGATCTTTAACTCAACCGGCTTTTCCACTCAGAGCGGAATGCCTCAATCCGTGGATATTTCCAAGAATGGTAAGTACGCGGTATTTGGCGACAATCAACCTGGACTTGCGGAAGTCGAGGTCGCGCAGATTCTTCCGAGCGGAAACCTTGCGCCCACTGTCGATTATGGAGGACCAGCCATCGCGTCCGGCGTCAATCTTGGACCGGGCCTTAACTCGCAGAACGTCTGGCTTAGCCCAGGAGTAGTGGGGGTGAACTTCTACCTCTACATCACTAACAATTCCTCCGGCCAAGTGACTACCGCAAAGTTTTCGCAAACCAGCGGAGTAGTTTCATTGGCTGGCACTTGTACCGGCGGATACACGAACCCTACCGCTTTGGCCCCACTTGCCTGGACCAATGCCGCTGGTCTTCACACCGGAACCACAACTGGAGCCGGTGGCGGACTCGCAGTTGCCGAACACGGCTTTCCCTCGTCGGTCGCGCTGTTGTTAATTCAATCTGGAACCGGCTGCACGCGAGAAGTTCCGGGATCGCCCTTCCTGGATCCGTTCAGCAATAACGGCCTGGAATCGCTTGATGTGTTCCCTTCCCGTCCGTACTAGTAAAGAGTAAAGACCAAGGGTGGGCACAGCTAATACCTGTGCCCATTTCCGATCCTTCACCCACAAACAGAATGGAATATCATTGAGCTTAGAAGTCGGGAGCGTGCTATGGGATTTCCTAAATACGGTTACGGCATTTTGATATTGCTGCTTGGTTTCCTCGCCGGCTGTACCACGCAACAAAGCCCACAGGATGTGAAAGAAAAGACCGCGCAGGCAACCGCAGAATTAAAGACAAATGCAAAGGCTGTTGCGCAAGGAATACGCGAAGGCTGGAATCGCGACAAGCCACTTGATCTGAATAGCGCTACTAAAGATCAATTGACGAATCTACCAGGAGTTTCCACGATCGCCGCAGACAAGATCATCGCCGGACGCCCCTATAACCGCGCCGAGGATCTCGTGACACGCCACATCATGCCGAAATCGCAGTTCGATAAGATCGCCGACCAGGTCAACGCGAAGAAATAGTTAGGCGTAAGAGAACCCGATAACTCTCAACATCCCCGGTGTTTTCTGCTTACTCTTGTTATTCGGTGTTGGCGATGATTGGGTGTCCAATGGAAAAAATGTTCCCCCTCCAAGTACTTCTTCTATCGCGGGAAGCAAGTCGCGGCCAGCATGCGTTTTCACGACGTATCCGGAAGCTCCCGCTTTCCGGACTTGCGCCGACAGTTCCGTCGAATCATGCATCGTCATAACAATGATTGGCAAACGCTTGCCTGATTTGTCGAGTTCCGAAAGGACTTCCAATCCGCCCTTTCGAGGCATGCTAATGTCGAGAATGACGAGGTCCGGCCTGAGCTGTTTGATCTTCTCCAACGCCTCAATGCCATCTCCCGCTTCCGCTTCGACCTGCCAGTCGGGACGGGATCGCAGGATGAGTTTTACGCCCTGTCGAACAACATCGTGATCGTCTACGACGAGGATACGTTTTGCCATTCCGCCTCCTTTTGCAGTGGCACCTTCACCTCAATCACTGTGCCCTTCAGCCCAGATGTGATGTTGAATTGTCCACCAACTTCGCGCACTCTTTCGCGCATGCTTGCAATGCCTACGCCCGCTCCAGATTCATTGTCGTCCATGTCGAAGCCAGTTCCCTGATCTTCGATCGAAAGTAGGAGGTAGCCTTTCGCATTTTGCAAGCGAACTTTGCCTGTCTTACTACTAGAGTGCCGATGGATATTCGTCAGACTTTCCTGTAAAACCCTGAACAAAACCAGTTCAAGTTCAGTCGGCAGCCTGTCCAAAGTCGCAGGCATGTCGAGCTCGACCGTGATTTTACTCCGCTCCGTGAATCCGCGTACATACCATGGAATCGCGGCGGCTAATCCCATTTCCTCAAGCAGGGGAGGATGCAGCAAATGAGAAATCGTTCGGACTTCCGAAGTACATTCGTCGAGCAGCTTCAGCGAATCGCGTAGCGCGCCGTTGCCGTCTCCCCGGGCCGACTCCGCTAGCGCAACCTCACACGACATTTTTATTGCCGCGAGATACTGCCCCACACCATCATGCAGTTCGCGCGCAATCCGGCGGCGTTCTGCGTCCTGAACGCTCATCACATTTGCTGACAAGTTATGCAATTCTCGGTTGGCTCTTTCAAGTTGTCGGCCGCGATCTTCTGACGCTTGCGCTGAGACCACCATCCCATGAATCTGTGGCACCAATCCCGGTAACGCGATCGCCGTGATTACTGACGCCAGGGCCGTGACCAACTTCACGTCGCCGGCCAGCCAATAGAGCGGTTTCCATAGGACAATGACTTCCATGAGGTGGGTGAATCCGCAAGCCACGATGAACAATCCGAACGCCAGCAACATCCAGCTGAATGGAACCTCCCGCCTCGTTCTCCACACCAAATAAACCAGCGTGCAGGAGATGCTGAGATACGAAAGCCAGATCAACGTATCGCTTCCAACATGGAGAGCGATCAATTGCTTGTCGTAAAGATAGCAATACGCGTGCGGCAGAAATTTTGTCGAAAACATGCCGCGCACCGTGGATGGAGCGGCAATCAGAGCGATCGCGCTCAAGACCAGCGCTGAGATTGTCGCTCCGACGACGACGTTTCGCTTTCCCGCACCAATCTCAGTGTCCATAACGTTCCGTACGCTCTTTCCGAAGTTGAGACATGCGGCTTTTCGACTGGATTATATTTGCTCACCCTATTATGAAAGTCAATTGAATATAAGGTTCGGCGCGGCCCGAATTTGCCAACCAGGCAACCGCAGGTCGTTACTGTTCGCGCCCGGCAAAAAGGATCCGATTGCCGTCGGGATCACAAACGATGAAGGTCCGGGCGCCCCATGGCTCTGTCTTGAGTGTCTGATGAAACATCACGCCTGCTGCCTGAAATTCAAGAAACAGCGGCTCTGCATCGTCGAGCGTGATGGTTGCTGAGAGCAGGTCCTCCCTCTCCCGAAGCTCGGGATCAATGGCGGGTTCGTCAAGAGATCGCAGGTTCAGCCGAGCTCCGTCCCTGAATACTTGGCCGTAGAATGGCGGCTCACCATGTATAAAGGCAACCGTGAACCCCAGTTTTTTTGTATAGAACTCGCATGAGGCTGCAATATCGGTGACAAAGAGTTGCGGCTCGGCACCAAAAAACATCGGTTTCACCAGCGTTTCAGCGTGCCTATCGGTCATAGTGTGTACTCCTTTGCCGCAGCGGCGATCAGCCCAATCCGCGAGAAAGTGACAATTTCGAGACAACTGGTATCGTTGTCCATCCTACAATTTTGCGAGGACTTTGGGGAATGGGCTCGCTTAACAAGATTCACCGTCTGGTTTCTCTACACCGTTTCTATGCCTCTAGAACTTTGGGAACGCTCGAACAGCGAGTCATGGACGCACTTTGGCGATTGAATAGCGCGACCGCGCGCGAGTTGCTGAGCGAGACCCATTTCAACCTGCCACCAACAACTCTCCAAACTGCTCTGGATCGCCTTTACAAAAAGGATGTAGTGGATCGAACCGTCGAAGGCAGTAACCGCACTTTTCGTTACTCAGCACGCTACTCTAAGGAAGAACTGAAACGAATTATCGCGACCGACAGCATTGGTCATTTCTTGAAATTAGGCGACAGCGACCCGCGCCCCGTCCTTGTTTATCTGGTTGATGCAATCGCCGAGAGTGACGCTACTCTGCTTGATCAGCTGGATTATCTGGTAGATGCAAAACGTCAGGAGCTAAGTGCGCGTGACCGGCAGCTTGCTAGTTAGCTACTTGGCTAGTCCGTCCAGTGACAAATTTAATTCCAGCACATTGACCCGCGGTTCACCGAGAAGGCCGAAATCACGCTGCATAGTATGGCTCTTCACCAGATCACGAATGCTCGCTTCCGAAACGGCCCGTGTCCGCGCAACTCGCGGGATCTGAAACTCTGCTGCAGCCAGTGAAATATCGGGATCGAGTCCCGATGCCGACGTCGTCAGCAGATCAACCGGAACCAGTTGGTTCGGATTTTCGTCATGCAGTCGTGTAGCATCGGCTTGTACTCGCTCGATTAATTTGCGATTAGAAGGCCCGAGGTTGGTCCCACCAGAGTTGGCAGCATCGTATCCGGCCCCTGCAGCTGACGGTCGAGGATGGAAATATTTATCGGAAGTGAAAGGCTGCGCGATGATGCGCGATCCGACAGCTTCTCCATTGCGATAAACAAGTTGGCCATTCGCTTTAGCTGGGAAAATAATCTGGGCCAAACCGGTGACCACAAGAGGATAAGCAATCCCCAACAGGATGGTCGTTGCGATTGTCATCCGTACTGCGATAATCAGATGCTTTTTCATAATTTCTATGCAAGTCCCGCCGCAGTGATAAGTATGTCGATGATCTTGATACCGGCGAATGGCGCGATCAGACCTCCTACGCCGTAAATAAATAGGTTACGGCGAAGGAGGGCTTCCGCACTCATTCCACGATATTTCACTCCGCGCAGTGCCAGCGGAATCAGAATAATGATGATTAGCGCATTGAAGATAACCGCTGACAGCACTGCCGACTGGGGTGTCTTCAGCCGCATGATATTCAGCGCGTTCAGCACCGGAAAAGTGACCGCGAACATCGCCGGGATAATCGCAAAATATTTGGCTACATCATTAGCGATCGAAAATGTCGTGAGCGCTCCACGTGTCATCAATAATTGTTTTCCGATTTCGACTACTTCGATCAACTTCGTGGGATTAGAGTCCAGGTCGATCATGTTTCCTGCTTCTTTCGCCGCCTGAGTTCCGGTATTCATGGCGACTCCTACGTCTGCCTGCGCTAAGGCTGGGGCATCATTGGTTCCGTCGCCCGTCATGGCGACCAGCTTGCCTCCCGCTTGTTCGGTACGAATCAGCTTCAACTTGTCTTCGGGAGTCGCTTCCGCGAGAAAGTCGTCCACTCCAGCTTCCCGCGCGATCGCTGCAGCGGTCAGCGGATTGTCTCCTGTAATCATCACTGTACGAATTCCCATGGACCTCAACTGCGCGAAGCGATCGCGTATGCCGCCCTTCACCACATCTTTGAGATGGATGACGCCCATCGCGCGCTGATTTTCCGCGACCATCAGAGGAGTTCCACCAGAAGACGCGATCCGCTCGACGATAGTCCGCAAATCCTGCGGCACCGAGGCGTGATTGGTTTCGAGGTAACGCGTGATTGCATCTGCTGAGCCTTTACGAATTTCGCGGCCATCAAGATTCACTCCCGACATTCTTGTCTGAGCCGTGAACGCAATGAACTCCGCTTCGTGACTGGCGAAATCGCGTCCACGAAGTTTGTACCGTTCTTTTGCGAGCACAACGATGGACCGGCCTTCTGGAGTTTCATCTGCAAGTGACGAAAGCTGCGCCGCTTCAGCCATCTCGGCTTCTGTAACGCCGGTGGCTGGAAAGAATTCTGTGGCCTGCCGGTTGCCAAAAGTGATCGTGCCAGTCTTGTCCAGCAAAAGAGTGTTCACATCGCCCGCAGCCTCGACTGCACGTCCCGACATCGCGAGGACGTTGTGCTGCACCAGGCGGTCCATACCGGCAATTCCAATCGCCGATAGCAAGCCACCAATTGTTGTCGGAATCAGGCAGACCAACAACGAGACCAGTACGAAAATGCTTTGCGGCGCACCAGAATATATTGCAAACGGTTGAAGCGTGACTACCGCGAGCAGAAAGATGATGGTCAGTCCCGCCAGCAGAATGTTGAGCGCGATCTCGTTTGGGGTCTTCTGCCGGGTGGCTCCTTCGACCAGCGCAATCATTCGATCGATGAAAGTTTCGCCGGGATTCGACGTGATCTTTACCACGATGTGATCGCTGAGGACACGTGTACCGCCAGTGACTGCGGATCGATCTCCGCCCGCTTCGCGAATCACTGGAGCAGATTCACCTGTGATTGCGGACTCATCGACCGATGCAACTCCTTCTGTAATCTCACCGTCGCCAGGAATCAATTCGCCAGCCGCCACGAACACGAGATCTCCGACTCGCAAATTAGCGCTTGGAACTTGTTCATGAATTCCTTTCGGCCCGACTCTCTTCGCAATAGTTTCAGACTTCGCACGGCGCAGAGTATCGGCTTGCGCTTTCCCGCGGCCCTCGGCCATGGCCTCCGCAAAGTTGGCAAACGCTACAGTGAACCAGAGCCAAAGTGTGATTTGCAGATTGAAGCGAAAATTCTGACGAGATCCAAGAAATAGCAATGCGGTTGTGATTACACTCCCGACCTCGACCACGAACATCACCGGATTGCGCATCATCGTTAAGGGATTCAGCTTCAAAACCGCATGCCATGCTGCACGCCGAATTAACTCGACGTTCCATGCCGACTTGTTTGCGGATGACATAGTTTTCCCTAAAACGTCTTCCCTGCGTGCAGTAGCAAATGCTCAAGAATCGGTCCCAGACTTAGTGCTGGGAAAAATGTCAGCGCTCCAAGAATCAAGATCACACCAATCAACAGCGTCGTAAATAGTGGCGTCGTCACCGGAAAAGTTCCCAGCGACGGCGGTACATATTTTTTCTTGGCTAGATTTCCTGCGATCGCCAACATCGGGATAATCATCAGAAAACGCCCAGCCAGCATGGTGAAACCCGTGGCAACGTCGTACCACATCGTATTCACGGTCAAGCCTCCAAAGGCCGAACCGTTATTCCCTGCAGATGAGGTGAATGCATATAGAACTTGACTGAGGCCATGCGGGCCAGGATTTGAAATTCCCGCCGTGCCAAAATTCTTCACCATCGAAAGCCCGGTAAGCGTAAGAATTACCAGCGGAAAAACGAGAGAAACCAGCATGGCCATCTTGACGTCGTATGCTTCAATCTTCTTGCCTAAATATTCCGGCGTTCGACCTACCATCAATCCCGCGATAAAGACGGCCAACACGACGTAAATCAGAATCCCGTACATGCCGGAACCGACACCGCCGAAGATGACCTCACCCAACATGATGTTGACCAACGGAACTAATCCGCCCAGCGGAGTGAATGAATCGTGCCATGCGTTGATCGCTCCGCAACTGGCGTCTGTCGTGACGGTGGCAAAAAGCGCAGAGTTGGCGATTCCAAATCGCACTTCCTTGCCCTCCATATTGCCGCCCGCCTGCGTCGCCGATATCTGCTGGGTAATCGTATGCGGATAGAGAGGATTACCCTTCGCTTCAGCCCAGTATGCAGTTGTAACTCCACCGAGAAATAGAATCGCCATCGCCGCCCAAACTGCCCATCCATGTGCAGCCGACCCTGTCATTCGTCCAAGCGTGTAGGTTAGGCCTGACGACAACGCAAAGATGGCAAACATCTCAATCAGATTTGAAAGAGGCGTTGGATTTTCAAAAGGATGTGAACTGTTGGCATTAAAAAAACCGCCACCATTGGTTCCCCATTCTTTAATGATTTCCTGGGACGCAACTGGCCCTTGCGCTATCGTCTGCGTCGTGACCATGTCGATCACGAGTTTTCCATATGCATCGACGACGGGCTGGCCATTTGTATCTATCCGCTGCGGATACTGCGGTTCAACGAGTTTGACTGTGTCGTACGATTTAAAGTTTTGGACTACTCCCTGTGAAACCAGGACGAGCGCTCCAACAACGCAGAAAGGCAAGAGCACCCAGAGACTCGCTCGAACCAGGTCTACCCAGAAATTTCCGATCGTTTCCATCTGGCGTCGTGCAATCCCGCGTATGAACGCAATCGCCAATGCGATGCCAACTGCTGCCGACACGAAATTGTGATATGCCAGGCCCGCCATCTGAGTGAAATAACTCATCGTCGTTTCGCCCGAATAGGACTGCCAGTTGGTATTGGTCGTGAAAGACACGGCTGTATTGAACGCCAGATGTGCCGGACTAACATTTCCCAAATGCTGCGGATTCAGCGGCAGAAAGGCCTGCATACGCTGCATTAAGTAAAGCAGCAGCATCGAGACCAAGCTGAACAACAGCATCGCCGTGGCATACTCTGTCCACGCCATTTCCTGTTCTTCGTTTACTCCGGTCAGCCGATAAAGCAAGCGTTCAATCGGACGCAGAATCGGATCCATGAATGTGTGTTCACGTGAGAACACTCGTGCCATGAAAACACCCAAAGGCTTCGTCACCGCAAAAATCAAGGCGAGAAAAAAGAGAATTTGTAGCCAGCCATTGAGAGTCATTTCAAAATTTCTCCGGACGCAACAGCGCGTAGAAGAGATAAACCATCAGCAACCCGCAAATAATCAACATCAGCAGCGATTGTGTATCCATATCTCGTTCTCACTTCACGCGGTTGCAAAAATGCACATACGCCAGCGATATGGCGAAGAATCCGATTGTTAGTAGCGTAAAAAATAGATCGGCCATAGAATCTGTCCCGATAACTAAAACGATCCCTAGAACTTCACCAGCAACGCCAGATTCAATCGGCTTTCATCTTTCCTAAGATCCGGCGCCCATCCCGGGACGATCGCCGACGGATCTCCATTGTTTCCTCCCGGCGGCGTTACACCTCCCCTTCCGGAAAAGTACGGAACGTTTGCAGCCCGATAGTTATATTCATACCGAAACGTGATGTATTGACTCGGCATGTAGTCAAAAGTCGCGGATGCGTCCCACGCCTTGAATGGATCGCCTGGATTTGCCGTGAAGTAGGGAGTTCCCGTCGCCGCGGTTGCGCCGTTAATAGGCGGCAGCAATACAAGATACCTGCCGGGATTATTGATTTTCCCGCCACCCAGCGTCACTCCGTAAAGATCCTTGTGGAACCACCATCGGTTATAGGCCATGTAACCTAGAAAACTTTGCTTCGGATTGATCGCTCCGTTAGCCGACCGCGTATTGCCGAAGCAACTCACTCCGCCGCCGCTTTCGCATCCCGCATCGCCCGTCAGCGTGAACGCCATCTTGTCTACAAATCTCTCAGGATGGTCGTAATACTTCACCTGCACGCTGTCATCGGTGTGATAGCGCGAACGGCCGACCACTCCGAGTGTGTCTTGGCCGAGCCCATATTGATTTCCGGTCACTGAAAGCCATCCATTGGGACGCCATAAAATTTCACCCCCTACGCCGGGCCGGTGATTGAATCGTCCATAGGATTGCCAGCCATTGATAAACCACGGTTCAATCTTCAAATGTTCGGTCGGAAATATCTGTACGCGCACTCCGTTAAAGAACCACGGCGTATTCGAAGAAACATACGACGGCTGATAAGCCCAATTATCAAAGTTGTAATAACTGAACAGCCCAACATAGGACATGAAAATTCCGGCGTCTACATTGATGCCATGTAGCGCATTGATGTGGTAGCCGCCGTATGCTTCGGAAAGGTAACGATAAGCATTTGCTAAATCCCATTGTCCGCGGGAGGGGCTTGCATCATTCCGCGGCGTTGCCGTGGAATACAACCCAAACTGCGTCATTACCCGCGCACGGACGTTGTCATAGTGAAAGTCGCCGCCCACGCCGAGTTGCGTCAACTGCACTTCATTCGCGCGAAAAGCTTCACTGGACCCGCTGATGGTGTCATCTTTCGGATGGTTGAAGTCCGCGATGTAGTCCACATCGGCACGTATTTCAGGGGTAAAGAACTTGGAGTCGAACGCTGGGGTTTTCGTGCGCGGATTACCTGTGAGCCACGTCCAGTCTGCAAATGCAAAAGGCTCCGCTTTCGCTGGCTTTGCGTTCGCAACCGGGGAGGCAAGCGTACCCTCTACCACCGGAGTGGCAACAACACCCTGTTCGGTCTTGGCGGCTTCGTTACGTTGCTTTTCTAAATCATCAATCCGCGCGGAAATAGCCAGCAATTGTTGACGGAGAGTTTGCAATTCGTCCGTCGGTGCAGCTCCCGATTGAGCGCGCAGCGCAGGAGACAACACAAAGATCAGAAATAATGCGAAAGCAATGCGTGGATTTTTCATCGAGCTGCCTTTCCATGAACTATTGGAACAAGGGGCAGCTAAGAAAGGGATAAGGCTCGCATAAAGAGTTCGTAAGGATCAGTTACTCGCCGGGTTCGAATCGATATCCCACCCACCGGTCGGTCAAGAGGTAATGTGGCGTCGCGGGATCAACCTCGATTTTCTTCCGCAATTGACCGATGAAAACTCGCAGATACTCTGGCTGCTCCGTGCTATTCGAACCCCAGATAGCCGCGAGGATCGTCCTGTGCGGCACAACGCGATGCGGGCGCGTCGCGAAAAATGTCAGAAGATCGAATTCTTTCGGAGTAAGTTTTACTTCCCTGCCGGCCACAGTCACATTGCGCGTCGCGCGATCAATTCGAAACTCTCCGAGCGTGGTTATGTCCGGCACCAGTTCTGCAGTGGCAGGACTGCGGCGCAAATTTGCTCGGACTCTGGCCAACAACTCGTTCATGCTGAAAGGCTTGGTGATGTAATCGTCCGCGCCGGCATCCAGCGCTTCAATCTTCTGTTGTTCCTTATCACGAACTGACAAGACAAGTATCGGCACTTGCGAAGTTGCACGCACGGTCCGGCACAATTGAATTCCATCAATCGAAGGCATCGATAAATCTGTGATGATCAGACTAGGAACCCAGTCTTTCATGATCTCGATTGCCATCTCGCCACTATTCGCGACGCGAATATCGTAACCCTGCGCCGACAGGCTGGTTCGCAGCACACGAGTGATTTGCTGCTCATCATCCACAACAAGAATATGCGGCCGATCGCTTGTCATTGGGATTCGCGATTCATAGAGCTTAGTTCATCGAGATTCGTGCGTCACGATATGCACATCGACAGTAGGAGCATCGCGCAGAAATTTATGGATTGCCGATAAATAAAGATATCGTTTCCAACCCTTGCGTGCGGAATGCCCAAAAATCACCTGCGTGATGTGATTCTCACGCACGGCCTTACTTACGCCTTCCGCCACGTTTTCTGCCATAGTCTTTATCACGCGCGCTCCCAGCGTTTCAGCGAATCTTACATTTTCCGCCAGCGCTCGCTGGTCCTCAGGACGCGTGTCGCAGCCAATGTCAATATAGAAAACCAAAAACTCGGCCCCGATCGCCTGGGCCATGCGCGATCCTCGGGCAATCAAATACTGGGCTGCCGGATTAGAACTGATGCACACGCCGATTCGTTCCCGCACCGTATGTGCCGGTTGCGCTCCTTCTTCTTTGAGATACGCATCGAGGCTGCGATCAACCACTTGAGTGACTTGCCGTAAGGCCAATTCTCGCAATGCAATCAAATTTCCCGGACGGAAGAAATGTGAAAGCGCCCGTTGGGCACGGTCTACCGGATAGATATCGCCACGAAGCATCCGACTTTGCAGTGCTTGCGGAGTAAGATCGGCCAGCACGATTTCATCCACTCGCTGCATAACCCAATCCGGAACAGTCTCGCGCACTTGCACGCCTGTAATCTGTAAAATCGTCGGCGCTAGGCTTTCTATGTGCTGCACGTTCATTGTGGAAAGCACACTGATTTTCGCATCCAACAATTCCATAACATCTTCATATCGTTTGGAATGTTTGCTGCCCTCAATATTCGTATGCGCCAGCTCATCGACTAGCACGATGCTGGGTTTGCGCGCGATGATCGCGTCCAGGTCCATCTCTTCAAATAACGTGCCCTTGTAGTCCAGCTTCCGAAGCGGGATTCTCTCCAGCTTGCCCGCTAGTTCCGCAGTCGCTTTGCGCCCATGGCTCTCCACGGCCCCGATCATGACGTCTTCCCCGCGGCTCGCCCGGCGCAAGGCTTCGCTCAGCATGTTGTAGGTCTTCCCTACTCCCGGAGCGTACCCAAGAAAAAGCTTGAACGTACCTTTACCGCCGTTTGGTGATAATTCGTCGAGCCAGGTTTCAGGTGTCTTTGTCATCACAACCCGTCGCGTTAATTAATCGTTCGCGTGATTATGTCACGTACATCGTACAATGCGGACATGAAAATCGGCATCCGCAGGCAAGCGATTCGTTATCTAGCGATCATTGCAGCGATTGCTGCTATCACGATGGTTGGGTTCCGTCTGCACGTGAATCCGACAACTGTGGCGCTGATGTTTTTGGTCGTGGTGCTGCTGACCTCGGCCCGTTGGGGATTGCGCTACGCACTTGCAATGGCACTCGGCGCTACGGCAGCATTCAATTTTTTCTTCCTTCCGCCCGTGGGCACATTCACTATTTCTGATCCCCAAAACTGGGTAGCGTTGTTCGCCTTCATTATCACTGCGTTTGTAGGCAGCAACCTTGCTGAAAAAGCTCGTCGCGATGCTCAAGACGCCAAACAGCGCCGCCTCGAAGTCGAGCGGCTTTTCAGTCTGAGCCAGAGGCTTCTCGCATCCGATAATGTTTTGGAACTGCTGAATGCTCTGCCGCTGTACGTTCAGGAAAACTTTTCGGTCAGCGGAGTCGCCCTTATGGCCGCCGACCATCAATCCATCTATCGTTCATCGCCTAACACCAAGATTGACGAAACCCTATTGCGATCAACAACTCTACGCGGAGAAACTTCTACTCACGACGGAGTGTCTTATGTCCCGCTACGTCTGGGTGTTCGCACCGTCGGGGCATTGGCCCTCGTGGGAGACGAGCTTTCCAGCGTAACCCTTGACGCTCTCGGAAGCCTCGCTGGACTGGCCATCGAACGCGTCCGCGCCCTCGAAGCTTTAAGCAAGAATCGCGCGATGCAAGAAAACGAGCGTCTTCGATCTGCGCTGCTTGATTCCGTGGCCCACGAATTTCGTACTCCTCTGACATCCATCAAGGCGAGCGTCACAACGCTGCTATCGTCGAACACGTTGCGACTCGAAGACACTCGCGACTTGCTCACTGTGATTGATGAAGAAACCGACCGGTTAAACCGCCTGGTAGGCGAAGCCGCCGAAATGGGAGAGCTCGATGCCGGCATGGTCAAGCTCGATTTGCGTCCCCACCATATTCAGGAAGCACTCGAACCTGCGTTGCTGGAAGCTAAAGCCGCACTTCAAGGACACCATGTCGATACTCGAGCCCCTTTGGACTTGCCGCTTGTGAGTATGGACGTTGAACGCATCTGCGAAGTGTTGGTCCATCTTTTGGAAAATGCCGGCAAGTATTCTGGCGCGGGATCGCCCATTCAGATCACCAGCGAGGTACGCGGGGATTGGCTCATCACTAGTGTCGGCGATCACGGGCCTGGGATCGATTCATTTGAGCAGTCGCTGATCTTTGAGAAATTCTATCGTGGCAAGGAACAGCGCGCCGCTGCCTCAGGCACGGGAATGGGGCTCGCGATTGCCAAAGTAATCATTGAAACTCACGGTGGTACTCTCGGCGTTGTCAGTCAGCCGGGGAGTGGTTCCGTCTTCTCTTTCAGTCTCCGCATTGTCCACAACGCGCGCCCGTAAAGCCGTGTAATTTTGATGTTACGCCTGCTCGCAGATGTATTAGACTGTTCGGCGAGAAACAAAACGTAAGTTTTCATAACACTTCGTAAGTGAGGTTGAAATGAGCAGACATTTAAAACTCCTTCCCTTTTTGTTGTTCGCAGCTTCCTTCGTTACAGCTCAAAATGCGCAGATCGGCTATCAGGCAGCTCCTGACGCCGAACAGAAAAAGACGCTTCTATTGCGCGACTTCCATCCGGTACCGATGTTGCACACGGCCGTACACAAAGTGCCGAAAGCCAAGTTCTACGTCATCGATGTCCACAACCACGTAAACGACGCCGCTCGCATTGACGAACATATGCCTCCTGAACGTGTCGTCGAGGTGATGAACAATACCAACGTGCGGACCATCGTGATTCTCACCGGCATGTGGGGAGATCACTTGCAACACGTGATTGACGAAATGGTAAAGCCGTATCCCGGACGCTTTATCGTTTTCACTCAGATCGACTGGAGCAAGATTGACGATCCCAACTTCAGCCAGGAGATGGTCGCGCAACTGGACGATGCGGTTTCACGCGGAGCACGCGGTTTGAAAGTTCTGAAAGATTTAGGACTGGGCGTCCGCGACAAAACTGGAAAACTCATCACCGTGGACGATCCACGTCTCGATCCCATCTGGGAAGAAGCTGGCCGCCTTGCCATTCCCGTATCCATCCACGTCTCCGATCCCGAGGCATTTTTTCATCCCACGGACAATACCAACGAACGCTACGAAGAGCTGACCGAGCATCCTGATTGGAGCTTTTACGGTTCCGATTTTCCGAGAAAAGACGCGCTACTTGCTGCGCGAGATCGTATGTTCGCCCGTCATCCGCACACGCAATTTGTGTCTTTGCACATGGCCAACTGGCCGGAGAATCTGGACTACGTTGCGAACCTACTCGATACGCATCCAAATGTAATGATCGAATTCGGTGCGCGTGAAGCCGAACTCGGGCGCCAGCCGCGGCGTGCACGGGAATTTTTCCTTCGTTATCAGGACCGCATCATGTTCGGCACCGACAATGAAGTCACCGAAGAAATGTATCGCAACCACTTCCGCTGGCTCGAAACCGCCGACGAATACTTCGACTATTGGGGATATCCCGGCCAAGGCCGCTGGGAAATCTACGGAATGGAACTACCCGATCCCGTTCTCGAAAAGATCTACCACGCCAACGCCGAGAAGATGTTTGCCGCGTTTAAGAACTGAGGGCTGGATATCTATCTAAGGCGGCCTTTAGGCTTCAGCCGATGGTTGTTCCTGTATCTGGCGCAATGCGCTTCGTACCGCTTCGCTCTTGCAAGAACTGGGCTCGGTCCCCGAGATGAATGTGTTGCGATTCTGAATCAGTATAGAAGCTACTTGAAAACCAAGTTCTTCATCCGTAACGGACGTAACCATTGATCTGCAAGCGTCCATTGCAGCAAATCTATTCATATATGCTGCAGCATGTATAGCGAGGCCAAGGGCTCGGGCTCGCTCATTTAGCGGCGCTTGTACCGCGCTAAAGATGACATACATGTTATCCGCGATTGTTTCCGCATAGCCCCAACCGTAGCCTTGGTTATCGACCATTTTTTCATAAACTGTAAGAAACGTATTGAGTTGACCCATCACAGGCTCTTGTCCAATTATTGAGAAAAATCCAATGGGAAGTTCTTTGCAGACCGCGATTTGGTCATTCTCATCTAGTAATGCCAGCTGCTCGGTAAACATCAAAACTTCTTGCACATCGTATTGTTGCTCGCGCTGTAATCGATCCTGAATTGCCATAAAGAATTGTCTTACTCGCCCTATGCCGCCGGCTCTTCCAATCAATACGTCATACGCAGCCACCAAGGATTGTTTCAGCTCGGACAAAGTTTGGTAACGATTGGTTTTTGCGACGTTGCAACAACGTTCAATAATGTGGAAGATGGGAGCGGGGATTTCGCTCCCGACAAGATACAGTGGATCCCTACCACTGAGCAGCGCATAGATAGTTTTGCCCAACATAAAGACATCGCCTGCCGCATCCGCGTGCTTAAAACCGCCATTTAGAAATTCAGGCGGTATGTAGCCGTGGGTTCCCCACCACATTGAACTCCGCGTAAAAGCCGTACCGGAACCAAATTCGGTTGTCAAACCGAAATCGGACACTACAATTTGATCGCCATCTCTTAGGAAGTTCTGGGGCTTTATGTCGCGGTGAAACTCATTCTTAGAATGAAGTTCCTGAACACAATCAATCATTTGCAAAAACAGTTGCTCCTGGGTTGTGTAGGATGTTTTAAGTTGCGAGGCAAGTCCAGACAGATCGCCATCTGGATAATGTTTCATTACGAAGTATGGTGGATCGTACTCAAGATCCTGATCTACGATTTGTACGATTTTCGAATTACCCTTGAAAGATGCGAGTAGGCGAATTTCACGTCGAAATCTCTTGAGCTGCTCCTCATCGGTATCTTTACAATATTTCAGCACCACGTTGAAAGGATGTGGCGGCGCTTGCAGAGGAGTTACAAAAAGAATCGTACCCATCCCACCGCTTGCGCTGCAGAGACCGTCGACCCGGTATTTGCTATCAATTACGTCGCCTACATTAAACATACGGGACTCTCTAATTATCTTACTTCCGGCCACGTCGTGTCTGCACAAATGCTCTTAGCACGTTGTTCATGAGCGTTTGATAGCCACGACCGTGGCCTTTGAACCACTCCAGTACGTCGTGATCGATGCGAATATTGATGTGCTCTTTACGCGGAGGCAGCCCTTTTACCGCCCTGGTCCAGTCAATTTCACCGTCGCGAGGCTCATCGGGATCGGCGCGGATGGAGGCTTCCAACTCCTCCTCGGTCATCTCGTCGATTTTCTTCCAGTCCATCTTGCTTTCGCCGCGTGCAATTTTGGCTTTGATTTCATCCATCGTGTAACGCACGATATTGCTTTTCTTCGGCATCTCTCGCTCTCCTCGCGGTAATCAACCGGATTTCGGCTCCTCGACGGCTCCAGACAAGCGCGAAAAACTTACCCTCAACCAATCCGACGCTAACAAACCGCTCTTCATCCCCACGCGTGCTGAATAGCGTCAGCAAAGGGCGCCCGTCGAATAGTCCTTTGGCCAAATCGAGAAAATCTATTCCCCGCTCCGCCAAGACCCATTCGCGCTTGGTTTCGTCCCAACTGAACTCAATATCTATTGTACCCACAGTTGTACCCACACAAAAGAATTAAATAACATGGGTCGGATCATGCAGAAAAGAGTGTAGGTTCGGAAGGCTCTCAAGCCTTGTGACGTCTGAACATCGACTGCGATTTCGCGATAAAAATGCCCCGCCTTATCGCGACAAGCAATAAGAACGGGGCGTCTGGTACTTTGAATCTCCTACTTTGCGCCTGACCCTTGTACTGTCACGGGTTTCGATTTCGAGCCCAGGTATCTTTCGCTGCCACTGTAAGTTGCCACGATCTGCTGTGTCCCAGTTCCCGGAACAGCCACATCGCTCAGAATTGCGCGTCCCGCAGATCCCCCTAGGAGCACGCTGATGGAAGAATTGAGGTCGCAGTTGATCAAATCGGGAGTGCCATCTCCGTTCAAATCGGCTATGGTGATTTCGTATCCTTGAGTCTGGCCAGTGTTGTAGTTATGCACTGCGGCGAACGTGCCGTCTCCTTTACCAATCAGTACGCCTACCTGTGAGGGATGGTAATAAGACGCGGCGATGTCCGGAATTCCGTCACCATTCAAGTCGGCAATCGCAAGACCCGCATCTGGGCCACTGACGCTATAAGTCACCTGCGGTTTGAATGTGCCATCGCCGTTGCCAATCAACACACCGACATTTTGGTCCGCATAATTAGCGACAATAATGTCTTGTTTGCCATCTCGGTTCAAATCTCCTGTCACAACGAATTCGACCTGATTGCCGGTGCCGTAAGTTTTTTGCGTGCCGAAAGTTCCATCCCCGTGGCCCAGCAGGACGCTGATTGTATTGTCGTTATCGTTGACAGCCGCCAAATCGAGAAAGCCGTCATTGTTGAAGTCCGCGGTAGCAACGGAGTACGGGCCGCTTCCAATTGCATACGGAACAGCGGGCTTGAAAGTGCCGTCGCCATTGCCCAAAGAAACGGATGCAGTGTTGCCGAAGTAATCGACAGTCGCGTAATCCAGCACGCCATCGCGATCAAAATCTCCCATCGCAATGGAAACGGGTAAACCCCCGATATTGTTCGTCAGTGAAGCCTGGAAACTGCCATCGCCATTGCCGGCAAAAAATTGGATGGTGCCATCCTGGTTCATGGCTATCAAATCGAGGATGCCGTCATTGTTGTAGTCTCCCACCACGATTCCGCTACAGAAGTAACCCGTCGGATATGAAACCGGAGCCTGAAATTCCCCATTCGCCTTGCCAAGAAACACCGCCATGGTGCTGGGGCCGAACGCCGCATTCGTTGCAGCCACGTCCGGATAGCCGTCGCCATTGAAGTCCGCTACCACGGACTGAGCCGGCATGCCACTTGCCGGGGTAAGCAAGGCTGGAGCAAAACCATGAATCGCCGATTTTGGATTCATGGATATAGCGCCCAGGTCTGTACCCGACGTGGTGTCAAAGAAATCCACCGTGCGCATGGGCGTTGGCAATCCAAAAACCTCCACGGTAGCTGTGAAATCATAGTTCTTAGAATTCTGACTGTTGGCTTTTGCGGTAAGCACAGTACGGCTCGGAGTTTTCCCTGTAACGACGTACGTAACAGGGCTCGAGGCGACGATTTGCGGCGAACTCGCTGTGCCTTCATATGTCGCCACCAAACCATAAGAGTCAGGCGCGAGAATGGTCGTCAAAACCGCAGTGCCAGACTTGTAACCCTTAGCAGGGTTCTTGCCTACTACTTGTGCACTGCCAAGGGAAAGGCGCCCGTTGGAGAAAACGACCGTTCCGCCAGTAGCGGGAGAATTATTGGTAGTGACATTGGCCATCAGCGTGACCTTCTGCTTCACTTGTCCATGAGCTGGAGTGACGGATAGCGTAACTGCATTTGTGTTCGACTTAGCAATCTTGGTCCGGGCGAAACACGGGCCAGCTGCAAGGATTGCAAGGAGAATCACAGTCAGGAATTTGGTGGCAGATGTTCTCAGTTTCATGTTCTACCTCGAGAAAGGGGAATGTTCAGCTTGAAACTCGCGCCGGGCATGGGTTCCCTGCACGAGTGGCCTAATGATAAGCGAATATTCGCGTTACGTCCAAAAGGCGATTTCGCAGCTCAGGCGTAGATGGTGACACCTTGTACCACACGGCTAATTGCGCCGTTCGGACTGGGCCGGTCCGGCTTCAGCCCCCAATGCAGAGAAAAGAACAGCCCAAGCAACTGCCCGAAAATCACATCGCACGGAGCGCGATACAAATCCGGAATTGGCGAGCCATTGCCAATGTTAAGGATGTCTTCGGCAAGTCCTTCTTGCGCAGTCAGTGGGCCAATCGCAACTCGAGTCTTTGCCAGTCGCTTGTCGCCAACTTCTCTTAACAAATCAGCCTCATACCTGCGCACTTGAGGATCGCTCGACACGAAGCATGTAAACAGAGTTTCATCGCCCAACGCAGACATCGGACCGTGACGCAGGCCCAGCGCGGATTCTGACATCGTTGGTGATTTACCTGCAGTTAGCTCCAACATCTTTAATGCACATTCGCTCGCCACAGCTCGCAATGGGCCCGATCCCACAAAGCAAGCGTTAGCGTAGTTGGATGACGACAACTTGGCGGCACAATCGGGAGCGCTTTCGAGCAATGAGTCGGCAGCGGTAATCAATCGAGTGAGCAAGTCATGGTAAGGACCGATATCGCTGACATGGGCCAGGCATTGTCCGAAGATGACCATGTTTGAAAATGAACTCGTCATCGCCAGGCCACGATCGTTGATGCAATCATCGAGAACAATGGCTAGCGATTTTTGGTTGCTCTGCGGTGCGGCGACCATTCGTCCCTGCGGATTGCAACTCACAATCAAGTGATGGATATTCGGCCGCGCACTTTGAGCTTTCTCTATCGCAGCAGCGCTTTCAGGACTGTCCCCGGAGCGGGAAAACGAAATCCACAAATATTTTTGGTGCACAAGCAATAACTCTTCAAAGTGTGTGACTGCATCGGTACTCGGAACGACGATCACTTCACACTGCCATTCTCGACGCAAAAGACTGGCGAGAGCGCGTCCAATGTAGTCGGAGGTGCCTGCCCCAAGAAGAAATATAGTGGGACGCTGTCCGACCTCATTGAAGATACCCGCTGCATCGAGGAAAGCGACGATTTCTGCACGCCGCTTTTCGAATAGAACGAACGTCATTGCCCAGGTATCGGGCTGTTGCGCAATTTCACGCGGAGTAAACTCCAAACCGCGAAGTGCTTTCGCCTCAGAAGAGAGACTCAAAAGATCGTTCAATGGGGACACTACCGATCTCCCGATGAAGCTGCTTTGGCAGACGTTTCAATCCAAAAAATTCCGCCTTTCGAAATAGGAGGAAGCGTGTAGGTTGTGCGTCCGCCGCTTACAACTCCCGGCACAGCCGTCACCTCGCCAAGAAATGGCAGGAAGCGTCCTTCGCCGCGAAGACTGGTTTCAACCCGCACTCCGGATTGCACAGTCTGAACTGGATTTACTCCACCTTTCAAGCCGGCAAAGTTCGCGAAGAAGATATGCGGACTTCCATCCGTCGAAACAATGGATGTTGCAACCAGCGGAGATGCGCTAATCTGTACGGTCGAATCTGTTTTCAGGCTTGAAAAAAAAGTTTGCTGCGAGTTCGGATCGGCATTTTCAAAATCTTTTACAAGCATCTGGCTGTAAAGTTTCCCTGGGCAATCAGCAAAACGAACAATCCCAGTTGCATCGGCTAGGCCTGTCATATCCGCCCCAGTGATAACAAGCTCATTACCTTTCGCAAGATAGGTTTTTAGTTGTGTTTTTTCGTCATCGCTCAAGACGCGCACATCGGGAAGAACCAGCGTACTCCCGGCAAACTTGCCTAGCGTGCGCGGTGTGACAATTTGGAACGCCATATGTTTCTGCATCAGCAGAATCAAAATTCCGCGATATGAAGAAATGAAATCTTTGGCAAAGTAATCACGCGTCTTCGGAGAAAAATATACTCCCACTGGATTGATGGGCACACGCGGCGAATACAGCGTCTTCTCATGTGCATGGATCCACGAAAATATCTCTTTCCGGGTAGGCTCGTCATTCGAACCGGCCATTGAATGACCGGGCGCGTCCCAGAAATTGGCTCCAGCCATCACATGAGACATGGCAAGGTTCTTCATGGACTCTTTTCGATCTACTTTCGTGTCGCCATCCCATGAATAATTCAATATCCAGGTAGGCTTCCCTTCCGCGAAGGCACGGAAAGATTGCATGCCTGCCTGATACGCGAACCAGTCGAAAGGAGTTCGCGATGACGCCATGTGATCGCCTTCGCCAAATTCGTATTCATGAGCAATGGCGTCCGTAACCGCGTACAAGTTATAGACATCGGCTCCGACGCGTGTGGCTTCTTCTTCTATGCCGGGATAAATCTCAGGAATCGTTTTTATTTGTGGGTTTACCGACTTTGCATTGCGATCAATCTCTTGCATGAAATCAGTGATCGTCGAAATGCGGAAGTCCACCCACTTGCGGAAATTTGCGTCACCAAAGTCGCCAAGCTTCAAATCTGTCTTCGCATCAAGCCCGGTCTGGTTCTTGAATGCCGCTACTGTGTAGTCGTCAAAACTGGCCCACGTGTTCTCCCAGCCATCGAAATGGGTCATCCAATAAGGTATGTCGACATAAATGCCATCGATCCCTGTGGCGGCAATTTGTCGAATCCGCTGCATGTAAAGCTTTCGCCACTCGGTCGCATAGGGGCTGACCCAGACATCCTCATCCCCCGGCTGAATCCAGAATGCCGAACCGCCTCCGAATAGCGCAGGCTCTCCGGTAATTTTTCTTTGTAGCCAATCCGGATGCTCCTTCGCCAGCGTATGCGGAGTCTTGTCGGCATTCGCAGTGATACATTCCGTTCCAGCGACATAAACGAACGCGCGATTGCCCGCCTGATGCGCCTTTTCGGCGACGGCACGAATTGCTTTCAGCTTCTCTTCCGGGTTGGTCAGGCTCTCGTAACGCCCCGGGATGTCGTTATCTACTTCGATCCCGAAGACCCCATCACGCGTGGCATTGCTGACTATCTCTGCAGAGTTCGTCGATTGCAATCCGTACGCGCCAATGCGAACGTAGTGCGTCCAATCGGAGCCGGGCTCTTGAGCGAACGAGCTTCCAGCGATCCACATGATTGCGATGAAGAGTTTAAATTTAAACATTGTCAGAATTCAAACCTCGCCCCAAACTGCATGCGCCGTGGATTCGAACCAGCCGCGGTTGAAGTAATCAGACCAAATGAATCATCGCCGGGAGCGTAAGCGGTGTTCGGTGGAGCGAATCGCGGCGTGTTCAGGAAGTTAAACATCTCCGCCCGCACTTGCAGCTTCATCCCTTCGCGCGGAACGAACTCTTTGTAGATACTGACATCGGTATTATGAATACCATCCGCACGCAGATCGGAGAAATATCGCGGCGCGTCTCCCGGCATCTGATCGCCAGGATCTGCAAAGCAATTTGTATTCAAGTAAGGTTGTTGCGTAATTGCAGCCTTGTTCGCGCTGATGCCGGTCGCGCCGCCGCAGAGAACATTTGGCCGTTGATTGCCATCCTGCAAACGAGGGTTCGCCATAAACACAGGCAGCGGTTGACCAGTCTGCTCCGAAATCAGCGTGGAAATCGCCCATCCGCCGACCACTGCATCTTCGAAGCGATTCATATTGCCGCCAATCCAGCGTTCGCGTCCGACGGGAATGTCCACAATCAAGGCCACGGCCAGACGATGAGTCGCGTCGTTAGCGCTGATGCCATGCTCCAGGTTCAATCTATCCAGTTGTTGTGGGTTGCCGTTGTTCAGCGTCCCAACGAACGCATTCGCTCCGATGGAAGAATCATCCGTTGATTTCGAAAGTGTGTAGTTACCTTCAAAACTGATGTAATGTGAAGCACGTTTCTGAAAACGTACCTGCAGTGAGTGATACCAGGAAGACGCTTCCAGTAGTGGCAGGCCTTCAAAGTTGCCGTCAAACTGCGGATACGGTCGCAACAGATTTCCCTGAGGAATGGTGGGCTGGTTGTACCGTGAATCAGGCTCATTAAAGACGCCAGGAGGGCCATTGACGATACAGCCCACTCCGTTGAACAACGTACAAAATGGATTAGGCACAGGATTCGCAAGATAATTACTGACGCAACCGTCTGAGTCGCAGTTGGGATCGGCCGCATGTTGTTGCGCGGAGATTTGCGCCAGCAGAGTTGAAGAAATAAAGTTGCGATTCCGGGTGCTGGAATAACCTCCCCACGGCAGATGGGTGCTGCGATTCGCCGAGTAATCTACCCCGATAACAAGCTGCCCCGGAAGCAACCGCTGTACCCCCAGGTTCCATTGATAAACATCCGCGTTCCGTGCGGTGCTCGTGCCGAGATCGTTCTGATTTATAAAGCCCCAGCTTGCAAGCTTGCCGTAGGTTTCATTCTGTGGCCCGGTCAACCCGCCGGGAAAAGGATTGGCAAGAGTCGCGTCTCTTGTTGCGAAATTGTCATTCGTGAAGAATGCAGTCGCCGTTTCTCGAAATGCAGTTCCCGTGTATTGAAAGTTCGTAGCCACATTGAGTCCGTAATAGACTCCCGCCCCGCCGCGGACCACGGTCTTATCGTCGATTTGATAAGCGAAGCCCACGCGAGGTCCAAAGTTATTACGATCTACAGGGACCGTACGCTTGCCACCGCTCGGGAATATCGTTGTTCCTAGTAGCGGTCCCGTGATGGGAAGTCCAGGAACGGTTACTCCGCTGTTGCCGGTGAAATCGCTGAACTGCAGCAGGTTGTTACGCTCGTCGTATGGCGTGCTCCATTCATAGCGAAGTCCGAGATTCAGAGTCAATCTCGGAGTAACTTTCCAGTCATCCTGCATATAGAATCCGGTCTCTTTAGATTTGGTTGCGACCGAAGGATAGATATTGATCTGGCTGCTGTTGTCGGGAAACCCAAAAAGCAAACTTGCAAACGGATTCCCTTGCGTCCCACCCGCAGCCCCGCTGTTTGGAACTTGTGAGGTGACATCATCCGTGAAGTTGAACAGCCCTGTCGGATTCGGAGGTTGGGAAAAATTGTTATAAAAAAGCCTTTGCTCTCCACCGAACTTGAATATGTGATTCCCGTGCACTAATTCGAAAGCCGACGAGTAACTGAACAATGTGTGCGCAAAGCGCGTATCGATACAGCACTGATCGTAGAGGTTCGTCCACGGAGAGGCACCCGACATTTGAATGGTCGGCATACGGTCAAGGCCGTTGGCATCAAGTATCGAAGGCAGGCCAACGCTCGAAAGACTGGGCAGATTACTCGTGCTGATTTGTTTGGCGCGATCAAGACCGAGTCGACTGGTCCACAGAAGTTTTGGAGTGATCGTCCAGTTGTATTCCAGTGAAGCGTTGTGCGTGGTGATGGGCGCATCTCCTATGCCGTCATTGAACACGCTGTCTCCAAAAACTGTGGGAGTCGTGCTGTTGGCATGGGCGCGGCTGTAGCGTCCGGAAATGCGCTGTTTGTCGTTGATCTGATTGTCCAGCTTGATATCGAACTGATAGCTAGGATTGTGAGCGATGTCGTTAAGGCGGAAATTGTTAAACTCTCCCGGCAGGTTGGGAAACGGATAAAGATTAATGATTTTCTGACCGATTGCGTCGATTTCATTGGTCGGAATTATGTTGCCAGGAACCGCATTTCGAGTGCATGGATTGCCGCCGCCCTGGGGAATACACTGCAAGGGGTCGAAAATTGGGTTAGCCGCTTGCGCAAAGTTTCCCAGCCGCTCCTGGGCGGTCGGCACCGATGCTAGAAAGTTAATGGGCTCGTTGTCGCGCGTTTTTTCAAAATCAACAAAGAAAAATGTCTTGCTCTTAACTATGGGGCCGCCCAACGAGAAGCCGTATTGATCGCGGGCATGATCAGGTTTTAATCCGGGCGCAGGGTTGAAGAAATCGCGCGCGTCGGTACCCGAACGCTGCAGGAACCACCAGCCACTTCCGTGAAATTTATTGGTTCCGCTCTTAAGTACCATGTTGACCACGGTGCCGCCGTTGTTGCCAAACTCCGCCGAGAAGCTATTGTTTTCGACTTTGAATTCCTGAATGATTTCCACCGAAGGTTCGTAATAAACATTGGTCGTAGCGCCTTCGCCTTGCTCCGGCGCACTGATCAAAGCGCCGTCCAGCCGGACCTCCGCCGTCGCGTTACGCTGCCCGTTCGACACGAAGTTTGTTCCCGAAGGATAAGAATCGGCCGTTCCGCTGCCTGCTGTTTCTGTCACGCCACCCGCCAGGAAAGCCAAGCCGAAAAAACTTCGATTGTAGAGTGGTATGTCTTTTACATATTCATTCGTGACGTCGGTGCCCAGCGCTGCGCTTTCGGTGTCTAGTAGTGGAGCGGTGTCGTTGATCTGAATTTGGATATCGGCATTCGCAGGACGCACCTGGAAATTAAGCGTGGCATCCTGATCAACAGCCAGAACGACGCCTTTCTGTTCGATGGTCTGAAATCCGGGCACTTCAACCTTGACCATATACTCCGATGGACGCAGTTCGCGAAGACTATACGTGCCGGAGCCATTCGTCGAAACGGTGCGCGCGATATTTGTACCTACATCGGTAATAGTCACCTTCGCATTTGCCACAACAGCCCCACTAGTGTCAGAGACCGTACCGCGAAGCTGCGCTTGATAACTGGCTTGCGCCGCTGCAAAGTGGAATGGAACGACCGATGCCGCGATGAGAAGAGCAAAGAACCGATACGATTTCAGCATTTGGCGACCTTTTTTACTAACCGGGAGGTAAGTTTCGTATTCTTTTGCTTGCAATCTTTTAGTTCCGTTTGACCCGAAAGTCAAGACAATTCGCAATTATGATTTAGGTTTACAAACGAAACCTATCCAGATACAAAGGAAGTCGCGTTGCAGATTTCAGATTCACAAACGCATATCGAGGGATCTTGTTAAACGAAGAACGTCGAAGAGCGATCGTTGAATTAGTAGGCCGCGACGGACGTGTGCTCGTCGCCGACCTGTCGAAGCGCTTTCGAACCTCGCCAGTAACCATTCGCAAAGATCTGGAAATCCTGCATAATCTGGGGCGTTTACACCGCACCCATGGCGGGGCTCTCCCAGCGCGGGAGGGTGCTCTTGAAGATCCCACGTTGCGCGAGAAAGAAAAACTGCATCGCAAAGAGAAGTTGCGTATCGCCGCGGCGGCGGCCCAGCGAGTGCGCGAAGGGCATGTCGTAATTCTGGATTCAGGCACCACCACCACAGCAATCGCCCGCGCGTTACGCCACTTCACGAAACTTACCGTTATAACGAATGCACTGAATATCGCTGCAGAATTGGCCGGCACGTCCGTGGAAGTCATCCTGACCGGCGGAACTCTACGCAAGAACTCGTTCTCGTTGGTCGGCCCTATCGCTGAAGAAACGCTTCGCCGCTTGAGCGCCGACATCTTATTCCTGGGTGTCGACGGCTTCGATGTGAAATACGGCTTGACAACACCCAACTTGCTCGAATCCAAAGTGAATCGAGCCATGATGGATGTAGCTCGCGACACGATTGTGACA
Organism: Terriglobia bacterium; assembly: GCA_963716165.1. Taxonomy (GTDB): domain Bacteria; phylum Acidobacteriota; class Terriglobia; order Terriglobales; family Acidobacteriaceae; genus JAJPHW01. Next base: position 2,112,598 of record OY970291.1, on the reverse strand, counting down.
TGCGATTCCAGCAAGTTCGGACGCCGCAGTCTTGCACTCATCGCTCCGCTGCATTCAGTGCAAAAACTCATTACCGATCGCGGAATTTCTAAGTCGGATTTGTCCGCACTCAAGAAGGCCGGAGTGGATGTAACCGCTGTTTGATTTACGAAACAAAACGAAAATCTCTGATAGGAGTTTCTGTGCCTCGTTTTGATGTGACCATCGCCGGCGAATTGAACATGGACCTTATTCTTTATGGTCTGCCGGAAACCTTGCCGCGCGAGCGCGAACTGCTGGCAGATCGCATGATGCTCACTTTGGGTAGCTCGTCTGCAATTGTCGCTCACAACCTTGCGTCACTGGGGAGCAAGGTCGGTTTTATCTCCTGCGTCGGACAAGATCAAATGGGAGAGGATGCACTCACCCGCCTTTCGGCCAGCGGCGTCGATGTTTCATGTGTACAAAAGATCGCGACTGAACAGACTGGACTTTCGGTGATCCTTCAAGGATCTGATTCGCGCACCATCCTCACTTATCCCGGCACGATTTTCTCGCTCACAAATAAGCAGCTTGATCTCGACTATCTACGTTCGTCCCGGCATTTTCATCTTTCATCTTTTTACTTGCAGCGCGGATTGCAACCAGATATTCCTGAACTCTTCCGCAAACTTAAGAGTGCTGGCCTGACCATCTCGATGGATTCCAACGACGACCCCGATGACAAGTGGGGCGGCGGAATACATGATGCCCTCCCTTATGTCGATGTTTTCTTGCCCAACGAACGTGAAGCCAGGCGAATTACAGGTACAGACGATCTGAATCGCGCGATAGAAATATTATCCGCACTGGTGCCGCTGGTGGTAGTCAAACGAGGCGCACTCGGTGCGATTGCTCGGAGACGCAAAGAATCATTTTCCGCTCCTGCGATCAAACTCGACGCCGTGGATGCCGTGGGTGCCGGCGACAGCTTCGATGCAGGCTTTTTGCATGAATTCGTGCGAGGCTCCGATTTGGTTACATGTCTAAGAGCCGGAAACCTTGCCGGAGCGTTATCGACCACTCGGCCCGGTGGCACCGAAGCTTTTCGCGATCCCAATCATCGCACTCAATTCATGCGTCAACACGGAGAGCAATCATGAAAATATATATTTCAATAGTTGCCGCATTAATCGTACTTGGGACGGCACTCGGACTGTCACAAACCCAGCCATCAAAGAGTGCTGCAGCGCAGATCGAAAGCCCTAATCTGCGGATCGAATTTGATAAATCAATGCGCAGCCGCGTCACCGCGCGCTTCAACGATAAAGATGTATTGCTCGGACCATATTCAACGTCCGAATCCATAAGCGGCGCCGCACAATCGTTTCGCAACTTCGCACTTACCACGCAGAAGACTGAACAAATCACAGATGGTTTCGGCAAAGGTCAAAGACTGACGATCACCGGCACATCCAAAACGTTGGATAAAACTGTCACCGTAACCATTTACGACGACGCGCCCACACTCGTCGTACTCGAGGTCAGCTATACCAACACCGGCAAAGCGCCGCTACAAATTCGCAGTTGGGCAAATAACGCCTACACAATCAATGCCCAGGCTTCTGCTACTCATTCCTCATCACAACCGGCATTTTGGTCATTCCAAAGCGGAAGCTACGAGCGCCGCCCAAACTGGATCGTTCCTTTACACGCCGGCTTCCATCAGCAGAACTATCTCGGTATGAACGCCAGCGACTACGGCGGCGGAACTCCCATCATCGATGTGTGGAGAAAAGATGTCGGCATTGCAATTGGACATGTCGAGCCGGGCCCACGATTGATCTCGCTGCCTGTCTCCATGCCGGATTCTACTCACGCAAACATAGCGGTTGAATATCATCATCCCGTAACACTGAAGCCCGGTGAAACGCTGCACACTTTTCGTACTTTCGTGACCGTTCATCAAGGCGACTACTTCCGGACTCTCCTTACCTACCGCCAACTGATGTCGAAGCAGGGCTTCAAGATGGCGTCGGCGCCTGAGAGCGGGTTTGGCGCAATCTGGTGTGCCTGGGGCTATGGACGCAACTTCAAGCCGCAGCAGATTTACGACACCCTGCCAACCGTAAAAAAGATGGGATTTACATGGGTCACGCTCGACGACGGATGGCAGAACAATTACGGCGATTGGCAGCTCGATCCGAAGAAGTTTCCGGGTGGCGATGCCGATATTAAAGCGATGGTCGATCGAATCCATCAGGAAGGATTCAAAGCACAACTTTGGTGGTCACCATTAAGTGCAGTACCGAATTCCAGCGTGTTACGTGATCACCCCGACTACGCGCTGGAAAATCGCGACGGATCGCGACGCAAAATCTCGTGGTGGAATTCCGACTACCTATGCCCCGCCGACAAAGATGTCGTTGAATACCACAAGGCAATCGTGCGCAAGATTCTTGTCGATTGGGGATTCGACGGCCTCAAACTCGACGGCCAGCACATGAATGCCGTTCCTGCGTGTTACAACCCTGCGCACCATCACGCGAAACCGGAAGATTCTGTCGAAGCCCTCCCTGGATTTTTTCGCGAACTATACGAGACTGCTCAGGAAGTTAAACCAGGATCGCTCGTCGAATTTTGTCCTTGCGGGACCTCGTACTCATTTTTCACGATGCCGCACTTCAATATGTCGGTCGCTTCCGATCCTGAAAGCTCGTTTCAGGTTCGCTCCAAAGGAAAGACCCTCAAAGGCCTGATGGGTGACGACATTCCTTACTTTGGCGATCACGTTGAACTGAGCGACAATCACGACGACTTCGCGTCGACGTTAGGAGTTGGAGGAGTTGTTGGCACGCAATTTGTGCTGCCCTCGCTGGTTACGAAGCATGGCCAGTTTGACTTGACGCCCGCGCACGCAAAAAGTTTTCCCAAATGGGTTTTGCTATATCGCGAAAAAATGCTGTCACGCGGAAAATATCTCGGCGAACTCTACGACATCGGTTTCGACCTGCCGGAAGCCCACGCAATTCGCAAAGACAAATCCATGTACTATGCGTTCTACGCGAAACAATGGAACGGCAAAATCGAACTCCGCGGACTCGAAGACCGCTCCTACCATGTGACCGATTACGTGGATGGCAAAGACTTTGGCGTCGTACACGGACCAGTCGCTCAAATCTCAGCGTCATTTTCTCAACATCTCTTGCTTGAGGCTGATCCGCAATGACCTACTGAAGATAAAACGCAGTCATCGTTCTATAGAACTCCCACACGTCCACCTTGGATGACATTTCGAACGGTGAGTGCATAGACAGCAATGGTACCCCGAGATCGATTACTTCCATGTCTTCACGCGACATAAATCCACCGATCGTTCCGCCCCCGCCAACGCCTACCCTCGGCGTTTGAGTCTGCCACGGAATGCCGTTGCGATCCATCAATCCTCGCAGCTTCGCGGTAAATTCTGACGGTGCATCGAATCCACCGCCATAAAGCTTGATGGAGACTCCGTATCCCACTCGGGATGCGTTCGACGCTTCGCTGTTCCCCGGAAATATCGGATTGATCCCGTCATTTGCATCGGCTGAAATCACTTCGGCATTATGCAAAGCACGACGAAGATCCAGATCGCTATAACCAGAGCCTCTCTCCGCACCGACCAAGCGAGCATACGTCGAATTCAGGAACTCCGATCCCGCCCCGGTATTGTTCACTGATCCGGTTTCCTCAAAATTCGAGAGATACGCCATCGCCGTTACTTTCGGCGTACCCTTCAAATCAATGATGCTGCGCGCAGCACAGAAGGATGACAGCCGATCATCCTGCCCATAAGCCCCGACCAGCCCACGATCCAACCCTACGTCCGCTGGAGATGCAGCGGGAACTAACGCAAGTTCCGCGCCCACCAAATCTTCCTCGGCAATTTTATAAGTGGACATCAACGTCTTCGCAACCTCACTAGCCACCGAACTCTTCTCGCCGGGGATGCTGCCTGCGACGGGATCCAATTCTTCAGCCTTCAGTACTTCCGTGTAAGTTCGGCTACGCAATTCTTTGTCGGAATGTGGCGCATTGTCGGGAATTACAAATACTGGATCACCCGCATGGAGCCCAATCGAAACATCGATCGTTCGTCCATCAGCCGTGTCGATTCGCCCGACTACTGCGAGCGGAACATTGGCCCACTGATAGGTTTTGATTCCTCCGTAAAAAATAGTCTTAAACAGAGCCACTTCTCCAACCGAATAAATTGGACGCCCTTTCAAATCAATATGTGGACTGTCGTGATGTGTGCCCACAACATGAGTCCCGTTAACTATGGGGTCCGATCCCACAATCACGAGGATTAGCGCGCGATCGCGGTTGGTCACGATCAAATGCGCTCCGGCTTTTACCTGCGCAGGATTAGTGAATTCAACGAAACCAGCCGCGAGTGCTCGCTTCGTAATCTCGCGCGTCGACGTTTCCGCAGTGCGGGAAACCGCCAAATAATTCTTGTAATCGTCGGCGAATGTCATTACCTGTCCGCGATCGGATGGTGTTAGTTGCAACCATGCCGATTTCTTTTTCGCCCACGCGTCCCCCTCAGTTTGGGCGTGCGACAAGAGCGCTGCTCCCGCAACCAACGATACGCATAAACTCAACGAGAAAACTCTCCTGCGCCTAATACTCGACATCTTTTACGTCCTTTAATAGAGGATTGGACTTTGAGCGATATCTTACCTGCCCGACAGCCAGGTAGCATAATCCGCGCTCCATCTGTCGGACGTTCTGGGTTAACATTGGTAACCAAATCGCAAACAATGCCCAATGAGGGGCGCTTAAATTGATCTTGCTAGTCCTAAAGTCGTTTGCGCTGGCGCTTAGCGCATTGTTGCCGGTGATTAACCCATTAGGATCGGCGCTGATTTTTCTGGGTCTGGTCGGGGACGCACCGGCGGCCACGTTTCTTCACCTGGCTCGCAAAATCGCCTTCAGCACAATCGTGTTCCTGCTGATTATCGAAGTCGGGGGCGCAGCACTGCTGGCGTTCTTCGGCATCTCTTTGCCGGTCGTGCAGTTTGCCGGCGGCTTGGTAGTCGCCGCAATGGGCTGGCGGCTGCTCAACAACAACGATACGGAGGCAGATCAAGATAAAGATAAGGATGTTGACAGCAGCTCCGCAAAATCGTCGGCGACTTCGACACGGCATCGTGGATCACTGGAAGAACAAATTTTTTATCCCCTGACATTCCCTATCACGGCCGGCCCCGGTTGTATCGTGGTCACCGTTACATTAAGCGCTCATGCGGCAAGGCAAGCGGCATTGGGGAACGCGCTCTCCCATCTCGGGATTGCTCTTGCCATCGTTGTCTGTGGAATTACTGTTTTCCTGAGCTACGCATACGCGCCAAAAATTACGCGCAAGATCGCGCCCCAAACCATTCACGGAATACTGCGCGTGATTGCGTTCGTACTGTTATGCATCGGCGTTCAAATTTCGTGGCGTGGACTTGAGGCCATGATAAAAGCGATTTCCAACTAGGGATTGATCTTTTCCGCTCCCGTATTTGTTAATATTACTCACCGTAAAAATACAGAATGAACTGGCGTCCTCTCGCCAGCCTGAAAATAGCTTTCCGCACTTCAACCTAAAAGGAGTTTTACAGATGAACAAACTAACAAGAATGATGCTCGTGTTGTCCCTGGTTTCGGTCGCTTTCGCCGCCGAAGATGTCGTAACTGCGGTCCATGGAACCGTCGACAAAGTCGACGCAACCACAAAGACCATCAGCGTCAAGGCTGCAGACGGAACCATGCACTCCATCCATTTCGCCAAGACAACCGCCGTCCATGGCGCCGATGATTCTGCTGCCGCGGCCAAGGATTCGTGGCACGGCATCGATAAAGGTTCAGAAGTGGTTGTCCACTACACTAAACGCGGTGCCGACGAAACTGCAGTCGAGGTAGACAAAGTTGGTAAAGATGGATTGAAAGTCACCGAAGGCACGATTAAAGATATTGATCGTGGCGGCAAGAAAATGGTTGTGACCACCGCCGATGGAACAGAACAAACCTTTGACCTGACCGGACACGCGGCTAAAGATGCAGGAAAAGGAATTGCCAAGGGAGCCGAGAAAGGCTCAAAAGTTGTCGTTTATTCCACTGAAAACGCCGGCAAGAAAATCGCCCATTTCTTCGAAGGCGCGTAAAACTTAAAAAAGCGTTTCCTCTTGGTGATTACACGAGGAAACGCTTTCTCTACAATACTTAACAATTAGCGACGCTTTTCGTTTGCAACATTCGCAGCTAGTCTCAATTCTTCGTCTGCCTTCAGAAGAAATTCTTTCGCTCTCGCTGCGTGCCCGCCCAATTGGTCCTCATTTGCGCCCTGCGCTCGATCTATACTGTCGCATGCCTGAACAATATGCATCTGTGCATTTGCCAAGTTCGGATGCCGGTGACGATCAATATTAACTACCGGGTTTTGTGCAAACATCAGTGCGCAACAAGCGATCGTTGCGCCGATCAACCAGATTTTTTTGTTCATGAAGTGTTCCCCCTTTGGAAATTATTTTAGCGGAGCCGGCGTCATCCCTATGAACGACGTACCTAGAAACTTACCCTTTGGATCAAAGTTCCAGTTGAACATCGCTGTGCCCGCGTGAGCGCAAGCGTGGCATCCGTTGATAAGCGGATAGCCCACCAGAAATTGCATTCCGCCATCCGGCCCGGCTTGCGCATTCGGCCACGTCTTTCCGTCCCGGTCCCCCGGCCACACATCGACTTTCGGGAACTGCCCTTTGAGATCTTTGAACTGGAAACTTTGTTCCATCGTTTTCTTGTCGAGCAACTTCAAATTCTCGACGTTAACAATCCGCGGATCTCCGTTGACCAGCAGCAATCCATAGTTGGTGTTGGCCCGCAACGGATAAGTAATCCATGCAAAATCCACTGGGCCGACCGATTGGAAACCAGTCATCACTCCAAGTTCGCCATGACTCTGTCTGTACAGTTCGCGAGTGAAGCTGACCGCATCAGCCGAAGCTCCCGCCTTCGTCATCCTGCCGATGATGCATTGAGAAGAATGGGTCGCAGCGCATGCAGCTTTCGCTTTGGCGACAAATTGATCCGGCATCTGCCAGACCGACGAAACGCCAATTTTCTTAGGAACGTTCTCCTGTGCTGGCGCAATTGCTGTGATGAAACAAATTGCAGCAAAAATAAAATACCGGGATAGATTATGCATGTGTGGCTCCTCAGAAACTCGTCAAATCATACAGGAGCGTTGGAGATGGTGATCCATTCAAGATGTTGTTTGGCTTGAGTAGGATATCGTAGGCAGCGCCGCCCCAGGTTCGCGTCCCACTTTGGCGATAACCTAGAAAATACGAATTAACGTTATCTCCAAACCCATCCTTGACACTTCTCACTCCTCACGGCAAAATGGATGCGCTCTTCCCCTAAGTCACTAAATTGTTTGTAAACCTTTGCCTATCTTGGTTTTCGGAGTCGACGAATGACCAGACACAATCTTCTTAGATTGCCCTGTGGTGTTCTACCCAAGATCATCGAGGCGGTCGTTTTCGCTTCGTATCTCGCCATAGGATCGTGCCTAGCTCAGGAGAAACCTAAAAACGAAGTCTTCCCCGTGTATGCCTACGACACTGCTGGGATCACATTGAAGGGACGATTAGTGGAACGTCAAGTATACGGGCCTCCCGGCTATGGAGAGACGCCGACCGAGGATTCTCGGGATTTCATATTGATCTTAAAACTAGGTCGAAAAATTAGCGTGAAGCCCTCGCCCACCGCAAGCGCAACAGGAAGCGCGAGCTTGGATTCCGTTGAGAATGTCCGCGAAGTGCAGTTATTTGTAAGTAGAATTCAGAAAGCGGAAGTACACAAACTCATAGGCAAAGATGTGATCGCCGTAGGCACTTTAAACGAAGCAATTACGGCGAGCCAATACACGAAGGTCTGGCTAGACGTGAAGACCATCAAGCCCAAAAAATAATCCGCCCTGCCCCAAGCTCTCGCACTTTGGCGATAGCCTGGGACACGCAGACAATTTCTAGTTTCCGAACACTCCGAACCCGCCGAGGTTTTGGAAGCTCTGACCTTGCCATCCTGATCCGATGTCGTTGTTGAAGGCGCCCGAAAACCCATTGAAGTCGTCATCCCAGACTTGATACCCATCCGAGTCCCTGGTTGTCGGTTCAAGAATAACCCAATACATTTGGCCTTTCTTTATCGGAATGCCAGATGCGCGGCCAATCTGCAAAACGCAACACGTTCCGAATTCCGGCAAGTTTGTAAACCGCCAGGCATGCAAAGTCTTGCCAGGCGTCCCATTGTTGTCTTCGGCCAGCGTCAGGATAATTGAGTTCTCCCCACTAACATGCGAAGCACCAACCGCTACCGCGGTCACGATGCTGTCGGCCGTCGGGACAAAACCATTCGCCACGCGCTCAGGCCAGGGCTGACCTGCGTTAACCCCTAGAATCCCTACCCCTGAAAACGAACTGTACCGGTCGTTAGCAGGGCCCAAAAGGTTATAAATCACATTCAGCTTCGCTAGCTCCGGGTAGGACGATGCAATCGTGGTCGGAGTCTTTGTATAGATTGCGTTGCGGCCACCATTAATGATGATGACGTTATTTTTCGTCGTTTGAGCGAAACCGGTTTGAGCAAGACCTATTTGAGCAAACACCATTGCTGCTACCAACAAAACGAACCCTGGCTTCTGCATATCTCTGTCTCCCATTTCTGAATACCGCGAAAAAGGCGCGGGACAAGGCTTTCGTGGCAAGTCTACTCCAGTAGGCCCGTGTTCCACAATCGAGAATCTCAGCAGCGGCGAAGACATAACATGACATCGCACTATGCGCACCGTTCGCCCGACCACTCGATTAGCACCTCGCTTAATCCTTTCGCATAGGGCCGAAAGACCCCAATTGTAATCACACGTGCAGTGCACTAATATTTATGCGTTACAAGCCAGCCGCATTTCTACAACTGAGGACGTATGAAGAAACTTGCTCTCCAATTGTTGCAGCCTCTATCGCTTTTTGTTATCGCTCTCTCCTTTATTGGCAACGCTTGGGCCGCTGGCGACAGCAAGTTTGTGCTTTATTCGTTCACTAGCGGAAAGGATGGCTCGAATCCCGCGTCCACATTGGTTGCTGATAAGCTTGGAAATCTTTACGGCACTACTCAATCTGGCGGAGCGAATTCGGCTTGCTCATCGGGTTGCGGCACAGTTTTTAAATTAGTAGCACCGACTTCGCGCGCGGGTGACTGGACGGAGAAAATTCTTTATCGTTTCACTGGCGGCAATGATGGAGGTTATCCGGAAGCAGGTATAATCTTTGATCAGACCGGCAACCTCTACGGTACAACCAACGCTGGCGGAAATACTGCTTGTGACGGCGGCTGTGGCGTTGTATTCGAGCTTTCGCCACCGACCGCACCAGGCACAACATGGACCGAACAAACTCTATATAGTTTTTCGGGCCCCGACGGCGGATATTCGGAAGCCCGTCTGACCTTCGATCATTCCGGCAACCTCTATGGAACCACGTTTGGAGGCGGCCTTGGGACGACATGTGCCACCGGAACATTGGTCGGCTGTGGCGTCGTATTCGAATTAATGGCTCCATCGACTCAAGGTGAGGCATGGACCTATGCCCTTCTTTACAGTTTTCCTCAATACAGTTCTGACGGAGTACTTCCTCGTGGAGACTTAATCTTCGACCAGTCAGGTAATCTCTATGGCACAACTCAGGTAGGCGGGGCAACGAATGGGATCGGTGGAATCGTGTTCGAGCTGTCGCCTCCGCGAGGTTCCGGCGGCGCATGGACTGAGAGCCAGCTATATTCATTTTTTGGCGCTAACGGTAACTCTGGCCCCGCCACTGGAGTCACCTTCGATACGACCGGCAATCTTTTTGGCACGACATACGGATACGTCTTCGAGCTTATGCCATCTGGCGGAGGATCGTGGACCGAAAACACCTTACTCAGTGGCGCTGGGCATACCCTGGGTTTTGCTGGCGATCTAATTTTTGATCACTCTGGCAATCTCTACGGCACAGCTAGCGGCGCGTTATTCCAGTTACAGGCCGGAACTTGGGCAAAAAGAGAAATAGATCTGTTCACCGGTGGCGGCCCGCTTGAGGTGCGCTCGGGTCTTGCCTTGGGTAAATGGGGCGCGATTTATGGCACAAGTTTCGAGGGAGGCATATCTAAGAATTGCGGCCGCAACGGCTGTGGAACCGTCTTCGGAGTGACTCCATAACCATTTTAATCCGTGGAATGTCTGTTCGCGGCTCCCTGCAGGCTTGCCGGCAGCTCTTTTTGAAAGAGCTTTGCCCTTGTATAAAGCGTCATCGTCAGCGCGCTCTCCTATTGATGTCAATTATAGAGCGGCGATTAACAAACTAGTAGCGTGGCCACAGCGATTTCGTAAATACTCGTGTTAAACCGATGCTGAATGCGATGCGACTTAGCGCCGCACCTGCGGGCTATTTGCTCCCACTCCCTTCGTAGGTGACGTGCCACACACTTCGGCTCCCATCATCGGTCACGAACATACTCCCGTCTTTCCCAATGGCGACACCGACCGGACGGCCCCACACCGAATCGTCATTCACAACAAAGCCCGTAAGAAAATCCTCATAGCTGCCATCAGCTTTTCCATTGTGCATCGGGATATGGATCACTTCATATCCCGTACGCTTCTCCCGGTTCCACGATCCATGCGCTGCCGCAAATCCGTCATGGTCGTACGACTGCGGAAAGCTTCCGGAAGCTAGATAGAACGTCATCTCGAGCGAAGCCATGTGCGGCTGCACCAGAACGTCTGGCGTGAGCACCTTCGCGTGCAGATCAACATGCTTGCAAGTTTTAGCATCGGGCGATTCCGCGGTAGCTTGAGGATTAGCGCCCGTTCCGTCTGCACATGGCTGCGGTAACCTCGGGTCCTCATGACCACCCATGTAATACCACGGCCATCCAAAGAAACCATCTTCCGGAACTGAGGTTACATAGTCGGGAACCAGGTTGTTTCCCAGTTCGTCCCGCTCATTGGTCGAACACCACAACATGCCGGTTACCGGATTGATCGCCTCGCCGACACAGTTCCGCAGGCCCGAGGCATACACCTTTACGAACTGTCCTTCCGGGGTGAACTCCAACACGTTTGCTCGATGAAACTCCTTCGGATGATTGTCTGGATTGTCGATGTTGGATCCGGAACCGACCGAGACCAGCATGTGTTGATCATCGTTGGTAAAAACGACATCGCGTGTCCAGTGTCCGCCGCCCGCAAGCTCCGCGTAGCCGGGGAGATTGGGCACGATAGTCTCCGGCTTGCCAGAAGCGTGAAGATCGCCGGATTGATACGAGAAGCGAATTACAGAAGTCGTGTTAGCAACGTATACAAACCTGGGATTATCCGTGGGATAGAAGGCGATACCGAAAGGATGGTCGAGGCCCGTCGCGAAGCGCTCCACTTGCGCAGCCTTGCCATCGGAACCAACGCCGCGCAGGACAAAGATGACGCCTGCGGCAGAGTCCGTAACAAACAAATCGCCGTTCGGTGTAGAGCGGATCAATCGAGGCTGGCGAAACGTGCCCTGGCTTGGCGGCTTCGATCCCCATTGCCGCGAGTGCTGCTGATCCGGCGATGGGCTCGGCCCATTGTCGCCTCCTGCGTACAAACTCACTTTGAACCCCGGAGGCGCGATCGGCCATGCATTTTGCGGACGCGGAACAATTTTCGGCTCGTTGCGCACGGATTCCGCGTGATTGGGTTGCGGCAGATCGCCGATCGTAATCTTTCGCAGGACTCCGGGTCTTTCCTGCGTCCAATCTGCGAACGCGGCCTGTCCGGTAATCGGATTTTGTTTCGTTTGTGCCCCAAGAAAAATTGAGGATGCGACCACGGTCAGAAGAATGAATTTCGCTTTCATGGTGACTGTGAGATGCCGGATTCAAATAACTGGTCGCATGTCTGGCTATCGTTTCGGAAAATCGAGCGCGCCTAAGCGAATAGAGCGGTAATTGTGTAAGCCGGGCAATTACTTCGTCTTTGCTTGTCTCGCACCCATTTACAAGCCCAACGAAATGAAATACGATTCTCTGCAAATAGAGAGCCCGGACCGATTATCAGTTCAAGGAGTCCGTTATGCGAAGCGCTCGGAAGTGTCCTCCGTCTTTCGATCTCGATCAACATCTCAGCAGTTATGCCTTGGCAGCCGCAGCTGCCGGGGTCGGACTACTAGCGTTGGCGCAGCGGGCCGATGGCGAAATTGTTTACACGCCGGCACATCAGCAAATTACGCCGAATACAACCATCCAGTTGGATTTGAACGGCGATGGCATAACCGACTTTCTGGTGAAAGATTTTTTTAGCACTTACTTTTTTAGTTCGCTTGGAGAAATCGGCGCCCTTCCCGCCGTGCAACAAAATCAAATTATGGGACACGTGGTCTCCGCGCGTCCCTATGCATCAGCGCTGCTATCGAATGCTCTAGTCGGATCGAAGGGACAATTTCTCCCAGGTAGTGGAGAGATGGCAGAAATTTCGTTTCTGGGAGGAGCGCGTCATCGTGAAGGACGCCATCCACCAGCTTCGGCGAGTTGCACAGCTCCCTGGGCAAACGTGATGCATCGCTATTTGGGTTTGAAGTTCATGATCAACGGCGAAGTGCATTTCGGGTGGGCGCGCCTCAACGTGAGTTGTGCAAAGCAAGACAGCGAAATCAGCGGACTATTAACAGGTTACGCGTACGAGACGATTCCCGATCAAGCCATACTGGCGGGAGCGGAGAAGGGTACCTATTACAGCTCGCAGGAAAACACCGGTGAGGCCACGCCGGAACCAGCGAGTCTCGGTCTGCTGGCTCAGGGGGCGAATGGTGCGAGCTCCTGGCGGAAAAAACAATAAGTTGTATTGGTTGCAGGAGGCAGATCCATGCAAAAGCGAACGTTCTTCATATTTCTTTTTCTGACTCTATCCACTATCGGCCAGGCGTGGGGTGCGAGTGAGCAGGTGCTATATGCATTTAAAGGTGGCATGGATGGGGCCTATCCTTCGTCAAGCCTAGTCATGGATGCGACCGGAAATCTTTACGGCGTTACATTATTTGGCGGCAATCCAAACGATTGCCTTTATAACTCTCCGGTCGGATGTGGCGTAGTTTTCAAGCTCATGCGATCAAACGGTAGCTGGCAGGAGAGCGTGCTCTATGCGTTCCAGGGCGGCGTAGATGGGTCTAATGCAGGCTTCAATTTGGTTTTCGACGCTTTCGGAAATCTCTACGGAACGACAATTTACGGAGGCGGATCCCAGCAATGCAGTGGCGGCTGCGGCACCGTCTTTCAGTTGTCGCCTAAATTGGACGGCACTTGGACGAAAACCATTCTTCATAGCTTTCAAAACCAACCTGATGGGGCATATCCGGGCGGCTTAACGTTTGACGCTGCTGGCAATCTTTACGGCATAACTTCAACCGGAGGCAGCAGTGGTCGCGGCACGGTTTACGAGTTATCCCACAATCAAGGTGGCGATTGGACCGAGAAGGTTATTTATACCTTTGCAGATTTCGAGATCGCACCGAATCCAGGTCTTACGTTCGATCACTCTGGCAACTTGTACGGCACTTACCAGCAGTTGTATGCCTGCTTTGCGGGAGGCTGCGGGTCCGTATTCAAACTCACGCAAAGTGGCGGAGTCTGGACGAAAACAGATTTGGTTCAATTCCCTGGCGGCGGCGATGGCGGCCAACCTAGGGCTGGCGTAGTTCTCGATCCCGAAGGAAATATTTATGGAACTGGCGCGGTTGGCGGAAATAATTACGGGATCGCGTTCCAGCTGAAGCCCAAAGGCAATAAGTGGCAAGGAATTATGATGCACAACTTTTGCAGCAGCAACAACTGTGCCGACGGATCAGTGCCCGACGCTGCACTGGTAATGGACGCTAACCGGGCTTTTTACGGCACAGCATCTTCGGGCGGAACGGGTTGCCGGTCATGCGGAGCCGTGTTCAAGTTGGTGCAAACTAAATATGGATGGGAAGAAACTGTACTTCATAGCTTTCAGGGCGGAGCTGATGGAGAAGCGCCAACCGCAAGCCTGATCCTCGATGGGAGCGGCAACCTCTACGGCACGAACACCGGTATGTATGGTATTGGCAATTACGGAATAGCGTTCGAAATAATGCAGTAAGACTGTCTGATATTTGTGCTCAGATTTGGCGTCCCCGATGGAATTCGAACCTGCAAAAAATAAACTCCGCCAGTTTCTGCGGATCAGTTCCTGGCCTCTCTCTCGTACCCACTACCTTCTCGTCCGGGGATACCCAAAGTAACCTTGATTCTTGAAGAAACAATGTCGTGCAAATCAGTTTCTTTAGTTGGCGTCCCCGACGGGATTCGAACCCGTGTTATCGCCGTGAAAGGGCGGTGTCCTAGGCCGGGCTAGACGACGGGGACGGCTTATTGAGGTGGGCTTGAAATGCATCTCGATGGTAACAGTGCCAGCTTTAGCATGTCAAAATAAGCGGCGCTCAATTCTCGGCCGCAACTGTATCCCTAAGCGGAGCTGGATACCCCATTTACAATCTCTTTGAGGACGAAATGGCCGATCCACTTTTTTTGAGTCTCTGGTTTCCGAGTTTTGAAGTCGAAGAAATACTTCCATATATGCTGTCGGTCCTGCGCCAGTTCCCTTACTCCACGCGAGCGCCCGGCGTGAGTCATCTCGCGCTGCAACCCATGTCGTGGAACGAGGCCACTATTCTGGAACGGCAGTTCAGTCCGCCAGCCAGTTCCGAAGCTGCGGTGCTGGCCGCCTCCGAGTTGCTGCACGATGACTACGCATATCTTTTCGAAGCGGCGTGGGACGTATGGACCGCGGCCCCGGATCAATCATCACAGCATGAACCATCCATCGTTCGATTCGTTGCGCGCGCCCTCGAATTCGATGACGGCGCATGGGAGCAGGAAGGTCACATCCAAATCGACATCGGCCTCGACTCTTCATTTTTACAGGAAGGCGTTTTGCTGACTCGCGAAGCCGAAGAGCGAGTGCAGGCGAACGTGCGTCAACTGGTTGAGTTTACCGGAAAGATCGAAAAGAACTCCGGAACCAGCGGGCGATTGCTGTGGTCTGAATCCGAAGAGAACTTCGCGCAAAAGCTGATCGCGCGGTTACAATCCGTCCAGTAGAACTCGATCCGGCATCCGTCGCGATTCGCCGATTTATTTCGTTCTCCCGCCTTCAACTTTTAATTTGTCGGTCGCGCCAGCTTGCGCCGCCGCCAGCCGTGCGGTCAGAACGCGGAATGGCGAACACGACACGTAGTTCAACCCCACTTGATGGCAGAATTCTACGGACGCTGGATCACCACCATGTTCTCCGCAAATTCCTACCTTCAAATTAGGACGCGTCTTGCGTCCGCGTTCCGTTCCCATACGTACCAACTGTCCGACGCCTTCTCGGTCCAACACTGCGAACGGATCGTGCTTGAGAATTCCCTCGGCAATGTATGTCGGCAGAATCTTGTTCACGTCGTCGCGAGAGAATCCGAACGTAGTCTGAGTAAGGTCGTTGGTTCCGAACGAAAAGAACTGCGCTTCTTCTGCGATCTCGTCCGCGACCAGTGCCGCGCGAGGGAGCTCGATCATCGTGCCCACAAGGTAATCGACTCGCTGGCCCTTCTCGGCGAACACCTCTTCCGCCACGCGATTTACGATTTCCGCCTGGTTCGCCAACTCTTTCTTCGTCGCCGTAAGCGGGATCATCACTTCCGGCAATACTTTGATCCCTTCTTTTGCGACTGCTACCGCAGCTTCGAAAATCGCTCGCGCCTGCATTTCGGTGATCTCAGGATAGGTAATGCCGAGGCGGCATCCGCGATGACCAAGCATGGGATTGAATTCGTGCAACTCTTCCACGCGACGCAGAAGCGTTTTAAGTTCTTTTAATTTTGGAGATCGCGGTTTTGTGGCTTCCAGAACAGCAACTTCGACTAACAAGTCTTCACGGCGCGGCAGGAACTCATGCAGCGGCGGATCCAACGTGCGTATCGTTACCGGAAATCCATCCATTGCACGGAAGACTCCGATAAAATCAGCCCGCTGCATCGGTAACAATTTCTTCAGCGCAGCGCGACGGTCTTTTTCATTGTCCGCGAGAATCATGGCGCGAACATGCGGCAATTTCTTCTCGCCAAAGAACATGTGTTCGGTGCGGCACAATCCAATACCCTCAGCGCCAAACTCACGTGCTTTCTCAGCGTCGCGCGGGACATCGGCATTGGCTCGCACGCCCATTGTGCGGTACGGCTCAGCCCACGCCATGAATTGTGCCAGCTTCGCCAAATTATCGGGATCCGGAGGCAACAACTTCTTCTTGCCTCTGAACACGCGGCCTGTCGTGCCATCCAGAGTGATCCAATCACCTTCATGGAAAATCTGGCCGGCAGCGCGCAATTCCCTTGTCTTTTCCTGGACGCTGATTTCGCCCGCGCCCGCAACGCACGACTTGCCCATCCCACGTGTGACGACCGCCGCATGGCTCGTCATCCCGCCTTGCGAAGTGAGAATGCCAACCGCGACTTCCATTCCGTGAATATCTTCCGGAGTTGTTTCCGCGCGCACAAGAATTACTGGATTCTTCTCGGCACCATGCCCGGCTTTCTCAACCGCATCGTCCGCCGTGAAAACAATTTGTCCGACAACCGCGCCAGGAGAGGCAGGCAAACCTTTGGACGTCAACAAATCTCCGGGCTTGATATCTTTCTCGTCGAGTCGGGCAACGAGGAAGTCAACGACCTGACCGGGATCGAGCCGGAAGATCGCTTCGTCTTTCGAGATCAATCCTTCTTCTACCATCTGGATCGCAACCATCACAGCAGCAAGCCCGGTGCGCTTTCCGTTGCGGGTTTGCAGCATGTAAAGCTTGCCTTCTTGTATGGTGAACTCGAAATCCTGCATGTCGTGGTAATGCTTTTCCAGTCGCGTGGTAATGTCACGCAGTTGGTCGTAAACCGCAGGCATAACTTTTTGTAATTCGAGAATCGGAACTGGCGTACGCACGCCGGAGACGACGTCTTCTCCCTGCGCATTCATCAGAAACTCGCCGTAGAATTCCTTCACGCCAGTCGCAGGATTGCGGGTGAATCCCACGCCTGTGCCACTGGTCTCGCCAAGATTTCCGAACACCATTGCTTGAACATTCACAGCCGTGCCCAGTTCATCAGCAATATTATTGATGCGTCGATAATGCTTCGCGCGATCGTTCTGCCACGACCGGAATACCGCATCACGCGCCATCACCAGCTGATGCTGCGGGTCCTGCGGAAAATCAGCCTTCGTGTATTTCTTTACTACTTTCTTGTATTCAGCAATTACTTCTTTCAACGCTTTCGCATCGAGGTCGGTATCAAGCTTCGCTTTCTTCTGCGCCTTTTTCGCATCGAAGACTTCATCAAATGCATGCTTGGGAATTTCCAGCACCACCGCGCCAAACATTTGAATCAAGCGCCGATAGGAGTCATAAGCAAAACGTGGACTGTTCGCCCGCTGCGCCAATGCTTCCACACTTTTATCGTTCAATCCCAGGTTGAGAATGGTGTCCATCATTCCAGGCATCGAAAACTTCGCCCCGGATCGTACGCTTACCAATAACGGATTATCGCCCTTGCCTAACTTCTGTCCTTGCAAAGTTTCGAGCTTGGTGAGCGCCGCATCCATTTGGTGATCAACTTCTTTAGATACGCCGCCATGCCGCATATACTCCCGGCAGGCTTCCGTCTGGATCGTGAAGCCCGGAGGCACAGGAAGTCCGGCATTCGTCATCTCAGCCAGGCCCGCGCCTTTGCCGCCGAGATCGTCCTTCATCTTTCCGTTGCCGTCAGCCTTGCCGCCGCCGAATGAATAGACGTATTTGGTCGTTTTGGTTTTTCCGGTTTCAGCTTCCGTAGGTAGTGTTTGAGTTGCCATAATTCTTAGAATTCCTTTTCTCTACAATTCGTGAAATCTGTTTGTTAATCCAACCAAGCGCCGAGTTCAGGCCCGCTCCGCAACGATTTCCGAGAAGTCGGCAATCGTCGAGAATTGTTCCAGCAAGTCACGCAACAATGCCAGCCGATTTGCACGGACACGTTCATCGTCGACCATCACCATGACCTTATCGAAAAATGCGTCCACCGGCCCGCGAGCGGTCGCTAACAGGAGCAACGCTTCGGAATACTTTTTTTCAGCTCGCAACGCTTCAACTCGTGGCACCGTTTTGGACAAATATTCTGCAAGCTGCCGTTCTTCAACGGAAGAGTCAGGAAGAACCACGAACCTTGCTCCTACATTGACTGACTTCTCGCCCGCCTGCCGCAGGATGTTGCGAATGCGCTTGCACGCAGCGCCAATCGCCTGGAACTCCGGCATGTCCGAAACGTTTCTCACTGCTTCGGCGCGTTGCAGTGCATCGACAACATCATCGTCTCCCGATGCGAGCACGGCCTTCACCACATCGTAGGAATATCCGCCAATCTCTTTTAAATAAAACTCCAGGCGCTCGCGAAAGAATGCCTTCGTACTTTGCTCAAACTTCGCTTCATCTGAAAATTTATTTTCCGCTTCAGCCCCTTTGTATCCAGCACGAGCGTCTCGCATCAAGTCCGACAAAAGAAATGGCAGCTTATGATCGGCAATCGTTTTCACAATCCCATTGGCTTGACGTCGTAATGCAAACGGATCCTTCGAGCCCGTCGGATTCAGGCCCAACGCGAACATTCCAGCGACGCTATCGGCCTTGTCAGCGATGGAAAGCACCGCGCCCTCAATGCTGCGTGGCGACGAATCTTCCGACGAGATCGGCTTGTAATGATCGTAAATCGCATCAGCGATCAACTGCTTGGTGTTGCCGGGCAAGCCTTCATCCAATTGCTGTACGCAGGCGTACAAACCACCGACGACTCCTTGCAGCTCCGTGAATTCTTTGACAAGTTCGGTAGTGAGATCGGCTTTCGCCATGCATGCGGCTTTGTGCACCACACCCGGGCGGATCGCCATGCCGCTTTGCTTCACGATTTCCGAAAGCCAGCTCGCCAGCCGTTGGACACGCTGCGTCTTGTCGTAATAGCTGCCTAAATCTTTCTGGAAAGTTACATTTCGAAGCAGTGCAGTGCGATCGAGCAAGGACTGCTTCTGATCGGTCTGCCAGAAGAAACGTGCATCGCTGAAACGTGCACGCAGTACGCGTTCATGGCCGTGACGAATAATTCCGTCGGGATCGCTATCTGTATTAAGGACTGCCAGAAAATGCGGTGCAAGCTTCCCACTAGCATCTTCGACAGCAAAATACTTCTGATGATCGCGCATCACCGTGACCAGTACTTCTTCCGGAAGCTCTAGAAAGTCGCGTTCGAAATTTCCGAGAATCGCGGACGGAAACTCCGTAAGATTCACCACTGCGTCGAGCAGATTTCCATCTTCGCGCCAGCGCGCCCCAGGAATCGCACGCGTAGCTGCATCTAGCATTTTTCGAATCTGCTGTTCGCGCGCTGAACGATCCAGCACTTTCGCTTCAGCCATCGTCGCTGCATACGCACCTGCAGTCGGAATTGAAACCGCTCGATCCGTGAGAATGCGATGTCCTCGCGATTGATTGCCAGCAACGATGCCGTCGAACTCCAATGGAATGACTTCGTCATCAAGCATCGCAACCAGCCAGCGCACTGGGCGGACGAATAATTCGCCACGCTTGCGCCAGTACATATTCTTCGGCCAGTAAATCGAATTGATTTCCTTCGGAAGTAACTCCGCCAGCACTGCGCCGCTGGGCCTGCCTTTGCGAGTGACGGTGGCCGCGAGATATTGCCCTTTCGCGGTATCGATCTTTTCTAATTTGGAAACGTCCACTCCTGCTTTTTTTGCGAAAGCGTGTGCCGCGGGCGTTGGCACTCCATCTTTGAATGCGATGCTCGCGGAGGGCCCGGTTAGCTGCTCTGTTACATCTTGCTGTGCCGCTGCAACTGAAGCCATCACAGTCAGACGCCGAGGAGTTGAAAACGCCGAAACATCGTTTGGGGTCCCCAAAGATTCTTTGCCGATCAGTTGACCGACGCGTGTAGCCAAATCGCCGATCGCCGCATCGATCATTCGCGCGGGAATCTCTTCGCAACCAATTTCCAGTAGGAAGTCAGGCATCAGGACACCACCGGCGAAAGTTGGGTTTTTTGTTTCGACTTTTTAGTCGGCGCGTTCTCAGCCGACGGCGGCGCATCTCCGCTTTGTTGTTCCACCCATGCTTTAGCGATTCCAACCGCCAACGCTCGAACTCGAGCAATCACTCCGACGCGCTCGGTTACGGAGATTGCTCCGCGCGCATCGAGGATATTAAAAAGGTGCGAACACTTCAGGCAGAGATCGTACGCTGCAAGAATAGGAGCTCGAAGCGCATGACGTGCGCCCTCTTCTGCATGAAGCTCCATTACCTCTTTTGTGCTTCGAGATATCGCTCCACCACCGGCACCCAAAGAGCTGAGATCACCTTGTACTTTCCCAATTAACTTATGGCACTCAGCTTCATACAGATTGAAGTGCTTCCACGCACTCTCCACATCTGCCGCTTCGAAGTTGTAAACGGAGAATTGTTGCTCATCCGCCAACCTCACATCGCTATACGTCACTTCTCTCGCAGTCAGCGGATCGCGCGCCCACACAATGTCGTAGATGGAATCAACATCCTGCAAAAATGCACCGATGCGTTCCAGCCCATACGTTAACTCCGCTGAAATCGGATCAAGATCCACTCCACCACATTGCTGGAAATAAGTGAACTGTGTGATCTCCAATCCATCCAGCATCACTTGCCATCCGACGCCCCAGGCATTGAGCGTAGGCGATTCCCAATTGTCTTCTTCAAATTTCAAATCGTGCTGGCGCAGATCAATCCCAATCGCCGCAAGCGATTCCAGATAAAGCTCCTGCACGTTTTCCGGCGGAGGCTTCAGAATCACCTGCATCTGCATGTGTTTATAAAGCCGATTCGGATTCTCTCCATAACGCCCGTCCGCTGGCCGTCGCGACGGCTGAACATACGCAACCTTATATGGCTTAGGCCCGAGGACGCGAAGAAACGTCTCCGGCGACATCGTTCCGGCGCCAACTTCAACATCGTAAGGTTGTTGCAGTACGCATCCGCGCTCCGCCCAAAAGGTTTGCAGACGCAGGATAAGTTCCTGAAACGTCAACGATTTGGCCTTGGCTGGAGACATAAAGGTCGAAGCACCGGCAGGACTGCTCTAATTTCCGTTCCGATTGTAATGTTCGATTGTAATAGAAGGATGACAAACCGTCAGCTTCGCCATTTCTCGCTAGACTTTTCACTCAATACTTTTCGCTCGGCGATGTGATTTAATCCGATTATGTCTTCGGAAGATATTCTTTCCGCCCCACCTCCGCCAGCCGACGCCCGCGTACCCTATGGCAAAGATGCCAATCAGTTTGGCGACTTACGTTTGCCCAAGATGCCGGGTCCGTTTCCCGTCGTCATGAACATTCACGGGGGTTTCTGGCGCGCTAAGTACGATTTGGCTCACGCTGGACATCTATGCGCAGCGCTCACTGCTAAAGGTTTTGCAACCTGGAATATTGAATACCGCCGCGTAGGAAATCCCGGCGGCGGATGGCCCGGAACATTCGAGGACATCGTTTCAGCATGGCGTTTTATTCCCCAGATCGCAAAACAATATAAACTCGATGCGACCCGAACCTTGGCAATGGGACATTCCGCTGGCGGTCAGTTGGCGTTCGCCCTTGCCGCGCACGAACTTTCCGCAAAGAGCGTGATTGCGCTAGCTGGCGTAGTAGATATGCAACAGGGTTACGAGCAGCATTTAAGCAACGACGCCGTGGCTGATTTTCTCGGCGGCAAGCCGAAAGAGGTGCCGGAGCATTATCACGAAGCCGATCCGATGGTTCTTTCCATCAAGGCGACACAGTGGCTGATCCACGGCGCGGCCGACGATACTGTGCCACCCACCTTTAGCCGCGATTATGTACAAGCCAAACAAAAGCGTGGCGAAGATGCTCATTATTTGGAGATCGGAACGGCGGGTCATTACGAACTGATCGATCCTCACTCGCGCGCGTGGCCGAAAGTGGAAGATACCGTCTTGCATTTGTTGCCGCTGAAGATTTAGAGAATTACGTGACTGATCTCAAAGCCACACCTAATCCTGTAGAACCCTGGCTGCGTGGGACGCTGACGGAAGTGTCTTCGGTGCAACGTGCAGTCCTTCATGCTCTTCAATTGGCGGAAGAAGATTTGCAAAAGTGGTGCTCCCCGCTTTCAGATGCCCAGATGAATGCACGACCAGCCGAAGTAGCTCCGGTGGCATTTCATCTTCGGCACATCGCCCGCAGCATCGATCGCCTCCTTACTTATGCAGAGGGCCGCGAGTTGAGTGACGGGCAACTCGATGCGCTGAAGTCTGAACTGTCTCCGGATGCGAAGCGTGACGAATTGTTCGCCGAACTGAATATCGCACTTCATTCGGCCACTGAAAGAGTGCAAGCGTTCGACGTTCAATCATTAGAAGACGTGCGTAGCGTGGGCAAAAAGAAGTTACCGACTTCCGTGGGTGGATTGTTAGTTCATGTGGCGGATCACACGATGCGGCATGTTGGCCAAGCCATTACGACCGCGAAGATTGTGGTTTCTGAATCCTGTGGTTAGAGTTTCGCCTAGTGTCGCAGGGCGCTAGGGCCGGTGCCGGGCGCTACGCTCACTGTCGTCGCACATGCAGTCAATCCCCAAGGATCGCGCTCCTGAGTGATCATTTCCAGCCCAATTTGATATTCGCCGCGCGCGGCAAGCAGCTTCGTCCAAACCACTCGAAAATCAGCCCGGCGCGTACGGTACTGCAAAGTCACCGCATCGCCCAGTTCAAACTGACGGTGGATCGTTCCCAGGCGCGCTCCGTCCGGAGTGACATCCAGAGTGTGCGCCAGGTCCTGATAGGAGTTGCCTAAAATATCTCTGCCGGAAACTTTCACCGGTAGCACTGCTTTGGTCCGGGCATGCCGGCGATTTTTAATTTCAGGTCTCATTACTGGATTGAACTCGATACGCTCGAAAATACATTGCTGGCATTCGTGCCGATCATGCGCACGACGCCTACAGTGATTACCAGGATCATGGCAACCATCACCGCGTATTCGGCAATGTCCTGCCCATCCTCTTCGCGAAGTAGCCGCGCTACATGGCTCCCGGATTTTGTGAGTAGTTTACGCATAAATACCGAGCCTGCTCAGCCACTAGATTGCCTGTTGTAGGAGAGATCAACAATGGCCCGTAAAGGGTAAGGGATGGCCACTTCAGGCGGTTACGATCGTTACCACGAGTAACCTGCAAATATGCAAGGAGCGGCAAAGAAGTCTAGGAACAGGAGGAGGCGCGGCCTTTCTAACGGATCATCGCCAAATCCGCCGCATGTCACGTAGCTTGAGCCCTACACTCGAAGCCCGGGCATTCAAAGCTTGGACGGCCGCGCCGTTTTGCTGACTCACACAATGTAGGAACGGCGAAGCCCGCAATCCTTGCACTCGAAAATTTAGCATCTAAAAAATCGGTATCTAAAAAATTGATAGCATCATTCATGATCACGTTGGGTTATTGTCGTAATGGATTATGTAATAAGGATTGCTTAATCGCTCAATAGCAATGCAAAAATCCCAGATAGAATTCGGAGAGCCATCTTCCGCCATCGCGGAACTGATCGCCGAACTGTATCGCAAAAGCGGTGCGGAGAACCTGGATTTAAGCCACGAACAATTCGCTGCCATCCTTATTACGATCGGCAAAAAACAATTTCCATCCGGCGCCGCAGACAAAGAAATGAAATCGTTCTTGTCCGGTCTCCGCATTGAAGACCTGGCCTTAGCTCGCGCCTGCGCGGCAGGCAGCGAACGTGCATGGGAAACTTTTCTCACTCGCTTTCGCGCGAAATTATACGAAACAGCCAACTACATCGCCCGTGAAAGTTCCGCCGCACGCGAGCTTGCCGATTCCCTCTACGCCGAGTTATATGGCTTAGGTGGTCGAGACGGAGAGCGCGTTTCAAAACTGAATTTCTATACTGGACGCGGCTCGCTCGAGGGCTGGCTGCGCACCGTGCTTTCACAGGAATATGTCAATCGCTATCGAAAGCAGAAACGCCTGGTCAGTTTGGATGAGCAAGAAGAAGGCGGCGTCCAGTTTGCCGCTCCGGAAACATTCCCACATGGCTCCAATGCACCAGCCACCGAGCCTCGTATAGAAAACGCCGTGGATCGCGCTCTGTCCGAGCTATCCCCGGAAGATCGCTTCGTTCTAGCCTCTTATTATCTGGATGAGCGCACTCTCGCTGATATCGCCCGTACTCTCGGCGTGCACGAGTCCACTATAAGCCGCAAATTAGATAAACTCGCTAAAGCACTGCAAAAAAGCATCTTAAAGGCGCTTATCGCCATGGGCATGAGTCGGCGTCAAGCCCAGGAAGCGATGGATCTCGACGTTCGCGACTTAACGGTCAACATTCGTGCCAAATTATCGCAAGATCAGCCCTCCGGATCGTTCATCAGAAACAAGGCTGAGACCGAAAAACAGAAATGAACAAGATTCCCAACATTGCGAAGAGACGGCTGGCAGCCGACCCGGCGATCACTCGTCAGGATATCGGTCCACATCTCGACGCCAACCTGCTCAGCGCCTTTGCTGAAAATTCGCTGGATCACGGAAAAGAACGCTCCATGGTGATCGAGCATTTGGGCAAATGTTTTGATTGCCGAGAAGCATTGTTCCTCGCTCAGCCGGAACTCGATACTTCAAACACCTTGCATGTGACGAAATCCGTACGCCGCTGGAACGCCGTTCGTTGGACTGCATGGGCAGCCTGCGCAGTCATTGTGATCGTTGGTGCGACCATCATCAAACATCAGCAGACGCAACAGGACACGCCGCAGAATCAGGTAGCAGTGATGCAGGCTCCCGCGAATGAGTCCCGCGTCCAGAATCAAGTGGAGCGGAACACCGTCGCGCCCGAAACGGCAGCTACTTCCGAGTCGAAGCAACTCGATGCGAAGAAGTCTGAACCGATGGCGCGCGTTGCAAAAGCGCCAGTATCAATCGCGAAAGATGATGAGAAAGATGCGGGCATGAACATGCAGATGGCGGATGCCGCTCCTGCTGCTGCCAAGGCTACGCCCGAAGCTAGTTCTCCTTCGAACCTGCCGGCTTCAAATCTTCCAACTACGCGCCAGGCATTTGCCGGTGAGATGAAATCGAACTCCGCGAACATGGCCATGCTGTCCAAGTCATCCGGCCCTCGCTGGACGCTGACGGCCGATGGCTCCTTGCAGCGTTCACTTGATTCCGGAAAAACCTGGCAGGCTGTGACCGTTGCGCCGAATTCGACGTTCCGCGCAATCGCCGCCATCGGATCCGAAATATGGGTCGGAGGACTGTCCGGATCCCTCTACCATTCCTCCAACGCAGGCGACGATTGGCAGCAGATCAAGCCCTCCGCAGCGGGCGATACGCTTACCGCGGACATTACCGCATTATCATTCCCTGACGCCCAGCATGGCTCGGTATCCGCGGGCGGTGAAACCTGGATCACATCGGACGCCGGCCAAACCTGGCAGAAGAAATAGCGCCTTTCCCGCATTACTTCAGCTAAATCATCCCGTTACTTCCGTGACGTTTACAGGAATCGCTCCCACTCTTAGGATGCCTTTGTGTTTGGCAGTTCTGGGGGAGGGCTGCCGGGGCGTCCTAAACTTTGTTTAGGGCGCTTTTTATTTTGCCACACCAACGCCGCCCACCGGACGGGTTGCGACCAAAGCCCGCAGCGCGCATCTATATGGAGTGTTACGATTGAATTGCCGGGAAATTCGGCAACAATCCCCACTCAATCAAGTTAACCGGAGGCAACATGGCAGGCAACGGCATTATGGAAGTAAATGATGCGAACTTCGACCAGGATGTGCTCAAGTCCGACACACCGGTTTTGGTGGACTTCTGGGCTACCTGGTGCGGACCGTGCCGCGCTATCGCTCCCATCGTTGAAGAACTCGCGAAGGACTACCAAGGCAAAGTGAAAGTCGGCAAAATGGATGTGGACGCAAACAGCGCCACTCCGATGCGCTACGGTGTTCGCGGCATCCCTACCCTCTTGGTATTCAAGGGCGGACAGGTGAAGGAGCAGATCGTTGGATTCGTCCCCAAAGAGACAATCCAAAAAGCGCTCGACAAGCATCTCGTATAAAAGTTTTCAGGGGCGGACGCAATGTTCGCCCCATTTCATTCTGCAAAATCCCAGTGCTTGCCGTGTCAGGGTCGCTAGGTGTGCTTGTTGTACCCGGCGTTGCCGTGGATAAGAAACTCGTCCCTGCGGGGACTCCAGAAATAACAGAAGCACGTTTCGTGGATAGTTCCAACCTTCTCAAGTTCGTGGATCGTTTTAGATTCTTCAATCAAATCTCGATATCGGAGTCTTCCCCAATAGACCAAGCGTTTGCGGCTGGCCCGTATCTCTTCCCATTGTTCCGTGAGCACATTCTCCTCGGCATTGAAGAACGACTCCCCTTGATCGCGCCACACTCTATTAGGGCAACCATTCTCGTGTGGAGCAAAACGTGGCCTTCATTGGCATACTTTGGTGGAGACGGCAGTGCCTCAAGTGGCCAGCATTGCAACTCTTGGTCGAAGCTCACGATCTCCGCAACAGTCTTGCCACAGTTGCGGAAGCTAACATCAAAATAGACATGCAGCGGAACATCTCCGGGCAAAGTAACTCCGGAGCCAACCTTAATCTTAATTAGCATCCATGGGCGTTCGGCGTTGAAGATGGCGGTAGCCTGCTTCAGCGCGGCAGAGGCATTCTTAGCAGTAGCATCGGCAGCATTCTTAACTTGTTCCGTCTGGGCATCGATAGCCAACAAAGTGAGGATAGCGGCGATTCCCGTGAACAGACCGACGAAGACGAGAGCCCAATTGGACCAAAAGGAACTGTGCCGTGGTGGCCATTGTCTCGGCTGGTCTTCGGAACCATTTACCTGTTTTCCGGAGGGTGGATTGTTGTTTATCGTGGTAATCGAGGTTGTTGGCTGAGAATTGGCGGAACCTATATTTTTGCTGTTGGATGGCTTATGTTGTTGGCGCCCGCTGGATGGTGGAGAAAGTGACAACAGAATCGCAAATAAGAAAAAGAGGCGCATAATCACTCCATGAAAGAACGTGAATATACAGAAGGCCCAAAAGCACTAAGAATTTCGAGGAATTTGTCGCGGCAATTCTACAGGCTCCCAAGCCAACTATAAAGGCAAAGAGGAAGCTCTTAAGCTCGCTTCTTTGACTGAAATCGAAGAACGCCGACAAAGGGACTAGAACGGAATCAGCCCGCCTATCGCTTGTGCCGAATGCTTCTCAGAATATTTGGGTCCAACGGAAAGTCCAGCATCTCGACCCTGATATGAAGCAGCAAAACGGCAGCTTCCCTCATGGCTTCCTTTTCAGGATGATCAACGTTGCAGTCCTTAAGCTCCAGACAGCGAAAGAAGATCGCCTCCTCCAAATCAGCAGCCTCTTGCTTGAGTCTGGTTCGGTCGGTTTCAGCCATTACTTCTGCAAACAGATGCCGCCAGTTTGCGCCTTTCTTTCTGTCCCCAACGCCAGCGACCATGCCACCACCATACTCGCTTCGACGTCGCAGAACTTGCGCAACCGCACTTACGAGTTAGTGGAAAGTTGCAGGCGGACCCAAAGCGACGACAACGCCCGTCCCTGATCTTGCGTCTGATAGATTGCAATCTGCACATCGGAGAACCGCATGAGACAGAAGTTTCAAATCGCATTAGTGATCATTCTTATTGTCGTGACCATCCGCACTGGCTACATTCTCTATCAGCGCCATGAGGCGAATAAGCCCGTCGCGCCCAAACAGGAAACATTACTTCCTGCCGATTATTACGTCGTCCCGAAAAGCCTTCATGCGTCCGATCTCGCTTCTGCGCGTCACATAATCGATCAGCCCGTGTGGGTAAAAGTAGGTTATAGCTCGACCTACTATCCCTACGACGCCGCCACTCACCGAGTGAACTTCGCTCACGAATCTGGATTGTTGCTTCCCATCGAACAACTGAAAGTCACCAGCGTAATCACTGACGCCGCGCCAAACTCCGGAGGCAAGAAACAGGTGTTAGCCGTGTTCGCCAAGGACGGAAAGAATTATGCCGTTCCCATCGGCGCCGGACAAGGCGGCGATTACACGATGTACGCAAATGACATGTTCTACATCGAGGATCCCCACCAGCTCTACAAATACTGGCCTGCTGATATATGGGATTCCATCGAGAAGCACGAAGTGAAGCCGGGCATGAACGAACTCCAAACAGATTTCGCCATCGGATTAGGCGTGCCGGACTCTTCAGCCGAGTCCTACACCAAGACCGTGACCTATGGAAACGGAGGCAAGCCTCTAGTTGTCACGTTCGCTGGCGGCAAGGCCACCGTAGTCAAACCTGGTCAGTGAGCAACTACTATCAGTGCCCGTTCCCACAAGTCGCACCTTGGTTAAAGATGCAACACCTTGCATACCGTTTTTTATTGGCACGCTCTTGCCTTAAGCGATAAGATGCCATTGGAGATTTTATGCAGTGCTGTAAGCCTCCTCTCCTCTGGATGTGCGTATTAACGCTCGGTGAAATGGCATGTTTTTGCTTCGCTTCCTCCCCTGTAATTTCAGCACAAGCAAACTCCGGCATTCGCAGCGCCGTATCTAAGTCGCGAACTAATTCTCCTATCGATAAATTTCCCGTCGGGAGCGAGCCATATGGAATCGTTTGCGATGGCCACGACATTTGGTCCGCAAATTTTGGCGACGGTACGGTCACTAAAATACGCTCCAGCGATGGCGCGGTAATAGGCACCTTTCATGTCGGAGGGACACCCTACGGCATCGTCTCCGACGGAGCCAACATCTGGGTGTCGAACCAATCCACAAACAGCGTGACGAAACTTCGCGCCAGCGATGGCAAGAATTTAGGCACGTTTAACCTGCCTGGAACTCCCGGATGGATGGCTTTCGACGGCGCCAATATTTGGATCGCTGACGGAGCCAGTTCGCTCATCAAACTTCGCGCAACTGACGGCCTTAATCTCGGAAATTTCACTGTGGGCGCCAGCCCGATTGGGGTGGCATTCGACGGAACCCATATCTGGGTAACCAATACCGGTGATGCAACTGTAAGCCAGGTTCGAGTCACTGACGGCAAGGTTTTGGCATCTTATACCGTCGGATCGCGGCCCACTGGAATCGCTATCGTGAGAGACGCTATCTGGGTTGCCAACCGCTACAGCGGGACCGTAACCAAATTGCAGCTCACCGACGGGAAAACGCTTGGCACTTTCAACGTAGGAGGCCTTCCCTACGCAGTCGCCTCCGACGGAGCAAACGTGTGGGTCTCCGGCTCTCCGCAAACAGTGGTGTTGCGTGCGAGCGATGGCGCAATAGTAGATCGCAAATATTACAACGGGAATGCTACTACCGGTATAGCGGCGGACGGCGAAATTGTATGGGTATCAGCTTTGAATCTGGACGCGTTGATCCGGAATCCGCGAGTGAAAATGTAAATTCTCAGGGTCCGTTCGAAATTGGGGTATTGGAGTGAAGATAATGAACACGACTCGTTTCTTTCTCGGACTTGCAGTTTTGATTTTAGCGATAGCAATTCCTCGCTCCTCTTCGGCGCAAACTCTGTGTGCCACTGGAACAGTTTGCGTTACGACCTGGCAGAATGACAATTACCGCACCGGACAAAACCTCAGCGAATCGACGATCACCTATCAAACCATCGCAACCAATGATTTCGGGCAGCTATGCTCGGTGCCATTGGATGGACAGGTGTACGCCCAGCCTCTCGTTGTAACCGGCGTTCAGTTCCAGGGAGGTCCGGCCAGAACTGTCGTTTACGTCGTCACTCAAAATGACAGTATCTATGCTATCGATGGCACGACGTGCGAGGTTCTCAATGGCGGAGTACCAGTCAGCTTATTGGTAAATAACTTTGCGGGTCAGCCGACAATGGCCGCTGCATCTTGTGACGACGTCGGAGGCGGCGGTTGCTTTACGATAGCTCCGGTCGTTGGTATTTTGGGCACTCCCGTAATCGCGATAGATACGACAAACAACGTGGGCACGCTCTATGTTGTCGCCGAAACAGAGTCCGGGGTTGAAGGAGCATTGACCTTCTACCACTTCCTCCATGCTTTGGATATCACGACGCTGGCTGAGGGGGTCGGCAATGAGAAATCCGGTGCACCAGTGCAGGTGTGCAATCTCACATGCGGATCTTATTCATCGAGCGCCTTTTCCCAGACCCATCTTCAACGACCCGGCCTTCTGCTGGCCAATTGTGGCGCTTCCTGTGGAAACCAGAATTACGTTTACCTCTCGTTTTCGATGATGGACGGCAACGGCTATCCATATCCAAACGGTGCCATATTTGGCTACAACACCAGCAACCTCACCGCGCCGCCACTCTACTACCAGACAAGTAAGGGCGGAGTACGCGTTTCAAACGGAGGAGGTATATGGATGGGCGGAGCTGCGCCCGCCTATGGCCCCGACGCCAACGGAAAAAATTGGATATACGTTACTACTGCAAATGGCACTTTCGATCTGAACACCGGTGGAGCGAATGCCGGCGACAGTTTCCTCAAGCTTGATCCCGCTACTTTAACCATGCCGCCAACCGATGGCTACTTTACTCCGATGGACCAGTACTATAGGTCCACAAAATCCTGTATCAATGGTGGTCCATCAGCAGGCGATTACGATTTTGGATCGGGCGGAGTGACGCTAATTCCAGATCATTCACTCGCAGGCCCAGGTCTCGGAATGTTGGCTGTCACCAGCGATAAAGAATTGGCTATCTGGTTCATGGATCGCACTTCGCCCATGCCTCACGGATTCGACAATAGCTGCGCCAGCCAATGTAATTGTTCACGCTTGACCAATAACCCCAGCGGCAACGTTCAGACATTCAGGTCGTCACCGTCCATCTCATGGAGTCGCCTGTTCTTTCACAGCAATGCAGCCTTCTGGGCCAATCACTCCACCGGGACAAGCTTCATAGCCTTGGCAGCTACTGGCGATCAGTTGATCGAATACCCGCTTTGCGGATCCGCTACCGACACGCACCCAATCTGTCACGGTTTGGGACCAGGCTCAACTTTTGCTAATGGCAAAGCCATAAATTTCCCCTATGGTGTAACGCCGTCGATTTCTGCGAGCGATCCACAAACCGCATCCGACGCACTCGTATGGGCACTTGCTGTGGAAGGCTCTCCTTCTGGTGCCCCCATGGGCACCACTCCCGGCAAACTGTTCGCCTTCGATGCCAACACAATGCTGGACCTCTACACCAGTGAAACATGTGCCGTGGACCAGATCGCCCCAGTGACTAAGTTTTCTCTCCCTACCGTAGCCAATGGGTTCGTGTACGTGGGCGCGGAGCAGCTTTCCGCAGGCGTGAATAACGGAACCGGAACGTTCTATATTTTTGGTCCGGGACGCGCCGGTTGCAACCTCTCAAAATCGCCACGCGCCAACATAAAATCGGCGCCTAATAAATCAGGGAAGAAGTGATCCCGCCACTCCTTCCCCTCCTGTGTCTCGTGATGTCTTAGGCCTTCGGTGAAGACTCGCTTGCAGCCCCCTGATCATCTCCGTGGATCGTGCCGTCTTCATTCGCATAAAACGACCGATGGTCCGCATCCAGTTGTTTCGGCGTCATCGTCAACTCAAATCCATCTTTGCCGTCTTTCTTGCGCGTGCGGAACTTCACCGTGTATTCACCCTGTGTAGTCTGAGTCATTCGGCGCGTAAACGATCCCGAATGCACCAGCTCGGACAGCGTCGGCGAGAACTTCCCATATTTCTTCTTGTAGGTATGCTGTGCCCGTAACACCGTCCGCATGTACGCCAGTGCAACAAATTCCGAGTCGCTGCGGGCATTGTCGCCCTTGTACTTCGGCTGATACGCCGTCTGTGCCATAGCCGCCGCGGCCACCATAAAAAGTGCCAGATACGCTACAACCTGCGCCCATCGTGAATTCATCTTCGAAATCTCCTCGCTTGAGTGATTCTAACCCCATTTTCATTGCTTCCGGCGACGTTACTGGCGTAATCGCAGAATCATTACAGAGCTTTGCTCCAGGCAATTCTGCCGATATGCTTTCTATACATCCAAGAGAAATAGGTCCTATCTATGAAGGCAGCAACCGCGAAAGCAGTAGTAGCAAAGAAACCCGCAATCAGAATTGCCGTAGTGGAAAGCGATCCACTTCGCTTTGTGGGCTTCCGCGCTCTGTTCGACGCGGAGCCTGATTTCGAACTCATCTCCGCCGCATTGGCAGACATCGGCGCATTGCAGAATGTCGATCTCGTATTGCTTGGCAACCGTAATGGACAAAACTTATTTGATCTGATGGCCAGCATGAAGGCGACGCGCCCTGATCTGCGCATCATCGTGACCGGATCGGGTATCGACGAAGAAACCATTCTCAAGGCTATCGCTGCTGGTGCAAAAGGCTATGTGGACGAAGCGGCCGACGCCGCAGAATTCGTGCAGGCTATTCGCATCGTCCAACAAGGTTCCGTATGGGCTCCGCGTCGTGTGCTCTCCATGTTCATCGAACGCGTCAGCTCTTCACCAGGACGCATTTTTCCCAACGGCCGCGTGACATTCACCGACCGTGAAAAAGAAGTTCTGGAAATGCTGGTCGTAGGACGTTCCAACAAAGAAATCGGATCTGCGCTCGGAATCGAGGAGCGCACCGTGAAAGCGCACGTCGCCAAGCTGATGCGCAAAGTCGGAGTACAAAATCGCATCGCCTTGTCCGTTCACGCCATCACTCACTCGCTGGTCCAAGCGAAATAAGTCAACTTAAACTTTCGGTGTCCCACTCAAGCTATTTTTTGGCTTGAGTTTTATCGTGATGCCGGCACAAACACTCGATCCGCACTCACCAACTCAGCATTCGAAACTTCTGTTTTCATTCTGACAGACTGTAAGCCGGCTTTATTCTCTGGCTTCGCGGCAAACGTTACCAGATACTGATTCGCGAGCTTCCGGCTGATGTCTTCGAGATAAGGCGCGAACGATACAGCCGCGCCAAAGCCAAGATAATAGGCTTCCGCGCCAGTCCGGTCAGCAGTCTGCGACAGATAATTCTGCCCCCAGGTCATCCGCCACGCGCTGTGCCCAAAGTGTCCTGCACCCGGTGCGTAAATGCCGAAGACCAGAACCCCGTCTTGCTGGGCGCGGTCAATCGCGGAATCGACATACCCGTCTCCTGGCCCGCTACCCCAATAGCCATCAACGCCGTCGCTGATCATTATCACTTCGCGGCGTTCATTCGTTTGCGGCCATCGCTTCAACAGGTCCTCAAGAGAGAAATATGGACTTGCGCTCGCCCCAACATTGCCAAGAGGCAGCCTTAGTTTCTTGGCAGCGGCGGCGTGATCATTGGTAGGATCTTGCACAAATCGCGCCTCCCCATCCTGCATGTAGGCGATGCCAACCTTTGCACTGTCGGGTTGCGACATGATGAACTGCTGCAAGTCTTCCAGCTGGGATCCCAAGCTGGTATTCGAAGAATCGTCAATCAGAATGACCAGTTGCAGTCCCGCATTCTGTCCTTGCAATGGGACCAGGTCAAGTGTTTTCCTGCGGTCGCGCCCTTGAAACACCATCACATCATCGCGAGTGATCTTTGGCACGTTGGATCCGTGGCGTGGCTCTACAGTCACAACCATCTTGACCGGTACGCCATCGGCGGAATCCTGAGCCTTGAGGTAAGTCGCCTGGAAAACAAAGGCCATCGACATCGTTAACAGAACTAGCAGCTTTGAATGCTTCATGTTTTCGCCTCCAATTCGTAAACACATGCGGTTGACCGGATGTTGGATTAGATGCTGCCCGGCTCGATACGTCTCATTGAGCCGTTCGCGTGATACCCACAATCTCACTTTGGCATGCGCCCCTGCAACTGCGAATTGTGCTAATCTTTCCGCCGGAGATATTCCATGCTGCATCTCGATACTGGCAATACCGGCTTCATGCTCCTATGCACCAGCCTGGTCATGCTGATGACCCCCGGCCTCGCATTTTTCTACGGCGGACTCGTCGGACGCAAAAACGTCCTCGCCATCATGATTCAGA
Source organism: Terriglobia bacterium (assembly GCA_963716165.1). GTDB lineage: Bacteria > Acidobacteriota > Terriglobia > Terriglobales > Acidobacteriaceae > JAJPHW01. The sequence continues at coordinate 2,078,377 of OY970291.1, read as the reverse complement.
GTTTTGTTTCGATGGGCTGGACCACCGTGATCTGGTATTGCTACGGCTACTCTCTTTGTTTCAGCGGAGACTGGCACGGCATCATTGGTAATTTCAACAATGCATTCCTGCGCGGAATCGATCTCACCACTGCGTCGCCGAACGATACCATCCCGGCATTTGTATTCGTTGCCTATCAGATGATGTTCGCTATCATTACTCCAGCGCTCATCTCGGGTGCATTCACTAACCGCGTCAGCTTCAAGGCTTACATGCTGTTCCTGACAGGCTGGCTCACGCTCGTCTATTTTCCTTTTGTCCACATGATCTGGGGCGGAGGCATTCTCCAGCAATGGGGAGTGCTCGACTTCGCCGGCGGCATCGTGGTCCACAACATCGCAGGCATCGCCGCATTGGCTTCCGTGCTATATGTCGGCAAGCGTCGCACAGCGGACCCAGGCCCACATAGCATTCCCCTAGTCGCGCTGGGTACTGGCTTGCTCTGGTTCGGATGGTATGGCTTTAACGCCGGCAGCGAAATGCGTGTTGATTCGGTGACCGCGACTGCATTCATTAATACCGACCTCGCAGCATCGTTCGCATCTGTCGCCTGGTTGCTGGTGGCATGGTCCAAGGAAAAGAAGCCGAAGTTCCTGGGCTTGCTCACCGGAGCGGTTGCCGGTCTGGCAACGATCACTCCTGCTGCAGGATACGTTTCGCCCTCCACCGCAGTCATCATCGGCTTGATCGCCGGAGTCGTTTGCTACTATGCCGTCGAGCTCAAAAATAAACTGCAATGGGACGATGCACTGGATGTTTGGGGCGTTCACGGCGTCGGCGGATTCCTCGGCATCATTTTGTTGGGAGTTTTTGCCAACAAGCAATTCAATCCCGCAGGCGCAAACGGATTACTTCAGGGCAATCCAACATTTCTGATGAAGCAGGTTGTTGCCGTACTTTTCTCGTCGGTATGGGCGTTCGTTTTCACCTACGGAATGTTGCGGATCATCGACTTGTTTACCACCGTCAAAGTCGATGAGATGAGCGAAGAAATAGGACTGGACGAATCCATCCACGGCGAACGCGCCTACGAGGACGTTCTGCGATAGATAAGCGTGTGTGGCGCGGACACTCCTGGCCGCGAACCGTGCAGCGCGGACACTCTTGTCCGCGAAGTTTAAGCCCAGCAATGTCTATGTGGGGACAGCCGACGTTTCCTCTTTAGGCCGTCATCCCGAAGATCCGGCGTTCTTCAGCCGGGCGAGGGATCTTGCGCGGAGCATCTCCGCCGCTCGGTTAGTCACCAAGCGAAAGAAGAATCAGTTGGTGTAGCGCGGACACTTCTGGCGGAGACATGACCCTTGGGGGCTTTTGCCGGGTCGGCCTCTTTCAGAATGGGGACCCTCACTTTTACCACTAAGTAGGTAAAAGCCGGGGGTACTGGCAACCCACAGCTTTCTTGCGACGGGAAATCTCCAACGTCCTTTATGCAAGTCCCATTCGGCGGGAGCGCTTATAAGTCAACGACAATTAGGTGGAACGGCGTCGCGTTTCTAAAATAAGAACAATCAGTGCGGAAGGAACAACTCCAGCAATAAACCAAGGAAAAAGAAATGCAAACATCCAAGTGTGGTACTCCGACGCTGGCTCGTTGTTGAACCACACGGGCCACCAGTAAAGGCAAAACGCAAGAACGAGTGGCACAATTACAACCCAAAACTTGCGCAGAGATACTGGGAAAACGTAGCACAAGAACCAAACAACAAGCGCCGAAACAAAGGCAAGTACTAAGGCTCCGGTGGTGAGGGATAGAGATAGGAGAAACGTATTCATTCCGCGACTAGAGTTATCCTACAATCAAAATCGTCAAGCATGAGAACTAAACCCGCATTAGTGCCTAGGCAGGAAGCCACGTTGAACGCCGCCTCATTGTCAGACAGCCGGTAGCAATTCCTCTATAAGCGGTGATGATGCAAAGGATGCCTTTAGGGCGGTAGCACCCTGGTGTGAGACCCCAAGGCAGTAATGTGGAAGGTTGAACCTATAGCACGTCATTTTGCCAAGGTTTAGATACTTCTACGGCCCTCAGCTTTATCGCAACGTACTAAACTCCTACTGAGGTGTTGGTTGTCTTTTCTGCAAATCGTAAAGGAGCTACGGTATAACTTGGAAAACGACTCCGCGCGCGCTGCCCAACTACTGTGAAAGAACACGCAACGAAACAACCGCGGGCGAGGTCGCTCAGGCCATACACGTCACAATATTACAAAGCAAAAAAAACGGCACCCCATTTAGGGATGCCGCATAAAGGAACAGCAAATTTAAGTTACTGAAACTACTGAACAGTCAACGCAACGTTGGTCGAGTGATTGATGGCGCTGGTTCCAGTCACTTTCAACGTGTAGCTTCCCGGCGCAGTGCTCGAACCCACGGACACAGTGAGAGTGGAGGTTCCAGCATTGACGCCATCCATGCCGACAGAACTCGGCGACGCTGAACAGGTAGTTCCCGAAGGAGCGCCCGTGCAACTCAATCCGATCGTCTGGTTGTAGCCGGCGCTCGGAGTCATCGTGAGCGCAGAAGTTTTCTGCGATCCGCGCGCGATTGTAAGTGAGTTGGGCGACGCCGTCAAAGTAAAGTCCGGACCGTTGCCGTTCAGATACATGATTTGCGTCGGATAGTTATAAGCATTGTCGTTGATGTTGACTTTGCCCGAACGCGGGCCGTAACCCGTTGGAGTAAACGTCACCATGAACGTGCACTTCAGCGCGGGAGCGATGAGGTTTCCGTTCGTGCAGGGAAAGTTATTGACGAGCGCGAAATCGCCATTGACTGTCGTGCTGGAAACGATGAGATCGTCGCTACCAGTGTTCTTGTCGGTAAAGCTCATCGGCGGGCTGGTTACGCCAATCGGTTCCGGCGTGGTGAAGGTCACACTCGCCGAAGACAGGTTCGCGCCAGGAGTGGTGGTCACATGTCGTACGCGATTGTTGCCGCCATCGGCGATATAGAGATCGTCGGTAGCCTCATTGATGGTCATACCGAAGCTGTTGATGTAGGAGCCGTTGGCAGCAGTGCCGTCACCACCAAATCCATACAGAAGAGGATTGCCGATGTGTCCAGCGATGGTAGTAATCGATGCGGTTGCAGCGTCTACGCGCCGGATAACGTAATACTGTGAGCTGTTGATGAACACGTTGCTCTTGGCGTCAACGGCCAGATACTGAGGTGAACTGAAGGTAGCTGCAACTGCGGCGCCGGCATCGCCGGTGTCGCCCGCCGCACCTGTGAAGGCGTAAGCGTTAATCACTCCGGCGTTCACCACGCGGACCCGGTTATCCCCCTGATCGGCTATATAAACATTTCCGGCAGTATCGGCCGCAACTCCGAATGGACCGTTCAACTGCGCGTTGACCGCTAGTCCGCCATCGCCGCAAGGAGCGGTGGGACTTGCGCAAATTGATCCATTACCGTCGACCAATGTTGAGATCACGCCAGCCGAGTTCACCATGCGAACGCGGTTAGCTGCGAAATCGGCGATGTATATGTTTCCCGATCCGTCCAGAGCGACAGTAGTAGGAAGTGTTATGTTCGCTTGTGTGGCTTGCCCGCCATCTCCGCAAGATCCGGAAACGCAGGGCTGACCGTTGCCAGCAATCGTCGTGATGTTCCCCGATGAAGCATTCACGAAGCGAACGACGCCGTTTAGAGTGTCGGCAATGTAGATGTTCCCGGACGCATCGAGCGCTAAGCCATCCGGACCATTCAATGTGGCTTGGGTTGCAGCGTTATTGTCGCCGGAATATCCCGCCGATCCCGTTCCAACAACGGTTGTAATGTTTCCTGGAGGATTACCCGGCGTCACTTTGCGGATGCGGTTATTGGCAGTGTCAGCGATATAGAGGTCGCCGGCTGCGTCAGTGGCAACTGCATGGTCAGCACCCAGAATGCCGGATGTCGCTGCAGAACCGTCGCCACCCAAACCTCCACCAGCTGTAGTGTTGATAGCGTTGGAAGCAACTTCCCGAATGCGTTGATTGCCGCTGTCAGCTATGTAGAGTTTTCCGGCGCCATCCGAGAACACGCCGCGAGGCCCGTCCAGCAGTGCGGTCTTCGCTGCGCCGCCGTCGCCACCAAATCCTGCAACGCCGCTACCAGCGACGCTACCGATAATGAAATTGCTGGTGACTTTGCGAATTCGGTTCTCAGGAGCGTCCGCAATGTACAAGGTTTCAGTCGCATCGACAAAAATTTGCCAGGGCGTCGTTAGCTGTGCGAGTTGGGATTTCCCGCCGTCGCCGCAAGTGTTGCTTTGGATGTTGCAAATGTTTCCATTTCCAACCAGCGGATCAATCACGCCGCCGGCAATTACTACGCGGATGCGATGATCACCAGAATCGGCGATGACCACGTTGCCGCCTTTATCTACGGTAACGCCGAGGGGGTTATTTAGCAGCGCGCTGGTGGCTGCTTTGCCATCGCCGCAAGCAATTGTTCCCTTAGCGCAAGCCACACCGGTGCCGGCGATGGTAGAAATCGTTCCGCCGCTGATCTTGCGAATCCGGTTGTCGCCACTGTCGGCAATATAAAGATTAGAGTGTGTATCGACTGCCACTCCATAGGGATTGTTAAACATTGCGGAGGTGGGTGCGCCACCGTCGCCGCATGGTGCCGTCGATGGCGTGCAAACTGTCCCAACGCCAGCCACGGTCGTCATGATTCCAGTCGTATCCACTTTGCGGATCAACTGGTTCGCCGTGTCGGCAATATAGATGTTTCCAGTCGCGTCAATTGCCAGGCCATTGGGGAAGTTGAGGCTGCCCTTCGTTGCGGCTTGCCCATCAAATTGCTTCGGGTTGGTGGTCGAATATCCCACGCCCGCGAACACACTCAGGTTGCCAGCCGTATCGACCTTGAAAACTTCCTGCGCGGCAGGAACGGCAACGTATGTATTTCCAGAGGCGTCCACTACAACCGAACTTGCTCCTGGGATATCAGCATAAGGACCGGTTGCCGGTCCATTTACCGGTCCGCCACCAGCGACGGTGGAAATCGTATTTTGCGCGCTGACTCTCGGAAGTCCTACTAGCAAAACAAGCAGCAGCGCCGCGAGGATAGGAAGCACACGAGAGCGAACCGGGTTCGACTGCGAGTGAGAGCTGAAATTCATAGAATTCATTATCCTTAAAAGGTCTCTGGATGTGGGTGGCGGAGGAACCACTGTTTTCGGACGCAAAGCTGGTGCGCCGCGACTTGCCTCATCTTAGGCAAAGTTTCTCTTCCGCGCAAAGAGAAGTAAGTATGTGGAATGAAGTCTCTAGTGGGTTTAACGCCCGGCGGCTCCATGTTTTCGCCTAAACTTTCAGGCTACTCCCATTCGATGGTGCCTGGAGGCTTGGACGTAATGTCATAGACGACGCGGTTAACCCCCTTTACTTCGTTCACGATACGCGATGACATTGTCTTTAACACTTCATGTGGCAAGGGCACCCAGTCGGCAGTCATGCCATCCTCGGAATGCACGGCCCGAACGGCGCAGGTATATGCATAAGTGCGTTGATCGCCCATGACGCCCACCGACATCACCGGCAATAGAACCGCGAACGACTGCCATATCTTCGTGTAGAGCCCTGCCTTCTTAATTTCGTCAACGACAATTTCATCGCAATCACGCAGGATTGCGGTGCGTTCCGGCGTCACTTCGCCGACGATCCGTACAGCAAGACCTGGGCCCGGAAACGGCTGACGCTGGAGGATTTCCTCCGGCATGCCAAGATCGCGGCCGATTTTTCGGACTTCATCTTTGAACAGCTCTTTCAGCGGCTCGATGAGCTTGAGCTTCATCTTTTCCGGAAGCCCGCCAACATTGTGATGAGACTTGATGATCTGCGACGGCCCGCGCACCGAGCGCGATTCAATCACGTCGGGGTAAAGCGTCCCTTGCACCAGCCAGTCGACGCTTCCCTGCTCTTTTTCGATGCGGTGCGCTTCTTCGTCAAACACCGCGATGAATTCGTTGCCGATAATTTTGCGCTTCTTTTCCGGATCGGTGACTCCAGCAAGCTTGCTCATGAAGCGGTCCGTCGCATCTACGGCGATAAGATGCAGACCAAGTTTGTCGCGCAAGTTTTGCCGAACTTTTTCAAATTCGTTTTTTCGCAGCACGCCGTTGTTAACGAAAACGCAAGTCAGGCGCGTTTGCTCGCCTACGATGCGCATTGCGCGATCGACCAGCACGGCCGCTACGGCCGAATCCACTCCGCCGGAAAGAGCGCAGATTGCGCGTCCCTTACCGACGGTCTTGCGAACGCTGGCCACGGTTTCGTCGATGAAGCGTTGCGCCGTCCAATTCGGTTTCGCGCCGCAAATATTGATGGCGAAGTTGCGGAGGATGTCCGTACCAAGCGGCGTGTGGTGGACTTCGGGATGAAACTGCACTGCCCACATTTTTCGATCAGGATTTTCAATCGCCGCAACTGCGCTCGGCGACTTGGCAGTGAGAACAAAACCTTCAGGAAGCTGTTCGGCTTCGTCTCCGTGGGACATCCATACTGCGAGTACCTTCGGCAGACCTTCGAACAACCGCGATCCTTGATGCAGTTCGACTTTGGCATGTCCGTATTCCCGCTTGTCAGCAGGACGAACCTTCCCGCCCAACGCATAGACCATGTATTGCAGGCCGTAACAGATGCCGAGAATGGGCAGGCCGAGATCGAAAATTCCCTTCTCGGTGACGGGTGCGTCGCTGTCATAGACGGACGAAGGTCCTCCGGAAAGAATGATGCCAACAGGCGAATAGCTGCGGATTTCGTCCAGCGTCGCATTACACGGCAGGACTACGGAGAAGATGTTTTGTTCGCGGATGCGGCGTGCGATTAACTGCGAATACTGCGCGCCAAAGTCGAGGACAACAATTGACTGGGATTCCACGAATGAGTATCTCAAATTCCTGCGACGAGCGTAAAGCGTTTAGACCGGAACGTCGCTGAGAATCAATTCGTCGGGATCGATGCGATCATACCGAGTCACGAGCGAAGCGGGTCTTATAGGCTGAGATACTTCGACAGGCAATTCGAGGATCGCGATATAAGCGGCCAGCCTTGTGATGTACAAATAATCCACGACGGCGAAATAAATTAGCGCGACGAGGACTACTCCGCCGAATACAACCCCAAATGGCATGATCGCGGCGAATGCCAAGGGGAACGCAATCGCTGAGCCTGCCACAGAGATTGCAACAGCATGAGCCAAGCCATACCAAAACCCCACTGCGAGGATCGGTCCGAAACGAGAACCGCAAAGTGCCACGGCTTCGGAGATCGCGGAGAAGGTATCTGATCCGCGCGCCACTACAAAAATGGAGGATAGGGCCAGCAGCCAGTTAAGGATCCACCAGAGAAGCCAGACGAGGCTGAACACCGCGATGAAGATCAGGACTGCGCTTCCAGGCGCAGGGTCCTTACCGGAGGTAACTCTTCCTGCTAAAAGTAAAGCGGCAAACGATCCAACTAGCGCTGCAAGAGTCAGTGCTGCGCGCAGAAACTGAATTCCGAAAAGCGAACGTGTACGGAAAACAGGGAAAGGATCACTAGTGCGAAAGTGTGCGACGACTTCTTTCAGCGTAGCCGCGCGACCCAGAGACGATATAACTATCCAGGCAAGGGTGAGCGCGATAAACAAAACACAAACGGCCTCGACAACGCGCAATGACGTTCCGTTGAAAATATGTTGTAGAGCTTTCGAGATCAGCGCCGGTTGACGTGTCCCGAGAAGAAGCAGGTCGCTGCTGCCTACCGCGATAGACCTTAGATATTCGCGGGCCGAGAGTGCGAGCAATGCGAGCAGTGCCGCTACAAAGCTCCAGCGCCATGCAATTTCTGCGAGCCCTAGCGAAGGGCGCGTTATAGCAAGCCGAAAGCCTTCGAGAGTAGGCGAGCGATGCCGTACGCGAACGTCATCATTAATCATGCAGCAATCGCCTATCGCACCACGATGTTGACTAGCTTGCCCGGGACGACGATCATTTTGACAATTTGCTTACCAGCGACATGCGGGATGACCTTTTCCAAAGCCATCGCACCGGACTTTATGTGCTCTTCCGATGCATCGACAGTAACCGTAATCACGCCGCGCAGTTTTCCGTTCACCTGCACAGGAATTTCAATCTCATCTTCCTTCGCTAATGACGGATCGTATTTCGGCCAGGATGCTTTCAGCAGGTTTCCCTTTTCACCCAACATCTCCCAAAGTTCGTGCGCAAGATACGGAGCGAACGGAGCGAGAAGAAGAACAAGATCGCGCTGGACTTCGGCTAGCAGCGGGATATTTTGATCACCGTCGGAGGTACTTTCCTCATACGCGTAGAGTTCGTTGACTAACTCCATGATCGCGGCAATACAAGTGTTGAAGTGCCAGCGCCCCTGAAAGTCATCGCTAACGCGTTTGATGGTCTTGTGCAACTTTCGCTGAATCGCGCGCGCGGATGGCTGCAGGTCTTGCGAGACAGGTTTCGCCCACTCAAGATGACCTGGGTTAGCATTTCGATGAACGAAGCGGAACACACGTCCCAAGAATCGCTGAATGCCTTCGATTCCCTTGTCCTGCCAATCGAGATCGCGATCCGGAGGCGCCGCGAACAATGTGTACATGCGGGCAGAGTCGGCCCCATAGCGCTGCACCATTTCATCTGGGCTCACAACATTGCCGAGGCTTTTAGACATCTTCGCGCCGTCTTTGATCACCATGCCCTGTGTGAATAACCGCTGGGCAGGCTCGTCGTTTTTGACTAATCCTAGGTCGCGCATGAACTTCGTCCAGAAGCGCGAATAGATCAGGTGCAGAATCGCGTGCTCGACGCCGCCAATATATTGATCGATCGGGAACCAGTAATCGACTTTCTTGGGATCGAACGGGGCCTTGTCGTTCTTCGCATCGGTGTAGCGATAAAAGTACCAGGACGAATCCACGAACGTATCCATGGTGTCCGTCTCTCGCCGCGCAGGCCCCCCGCACTTCGGACATATTGCATTGACGAACTCAGCAACCTGGCCCAGAGGCGACCCAATACACGCTGTCATGTCCACTTGAGGCGGAAGGATCACCGGCAAGTCTTTTTCTGGAACCGGCACGATGCCATCTTTTTCGCAGTAAAGCATCGGGATGGGTGTTCCCCAATAACGCTGCCGGGAAACTCCCCAATCTTTCAAGCGAAATGTGATGGTCGCTTTACCGAAGTTTTGTTGATCAGCATATGCCGACATTTTCTTGATCGCATCTTCGCAACTGAGTCCATCGTAGGAACCCGAATTCACCAACGTGCCGTCCATTGCGGAAAACGGTAATGTCGGTGCGTCGCTCGCGTCGGCCGATTCAATTACTTGCTTGATTGGCAGATCAAATTTCTTCGCGAATTCGTAGTCACGCTCATCATGCGCAGGCACACTCATGATCGCGCCGGTGCCGTAATCCATCAGAACGTAATTCGCGACCCAGATTGGAATTGTCTCCTCGCTAAAAGGATTCACCGCGAAGTGTCCGGTCGGGACGCCATCTTTTTCAATAGCTCCAATATCTCCGACCTCTTTGGCTTTGCGCTGCTCCGCAATTAGGCGGTCAACCTTGGCGCGAAGTTGAGGATCGCGCGAGGCAAATTCTTTTGCCAACGGATGCTCCGGCGCAAGTTGGATCGATGTTGCCCCGAAGATCGTATCCACGCGCGTCGTGAAGACTGTGAGCTTGGAATTTCCATCGGCAACTTTGAAATCAACCAGCGTGCCTTCACTGCGGCCAATCCAATTGCGCTGCATGGTTCGAACTTTCTCCGGCCAGTCTTTCAGCTTGTCCAAATCCCGGAGAAGTTCATCCGCATACTTCGTGATGCGCAGGAACCACTGTTCCAATTCGCGTTGCTCGACAATCGTATCTGCGTGCCGCCAGCAACGACCTCCTACAACCTGTTCATTCGCCAGAACGGTCGCGCACTTCGGACACCAGTTGACCCGGCTCTTCTTGCGGTAGGCCAAATCTTTTTCGTAGAACTTCAGAAAGAACCATTGGTTCCAGCGATAATAATCCGGCAAACAAGTTGTGACTTCGCGCGACCAGTCGTAAGCAAACCCCAACCGGTTCATCTGCACTTTCATTTTTGCAATATTCTGCAAAGTCCAGTCACGCGGCGGAGTGTTGTTGTGAATCGCGGCATTCTCAGCCGGAAGTCCGAACGAATCCCATCCCATGGGATGAAGCACGTTATAGTCATTCATCCACATGTAGCGCGCCAGCGCGTCGCCAATGGAATAGTTGCGTACGTGGCCCATATGCAGGACGCCCGACGGGTACGGCAGCATCTCGAGAACGTAATATTTCTTTTTGGAAGAATCGGATTCAGCCGCATACAACGAAGGATCGGATTTCCAACGCTCGAACCACTTGGACTCCACACGCTGGGCGTCGTAGCGGTCTTGGGCGAGAGCATCGCGGACAGACGCGACCTGGTCATCCTTTCCCGTGACGACCTGCAATTTTTCTTGATCTGTCATTTCTTGATCTGTCTCGAAGACGTTAGAGCCCGTAATTTTACCGATAGTTTGATTTTACAATGAGCGCTTGAATTCAAGCTCGTGGCTCGTGGTGGATATCGAAGTGCGCCTAACAAGATAACTGTTTCGTTGCCCCAGCCATATACTCTGTGAGCGACGTAGTACGTGAACCATTTGAGGCCATACAATTCATGGCAGTCTTTTTTATTTTCTTTTTCATTTCAGGGTTCTGCAGCATCCTTTACGAGCTGATCTGGCTGCGCCTCGCCATGGCGCAGTTCGGGGTAACCAGCGCGCTTGCATCGATTGTGATTTCTTCGTTCATGGCGGGACTCGGTTTGGGCTCGTGGTTTAGCGGCTATTATCTGCGGCATAACGACAGGAAGCACCTGTCAGCTCTTCGCCTATATGCACTAGCTGAGCTGCTGATAGGAGTGTCCGGTGTTCTCGTCCCTCACGAACTGCTCTGGGGACGACTGCTGCTGGAGCATACGGGATGGGCGTCGTCCGGTTCTTACTACTTTGGGTCCGGGCTATGGATCGCACTTACACTAGCGCCGTGGAGCGCTTGTATGGGCGCCACCATTCCTTTTGCCATGGAAGCAATGGAAAATTTCCGCAGAGGCAAATTTAATCGATCATTCAGCTACCTCTACCTTGCTAACGTACTTGGAGCTCTCGCCGGAGCTATTTTGCCTCCTCTGCTCGTGGAACTTCGAGGATTCAACGGAACGTTAGTGATTGCCGCAGGCTTAAACTGCCTACTTGCGATTTCGGCGTTCGTATTCAGCCTAAGGATTACGAATCGAAGCGCTGAAGGAACTCAGGCGGTAATCCCGGGCAATAGCCGAGTGCCTTCCGCGAACCGCTGGCCTCTTATATTGCTCTTCGGAACTGGTTTGACCAGTATGGGGATGGAAGTGGTATGGATACGCCAGTTCACCCCCTACCTCGGGACGATGGTTTATTCATTCGCCTGCATTCTTGCGATATATCTGGGCTCAACTTTCGTAGGTTCAAAATTTTACCGAGGTTGGTTTGGGAAGCATCCCGACGAAGACTTGGCGAGCAAACCGTTGATATGGGCGTCATTGGGGCTTCTGGGCTTGCTCCCGCTTCTCACTGCGGATCCAACAACTCCTTTACCAGCTGCGTTGCGAGTTCTTATCGGTCTGGCCCCATTTTCGGCGCTGTTGGGGTTCTTGACTCCCATGTTAGTAGACCGCTGGGCCGGAAACGATCCTGATCGTGCCGGTCGCGCCTATGCGGTCAACGTCATGGGGTGCATTGTTGGCCCGTTGCTGGCGGGATTCGTGCTGCTGCCAATTCTGGGCGAGCGTTCGTCCATGCTCTTGTTGGCTTTACCGTGGCTCGCCAGCAGTTTGATTTCTCGATCGCAGTTTCTGCGACAACGCATAGTTGCGTTAGCCATTCTTCCCTTGGCGCTAGCGCTGTTCTTCGCGACGCATGGATTCGAAGACGCTTTCCCTCACCATAAAATCCTGCGCGACAACACAGCAACCGTCATTGCTTCAGGCGAGGGGATGGAGAAACGACTACTCGTCAACGGCATCGGAATTACTTTTCTGACTCCGATCACCAAGATCATGGCGCATCTGCCACTGGCCTTCCTCAATCATCCTCCAAAGAACGCACTGGTAATTTGTTTTGGTATGGGGACAACCTACCGCTCACTGCTCTCGTGGGGAATTCCAACGACAGCGGTCGAGCTAGTGCCCAGCGTTCCGAAACTCTTTTGGTATTACCATGCGGATGGTCCGGAATTGTTGCGATCGCCTCTGTCGCATTTGGTTATTGATGACGGAAGGCGCTATCTAGAGCGCACTGCGGACCAATACAACGTCATCGCAATTGATCCGCCGCCACCGGTAGAAGCCGCAGGATCGAGCTTGCTCTATTCCAAGGAGTTCTATTCGACGGTTCGTGCGCGATTGCGACCTGGAGGTATTTTGCAACAATGGTTACCCCAATGTGATACTCAGATCTATGCTGCGGTCACACGCGCATTGACGGAATCTTTTCCTTACGTTCGTACATTTCATTCCATCGGGCAAGGAGGGGTCCACTATCTCGCAAGCAGCCAACCCCTCCCGAATTGGACTGCTGAAGAATTGGTGCAACACATGCCATCTTCGGCATTAAAGGATTTGATGGAGTGGGGTCCGCAACCCACGCCGGAGCTTCAACTAGGTGCGGTCCTGCACAATGAATTCTCTCCGGCTAGCCTGATTGCGGAGGACCCATCCGCGCCTACCTTAACGGATGACCGTCCGGTCAATGAGTATTACCTGCTCCGTCGGAGCGAATTGTCTATCAGAGAGCAATAGTCCGGCATTTGCCGCCGATAGCCTGAAACGATAAGCTAGACCAGTTGAGCTAGCCAAGGACCACCATGTTAGTCGTAATGCGGGCGCATGCCACTGAAGATCAAGTTCAGGCGGTGTGCCGAAAAATTGAATCGCTGGGCTATCGCGCTCACTCCATTCCCGGCGCGGAACGTACCGCTATTGGAATCACCGGAAACCAGGGTGAAGTCGAGCCCGGCGCTCTGGATGAGATGCCTGGCGTACAGGAAATTATCCGCGTCACCAAGCCATACAAATTGGTGAGCCGCGACGTTAAGCCGGACAACACGGTCATCAAATTTTCTGGCAGCGATGCCACAATCGGCGGAACCGAATTGGCGATCATCGCCGGCCCATGTGGCATTGAAAGCCGCGAACAAGCATTCGCTGCTGCTGAACGCGTTCATCGTGCCGGTGCACAGTTCTTTCGCGGAGGCGCATACAAGCCCCGCACTTCTCCCTATTCTTTTCAGGGACTGGGTGAAAAGGGCTTGCAGATCATGGCCGAGATTCGCGATCAGTTTGGACTGAGAATCGTCACCGAAGCAGTCGATAACGAATCGCTTGAACTAGTCGAAGAGTACGCGGACGTCATTCAAATTGGCGCGCGTAATATGCAGAATTTCTCGCTACTCAAACGCGCAGGACGTGCACACAAGCCTGTTCTGTTGAAACGCGGCATGTCAGCGACGCTCGAAGAATTGCTCATGGCCGCCGAGTATGTGATGAGCGAAGGCAACTACAACGTAATCCTGTGCGAGCGCGGCGTCCGCACGTTTGCCGATCACACACGCAATACGCTCGATTTAAGTTTGATCCCCGCGGTGCAGAGATTAAGTCATCTGCCAATTGTGGTTGATCCGAGCCATGGCACTGGAAAGCGCAACAAAGTAATTCCGATGTCACGCGCTGCCGTCGCTGTTGGGGCCGACGGACTGATCGTGGAAGTCCATCATCAGCCGGACAAAGCACTGTCGGATGGGATGCAGTCTCTCTATCCCGACCAGTTCGACGATCTGATGGCGCAAGTCCGACAGATCGCACCCGTAGTGGGCAGGACCGTGGCGGGAACGAAAACGCCTGCGGTGACGGTAAGCAGGTAGGGTTCGTAAAGCTGGCTAGCATCGCGATCATTTAAGATCGGGCGGGCGATTATCCACTTAAGGCGAAATACACTACTGCTCCATACTGATCTTGAAAAAACTTCTCCTCATTATTGCGTTTCTCCCTATCCTGGCCGGAGCCGGCTGGTGGTACTTTCACGAACGCGCGATTACCGATTACGGGCCGTCCTATCGCGAATACGCATACATCGCCAACGGTAAAAGCAATACAGTCAGTGTCATCGACCTCCGGACATTCGAGCCGGCCAGAACCATCAAGGTAGGCAGCGACCCGTCGGGGATCGCAACGAATCCTAAGAAGAACGAAATTTATGCGGTCAACACAAGTTCCGACAACATCAGCATCATTGATGCGGAGCGGCAAACAGTTGTCGCGACCATTGGAGTTCACGCGCGTCCGTACTTCATCGATGTTTCCGCCGACGGCAAACGCGGATACGTGGCGAACTCCGGTTCGGCCAATGTTTCGGTCATCGATCTCGACAAGCGTGCGGTCGTCGGAACAGTGCATGTCGGCGCGGCGCCCGGCATAGCGCGCGTGTCGCCGGATGGATCAACAGTGGTCGTAAGCAATCGCGAGGACAATACAGTCTCGCTCATCGACACCACGCAGCTGCGCGTGAGAGCGACGATTCCCGTCGGCCAATCGCCCGATGATATTGCCATCATGCCCGACAGCAGCAAAGCCTTTGTAGCGTGCTCCGAATCTGGACAGGTCGCGTCAGTTGATTTGAAAACTGGAAAGCTGCTCGCATTGATAGATGTCGGAAAGACTCCGGTACATCTGGCCATGAAGCCCGATGGAGGCGAAATCATGGTGAGCAACTTCGACGCGAACAGTATTTCCATCATCGAAACCGGAACGGATGAAGTCGGAGGAAGTTTCCTGATCGGCTCGCATCCTGCGCGGGGTATGGTGACGCCGGACAATACCAGGCTCTATGTCAGTAATTTTGGTTCGAACACAGTGAGCGCGTATGACATCGATTTAGGGAAGATTGTGGCCGTGATGCCGGTTGGGAGCCAACCCGATGGACTGGCATTGTCGCAGAGTCAAAATTATTTGCTGGTGCTAAATTCTGCGTCAGGCGATGTGACCGTGATTCAAAAGCGCATTCCGAAAAAGAAATTTGAGCCCGGTGAATATTCCCTGCTCACAATGATTCCAGTTGGCGTGCAGCCGAACAGCATCGTCGTGAAATCGTTTGTGCTGAAATCGGCACAGCGATAGATGTCTTAGCGGGTCAACGCTTGGTTTACAGTCTGCCAATCGATTGAATGCAGCAATTGCTGGATTCGGTCGTCCGCTCCAAATATCTCAACTTGAATGTTCTCGATGTATGGGGTGTTCTGCGCATGCGCAAACTTAAAGTGGTACCAGTTATTTTCGGCATCCCACTTCGCGCTTTTCCAATCCCCGAACGCTAAGACGAAGGCGCTGCCATGATTCGTAGGATTGTCTTTTGTCTTATAGGCAAATGCCGTGCCCGGAATTTGCAAGTCATGATTTTGCGCCGGTGGCGGATCAATCGAACCCAGGTTTGCACGATTAAAATGCACGCTGACTTTGACGTGCGTCAAGTCTTGAACAGACGCACCAGCCTTCATCTTGGCTGTCATGTCTTGCTCCTGCATCATTTTGTCGATCAAAGGCTGCACGAGCGAACTGAACCGACTTCCTCCCTGACGAGCGGAGTAGGTTCGTTCCATCAATTCATTAATATCGAGCGGCACTCCGGGATCGTTGGGGTTCACATACGGATCATCAAGTGCGTAGTCGACGCTTTCATCCCAATCGTCGCTTCGGAATTCATCCAGAACCCCAGTCATGACTTTGTTGTATTTATCGATCGCCGTTTGCTCGGCAGGATTCGGCTTACGTAACTCAGCGCCTGGGACATTCGCAAGAAACAAAGAGCCGATTGCAATCAATAGCTGGGCACTAGATTTGAAATTCATCAAGGGATAATAATGCACCCGAAAGTGGCGAGCGCGAGAATTACTCTAGGCCCCGTGACACTTCTTATACTTCTTGCCCGATCCGCAATGGCAGGGATCGTTGCGGCCAATCTTTTCTCCGCGTACAACTTGTTGCACGGTTTGAGTTTCGCCACCACCCGCCATGCGTGCCTGTTCGAGTTCACGTTTCTTGCGTCGTTGAAACTGCTCTTCAATGTCATCTACTGATGTCGTAACGTTGCGCGGACGGGCACCGTTGCCACCGTTAAGCCCCACTGGCGCCTGCCCTTGACCTTGCGGCGGCCCATTCGGCCCGTCAGCCGGGCGCTCAATGATTTGCATCAGGTAGAGATAACGGACAGTATCTTCCTGGAAGCGCTGCATCATGGCTTCGAACATGTCGAAGGATTCGCGCTTGTACTCCACCAGCGGATCGTGCTGCCCATAGCCGCGCAGACCTATGCCTTCTTTGAGGTGGTCCATATCGCGGAGGTGGTCTTTCCATTGCGCGTCGAGCACGCTAAGCATGATCATGCGCTCGTGGTAGCGCATCGCGTCCGGCCCGATCAATGCTTCTTTCGCGTCGTAACGAGCTTTTAGCTTGTTGAAAATTTCATCGCCGAGTTCCTGGCGATTGAGCGTTTCCGGCTGAATGCCTTCCGCCAGAATGTCGACACCGAATCGCGTGAAAATCGCGTCTTTCAGGCCTTTCAAGTCCCAATCTGCAGCGTGTGCTTTCAACGGCGCGAATTCATCCATCACCTGACCGAGGATCGCGGAAACATAATCTTCGAGAATCAAGTCTTTCTGATCGACGCCCTTGAGCAATTGCTTACGCAGTCCGTAAACGGCGACGCGCTGCTTGTTCATGACGTCGTCGTATTCGAGCAGATGTTTACGGGCTTCGAAATTTTGGCCTTCGACCGATTCCTGGGCTTTCTCAATGCGGCGGCTGATCAGTCTCGACTCGATTGGAATGCCTTCTTCCATACCAAGTTTTTGCAATAGTGTCGACACCCACTCTTTGGCGAAGATGCGCATCAAGTCGTCTTCGAGCGACAGGAAGAATCGCGACGATCCTGGATCGCCTTGACGTCCAGCGCGTCCACGAAGCTGGTTATCGATGCGGCGGGATTCGTGTCGTTCGGTTCCGAAGATGTGCAATCCGCCGGCAGCGATCACTTCGTCGTGTTCTTTGTCCGTTTGCGCTTTGTAGCGATTGAAGGCTTCAGTCCATGGCTCGATCGGGACGACGTATTCGTTTCCCGCGTAATACCAGACTGTGGTCGTTGCATCGTCCACATCAGCTTGAATCTTTCCTTGCGCGGCGCGGCGCGGCTGAGCGAGGCCTTTTTTCACACATTCCTGCTTTGCCATGAACTCCGCATTGCCGCCTAGCAAGATATCGGTGCCGCGGCCCGCCATGTTGGTGGCGATGGTGACCATTCCCTTGCGTCCAGCTTGAGCGACAATTTCTGCTTCGCGCTCGTGATACTTGGCGTTCAGCACGACATGCTTAATACCTTTTTTCTTCAGCAGCTCGGAAAGCTGTTCCGATTTCTCAATCGAGGTTGTTCCGACCAGCACTGGCTGACTCGTCGCATAGAGCTTTTGGATTTCGTCGGAGGCAGCAAAGTATTTCTCTTGCTCGGTCCTGTAAACAACATCTGGGTTTTCCAAACGGCGAAGCGGCTGGTTGGTCGGAATTACCAAAACATCCAGGTTATAAATTTTGCCGAATTCTGACGCTTCCGTTTCCGCGGTACCAGTCATGCCGGCAAGCTTGCTGTACATGCGGAAATAATTCTGGAACGTGATGGTCGCAAGCGTTTGGTTCTCGCGCTCAATCTTCACGTTTTCTTTCGCTTCGACAGACTGATGCAATCCGTCTGACCAACGACGTCCTGGCATCAGGCGTCCGGTAAACTCATCGACGATGATGACTTCGCCGTCTTTTACTACATATTCCACATCGCGACGGTAGAGTGCGTGCGCCTTGATAGCCGTCTCAACGTGATGCTTCAGGTCCCAGTTTTCCGGATCGGCGACGTTGCCAATACCCAGCATCTGTTCGACTTTTTCCCAGCCTTCGTCGGTGACGGTAATGCTGCGGCGCTTTTCATCAACCACAAAATCGCCCGTGTATTGCACCGGCTCACCAGCCGGGACTTCGATCTCCTCGCCTTTTTCCAGCTTGGGGATAATTTTGTTTACCCGCGCGTACTTATCGGTGGATTCTTCACTGGCACCGGAAATGATCAGCGGTGTACGAGCTTCGTCAATGAGAATGGAATCGACTTCGTCCACGATGGCGAAGTTGTGGCCACGCTGCACGCAATCTTTTACATCAAACTTCATGTTGTCGCGCAGGTAGTCGAAGCCAAATTCATTATTGGTGCCGTAAGTTACGTCCGCAGCATAGGCTTCGCGGCGCTGCTGATCGTCGAGATCATGGACGATCACACCTACCGACAGGCCGAGAAACTGATAGAGCTTGCCCATCCATTCGGAATCGCGTTTCGCCAAATAATCGTTGACTGTGACGACATGAACACCGCGTCCGCTCAGCGCATTAAGATAAACAGGAAGAGTTGCGACCAGCGTTTTTCCTTCACCGGTCTTCATTTCTGCAATCGTGCCGTTGTGCAGGACCATACCGCCGATCAACTGAACATCAAAATGGCGCATGTTTAGGACGCGACGTCCACCTTCGCGAACTACGGCGAAGGCGTCTACGAGAATTTCATCCAGAACTTCCTTGATCGCGGCCTTGCGCTCATCTTCTATTTGCTTTTGGCGATCGGAATCGGCCTCCGGCTCATCGGGGATGCGGTCGATGCGTTCCTGGATTTTCTGGCGGAATTCGGCGGTTTTCGCACGCAGTTGATCGTCCGACAGCTTCTGCATCGCCGGTTCAAGCGCGTTAATTTCTGCGACCCGGGGCTTCACACGCTTGATTTCGCGTTCGTTTTTGGTGCCGAAAACCTTGGCAATTGCCTTGTTAATCAAATCTGCTTCCTTAGGATTTACGTTGGGCGGAATCCCTATAAAACGGGTCTATTAGAGCCTAGCATATTAGATGCGGGGAGGACATGAAGGTCGCGGCCAGACGAGCTTTCTCAAGGCAAATGCTGGCCTACGTAGCACGCGTAAACCTCCCTAATATAATATCCTGCCCACAGGGATGCCTACTTTTTACGACCGCTTTCGCGACTGCGCCGAACGCTGGCCAGACAATCCGTGCCTGGAAATCCAAAAGCGTGACCAAGTTGAGAGCTATACCTACGCGGAAATCCGACGCATGGCAGAAAGCATTGGCCGCTGGTTGGTGGAAAATCGAGTCGAGCGCGGTTCGCGGATTGCCATTCTTGCGGATAACCATCCGCGATGGGTCGCCTCTTACTTAGGGATTATTGCTGCCGGTTCCGTCGCCGTTCCTCTCGATACCGCATTTCACGGCGACCAGGTTGCGAAATTATTAAAAGACAGCGGCGCGACTTTGCTGTTCTGCGACGACAAGCATGCAGATGTGTCGAAAGAAGCAATCGCCGAACTTACGATTTCACTGATCTCAATAAGCCAACAGGCTAAAGCGACCGATAAGTTTAAGACTTCGCTCGACAAAATCTTTGCCGCCGGGCCGGGTGATTTCATTGCAACGGATTCTGCGCCGGATGATCTCGCTTCCCTACTCTATACTTCCGGCACCACGGCCGATCCCAAAGGAGTGATGCTGACCCACGGCAACCTCCTCGCCGAGGCCCAGGCTGTATTCAACGTTATTCATATCGACCCGGATGATTCCATTCTCGGATTGCTTCCTCTATTTCATGTTCTGTCGCAGATGGCGAATCTTTTGCTGCCGCTGATCAGTGGGACTCGAGTTGTCTATCTCGAGACGTTAAATACCACGGAACTGCTTCGTGCTCTTCAAGAACGGCAGATCACAATTTTTTGTGTTGTACCGCAATTTTTCAATCTGATTCACGAACGGATCTTCAAAGAAGCTGCCAAGCGCGGGACAATCGCCAGATTTGCTCTCCGCACAATGATGAAAACGAATCGCGGACTGCGCAAGCTCGGCCTCAATGCTGGCAAGCAGCTGTTCGGCAAGATTCACAAGACCTTCGGCCCGCGCATGCGCTATTTGGTCACCGGAGGTTCCCGTTTCAGTCCAGATATAGCTTCTGACTTCTACGATCTCGGAATTGATGTTCTCCAGGCTTATGGCCTGACGGAAACAACTGGGGGCGCATTCGTCACGCCGCCGGGTGGCGTCGTAATCGGTTCAGTGGGCAAGGCGTTGCCCGGCGTGGAAACGAGAATTGACAATCCTCAGCCGAATGAAACGGGCGACGCCCCTTCTGGCGAGATAGTCCTACGCGGCCCGATCGTGATGAAAGGATATTGGCATCGCGATGATGCTACTCAAGCCGTGCTTCACGATGGTTGGTTCAGTACGGGCGATCTCGGAAAAATCGACACTCACGGAAATCTTTTTATTACCGGCCGGCTTAAGGATGTGATTGTCCTCAGCAACGGCAAGAACGTTTATCCGGAGGAGATTGAAGCGCACTACCTGCTATCTCCATACGTGAAGGAGATTTGCGTATTAGGACTGGAAGGCTCGCCCGGTGATCCCAACGCTGACCGGCTATATGGAGTGATCGTTCCTAACTTTGACGCGCTGAAAGAACGCAAGATCGTGAATGCGAAAGAATCGATTCGATTTGACATTGAAGGGCTGTCGGCGAAACTGGCGTCCACCAAGCGTCTGGCGAGTTATGAAATTTGGCAGGATGATCTTCCCCGCACTACCACTCGAAAGCTGAAACGATTTGAAATTGAAAAGCGGGTGCGTGCGAATTTGGCTAAAGGCGTGGGTACCGACGCCGATATCGGAATCGAGAAACCTTTGTCTGCGGAAGATAGGCGCTGGATGGAGGAGCCTAATGTGGCCCGTGCTCTGGCGATCATTCGAGATTCGGCGCGCACTGCTCCGGCCGTCATTCGCCCCGATGCAAACCTGGAATTGGATCTCGGCTTCGATTCCATGGGCCGCGTCGAGTTGCTGGTCGCGCTCGAACAGGAACTCGGTGGAGACGTCGAAGAATCACGCCTCGCTGAAATTTATTCTGTTCGTGAACTTGTCATTGCGATTTTGGAAAGTGCTTCCGAGGGCAAGTCCCGGGGCGAGGGAAAGGCTTTTGCCGGATGGGAGAATGTCTTAGGAGATGATTCAACCACCGATCCGCAAATTCTCGCGCTGGCAAAGCCGTACCGCTACGTCGAATTCTTCTGGTTCTACATGTTTCGGATCGTCGCATTCGTCTCTCGCGTATTCTTTCGGCTGCAAGTCTCTGGCGTTGACAATCTTCCGGAAGATAAGCCTTTTTTGATTTGCTCCAACCATCAGAGTTATATCGATCCTCTGGTCACCGGCAGTATATTGCCGTGGAGTTTGTTTCGCAGACTCTTCGCAGTCGGGACCAGCGAAATCTTTGGCTCCGGATTTATGCGTAAACTTGCTCAATCCTTGCGGGTGGTCGTGGTTGATCCGGATGCAAATCTCATTCCAGCGATGCGCGCTGGGGCGTTCGGGCTGAGACACGGACGTGTATTGATTCTCTATCCCGAAGGTGAACGATCGATTGATGGATTGCCCAAAACATTTAAAAAAGGTGCAGCAATCTTATCGATCCAAACGCAAGTTCCCATTGTGCCAGTCGCGATCGAAGGTTTCCATGATGCGTGGCCACGTGGAAAGAGTTTTCAGAAACTCGCGCAGCTGAAAATTAGATTTGGCGAGCCTATCTTTCCACCGCCAAAATCAGATGCATCGGAAACGACCTACGACAAGCTCACGGAACAGGTGAAGGATCGTGTCGTTAGGATGCGAGAAGAATTGCTCTAGCTATTTTGCGCGAGGGTGCGTGCGGTCATACACCTCGAGCACGTGCCGCGTGGAAAGTTGTGTATAACGCTGGGTAGTTGCAAGGCGCTCGTGGCCGAGCATTTCCTGGATAGCGCGCAGGTCGGCGCCTTCCTCCAGCATGTGCGTACCGAACGCATGACGCAGCGTATGAGGATGTACTTCCGGCGATAGTCCTTTCGCCACCGCAATTTTTTTGACAATCCGACCGACGCTGCGTGTAGTGAGACGGCCTCCGCGCTGATTGATGAGCAACGCATTTGCTTTTTTGCTTTGCTTACTCAGAAACATTTGTCTTGCCGGTAGATACTTCGCCAGTGCGACTTTGACGGAATCTCCGAAAGGCACAAATCGTTCTTTCTTACCTTTGCCGCGAATTAGGATTGCCTCGGCGCTCATGCCAATGTCGTCGAGACCGATTCCGATCAACTCTGAGTTGCGTATCCCGCAGCCGTAAAGCAATTCGAAGATTAATGTTTCACGTTCCGGAAACGACGCGGATTCAGGCATCGCGCCGTCCAGTACCACGTTCATTTCTTCCATGGTCGGAACGCGGGGCAATTTCTTTGGCAGGCGTGGCGTTGCAACCAGTTGTGCTGGATTTTGTTCGACGACACCTTCCTGAGCGAGCCATCTATATAACGAGCGTACTGCTGCGAGAGATCGCGCGACGGAAGTCTTGCTTAGTCCTTTTTCATACAGATGCGAAAGAAATCCGCGAATCACAAGGTGGTCGATGCTTTTCCACGAACGTGAGCCAACATAATCCGCAAAACGGTGGAGATCGCTGGTGTAAGCCTTGATCGTATGGACTGAAGAATTGCGCTCCCGCAGCACACGCAGAAATTTATCGATAGATTTCTTAATCGCAGAAACCGCCGTCGGGGTTGCTTGCCTTGACGCCGCGGTGTTCATTTCGCCTTCGCGCGCGGATGATGTTTCTGATAAACGCTTTTCAAGCGGTCAAGCGCTACGTGGGTGTAGATTTGTGTCGTCGAAATATCGGCGTGTCCAAGGATAGTTTGCACCGTGCGAAGATCGGCTCCATTTTCTACCATGTGCGTCGCACAACTGTGCCGCAGCATGTGCGGACTTGCATTTCTGCCCAGCGTCGACGAAGCCGCGCGGACGACTTGCCAAACACGTTGCCGCGTAAGTCCATGAGCGCTGCGTCCCAGAAAGAGCGATGGCGACTGTTTTACTTCGTCAGACCCCGCCGCCAAGATTGGCCGCGCCGACTCGAGATATCGAACCAGGGCTTCCTGCGCCGACTTGCCCAGTGGCACGATGCGCTCTTTATCTCCCTTGCCACGGACCAGCAAGTATCCCAGGTCGAGCTTTACGTCTTCCAATTTCACACCGATAATTTCCGAAACCCTCAGCGCTCCTGCATAAAACACTTCAAGCATCGCGCAATCACGGATGGCGATGGCTTCATCCTGTTTGCGATTTCCGGTGGCGGGACGGAATTCCAGTAGAGTTTTTATTTCGTCGCGAGCCAGCGCTTTCGGCAAGACTTTCCATTGCCGCGGTGTGTCGATATTCAAGGTTGGATCGCGCTCGACAAATCGGTCCAGGAGCAGATGCTTGTAAAGATGCCGCAAAGCCGAGAGCTTACGGCCGACCGACCGGCCATCCACCGAATTTGCGAATAGTTCCTGCAAGAAATCACCAACATCGTTCCGACGAGCATTAATGATCGACTGCTCACGCTTCTCAAGAAATGTGGCGAATTGTGCAAGGTCAGTCGCGTAGGCGGAAACTGTTAGCGGAGCCAACCCCTTCTCCACTTTCAAATAGTCGAGAAAGCGCGCAACCACACGCAGATTTTCCTTCGATGTCACAACTAGAGAATGCGCGTTATCGGACGCGCTGAGAAGTAACGCGGAAGGTTCGACTCAATCTCACTTTAAAGCTTGCAACAATTCGACAGCATACAGAGCGCCTTGCGGAGTCTCTTCGTGCTTAAAGTATGCGAATACATCTTTTCCTTCTTGGCGATGCTCCTGCAACCGATTCACCATGGCGCTGCGCTCTTCGGGAGCGTAGTCCGGTTTGCGATAGCGGTAATAGGCAAAGTCCGCGGTCACAACATCGGGGGTCGATCGTTCTTCGGACTCGGCGACGCAAAGAGCTCGATTATTCTTCTTCAGCAAATCGAAGATAGCGTCATCGAACCACGACTCATGTCGAAATTCGAAAGCGGCTTTCACGCCTTTGGGAACGGTCGCTAGAAACTCCTCTAGCACCCCCGCATCGGCCTTCATATTAGGAGGCAACTGGAATAGAACTGGCCCAAGTTTCTCAGCGCGTGCCAGCGGAACGATGGTTTCGCAAAAGCGTGGGAGAAAATCGCTGGTGTTCTTAAGCCGCTTCAGATGCGTGATCATTTGGTGCGCCTTCACGGTAAAACGAAATGTTGCGGGAGTCTGATCAATCCATTTCTGCGCTGTCGTGTCTTTCAGTAATTGGCGGAAAGTGAAATTGACTTCCACCGCGTTGAGTTGGGTGGCGTAGTGGCCGAGGAATTTAGTCTGCGCCAGTTTGGCAGGATAAAAATCGGGCTTCCATGTTGGATAGGCCCATCCCGATGTCCCAATGTAGATTTGCGCCATGGAAATGCGTCCTATCGAAAATTATATCCGGCTACCGCGATTTGGCTTTCTTCGCTTTCGTAGCTGGACGCTTCTTGGCCGGAGATGCAGATCCTTCCGGTTGGACCAGGTCTTCCAACTTTGGCAATTTCTGTTTAAGAGTGAGAAGCGGAGCGAACAAATCTCCCATCTTGTCTACGCGCTTCAAGGTTTCTGAAGCTTCGAACACGAGCAGGCTTGCATCTTTCTTTTTTAATGCCTGTGCAACTTCATCCCACGAAACCGGAGTGGAGACGGTGGGCTGCTCACGTGCTCGCAACGAGTAAACGCTGATTGTCGTTTTGTGCTCATCGTTCTGGCTCCAATCGACCAGTACTTTTCCTACACGCAAGGCCTTCTTCATGTCTGAGACGACGAAGTCAGGATGTTCGTCTTCAAGCAATCGGGCCAGAGCATGCGCAAAACCCTTGGTGGATTCGTAACTCGTTTTCGTATTCAGCGGGACATAGATTTGCAGTCCCTTCGATCCGGAAGTCTTCGGGAAACTCTGCAATCCAAAATGCTCGAAGATTTTTTGCAGCCACATCCCAACCTGGCAACACTGAACGATGTCAGCAGGCGGACCGGGATCGAGATCAAACACCATTGCTCGCGGAGAGGGCAGGTCTTTGGCAAGCGACAGCGAAGGGTGCAACTCAATTCCCGCGAGATTGGCGATCCAAACAAGCGTAGGGAGATCGTTGGCTAGAAGATAATTGAGCGTGCGCTGATTGCCTTCGCTCCACACCGGAGCGGTCTTCACCCAATCAGGCCGATGCTTGGTCGCATTCTTTTCAAAAAAGAACTCGTCGTTCACGCCACCCGGATACCGCTTCAGTGTCAGCGGATGGTCCTTCAGGTGAGGCACCAGCACGGGCGCGATGCGCGCGTAATAATCGATGACCTGGCCCTTGGTAAATCCAGCGGCTGGATACAAGACCTTATCCAGATTGGTCAGAGTTAAAGTTCTGCCGCCGATTTCGACATTTGATTTTTCGGACACCGCGCGCCTCCTGCCTTCTGATGCAGAGTTTACAGGCAAAGTCACTCGCTTTTGCCAGTTGGTAGTGCCTCAGTTTGAAATGAGGCACTACCTGCCAGTTTTGCAGTTTGACAATCGCATCGGCCACCACGTAATTTCAAAACTTCTACTCCTTGCATTCGTCCAACCCAGTGGAGGTTCCATGAGACTTCGTCGCCCGATGTGCTTTTTGCTGCTTTTCACCGTTGCCACAGCTTGCGCTGCGCAGAATCTTGAGTCTTTCGAAAAGCGGATCACCGTCAAGAAACTCAGCAATGGCCTGACTTTGCTGGTGTGCGAGCGTCCTGAGGCCCCGGTGTTTTCATTCTTCACCCAAGTGGATGTCGGCTCCGTACAAGATCCTCAGGGCCAGACCGGACTGGCTCATATGTTCGAGCACATGGCATTCAAGGGCACCAACAAGATTGGCACGAAGAATTACGCAGCCGAGAAAACTGCCCTGGCCAAGGTCGAAAAGACTTATGCCGCGTACATCATGGAACGCGATAAAGGCGTAGGACGTGACGATCAGAAGGTGAAAGCCCTGGAATCTGCATGGAATGAAGCCGTCAAAGATGCCAATCAATATGTTGTGCCGAACCAATTTCCGCAGATCATCGAAAGCAATGGCGGAGAGGGGATGAACGCCAGCACCAGTGACGATCAGACGGAATATTTTTATTCATTTCCAGAAAACCGCCTGGAGTTGTGGGCGTATCTCGAGTCTGAAAGATTTCTGCATCCGGTAATGCGCGAGTTTTATAAAGAACGTAACGTCGTGATCGAAGAGCGCCGCATGCGGACCGACAGTAACCCTATCGGGCGCCTTCTCGAACAATTCGTCTCGGCGTCGTTTCAAGCTCACCAATATCACCGGCCCACCATTGGATGGATGTCCGATCTGAATTCATTTTCCGCGACCGACGCACAGGATTTCTTTACCAAGTACTACATTCCATCAAACATGGTGGTGTCGGTCGTCGGAGATGTTAAGGCCTCAACGACCATCCCGATCCTGGAGAAATATTTCGGCCGCATTCCTTCGCGCGACAAGCCGGACGAGCGTACTACGAGTGAACCTCCTCAGAATGCGGAACGTCGCGTCGTATTACGAGAAAGTTCGCAGCCGCTTTATCTTGAGGGATATCACCGTCCCGATTATCACAGTCCGGACGACGCTGTTTATGACGCAATCGCCGACTTGATGTCGAATGGACGCACGTCGAGACTTTACCGCTCGCTGGTGCGAGATAAGAAAATTGCTGCGGATTCCGCCGGATTCAGCGGATTGCCGGGCAATAAGTATCCTCACCTCTTTGCCTTCTACGCGTTCCCGATGCCGGGCCATACTACGACTGAAGTGGCGGACGCGATTCATTCCGAAATCGAACGCCTCAAGAATGAAGATGTTTCCGATGAAGAATTGAAAATGATTAAAACCCGCGCGAAAGCGAATTTGCTGCGCAGCCTCGACAACAACGAAGGGCTGGCGTCAGACCTGTCGATGTTTCAGACGCGCTATGGAGATTGGCGGGAATTATTTCGATCCGTCGATCGCATCGACAAAGTTTCAAAAGCCGATATTCGTCGGGTAGCCAACCTGACATTTGTGACCAACAATCGCACCGTGGGGATAATCGAAACCGCCAAACCTGAAAATGACAAGAAGTCTGCGGATCAGCCAAGCGGTAGCCAGGGAGGTGCACAGTGAAGAATCTATCGACAAGAAACTTCGTTGTTCGATTGCTGATTGGAGTCTTTTTCTGTGCCGCTTCCATTTCGTTTGCTGCAGCCCAAGCGACTGATTGGAAACAGATTCCCATCCCTCCACTCACCGCTTTCCATCCCAAAGAGCCGAAGCGGATCGAACTCCCGAACGGCATGGTTGTGTTCCTTCAGGAAGATCACGAGCTTCCGCTGATTGACGGGACTGCGCGGATTCGTGGCGGATCGACAACCGAGCCTGAAAGCAAGATCGGAATGCTCGATCTCTACGGAGAAGTCTGGCGCACAGGAGGCACCCACACTCAAACCGGCGACGCGCTCGACGATTACCTGGAAGCGCGCGCGGCCAAAGTTGAAACTGGGAGCAATCCTGACTCGACAACGATTTCTTGGTCGTGTTTGAAAGATGACTTTGACGACGTTTTCAAAGTGTTCCACGATGTATTGCGCAATCCGGAATTTCGAGCCGACAAGCTGGATCTTGCCAGGAAGCAAATCAATGATTCCATTTCGCGACGCAACGACGACGCTAGCGGAATTGCCGAACGCGAATCGGCAAAACTTGCTTACGGAGCGAACAATCCTTACGTAAGGCAGGCTGAATACGCCACCGTCGCGGCGGTTACGCGCGAAGACCTGCTAGCTTGGCATGCTGATCATGTCTACCCGAATCGGATCATCATCGGCATCGTCGGTGACTTTGATTCCGTCGCGATGGAAGCGAAGCTGCGTCAAGTGTTTGGAGATTGGCAAAAAGGCCCTGATTGGAAAATTCCTGATATTCAGTTTCAGCCGACGAAGCCCGGCCTCTTTCTAATCCCTAAAGACGACATAAATCAAAGCTCCATTGAAATGGTGGAACTCGGCATCCGGCGAGACAATCCCGACTATTATGCGACGCAGGTTTTTAACGATGCGTTCGGCGGCGGATTTTCTTCGCGACTTTTCCGCAGTATTCGCACTGCACAAGGTTTGGCCTATGGCGTAAGCGGCGGCATCGGCAGCTCGTTTGGTCATCCTGGCGTTGAACGATTCCAGATGGGCACTAAAAGCGCGAGCACGGTGCAGTCAATTCAGGCCATCAATAAAGAAATTGACGATCTTAAGACGAATCCCATCACCGATGCAGAAATTAAGGTTGCCAAGGACGCCATCCTTAATTCTTTCGTCTTCCGCTTCGATTCGCCGGAGAAGGTTTTGTATGAACGAATGGCCTATGAATACTACGGCTACCCGCCCGATTTTCTCGAGCGTTATCGCGCGGGAATCGAGAAAGTCACAAACGAAGATGTTGCGAATGCCGCGGCAAAGTACGTTCACAAAGATCAATTGGCAGTGCTCGTCGTCGGCAACACGGCAGAATTCGATAAACCACTTTCGACATTGGGAACCGTAACGAATGTGGACATTACAATCCCTCCCGCTCCGGGAGCGCCTGATGCGGCACCTGCGGCGGCCACATCGAATCCTGAAGGTAAAGCACTCGCGCTGAAAGTAGCGCAAGCAATCGGCGGATTGGAAAAGCTAAAATCGATCAAATCTTTGCGCAACACTTTCGATGAAGGCGAACCTGGTGGTCCGGTGACTCCAATCGACGTGACGATTGTTTTTCCCGACAAGATTCACGTGATCGTTACGACTCCAAACGGCCCGCTCACAATTGTTGTAACTCCAACTGCCGGATTCATGTCATCCGCTGGCATGGGGATGCATGACTTGCCAGTCGCGCAAAAAAAAGAAACGTCGGAACAAATTCGGCGCGATTTACTCTTTCTTGCACAACATGCTGACGATCCATCATTTCTTTTCTCTGCAAACGGGTCGGAGAAAATCGGCGACGTAAATACTTCCATTCTTGATGTCGTCGGTGCTGGCGTCTCCATGCGATGGTACGTCGACCCCGCCAGCGGCCGCGTTTTGCGGGAAACCTACACAGCAATGGGACAATCCGGCCCATTTCAGGGCGAAACTGATTTGTCGGATTGGACCACCACCGATGGAATCACTCTGCCCGCGATGCACAAGAATAAACAGGACGGAAAAGATTCCAGCGTCGTAAGAACGACACTAATCCAGTTCAATCCGCCGGTCGGTCCGAAGCTATTCGACAAGCCTGAGGCTGCGGCGAAATCAGCGCAATAGAAGAAATGCCATGTAAAATCGTGCTTCATGGCATCGGCTCCTATTGTCTCTACCCCTACCCGGCGGCAATTTGCCGGAGCTCGCCGAAGTCCAACCATTCAGCGAATCCTTCTCGCATTGATATTTCTGACGGCGGTTGCTTATCAGTGCAGACTAACGGTCGACATCATCCGTGGAGAAAAAATTGATGTCCCGAATTTTTTCCCTACTCCTGCAACCGCGTCGCTTGAAGACATATCTCCGGTTGCACGCACGGCGGGAATGCGGCCCGGGGACACATTACTTGAGGTAAATGAACGTCCTTATATTGGCTCATCGGTATTGGCGGAGGAGATTGCGAAGGCTGTCCCTGGCTCGCAAATTTCGGCTACTCTCGAATCGCAAGCCCCGAGCATCGGGAAATATACCGTCCACCTGCCGGTGACTCGCGGCGGAAGCGGTCCGCTGAAGATCACATTTGATTTACTCCTCGATGTCTTCATGCCGTTCTTCTGCATTTTTCTGGGGTCATGGGTGGTGCTGGTTCGTCCTCGCGATATTTCTTCGTGGCTATTGCTCGGATTGTTGCTTGGATTCTCACATCTATTGAGTACCGGAAAAATTCCGGGCTGGGGACCAGGCATTCGCGAATTGGCCATGGGCTATGACATCGGCCTCGAAGCCTCGTGGGCAATATGCATGTTCCTGTTCGGATATTTCTTCCCCGAGCCATTCCCGGCATGGAAAAAAGCGGGACCGCTGCGCCGCAGCCTGCGATTCATTCCGCTCATTCCTCTAGTTTTCAGCGCGATTATCAGTGTAACAACGGCTATTCGTGAAATGACCGACTACCAGGCTGCTCACTCACTCGTACAACGATTTGGCTTTTTTCAAGGCTTAATCCGTATCTATCTGTATGTAATCGTTGGCGGCTTCTTCGGATTTATTTTCGCCAAATCCTCTACGGAGATTTCTCCCGATAGCCGGCGTCGATTGCGCCTGCTCTACTGGGGGACGACTGCCGCGATGACCCCCGGGCTGATCGTTACATTCGTCGCTGCCATCGCAAGAAAGCCTGCAAGCGATATTTTTACCGAATGGCAAATCACGCTGGCCTTCCTCATGCTTCTGTTAGCTCCGCTGACGTTCGGATACGTCATTGTCGTCCAGCGTGCGATGGATGTACGCGTCGTTCTACGTCAGGGATTGCAATATGGATTGGCCACCCGCGGAATCCGCGTGATGCAATTTGTGATTGTCGGCGGGCTCATTTTTGGCGGCATCATGCTCACTCGCCGGAATTCGATGCCGGACTTTCTGAAGCTACTCTTCATCGGCGCCGCGCTGTTAGTAGGATTTTCAGTGCTCCGCATGGGAGACAAGTTGCGGGGATGGATTGATCGCAAGTTTTTTCGCGAAGCCTACAACACCGAACAAGTTCTGAGCGATCTCAGTGATCAGGTTCGCAGCATGGTGGAAACGCGGCCGCTCATTGAGACGGTAGCTGCGCGAATCGCGGAGACTTTGCACGTCCCACATGTTGCTGTGTTGCTCGGCGGCAGCGGGCCATACCGTCCGGCATTCGCTTTCGGATATGGTGCGGCCCCGGATGTCGCGTTCGGAGTGAACACTGGCACAGTTCAATTGCTCGAAAAGCAGCGTGAGCCCGCGCGGGTCTATTTGGACGATCCCGATTCGTGGCTTTATCGCGATTCGCGCGTCACCGACGGCGACCGTTCCCAACTGGCTACGCTGGATACGGAATTATTACTTCCCTTAAGCGCCCGGGACCGTCTGCTTGGCTTCATCAGCCTCGGCCCCAAGCTTTCCGAGGAACCATATTCGGGCACGGACGTTCGCCTGCTGAAATCCGTCGCAGCGCAGACGGGATTGGCGCTGGAGAATGCACGCCTCATGTCGGCAATCGCCGAAGAGGTATCGCAGCGCGAGCGGCTGAATCGTGAGGTGGAAATCGCCCGCGAAGTTCAGGAGCGTTTGTTTCCTCAAACTTTGCCTCCGATCCTTGGAGTTGCCTATGCTGGCGCGTGCCGCCCAGCGCTTGGCATTGGCGGCGATTATTACGATTTTCTCGCCCTTCCTGATGGAAAGCTGGGACTTGCCATCGGCGATGTCTCCGGAAAAGGTATTTCAGCTGCACTGATGATGGCTAGCCTGCAAGCATCGCTACGCGGTGAAACTTCTCGCGCGTCCAACGATCTCGCGGCAATGGTCGGCAACGTGAATCGTTTAGTGTTCGAGGCCTCGCAGAGTAATCGCTATGCGACTTTCTTCTATGCGCAGTACGATCCCACCACGCGCCTGCTGACCTATGTCAACGCCGGACACAATCCGCCGATGATATTTCGTAAGCGGCAAGCAAAGATCGAAGTCATACGACTCGAAGCTACAGGAACCGTGGTTGGATTGATCGACAAGTTCGTTTATGACCAAGTTTCTGTACCGCTTATTCCCGGCGATTTATTTTTGGCTTTTACGGACGGCATCAGCGAAGCAATGAATTCCGACGACGACGAATGGGGCGAGGAACGCCTGATTGACGCGACAGAAAAATGTGGCGGACTGAATCCTCAAGAAATACTCACATCCATCATGCAATCCGCAGACGCATTCGTCGCCGGAGCCAAGCAGCACGACGACATGACCGTTGTCGTCCTTCAGGTCCAACCTCAGTAGCTATAATGGTTTCACTTTCACTCGATGGTATCCCCCGATCCAATTCGCCCATCTTTTTCTGCGCGGCTCGATCACCAATGGCAGCGCGTTAGCGAAGGGTTGGAGATTAGCGCGCTCTGGAAACAGTTTCATACCGATGCGCGCTCAACTTATAGGCTGTATCAAAAAGACTTCCAAGCGCAAAATCGACAGGAAACCCAAAAGCGCGGATTGTTCCAGACTATTCAGCAGCTGATTTGGGCAATCCTTCAGAAGCTGACACCGGCGCGACGCATTCTGTTGCTGCTTGGCCTTACGATGCTGCTCTTCCCTGCCGGGGGCTTCAGCTATCACGGTCACAATGGCGAAGTTGAAGTCGTCGAATTTGATTTTCACTTTTACGGCGGCGCAGTTCTTTTTATCTTGCTCACGCTGGAAATCGCCGATCGCGTGGTAATGAAGCGCGATCTCGAGATCGCCCGTGACATCCAGGGATGGTTGCTGCCTTCGTCTCCGCCGATTGTGCCAGGCCTGGCAA
Organism: Terriglobia bacterium; assembly: GCA_963716165.1. Lineage (GTDB taxonomy): Bacteria > Acidobacteriota > Terriglobia > Terriglobales > Acidobacteriaceae > JAJPHW01. The sequence continues at coordinate 2,045,768 of OY970291.1, read as the reverse complement.
TTGCTTTCGCGACTCGTCCAGCAAATACGGTCGCGGGAGATTACTACGACGTGTTCCCCCGTGTGGGCGAATCCGCGACCCCGCACTTTTTGCTGGCTGTCGCTGACGTCGCTGGCAAGAGCATTCCTGCGGCGCTGTTGATGGCGACCTTTCAAGCCAGCTTGAAAACGTTATCGTCGACGCCGACTTCTCTTCACGATCTGGTTTTAGGAATGAATCGCTATGCCTGCAGCAATAGCCAGAACGGATTGCGTTTCACCACTGCGTTTCTTGCCGAATACGACGCCGCGGCGCGCGCGCTGGTCTATATCAATGCCGGGCACAACGCTCCGATTCTGCGTCGAGTGACTGGCGCAATCGAGAGGCTTAATGAAGGCGGGCTACCTTTGGGAATCATGGCTGAAGCTGTTTATCAAACCGGTGACGCCAAACTTCAAGTGGGAGATTGGCTCATTATTTTTACTGATGGATTGGTCGAAGCAGAAAACCATACCCAGGAAGAATACGGCGAGGCCCGCCTGCAGTTAATGATGAATGCCGGAGCAAATAGCGGTCCGGAGGAATTGCTGCGCCGCATTATGAGCGACCTCGACAGCTTCGTCGGTGCGACTCCCCAGCATGACGACGTCACCTGTCTGCTGGTAAAAGCTGTTTAGGAATTGATCGGGTGGTCAGTCGCTAGCCCGCGCCACACGAGCACGGATCTTATAGCTTCTTTGTACTTCCCATCACCTCTGCATACATTCTGTGGAATGCATGGACGCCGGTTTCCTGCTTCACGCTGTAGCGTCCGCGATCATAGCTGCGGGAACGAAGATTCTTCTGAACAACTTCGCAGATGGACACATCTTCTTTTTGTATCTGATCGCTGAATTCGACCGACGCTTTCGCTGCATCGCTGCCGAGATCTTTTTTCGGTAGATACCATTCGAAGATTGCCAGCGAGCGTGCCGGCCCGAGCGGTAAGACAATGTTCAAAGAAATATTGTCGGGATAGCAGTTCAACATCCAGTTGGGAAAAATCCAGAAATAGTCGGTTGTCAGATCGTCGTTCGGCTCGGCGTAGCGGCGGGGAGTTGCATCCCCTGCTTGTGCACCACGAATCGGACTGAACTGCCGCACATGCCTTGCGTAAGGCTCGACAGTGTATGCGTTGTAATCCAGTTCGCGATTCAATCCCGGGTGTACGCTCGGCAAATGATATCCCTCGAGATAGTTGTCGACATACGTTTTCCAGTTGCAATCCATTTCGTAGGTTCGCCGCTCAAACAGCTTCAAGTTATTTTCCGGAAACGCGGTGGCGAATTTACACGCCTGCGCCGGAAGTTCTCCGAGACTCTTCACCAGCGGTTCTGCATCCGGATCAAGGTTTACAAAGATAAAATTAAACCACTCCTCCGCCCGGACCGGCGCGAGCGAAAAGTGTTCTCGATCAAACTCCTGCACGCCCTCAAATTCCGGCGCGCTGATGAGCTTTCCTGCTAGGTCGTATGTCCAGCCGTGATAGCCACAGCGGAAGAGTTTGCGGGATCCGCAGCCTTCCGCCGGAGGTCCCGCACGGTGCCTGCACACGTTATAGAACCCGCGAAGATCGCCCTGATCCCCGCGTACCATCAGGAGCGGCTCGCCGGCCAAATCAGTCGTAAAGTAGTCTCCCGGCTTTGCCAATTGATCACGATGACCGACAACCTGCCATGTTCGAGAGAATATCCGGTCTTTCTCCAATGTAAGGACATCGAGGTCGGTATAGCAGAACGCAGGAAGAGACCACGCCCTGGCTATGTCGGCGGCGATCTCAAAAGTAGCTGGAAACTTAGCCATCTCAGGCGGATTGTAAACTAGATAAGATATAGCTATTGCTCTGCAAGACCGCCATGAATGACCGTTCTCAGATATGACCTCTCCCGGCTAGACTGACATAAGTTGTTATCGCAATGACAGAATCTGGCACAAGTTGCCGTTCGGGCACTGCATTCTGCCACTCTTATGAGGTTACTAAGGGCATCCAAAACACTAGATTTTCAACCACATACGGGCCGGGGCGCGGTAACTTTAGTCAGCGCCGGAGTTGGCTGGCTAAGTGCGAACATAGTGGCCAATCAGGTCTGCTGAAGACCAAAAATCTGATCCACGGAGAAGAGGGCTTACCAACCATGCGGAAACAAAAGGGCTTTTCACTTATCGAACTGTTGATTGTGGTCGCGATTATTCTTATCATCGCCGCCATCGCTATTCCGAACTTGCTGCGCGCTCGTATTGCAGCCAACGAGTCGTCTGCTGCGGCTTCCAGCCGTACCGTTGACACCGCTGAAATCACTTTCCAGAACGTCCTACCCGACGGTTGGTTATTCAGGCACCCTGGGTGTTTTGGGCGGAGCTAGCCCTTGCACCCCGGCACCGGCCACAGCTTGCATCATTGACAACGTTCTGGCGCTCGGTACCAAGAGCGGATACACCTTCAGCGAACTGCCTGCTGGCGGCGTGCCTGCAACCGACTTCGTCGTGAACGCTGTGCCGATCACATTGAACACGACCGGCGTAAAGCAATTCTGCAGCACTTCGGACAACGTTGTGCGCTTCGCATCGCCTTCAGGCGGCGCGTTGGCTACCCCGCTGGCTTGCCAGGCACTCGTTCCGATCGGTCAGTAGTCTAATGGCAAAGTACCTGGGGGAGGGTACGAGCCGAGGCACCGGATGGGCAACCATCCGGTGCTTTACTTTTTGCGTAATATGCGCGTGAACCGCCGCGACAGATTTTGTTAACAAGATTTAGCAATGCAACGATTTTCGGGCGGCTTCGAGAAAAAGGGAATCGGGCAAGTCATTAGGCAGTTTGGGTTTACAGAAATTTCTTACACACGTTGTCAACGGCAGGATAGTTGCAATGTACATTCTATGAAGGGTGGGAATAAAATGGGGAGCAGAACACTTATGAAACGGAACCAGGGGTTCTCGTTAATCGAACTGTTGATTGTGGTCGCGATTATTCTTATCATCGCTGCCATCGCTATTCCGAACTTGCTGCGTGCGCGTATTGCAGCTAACGAGTCGTCCGCGGCGGCTTCCAGCCGAACTGTTGATACCGCCGAAATCACCTTCCAGACTTCGTATCCGGCGGTTGGTTATTCAGGTACCTTGGGTGTTTTGGGTGGAGCTAGCCCTTGCACACCGGCACCGGCCACAGCCTGCATCATTGACAACGTTCTCGCGCTCGGTACCAAGAGCGGATACACCTTCAGCGAACTGCCTGCTGGCGGCGTGCCTGCAACCGACTTCGTCGTGAACGCTGTGCCGATCACATTGAACACGACCGGCGTGAAGCAATTCTGCAGCACCTCGGATAACGTTGTGCGATTCGCATCGCCTTCTGCTGGAGCGAAAGCTACCCCCCTGGCTTGCCAGGCGCTTGTTCCAATCGGTCAGTAAAAAGAATTCCATTCTGCTGAAAAGATTAAGGGGTACCGGAAATTCCGGTACCCCTTTTCATTTCCATTCTTTGACCGCCCGATCGCCACGACAATCGAGCACGGACCAGCCGCGGCAGTTGACACTTTTTGTCAGTCTTCTCGGACTCGTACCCGCACGGTCATAACGCATTTTTCGTATCGCGTTGCAATTGCTATCACTTACGCCCCATCGCAACGACTCGGTCGGCTTTTCTCTGGTGGCCACTCACATGCTCTTGTACTAATGAGACTGGGCTGACCTAGGAAACTTTATGAAACGACAAACAGGATTCTCGCTGATCGAGTTACTAATAGTGGTCGCGATCATTCTGATCATCGCCGCCATCGCCATACCGAATTTGTTGCGCGCTCGTATTGCAGCCAACGAATCATCGGCTGCCGCCAGCGTGCGAACACTTTCGACCGCTGAAGTAGGCTATGCCTCAGCGTATCCCGCGAATGGGTACGCCGCTCTTGCCAACCTAGGCGGAGCATCGCCCTGCGTCCCTTCAGTGGCCACTGCTTGCTTAATCGATCCTGTACTGGCCGGCGGCGTAAAAAGCGGCTACGACCTCAATGCACTTGGTTTCGGCGGCGCTCCGAACACTACATTTGTGGCTAGCGCTGCACCCGTCAGCTACAACGCTACTGGCGTTCGTAATTTCTGCATCACGACAGATGGGGTTTTACACACGGATCCAGGCGCCGCAGGTTCAGTTCCAGTGGCCACGGTTGCGGCATGCCAGGCCTACGCAGTCGCTCCGTAAAGGTGGCGTCTTTAATTCTAATTCGTGATCGGCGTGGGCTTTTGCTTCATAAGTTCGACGAATCTCGGATCTTTGCGCAACGAAGCAAATTGCTCATCTTTGTAAACTCTATCAATCTCGTTAAATCCCTCTTCCATGGCACGACGCAAATAGACTAACGCGCGATCCGGGGCATTATTTTGCGCGTACAGCCGGGCAATAGAAAAATCATAGCGCGCCCGGTCGTCCGGCGACGGCAATCGGGCAGCCACGCCGCTGTGGGAGGACCGCTCGAAAATATCCGGGTCCAGTTGCATAGCCTTCAGATACGAGACGTTGGCATCGTCGAAATCTTTGCGGGAAAAATATGCCGCTCCCTGATTGCTGTAAAACGAACCTGAATCGGGCTTCAGCTTGATCGCCTGTGCGTATAGGTGGAGCGCTCTGGTGTATTTTTTTGATTCGTATTCCACAACTCCGAGATTGTTATACGCATCCGCGTAGTTTTTGTCGGCGCGGATCGCACGCTTGAATTCTGTTTCTGCATCGCGATATCGCTGAGTCTGCAGTTCGCAAATCCCTGCCTTGTTGTAGAGGGACGCATTCTTCGGCGATTTTTCGATAGCCGCGCGATAGTAATCGAGGGCGTCGAAGTATGCCTTTTGCGCGCGCAATTCGTCGGCCCGCTGTTCCAACTCTGCGGCCGTTGCTGTAACTCGCGGCGGCTCCGCTTGCGAGGCGTTGAGCGGATTCACCCTAACTTGTTCGGAGGTCTGGGCACGAGCAACAGGTATGGCCAAGCTGGTGATGGCAAAGAGAGAGAAAGTTGCGAGGAGAATTCGAATCGATAGCGTTCGACCCATGGGACACCTCATCCCGATAGTCTACTGCGGAGGAGCGGAATTGTCCGGCTGCGGTGGTGGCGGCCTCGGCACATTCCTGTTCGGCACAGTCTTAGACGACTTATCATCGCCAAACACACCTGCGATCTTGCCGAAAAATCCCTTCTTTTTCTTGGGATCCTGATTGCCATCAGTTCCGCTGGGCGTCGTTCCGTTCGTTGGCGAAGGCTGTCCAGGCTGCGGTACAACGCCAGGCGGCGGCAACGCTTTGTCTCCTCCAAGTCCAAAAATCCGCGAGAAGAATCCCTTCACGTTCGGCTGATCGCAACTTTGCATCGGCTCCGTTCCAGAAATGAAGAGAGCGCTGTATGTCTCGGGACAGGATGGCCCTGCGAGCAGATTGGTTGACTTATCCAGTTGTACCGAAACGACGCCGGAGGGAGAAGTAAACGGTTTCACGTCGGAATACTGAGGCAGTGCGACTGCCCGCTTCATGAACTCAGCCCAGATCGGCGCGGCAGTCTGAGCGCCACTCAAATGAATGTCGCTGTAGTCGTCGAATCCTACCCAAACGATGCACAGCAAATTGCTGGTGTAGCCGGCGAACCAACCGTCGTGCGACGTACCAGTTTTGCCAGCAGCCGGTGCCGTGAATCCGCGCTGGCGAACTTCGTAGGCAGTTCCAAAATTAAGAACGCCTTCCATCATGTTCGTCATCACTGCTGCAACCCGCGGATCAACCACCTGCCGCTTATCGGACTTGAAATCCAGAACTACGTCACCCTTCGGGTTTCGCACCGAGTTGATGAGTATCGGTGAAATTCGCAATCCGGCATTTGCGAAAACCGTGTAAGCCGCCGCCATGTCGAGCGGAGTCGCATCGTACGCGCCCAGCGCCATCGCTGGCGTCGGTTTCACTGAAACAATCCCTGCAGATTGCGCCAATGCGGCAACTTTGTCGTATCCAACTTCTTGTGCGAGTTGTACCGTCGCGTTGTTTAGAGACTCGGCCAGCGCGTAGCGGGCTGTCACTTCTCCGTGATATTCCTCTTTATAATTTCGCGGCTCGTAAATTTGATCACCGTAAGCAAACGTGCCTGGGGCATCCATCACAGAAGAGACCGGCGTCAACACCGGCGTGGTTCCATCTAGTGCGGTATTCACAGCAGCTGCATAAACAAACGGCTTGAATATCGACCCTGTGGGGCGTTTCGAAACCGCGTGATCAAGCTGGCTGACTCCATAGTTGCGTCCGCCAACCAGAGCGAGAACTTGCCCGGTGTGCGGATCCATTACTACGACCGCAACCTGCGCATCCGGTCCGGGCTCAACTTTAGTTTCAAACTTCTTCGGTCCGACTTTGATTCGCTTGGTGCGACGCTTATTCACTTGTTCGTCCACCAGTTTCATTCCGGCATCAACAGCCTGCGCCGCTGCTTTCTGCAAATCAGGATCGAGCGTCGTATAAATTCTGTCGGATTGGTCGTTCATTTGGCGTTCATCCAACTTGCCACTGAGCGTGTCTCGCACCAGATCCACGAAGTAGGGAGCATCGCTGGCTTCCACATTTGGCGGAGCCAACTTCAGTGGAGTAGCCTTAGCCTTCTGCGCTTCTTCAGGCGTTATCGCATGGGTTTCTACCATGCTGTCGAGCACTAAATTGCGCCGCTCAAGGACGCGCTCGGGATGCCGGTATGGCGATAAATAGCTCGGCCGTTGAATGATTCCCGCCAGTAGCGCAGCTTCGGGGAGAGTGATGTCCTTCAGATCTTTGTTGAAGTACGCTTTCGAAGCTTCGGCGAATCCACTGATGGTGAACGATCCGCGTTGGCCGAGATCGACCCAGTTGGCGTAGAACTCAAAAATTTGCTGCTTGTTGAATTTCTTTTCCAGTTCGAGCGCGATTAACATTTCCGTCAGCTTGCGCTTCACGGTTTTTTCCGGTGTCAGAAAAAATCCGCGCGATAACTGCATGGTAAGCGTGGACCCTCCCTGCTCGTGTTTCTGCCGGACCACGTCAATCCACGTGGCTTCAGCCATGCGAGCAAAATTCACTCCGCCATGCTGAAAGAATCGTCGATCTTCAATTGCAACGACGGCGTTCACCATCACCGGAGGAATCTGGTCATACTTCACCACTTGGCGCTTGGATCGCTGGCCCGCTTCGAACATTGACGTGACTTGCTGAGGCTCAAGTTCGTAAGTCTGCAAGTCGCCCGATCTGTTGCTGATATTCGAGACCGCGCCGCCCTCAAAGCGGATCATCGCCGGCTCAGAGCTGTGGTAAGAATCCGGTCCCGGTGTGATGTCAATTCCGCCGCTGACTATGCGGAATTCGCCCATCCTTGTCGTCGCATCTTTTCCGTAACCAGCTCGCCGAAGTTGTGTCGCAATCTCCTGCCCGTCGATCTTCTCGCCGACCCGCACAGTCTGCGGGATGGCATAAATTGTTGCTGTACTGGCGAAGACCGGTCCGCGAAATCGCTGCTCAATGATGCGGTCATATTTGACGTAGAAGTAGGAGAACCAGCCGACGAAGACTGTGGCAAGCACCAAGAAGGCAATAATCGCGGCTTTGACTATCGGATCGGACGAGAACCATCCCTTCCATCCTGTCGATCCGCTCTTCTTTTTCGGAATCTTGATTTTTATAGCCACGGTGATGGAAACTCGCTCGGCCTATTCTAAATCACTCGCCTCAGAGCCAATTATTAGCGACTTTGAGGCTCGCATCTTCTAAGGGTTTCTGCATTAGCATCTCAGGGGTTACCTCGACATCGCATTCGGCAAGTTAGGCGTACTGTTATTACCTACGGACATAATATGCATTTAGCGGGATAACCGACCGGCACTTTGCTATATCTGAATCGCTATGGCCACTAAACACATTCTCGTCGCTGACGATCACCACGCCATTCGTAAAGCAGTGTGTCGCATGATTCTGGCCGATGATCGCTTCTATCCTTGTTCAGAAGCTGAGAACGGTCTGGAGGCATACAATGTCGCGGTGCGAGACAAGCCTGATTTAATCGTGATGGATCTCTCGATGCCTGTAATGAACGGCCTTGAGGCCTCGAAGAAGATTAAGGAAGTGTTACCGCAGGTAACAATTGTGCTGGTTAGCATGCACTCGGATAGCCTGTCGGGCGACATCCTTGATGCGCACGGAATATCTGGAAAAGTCGCGAAGGACCGAACTGCGGAAGAACTTATTCCAGCCTTGTCCTTACTCCTGAAGCTTCCCGCCGCGCGTGGCACAGCTTAGAATTTTCGGATCGAGCGGGAAACCCAATTTGTCCACTCGGATTTTGAGAAGCGTCATCGTGGCTTCTTTGATCGCTTGGCGTTCTGCGTCCGCATCATCGCCACATTCCAATTCCTGACACCGAAAGAAAATTGCGGATTCCAACTCATTCGCGAGTAAGGCGAGTTTTTCTTTGTCTGTTTCAGCGACTACCTGTTCTAGTAGACGCTGCCACTCAGCGCCTTTGCCATCTTTCATAGAATCCTCAAACATCACTAAACCGGGGGATCGCCCACTGTTGCGGTGGAAATGAACTAACGAGGCAGAATACTCTATCCGATGCCAAACGAGCGTTCGCTGGCGAACACAGCGCGAAAATCTACTGGTTCGTTCGCGCAGATTTCGCTTTAGGAGGGGAAGAGGGTCTTGCCGACGAGGAATGCAACATAGCGTCAACATTGGCGAGAAGATCGGCACGCGTGATCGGCTTCTGGAGAAGCGTCGCATGTTCTTGAATCAGTTTCTGAACCAGAGGAGCTTCGACGTACCCTGAAACGTACAGGACTTTAATTTCAGGATGCATAGCCTTCATCTTCGCGACCACTGCGGGCCCATTCATGTCGGGCAAGACCACGTCACTGACGATCAGAGAAATCGCACCTTTATGGCTTTGCGCAAGATCGATAGCGGCATCTCCACGACCAGCCTGCAGGACGTTATAGCCATTCGCGATTAGAAATTCGCAAGTCACTTGCCGCAGGGCAGTCTCATCCTCCAACACCATTATTGTTTCTGTGCCCCGTGGATGTTCGCGACGTACTTCAGCTGACGGCGCAAACGGCACAGCTTCCTCGTCAACGAGAGGTAGGTAGACGCTGAAAGTCGAACCGGAGCCGGGTGTACTTGAAGCCCAAATATAACCGCTGCTCTGCTTGACAATTCCATACGCTGTCGCCAATCCCAATCCGGTCCCGCGGTCTTTTGGCTTAGTGGTAAAAAAAGGCTCGAACATGTGCGACTGAACTTCCGCACTCATTCCCTCACCGGTATCAGTCGCGGACAGGCACACATATTTGCCGGGAATCACATAAGAGCGAAGAGCGACATCATCCGGCCCGAGGTCTGCATTGCTTGTACGGACGGTAAACGTGCCTCCATTCGGCATCGCGTCCCGCGCATTGGTAGCGAGATTCATCAGTATCTGCTCGATTTGTCCACGATCGGCGCGAACACAGCCCAAATCGGCAGCCGGCTCCAGTACAACCAGCACGTCTTCGCCGATAAGCCGCTGTAGAATTTTGCCGATGTCATTGACGACCGCGTTCAGATTAAGCGCGGTCGGTCGAAGCACTTGTTTTCGGCTAAAGGCAAGCAATTGACGGGTGAGTTGGGTCGCACGGTTGGTCGCGCTCTGGATATTTTCGGCATATTCTCTCAGGCGGAGTGATTTCGTATTTTCCAATAGTAATTCTGCATTCCCCAAAATCACACTCAGGTGATTGTTGAAATCGTGCGAAATGCCGCCGGCTAGAAGTCCTACGGCTTCCATTTTCTGTGCTTGACGAAGCTGTTGTTCCAAGTGCCGGCGCAAGGTTACGTCATCGACGATAACCTCCATGTCGCCGGTGTTCGTGTCGCCGCTCTGAATGATTCTGCCACTAAGCCTGACATCGATAGGCTTCCCGTTCTTGTGCTTCCATCTGACTTCGATGCCGTCGACCCGCCCCGCCTGCCTGCATTTTTCGATTGCCTCAATTCGGTCGTCCTGATTCTCATAAACTTCTTTGGACAGATTGCAGTCCATGAGTTCCTGCTTGGAGTTGTACCCCAGCATCGTCACCAGCGCGGGATTCACGTCCAGAAACTTACCGGCAGTATTCGCTCGAAAAATACCGTAAGTTGCGTTTTCAAACAGTTCCCGATATTTCTCTTCGGATTGCCGCAACGCTTGTTCCCCGCGCTGCCGATCTGAAATATCCAGCAAAGTTACGACAGATCCCACAACCTCTCCTGCTTTCCGCATGGGATAAGACCAATACTCAGCCAGGAAGCTTGTGCCATCCGCGCGCCAATAGACTTCATCTGTAATATGGCTTTCCATTCCCTTGCCAATGGACAGATGAACAAGACATTCAGCGCGCGGATACGGAGACCCATCCGCGCGAGTGTGATGGATAAGGTCGTGTGTGCTTTTCCCAAGCAAGTCCTCCATGGACTGGTAACCGAACAACTTCAAACATGCCGGATTGCAAAATGTGCAAATCCCATCCAGATCAAGTCCGTATATCGCCTCAGCCGTCGAATTCAGGAGTAAGAGATACCGCTCCTCACTATCCTCAAGTGACTGCTTGGCGCTCTTAAGTTTCGTGATGTCAATTCCGATTCCCAACATGTGGTTCGATTCGCGAAGAATTACACCATGTGCGTCGATCCAGCTGATAGCGCCGTCCGAAGATAGGATTCGGTACTGAACCGCATAGTGGGAGCCGCCGTCGAGCACGCCCTGAATCGCTTTCGAAACCCTGGACTTATCATCCGGATGAATTCTTCTTACGGCCTCATCTATAGCGCCGGAAAATGTCACCCTCGTGAACCCAAACTGCCGATAGGTCTCATCCGACCAGATCACGGTGCCTTTCGAGATGTCCCAATCCCACAAACCAATTCGAAGACCAGCTTGGTGCGCCAACCCGAGCCGGTTGTGCCACTCGCGGACCTCGGCCTCGGCGCCCTTGCGTTTTCGGATATCGCGGGCCACTACTTCCATTGCTGGAGCGCCATTCCACGAGATTGGAATGGCAACAGCCTCTATGTCCACCAGTGACCCATCGAAGGCAATCAAGACCGCTTCCGACGGCGGAGACGCTAATCCTGTGCGATGGCATTCTTGAATTCAACGTCTTATCTCGGGTAGGAAGTCTGGTTGGACGATCGCGGAAATATCGAGCCCGAGAAGCTGCTCTGGGCCTTTAGCAGCCATAAGCTGGACGCAGAAAGGATTAACGAAAACGATTTCGGTGTCAGTGTGAACCAGAACCGCGTCGGGAAGAAATTCTACTAATTGACGGAACCGGTGTTCGCTTTCAACCAACTGCTCCAGCGACGGTACGCCCTCGTTGGTGGGTGGCTGGCGTTTGGGGACGGGCTTGTCCATAAGAAACTCCGTTCGTGGTTCAAACCGGTCACCCTCTTCATTTATTTAGTGTTAAGTTTGGCGTCCCAACAAGCGGCCTCGTTCGATTTTTCGTTTTTGTTCGAGGTGACAGTTTACGTGTCAAGTTCTACAGGTCTTTTGGACATAAGAAGCTTTAGGGGAGGAGCACCCAGCATATCCCTCTGTCCACTACCCTACTGATCACTATTGCTCACTGTTGAGAAATCCCAGACTCGAATGATATTTCTTGGCATACGCGCTCGAATCAGATGAATACAATTCGACAATTCCTAAAATGAAAACATGTCCAATTTTGAACAGACGTGATGATTGACCCTCAGTTATCTTCAAATGGTAAGGGGTTCTGATGCCCCGAACGTAGACGTATCAGTTCCCACCGGGTTCAGCTTCCATCAAGACAATATTCCGATCCCCCTTTTTAGGCGACAACTTCTTTGCGTTGGCGATTGAAACAGTGGATCGTCGTCAAGGAGTTACATGCGCAAGTCCAAAGTCCTGGTAGCGGATGACGATGAAGCTGTTCTCGACATGTTGAAGCAGGGCCTTGAGCGAGATGGCTTCGACGTCGTGGCGGTTTCAAACGTTCGCGATGCACTGAAACACATCACCGAACAGGAATTCGATGTGCTTCTCTCAGATTTGCATATGCCGCAGGCCGGAGATGGATTCACTGTGGTCAGCGCGATGCGCCATACCCATCCCAATGCGCTAACTCTGGTTCTTAGCGGATATCCTGCGCTCGATGAAGCGATGTCTGCAATCCTGTCTCAAGCCGATGAAGTCCTGGTAAAACCGCTGGAGATTAGTGCGATCCGAAAGGTCATTCATGAAAGGCTGACTGAACCTCGCCCCGCCAACCGTTCCAGGATTGAATCCGTGGCCACGATACTCGAGCGCGAAAGCGAGCTTACCATTCAGAACTGGCTCGGTCTCGTAGAACAAGACCGGGAGTTAACTTGCATCTCTTTGACTCATGAAGAACGCACCGGACACTTGCCAAAACTTATTCGTGATCTTGTCCTGCGTTTGCGCGTGAATTCGGGATTGGCAGCACCCAGTTCCATGGCCGCACGCGATCATGGAGAATTGCGACGGCACCAGGGATATTCAGCACCGATGCTCGTCGAAGAGTCACGCATCCTTCAAGTAAGCATCTTCAGTACGCTGCAACGAAACTTGAGCCATGTGAACTTCAGCAAGCTTCTGCCCGACGTTGTTACGATTGCGGACGAAGCCGATTCGCAACTAAAGCAAGCGATGCGAAGTTTTATGACCCCTACACTTGAATTAAAGCCGCCTACCTTTATCCGAGCCGTATAGAGAGTCTCCTCCTCAGCTAGACTGGCGTAATGCAGTCGGCGAAAACTCCTCGATCACGATCCGCCGAATTTTCTTCCGTTACTGGAGCATGGGTTCTCGTGGCCACGATCCTCGGCTCGAGTATGGCGTTCATTGATAGCACCGTGGTCAATGTCGCGCTACCCGCGTTGCAAACCAGCCTGCACGCTACTGTTGGTGACGTGCAATGGGTAGTCGAGTCGTATGCTCTACTGCTCGCTTCCCTTCTTCTTTTAGGCGGATCTCTCGGCGACCTTTACGGACGCTCGCGAATTTTTATTTCTGGGATAATTCTTTTCGCCATAGGTTCCGCAGTTTGCGGATTCGCTCCGACCATCATGGCCCTGATCATCGCGCGCGGACTGCAAGGAGCCGGCGCGGCATTGCTTGTTCCCGAAAGCCTGGCGCTCATCAGCGCGTACTTTCCCGACAGCGAACGAGGACGCGCCATCGGCACATGGTCTGCCTTCACCGCGGTCACGGCGTCCGTCGGGCCGGTGCTGGGAGGCTGGCTCGTGCAACATGCGTCTTGGCGATGGGTATTCTTCATTAATGTTCCGCTCGCCGTGGTTGTCGTGGCGATCACGTTGTGGCGCGTCCCTGAAAGCCGTAACGAACACGCCAGCCATAAATTGGATTGGCCCGGCGCGATGCTTGCCACTGTCGGACTCGGCGCAATCACATTTTCCTTGATCGAATTTTCACGTGGCGGAATTGAAGTGATCGCCTCTGCCGCAACCGGCCTTGCCTCGCTCGTATGTTTCTTCTTTGTTGAGTCACGTTCACCTGCGCCTATGGTTTCATTGGCGCTGTTTAAGTCGCGCAACTTTAGCGGAGCAAATCTGCTTACGTTTTTTCTTTATGCAGCGTTGAGCGGACTGCTGTTTTTCTTTCCACTGAATCTCATTCAGGTACAGCACTATTCGCCAAGCGCTGCCGGAGCGGCACTGCTTCCGCTCATAATTTTGATATCTGCGCTTTCGCGCTGGTCTGGCGGATTGGTGGTGCGCTACGGTCCGAAGATACCGTTAACTGTCGGACCTCTGATAGCAGCCGCAGGTTTCGCGTTGTTTCTGCGGCGCGACATGGGTGGAACTTACTGGACAACATTCTTTCCAGCGATCGCTGTTCTCGGATTAGGCATGGCCATCAGCGTCGCTCCGCTTACAACTACGGTGATGAGTTCCGCGCCGCGCAGTCAGTCGGGCGTTGCATCGGGAATTAATAATGCCGTCTCGCGCGTGGCTGGGTTGCTGGCCATCGCCGTCTTCGGACTGATGCTTTACTCCACATTCAGCCATGATCTGGATCGCCGGCTGGATGCGCTGGCGCTGTCCGCAGCGGAACGAAAAAAAGTTGATGAGCAGCGTCCTCGACTTGCGGCAGCGGAAAGCGATAATCCCGAAGTCACGCGAGCCATCGCGATGTCGTTTCTCGCCGGATACCGCGTCATCCTGTGGACGTCAGCAGGATTGGCATTCGCCAGCGCCTGTGCCGCATTTTTTTTAATCAAACCCGAAGAGTTGCAGTAGCGCTGCTTTATCCTTCTTCAGCCCCACAGATTCTCTACACAGTTTTGTCAATCCCGAACGGTCTTCCAAACTTGGGCAGTCATCCCGAACGAAGCCGTTTTTCAGGCGGAGAGAGGGATCTTGCGCGGAGCTTATCCGGTTATTCTGTGCTGCTGCGTCGGCCTGTTAAAGCGATAATGCGCGAATTTTTTTTTATTGCTTATCTTTTGCTCTCAACAACTTACAGCGTCCCGTTTTTGCAAAATCTAGATTGCAAATCACTTATATGGATAATCTAGAAAACATTCGAGTTAGCACTGACTTTTGATGCTTCCTCTCACCCGCGATTAGATTGTCAAAGAACCAGTGATACCTACTAATTCGACCATGCGCTTTCTGAATTGCGAGGTCAAGAGAAATATGACGGGCGAGCGAAAAAATGTACAAGCGAGTTCCCAAAATGGAAAAGCCCGATGCCGCTCGATAAGATGAGGACGCACGGGCACGAAATTCACGATAACAAAATTGACCGCAACCTCCAGTGGAGGCTAGGATTGGCGTTGCTGTGATTCGTGCAATATGAGGAATGGTCAACAATGACTCCGAAGCTGCGAAACCTTCTATCACTCAGTCTGATGTCGCTATGTCTTGTCCTTTTTTACGTAAGCCAAGTACAGGCGCAATCTCCTTCTGCTGCGACATTTACGACCTTTGACCCTCCTGGATCAGTAAACACAGTGCCACTAAGCATTAACGGCAAAGGCGCGATCACGGGATGGTTTACTGAAGAGCACCCTGTTCCGCACGGTTTCGTGCGATACGTGAACGGGAACATCCAAACATTCGATGTCCCAAATTCGTCATCCACGCAAGCCCTTTGCATCAATGCCAACGGTGCGATCACAGGATTTTACGGCGATCCCGACAGCGGGCTCGCACGCGGCTTTTTACGCGCCACCGACGGAACGATAACCACGTTCGACGACGAGAGTTCATACTTCACTGCGGCGTATAGCATCAATCGCCAAGGTGATATTACTGGCGAAGGTGGAAACGATGGTCTATCACACGGTTTTCTTCGCAGCGCAGATGGAACTTTTGTAGGATTCGGCCTGTCTGGATCGATTACGACCACTCCTCAGGGCATCAATGATGCCGACACAATCACTGGATGGTATCTCGATAGCGCAAAGGTTACGCACGGGTTCTTGCGGACTGCCGACGGTACGATTACCAGTTTCGACCCTTCGGGATCAGTCGGTACGTTTCCAAGCAGTATTAATAATCGTGGCGATATCACCGGCTACTACAAAGACAGCGGCAACTTCACTTACGGCTTTGTGCGGAACGCCGACGGAACTATTGTGACATCCGACGGCTTGGCACCGGGTGCGATCATGGGTTATGGCATCAACGACAGCGGTATGATCGTGGGAACCTGGAGTTACTACCAGGTGCACGGTTTTTTGCGGCACGCTGACGGAACGTTCAACTCTTTTGATCCGCCGAATTCGAGCGAGACATACGCTGCCAGCATCAATAACGCGGGAACAATAATTGGGACGTACCTCAGCAATAATCTTCAGCATGGATTTATAAGAACCCCACCTAAACCTTAATTTTTGGCTAGTCATTGCTGAGCCGGACAACCGAAGCGTGGCACCACAGCCCAATTCATGGTGCCTTAAGGCACCGGGCTCCCAATTCCTCTATTGAACCCTTGGTTCTGCTCGTTTATGCTTGCCTCGTTAATCGGGAGCCACTCTATGAATACGACCAAATTCTTGCGTAATGCGCGTTGCACGGTTGCCGCAACTGTACTCGCCGTGTCTTTTGTATCCAGCTGCTTCGCAGGAGTTAAAGAGAAAATTGTGCACAATTTCTCGGACAAGAACTATTTCAGTCCATTATCGGGTGTGACTTTCGATTCGAAGGGTAACCTCTACGGAACCATTGCGGACGAATGGGGAGGGGCGGTGTATGAGCTAATCCCAACCGCGAAAGGTGCCAAATACGTCGAGCTACATCGATTTTGTCCGTATCAAGGTTGCACGGGAGGCGGAGCCCCCGACCCTGGATTGATTCTCGATGAGCAAGGGAACTTATACGGCGCGACAATCGAGGGTGGTACAGGGTACGGCTGCGGGTATGGGGGGTGTGGCGTGGTGTTCGAGCTGACACCGCAATCAGATGGCACCTGGGCAGAAACCGTGTTGTATAACTTTACCGGGTTCGCTGATGGTGGCGGGCCCTATGGAGGCGTGGTCTTCGACTCGGCCGGCAATCTATACGGAGCTACCGGCGTAGGTGCCGGATGCGACCTATGTGGTGTGGTATTCGAACTTTCGCCCGCTTCTGATGGAACTTGGACCGAGACGACGCTATATACCTTTACCGACGGGTCTGATGGAGGGTTCCCTACAGCGAAAATGAGCATCGATTCGTCAGGAAATCTTTTCGGTACAGCCGCCCAGGGCGGGATCGTCAACCAATCATGTCCCGAGGGTTGTGGGGTCGTTTTCGAGTTGACTACTAATGGAAGTGGTGTATGGACGCAGAAAGTTTTGTACGCGTTTCAGGGCGGAGCAGATGGCATCAGACCAATCGGGATGACTCTGGATGGTTTGGGAAATATCTACGGCACGACCACTTCCGGAGGAGTAAATAATTTTGGCGTCATTTTTAAGTTAGCGCCCGGATCTCCTAATTGGAGTGAAAACGTCCTGTACACATTTTCGGGAGGGGCGGACGGAAAGGAACCTTCAAGCACGGTCACCCTTGATTCGAATGGAAACCTCTACGGCACGACCTATAATGGCGGTCTTTTTGGAAATGGGGTGATTTATGAATGTACTCCAACGGGCTCCGGTGTATGCACAGAACAATCGTGGTCATTCAATGGAAGCAATGGCTCGAATCCAGAAGGAGGAATCACCTTTAATTCGACGGGGAATGCCTATGGCACAACGTCAGCCGGAGGAACAAAAAATCAAGGAGTTGTTTTCCAGATCGGTAAGTAATTCTAAGGCGTTTTGGGATTACAAGCTGTTCCATGCAATTTCTTTATCCTACCGCAGTGATGGATTGTTCGATTCTCCGTCGGCACCAGCAGCATAAATACCCACCTTTACATAGTGCGTAAAGGGGGCCACTCGGTTTGAAGGCCATTTTGAGGCTTTATTTCTCCTCCAAGCGACAGAGACTTTCGGCCCATAGCTTCCCCGGGCGAAAGAAAATAAAATGTTTCCAGGCTATTGCCGCGAATTGAGGACTTGGCACCATGCGCAAGCTGTTTGGCTATTCTTTTGTTGTACTTCAACTATGTCTTGCAGGCGCGTGGGCGCAAAGCTGTCCGACTCGTCCCGCTCCCGGAAGCACCGTCGCCGATCCGACTGCGATCTACAGCCAGGGCGGAGTCCTCACCACCGGTCTGACAATTGAGAACTACTTGAGTTCCGGATTCTTCTTCTATTGTTATGCGTACCAAACCGGAGTTGAAGCACCGACCCTTCGGCTCAATCCCAGCGACAGCTTGAATCTCAGCCTGACGAATCAAATCCAGCAGTTTAATTATCATCCGCCTGCCGGGATTAACGCCGCCAAGATTGGCACAGCTGGCGTGGACATGGCAAAGATGGACATGGTAAAGATGAACGCCGCAAAGCCGCGCGGACTCTCTAACACGGATTGCAATGGCACCATGACTTCGGTTTCCACCAATCTTCATTTTCACGGCCTGAACATTCCGCCGCTATGCCATCAGGATGAGACTCTCTACACCCTCATCAATCCCGGAGACCCGGCATTTCTGTATCAGTTCGCGATTCCGGCAAATGAGCCTCCGGGCTTGTATTGGTACCATCCGCATCCGCATGGAATGACAGAAGGGCAAGTGCTGGGCGGAGCGTCCGGCGCAATCATCATTGAAGGAATAGAGAAGATCAAGCCGGAAGTTGCCGGACTCACCGAGCGCATCTTAGTTCTGCGCGATCAGCCCAGCGGCCCGATGACTATTAACTATGTGCCCACCAGCCCAGGCGCGCCTGTCATTAATACTGCGCCGTCGGAAAAACAATTCTGGCGCGTGCTGAATGCCGAAGGCGAAGTATTCGTCAATCTCCAGATCAAGATCAACGGCCAGCCGCAGACCATCCAGGTCATCAGTATTGATGGCGTGCCATTGAAGACGGACTATAAGACAACATCAGTTCAACTGCCTCCCGCAGGACGTGTTGAATTCATCATGCAGGGTCCGCCGACCGGTGGCACCGGGACTTTTTCTACACTTGGAGTTAACACTGGGATCAAGGGAACTAAAAATCCAGCGCAACTCATCGCAAACATCATGCCTGCCGGAAATCCGGTGCAGGTTGTTAAAGTTCCCGCAGCTCCAGCGGAAAAAGTACAACGATTCTCTTCGCTGGTAAGCGTTACTCCGATCAGACAACGAAGCCTGTTCTTCTCCGAATATCTGGGACAAGACGGCGACTCGCAGTTCTACATCACGGTTGCCGGACAGAAACCCAAGTTCTTCCAGCCGAGCGATCCGCCGGAAATTATCACGCAGCAAGGCGCAGTCGAAGATTGGACGATTGAGAACCAAGCCGAGGAAATCCACGCCTTTCATATTCACCAGCTTCACTTCATGGTGATGGCGGTCAACGGCGTGCCGGTGAAGACGCCATATATGGCGGATACCATCTCAATCCCCGGATGGACTGGCAAAGGCGCGTATCCAAACGTCACTTTGCGAATGGATTTCCGCTATCCCGAAAGCGTTGGCACGTTTCTATTTCACTGCCACATTCTGTATCACGAGGATGACGGCATGATGGCTAAGATTCAGGTCAATCCATCCAACTAGGCCTGCTAGTTTCCCGCCCCGGCTCGCTGCCGGGGCATTTTTATTGCGCAAAATCTGGCTTTCCATCCATTTTCAACGACATACAGAGTGCCGATTCTCGCCCCCTTTAGCCCTTGATTGGCATCCAAACCTATAGTTACGATTGACGCAACTAGATGACCGGAATCGTGTTAATAACTACAGGGCGAGACCGCCCGCGGCAGTTTGGGGTAGGGTGAAACACTTATGAAATCCTTCAAAAATATCGCGTTCTCAATCGCACTTGTACTGGGTTGCTTTAGCGTACCGGCGGTGATGACGGCGCAAAACCCGTCGGGCCAGAGCTATCCTCCGATGGCGTCGCAGCAAGTTGACTCTCAGCAGGGCCCGCCTGATCAGGGTCAAGGCGGACCCGACCAGGCAATGAATCAGTCTGGTCAGAATGATGACTACGCCCAGATGAACGGTCCGGACGATTCGCGTCCCATGGATCAAGACCCGCGCAACGATCCTCCGGGACGCGTCGCGCGTCTCCAATATATGGATGGTTCGGTTTCCATTCAGCCGCAAGGAACTGGCGAATGGGTTCAGGGATCGATCAATCGTCCGCTGACCATCGCCGACAATGTTTGGGCTGATAAAAATTCACGCGCCGAATTGGATCTCGGCAGCGCAGCTTTGCGCATCGGCTCCGAATCGAGCCTCACGCTGACTAACGTCAATTACGGAGCAGTTCAGGTGCAGTTGCATCAGGGCATCCTCAACGTCCACATACGCAAAATGCTGGGCAAAGAGACTTACGAAGTTGATACTCCTAACCAGGCTTTCACGATCATGAAGAGCGGCGACTACCGCTTTGATGTCGACTCAACTGGCGACGCGACTGTCGTGACTGTGCGGCGCGGTGAAGGCGAATCTACCGGGCAGGGTCAGAGCGTTCGCATAAAAGAAGGTCAGCAGGTTCGGTTTACGGGCGGAACCTCCATGGCGCACCAGACGACCAATGCGCCGCGTCCGGACGGCTTCGACGATTGGGCGCGGGTTCGCGACGAGCGTCAGGACCATTCGAAATCGGCGCGCTATGTCGGTGAAGGCACTGTCGGTGCTAGCGATCTCGATCAATACGGAAGCTGGAAAGAAGAGCCTGGCTACGGAAACGTATGGGCTCCTTCAGGCGTTGACGCCGATTGGGCTCCTTATCGAAACGGTCACTGGATCTGGGTTTCGCCGTGGGGATGGACCTGGGTCGACGACGATCCGTGGGGCTATGCACCTTTCCACTACGGACGCTGGAACTACTTCAATAATTACTGGGGCTGGGTTCCCGGACCTTACTATGCTCGCCCGATCTGGGCTCCCGCGCTGGTCTCGTGGTATGGCGGTGGCGGCTGGGGCTGGGGTGGAGGATTCGGTTGGGGCGTCGGATTCGGTTGGGGTTTTGGCGGAGGCTTCGGATGGTGCCCGCTCGGATTCCGTGAACCGTTCTATCCGTGGTATCGCGGAAGCCGCGGCTACTTCCGTGGCATCAATGCGTACGGTACGCGGATTAACAACATCAACCGCGTCACCAACAATTTCTATAACCATGGCAATACCGGATTCAATCACGCAAACATGAACCGTCCGGGTGGGTTTTCGGCGGTATCTAGAAACACGCTGGTGAACTCACAACCGGTAAATCGCAATCTAGCCAGTGTTCCATCTAGTGCAATTAAGAGCGCGCCATCCCTCAGTCGGGTAAGCGCTTCTCCGACCCGCAACAGCATGTTGGGAGCGAACGCCGGCAAACCAGCGGCAGCGGCTCCTCGATCGGTGGCATCGCGGCCAACGGTTAGCCGCATGACGCCTCCGGCGCAATTCAATGCTGCAAATCGCAACGCGGCCAATGCTTCGCGAGGCGCAGCTTCCAACGGTGGCGAATCAAGAGGAGCGCAGAATACCCCTCGTCCTTCTTCGTTGGGTGCACCGTCGCAAACAGCCAATCGTGGCGGCAATCCGGGTAACGAGAGTCACATCAATCAGCCGTCCACCGGCGGGCGTTACGTTCCGCGTCCACCGTCGGCTGGAAACTTGAACAATACAGCGCGATCGAATGAGAGCTCGCGACCTAGCACTGGAGCGCGAAACGAAAGCACGAATCGTCCTACGCAAACTGCGATGAACCGTTCCGTGCCACGGCCTCCTGCTGGCTACTCGCCTCGTTCGTACTCCGGGTCGGGAATGTCCAACGCGAATCGTGGAATGTCATCTTCATCCAACGGCGGCCGCGGTGTTCCGCGACCGACAGGTCACGTGCAGCCTTCTCCGCGTCAGTATTCTCCCGCCAGCAGTCGCGGCTACGGAGACTACGGTGCCTACTCATCCCGCAACAACGGCGGCGGCAATTACTCGCGCGGAGGATATCCTTCGAGCCGAGGATCGTATGGTGGCGGATCGTATAACCGCGGATCGTACGGAGGAGGATCGTACGGCGGAGGCTCACGCGGAAGCTACGGTGGCGGCGGATCACATGGATCGAGCGGTGGTGGTGGTCACGCGTCCAGCGGCGGCGGTGGACATAGCTCGGGCGGCGGTGGTGGAAGCCATGGTGGTGGTGGCGGCGGTCATCGCTAAATTACAAAGTAATAATTAGCAGAGCGCCCTTTCGGGCGGCGTTTCTTTTTGCTGAAGTAAAGACTCAGTTGCCACACGCATCGCAGCGTCCGAAGTGCGGGCACCACCGCCGATGACGTTAAGCGATGTTTTGGCGGGTGGAAAATCCAGCCAACTATCCCGCACGTCGAAAATTTACCCACGCGTCCGATGGCGGCGCTTGCTCCTCTTCCTCACCCGCGCCCAGCAATCCAACAACGCCGTTCAGATTCTCCCACGCCGCCTCGGTCAATCCCGGATCGGCGCTTACCAAACCCCGAATCATGTCCCAGGCGGCAATGTTCAGTGCGCCTTCCGGCGGCAATCCCATGGCCAGCGACACCGAGCACTGCGGACAAAACGAGATGCGATGTGCCGACGACTTCTGCCGCGGCTTGATGCCTACTGTCTGCGCAAACATGTAAAGCGACACCGACTTTCTGCCGCTCTCCAACTCACGACCACACCGAAGACAATGGGGACTGTCCAAGCGCAACCTTCCTGTCAGGTAAAAGATTTACTGGCGAAACCTTATCCTGCCAATTCGCCGCGGCCCGCACAAGTACGCACCTGGATTCCCGACTCTGTCATTGGAAAAGAAGTTGGTAGGTGGCCCATTCAAGCCGTTCTTTGGGGCTTGAGTGGGACAGCTCGACTGCCGGACAAAGCCTTCCCGCAGCCCGCTCTCGCCTCCGCGCCGTCCACTCGCATTCAATCTCGACTCTCCCCGCGCAGCCCGTCGCATATTGCAGATAGCTGCTCCATTTCCAATCATCCATGCTCGCGCATAATCCACGCTTCACCGGATTGCGATGGATGTAGCGCAGCTTCTCCATAAACTGATGTTCATTGCGCACATTGAAATCGTAATAGCGCTTCTGCCAGAAGTGATCCGCGCTTCCGATCAGGTGCCGCGAGACGCCTTGCTTCAGCGATTTGATCGCATCGGCGAGCGTGCGGTGCTGGGGTTCGTTGAGAAGCAGATGAACGTGCTCAGGCATGACGACATAGCCGTAGACCCAAAGTCCGAAAGCATTTCGCACACGTTCGAGCCCAGCTTCAAATGTTTCCTTCGAGAATTCTGTGACGAATGAGGGTCGGCGATGGTAGCAACAAAACGTGACAAAATGACTCTGCCCGGACGCATGGAATCGCTTCAATCCTGAAGGCATTGGAACAGCTTACGCGCTAGAGTTGTCCCACTCAAGCCAAAGAACGGCTTGAATGGGCCACCAGCCTGTCAGGAATCGCGCGCGGTCTTGAAAAGATTGGTCGGGGAGAGAGGATTTGAACCTCCGACCCCCTGGTCCCGAACCAGATTTCAGGCACTATTGAACTCTATTGAATTTTGCAGGACGCAAGTGATTGATGATGAATCATTTGCGGATCGGCGTACGTTGCTGTTGATCTCTGTTGATCTTGGATGCTCTGACCGTCTCAAATTCGACTACAGTCGAGATTTGTCGAATGTAATACATCTAGCATCTACTCGCGATTTCTTCTGAAATCATACTTAGCTATGAGGGGATTTGGGGAGCAGCTTAGTCGGAACTCGCGCGTAAGCAGTTAGTTTTTCGAGCCCGTTGTATCGGCGTGTTCGGTGGACTGACCCGGCACGGAGCGAACCGAGACGTTGCGGTCGTTCAGGATCGCCAGTTTGGAACCATCTGGAGAGAGCGCGAAGTCATAGTCGTTCTTCGGCAGCGGGTCAACATTCACCGTGAAAACCCGCTTCTTGAGGACAACGTCGTACACTGCGACCTGCAGTCCGGCGAGGCATGTGCGAGCTTCGCTCAGCAGGTGTTTTTTTATATACAGAGTGGGTAGTGTTAACGCGACTAGCCGCGCGCCAGAGGCTACTGCGGCCTTGTCGGATATTCGACCATCGTAAGGTTCACATTCAGTGCTTGGTGTTGCTGCGTCACCCCCGATGAAAGCACCCAGCGGGAAAGATTTACCGCTAGCGGTTAGCAATAGTACTTCCTTGCAGTCCCGCAAAACGATTAACTCGTTCGAAACCATTGTCGGAGTACCATTACCAGCAGCGCATCGCAGCTTCGGGAAATCTAAGACTGTGCTCCAATCGGTACTCCCGAACTCGGATAGAGCAATGCCGTGACCGTAGGCGATAGCGATCCTTTCGTCCGATATGGAAGGGTTGTAGTACAAAGGTGGATGTAGGTCCCAAGAACGTCGAATCTTCAGGGTATTCGCATCAAACACATCAAGATGGCTAAAGAGATCATGCTGTTTTTCAACAATGCGGCTTATCACGATCGTGCTTCCGCTGGCGGATACGTTAGTGAAAAAACTACCATCGGAGTCCAACACGAGGGGCAAATCGCGAGATTGCGCAAAGTCGGGTGAATACAACTTCACGATCCCACCTGTCCTTACTAGCACTCCGCCGGTTGTCACTTGAACTCCTGTGGAGTGAAAACGCGTGCCCCAGTCTTTAGTAAGTGTGAGCTTCCCTGACTGAGCCTCAAGTAACGACACATGCAGGCCGAACGGGCTAGAAATTTGAGGGCTTTCGCGTGAGGAAAGCCGGCCCCTCTCGTAGTCAACCTCGTACACAAGCACCTTCTTATTATCGAGAAAAGTGATTCCGGCACGGTTGTTGTCGAGAAGAAGTGGGCTGCTTCCGGATCGGCTACGGCTGAAGTCCTGCACGATTTTCTGAGTCCAGAGCGGAACCTCACTGTCAGGTAATTTTGTTTGGGTAACAAAAGTCCCTCCCACAGTGAGGACGCACATTATCACGCGGAGCACATTCATAATCATTATGGGAATCTGGGTATACCTCCACTCCACCACGTCTTCCCGCCCAAGACGTCCACTATAGTGTGGAGGACGGTACCGACGGGTAAAAAGAATGGGTTCGCGGTATCTACATGGAAGGTTCCATCCCCATGCGAGTAATCCAGGGAATCGAAGGTCCCGCAGCGGGAGAAAGCGCAGTCGAACTCGTTCGGACTGACAGACTGGCCATTAATCTGGATATTGGCGAAGCTGAAGTCGTAATTGCCTCCCTGCATAGGCGGGGTACCTTGTTGAGCCAGTGCGTCGTAGACTTGCTGGATGCAGCTCGTTACAGCGGATGGGGCCTGACCAGCGCACGCCTGTTGCCCGTATTGAATCGCAGCTAGTTCCGTTTGCCGTTCGAGATTGCTTCCGTCGCCGCCGGTGAACGAGTATTCGTAGTATTGAATTCCTAGAGCAGGATCCCAGCCCGTCCTCATGATGGACAGATATCGCGAAACGCCAGCCTGGAGCGCACCTGCCCCGGACGGCAACCCATAAGGGTTACCGGGACCGCCGAAATCGCCTACACCGGAACTCCAACCGAAACCGTTCATATCACTTCCTTGATTGAAACCCCAGCCGTCCCCTCCGCTGCCGGAATAACCAGTTCCGCCGCCGCCGCCCGAAAAACTATACAACACACCTTCTGTCCAAACCGTGCCAGACCCTTGAGGCGGCGACAACTCAAATACTGTGCCGCACCCATACACGCCCACGAAACAATTTGACCTTCCCCCGGCTTGGGTCGTTCCATAGAGATTTCCAGTGCTATCCGACAACAATGTGGCGAGCGGGCCATTGCCATCACTTTTACCCGCGAAACTGTGCAGCACTTGCAGTTTCGGCCCCGAGGCTGCATAGGCACTCAGCGCGGCCAGACAAACGACGGCAACTCCTATCAGCGTTAGCTTTTGCGGTTGTTCTCATGGGCACTCCGAAATCGTTGAATTGTTACCGTCAAAAGCCTATATCCAGACTCAGTGGCAGACAAGGGGTTTCGCGAAGCCTCCTTTCCCATTTTGGGAAGTTATCCCCTTATTTTTAGTCTTTTTTCACTTTTCTCTTGACCTGGCAATTCAGAAAGCGCATGGTCGAATTAGTAAGCATCACTAGTTCTTTGACAATCGAATCGCGTGCGACTACAGCATCAAGCATCGAGCTAACTCCAATGTTTCCTAGATTATCCATATAAGTATTTTGCAATCTAGATTTTGCAAAAACGGGACGCTGTAAGTCGTTGAGAGCAAAAGATAAGCAATAAAAAAAATTCGGAGTAATCGACTTACAGAGCCGTTGAGACTAAGGGTGACATCCCAAGCAGAGATGCTGCGCGCAAGATCCCTCGCCCGGCTGAAATACGCCGGATCTTCGGGATGACATCCCAAAGGGAAAAGAGAAAATGCATATTCCTCGCTGTGCTCGGGATTACAAGTTAGGATGGGAGACTTTACAAGACCCGCCCAAGCAGAGCTTGGACGGGGCATCCGGATGAGCACCGCAGACGACACCCACGCCCGAGCATCTTCCCGCACAAAATCAAAACCCCCGTCCAGGTTCGGATCGGGGGCCTCTTACTGCAACGTCATTCAGCTGAAATTTAATTACTTACCAGCGGCGACGGCCGTAGTAGCCACGGTTGTAATAACCGCGTCCGTAGAAGCCGCGTCCATAATAGCCTGCGCCGTAGAAGCGCGGTCCCCAGTAAGGACGGCCATATCCATAGCGATACCCCGGTCCGTAAACGTAAGGGCCAGGCGCATAAGCGTACGGGCCCGGAGCATAAACATAGGGGCGAGGATAAACGTACGGGCGGCCATAAATCGGTCCGCCGACAACCACCGGTCCGACTCTCACGCCGACCGCTACTTGTGCATGGGATTGCGTCGGAGCAAACGTCATCATCGCGCTTAACGCTACAAGAACCAGTAAAGTTTTTGTCATAACCAGCCTCCGCCTTCACTAAGTAGAAACACCCATTTCCGGTTAAAGTTGCGCGTCGCGGCATTGGCTGTAAGTGGCGTGGAATCCGGAGTTAGCGGGTAACGGAGGCTTTAGTGCCAGAACATACTAAATATGAGGAAGCCAGCTTCGGCGGTTACGAACGCGATCCATAGGCGGGCGCGCAGGCGCGAACGCTTCAAGTCGCTTTTGAGTTCACTCATTTCGTCGCGCAGCACTTGAACAAATTCCACTTCCGCAGGTTCAAGCTTCACTGGCTGAGGCGTGACCTGCACTGAGTAAGCAGTCTTCGGCTTGTCCGGCAAGAAGATCTTCGGGCCTTCGATCACGGACGACCAGCGCGGCAACATCATGAATCCAGCAGTCAGCGTGGGATCATCGAATGGCGCGGAAGTTAGCTGAAGATCGGACTGGCGTTCGGGAGCGACATTGTCCGCAAAATTTCGCAGCAACGATGTCCACCACATGTGGCTCATCTGATCGCCGATCAGTTCGCCCACATCTACAGGCCGCGATTCAAGCTGAAGCGGAGGGAGATTTTCCGGAGAAAGCACGTCTCCAACATTAGTAAAAATCGTGCGATACCACGGCACGCTGAGCCGGTCCGACGGCAACATTCCGACATCGATCGGACGAGACGTTAATCGCAGTGGCGGCAATTTTTCCGGAGCAATCTTATAACGGATATTGCCAGATAACGATGTCCACAATGACTGATCGAAATCTTTCGGCAAGAGCAGATCAATGTCACCCTGGAACGGAATCGGTCGAGACTGGCTGGCATTCGTCTGCGGATTTATGGGATCGGGCATTCTTAAGATTTATGGGCTTCCAGCGGTTAGATGCAGCAACTTGAAAATATGCGGGTTACATCGCCGGTAGTTTCGCTGGCTCCACGCTGGCGGCAGCTGGATTCCCCGCGCTCGCATTCACCATATCTTTCAACTCTTTACTGGGCTTGAAGAATGGAATTTTCTTGGCAGGCACTTCAACGCGCTCCCCGGTCTTGGGATTGCGTCCGACGCGCGGTTTGCGCTGGCGCGTGCGGAAGCTGCCAAAGCCGCGAATCTCGATTTTGTCGCCCACATGCAGCGACCGCACGATGCTGTCGAAAATGGTCTCGACGATCACTTCGCTATCTTTCCGTGTCAATTCCGCTAAACGGGAGACTTCATCAATCAGGTCAGCTTTTGTCATACGCCCGGTTTTCTCCTACCTGTGCAAGGGAAGTAGTCATAACCTTCTCAAATTTCAGGGGTTGTGCGCAAGTCGGTAGTACATCTTTCTGGTTCGCCGCTACTTCCAGAGGTAGTAAAAGCCTAATTGCTGGTCGAGGATCTTCTCTTTGCTGGGCATCCACTGCGACACGTCGCCAAAGAGCAAATCGAGGACTGTTTTGTGGTCTTTTTCAGGATGCACCAGCGTCGGCTCTCCCTTGATATTGACCGACTTGGCGGTGTCCTGGATGGCGGCCTGATAGTCGCCAAGTTCGTCAATCAGGTGAAGTCCAAGGGCTTGCTCGCCGGTCCATACGCGTCCATCTGCGATGGCTTTGATGTCTTCAACTTTGGCGTGGCGGCCGTCGGCGACGGCCTGAACGAACTGGCCATACATATTGTCGATCAAGGACTGCATGTAGGCGCGCTCTTCGGGAGTCATCTCCCGAGAGGGATCGCCGGTATCTTTGAATTTTCCGACGGTCAGGACCTCCGGCTTGAGCTTCGCCCACTTCAGCAAGTCGCCATAGTTGACCCATTCGGAGATCACTCCGATGGAACCAACGACACTGCCGTGGTCGGCATAAATCTTGTTGGTCGCGGAAGACACAAAGTATGCGCCGCTGGCGCCGACAGAACTGATGGAAGCCACGATGCGTTTCTTCTTTTCATCGCGAATGCGTTTCACTTCGCGATAGATTTCTTCGGACGCAGCCACGCCACCGCCCGGGGAGTTCACATGAATAATGATGGCCTTTATGGAATCATCGTCGGAAAATTTCTTCAGCTCCTGGACGACTACATTCGGATCGAGAATGACGCCCTCGAGGTCGACCACTCCGATCTTGTCGCCAAACGTCATGGCGGACGAAGGTTGTCCGGCGTGCAGGGTGATATAGACCAGCGAAAAGACTGCCAACACGAAAAGAAAGAATGCTCCGCCGCCGATCAGTATCCACAGCCAAGTACGCGAACGACGAGGTTCGACAACAGTTTCTGACATATTTTCCACCAGACATTTCTATCTATGAGATGGCCGTAGTGTAGCACTGCACGGGGATCTACGGGATGATTACAGTCAGCGCTTTGGACGCCACGCTAACTTCTATCGGAGTTTGGCAGATGTATTCTCCGTCGGCGAAAACATCGCGAGGCGTGTCTGTGGCGATGGTCATTAGCGGCGTTTGCGCGTATTCGACTCCGGAAATGGAAAGATGGCGTCCGAAATAAATCGATGGAAATGCAGCCAGTAGTTTGAGCTTGCTCATTTTCTTAATTACCCAGAGGTCGAGTAGTCCGTCGTCGAGAGTCGCGTGTGGAGCGATCTTCATTCCTCCACCATAGAACGGAGTGTTGGCAACGACGGCTACTACATTTGCGGATGCGCTAATGGTTTGTGGCTCAATCTTCATCGGAATCGGCGCGAACGACGCCAACGCAGGAAGCAGGCTGAGAGCATACCCACCGCGTGAACGCAGCCATCGCGGCAGCGCGTTGGCGCGACGAGCAATTTCGCCATCAAGTCCGACACCGACGGCGCAGCAGAAGTAATGATGAATTCCCTTCTCTGGATTGCTGATTACGCCAAGATCGATTTGCCGCTGGTTCGCCCCGACATCGCAAAATTTGCGCCAGGCTGAGAGTGCAACCCGAACATTTCGCAGATTTAAGCTTCGCGCAAAATCGTTGCCGCTTCCGCAAGGAACGATCAATACCGGAAGCTTTAACTCCACTAGTCGCGGGAGATGGCGATGGATCGTGCCATCTCCACCAAAGATCAAGATCGCATCGGCTTCTGAAGAATGCTCAGGCATTCCAATGCTGATGGTGGCGTTTGAACTTTGCTGAAATGGGATGAGGTGTTTGGGCGAGATTCCCAGCCCGAGAATGGCAGCGGCGCGCATGAATGGAATCGGCGAAACTGAGAGTATCAAATTCCGCCGGGTGTCGCCTGAAGATTTTAGAAACTATTGGCGATGTGCCGTGTCCTGATGGTGATGATGATGCCGATGGTGGTGGCGACGATGCTTGGGGTGATCGTTATCGTGGGATTGTGCAAGAGCGGAACCAGCGAGTAGCGAGATTCCGAATATGAGTAGCAGCAACTTTTTCATGGTGTGCCCCTTTGCGGAAGGTGAGCCTTCGTTCATTCTAACGCTGTAGTGATTCAAAGCAACAAACATTCCAAGTTCCTACACCTTGGCCCGGATCTTCTTAATCTTCCGTCCCACTTGGATGGTGATCGGCTTGGTCAAATCGAGATTGACCAAATGTTCCGTCAGGATATTCCCATCCACTTTGACTGATTTTTGTTTGAGTTTTCTAACTGCATCACTCACCGAATCCGCCAGCCCAAGCTGTGCAAGCAATTTATCTAATCTGACTTTTCCTTCTGCATTCACTTCTACAGAAGTCTCGACTTCTTCCAAGTCTTCTGGAACTTCATTCTTCTGGAATTGTTTGGCCCAGTCTTCATTGGCCTTTTGAGCAGCTTCCGCCGAATGAAAGTCTGTGACAATAATACGGCCCAAATCTTTCTTGGCCTGCATGGGATGACTTTCGCGCTTCATCTTTTCAATTTCCGGAAGCTGCACGTCGGTCAGTAGTTCGTAGTACCTCCACATCATTTCATCGGAGATCGACATGACCTTCCCATACATTTCCATCGGCGATTCTTGAATACCGATCGCATTCCCCAACGACTTCGACATTTTCTGCACGCCGTCGAGACCCTCGAGGATCGGCATGGTGAGCACGACCTGCGACTCTTGACCAAAGCTGCGCTGCATTTCGCGGCCAACCAGCAAATTGAATTTTTGATCGGTCCCACCGAGCTCCACGTCGGCCTCAAGCGCAACTGAGTCGTAGCCTTGTGCCAAGGGATAGAGCAGTTCGTGCATCGCAATTGGCTTTTCCTCATGAAAACGTTTATGGAAATCTTCGCGTTCGAGCATTTGCGAAACCGTAAATTTGGCGGCGAGACGAATCCAGTCCGCCGATGTAACTTTGTTGAACCACTCACTATTGAAACGAGTTTCGGTCTTCTCTGAATTCAGGATCTTAAAAACCTGCGCCATGTAGGTTTTCGCATTCCGCGAAATATCTTCAGCGGTCAGCGGCGGACGGGTGGCCGAGCGGCCGGTGGGATCTCCGATCATGCCGGTGAAATCACCAATCAGAAAAATTACGGTGTGGCCGAGGTCCTGAAAATGTTTCAGCTTGCGGAGCAGGACCGTGTGACCAAGGTGGAGATCGGGCGCAGTGGGATCGAATCCGGCCTTCACTCGCAAAGGCTTTCCGGAAGCGCGCGATTTTTCCAGCTTCGCGCGAAGGTCGCTCTCGCGGATGATTTCCGCAGAGCCTTTCTTTATGTAAGCGAGTTGCTCATCCACTGGGGCAAAGGTTGGCATGAGTTTTGATTATAAAGAATCAACAGTATCGAACTAGCTGGCATTAAAAAACCCTCAAAGCCGAGGCTCTGAGGGCCGATAGAACCTTATACCTATCTATCTTCGAATAGTGAGGGGCTGTTCGAGTTTAAAACTGAGTGACGATTCCGCAGGAAGCAGGATATTCTTGTTCCCCGTAAATGCTGCCCCGCCTGTGCCTGCGCCACCGCCCGCAACTGCGCCGATGGCTGCGCCTTTTCCGCCTCCGGCCAAGCCGCCGATGAGCGCGCCGAGAGCAGCTCCGCCGCCTGCCATCACCGCTGTACGTTTGCCTTTGCCCTTGGCGGTATCAGTCAGCTCCGCGGTTTGGATCGCCGTGTCAACGCCTTTGATCGATACCGAATTCAATTTCAGTTCAAGACTGGCCCCGCCGGCAAAACGTCCGAGAGGCTTAGCATCGACGACAACGCCGTTCGCGGTCGCCCCTGCACCAATCGCAGTTCGTCCATTAACAGTCACTGGAGACGTTACGGTTGCAGTAAATGTTTGCCCAGCTTGGCTGATCTTCGAACCCAAGTCCTGGCCAAGTGTGACGGTGATGGTGGTTCCCGCCGGAATTACCATCGGCGGCATTTCTCGGGGCCGTTCAACCCTGACAGGTGGAGGCGTTGCGGGCGTGTTGTCCGCAGGAGGAGCGACAGGGGCCGGCGCATTTGTCGCAGTCGTAGTTGTGTCGGCTGGCGGGACTGTGTTGTCGGCCGCCGGCTTTTTGCTACAGCCGATGATCGCGAACGAGAGATAAGTAGCGAGGAGAGTTGTTACGATTCGGTTTCGCATGGTGCCTCCGTTAAAGTTTGCTGAAAATCCTATCGATTTGTGGGACTGTCTTCTTTGGAACGTAGTGTACCGAAAGCACAGGCGCGTGTCTTCGGCAACTTCTTACGATTCGAACGAGTCTGTCTCAACCAATGCAACCGCTTCGGCGACAGCTGGCTTCTTCTCCAGAAATTTGGCCGTGTTCAACAATGACCGTCCCAGGGAAACATTGTAACCAGTCCAGGCGCCTTGCGCGCCAAGTTCGCGCTCAAAATGCGCACGCATGCTTTCCATTTTCGAATCCAGATCGTCGAGGTAATGGAGCATGAGCGCCTCGGGAAACATGGGAAGCTTCGGAGATCCGAAATCGTATTGGCCATGATGGCTAATGATCAAGTGCTCAATCAAAGTCTTAAGTTCAGGCGGAAAATTCGGCATAGCCGCTAGCTTTGCTTGCAGCATTTCCAACTCAATGATCATGTGGCCAAGCAACTGGCCGCGCGTCGTATAAGAAAAAGACCGGCTGTAAGCCAACTCGTGGATCTTGCCGATATCGTGCAGAAAAGCACCGGTCAATAAGAGATCGCGATTGATTTGCGGATAATTCCTGCACATCAAGTCGCATGACCGGCAAAGCGATACGACATGGTCAAGCAATCCGCCAATATAGGCGTGATGCATGGTCTTGGCCGCAGGAGCGTTCCGGTAGGCTTCCGCAATCGCAGGGTCTGACATGAAGGACTCGAGCAACGCCTTCAAGTGAGGATTCTGGAAACTCACGACAAAATCCTGCAAAGTCCGCCACAATTCGTCGATGTTTTTAGTGGTGGCAGGAAGGAAATCTGCGAACTCAACTTCGGAATCTCCGAGGCGGCGTAGTTTGTGGATCGTGAGCTGAAATCGATTCTTATATTTATTAAGCAGGCCTTTGACTTTCAGGAAGTCGTCCTGTTCGAAGGCATTAATGGCGTCATCGACGTTGTCCCACATCTTGGCATCGATCTGTCCGGATCGATCGCCCAGCGTCAGTGCGAGATACGGCTCGCCGGTCTTTTTCGGTTTTACCTGCTTAGACACCACCACGAAACACGAAGTGATAACTTGGTTTTCATTTTCGACGCAGGCGGAGAGAAAAAAATCTTTCATAGTTTACGGATGTCATGCAGCTTACAGGAATTGCAACGATTAAAATAAGCCGAATTTCTTTTTCTTCTTCAATTCCTTCGCGTTGGCTTCCTTCGTTGTCGGCTCGACGGGCTGCGTCTGGTTGGGGCTGGCTCCCGTATCGGCATAGCCAGGCCGGACATCGATAAACGCATCTTCGCGCAATTTCTGAAGATAAATACGCAACGCAGGCTGGAGTTTCTGCATGTAAAGCGCATCCTGCACGCGCGGCTCAACGTCCGCCATCGTCGGAGTTCCAGCTTCCTGATGCTCCGTCACTTTGAGAATAATAAATCCCTGCTTGGTGCGAATCACATCGGAGACTTCGCCCTTCTTCATCGCGAACGTTTTGTCTTCAAGTTCCTTGGCCAACGAACCACGTTTGAATAATCCGAGATCGCCGCCCTGTTGCGCGCTTGGACCCTCGGAGTTTTTCTTGGCCAGATCATCGAAGCTCGCACCTTTCTTAATCTGATCCAAAAGATCGTCGGCTTTCGCTTTCGCAGCGGCCAGCAAGTCGGGATCGTCGACTTTCACTTCTGGCTTGGCATCTGTTTTTACTTCGCCGGGTACCCCAGCAGGGGGCTTCGGAGCTGTTTTCGGTTCGGTCGAGATCAGAATTTCGCTCAGCCTGACTTGCTCGGGCCGCGCCATTTCGCTTTGGTGCTGCTCGTAAAACTGCTTTTCTTCATCTTTGCTGATGATAAGTTTCGATCCCACTTCTTTACCGATAACCTGCTGGGTAATAATTTGCGTACGGATATTGTTCTTAAAATCTTCAAACGAGATTCCCTGCGCCTGCGCCGCCTTTTCCAGATCTTCCATCGTGTCCAGCTTCATGTCTTTGCGCATGTCATCGAGCTTTTTGATGACTTCTGTATCTGCGGTAATGCCCAGGTCTTTACCTTTACTCAATAACAGTTGTTGGTCGATCAGATCGCGCAGCACGTCCTTATCGCGGTCTGCGAGAACCTTCTCGACATTGTTGGGGTCTTGCTGCTGTATCTCCGACTTGAGTTGCTCCCGGCTGTGCTGGAATTCGCTCAGCGTGATGATCTGGTCATTAACCCGCGCGACGATCTCTTCCACCACCGTATCGGCGTGGAGAGTCAAACCTAGAAATATTGAAAAAATAAGAATGCGAGGAAACAGCTTGGACATGGGGTCTCCAGATCAGATTGTAACTCTGCGGGATGCGGGGTGCCACAGCAGAAGGTACAAAAACAAAGCCGGAGGTCAAAGCCCCCGGCCCGTAGTCACTTGCCGCACAAGTAGTTATTTGCCCGATTTCGCGTGTTCGTAGCGCTTATTGATCTCATCCCAATTGATGGCGTTCCACCAAGCCGCCAGATATTCGGGACGACGGTTGTTGTACTTCAAATAGTAGGCATGCTCCCAGAACGTCATTACCGAAAATCGGATGCATTCCCTGCGAGATGGGATTGTCCTGATTCGGCGTACTGAGAATCTGCACATCACCGCCCTTTGAGGCCAGCCAAACCCATCCGCTACCGAATTGCTTGACTCCAGCATCGTTAAACTTGGTTTTGAAATCGTTGAAGTTGCCAAACGCTTTCTGGATCGCCTGAGCAATCGCGCCGGTCGGCTCACCGCCGCCCTGCGGCTTCATAATCTTCCAGAACATCGTGTGATTTACATGACCGCCGCCGTTATTGCGGATCGCGCCCCGAATGTCCTCCGGAATCGCATTCAAATCTTTAATCAGATCTTCAGCGGACTTCGACTGCAGCTCAGGATGCTTCTCCAAAGCGGCGTTCAAGTTTTTCACATAGGCAGCGTGGTGCATATCATGATGAAGTTTCATTGTTGCTGCATCGATCACCGGTTCGAGTGCAGCGTAATCGTAAGGTAGAGCGGGTAATTCGTGCGCCATGAATAAAACCCTCCAGTTTTCTTTTTGTAGTTTCTATTGTCCACCAATTCAACAGGGATTGCACGCTACTGCCATACAGGAAATCCCTCATCAGGCTAGTAACGGGCTGCTATGGAGCTTGATGATAGAATCCGCGAAACGTGCATTTAGCCACTAACCATGACTGAACAGATAGCGAATCCAGGGACATCAGTAAAGCGAAAGTTTCCGCGGTATCCGGCGGACTTGCGCCTCGACATCACCGTTTTCCGCGATGGACAAAATGTCACACTATGGGGAAGGTCCTCGGAAATTAGCCTTGACGGCGTCGGCGGGACCCTGACCCGTTCACTGGAACCTGGAGAAGTGGTGTGGCTGGTTGTGAACTTACCAAACCCGCTTTGCGGAATAAAGCTGCGTGCGCTGGTTCGATATCGGGATGGGTTACGCCACGGCTTCGAATTTCTCGCCAGAGACGCAAAGCAGCGCGAAGCTCTGGAGCATTTCTGCAGGCAACTCGTCTCAAATCGTTGACATCTGTTGAGTGCCCTGTCTGATGAATTAGCTCGCCAGTATGTCCTGAAGGCGCAACTTTTTCATCGTAATTGGGTTTAGCATAAGTCAGTAAGTGTTCTCATTCCCTAAAGGAGCCAGACAGCCTCCGGCTGCACCTACCGTATGAAACTTATCGCCATGAAGAAACTTCTTTTGCCGTTGTCCCTAATGTCACTGTCGTTCCTGGTTGCTTGCGGCAGTGGTAGCGGAGGGCCTGCTCCTGCGCCGCCAACCGGACCGTTCTCGACTGCCAGCCTGAAGGGTCAATACGCATATCGGCTGTCTGGCTTCCTTTATGGGAACACGACGATTCCTTACGCGGAGGGCGGCGTGTTTACCGCGGATGGCAATGGCAACATCACCAGCGCAACTGACGACCTAATTCAGCAAGGCGCGGCGTTGACCAGCACTTCGACCTCGGGAACCTACACTGTAAATGCCGACGGAACGGGTAGCATCACTCTAAGCAATGCCTCACTCGGCACGATTAATCTTGCGATTACGATAGCGAGTACGTCGAAGGTCTATCTAATTGAGCAGGACGCTGCGAATACTTACGGTGTCGCTGAACTCCAGAGTTCTTCGGCTTTGGCGACTCTACCAAGCGGAGACTTCACCTTCCGCTTACACGATTCAACTATCGCCAGCCGGGCAGGCCAGTTCAGTGTTGGAAGCGGAGCTCTCACCGGAACCGAGGATATTCTCGTTGGTGGAGTACTTGACAGCGGCGGAGGGGTTCCCCTTGTGATTAGCGGCTCATTGTTGACTCCGAGCAATGGTCGCGGCACCGGCAGTTTTAATGACGGCCTCAGCACGATCCAGTTCATTTACTACGTTGTTGACTCCAACAACATTCGCATTCTTCGGACAGATTCTGGAATTGTTAGTCTTGGCCGAGCCGAGGCTCGCAGCAGCTCGTTCTCAACCAGTGACTTCGCAGGAACCTATGCGTTTGGCTCACGTGCAGATGACAATAATTCGAATGGTGGTATCAACGGACAGAATACAGTAGGCATCATTACCGCCGATGGCAATGGCACCATCACCGGCGGCGCTTATGATTCGGTCCAGGACGGAAACTCTGTGGCGAATGCTTCCATTACTTCTGGCGGCGCCTACACCGTGTTCTCCGACGGAAGCGTGATTGTGAATTTCACTACCAGCACGGGAGCAAGCATCCAGCAGATTTTCTGGTTGGTCAGTTCGCAGCGCGCATTTTTCCTTACCAATGATTCAACCAAATACGAAGACGGTATTGCCGATCTTCAGCAACTGAGCACATTCAGCAACTCGTCGTTGAGTGGCCAGTATGCATTTGTGATGGATGGTTTCGTTGCTGGAACGGCAAACATTGATCGCGTCGGCTGGATCAATGGAGACGGCAACGGCAACTTGAGTTGGTTGGAAGCCGTCAACACTACCGGAAGCTACAATCTCCCGGGAACGCTGACCGGAACCTATGCTGTATCGCAAAATGGTCGCGCTACGGCGACCGTAAACAATCTATCGCAAGGAAACAACGACATAGTTTTCTATATGTCGTCGGCCAGCAAAGCTTACATCCTGCAAAACTTTAGCGGATACGAAATTATCGGCGCAATGGATCTACAGTAAAGATCAATTGCTTAACATCGGGACGGACGAGAAATCGTTCGTCCCTTTTATTTTTTCCCATCGTGTAAGAAGTTGTTCTCGGAACCTCCTGTTGTAAACTTCCCTCAATGTCTCTGTCCGATCAACTGGGTTTTACTTTTCGTCCTTCGGAACGCCGCACCTGGACAGTGCGCGACCTCGTAGCCGCCACACGCACCCATCTGGAACGTGAGTTTTCAGATATTTGGGTGGAAGGAGAAATCTCAAATTTCCGTGCGCATGGATCCGGACATCTTTATTTCACATTGAAAGACGAGGGTTCTCAGCTTAGCGCCGTGATGTTCCGCTCACAGGCACGGCTTCTCCGCTTCCGTCCAGCGGATGGAATGCAAGTAGTGGTGCGCGGGCGAATCACGATTTACGAAGATCGCGGACAGTTGCAGATTTCCGCCGAGTATCTCGAACCCAAAGGCACCGGAGCGCTACAAATTGCTTTTGAGCAACTCAAGGCGCGACTCGCCGCCGAAGGATTGTTCGATGCAGATCGGAAAAAACCGATCCCGGCATTGCCCGGCCGGATAGGGATTATCACATCCGCGCAGGGCGCCGCGTTGCGAGACGTCCTGAACATCTTGTCACGGCGGCATGATCGTGCGAATGTCCTGATTTTTCCAGCGCAAGTTCAGGGTGAGTCGGCAAGCGGCGAGGTTTCTGCCGGACTTAAGTATTTCAACGCTTCGAAAAACGTGGACGTAATTATTGTGGCGCGTGGCGGCGGGTCTGCGGAAGA
Source organism: Terriglobia bacterium (assembly GCA_963716165.1). Taxonomy (GTDB): domain Bacteria; phylum Acidobacteriota; class Terriglobia; order Terriglobales; family Acidobacteriaceae; genus JAJPHW01. The sequence goes on along the minus strand of OY970291.1, from coordinate 2,007,831 downwards.
TCTAGCGGCGTTTAACGATGAGACACTGGCGCGCGCAGTCTCCGCATCGTTGATCCCCGTGATTGCAGCAATTGGACACGAAACAGATTTCACCATCATTGATTTTGTGGCCGACTTGCGCGCACCCACTCCGTCAGCGGCAGCCGAGTTGGTGATGAGTTCCCGCCAGGAACTCGAAAATCAAATCGAAAACCTGCAACGCCGGCTGGATAAAGGCATGCGCTACCAATTGCTGATGGCGCGGCAAACCATGAGTGAAGTGGCTCAGCATCGTGCATTCGGTCGCATGATGGAATTGATCGGACGCCGTCAGCAACGCCTCGATGACATCAGCTTTCGTATGATGCAGGCGCAGCGAACCAGATTGGATGCCAGCCGCCGGCAGTTTGAAACCCTGGCCGCCGCTATACGGCATTACGATGCGCGCCGCGTGCTGGCAGCAACCCGGCACGAAATATCCGCACGACTCGCGGCAATGAGTGCCGCAACTCGGTCGCTCCTGCTTCATCACCGATCACGCCTAGATCAACTCGAAGGCCGCATCACGGCACTTTCTCCGCTTGCGATTCTTGAGCGGGGCTATGCGCTGGTATTCGATGCAGCGGGGAAATTAGTGAAAAACGCAGACGATGTGCATGCCGGAGAAGCGATCTCGGCACGTTTAGCACGCGGCACCATCCAGGCAACCGTCAAAGAATAATCTGCTGTCAGCGACGGGATGCGTCCCGTAAATCGCGACGTGAGCGCAGATTCGCTATTCGCCGCGCGCGAAACAACTTTCGCAGAAAAAAAGAATAGAAGAAGAGAACCAGTACGCCCGCAGCGGCAAAGAATAGCAGCAGGTTCCAGAATGACGCGAGATTGGACAACGCGGCGTTCATGTCAGTTTCACTAAAGGCCTTAGATGAATTGTGAGTGCCTATCTGTTCTTTTTTAGTTTTTAGGCACGCTGTGAAGCAGGCGCTGGCATGGCATCTGGAAGGATGCTGAAATTCAACTTCTCCAGTTCCTTTCTTAGCTGTTCGACGGATTCAAACTGGATCGCGCGCATTCCCAGCTCTCTTGCAGTCCGCACATTACCTTCACGGTCGTCGATAAAAAGCGACTCTTCCGCGCTGACGCCGAGTCCACGCAACGTGTATTCATAAATGTCGGCATCAGGCTTGACCATTTTGATTTCAGCGGAAAACGTCTGGAAGTCGAATTCGTTGAGCCACGCAAATTTATTCCGGATAAACGCGACCATCTCGTCGTGCATGTTTGAAAGCAGTCCAACTTTTATTCCAACGGCTCGCAGCGCACGCATCCATGCGACCATGGCTTCATTTTCGCGGGCCCACATTTCCATGTCCCATTGATGCAGCTCTTTAATCTGCGCGGCTTCGAGCGGGCGGCCCGCGTCCACTCCCATCTGCGACCAATAAGCTTCGGGCGTTAGATCTCCGCGATCGTATGGACCACGATTGCGCAGCCATAAACCCGGAAAGGTCTTTTCGCCCGCTCCAAATACGTTTGCCATGCGTTCAAATTCGTGGCGATGAGGAAAGTGGGACAGTACTGCTCCATAATCGAAGATCACGGTAGTGATGCCGGAATTAGGCTTGGTTTGTGGGGATTGGGACATACTTATATTTTCGTGTGGCGGAGGGTGATTCGTCCAATCCGAGGACTACAGAAAACAATTATGTGAAATTGATAATGTCTGTCCAAAATGCCACATTGAGGCGATGCCATCTATAAATCTCACGGGCCTGCGAAATACTAAGTAATTAAGGAGGTGGCTTCGCGCTGGAAAAACGGTTCCCCGGTCATCGGATCGCCCAGTATCCTACTCATCCTCATCCTTGACTTCGCCGCGCTCGGCTCGAGACTTCTCCACAATCTTCTCCTGTAGCAACGCCGGGACGATGTCGTAGTGATTCATTTCCATATTGAAGCTGCCGCGACCCTGCGTCATTGAGGTCAGATCGACGCCGTAGGTAAGCATCTCCGCCATAGGAACTTCGGATTTAATAATCGTGTTGCCGTTCTTATTATCCAAGCCTTGAATGCGCCCACGGCGGCTGTTGAGATCGCCCATGATCGCTCCGGCGAAATCATCGGGCACGGTAATCTCCACGGCCATCACCGGTTCCAGCAACGTGGGCTTGGCCGTTTCCATGGCTTTGCGGAAAGCGATGCGTCCCGCCATTTTGAATGACAATTCGTTGGAATCAACATCGTGATAAGACCCGTCATAAAGGGTCACACGAAAATCTACGACCGGGCATCCGGCCAGGTGGCCGCGCTGCGCGGTCTCCACAATTCCCTTTTCGATGGCTGGAATGTAATTCTTCGGGACCGCGCCTCCGAAAATGTCGTTCACGAATTCAAAACCTCCGCCACGGGGCAGCGGCTCGATTTTGATTTTGCAATCCCCGTACTGACCATGGCCGCCAGTCTGCTTCTTATGCTTGCCCTGGACGTCAGCTTTCCCCCGAATCGTCTCGCGATACGGAACCTTCGGCGCTTTCAACACAACTTCCGTGTGATATCGCTTTTTTAATTTCGAGACGACGACTTCGATGTGTTGTTGGCCGGTGCCGGCAATTAAGAATTCTTTGGTTTGCATATCGCGGAAGAAGCGCAGCATGGCATCCTCTTCCATCAATTTGTGGACGCCGTTTCCCAGCTTGTCTTCGTCGGCCCGCGTCTTAGGCTCAATGGCGAATGTGATTGCCGGTTCCGGCAGCTTCACCCGCGGATACTTAATTGGCGCAGATTTATCCCCCAACGAATCGCCGGTCAAAGTGTCTTTCAATTTCGCGACCGCTCCAATGTCTCCTGCATGCAACTCGGGGACGGGCACGGCCGTCTTCCCTTGCATCACGGATATGTGTGCCATCTTTTCTGGAGTATTACGCGAGTAATTCTGCACTACCGAATCGTTTTTCAATACGCCAGAAAATACTTTGAAGAATGAGATGCGGCCGGAGAATGCATCGGACACCGTCTTGAATACGTAGAGTGATACCGGCTCGGCGTCGGTCTCATGGCGCTTTGGCGGTTCGCCGTTGGAATATCCCGTCGGCTCGCCCTGCACCCATTCATGTTCGGAAGGCGCGGGCGTGTAATCCACGATAAAGTCCATCACGCGGTCCGCCCCAATATTGCCGAGCCCTGAGCTAAAGATCACGGGGAAAATCTTGTCTTCTCGAATTGCATTATGTAGCGCTGGGATCAAATCCTCTTCAGGGATGGTTCCCTTCTCGAAAAATTCTTCCATCAAGGCATCGTCTCCACCCGCTACTAATTCGACCAGAGCTTCATGCGCTTCTTTCACGCGGTCCACCATATCCGGTGGAATTTCACTTTCTTTGCCCTTACCATTTCCGCCAAATTCGTATGTGTAAGCCTTCATGCGGACGAGGTCCACCACTCCGCGAAAATTCTTTTCTTTTCCAATCGGAAGTTCGAGGGGAACGACATCGCGGCCAAATGCCTTGATCAGAGATTCGAGCACTCGGTCCGCGTCCGCACGGTCACGATCCATGCGATTAACGGCGATCAGCCGTGGAGTTTTATATTCGTCGCAATAATTCCACACGCGCTCGGTCACGACTTCAACTCCAGCCACACCGTCGACGACTACTACTGCAGCATCGACGACCGGCAGGACCAGTTTGGCTTCGTGCACGAACATGTTGAAGCCGGGAGTGTCGATCAAATTTATTTTGGTCCCGTTCCATTCGACATGCGCCAGACTGGCGCCAATGGACATCTTCCGCGCAATTTCTTCTTCGTCGTAATCGGTCATCGACGTGCCGTCGTCCACGCGGCCCAAGCGTTGTGCTGCGCCGGCAGCAAATAGCATTGACGACACGAGCGTAGTTTTCCCAGCGTGTCCGTGACCTACAACTGCAATGTTGCGGATATTTTGTCCCGTGTAGACTTTCACTGTGCGCTCCTTTGGCAGGCCGATGTGAGGATCAGCGGCGAGGAGCGTTTCGGACACGACTCCCGGTCCGCTACACCTGCGAAAAGCTCAGATGCTAACACGCAAACGGGCGGTAGTAAAACGAGAACCGTCCTTCATTCTGTGGAAGTAGCTGTACTCCAGCCCGCGCTCAGGTGTATTTTGATGGCATGCTAGGCGGACGCACCAGCGAGCAATGGATTGCTCAATACGCGACGAGTCATCAGAACCCCATCAACCGGGTGTGCCATACGCTCGGCATTCCTCTTATCTTGATTTCAATCGCAATGTTTGCAGTCAGTTTTTTCGTTCGCCACGTGGGGTTGTACGCGCTTGGCGTTTTTATCGCCGGCTGGATTTTCCAATTCGTTGGACATGCATTTGAGGGAAAAGCTCCCGAATTTCTCCACGATTGGAGATTTCTATTCGTAGGAGTTCGATGGTGGTGGGCAAAGATTAAGGGCAGAGCGTGAGTGCTGCAGCTTGCTCTGTTTATGTCATTGAACTACTCTTAGATTCAAGCCGATCTGTTCGGCGATCGTCTCTCATGCATCGTGTAATCGCCAGATTGGTGTTGCTATCACTGTTGCTCAGCAACTTTGCGCCCGCGATGGTGGCCGTATCTACTCCCATGCCCCATGCCTGCTGCATGAGGAAGATGCATACCCACAGCACGCATGAAGCCGCGTTTGAGGCGGCATCCTGTTGCCAGCACGATTGCTGCAATTCGCTGGCGCGGTCACATTTTGCGCATACGCCTCCAGCGCTTGTGACGTTCCGGCATCGCGAACAGCGCCGCCAGTCCGAAGTCCCTCAAAGATTCGTTGTCACCACGCCGGATTCATTTCATTCTGGGCGCGCCCCACCATCGTTCTCCTAAATCACTCTGCCTGATTTGCGAATCGTCGTAGCTGTCTTAACTATTGAGACTGAGACGCACGATTTGCTGTGAACTCAACAGGGACTTACTTTGTCCGGCAATATGCGTTCGCTTTTGGAGAACTAATGCGTCTACTAAATCTTGCGCTGTGCGCCTGCGTCTGCCTGTTTGCAATCGCGGCTGGCGCCAGCATTTTTGGATCGATCCGCGGCATCATTCATGATCCGCAGCACCGCCCCGTTCAGGGAGCGATGGTCATGCTGCGATCCGCAACATCGGATTGGACTCAGACCGCCTATACCGATCCCGATGGACAGTTCCATCTCAACGCTGTTCCGCTCGGTGAGTACACCGTGTCCGTTGCCCAGCCTGGATTCGTGCAAGCGTCGCAACGCGTGGCCGTGATGTCTGGGACCGAGCCGATCATTCATTTTCTGCTACGCGTCGAGACGAACAAAGAAACGGTCAGCGTTAGCGCGACTCCGGAAGTTGCTCCTACCGACACCGTCACGCCAACCACTACCGTAAATCGCGACGCCATCCAAAGGACGCCGGGCGCCAGTCGATCCAACAGTCTGGCCATGATTACCGACTACGTCCCCGGAGCGTACTTTACTCACGACCAACTGCACATTCGCGGGGGCCATCAGACCAGTTGGCTGATCGATGGCGTCCCCGTGCCGAACACAAATATCGCGTCCAATCTTGGTGCGCAGTTCGATCCTAAGGATGTCGACTATCTTGAAGTCCAGCGCGGCAGCTACGGAGCCGAGTTCGGCGACCGCACGTATGGCGTCTTCAACGTTGTTCCCCGCACTGGCTTTGAGCGCAATAATCAGGGCGAGATCATTCTCAGCGCGGGAAACTTTTATCAAACCAACGACCAGATTAATTTTGGAAGCCATACCGAACGCTTCGCCTATTACGGGAGCTTGAACGGCAATCGCAGTAATTTAGGAATTCAGGCACCAGTGCCGCAGGTCGTGCATGACGCCGAAAACGGCTTTGGCGGATTCGCCTCGCTCATCTTCAACGCGGATCCATCAAACCAGATTCGATTCGTCACATCGCTGCGCCGAGATTTCTATCAAATACCGTACGACCCATTTCCTGGCGACATCGAAAACAATCCAATGAACGGTCAGTATCCCAGCATCGGATTGCGCGATAGCGACCACGAGTCCGATGTGCTGGCAAATTTTTCCTGGGTCCATACCTTCAATGCGAAGTCGCTGCTGACAGTCTCGCCTTTCTTCCATCGCAACACGGCGAATTACGAGGGACTGCCGAGCGATACTCCGGTCGCCACGAACCAGGACCGCACGTCCACCTATGCCGGTGGTCAAATCAGCTTCAGCGCGGACATTGCGCGAAATAATTTGCAGGCCGGCGTCTACAGTTTTTATCAGCAGGATAGCGAAACATTCGGGGCGATCTTCAACGATGGCAGCGGGAGACTTCCGTTCGCAGATAACGAAAATCCTACGGGCAGCCTGCGTACATTTTTTCTGGATGACAAGTTTAAACCGACATCATGGTTGACCTTGACCGCGGGCATCCGCCCGACATGGTTTTCCGGAGGGATCGAAGAAAGCGCGATTAGTCCGCGATTCGGAGTTGCACTCACAATCCCTAAATTGAAATGGACGTTCCGCGCGTTCTATGGACATTACTATCAGGCTCCGCCTCTGATAACGGCTTCAGGTCCGCTCATCGAGTTTGCTCAGTCCAGCGATTTAGGATTCATTCCGCTGCATGGCGAACGGGACGAGGAACATCAGTTCGGCGTGACGATTCCCTTTCATGGATGGACGCTGGACGCAGATAATTTCCGGACGAACGTTGTCAACTTCTTCGACCACAACAATATAGGGGAATCAAATCTTTTCTTTCCGATAACGATTGGCCAGGCTGTCGTTCGCGGATGGGAAGCCACGTTGCGATCGCCACGCATTGCGCACCGCGGCCAAGTGCATCTTGCGTATTCGAACCAGATCGCCACGGGCGGGGGAGCGATTACGGGAGGACTGACGGACTTCTCTTTGCCATCCGGACTTTCGCCGCTTGATCACGATCAGCGCAATACGCTGAATTTCGGGGGAGACGTAAATCTGCCGTGGCGCAGTTTTGTTTCCACCAACATTTATTACGGATCGGGTTTCGTGAATGCGTTTCCGGGACAGCCTTATCCCGGCGACTACTTGCCGGCGCATACGACGTTCGACCTGTCGGTGGGTAAAGATTTCGGAGAGCGTTTCTCAGCTTCGGTGAATGCGCTCAACGTCGCAAATCGCCGAGTTGAACTGGACAATAGCGTCACATTTGGCGGGTTCCATTGGAACGATCCGCGAGAAATTTACGTCGAATTGCGCTATCGCTTTCATTACTGATGTGGCTTGGCTCAACATGAATGAATGTAAAATAACTTTGCATCGTTAGGAGATAGCATGCGGTCCACTTTGACAGTTCTTGCGCTACTCGGCATCCTTGCTTCGTCGCTGGCGTTGCGCGAACATTACAACACCGGCGACTCGCCATGTGACATCAACGCGAAATGGGATTGCGGCGTTGTCAATAAAAGTATTTTCGCCATGGTAGGACCGATTCCGGTCGCAGCGATCGGAATCGCTGGATACCTTCTGCTTGGCCTGCTCGCCTTCCGGCGCGCCTATTTGCCCATGCGGATTGCCACGACGCTAGCGCTAGCCTTCTCTCTCTATCTTGCCCACATTGAAAAGGATTTATTACAAGTCTGGTGTATCTACTGCGTCTGTTCGCTTGTAATCATTTCGCTGATGACGCTCTTGCTTTTCGCGATGAAGATGGCGGAAATGGCACGCCGGAAGCAGATTTCGGCTAAACAGCGAGCTTAGACGCCCGCAACATTTCGTCTATTGTTAGAAATCGAAAGCCTTCCGGCTTCCATTTTGAGATCAATTGTTCGGTTGCTAGAACCGTCTGCGAACGATCCGCGCCAAACGCCTTGTGTCCACCGTCGTGTAGCAGAACCACAGAGCCATGGCGTGATTGGCCGCCTACATTTCGATCAATCCCATTGACGATCTTTTGCGAAGGCGGAGCGTTCCAGTCCCAGCCCGTAACGTTCCACATGACAGATTTGAGTCCCAGCTCTCGGGCAATGCGAAGCGTGGCAGGGCGGCGTCCTCCAAACGGAGGTCGAAAGAGAGTCGGCATTTGCCCGGTTGCCTCACCGATTGCATCCTGACACTGGGTTAGTTCCACGTGGGTATCTTTCGCTGACCTGAAAATGAGGTTGGGATGCGTGAATGTGTGGTTCCCAACAGAATGTCCGGCTTGGACGATATCCCGAACAATATCTGGACGGAGCTTCGCATAGCGCCCAATCAGGAAAAATGTAGCCTTCACCTCATGTTTGGCAAGCACGTCCAGCAAGCGCAGCGTGTGTGGATCGTTGGGTCCATCGTCGTAAGTCAGAGCGATCGATCTAACCGGAGAGCGGTTCCCCGTAAAGGTATGCCCATACCACTGCGCCGTCGGCGCCATGGATTGATAGCCGGCTGCACCTGCGGCAATGGCGGCGCTTGCTGCGGCCACCATCTCTGCGACTACGATCTCTCCTAACATGATGCACCGATTGTAAATGGCAACGCTTCATGCCGAAAATCTGGACAATTGCTTTCTTCAATTGCTTCCACGGCCCGGGCACGATATTCTGCCTTACGACGTTTCTCTTCCTCATGGCCAAGCTTTTCGAACTCCCACGATATATCGCGATTGAAGGTCCCATAAGAGTTGGCAAGAGCACGCTGGCGAAAATTCTCGCCGAGCGGCTGAATGCCCAGCGCGTATCCGAAATGGAGACCAATCCGTTTCTGCCGGCATTTTATGAGGGACAACCGGGTGCGGGGTTTCAAGCCCAATTTGCATTCCTGATCAGACGTTTCGAAATGCTACGGGCGCTTGATGTGGGGCCGCGCTCCCAGAAAACCGTCATCGCGGACTTCATTCTCGAGAAAGATAAGCTTTTCGCGTGCCTCAATCTGAACGATCAGGAACTCGAAACCTACAACCGCTACTACAATCATTTTCGAGCGCAGCTTCCTACCCCCGATCTCGTGATTTATCTGCAGGCATCCCCTGAAGTTTTGAGAAAGCGACTGAAGAAAAAGAATGCACCAGGCGAGAAAGCGATCAACGAGGATTACCTCGAAGAAGTAGTAAAAGCCTACGAGCACTTCTTCTTTCACTACACTTCTTCGGACCTGCTGATTGTCAATACATCGGAAATCGATTTTGTTGAACGGAACGAAGATCTTCAGGAACTCCTGCGCAAGGTCTCCGCTCCGATCAAGGGAACGCAGTATTTCCTGCCTCTCGGTAGCGAGGACGCCGCGAGCGCCTAATCCCGTCTCCCGGAAATGCCCTTACTTTCCCCGCCGCTCGCCGCTTTTAGCCTGGCAGGCTACGAAGCCGATAGTATTTGTTTTACAAAATACTCATATTAAAGATTGCTGTCTCCCTGTAGAATTATCGCTGTTTTGCGTTAGCGTTCGGGACCCGAGTTTCGTCCTCTAATCCATACGCAACCCTCAGGACTCGGAATGACGGTTCTTTCCGGTTCCATACAAAATTTGCAGCAGCAGGCCCAGGAAAGGTGGCTTTGTTTGACCAGAAAACTGTTGTGGACTTTTTTGCTCGTCACATTCGCGGCATCCAGTTTTGCCCAGACCCTAAAATCCTTGAAGAACTTTCCGCCCGATAGTGCGGGCATTACTTTTCAGCTTACTGACGGAACTGTCCTGACTCAGGGAGGAGGACTTTCCGATTGGTGGAAGCTTACTCCCGACAATAAAGGCAGCTATCAAAACGGAACCTGGTCGCAGGCAGCCAGCCTGGAGTCGGGCTATTTTCCGGACGCCTTCGCGTCTGCGGTGCTGGCCGACGGTCGTCTGGTAATCATTGGCGGCGAGTACAACAATGGCGCCTTCAGTCTTACCAACCTGGGTGAAATCTACGATCCGGCAAAGAATGTTTGGACGCCGCTGACTCCACCCAAAGGCTGGGCCTTTATCGGCGATTCACCGAACGCCATTCTTCCGAATGGCATGTTCTTCATTGGCAACAAGCTTACAAAGGCTGCCGCCGCTTTGGACCCGAAAACCCTGAAATGGATTTCTGGTTTTCCTCCGGGAAAAAGCGATTTCAACGCCGAGGAAGGATTCGTCCTCATGCCGGATGGTACGCTTCTCACAGAAGACGTGAAGAATGCTCCTAACTCCGAAATTTTCAATCCAGCCACCCGTACCTGGACTACTGCCGGCAGCACGATTGTGGATCTGCATTCCCCTTCGCCTTTTGGTTGTTTGGCTTACGGAGACAACGGGCAGTATTGTTATTATCCGCCTGGAGAAATTGGTCCCGCTATTCTTCGCCCTGACGGAACAGTATTCGTCACCGGCAGCACGCCGCAAAACGGCAACTCAGGACACACGGCAATTTATCATCCGGCCTCTGGCGGAAATTCCGCTAAGTGGGTCGTCGGTCCTGATTTTCCTTCGGGAGATGACGCCGGCGACGAGTTCGCAGCCTTGCTGCCAAACGGCCACGTGCTGGTTGACGGAAATTCTGGCTCCTCGTACGAATTCGACGGCACGAACCTGACCCGCGGGCCTGGAACAAACGGCCAAAGCCTGATGGTATTGCCTACAGGTGAAATTTTGGTTGGCGGTTCGCAACTCTATACGTCCACTGGCACCTACCAGGCGTCATGGGCCCCAACCATCACTACAGCCCCGAGTGCGGTTACGCGCGGGACCACCTACAAAATTTCCGGCACGCAGTTTAACGGCCTGTCACAAGCCAATGCGTTCGGAGACGAATACCAAACCGCAACCAACTATCCACTTGTGCGCATCACCAACAATGCGACTGGCCATGTCTTTTACGCGAAAACACATGACCACAGCACGATGGGTGTAGCCACGGGCTCGAAGATCGTGTCCACTAACTTCGACGTTTCCGCCGGAACCGAAACTGGTGCGAGCGTAATCGAAGTTGTTGCGAATGGCATTCCTTCGACAAAAGTGGCCGTCACGGTTAACTAACTAAATAGTCGTCACAAATCAACGGGCCTTCGGGCCCGTTTTTTATTTTCCGCAAACTATCTCGCGAAACGGCGACGTTTCACCGAGGTGTACCCTCTAAGCTGATGTGCCGCAGCTGTGCGCGTTAAAAGCATATGCCTTCTAAGATACTTATGAGCGGAGCTTCCGGATTCATCGGCAAAGAGCTGACGCGAGCTCTCCGTGATGAAGGATGGGAAGTTGCGTCGTTGGTGCGAGGCGCGCCAACTAACTCGTCACAAATCAGGTGGGACCCCAATCAGCCTCTATCGCCGGAATCTGTTTCCGGATTCGATACCGTCGTCCACTTAGCTGGCGAAAGCATTATGGGTCTTTGGACGGATGCAAAAAAAGCTCGCATCCGAAACAGCCGGATTCAAGGCACGCGACACCTTGCAGAAGCCTTGGCTAGAGCTGCCAAACCGCCGGAGGTGTTTATATCAGCCTCAGCCATCGGCTACTACGGCAATCGCGGAAATGACGTTTTAAACGAACGCAGTGCTGTGGGAAGTGGTTTCCTCGCAGACGTTTCCGCGGCATGGGAGGCTGCGGCTGAGCCGGCAGCACGAGCTGGTATACGCGTGGTCCATCCCCGAATTGGAATCGTCCTAAGCCCTAAGGGCGGGGCGCTGAAGGCGATGCTGACCCCATTTCGGTTAGGACTTGGCGGACGGCTCGGCAACGGCAAGCAGTGGATGAGTTGGATTAACCTTCGCGATCTGATCCAGGCGTTCCTGCATTTGTTGAGAACGCCTTCTCTGCGCGGGCCTGTAAACATGGTGTCTCCGAATCCCGCAACGAATGCTGAATTTACAAAGACGCTCGCGTCTGTTTTGTCACGGCCAGCAATTCTGCCGGTACCGGCTTTCGCAGTAAAGTTGGCTATGGGTGAAATGGGAAACGAGCTGTTGCTCGCGAGCGCGCGAGTTAAACCCGATGCGCTAATCGCAAGCGGATTTCACTTTCAACATCCTGAGCTGAAGGAATCGCTGACTGGGCTCTTGCAGAAGTAAGCTACGCTTTCGCCAGCGCTTCGCCGAATGCTTTGGCGCGTTCGTAGACGCTCATCACGTGCTTGGGCAGTTCGAGATGGCTGCCTTCTTCGAGAATCGGGACAAGCTTGTCGAACTCCGGGCCCGAATGCGATCCCGTGATAATAATTCGTATCGGATGAAATAAATCTTTACCCTTGGCTCCCGTCTCGGCTTTCACTTCGTTCACAATCTGCTTGAACCGATCGGAGGTAAGCTGTCCGGCCTTAGCGGACTCGTCTTCGAGAATCTTAGAAATAAAGCGCGCGAACACCGCTTTCGTGTTCGGGAGAGCCAATACTTCGGCATTGTCGGGCGCATCCAGTGCGGCCTGGGCATCGTAATTAAAAATGAGTGAAGCACGCTCGGGAAGCTGGTCGAGACGATCGACGGCGCTGATCACAAGGCGCAGCACGGTATCGGACCAAACTTCGACTTTGGTGTCCGAAACAGCCGGGAGCAGGCGAGCGTTTTCAAAAAAACTCTTTGCCAGCAATGTTAGCTTTTCCGGTGGCAGTTCTTTGATGTAGTGCCGGTTCAGCCAATACAGCTTTTCCATATCAAACACGGCGGGAGAAGCCGTCACGCGCTCAAGCGTAAATTCCTTTATCAATTCCGCGGGAGTAAAAATCTCTCTCGTTCCTCCACTGGGAGCCCAACCCAGCAATGCCAGGTAGTTCGTCAACGCTTCTGGCAGCACTCCCATTTCGCGAAAGTTCGCAATCGAGGTCGCCCCGTGCCGCTTGGAGAGCCGTTCACGGTCCGCGCCCAGAATCGTCGACAGGTGCGCAAATTCAGGCACAGGCCATCCCAGCGCCTCATAAAGCGCAACCTGCTTTGGCGTGTTCGACAGATGATCGTCGCCGCGAATGACATGCGTGATCTTCATCAACGCATCGTCAATAACGACGACATAGTTGTAGACCGCCATCCCGCTGGACCGCAGAATGATGGGATCGCTCACAACTTCATTCGAAAATTCCACGTCGCCATGCACGATGTCGTGAAACCGAATCGGCCTCTCGGGAATGCGAAGTCGAATAGCTGCGCGCTCTCCGGCGGCTCGGCGGCGTTTCGCTTCGTCCGGATCGAGCCCCCAACATTTTCCCGAATAGATCGGCTGGCGGTGCTCTGCCGTCGCAAGCTCGCGCTCTTTCTGCAAATCTTCTTCGCTACAGAAGCACAGATAACCTTTGCGCTCGGTTAGGAGCTTCTCCGCATACTCGCGATAAACATCAAGACGATCGGACTGACGATACGGAGCGTAAGGGCCGCCAACATCCGGGCCTTCATCCCAATCGAGACCCAGCCATTTCAGGTCGGCGATTAACAAGTCTTCATAGCGCGCCTGGCTGCGTTCGAGATCTGTATCCTCAATGCGCAGGATCATCGTCCCGCCCATCTTTCGGGCGAATATCCAATTGACCAGGGCAGTGCGGGCATTCCCCACGTGAAGATGCCCAGTTGGCGAGGGCGCAAAACGGACACGAACTTTTGATTCGGAAGTCACAATGAAATGGTAGCAGAGGTTGGCCGGAGCTTTAGTCGGGCGGAGGCATGTCGGGCTTTACTGAATCTCCGCGCATTTCTGAAAGGAGCTTAGAGAGCAAGGCGCTTCGTTGTTCGGTGTTCAATTCACGCTGGAGTTCTTCGAGCGCAAGCGCGACGACGTGATAGTGGTGAGCTCCCGCATAACGCGGATCGCAAGTAATGTCGAGCCAGACTTTATGCATCAGGTCGAGGTCCTGAGATCGCAATCGCGGCGTATGTGGCCCGACTTTGTAGTCGATGAGCTTCCCGTCCGGAGAATGAACTTCTATGGAAAGCCTGGGCTTCGGTTCGGGCAGCTTTTCCCACGCGTCGCCAGTCAATTTCGCCTGCTCATCTGCCGTGAGCTTATTGGAAAGTCCGCAGACTACGCGGCTGGAATCCAGCCGTTGCGCCGTGACCACAATCGCGTCAAATACATCGTTGGCCGGTACCACTAATAACGACACTGGACGTCCTTCCTTTTCGGCGGCGGCTACAACGGCTGTAAACAATTCCTGCTCGTAGCGGTCAAATATTTCGCCGGCTTCCATCTCCGTACTGCTGCCAAAGGTAGGCTCACGATGATAGAGTCTTGCGGTCATCACGACCACGTCCTGCTTATTTGTGTCCGTGCGGCGAAGAACCTCTCGCAAGTAATACAGATTTCGCGGATCGCGCACGGCCACCAGAATGTTGCCGGGACGAACTCCCAATTCGCCGCTACCGAGTTCCTGGTTTCCATATACGCGGAACTGATCGACACTTTCGGCGTTTCCCCGCTGCCTCGCTACATAACGCTCGGAAAATGTAAATATGGCGAAGAAACATACGCTGAATGTCAGTCCAGCAATCGTCGCTTCAGACTTGGTGAACAGATTCACCAGCGCGGTCATTAATAAGACAGCCGCAATCAGAAAAAGTCCAATTGGGACTTCCTTGCCCTTGATGTGGATATTGCCTGGAACCTTCCATTCCCGGTTCTCGGGCTCGGTATAGCGCAGCACAAGCACCGCCAGAGACATCGTGGTGAAGCTCCAGATCACTCCGAACGCATAAAGACCGGCCAACGTGTAGACGTTGCCTTTGCTTAAAATAATCGTCAACAACTGCATGCCGACGATTAGATTGACAATGCGATAGCTGGTCCCAAATCGCGGATGCGGATTCTGGAACCAGGAGGTCAACACGCCATCTTCGGCAACCCGGTTGAGCACACCGTTGGCGCCGAGGATCGAAGTATTCTGTGCTCCGGCCAAAATCAAAACGCCGATCGCCACCACCATGCCATGAAATAAAACTTTAAGGCTGGTGGGGCCAGTAAGGTACATCGCGATGCCACCGATCAGATTGCCGAAATATGAAGGGCGCACTGCATCGGGGATGATCATTACCGCAAAGAACGAAACCAGCGAAGTGAAGAGCAGGCTGTAAACAAAAATTACCAGTCCGGTCTTTTCCAAATTCTTGAGCTTGGGATGCTCAATCTCGCGATTCACCTGGGCGAGTGTTTCTTCGCCGCTCATCGCCAATACCGAGTGCCCGAACCCAACAAACATGATGATCCACGTCAAATGGCTGAGCCATGTATTGTGCAACCAACCCAGAGACTCTTTGGTCAGCGGCACAGCTCCAGGCGAAAACGGGCTGGGCGGAAGATGGATCGGCGCCCGCAGAATCGTGATGGTGCACCAAGCGATCAGAATCACGACCATGATCGTGGTCAGCACCATAATCTGCAGAGCTTTCTGGCTGGATTCATGAATCCCCTGCGTGTTTTTCCACCAGAAGTAAATCACGATAAAAATTGCGAACACCGCAGAAAAGTGGTCTTCGGAAAACACCAGCGGATGATGAAGGTAACGGGCGATATCTTCAATGAAACCAGCCATATACTGGCCGCCAGCCACCGCGCTGATTGGGCCTGTCAGTACATAGTCGAATAACAAAGCCGATACCGAAAATTTGGCGAGTGTGCCTCCCAAGGCGCGTTTCACAACCCGATAGACTCCGCCACGCACGAACATGCTGCTGGACTCGATATACAACGACCGAACGGCATAGCTGAACAGCATTACCGCGAGGATGAACCAGGGGGCACTCTTGCCGATGACCTTCTCCGCGTCACCGCCCGCATAATAAGCCGACGAGGCTAAGTCCGCTAAAACAATGGCCGAAGCGCGCCAAAACGAGATAAATGTGAGCATCACCGTGGTGGCGACGAACACTTTTACCGCGGGGCGTTTAACGTTTTGTAAGGAGGAAGACATGCTTCAACGCAAGGTCGAAGGAAGAACGATCACTAAAAAATCTATCACAGTGCAGGCGGAAACGGGTATGCGCGGCGTGGGACGGCCGCTAATCGGTCGCGGAGTTAGTCGGAGATGGGCTTGATTTCCGGAGGAGCCATGTACGTCCGCGTGATGCGATCATGCCAGCAGAGTCTGTCCTCGTCCAGAAAGCACCAGGCATATCCAAGAGCCAACGAAGCACCCGAAAGGATCGACGCGAGTGCCCGCCATTGACGAATTTTTCGTGGAACCGAAGAGCCATCAAATTTGCTCAAACGCAATCCTGCGAGCGCAAGCCCTGGGGTAGAAGCGGAGTAAGTCAGCAATGCGTACTGATATGCCGCCCAGAAAATTGCTGTCACGACTGCGAGCATCGGCAAAAATTCGCGTTGTAGAGGGTCTACGCCAGCGATCCCAAAAAAAACATAGCCAAATAATGCTACTGAACAAGCAACGACGATTGCGTCAGCCGCTAATGCCAACAGGCGCCGCGGCAGCCCTGCCGACTGTAGCGGGATTTCAAATCCCGGACGGCGTCCTGTCTCCGGCTGGGCAATTGGCTCAATCGAGATACCTCCCAGTGCGGGAGGTAGTGGAGCAATGTCAGGGACATCCAGAATACGCGGCAGTCCAGGGACCGGATCAGCCAACTCATCGAGCCGCGGTGGAAGAGCCATGGACAATGACAGCGACGACCGCGGAAATTCCAGAACACGCGCCATCGTCTCCGGCGCAGGGGTTGGCGTGGGTTCAGCGATCTCAAACGCAACCGCCTGCATATTGATTGCGGATGGAGAATCCTCTACCTGGAAAAAATCGTCGTCAGCCGCTGCTGGAGGAGGCGCGGGATCTTCAAACTTCAGCAGCAGCGACGGATATCGCGGCTCACGCGGACGCTTCGTCCGATAATTGCTGACCCGTGCCGCAACTTCTCTTTTCCACGAATCATCGAGTGCTTGATTTCTGGAGGCCTCAACAGCTTCACTAAGTTGATCCGCTGGCTTCAGGTCGAACGCGGCAGTATCAGACGCAGGCTCTTCGACATTTTCACGCGCATTTACGCTGGAATCTAAACTCACAGCGAACCGCGGTTCCGTTATCTCGGAAGCTTCCTGATCAATTGGAGTAAGACTTGGAGGTAAGCCGGGCGGAACAAGCCACTCAGAATCGGGTTGAAACCTTGAAGTCATGAATTCGTATCAATCTCGGGCATAAATTAGGTCGTGGATATCCATTGACGAAGCGCCGCAACACATCATGTTTTGCCACTTGGGGCAATGACATGCTAACGTCACCTTTGGGCCGTGAACATGGCGCGGCTTCCAGCGTCTCGATGAATTCCCGCTCTCGAATCATTATCACGCTCACGCGGCTTTGTCATCAGTTACTCGCACTCCTGTTAGTTACCAGCTGGTTGCATGCGCAGGAAAACTCCGCCGCCAAACTTTTCGGAGCGCCATCCGCGGGTCAAGGCGAAGACGTCACCATCAAAGCGCTCACACAGGAAAAAGATGGAGCGATTTACAAGCTCATCGGCAACGCCGAAATTGACTACGAAACTTACATCATCCACGCCGACGAGATTACTTACGACTCCGTCAGCGGACAGGTCACGGCTGACGGCCACATGCTGCTCGAAGGTGGTCCCAATGACGAACATATCGAGGCCCATCGCGGCCAATACAACATTCGCAACGAAACCGGCCGCTTTCAAGGCGTAGCCGGAGGCATTGGCGTTCGCCTGCGTGGTAATCGCGTGATGCTCACGTCTTCAAATCCTTTTTCCTTCACTGGCAAAGTTGTTGAGAAGACCAGCCCGTATCACTATGTCGTTTATGACGGAACTGTAACCACTTGCGAACTTCCACAACCGAAATGGCAATTTCGCGCGCACAAAGTTGTGGTCGATGTCGGTGGCAATGCAAAAATTTACGAAAGCGCCTTTTTTCTTCACGGGATACCAGTACTCTACTTTCCGTTCGCCACGCATCCCGCACAAAAAAATCCCCGGCAATCGGGATTCTTGATTCCGAATATCGGTCAATCGTCGGTTAAAGGCACCATCCTCGGCGAATCCGTATTTCTCGCTCTCAACCGCAGTATGGACGCCACCATCGGCGCGGAATATTTTTCCCTTCGCGGGTGGGCGCCACAAGGCCAATTTCGAGCGCGCCCCAGCGATACATCGTTCGTTGACCTGAATTTTTTCAGCGTACTGGATCGTGGTATCGGCCACCCTCCAGCTGATCAGGGTGGCGGCGATGTTCGCCTCAGCGCAGGAGCGGCCTTCGGCCACAACTTCCGTGGCGTCGCCGACATCGACTATCTAAGCTCTTTCGTTTTCCGGCTGGCCTTCAACGAAGTGTTCACTCAGGCCGTCAACTCGGAAGTTAAGTCCACTGCGTTTTTGTCCAACACGACGAACGGATATTTCTACAACATCGATGTACAGCGCTATCAGAACTTCGAAAGCACGACTCCGGGCGATGTCGTAACCATCCTGCACGCTCCCACGATTGAACTGTCCAGCGTCGATCATAAGATAGGACACTCGCCTTTTTATTGGTCCTACGACTCGGCGCTTGGCGGATTGGCTCGGAGCGACCCTTCGTTCAGCACCGCTCCGCTTGTCGGACGGTTCGACTTCGCACCCACTATTTCTCTGCCATTGCTTATCGACGGATGGTCTTTGCGGCCCGAAGTCTCGGCCCGGAACACGTTCTACACGCAAAAACTTATTCCATCCACGCTGATCAGCGGTCCGGGAACGGCCGTATCCGACTCCGTTGATCGCAACGCACTTGATGTTTCGATCGACATTCGGCCGCCGACTATCGACCGCGTTTTCGAACGCGAATTTCTCGGCCGCAAATGGAAGCATGCAATCGAGCCCCATATCGGCTATCGCTACGTGACAGGAGTTCATAATTTCGCCAATGTCATTCGCTTCGATCAGCGCGACATTCTCAGCGACACCAACGAATTCGAATATGGCATCGTCAACCGTCTCTATGCCAAGCGCACTACTGCACACGAGAACTGCGAGCAGCGGGGCATGCCCACGTTGTTCATCGGAGGAGCGCCGCCGCACGGCCTGATTCCCTGGGAAAAGAACGCGCAGGTCACTGAGTCGCAGATCGCTGAGTCAAAGTGCGAGAAGGAATCCGAAGTCCGCGAAGTCTTAACTTGGGAGTTGGCGCAGAAATATTTTTTTGACCCTACATTCGGCGGGGCGCTGATCCCCGGCCAGCCCAACGTGTTTTCTACCACGGAAGACCTGACAGGCATCGCTTATCTGACAGAAGCCCGGCGTCTGTCTCCGCTAGTTTCGCGTCTTCGCGTTCTGAGTAGTTCGCATACCGATATTGAATGGGACCTGGACTACGATTTCCACGCCAGCCACATCAACGCCAGCACGGTTCTCGCCAACTACCGCGCCGGTCCATTTACGATTGGCGGCGGAGACGCGTTCCTTCAGGCCCCCGGTGAAACGATATTGTCGGGCAGCGAAGCCACTCCGGCATTGTTTAATCAGTTTCGTCTCTTGCTCGGCTACGGATATCCAAACAAGCGCGGCTTCAGCGGCGCGGCGAACGTAGGGTTCGACGCCAATCTTAACTTTCTGCAGTACGGATCGGTGCAGGCAGCTTACAATTGGGACTGTTGCGGCGTCAATATTGAGT
The DNA here is from genome assembly GCA_963716165.1 of Terriglobia bacterium. Taxonomy (GTDB): domain Bacteria; phylum Acidobacteriota; class Terriglobia; order Terriglobales; family Acidobacteriaceae; genus JAJPHW01. The sequence continues at coordinate 1,988,360 of OY970291.1, read as the reverse complement.
ATAGGCGCTTCGCTTTGGGCGAAGTCCGCAACGAGAACCAGTATCGTTTTACTTTTGCGCTCGCAAACATTGGCGCATTCGGCAATCTTCGCCGGGACGCAAGATTATTTTAGGCTGCCAGGTTATGCAATCCTCTGAGCTTACTGCGAAACTCGAACGGCTTGATCAAAACCTACGTCAGATGGGCAGGCTTCTCGTCGCCTATTCTGGTGGAGTCGATTCGGCTTTCTTGATCTGGGCTGCCCATCAAACGCTCGGGGAAAACATGCTGGCAATCATCGCGGATTCGCCTAGCCTTGCCCGCGCGCAGTTAGACGACGCCTTAGCTTTTGCCCAAGAACAACATATTCCCATCGAAGTCATCGAGACCTCGGAACTCGATCACCCCGAATATATTCGCAATGATGGTGCTCGATGTTTCCACTGCAAAGACGAATTGTTCGGTGTGATGGAGAGATTTCGTTCAAAGAACAAATTCGATGCCATTGCCTATGGCGTCAACGTGGATGATCAAGGCGATTTCCGGCCAGGGCAGCGTGCGGCATCCTTGCATCATGTAGCTGCGCCGTTGCTAGACGCTGGGCTCACCAAGCAGCACATTCGCGATCTCGCTCAAGCCGCAGGTCTGCGCATCTGGAATAAGCCTGCATCGGCCTGTCTGTCCTCCCGCGTCGAATACGGACGTCCTGTAACCCGTGAGACCCTCAGTGTGATCGAACAAGGCGAAGATTCGCTGCATGAGTTAGGCTTCCGGCAGGTGCGCGTTCGGCATCACGGCGAAATCGTGCGCATCGAAATCGCCAAAGACGAGTTGACTAAGGCCCTCGATCCTGAAATGGCCGCGACCTTTAGCCGTATCTTTACCGGTATGGGTTTCAAGTTCGTGACTTTGGATCTGCAAGGCTTTCGCTCTGGCTCGATGAACGCACTGGTTCCGGCCAGCGAACTTGCTCTGGGCAAGCGATCAATTGCCTCGTGATCATGTCTTGCCCTGCGGCCCTGTGAGATAATCAACGCTGCGGTTTCTGGTCGTTTTTCCCATGAATAGGCGGTTCTTTGTGGCTCTTCTTCGGCGCTCTTTTGTCTTAATATTTCTTATTTGTCTCGGCTGCTCGGCGCAATCTGCGTCTCCGGACGTCACCCAACGTATCCAGCGTCAGGTTCGTTCCTACTACAACGTTCCGGCAGGGGTAAATATTGTTGTCGGCCCCTTAAAACCCAGCGAATTTCCTAACTATGACGCCCTTTCAATCACCATGGAAGGCGCATCCAAGAAGTTAAGCTACGATTTTCTGCTTTCCAAGGACAACAAAACGCTGGTACGGGTCACAAAACTCGATTTGACGGTCGATCCTTACGCCGCTGTGATGAAGAAGATCGATCTCAGTGGACGGCCGACCCGTGGCAATAAGGACGCCAAGGTCGTGCTGGTCAATTTCGACGACTTCGAATGCCCATTTTGCTCGCGGATGCACGAGACATTGTTTCCCGAAATCTTCAAGGAATATGGGGACCGCGTGCTTTTCGTTTACAAAGACTATCCTCTGCGCGAAATTCATCCGTGGGCCGCACATGCCGCGGTGGACGCAAATTGCCTTTCCGCGCAAAACAACGACGCTTACTGGGACTTCGCAGACTACATACACAGCCATCAGCACGATGTGAGCGCAGAAAAAGATCATGCCGCCGCAGTTGATAAGCTGGCAATGGCGCAGGTCTCTGCGCATCATCTCGATCCCGATAAGTTGCAAGCCTGCATGAAAGCGCAGAATGAAGACGGACTTAAAAAATCCGAGAAGGAAGCTGAATCGGTCGGCGTAAGCGCCACTCCAACGATGTTCGTGAATGGGCAGGAACTGGACGGTGCCCTGTCGGCGAATCAGGTGCGAGAAGCGCTTGACGCTGCATTGACACAGGCTGGAGTTACTCCACCGGTGCATCAGACGGTTGCCGCACCCCCGACAGCGACTAGTGCCCCAGCAGCCACATCACCGGCTAAGTAACGCCACAGAAATCGGTTGAATACACTTGAGTTTTAGAGTAGGTCTTTTGAGGAGGATTGATTGAATCTCAACTACCGTTCCGTTTGGATTTTGCTGGCACTGACATCACTGTTCCCCGGCCTGGGTTGCAATTCGAAGCAAGGTGACGGCACCGCTGCCGCGTCGGTCGATGGGCGCAAGATTTACTACGCCGACCTCGACAAGTACTACGAGAACCAGACAGCTGGATCCAACAAGCACCCAACCGGCGAACAGGCGGTCACGCTGCGGTTGAACATTCTCCATGAGCTAATCGACAACGAAATTCTGATGCGCCGCGCCGAAAAGCTTGGCCTGCTCGCCACCAATGACGAGGTTGATACTAAGCTCAACGAAATTAAATCGCCGTTCACGCCGGAGCAATTCAACGCGCGCCTAGCCGAGCAAAAAATTACGGCAGACGATTTCAAGCGCGATATTCGCCGTTCACTTACTGTCGACAAAGTGATGAACAAAGAAGTGACGTCGAAGATTAACGTCACGGATCAGGACATCACGAATTATTACAACGAGCATAAAGCCGAATTCAATCTTGTCGAACCGCAATATCATCTTGCGCAAATCTTCGTGACTCCCGGCCCTAACCCGCAAGTCCGCAACCAGAGCGGTAAAGCCCAGAATGAAGCCGACGCGCGCAAGAAGATACAGATGGTCGCCAACCGTCTCGATAGCGGCGATGATTTTGCGACTTTGGCTGCCAACTACTCCGAAGACACAGACACATCCGGCAATGGCGGCGATTTAGGCTTTACTCCGGAATCGGCTTTGCAACGTACCGATCCAACGACGCGCGAGGCTCTGGCGAAGTTGAAGCCCGGACAATATAGCCCTGTCATCACTGTTGTGAATCCAGTTAATAAGCAAGTGATGGGCTTCCGCATCGTGAAGCTCGTCGCTAAAGAACCCGCAGGACAACGGGAACTCGCCGATCCGCGAGTGCAGGAAGCGATTCGCTCGCAGCTCCGCGATCGTCGCGAGCAATTGCTAAAAGCGGCTTACTACGAAGTATTGCGGGACCAGGCTAAGGTTGAAAATTTCCTGGCTCAGAAAGTCCTGGCTGATACTGGGGTTGCAAAGTAAGTAGAAATTTATTCGACAATCGCGAGGGTGTCGCCGGAATTTACGGTGGCACCTTCAATTGCGATTAGCTTTTGTACTTTGCCGCTTTTCGGAGATTTGATTTCGTTCTGCATCTTCATGGCTTCCACCACCATGATTCCCTGCCCTGACTCGACTTCATCGTTTTCCTGAACCAGCACCCGCACAACCTTACCCGACATTGGAGCGATGATCTTCCTGGGCCCAGCTTCTTCTACCGCGCTTCTCTTTCGTCCCCGCAATGAACGCGGATCGCGCACTTCGCTGGCATAGCGCACCCCACCAATCGAGAGAAACTCCTGACCTGCTTCGCGTTCACGCTTCACCTCGTAGGAAGCGCCGTCAATAATTATCGACAGGATGTTCGGCTGAACTCGAATGGCATCGATACGGACTTCAAGCTCATCGAGACGGCATTGCCAACCGCTCTCGCCGCGCTGTAGATCCACGCGATAGCTGTTCTGGTTGATGGTGACGTCGAGGATCATAAGAATTCTGCTAGGTCAGGCTTTCGGCGCGCGCCATTTTGCGCCACGCAGACTGTGAGTCCGAATTGCCGATTGTCTTATTGGACGATGCCGACTGTTGTGCATCCAATGCTGCAAACAATCCGGCGGCAATCGCTGCAATCTTTCCAGTGGTATTTATGTCTGGAGTCTGAACAAGATCCTTCGATTCGCGGCGCTTCGTGAGGCGATCCAAATAGCCGGTATCCAGACGGCCTGCTTGAAAATCTTCATCGTTCAAAATTGTCTCGAATAGCGCCAGGTTCGTCTTGATGCCACCCACAAAATACTCCCCGAGCGCACGCTGCAATCGCGATGTCGCCTGCATCCGGTCAGTTCCATAGCCCACGAGCTTCGCTAATAGCGGATCGTAGTCTATAGGAACGGTCCAGCCTTCATAGACTCCGCCGTCTACGCGCACGCCAGGCCCTGCAGGTTCTGACAGTGTCGCAATTTTTCCTGGACAAGGGAAATAATTATTCTCCGGATCTTCCGCATAGACGCGACATTCAATTGCGTGGCCTCTAATTTGCACATCCTCTTGTCCGAACGGAAGTTTCTCTCCTTGTGCGATGCGAATTTGCAATTGCACCAAATCAAGCCCGGTCACCAATTCCGTCACCGGATGTTCAACCTGCAATCGCGTGTTCATTTCCAGGAAATAGAAGTTGTTATCGCGATCCACCAGAAATTCGATTGTCCCGGCGTTCGCATAGTTGGCAGCCTTTGCCACTCGGACTGCGACTTCGCCCATCCGGCGGCGCATGTCGGCGTCCACAATCGGAGATGGCGCTTCCTCCATTACTTTCTGGTGCCGCCTCTGGATCGAACACTCGCGCTCACCTAGATAGACGGTATTACCGCGCTCATCGGCCAGAATCTGCATTTCAATGTGCCGCGGATTCACGATCGCCTTTTCGATATATACTTCGTCGCTTCCGAATGAACGCAGCGCTTCGCTCTGCGCGGACTCCAGCGCCGCTTTCAACTCCGCCATCGAATTTACGAGCCGCATGCCTTTGCCGCCGCCTCCGGCTGCCGCTTTGAGCATTACGGGATAGCCGATCTTCTCTGCGACTTCTACTGCCTGAGTGGACGATTCCAATCCGCGGGAAGTACCCGGCACGAACGGGACACCGGCTTTCTCCATGTTCTGGCGGGCGCGAGTTTTCGATCCCATCATCTCCATCGACGCGGCGGATGGGCCGATGAACTTTACTTCAGCCTCTTCACACATCAGCGCAAACTTTGCATTCTCAGACAAGAATCCGTATCCGGGATGGATTGCGTCGGCATCACAATGTTTCGCGACGTCAATGATTGTCTGCATCTTCAGATAAGACTCTGACGCGGTGGGTGGGCCGACACGATACGCTTCGTCGGCTCTGCGGACATGCAAAGCCGCACGATCCGCGTCGGAATAGACCGCGGTAGCGGTGATTCCCATCTCGTGACACGCACGAATGACCCGAACCGCGATCTCACCGCGGTTGGCAATCAGAATCTTTTTGAATTTCTTGAGCGGCATTCTCTAAATAACTTTCAGATTTCAGAACCCATAAGGCGTTTGGGCGTCGAGTGGCAGAATTTGAATATTCTTTCCAAACGTTTGCACTGGCGCATCTTTTAACAATGGGTATTTAGTTTTCAAATCGGCCGCGAGTGTAACAATCCATCCTGTTTGAATGACCCACACCCGAGTTCCGGCTTGTAGCGGAACCTGCGCCTGCAGTTGCTTCAATTGTTCCACAAACATTTGCGGATCGAATGCCCATAAATCATTGATTGTCGAAACTATCTTCCGACCGTCACAATGGAAAACCAAAAATCCCTTTGCCATATCTTCGTATTGGATTGGACTCTGCCGGCAGAGGTAATGCCCTAACTCCAAACCGCTTTCGTAGTCTACAAAAATAATATCCGAAGGCGCGACGTTGTTCTGTATGAACGCCACCGCGTGAGCCATGTTCGCTGAACTTTGATCGATTCTTTCGATATACGGATGGCGCACGGAACGAAATGCAGCGCAAAGGATGATGATCGCGAGAGTTAGACCTACTGCGCGTGCGACGCGTCCCCCAGCAATCTGAGCAATACAGATGCTGATCCCCGCCAGGCCAAAGATTGCGAGAAATACGGAGTGACGTGTTCCCCCGTAGGGATAAACATCCAGCAATGCGGCAATGCTGTTCAGGACAAATGGTAATGTGAGAAGTATCGCCAGCTCTCGTCTTTGCTTAGCGAATTTTCCTCGCCACAGAAGCACTATTCCGGCGATGAATAACAGACATGCCAAGTCGCCGATTGCTGATTGCCCCAGCAGAAACTGGAAAACACTAAACGTTCGCGCCAATACAAACGTGAAGATGTGATCATGACCGGCATGGAAATAAGATTTGTAGAGCCATCCGTCAAACGCCTGCTCAGCCATCGTCGTGCGCTTGATCTTCGATAGATGGGTTACATAGAGAAACGCGAGCAGCGCTAAGGCTCCCAGCTGTCCGGTGACCCAAGCGGTCATTACGTTCGTTGAAGCTGGGCGTCTCATTAAACGCAACAACGAATAGATCCCTAAGGCCGTTACAAACCACACAGCCGAGTAATGCGACAGAAGGGCCAAATAGAGGCACCCAGCCGACAGAAGCATCAGTATGGGTGAATCTTCCGCGAAAGCCCGCTCCAGAAGCCAGGCACCGGCCATCAGAAACAGCAGGAGCAGTTCATACTGACGAACTTCCGCGGAAAGTATCACAAGCGGAGGCAATAAAGCGGCAAAGAGCAGGCCTACTAAGGCGACTGTCGATCCAAACAACATTTCCAGCCACTTAAAGAAGAACCAGCAAAATGCCGTTCCGGCGATCACCAGAGGCAAGCGCAAAATAATCTGGGACGTACCAACGTGGCGCCACCAATAGAGGACAAAGATTAGCAGTGGCGGATGCGCCATCGTAAGGCTCGCCTTATATGCAGCGGACCACGATTCTCGGTTGGCGATGAAGAAATGGAGCGCCTCATCTGGATTCAAGAATGTGCCAGATGACAGAAATAGGCGCAAAAGGAAGGACGCCGCAAGAGTGGTCCACAAGACGGGATTGGTGTATCGCCACTTAACGGGTTCGATACTCTTCACCTCCGGCTTAGAACTCATCGCACCATTCTATCTATGACTATCTCTACAAAATAAAACCCCTTCTACGATTCGCAGAAGGGGCTGAATAAAATACTACGCTACGGCTACTGATCTTTCGGCTGATCCATGACGATGCCCTGCGCTCCGGGCTGCTTCTCGGCTTTCGCCTTCTTCGTGGCCATGGTCTTCTCAACCCAGTCGTCAGCTGCCTTCAGATCGGCTGCACGAGTATCAAGGTCATCGCACTCAACGTCTGCCTTTTCGCGATAGAGCAAGTTCATGTAAGCCATCGCGTCATCGTAGTCAGGCCGGATTTTCAAAGCAGTGTTGAGCTGATCGATTCCGTCCATAATCACGGCCCAATTTGCAGCCTTCAAATCGGCGCAAACTTTCTTGTCTTTCAACGGATCTTCCGACTTCAGCCCTAGCTTATTGCGCGCTTCCATGCGTGGCTGAAAACTTTGCGTCCAATCGATGACCGCTACGGAGTAGTGCGATTCCGGATCGTTCGGGTCCGCGTCCATCGCTTTGCGATAGTACGTCTTTGCATCTTCAAACTTTTTCATTTGCAGGTAAATGTAGGCGATACCTTTAATGCTGCCCACATTCTTGGGATCCTGCTGGAGAACGGCCTTGTATTGCTCAACCGCCTGCTCTCCGTTGCGATTGTTCTCAGGTGTGTCGACGCCAGGGACGTATTGCTGGGCGTACGCGGTAGCCAGGTACAGGCGCGCATTATTCAGTGTAGGATCAAGCGCGACCGACTGCTGAAAGTGGTCAATCGCCTGTTCGTAGCGAGCATTCTTGTAGGAAGCCACGCCTTTGTTCAACTGATCGCGGGCCCTCAATTTATCGCAACCCGACGCGGATAGCAGCAGTAACGCCGTCCCCAGCAGCGAGCAAATTTTTGCGCTATTTTTCATCGCCTTCCAATTCTCCCTATTCGCGAATAACATTGAAGCCCAACTGAGTACCTCTCGGCTACTAACCGCCGGCCTCAATCTTCGCGGTAATCAGGCCGACCTTGTCCACGCCCGAGCCATGCGCAATGTCGATGACATTCGCAACGTCAGCAAACGGAACGTTGTCGTCGCCTTTAACGAACATAACTTTCTCGGCGCGGGTCTTGAAAATATCGGTCAACCGCGTGCCCAGCGCGTCCCACGAGGTGTCTTCGCCGTTGATTTTCAGTCCCGGCTCTTTGCCTGCACCCTTATCGATCAACTGCACAACGATAGTGCGGTCTGGAGTCTGATCTTTTGGCGCATTGGGTGGCGGCGGCTGCGGAACCAGCGCGTCCAGGCCCTTTGGCGTGAGAGGCGTGATTACCATGAAGATAATCAGCAGCACGAGTAGAACATCGATGAGCGGAGTGACATTGATGTCCGCTGTTTGACCTCCGCCGGTACTAACTCCCATCGACATAGAAAGCTCCTATCTAAATCTCGCTTAAAACTAAATCTCTTATTGGCCGCCGGTTGGAGGTGGCGAAGAAGCTTGCGGCTTTTTCTCTGCCGTCAACAAGCCCAGATCGTCAACGCCCGCAGCCCGCACGGAGTCCACTACTTGCACAACCGCGCCAAATTTTGCGTTCGCATCGGCTTTGACGTAGACACGCTTATCCAAACGGCCCGTCAACCGGTCACGCACTTTTGCGGTGAGGTCATCGACCGAGATGCGGTCCGTGCCGAAGAACACCGCGCCATCGCGTGTTACCGCGACCAGCAACGCGTCTTCCTTGTCGGCATCCGGCATCTGTTCTGGACTGTTTACTTTGGCCAGATCGACCTCTTTGCCGTGTTGCAACATCGGCGTAATTACCATGAAGATAATCAGCAACACCAGCATCACGTCGACCATTGGCGTCACGTTGATGTTGGAGTTTACTTTCGCGCCTTCATTACGAACTGAAATTCCCATATAGAGTCCTAGCCTCGCTCGTCGTGCACTGCTGAATGCGGCGGATTCGTTGAAACTTGACGCCGGCTTTCATCACCGGCGTCAAGCATGCAACTCAAGTCCGCTAACTACTCGTCCTTAGCGGCGCGCTCCACGCCGTTTCAGGAAGTAATCGATCAATTCACTAGACGAGTTATCCATCTCAACGTCGAATGCTTCCACGCGACCGGTGAGATAGTTGAACATCATGACGGCGGGAATCGCGACCAGCAAACCGATGGCCGTGGTTACCAGCGCTTCAGAAATACCGCCGGCGACTGCGCCCAAACCGGTGGTCTTGGCAACTGAGATCGCCTGGAAGGCATTCAAAATACCCATGACCGTTCCGAACAGACCGACGAACGGGGCTGTCGAACCGATGGTGGCCAATCCGCCCAAACCACGCTTTAGTTCTGCGTGGACGATAGCTTCAGTGCGCTCAAGAGCGCGCTTTGAAGCTTCGATGGTTTCACCCGGGATGTCGCTGCTGTCCTGGTGAGCGCGGAATTCCATAAGGCCAGCGGTAACAACCTTGGCCAGATGGCTCTTCTTGTTGCGCTCTGCGACTTTGATGGCTTCATCAATCTTGCCATCGCGCAATGCGCCGGCGACTGCCGGAGCAAATGCCCGCGACTGTTTGCGCGCCGCGTTGAATGCCATATAACGGTCGATCATGACGCCGATGGACCATCCGGACATGATGAAAAGAATGATAACGACGATTCTCGCCACCCACCCCATGTGGTGCCAGAGCGAGAGCGGATCCCAGCCGACTTCCTCCTGGAGCATCCAGGTAGCCGTGTGCAGATTGCTGAGCGTGTGTACTGCCAAGTTAGCGACGATCATGAGTTGCTTTCTCCTCCCTAGGAACTTTTCGTTTTACAGAATGCGCCTTTGGCTTGGATGCAGGAAAATCCCAAGCTGCGTGCCCTAAACTTTTCTACAAGCCTAACCACCTGCCAGCGAGAAGATAACGGTGATTTGTGTATCCACTTCCACCGGCTCGCCGTTCAGGATGTAGGGCTTGTATTTCCATTGCTTTACGGCATCAATGGCGTTCGGAATCAACATTGGGTGACCACTAAGAGCCCGAAGATTCTCAATGTCGCCGTTCTTGCTGATTTCAGCCTGAAGCACAACGCTACCCTGAATTCGAGCTTGGCGGGCCAGCGGCGGATAGACCGGATTCACTTTGCGAATGACCAATCCTTGCGTCACGCCAGCGGACACGCGTACACGCGTTGGCTGAGTTTGCTTCGGCACATTGGCGGTCGCGTTACCAATAATTCCGCCGAGAACACCACCCATGGAACCGCCCGGAACACCTCCCGGTACGCCTCCCATGACTCCACCCATTGGCGGGGGCGCGGCATCTTCCTTAACGTCGAGAATCTTTTGTGGGATTTTGGTAGGAGTTCTCAGCTGACCATTATTAAGGTTGGTCTGAATCTGTTTAACCACGTGCACAACCGCTGGAGGGGGAGGCGGTGGTGGCGGTGGCGGTGGCGGTGCCACCAGAAAGGTCATCAACTGGGTTTTGGGCAATGCTTCGGTAAACAGCAATGGAATCAACACCATGATCGCGATCAATCCCAATTGGAAGATCACTGAAATGCTGGTGGTTAATCCCCGCTTCGTTTTTAACCGGTTACCCGACTCTATTAGGCTGTCTTCAAACATAGGCGTCTCCCTGCCGGACTTTACCTAAAACCTTTAGACACCGTTCAAGTGCAAGTCGTTCCCGACTTTCTAACTATTTTGTTTCGACTTGTGTCGAGACCTTGGAGTTACCGCTAAACTTTGGCCTTCAATTTCTCGCGACTCACACCTGGCTTCACAACTGCCGCAGCTTGTGGCTTACTGCTGGTACGCCAATCCTGGTATGCCACCAGAATCGGGGCGGCGATCGCGATCGAAGAATACGTTCCGACCAGAATACCGATCACCAGTGCGAACGAGAAGGCATGCAGCACTTCGCCGCCGAACAGAAACAGTGCCAGTACAGTGAGGAAGGTTAACCCCGCCGTAAGGATGGTTCGGCTCAGGGTCTGATTTATACTCCGATTCACGATATCTGACAACTTTTCCCGCCGCATCAACTTCAAATTTTCTCGAATGCGGTCGAAAACCACGATCGTGTCGTTGTTCGAATAACCAATCAGCGTCAGGATTGCGGCGATCACGGTCAGCGAAATCGGCTTGTTCAACAACGAGAACGCACCCACAGTGATCAGCGTGTCGTGGAACACAGTAATGACTGCGGCCACGCCGTAAATCCACTCAAACCGGAACGCGAGATATACCAGCATTCCCAGCAGCGAATACACAACCGCAAGTTTTGCTTGAGTCTGCAACTGCTTTCCAACTTGAGGGCCGACGATTTCAACCTGGTACACACCGAAATCCGAGAGGTAGCAGCCATCCTGCAATGAAGAGAGAACAGCAGGATCAACCACGCCTTGCAAATCGTTAAACGAGGCTAACGCGCCGCCTTTGACTTTGTCACGCTGATCGAGAATCGCTCGTGCGATTCCGGCATACCGCTGGTTTGCATCGACTCCCGCATGGAGCGGATCTTTGTCGAGGAGGTAGTTGGTGAGCGTAAGTGAGCTGGCATTATTCAGATCAATTTTGCCCGCTGGAACATTGGCCTGAAGAGCATTGATGATTTGCAGCTTGCCTTGATCCAATGCGGCTTCGCTGGTTTCCTGCTCGGCCAAATCGATGAGGACAGTGTTCCGGGAAGGCTCGCCAAAACTCTGGATGCGCACGTTGTGCAGTCCGGCTTTGTCCATAGCCGCGCGAATGCCGTTGTCGTCAGGGGTGTGCGCGAACTTCACATACACCAGCGTGCCACCGCGAAAATCAACGCCCAGCGGAATGCCGTGCCAGAAAAAGATTGAGATCAATCCGGCCACGCTGAAGACCAGCGAGAATGCCAGGAAATACCACTTTTTGCTTAAGAAATCTATGTTTGGATTGCGAAAAAATTCCACGCTGCCACCAGCCTCTTCACTCTTTAAGAGCTTGATCTGAAAAACTTAAATGCTCAAAGCTTCACCGCGCTGCTTGCGGCTCAAAATCCAGTCGAAAATCACGCGGGACACAAACACTGCGGTAAATAAATTTGCGAACAATCCAAAGCTCAGCGTAACCGCGAAACCCTTCACCGGCCCGGTACCAAACAGGAACAGAATGACAGCAGATACGATGGTGGTAACGTGAGTATCCACAATCGTGATCCAGGCATGCGCGAAACCCTGCTCCACCGCCGTGGGTGGCGTTTTGCCGCTCCTAAGTTCCTCTCGAATACGCTCAAAGATCAGGACATTGGAGTCGACGCCCATACCTACCGTCAGAATGACTCCGGCAATTCCGGGAAGAGTCAACGTCGCCTGACTGAATCCTAGGAAGCCGAGCAGAATAATTAAGTTGAGAATCAAAGCGATGTCCGCGTTGATTCCGGCGGCGCGGTAGTACACCAGCATGAAGATTAGAACGGCCAACATTCCGATCACAGCTGCTCGAACGCCGGCGCGAATCGAATCTGCACCGAGCGACGGTCCAACGGTGCGCTCTTCGAGATACTTAATTCCCGCTGGCAATGCACCGGAGCGCAACGTCATCGACAAGTCTTTTGTTTCTTCTTCGGTGAATCTTCCCGAGATGGTCCCGTTGTCGGTGATCTGGCTCTTGATTACCGCAACTTCCTGGACTTTATTATCGAGCACTACCGCAAGGTTTTCGCCAACATGGTCGCCTGTGAATTTGCCGAACTTCCTGCCACCTTCATTGGTTAGATTGAATGCTACCGACGGCGTTCCATTGTCGTCGCGTGACGGGCTGGCATCGCGCAAATCTCTGCCTGTGACGGCGGCTGCACGCGAAATCAAATACCATTGCGGACCACTGTCAGACTGCGAGGATCCGATGCTCTTTCCTGGTAACAGCTCTGCGTCTGGCGGCAGGATCCCGCCCTTATCCTGCAATGCGGCCTCTTGGCTGGAATAGGGGCCTCCGAGCGATTGCCGAATCGACAACATCGCGGTGGACTGCATAATTTCTTTTACGCGCGCTGGATCGTCTACACCCGGCAACTGCACCAGAATCTGGTAGTCGCCCAATCCGTGTTCTTGAATGACTGGCTCGGTGACGCCAAGCTGGTCGATTCGATTGCGGATCGTTTCAATCGCCTGCGTGACTGCGCGAGACTTTAAGTCGGACAGCGCTTGCGCCTTCATCGTCACGGAAAATGTATTGTCCGCGCCCGAGGCCAAATCATATTCAGGGAGCGAATCCGAGACGATGGAACGAAGGTCAGCGCTCGATTCCGGCGGAACACCCTTCAATACGATCTTTTGCGGAGCGCCAGTTGGATCAGGCTTACTGATTTCGGCGTAATTGATTTTGCGGCTACGAAGGTCGGCTTTCAAGCGCTCAATGGCGTTGTCGCTTTCGACGTTCACTGCATCATTCACCTGCACCTGCAAAATCAAGTGAGTGCCACCCTTGAGATCGAGGCCGAGGTGGATGCGGTCCTGCAAAGAAGCGATAAGCCCCCTGCCAGACCATTCTTTCGGAATGCCGAAAATACCGCCCAAAAATACCAGCAGGGTGGCAATGATGACGCCCAGCTTAATTCCCAAATTCTTATTCATAACAAAACTCTGCCTTGTCCGAACTTCGCGTTCTTAGAGCTTATGTTCTTCCCATACTTGTTTTGCCGGGCTTACTTCGCCGAATCCTCTGGCGTGGTCACCGACGCAATCGCGCCGCGGCTGACCTCAATCCGCAAGTTGTCCGGTGGAACGCGCAGGTGAAGATAGTCGTCCTTGAGGGCAACAATGCTGCCACGCAAACCACCTGTGGTGATCACCTTGTCTCCGGTCTTCAAATCCTGGAGCATTTGCTGCCACTTTTTCTGCTTGCGTTGCTGCGGCATGATAAGGAGAAAATAAAAGATGGCAAAAATGAAGATGAGGGGAGCGAACCCCAACCATCCCATGGAACCCGTTTGCAGCGCGAATAAGTTTGAGATCATGATTTGACTAATATATTGCTAGTTGACGGAACCTCGCCTCAAGCGCAACACCGCATTTTACTTAATGTACTGCGGGAGTTCTGCTTAATGGAGTCCTGCGATTCCTTCAGCTTCCGGCGCGATCTTGGGCAGGCCGGGCGGTTCCCGATACGACACTAAAGCCTACCAGAAAACGGTCCTTTGTTCCCAAGTCTTATAGGATGACGCAGCACCCCCTTAGTGTCAAGGGTCGTTGATGAATGGAAGACGAATAAGGCGGAGAGATAAGTGTTTTCGATAAGAACCGATCCAGTGAGCGAAGGACGGCCCGATGGCGTGACCATCGTTGCGAGTCTCTTTCTTGTAAGCGGCATTTATCTCGCGATCATTGGCCTCATTATGCTTGCCTTCCCGACCCACTTATCCCTCAATACCATCATCGATTTGGGCAGGCCGCTGCTGGATGGGCTGGAATTCGGCGGAACTTATATGTTTCTCATCGCAGGCTGGCTGGCAATTTTCACCGGCGTTGAACTTCTCAGCCTGACCAATTGGGCACGGTGGATTGCAACCGTCATCTGTTTATCCGGTGTCTTCCTCTTGATTCCAATCGTGTCCATCGCAGCAACCCAATTCCAGATTTCGTTGCTCTGGAGCGGACTAGGAATCATGATCCGCGTGGCGATTGTGTGGTATCTCTGGCAGGAGCCTGTGAAAGACGCGTTCCGTTGATTAGGCCGCGATACAACCCCAACAGTTTGTTATGTGAATTCACGGTGACGTCCAGTGGAAAATTCCTTGCTGCCATCCGGCCCATTTTGGGGTAGAATCGCTTCTCAATTAAATTACTGCTCGTCTCTGGCCAGGCGAGCGTAGCTCCGCAGTATCAGCCTTAGGAGGCAGTAAGATGTACCGGCCGTCAGCAACCAGCCCTTCCCCAAACGCCACTTTTCTAGATGTAGAGTCAATCATTCGCGGTCTTTCACAGGATTACTGCACCGCCTTCAACACCGGCAACTATGACCAAGTAGCCAGGTTGTATTCGAGTAATGGCATTTACATGCCCGCCCATGCCGAGTCCGCGCAGGGTTCGAAAGCGATTGAGCTCAGACTGGCACGACAAGCCGACGCAGGCTACAGCGACTTGCGGTTTGAAACGCAGCGCGTCGAACACAATGGCGACATGGCCGTCGAGACAGGACGCTACACGGTGGCCATCCATTTAGAAAATGGCGCGACTGTCGGCGATCGCGGCAAATACATCCACGTATGGCGCAGAATCGGAGTCTGGCTCCTGCAAGCCAATGCATGGAATAGCGATATGCCTGCAATGAAATAGGTCCAGCGGGGTATAGAGCACCGGGGTATAGGGAAAGGCAATTGTCAGGTCAGCGCGCTGGACTAATAATGGCGCGATGCCCGAAATCTTTCAGACTCCTGCCTCGCAGTCAGTCGGCAATGACAAAATGGACACTGTAACCAAGGAAGACCCCTCACGGTTCTGTCCAACTTGTTCCGAACGCCTCCAGGACCATCGCTGCAAGCTGCGGTGCGTTCAATGCGGGTTTTTTCTCAGTTGCGCCGATTTCCACTGATCTTCGTGTTTTACTGAACCTCAGACGCCGAACGCGCAATCCAATCATCCGTGCTCGACGATCGGCGTTAACGTCCAAAGCATTATTCGCAATCTTAAAAAATCTAATTCGAGGAGAACTACATGCAACGTAAAGGCAGCGCAGTCTGGAAGGGCGGCCTGAAAGATGGCAAGGGAGCAGTCTCGTCCGCGAGCGGAGTATTAAACAGCACTCCATATTCTTTTAGCACGCGGTTCGAAAACACTCCGGGGACGAATCCTGAAGAATTGATTGCGGCCGCGCACGCAGCTTGTTTCTCGATGGCGTTGTCCGCACAATTGTCTGGTGCGAATCTGCCGCCATCGAGCATTGAGACCTCCGCAACCATCACCATGGAAAAACAGGAAGCAGGATGGGCGATCACGGCGAGTCATCTGGATGTGGTTGCGCACGTGCCGGGAGCCGACGATGCAGCGTTCCAAAAATTCGCTAAAGCAGCCGAGACTGGATGCCCAGTATCGAAAGTGCTGAAAGCGGAAATAACCATGAATGCGAAGCTGGAAGGCTAGTTTGCCACTTGCGCTTAAATGGCAGAACGCGCTACCATGAATTTGTTCCCAGCGGCCATGCACCTGGCTGGCCCTCTGTGCTTCGCGCCTTCAGCGTCAAACGGAAAATTCATTCCAGAATGTTCCAACGGGGCGGAGCGATTAAGAACATCAAGCATTGCGGTTGTGTGAGCAACGCAGCCGGAATCTGGTAATGCATGCAGAGCAAGTCCCCTTAGAGCGGACTGTAGCGTCACTACATTAAGAGAACAATATGAATGCTGGACCGGGACGTCCCTCCGGAGGTGGTGGAGGGAGAAGCAGGCGGCGCCGAAGAGGGCGCGCGTCTAACCGTGGCGGGCCGAACGCAGGCGCACGCGAACGGCAACCTTTGGCAGGCGGCGTTTACAGCGCTCCCATGGACCACAGCTACCGCGCCGCGATGAGTGGCAACGGGAATGGAAAAGTGAGCGGCCGGCAGCGCCCAGGATTCCAGGCGGCGTATCCGCAGCCCGATCCTGAACCCCTGCCTCGGCTTGATGAAGCAGCTAATTCGCGAATCTTCGCCTTCGTCGACGATCTCTTTTTCCAGGCCAAAATTGCCGAAACCGCTCGCAAACTCAACGTAAAGGTCGAGTTCGTGAAGGAAGAAAAAGACCTGAACGAACGCCTCAAGCAGAATGGCGATGAGAAACCTTCGCTCATTATTTTCGATCTCAATGGGGCGAATGCAAAGCCATTGACGCTGATCCCAAAACTTAAAACAAAGTTCAAGCGCGGAACATCCATCATTGGATTTCTGTCGCATGTGCAGGGTGACTTGAAGCAGAAAGCTCACGAAGTGGGATGTGACATGGTCCTTCCACGGTCGGCTTTCTCGCAGAATCTCCCGCAACTGTTGCGCCGCCATGGCGCACCCGAAGAACAGGAAGAAGCGGCGAACTAGTTTCGCCGCTGTTTTCTTCCGCGCGCACTCTGCAAACTGCGGACTATCAGGTTTAAGATGTCTGCTGGATCGCTGTGTGCTCCGAAAGCAACTTATGTACTTTGAACAGTTCTATTTGGGATGTCTCTCTCACGCTTCTTACCTGATCGGGTCGGACGGCGAAGCTGCCATTGTCGATCCCCAGCGCGATATTGAAATTTACGTGAAAGCAGCAGCGGACCACGGCCTCAAGATTCGTCACATTTTCGAAACTCATCTTCACGCGGACTTTATTTCAGGGCATCAAGAACTAGCAGCAATCACCGGGGCGAAGATTTATGTTGGCGCACAAGCCGGAGCGACCTATCCGCACGTAGATTTGCTCGATGGTTTTGAAGTGCGGATGGGCGATATCAGCATCCGTGCATTGAAAACTCCGGGACATACGCCGGAAGGAATTTCGCTCGTGGTCACGGACCACGCAGCCTCCGGAAATGGAACTCCCGCAAAGCCGTGGGGAGTCCTCACGGGCGACACCTTGTTTATCGGGGATGTCGGCCGTCCTGATTTAGCGAAGACGCACACTCCTGTACAACTTGCAGGATTGCTCTACGACAGCTTGCATAATAAGTTGATGAAATTGCCGGATGAGACTCTCGTGTATCCGGCTCATGGCGCGGGATCTTTGTGTGGACGAAATATGCGAGCCGAACGATCGTCCACAATTGGCACGGAGCGCCTGACCAACTATGCACTACAGATTCCTAATCGCGACGAATTTATTCGCCAGCTAACTGAGAACTTGCCGGTGCGTCCAGATTATTTTTGGCAAGATGCGGAGATCAATCGTACAGGAGCTACATCGTTAGCCAACCTGCCTGATCTGAAACCAATCTCAGCCAAGGATTTGAAATCGCGAATCGAAAATGGAGAACTCGCGCTCGATGTACGCACCACTGAACAATTTTCGACCGGACATGTCCCGGGCTCCATCAATATTGCATTGTCAGGACAATTTGCATCGTGGGCAGGCTCCATCATCGGGTTGTCGTCTCATCCAATATTGATTGCGGATAACGCCGAGCAGGTCGCCGAAGCGCGATTGAGGCTGGCGCGCGTTGGAATTGAAAATCCCGCAGGATTTTTAGAAGACGGAATCGAAGGTTGGAAGCGCAGCGGCTACGAGTTAGCACAGCTTCCAGAAATTTCTGTCGGCGATCTCAAGCAACGTCTCGAAAATGTTCGTGTGCTTGATGTCCGCCGCGAACCCGAATGGCAGGGCGGACACATCGCCGACGCCGCATGGTGGCCGCTTGATAATTTTCGCGTCTCTCCTCCGGAAGTTGATCGCAGCACCCCTCTGGCTGTTCATTGCAAAGGCGGCTATCGCAGTGTGATCGCGTGCAGCTTATTACGTCGTGCAGGATTCGAGAACGTCATCAACGTGATTGGCGGCTTCGATGCATGGGAGCAAGCCGGATTGCCTGTCGAACGCGATATCCCTGTCGGCAAGAATTAAAAAAGCCCACCCCCCGCAACCATCGCGAGAAATGGGCCAATACCGTTTCTTATTTTCCTGCGGCCTTCGCAGGAGTCGAATCAAATTCCTCAGCCATCCAGTTTTGCAGCGCGGTCATGCTCTGCGGACGTCCCAAGAAATTCTTCACAAGGTCGTTCGCCGACATCGATCCGCCCGGCGCTAATACCTGTCGTCGGTAGCGCATCGGTGCATCTCCGGCCAGCAAATTCGATTGATTGAATTGCAGGAAGAAATCTTCGGCGATTACTTTGTCCCAAAGATAGGTGTAGTAAGCCGAAGAGTATCCCCCGAGATGGCCGAATGATGCCCAGAAATGTTCGCCATCGAGAGGCTTATAGAGTGCGTACTTGGCCACAGCCTCTGCGACGACTGTGTCGGGATTAATGTTCGCCGGATCTCCCTTATACAAATTGTAGGAAATCGCTGAGAAGCTGTTCTGCCGCGAAACCCAGTTGCCGCGTCCGAAAGCTGCGGCGCGATTCATGCGGGCAACTAGGTCAGCTGGAATCGGCGCTCCAGTCTGGTAATGCTTCGCGAACTTCGCCAACACTTGCGGACTGCGAATCCATTCTTCCAGCATCTGCGATGGCGCTTCCACAAAATCAGGCTCCATGCTTATGCCAGAAATCCCGGCCCACTGCTGTTGTCCGCCGAGAATGTGGTGCATGAGATGACCAAACTCGTGGAAGAAAGTCTGCACATCGCCATATTCCATCAAGCCCGGATCAGCGGCCGTCGGCGCGGCGAAGTTGCAAACCAGAATCGCTTCCGGCAATTGCTTGCCTTTAATTCCATCAAGCACGGGTGCCATTTCCGCATGGCTATATTTTCCCGGACGTGGATGCAGATCGAGATAAATCCGCCCGATGGCTTTGTCGTGATCGTAAACCAGCCACGTTTCGACAGCTGGGTCCCATGACGGTGCGCCGGCTTCTTGTTTGAATGTCACCTGGAACAATGCAGCAGCAGTGTCGAGAATTCCCTGCTTTACCTGCATAAACGGGAAGTATGGACGGACCGATTGCGAATCGAAATCATATTGCGAACGGCGCAGTTGTTCGGAGAAATATCCGCTCTCGTAATCGCTGATAGTGGTTGCGTCCGGAGTAACTTTCTGTTTCTCCTTCACTATCATTGCCAGTTCTCGCTGCGCGAGTGGCCGCGAAGCGTCGTTCACTTGCTGAATGAAGTCCGCAATGTTGCCGCCTTTGGCAATCATCTTATCGGCAGCGTTGTAATCCGCCCATGAGGCGTAGCCAAGTGTCTGCGCGATTTCGTACCGTGTCTTCATCATGCCCATCAGCACGTCGCCATTCTTCGGATAAGCACGCGTTGAAAACGCCAGCATCATGCGTTGGCGCAATGCATCGCTCTTGGCAAACGTTATCACCGGAATGAAGTCCGGATAATTCGTCGTGATCTGTACCTTGCCATCCGCGCCAGCTTTGTGCGACGCCACGTAATCGGCAGGCAGTCCGTCGAGTTCGGCAGGATCGGCGGCGACGCTTTTCTGATCATCGGAAATGTTGCGATCGAATGCGGATTGCTCATCCGTCAGCTCCTTGTTAAGTACAGTCAGCTTGGCGCGCGTGGAATCGTCTTTATCGACGCCAGCGAGGCGGAATTCCAGCAACTGGCGTTGAACGTAATAGCGAGTAGCAGCATCTGCTTTGGAAACATCGATGTCTGCGAGTGCCTTGTACGCATCCTGATTCAGCGAGAGTGCGACTCCGGCTGCGCTGGATTTAGCAAACATTGCCGTCGCATGATCGCGGAACGTCGTGTCGGGATGTACCTGCTGGATTAGCGATGCGAAATATCCGGCGGCATTGAGTTGACGTAATGCTTCGTCGTAATGGGTCAGAGTGTTGTCGACCGTGTGCTTCCCTTTCACCGACGTCATTTCGGTGATGGCCTGCTGTGCCGCAGCAAGACGATCATTGACGATCTTCTCGAACGCGGTCACGTCCGGCTTGGACGCCCACAGCGCAGGTTGGATTTGCTGCGCAAGCAGCGGAAGTGTAACCAACGTAGTTAAAGATAAGAGAGCCACCAGTTGCAGCAAACGGGACATAGAAGTTCCTCGAAAAATTTGGGTGATTTGGTGCAGACAGATTTTACGCTAGTTTTCGCGAAGAGTTGTTCCAACGCGGTAGGTGTTGCAAATCGGATCGCAATTTCCCTTTGACTATATGGCTCTCGCAGAAACGCTAGTAGCCGCGCTTTTCGTCTTGCTGAAAGCCTGAATCAGACTCTCCAGAAATGTGAAAAAGACATCGACGGCGTAGCCCACCAGAAAGGCAATTGCCAGCGGCGGAATGGACACGCCTTGCGTAATACTGAAATTGTTGAACAATCCAACGACTGCGCCACCAATAGCAGCGATCAGAAAACGAGCGGAATTAGCTATGGAAGGAATGAAAGTTCTCACCACAATCTGTTGCTCGAACGTCCTCAGCAAATAAGCGCACGTTCCCAGAAGCGCATAAAGGACCGGTAAAAGGCATGTGCTGATGGCGCCATAGAAAAACGAGACGTCATCGAGCAGAGTTTGGGCAAAGTATCTTACATCCTGGTAGACGTACGTTTGGCCATCGGCCGCCACTGCCAGATTGGGCAAGCCCCTGGGCAGCTGGAATGTTTTGTGAGTCGCGCTCGGATCTTTTCTAACTGCAGCAAAGGGGTCGCGCTCAATGCCGAACATGAGCACGTTTAATTGTCGTGCGCGAGCGTCGATAGCACGCGTTGCGCTGGCAAATTGCTGTAGCTCCGCGATCACCGCAGCCTCAGGATCGGCAACTCCCGGAATTGGCGGAGCCTGTGTGGCTGAGCTGGTTTCCGCCGGCGGCGGACCAAGTTGCGCTCTAAGCTTAACGGCCAGGTCGTTTGCCGTCGCGATGTCGGCACGGATCGCAACTGAAATTGCCGACGACACAAAGCTCGCCAAAGAAAAAGGAACGATCACGCAGGCAAGACACACGGCCACAATCCAATAGGTACGAAGAGTTCCTCCTGTATTGTTGCTGCATGCTTTTAGACTTTCTGCGGTAACCGGCGTCATCAACTTCGCCAGCTTAGTAAGAGCACTGAGAAGATTCGCCGTCGTCCTCTCGCACCAGCCCTTGCCTTGGCGAGCCCTCGCTTCGAGAACATGGGTGCTCGTTTCGGAATCGATTTCGATTCCGCTTTCCGCGGCGTACTTGAGCAATCGCTCGGCATCTTCTAAGGCTTCATTGAAATACGCTGGTTCACAATATGCTGGATCGGCAGGAGGCGGTGCCGACTTCTCGTCTGCCGATCTTCCATTGCCACTTCCCGACGGAAAAGCAGTTGGACCATTCTTACGCTGCGACTCGTTCTTTTTCCCAGACACGTCAGCGGGCTCTTCGACGCAATTGGCTTCAGCAAAAATCATGGAATTGGACCTCACTTTCGTTTACTGACATCTCTTACCGTTTGAAACTACATTCATGTGTCGGCTCGATAAGTCGGCGCATAGGGAGATTCCGCGGTTTATAGCTGGGATCGACACGCCACTTCTCTTCCGCACTGTCGTGCAGAGTAGATCCTTCAGGAACAATGCGGCTGGCTCCGAATGGAATCCGCCATCTCGCTTTGCGCAGAACCGGATCGTAATAAGAATGCGGCAACAGCTCGAGAATCCACCATGCCCACGTAAGCGAGTTGTGGATCTTTGCAGCCGGATTGGGCTCCACGGGTTCCGCTGGCGGAGGTGACGGAATCCGACCGAGAACTTGCTCAGCTTTTTGCGGATCGAATAACAACCCCGCTGGCAACGCCTCACACATCATCCATTCCAGCGTGATCTGGGAAAGTCCACTCTCGGCATAGGAGTACGATCCGCCCACATCTGAATGCACACCAGCGAACCAGACCTGTTTAATATCCTGGCCGGGCAACGGGTTGCCCCACAGATTATTTTGAAAATAGCAGCGGCGCTCATCGATGGAAACTGCATGCCGGCCAATCGCCATATCGGGATTCTGTGCCGTATAAGGCAGTTTTAGCGGATCCCATACCCATCCAACAGAGCTGACCGTGTCCCAGACACCTACAAAATGTAAAGGACAAGGGCGGCAGAATGTAGCTTTGAAGCCAGTCGCGACTTCGAAAGTGTGGGTCATGCCCGCAGCATCGCGAGTGCGCTTTGCATAGAGGTGAATGATGTAAGGAATGAGCCCTTGATTTCCGGGACTTAGCAATCCGAACATGTGCAGCAGGCCTGCGACAGCGCGGGCAGTGTATGCGCCGCGGCTGAAACCAAAGATGAAGACTTTGTCTCCCTCTTCATAAGTGTTCATCAAATAACGGTAAGCATCGCCGACATTGGCTAAAAGTCCGGCTCCAAAGGCCAATCCCATGACGATTGACCAAGCTTTGCTGACCTTGTTATGTGCCGTGGGCGCGCCCATCGTGCCAACGCCGGGATGATAGTAGCCAACCTGTTGTTTCCCGTCGATCACCAGCGCGCTATACAGCTTGACGACGTTGGAGTTGTGGTCACCAAACTCGTTCCCAGTTCCATCGCAACAGATAACTATGTTCTTGCCCATAGACAAGTCTCTGAAGATGGTGAATTTGGAGGCGGCTCCGTTTCACACTATTGAAATATTTTTGGAGGGATGAGGGGTTCTGAGAAGGCGCTGCTCAACAGCGACAAACCGTGCCTGAGCTTCTCAAGCTGCCTTGGCGTCAGTATCTCTTCCGGTTCGCGGTTAGGAGGACGCGCCATGATGAAAACGTAGTTTTCATTTTCGCTATTTGTTCGCTACGCAGTTTGCAGAGTCTACTTCAAAGCGTCCGCCAGAACTCGATGGAAGTGTGCAAGCATGCGTGAGCTTGAGTTCAACGTAAAGAGGCTTCGTCATGAAAAAGAAATTTGCATTGGCAACGGTGTTCATTGTCACCGTATGCACCTTGCGGCACAAAAGAACGACAAAGCGGTAACTCCATCAACCGGAATATTGATCTGCGGAGGCTTTAACTTCAGTCTCGTTGGTGATGGGGTCAGTACAACATTTAGCATCAACTCTTGGTGTGTTCCGCAGGGAGCAAGCACCGGCATTCCACTTCTCCCGCTTGCAGGGATGCTGGAGCCTGGGACTTGTAACGAGGGCGAAGTCTCTTTCACAGGTACGACGTCTGGCGAGAATCTAATAGTGAACTTCCAAAGTCCGCCGCCTTCGAACACAGTTCAATATTGCAATGCACTCTTGCTATTTCATCCGCGATGAGCACAAGGCTACAGCTGACGATGAACGGTCAATGTCAATCGTGATTCCGCTTTAGGTGACACGAGCGCTTGCAACGGCGACGATGGAAGTTCCGCTGAGATAGCTCGGGGGAGTGGGAAATCTTTCAGCACTTGCGAAATTGCACGCCACTGTCACCAGCGCTGCAATATAGAGAGTGAAGTAAGTATGGGGAGTGCAAGGTTTCAAGTGGGCCTCCGGGTTCAGGGACGCGCATCTAGATCCAGGCATTGAGTCTAATGATGCAGCTTGTAAGGGTCAATAATGGTCATGATACTGTCGGAAACAGACGTTTACACTCGTTGACCCAGCCTA
The DNA here is from genome assembly GCA_963716165.1 of Terriglobia bacterium. Classification (GTDB taxonomy): domain Bacteria; phylum Acidobacteriota; class Terriglobia; order Terriglobales; family Acidobacteriaceae; genus JAJPHW01. The sequence continues at coordinate 1,964,451 of OY970291.1, read as the reverse complement.
GGAAAGAAATCCCTGCCCCAAAAAACCCTCTTGGCCAGTGATCGGCAAAACCTGAAGCTAGAGGAACGCCACTTTCCATTATTGGCTGCCCACAAATAGATGTTTATAGGCGGCCCGATCCGAACAGTGACCTTGGCTAAAATTGTTCCTGAATGATCTTTCTTTGGTGCCGATAAGGCGACGACGTAAAGCGCGACGAAAAACCAAGGAATTGTAAGCATTCCCGCCTATACTACCGCCCATCTCAGTTGGCGAAAAATCGCCTTTTCACTCATTGATGTATAGATAAGCGGAAACGCCTGTTTCCAATCGTTTTTTTCTGAAGAATCATGTGCTGCCAAAGTGGGGCGCTACGCCAATTCAAAAACTTGCAGCCCCGGCCCGTAGAGCTGTGGTTGCGGGAATTGGAGTTGTCCCCCTAAATCTAAAACGCACGTGCGAAGCCTCATGCACGCAATTGTTGACTTCGCAATGTGGGCAGGAATTCCGGAGATGGGGCGCAACCCGATTTCTTTGGTAGTTAATAAAGGAGCAAGCAGGCGTGTTCGCAAGGCTCGAAGTCTCACAACGGAAGAGTTTCACCTTCTGTTGAAAGACATGCAAGAGCCTCTAGCAACATTGGCATTGTTATGCGTTTGCTTGGGCTACGTATCAGGCGAAGTGTTAGCGCTGAAGTGGTCAGACGTGGATTGGTTGCAATCGCGGGTAAACGTTTGCAGAGGCATCGTGCAAAAGCACGTAGACGAATGCAAAACCCGAAGGCTCTGCGAAAACATTGCAGCTCGCGAGTGATCTTCTAGACCGGCTAAAAGGGTGGAAGCAAGTCACTTGTTTTAGTAAACCCGATGATTGGATTTTTGCGAGTCCTTTCAATATCGGGAACTTGCCATATTCCTACACCGGCATACGGCAGGAACTCGCTCGCGCATCGCTCGCTGCTGGACTCGGGCATATCAGCACTCATGCCTTCCGGCACACGTGCCGCTCCTGGTTGGACGCGGTGAAAACACCCATTGCAGTTCAACAGAAAATGATGAGACATACAGACATTCGGACCACAATGAATATCTACGGTGACGTGGTTACGGATGAGACGAGCACCGCAAGTTCTAAAGTAGTCGAGCTGGCTTTCCGCACAAACGGAGCGCAAGCAGAACCCAAAGCAAGCTAACTCATTGAATCGATGGTGGGCGCTATAGGATTCGAACCTATGGCTTCCACCGTGTGAAGGTGGCACTCTACCGCTGAGTTAAGCGCCCTATATTTTCTATTCAAACATTTAAGGCTGCTTCTCGCAACTGTAGGCGAGCTTTAGGGAGCGATAGTAGGTGCACTGGTCCTCATTCCAATAATTGAGGATAGACGAAAGGGACGGTCGGGTGGCTCATTCAAGCCGTCCTTGGCTTGTAGGAAAAAGATCCGAACAAGCGTGTGAAACGAAGATTTTCCCGGGCGAGAGCGTTCGCTTCGTTACTGTCCCGAGGGCGCCATGATTCCAATTTTGCCAGTGTTGAATTCCGCGAAAATAATCGATGTCGATCCAAAACCGGCTATACCAAGAGGACCGCTGCCGGCAGTCGGGATTGGCCATTCAGTGAATCCGCCCGATGGCACGCCAGCTACGTTATTCACCTTTGCGGTAACGGGGAATACCTTTGGCTTGAGGTTGTAGTTTAGCGGCGTAACTGGGCTGACCACAGGAGCAATCGGACCACTTACGATGACATCTTTTTTCGGAATTGGAACCGTCGTAGCGGCTGCAAGCGCGGTATCCAGGAAGCCAATCTGGGAAGCTGTGCGCTCTGTGAAATAAACTTGCGGGTCGGAACCTTGCACAACGAAAACGTCGGCAACGCCCGCGTTGACTGTCGGAGCAGTCCATAATGTTTCGGTGCTCGTGGTCGCCGTCCCCGGATTTAGCGCTCCGACATAGCTGTCGGCCAAATCGCCGAAATAAACTAAGCCGCCGATTCCGTTCGAATTGGGTACGTAGTGGATATGCTCCGCTTGACGGATCTTTGGCAGATACCATTCCGTTATCTGGTTGGTGAAAGTGTCCAGCATGCCGATCTTATGCGCGTTGAGTTCGATAAAATAAACTTGCCATCCCGGACCGTCCGGCGGCCCAATCGAGACGCCACGTGGATTCGAACTCGCAGTCGGAATCGCCCACTCCGTAAACTGCGTCGGCGAGGATGGATCGACCATCGCGATTTTGTTTCCTGTGGATTCGCTCAAGAAATAGATCGGAGTGCCTCCGCCGGAAATCGTTGTATCAAGATGAATGCTTCCGCCCTTTGCAGTTGGCACTGGATAAACGATCAATTGCGAGTTGGCTGGATTGAGGACACCCATATAATCGCCACCGACCGTGCAGAAAGCCAGGTTGCTATTTGCGTCCAACACTAGTCCATGTGGCAGGTTTCCCGGCAGCAACTGCCATTCTGTAATCGAGTTGTTTAGAGGATCGGAAATATTAAGACCGCCAACACGATTCTTGGCGCTCTCTGTGAAATAGAACTGTGTCGGACTTGCACTCAGCACGTGCAGCGGCTGGCTCCCTGTGGTCGGAGTGGCCCATTCGCTGAAGGTGTAAACTTGGGCCGATGACTGAAGGCTCATCGCCGCCAGCGTCATCAATGCTAAACCTCGAAGAAGATTGCCTAGCCGATTGCGAGTTATCATTTTCTTATTAATCATAACGTTATCACCTAGCTGATTCGGTACGTACCTCCCTGCCGAAGCCTACTACGCCCAATACCACGAATCAATACCACTTTTAGGGTGCTAGAAGGGACTGATTCTATCTTCGCCAAGTTGCGGAAACGCTCATCGCGCATTATGATTCGTTGCTCGCTAGCAACTAAATCTCTCCCAAACCTTTGGAGGCAACATGAAAACAAGATTTGCCGTACTGACGATGCTCACAATAATGATAGGCATGACAATGTGCTTTGCGCAGGATCCGAATATTGGTACATGGAAATTGAATGAAGCGAAGTCGAAGTTTGCAGCCGGAGCATCGAAAAATAACACGGTCGTTTATGAAATGGCTGGGGACAGCTTCAAAACAACGATTGATGGCGTGGACGGTCAGGGAAAGGCCTTCCATAGCGAGTGGACCGGAAAGTTTGATGGAAAGGATTATGCGGTTACCGGCGATCCGGCTTCGGACATGCGTTCTCTAAAGATGACGGATGATCACCACATGGACCTGACAGTAAAGAAAGATGGCAAAGTTACCGCCACTGGAAAACTCGTGGTCGCGGCTGACGGCAAAAGCCGCACTCTGACGGTCAACTCAACAGATCCCGCAGGAAAGAAGATCCACACCGTTGCTGTCTATGACAAGCAGTGAGTAGTTCGCGGGTTTGAAGGTCAACATCCCACCTTTACGGAAACGCAGAGGTGGGTTACTCAAGAATTGTTGTGAGGAGATTGGTGGACCTGGTCGGGATCGAACCGACGACCTCTTCCATGCCATTTCCCTGAACTGAGCGCGCCGCAGAGAGATACTCTGAGACTAGCCGACACAGACAAGCAGTGTACATGCAGGCCCCGCGCATGTTTGCCGCCCGTCACTTATTCCTGTGTGACATGCTCCGACACGGGGCGATTCGGGTAGGGACAGCTGGGTTATGACACAGGTTACGACACAGTCGATCCAAGCAGCCAACGGGACCACCCCGGTCGAAATATATTTACCCTTGCGCAGACAATTTTTTGAAATTTTCGGAATTTGATCTGTCCCATGAGTGTAATGGCGATTTATCAACAATTGACGGCTTCTTGGTTTCTGAGTAGCCGACGGTTGTGAAATTGGGAACGATAAGCGGCTCTAGCGGGAAGTGGGCCACGCACGCGGACTGATTCCAACATGCTCAGCAATGGTTCAGCGAAGCCGAAATCTTATAGATTGGGAGGAGACTCCGCTTCTCAATTCTCGGGCGATGAAGTGCCCGGAGCTTACAGGCTGTTAAGTGAAGGGAAGAATTACGGGAAAGTGGTCGTGAAAATCTAGGAATACGTGATGAACAAATTAAATTTGCAGGATGCGATCCTTGTTTTCAGTCTTGGCTGTACGTTCCTCTTCGCGATTAGGGACGAAGCTCAATCAGAACCGAAGGCTGCCCCATTAAACCAAGCGACTTTAGCGCCGGTGACTGCCACCGTTGCTTTATCCACTCCGCCACCGCAGGACCCGGGGGAGATACTGTCGCTCGGAAGCACGATGAATGGGCTTGATCTCGTTGCTACGTCTCCATGGCACGCCAAATTTACGTGGGACCAATTCGATGAAGATGGCGACAATATTCATAGTGGAGTTTACGAGGAGTTTTATGCGAACCCAAAAAAATACCGACGGATTTATTCCGGCGATACGTTGAATCAAATCGAAGTCGCGACTAATGCGGGACTATATCGGAGCGGCGATCAACGGTGGCCAAATATTTGGGAGGTTCAGGTCAGAAATGAAGCGATCCGGCCATTTGACTTGATGCCCCGTGAACCTCTACGTGCTCTGGAAAAAATCGATTGGTCTCTGGGTAAATCTAAGATGGCGTGCGTAATTCTACGTTTTAAAACCTATACTGCCTCAAACGACGACGAACCGAAATATTGCTTTGTTCCAGGGACATTGCTGCTCAGATACGCGCAACGTTTTCGGGATGAAACAGCATACAACACTCTCGTGCTATTTCAGGGCCGCTATGTGGCGCGGGATATAAGCGTAACGCAAGCAGGAAAATCCTTTCTCAAGATTCACTTGGAACAACTTGAGCCCACCAATCAGGACGACGATTCCATTTTCAAGCCGCCAGCGGGAAGCATGGGCCCGATTTCTGGCCGAATATCGCTGCCAAGTGGACAGCTCGCTGACTACATCATTTCTCGACCACAAGCCCAATATCCGCGAGGCGTGCGCGGTACAGTTCATGTTCGGTTCGTACTTGGGAAAGATGGTCACGTGATCGAGGCGGGAGCGACAGACGGCCCGGCCGAGATGAGAAAGCCGTCTGCTGACGCAATGCTCAAGAGCAGCTTTCACCCCTACTTAGTATTAGGCGAACCAGTCGAGGTCGAAAGTGTTATGGTTTTTACGGCCCAATAGACAACCAAAGCTTCTCAAGGTCGCAGGGGAACTCACCGAGAGGGGATCGCCGGGGGTTGTGAGTGTAATGGGGATTTTGCGTCAACCACAGCGGAGGCGTCATTCGCCGTCGTCACGCAACAGGGGCTCGTCCTCGAATGGCAGGTTGAGATACCTCTTTGGGTCGGCCAGGAATCGGTTGTACAACTGATAAGGCGGCGTCTCAGTGAACTCAATCTCGTGAATCTCCCCGCCATCGAACGAGATTTATCTGAGCATCTGGGTAGCCCAACAGAATCGGTGAGTGAGTCGCAATGATGACTTGCACTTCGCGGCGGCGCTTAGCCAAGTCGTGAAGAATCACAAGCAAGCTCAACTGCCTCTGCGCTGAGAGTGCCGCTTCGCGGCTTTCGCCCCAAAATTCACATTCGCTGGCAAGAAGGTCGTCACTATAAAGTCACCGCTATAAAGTCACCGCGTTCGATCCGACGCGGCACCTCAACAGCTGGCGATCAGCTTGGAGAACGCTAACCAAGAAGGCTGGTTTGCAGGGTTTCCGATTTCATGACCTGCGACATTGCGCGATTACACAGCTGGCAGAAAACGGCACCTCAGTCTCGACCATAATGGCCATCGCCGGGCACCTCAGCCGTCGCATGTTGGAACGGTACAGCCACGTGCGCATGGAATCGAAAACGAACCAAGATGGAAGCCCTTGCTGCGAGCACCAAAACGGCAGGTTATGACACAAACCATGACACAAATGTCATTGGCGTGAACATTCGCCCCGTCTAAGTTGTTTAGAGTTTTGGTGGACCTGGTCGGGATCGAACCGACGACCTCTTCCATGCCATGGAAGCGCGCTCCCAGCTGCGCCACAGGCCCACGTTTTGACGGGATGCCAGACGGACAATCCGGAGAAACAATCCAGAAATTACAAGCAAGTCCGGCCCCATTGATTTTCGCCTACCTGCCGACAAGAGTCAAACTTTGCGCGTCTAAACAGCACCGGCGATTTTGCCAAAGCGCCTAAAATCAGTATGCTTTATCTCGTAATTATTAATTCCTACTACGGGGACGCCTAACGACATGAAGCTTACGATGCGGTGCATCGCTACAACGCTGACAACTTCTATCCTCGCGTTCTCGGTTTTGTCGCGTGCTCAGGCTCCAAGTCAGGCGCCCGCCGCGCCGCAATCCCAGACATCATCTTCTTCGACACCAGCAGCGGCGCAAGCGGTTTCCTATCCATCGGTGACGCAACTGAATTTGTTGTTAGGACAAGTCCAGCAATTTTCGGAACGCACCCAAGCCGATTTGGCGAAGACACGCATTGACCGCTGGAAGACCGATTCGAATACCAAGCGGCAGACTCAGGGCAATGTCGAATCACTGACGCGTAATCTGCATGATGCATTACCGGAAATGATTTCGACCCTGCGCACTTCCCCAGAGAACCTCGCAGCAACGTTCAAGCTCTACCGCAACCTGGACGCGCTCTACGATGTGTTCACTTCGGTGACGGAATCCGCAGGAGCATTCGGACCGAAAGACGAATTCCAATCCCTCGACAACGATTTGAATCTGCTAGAAGAAGCGCGCCGTGGATTCGCCGATCGTATGACGACGCTCTCGGCCGACAAAGAAACGCAGATCGCCGCGCTGCGAACAAAAGTCCAGCAAATGCAGGAAGTAGTCCTGCCTCCGAAAAAGACCGTCGTGGACGACACCGTCCCGCCGCCTGCTCCTGTAAAGAAGAAGATACGGCCAAAGCCAAAAACGGCGCCGGTTGCCCCCGGCACGACTACGACTCCAGCCCCGGCCGCGACGACAAGCCCAAACTAAACCTAAGCCCCGTCCGGCAACCCGAAGAAACTAAAGGCGCTTAATTGTGGAACTCTACACCCCGCTCCGGGGTCTATACATAAGGACAGGGGCGCGGCAGATCGCGCTGCTTTTTAGATTCCGCAAACAGCCTGGGAAACCTATAATCGGAGTGGCACCGTGAGCGTGATGGCGGGAACATCCAATTTGAGTCACCTGGCGAACGCAGTGGCAATGCCGTCCCAAGAACCGGCGATCGTTGCCGAGTTGCGCGCGGGTTCCGAAGAAGCTTACGCATGGCTGATTGCCGAATTTCATCAGCCAATATATAGCCTGGTCTATCGCATCGTTTCCGATCCTGCCGACGCAGCGGACACCACACAAGAAGTTTTCCTCAAAGTATTTCGCGGCATGAAACATTTTCACGGCAAATCCAGCCTGAAGACATGGATCTACCGCATTGCCGTACATGAAGCGTCCAACCGACGGCGCTGGTGGTTTCGGCATAAAGCCAAAGAGACTTCGATCGAGCCTACCGAAGCAATCGGCGGCGACAGCGATGGACCAATGGTTTTTCGCGAGCTGATGGACGGTCGTCAATCTCCATTCGAAAATGTGGCGCACGAAGAAATTCGCGCGCGCGTAGAAATGGAACTGCGTCAGGTTCCAGAACCATACCGCACGACGGTGATCCTGCGCGACATTGAAGAACTGTCCTACGAAGAAGTCGCCGAAATTACTGGAGCGACTCTCGGCACAGTGAAATCCCGGCTCACTCGCGGACGCGAAGCTCTGCGCAACCGGCTGACCGAATTCGTGAAGCAATCCGGCCCCGAGCTTGGACTGCATGTGCCAATTGAAAAGCGGGCGGCGAAGCGAGTTCCGCGGCGCGCATTTTCAGGAGCGGAGGTCGCCTAATGAAATGTGACCACGTCAAATCGCAGCTTTCTCTTTATCTCGACGGCGAGCTCACCGGACGCGATCGTCTCGCGCTGGCGAAACATCTGGAAGACTGCGATGGCTGCGCCGATTCGTATGCATCGTTGCGAAATGCTCAACGCCTGCTTGCGGGCATGGGACGGAAGAAAGCTCCTACTGATCTCGAACTGAATTTACGTTTAGCGATTTCACGCGAAGCCGCGCGCTCGCAGAATCTCTGGTTGCAGGGACTGCGAATTCAGGCGCGACACGCATTCGACGCGTTCATGGTTCCAGCCAGCGCGGGCCTGGTTGCGACTGCGCTCATTTTCGGAGTGCTTATGGGTTTCCTGACTCCTCCGCTGCAAGCCGACAATCGTGATGTGCCATTACTGATCCAGACCGCACCGCAAATGCAGCAGACCGCGTTTGGGATGGCGCTCAATAATATTAAAGAAGATTCGCTCGTGATCGAAGCCTACATCGGTTCCAATGGACGCGTAGAAGACTACCGCATTCTTTCCGGTCCGGCGCAGAATGAAGACTTGCCGGTTCAGGTGAAGAACATGTTGATCTTCACGACGTTCCGTCCCGCCACGCTAATGGGACAGCCCACTCCCGGCCGCGCCGTCCTCTCATTCTCAAAGATCAGCGTTAAGGGGTAAGGGGCGATCTTTCAATAAGAGGCGTTCGACTTTTCTTTCTCCCTTAAGTATTTTTCGATTTCGGTTTTGCCTTCGTGTGCGGCCCAGTCGGCGGGCGTCCCGTGCCAAAGCACATCCTTCAAATCGAGGCGCGCACCGCGTTCAACCAGCAAATGGACTACGGCTTCGTGTCCGATTCCGGCGGCCTGATGCAGTGGCGTCGCATGAGAATGTCCTCCAGGCAGATTGTATCTATCGGGATTTTCACCGGTATCTAACAAAGCCCGGACAATGTTCACATGGCCGAACTGCGCAGCCGTCGCGAGCGCCAGGTGACGGTCTTCCGCGCTCGCAGTTTTTAGAAGCTGATCGAATTCAGCGGTGAGGCCGAGTGCAGCGGCGACGGGCAAATGCAATTTCGCTCCGTGGCGAAGCAAAGCGCGGACCGAAACGTGCTCATCCAGCACAGCCGCCACGCGGATGGCGCTGTTCGGATCGGCTCCGCGCTCGCACAGCAGATCAATCAGCGGAATTTGTACTTTGCATTCGCGTGCGACACTGCCGGTCGCCACGAGCATCAAAGTCTCATTCCGCGAGGCGATGTCCGGGCCAGCATCGAGGATTGCGCGAGTCACCTCGACAATATTCGGCGGCAACGATCCATGACGAACAGGATTCTCCGCGACGAACTCGAGCAGACTTGGCGAGCGGAAGTAATTCCCGCCCTCGAAAAGCACATGCTGATGCACCAGCTTCGGATTCGCCTTCAACAGCGCCCGCAGTCCAGTCGCATCCCCCGCATCGATCAGGTCCACGGCGCGACGAAATATGGCATCCTCAATGCGTTCATGATGCCGAAGATCGAGCCGGTCGGAAAGCGTGGGCTTCTCGATGTGACGCTTCAACCGGGCCCAACTTGGAAATCCATATTCGCGCGCGATGGCAAGCTGCGCATCGCTTAGGCTTAAGCTTGCGCTGAAAATTTCGGCGTCGTCAGCGTGACTAAAATCAGCATGACTGAATCGTGGATGAAACTCCCGAAGCCGCTGAGCGGCTTGTGGAAGATGGGCAGAATGTTCCTTCAGTAGATCTTTCGCTTGATACTTGAGGTGATCGAGGTTCGGATTGGATGGGAGACGTTTTACCGGCATAACGAACTTCCTTTCGTGTGCCCGAGGTCCGCATGCATTGGGCAGAAAGTGAGTTCGTAAACACGAGTTGGAAATGCCAGGTGGACTTCTGTCCTTTCCGCGGACCGGATGCGCCCTTAACGCGAAATCAGAATATCAGAGGCATTAATTATTTGCCTTCCGAAAGGCTGGCCCGACCCTTTGATTCCCGTTTTCCTGATTCGAACTGACCTTGTTATAATCCGCCCATGCAACGAACATGCTGGAGCACAATTACGCTGGGCTTACTGTTGCTCATATCGGTCTGCTTAATATCAGTTTGTCCAATGGGAGGACAGGAAGTGAAATCTACGGAACCTGAAAAGTCGAAGGCGCCGGTCAAAGCGGAGCAACGTGGACGCGTTATTGGAATCGGCGGTGTCTTCTTCAAATCCGCCGATCGCGATCAGATGCGCGATTGGTATTCGAAGCATCTCGGACTCGCTGATACAGGCCACGGCGCGATGCTTCCGTGGCGCGAACATGACGATCCGCAAAAAGAACAGGTCACCGTTTGGACGGTGTTTCCCTCCACCACTAAGTACTTCGATCCCAGCCCCGCACCGTTCATGATCAATTACATCGTCGACGATATGGACGCTTTGCTCGAGCGCTTAAAGCAAGAGGGCGTAAAGATTGATCCCAAACGCATGGACGAATCCTACGGCCGCTTTGCCTGGATCTACGATCTGGATGGAAACAAGATCGAGCTCTGGCAGCCAATCCCCGCAAAGCCGTAACGGTTGGGCACTGCACGCGAGATCCCCTTCGACTTCGCTCAGGGCAGGCTCTCTCTCCGCCTGAAAGACGGCTTCGTTCGGGATGACTGCCCGTGTTTGTTGAATGTCATCTTCCCCCACTCAAGCCAAAGAACGGCTGAATGGGCCACCCCCGTGGGATTTAATTTCTATCCGGTGGCGAAGGCCGGGTCCAGGTCAGGATTCATGGCGGCGGCTTTGACCTGGGAGGCGAGGTGTTTGATGACGAACTTCATGTCTTTGTAGTATCCCTTCTGAGCTCCGATGAAAGCTTTGCGGAAATCTTTTACCTGCATGTCGGATGTATCCGGATAGTGAATTCCTTCGCCTACCCACGCTGAGTTGGGAAGGGGCACGCTCTTTGCGCCGGGGTGTTCTTTCGCGTAGACAGCGTTGTAGTTAGGGACTTCGGTGACCATCTCGGCGACGCGTGTTTCGAACTTTGCAGTTTTTAAGTTCGACGCGGCGAGTTTTAGAGCGCGAAGTAAAAGCGCTGCAGGTTTGAGATCGATGGTGCCGCGCAGGATCATGTTGAAGACTTTGATCAGCGCGCATTGAACGGACGCCGTGTCTTCGAAGATCGTGTCAGGATCGTTGACGGCGTCGATGCGATTGTCAACGCCTTTTAAAACGCGGGCGTGAAAGTAGCAAAGCAATTGTTTGCGAAGAGCGGGGGATCCGCAGCGGTGGCCGGTGACTTTGATGTGGGTGCAAAGAGGTGTGTCCATGATGAATGAAGCCTCGTGAATAAATTTATGAATTTGATATTGAAACGAAACGGTTTAGCGAATGAAAGTTTGCAAAATAAAGAGAACAAAAGAGTTGGAGTCAAAATATAGAAAGTAAAGGCGTTATGAATGAAGAGTTGGATCCAACGTCTTTTGTTTCTTTTGTTGTTCGTTTGATCGGTCGTTTGATCGGTCGTTCGTTTTGTGTTGGTCGCCATTGGTTAAGGGGTGGTGCGTACTGCTTATAAATTCACCGTGCGCTTTTCAAATTGCGAGGTCAAGAGAAAAATGAAAAAGCATTGAAAATAGTTGAGAAGTTCCCGAAATGGGAAATCGGAGTCGTGGAGGTCGAGTGTCAGGTGCTAGTGCCAGAATCTTTTCTTGGCCCAGGTTAGCGCATAAACCCGCGCGAACCCTTCGGCTTCGCTCAGGGCAGGCTCTGGGGCACCTGGCCCGCGGTACGCGGTTTCTTGACAGCGCAGCGACCAGATGGCAGTATTAGGTGCCTTTCCCCAACGCTTGTTTCGCTGCACAATCCTCTCGGCTGGAGTAGTCAATGATTTTTACCGTGCGACTCACCCTATTCATGGTTCTCTGCTCCGCGCTGTTCGCGACGAATAATCCGGTGCCATTCGTGAACCAGCCGCTGGTGCCTGCTAGCGTCGCGCCCGGAGGAAGCAACTTGCAGCTGACCGTCAATGGCACCGGATTCGTCGCCGGTTCGACCGTGAATTGGAATGGCAGCCCGCGCGCCACGACGTTCGTCAATCAAGGTCAGCTTACTGCGACGATTCTCTCGACGGACATCGCGACCGCCACGACCGCATCCATCACCGTTACCAGTCCTGCTCCGGGTGGTGGGGCATCGAGCGTGGCGTTTCTGCCGGTGAGGAATCAAGGAACAACGGTGTCGCTCAACGCTACGACTTTCAATTTCCCGCAACAACCGACTCTGCTTGCTGTCGGCGACTTTAACAAAGACGGGAAGCAAGATGTGGCAGTGGCGGCCGGAAACTCCGTGGTCGGGATCTTCATTTTGCTCGGAAATGGCGACGGAAAATTCACTGAAGGCCGCAACTATAGCTTCACCACAAGCAACTTCCTCATAAGCACCGATCTCAACGGTGACGGGAGTCCTGACCTTGTCTTTGGTACTTATAATTCAGGGGTCGCAGGTATTGATGTAATGTTTGGAAACGGTGATGGCACTTTTCAAGCACCGATTTTTTCCCATACCGGTTATGGAAACGATGTGACGCTTGGGGATTTTAACCGCGATGGTGCATTGGACATCGTCTCCCTTAACGGATCGCAGCTACTACTCTCGCTTGGTAACGGCGACGGCACATTCCAACCTTTCACTAGTCTAACTTTACCCGGCGTCAATTCGACTTCACTGACGATCGGCGATTTTAACGGGGACGGAGAACTTGATTTAGCTTTATCTGACTATAACAACGGGGATATCGATATTGTTTTGGGAAACGGGGACGGCACTTTTCAGCCCCCGCAGTTCTATCCTGCGGGAGGTATCAACTTCAACATTGCAACTGCAGACATCAACGGTGACGGCATACTTGACCTCGCCGTCTCCTATGGCGCTGACAGTTACGTGACTACCTTGCTCGGCAACGGCAATGGCACATTTCGAGCACCTATTGTTGACGATATAGCCTACGGTCCTTATGCATTGGCATTTTCTGACATGAATGGAGACGGGCATCTGGATATTGTTGCGCAAACCTATGGCTATGGCGCAGCGTCTCTTTCATTGCTCCTCGGTGACGGCAACGGTTCCTTTCAGAACTACTTGGCCTTCGGTGGTTCGCTTCAAGATCAGTTCGCCATAGCAGACTTCAATAACGACGGGAAGCTTGACGTGGTGGCCCCGAATGGCGTCGACAATACAATATCGGTCTTGTTGCAAGACGACAGTGCCGCCATCTCGTTGTCCACATACACCCTCAAGTTCCCAACGCAAGCCGTCGGCACCGTGAGTCAGCCGAAGCTAATTACGGTCACGAACAAGGGAACGTCTGCGGTTAAGTTCAGCGGGATCAGCACTACGGCCAACTTTTCTCAACTCAGTAATTGCAAGACAGTCCAACCCGGCGGCTCGTGCAAAGTCGGCGTCTATTTCACGCCGAGCATTTCTGGCAATTTGGCCGGATACCTGTCCATTGCCGACAACGGCGGTGGTAGCCCGCAGCTAGTCACGCTTTCCGGCACTGCGACGATTGTCGAGCTTGCGCCGACTAGCCTGAATTTTGGTAATCAGAACGTGGGCTCAACCAGCAAATCGCAGAATGTAATTCTGACCAATAATGGCAACGGCCCTTTGCAGATTTCAAAAGTTGGGATTGGCGGAGCCGACCCGCGCGACTTTTATCAGGTCAACGCATGTCCGGCGAAACTAGCGGCTGGGTCGAGTTGTACGATCACGGTATTGTTCCATCCCACGGCGACCGGAGCACGGTCGGCTCTGCTTGGCGTCGAGGACAACGGCGGGGGAAGTCCGCAGACGGTTGCTTTGGGTGGGACGGGAACGTAGAGCGATTGGTTATTAGGAACGAAACGTCAGACGCTACATCGCTGATGGGAAAGTTCAACTGCCGGATAAAGCCTTTCCGGAGCTTGACCCACTCAAGCCAAAGAAGGGCTTGAATGGGCCACCAGCCTTACTTCACTCATGCAAACATTGGGCATATCTGATTCCACGGGGCGAACTGAAAATCGCCTAAAGAGTCTTTTCTGGCCCTCCATTCAGAGTGGAACTGACGTTCGATTACTTGGGATCCCAAGGTTACTGGATTTGCACTGTGGTCGCAATTCTCTCCTTTCTGTCCCTCGTCGTCTCAGACCACGTGGTCGCTGGCGTGTTAGTTTTCCCGTTTTACTATGTTGGCGGTGTAGGCGTGCGCGAGCGTAGCCGTTATGCAGCGGCCGTCGTCGTACTTATGTATGCTGCCGACACACTTTATCGGCCGGGCGTTCTAAGGATAATACTTGGGGCGGTATTGCTCTCCAATCTCAGAGCAACATGGATTGCCTCGCGCTGGAGACCCGAGTCGGAAGTGGCGATCCTCCCGCCCCGACTGAGCGAAACCTGGGGCGATAAGTTGTCGGACCAGCTACCTATGTGGCTTTGGCCTAAAGTGCGGATACCATACTACGTGTTCTCTGCTTGTTTTTTAGGAATGGTCACGTTGGGATTAGTAATCGCGCTTCGGCGCCATCTGTAAGCTTCCTCGCTGATCGGGCTCGGCGTTCCCACCTTTACAAAGAACGTCAAGGTCGGCCACCCGTCGCGTTAATGAACGCTATCAGCTAAACGACGCCACCAATTGATTGAGCCCACTCGCTTCTTATACGCTCGAACGTTGCGAATTCTCCTCTTTTGCCGAAAAGGATAATTTCCTTCACAAAGACGAGCCGACGATTGAATGCGCTAAAGTGTGCGACGTCTATGCAAATGGTGCCCATCGAAGACTTAGTGATGCTTTCGATTTCGTCCCATTTAACGTATTTCCATCTAAAGTACCTCTTGTATCGAATTCCTTGGCTCGTAGCAAAGCCGAAGACCATTTTGTGAGCATAGGCGAACCCGCCAAGCAACAACGCGCCGAAAACAGCGATGAAAATCAAATCGGTGCCGTTGCCGTTATTGGCTCCTGGGCGCAACATCAGCGGCGCAAACAAAAGTAAAAGCAAAAAAACCACTGCGTTCATAATTCTCGTTGCGATCCAACTAGATTCTGATCCGATCATGATCTCATTGTTTGCAATATGGTTGGACATTGTTTGTGAGACTTAATCCTTTCCCCCCGGCGCTAAGGTCCGCTCCGTTGACCGGAGATGCTTGACTGTCTCAAATCGACTAAATCGTGCATTGGCACATAGTAGCCCTTTGGAATGATTTTCACTGCGGTCCCGCCGCATGGCCATTCAGTAAATGTGTCCCCGGTCGGACTCGCCCAAAGTAATACCACAAAAATGTATATGGCAGCATAGCCAAGAGAATCATGGGGAGTGGATGTTTCTCATATCTTATTGCGATGTAGACCATCCAAATGGCTCCAAATGGCGGCACGGCGAAAACCACGATCACAAGCAAAATAAGTAGAGGACTTCTGGGTATTCCAGGCGTTGTGACCATCCAGAATGCTAGACCGCTGACGAACAACCCCAGAAGTATCCAAAGAACCAGCTTCATAATTACTTTCCTCCCTGTGCGCGACAAGCAGCATTTGCTTGCTGCCCCAGGTTCGCGCGGCACTTTAGCGATAACTTGGGAACAACAGAATTTGAGTAAGACAAGAACAAGTTACTCCAACAATTCCGACATGGCCGAAAGATTTAGAAGCGGCTCTCTTCTACGCTGAAGAATCCTACTCTAAGTTCATTCTTCGGGATTAGATTCTTGACGTGAGCAGAGAAATGGTCGGCATCAATCTTCGTAACCGGACCATCCCAGCAGAAACTTACATAGTCTCCGAATGAGCCTTTCTCATGGTAACGCTCCACGATGAGCGCGAAATCCTCTATTGGCGTCTTCCAGGTGTTGGCCGTCGTCAAAATGAAATCGACGTAGAAATAAGGTGCGTCTCTGGTCTTGCCGTCTGCAATTTGCTGCAAGACTGATTGCAGCCGTCCATCAATGCAGAAAGTTTTGAGTTCGTCCTTTGACTCATCCGAATCAGAATCACGCGTCATACCGTATCTAATGCTGTTTGTGCTGCCGACAACCGGCGAGTATTCGTGGCGGACGTGAACGATTTTGTGAGCGGGAAATGTTTGGCGCCAGTAATACTTCTTCCTCACCTGCCACAAGGGCTGACTATCTAAGTCCGCATAAATCAACCCTGCGTCTCGAAGCTCTTTGCGTTGAGCCGCAGTGAGCCGCTGAATATCCGGAATATTGTTGCCTGCGTCGGCAAACGTCTCATGGCCGAAGCTCGCAATATCAACAGTCATGGAGGTCAGCATCTGAGTGAAGTCCTTGTCATGGAGGAACGCTCTTGCTTCAACTTGATAGCGAGTCTTGGTTCCATTTACCCAGAGACGGAAATCATCGAAACCCATTTCTTTCCCAGTGCGGTTGATGTCGTATCCGTAGTCTGGAATGGGAAATGCCACGTCAGTTGTGATGTTCTGATCGCTATCATTGCGAAAGTCATAGTCAACGACGATTTTTGCTGCAGAAATCTTTAGGACTTCCTTTGCCATCGTGATGCGAGGTTCCCGGCTCATCACGACAACTCCGCCCGCGGCGATTGACGCCGCTCCGTCGTCCGCAAAGAGATGCATTGCGGTGAGAAGCATTACAGGAAGCAGAAACTTGGCGCTGCGCTTCATCATGCGAGTATTTTTGCACGGAATCATTAGTGTGGAACGACGGCTTTACAAGGATACTTCTGGGCTACGCGGTTTGTCCCACTCAAGCCAAAGAACGGCTTGAATGGGCCACCGGCGCTTGTATTCCTTTACCCGCCCAAGCGGAGCTTGAACGGGGCACCCCGCGACTTTCCGATCTTCGCGGCAATTACACACACTCCTCCCGCGTTGACCCTCCAAAGAGAACCTCTTACACTGAAATAGCCGCTCTTATCGCGGTGCGTACTGGAGGCATGTCTGGGTGTCGTCTCAAAGTTTGTTTCAAGATTTGTTATCACGTGCGCTCTAGCTGCGGCCTGCGCCGTGAGTGCGGCCGCGGAGGAGACCCCATCCGTCGCGCTCGACAGCAACGAAACTTTGTTCACGGTGCTGGCGTCGATCAATGCCTGTGGCTACGACGCCGAGTTGAACGCTTCCGATCAGCTGCGCGCGCAAATTCGCGCGGACGTGGCGAAATCCATCCAATCGATACCGGCCGCGAATGAATCCAGCCAGCCGCTGTGCCAGTTTTATGCCGATCATCAGGCGACCGACAGCGCGCGCACGCTGGCGCAATATGTGTCGCTCGCGCTCTATCTCACGCCGCCGCCGGATTTGTCACTAAAGAGTAAGGAAGCCGAAGCTCCGCCTGACGCGACCAACGTGTTGGGCATACTTCCGTTCCTGCAAAAGTTCAATGCGGACGCGAAACTCCACGAGATTTGGGTACGTCATGCCGCAGCGTATGCCGCACTGACGCAGCGCTACCATGCTCCGGTGGCGCAGATGCTTTTTGAAACCGAAGTTTATCTGAAGCTGCCTTCAGCTGGATATCTGGGACACAGCTTTACGGTTTACCTTGATCCGCTGGGCGCGCCTGGACAAACCAACGCCCGCAATTATGGCGCGGATTACTACGTCGTGATCTCGCCGGGCAGCGGCTCGGGTCTGAAAATGGAGCAGGTGCGGCACACCTATCTTCATTACTTGCTCGACCCGATGGCGTTGAAGTATCCTGCGGCGATTAAGCGGCTCGATCCTCTATTGGAAGCGGTCAAGGCCGCACCGATGGATGCGAACTTTAAAAGCAGTTCCTCGCTGCTGGTAACTGAGTGCCTGATTCGCGCCATCGAGGCGCGGACTTCAGGATCGGACAAAGCACCGGAAGCGCAACGCCAGCAGGCAGTCCAGGAATCCATGCAGCAGGGCTATATTCTGACCCAGTATTTTTATGATGGCCTGGTCAAGTTTGAGAAAGATCCTGCCGGCATGCGCAATGCGTACGCACCGCTGATTGCAGACATCGATGTAGGCAAAATGCAAAAACAGGCGGCGCAGATCCAATACGCGAGCCGCGCTGACGATGAAGTCCTGCATCTGGCCAAGCCGCAGCAGACCCGGTTGCTGGTCACTGCCGAACAACGGTTAGCAGCGGGAGATGCAGCCACCGCGCAGAAGCTGGCACAGGAAGCGCTGGACGAAAAATCAGAAGATACCGGCCGCGCCCTCTTTATTCTCGCTCAGGCCGCAACCATGCAGCGCGACATGGACGGCGCTAAAAAATATTTCGAACAGACATTAAGCGCGACGCGTGAGCCAAAGATGGTGGCGTGGTCACACATTTATCTGGGACGGATATTCGATTTGCAGGAAGAACGCGATACGGCTCTGGAGCATTACAAGGCGGCGCTGATTGCCGGCGGGGCCTTGCCCGAAGTTAAAGCGGCGGCAGATCGAGGCATCAAGCAACCTTATGAGCCGCCAACTCGTCCACAGTAAAGCATAATAAAGAAATTCGACATCATCTATATACAGGAGAACGCATGAAGCGATTAGCGATGCTTGTATTAGTTTCGACTCTGGCAATGGCTGCCACCATGTTTGGACAGTACGCAACTCCGGCGACTCAGTCGCAGACTCCTGCTCCGGCAGCGACTACCGCGGCTACGCCAGCCGCTGCGCCGTTGGGTGGCAAGACTCCGCCTCAGGCCAAGACGCAGCCGGAATATGACGCCTACACTGCTGCGGTAGCGAATACCGATCCCGCCGCGCTGGAAAAGGCCGCAGACGATTTCGCCACCAAGTTTCCGGCCAGCGAACTGCGTGTATTGATCTATCGCAGCGCCATGAGAGCTTATCAAGGCGCAAACAACGCCGACAAAATGCTCGATGTCGCCCACAAGATTCTGAACCTTGACCCGAACGACCCGGAAGCGCTGATTGGCGCGGCCGAAGTCTTGACCGAACGCACGCGCGATACCGATCTCGATAAAGACCAGAAGTATGCCGAAGCAATGAAGGATGCGCAGCTCTCGATTCAGACTGTTGATACGGATTCCGTTATTCCGGCAGGCACAGCGCAGGCAAAAATCGATGAGTACAAAGGTTCGCTTCGGTCTTCGGCATATTCCATCATCGGAGCGATCCAGTCCAATCAGGAAAAATATGCCGACGCAGAAGCCAGCTTCCGCAAATCGTTGGATGCGTATCCGTCATCTCCCGATCCAGTTGTAGTCTTGCGGCTGTCGATTGCGCTCGACAAGCAGGCCAAATATCCGGAAGCATTGAAAGAAGCGAATCGCGCAGTTGAGTTAACGCAGGACGGAACCAATGCAGGCACGTTGGCGCGGCGCGAACGGGATCGTCTGGTGCAATTGACAGGCGGCGCTGCTCCTGCGGGAACAGGCGCTCCGGCGGCGACTCCTGCTGCTTCTCCTGCAGCTTCTCCTGCAACCCCGGCGCCGAAGACGCCAGGAGTTTAGCATCCTCAGCTTCGCAGGATGGCTCTCATGACGCTGCCGGATACTGCTGCCTTGCAGACTGCGTTGGGCTACCAGTTCGAGCGTCCGGAGCTTCTGGCGCGGGCTCTCACTCACACTTCTCATGCACGTGAGGCGGAAGCCGCACGAGCGTCCAATGCCACTGCGCCCGGAGCCAATAACGAGAATGACAACGAACAGTTGGAGTTCCTCGGCGACGCCGTCCTCGGACTGCTCGCAGCAGAGGCGTTGTATCGGCGCTTTCCCCATTTTCGCGAAGGCAAGCTTTCAAAGCTGCGGGCTCATCTGGTCAGCGAAAAGCATCTGATCCGCGTAGCTCAGGGATTGAATCTGGGTGACTATCTCCGCTTAGGGCGTGGCGAAGAAAAAAGCGGCGGACGCTCGAAGACTGCCATGCTGGTCGATGCGCTGGAGGCTGTTCTTGCTGCCATGTATCTGGATGGTGGATTAGACGCCGTCCGCGGATTTGTGAGCGGCCACATCGTTTCTCCTGAATTGGACCGCATTGCCAGCGATGGAGAAACCATGCCGCTGACCGACTACAAGTCTGCTTTGCAAGAAAAATTGCAGGCGAACGCCGGCTCGCAACCGTCCTACGTGCTGGTCAAGCAGCAAGGTCCAGGACATCGCAAGACATTCACCGTTGAAGTTCGATTGCGCGCGCCTAATGGAAGCCCGGAATTTGTTGGCCGTGCTGAAGGCCCAACGAAAAAAAGCGCGGAGCAGGAAGCAGCCAGGCAAGTGCTTGAACATCTGGATTCGATCAGTCAATAAGAGTCGTCCGCCAACACAAACCTCGCGCGTAAGTCTAATTAAACCCGCAGTCTAGTAACATAGAGGTTTAGGTTTACTTCTTGCGCGTCATTTTCTAAATGGAAGTGCATTCCTCACATTTATCATCAGGCTGGGCGCGGGCCATTCAATCGCTGATGGTCACGATTGTGATTGCCATCTTTGTGATCACATTTATCGTGCAGGCGTTCCAGATTCCATCCGAATCCATGGAAAACACGTTGTTGATTGGCGACTACCTGCTGGTGGACAAATTGCGTTACGGTAGCGGCGGTATCCTTGATGAACTATTGCCTTACCGTCAGGTGCATCGTGGCGACATCGTAGTCTTCCATTATCCGGTCAACCCGAGCGAGCATTTTGTGAAGCGCGTAATCGGTGTTCCCGGAGATCGAGTAAGGCTCGTGAATCGCCAGGTCCTTATTAACGGCAAAGCTCTACCGGAAAGCTATGTGCGTTATGTATCTGCGCAACGCGATCCATTTCGTGATGACTTTCCGCAGACGAATGTTCCAGTGCCGGGCCTTGAAGGACGATGGTGGCTCCAGATGCGAACGCTGGTCGAGGATGGAGCGTTGATCGTCCCCGAAGGATATTATTTTGTGATGGGCGACAATCGGGACGAAAGTCTCGACAGCCGCTATTGGGGATTCGTTCCGCGAGAAAATATTGTGGGCAGACCGCTGGTTATTTATTGGTCGGTGAGGGAGGCCGGTGACATCGCCACTGCTCCCACAGCAAGTGATAGACTTTTTCATCTTGCATATACTTTGACGCACGTATTGCGCATTACTCGCTGGGACCGTACTTTACGGCGCGTGCAGTAGGCGAGTTTCATAGTTTCTGAGAGGAATTATTCGTGGCAAAAAAAGAAGCAGAAGAACAGAAACCGCGCGAGACACCAGTAGAATTCCTGGCTTCGCTGGCATCCGTGTTGGTGACTGGGCTGTTTATTATCACGTTTATTTTTCAGGCGTTTGAAATCCCTTCGAGTTCAATGGAAGACACTTTGCTGATTGGCGACCATGTATTCGTCAATCGGGAACGCTTCGCGCCTCCGAGTCACTGGATGGGTCCGCTTCTTCCTTACAGAGAAATTCAGCGCGGCGATATTTTTGTATTCCTCTCGCCCGCCGAGCCTGGTCTTTATATTGTGAAACGCGTGATGGGCCTTCCCGGAGATCACATTCACCTGCGCGATGGTGTGGTGTATCGCAATGGTGAGAAGCTCAACGAGCCGTATGTAAAGCATAGTGCCGCCGACGGCTACAATCCGTATCGCGACAATTTTCCCGCCGTCCCGCCGTCGGATTTTTATAACGTCACTTCGGATTGGCAACAGGACTTGCCCAATCACATTCAAGGTGAGGACCTTGTTGTGCCGCCGGACAGTTATTTCGGCATGGGCGATAATCGCGACGTCAGCCTCGACAGCCGCTACTGGGGCTTTGTTCCGCGAAAAAACGTAATTGGACGTCCGATGTTCATTTACTGGTCGTTTGAAACTCCGCCAGGGCAGTATCTCCAGACCGGCATCGGAGACCGCATCGGCTTCCTTGCCAAAGTTGTGTTCCACTTCTTCGATGAAACTCGCTGGCGCCGCACGCTTCGGGTGATTCGTTGAGCTTTTTGCGGTTGAGATTTTGGCGATCCAAACGTGGCCTGGCCATAGTCACGGTGGTGGTTCTGGCAGTTTTGTTTTTAGTTCGCCCGGGCATGCAGCGATTGCGCGGTAGATTAGTTTCTGAAATCAGCCAGGGTATTGGACGCCAGGTCGAAATCTCATCGGTTACATTCCACTTCCTGCCCCGCCCTGGCTTTGACCTTGACGGCTTCGTCGTTCATGACAATCCAGAATTCGGCGCTGAACCAATACTGCGCTGCGCGGATGTTTCGGCCAGGTTACGGCTTATACCGATGTTGCGCGGCCACATGGAAATTTCGCGCCTCAGTCTCAGCGACCCTAGTTTAAATTTGTCACGCAATGCGCAAGGCAAATGGAATCTTGAGGATTTGCTGGAGCGCAACGCGCGAACACCGATCGCACCGACGACCAAAGCCAAGACGGAACGACGCGCCGGATTCCCCTATATTGAAGCCAGCCGCGGGCGCATTAACTTCAAGCTAGGGCAGGAAAAAACTCGCTACGCTCTCACCGATGCCACCTTCTCGCTCTGGCAAGGTTCCGAGAATGCCTGGAGCATGCGCCTCGAAGCGACCCCAATGCGGACCGATCAAAATGTCAGCGATACCGGAATCATTGACGCGGAAGGAACATGGCAGCGCGCCTCCACGCTCCATGAAACCCCGCTACTGTTTGAACTGCAGTGGAACCGGGCGCAGCTCGGGCAGTTCACTAAACTTTTTCGCGGCTATGATTCGGGATGGCGTGGCAGCTTGCGGCTGAATGCAACGCTGAACGGCACGCCGACAGCATTGAGAGTCACAACGAGCGCAGCTGTTCAGGATTTTCGCCGCTATGACGTAATCGGCAACGGTGATCTTGATCTCTCAGGGACATGCGACGGATTTTACAACTCCTCCGAACATTCGTTTCCGTTGTTGAGTTGCCATGCTCCAGTGGGCGGAGGCTCGATCTATATAAGCGGAAGTGTTTCAAGCCTGCTCGACAAGCGCGCTTACAATCTGACACTGACGGCGCAAGGTGTTCCGATGGAGGCGCTCGCTGCTTTGGCGCTGCATGCGAGGAAAACTCTTCCTGCGGACTTGCAAGCAGAAGGCACGCTGGATGCACGTTTGGGGTATCAGACGCCGCAGCAGCAGACTACACAACCATGGACTGCGCAACCTTGGACGGGTAGCGGATCGACGAGTCAATTTAGACTTTCATCTGCGTCGAAAGCCTTTGAAGCAGTAATGGGATCGGTGCCGTTTTCATTCCAGCCCGATCCAGCATCTTCCCCACGGGGCAAAGGCAAAGCATCGGCACCTGTTTCGGAAAGTCCATCAAAACTGGAAATCGGTCCCTTTCATATTGCGTCAGCAAAACCCCAGCCTATCTTGGGACGTGGATGGATTTCCCGCGCTGGTTATGAGTTCCAATTCACCGGCGACTCCATTCCCGAGCAATGGACGAAGAACCAGATCAAGCCAGGCGCCGCGGTCCTCATACCCGTGGGCACCCACTCGAAGAATGCGAACTTCGATCTGGTTGGCACATGGATAGAACTTCAGCCGGCCGATAATAACAACGTTCGTTAGGCTTCGCTTGCATCCAGCCCTATTTTCAGCGTCATCCGGTATGCTATAAACCAGCCTGATTTGTCTATTAAATCTCACTTTTAGCGAGGCAACATGCCCCGATACGAATATCGAAATTTAACTCCCACACCGGATGCCGAAAAAGCTTTTCTCGCCTGGATAGCGGTGCTCGACAAGGAATTCGCCAATCCCGATTCGCAACATCGCAGCGATGTCGTCCGCGATGCGCTCCACGAGCTCTATCTCGGACGCCCCTACGCCGACCCCGGTACGTCGGCCACGCTGGCCGAACAGACGCTGATTCATTCGTTCGATCCGCGGAACATCACTCTGGAGCCTGAGTACTATGGCGACGTGGATGCTGGCAAATACGCGGAACGCAAACCGCTAATCTGGTTTTGGATGATGTTCGACCGCTCGCCTGCCGGACTAAATCACTGGCTCGGATTCCAAGTGCGGCACATGATCGCTCGTCACGTGTTCAAACACGTCGGCAAGAACGTAAAGATTTTTCATGGCGTCGAAGTTTCCTACGGATACAATCTGGTCGTCGAAGATAACTGCACGATTCACAAATTCGTGCTGCTGGACGATCGCGGCGGCATCATCATTCACGAAGGGTCGTCAGTTTCGGACTACGCCAACGTGTATTCGCATGCTCACGATTTGAACGACGGAATGATTGTCAGCAACGAGAAGACTGAGATCGGACCGCGCGCACGCGTTACCTATCACGCCACTGTGATGAGTGGTGTCAAAGTGGGCGAGCACGGTATGGTCGGCTCGATCGGAGTGGCGTCCAAAGATGTACCTCCTTATTACATCGTCGGAGGCGTGCCGGCCAAACCGCTGAAGGTTAAATCGATCGCTCCGGAAGAAGTTCGTAATGCATTTGAGAGCGGTAAACAGCGCTTACCACCGCGCTAGGTGCGGATTCTACGCGTGGTAAGATCGAGTTCGGACCCGCATGACCCTGCAACATGTTGAAATATTATTTCAGTTGATCGCGTTCGTGTTCGCAATCAGCGTTCATGAATCGGCGCACGCGTGGATGGCCAATCTTCGCGGCGATCCGACGGCGCGGATGCTGGGGCGAGTCACGCTTAATCCCATCAAGCATATCGACCCGGTGGGGACGGTCTTGCTGCCGCTGATCGCCGCATTCGCGCACTTTCCGGTGATTGGATGGGCAAAGCCCACCCCGGTGAATCCGCGCAATTTCAAGAACCCGATGCTCGACGATATTCTTACTTCCGTGGTCGGGCCGGTGAGCAACTTCGTGATCGCGATCATCGCCGTCACATTGCTAATGGTAATCAAGCATACGTCGCCGATGGGGGACCAGATCGTTTCAGGAATTCCCCAAGGCTTCGTTCCGCTGCAATCGGACTCGTTCCTCGTGCCGGTAAGCCTTCTGCTGTACGAATTCATGACCATCAATATTGTGCTCGGAGTTTTTAATTTGATTCCCGTGCCGCCACTCGACGGCAGCCATGTTCTTCGCCATTTTTTGCCCTTAAATTTGTTGCGGATCTACGACCGCGTCGGCATGTTTGCATTGATGGCGCTGGTGTTTCTTGGCGGCGGACTTTTAGGAAGATTGATTTATCCGGTGATTGGTATTTTTAACGTCATACTATTTAGACTCTGACATGTCCTCAATCGTGAATAAGCGTAAACGCGTGCTCAGTGGCATGCGCTCGACCGGCAGGCTGCATCTCGGCAACTATGTGGGTGCGCTCGAAAATTGGGTCCGCATGCAGGACCAGTACGAATGTTTTTTCTTCGTAGCCGATTGGCACGCGCTCACCACCGATTACGCCGACACCTCTCGCGTAAAGCAAAATTCTCTGGACGTCGCAATCGACTGGCTCGCTGCCGGACTTGATCCAGCGAGCTGCACTATGTTTATTCAGTCCCATGTACCGCAGCACGCGGAATTGCATTTGCTGTTTTCCATGATCACGCCTTTAGGCTGGCTGGAGCGGGTTCCAACCTACAAAGAACAGCGTGAGAACATCACGGAAAAAGATCTAGGAACTTACGGATTTCTCGGCTATCCGCTGTTGCAGGCTGCAGACATTCTGATCTACAAAGGCGACTTTGTTCCGGTCGGCGAAGATCAAGTCGCGCACATTGAACTCACACGCGAAGTGGCACGGCGCTTCAACCAGTTCTATCAGCTTGGAGACGCGAACGTCCTTCCCGAGCCGCAGCCCTTGCTGACGCCCACTCCGAAGCTGCCGGGCACCGATGGACGCAAGATGTCGAAGTCCTATGGCAACACGATCATGCTTTCCGATCCGGAACCAGTCGTTCGTCAAAAGCTCAAGACAATGGTGACCGACCCTGCACGCGTGCGTCGTACCGACCCCGGCAATCCCGACGTTTGTCCTGTCGGCGACCTGCACAAAATTTTCAGCGATGCCCCTACGCAGGCCAAAGTCAACGAAGGCTGCCGCTCAGCGGGCATCGGCTGCATTGAGTGCAAAGGCTGGGCCGCGGATGCACTGGTCAAGATTCTCAATCCCATGCAGGAGCGCCGCAAGAAATATGAAGAGAATCCGCGGCTGGCGTGGGATATCCTAGAGGCTGGCTCGGCAAAGGCACGGCAAGTCGCTGGCGACACCATGCAACAGGTCCGCGAAGCCATGCACATGTCGTTGACCTTGGACGTAAAGTAATTCCGAATCGCGGCCGACTTGCAACGACTGACTTATAGCGATTGATCTATAAATGACGGACCCGACTAAAGCCGAAATTCGATCTGACGCGGTAGTTCCCGCGTTGCCGGTGCTTGTTCCACAAACCGGCGCGAAGAAGCAAGCTGAGAACGATTTTCCTTTCTCAGTGAGCGTCGGCGAAGTCTATGCCGGGCCGCTCGACCTTTTACTCGACCTGATTCGTAAGCAAGACATCGACATTTACGACATTCCCATTGCCACCATCACTGCGCAGTATCTGGTGTACGTAGAAAAACTTCGCGAGCTGGATGTGAATGTGGCTGCCGAATTTATCTACATGGCGGCGGTGTTGATTCATATCAAGTCGAAGATGCTTTTGCCGCGCGATCCCGCAGCATCATCCGAAGCACAGGACGATCCACGAACGGAATTAGTAAACCGCCTGATAGAGCACGAAAAATTTAAATCTGCCGCGCAGATGTTGATGCAGAAGCAGCAGATTGAGGACGCCGTGCTCTCGAATCCCGCGTTGAAGGAGTTCGTCAACGACGAAGGTGCGGAAGCGGAATACGCGGCTGACGTGATCGATCTGGTGAAAACATTCCAACAGATTCTGGACCGCGCCCGCACCCGGCCGATGATGCAAGTGGATGAAGAAACTGCCACCGTCGGGCAGATGATCGAATACTTAAAGCGCAGACTCTCACTCGAAGACAAGCCCGTGCGACTGAAGCATATGTTGCGAAACATCGAATCGCGACAGGCTTTGGTCTGCATGTTTCTTGCGTTGTTGGAATTGGTGCGTTTGCAGGCAATTCAATTACGCCAGGACACGACTTTCGGCGAGATCCTTCTTCGCAAGAGCGATGGATTCGATGCAGTCATGGCGGAACAGACTGCGGTACGCGATGATTGGCGATAAAGCCTGGAGCTATTGCATAGCATTGCGTTGATTGTGAAACAATGAGTTTTACCGGCGACAATCGTTTTCTATGAGCTTGAAAGCTAAACTCGAAGCCATCATTTATGCGGCGGAAACGCCCATCACGGTTGACCAGCTTACTCAGTTGGTAAAAGATTCCGTGATTGGCGATGGCACAACCGATCCAGTGGATGCGAAATCCACTGTGCGCGCTACGCTCGAAGAACTGATTGCAGACTACGGCAGCCCCGACCATGGAGTTGAAGTACGTGAAGTGGCTGGCGGTTATCGGATGTCCACCAAGCCAGAGCAGCACGATGTAGTCCGCGCGTTTGCGAAAAGCCTGAAACCGCCGAT
Organism: Terriglobia bacterium; assembly: GCA_963716165.1. GTDB lineage: Bacteria > Acidobacteriota > Terriglobia > Terriglobales > Acidobacteriaceae > JAJPHW01. The sequence continues at coordinate 1,937,188 of OY970291.1, read as the reverse complement.
TCGGCTGTCGCTGCCTGCGCTAGAGACCCTTGCTGTCATCGCTTACAAACAGCCCGCAACAGTTCCAGAAATCAGCGAAATCCGAGGAGTGGATTCTGGCGGCGTCATAGCAACGTTGCTTGATCGCAAACTCATCACCACAGCTGGACGCAAACAAGTCATTGGTCGGCCCATTTTGTACAAGACCACGAAAGAATTTCTACTACGTTTCGGATTGCGCGACGTCAACGAACTCCCCAGCATGGAAGAGTTTGAAAAGCTGGTAGCGGAATCTTTCCAAAGTGATCTGCTGCCTCTCAATGGCGGACTAGCAGACGCAACTGGCGTTCCCGCTGCAGAAGGTCCCGAAACGCACGACGGCAATCAGGAAGCGAAGCGCGTCAACGAATATCCGAATACTTACGAAGAGCAGACCGACGGAGATCATAAAGACATCCACCTTGTCGCCTCCGATTCTCCGCACGACGAAGGTCCTGACGCCGAAGGTTAAGCGTCCTATTCATGCCCACTGAGCGTCTGCAAAAAATTATCGCTGCTGCGGGAATTGCATCGCGGCGCAAGTCTGAACAATTAATCACCGGCGGGCTTGTTTCGGTAAACGGAAAGATCGTCACTGAATTAGGCAGCAAGGCCGATTCCGAGCACGACCACATTCGCGTAAACGGAAAGTTACTGCACGGGGCCGAGCGCCACATCTATTTACTGATGAACAAGCCGAAGGGCTATGTCACCACATTGCGCGATCCGGAACGCCGGCCCACGGTGATGGACTTGCTCCACGGAGTGAAGGCCCGCGTTTATCCAGTCGGGCGCCTCGATTACGCCAGCGAAGGCCTGCTGCTTCTCACCAACGACGGCGAGTTCGCCAACTTTCTGATGAAAGCTGCGTCGCATGTTCCGAAAACTTACATGGTGAAAGTTTCCGGTAAGCCGCCTGCGGACAGCTTAAACCGGCTGCGCGAAGGATTATCGATTTCTGACGATCGTGGACGCCGCGTTCGCACCGCTCCAGCACAAATCAAAGCTATCCGCGCGGCCGAAAATCCATGGTATGAAGTGACATTGATCGAAGGCAAGAACCGCCAGATCCGGCGCATGTTCGAGGAGATCGGCCACCACGTGGAGAAAATCAAGCGCGTTCGCTACGGGCCGCTGGAGCTGGACGTACATCCCGGAAAATTTCGCCAACTCACCGCCAAAGAAGTTACCAGTCTGAAAGCCGCTGCGAAGTAATCCTACTTCTGGCATTTTGGGCAGAAATGGCTGCTGCGTCCACCAATAACAATCCTTTTAATCGGCGTTTTGCAGACGAGGCAGGGCTCGCCTTCGCGACCATAAACTCGATGCTTGAGCTGGAAAAATCCTTCTTCGCCGTCTGAGCCGACGTAATCAGACACAGACGAGCCACCAAGAGCAATCGCCTCGCGCAGCACTTTCTGGATCATCGGATGCAAGCGTTGTAAATCGTCTTTCGTCAGAGATGCCGCGCTTCTCTTGGGGCGGATACCGGCACGAAATAAAGATTCGTCGGCATAAATGTTTCCCACTCCACGCAACAATTTCTGATTCAGCAACGCACTTTTTATAGGCGTCTTACGTCCGCGAAAAAGTGGCATGAAGTCTTCGAGAGAAATTTCAAGAGGCTCTCTGCCTTCAGCGTCGAAGCCATAGGCCACGCTGAGCCGACCAAACCTCCGCGGATCGACGAACCGCAGCTCCCTTCCCGACGCCAGAGTCGCAATAGCGTGTGTGTGCTTGGCTAGTTCATCAGTAGGATCGCAAACCAGCATCCGCCCGGACATGCCAAGGTGGACAATCCATTGAGCGGTCGCAGAGGTTTCCGCTTTGTTCTTCTGGCCCACTTTTTTTATTCTCGGCCTTTTGGGAGACGCGCGCTCGAGATCAAGCACGATATGCTTTCCCACGCGCCTGACGCCAATAATGCGGCTACCTTCCAATACGGCGGCAATTTCCTTGGCGGAAGATTTCAATGGCTCCGGCTTTTTCCCGAGCCAAACCGACTCGATTACATCTCCAGTGACGCGCTGCGCGAGTCCGCGGGCAACGGTCTCAACTTCGGGTAATTCAGGCATGGTTCCAGTTTACAAGTTCAAACCGCGTTGCTCCTCGAGCGCGCGGCGGGTTATCATTGCGAGTACACATCTCCGCTACATTTATCCCTGAATTCATCAGCCTGCAATCGAACGCAGGCCTCGAGTGTGTACCATCCGCGAGTGCGGCCCATGGTAGTGGGTTCCGCGCCGTGATTTTGATTTGGGGGGTTCGCTTTTGAACAAAGGCAGCAGCGCGGTCATAGTCGGCGCCCAGTGGGGCGATGAAGGCAAAGGCAAAATTGTCGATGTGCTCTCGGAGAATTTCTCCGTAGTGGCCCGGTATGCTGGCGGACACAATGCCGGGCACACTGTCATCATCAACGGCAAGAAATTCATCTTGCAGTTGGTGCCGTGCGGAGTTTTGCGTCCTGGCTCGCGCAGTGTTATCGGCAATGGCGTAGTGCTCGATCCCGTTGCCTTTCTGAAAGAAGTTGCAGCGCTGCGCGAAGCAGGCGTCAAAGTGGATGGCAGCATTTTTGTCAGCAATCGCGCGCATGTGATTCTTCCCTACCATCGCATGATTGAACTCGCAGCGGAGAATGCACCGGGACGCGTAAAGATTGGCACAACTTCACGCGGAATCGGTCCTGCATACGAAGACAAGATGGGCCGCCGCGGACTGCGTGTTGCCGACTTGCTCGATCTGGAGTTGCTCCGAACCCACATCAATAATGCTTGCCGCGAGAAAAATATGATCGCGCATGCGTTGTTCAATTCTGAGCCTCTCGATCCGGACAAGATGTATGCCGAGTATGCCGAAGTATCCGCCAAGGTTGCGCCATTCGTGTGCGATACCGCTGCGTTGCTGAATAATGCTCTGCGCGCTGGCGAATCGGTCATGTTCGAAGGCGCACAGGGCACGATGCTCGACATCGACCATGGCACCTATCCGTTCGTTACGTCATCGAGTGCGACTTCCGGCGGAGCGGTGATCGGCACGGGCGTGGCTCCCACTGCGATCAGCGAAGTAATCGGGGTCACCAAAGCGTATTGCACTCGTGTCGGCGGAGGACCGTTTCCTTCCGAATTACTGGACGCGACCGGCGACTTACTACGCGCCCGCGGCAATGAATATGGCGCGGTGACGGGACGTCCTCGGCGTTGTGGATGGCTGGATTTGCCGCTGCTACGCTACTCCAACATGATCAATGGAACGTCGTGGTTAGTTGTGACGAAGCTCGACGTGCTGGATGAACTCGCTGAGATTCCTATCTGCGTCGGCTACAAAATCAACGGCAAGGCTACAGACGAAATTCCTGCGCACGCCAGTGGATACGACAAGATTGAATGCATTTATCGCTCCCTTCCGGGTTGGAACACGCCGACGCACGCCATCACGCATTATGACAAACTTCCCAAGGCAACCAGGGACTACCTTGCATTCGTCGAAAAAGAAAGCGGCTCACGGATTGGCGTCGTATCAAACGGCCCCGACCGGCAGCAGACCATATTTGTGGATGACTTCGCAACTGCAATGAAGAAGTTTGCTCACACCAAGAGCGCGAAATAGAATTAGAACTTCCAAGGAGAGAGTACTGAATGGTAGTGCTGGCGGTGACGTGGATGGCAAAGATGGGTCGCGAAGGCGAAGCGGCCGCACTGTTCTCAAAACTCACCGACGAATCGCGCAAAGAACCCGGCTGCGTGATGTATCAGCTACACCGGCACAAGACCGAGCCACGACGCTTCTTCATCTATGAGCAATATAAAGACGATGCGGCGCTCGAAGCTCACCGGGCGTCTCCGCACTTCCTGCAATATGCGAAAAAGGAATTGCCGAAGTTCGCCGACCGCGTGGATGGCAATCTTTACGAACCGTTAGGTTAAGAAAGGTACTTGCATTGGCAGACTCATCTCATCCCGAGCGGCTCAAGCTGCTCATCCTCAAAGCCATGATGGACGATGCCGAGGACATCGAGCAAATCTATCTTTCGATAAATGGCAGCTACATTAAGAAGAAGATCACACCCGATTTCCCGCTCCGCGAAATCATCGACGGCATCAATCTTTTGTTGAACGAGGGTTACGTTGCGGCGCGCCGCAGCGATGACCAAATCAAGGCACCACTAGATAAGATCGACTCGGGAATGCTGCACTACTACTATTTCTCGCCCACCAAGGCGGGACATGCCTTCTGGGACGAAAATAAAGCCGAGCTCAAAGCGACGAAAAGCTAGCTATTTATCCACCATGAGCACGCCGCCAGACGCGTAGCTTTCGCGCGCGACTTCATTGAACGCGACCACGACTGCTTCGCGTCTTGCGCCAGCTTCTTCGACCATGGCGTCCGTGATTCGCTGGGCCAGCTTGCGCTTCTGGTCGGTGGTGCGTCCGGACAACATTGTGATCTGCACTAACGGCATAAGGCCTCCCAACAACTACACAGCTAATTCGTAGCCGGCAAAGAAGAAGCTCAACTCAAAACGCGCGGTGTCTTCGGCATCGGAACCATGGATTGCATTATGCTCAATGTTGGTCGCCCACTTCTTGCGGATGGTGCCTTCTTCTGCTTGCGCCGGATTGGTTGCCCCCATCAGCTTGCGCAGATCGGCGATGGCATTTTCTTTTTCCAGCGCCAGAGCGACGATTGGGCCGCTCGACATGAACTGCGTCAGCGACGAGAAAAATGGGCGGCTGGCATGGACTGCATAAAACTGCTCAGCCTGGTGTTGAGAGATTTCCAGCATCTTCATGGCTAGAATGCGGAAGCCATTCTTTTCAAACTGCTCAATAATGTCGCCGACTGCATTACGCTTCACCGCATCGGGTTTCACAATCGTAAAAGTACGCTGCAAGGTTTTCATGAACTTGATCCTTTTAAGTAAGAATTATGCTTTGGCCGCCGTGCCCAGCACCGCGACCAGTGTTTCTCCGATGGTTGCCGGGGACTTTGCTACGCGAATACCGGCTGCTTCCATCGACTTGATTTTTTCTTCCGCAGTTCCCTTGCCACCGGAAATAATCGCACCGGCATGGCCCATGCGGCGTCCCGGAGGCGCAGTTTGCCCGGCGATGAAGCCGACCACCGGCTTCTTCATATACTTCTTCACATACTCAGCCGCGGTTTCTTCGGCGTTGCCGCCAATCTCGCCAATCATAATAACGGCTTCTGTATGCGGATCTTTATTAAACAATTCCAATGCATCGAGGAAGCTGGTCCCGATAATCGGATCTCCACCAATGCCGATCGCTGTCGACTGCCCAATTCCGCGCGTGGTCAATTGATAGACCGCTTCATAAGTCAGTGTGCCAGAGCGCGAAACAATTCCGATCGAACCTTCTTTATGAATACGCGCCGGCATGATTCCAATCTTGCATTTGCCCGGGGAAATAATTCCCGGACAGTTCGGCCCAATCAGACGCGAGCGCCGAGTTTGGAGAAACTCCCAGGCCTTCACCATGTCGAGCGTTGGAATCCCCTCGGTAATGCAGACGATCAATTCGACGCCGGCATCCGCCGCTTCCATAATCGCGTCCGCCGCAAATGGCGGAGGAACGAAAATCATCGTGGCATCGGCGCCCGTCTTGTCCACGGCTTCCTGCACGCTATTGAACACGGGGAAGCCTTCGTGAGTCGTGCCGCCCTTGCCCGGAGTGACGCCGCCTACAATCTTTGTCCCGTACTCGGCGCAACCCTTGGCGTGAAACGTGCCTTCACGGCCGGTCAGGCCCTGAACAATTACCTTCGTCGATTTATCAACCAGAATGCTCATAGAATTATTTTCCGCGCGGCGCTAGCCACGAGCCGCGGCGACAACTTTCTCTGCCGCGTCCTTCATGGTCTCGGCAACAATAAAATTCAAACCAGACTTCTGTAGGATTTCCCGGCCTTGCTCGACGTTCGTACCCTCAAGCCGCAGCACAATCGGCAATTGGATTTTCGTTTTATTCGCAGCTTCGACGACGCCGTTGGCCAAAGTATCGACGCGCAGGATGCCGCCAAAAATATTGATCAGCACGGCCTTCACGTTTTTATCGCTCAGCAGAATCTCAAACGCGTGCGTGACCTGCTCTGCATTCGCTCCACCGCCAACGTCCAGGAAATTCGCCGGCATGCCGCCTGCATATTTCACGATGTCCATCGTGGCCATGGCCAGTCCTGCGCCGTTCACCATGCATCCGACGTTGCCATCGAGCTTGATGTAATTCAGGTTGTATTTCGATGCTTCGACTTCGAGCGGATCCTCTTCGCTGACATCGCGCAGCGCCTTCAAATCAGCGTGGCGGAACATCGCGTTATCGTCGAACGTGATTTTCGCGTCAAGTGCAAATAAGCGGCCATCGCTGCATGAAACAAACGGATTAATTTCCATCAGCGATGAATCGGTCTCTTCAAACGCGCGATAAAGTCCGGTCATCAACTGCACGGCAGGATTAATCTGCGCCGCCTTCAATCCCAGAGCGAACGCCAGTTTACGAGCCTGGAAAGCCTGCAATCCCATGCCGGGCTGAATGTATTCTTTCAAAATCGCATCGGGATTTTCTTCCGCGACCTGTTCGATTTCCATTCCGCCCGCAGCCGACGCCATAAATACTGGACGCGCCTCGATGCGGTCAATCACAATTCCGAGATATAACTCTTTCTCGATCGGTAAGGTCTCTTCAATCAGCAAACGCTGAACCAGTTTGCCTTCGGGCCCGGTCTGGTGCGTCACCAGCGTCATACCGAGAATTTTGCCAGCCAGCTCTCCGGCTTCTTCCACGGATTTGGCAATCTTCACGCCGCCGCCTTTGCCGCGGCCTCCAGCATGAATTTGCGCTTTGACAACCACTCCGGTTGCGCCGAGGTTGAATAAATTCTGCGCGGCGGTGACTGCCTGCTCGCGCGTTTCCACCGACTCGCCTCGCGGCACGGGGACGCCATATTTTTTCAGGATGGCTTTGGCCTGGTACTCATGAATTTTCATAATGATTTCCGACTCAGGTTCTACTTTTTCAATTTTCTCGGAAGGCGCAAGCTGGCAGGCTGCACAACAGCAGACAGCGAACTTCTGATTTTATCGAACCCCAGCACATTGGGCAAACGGGGAAGGAGCTGCAATCGATAATTAATTATGGATGAGGCTGCCTGCCGCAATAGAGATGGTCTAATAGTTGATATCCATGATCCACGAAGCGCTTCATCGTATCGTCGCATGTAACGAGTCGCTTTCCCGAGGGGAAGCTCGCACCCTGATGGCTTCGGTTCTTGCAGGAGAATGCACCGACTCGCAGATCGCGGCGCTGCTGGTGGCGCTTCGCATGAAGGGCGAGACCGTCGAAGAAATCGTCGGCTTCGCCGAAGCTATCCGGGCTGCCGCGTCGCCCTTGCCGGTGGCATCGGCATCGCTGGCCGCAAGTGGCACCGGCCGTGACGCGCTGGTGGATACATGCGGCACCGGCGGAGACGCCAGCGGCACCTTCAATATTTCGACCGCAACGGCATTCGTGGCGGCAGGTGCAGGCGTACTCATCGCCAAGCATGGCAATCGCAGCGTCACATCCAAATGCGGCTCGGCCGATGTGATCGAAGCCTTGGGCATCAATATCTCTCTTCCGCCTGAACGGATCGCGGCCTGTCTGGAAGAAGTGGGCATTGCATTTCTTTACGCCCCGGCGATGCACTCCGCCATGAAGCATGTACAAAGAGCGCGCCAGGAGCTTCGACTCCGGACTGTGTTCAATTTATTGGGGCCGCTGACAAATCCGGCTAATGCTTCCGCGCAGGTCACGGGCGTCTACGCGCTGGAACTGGTGGACAAAGTTGCCGAAGCATTGAGCATGCTCGGATTGCGACGCGCATTGGTCGTTCACGGGCTCGATGGCCTGGATGAGATCACGATTTCCGGACCGACACGGGTTGCGGAAGTACGAGATGGAAATATCCGAACGTACGAAGTCACTCCCGAAGAATTTGGGATGAAGAGGGCGCCGCTCGAAGAAATAGCTGGCGGAGATGCAATCGCCAACGCCGGGATTATTCGCGAGGTATTGAATGGGAAGAAATCCGCGCGACGCGATGTGGTATTGCTCAACGCCGCCGCCGCGCTGGTGGCTGCGGGAAAAGCGGATCACTTATCGGGAGCAATGCCGATTGCAGTGCAATCAATCGATTCCGGCGCAGCGCAAAAAAAGCTGGACGCGTTGATCGAATTCACCAAACGAAGCTAGTTGTCCGTTACATCAGGAACTACTGGTCCTTTCGGACCCTTCGGCATCTTGGGCAACTTCGGCGACTTCAGCGTCTTCCCGCCCTGCATAATAACCGGTGGCGCCGGCGGAGCCGACGATCCCTTCTTAATCTCAATCGTGCCATGCTCATTGCTGACGGTAATGTGCGGGCCGCCGCCGCCGACAGAACCAGTCCCAGTCCCATTATCGTTATCGCTGATTACCTTGATGTCGTCGAAATCTGTTTCAATTTCGCCGTTACGGGTGTGCGCATCGACCTGGAATCCGGCCTTGTCCGGCACGTAGATTTGAATATCGCCATCGCGGTTCGTTATCTCGGTGCTGCCCACTTTATTCAGGTGCACTTCCACCGAGCCATTTTGATTTTGCAGGCGCACATCTCCACTGACGCCGTCGAGGCTAATGTCCTTGGAACGCGTCACCATGCGCAGCGGACCTATCATGTCATTCGCGCGCAGGTCGCCGGAGTCAAGACTGAGATCGCCGGTCAATCCAGCGAACTCCATGTCTGTACGAGAACTCTTGAACACTACTGTCTTTGCGATCCGGCTGAGCTTTATGCTCTCGCTGAATTCGCCATCCATGTGGACCGAACCTTTAACGTCTTCGATAGACACATCATTCGCGTGTCCTTCAATGGTCACGTCCGAAGAAACTTGCTCGATGCGTCCTGAACTATTTTGCAAAGTGAGGCTGACTTTGCCCGTTATGTCGGATACGGATACGTCTCCGTGTTCGTTGGAGATGCTGAGGTCGCCTTCGCGGCCCATGATATTGACGTCACCGTGCTTGCTCGAAATAACGACGGACGCTTTGCGCGGAACGGTGATTTCAAGGTCCGCGGTGACGCCGTGTTCGCCGCCTATATCAGTGTTTGCATTCACCGTGACAATGTTGCCGTTGACATTGATCTGCGGCTTCGCTTCGATGTTGCGCTTGTCGGCATCGGTCTGGCTATCTGCATTCACCTTCTTGCGAACGGAGACTCGAATCTCAGGATCGTCCGACGCGACAATGTTCACCGCGCCGCGATTGTCGACGACATGCAAGCTCGCTCCCGCGGGAAAAGCCTGGGCCATCTGATCTTCATAGCCGTAGCTGTGCCCAAAGATCTGGAAGTCGTCATCGCCCATGTGGACGTGATCACGCAGCGCATCCCAATTGAAGCGCTCAGCCTGAGTAGCGGCGAGGCCAAACAAGATCAGCGCGATCAGAAGAAAAGCGCCGCCCACTCCAATACCCGAAGAACGTCTGCCAACGCGTTGCGCCTGTTGATATTCGAATAGCTTGATTACGCCCCAAAGGATCAGCAATGCGGGCCAGTAATGAGCGAACCAGTGGCCGAGCGTTCCCCAATAGAGGACGCGCATGTTGCCAAGCAGGAAGAATATGCCGAGTACGATCAGTACGACCGGGCCGGCAAAAGACCTCGGCGGACGTGTTGGAGGAACCTGGACCGGGCTAGCCACGATTCACCTCACTGCTACCTGTGCTGCTGGTTGTGCCGCTTGACGGCGGTGTCTGGGGTGGAACATATGGAACTTCTGTTGCCACAGGAGTTTTACCTTCCAACAATTTCGCTGCACCGATTGCCAGCAAAATGATTGGCCATGTCCGATGAAATCCGAGACCGTTCATATGGTCCAGCAAAATCAAAACTCCGATGGTGACTAACACTGTCGGTCCAACGAGGCTAGGCGTGCGGCAAACGCGGCCATAGCGGTCTATCCGAGGCCCGACGACTCCGAAGCGTCGCGCGAACATCCATCCTCCCAGCGCGATGAGTGCCAGTGGCCAGATGCGGTCTGCATCGTAGTCAAATACTCCGGCGGTTCGCAGCAGAAATAGGCAGCCCAAGCCGATCAAGACGACGGCCGCTGTTGGAATTCTCGGGGGGGGAGCAGGCGCAACTGGTACTGCTGCCGGGGGAACTGGAGAACCAGCGCTCACGGTCGCATCGGGAACGGCCCGCGTGTCGGTTGCTCCGAACATGGCACCTAAACCAAAGGGATCTGGAGCAGGCAATCCCGCACGAATCGCGTGAGCGGACTTTACCGCATCGATGATCTGGTAGACATAGAAGAACGCAATCCCGAAACCCAGAATTATGCTGACCCCATCGCCATTCGAGACAGTTTCTCCCCAGATCAACAGCGTAAAAATTATGAGATGAGCCAAGCCCTTGGCATATTGGCCGTTGTATACCGCCCCAATTCCGAAGGGTATGGCGCCCAGAATGCCCGCCAACGCAGGATTCGGCCCGGATGACGGAGACGCACTTGGCGGGTAAACATAGTTGGCCGCAGGCTGAACCGGCGGAGGCTGCACTCCCTGAGCATGCAAATGCTGCGCGAGGCATTGCTCACAGTAAGCGACGCCTTCCACATTGCGCACGCAGCTTGCACAGAGCGGCTTGCCGCAGGTGCGGCAGTATTGCGAAACCGGAACATCGGGATGATTAGCGCAGTTCATGAGAGCCTCCTGTACGTGTTCTCAAATATCACTACAGGGGGATGCACGGGATTGGAAGCGAACAGACCGTCGCTTTCACCCTGGCTGTAGTTGCGTTGCTGACGCTGTTCCGGCTCCTGACTGGTATCGTTGGTGTGCCGGTTATCTTTTTTCGCAGGTTCAGTTTCATCCGGCGCGGCGACCTTTTTGAATTCGCGAACCCGGGATTCAATCTCATAGACAAAGCGAATATTCTCGTAATACTTCACAACGCGTCCGGATGTCTCAAAATATGTCCGCTTGATCGCGCTGGGCCGCAGGTCTGCGTGGCGAACGTCTTTCACTTTCACTCCCGCCAGGCTCAGCGAAAGCGACAGTGCGAAGAAAATCATGCCGAACGACATGACGAAGCGAGGTTGCCGCGCAAACGCAAACGCCGGCAGCGCGAACCCTCTCACCTGCTCCATCATGCGGTCGAGCCAGGAGACTTGCGATTCTCCGGACACGCCGCGCAGTCGCGCCGTGCTAAGCCCGGTGGTCGCGATCAGAATATTGTTGACCAGGTTTGCCGGCGGTTCCACGTCTGCGAGCGACTTCAGCCAGCGGTGACCTTCTACAGCTTCCGCCATGAGCGGGCCGCAAGTCGCGCAACTGGAGCTATGCGAACGGAACCCTTCCAGGCGAAGCCCGGTAAGTTTCCCTTCGACAGCATCGCTGAGCAGACTCTCAAACTCGCTGCACTGCATTTTTGTGGGCTCTGGCATCACATCACCTGCCTATAGGTACGTTGTAACAGGCGCGCTAGTTCCGCCCGTCCACGGTTTATTCTCGATTTCACGGTTCCCTCCGGTACCTTCAAAACTGCGGCAATCTCTTTGTAATCCATATCTTGCAAGTCGCGGAGGATTACGGCCTCCCGCAACTCAGGAGATAACTTCTGTAACCCGCGGTGCACCATCTCCCGGGCCTCGCGACTCTGGACGCCGGCATCCGGCGGCAAAGCCTTGTCTTCAATCCGGTCGCTTAGTGGCATGGAATCTTCATGTTCCGAGGGAGCGGCATCCAGCGAGTCGGTCATCCGGTCCTGCCGGGTCCTGCGAAAGTGATCGACCAGCAGATTGCGGGTCATGGTCGTGACCCACGTCATCAGCGCTCCCTTTTCGGAATCGTAACTGGCCAGCGTGCGGTGCATTTTGATGAAAACTTCCTGGGTCAGGTCCTGGGCATCGTCGGATGTACCCGCAAACCGATAGCAAATGTTATAGATACGGCGGTGATAGCGCTGGACAATTTCTTCCCATGCAGCGGCATCCCCGGCTACACAGCGCCGGACCAGCAATGCGGCAACTTGGGCGTCTTCTAACACGCTCTCCCCGGAAACTACATTTTCTCAGTTCTTATGTTCTTTAGCCCGGCGAGACCACCCCCGAGCCTTCCTGCACACTCCAGATACGTCTCGTAGCGCGCAAAAGTTCTTGATTCTAAATGGAAACCGCATTGTAGCCCAACGAAGCACGGATTGTGGAGGGGTGTGGGTGACGGGCACGGTGAGCACGCTGTTGCGTTTCGCTCGAAAATATTATTAGGCCCCCTCAGTTCTCACGATTGTTTATGAGAGCCGTAGAGCCTTTTGGCCCTATTTCCGCTGTGGGCGGCCTGATGTATCCTTTGCACAGGTTTGTGGAGTGATGTATGAAAAGCGGATTGCTGATATTTGTCGTACTGGCCTCTTCTCTCTCAGTCGCGCAGAATTATAAGGTGATTCATAGCTTTGCGGGCCCGCCAAACGACGCGTCGTATGTCGTGAGCAGGCTGGTGTTTGATAAACAGGGAAATCTTTACGGTACGTCAGCAAATGGAGGAACTTCCTCTGCGGGGACTGTGTTCAAGCTGTCTCCGAATCAGGATGGGACGTGGTCAGAATCCGTGATTTACAACTTCTGTAGTGTTGTCAACGGGCAATGTCTCGACGGCGAGGTTTCCTGGGCCGGCTTGGTTTTGGATTCCGCAGGTAACCTCTACGGAACGACTCTAGAAGGTGGCTCTGAGGTTGGATGCGGCGATGAAAAAGGTTGTGGAACCGTATTTGAGCTTTCACCGCCCGCCGGAAAAGTTAATGGCTGGCAGGAAACCGTTCTCCACAATTTTTGCTCTGACTTTTTCGGGGGGCAATGCCTTGACGGATATGAGTCTGCGAGCCCGCTGATTTTTGATGCTGCGGGAAATCTTTATGGCACATCATCTGCCGGCGGTAGCGGGCATTTTCCACTAGGGTTCAGCGGCGGAATTGTTTTCGAGCTTTCTCCTGTCTCCGGCGGCTGGAAGCAAAGCGTTCTTTATAGCTTCTGTTCGCTAGGCCAAGATGAAGACTGCCCCGACGGAGACGCACCTTATCTTGCCGGCGTTTCCCTTGACGCCGATGGGAATCTGTACGGAACAACCGAGAATGGCGGAAGTAGTAAAGTTGAGGGTGGCGGGGTCGTCTATGAACTGTCGCCCGAGAAAGGCGGTTGGAGTGAGAAAGTATTGGCCGCTTTCCCTTCGTCTCCTCATTCCTACCAACTACCGGCGTCGGGCGTGGCGCTAGGACAAGCCGGCAATCTGTACGGTACTTTCGAGCTACCGCGAGGGGGCGTGTTTCAACTCGATCCAAGAACCGGCAAACGTAGAGTCATTCTTTTTAATGGTACTGACGGAGCTCAGCCAATCGGCGGAGTTACCCTGGATCCCAAGCATGGTGTTTTGTATGGAACGACCTCCGACGGGGCGATCGGTCCAGGCAACATTTATAGGCTCGGTTCTGATGGCAAAGTGATGGTACTGCACCAATTTTGCTCGCAGCAGAACTGCGTTGATGGACAAATTCCGTGGGCAACTCTAATTCAAGACAAGGCCGGCGATCTCTACGGCACGACAGAGTTCGGCGGAGAATTCGGTGCGGGTGTCGTGTTTGAAATCACACCGTAGACGTTTGAAAACTTTCAGACGGGAAAATTTAATCTCCCGTCCGAAATTTTGCTAGCTAGGGCTGGCTCAGAATTGCGGCATAGTACGCTGAATATGGCGCTATTCCCGCCTGGCAACCAACCGCCGCACTATTGTTAGGGTTGTAGGCAAATTCCCAGTCGCAGAAATAAACTTCGATCGTGCTTGCGAAGGTGTTTGCAGCGAATGGAATCGTATCTGGCAGGTAGTCGCCAACATAGAGGAGCCCGACGCCCTGGGCAGTGCAGGCCGTACTTGGGTCACACGTGAACTGGTTCGCGTTAATTACCTGCCCAACCTCGTATGTGACTTTGCTTGGAGGATTTCCGCTGGTAAGGCTAAATCCTTCGCCGTTGTACATTCCTCCGAAGCCCGCTCCGGGAGCTGGTGGGATTCCGCCAGGTGCGGTGCAGTTGCTGCATGTCACCAGCCCGTAAATATAAGGCGCAGCTGTTGATATGCTCGAGATCGCATAGGTCGGCGCACTGTTCGGGGTGGTAGTTTGCAGATACAAGTTGCCCCCGTAACCGTGGTAGTGTCCGAACAGAGCGCACCAGTCGGCGGTACAAGGATGCGCATTATCGAGATCGTATTCGCTCAGCGAATCCTCGCCGAAGCCCGCCCCCGTGCAGTAGTCGCAAGGCAGGGTAAAAATGGCTGCGTCCTGATCGGCCCAACTAAGATCGGGCATGCTACTCGGTGGCCCGGCGTGTGCGTTGGCCACAACGGATGGATTAAATCCGCTGCCGGAATAGTTCGTGCGGCTTGCCTGAAACGTGTGGAAATTTGTGAGAACGTAGCCGGGCCCGTCTGCTTGGACCCCGTTCGGGCTGCCTCCAAGGTAAGCGTATTTTCCCTGGCAGCTTGCATCTGTTGTGCAGGGAGACGCCGTGGCAAACCAATCAGGGCTCACGCCATTGGCAGGGTTGAGGTCGAACGAAAGCCCCTGCGGGCTGGGCCAAATTCCACGCGTCGTGCCGGCAATGTTCACGGTCGTGCACAACGGCAGGTTCTCTCCACCACCAGCCAAGCCGGTGCGAATATAGCCGATATATTGGCCGATGGCCGGTCCAGTTCCGGTGCCTTGCGCCGAATAATGTTTTAGCACGGTATCAACGTACGTCTGGTAGGCTTTCATGATGGGAGCTTCGTACAGCACTGGAAACCCGCTGACATCCGTGTAGGGCCCTGAGCTTCCGCAACTTGCTCCCCCGTTTGAACTGTTTCCGGTTAGGTGGCATACATTGCGATTCCACACCCCGGCTTGTGGAGTACCATATCCAGTGTCGCCGCATTGATGTGTCGACCCCGACTGCCCGCCTGAGCAAGTCGGAGCTCCCGCATCACCTTTCCAAGCACTTCCGCAGGTAACCATGTCCTGCGCCCCACACTGTGCACACCAACTTCCATACGGCGCTGCGAATACATAACCGGGTACCTGCGTGGTGTCGGTTGTGCTCGCCTCAGGCACCATCTCAATGATCAGGTTAATTTTTTGCCCGTGGCCAGCCAAGCCATTCGTGTGGCCAACGTTCGTACCCTGAATATAACCTTGCAGTGCGGCATCGACTGTGGTCCATTGGCATGGATTGGTGCCCCCTGACGGTTCGGTGCATGGGCTTGATCCCGCATCCACTGCGCTCCATGGATAGAACAGCGTGATCCCATTCACGTGTGGCTCGGCAAGCAGATTCACCTGAGCCCCGTTGGCGCCAAACAGGTCGTTATAACCGGGGCTTCCGTTTTGAGGCGGTTGGTAGATTTCAAGGTTTTGGGCTGAACACAATGATGAGACAAGCAAACACACTACTGCAAGTAATTTGCAACGCATAAAACATCCTATCTTCCGGCCAAGCCGGTCAGAGAATTCGGTGCACCCTTTCGAGCCCCCCTCGAACACCGATTTGTTTCGAGCCGAATTCTAAAACCGAAAACCAGGAAATGAAAACAATTTCTGATGAACGTGCTCCGGTGATCAACACGATAGGCAGAAATGCATTCCGCGGATGTATCATGCGTGAACCATGAAATCGCGCTCGAAACTGTGTGTCTTACTTTTCCTCGCCATAGTGGCTTCTTCCCTTCTTGCGCAGAATTCTTCCCTTTCGAAGGACGTTGACGCTGTCTATCCGGCGTCGTACGCGCTTTATGTGGATTTGCATCAGAATCCCGAACTCTCTTCCCACGAAGTGCAGACTGCGGCGAAGCTAACCGAGCGGCTCCGCGCCTTGGGATATGAAGTATCGGAGCGAATTGGCGGCACCGGAATCGTGGCCATCCTCAAGAGCGAAACCAAAGCCGAAGCGGAGAACGGCGGACGCGGCCCGGTGATCATGCTTCGCACCGAACTCGACGCGCTTCCCGTCGAAGATAAAGACTGGCCTCCCCTACGCCAGTAAAGTTCACACTAAAGACGCTGCCGGGCAAAACGTCCCCGTGATGCATGCCTGCGGACACGATCTCCACATGGCGACGCTGTTGGGCACGGCAACCATCATGGCCAACTCGAAGAACACATGGCACGGGACGCTGATGCTGGTTGGCCAGCCAGCCGAGGAAACAATCTCCGGCGCGAAAGCAATGCTGAACAATGGGTTTTCAACCCGCTTCCCTAGGCCGGACGCAGGCGTCGCTTTGCCTGGTGCCCCATGTTCGCGCCCCATCGTATAACGTCTGCGGTTTTCACTTTTGTGATTTGGGGCGCTAACATGGGCAAGGGGATTTTCTTGAATTATCCCAAGATATTGAAGTACTCAGCAAACCCAGGTTAGCTCGCCTTCGGCTACGCGGAACCTGGGGCACCCGGCTAGGTACGAACTACTTAAATTCGCGAACGCCATGAGATAAACTGCTCTCCGCATTACTGTCGTTCTGCGCACACATCCTCAGCGTCCCTTCCACAATGCCGTCCTGCTATGCTGGAATCCGCTTAAAAAAAATAAGCTCTGAGCACTTGACCAGTTTCGCTGCAGACTCTAATTTTTATTGAGGACAATTTTTAACGATACAAGGGGCAATCATGATCAGCTGTCCAGAATGTGAAACCGATCTCGATATCGACGAAGATGGAGTGGACGAAGGAGAAGTCGTTACTTGTCCCGAATGTGGCAATGACTACGAAGTCATCACCATCAATCCCGTCGAATTGAAGCTGGTTGAAGACGAAGGCTACGAGGACGACGAAGAAGAAGTCGCGACCGAGGAAGAAGACGAGTAATCAGCGGTAACGCTGGCGCCACAAGAAATATCAGCGGCGCGCTACGGCCAGGCATCTAATTAACTGCACGCGTACAACGGGAGGATCCGATGAGGAAATATCGAGTCATCGTTCTGGTGCTGTTGTTGGCGGCGTTGTCGGCGTCGGCCGTCGCGAAGGATAACAAGGCCCAAGCCGGACGCCTGGTGACTGGTAAAGTTGTCGATCGCCAGGACAATCCGTTGACCGGCGCCGTCGTTTATATTTCGGACTCACACAGCCATGCCGTGAAGACGTACATCACCGGTGCCGACGGAGCATTTCACTTTCCTGCGCTGTCCTTGAATAACGATTACGAACTGTACGCCCAGCATCAGAACCGTAAGAGTGATACCAAGAATGTCGGCCAGTTCGATAATCGCGCGCAAGTGTCCATTATTCTGAAGATCGATACTCGCTAGAAACTTTAAGTGTTCAATAAAAAAAGCCCACCATTCCTGGTGGGCATTTTATTTTCTAAATCAAACGCTAGTTGTTGTCGTTTCCAGCGCGCTTCCACGTAATCAGATCTCCGATTGTGGAACCGCCGGTGCTGGCTGCCGGATGCTTGTAGGCTTCGACTTCCTTGCGGGAAGCTTCTTCGCCGATCGCCTTCATGCTGAGTCCGACTTTCTTGTCTTCCGGATTCATCTTGATGATCTTGAACTCGTGCTCCTGACCCGGTTCGAGCGTGAGTTGCTGACCATTGGCATCCACGGCTTCGGATACGTGGCATAACCCTTCGACGCCTTCGGCAATTTCGACAAATGAACCAAAACTCGCGGATCGGAGAACTTTACCGCGAATCAAATCTCCAACCTTGTGCTGCTGGAAGAATGTCTCCCAGACATCTGGTTGAAGCTGCTTCACGCCGAGAGAAAGACGACGCTTGTCCGGCTCAATGGCAAGCACGATGGCGCTGACCTTGTCGCCCTTTTTCAGGACTTCAGAAGGATGCTTCACCCGCTTTGTCCAGCTCAGATTGCTGACGTGAACCAAACCATCGATGCCATCTTCAATTTCAAGAAACGCACCAAACTCGGTCAGATTACGCACGCGTCCTTCAACGGTCGCGCCCACAGGATATTTATCATGCAATGCATCCCAGGGGTTCGCAGCAAGTTGACGCATGCCCAGCGAAATGCGGCGTTCCTGCGGATTCACATTCAGGACAACGCAATCCACTGTATCGCCAACATTGACCAGTTTGGACGGATGCTTCATGCGCTTCGACCAGGTCATCTCGCTGACGTGGACCAGGCCCTCAATTCCCTGCTCCAGTTCAACGAACGCACCGTAGTCGGTGACGCTGATAACGCGTCCGCTGACGTGAGCGCCTACCGGATAGCGGTGGGTCGCATCCAGCCAGGGATCGGGCGTTAGCTGCTTGAATCCGAGAGAGACACGCTGCTTCTCTTTGTCGAACTTCAGGACCTTTACCTGAATCTGATCACCGACATTCACCAAGTCGCGAGGATGAGTGAGCCGTCCCCAGGACATATCGGTGATGTGCAGTAGGCCGTCCAGTCCACCCATATCGACGAAGGCCCCATATTCAGTGAGGTTCTTCACGATTCCGGTGGTAATACCGCCTTCTTCCAACTTGTCGAGGGTCTCTGAGCGCTTGGAGCTTTGTTCCTCTTCAAGAAGCTGTTTGCGGGAAACCACAATGTTGCCGCGCTTCTTGTTCAGCTTAATGACGGCGACTTCAATGATCTGGCCCTTGACGTTATCGAGGTTGCGAACTGGTCGAAGGTCCATTTGCGAGCCGGGCAGAAATGCGCGGGCGCCGGAAATTTCGACGGTCAATCCCCCTTTAATCCGTTCAATCACGACCGCCGGAATCGAGGTCTTGTCGTTGTAAGCCTTTTCAATGTCATCCCAAGCGCGCAATTTCTGAGCGCGTTGGTGCGAGAGGCGGATGTAGCCGTCTTCACTGCGGCCCTTTTCACGCATGACCTCAATTTCGTCACCCGGCTTGAACCGCGGATTGCCATCGTGATCCAGTACTTCGGAAAGCGGCAGCATGCCTTCCGACTTTGCGCCGATGTCGACGACTACGCTGGACGCCGTCAGCTTCAGCACAGTGCCCTTAATGACCTTGTCATCGTTGGCGCTGGCGGCTTCTTCGGTCTCAGCCTTCTCGAAATTTTCGAGAGCGGAGGCGAAATCCTCAGAAGAAGCGTGAGCATCGTCAGTCGTTGAACTGGGCTCGCTGGAATGCGATTCGGATGAATTGGGTTCGGAAGCGTGAATTTCGGACTCGTGGACGCCGGCTTCAGCGGGTGAAGCGTGCTCCATTACCTGGGTGGAAGTTGTGGATTCGTGATTATGATCGGTGTTGTCTTCGAACAAGGTTATCGCCTCTCTGCGGTGTTCTCGCACTCGGTGCGGGACGGGATGCGGGTTGGTTCGGCGGACTGCTGGCGTGAGTTCTTAGGTTGTGGTGGGCCCATCCTGGCGGGTGGACTCGAACAATCCCAGCGGTCGGACGTGTGACGAAACCCGCGTCCAAAGGGAACTATTCGACTATAGCAACGGGTCGCGAATGATGTCAAACTACAAAGGGCAGGAAATTTTAATTCTCGAAGAATTCTCGTTCCGTCTACTACAGGGTGCGTCGGTAAACGATCAGATTTGCCATCGCACCGCTATTTCTGAGCTTCTTCTAACAGACCCTGTTCCAGCTTTTCCTGGCATGTGATGCAGTTTCGCGTCCATGGAACAGCCTCTAACCGCTTCGCGCCGATTTCTTCATTGCAGGCGAGGCATTCCCCAAACGTGCCTTCTCGCATCCTCAGCAGCGCGCTGTCCACCATCGCCAGCAATTGGCGGTCGTTGTTGCTCTGGTGAAACAAAAATTCCTTGGTATACGAATTCGCCGCTTTATCGGCAACATCTTGCGCGGATCCTTCATCAACAGTCCGGCCATCCTGCTCGGTACGCGATACTGTCCGTCGCAATTCCTGCTGTCGCGTTTCTAAACGCTTCCTAAAACTTTCCAGCTTTTTCTTATCCATAATAAGGTCACTTTCAAAATCTGTTAAACATCATGTGTTAAGCATCGCAACTGGTCGAATCACTACCGGAAAGACCAAAATCATATGCGTTCAGAATAAGATGCGTCAAATGGACTTGGGGATTCCATTCCCATTGATAGTGCATGACAACGCACTTAGTGGTTTCTTATCTGCTTAACAAGTCGGGCATGTCCGCGATGGCGTATCCCATCACAGCCATTGCCGCTGCATTTTCCCGCAATTCCTGGGGAACAATTTTGTCGAGTGTATCGGCCGCAGTGTGGTGGTAGTTAAAGTATGTGCGGTTGTCCTGCATAATGCCGAGGGTCGGCACGCCTGCTCGGCCCAATGGGGCAATGTCCGTTCCCGGAGGGAACTCGACTGTACGAAGCACGTTGGCGCCGAACGATTGCAGGATTTCGGCGACCGGCTTCAATTGCGACAGCGCTGCCGGACTCAGCTTAAGGTGAAATCCTAAAGGATGCGAGGCACCGTTATCACTTTCGATCGCGGCGATGTGATTGGCGAACTCATTTGCGTGCGTAGTGGCGTAGGCCTCATGCCCGCCACCGCCGTTTTCCTCGTCCATCCACGCGATCACGCGGATGGTCCGCTTCGGATGTAAATGTAACGACTGCACAAGCTGCGCGGTTTCCATCGCGACCACAACTCCGGCGCCATCATCGATCGCTCCGGTTCCCAAATCCCAGGAATCGAGATGTCCGGATACGACAACAACCTGTTCGGGATGCTCCGAACCTTTCAGATCGGCAACGACGTTGTAACTTTTTACTTCCGGCCCGGTAACTGATGTGAGCACGAGATGAAGACGTACCTGACCCTGCGAAGCCAGCCGCGCTATGAGCATGGCGTCTTCACTAGTGACTGCCCCAGCCGGAATGCCGGCGGCTACGCTATATCCAGTGTGCGGAATGCGGTAGTCAATATTCCCCGCAGAGCGGACGAGCGAAGCGATCGCTCCAAGCGCCGCCGCGGCGGTCGCCCCATTTGTGCGGTAGGCGGTAGATTCGCCGTATGCGTCACTTGCCAATCCGTTCGCGGCTTTCTGGCTGTCGAACGGAAAGGTGAAGAGAACGATTTTTCCTTCAACTTCCTTCCGGCCTAGCTTCTTAAGGTCGGCAAAATCGTGCGCGACAACCACTTCCCCGGAAATCCCCTCAGCCGAGGTTGGCACGTTTCCTCCCAGCCCTGTGACGACAATCTTCTGAGTGGTGCCAGCTGTCTGACCGGGCCAGGAAACCAATTCCGCGCTATCAATGCCACGCTGCCAGCGGCGAACTTTTGCCTCTTCTAAATGCACGTCCAGCCCCAATTTGCGCATTTCCCCGGCAACGTATTCCACGGCAGCCTGCGCTTGCGGCGAACCGGCGGGGCGTGGACCGATGTTGTCGCAGAGATAGGCGAGTTGTTGATACGCATAATCGTCATGCAATGCCGAATCGCGGATCTTTATGAGATCACTCGTCAGCTCAGGAGAAAACGCGGGTTGAGTCTGGCAAAAGCCAAGGGTAGAAACACAAACTAGAAGTCCGGAAAGATACGAGCGCATGGCTTCATTCTAACCAGAGAATCTTCAAAATATGTCAAAGCAGAATCCCATTGGGCGACAAAAACAAGCGGCCCCATTTCTGGGGCCACCATTCAAAAGAGGCAAGAGGAAGGAAGTTTAGGCAGGAAAGTGCGAGGTGCCACTCTGGCTGAAAGAGTGGCAAAAGGCGAGTTGTCGAGTACGGAGATTGAGGGTCATACCTGGCGTTGCGGCCTCTTTCACTTGGCATCTACGAGAGCATTTGCCGCACCAAAGCCGCGTCCAGCCAGAGTTTCAACCGACCGCACGTAAACCCTTGAATCCATTATCGCCTTCCGAAGTTACCAGTTCATGGTCACCCGATAGTCACCTTCACGCGTGCAGGAAAGTGCACATTGGCTGAAGAACGCCGGGTAACCTCGCGATCGGAAATTGGCGGTCGGATTTAAAGCGGTACGCCAGCCGCGCTATACTTTGTATCGCAGACCCCACCGGAGGCGCACACATGACGACACAGACCATCCACACAGTTGCGATTCAGGATTTCGTTGCCGGCCTCCGCAAGCTTCCGGAATCGGCTTTTACTGGGACTGAACAAATCCTCGAATATATGAAGACCAGTCCAGTCGATCCGGGTCGATCGAGAAATACCTGACGTGGGAACGCCAGCACTACACCCGCAATTTGATCGACAAAACGTCCTTATATGAATTGATGGCGATTTGCTGGGACATCGGGCAATTCAGCTCCGTCCACAACCACCGTGACCAGAATTGTTGGATGGCCGTACCCATCGGACGGCTGCAGGTCGAGAACTACCGCGTGGTTTCGCAGAAAGTCGAAGAAGGCGTCTGCCAGCTCACACCTTCGGACGTTGTTGAGATGAATGCCACGCACCCCTGCGCGGTCGATCCGCAGGAACCGGTGCATCGGGTGCTGAATCCCAAAGAGTTTAACCAGCGCGCGGTCAGCCTTCACGTTTACTCAAGGCCGTTCGATTCCTGCGTCGTGTACTCGCCCGAACAAGGAACATGTGGCGAGATCAAATTGCACTACACGACGGAGTACGGCAATCCGTCGGTCCCGTAGCTTTAAGCCTTTTGTTCAGGCACATATTGCGCTGGAGGGGCCACCCCTGCGCCAAAGAAATGCTGCTCCATCTGCTTGATGATGACTTCCTGATCTTCTTTTCGTGACGGATTTAGCCGATATTCGTTCAACAGCATCTTGCAGAATTCCACCCAGCCGTTCCAGGCTTCCTGCGACACGTTGTCGTAAATTCGTCGGCCAAATTCGGTGTCAAACGGTGGTTCGTCCAATCCAGGTAATTCCTTTTGCAACTTGACGCAAAATACTTTATGTTCTGCCATTCATTCCTCTCACTGTTTTAAAAAGTATCTCATAGCCATGGCCGTGGGGAATTAGTGTGGCGTGGCTGCGATGATAATCAACCCAGCCTAAGCTTCAGGATTAGGAAGTCAAGCATCACTCATCTACGTGGGGCTTTCGCTTATCAGGCCAACTTTGAATGAAGACGCTGCGACATTGAGAACAACTCGTGGAACAACATCTTCGAAGCTAAAAAGTAGCCCATCGCAATAGCCCTGTTGATTTACTGTGATCCATCCCCATCCGAAACGCTTTCCGATAAAGTCCTTCCAAGGTTCTCGGTTGCTTCGGTCAACAGCCGCAATAATTGTCCAATCTTTCTTTTCCACAAGTTCGAATTCAACCGAATCGTCGTCTCCATCCGCGATTACGACTAGGGCCGCAGAGTCGAAATCGAAAATAAGCTTATCGAGGGAACCCTCTGTGGTTACCCCCCACACGCTCTGTAGACGTTGGCGGTTGATCGAGTGGAAGATGGACAGTGTCGAATATAGGACCTCCGCCACCTCTATCTTCAAAGTTTTCATGTCAAGGACTCGCGGTCGGGACGCATTTTATGTTAAATACCAACGGATGCAACCTTGATGGATGATGCTACAACGGTCAAGAGCACTTGCGGTATCATTCCGCTAAAACTGATGAGGAGACCGTCGATGTAGCCACGTTGGTCAACTGCCATCCAAGCCCAGACAAAAGGCTTGCCCAACAAACTTGCCCAAGGCTGTGAGTTAGTTACATCCACACCCTTAGGGTCGTCATTCGTTTGAGGGTCAACGATTGTGAAACCCAGAGAATCATCCTTGAAGTCGGCTGCAATGACAATCGAATGCGGCCCGAAGTCCAGTACTATCCGGTCAAGTGATCCCTCGATAGTAAAGTATCGGACGGCCTGAAGCGGATCGCTACCCAACAATTCAAAGGCAGACATCGCGGGTACGGCTGCTTCAGCAATCACTGTTCTAAAATCGTGCATTGCTTTTCCTTTCATCAAGTCGAATTGATCCCGGAAGATTCCCTTTAACTGTATCGCCAAAGGTTCTGTCAGTCGGAGGCCGGCTCCGGCGACGTCTGCTCCTGTACTACTGCTTTTGATCCGTGTCGCGACACTACGATTCATTTTGGGAAACCGACTCATCTCAATAAATCTTAATGCTCAATGTCGCCACTAACTCTTGCTTCGCTTCTGCTATGATTCCAGCCAAGCGTGAGTGATTCGACCTCGCGCCGAGGAGAGCCAGTGCCCAGCGAAAAGCAGTTGAAATGGTCTCAACTGAAAGTAGGAGTAACGGTACTGATCGCCAGCATCACGCTGGGGATTCTGATTCTTCTGATGAGTGGCACTGGCGGCCTGTTCACTCCGCGCATCATCCTGCGCTCTTACTTTGACAATGCCGGCGGCCTTCGAGTGGGTGCGCCGGTCCGCCTGCAAGGTGTGGACATCGGCAACATTACCGCTATCCGCGTGGTCGCCGATCCGAGCCGCCACCTGACTCCGGTTGAAGTAACCATGAAGGTAAGCACGCAATACCGCAGCTTGCTGCGCAAAGATTCGCAAACTGCGCTGGCTACCGCCGGGGTGCTCGGCGAAACCTACATCGACATCAATAGCGCCCTGGCCAACGGTCCGGAAGTGAAGAATGATGACGAGCTCGCGACTCGCGACACTCCCGATGTTCAGGATGTGGTGCGTGCCAGCCAGAGCACGTTGCAGAACATGGACGCTCTGCTGAAGCGGCTTGACCGCATCGTCGGATTTGTTGAAAGTGGACAGGGTTCCATCGGCAAAGTCATTTACGACCCCAGCCTCTATAACCGGCTGAACTCTACTGTCGGCCAGTTACAAAGTATTGCAGCCGACGTCACTGCCGGGAATGGCAGTCTGGGCAAGCTACTAACGGATTCCGCCCTTTACGATAAAGCCAATGCCACGGTAGACAAGCTGAACTCCATGATGGACGACCTTAGTGCCGGCAAAGGCACCGCCGGTAAGCTGTTGAAAGATCCAAGTTTGTTCGACAATGCGAACAAGACTACGGCCAACATCCGCCAACTGACCGACGATATCAACGCCGGAAAAGGCGCCCTGGGCAAGCTCAGCAAAGATCAGGACTTCGCCAATAAGCTGCAAGTCACTCTGGACAAGGTTGCCAGCATCACGGCGCGCCTGGACAACGGCGAAGGCACGGCCGGCAAGTTTCTCCGCGACCCTTCTTTCTATGACAACACGAACGGATTGCTGACGGAAAGCCGTTCGTTAGTTGAGGCGATTCGGAAGAATCCCAAGCAATACTTGACCATCCACATGAAGATTTTCTAGGTAAATAGCCGCAAACCCTTGCGTACTAGCCCTTTCGTGCCCCCTGTAGCACTACGGTGCTATTCCCATTAAAAGCCGCTGAGGTTAGTCTGCATTTGAGCAGACTTCGGGGGAGGGCTGTTCAGGCGTCCAGACTCGAAAGAGTTTGGACGCCTTTAAATTTGCTTCCTCGACAGGAACCCTAAAATGGTATTGGCCGCCTTCGTTGTCGCACTTTTGCTGGTAGGAGCACTGATCCCGGCAAACAGCCATCTTCCCTTCCGGCACTAAACCCGGCTATTTTCGATATTGCTCGTCGGTGACGTGCTCCATCCAATCCACGGCTTTGCCGTCCAATCGTTCCTGGATCGCGATATGAGTCATTGCCGTTGCCGCTGCGGCTCCATGCCAATGCTTCTCACTCGGTGCGAACGACACCACATCTCCGGGGTGAATCTCCTCTACCGCGCTGCCTTCCCGCTGAGCCCATCCACAGCCTTCAGTCACGATTAAAGTCTGTCCCAAGGGGTGCGTATGCCATGCGGTTCGTGCTCCCGGCTCAAATGTAACTTTGGCGCCAGAAACTCGCGCCGGATCAGGCGCGTGAAAAAGAGGATCTATCCGCACAGTGCCAGTAAACCAGTCTGCCGGACCTTTGCCTGATGGGTGCGAACCGATGCGTTTAATTTCCATGTCCACATTCTAAACATTGCTACGGATGAAGCAGATCATTCGCGAATTGCCGTTGCAGTTTAAAATGGTGCTACATTCTTTTTGACTCTTGCCTGTGTAGTTTTGCTGAGGAGAAATAATCCACATGACCACGACCACCACAACAACGGAAACATCCAGCGCCGCGACCGCGGAAAAGAAAATTTATGTGAGCCTGCGCGGACTGCCGCTCTCGTTTGATATTAAGTGGCCGTTTCACAAATCCACTTCGGGTGCGGATTTCAATGTTCTCCACGCCGACATTCGCCTAGAGAGCAGCGCCGATGGATTGCATGCACCGGTAGCCGTGAATCTTTCTGAGACTCTGCGCGAAGTGATGCCGTCGATGGAACCAAAAGATGCCGAAGCACCCGTGATCAACGCGCTGCGTAAAGACGTTGACCGCCGTCAGTTGGAATTTGTGAAGTCGGGAAAATTGGTTCCGGTACAGTTCTCGAGCCGCAATTACGATTTTAGAAATAATCGCTGGGCGTTCGGCGTGCTTACTGCCGAAGACTTGCGATTGCTGATAGCGCGTAAAGTTTTCTGGCAGACACGTATTGTTGGCGGCAAGGTGTGGATCGGCGATCCGACGGAGGCGCTGTATGCGCAGACGACCGTAGCTTTCGTTTTGCAGGAAGCGGCTACACTGGCGGCGCAGGGATTGTTTACGCTTACCGGAGAATATGCGACCGCCAAGCCAGCGCTAATGGATCAAGCTGCAAAGTTTGAGGTGGACGCGCAAACAGCATTGGAAGAACTCGAAAAGAAACACGCCTATGAACGTGGCGTTCCCGCAAAAGTATAACTCTCAAAATAAAATCAAAATAAAAAAGACCGCCGAAATGGCAGTCCCTTTTTGCTTTACAGATTTGTTTTACGCAGCCAATTTCTGAGAGCGCCGCGCTTCAATTCCGTCCAACGCATTCCACAAAGACTTCGCAGCTGCTTCGGCAGAATTCAGCGCCTTCTCTGCTATCGCCGGATTCGCCTCCACCTGCTTGCCTAACTGCTGCTTCCAGACATTCGAATGGAAGACATCTGCAGTGGCGTGCAGAGTGAAATAGCCGCGCGTCTTTTCGTCGGCACCGTACATTTCTTTCAGACCGCGTGCCTTCTCTTGCGCGACTCGTGGGACCTGGGATTCATAGGCATAAAACGCAGCCAACGCTTCTGCGGGCGAGCCTTCGGTTGCAACGCGATCAAAGTGCCCGATCAACTGCACAACTTCCGCAATCGGATTGCGTGGCAGACGGCTCGCGCCCATGCCTTCGGCAAAGTCGAGCCAAAGTTCCGCATGCGAACGAGCTTCATCATCCGAGCCTGCCGCGTTGAGATCGCCGTTTTCATCGGCCATATTGGCCAGCACAGCGCGGCGCAACTCGCCATCTTCCAGGCGCAACGCAAACGCGGCCAGATAGCCGGGGAAAGCTTCGACGTGATGGAAATAATCCTGCGAGTATTCACGTAGATCGTCGCGAGTCAGTTCGCCTGCCGACCACGCCTTATAGAAAGGATGGCAAAGCAAATCGTATTTGGCGATGCGTGTTTCGAGTTGCTGAAAGAATTCTTGGGGGGTCATAAATTTATCTCCGTGGGATCAAAAACACTATACGAGGATGGGTGGCGTGCTGGCAAACCGTGGAACATCGGCGATTACCGAATCGGGACGGGGCAAATAAGAATGTTGGTGTGAAAGCGCTGATATCACAGACGTTTCTATCTTATATGGAATAGGCTCTAGCGATGTTGACTAAGGTCTTAATGGTCGCGTTTACATTCGTCGCGATCGGTTTCGCTCGGAACGGATCTCCAAAACCACAGGCGCCGGATGAAGCGAAATATAAATCCGGATACGTGAATCGCGATGGCCGTCCGCCGGGATTTAGTTCCGCAATGCTCTGGGGAATTGCAGTCGCCGATCCGCGAGTTTCAGGATACGAAAATGCAACTGTTGAGATTGCGGAAACGCGTTTGACCTGCCGCGTTAAGGGGAAAGACATTCTGATGAACGACGACCACGGGGAACTTCGCGGCGGACTGTATCGACGGTATCCCTGGTTCGGGACCGATGTTCACGACTCAATGCCAATGGATTACAACGAAGCCGACAGCGCAGCTATTATGCGCGTAGGAACGAAGGCCGACAAAGTTTGGCATTTCTGGGCTGCGTCGCCGAGGGCAAATTTTCCGGAGGGGAAAGTTGAAGGGTGCACAGTCCGCATGCGCGTGAAGATTTCACCTGGAGCGCTGCTGCAAATTGGAATGGATTATTGGCGGAACGCCGCTGTCGAATACGGCCCCGGCGGCAACAATCACGAAGCCGGCGCGAGCGGCTGGTACGGTGCATTGCCAGATTGGCAGGAAGCTGTTTTCACAGACGAGAAAGGTGCGAAGTTCTAGACCACATTGCAAATTCAGCGAGCGAATCCCCGCACAGCACGTATAGAATGTCGGCTATCCTGCTACCCAGGGAGAGTCGCACGAATGCCGAAACATGACGAACTGCTGAAAGAGTTTGAAAGTTTCGCCCGCGCCGCAGGCGGAACGAAGTCGCTTATGGAACACATCGCCCAGCAACTTCACGAGGAGATGGCCCGCTACAACTGGGTCGGCTTTTATTTAATGGAAGCCGCATCGAAAATGCTGGTGCTCGGTCCATATTTCGGTAGTTTCGTGCCTGCGGAACGCATCCCACTCGACAAAGGATTGTGCGGTGCTGCTGCAACTTCGGGACAGACCGTAGTGGTCAACAACGTTGGAAGCGATCCTCGCTACCTGGGCGTCGACAGCGTGAAGTCAAATATTGTGGTGCCGATAATTCTGAAAGGCCAAGTCGTGGCCGAGTTGGATGTCGAGAGCTATTTTGCCGACGCCTTTCCCGCAGCTGAACAGAAATTTCTTGAAGTCTGTGGAGCGCTGGTCGGCGGATGTATGGAGAAAGAAGCGGTTAAGTAATCGTCTGGCACGCGGGAGCGCGGGTCGTAACGCAATCACGCTGATTTTGAGCCACGAAAACGCGCACGTTCGTAATCTGCCGCAAAGAAAGCGACGGCCCTAAAATCGTAGGCACATGCTGGAATGGCTACAGTCGTTTATCAGAGAATATTTCCTGGAGAAACCGTGGAAGCCGGTCTCGCGTCCGGCGCTCGCGGCGTGGCTGATCTTTTACGCGGCATTTTTGGCTTATGCTTTCCGCGCCGATGGCGGTTTCCTTTTCATCGATAGCGCCAACCTGGTAGTCCACGAAGGCGGCCATAATCTCTTCGGATGGTTCGGCCCCACGCTCGGGCTCTGGGGCGGTACGCTCTTGCAGTGGCTGGTCCCTTTTCTTCTAGCCGCGTATTTTTTCAGCCAGCGCGAGACCGCCGGCGTCGCCTTCTGCTTGTTTTTCTTTTTCGAGAACTGGCTCTACACCGCGACCTACATGGCCGATGCCCGCGCGCAGGTGCTCCCTCTGGTGACAACCGGAGATCCAGATTTCGTCGAGCACGACTTCTACGCCATCTTCACCAGCCTCGGAGTCCTGAACTACGACACGAAGATCGCCGCCGTCGTGCGCGTCGTAGGATGGTGCGGAATGCTGGCCGTCGTGGTGTGGCTGGCCAGCCGGATGCGGGTAGCCAGCTCACCGAAATAAAAGCCCCACCTAATTCGGAGAGCCTTTTGCGGCGCTCCAGATTCGAAACCGAGCTCTTGATGTCCGGGTGGAATGGGAGTAGATTGGGTGGCATTAGTTGGAAGGCCCATCCCTCGCGGCTTTCAAGAAGGACCTCATGAACCGACTTCGCTTTATACTGCTTCTCTCTTGCCTGGGTTTAGCTACCTTTATGTGTGCGCAAACACCGGCAAAACCTAAATTGATTGAATTTGATGCCCCCGGCGCCGGGCCAGGTCAGAATCAAGGAACGGTAGGCACGTACATTGCGGCCGATGGTGCAATTGCCGGCTACTACATAGACTCCAACTACATCCTTCACGGCTTTCTTCGGAACGCTGACGGCACATTCGCAACATTCGATCCTGCCGGGAGCGTCAACACATACCCCGAGGGGATAAATGCCTCCCACGTGATCGTTGGACTATACACCGATGCAGGAGGGGTAAACCACGGGTTCATCCGAGATGCGGCTGGTAAGGTCATCTCCTACGATGCGCCAGACGCCGGCAGTAGCAGCGGCCAAGGCACTGTTCTCGGAAGCATAAACCGCGGTGGAGAAGCTCTGGGAAATTTTACTGATACCAACGGCGTGTCCCACGGTTTTCTGCTAGCGAGCAATGGTGGATTCACTGAGTTCGATGCTCCAAATGCCGGGACCGGGGCTTTTCAGGGAACCTACCCCGCCGTTTCCGATGGGCTGACAGACCAGGAAGCGGTTGGCGGATTCGTTTACGACAATAATTTTCTTGCTCATGGCTTCGTGAGAGCGCCTGACGGAACCTTTACTGAATTCGACGCCACGTCGAATAGTCTTGGCACTTACGTGTTCGGAATTAATTCGCAGCAAACGGTCGCCGGTGTATACGCCACTCCCGACGGGGCCGGTTTGGGCGGGTTTCTGCGTACCTCGGATGGAAAAATCAAGACTATACTCGTACCGCTAATCGGGAATATCGATACGGTTTCATTCGGCGTAAATTCGATCAACAATGCGGGGGCGTTGGTGGGGTATTACTCAAATGGAAATCCGCCGCCACCGTCTCGTGCGTATGTCCGGGCTCCTAACGGCAAGGTGACTTACTTCAAAGCACCCGACGCGGGCACCGGACCGAATCAAGGAACATTCCCTTACGCGAATAACAACTCAGGAGAAATCACGGGAACTTATATCGATTCCATCGGAGCGTACCACGGCTTTATAGTCGAGTAAGGATGGGCTTGCGTGAGTCGTGAAAGAACTGCCGGAGAAAATAAAGTTCGCGGCATGATATTCTTGTGCGCGATTCCGAAAACAAAATTGAAATCCTTACTAAGAAGAGAGGATTCTCCCCATGAAGTCGAAACGCAAATTCACGATTGCGATCGCCACAGCGGTACTCGCCGTCCTTGGCGCTGCGGCGCTCTACGCGCAAAGCCTAAATAACAATCCCGAAAAGTACGCGCTGAAAACGTCGAGCGGCGTCGCGTTCGCCGATTTCAAGGGATACGAGGATTGGTCAGTCGTCTCTTCCGCACGCACCGATGAAGTGCTCAAAGTAATTGTCGCCAATCCCACGATGATCAAGGCTTACAAGTCAGGAATTCCGGGCAACGGCAAACCGTTCCCTGAGGGCTCCATGATTGCGAAGCTTCAGTGGAAGCCGAAGAAGAGCACGGAAGCGCAGTTTGCCGTGGACGTGCCCGATTATTTTAAGCAGGCTTTCCTTATGGAAAAGGACAGCAAGAGATTTCCGAAAACCGGCGGATGGGGCTACGCAGTGTTTAACTACGATACGGCGTCGGATAAGTTTTCGCCCGATCCCAGCCCGTCAGATTGCGGACAATCGTGCCATGTTTCGGTAAAAGCGAAAGACTATATCTTCCATCCGTATCAGAAGCGGTAAATTTATGGTCAAGCTAAGGTTTTAACCGAAGAAGCTTTGATTTTAGCTATCTCTTCTAAGGTGCTTTTGATGAGGGATTTATCTGCGTGTTCGAATTCGCTCTTGAACGCGTCCCAAACTGATACGCCTAATTGTTTACTTAGCGTCAAGACCTTTCGCCTATAGGCGCAACTCTGTCTCATTGAGGACGAAATATTTTTCCCAAGAGACAGTAGGAATATGAACCCGCCATAGTAGAACCAATAACGTCTGTGAGGCAGTTGCCGATCCGGGCGCGGCACCAAGAAGAGCGGAGGAACCTTTTTAAACGGCCAGATGGCTACCGTTATTGCCATGTCCTCCGACAATCCGCCGCGCCCCAATAAGAAATTGCGGATTGTAGTCTTTTGGCGTAGGGTCATATGGATTCTAGGTGGGGTTGAGCCATCGACGGGACTCCATTTCAATGTGCCGCGCCAAAAGAGGCTCATGGCAAAGTAGATCAGCTTTTGAAAATCGACCTGGGTCACATTCGCTTCCGGAAAATAAAGCAGGCCGTCACCACCGGAAACGGACGTTGACACGTCCACGATGCCATGTAAGGCGAATCCATCACCGTAATTAGCGGGGATATGCGATATGACCCACGCCTCGCCACCTTTATTGAATCGCTGTTCGCATTCATCGCAAAACTTATAGTCGCGAATTTGAAGTGAGGATTGTTTCGCTTGTCCGCCCACAATCACAACAGGATTCGGGTTTTTAAGTTGTTTTGCCCGGTTTCGTTTGTATCCACCCTTCGGTAGATAGTGGCTGTCGCGCAGGTTGCGAAGACCGCCACATAGTTCGCATTTGCCGAATTTCATTTCTTAGCTTTCAGACGGTGTGTGACCACACCTACAACGCCGAAGTATACCCTCAACAAGAACGTTCATTTTGTTAACCTTGAATGCTCCTCTAAAAGAATCGGCAAGAGCTTGGATAATAGAAGGTGAACATGGTTCGCATACCACCGAAAGATGAGTTTCTTCACGTTGTAGCGGTCTATGGAGGGCATAACGAGTACTATTTCGAGGCGCTAGCTGGACTGCAAGCGAATTGGGGGGACGCTGAGAAGATGGCAGATGCGATTTGGCCTTGGCTCCGGAATTGGCATTCCCGGTTTTATATGTACGGAGATGGTGATCCCAAAGCGATCGCCTTAGCAATAGAAAAAGACTTCGAGATCATCGACAAATTGCATGACCGGCAAATAGGCACGCTGACCTCAAATGATACGCCTGATATAAGCAGATTATTTGGAAGGTTTGCTGTCGCATCAGGCCGGCAAAACAGGAACGGACGCCAGTCAACGCCGGTAGGTGCTGCAAAGATTCTACATTCCCTCTGTCCAAATTTTTTGCCGATGGGCGACGACAAAATCTTTGCTTACTATGATTGCGAGCTGAATGACGAGGGCTATCTTAAGTTCTGCCGGATCACAAAACAATTCGCTACCACGGCGAGATCCTATCTGGCTCATCCGGATGATCGCTCGGTTCTCAAGAGAATCGACGAATTCAATTACTCATACATTACTGAAGGTCACAGATAGACACTCCTGCAGACAGCGTTGCCTTTCACTATCATCTAGGCACCGCTCCGCTACAATATAAGTAGCGATGGCGCACTTCACCGAACAGTTCGATGTGGTCGTAGTTGGCGCGGGACATGCCGGCTGCGAGGCCGCCATGGCGTCCGCGCGCATGGGATTGAACACCGCCTTGTTCACGTTGAATGTCGATTTGATTGCGCAGATGTCATGCAATCCGGCAATTGGGGGAATCGCGAAGGGCCATCTGGTCCGCGAAGTGGATGCGCTTGGCGGCATCATGGGCGAAGTCACGGACGCGGTCGGCATCCAGTTTCGGTTGTTAAATACCTCGCGAGGGCCGGCAGTGTGGTCTCCGAGGGCGCAGTGCGACAAGCAAGCCTACCGAATGAAGATGCGCGAAGTGCTGGAGTCGCAGCCGAATCTCAAAATCAAGCAAGCTGAAGTGGTGGATTTGGTTATCGAAGATAGTCAAACCAACCATCCTGAGCGCAGCGAAGGATCTCGCGAAAGCGATGCGAACTTTCCAGCTCGCATCGTCCGCGGCGTTCGGCTTCGCGATGGACGCAGCATTTCTGCGGCTGCCGTCATCATCACTACAGGGACATTTCTCAATGGCCTGATTCATTGCGGCGAGCAACAATACCCCGCAGGACGGAGTGGCGAGCCCAACGCGGTCCTTCTCGGCGAATCGCTCAAGCAGCTTGGATTGCGCGGATGCCGTCTCAAGACTGGAACTCCTCCGCGCCTCGACGGGCGCAGCATCGACTGGTCGAAATTTCAGGCGCAGCCCGGCGACGAAGATCCTACTCCGTTTAGTTTTCGGACGAAGCGTGTCGCGCATCACGACTCCCAAGTTCCCTGCTACATCGCGTGGACAACTGAAGAGACGCAGCGCATCATCCGCGAGAATGTGCACCGCTCACCGATGTACAGCGGACAAATCCAGTCGATCGGGCCGCGCTATTGCCCATCAATCGAAGACAAAATTGTTAAATTTCCGGATAAGACCACGCACCAGCTTTTTCTCGAGCCCGAAGGCCTGAACACGCACGAAATTTATGTGAATGGCATGAGCACATCCCTGCCGGTCGAAGTGCAGGTGGAGATTCTGAAGTCCGTGCCGGGGCTCGAGAATGCGGAAATGCTGCGCCCCGGTTATGCCATTGAGTATGACTCGATCGATCCGACGGAACTGGATCGCACCCTGCAAACCAAACAGATTGCCGGACTATTTCTTGCCGGACAAATCAACGGAACCAGTGGTTACGAAGAAGCCGCATGTCAGGGCTTGATGGCGGGAATCAACGCTGCACTGAAGGTGAAAGGCGCTGCTCCGTTCATTCTCGATCGCACCGAAGCATACACCGCGATTCTGATCGACGACTTAATTTCGAAAGGCACCAACGAGCCGTATCGCATGTTCACATCGCGGGCGGAGTTCCGTCTGCATCTGCGAATCGACAATGCCGACCGAAGACTGACTCCGCATGGCCGGCGAGTCGGATTGATCTCAGATGACGCCTGGGCAGATTACGAAGCCAAGCAACTTCGTCTCGATAGCATGAAGCAGTTACTCGGCAAGACGCGACTGACCAGCGAGATGTTAGCCGAGCTTGAAAATGGGGAGCTGCGCTCCGCCGGACAGCCGGGGGCGGCTGTCCCCACACAGACAGTGGTGAATCCAACCTTATTAGGCCAAACACTGGCGCAGCTGCTCAAGCGCCCTGAGATCACAATTGAGCATCTTGTCCCGGCGTTGCGGACGCTGGCTCCGGAATTTTTCGCGCGTGTGCCAAACACTGTAGAAGGCAAGCTGCCATCCGAAATTCGCAATGAACTTAAGTCCGTGGAAACTGAAATTAAATATGAAGGCTATTTGCTGCAACAGCAGCGCGCGATTGATCGATTGAAGAAGGCCGAGCACCGCGCCATCCCGGAATGGTTTGACTATCGCTCCGTCAGCGGCCTGTCGATGGAGATGCAGGAAATATTCGTGAAAGTGCGTCCGAATACTCTGGCGCATGCCTCGCGCATTCCTGGAGTGACGCCAGCCGCGTTGTCATTGGTAAACGTATTTATCGAGCTGCAAGGCAAGCGTCGGAACCAGGCGCTCGCAATCTAATAACATGCCTGTAGTCGAAGCCCAGGTCGTTCATTACACGGAGATCGAAAGCCCGCTCGGTCCCCTCTTGCTGGTAGCGGACGATTCTGGGCTGCGCGAGATCAATTTCGTCAACGGACGCCATGCAGTCACACCCAATCCTTCGTGGGAAAAAGGCGACGCTCCGTTCCGCGATGTCACGGAACAACTGAATGCTTATTTTTCCGGCGAGCTCGAAGTTTTCGATCTTAAGATCGCCCCGCACGGAACTCCGTTCCAACTCGATGTCTGGAAGAAGCTTTGCGACATCCCCTTCGGGGAGACAATTTCGTACGGAGAACTGGCTCGCCGCATCTCCAATCCCAATGCATCGCGAGCCGTCGGATTAGCCAATGGATCGAATCCGATTCCTATCGTGATTCCCTGTCATCGCGTGATTGGCAGCAATGGCAAATTGACCGGATACGGCGGCGGCCTGCCCATCAAAGAAAAGCTGCTTGCTCTGGAACAAAAGCAATTGCGACTCTTGTGAATCAACAGGTTACGGGCAGCCTCGCCAATTAGGCATGGCATGGGCTACCATAAAAGACGCTGCCGGCTAGATGCGGCAAATCTTCGGGATCGTCTTAATCTAAAATCGTGGCATCTAAAGATCATGGCATCTAAATCAATTATGGCTAGAAAATCTATCATCTTATCTTCGCTGATACTTGCGTCCTTCTTATTGCTATGCGCTTCCTCCTTCGCCCAAGCGGGACCGAATCCAAATGATCCCGCGCTGCGTCCGCCTAAAGGTTCGCAGCTTGCGTTGATCGTGTTCGAAGACCTGCAATGCCCGCAGTGCCGGATGACGGCGCCCATCGTGGCCCAGGCTGGCAAGACTTACAAGATTCCAGTCGTGCGCCATGACTTCCCGCTGCCCATGCACAACTGGTCTTATCAGGCAGCAGTGACGGCGCATTACTTCGATTCAAAATCGAAGCAGCTTGGAATCGAATACCGCGATTTCATCTTCGAACATCAGCCGGAAATTTATCCCGCAAACCTACGCAACTTCTCCGAAAAATTCGCCAGTGAACATAAAGTTGATTTGCCGTTTGTCGTTGATCCGCAGGGGAAATTTACTGCTGAAGTAAACGCGGAGCGCGATTTAGGTACTCGTCTTGGACTTAACCACACGCCGACGATCTATGTTGCCAGCAGCAAACCCGGCGGCAAGCAACTTGACGAAGTGACGGACCGCAGTCAACTATTCCAGACAATTGACGCAATGAAATAAGGATGCTCAAGCCTGTCCCTCTTGGCACGCGCGGTGAGGCGGAACAAACAGTCGAGTTCCGCCACACGCTTACGGCGCATCATCCTGAATTGCCGCCGGTCTATTCGACGCCAGATATGATCCGCCTCATGGAAATTGCAGCGTTCCATGCACTTCATCCATTTTGCAGCCCAGGCGAAATCACGGTTGGCACAGCAATCCACATTGAACATCGCGCAGCAGTTGGCATCGGTGCCCACATTCGGGCGGAAGC
This sequence comes from Terriglobia bacterium, assembly GCA_963716165.1. Taxonomy (GTDB): domain Bacteria; phylum Acidobacteriota; class Terriglobia; order Terriglobales; family Acidobacteriaceae; genus JAJPHW01. Next base: position 1,900,517 of record OY970291.1, on the reverse strand, counting down.
CGTGCTCGAATCCTTTGACGGACGCTTCTTCACGTTCCGCGTGACTGCCCATGACGGGGATCGCGAAATCGGACGCGGAACCATCAATCGTGCTGCCGTGAAACTCGACAGGTTCGCGAAGAAAGTAAATCCATGAATTTTATTGCCGATCAAAAAGCAAAAGCTGAATTATTTACTGCGCTACATCATGGCAAGCAGCCGTTGTTGCTTCCAAATGTCTGGGATGTAGCCAGCGCTCGCATCATTGAAAAAGCTGGGCTCCCCGCCATCGCGACCACGAGCGCGGGAATCTCGCACTCCCTGGGTTATCCCGATGGCGAGAAGATTTCGCGGGCTGAAATGCTCGCGGTCGTCGCCCGAATTGCGAAAGCAGTTGAAGTTCCAGTCACGGCGGACGTTGAATCCGGTTATGGACCTCGTCCGGAAGATGCAGCACACACCGCGTTCGCAGTTCTCGAAGCAGGAGCAATTGGAATCAATCTAGAAGACGGAACCGGCGACGCCGCACATCCCCTCGTCGATTTATCACTCCAGTTAGAAAAGATCACAGCGATAAAAGAAGCGTCCACGAAAGCAGGAATTCCTCTCGTGCTGAACGCGAGAACGGATGTTTATCTCGCCGAAGTAGGCTCCCGCGCGACTCGATATGACGAAACCATACGCAGGCTTGCTGCATATCGCGACGCTGGCGCTCAGTGCGCCTTCGCTCCGGGGATAGCGGATACGCCGACCATTCAGCGCCTAGTCGCGGACTTGAACTGTCCGCTAAACATTCTCGCCGGACCGGGTTCCCCATCGATTCCCGATCTGACAAAACTCGGCGTAGTCCGTGTCAGCCTCGGATCCAGCGTAATGCGCGCAACTCTTGGACTTCTCACCAGAATTGCAGGCGAACTGCAAACCGCCGGCACTTACGCCTCATTGGACGGGGCACCGAGCCACGGCGAAGTAAACAAACTCATGCAGTAACGCGTTCGATTCACTGCACCCAAGAGGAAACGGAAAATACAAACGTTGAGTTTGGATCTTGCGTTTCTTTCACCAGCTTCACAGCGCACGTCGCGCTCGCAGAATAAACGCCGACGTATCCCGCGCTCTCCGCGGCGTAAACTCCTCCGCCGTTTCCTGCGTTCGTAATTGTCTCGACCGTTCCTAAGGAATCAGCCAACGGCGACACCGCATTGTTCACATAAGTCACAGCGAGGGGACTCTCGGTGAACGTTGCTCCCGTCACTCCGGACTGTCCGGCGTTGCCATTATTTCCGATGTACAGGCATCCGTTCCCAGCCGCGGCCGCAGCGCTCAGTGCGATGCTGCCCGCGCTATATCCGGGGCCGACCGGCCAAACTTGTAGATTCGTAAATCCCGGCAAACTCGCGGTCACGATGTTGCTCGGATGCTTCTGATCGAATGCGGTTCCCATGATCACAACTTGTCCGTCATTCGTCGCTGCAATTCCAGACACATCCGCAGGAGTCGCCACTGTCACGCCCTTCGTCAAAGTATCTCCGGAGATTAGCCATGATCCGGCCTTCTTGACCACTTCGTACGTCACCAACAAAGTCTTTTGATCATGCGTGATCGCCATGCTCCCCAGGAACGGCGGCGTGGTATAGGTGTTAGCCAAAGTCAACGAACAATCCTGATTGATGCTCCAGACCGCCAGCATGGAGTTGCTCGCGTAGGACGCATAGAGCAGTGTCCCGCCGCTGTTCTCGATCATTGGCATGCTGTCGCCCGCTTGCAGCGAGGCGTCAGAATAATTTCCAATCTTCTTGAATCCGGTCGCTTTCGAAAAGGCGGCGATATCGCCGGTTCCGCCCGACGCCACAAAGATGCATGCCGCATTCGGTGAAATTACCTGCGTCTCAGCCGCATAGAATCCCCCCTGGAAAGCCTCGGTTCCAGTTTCCAGAGTCAATACGGGCTTCAGACTTCCATTCGGATTGAGATTAAAAACAGTCGCGGAGTTCGAAGCGTTCGAGTCGTTCGCGATCACGTAGTACTTGCTTTGCGCCGGAGCATTCACGGCCATAAACAGGATTGAGACAATGGTTGCACACAAGAGACTTTTCATCGTGATGTCCTCATTTCCGTCGCCGGCACAGGGCCTTTGCTGCCGGGGACATTTTGTTAGGCCGCCATCTTACCACCACAAAGCCGCTTAGGGCCCGGGGAGCCGCCCAGGTGACGTTCCGGCGCTAGTTTGCATCCAATTGGCGATCTGGAGGGATGTGCTACGATTCGCGAATTGAATCGACGCTTCCTCACCGCTCTCCGCAGAGCGGCACAATTCAAGTAAGAAACGAGGCGCTCAAACATGCTTTGGACAATTTTCGTAATCCTGCTGGTGCTGTGGCTGTTGGGAATGGTGAGTTCTTATACCCTAGGTGGGTACATTCACATTCTCCTCGTGGTCGCGATTGTTGTTATGCTGATTCGCATCATTCAAGGTCGAAATCCCGTTTAACAGGAGCTCAAAAATGAATAGCATTCGCCTGGTAGCAATTTTGTTGCTGGTACTCGGAGCTCTATCATTTGTTGTCCCCGTCCCACATAGCGAGGACCATAGCGTAAAGATTGGAGACGCCAAGCTCGGTGTCCAAACCGAGCACAGTGAAAAGCTGCCCCCGGTTGTGGGCATCGTTCTTTTAGCCGGTGGCGTACTCGCTTTAGTTTTCGGCGGACGCAAGGCATAAGTATTTACTAAAAGGATCGCGTCAGGGACACCTGATGGGGTCCCTTTTATTTTGCAGAACTAAAGGCTAGTGGCCTGTCGGGCAAATCATCCAGTCGACTTGAGCGTAGTCTGTAGATATGTACATAACGACTGGAAACGCAATGACGTGCAAAGACTGCGGACATGCCATCCGCATCAACGTAATTTGTGAGAACCGCCTGCAATCGGCAACCGACATGCTAAAGCACATGGCAGGACACAACGCCTCCCGCGCATTCGCTCGCACTCTCCCGCCGCCAGTCGAAGTTGTGGCCATTACGCTGCCTGAAATTACGTTAGCGTAAAGTATCCAAGCCTTGGTGCCCCCTTCAAGCTCTGCTTGGGCGGGTAAAAACTTCTCATAATACACTACCCACTCAGCGAAGGTTTGCGCGAAGCGGAAATCTTGCGAAGTCGAAGGGCAGTCCGTGATTTTCGAAGTGCTCCCGTCAAATTCACTCATTCATGAAAAGATTCGAATGACTAGTGCAGAGTTAACCCGAAAAGACATCTTTCGTCATTAGGAACGTTCCCCCGGCCTTGGTACGCTCGTGAACACGCGAACGAATTATTAGTCCTGATGAAATCCAAGCCAGTCCTGAATCGGAAAGTCCAACTCGCGTTCGGTTCGGCCATCCTGACTCTTCTGATCGTAGGAGCAGTCTCCTACCGAGGGACCGTCGCATCCAGTGAAAGCGAAAGATGGGTGCGGCATAGTCACGAAGCCCTTGAGGAGCTCAAAGATTTATTAGTCGCAGTTAAAGCCATCGAATCGAGTTCTCGCGGCTTCGTACTCACCGGTAACCAGGCATTTCTTCCGTCGTACCGGGACAGCGTAGTCAGCGCAAGGCAACGTGAAGAATCGGTCCGCAATCTGCTGCGAGACAATCCAAGCCAGCAAAGCCAGTTGCCCGCAGTAGAAATGCTGGTCGATCAAAAGATCAATTTCGGGGAAATGCTTATAAACTTGCGTCTTATCCAAGGTATGGCTGCCGCAGCCGATGCGATTCGAGTTCAGTCGGACCAGCCAAATAATGATGAGTTTGAACGTGTCGTACGAGGGATGCAAAGCACGGAATCGAAATTATTGGTCTTGCGCAATGCGGACTCCAACCGCCGCCTGAATCAGACCAAGGGCGTCCTGATCTTTGGACCGGCGCTGGGATTATTAATTGCTATAGGTGCGGGATGGAGCGCACTTCGTGATCTTTCAGACAGGAAGAAATCGAAATCCGAAGTTCTGTCGCTGACTGAGCATTTATCACTCGCTACGGCAATTGCTAAGGTCGGTGTCTGGGGATGGGACCTGACAAGCAACTCCCTCACATGGGATGCAACGATGTTTGAAATCTATGGAATTCCGCCCATGGATACGATGTCATATGACAGGTGGGCAAGAACTGTTCACCCGCTCGATCTTCCATCCACAGAAAACTCGCTGCGCAAATCAATCGCAGACAATGTTTCCGCCTTCCTGGAATTTCGCATCATTCGTTCAGATGGCGTTCAGCGAATTATGTCCGCCGTCGGAAGAGTCGTTACCGACGAGCGCACCAGCATCAGCCGAATGATTGGCGTGAACATGGACATCACCGAGGCCAAGAATGCGGAGGAAGCTCTCCGTAGCAGTGAAGCCCGCATGACCCACGCAGCACAGCACGACTTCCTCACCGGATTGCCCAACCGCATGTTGCTGAATGACCGGCTCAGCCAGGCAATCGCGCTGGCGGCACGTCACCACAAAAAGATTTCCGTTCTCTTCCTCGATCTGGACGGCTTCAAACACGTCAATGATTCTCTTGGGCATCCCATGGGCGACCGGTTGCTTCAATCAATCGCGGGCCGGCTGGTGGATTGCGTACGCGCCTCAGACACTGTAAGCCGTCAAGGCGGCGATGAGTTTGTCGTTCTTTTATCGGAAGTGGAGCAGGCCGACAGCACTACGCTTGCGGTAAAAAGAATATTGAAAGCTATAGCGGAGGCCCATTCCATCGACCGTCACGACCTGCATATTACCTGCAGCATCGGAGTGAGTGTCTATCCTGACGACGGACTTGATGCCGAAACTCTGATGCGCAACGCAGATACCGCAATGTATCAGGCGAAGGAAAACGGACCGCAAAGTTGGAAATTTTTTAAACCGGCCATGAACCTGCGCGCAGTTGCACGACAATCCATTGAAGAAAGTTTGCGCAGAGCAGTGGAACGAAACGAACTGGCACTACACTATCAGCCAAGAATTGATTTGTTGACCGGAAAGATTTCCGGCGCAGAAGCGTTGCTTCGTTGGACGCATCCGGTTCGAGGACCGGTTTCGCCCGCAGAATTTATTCCAGTGGCGGAAGACTGTGGTTTGATTCTGCCAATCGGTCAATGGGTATTACGCGAAGCCTGCAAGCAGGCCCGCATCTGGATCGACGCCGGGCAGTCCCTGACGACCATCGCCGTAAATATTTCCGCGATTCAATTTCGGCACGAGAATTTTCTCGATGATGTGTTTACCATCCTCAAAGACACGGGCCTTGATCCCAGATTTCTCGAATTGGAGTTAACCGAGAGCGTATTGATGAAGCATCCGGAGTCGGCGGATTTTACGCTCCGCGCATTGCGCGCCCGTGGGATACAAGTCGCCGTGGACGACTTCGGGACCGGTTATTCGAGCCTCAGCTATTTGCGACGCTTCCCGATTGATGCGCTCAAGATCGACCAGTCATTCGTTCGGCAGATCACGACGGTGCCGGACGAAACCACTCTGGTCGCGGCGATCGTCAGCATCGGCCGGAGCCTTAAACTTCGAGTCGTCGCCGAAGGGGTGGAAACGGAAAAGCAATTAGCATTCCTGCGCAAACATCAGTGTGACGAGGCACAAGGATATTTTTTCAGCAGACCAGTGCCTCCGGATCAACTGCTTACTTTGCTGGAAAACGGTATTCCTGAGGCGCGATCACTTCAAGATTCGCTGCAACTCAAGGCCATGACGAAAACTGCAGGCGTTTAATTTCGAGGCGTCGTTTCGAAAGCGCCGCCTTCCATTCGCTCATGCCAGTACCTTAAGTGCTTTGTCATCCCGAGCGGCAGCGAGAGCCTGCCCTGAGCGAAGTCGAAGGGGAATCTTGCGCGCAGCTTATCCGGTTAGTCTGTGCTGCCGCGGCGGGCTGTTAACTCCACATTCTTGAATTTTTTTTATTGCTTAATCTTTATCTTCAACAACTTAGGGCGTCCCGTTTTTGCAAAATCTAGATTGCAAATCACTTATATGGATAATCTAGAAAACATTGAAGTTAGCTCTGTCTTTTGACGCTTCCTCTGACACGCGATTCGATTGTCAAAGAACCAGTGACGCTCACTAACTCGACCTTGCGCTTTCTAAATTGCGAGGTCAAGAGAAAAATGAAGAGTGAACGAAAATATGTACAAACGAGTTCCCAAAATGGAAAAGCCCGCCGATAAGGCGGGCGGGGTTTGCAAGAGCGGAGAGCTATGGAGTGATTTCGAATACGACGCCATTACCGTAAGCCCCGCCCGATGTTGTGGTGCCGTACAAATTGCCTGACGGATCTTCTATAAGACCGCCGAAGAGTTTCGAACCGTCAGCGCACGCTGGGAGGGAACAAAAGCTATAGATTGGTACTAATTCTCGAGCGATGTTAACTTCCCAAACGGTTCCACCACCGTTCGCACCGCCGACGCTCGCAGTGCCAAATAAGACGTTCCGAGTTGCGTCAATCAGAACGCCCGCTTCGGAAGCGTATCCCGTTGTGATATTGAAGTTACGGGTTCTCATCGACTGAGTGTGCTGGTTCAACTGGAATGCGTTGCCTTCGGTAGTGCCGTAGAGATTACCGGCAGAGTCGAAATTTACAGAAGCATTGGTGTTGGGATAGTTGTAGGAGTCAACAAGAACCGTTTCTGTCCAGTCACTGCCTCCCGCCGTCAGCTCATACAGGATGCCGGTTTTATACCGTCCGCCGTGCAAAGTTGTGCCGAACAAATTCCCCGACTTATCGAATGTTACTGATGCCTGGGGAATTTGACCATCTGGGCAGAATATGCCGCTTCCCTTGGAACAGAAACTGTATAGCACCTTTTCGGTCCAAACTCCCGCATTAGGTGATAGTTCAAAAACCGTGCCTCCAGCAACGTTGGAGCGACCGCGTCCGCCATATGCTGTAGTTCCGTACAGATTTCCGGATGCATCAAAGATCAACTGCGAGAATGGGTTGAACCCATCCGCGCAGGGATTATTCTGGACCGTGCTGGAACAAAAATTGTAGAGTACCGTCTCTGCCCATACCCCGCCCTCCTGAGATATTTCAAAAACAGTGCCGCATTCCCCACCTGATCCGCATCCCGTCTGAGTCCCTCCCTGTTCTGTCGTTCCATATAGGTTTCCGGCCGCATCAAAAGTTAAGCCCCCTTGAGGATCCCATCCGTCAATGCACGCAGGCGTCGCGCAAAAATTGTAAAGTATCGTTTCGTTCCAGGTACCGTCGGATTGTGGAGTTAGCTCATAGACAGTGCCGCCGCCTCCCGTGCCGCCTCCCGCGGTTGTTCCATACAAGTTGCCCGCGCTATCGGAGATCAAACTACCTGTGGGCCTATTGCCGTCGTTCGGTACGCTGCCGAAACTCCATAAAACCTTTTCGGTTGCTTGTCCGAACGCGAGGGTGCAGCTCATTATGATCAATGCCAGGCAGAAAGTTAGGGTCTTCACGAAAGCCTCCAAATAAAACCTCAGAATGGTAGCATGGGGCCGTCCAGAGCGGAATAGAACCGAAAGGCCCTATCCGAAATGGTTAGGAGATTCGCGGACAGGAGTGTCCGCGCTACACAAACGTTTCTTGTACCCACTTATCGGCTTCGCTCACCCATAAACCCGTTAAGTCCGAGATCCCTTCGACTTCGCTCAGGGCAGGCTCTTCCGCCCGCGAAGCAAAGCGCGGGCTGTCAGGATGACATTCCAAGGGAAGCAGCAACGAGAAGGCGTTTTACTTCGACTGAACTTCAACAGGCTTGGGTAGCGACATCGAGCTTTTCGCTTGATCGGGAACGACGATTGCCTGCCCGTGCTTGACGTAGTAACCGATCACTCCCGGCGAGGACCAATCGAGGTCCCAGCCATTTTCGATGGCGAGAATCGTATACCTGCCGGGGACAACGTCAAGCAACACAAAGCTGCCATCGAGGTCGCTCTGGTCTCTCCGAAATAAATCGATTTTGTCATCCTGATGATCACCGGGCGGATGTTCTGGAACTAAAACGACCATCGCTCCCGCGGATGCTTTTCCATCGCGCTTAGCGAAGCCATCCACATTCGTCGAACCTGCTGCCACTGTCAGCGCGACATCCAGCGATGAACCCGATGTCACGTCGAGAGAGTTCTGCGAAAGGCGGCGTCCTTGAACTAACACACTCGTCACCGAATATGGTTTGCCGTCGCTGTGGGCCAGAATTTGATACTTGCCCGGCAAGACGTTTTGGAACTCCGCTTCGCCCTTTGCGTTGACGTTCTGCGTGGAATGCATCCTTAACTTGGAGTCGAGCAATCCCAACTGCAACGAAGCGGGAATCGAATTTTTGTTTTTCATCGTCACGGAAGCTTTCACTGAACCGTCCGCCTGGCCCTGCGCCGTGTCGAGTTCCTCGCCGTCGCTGGTGATGTTCATTTCCACATTGCGTTGTGTTGAAGCAGCGTCCTGAGGTTGAATGCGAACGGAATATCTACCCGCCGGAACGCCTGCCATTTCCCACAGGCCCGGAGCAATCTGCTGCGCGCCCTCGCCCGGAATGGACTCCATGCCGCCGAGAGCCGGCCGCTCCAGCATTGGTGCGGTAAAACCTTGCGCGGTGTCTGAAGTCCTAAAACGCAATCGAAGAGATGGGACGGGTATCATGTGAATCGTGACTTCGACGCTATCGCCGCCACGCACCGGAATTGGCAGAGCATCGTCGGGCTCTGTCACGTCCTGATAGTAGACGGTCGGGTACGCAACATCGAGTGATGGATCGATCATGCCGCTTCGTGCTGAATTTTGATCTTTGTTTTGATCGGGGTTTTGATCAGGGGAACCAACAGGATGAATTGCGTACCACGGAGTGTCGGTTGCCGAGATGAAGTATGTTCCCGGAGCAAGATTGGCGAATTCGTAATAGCCTCGGTCGTCCGTAGTGTCGTTTCCTCGTGGTAGGATGCGCGTCACCCCCGCTTGATGATCTTCGCGGTACAGCGTAACGCCGGCGTGGCGCGCGGGATCTCCAATTTCGTCAAGGACCTTACCGGAAATTATTGCGCTGGGAAATAACTTCAGCATCAAATGCTCGGTGTCTAAGCCAGCACCTGTCACGATCGCGCTTGAATATTGTTCGTGCTCGTCGTAGGCGGCTGAGATGTATCCGTGCTTCGCGCCGCGCAACGAGTACTTGCCGGCAGCAACACGTGGAAACATAAATCGGCCATCATCGCCCGTGATCACCGAAATCTGTTCCTGTGGACGCTTCACTTCGACCAATGACACTTTTCCGCGGCTAAGAGGAGCACCGCCATTGGCTCCGACGAGAATCCCTGCGATTCGAAATACGCCCGGCGAATTCGCGGGTTGCGTCGCTGAAAAGACGTGCAGCGACAGGACAAGAACCAACAAAAGCGCTCGGACCGAAGTTTGTAAGAGCCTGCGCAATTTATTCTCCAAGCGAAATCAAATGGAGCTTAACGTTTTCCTTCTGACCGGGAACGAGATGGATCACAATCCCTTTCGATTCGTAGGCACGCATCGCTTCGGAACTCCGGTATTCAATTTCGGTTGGTGTGGCAAACGCGAGTACTTGATATGTACCAGGCGGAATGCCTTCCGACTGGAACTTGCCGTCGGGCCCTACCCAAATTTCCCTGAAATCTCCGCTGCTGTTCGCCAAAGGAATGAGATACACATGCCCTTTAGGCCTTTGATCATTTCTGTTCGCCCCATCTATCGTGCCGTCCAGTTCAGCGCTATCGTTGCGCATTGTGATCTCGATAGGTGATGTCTGGCCGCCCGCTCCGACGACAAGCGGGTTGTGTTTCAGATCGATTGACCCTGAAGTAATCGACGAAGCGAACCCTCGCGATGTTTGCACTGTGACCCAATACTTTCCAGGTTGAACGTTATCGATAGCAAGCGACTCATCCGCTGGCCCTGTCGGTTGCCGGAGAAATCCACCGCGTGCGTGACCGAAACCATCGGCGCTTTCGAGAAGCACATTAAGATAACTTCGCGGACCGCGTCGTTCACGTCCGTTCCTCGGACCTGAAAATGTCACCTGCCCCGATCCCTTGTCATCGGCTGTAAATTCTTCTTTGACTTCCACGCCAATCGAAGAATTCGAGACCAGCGCCATCGGCGATCCAGTGGTAGCGGAACCCTTAACACTGAGAGTTGTCGATCCATTCACACCGATTTGCGAAAAGCTCGAAGCTTCGACCAAGTAGTTACCGTTGGGCAACAAGCCTTCAATGGTTTGAGTCTGAAGGTTGTAGCCGAGAGAAAAGCCCGGCCCGGGCCGACCCGCCGCCCATACATCGATTGCAAGGCCCGTCCCTGCTGGAGCGTTGAGCACTTTTATTTTGACCGGATAATAGGACTGTCGCGTCACCGTGATATCAGCCGTTGTCGATGATCCCGCTGCTATAGTGATCAACTTCCCAGACGCGAAATCGCTTGCATTGGGAAAATATGCGGGCGGATACCCATAAAGCTGCTCCTTCGGATCAAACGTCAGAGGATCACGATCCAGCGATTCCTGCGAGAGTAATTTGTATTCCCCTGCCTCCAATTCGGCGAACCGGAACTCTTCGTTGTGCCGAGTAGAAGTTGATCCCGCGAGTATCCATCGACCCACACCGTTCTGAATCTGCCGCCGATACAACTCAACCTGGATGCGCTCTTCAACATCATTTCCCGGCGAAATCACGCGACCTGTGATTAAGGCCTCGGGCGTTAGCGCTATTTTCAAATCGTGCGCGTCCGAACTCACCTCCACGTTTACGTATGACTGAAAGCCTTCTAGGTATCCGGGTTTGCGCGCCGTCAAATCTAAAGGGCGGTTCGGCTGAGAAGTTTTCGATTCTGTTCCCTGCGCAGACTCAGGCGGCAGCTTGAATTCAAAATAGCCCTGGGCATCTGTCATCGACGCAAACCGCCTATCAGGAGACGACACGAGCGCGCGACCGATTGGCTCATTGGTCACTTCATTGATGACGATTCCATGAATAGAGTTTGAGGGCTGATCAGTGGCCGGGAGATTCTGCGCGCAGAGATTTGACGCAAAAAGGAAGCCGAGAAGAATTGCGTGGGCGATGGATAAAGATGGGCTTTTCTTAGAGCCAGCAGGGGAAAACGCCGGCCCGCCGGGATCTGGACCGTTGTTTCGAACTTTGCTGCGACTGCGAAGACTCATGCCGGACTGCTTCTCAAGCAATTTTAGCCTGAGTCACCGCCGGATACAAAAATCAGACTCGGAACGGCGCGGCCAGAAGCTTCGCGGGAAATGTCACCACAGCCCACACCAGTTCGAGCATGCCTTCGACAGCGATACCGACGATCCTGAATGGCAGCAGAAAAAGCCAGACTAACGGATAGAGCACCAGCGCCATAATTGCCACCGGCCAGCACACAACAAAGAGAAAGCACCATAGCAAGAGAGCGAGCATCGCGATACCTCCTGGTTCCTACTTCGCGAACTGTCAAAGAAAGATACGCAATGCAGAGCCGGATGGTTCCGTGACTATGGAGTGGTTTGCGAAGCCAATTTCTTCAACGACTCGCCATAAGGAACTCGCGCGATGCCCCGCTCCGTCACGATTGCCGCCACATATTTTGCTGGAGTAACGTCGAACGCAGGATTCTCCACTCCAACACCATCCGGAACCATCTGGCGTCCGCCGATATGTGTGACTTCGCGGGCGTTGCGCTGCTCGATCGGAATCTTGCTGCCATCTGGAGTGGCGAGGTCAACTGTGGAAATTGGCGCAGCAACATAAAAAGGAATGTCGTGTTCTTTTGCTAGAACAGCAACCGTGTATGTGCCGATCTTATTGGCAACATCTCCGTTGGCGGCAATGCGATCCGCACCGACGACGATGGCTTGAATTTTTCCCTGGCGCATCATCGCTCCTGCCATGTTGTCGGAAATAACGGTGGTGTCGATGCCATCTTTCAACAGCTCCCACGCGGTGAGCCGCGAGCCTTGCAGAAATGGGCGAGTCTCGTCGGCATACACATGGATTTTCTTGCCTTGCTCCACTGCCGCGCGGATCACGCCCAACGCGGTGCCGTATCCGCAGGTAGCGAGCGCTCCTGCATTGCAATGTGTCAACACTCCACCGCTGGATGGCATCAGGGTGGCGCCATGCCGTCCCATCGCTTGATTAGCGGCGATGTCTTCCGCATGCATGCGGCGAGCTTCTTCAATCAATTCACGTTTAATTTCCGCCACAGGACGTCCGTGCAACGAATCGAACTTCGCTTTCATGCGCTGGATCGCCCAGAACAAATTGACGGCCGTGGGCCGAGTCTCGCCGATAATGCGACTGACTTCATCCAATTCGCGGCGCAGTTCAGGTTCCGTCGCGGCTTTGGAGTTCTGCATGCCAAGCGCAATGCCCATCGCAGCAGCCACTCCGATTGCCGGTGCGCCGCGCACAACCATGGTGCGGATCACGTCCGCAACCTGGTCGTGTGTCGTGCAATTTACGTAAGTCTCTTCGGTCGGCAACTTCGTCTGATCGATGAAGCGCACACCCGTATCAGTCCATTCCAATGTTTCAATCATGTTTATAGAAGCCCTTTTCGAAACGAAAACTGTGACTTATCTTACGAACACCGCGAAACCTATCATCCCTGCGGACACCGCTAACCACGAAAAGCAGTAGGCCCAATAATTCCGGTCTTTCCCATAAACATTGCTATATTCTCGGATCAATTTTCTAGATAAAGGACGAAGTGATTCACCAGAACGGTTGTAAATCAAACGCCGCATCGCGTTGCTTATTGAATTCGCAAAACAGATGCCCAACATCGCGATGAAGAAACAGGATGTAGATAGTTTACTCATCGACGTTATTTTCGGATCATCGAACCTTCTGCAAAGACTAAACCTTGTGCTCCACGCAACGAATGCGCGGATTGTGAATCACAGCGGGACGTCCGCAGATTTCGCACCCAGCTTCGCCACTTGCTGGTCCGTCACCGCGATTGAGTTCGATGTGCTGACGCCGAACGTCCATCGCCGTAAATAGAGATACGAACGGCGCTGGCAGTGCGACCCTTTCGACAGAAGGCCGTCCTCGAGCGTCCTCTCGTTCCACGAGACACATTGCGGCAACTACGTTGAAACCGAATTCGCGCGCAGCCTCGATGGCCTGAACAGTCGACGCTCCAGTGGTGCAGACATCATCGACAATGACGACGCGCGCGGCTTTTTCGCGGAAGCCTTCGATTCGCTGGCCAGTGCCGTGACCTTTTTCGGATTTCCGTACCAGGAAGCCATTCAACTCGCCGCTGATAACGGCCACAGCAACCACAATCGGATCCGCACCCATGGTGAGGCCGCCAATCGCCGCCGGCTTCCATTCGCGGGCAACAATCTCTTCGTAGAAGACTTGTCCGGTCAGCTGCGATCCGCGGGCATCAAGCGTCGTCGTGCGGCAATCGATGTAGTAGTCGCTGCTTCCGCCCGAAGAGAGCTTGAAATCTCCCAATCGAAACGATTTGGTCGCGAGCATCCGCAACAGTTCCTGCCGCGCCGAAGATTTTTCAGAAGTTGCCATTGGCATCTACTAAAACGATATCACGCACACTTTGACGGAGACCTTATTGCGTCAGACGTTCCATATGCCGGAAGCCGTCCGTCGCAATCACGGTAAGTATCGTCAGCGTCCCGTTGTATGCGACATGAACAATAAAGCTCGAAGCCACAGACTTCGTAAATACGCGAACAATTGTTAGGACGAGGCCGACCAGAAAAATAATCAGCACGGGACCCCATGCGAACCCCAGTTGCATGGCGTGTAGAAGTCCGAACCCCAGCGCGGTAATTATTACTCCCCAGGCAATTCCAATTCGCCGGGCGATTACGGGATACAAGAATCCGCGAAAGAATAATTCTTCCATCAGTGGGCCGAGCGTCACAGCGAACGCCGACGTTAGGTACGCTTCAAGTGGGCGCTTAAAGAATTGATCGAACGGTACATTTTTTGGTATCGGTAAAAAGTGCGCCAGACCTTGCAGACCGAGGAGCGTGATAACTCCCAGCGCTAGCAGCCCGAAATAGCCGTGGGCCGGCCAGCGCCATTCAATGGCTTCCGAGAAGCGAACGTGATACTTCCCTTCCACGAGCATGACCATGAAGAGCAGCACGGGGATGTAAACCAGTATTTCGGTAATGAGCGCCAGTAGCGGCGTTTCCGCGAGTTGCGTCCACGAATAGCCGTGATAAAAAAATCGCTGCGCTATCGCTCCTACTGCAAAAAAAAGCAGAAAGGGACTGAAGAACATCAGGAAGGCAATATTTAAAACGTCCCAACCGCTCCATACCGGCCACGAATGCAGGATCGGCGGTTGGAACTCAGGCGGTAGCGCCGAAGCAATCGGCTGGTCCTGCTGTACTTCGATCGGAAAGTCGTCCGGCAATGGCATGGAATGAATTTGGTTTACCGCTTATGCGACGGACGTTTTCGCGCGGCGTCGCGTTTGATTATTTTGACGAGACGGTTCAGCCAGCGCTTGGCCCGTGTACGACTTCTTGTTCTTCGCGACCTGCTCCGGCGTGCCCTGGACGACGATGCGTCCGCCATCCTCGCCGCCCTCGGGTCCCATATCGATAATCCAATCGGCATTTCGAATCACGTCGAGGTTGTGTTCGATAATAACGATCGTGTTTCCCAAGTCAGTGAGCCGATGCAATACTTCGAGCAATTTATGTACATCATCAAAGTGAAGCCCCGTCGTTGGCTCATCCAATAGGTAAAGAGTTTTGCCAGTTTGCCGTTTACTTAACTCGCGCGCCAGTTTGATGCGCTGGGCTTCGCCTCCCGAAAGCGTTACCGCCGACTGCCCAAGATGCACGTAGCCTAAACCGACATCCACCAGCGTTTGCAGTTTCTGCTTTACGACGGGAATATTTTCGAGGATGTTAACTGCATCGGCGATTTGTGTTTCCAGCAAGTCTGCAATGGATGCGCCTTTATATTTCACCGCCAAAGTTTCGTGGTTGTAACGCCGCCCTCCGCAGACCTCGCACAGTACATAAACGTCGGGAAGAAAATTCATTTCAATGCGCCGCTGACCTTCGCCTTCGCAAGCTTCGCAGCGTCCGCCGGGACGATTGAAGGAGAAACGCCCGGGCTTGTAACCACGTTCGCGCGCTTCCGGCAGCATCGCATAGAGATCTCGGATGTGCGCGAATACTCCGGTGTAGGTTGCGGGATTGGATCTTGGCGTTCGTCCAATCGGCGATTGATCGATTCGAATAACTTTATCGATTGCGTCCGCACCAGAAATCGACTTGTGATCTCCTGCTTCTTCACGCGAGCGATACAGTTTTTTCGCCAACGCACGATACAGGATGTCATTCACCAAAGTTGATTTACCAGAACCGGACACACCCGTGACGACTGTCATTACACCAAGCGGAAACGTGACATTCACGTTCTTTAGATTATTTTCTTTAGCGCCCAGCACTGAAATTCCATCCCCAACTGGCGGACGACGTAATTCACGCATCTCAATTCGCTTGCGTCCGGAAATGTAAGCTCCAGTGAGCGAGTCTGGTGAATCCTCAATCTCTCGTGGTGTACCGTGCGCGACCAATCCTCCGCCGTGCTTTCCGGCGCCGGGGCCGAGATCGATTACATAGTCAGCACGGCGAATCGTTTCTTCGTCGTGTTCGACCACCAGCACCGTATTGCCAAGATCGCGTAACTCTTCAAGCGCTTTCAACAAACGATCATTGTCGCGATGATGCAATCCGATAGACGGTTCATCAAGGACGTACAAGACTCCGCGAAGCTTCGAGCCGATCTGTGTTGCCAGACGAATACGCTGACCTTCGCCACCGGAAAGCGTGGCAGCCGAGCGGCCTAACGAGATGTATCCCAGGCCCACTGCATCCAGGAACTGCAATCGTTCGACGATTTCATGTACTACGCGCCCGGCAATCATCGCTTCGCGCCCTGTAAGTTTGATTTGACGCGCGGCGACCAAGGAACGTGACACTGGCATCGCGGTAAAATCCGCAATCGAAATCCCATTCACTTTCACGGCGAGGCTTTCCGGACGGAGCCGCATGCCTTTGCACGCCGGACACTCAGCCGCGGACATGTAGTCCATCAAATGATCACGATACGCATCCGATGAAGTTTCTTCGAGTCCACGCCTCAGGTAGGCAAAAATTCCCAGAAATCCTGTCTTGCTTTTCGCCTCTTCTCCGTAGAGCAGCAGATTTTGAACTTTTTCTGAAAAGTCTTCAAACGGCGTGCTCAGCTTGAAGTCGTGCGCAGCAGCGGTAATTTGTAGTTGATGAATTAAATTCTGAGACGCCGATCCCGGACCGAGCCCGCCATCGAGCAAAGGTTTCGACCAATCCGTTATGACCTTTGCCGGATCGAAATCATAGCGATTGCCCAAACCGTGACATTCCACGCAGGCGCCATAAGTGCTGTTAAAAGAAAAAGACCGCGGCTCGAGTTGCGGTACATTGATGCCGCAATCAGGACACGCCAACTTTTCCGAGTAAAGCTGTTCGTCTCCGCCTACAACTGCTACCTGCACCAAACCGCCCGCCAGTTTCATTGCGAGAGCGACGGATTGCTCGAGGCGACTCTCAATTCCCGGCTTCACCAGCAACCTGTCCACGACAATTTCGATAGTGTGGTTCTTGCGCTTGTCGAGCGTGAGGTCGTCTTCGAGATTGACCAGTTCGCCATCCACTCGTGCCCGAGTGAAGCCTTGCTCCAGCAATTTTTCAACTTCTTTTTTGAATTCGCCCTTGCGTCCGCGGACAATCGGAGCCAGCACCATTACCCGGTCTTCCGGAGTAAGTGCCATCACCCTTTGAACTATCTGATCGGCGGTCTGCCGACTGATCGATCGGCCACATTTCGGGCAGTGCGGAGCCCCTACCGACGCAAACAGAAGGCGAAGATAGTCGTAAATTTCGGTAATTGTACCGACCGTTGATCGCGGGCTCCGGCTCGTCGTCTTTTGCTCAATTGAAATCGATGGACTTAGACCTTCTATGGAATCGACATCCGGACGCTCCATCTGGTCCAAAAACTGCCTCGCATAGGCTGAAAGCGTCTCTACGTACCGCCTTTGGCCTTCCGCATAGATGGTGTCAAAAGCAAGCGAGGACTTGCCCGAACCGCTCAATCCGGTGATGACGGTCAGCGTATTGCGGGGGATTTCAACGTCGATGTTCTTGAGGTTGTGCTGCCGCGCCCCACGCACTGAAATCCTGGTAATTGCCATAGATACTGGGTCAGGTGACTTCCGTAATTAGACGGGTGCTCAGAAATGTTCCACAGTGGGAGTGCGCGACTCTACTCACGTATCTTAGTGGTCAATAGCAGCAAGCGTCAATCCAACTACCATTAGACGCTGCCGTAGGCAACTGGGATGCGACCAATTGGAATCGGATTAGACGTGCCAAAAACGGCGAACGGAAGGTTTTACCAGTGAGCAGCTTATTTGTGGCATCGATGATTTTTGCGACCGCGGTTGTGTCTGTCGCCTTCGGAATATTTGCAGCGTACGGCACCGTCTTATTTATTCTTCACGCATTTAATCATCGACGCGAACTCGCTCCAGTGGCATTGGTCGCAAGTCCAAGCCACGCCAGCGGCGACTAATTTCGTAATATCCTGCCGAACTGCAACCTCTCCAAACTTGACGCAACCCCGCCTACACGCCACAATCGTTACTGAGTAATTCCCGAGGTGAATCATGCTGGCTTATATCTTTATTTTGTTCGCTATCGCCGTGCGCTTTATGCCGCATCCGTGGATGTTCACACCCGTCGTGGGTGCGCTGTTGTTTTTCGGCGCACGCGGATCGCGTCGCCAGCTGTGGATTCCCTTCGTATTGCTTGCCGCTTCTGACGTGATTCTCACCAAGCTGGTTTACTCTCTCAACTTTTCGTGGGACCACTTCGTCACGTTTGTCTGGTACGCCGCAATTTTGTGGCTGGGCACAATCCTCCGCGACAACGCGAAGCCGTTGCGGATCATGCTCGCGGCTTTGACTAGCTCAGTTTCCTTCTTTGTATTGAGTAACTTTGCTGTGTGGGCTTGCTGGTCGATGTATCCGAAGAATTTCGGCGGCCTGATGACGTCTTACGTGATGGGACTTCCCTTTTTCCGCAATGCAATTGCCGGTGATCTTTTGTTCACCGCGGCCATGTTCGCGACTCCAGTCCTGATTCATGCTCTGGCAGGAAACAACGATCGCACAGCTGCGGTCTAACGATTAAACGGCAGCTTGTTCGGTTTCGCGGTTCACTTTCCTCGCCCGCCAGCGGAGCCAAACCCCCAGTGCTCCCAGACCGGCAAGCAATAAGACCCACAAGAAATGCTGGCGGAATGCGATGGCCAGGATACGGATAAAGTCCGGCCCAAATTTCACCACAAGCAAGCTAAGAATTAGGAAGCGTAGACAGCGCCCGGCAAAGATTGCCCCCAGATAGTGAGTAAATCTCATCTCTGAAACAGCGGCCGCCAAGGCGAATGCCTTGAATGGCGTCGGCGGGGGCAACATCGCCGGAAACATCAAGCTCCAGAACGGATGCTTATCGAACGTGGCGTGAATCTTCTCGAATCGCTCCGGAGAGATGCGCTTTCGCAGCAACTCTTCCCCGCCTTTGTAGCCGATGACATAAACCACGATACTACCCAGCGTCGATCCCGCAGCAGCCATCAACACATAGAGTAAGAATCGTGAATGGTTCGCCCAGACATAGCCGCCAACCACCGCGTCCACGGGTAAGCCGACCGAGCTGCCGTCGATTGCGGCGATGGCGAAAACTCCCCACGCACCCAGCGGCTTTAGGAACGCCCACAGAAATGCCGTATAGTGGGCCAGTATGTGTTTGATGGATTTCAAGGTTACTTTGAGTAATTAAAGAGTGTACGTGAAAGGGAAGTGAGATAGTCCCACGAAATATGTTCCCAGATTCCTCACATTCCGGTTCGCTTTTCTATGTAGATAAGCCTATTGTATGTCTAAGTGCTGCGTTCGCCAGCGAACACAGCTAAGCCGGTGGCGTTAAGTAGTTTCCTCCAACGTTTCATAACGACCAATCTTCAGTGGCAGGGCTCGACCGTCGCATGCTAGACCGCCGCATGGACGGATGATCGAACCATCTCGTGTTCGTGTTCGTTAGCTGAGTACGGCAACGAAAGGCCCTATTATGAAAATCCTGCTCTATAACCCCGATAACGGGGTCACGCGCAATTTCATGCCGCATCTTTGGATGTTCCTTCTGCAATCGCTCACTCCGGCTGGTCACGAGGTCATGCTAATCGATGGCAATGCGCAACCGATGGACGAAGCCGGAATTGCACAGTTCGTTCGCGACGAAAATATCGGACTCGTCGGTATCGGTGCAATGACCCGCATGGTTGCGAAAGCATACCGCATGGCCGACGCAGTGCGTGCCACCGGAGTTCCAGTCGTCATGGGTGGTCCTCACGTAACGGAACTGGCGGATGAAGCGCTTGGCCGCGATGGCGGAAAGAAACATGCCGACGCAGTTGCCCTTGGCGAAGCCGATGAGACATGGCCGCAGATAGTTGAAGACGTCGTCAACGGAACACTAAAAGAAATCTACGCGCCCGTCGATGATGCGGGAAAAGAGCGCAAGCCGTCTTTGAAGGCTTATCCGGTCATTCCGTGGGATTCAATCAACCTCGCGCAATTCAATCTCATTCCTAAAGTTTTTACTCCGTTGCTCAACAGACTTGGTGAAGGCTGGGGAACATTTCGCATTATTCCTGTGGAGTCTGGTCGCGGATGTCCGTATGGATGCGAGTTTTGCACGGTCACCGGATTCTTTGGCGATTCCATACGCTTTCGCACGAATGAAAGCGTCGTCAATGAATTGCTGATGTTGAAAGCACGTGCAAAAAAAGAAAAGGGCCAGATCGCCATCTTCTTTATTGACGACAATTTTGCCATCAACATCAAGCGTACGAAATCGTTGCTACGGGACATCATCGCCGCCGGCGCCCAGTTAAATTGGGTAGCACAAATCAGCGCAAACTTACTGCGCGACGAAGAATTAGTGGACTTGATCGCCGCGTCCGGTGGCAAGTGGGTCTTCATCGGCATGGAATCGATTGATCCAGCTAACCTTGCCGACGTAAAAAAAGGCTTCAACAAGCCAGGAGAATATGCAGTCGTCCTCGAACGACTGGCTGCACGAAATGTATTCGCTATCACGTCATTTATCTTCGGTATGGATAACGACACCGTCGGAGTGGCCGAGCGCACGTTGCAACAAGTCCGCACCTGGCCGCCGGGTCTTCCCATCTTTGGATTACTGACTCCGCTTCCGGCAACACCTCTTTATAAGCGCCTCGAAGTTGCCGGGCGCCTTACTCGGCCAAAGCATTGGCAGGAATTTATTCCCTTCGCTATGGCCCACAATCCGCTAAAGATGACGATTGATGAAGCTCACGCCGAAGTGAACTACGGATGGGAACACGCGTACAGTCCCGCAGCAATCGCCAAAGCAGTGGATTCTCTCGGCGACAAGCCCGTAGGATACAAGGTAAATATCTTCATCTCGAGAATGTTCTTTCGAGGTATTTACTTTCCCATGATGGGACGCATGGCATGGCCAAAATGGATCGCGCAAAATCGGCGAACGATTTATAAATTGATCAAGCAGGGATTCGGCTACGGCCAAAATTCAGATGTAACCGTGCTCCGGCAACCGGTAGAAACAGTCGCGCCATCGGCACCTCAGTAAATTTAAGACGGTTCGACTATCGTTTGTCGTGAAACACATAGAGAACTCCGAAAGTAGCCTCTGCGCCTACGTGGCCTTGCGGTGGCGTTTCTACGCGATCACAGTAATGAAGGACCGCGAGTCTTTCGCGCAGATAAAAACCGCGCACGATATGCAAACGCAAATCTACAAGCGGACCAGTTTCGTGATAGTTGGAATTGCTTCCGTGAAATAGATACTGCATGTTTGCCCGCAACCATTCGCCATTGAAAAGCAATCCTGCGCTTGGCCAGACATCGTGCTCTTTGAATGCGCTGGTAGAAAACTCGGCGAAATACAAACCGCCGCCGAAGCTCCATTTGCCGGGAGGATGATAAAACACCAGGCCGTGAGTGCGGAGGGTATAGCCGTTCCCTGTGCCTTTACCATTTGCAGTGTCGGCCCCAGCTTCGACTTCGGCAAACAGCTTGTGATGAGTGATGTCCGCCCCGCCGTCAAAATCAAAATTTGGATTTTCGCGGCCAAGATTTCCGTAGAGCCCGATTCCGGCGTCGGCATAGGCGCTGACGGGTGCAACGTTATCCTGCGCATACACGCATGGTGTGCAGAAAGCCAGTAGCAATAATAGTTTCCGCGCGGATCGCATTAGCCCATCATCCGTCCATTAGCGGACACATTCAATTGGCAAGGCGGATTCCTGCCACGTCTCGCGGGAAAATCTGTCCGGTCCTATCTTCCACAGCTTGTCCACAAAACGCGCAATCTCTTCCGTTCCATTCCGGCGTAATCTGTCCGACAATAGTTGCAAGCAGTTTCCGTTATGACCGAAGCGTCAGACTTTAAAGAACTCGTCAAGCAACAGGCCGATATCGTTCGGATCGTCGGCGATTACGTAAAACTCCGCAAGTCCGGCGGCCAGAATTATTCGGGATTATGTCCGTTTCACGGAGAAAAAACGCCTTCGTTCTCCGTCCACACTACTCGCCAGTTTTACTATTGTTTTGGCTGCGGTGTGAAAGGCGACGTATTCAGCTTTGTCCAGAAAATTGAGAACGTCTCATTTCCCGAAGCAGTGCGGCTGATTGCGCAGAAAGTCGGCATAGCTCTCCCTAAGATTACTTACAGCAGCCCGGCGGAGGCCAAGGAAGCCAAGTTGCGCGGCATTTTGCTGGACGTGCACGACGCCGCGACTTCATTTTTTCAGGAGTGCCTGAATCGTTCCGATGGATCCCATGTCCGCGAATATTTGACTGGGCGCGGTCTTGATCGCGAAACCATCACGGCGTTTCGCATTGGCTATGCCCCGGATTCCGGATTTCTGTTGCGCGACCGGCTTCGCGGTCAATTCGACGAAGAAACATTGCGCGAGAGCGGATTATTTTCCTGGAAGCAAGATCGCGAAGAACAAAGCGATGATCACAATAACGACAATAAGGCTGACACCAAGAACTCTGCGATTTATTCTAAGTTCCGCAACCGCGTGATGTTTCCCATTGCCAATGAAAGCGGGCGTGTCATCGCCTTTACCGGCCGAACACTCGCTGTCGACGAAAAATCCGGCCCGAAGTATTTGAATTCGCCAGAGACTTCCATCTATTCAAAATCTCGGGTGCTGTTCAATCTTGATCAGGCGAAAGAAGCCATCCGCAAATTGGATTACGCAATCCTGGTTGAAGGACAAATGGATTGCATCGCCGTCTTTGCCGCCGGATTTCATAACGTCATTGCCAGCTCCGGGACTGCCTTTACCGAGCCACAAGCCAAATTGCTTGGGCGCTTCAGCAAAAATGTAGTCGTCAATTTCGACCCTGATACAGCCGGTGCGCGCGCAACGGAACGCACGCTGGGACTCCTCATCGAAGACGATTTCCAGGTCAAAGTTCTAACTCTGGAACCCGGTTTCGATCCTGATTTATTCATCCGCAAGAACGGACGCGATGCCTACGCGGCAACGCTTCGTGGATCGCAAAAATATTTTGACTATCTTATCGACCGCGCTCGTGCGCAATTTCCGGTCCGCAGCGCGGAAGGCAAAGCGAAAGCAGTAAATCATCTCTTGCCTCACATCCAACGCGTACCCAGCCGTATTGTTCGCGACGAACTTGCTGCGGAAATCGCTCAGAAACTCGGCATCGATTCCGGAGTGCTTCGGCAGGAACTGAAACACGCCGCCGGACAGCGCTCCTCGGCAGCGGTCAAGAATACGTCCGCTGCGCAAATCACCGACGCGGAAAAAATTATCATCCGTGCTCTTGCTGGCTCGACGCAAGTTCCGGTTGACGACTTTCATTCTTCCAGTCGTTATGGCGCTGACGAAGAATTCATCCCGTCGCGTCAGGCCCGCTTCGCTCTTCACAATGAACGGATCCATGAAGGCTTGGGTTCCGAGTCGCTGATCGAAATCCTGCTTAACGCCGAGCCGGAATTTGCCGACGTTATGGAATTGGAAATGTCCGAGGCAGACCGCAACGTTCTGGCCGTCGCGCTGCTCAAAGATGACGAAGAATTAAGCGCCGAGCGGCTCGAAGGGGCGGTAAAGGCTTTGCGGCGTATTCATCTGCGGCGACGCTTGGAACAAGTGCAAGTTGAGCTCCAATCCGGAAAGTTGCGCGATCCCGAGCGTTTGCAGACGCTTTTACAGGAAAAAATGCGCCTGAAACTGGCGTTACGCGATCCGGCAGCAGAGCCGCTGCAAAATTCGGCTTAGTTGTTATTTGTGGTGGAACTAAATGGCCTCATAGATCATCTAAGTTTATGAGTCCGTAGAGATTGCAGGATGATGCGCCGCCTAATCACCGCTTTTTAGTGGTATAATTTAGGTTTGTGCTGACGCGTATCTCCGCACTTTAAGCTCCCACCGCTCACAAATTTATTGCCGCGTCCCTTCATTGGGACGAGTTGAGGATAATCCGTCTTGGCCCTGGACGATAAGTACGAAGATATTAAGAAGCTGATTGACACTGGAAAAGAGAAGGGATATCTCACCTTCGACCAGGTCAACGACCTGTTGCCCAACGACGTCAACAGCCCTGAAGATATGGATGATTTGCTGAGCACCATCAGCACTCAGGGGATTGATGTCCTCGAAGGACCCAAACTTCCTTCATCCACACTCGATAAGAAATTCGACGACGACGAAGCCAGCGAAGACGTAGAGCTGGACTTGACTCCTGGAGCGCTCGAAAAGACCAATGACCCGGTCCGCATGTACCTGCGCGAGATGGGTACCGTCCCATTGCTCACTCGCGAAGGCGAAGTCGAAATTGCCAAACGCATTGAGCGTGGACAGCTGCGCGTCTTAAAAGCAATTTCACGTTCGCCAATTGTCATCAACGAATTGCTCGCGCTCGGAGAAGATCTCAAGAAGAGCGTCCGTTCGATTAAGGAAGTCGTCACCTTCGACGAAGAAGAAATTACCGATGACATTCTTCAGAATCGCCTGAAAGAATTCACCGGCAAGATTGACGACCTGTCCAAGGCGTACAAGAAGTCTGAAGTTCTCGTCGAGAAATTTGCTTCCGTAACTCAAAAGAAGCGGCCGAAAGACTATCGCCGTTACCGGATAGCATTGGCCCGCGCCGTTGTTCACGTTTCGCTGTGCGTGCGGAAGCTAGGATTCACTAATAATGAGCGCAAGCGCCTGATCGACCGCGTCAACAAGACGGTTGATACGCTTCGTTCGCTTGACCGGCAAGCCCAGAATCTTGAGAAGAAGGCTGAATCCACTCGCAGCGACGATCAGAAGAAGGAATATCGCCGCCAATCGCGCGCTATCCATACCGATCTTGAGAAGCTCGAGCTCGAAGCTGGCGTTTCGTTTATTGAACTCAAGCGGACCCAGCGCGAAATCATTCAGGGAGACATGGATGCGGAGCAGGCGAAGCGCGAATTAATCGAAGCCAATCTTCGCCTCGTCGTTTCGATCGCCAAGAAGTACACCAACCGTGGCTTGCAGTTCCTGGATTTAATTCAGGAAGGCAATATCGGTTTGATGAAAGCTGTCGACAAGTTCGAATACCGCCGCGGCTATAAATTCTCCACTTATGCCACTTGGTGGATTCGTCAGGCCATCACTCGTGCCATCGCCGATCAGGCCCGCACTATTCGTATTCCGGTGCATATGATCGAGACGATCAACAAGCTGATCCGTACGTCGCGGCAACTGGTGCAGGAATTGGGCCGCGAACCGACGTCGGAAGAAATTGCGAAGCGCATGGATATTCCAGTCGCAAAGGTCCGCAAGGTCTTGAAGATCGCACAGGAACCGATCTCTCTCGAAACTCCGATCGGAGAAGAGGAAGATTCCCACTTGGGCGACTTCATCGAAGATCGCGCAGTGGTATCTCCTGCCGAAGCCGTTATCAACGTCAACTTAAAAGATCAGACTGGACAGGTTCTGCGCACATTGACTGCACGCGAAGAAAAGGTCATCAAAATGCGCTTCGGTCTGGAAGACGGCAGCGAGCACACTCTTGAAGAAGTTGGACAATCCTTCGCGGTAACTCGCGAGCGCATACGGCAAATTGAAGCGAAGGCGTTGCGCAAGTTGCGTCACCCATCGCGATCACGCAAACTGCGTGCCTTCATGGATGGAGTTAGGGATTAGAGTCTGGCATGGCAGCATCACAGCCTGAACATCGTAGAATGTCTCGATGAGTCATTCCGTTGGTGGAGGCACGCTTGAGTCTTGATCCCAATGCACCTCCCCAACCTTTGGGCTCGCCGGTTCCGCATGAAGGAATCGCCGTGAAAATTTCTTCTCCTCAGCCAACCAGCACTTCATTGTGGATGCATCGCCTGACGGTGCTGATGTTCGTGTGCGTGTGCGCAGGCTTCGGCGTACTCCTCGTAATGCTTCCATGGACCACTGCCTGGACCGACAACCGTTTGTTTCTTATCTATCCCACGCTCCGTGAATTCGCTGCCAATAATTTTGTTCGTGGAATGTTCAGCGGACTTGGCGTCCTCGACATATGGATCGGCTTCTCCGAAGCCTTACAATACCGCGAAGATCAGGGCAGCGGAATGATCGCCCGGTAAAATCATAGAAAGACTCCCTCACATGACTGACTTCAAATTACCGCGCGCGCCCCTCGCCTACGAAAACGAAGGGTTCCTGAACAGTCCCGATGGACGCATTCTGCGCATCCTGGCAGAATATTCCGAGCCACTCGCTCGTTTCCGTAAAGAACAAATTCAGGATACGGTCGTATTTTTCGGTTCAGCGCGAATTGCCAGCCAGCACGAAGCTGGTGAACGGCTCAAGGCTCTGCCACGTGAAACGGCGGCAGATGCACGCAAGCTCGCGCATTCCGCCGTCGACATGGCCCGCTACTATGAGGATGCACGCCGTCTCGCTTTCCTTTTAAGCCAATGGTCAATGGAGATTCCGGCACGCCGCCGCCGTTTTGTGGTGACGACCGGAGGCGGCCCAGGCATCATGGAAGCTGCCAATCTCGGCGCGAAAGAAGCTGGCGCTAAAACCATCGGACTAAACATTCATCTTCCATTCGAGCAAAATCCTAATCCGTACATCACGCCATCGCTCAATTTCGAGTTTCATTATTTCTTCATGCGTAAGTTCTGGTTCGCGTATCTTGCGAAGGCGCTGGTCATTTTCCCCGGCGGATTCGGCACGCTCGACGAATTCTTCGAAATCATGACGCTGGCGCAAACTCAGAAGCTCGCCAAGAAAATTCTTGTAGTCATGTACGGCAAGAAATACTGGAACAGCCTGCTGAACTTTCAGAGCATGGTGGACGCAGGCACCATCTCTGCCGCCGACCTTGATTTGTTCAGGATGGTCGATTCCCCAGAAGAGGGCTTTGAATGTCTGCGCGACGGACTCACCAAATACCATCTCGATCAGCCAAAGCGAGCGGCTGATACCGTACCGGAAATCGCTAAAACCAATCCGTAGGCGAATGTGTTGCTCTACTACATTACCGATCGAGCGTATTTTGGTGATCGAAAAGCGTTTCTCGAAAAGATTGCTGAAGCTGCGCGCAGCGGAATGGACTACATCCAGCTTCGCGAGAAAGATTTATCTGCACGCGAGCTGGAATCTCTAGGTAAATCTGTTCTACAAACCATTCGCGGCGAAAAATCTACAACCGCATTGCTTATCAATTCGCGCGCGGATGTTTGCATCGCCGTTGGAGCAGATGGCGTCCATCTGAGGTCCAACGATATTTCGGCGAGAGATGTGCGAACGATTTTTTCGAAACGCAAGACCGACATCGGAGTCTCCTGCCACCGTGTCGATGAAGTTGAGCAAGCCGCTTCCGATGGTGCAAACTTCGCGACTTTCGGTCCTGTGTTCGAAAAGAATGGACTGCCCGGAGCAAACCCCACCGGGCTCGACGAGCTTCGCAAAGCTTGTCAGCATGACATCCCCGTTCTCGCCCTCGGAGGGATTACTTTGGAAAACGCTCGCGCATGCCTTGATACAGGTGCCGCGGGGATCGCGGCCATCCGCTTATTTCAAGAAAATGATATTGCGGAAGTGGTAGACAAACTAAAGCCACTTAATCCTATCCCGTCCATTTCTTTCCATTCTTGAGGATGTCCATGGCCTTGGCCAACCGCCGCACGCGGGTTTCTTCTTGTTTCACCTCTGTTATGGACCTGGCGATTTCTTTTTTATTAGTAAAACTCATTTTCTCCCAATTCGCCTTGGCGACGGCGCTCTTTGACAGTTCGCTTTGCAATGGTCGAGGGACCTCGACCACGCGCTCCTCATCATCGTGCTCCATTACGATGTGGACCATGTCACCGGCTTTGCACCTCGCACCTTCCCGCAATTCTTTATTGACCGGCATGCAATGGCCTTCGCCCATGTTCGCGAGAGATGATCGAAAAGGAAATCCGTTGATCGTCCCGCGGATCGCGACTCGCCCGCGTGTGCCGAATACTTTATCTACGTAGAACGGTGGGCGCATCGCGCACATGTGCGTGCCTTCGCGTCCCTCAAGCTTTACGCTAAATTCAAATTTCTGGCTCTTGGTGCTGGGCTTCACTTTTGTTATCTTCGCCATCGTATCTCCTGCTCGAATAGCTTACCCCAAAATCAAAAACCCACGGCGCAGGCCGTGGGTCTAAGTTAATCACGATGTGGCTTACGAGTTTCCAGCCACGGTACGCAGTTTGCCGGGAAGGAAATGGTAAGGCGGCCACGGTCCGCTGATCACCAACTCGCAATTCTTCAATTGTTTCGCGGCGCTGGTGTAGCGATGCTGATATTTTTCCACTGCCTTGGAGTCGATCAGGTGGGCGATATCGATCAACATGCCATTGGCATTGACGCGCTTGCAGCTGATTTCCTCTTCGAGAGGATTGAACAGTTTGTGGACCTGTACCGACAGCGCTCGGGCTTTGGTTTGGCGTTCGCGATCTTTGCTGGCCTTTTCGCGAAGCTTGGTTAGATACTCGCCGCCAACCGAATCCGGCAATTGAATTTCGTCGATTGCCTGCCGCAGAACTCCATCGCGTACCAGAACTTTTAAATGCATTTCAGCCTTGCCGCGTAAGCGGGCAACGCTCAGTCCGAATGCGCGCCGATTGGTTCGTACCGCTTGGCGAAGCGCATCGTCGCTATCAAAGATGGTCCCAAAACGAAACGGCAAAACAGTTCCGGTGCGGAAACATACGCTCACTACTCGAGCATGTTCAAGAACCACTTGCTCATCGAGTTTTGCGGGTTCACCAACTCCGGGGAGGGCTGTTCGGTCATATTCGCTTACGACTACGGCGAATTCTCCGCTGGGATAGCTAAGGACCGGGGCTCCATTTACACCTTGGACGCCTTCGATCAAATAAGGACGGCGGGCACGAGTCCCATTTGGTAGGGTTTGTTGCTCAGTGAGGCAGTACGCGTACCATGCCATGTTTAGCTTTCTCCGAACGTGCTCCCGGGGCATGGGTTCACCCCGTGATTAGACAGTTGGTTACGGCTTCTAAACCTGGAAGAACTGGGCGGTGAAACAGGAGTTCGGCGCTAAGTACCACTTCCTAAAGGCATGTTACTACTGTGTTACTTAAGATTGCAACCAATTAGTGGCATGGAGCATCGTTTCCGAGCGAGATTGTTGGCATCGTGATTGCTGTAAACCAAATGTTTCAGCTGAGAAGCGTGACTGACGGTTATTTTGGAAAGGTAATGAGAATTTAGCGGAAATCTTTCAGATCAGTTGCCTCTCACTTCGTATTTGGAAGTATAAGCACCTCGGAACTCGACCGTCTTTGTTCGTTTGGCTTTCTCTTTCTGTCATTCGACAGTCCGCATTGGGTCGCGGAGACGCTCATCAAAACACTGTCATCACGAGGACTGCGCATTTTTGTTTTTGCGGGGCGAGAGCCTGCCCTAAGCGAAGTCGAAGGGAATCTGCATTTTCGTTTCTTACCCGAATTCTTCTCTCGCTTTGAGTGCCCCTGGGATGTCATCCCGAACGAAGCGCGTTCTTCACGCGGAGAGAGGGATCTCACGTGGAGCTAATCTGGTTAGATCTGCGCGGCTGCGCGCCTTAATAAGTCGATCAATCCTGAATTTTTTTTATTGCTCATCTTTATGTTTCAACAACTTACAGCGTCCCGTTTTTGCAAAATCTAGATTGCAAATCACTTATATGGAAAATATAGAAAACATTGGAGTTAGCCCCGTCTTTCAATACTGCCTCTCACACGCGATTCGATTGTCAAAGAACCAGTGATGCCTACTAATTCGACCATGCGCTTTCTGAATTGCGAGGTCAAGAAAAAAATGAAGAACGCATGAAAAAATGCACAAGCGAGTTCCCAAATGGGAAAGCGCGGCAGCAGGCATCGACGGGAAAACTTTCTGCGCCTGCGTTTTCGTGGTGCCATGATATAAAGACGAGCGTAAACTGTTATTCGCGGGCATCGCTGCTTCCCCGGCCCAGCGCCAGTTTTCATTGTGGAGTTTCTATGAGCCGCTTTTTCTTTCTGCTTCTTGTGACCCTCGCCGTGTGGACGACGATCCCGCAGAGCTTACTTGCTCAGAATGTCAAACAGGTTGCCGCGATTTTCGATCCCGCCGACGTTCCGGGAGATGAGTTCGGAGCGTCAGTTGCAATTCAAGATTCAACGGCGGTCGTGGGTGCTTCAAGTCCCATTTTCAGCGGCCAAACCGGCTACGCGTACGTGTTTGTTCAGTCTCAGGGCTCGTGGAAGCAAGCTGCTCGATTAAGCGATGGCCTCGTTGGTGACCAATTTGGCGCTGCCGTTGCGATCGGAAATCATACGATAGCGGTGAGCGCGCCATTCGGCGACGACACGCGAGGTGCCGTTCACATATTCACCGAGCCTGCTGGGGGGTGGAGCGGTGATCTCGTGCCAATAGCAGAATTGTCTTTCCCCAGTGCAGGCAGCGAGAACCAGCTCGGAGTCTCGCTCGCGATCAGCAGCGACGGCAGTGTGCTAGCAGCGGGTGGCCCCGGCGGGCGATTCGGGGCGGTATATGTTTGGGTTGAACCCGCCGGCGGTTGGGTGGACTCGATCTCCTCGGATGCGCAGTTGTCGTCGTCGGATGGCGGCAGGATCGGCGTATCGCTCGCCATGAGCGGCAACACCATAGTTGCTGGGGAAGTAGGCACCCCGACGCTACAGGCGGCATATGTTTTTAACAAGCCGCCGGATGGCTGGAGTGGGTTCCTCCAGCCATCCGCAACCCTGACCGCATCGGACGGAAACTCCTACGACGAGCATTTTTCATCCTCGGTTGCCATCAGCGGAACAACGATTGCCGTCGGCGCGCCTTTCCACAACTTTAAGCCAGGCACCGTTTATGTCTATGCCGAACCAAACACTGGCTGGCAGGACATGACGCAGACGGCGGAACTGAGCGTTCCGGTTAACTTTAGTCTTCAATTGGGCGCGTCGGTTGCAGCAGCTAGAAATATAGTTCTAGCCGGGGCTCCGACGAACACGATTGGCCGTAATGGCAAGCAAGGCTCGGTCATCGGTTACCTCAAACCTACGTCAGGGTGGAAGAATACGACCTCGCCGAATGGCGCTGCCAGCGCATCTGATGGTCAAGCGGGCGAGCAATTCGGCTCGTCAATTGCCATCAGCGGGAATAACGTCATCGTCGGTGCGCCGGACGACGGTGACGACCTCGAAGGTGCCGCCTACATCTTCTCGTTGCAGTAGTCTTAGTGCGACGCCAGTAGATCCCCTTTTCGACCTAAAGCTCGGCGGCTTCGCGCCGTTATAAACGTCAAGCTAATCCTTTGCGGTACGGCTGAAGCCGTGCCCTACCCGTCCTTGCCACTTCCGACGATTCGCGGACAGGAGTGTCCGCGGTACAAAGGGGCATTCTTGTTCCCCACTTTTTCGCTTCGCACACCCATAATCCGTTAAGTCCGTGATCCCGTCCGTCCGCGATGCAAAGCGTGGGGTGTCATGATGACATCCCAAGTGGGGTCGGGTTCGTGGTGCACACTTAAAGATCAAACGGTGGGGCAGCTTGGGAGGCACAGCTTTCGGCGCTGCGCGCCGCCGGACAGCCGAGGGCAGCGGTCCCTACATGAACGCTACACGACGCGTCGTCCCACGTTTGCAAAGTACGCAAACGTGGGGCACCCTCACTTCATAATACTTATTGGAATCCTCACCATTACAAAGAGCGTAAAGGTGGGCCATCGGTCCGTCCGACGTAAAATGTTTCTGACATGAAAACTTTTCTTAGAGTCACATCCGCGACTTTACTTTTAATTCTTGTAACTTGTTTACCCGGATTCGCCGGCACTGTTGCCAAACATTCTGCGGCGCGCAAATATTTTCTTTACGTCGGTACGTACACAATCAGCGAGAAGAATACGTTCACGGGCAGTCACGGAATTTACGCTTTTCGAGTTGACGAGAACCCCAAGGATGCGCTTCAGGTGTCGGCACTCGGCGTAGCAGCCCAGACAACAAATCCGTCATTCCTCACAACGGACCCGAGCCAGCATTTTTTATATGCGGTGAACGAACTTTCGAAATATAAAGGAGCAGCCGGCGGATCAATCACTGCGTTTGCCATCGACCAAAAAACTGCGAGGCTTTCGTATTTGAACGAAGTGCCATCGCGCGGCGCCGATCCTTGTTACATTTCATTCGACAAGACGGGCAAGTTTGCACTGGTGGCAAACTATACGGGCGGCAACGTGGCTGTGTTTCCGGTGCTCAAAGATGGAAAGATCGGCGATGCTTCGGCATTCGTGCAACATCAGGGAAAGGGCGCACGACCGGACCGGCAGGAAGGTCCGCACGCGCATTGGATTGAAACAACAGCCAACAACCGGTTCGCGATCGCGTCCGATCTCGGACTCGACGAGTTACTGGTTTACCGTTTCGATCCAGCAAAGGGCACGCTTGTTCCGAACGATCCCGCCTTTGTGAAGCTGAGTCCGGGAACTGGGCCGCGCCATGTGGCGTTCACTCCGGACCAGAAGTTTGCCTATTCCGTTGACGAGCTGAATTCAACGATCACGAGTTTTTCGTATGATGCGATGCGCGGAGTGTTGCGTACTCTGGAAACAGTTTCTACGCTGCCCAAAGGATTTTCCGGCAGCAACGATACTGCTGAAATTCATGTTCATCCCAATGGCAAATTCTTGTTTGCATCCAATCGCGGGCATGACAGCATTGCCGTATTTGCGATCGACAAACAATCCGGTCACCTTACTTTGGTCGATCATTTTTCGACGCAAGGCAAGACTCCGCGTAATTTCGAAATTGATCCGAGCGGGAACTTTTTGTTTGTCGCAAATCAGGAGAGCGACAATGTTGTAGTTTTAGCGATTGATGCGAAGTCGGGGAGACTTACTCCGACCGGGCAAACGTTGAGTGTACCGTCGCCAGTGTCGTTGCGTTTTGTGGCGGCGGCGAGGGATGAACATTCCGGCGAGGTCAAGCGAAAGCAAGCTCAACCTCGCCGGTAATAACGTTTATCGCAGACCGTACACGACTAGCTTTTTCACGGAGCCAACATACACCTTGCCGTTGGCAACCGTGGGGACACTGAACTTCACTGCTCCGCCGGCTGCATCGCGGGAATTTTGCGTGCTGTTGTATAGCTCAGTCGCAAGGTTCGTCGCATCGTACGCGTGAAGAATCGTATTTCCGCCGGAACCATAAGCGTCGTTTTGCAAAACCCAAACGATGCCATTGGCGTTTCCGTTGGCTGAAATCGACGGAGTCGGTCCAGGGAAGCCAAAGTGAGTGCCGGATTTAGAGACCGCGCTATCGGAAAGTTGTTCCGCCAAAGGGTCGAATGTGAACTGGCGAAGATTGTCGCCGCTTCCACCAAAGTAAACATTGTTGTTCCAGAAAGCAGGTGTGGACCAAAGGCCTCCAATTGCATTCTCGAGGTCTTGCACGATCTGGCTATTGTTTACTGAGTTGTAGTTCCCCATGCCATCCCGGTTTACGAGATAGATAGAGCCTTCCTTACCCGACAGAATCAACAAGTGTGGATAAGGGCCGTCTTGATCAGGTAGCATCAGCACGCCGCCCGACCCAAGATCCTCATCCCGACCGTTCAGTGAGTTCTGATTATAGGGAGTGAAAAAATCAGTTAGGGGAATTAGGTGCGTCTTACCGGGAGTAATTTTGGCAACGGTGTCGCCGTAGTCGGTGATTCCGTCGAAGTCGCCGTTTCCGGTGGCAACAAAGATGTTGGTGCCGTCGCCAGCCAAGCCGGTGCCGCTCTGCCAAATTCCAGCATCGTACCCATTAGGGTTTGAGTTCCAAACCGCGTTGGGACTGAGCGTATTTTGGTCATAAGAAGCTACCCAGCCGTGGTACGGTCCATTGTCGCAATGCGAAGCCCACGCGATGTATACATTCCCATTTTGTAACAGCAGTCCCGGGCGCTGCGCTTGATGCAGCGGATCAAAGGACAACACACCGTTAACCGAACCGGCACCGTTGCCCTTCACGCTCCCCTTGATTTCCACCGGAGAGTTGCCGCGCTCCAAGCCTGTAGTGATGTCAAGAGCATGTAAACGCTGGACTATCTTGCTGCCTTCTTGAGTTTTTGCGACGGTGTAGAGAGTTCCCGCTACGGGATCGATCACCGGTGTGCTGGTAATTCCAATTTCAGGAATGAGATCGCTGCACTGGACAACATCGCTCGATACGCTCGTCACCTTCGGCGGATTCAAGAAGTTGTGATACCAAAGTGGCTGCGCATTCGAGCCAGTGTTGCTGTCTGCGTCGTACGCGAACACGGTGTCATGCTCCGATACGACGTAAACGACGTTATGGACGACGCCGTTGATCTTCACATTAGGGACGTAGAGCGGCTGGCCGTAAACGTATCCGTCGATGTAGTGAGAAAACAGCTTGCCGAAGTGTTGGGCATTGACGTTTGTCGGAGTGAGAATGGTCTCGTTAACGTTTTGACCGTCCCGATGATTGTTATTACGTGAAGTCGTAACGCTCACTTGTGCGAACAGCGAAACTGAAAGCGTCAGAATTAAAGTGAGGACGGAGGCGGTAACGCTAAGGCGCGTACGAGACATTCAATTTCTCCCAGATGCTGAAATGTCGTGCGGGTAAGGCAAATCCCACTCGTGGAATACAGGCGAAGAAGGCTTCCGGCGGGCCGGACGGCTGCTCTTTCACGCAGATTTCCGTCCCCGAATTCTAGCACCCCGTATGGGGTTCAGGAACTCTTAAATACCGGTCAAGCGAGAGATGCTGAACGAACGACCGAGCCACTAGTGTCGATAGTATCGACCCCGCGGTGTCGGTCTTTTGCGCGAAAGCCTGAATCGGGAAAGCGTACTGTAATCGGTGACGAGATCACAATTCAAATAGACAACACTTACAGGCTGTAAGAACTGGACAGACCAGGCGAAAGCAACTGGAAGGGATTCGAACTGTTGGGCAACCCCACACATCTCATTCCGATAAAGGTCAATCCGTGGAAGACCAGCCCACCGCCAAGCTGACGCGTAGATTCCTTAAAGTCAGAAGTATGTAGGCAGCACGTCCTGGGGCGCTGCGCTTTTCTGAGCGCGGCACTTCACGAGCTTCTTCAGCGAAGTTGTAAAAAGTTGTAACTTCTTCCTGCTGTTTCTATCTCCCTCCGTCTATAAGGACGACCGCCCAGCCGCGTCGTTTCGGCCAGGTGTGTTCGCTAGATCAACTCAGGAGGATCGAAAAATGAAAAAGCTGTCACTTGTGATATTTGCATTCTTGTTGAGTTTGAGTACGACCGCAATGGCTGCGCCCGCTCCACAATCGGATGATGCTGCGGCCGACCACACTGCTCCCAGCTACGACATGAAAGCGCAATCGCTCGTCGATTTGGAGCAAGTAAACAAAAAGTTTGTAGCTCTCGCTAATGCGCTTCCAGCCAATAAGTTCAAATGGCGGCCGTCCGCTGACTCGCGATCGTTCGCTGAAGTCTTTCTGCATGTTGCCGGAGAACGCTATGGAATTCTGAACATGATGGGCACGAAAATGCCGGATGGCTTCGATGGCAAGACATTCGACAAATCTACGACCGATAAAGCCCGCATCATCGAGGAATTGAACAAGTCGTGGGAATTTGCAAAGGCTGCAATCACGGGCATGAGCAATGCCGATTTCGCGAAATTGCTGCCAAAGCTGGGACCGCAGGCGAATGCTGGAGACGTGATTTATATTCTGGTGGCAGATGCGCATGAGCATCTTGGACAAACCATCGCCTATGCGAGGGTCAACGGTATTGTTCCACCGTGGACGATCGAGCAGCAAAAGAAGGCGATGGAGGCCAAGGCAAAAGAAAACAAGTAGACGCTACCGTGTCATCTAATTTTTGCAGAGGTTTCCAAAATCGCGGCTGCCGAGTTTTTCTTTCCATCGGCCTTCGAGTTGGAGGATCTCGTCGGGGAGCGCAGAGGATGCGGCTACTTCGAGAATAGAAGCCAAGTACTGGGTGTGCGGATCGAGCTTCATGCCTTCATTGCCGCCGTGCCCGGTCTTGGCGTATTGTTCCCATCGTTCCCAAAATCCACCCACCCCGGAGGCGGAGCCGACGTAGTGCTTCCCTGTTTTTTGGCATACGAGGATGTAGACCCCCTTTACCATACGGAGCGCTGCCTTCCATGAATAGGGCAGCCGCTCCAATTCTCCCAATATGGTTGGCGGAAACGCCATGAAACCGGGAAACGGAGGTTCACCAATTTCGCGCCTTATCTCAGTGATTGGTTTGTCTTGATCTTTCGCGTTCTGTAGCCATGTTATGAAATTCTTCCCCCAGTCGACACACAGTCGCCCTTCATATTGAGCAAGCAGACTACTCTTAGTCATTTCGTACATATGCTTGCCGCCAGCGTCTTCGCCCGTGACAGGATTCGGCAGTCCAGATGGAGCAATCCCTTTTGAGTCGACGCTATATAAGCCTACAAATAGAGTGTCGTTATTATGCGTCCCGACAAAAGACGCCACATGGGTTGCGTCCTTAAAACGTTCTTTAGTCTGAATTCGTTGGTACTGTTCGAACCGGCCGTCCTGCGACCACCAGAGCTCGTATGGCGTTGAACCCCTCTTGGCGCGTGCGTCTTGATGTCGGGCCAACTTGATAGTAGTAAGATCCAGGCCAGCATCCCGTAGAAGAAAATTGAAGGTCAACATGTTGGTCTCCACCGTCGCGTTGCTACCAAAATACACTTCTACAGAGGCTAGCGTTTCAGCAGGTCCACCGGCTCGCGCACATCGGTGACGCGGAAATATTTCGCCATCGCCGGATACTTCTTCGCCACGGCTTCGTACATCGCATAAGCCACGTTGCGGTAGGAGAAATGTCCGGCGGGTCCGCTGCGAAGTTCGGAGATGTAAAGCGCCTCGGCGAAATCCATTTTGAAGAGTGTACGCTTGCGGAAACCGAGCGGAATGGTATATTGCGAATCCTCGCTCGCCTCCGGAGAGCCTGAAGTCCCGAGTTCGGCAATAGCACTCGCTGTCTTCTGCATGACCGCGTCATAATTCTTGCGTGCGCCCGCGGCTTCCAGTTCTTTGGGCACATCGTAACCGTGCAAAGTGGTGAATTCTTGTTCAATCTGTATGCAACGGCGGTGGCGATGCATATCGCGGAATCCGCCGATATCCATAAGAATGTCGAAGCGGAATTTCTGTCCCGCGCTAAACGCTCGAAGCAGTTCATCATGTCTTCCGCGATGACGCATTCCTAGATCGATAATCTCGCAACGACGTGAATCGCCTGCTGAACGTATTACCTCGCGAATCTGGCGATAGGAATAATGACAATGCTGATAGATCAGCGTGGCTGCGAGTTCAATCTCTAGATCTTCGTTCTTGGAATCATCACTATCGAGCAGATCGACGACCGGTGCAGGGTCGATTGCGGCATTCTTCATTAATTCCGCGGCGGCTTGCTTTAATTCGCGGCGAGTTTCGCGGTCATAGACATTCGGATCGGCATACTTCACCAGCGTCGGTGCGACACGAACTTCCCGCAGCAATTCCTGTTCCGCTCGCACCCCTAATTCGGGAGAAACTGTGCGAATCTCTTCCACCAGCTTGCTAAGCGATTCGCGATTCACGTTGTACGCAGGTGTCAGCGCGGCTTCCTTGAGCAACTCGCCTAGGCGGCGAACTTCTTTGTGCGTATGAGCAAGCAGGCGAGAGACCTGAGTTTCCAGCGTCCGCGCATTGACGATCTGGCCAAGAGAAGTATTCGCGGACAAAGGCAACAAGTACCGCGAGAAATCGAAGGCACGGGCCCGTAAAGTGCGCTCGTAGGCGTCCTGCTTCATTTCTTCGGG
Source organism: Terriglobia bacterium (assembly GCA_963716165.1). Classification (GTDB taxonomy): domain Bacteria; phylum Acidobacteriota; class Terriglobia; order Terriglobales; family Acidobacteriaceae; genus JAJPHW01. The sequence continues at coordinate 1,863,038 of OY970291.1, read as the reverse complement.
CTTCGGAGTAATGCTGGCCAAATAGACAAACATCTTTTCCGAGAGCGCTTCGTACTCAACAAACAGCGATGCGATGGTCTCGCGATAGAGTGTTTGAGCGCCTGCGTTGCCGCCGAACTCCGGAATGTAGAATCCGCTTTTTTTGAAGTCCTGATAGCGTGTCGATCGTTCCTGCCCGTCCCATCGTGTCTCATCGGCTACGGCAATCGCCGCGAGAATAGACAACTTTTCGATCGCCATGGCAATGTGCGCCAGGTCAGCGATGGAACGATGCCCATACTGGAAATAGAAAGTATTAAGAAATTTCTCCGCTTTCTGTGTGCTAATTTCGCGCAAGGATTCTTTCATGGAAAGAGCGGACCGCGAATATTTGGCCATGGCATACGCCTGCACTTCAGGTTCGACGCCGTAGACCGCGAAAACTTCGACCGAAGACTGAGCAAGGTCGGCAAGGTTTCCATTTAAATTCTGCGACTTAGTCACTTCCGACGTCACTTCGGACATAAGGAACCTCAAATTATCAGGGAGACTGAATCTTAAACAAATCAGGCCTAAGCGGGAAGGGCGACTTTGTCTATAACTTCTTCAGGTTTCCCGCATGAACATTCGTTACTGCCGGGCCTCTCGCGCACAATCCAGCAATCCTTTATTCTATAAGTAACTTCTTATGGCAAATTCCAAGAACAAGCGCAATGGTTCGGCTGCCGGGGCTGCGGTACTGGACAAGGTTAACGATACGAGCGAGAGCAGTGCAGAACGCGATTGCATTTTCGACGCTTTCCGGCATTGGGGATATCTTGAGGCAGATCTCGATCCGCTCGGGTTTCTAGAGCCGGAACCGCATCCTGATTTGCAGATTACTGGCGAAGCCGCGCAACAGGCTCGCGGATTTTATTGCGGGACAGTGGGCGTGGAGTTCATGCACATCGCCGATCCGGAACGCCGCCGCTGGATTCAGGAGCGAATGGAAGGCACGCAGCCGGAAACCGATCAAAAAACCGCGCTCGATCTCCTGATTCGTTCGGATTTATTTGAGCAGGTTTTGCAGCAACGTTATTTAGGGACAAAGCGCTTTTCCCTGGAGGGCGTCAGTGCTCTTATTCCTTTAATTGATGAAGTTCTTGATGCCGCGGGACAGCGCGGGGCGATCGAGTTAGTGATGGGTATGAGCCATCGCGGGCGGCTCAATGTGATCATCAACGTGGCAAAGCGCCCGCCGGAAGAAGTGTTTGCAGGATTCGAAGACGTCGATCCGCGCAGCGTGTTGGGCAGCGGAGACGTGAAATATCACATGGGCGCCACGGGAACCTATCAGACTCGTTCCGGTGCAAAAATCCATGTGCACCTGGTATCGAATCCCAGCCATCTTGAAGCGGTTGATCCTGTGACCATTGGGCGCACCCGAGCAAAGCATGATCGCGCCGGCAAGGATGGTACCAAGCAGTATCTGCCATTGATGGTCCACGGCGATGGCGCTTTCGCTGGACAGGGTGTCTTCGCAGAAACGCTAAATTACGCTGACCTTCCAAGCTATACGGTAGGTGGCACCGTACACATCATCGTCAATAATCTGATTGGCTTCACGACGCTGCCGAGCGAATTACATTCTTCACGGTTCGCGGCGCAGATCGCGCGCCGGCAGGCGATTCCGATCTTCCACGTGAATGCAGAAGATGTAGATGCCGTACTACGTGTAGGACGGATGGCAGTCGAGTATCGCTATACCTTCGGAAGCGACGTCGTGATCGACATGATCGGCTACCGTCGTCATGGGCACAGCGAAGTCGATGATCCGACCATTACGCAGCCGCTGCTTTACAAGGTCATCAAGGAACACCCTCCGCTTTACGACATTTATGCGGACGATATCGGCGCAGACGATTTGGATTCACGCATCAAGTCGATTCGCGGCGAACTTGAAGACGCACAAAGCAAAGCTGGATCGCTCAAGCAAAAGCCACTAATGCGAACGCTGCCCAGCTATTGGGATGGTTATACCGGCGGTCGTTATAAAGCGGAATACGACGTTGAAACCGGCGTCCCGCATGAAGATTTGCTGAAGCTGACTGAAAAGCTGACGACCTATCCTGAAGGCTTTCACATTCATCCGAAGGTGAAAAAGCTGCTGGAACAGCGCTCGGAGATGGGCCAAGGAAAGCGTTCAGTGGATTACGGCATGGCGGAAGCCTTGGCTTTCGGCAGCCTGGTGGAAGGCGGAATTCCGGTGCGCATGAGCGGCCAGGATTGCCGCCGCGGAACATTTAATCAGCGCCATTCCATGCTTCTGGATATTGAGAATGAGCAGGAATATGTGCCGCTCGAAAACATTTCGGCAAATCAGGCGCGCTGCGAAATTTATAATTCGACACTGTCTGAAGCTGCGGTGCTGGGATTTGAATACGGGTATAGCCGCGACTTCCCCGACGCGTTAGTCCTTTGGGAAGCTCAGTTCGGAGATTTTGTAAATGTTGCGCAGGCAATCATTGATCAGTTCATAAGTGCAGGCGAAGAAAAGTGGTCATTGCTCTCCGGAGTCGTGATGCTGCTCCCGCACGGATTCGAAGGCCAGGGACCGGAACATTCCAGCGCCCGCATCGAGCGCTTTCTGCAACTCGCTGCACGCGATAATTTTCAAATTTGCCAGCCGTCGAATGCCGGGCAATATTTTCATTTATTGAGACGTCAGGCGATGCGGAAGTGGCGTAAGCCTCTGGTTGTTTTCACTCCGAAGAGTATGTTGCGCAATCCTATTGCATGCTCGCCGATTGCAGACTTCAGCCGCGAACATTTCCTGAACGTGTTGCCGGATGCCGAAGCACCGGATGCTACACGGATATTGTTCTGCACCGGAAAAATCGGCCATGAATTACAGGAAGAACGAAAAAAGAGAAATGATTTTTCCACCGCAATTGTTTTCGTTGAACAGCTCTATCCCTTCCCTGAGGCGGAAGTCCTCGCGGCAATTGCGCAGCATCCGCAGGCCCATGAATTTGTATGGGTGCAGGAAGAGCCGGCAAACATGGGCGCACTGTCGTATATATTGCCGCGCCTGCGCAAGGTGGCGGGTGAGCATCCCGTACTTACCGTGAAGCGCTCCGCCAGCCCAAGTCCGGCAACGGGATCGGCCAAAGCTCACGAAATGGAACAAAAGACGCTGTTAACGCTGGCGTTCGCCCGCAACGGACGTTAGGCGGTTTTCATCGGATATTCACATATTCCGGCTACAATACTGCTGTGAAGCCATGCATATTTATAGTTGAAGACGATCCGGATATCTCCCGCCTGGTGCGCCATCACCTGGAAGCCGAAAACTACGCGGTAAGAATGTTTTCCAGCGGCAATTCCGTCCTTCCGGACGCAGACAAACAGCGCCCATCCCTGTTCATATTGGACATCATGGTTCCGGGTAAGGACGGCCTAGAACTCTGTCGCCAGATTCGCAGCACTCCTTTACTCGCCTCGATTCCAGTTATTTTTCTCACCGCCAAGAGTAGTGAAGCTGATCGTGTGCTCGGTCTGGAACTCGGCGCGGATGATTACATCGTCAAGCCATTCAGTCCCCGTGAACTTGTAGCGAGAGTGAAAGCCGTGCTGCGGCGCTTTGATCGTCCCATGCCGCCGACGCCAGTTAAAGTCGGCGAGATCGAAATCGATCCGAGCGCGATGACGCTAGTTGTGCGTGGGCAGACGATCAACGCCACCGCAACGGAATTTCGTTTGCTCGATTATTTTGCGCGCCACATTGGACGTGTTTACACGCGCGACCAACTGCTTGACAGCGTCTGGCGGGATACTTCCTATGTAACTCCGCGGTCCGTGGATGTTTATGTTCGCCGAATTCGCGAGAAGATAGAAGTCGATCCCGAGAACCCTCTTTATCTGCGGACCGTCCGCGGTGCCGGCTACCGCTTTGAAGCTCCTAAAGCGAGTGCATAATAGCTAGGTCACTTCCTATGGGCCATTGATGACGACGAGGCGTGCGTGAGAAATCGCATTTTTTTCAAGCTACTGGCCGCGTTCGCCGTGGTCATCGCCGGTGCAACCGTCACGCTGGATATTTCCATTCGCGAAGTTTGGCGCCATTCCCTTCTCGAACAAATCGAGCACGACCTTGAACAAAAAACAGCAATGTTTGCCAGCCTGGCGAATGCAGAGCATTCCCGTGATGTTCAGGACCTTACACACGAAGTAGCTACTGCCGCCGGAGCTCGCGCAACCGTGATTGATTCGACGGGGAAAGTATTAGCAGATTCTGACGCCGACGCTTCCACCATGGAGAACCATGCGGCGCGTCCGGAGTTTGCAGCCGCATTACAGGGACGTACAGGTAGAGACCAGCGTCGCAGTAGAACGATCGGAATGCCACTTCTTTATGTAGCCCTGCCAATTAACGGCGGAGCGGTTCGGTTGGCGTATCCACTGGCGGATATCGAAGCGTCTGTCGGACGGGTTCAAGGCAAAGTTTTCCTAGGATCTGCGCTTGCCATGGTTGTTGCGCTTTTCCTCGCTGCAATCGCGGCGCAATCCATTTCACAAAGATTGCAGCGTATTGTGCTTTTTGCAGAACGCATTTCTAGTGGCGATCTCACTGCACGAATCGCTGCTACCTCTCACGACGAAATCGGGCAGGTGGCATCCGCTCTCGACAAAACGGCACGACAGTTTGAAGCGAACTTCGAAGCGCTAAGTACCAGCCAACGCCAGCTTGAAACTTTGTTGAACAGCATGCAGGATGCTGTTATCGCGATTGGGCCGGATGAGCGCGTCCAATGGGCCAACCAGACTATGGACCGCCTTTTGCCCGGACGTACTCGCATTCAGGCACCTATTGTCGAGACCGTACGTGATCCCGATTTTCTGCGCACGTTGCGCACTGCGAGCGAGACCCTTTCTCCAGCGAGCGCTCGAGCTACCACGATTGTTACCGGACGCGCATTTGAAGTTACAGCTGCACCGATGCCCTCGGGAGGGACGGTGGTTGTGCTTCGCGATTTGACTGAAACTGAGCGCGTCGAAAAAACCCGCCGCGACTTCATCGCCAATGTATCGCACGAATTGCGGACTCCGCTGACATCCATTCAGGGTTATACAGAAACGCTCCTCGATTCCGGCTCCGGAAACGACCACATGCGAGAGTTCTTGGAGATTATTCGCAAAAATGCGTTTCGAATGTCGCGCCTGACTGAGGACCTTTTGGCACTTGCGCGAGTTGAATCGGGTGAACAGCGCTTCGACATTCAGCCGGTGACGCCGGAAGAACTTTTGCGAGAAGCGTCCAAAAGTTTCGTTGCAATTGCGCGAGCCCAGGGAGTGCAACTGGAAATTGAAAACAGGGCGTCTGAGTTGGTCAATGCCGACACTGAGGCCATTCATCAGGTTTTTTCCAATCTTATCGAGAATGCGCTGAAGTATGCCGCAACGACTGATCGCATTATTCTCGGTGCACGCCCCTCAGACCGCGGAGTGGAATTCTTCGTTCGAGACTTCGGCCCGGGCATTCCTTCGGAACATCTGGCTCGACTGTTCGAGCGCTTCTATCGCGTCGATAAAGCCCGTTCCCGCGAGTCGGGCGGCACAGGGCTAGGTCTGGCCATCGCGAAGCACATTGTGTTGGCGCATGGCGCGACGATTCGCGCGGAAAGCGATTTAAATCACGGATCGACGTTTCTCTTTACATTGCCATTGGCTTCGACATCCGAACCTGTGGCTCCGGTCTAAGTTCCTCCTGTCGTGTTCTTGGCTATAATTCATTGAATTTCTTCACGATGAAATTTTAAGGAGCATTAAATGGCAGATCTCACGCTGGCCCAATTTGCCGCGGCAATCGTTTCCGGGAAAATTAAGATCGTCGATCTCACGCAGCCGCTGAATTCAGAGACGGCCACCATCCAACTGCCGCCGGAGTTCGGCAAGACCTGGCCGTTCCGCATGGAGGAAATTTCTAAATACGACAGCCGTGGCCCGGCATGGTATTGGAACAATTTTGCCTGCGGGGAACATACCGGCACTCATTTCGATGCTCCGATTCATTGGGTGACAGGCAAAGATTACCCGAAGAATGCGACGGACAATATTCCTGCCGAGAAATTTATTGCTCCCGCGTGTGTGATTGATGTTTCGCGCGAGTCCGCGAAAGATTCCGATTTTTTGCTTACCGTCGAGCGAGTCAAGAGTTGGGAAAACGAACACGGCCGCATTCCAGCCGGATCATGGGTGCTGATGCGTACGGATTGGTCGAAGCGTGCGCAAAGTGAATTGTTAAATATGAAGGAGGACGGCTCTCACGTTCCTGGCCCACATCCAGACCTTGTGCCATTTCTTGCTAAAGAACGCGACATCATCGGCTGGGGATCGGAAGGCGTTGGAACCGATGCGGGGCAGGCGTTTCGCTTCGATCCGCCATTCCCCTGCCACAGCATTATGCATGGCCACAACAAATTTGGATTGGCTAGTTTATGCAATCTTGATCTTCTGCCGGCTACAGGCACCGTATTGATCACGCCGCCACTCAAGATCACCAACGGATCGGGGAGTCCGTGCAGAGTCCTGGCATTGGTGCAAATCTAAGACGTTAAGCCAGATGACTAAAGAGAATTCGCTTTCTAACTAATGCAAAAGGATTAACGGCTATTTGTTCTGACGCGCCGCAAATCCCGTATATACTTCGTTGACCGCAGTTTTGGACGGGCCCCAATCTCCCTTGGGGGAGTCAAAGTTGCCGATCAAAAAAACCCAGGAGATGACTTACACATGAAGAGCCCAACTATGAATTCATTTCGAGCGCTCGGGATCTTAGCGATGACGTTGGCAATGGCAGGAATCGCCGGGGCCCAAAACCCTGCAGTAGGCACTTGGACGCGGTTGAATCACCAGCCAACTTTTCAGACAGATACCGCGCTATTGTTGACCGACGCCAGTGTAATGGTGCATGAATTCATGTCGCCGAATTGGTGGAGACTAAGGCCGACGAATACCGGCAGCTACGCCAATGGTAGCTGGAGTAAGCTGGCTTCGATGCCGTCGAATTACGGTCCGCTTTACTTCGCTTCTGCAGTTTTGCCGGATGGCCGTGTCCTTGTCGAAGGCGGGGAGTACAACTGCTGCACCGGGGACGAAACGACATTAGGCGCAATCTACGATCCAGTCGCGAACAGCTGGACGAATGTGAATCCGCCAAGCGGGTGGCCGGTTGTAGGTGACTCTCCTGCGGTCGTTCTGGCAAATGGGAAATACATGATGGGACAAGGTGGTTCGTTCTCCACCAATCAGGTCTTGTTTAATCCCAGCAATCTAACCTGGACCAGCCTATCGGGAAACGGCAAAGCGGATATCTACGGAGAGCAAGGCTTTGCTCTTCTTCCTAATGGAACTGTCTTGACCGTGGACTGTCAGAACATTCCCAACTCGGAAGCCTACGATCCGGTTGCCGATAAATGGAGCACAGCGGGTAGCACCGTTGTTACGCTGCCAAACAGTGGCGGAATGGGAATTGTCCCAGAACTCGGACCGATTGTTCAGCGCCCCAACGGCACCGTAGTCCAGTTTGGCGCGACCAGTCACAATTCTGTCTATGACATCGCCAGCGGCACGTGGGCAGCTGGCCCCGATTTTCCGAATGGGGACATGATGGCGGATGCTCCGGGTAGCGTCCTGACAAACGGGAATGTTCTGGTTTTCACGAGTCCGTTCTTTTCAGGACCAGGCACGTTTTACGAATTCGATGGCACCAACTTCAATCAGGCGCCAGGAACACAATCGTCGTCAAACTTGTCGTCTTACCTAGGACGCTTACTGCCTTTGCCTAACGGCCAGGTCCTTTTCACGGCCGCCGATGGAGGGACCATCGACGTTGAAGTTTATACGCCAAAGGGAGCGATCAACAACTCCTGGAGACCTGCGATTACAGCTGTGCCGACGACTGTAACCCACGGCACGTCGTACACTATTTCGGGCAAGCAGTTTAACGGCTTGTCCGCAGGCGCAACCTATGGCGATGATGGGCAGATGGCAACGAATTATCCCATCGTTGTAATTCAAAACCAGGCAACCAAACATTACGCGGCGGCGCGTACGCATGACCACAGTTCGATGGGCATTGCGACGGGCAATTTGATCGTTTCAACGACGTTCGACGTTCCGTCCGGCATTGAGACGGGCGCCAGCACAATCTTTGTCATAGCCAATGGAATTCCGTCGGCGGGCAAGGCAATCACCGTAAACTAAACTGCTTTCTGATTTCTACCCCGCCCTGCCGTGCATGTTGCGGTGAGACGGGGTTTTTTTATGGAAAGGCACGGTATCAGATAACTTCGTGCATCACGACCGGCACTACCAACTCAGCGCCGATGGCGGAACAAAGCTCGCGTCTGTACTCAACGCTGACGGACCCGATAGAATAGTGTGCGCCTAGGTCAGCGTACAAACCGGGAACTGATTTCACCGTCTTAGGTTCTGATACCGCGGTGTACTCACTAATAAGTAATGTGGGGGAGTAATGCTGTCTAACCAAGATCGAATCCTATTTATTTCTGGGCTTTCGGCGGTTGCGTATCCCATCGCGCTGGGCATTGGCTTCATTTGGGCGCGAGCAATGCATTATCCGTTCACACTGCGCCAGCGCCAAATTTGGACGTACTATGTGTTATTTGTTTCGGCAGTTTCCCTATTAGCTCCGATGACGGTGGCAATAGGCCTATGGCTCCTTCCCGCAACATGGAGCTTTGCATTAGCCCTGTTTTTGCTGGCGGCGTGGATGGTCATCGCGTTTTACATTGTGCGGCGAATGTCGAAGCCAAGAGGGCGACTGAACGAGGAAGGTCGGAAGTCCACTTAGTCTATTTCTGCGAATTTCGATAGATCCGGCAGGATGTTCATTCTGTCTAAACCGGATGGCGCTGTCGCGCTTGAATCCACGAAAAAGATTATTACAATTCTTCCGGCGAATATTACTTGACACCTAAACTATTTAGCTATAAATTGATTTCGGGCACGCATGCTTTATGGCCGAGCGTACGTTTAAAAAAGAAGTCCAGAAACTTTATCTGGGCGAAGGCGAAGAATTTCACGGCGAGGGTATTCTCGCCGTTACGAAAGCCCTGTTGCAGTCGGGAGTTTCCTACGTTGCAGGATATCAAGGCGCTCCGATTTCTCATCTGATGGACGTTCCTCACGGACGCTAATGACATCCTCGAAGGCCTGGGCGTCCACTTCGAACACAGCGCGTCAGAAGCTACGGCAGCGGCGACGCTAGCGGCGTCGGTGCATTATCCTTTGCGCGGTGCAGTCACGTTTAAATCCACTGTAGGAACGAACGTTGCATCGGATGCGCTCGCGAACCTTGCTTCTGGTGGAGTCAAGGGTGGTGCGCTGATCATTGTCGGCGAGGATTATGGCGACGGCTCCAGTATCATGCAAGAGCGCTCGCATGCATTTGCCATGAAATCGCAAATGTGGCTGCTCGATCCAAGGCCGAATCTTCCATGCATAGTCAAGGCTGTAGAGCAAGGCTTTGCTTTGTCAGAAGCCACACACACTCCAGTCATGCTGGAGTTGAGAATACGCGCGTGCCATGTGCATGGACGCTTTATTGCGAAGGACAATGTGCGGCCGAAATTTTCGCTGCGAGATGCAATGGAGAATCCGGTGCGCGACGTTGGCCGGATTGTATTGCCGCCTGCAAGCTTCATGCATGAGCAGGAAAAGATTCATGACCGCTGGCCGGCCGCGCAGAAGTTTATTCAAGAGAATAAATTGAATGAAGTGTTCGGCGGCGACTCCCAGGATTTCGGCATCATCCTGCAAGGCGGCATGTATAACGCGACGATCCGCAGTCTTGAGTTGCTGGGACTTTCCAACGCATTTGGTGATACCAAAATTCCCCTTTACGTGCTGAACGTTACCTATCCGTTGATCGATGACGAAGTGAAACGCTTCTGCTCTGGGAAACGTGCGATTTTGGTCATCGAAGAAGGCCAGCCGGATTTCATCGAGCAAAATCTGCATGCGATTTTGCGTCGCGCCGATCTTGCCACGAAAATCCACGGAAAAGATTGCTTGCCGATGGCTGGGGAATATACGGCGGCGAGGGTCATTTCTGGAATAGTGAAATTCTTGCGTCAATATTCGCCAGAATTGATCGACGAAACTCGATTGCCTCGAGCGGCGCGACCCGCGCCTCCTGTTCCTGTGGCTGAAGTGCATCCGCGGCCTCCTTCATTTTGTACGGGCTGTCCGGAGCGGCCAATCTTCACAGCGATGAAACTGGTTGAGCTTGAACTAGGTCCGCACCACATGAGCGCGGACATCGGCTGCCACTTATTTTCGATTTTGCCGCCATTCAATCTCGGCGCTACCACCATGGGATATGGCCTGGGATGGGCCGGGGCAGCTGCTTTCAACACAAAGGAACCGGGCAAGCGCACTATCAGCGTGATGGGCGACGGAGGGTTCTGGCACAACGGCCTCACCAGCGGCGTCGGCAATGCTGTGTTTAATCAGAGCGATAACGTCCTCGTCGTGGTAGACAACAGTTATACCGCCGCAACTGGAGGACAGGACATTTTGTCGTCTGCGGCGAGCAATCCCATTCGCACAACGCAACTTTCCATTGCGTCCGCTGTGCGTGGGGTCGGAGTGCAATGGGTACGGACAATCACCAACACTTACGATCTTGCCAAGATGCGGGACGTGCTGCGTGAAGCATTGACGACAAAAGAAAAGGGTCCGAAGGTGATAGTCGCGCAGAGCGAATGCGCGCTGAATAAAGAACGCCGTGAAAAGCCACTCAAACGAAAACGCACAGAACAAGGGGAACGGACTGTTTCGGAAAAGTTTGGTGTCGACGCTGAAACCTGCACTGGCGACCATTCCTGCATAAGGCTTTCTGGATGCCCATCGTTGACGATTAAACCTAATCCCGACCCTTTGAGAAAAGATCCAGTGGCGACAGTAATCGAAAGTTGCATTGGCTGCGGATTGTGCGGCGAGGTTGCGCACGTAGCGAGGTTGTGTCCGTCGTTCTACCGGACGGACGTAATCTCCAATCCAAGGCCGTGGGATTTATTTAGAGCGCGCATTCGAAGAGCAGTGATCGGCTTCTTGCAACGCCGCACTGATCGCCGACTGGAAGGTATCGCGGCATGAGTACTACTCTCCAGACATTTGTTCCGCGAGATCGTTCATCTGATGTACGCGCGATCACGATTGCGATTCTGGCAATGGGCGGCGAAGGCGGTGGTGTTTTGGCCGACTGGATCGTGGATATGGCCGAACAAAACGGATACCTCGCGCAGACTACGTCCGTTCCAGGAGTCGCACAGCGCACGGGAACGACAATTTACTACGTTGAGTTGTTTCCAGAGTCTGAAGTGAGTGCCGCGGGAAAAGATCCGGTGCTCGCGTTAATGCCTGTCCCGGGCGAAGTCGACGTAGTGATTGCTTCCGAACTGATGGAAGCTGCACGCGCGGTGCAGCGAGGGTTGGTCACTCCGGACAGGACAGCATTGATTGCATCAACTCACCGCGTGTATTCGATGACAGAGAAAACGGCGATCGGCGACGGTCGCGTGAATGCTGCCCAAATGCTGGACTCTGCGAAAGCCGGAGCAAAGATATTTGTGCATGACGATTTTGCACGCATCGCAAGCGAGTCGAACAGCGTGATGAGTTCGGTTTTGTTTGGAGCGTTGGCGGGAGCAAATATTCTTCCATTTGGCCGCGTGCAATTCGAAAAGGCAATTCAAGATGGTGGCGTCGGAGTAGCTGCTAGCCTCAATGCATTTGCTGCGGGTTACAAAGCTGCAACTGGCTCCGCAGGCCCGCAGGAAGTAACCGTACGGACAAAGACGGGATGGCGATTACGCGAGTTGGCGGAACGCATTGAAAGTCAGTTCCCTTCTACCTGTCATGAGATCCTACGTGCCGGAATCGAGCGGCTGGCGGATTATCAGGACGTAAATTACGCTGCCGAGTATCTCGACATGCTTGTTCCGATTGCCACAGCGGAAGCGCAATCTAGACGAAAGGATGCCGCGCTACTTTCTGAAACTGCACGGTATCTTGCGTTGTGGATGTCCTACGAAGATGCGGGTCGCGTGGCTGACTTGAAGGTCCGCAGAACGCGCTTTGAACGTGTGAATCAGGAATCTCGCGCCACGGGTAAACAGTTAGTCCAGATCAATGAATTTCTGTATCCGCGCTCCGAAGAGATCGCGGATATCCTGCCCGCAGCACTCGGACGTTCGCTAATGAATGCGAAATGGATGCAGCATGTAATCGAGCGATATGCGCGCGGCGGACAGATTGTGCAGACAACTTCCTTGCGCGGATTCCTCAAACTCTATGTCATGGCGGAGTTTCGCCGGTGTCGCCGCAGTTCCCTGCGTTTCCAGCGAGAACATTCAGCGATTCACACATGGCTTGCTCTGCTTCCAACAATCGCAGCGGATGATTATGCTCTGGCAGTCGAGGTCGCAGAATGTCCACGACTGCTTAAGGGTTACGGCGATACGCATACCCGCGGCGAACGCAGCTACAACCTCGTGATAAACGCCCTGAAAGCCTTGCGTGGTCGGCAGGATGCGGCGCAACAATTGCGAACACTACGCGAAGCTGCGTTGGCTGACGACACCGGAGAAAAACTCAAATCAGTCATGCAGCGGGTGGCGGCATGAAAATCGCATGCGTCGGGGGAGGACCTGCCGGACTTTATTTTTCGATACTCGCGAAAAAGGCGCATCCCGATTGGGACATTTCTGTAGTTGAGCGTAACCGCGCCGACGCCACGTTTGGCTGGGGAGTCGTTTTTTCGGACAAGACCATGGACGGTTTCAAAGATGCGGATCCTGAAACGCACACGGCCATCACGCAGGCGTTTCGCCATTGGGACGACATTGATGTTTTCTTTCGTGGCCGGAAGATAACATCCGGTGGCCACGGCTTCTGCGGCATCGCACGAATTAAGCTGCTGAATATTCTGCAGGAACGGGCCGCCAGCCTGGGTGTACGCCTCGAGTTCGGAAAAGAAGTTATCGATCCGGATGAATATGCGAAGAACCACGACCTCGTGGTCGCATCGGATGGAGCGTCGTCTGTTACCCGCCGGAAATATGAGTCTATCTTCAAGCCGAATATCGACGTCCGCAACAATCGCTTTATCTGGCTGGGAACGAAAAAGAAGCTGGAAGCATTCACGTTCGATTTCAAGGAAACGGAGTGGGGCTGGTTCACACTACATGCGTATCGGTTCGATGAAGACTGGTCAACTTTCATTGTCGAGACGCCCGAAAAGAACTGGCTAAAAGCGGGCATCGACAAGATGACGACCAACGAGTCGATTTCATTGTGCGAAAGGTTGTTTGCGGAGCGGCTCGACGGCAACGCTCTGTTGTCGAATGCTCGACATCTGCAAGGCTCGGCGGTCTGGCTCAAGTTCAATCGCATTTTGTGCGAGCAATGGCATTACAAGAATTTCGTTCTGATCGGAGATGCAGCACACACTGCGCATTTCGGCATAGGCTCCGGTACCAAATTGGCGATGGAAGATGCAATGTCGCTTGCCGGATGCTTGCCGAACAAAAAAGCCGGTCTTGAATCTGCTCTGCAGCAATACCAGGAAGTCCGTGAAGTGGAAGCGCTCAAATTGCAGAGTGCGGCGCGCAATCGCATGGAATGGTTTGAGCAGGTTGAGCGCTACGTGCACCTCGAGCCTGAACAATTTACATATAGCTTGCTGACTGGCAGCCAACGTATCGGTCACGAAAATCTAAAAGTCCGCGATGCTGAGTATGTGCAAGCGGTTGAGACTTGGTTTGCCGGATTGAACGGTAGCGGTCGCCCTCTTCCGCCGATGTTTACACCTTTCACAGTACGTGGCGTGAGGCTGAAAAATCGTGTGCTCGTCTCTCCCATGGCGATGTATATGGCAGAGGACGGCATGCCCAATGACTTTCATCTCGTACATTTCGGTTCGCGCGCGCAAGGCGGAGCAGCAATGGTATTCACCGAGATGACTTGCGTATCCCCCCAAGGCAGGATCACTCCGGCGTGCCTTGGCATGTGGAACGACAAACAGCGCGACGCGTGGAAGCGCATTACGCGATATGTACACAACTTTAGCGATGCAAAGATAGCGCTTCAGTTGGGACATTCGGGGCGCAAAGGATCAACTCGCCGTGGCTGGGACGGAATTGATCAGCCGCTCGAAACCGGCAACTGGCCGTTAGTTTCGGCGTCCGCATTGCCTTATATCAATGGAGTGTCGCAGACACCTCACGAAGCGACCCGTGGCGACATGGAGAAGGTTAAAGAAGAATTCGTTGCTGCCACGTGCCGCGGAGCCGAAGCGGGATTCGATTGGTTGGAGTTGCATTGTGCGCATGGATATTTGCTCTCAAGTTTTATCTCTCCGCTGACCAATCATCGGACAGATGAATATGGAGGCACCCTTGTAAATCGCTGCCGCTATCCGCTGGAAGTATTCACAGCGATGCGCAAAGTTTGGCCGACCGATCTTCCCATGAGTGTGCGTATTTCTGCACATGACTGGGTAGAAGGCGGAACAACTGCCGAGGATGCAACGAAGATCGCGCAGTTATTCAAGAACGCAGGCGCGGATGTGATTGATTGTTCATCCGGTCAAGTCAGCAAAGAGGAACGTCCCGTCTATGGACGCATGTTTCAGGTGCCGTTCTCAGATCGCATACGTAACGAAGTTGGTATTCCAACAATCGCTGTGGGGAATATTTTTGAGGGAGATCATGTGAACACGATCATCGCTTCTGGTCGCGCCGATCTATGCGCGATTGCAAGGCCCCATCTTGCAGACCCGGCATGGACACTGCATGAGGCGGCGAAGCAGGCATTCTCCGAGGTATCCTGGCCCGATCCTTACTTGAACGGAAAGACACAATTGGAGCGAAACCTCGCGCGGGCGGCGCAATTGAGAGTGCAAGTATGACGGCAACTTCACAGCAACTCGCGGGAAAGCATGCGCTGGTAACAGGCGGTGCACGGGGCATTGGTGCAGCGATCACGAAGTTGTTGCTGGCCCACGGAGCGCAGGTAGCCATGCTCGGCCGGGATCGCAAGTCGCTCGAAGAAACAGCGAGGTCGCTGCAGTCACTCGGTGATATTAGGTTCGTCGTTGCGGATGTCACGGATCAACCCGCTGTTCAGCGCGCATTTGGCGAAGCGTCGACACAAAGCGGCCGTATCGACATTCTGATCAACAATGCGGGGCAAGGAAAGTCTGCTCCGTTCTTAAAGACTGATTCTCAACTCTGGCGCGAGATGATTTCGGTGAATCTGGAAGGCACATTGCATTGCATGCAAGCGGCATTGCCCGCGATGATCGAATCTGGATGGGGCCGCATCGTGAATGTCGCCAGTATTGCAGGATTGACTGGCTATCGATACGTCTCGGCATACTGCGCGGCGAAGCACGCTGTAGTAGGCCTTACGCGGTCGGTAGCGCTCGAAGTGGCGACCAAGGGCGTCACCATCAACGCAGTCTGTCCCGGTTATACGGACACTGCAATGACGAGAGCATCTGTGGCTAACATCGCTGCGAAAACTGGACGCAGTGACGAAGTTGCTCTCGCCGAACTGACAGTTACCAATCCTCAGAAGCGTTTGATAACGCCGGAAGAGGTGGCAAACGCCGTCACATGGCTGTGTTTGCCGGGAAGTGAAGCGATCACCGGACAAGCGATAGCAATTGCCGGCGGCGAGGTTATGTAAACAAAGTTCGATATGGCGAGTATTACCACAACTCGTAATGGCTCAGATCACGCAGCAGCGGCGTCCAACAACGGCGCAGCGTTTGATCTTGAAAGCCGCGCCACGGGGGACGATCATCAGGCGCTCCGTTTGTGGCTGCGGATGTTGTCGTGTACAGTCCGAATTCAAAATCACATACGCGCGGGTTTGCGCCGGGAATTTTCTACCACCCTGCCGCGCTTCGATTTAATGGCACAACTGGAACGCCATCCCGGTGGACTTAGAATGAATGAACTGTCGCAGCGTCTCATGGTTTCTGGCGGAAACATCACAGGAATCACCGA
The DNA here is from genome assembly GCA_963716165.1 of Terriglobia bacterium. GTDB lineage: Bacteria > Acidobacteriota > Terriglobia > Terriglobales > Acidobacteriaceae > JAJPHW01. The sequence continues at coordinate 1,846,977 of OY970291.1, read as the reverse complement.
CCAACTGGAGCGTGAACACCTCGTGAAAAGAACGCTCGATCCTGCCGACCGCCGCGCTATGACGGTGAAGCTTACGGCGACAGGCTTGAAACGTTTTCGCGAAATGGCGGCGCGCAATGAGCAATGGACCATCGAACTCATGCAAGGATTGAGCCCCGACGAGAAGCGGGCGGTTCTTGAAATGCTAGGCAAGCTCAAAATCCATCTGGGCAATCACAAATTCGAAACGTCCGAGAATGGCCCATCGCAAGGAAAACGATAATGCGACATCTTCCAGGAATTCCTTATCAATTACCGGGCAATCGAGGCTCGCTCGCGCAATATAAAGCGAAGCATTTCTCTTTTGCGGTTGCGGAACGCGTAGCCATGATTACGCTGAATCGCCCGGAACGCAAGAATCCACTGACATTTGATTCGTATGCCGAGCTCCGTGATTTGTTTCGCGCCATGGTAAGTGCAGAGGATGTGAAGGTTGTCGTGCTGACTGGCGCAGCGGACAATTTCTGTTCCGGCGGGGACGTACATGACATCATCGGACCGCTTACCCAGCTTGACATGCCGGGACTGTTGACCTTCACGCGCATGACCGGCGACTTAGTCAAAGCCATGCGAGCTTGTCCGCAGCCGATTATCGCGGCAGTAGACGGAATCTGTTGCGGGGCCGGAGCAATTTTAGCGATGGCATCCGATATTCGTTTTGGTACTGCACGCAGCAAGACCGCGTTCCTGTTTACTCGTGTCGGATTGGCTGGATGCGACATGGGAGCGTGCGCGATGCTTCCCCGCATTATCGGTCAGGGCCGGGCGTCGGAATTGCTTTACACGGGACGCAATATGTCCGGAGAAGAAGGCGAACGGTGGGGATTCTTTAATCGTCTGTGCGCGCACGACGAGCTTCTATCGGAAGCTCATGCCTTTGCTCAAGAAATTGCTGCCGGACCGACCTTCGCGCACTCAATGACAAAGACCATGCTTCAGCAAGAATGGAACATGAGTATCGAGCAGGCAATCGAAGCGGAGGCTCAGGCACAGGCAATCTGCATGGCCACCAATGATTTTCATCTTGCCTATCATGCTTTTGCAGCTAAAGGAAAACCGGAGTTCGAAGGAAACTAGATCATGCCGATTGATATTCATCTCGACTGGCCGTTCTTCGAGGATCGTCATCGCACGCTTGCTGCAAAAGCACAAGAATGGGCTGCGAAGAATCTGGTCGTGGACGCTTCACACGAAGAGGACGTCGACTCCGCCAGTCGGAAGCTGGTTCAACTGCTCGGCGATGCTGGGTGGCTTAAGCATGCCATTGGCGGCACAAAATATGGCGCTGCATCTGACGGAATCGACACACGATCAGTGTGCATTCTGCGCGAAGTGCTCTCATTCCATTCCGGATTGGCAGATTTTGCTTTTGCACTGCAAGGCCTTGGATCAGGCGCGATTAGCCTGTTTGGCACCGAAGCTCAAAAACAAAAGTATCTGTCTCGAGTAGCTGGGGGGAAAGCCATCGCTGCCCTGGCAATATCCGAAGTTAACGCCGGATCCGACGTAGCAGCGTTGGAATGCGAAGCTCATCTTCATGGTAATGAGTACGAACTGAACGGTGAGAAGACCTGGATTTCTAACGGAGGCATCGCCGACTTCTACGTCCTCTTTGCACGGACGGGCGAAGCGCCAGGTGCCAAAGGGATCACGGCGTTTATCGTCGATGCCGACACTTCGGGATTATCCATCGCGGAACGCATCACGGTTAGCGCACCACATCCTCTGGCTCGACTGAAATTTGAAAAATGCCGAATACCGATTTCACAGCGGCTGGGCGAATCCGGACAAGGATTCAAAGTTGCAATGTCCACTTTGGACGTGTTCCGCACGTCTGTTGCGGCGGCGGCACTCGGGCTGGCACGGCGCGCATTGCACGAAGCTTTGACGCGTTCTACATCGCGACAAATGTTTGGGCAGAAGCTATCTGAATTTCAAATCACGCAAGCAAAACTGGCTGACATGGCTACCGATCTCGATGCAGCAGTTCTACTCACCTACCGCGCGGCTTGGATGCGAGACCAGGGCAAACGGGTAACTGTCGAAGCCGCTATGGCCAAAATGTACTCAACCGAAGCAGCCCAGGAAACGATCGATGCTGCGGTTCAGATTTTCGGAGCTTTAGGGGTTGTACACGGCGAAGTGGTGGAGAGACTTTACCGAGAAATTCGTCCGCTGCGCATCTACGAGGGTGCCACGGAAGTGCAGCAACTCATCATTGCGCGCGGAATCCTCAAGGATTTCAAGGAAACTAAAGCATGAACCTTGCTCCGACTTTGATCGATACGCAATCCGAAAACGTTGGTTTTCGATCCCAAATTCTAGTTCGATTTGCCGACTGCGACTATGCACGGATGGTTTTTTATCCGCGTTACCTGGTCATGTTTAATAATTTAGTCGAAGATTGGTTCGCGGCAGGATTACATCTTCCCTTCTCCGAGCTTCACGCGAAGCACGAGTGGGGCATCCCTACCGTCCATCTGGAGGTTGATTTCCTTGCTCCAAGCTTCCTGGGCGACTTGCTGCAAGCTACGCTGGTCGTGACTTCCGTTGGCCGCAGTTCTTTTAGCCTTGCGATCACGCTGCGCGGAGCGGATGGTCAAGAACGTATCCGAGGAAAGGTCGTACTGGTTTTGATGGAATTAGGACGCAATCGCTCGAGGCCAATCCCCGATGATCTGCGCACAAATATCCTAAAATTTCTCGTTCAACCATCGGTGGAAGATAAGTCGAGCGGAGGAAAGATATAACGTATGGAAATTCTTCAGCCTGCACATTGGCCTCGTCCCAAAGGCTATTCGAACGGCGTCATTACGAAAGGACGAACCGTTTTCGTCAGCGGGATGATTGGATGGGACGCAGACGGCAAACTCGTCTCCCTCGATTTTGTCGGTCAGGCACGGCAAGCGCTCAAAAACATCGTCGAGGTTCTAACTGAAGCAAATGCACGGCCGGAACACATCACCCGAATGACCTGGTACGTGGTCGATAAAACCGAATATGTAGGGGCTTACAAGGAAATTGGCCGCGCGTACCGCGAAATCATTGGTCAGCATTACCCAGCAATGACGGCGGTTCAAGTGGTGGCGCTCATCGAAGATCAGGCGCGAGTAGAGATTGAAGCGACAGCGATTATTCCAGAATAAAATTGTTTGGAGGGCACAGATGCAATACTTTCCTATCATCCGAATCGCTGCGGCATATTTATTTTTTGGTACTGCTTTGGCTGTCGCCCAGCAGACCGGCAGCATTACCGGGGTTGTGATGGATGAACACGCGCAACCGGTATCGGCGGCGACCGTCACGGCTTCTGTTGATAGCGATGCGCTGCCAAAAACCGCGCAGACAGACAATGTGGGTAAATTCTCTTTTTCTGGCCTTCCATGGGGCAAGTATCAAGTGAAGGCGGAGAAATTGGACGCCGGGTATCCTACGACCCCATCCGAATTTTATGGCGGTCATGCTCCGGAAAATATCATACTTTCGCCTGACCATACGACGGCTTCAATCAATGTTAAGTTTCCCGGAAAGGTTCCAATGATGACCGGGACTGTAATTGATGACGAATCTTCCGCTCCGATGTCGGCTACATTTCTATTTCGTCACGCGTCCCATCCAGCCAACATTCTCTCGGTGGATGCGGGATCTAATTACCAAATCATGTTGCCGGCGGACGTTGGTCTCTTATTGGAGATTTCCGCCGTCGGTTACAGAACATGGTATTACCCAGGCACTGACAAAGTCACGAAGAGGACGGTTTTGCGTTTAAAGACATCGCAGATTCTAAAACTTAATATTCGTTTGGATGAGGATTCCGAGGATTGCGCGTGCTTGCATCAGCCGCAGATCTGGGGACTCGGACCGGACTCGCCGGATTTTCAATTACATGGTTTGCGAGAGATATCCGCAAAGCAAAGTTGCACCCGCAGGTTTGTACCAAAGAGTCCACAGGATTCTCCCCCTCAAATGAACATGGATGCAGGAGCTTTTTAAGTTCGCTCGGTAATGATTTACGCAGCCGTCTTAGATTTTAGCTTTGGCCTTGAGGCGGACTTGGCCATCCTGCATCTCGACGCTATATTCCACGCTGTGGCAACCGTACTGTTTTCGAATCTGGCTGGTTTTCTTATCGACAAACGACGTAAAGGTCTCCAGTGTACCGGAGACCTTCTCACCAGCCTGCTTCTTCGCTCCAGACAACGCCACGTATAGCCGCTCGATTTGTTCACGCTCGGCTGAGGCATCGGAACATTCCATGGTGAAAGGTTTGGTCTCGGCATCGTTGTGCGCTGCGTGCGCAATACCATAAGCCTTGTGTGTAGGTTCGTGCAAAGCAGTATCTGCACGCACTCCACGAACCGATAGCAGCGCGTCCTGGGGACGGCGATAGCCTTCCTCGCGAATACGGCTTTTCTTGCGCCACAAGTCACTGAACACGGCATAGCGCTGGGCCATTTCGTTGTAGCGGAAGCGCTGCGAGAAAGTCATGCGTCCGCCATCGCTGAACTTGCGAATCAGGCTTAATACCTTCCACTCAACGTCCGTCGGAGGCCGCTTAGTCGGATTATTGAAGTAGGCTTCGTACTCGATCTTCAGCCGCCGTAGTTGCGACTCGAGTACATTCAGTTCTTCGTCAACAGTCACGCGAGAGTCTCCGAAGACAGTCTATTAGGAAGGAGTTATCGCAGGGAGATACCGGCTGGGCACGAAGGCAGTAACACTTAGGTCACTCGCTGAGAGTGCCTATTTTGCAGCCATTTTCTTCAACATGGCAATAACCAGCTTTCGATCGCTCTCGTTTAAACTGGCTGAATAGCGGCGGATCTGACTCAGGAAACGAACTTCATCGTTGGAAAGCTGTGGCAGGCTCTTGGTCCCGTTGCTGCTGCCGGATTCGGCAAAGAACTGCGCGAGTGGCAATTCCATCGCGCCGGCAATTTTCGCGAGCGTGTCCAGCGAAGGTATGGTGTGTCCGTTTTCCACGCGCGACAGGTAGCAGCGCAAAAGACCAGTGCGCTTTTCAATGTCGCCCTGCGACATCCCTTTTTGCACGCGATAACTTTTTATGGTGACGCCTATATTCATCGGAGCGACCAAGTACAGGCTATTCGGGGGACGTTCTGGATAGTAACCAGAGAAGCATCTTCTGGCAAGTGGAAATTTAAAAATATTTCCCTGAAAGAAAAGTTTAACTTATTTTTTCAAGTTCGTGGCAAAGAAGTCGACCGTCCGCTTCCAGGCGTCGGCAGCATCATCGGCTCTGTATCCATCTTTGTTGACGGGATTTTCAAACCCATGGCCGGCATCGGGATAGATGTGAATATCAACTTGCTTGCCGAGAGCCTTCATCTGCTTTTCAAACGCATGTACGTCGTCAGGAGTGATGCCCTGGTCTTTACCACCGAACAGGCCGAGGATTGGTGCGTTAATCTTTTTAAGGGATGAAGTTTCAGTTGCCAGATGGCCATAGTTAATCACGTCGGCCGCGAGCTCCGGTTCCTGCAAGGCTACATCGAGCGAATAGCCTCCGCCCATGCACCAGCCAATCGATCCCAATCGCGTCTTATTAACGTTCGCTTGCGACTTTAAGAACTCGACAGCGGCGCGTAGATCTCGGTTCGCCCTGTCCTCGGGAACTCCTCGCATAAGTTCGTGTGCAACTTCAGGGGTGGTTGCCACTTTTCCGCGATATAGATCAATCGCAAGCGTAATGTAACCTTGATCGGCCAGTTTGGAGGCCTGATTTTTGACCCAGTCATTCAATCCCCACCATTCATGGATGACAACAATGGCTGGGAATGGACCTTTGCCTTGAGGAGTGTATAGGACGCCGCTAACAGCGTCGTCTCCGCTCTTATAGGTGACCGACTTCGAAGGAGCAGCCAGCGAAAGAACGGACATTGCAGCAATGACAAACATCACCAAAGCAATCCGAGCAGCAATCGTCTTCATAGGAACTCCTAATAAAATGCAGAAATTATTGTTTCACGGCTTCAACGGCTAAGTCGATCTTGACGTCGTCACTGACTAACACTCCGCCGCCTTCGAGTGTTTTATTCCATGACACGCCATAATCCTGTCGGTTGACGGTGAGCGATCCCTGCACGCCGAGCCTGATCATTCCGCTCACATCTTTAACTGTACCGCCAATGGTAAATGGGATCGCGACTTCCTTCGCCGTGCCGCGAATGTTTAGCGGACCGTGGGCGATGTATCCGTCGGCGGTTTTCTCGATGCGCGTGCTTTTGAAGGTAATGTCGGGAAATTTTTCGGCGTTGAAGAAATGATCACTGCGTAGGTCGGCATCACGGTGGTCGTTGCGCGTGGTCACGCTAGTAGTTTTAATGTGCACATCTACCGAGCACTTTGCCGGATCCTTATCATCGTAAACAATCGTTCCATCAAAATCGGTGAAGTTGCCCGTCACGTGACTGATGACCATGTGGGTGACAGTGAATCCGACGACGCTGTGAACTGGGTCGATCTTATAAGTATCTGCGGCGAAGACCGCCGTCGAAAGAAGCAATAGAACGATACGTGCGACTAACTTCCTGGTATTCATATTTTCCTCATCTAGAACGCTATTGATCAGGTCAGCCCATCAACATGCCACCGTTCACGTTCAAAACGTGCCCGGTAATATAGGATGCTTCGTCAGACGCGAGAAATGCCACGGCATGTGCGATTTCTTCAGGCGTGCCTACGCGGCCAAGCGGGATCATTTTAAGCGCATCCTGTTTGAGAGCGTCGCCGAGGGTCGCAGTCATTGCGGTTTCGATGAATCCGGGGGCGACCGCGTTGCAGGTTATGTTTCGCGACGCCAGTTCGCGCGCCATCGCCATGGTTAAACCGATGAGTCCGGCTTTGGACGCTGCATAGTTCGCCTGTCCAGCCTGACCCATTTGTCCAAATATTGACGTGATGTTAATGATCCGTCCCCAGCGTTGTTTAAGCATGGGGCTAATCACTTGCTGAGTACATAGATGAGCGGAGGTTAGATTTGTGTTGATGACCGCGTCCCAATCGGCTCGCTTCATCCTCATCGCAAGTTGATCACGAGTGATGCCAGCATTGTTGACGAGAATATCGATCTTGCCGAATTGCGCGATCGCAGCTTTGAAAGCCGTCTTGATCTGATCCTCGTCGGCAACATCGAGCACAAATTTCGCTGCAGTTCCACCGCTCGATGCAATTTGCTGCACTAACTCTTCGAGCTTGGCTTCGTTGCGCGCACCCACAGCGACCGTCGCTCCTCGTTTGGCCAGTTCCAACGCGCACGCGTGTCCTATTCCCTGGGAAGCTCCGGTAACGAATGCAACGTGACCTGAAAGTGTCATGAGGGCTCCATAAGTGCGAAATGCTCGACGAGCGAATAGTGATTATAAATGGAGAGAACGCATCAGCCGACTTCTGCTAAACCGTAGGTCTTCTGCCAATGTGTTCGCATGTGCCTGAGAGCGCGATCAATCTCTTCGCGTGAGATTTCTTTGTTGGGCCCGGCGAGCACGTTCGCGGCTTCACGCTTGGCAGCCTCCAGCAATTCGCGATCGCGAATGATGCTCGCAACATGAAAATTCGGCAGGCCAGTCTGCTTGGTTCCGAAGAACTCGCCCGGACCTCGTAGCTCGAGATCTAGCTCGGCGAGTTCGAATCCGTCGTTCGTGCGTACAAGCGCGTCCAAGCGGCGTTCCCCGTCCTCGGAAACCTTGCCACCTGTCATTAGGATGCAATAGGACTTGGCCGCTCCGCGGCCGATACGTCCTCTCAGTTGATGGAGCTGCGCCAGTCCGAAACGCTCCGCGTGTTCAATGACCATGACGCTGGCATTTGCCACGTCCACGCCGACCTCGATCACAGTCGTGGCGACCAGGATATCAAGCTGGCCTTTTTGATACATGCGCATGACTTGTTCCTTCAGGTCGCTAGGTAAGCGCCCGTGGAGCAATCCAATGCGCAAGTCAGGGAAAATTTTCCCGCTCAATTCTTTGTACATCTTCAGTGCAGCTTTAATGTCGTTCTCCGGATTGTCCTCGATCACCGGATAGACGACGTAACATTGTCGTCCAGCGGCAACCTGTTTTCGGAGAAACTCCCATACTTTGGGCGATTCATCGTCGGAGATTCGCCTAGTGACAATCGGAGTTCGGCCCGGAGGGAGTTCGTCGATGACGCTGACATCGAGATCACCATAGAGTGTCATCGCGAGCGTACGAGGAATCGGAGTCGCGGTCATCACCAGCGTGTCCGGCTCAGCGGATTTTTTCATCAACTTGAATCGCTGCAAGACGCCGAAGCGATGTTGTTCATCCACAACGACGAGCCCGAGTCTTTCGAATTCCACTTTTTGTTCGATCAAGGCGTGGGTGCCGATCACAAGCTGCGCGCTGCCTTGCGAAATGTGCCTTCGAACTTCACGCTTACGGTCGTCTTCGAGAGAACCGGTGAGCAGCACTACGCGATATCCCGCTGGCTCAAGAATTTGTCGCGCCGAAAAATAGTGTTGGTGCGCCAAAATTTCAGTTGGTGCCATGAGTGCGGCTTGATGACCATTCTCCATGGCGATGATGGCTGCTTCGAATGCCACGATGGTCTTACCTGAACCTACATCGCCCTGAAGTAAACGCCGCATCGGAAAAGGTTTTGCCATGTCTGACGCGATTTCCTTGAGTACGCGCTTTTGCGCAGTCGTAGGATGAAACGGCAGTATTTTCTTGATGGCCGCCCGAACGCGGTCATTCAGCTCAAAAGAAATGCCGGTCTGCGCTTTCTGTTCACGACGTTTCAGTTCCAGACCAAGCTCGACGAAAAATAATTCTTCAAAAATGAGACGTACATGGGCCGGCGTGCGAGACGCAATCAAGTCACTGAAACTTTCACCGGCATCCGGCCAATGAACTTTCCACAAAGCTTCGCGATTAGAAATAAGCCCGAGGCGAGAACGTACCGCCGCGGGAATTGGATCCGGCGGTTCGGCTGGCAAATGTTCCAATGCATTTCGGATAGCGCGCCGAAACCATCTCGGCGTCAGTCGTCCTTGTCCCGCAGATTCATAAATTGGAACGATGCGTCCAATTTCGAGCGACTCGGAAATCTTCCGTTCCGAATCATCTTTTTCGTCCGCAGAAGCATTCGGATCAAATAACACCTCGAAATCAGGATGCATGAGCTCAAGCTCGCCACCGCGACCTGCTTCCACTTTTCCGTAAAGCGCCAGCATTTGTCCGGGTTGAAACTTATCTTTCAGATACGCAGCATTGAACCAGATGCACTTTAAGCGGGACGTACCTTGGCCTGCGGTCATTTGGAAAATCGGCGCCTTGCGGGTACGGAAGAGCCCGGACGTCCTAACTTCCGCAATGACAGTAGCCATTTCGCCGGATCGTAGCTCGCTGATTCCACGTGGGTTAAGTCGATCTTCATAGCGAAACGGCAAATAATAGATAAGGTCTTCGACTGTCTCAATGTCTTTTGTCTTCAGCACTTCGGCCAAGCGAGGGCCTATGCCTTTGAGGTACTGCACCGGCGTGCTGGTTTCCAATTTCATTTGTCAATTGCCAGAAAAGCGTCCCTCTAAACGGATGGTATCAGGATGCCCGCCGCCGTTACTTTCGGCATCTCGGTAAGGTGACTTAACGAGTTTAAACTTCATCCATTGTATGCAGAAAGCTACGCATCTTTACGAGGCGAGCCAAGCCGTCCTTTCTACTTTGGATCCGGATGAAGTACTGCGCCAAATTCTGACAATTGCGCGCGATCACTTTCATCTGCGCAATGTGCTGATCTTTCTCGTAGATAAAGAAAAACAAGACTTGTGGGTCCGCTCACAAATTGGGGTCGAATCGGCCACGGATAATTTACGAGTGCCAATCGGGCGTGGCATCACGGGAGCGGCCGCGCTACAGAAGCGTCCGATCTATGTTCCGGATGTAAGCAAAGACTCGAACTACATCAAATCATTTGAAAAGACACGTTCAGAAGCTGCAATCCCACTGATCGTTCGCGGAGAAGTTGTGGGCGTGCTCGACTGCCAGAGCGAACATCCAGACCATTTCGACGCTGAAGCCATAGATCTGCTCGCACTGTTCGCCACACAAGCGTCTATGGCGCTGCAGAATGCCCGGCTCTATGCGCTTGAACGTCGGCGGGCTTCGCAACTCGAAGCCATTGCGGCGATCGCTCAACAAGCTACCGCGGTACTGGAACTAGATCAGTTGCTCAATAAAATGTGCTCACTGATTTGCAATTCATTCAGCGTGGCGCACGTTTCCATGCTTCTGAAGGAACACGACGGACTCGTCCTTCGCGCACACCACGGATGCATGACCCTTCAGGAAGATCATGAAACCCGCTTGCGCTCCGAAGATGGGTTTTGGCACAAGGTCCTCGGCGAAAGCGGCACACTTATTGAAAATGAGATGAACGCGAAGCGGGCGGAACTTTTCCGCGAGACTGCCTCGCGCATGTGCATCCCTCTTGTATCTTGCGGACAAACGTTTGGCGCCCTTGTGCTGCATAGCTCTGAGCCGCAATCCTTTCAATGTGCGGACATGAGGCCGCTGGAGTCCGTTGCCGACATCTGCGCGACCGCAATCCAGAATGCAAATTATGTTGAGCGTGTGAAGCAACTCGCTTATCGGGACGGGTTAACTGGAATCTTCAATCGCCGATTCTTCGAGCTCCGTATGACCGAAGAACTCGATCGTGCGCAGCGCTTCGGAGCGGGGATGGCCGTCATCATGGTGGATATCGACCGTTTCAAGACCCTTAACGATGAGTTTGGTCACTTGCTGGGAGATGAAGTGTTGCGACAAGTATCGTCGATCCTGCACGATCAGTTACGCAAATTCGATGTGGTCTGTCGCTATGGTGGAGAAGAATTCGCAATCCTGCTTTCGCAGACGAATCCTCAACACGCGATGGGAGTGGCGGAAAAGCTTCGGAGTTTGGTAGAGCGATGGCAGTTTCCTGCGGTTCCCAGGGCAGTCACCATCAGCGCAGGGATCGCGGCTTATCCGCAAAATGGGGTTACGCGCGAAGAATTGATGAAAGCGGCTGACTCCAGCTTGTATGCCGCGAAACAACATGGACGCAATCGTGTGGAACTGGCCGCTTCAAATTCATCGGCAACGAATACGAAGACACAAGCCGCAAGCCAATCTTAGATATCAGCCATTCCCTTTTGCCTGTGGAGATGTCGCATCTCAGAGTCGCGTCGCTTGAAATCTCTCATCCCTTTTTGTATTTCTTCGCGCTCGACACGCACTTCGTCGCGAGCCTGACTTAGTGCTAATGCAATTTCGGGCTTAACGTCTTTCACCGATTCTTCCGCCTCCCGCGTAATCTCGCGTAAATCAGGTTCCAGTTGCGCAATTTCAGCATTCACTTTACTTAGAGCAGCACGGGTTTCAACATCGATCTCTGGAATTTCCAAACTCTCATTAAAGATTTCGCCGCTTTCGCGAGTTGCCGGGAGCGTGAGAGTTAAGGTTTGCACTTTCTTATCGCGGATAATTCCGACGGTCGCGGTATTTTCTTTTCGCCCGCGCAATGCATGCGAAAAGTCACCGATGTCGTTGACCGATTCTCCGTTCACCTTTACGATGACATCGCCGGCATGAAAGCCTGCTTTTTCGGCGCGGCTGCCTCGTTCGACGGACCGTACCAGTACGCCCTCACCGTTTTTCGCTCCGAGGAAATCGCCGAGCTGGGGAGTGATATTTTCCACCATCAAACCGCTGCGCATGGAGGAGTGGACCACAACCACCGACATAGGGCTGTCCATCTCCGCAATTGATGGAATGGCTGGGATGGCGGGTATTTCAGGGATCGCCGGAATGGCCGGCATAGTGAACTTAAAATTTTTAGGATCGCTGGAGTACGAATATGAATATGCCTGCTGGCGGCCAGCAAGTTGCGTCTTCAACGTCATGGGATGACCCGCGCGGCTGATGCCGAGCGAGATAACGCGTCCGGCGGGAATTTCGTGAATCACGCGGCGCAGCTGTTCGACGCTTTCGACTGGAGTGCCGTTGACCGAAAGAATGACGTCCTGTTCTTTGAGACCGGCTTTACCGGCCGGAGCATCCTGGTCGACCATCATGACTTCGACGCCGTGTTCTTCTTTAAGGTTCAAGGCGGACAGGCGGTCCGGTGTGACGTCGCGAGTGTCAACGCCGAGATACGATTCGCCGCCGCTAGAAAATCCGTCGCTGGAATATCCAAATGCAGGAACCGGCGGGACTGTTCTGGCGAAGGTAGCCACTGAACAGCATCCGAGAAGCGAGATGATAAAAATTGAAGTTGAAATTCGTGTGCGCATATTTCCTCCCAATAAAACCGCCTACTGAGCCCGGCGGATGTAGATGTTTCCTGTAGTGGTTCGAATCTTCAATGTCGGTCCGCCGCCATTTAAATTGCCTTCTGCAGTGACCGTTTTCGGTCCCCAATCGCCTTCACTGTGAACGTTGATCTCGGAAAAATCGGAGTGGATAGTGTGTCCGCTCGCAACTTCGATCGATGCCCTGATCGCAATATTGACAGACGGAGCCACGTATACCGTGATGTCTCCGGCTTCCGTTTCCAGCAGCGAATCATTATGTTCGCCACCCGGGACAATCTTGGTGACGATGCTTCCCGCGCCTGTCTCCGCATGGACTGACGTCACACTATTGAGATCAATGCTGCCACCACCGGTTTCCGCATGCACCGGGCCCTTCGCCGACACCAGGCGGATGCTGCCGCCGCCGGTTTCTATTTCCGCCGAGCCGCCGATATTGCCGAGGTCGATGCTGCCACCACCGGTTGAAACTTTGACTTTGCCACCGCAGTTATCCAAATGAATGCTGCCACCGCCGGTTTCCAGCGTAGTTTCCTGCTGGCTGGATGTGACCACGATGCTGCCGCCACCGCTGCTGGCGTTCACTTTTCCCTGCGCACCATTGATGTGGATCGTTCCGCCGCCGGTCTCCGCAGTTAAATCTCCGCCTACGTTATCGACATCAACATTGCCGCCGCCAGTCTCGGCCATGACGACACCACCAACTCCGCCGATGCGTATACTGCCGCCACCACTTTGCGCGTCAGCTTTTCCGGCAATATCATTCACGCTGACACTGCCTCCATCCGTTTCAACTTTCACGGACTCCATATCGCGCGGAACATTGATTACGAATTCACCGTTAAATTTGTGCGGACGTCCATTTTCCCACTCCGCTGTAATCACTGCAGTATCTCCACGAACGACGGCGGAGATCTTATAAGAATCGAACACGCGGCGGGCCTTGTCTTCGGACGCTGCTGGAGCTTGGCTGTGAATGGAGTAACTAATCCCTTGCTGAGATCCGCCGTTTATCTTTACCGCGCCAGATTCAATCTGCACACGCAGATTGCGAGCATTGGCGAGCGTGCCGGTCATTTCTTGCGTCCAATTGCCGCTTTCGTTGTAGACACGGGTTTGTTGGGCCAGAGCTAACGGCGAAACCAGCAAAACCGCCGTTACGAATTTGAGAAGCTTGTTCAATGATTTCTCCTAAAAGTTACAAGTCGAGCAAATTACTAATCGATTCAAATTGCTAATCGAGTTCCGACGACTGCGCCACCATGATGCGAGCTTGTGTCCGTATGTATTCACTCTTGTCGCTTTGTGCCAATTTGCCGAGAACGACCCGCACGCTGCTGTCCGCCCGCACTGCTCCAAGCCAATGCATCGCTTCGATGCGGACACCTGGATTGGAATCGTCCATAAGGGCTTCCAGGACTGCATCACGGACTCGCACATCTTCCTTCACCGCAGGCCCAATACCGTCAATCGCTTTCAGACGGACACCGGGATTCGAGTCATAACGCAATGCATAGATCAGCGCTTCGCGAACATGCGCATCGTTAGGCTGCTTGGTCAGCAAGTCGACAGAGTCCATGCGCACGCCTGAGTTGTAATTGTTGCGTGCTGCGAATAGCAGCAATTCCTGAATGCGCTGATCGTTCAACGATCCCTGTACCTCGCGCGGAGAGACGGTGTCGTATTCGATATATACCTGCTTGCTTCCAGGGTCTTGCGTGACCGAACGAATGCCACTGATGGAAGCTTCCGAAGTTTGTGGAGTCGGATTGCTGTCAACCGCAGCAACGTGATTGCGGTCATTCAAAGTTTTGTAGGTTGCTCCAATGCCGCCAGCAAAGCCGACAATGAAGATCGCTGCTGCCAGCGCCGGTGCAAAGCGAATCTCTCGCAGCCACGCGGTCGGATCAAATACTAGCCGTTGCCAAAACCCGCCCTGTTCGGCCGTTTCCAGAGCTTCTTGCAGACGCATGCGTGACGACGTCACCAGGTTCGGAGTCGGCTCCTGCACGGGATACTGCAATAGCGAATCATGGAACGCCTTGGCCGCACTCAGTTCAGCCTTACATTCAGAGCAGCGGGCAATATGCTGCTCCAATTCATAACGCGCGTCGTCAGCCAGTTCGTTATACAGATAAAGCGAAATGTTTTCGCGAACCCATTCGCATTTCATAGTTGTGTCCCCGCATTGTTCATGTTCGTCATTGCAAATTTCTTCATCGCATATCCGACAGTTGTCCACGTAGTTTCTGGGTGGCGCGGAACAACGTATTCTTCGCAGTTTCTTCAGTCGTATTCAAAACTTCGCCAACCGTTCGAAGCTTGAGGCCGTGATAGTGCTTCAATTCGAAGACCATCCGCTCTCTTGGAGTCAGTTTGTCCAACGCGTGATTGATGCGGCTGCCTAATTCTCGCCGCATCAAATCGCGCTCAGGATCCGCCGCTGACCGCCCATCCGGCACTTGGGACAGCACATCATACTGCTCCCCATGCGAGTCAGTTGCCACCGGAGCGTCTTCTTTTCGCACTTTTCGTTTACGTAGATGATCGAGACACAAATTCGTGACGATCCGATAGATCCACGTATAGAACGAACACTCAAACCTGAAGTTTCCAACACTCTTGTAAGCCTTCAGAAAAGCTTCCTGATAAATGTCCTGCGCTTCGTGTTCCGATCCCGTAAGGTGCATGGCGAGGCGCAACACTGCCTGATCGTAGTTCCGCACCAGTTCCTCGAAAGCGGCGCGGTTACCGCGCTGCGCTTCGCGAACCAGCATGCTGTCGTCTATGCGGTCGGTTTCTCGCCCCACCATATGGCCCCGAGTTCGGGGATCGTCCTGAGTGCTACCTTTTTTCTCTCGTTTCTCGCGGGGAAGGTTTTGGCTCCCCGTATGAGAATACTCGCCAACCGCAAAGTTTAACGCCAATACATCGGCCGGCATATAAGTCCCTGGCTTCTAATCGAAATCCTGATGTTCTCAGTCTCACCGGGTACGTTTTGCTGTTCCCGGCTGCACTGTAATGGACGCGGCAGGTGGCGAAGTGTGAGCAGGTATTTTGGGTACTTTAGGGTTTGGCAGGATTCGTGCTGCTGATGTGTTTTGTTGAGGATGAGTGCGGCCGTGACGGCCTTTGTTGAGGTGACCCGGAGTTATTCCCCTATAATGCCTAAGTAGGCAGTCGGACCGGACGGTCGCTCTCAATTCGTCAAGGATAGAGAGAGGAAAGTCCGAACTCCGCAGAGCAGTGTGCCGGATAACGTCCGGGAGGATGGATTCAAGTCCATTCGACGGCCAGTGCCACAGAAAATATACCGCCTTGTCGTTCGCAAGAACGTTGAGGTAAGGGTGAAAAGGTGCGGTAAGAGCGCACCGCTGCCGCAGTAATGCGACGGGCAGGGCAAACCCCACACGGAGCAAGACCAAATAGGGAGGAATTTTCGGGTTCGCCTGAAAACGTGCCGGCTCGGCGCGTCAAACCTCCGGGTAGGTCGCTTGAGCCACTCAGTAATGCGTGGCCTAGAGGAATGACCGTCCCATGGGAGCAATCCCATGGACAAAATTCGGCTTACAGGTCCGGCTGCTACAACTACTCATCGTCCGCCCCGCAGTATCTTTTGCAGATATTCCAACATAAGGATTGACTGGCTTTTTTGATTTGCTTACAATACTTACAATACTTATAATACTTACATTAGTTACATTAGAGAATTCTATGTCTATCGCAAATTCAATTGTCGTAAGCATGCGAATCCCGGCGGAAAGTGGGAAGCGCCTCAAGCGGATGGCAAACCGCCACGGATGGACCGCCAGTGACGCAAGTGCGCGACTGGTTGAAGAAGGGTTGCGCCGGTCGGAATTTGCATTTATCGATTTCCGCGATTCGGTTGCTGGGCGGCAAGCCTGCATCCAAGGCAGCACTCTTGCAATATGGGAAATCATGCTGCTGGCCCGCAGTTATAAGTCAGACGCTTCTGCCGTGGCCGAACATCTTGAATGGCCTGAAGCAAAAGTCCAGGCGGCAATCAATTATGCGCGTGCGTTTTCTAAAGAGATCGACGAAGCCATCGCAGAGAATGATTCCGTCGATTTTGATGCGCTGAAGCGAATGCTGCCACAAGCGATAGAAGTCTCCGGTAAGTCGCGCAAGCGTTAACATGCTCAAGCTCTTACTCGACGAGCATATTTCTCCACGGGTAGCTCAAGGTCTTCAGCGCCGCCACAAGTCACTTATTGTTCACGCGCTCTCCGATTGGCAATCTGGTGAATTTCTAGGACAAGAAGATGCCGCATGCATGAAAGCGGCGGCCCAGCAGGGCCTAACGCTAGTCACTTACGACCGGCGCACGGTACCGCCATTACTAAAAGCCTGGGCAGAAGAAGGACGCGATCACGGCGGCGTAATTTTTGTTGATGAGAAAAGTATTTCCCCGGCGGACGTTGGCGGTTTGGTGCGAGCGCTGGAAGCCCTGGTGCACGAGATGGGCAAGCTCGATTGGAGCAATCGCGTTTGCTTCCTGAAGCGGTAGTGCTTGCTATTTTTGTTTGTTACCTGAACCTTCCGGCAACGAGTAGTCGAACTGGTACGAATGCTTCCCGTCGGCCTTGTCGATGTTCATCGTGCCGGTGATGCCGACAAGCTGATCTGTGCCAGAATCTGGGACGACGCTGATAACCAGATGAGGCGTGCCCTGCGTCATCGTGCCAGTGTGCTGAAGCATGAAGCTTCCGCTGCGGCCATTCAGTTTTCCGGTAATCTTTTCGATCGCGACGTATCCAGCTGAGCCTTTGACGGCGGTTCCTGCAGTCAGCATCTGACCTTGACTCGTGCCTTCGATGTCTCCGTGGATTTGCTTGCTAATCAACATTCGTCCCAAGCTGGCGTCTTGATCTGTGTCCGGCGCCTGCGGAATGATTTTCACCTCGAACGTGCCCGTTGCATGAACCATGGTGCTCTCCTTGGAAGTTTGTGCGTGCATGACATTGACGGCGGCAGAAATGATGAATATCAGCAGCAGAGATTTGAAAAAGAATTGAGTTCTCATACGTGTCTCACAATCATTTAAACACGGTGGCAATGTCCAGCTAAACCTAGTATGGTCTTGCCGTGGAAAATACTCGCGTCCAACCTCTAACTTCGTCGGAGCAGTCGCCTTCGTATATGACTGCGGCGTGGCTGCTCGCAGCGGTTGCCGTAGCATTGCAAGTGCTCACCAACGGCCGCTATGGATACTTTCGCGACGAGCTTTATTTCATGGCCACCGGAGATCACCTCGCGTGGGGCTATGTCGATTTTGCTCCTTTGTCAGCGTTGATTATTCATGTCAGCCGCGCGGTGTTTGGCAGCTCCCTACACGCCATACGATTTTTGCCCGCATTGGCAAACGGCGCGCAAATCGTGCTCACGGGATTGATCACGCGCGAACTCGGCGGACGGCGGTTCGCCATCACGCTGGCGTGCTTATCCGTACTGCTCGCTCCTGTGATTTTGAATCAGGCGACACGGTTCTCAATGAATCCGTTTGAGCCGTTGTTCTGGATGGGATGTGTTTATTTCCTGCTGCTGTCGCTGAATCGCAATCGTCCTGAATTGCTGGTGTGGTGTGGAGTGATGCTTGGCTTAGGTCTCGAAAACAAACATTCGACCGTATTCTTCTTACTAAGCCTGGCCATTGGATTATTGATCAGCCCGCAACGTCGATTGTTGGCTAGTAAATGGTTTTGGATCGCTGCCGCCATCGCATTCGCGCTTGCGCTCCCAAACTTACTTTGGCAAATTCATAATCACTTCCCCACATGGGTGGATCTCAGCAACGTCAAGCGAACTCACAAGAACATTGAGTTGCCGCCACTTCCCTTTCTCAAGCAGCAGATTCTTATGCTCGATCCGGTTGCAGTGTTCGTCTGGGTCGCAGGCCTCGGGTTTCTACTCTTTCATGCGAAAGCCAAACTTTATCGGTTCCTTGGACTAACCTACGTCGTCTTTCTCGGAATCATGATGATGCTGTATGCGAAAGATTATTACGTCGCGCCGATTTATCCCATGCTCTTTGCGGCAGGAGGAGTCTACTGGGAAACGCTCACGGACACGCGCCGCGGATTGCGATGGTTGCGCATTGCACTTCCCCTTGTTGTACTGATTTTTGGCGTAATCATCACTCCTTTGGTTGTCCCTATATTGCCAGCGGAAGAAATTCCGCCTTACATGGCAAAGTTGGGAGTGAAAATCTCCCGCGCCGAAGCGAGCCATAGCGGCCCGCTACCACAACATTTCGGCGACGAATTTGGCTGGCCGGAAATGGTGCAGGCAGTCGCTGGAGTTTACAACGCGATGCCGCCGGAGCAGCGTGCGCAAACGGCAATCCTCGCCGGTAATTACGGAGAAGCTGGAGCAATCGACTTTTTCGGTGGACAGTATGGTCTGCCGAAGTCCATTAGCGCCCACCAGAATTACTACTTTTGGGGGCCGCGGCAATATACGGGCGAGAACGTGATATTGCTGCAGTGGGATCCCGACGACGCAAGAGATTGGTGCCACAGTGTGGATGGCGGCCCTTCACTGGAACCTGCGTTCGCAATGATGGAGGAGCGTTATACGATCCTGGTTTGCCATGGTTTCAAAATGCCGCTGGCTGAAGCATGGCCGCATCTGAAGCACTGGAACTGATATAGATGGCGCATCGAGCTCATCATCGTGGAAGATTGACTGCGGAACGCGATACACTACACCCGCAATGAGCATAAGAGATAACAACGAGACGTTCGCCATATGATGGCTGCTGCGTCCGACCAACGCCCCGATCTGAGCGTAACCTTCGCCGGGATCACGCTCAAGAATCCCGTCATTGCCGCCAGTGGAACATTCGGCTACGGCGTAGAGTTCAACGACGTTGTCCATCTCTCGCGCCTCGGCGGATTCGTAGTTAAGGGACTCTCGCGCGAACCAATGGCTGGCAATCCTCCGCCACGTCTTTATGAAACTGCGGCGGGAATGTTGAACGCGATCGGTTTGCAAAACATCGGAGCAGCCGCCTTCCTTGAAGAGAAAATGCCGCAGTTACGGCAGATCAAAGATACGGTGGTTTTTGCTAATGTATTCGGCTACACGCGCGAGGACTATGAGCACACCATTCAAATTCTGAACGAAGGCGATGGAGTCGCCGGATATGAGCTCAACGTTTCGTGTCCTAATACAGCACACGGCGGAATTCTGTTTGGCAGCGATCCGCGATCTTTGGACGAGGTGGTTACGAAATGCCGTAACGCGACACAGCGTCCTCTTATTGTGAAGCTTTCTCCGAACGTAACGAGCATCGCGCAGATGGCTCATGTGGCGCAGGAAGCCGGAGCTGACGCAATCTCACTTGTCAACACGTTCGTCGCCATGGCGATTGATCCCGTCACGCGTAAGCCGCGGATAGCGAATGTAACAGCAGGCCTATCGGGTCCGGCGATTAAGCCTATAGCTCTTCGAATGGTCTATGACGTTTACAAGGCCGTGAAAATTCCGGTCATCGGAATTGGCGGGATCTCAACCGCGTCGGATGTTGTCGAATTCATGCTCGCCGGAGCTACTGCCGTTGAAGTCGGCACCGCCAGCTATTGGGACCCGCGAGCAACAGAAAAAATCGTTGGCGAGTTGGAACAATGGTGTGGGGATGCAGACCATCGTGTCCCGCGCCTGGCGGACCTTACCGGCAGTTTAATCACAGATTAATTTAGCTAGCTCGGCCAGACTGCCAAGATCGCGCCCATCACGACGTAACAAACCAGTTGGTATCCCGTATTGATCAAATAAAGTTTCGCGGGCTTCTTGCCGAAGATTGCGTCAGTCAACTGCACGGTAGTGACAAATCCCAACCAGACTGCCAGCGCAACTTTAATCCCATAAATCGCTGAGTGAACCGTAGAAATCATGATGATTTTTCGCAGCACTCCTGCTGCTAACAAACTGGCGACGAACGCCAAGCCATACATCTTTCCGGCGCCTTTCCGCATTTCATCCATCTTCGCTTTGTCATTGATGTCGTAGCCCATCAGCTTGGTCCAAGGTTTGGCGAAAAGCATCGGCGAATACCAAATGAATCCAACTACCATGCTCGAGATCGCGGCGACCAGCACTGCCCAGACATTGATTCCCATCACGTTCATAGTGCCTCCTTATGGCGCACGCCATCGTATGACAAATTGCAAGAATGGGAAAGCGAGATATGTGGAAATGTGAGCCGCTGTGCGGAGGATTCGCTACGCGGAAACGTTATCGTCCAACGTTGCTACGACTCTCAGGTCCGTAAAGGCTGGCCAATGAATGATTGGAAAATTGCTTCTCGTCGGACCAACTCGCGCCACCGTTGGTGGAAGTGCGGTAATAGGTGTTCCAATCAGGGCTTTGACGCGAATCCATCCATGCCACGCGCACGACTCCGGCTGCGCCCGCCGCGATCACAGGCAACGCATGGGAAGCACCGTCGGGAGCTGAAGATATATCAGTTTTCGCAGACCAGGTTTCTCCGTGCGTGGTCGAGGATGCAAAATACAGTCGCTCCGGCTGGTCCTGCATGGATTGCGATTGAAAAAATGTTCCTTGAAAAGAACTCGCATTCCACAGTGCATAAACGACGCCACCTGCATCGGCGGTAACCGTAATTTGTGCTCCCAAGTATCCCCACGCACAATGAAAGTCAGAACAGCCAACCGGTTCGCGCGACGAATCCATGAGCGCGGTCGTCCAGCGACCACTATGATCGAGAACTCGGCTCATATATAAATTCACACGCTTGTTTGCTGGGCTCCCCGCTGTGTAACCCGACCACGCCAGATATGCATTGCCTTCGTTATCTATTGCTGCGGCCCCGGCAAACGCTACTTCTAGCTGTGCGTAGACATTCACCTGAGTCGACGTGAAATCGACGCCTCCGTCGTGCGAAGCCGCCATCCACACTGAATGGCCTCGCGTGAAGCCGACATATACATCCGCGCCGCGCGCGGCCAGAACCGGATGCTCCGCAACTGTGTCCGCGCTGCTCAGGAGAACCACTGCCCAACTTTGTCCAAAATCGGACGACTTCGCAGCAACTACATCTCGGCGATTATTCTCCAGCCATGTAGCGTAGACAGTTTTGCGGTCAGCGGAGTCGACAACGATCTGAGGCTGCGTCTGACCGTTGCCTTGTGAAGTCACAGCACGCGCCGCTTCCCAGTGGGCTCCAGCATCATGGCTCGTAACCAAGGTTAAGCCAAGGTGATCGCAGGTGGCATTGTCAGCGCTGCAATCTGAATTGAACCGACTCTGCGGATAAAGTACGTATAAATGACCGCTGTCGTCCGCTGTGGTCGCCAACTCCCACTGATCATCGTGTTGAAAGCTCGGACCCTTGGTGATGCGTATATTTGCAGAAGAAGAAGGAGCGATTCTGTTGGTAGCAGCGAACGCCGAGACACCCACGACCGCAAGCACAAGAAGTCCGACGCATTGGCGGATGCATCGCCGAGCGAGCAAACTACTGCCGGGTCGCGAAGGAGAGCTTAGGGTCAACAGAACCTCGTGCAGCTGGGAGGAAGCCGCGCTCCTATAAATCTACGCGGCGGCTAAAGAGCAGTCAATCAGGGATGAATCAGTTGAATAGAAAATCTTAGCTACCGGCGGAAAAGCCGCCAGCATTGGCCATGGTCAAGCGCAAGTATTTGTGCGGATTGACTGGCGTGTCGTTGATCCGGACTTCGTAGTGCAGATGAGGACCCGTGCTGCGACCGCTATCGCCCACGTAGCCGATCGTATCACCGCGATGGACCTGTTGGCCGGCCGTTACGGCAAAATTCGATAAGTGGCCATATCGCGTGCTCAGGCCATGTCCATGTCCGAGGATAATGGCGCGCCCGTAACCACCCATGAAATCAGCAAATTCGACAATGCCATCTGCAGGAGCTATCACCGGCTGTCCAACGGAAGCGGAAATATCCACGCCAGCGTGAAATGCGCCTTCACCATTAAACGGGTCTGTACGTTCGCCGAACGATCCCGTTACTGGGCCTTCCACTGGCCAGAGATTCGGAGCTGAGTTCGCGCGAAGCCAGTCCGCCGGCGTTACGTTGTGAGTCAAACCCAACGATATTCCTGTGGCGGTCGCTCCAGTCAAGGCTGAGACTTTCAGTGTGTAAAGGCGATCAAGCGAGGAGTTAACATCAGCGTCTTGAATGCTATCGGACGCGTTGCCGATCATATTCTGTTCACTCTTCAGACCGTAAAGAGTTGAAACCTCACTTGCCAGCGATCCCAGAGATGCGACCTGAACGTCGCGCTCTTTTGCAACTTCTTCAAGCTGCGAATACCGATGCGTTAGCTGGTCCTTCTGTGCACGTAACTCATTGAAATGAGAAACTTTAGCCAGCATTCGAAGATATGAGCCGGCAATTCCCGTCAAGCTGAAGCCGCCGATTAAAGCGCCCACCAGAAAAATGTACAAATAGTGCAATGGAATGGGGATTTTACGCAGCTGTCCGTCACTGTCTCGAACTACGAAAAGAATGTAAAAGCGTTTCGACAAAAGCGAGTCCACCTTACGGGTTACAAGATGCTGAACCGGCGAGGGCAGTTTGCCTCTGCAGGTCAGTTCCAATCCTAAATAAGGACAGGAAACCAAATCGCGCCGCGAATGCCGAGCCAATCAGCCAGACAGAATCGCTGCAATTCAAAGTAGCCACAGCACTTAGCTTTAGACGGATGTTTGCTAGAACTTCCCAACCGTATCAAAGTAGGTTCTCCCTGTCAACGAACAGAACCCATTAGATACGTTACCAACGGTAGGTAATTAAGACTGTCCTAATCCGTGTGCGGCATGTGCCAAAGTCGCGTTTAGCCGGATATTTGCGCAGCACTGGAATATGATTCTGGGATGCCGCTTTCGGAAAAAGTACTGATCGCGAGAATTCGCCGGCAGGCGGGATCTCCCCGGCGTGGGATCGGCATTGGCGACGATTGCGCGGTATTGCCCGTCCCGCGCGGCCATGAGCTGTTAGTTACGACCGACTTCAGCTTGGAAGGAACCCATTTTCGGCGCAACTGGCACCCCGCAATTTCCGTTGGACATCGCTGTCTGGCGCGGGGACTTAGCGATATCGCCGCCATGGGAGGAACTCCGATCGCCGCATTTCTGTCACTCGCATTGCCCGCCAATTTGCCCCAATCCTGGGTCAATAATTTTATTAAAGGTGTATTGCGGCTGGCTTCGAAATTCGACGTTTCCTTGGCTGGCGGCGATACCGCTCAATCCCCCAACGAGGTTATGGCGGACATCGTGGTTGTTGGGTCTGTGCCAATTGGGAAATCAATTCTACGTTCCGGAGCCAAACCTGGGGACCTCATTTACGTCACCGGAGCGTTGGGGGGATCGGCCGCTGCCCTAAATCTTCTATTCGCGGGCAAGAAATTACGGCCTACTGACTTTCCACGACATTTCCACCCGGTACCGCGAATTGCTGTCGGCAAGTTTCTAAGAGAAAAGAAGCTGGCGACCTCGATGATTGATACCAGCGACGGCCTGTCCACCGACCTTGCGCACATCTGCAAAGAGAGCAACGTCGGTGCCGAAATTTGCCAAGAAAAGTTGCCGCTGGCCTTTGTTGGAAAATCTCGCGCTGCCGTTCCCTTGAAATTTGCTCTCCACGGTGCAGAGGACTACGAACTTCTCTTCACAGCATCGTCCCGAAAAAAGATGCCGGCACAAATTGCGGGGGTGGCCATTACAGAGATCGGCCGCATCACGCAGAACAGACAAATGAAGCTGGTCGATTCGCGTGGCGCAAAAATTCGGCTTCGCCCGCAAGGCTGGGAACACTTTTCTGTCAAGAAATAGCTCGTTACTTCGGTTCTGCGCGAACCTACTCTGGCTCTGTTCTCCGCCAACGTATCGGACTAAAGTTAAGTCATGTGGCGAACACTTAGCATTCTTTTTCTTCTTGGAACTGCTGCGGGAATCTCCGCAGCGCAGAGCAATCTTCCCGTTCTTGACAATGCATTCGTGCAGAAGCAATTTGGAATGTCCTGCACTCTGCTGACAAATTTCAACGCAGCCGTGGCGGATTTCGATGGAGACGGCATCGACGACATCATGATTCCGGCGCGTTGCAAGAATCCAATGCTGGACCAGGCTGAAGATAATTTCGTCGTCATCGATCCTCTCGACACATTTTTCGGATACGGCAACACGCGTATCACCTCCGGCTTTGCGTCCGAAGATCCCGAACGCCGCGGCTCGGTCCTGCTGATCATCCATGGCTCGGGTCCTGATGCCTGGCGGTCCGACAAGCCCAAAGCAAAATTTCTGATCATTAACCTTCCCTACAAGGAAGTCACCGTCAAGAAACTGAAGATCAAAAAGAAGATGGTTCTGGCAATTTACGCGGTCGAAGACGGCCCTGACAATATGACCTCGGCGACCTTTTGGGATGGCAAGAAGTACCGCTACGCACCGCTCGGCTCAAGCATGGAGTAAGCGCCCATCGCTGACTCATAGACCGATGACATCCCTCTGACGTTCCGCGCAGCCCACCCGCTATAATTCCTCATCGATGAATCTCGAAGAGAAACTGCAAGAATTAAAGCGCCGCGACTTGCTCGCTGAAGAAGGCGGCGGAGCTCAACGACAAGAACGGCAGCATCGCGAAGGCAAGATGTCGGCCCGCGAGCGCATTGAATTCCTCCTTGATGAAGGCACGTTCGAAGAGACGGACAAGTTCGTCACCCACCGTTCCGCCGATTTTGGCATGGACTCTCAAAAATATTACGGAGATGGTTTCATTACCGGCTATGGCCGCGTGGAAGGACGGCTGATCTTCGTCTTTGCGCAGGATTTCACCGTCTTCGGCGGATCGCTCTCCGAAGCCAATGCCGCGAAGATCGTAAAGATCATGGACATGGCGGCGAAGATGGGTGCTCCTCTAATCGGCCTGAACGATTCCGGCGGCGCGCGCATTCAGGAAGGCGTGATGTCGCTCGCCGGCTACGCCGATATCTTTCTGCGCAATACGCTTTACAGCGGCGTGATTCCGCAGATTTCCGCGATCATGGGGCCATGCGCTGGCGGTGCGGTGTACTCGCCCGCAATCACCGATTTCATTCTTATGGTGGACGCAACTTCCTACATGTTCATCACCGGGCCGGAACGTCATTAAGACTGTCACTCACGAAGAGGTCACCAAAGAAGAACTTGGCGGAGCGGCAACTCACAACGAAATTTCCGGCGTCGCGCATTTTTGCGCGCATGACGATTCCGAATGTCTTTCTATGATTCGCGAGTTGCTAAGCTTTTTGCCCTCAAACAACGTCGACGACCCGCCACGCAAGGTTTGCACCGACCCAATCGACCGTGCCGACGCTGCGCTGGATCGTGCAATTCCGGAGCAATCGAATCAGCCGTACGACATCAAAGACGTGCTCCACGCCGTGGTCGATGACGGATACTTTTTCGAAGTCCAGGAACATTACGCCAAAAATATTGTTATAGGGTTCGCCCGATTGAATGGGAAGTCTGTCGGCATCGTTGCCAACCAGCCGGCATTTCTCGCTGGTACGCTCGACATCAACGCATCGGTGAAAGGCGCACGCTTTGTCCGCTTGTGCGACTGCTTCAACATTCCGCTGATCACGTTTGAAGATGTCCCTGGATTTCTTCCTGGCACGACGCAGGAATATGGCGGCATCATCAAGCATGGCGCGAAATTGCTGTTTGCATTTGCTGAAGCTACCGTTCCGAAAATTACGGTAATTACTCGCAAGGCCTACGGCGGAGCGTATTGCGTGATGGCGTCCAAGCATATTCGGACGGACGTAAACTACGCATGGCCAACCGCAGAAATCGCAGTGATGGGTCCGGAAGGCGCGGTGGATATCGTCTACAAGCGCGACCTTGAGCGCTCGACGAATCGTGAAAAATTGCGTCAGGAAAAGATTGAGGAGTTTCGCGATCGATTTGCCAATCCTTATGTCGCGGCCGATCGCGGATTCATTGATGCCGTCATCCAGCCTCGGGATACGCGCAAGAAGCTGATCCAGGCGCTCGAGATG
This sequence comes from Terriglobia bacterium, assembly GCA_963716165.1. GTDB lineage: Bacteria > Acidobacteriota > Terriglobia > Terriglobales > Acidobacteriaceae > JAJPHW01. The sequence goes on along the minus strand of OY970291.1, from coordinate 1,820,540 downwards.
CTCGAAACCAAGCGCGACAAGAATCCGCCAAAGAAGCACGGGAACATGCCGCTGTAGGGAACGCGGCGGGAATATCCTCACCTACGTGGGTTCGATAAAGCTTATGGAACGCAAAATATTCTGGATCGCATTTACCGTACTCGGGCTCGCAGCGGACTTCCTGCTGCCGTTATGGTGGGCTCTGGCCGCAACGGTTCCAATCGTATTTATCAGCTGGTGGATCGCCTACCGTAGCGACTGGTTTTAAGGCCTTAGTACAACCCCGGCTGCCCTTCAGGCCTGGTCTTCCAGCGGCGATGCACCCAAAGCCACTGATCGGGATAGCGACGCACGTAATCTTCAATAACTTTTGTGAATTGAGCGGTGTTGGCGATGATGTCCGCTTCGTCGTCCCCCGTGCGAATTAACTTCACCGCAGGATCAAACCGCAGCCGATATTTTCTCAGTACGCTATCCCATACGGTGAAGCCTGGAACCACGGCCGCGTCCGTGCGTAACGCAATCCGCGCCAGACCGCTCGCTGTACATGCAGGGATGCCGAAGAAGTCCACAAACACACCCTGTGGCGGCGTCATGTTCGTATCCATTAATATGCCGACGGTCTCCCCGGCCTTCATCGCCGACAACAGACCGCGCACGAAATTGTCTTTATCCACCATGGAGTTCCCGTGCATGGTGCGGTATTTCTTAGTGAGTCGGTCTAGATAGACGTTGTCGAGCGACCGCATTACCACGTGAAGAGGATGCCCATGCAGCGAATGCGTGAATGCCGAAAGTTCCCATCCGCCGATGTGCCCAGTCAGAAATAGAACGCCCTTCCCCTGCGAATAGGCGTTATCAAAATTCTCGAATCCGTCATAGACAACGACCTGCTGGATGTTTTCGGGCGTGAATCGTGGGAAAAGACAGAGCTCGGCAAGCTGCCGTCCCATGGATGTGAAGACTCCGCGAAGGATTTGTGCCCGTTCCCGACGGCTTTTCTCAGGAAAAGCCATTTCGAGATTGCGCATTCCGACGTGGCGCAACCGTACATGCAGCCAATAAACGATGCGGCCCAGAGTGATGCCCACCGCCCGCGCGATCGGACGCGGCAGCGCGCCCATCACCTTTACCATCAGCCATACTGGCGCGTATTCAAGTCGTTGACGCATCGGGGGAAGATGCCTGTACCACCCTAATTTTGAGCAACTGGAAATCTTACAGAATTTGCGGCAGGAAAGCGTTCCGGCCGTTGCAGACACTGAATTCTAAAGGATTCTACGAGATACAGATGATTGGATGCGGTCAGCGAGGAAACATCGAGGCATGAGCCACAGGACAAACTAGCGGACAAAAAAATCGAGGTCGGCAACGGTGACCCTAAATCTCCGCTCCCGACCTCGCTCCCAGGTTCTGTGGTAGGTGAACCAAGTATGGATTGGGAGCGAGAATCGGACAAGATTACCGGGGTCATTGTCCTTTAGTAACCTGTGGCGTGATAGACCATTACCAGACATGGCAGGAGTTTTCACGCACCATCGGCTGCCCTGTCTTGCAATTAAACGCCTGCTGGAATTCCGGCATATTTGACACCACTCCATTCACCCGGAACTCATTCGGCGAATGTGGATTCGATTGTGCCAGAACCCGAAGCAATTCCGGCGTCAGCGCTCCGCACCATGACTGCCCGTAAGCCACAAAGAAGCGCTGGTCTGGAGTCAATTCGCCGGCCTTCGCCGCTCCACTATCCGCGGTTAGCGTCTTCTTATATGCCATGTAAGCGATGCGCGTTCCGCCATTGTCCGCTGTATTTTCGCCGAGCGTGAGTTTGCCGTTCAACTTAACTCCCGGTAACGGTTCGAATCCGGAGTATTCATCATCAACGCACTGCACGCGCTTCTCGAATTCTTTGCCATCTTCGGCAGTCCACCAGTCCCGCAGGTTACCCTGAGCGTCGAATTTGCGGCCTTCATCGTCGAAGGCATGCGTCATCTCGTGCCCAATGACCGCGCCGATTTCGCCAAAGTTCACGGCGTTATCCATTTCCTTTTCGAAATAGGGGGGCTGCAAAATTCCAGCCGGAAAGTTGATGGTATTCAGTTGCGGATCGTAATAGGCGTTCACCGTCGGCGGCGTCATGTTCCACTCTCCGCGATCGACCGGCTTGCCGATTTTTTGTAACTGCCGCTGGAACTCGAATTCGCCGCTACGGTATGCATTGCCAACGGCATCCCCGCGGATGATCTTTACGTGAGAATAATCACGCCACTGATTCGGATAACCAATCTTGTCTTGGATACCGTGCAACTTGACCAGTGCTTCCTTCTTGGTGGATGCGCTCATCCAATCGAGATGCTGAATGTCTTCTGCCATTGCGTCCGTCAGTCCGTTTACCAGATTGACCATGCGAGCTTTGGCATCCCCACCAAAAGCTTTCTCTACGTATGCCTGACCGAGGGCTTCGCCTAGATCGCGATCGACGCTGCCGACACAACGCTTCCAGAGCGGTTCGTTTTCCTTTTGGCCATAAAGCTGGTGACCATAAAAATCAAACGAAGTCTGAATGAAAGGATCACTCAACCGTCCGGCGGAATTGTTTACGAGATTCCAGCGCAGATATGTCTTCCAATCGTCCAGCGATTGCGTTTTCATTAACTGCTCGATTCCCTTAAGGAAATCAGGCGACGTCACCAGATAATGCGCAGTCGCCGGTGGCGACAGTGGACCAAGATATTGGTCCCACGCAAAAGACGGCGTCAGCGCCTTCAGTTCGGCAAGACTTAATTTGTGGTTCAGGTTCGCCGGATCGCGTCGTTTCACGATATCCATGGAAGACTTGGCCAGTGCGGTTTCCATCTGCATGATCAACTTCGCATGGGCCTTCGCCGTGGCCGCATCGTCTCCCATTAAGCCGAATATTTTCTGCGCATAGTCGATATATTGCTGGCGCGTTTCCGCCGACTTGGCATCGTCCTTTAAGTAATAATCGCGATCTGGAAGTCCCAATCCGCCCTGATCGATCGCGGCGACAACTTTGGTGGCGTCGTCCAAATCCTGACTTGAAGTGAATTGAAACAATGCCAGACGCGAGCCCGAGTCCGAACTGCCCGCCAGTGAAAACAAGCGCTGATGCAGACCTGCCAGCTCGGCCGCAATATCTGCTTTGGTCTTCATGGCATTGATTTGGTCTAGCTCAACTTTGATCGCGCCGAGTCCCTTCATGTTGCGCCCGGGCATATCCATGCACGAAGAAAAGTAGTCGCCGATCTTCTGCTCCACCGGACTTCGGCCCGGATCATCCTTCGATGCGGTGTCCAGCACCTCGCGCAGCACGCTCTCATTCCACAGTTCCAGCTTGCCATCCGGCCCCCAGAACGATTGGTCAGAAGGTATGGGATTGGTCGCGATCCACTTTTTACACGTGTACTGATAAAAGTTCACGCAAGGATCAATCGTGCGATCAAGCTGGTCAAGGCTGAAGTGGTCGAGCGGCGGCAACTTGGTCCCATTCTGCGCGAGCGCACAAACTGCGCTACCCAGCATCATGACGAAAACTAGAAGCCGATTCTTGGACGATGACATGCTGTGTCTCCTGTGAATATGCGCTGAAAGTTTACGACGATAAGTACGATGGCAGGATACATGAATAGTAGCGAGGAAGTTGTCGTGCGGAAATTCGAATCTATCGCAAAGCTCCTACCGTCACACTTGGCGATACCCTACGATTGTGTGTTGAAAGCAAGCTACCGTACAGACGGCTGGCGTAGTCAGGCGTATGGTGTGTGTACGATGAACGCATCGAAAGAAAAGCCGACCGAAACAATTAGCGAGTTGATTAACAAGCTGGAAGCGATCCGTGAAGAATTGCTACGCCTGCAACGATCGCTGGAGAAACTTGAGCCTCGTCCGTCTGATTCTTTGCCTGCGGATTGATCTTCCATTCGCCGAAAGCCCGCAACAGCCGCCTTCATTCCCTGATGTAATACTGTTTAGGCAGCAGCTGAGCAAATTTAAAGACGGAAGCGCATCTGGTCCGGTGACTGGCCCGGTCTTCAAAACCGGAGGGCGGCATCTCCGATGTTGCCGGTGGGTTCGACCCCCACTCGCTTCCGCCATATTTTTGTAGGTCTAGACCACTGATGTCCGTCGCCGCAGCCTCGGTACACTCACCTAGCTGTGACTCCGCTTACCATCTTCGGACTTTTCGCTGTGACCGCCATGCTGGTCTGCTATGCGCTGGAGAAGCGCAGTCCATGGTTTATTCTTGCGTTCTCTTTGTCCTGCCTGCTCGGCTCGGCCTATGGATTTCTGCAAGGCGCGTGGCCTTTCGGACTCGTTGAGTTCATCTGGGCTGGCGTTGCAATCCGGCGCTGGTGGCTGATTCGAGTCAAGGTTCCGCGAGACTAGATTTCTATCGCGAAAACTCAGAATGTCGCGTAGTTAATTGTTATCCTCTGCGGGAACAAGACTGTTCGATCTACGAGTTCAAAAAACGTGGTCCGTAGGACTACTCTCTGCCTTAATGGCGTAGTCCGCTGGGCTAGTGAACCTGGGGACTTGTAAAGCTTTCAGATCACTATAGAGTGCGGAGAGCGTCCGTACCAAGCCGAGCGCACCCTCCCCCTTGCCGGCAAGGACCAAAGACGCCATCTCAAGGAGGAATGCATGTCACGAACAAAAGTACTATCTCTCTGCACGCTGGTAGCATCGTTGGTGCTACTTGCTGGCAGCGCTTTCGCCGCCACCGGCTCCGCGCCTGACACGTTGAAAGTAGACTACTACGCAAATGCCGGCGGCTCGGCAGATGCCACCATTCGTATCGTAAATCCTGGAACCGCTTATGCCTGGCTGTGCGCGGATTTCTACGTTTTCGACAACCAGGAAGAACTCACCGAATGCTGCAGCTGTCCTCTGTCACCCAACGATCTTCGCACCTTGTCGTTGAACACCGATTTGAACAGCAACCCTGTGACGGGAACCTCTCCGAAAACAGGCAGCATCGCGGTAATTTCCGCGGCGTCCCAGGCTGGTCACAGCTGTGCGTTGCCTGATGGCCACCCCGCAATCGGCGGAACCGCAGTCAATCCAACAGCAGCTTTGCGTCAATGGGTTACCCACATCCAGAACAACGGAACGCTGACTGAGGGAGTTTCTCCTGATGCAACATTGAGCGTCAATGAGTTGAACGCGTTACAGCAACAGTGCTACGGCATCGCCATTGTTGGCAGCGGCAAAGGTATCTGCAGCTGCGGTACTGGCAGCTAGTTTGTTTAAAAGCTGGAAGGTGACGGAGCAATCCGTCATCTTCCAGAAACATCACCCGTCAATACAGCCCTCCTCCGGATGAGTAAGTTATTTTGAGTCATCGTCATCACTGAACACACCAAACGACGGCCTAGCGCCTTCAACAACTAACCGCTGCTCCTAACCTAACCACGGTGCGTATACTCCAAGCATCCGGCATTTTGCTAGAATTTTGTTTATGAGCAAACCATCGCCGTTTACGGACGTTCCTATTGCGATTGAAGAAATTCGCGCTGGCCGCATGATTGTTGTCGTCGACGACGAAGATCGCGAGAACGAAGGCGATCTCACGCTTGCGGCTGAGAAGGTCACTCCGGAAGCGATCAACTTCATGTCAAAATATGGACGCGGCCTCATCTGCCTAGCCATGACCGAGGAGCGGCTTGATCATCTCCGCATTGGACCGATGACGGTGGAAAATACTTCGAATTACGGGACGGCGTTTTGCGAGGCAATTGACGCGCGCGAGGGCGTTTCCACCGGAATTTCTGCGCATGATCGTGCTCGCACCATTCAGGTAGCAATTGATCCCGCGACCACGCCTCGTGATCTGGCCCGTCCTGGACATGTGTTTCCGCTTCGCGCACGTAAAGGCGGAGTCTTGATGCGGGCTGGACAAACCGAAGCAGCCGTCGATCTGGCTCGTCTTGCAGGGATGGTTCCTTCGGGGATCATCTGTGAAATTATGCGCGACGACGGATCCATGGCGCGCGTACCCGATCTTGTTGAGTTCTGCAAAATTCACGGATTGAAAATGCTGACCGTGGCGGAACTCATTCGTTACCGCATGCAGAACGAGCGCTACGTCCATCGAGCCGGTGAAGCGCTAATCGCGACTCGTCATGGCGAGTTTCGCGTGATCGCGTACGAGAGCGAAGTAGACGGCGGCGAGTCTCACATGGCGTTAGTACGCGGCGATGTCGAGCATGGCAACGAACCGGTACTGGTGCGCATGCATTCCCATTGCGTCGTAGGCGATGTATTTGGATCTACAGGGTGCGATTGTAACGCCACGCTCGATGGCTCACTCGAGTCGATCGCGCGCGAAGGCCGCGGAGCGCTTATCTATCTGCATCAGACGGCAAAGGGCTTTTCGGTCGAGAAAGTAGGCGAGCATGGAGTTCTTAGTTTTCATCGCGCCAGCGCTTCGCTTCCCGAAGCTGAACGCAGAACGCAGCGCGAGATCGGAATCGGTGCGCAAATTTTATCGGACCTGAATTTACGGAGAATACGGCTGCTGACGAATCATCCACGAAAAGTGGCTGCCCTCGAAGGATTCGGAATCGAAATCGTCGAGCAAATTCCGGTGAAGCTAGCCAATGCAAATATGAAGCGCTAGCCGGCTACGACGGCTTGCGAACGATGATTTCGTTGTCGTGAATAAAAAATTGTGCGGAGCATAGGCCCGATCCGCAGATTACAGTCAGCAATCCGGCAATTTGTTTGCGCGTAATCAGGCCTAGCGTGCCACAGTTCGGGCACGAAAGTACCGCCCAGTAGGGATCTGCTTCTTCGCCGACACGGCCTGCATTCTCCAGCACGAAGATCGTGCCAGGCTGCATCTGCTCGGGAATCCACTCGCTCAGGATGTCGATTTCTCCAACCATATTTCCTCCTTCAGCGTAACGGACCTATCTCCGGCTATGAAGCTTTGATATTTTGAGCTAAATTACCCGCATTAACTGATGCGTTCGTTTTTTTTCCAGCGCGTATTTCTGCGCGAATGCGCCGCACCGTATCACTTAGGCAAATTGCAAACATCGGCTGCGCGGAATTCTTGAGAATGTCTACAATTTGCCGGGTGGACGTTTCGAGATACAGCGTGCGTCCATCGGTCAGCAGATGGTAGTCCGAGGCTCCCCCGACAGTTTGAGCCAACCTTTTGCCGAATTCCTTTTGCAGGAACCGCATAACTTTCCGTACACGCTGCAATGCGAACCCGCGTTTGCGAAGCTCGCAAATCACTGCGATTTCGGTCAAATCTTCCATCGAATAGATCCTGCGTCGGCCCTCGCGCACGGGAATTACGATGCCGCGCTCATCCCACCACTGCAATTGGCGCGGCGTGATGCCGGTAAGATGCACAACTTCTCGGGATGTGAAAAACGATTGCATCTTTTGTTGCACGTTTCATCCGCCGAATGTTTCAAACATTTCACGCCACAAATGTTTGACAATAAATGTTTGGAGTCATTCTAGGCGGGATGGCATGTAAGTCAACAGAAGATTCGGTAAAAAAGGAGTGACTAGAAGAGTTCCCCGAAGAGCGGACAGAAGAAATTAGCGTCCGCCGCCGACGAAGTGCACAATCTCCAGGCGGTCGCCCTCGGAGAGTGAGGTCTGGGCCCAGGTATCTCGTGCAGCGATTTCGCGGTTCAATTCGATGGCTACGCGATCCGACTTCATCCCCAGCGTTTCGACCAAGCCGGAAAGAGTTAAGGGGGACGGAAACTCGCGCGTTTCGCCATTAATCTGCAATTTCATTTATCGAGTTTACTGAAGGAATGGCCCGGCAACAAAAATCTAAGCTTCTACTTTGCGAAGATGAAATTTTCTGGTCGCGGTGCGCCCGGAGTAGCTAGCCTGCACGAGTACCGACGAATCCTGAAGCGTGGATTCAACCGCGTCAATTTTCATTTCCGCTTCACCAGATGCATTAGCAATCACTTGTGTGTAAAAAGGCGCAGCAGATGCGCGGGCAAATCGCACGGTAATGCGCGCACCCTGAGCAGCGGCCGTGCCATCAGTTACGCGTAGATTCATGCTGAGGCTCTGCCCGGAGTGAACAGAATCAGAGTTAATCCAATGCACATCCAACTCGCTAATTGCGGCTAACGTTTCCGGAGTGTCGCTGCGATCCACGATGGAATCGAGTTTTCCCTCGCGGATTGCATCAAGAACGAGGCGGTGCTGCTCACGCAAAGCCTGTTCTTTCTGCTGATCGGGAAAATTACCCTCGGCCACTTGCTCGGAATAAGAAGTCGCGCGCTTGCCGATGCAGCGTCCGCGAACGAACACTTGCGTTTGCAAGAGTTGTTCGCTTTCGCGAGCTTCACTCTGCACGTGATAGACGGTATCGTCGTGCTTGATGTCGGTATTAAAGCCAAAAATCATGTGGCCTGCTTAAGGGGTTGACGAAAACATCGCGTCTCTGATTAAACTTCCTCACAAATTTTCCCGCAGAACTTGACACTGTTAGCAGCCAACTCTAGTCTAGAGTGTTTCCTAACGCTGCTGCGAATTATATAGACCGCACCCCATGCCTGAAAATTATTTCGTTCGGTACTTGCCACTATTGATGCACTTCCTGGTAGCGGGTGGATTTGCGGTTGCAGTAGTAACACTTTCTTCGATAATAGGTTACCGTCGACCAACCCGCGCCAAAATGTCCCCTTACGAATGCGGAATGACTCCAATTGGGGATACGCAGGGTCGATTTTCTGTCAAATTCTACCTCGTTGCCATGCTCTTTATTCTCTTCGACGTAGAAGCCGTGTTTCTTTATCCTTGGGCTGTAATTCTTCGCAAGCTGAAGATGTTTGGTTTTTACGAGATGTTCGTTTACATCCTCATCTTCCTCGTAGGCTTCTTCTACATATGGAAGAAAGGCGCGCTGGATTGGGCTGAACCTACGTCCAAGCGAGGTGAAGTGTAATGGCGCTCGCACCGGCAATCACCGATTTGGAACAATTGATGGGGCATCCGGCCGTGGCTCGTATGCTGGCATGGAATCGTGCCGCCGTTGAGGGCGCGAAGTTTGATCGCGACGAAATGACGATTTATGTTGGACGGCCATTCCTGCGCGAAGCCTGCGTATTACTAAAGGAAGATCCAGGCTGCCTGTTTAACTACATTTCCGACGTGACTTGCGTCGATTGGCTGCCGAATGAGCCGCGATTTGAAGTGATCTATCACCTACTTTCGACCTCTAAGAAAGAGCGATTGCGGTTAAAAGTTCGGCTGTCCGCTGATAGTCCTGTGGTTGACTCCGTTACTTCAATCTGGCCAGGAGCCAATTACTTCGAACGCGAGGTTTTTGACCTGTTCGGAGTGCGCTTCACTGGCCATCCTTATATGCGTCGCCTGTTGATGCCAGAAGATTGGGAAGGTCATCCGTTGCGCAAGGATTACCCCGTGGAGGGTTATCGCTGATGGGTCATTTAGCCCCCATGCCCGATATCGAAGCCGGTCAGGACAAGACAATGATCCTGAACATGGGCCCGCAGCATCCGTCAACGCACGGGGTGTTGCGCCTTGTCCTGGAGATTGATGGCGAAAATGTCGTTCGCATGATGCCCGACATCGGATATTTGCACACGGGAATTGAAAAGACCTGCGAAGCCAAGTTTTATCACCAGGTTGTTCCCCTCACTGACCGCATTGATTATCTCTGCCCGATGACCAACAACCTCACTTACGTGCTGGCAGTGGAAAAGTTGCTGGGGATGGAGATTCCGCCGAAAGCGCAATGGCTGCGGGTGATGTTGAACGAACTGACACGCATCAACTCTCATCTGGTCTGGCTCGGCACGCACGCCATGGACATGGGTGCGATGACAGTATTCCTCTATTGCTTCCGTGAGCGCGAAGATATCCTGCGATTGTTTGAAGCTGTCAGTGGGCAGCGCATGATGACATCGTATTTCCGCATCGGCGGCGTTGCACTCGAGCCACCTCTGGATTTCTTTGACCGCGTTCGAGATTTCGCACGCCGATTCCCTTCGAAAGTGGATGAGTACGAAAACCTGCTGACGGGAAATCCTATCTGGGTTATGCGCACTAAAGGCGTTGCCAAAATTTCAGCCGAGGATGCGTTGGCCCTGGGCGCGAGCGGTCCAACCTTGCGGGGCAGTGGTGTAGATCTCGATTTGCGGCGCGACAATCCTTATTCCGGCTACGAAAATTTCGAATTCAAAGTGCCGACCGCCACGGAAGGTGACGTTTTTGCCCGTTACATGTGCCGCGTGCAGGAATTGCGTGAGTCCATCAGCATCGTGCAGCAAGCCCTCGATGGTATGCCGGATGGGCCGATCAAAGCGGATGAGCCGAAAGTCGTGCTTCCCGATCGCGAAAAAATGAAGACGCAGATGGAAGCGCTGATTTATCACTTTAAAATTGTGACGGAAGGCTTCGCGGTGCCAGAAGGCGAGGTCTACCAGGCGGTGGAATCGCCGCGCGGAGAAATGGGCTATTACATCGTGAGCGATGGTTCAGCAAAGCCTTACCGCGTACATATGCGATCTGCTTGTCTGGCGAATATGCAAGCGCTGCCTAAAATGTGTGAGGGACGATTGCTTGCGGACGTAGTCGCCGCCATCGGATCCATTGACATCGTATTGGGAGAAATCGACCGGTGAGGTTTTCCGATCAATTCGAAAAGCGTTTCGCGGAAATGCTGACGCATTATCCGACGCAAAGATCGGTGCTCGTCCCGACGCTGCTTTATGCGCAGGACGAAGCTGGTTATCTGAGTGACGAAGTCATCCGCGAAATCGCTCAGCGATTAGATCTAACCGAACTCGAAGTGAATAACGTCATCAGCTATTACTCGATGCTGACGACTAAGCCGCGCGGAAAATTTAATGTCCAGGTGTGCACCAACATTGCCTGCATGTTGCGCGGTGGAGAAGAATTACTCGATCATTGCAAGGCCAAGCTGGGAATTGGGCATAAAGGAACAACTGCCGACGGTATGTTCTCACTTGAAGAAGTGGAGTGCATTGGAGCATGCAGTTGGGCTCCGGCGGTCCAGGTGAATTACGATTTCCACGAGAACCTGACCGAGCAAAAGATGGATCAGGTGCTCGAGAGTTATAAAGCGAAAGCTGCGCGTTAAATCATGGCGGATTTGGTTTCACATCCCGATGAAGTAAGGATCGTTTCGAAGCGCTTTGGTAAGGGCGCGACGAATATCGATCGTTACATCGAGCTCGACGGTTACAAGGCTGTGCGCAAAGCGCTGACCATGGAGCCAGACGCCATTATTAATGAGGTCAAGAATTCCGGCTTACGCGGACGCGGCGGCGCTGGCTTCAATACCGGGATGAAGTGGTCGTTCGTTCCAAAGCAATCGGCAAAGCCGAAATACGTCCTCTGCAACGGCGACGAGAGTGAGCCCGGGACCTGTAAAGATCGTCTGATTTTTGAGCATGATCCGCACTCAATAATCGAAGGCGTAATGATTGCCGCGCTCGCTGTGGGAGCGCAAAAAGGGTACATCTACATTCGCGGCGAATACCGCTATCTCTCAGAAATCATGCAGAAGGCGATTGCGGATGTTTACGCGAAAGGTTTTGCGGGGAAAAACATTTTCGGTAGTGGCAAAGATTTGGACATCTACTGGCACGGTGGTGCGGGCGCGTACGAAGTCGGTGAAGAATCAGCGCTGATGGAATCGCTCGAAGGCAAGCGAGGCATCCCGCGTATTCGACCTCCGTTTCCAGCAGTCGTTGGTCTCTGGGGCGGTCCGACCGTAATCAATAATGCAGAGACGCTGGCTGCAGTCCCGGACATTATCCTCGGTGGAGCAGAATGGTTCGCCAGCCTAGGGCCTCCGAAAAATGGCGGCACGCGTTTGTTCTGTCTTGCGGGAGATTTAGAAAAGCCCGGAGTTTACGAACTCCCCATGGGCTACAACCTGAAGAAAATGATTTACGACGTTGGCGGCGGGATTCCCAACGGACGCAAGTTGAAGGCTGTAGTGCCGGGTGGTTCCAGCACTCCGATTCTGCTTCCCGAAGAAATTGATGTCGCGATGGACTTCGACTCAGTCGCGAAAACGGGATCAATGCTCGGATCTGGCGGTGTGGTCGTCCTGGACGATACGGTTTGTATCGTAAAATTTGCACTCCGCACAATAAAGTTCTATCAGCATGAGAGTTGCGGATGGTGCATTCCTTGCCGCGAGGGCACAGACTGGCTCAAGAAAACGCTATTACGCTTTCACGCCGGAGCTGGCGTGAATAAAGATATCGACAACATGTATTACCTGTCGGAAAACATGCTGGGCAGAACATTTTGTCCGCTAGGCGATGCGGCGGCGATGCCGATGATGGCATTCATCAAGAAATTCCGACAAGAATTTGAAGATCATTTGAATGGCAAGCCCTGTCCGTTTGAGAAAATAGCGGAACCGGCACTGGCATAAGAGATTTCGATAATTTAATGGCTGACGCACCCAAACTCGTAAACCTCACTGTAGATGGCAAACATCTCACTGCGCCCGCAGGTACGCTGCTTATCGAAGCCTGCAAGAGTGTGGGCATCGAAGTCCCTTCATTCTGCTACTACCCGAATCTTTCTCTACAGGGCGCATGCCGTATGTGCCTCGTGCGAGTAGAGAAGATGCCGAAACTGCAAACCGCCTGCACCACGGTGGTGGCCGAGGGCATGAGCGTGGTCAGCGACAGCGAAGAAATTAAACAGGCGCGTAAGGGAATGGTGGAGTTGCTTCTAGGCAACCACCCTTTGGATTGTCCGGTGTGCGATGCAGGTGGCGAGTGCGAATTGCAGGACATGACATTCTCCTATGGCGCAGCAGAGTCCAAGTACATGGAGCCGAAGAACCATAAGGATGAGCAGCAATGGTCTCCGGTGGTTTACTTCGACCGTCCGCGCTGCATTTTGTGTTATCGCTGCGTGCGCGTATGCGGCGAGGGAATGGATGTCTGGGCTCTCGGCGTGCAGAATCGCGGTGTCAGTTCCGTGATCGCTCCGAATAAAGAAGATCACCTGGAATGCGAAGAATGCGGCATGTGCATCGACATTTGCCCGGTCGGCGCTCTTACTTCAGGTGCGTATCGTTATAAAACGCGTCCGTGGGAAATGAATCATGTCGGCACAACGTGCGCGCATTGCGCCGATGGATGCAAGACAACACTTGGCGTTCGCCGGGCAGATGATGGTACGGAAATTGTTCGCGGCGACAATCGCGACAAGAGCGGAATCAATAACGATTTCCTGTGCATGAAGGGCCGTTATGCCTTCGACTTCGCAAACAACGAAGATCGACTCACGCAGCCGCTGATTCGCAAGGACGGCAAGCTGACTCCGTCGACTTGGGAAGAAGCATTCGACCTTATTGGAAAGAGATTCAACGAAGTTCGAATGCGTGATGGCGGTTCAGCGATTGGCGTAATCGGATCGACACATACCACCAACGAAGAGAATTATCTTTTGCAAAAATTCGCTCGCGTGGTGCTTGAGACCAACAACATTGATCACCACCGCACCGCCGACTTCCCTGCTCTGGCTGCCGCGCTGACTGGTAAAGCTGAGGCAACGGCCAGCATGCGTCAAGTTTATAATGCGCCCGCGATCCTGCTGATTGGCAACGATCCTACGGAGCAACATCCTCTGCTGGCATGGCAGATTCGCAACAATGTTCGACTGCACAATGCGAAACTCTACATAATAAACGCGGAGCAGATTAAGCTGCATCGTCAGGCGACAAGCTTCGGACTGATACCCGCTGGAGCCGAGCAGACGATAGCGGCTTATCTGGCCGGAGACGACTCTGTCCTGGGCTCACTTGGTACCGACACTGGTTGGTCCGCGCTGCGCGATAAGCTGCGCAGTGAGCAAAACCTGATCATCATCTTTGGATCGGAAATTCGCGGCGAGGCCGTCTCTTCATTAGTGAAATTTGGATCGTCCATTGAAGGTGTAAAATTTGTTGCCCTCGCCGACTACTCAAATTCTCGCGGCGCGTCTGACATGGGGTTGTATCCCGACCTTCTACCCGGTTATGACCGCGCTGCCGAACCTGGAAAATTTCAAGCGGAGTGGGGCGTTCCATCTTCGATCGGACTTACACTGCCCCAGATGGTTGAGAGCGCCAAAGCTGGAAAATTAAAAGCTGCGTACATCGTCGGTTCAAATCCGCTGGCGCGTTACGATCTGGACGCAAAGACTTTTGCGGGAAGCTTCGTGGTTGTGCAGGACATGTTCCTCACGGAAACTGCGACGATCGCCGACGTGGTTTTGCCCGCTGCAAATTTGTACGAAAAATCCGGAACCGTAACGAACACGTGCGGCGACGTGCAATTGGTTAAGAAAGCCAGCGAAGTGAACGGGCCGAAGTCGGATTTTGAAATGATCGTGCGTATTGCCGACGCGATGGGCTTTGACGTTCGCAATCTTGTTCCATTCGGACGCGGCGAGTCTGCAGACATGGGCCAATCGCGCGGAGCGCAATCCGGCGAAGCAGACCGGCACACGGTATGGCTGCAGGCGCAAGGATTGGAATCGAAGATGAGTCCGTTTGATCCGATGGCGATTTTTGACGAGATCCAACGGCTGGTTCCAGGTTACGGCGTCTCCCGAATGAACCTGCTTTCCGGCAATGATCAACACACGACGTTATCCAATGCGGGACCAGGGGCAATTCATGATCCTGCGCTGATTGTTCCAGCGAACGACAACTTATTCAGCTCCGGCACCATGGGGCGCTATTCGCGCGCACTGAACTCCGTAATGGAAAACCGCAATCGAGTACCAGCAGAAGTAGCAGCAGACTAATAAGCTCAAACTAAACAGGGCATCTTAATTTTGAACGTTGGAACATTCATTCTCGTTTCGCTGGTCAAGATCGCACTCGTGGTCTTCATTCTGCTGACCGCTGTTGCTTACACGGTCTGGCTTGAGCGAAAAGTCGTCGGCCGCATGCAGAACCGATGGGGACCCACGCGGGTTGGACCTTTTGGCTTATTGCAGCCTGCCGCCGATGGAGTCAAGTTTCTCTTTAAAGAAGACTTGACGCCTCCACACGTGCACAAAGGCTTATATATTGCCGCCCCGATCATTGCAGTTGTGTTCGCACTTACACCAATCGCGTTGATCCCGGTTGGCAATTGGGTTTTGATTGGCGATATCTACACGCCACTGCAAATTACCGACGTAAATATTGGATTGCTGATCATCCTCGGCCTGACTTCGTTAGGCGTTTACGGCATCGCGTTGTCGGGCTGGTCGTCCAACAATAAGTATTCTTTGCTCGGCGGATTGCGCGCCAGCGCTCAGATGGTGAGCTACGAAATTGCGCTTGGTCTATCGCTTGTCGGAGTGCTGATTCTGTCTGGTAGTTTCAGCCTGCGCGAGATTGTAGATGCGCAAGCCGGCCACTTCTGGGGATTCCTTCCCAAATGGAATATTTTGTATGGCGGCCAATTCGTAGCCTTTTTTATCTACCTTATGGCAGCCTATGCGGAAACTAACCGTATCCCGTTCGATTTGCCGGAAGCCGAAACAGAATTGGTCGCGGGATATCACACCGAATACAGCGCCATGAAATTTGCCATGTTCTTTATGGCTGAATACGCCAACATGATTACAGTCGCTTGCCTTGCGACACTCTTATTTTTGGGCGGATGGCATGGGCCGATTTTCGGTCCCTACATTTTGCAGGCGGTACTGCCCGTATTCTGGTTCGTCGCCAAAGTTTTCGTGTTCTTATTTGTTTATATATGGGTCCGCGGAACGCTGCCGCGTTTCCGCTATGACCAGCTCATGGCGTTTGGATGGAAGTTTTTACTACCGTTGGCCATTGCAAATCTGGTGATCACGGCATTGGTAGTCGCTCTAAGGTCGTAAGAATTCTTGATCATGCATTTAGCTTTGTTCCTAATTTTCGCAGCGGTCTGCGTAGCAGGAGCGGTCAATCTGCTATTGCAGCACCATCCCATTGATAGCGCATTGTCGCTGGTAGTGGTGATGGGAGCGCTCGCGGGCGAATATTTGCTGCTCGGGGCCGAGTTTGTTGCAGCCGTCCAAGTGATCGTCTATGCCGGCGCCATCATGGTGCTGTTCGTGTTCGTCATCATGCTGTTGAATGCGGGAACTGAGGCTCGTTCCGGTGGAAGCCATGTCGCCTGGGTGTTTGGCGTGCCCGGAATGTTGATCGGCAGCATTCTGATGGCTTGGATATTGCTCCGCCATTCAGGCACTGCTCATGTGGAGATAGGCGCACTTCCCGGCTCCCCGCAGGATATCGGATGGTTGCTGTTCCACGATTATCTGCTGCCATTTGAAGTTACATCGATTCTTGTGTTGATTGCGATCATGGGAGCGGTGGTGTTAGCAGGTCACACTTCATCCGCAACGGAGAAGGAGCGCTGATGGTACCTCTTTCTTACTACCTGATACTGAGCGGAATTCTGTTTGCTTGCGGCGTTGCCGGATTTCTTATCAAGCGCAACATCATTACGATCTTCATGTCGATCGAACTTATGCTCAACGGCGTGAATCTTTCGTTTGTGGCATTTGCTGCGCAATGGCACGCGCTCAGTGGTCAGATTTTTGTTTTTTTTGTGATGGTCGTTGCCGCCGCTGAAGCTGCTGTCGGGCTGGCAATTATCATTGCCGTTTATCGCACACGTGAAACGTTGAACGTCGATCAGGTCAACTTACTCAAACTATGACGCCGGATTTACATCTTTGGTTGATCCCGTTATTGCCGCTGGTCGGCGCTGCCATCAATGGTTTTTTTGGCAAGCGCTTCTCGCGGCAGGCTGTCTCGACGGTGGCGCTCCTGTTCTCGGGAGCGGCTTTTGCCATGGCGCTTTGGGTGGTTAGCCAGTTCTCTTCACTCTCGCTTCCTTATATCGAAACCGTTGCTCCGTGGATTCGTTCCGGCGCGTTTCAGGTAGATTTCGCGTTCTACCTCGATCAACTTTCGCTGATCATGCTGTTGGTTGTATCTGGAGTAGGCTTTCTGATCCACATTTATTCGATTGGCTACATGTGGGAGGATGGCAGTTTCTACCGCTTCTTTACTTATCTCAACCTATTCATGTTCTTCATGCTGACGCTGATTCTGGCCAGCAATTATTTATTGATGTTCATCGGATGGGAGGGCGTCGGACTCGCCTCTTATCTGCTCATCGGCTTTTGGTTTAAGAAGGATTCGGCTGCGTCGGCTGGCAAGAAAGCTTTCATCGTCAATCGGATCGGCGATTTTGGATTTCTAATCGCGTTGTTCCTTCTGATCAAGCATTTCGGAACGCTGAATTTCGCGCAAGTTGCTCAGAATGTCGCTCCTCTTGGGATCGAGACGCACGCAGGATTGTTGACGGCAATCGGAATCCTACTGATGGTCGGGGCTGCTGGTAAATCCGCACAGATTCCTTTGTATGTCTGGCTTCCTGACGCGATGGAAGGTCCTACTCCGGTTTCTGCATTGATTCACGCGGCAACCATGGTCACGGCTGGCGTATACATGGTCTCGCGTTCACATGTGATCTTCGAGCGCGCTCCCACCGCGTTGACCGTTGTCGCAATCACCGGAACGCTAACCGCATTGTTCGCGGCGACAATTGGCATTACACAGACCGACATCAAGAAAGTTCTGGCCTACTCCACGGTTTCGCAACTCGGATACATGTTCATGGCGTGCGGCGTTGGCGCATTCTCTGCCGGCGTATTTCACTTGATGACCCATGCGTTCTTCAAGGGGCTTCTGTTCCTAGCGGCCGGTTCGGTAATTCATGCCGTCGGCGGCGAACAGGACATGCGCAGGATGGGCGGATTGCGCACCAAGATTCCCTGGACATTCTGGACGATGACTGCTGGCACGTTTGCCATCGCTGGCATCCCACCTCTGGCCGGCTTCTTCAGCAAGGACGAGATTCTGTGGCGCGCCTACCAGGCGAGTTGGATTTATTGGACGGTTGGTGTCTTCACCGCATTCCTGACTTCGTTTTACATGTTCCGGCTGTGGTTCATGACATTCTTTGGCGAGTATCGTGGTGAAGAACACGCCGAGCACGGTCATCGTGACGATGCGCATGGCCACGGCGACGCGCATGGACATGGCGGTGTCCACGAGAGCCCGGCAGTCATGCTCATTCCCCTGGTAGTTCTGGCCCTGCTCTCGGTAGTTGGCGGATGGGTGGGTGTACCGGGCTCATTGGGCGGCAGCAATCAATTCGACAAATTTCTCGGGCCCGTGTTCCGTGCAACAGCTCCGATGACGGCCCAAAACCGCGAAGTTGCCGATGGCGTGGTTTCTGCTCCGGCCGAGCGACAGAATGCCGAACGTCAGAATGAAGAGCGACAGACCGAAGGCCAAGAGCCTGAAACAAGTCACACCACTGAACTGCTTTTCACCGGCATTTCAGTCGGCGCTGGATTGCTCGGACTTTTCCTGGCATTCACTCTGTACTACAAGCGGCCTGAACTTCCGCAAAGAATCGCCACAGCTTTCGGTGGCTTTTACCACACGATTCTACACAAGTATTACGTAGACGAAATTTACGCGGCGATCTTCGTCAAGCCACTCATCAATGGATCTACGAATATCCTGTGGCACGGCATCGATCAGGGAATCATTGACGCCAGTCTTGATGGATCGGCGGACGGGGCGCGCGAAGTTTCCGACACCATGCGTCACATGCAGTCCGGCAACATCCGCTCCTACGCAGGTTGGGTTGCAGCGGGCGCGGCTTGCGTCATCATCTTTATGGCTTGGCTGGGGATGCGATAGCTATTATGGACAATTGGAATCCCATCATCCTCACGCTGGTCACCTTCGTTCCTCTCGCGGGCGCGTTGCTGCTGGTGTTGTTCCCGCGGCGTGATCGTGACGTACGCGGATTTGCGCTGGTCATTTCGTTGATCGATTTCTTTCTATCTCTGCACCTGCCTGCACGTTTTCATCGCAACGTTGCCGGATTTCAATTCGAGTTTGACCGCGTCTGGATTACGCATCCCAATATTCACTACCACATGGGCATCGACGGAATTTCCATGTGGCTGGTGGTGCTGACGACTTTTCTGACTCCGCTCTGCGTCTTGATTTCATGGAATTCCATCCATGACCGGGTCAAGGAATTTTTCATCCTGCTTCTGGTCCTCGAAACAGCAATGCTCGGAGTGTTCGTTTCCCTGGACCTGTTTCAGTTCTACTTCTTCTGGGAAGCCACGCTGATCCCCATGGCGCTGCTGATTGGCATGTATGGGCACGGACGCAAAGTCTACGCCGCCGTTAAATTTTTCCTGTATACGATGATCGCTTCGGTCTTCATGCTGGCGGCGATCCTGTGGCTGTACGCGAAGGTGGGCAGTTTTGACTTTGTGACAGTTCAAAACGCCATCCGCAATGGACAAGTAGAAAACTTTTCGGGCGCGGCGCTGTGGCTGTTCCTTGGGTTCTTTATTGCTTTTGCAGTTAAGGTTCCGCTCTTCCCATTCCACACGTGGTTGCCCGATGCTCACGTGGAAGCACCGACCGCAGGGTCCGTGCTGCTGGCCGGAGTGCTGCTGAAGATGGGCACTTACGGCCTTCTCCGCTTCAATCTTGGATTATTTCCCGAGCAGGCGCGAGCGAACGCCTGGTGGATCATGATTCTCGCGTTGATTGGGATCATCTACGGCGCACTGGTCGCCATGGTTCAGCCCAACATGAAGAAGCTGATCGCTTATTCTTCAATCAGCCACCTGGGATTCGTGGTACTGGGAATCTTCAGCTTCACGCAGGCCGGGCTCAACGGCGCGGTATACATCATGCTGGCGCACGGAATTTCCACCGGCGCATTGTTCATGCTGGCTGGGATCCTCTATGAGCGGCGGCATACCTACGAAATTGCGGAATTCGGCGGCTTGGCTACGCCCATGCCTGTGTATTCGACTTTCTTCTTATTTGTAATGCTCGCCTCGGTTGGATTGCCCTTGCTTAACGGATTCGTTGGAGAATTTCTGGTACTCAGCGGCGCGTTTCAAGACCGCCCAGTGTACGGAATTCTTGCGGCAACCGGCGTTATTTGGAGCGCCTGTTATCTGCTTTGGATGTATCAACGAGTATTTTTCGGAGAGATCAAACACAAGGTGAATGCTAAATTGCCGGACCTGAATCTCCGAGAACGCATCGCCCTGTGGCCGGCTTGTATCGTCGCGTTGATTATGGGAGTTGCTCCCATGTTGTGGCTCAATGCCATTGATCCCGCGGTGCATGCGGCGTTGACGCCGTTCGTACAGTTCGCAAGCAAGGCGGTGGGCCAGTGAACCCAATGCAGATCATTCCTCACGCCGCCGATTACATCAAGATTTTGCCGGAACTGGTCTTGTCTGTTTTTGGGATGGCGTTAATGCTTCTTGATCCCTTGCTTGATGATCGACACAGCCGTAGCGTTTCTGGAACAATTGCGCTCGTCGGGTCACTCGCAACAATCGGAGCCACCTGGATCCAGTCACAATCTCCAGGACTTGGCTTCTGGAACATGGTGCGCGTTGATACATTCAGCGTGTTTTTCCATTTTCTGATTGCTGCGATTACGGCGATCGTCATTCTCACGTCGTATGAGTACATGAACGTGCAGGAAATTCGGGGCGGCGAATACTACGCACTAATTTTGTTCGGCGCAGTGGGTATGTGCCTGATGTCATCCGCTGTCGAACTGGTTTTGATTTTCATTGCGCTGGAAATCTCTTCGATCTCGACCTACGTGCTGGCTGGGTTCCGACGAAAAGCCGCTATCAGCGCTGAATCCTCGGTAAAGTATTTCCTGCTGGGCTCGTTCGCCACTGGATTCTTCCTGTACGGCGTCGCTTTGATGTTCGGAGCCACGGGCTCGACTAACATTGATGTTGTCGGCAGGGCGCTTCGGTCTCCGAATATCCCGATGTTGGCTTACATGGGCGTAGCGTTCATGTTCGTTGGTTTGGGATTTAAAGTCGCGGCCGCTCCATTTCATGTTTGGACGCCCGACGTTTACGAAGGTGCTCCTTCTCCTGTGGTGGCCTTTATGTCCACCGCGCCGAAGGCAGCTGTGTTCGCGGTGCTGCTGCGGATCATGTATGAAGCCAACGCGCCAGGCCGGATTTGGCTGATCTGGGTCACTGCCGTCCTTTCCATGACGCTGGGCAACATTGGGGCATTGGTACAGGACAACGTTAAGCGCCTGCTGGCCTACTCTTCCATCGCTCATGCCGGATATCTGCTGGTCGCTTTCGCGGCGTTGCCGGAGAATGGTATCCCGGCAGCGATGTTTTACACTGCCGCTTACGCATTCACAAACATCGGCGCATTCGCTGTGGTCAGCCATTTCGGAGGTGCGGGTGAACGCCGCGTCGCTATGGAAGACTACGCGGGACTCGGCAAACGGTCACCAATACTCGCCGCGACGCTCACACTGTTCTTGTTGTCATTGATTGGCATCCCCATGACTGGAGGGTTCTTCGCCAAATTCTATGTGTTTAGCGCGGCGCTGAAATCCAATCTGGTTGGGCTTACTATCATCGGCTTCATCAATAGCGCAGTGGCTGCTTACTATTACCTGCGGATTATCGTAGTCATGTACATGCGCGAAGAGCGCGAAGATTCGCCGGTTGCGAAAATTCCCTTTGCGCTGGGTACCGCTCTGGCTATCAGCCTTGCAGCAACAATGTATCTTGGAATTATTCCAGGAAGAGTACTCGATTACGCTTCAAGTTCAGTCAATGACCTAGTTCCGGTCTCGCAGCCAATCACAGCACACCGCGTTAATCGCAGATAGTCCCAACGCTAGAGCAATCCGCCGGTGTTCACTGTGAGGATGCTCAACGCCATTTCCAGATCGACAATCGCTTCAGAAAGCTCCGGATGCTCGCCGATCCGTTCGTGGAGGGTCTTGAGCCGCGCGTGTGCGCCGGATAAATGATCTACTGCGGGATTCGGTTTAGTGGAAGCGCTTGGTTGGGACGGAGATGGTTTTTCAGATTCCATTTCGCAATTCTAACTGAAGTGAATTCGATTCAGCTACGGTGCGGATCAAATGCTGAGTTCTCGGCCGCTTCGCGCAATGCATGCTTTCGAGCTAAATCCAGCGCTCCGCTAACCGGTTCCACGACCGTATCGTTGATCACAACCGCAGGACACGCTGCCCTGAGGCTGCTGGCGAAAGATTCACGGACAATCTGGCTGTTGCGAAATACGCCGCCCACCATCCCAACACGAATTTCGGTCGGAGCTGAGAACAATTGTTCAATCACGGCGACCGCCAACCGTGACAATTCCTGCCCGGCACGTACGAGTATGTCGGTCGCGATCGGATCGCCCATATCCGCTGCTAGGCAAACAGCTGGACATAGCGTAGAGAAATCCGAATCAGCCTTCGATACAACGTGCGCCAGCGTTTTGGGCTCCCACGCTTTCATCACGGCATCGCGCAACGCACTCGCTTGCCCTTCATATGACGTTCGAAGGGACGCCACTGCCGCGCGCCCGATCCAATATCCAGATCCGTCATCTGATGTTGTTGGTCCCAAGCCTCCTGCCCGCGCCGTTTGTCCATACTGATCGCGTCCATATGCGATCGAACCTGTGCCGGAGATTACGATGACTCCCGGACCGCCGTCGAAAGCGGCCCCGAGTGCAATGACCATGTCTCCGACGACTTCAACAGGACATTTTAGAATTCCCGACAAGTAGTTTTGAACCTCAGCACCAATTTCAGGACGAGCCGCACCCGCCAGGCCAACGCATGCATATCGAATTTGATCTGGATGGACGTGCGCATCAGCGCAAGCGGATTCTATGGAGTTAACTAGAGCAGTTCGCGCGGCTGCGGTCTCGACCCGCAGCGGATTACTGGCACCGGCGGATCCCCGGCCCAGGACGGAATTTTCGTCCCCTATCCAGCTAGTTGTCTTGGTCCCGCCGCCGTCAATTCCTAAGTAGATCGCCACTGCGGCCTACAGCGTTGGGCTTTGGTCGGCCAGCATGGTCTCACGCACAATCTTGACCGGTGGAAAGCCTTGCTGCAGGAACGTGTCGTGGAACTGTTGGAGAGTGAACTTATCGCCCATCTTTTGCTTGTAATCGGCGCGCAATTTCATAATTTCCAATTTTCCGAGGGTGTAAACGAGATACGTCGGATCGCTAGTCCCACGCTTGGTTTCAACTTCCGCAACGGCAGAAGTTTGATAGCCTTCCTTCTGAAAGAACTGGACTGCTTCGTCGAAGGTCATCTTGCCAGTATGCATCGATAGACCGACGATGTAACGGGCGTTGCGTAGAAGCGCGTCTTGCAACTGGCCCAATCGCAGCTTCGGATCGCCGTTGCCGTACCCCTCGTCCAGCATCATCTGCTCACTGTAATGCGCCCAGCCCTCGGCGTTGGACCCGCAACCCAATAACTTGCGCACTTTCGACGGAGCCGACGGCACCCATAGAAATTGCACGTAGTGGCCGGGATACACCTCATGCACTGCGACTGCAATCATCGTGGATCGATTGAACTGGCCCATGAACGAATTCACTTTTTCTTTGGACCAAGTAGGCTCAGGCAATGTCGCATTGAAGAATGCCTCAGTCGCGACTTTCTCATATGGGCCGGGTGTATCCATGGAAGCGAATGTCAGCGCACGCGCGAATGGCGGAGTTTCCTGGACGATTGGCAGAACCATGGATGGAACAGTGACAATATGCTTGTCGATCAAATATTGACGGATCCCGCCGAGATCATCGCGAAATGTCTGCAGCAGCTTGTCCGGATCGGGATGATCTTTTTCCAAGTCGGCCTTATTCTGCTCCATTGTCTTGTTCGGATCGATCTGTGAGGCGACCTTCTTGAACCACTCCTGATTGCGATGCAAATCGTCATAACCAATCTGCAACAAGCGATCAATGGGAATGTCCACCATCTCGTTGTATAAGAGTTTTTTTCGATAATTATCCTCGCCGATGCGGAAGTCACCTTTCGAAACTGGCAACACATTTGTCTCAAGGAACTTCTGGTAATCCTGCAAAGCCCCGATCACAGCGTCGTTGCTGGCCTTGAATTCTGCCAGCAGCGCTTGATTTTTAACGTCGGCGAACGCTTCGGGAACATCGTGCTTAAAGAAATCGATGTTTCCAGGCAATTGCTGAATAGCTATTTCGGTGTAGATATGCGGCGGGTTCTTTAAATTTATCTTCCCGGCAGCTAAGGCAGCGGGCATTTGCTTTTCGCGCGAGATCAGCGAGCGGAGGCGATCTTCCGGCGGAGCGAACTTGCGCGACATGATCGTGAAGGCGCTCGAAGTCAGGCCGCTGGAATAGATGTCTGGATTCTTCTCCCACGCTCGGATATTTTCCAGGTCAAGCAACACCGATCGCAAATTGTTGACGACCAGTTCATAATCCTGACGTTCTTCGAGAGACAATTGCTTGCTGTCGAACTTGTCCAGGCGCGCGAGAAAGTCTTTAGAGAATGCAACTTGATCGTCGACACCCTTTTTGGAATAGTCTTCCAGGGCGGAATCATACTGATGGAATCCCGACGCAGTGCCCTGTGTGGGACTGAACTTGAAATAACCATCGAAAAACTGATCGACCAGCTTGTTCCATTCCGGATTTGGTTGCGAAGGAGCACTTGATGAAGCCTGAGCTAACAGCATGGGCGAAATCGACGCGAGCAAAAGCAGCAATAAGATTTTCATGAATCTCCCGAATGGAACTATTTCGACATTCGGATTATAAAGGCTCCCGCATATGGCCGCGAGATTAGGCACCATATTGGATATACTCGCCACTTGGCATGAAGAGTTTGATTTCATCACGGCCTGAACTCGAGCGTGTGCTCGGCGTGCGTCATGCAGTCGCAGTAGTAGTGGGCACGATCATAGGCAGCGGCATATTTCTTGTGCCTGCGGAGATGATGCAGGCTGTCGGCTCGGCGCGCCTGGTTTATCTCGCATGGGTTGTCGGTGGCCTCCTTTCGTTCTTCGGCGCGCTGACCTATGCAGAACTAGGCGCGATGAAGCCGCAAGCCGGCGGAGAATATATTTACGTCCGAGACGCTTATGGACCGTTGCCGGGATTTCTTTATGCATGGACCTGGTTTACCGTCGCAAAGCCAGCGTCAATCGCGACGATTACCACTGGGCTCGTTCGCATTCTGGAAATGTTTTCTGCATTTTCGTTTCTTGCACACCGGATCCAGGGAATTCCGTTAACTTATGGCCAACTCTTCGCCATCGCAGCCACCATCGTGATTTCCGGCGTGAATTATGTTGGCGTCAAGAAAGCGGGAGACTTTCAGGTGGTCTTTACGGCGCTGAAAGTCATCATCATTATCGGAATTGTCGTGCTTGGATTCACCTATACTTTGGGCGCATGGACTAACTTCGCGACGACATTTTCGGGAGCTAAAGGCGGCATTGCAGGATTCATGGCAGCGCTGGTCGCAGCTCTCTGGGCTTACGACGGATGGAATGATCTGAACATGGTGGCTGGAGAAATTCGTCAGCCAGAACGCAATATACCTCTGGCATTAATAGCTGGAGTCGCCACCGTCGGGACACTTTACATGCTGGTTAATGCGGCGGTGCAATTTGTAATGCCAGCGGCGGCAATCGCTGCATCTCCTCGCGCTGCGTCGGATGCAATGGCACTTGTGGTCGGCCCGGTTGGCGGAAGCATCGTTGCTATCGGAATGGCGTTATCGATGCTGGCAACGCTTAACGGCACAATTATGAGCGGTGCGCGGATTCCCTTCGCGGTGGCACGCGATAGATACTTTTTCTCCGCCCTCGCGAAAGTTCATCCCCGCTTTCACACTCCAGCGACAGCAATCATTGTCCAGGCGATTCTCTCAATTATTTTGTTGTTGCTGGGTGGCAGCTTCCGGCAGTTCTTTTCGTTAGCAATTTTTGCCGAATGGCTTTTCTATATGATCGCCGGGAGCACTATTTTCGTTTTCCGCCAACGCGAACCGGATGCAGTACGTCCTTACCGTGTTTGGGGATATCCCATAATCCCTCTTCTGTTTGTGCTGGCGTCCTCCCTGCTGTTGTACTTCACCTTTACCGATAACCTCCCCAACTCGGCCTATGGCGTGCTTGTAATTCTTGGCGGGATCCCGGTTTTCTACGGCTTTGCCCGCCAGCGCAAGAATTAGCCGAAACAAATGGTCCCCTTTCCGTCTTTGGGCCGTCCCGCTTCGGGAATCGGCATGGTTACTTCGGGACAAGAACTGGGGACACTTTAATGATGTGGTTTTGTCCCGTACTTTAGAGCCTACCCCTGTGTCTCCCCCGGACCGGGCCTTAACTCTTTTGGAGCATGCGGATGGCGGCCTCTGCCGAATTTAATCTAGGACTTTTACCGGAGCGCAAGCTGGATTGGCGCGCTTTCGTCGGCAGCTACAGCATCATTGGCATCGCGATACTGCTGCTCTTGTTCTTCAGCCTCCTGTTTCCCCAGCACCTGCAAGTCGCACGTAAGTACGTAGTGACGGAATTGATTGCGCGGCCCGAGGTTGAGCCGAAACCGATTCAGGTTGAGCAACCGAAATTGCGCGCGAAGTTGCTGCCTCCTGCACCGATTTTCGAGGCGCCGAAATTAGTGGTGCCACCGGAGATTCATGCTCCGAAACCACCTGCGCCGGAGATTCAGCCGCCGAAAGTCGAAGCTGCAAACTTCATGCCGCCTGTGCTTAAAGAGGTATCAGGCGCGCGTCCGGCCCCAATCGTCCATACCGGAGATTTCGGAAGTTCCGCGACCCCTACGTTGAATGTTCCGGTACAAAAAGTTCAAACCGGTGGCTTCGGCGACCCCAATGGATTGAAAGGTGAAGGCAAGCCTGCTCACCTGGTCGCTGCGAGCACGGGTGCGTTCGACCTGCCACAAGGCGCAGGTAGTGGTAACGGCTCCGGCGGAGCTAAAGGGCTAAAAGGCACCGTTGCGAGCGCAGGATTTGGCAGTGGGATTGCACAAGCTGGACAGAGCGACGGTCGCAACAGTGGACGCGGCGTGCAGACATCAGGATTTGGATCGACCGAGATTGCGCAGAACAGGCCAAAAACAATTGACGCGAGCGCGGCGACAACGCCGGTAGACATCACTTACAAGCCGAGTCCTGCGTATACAGAAGAAGCTCGCCAGCTTCAGTTGCAGGGTGAAGTACTGTTGGAGGTTTCTTTCGGAGCGGATGGTTCGTTGCACGTGAATCGCGTGGTACGCGGCCTCGGGCATGGCCTGGATGAGACTGCAATTGCAGCGGCTAGCAAGATCAAGTTCAAGCCGGCGTTGCGAAGCGGCTTAGCAGTAGATTCGGTTTCCATCGTGCATGTGGTTTTTCAGTTGGCGATGTAAGCACCAGATTCTGAGATAGAGAAGAAAGGTTCTACGTTATGCGCATCAGCAATTTCGTTCTCGCGG
Organism: Terriglobia bacterium; assembly: GCA_963716165.1. Taxonomy (GTDB): domain Bacteria; phylum Acidobacteriota; class Terriglobia; order Terriglobales; family Acidobacteriaceae; genus JAJPHW01. The sequence goes on along the minus strand of OY970291.1, from coordinate 1,793,143 downwards.
GGTCGCTGTTAATCTCGCTTTCGACATTCGCGCAGCAGACTGCGGCGGACAAAGCCGTCCTACCTGCAGCTGCAGCTGCCGTTACGCCGGCAGCAGCACCGGCGGCGCTACTGGCTCCGCCAAAAACCATGGCTGAAGTTGTCGATCGCGCCATCGCGCGCGAACATGCGCTCATGACGTTCATGAAGGAACGCACGCCATTGGTGGAAACGTATCTCCAAAATTTGAAGCCAGATCCCCAGTTGGGCGCAGTCCCGTCCGAAGACCACTATTTCCTCGGACGCATGGACATGGGCGAAAACGTTGACCGCCGCGACTATCTTGCCAAGCAGCCCAGTCTGGAAAGCACTTTGCTCGGCGGCGTGACCAAGCTGTTCAAATTTGAATACCGTCCGATGGGATTTTCGTGGATGGTCTTCGCCGATCGATTCGATTTTGACCGCGATCACTATGACTTCAAGTACGTCCGTCGCGACTTTCTAGGGGATGTACGTTGCATCGTGTTCGACGTCACTCCGAAAAAGGGGTCAGGCCGAGGCCGCTTCCTGGGCCGCATCTGGGTAGAAGATCAGGATTACAACATCGTCCGTTTGAATGGCACTTATTCAGGACGGTCCAATCGTGACATGTTCTTCCATATGGACAGCTGGCGCTTGAATCTAGTGGCCGGCTATTGGGTTCCGGCGTACATTTACAGCGAAGAGGGCGACTTCAGCTACGGCGGCAAAGACAAGATGGCGTTCAAGTCGCAATCGCGCCTCTGGGGTTACAACGTCACCAAGGACGATAAAGAAGACGAACTTTCGCAGATCAAAGTGGACGCCGTAAAAGACGAGAGTGTCGCTGCTCAGGACGCTTCGCCTCTGGAAGCACAGCGCGAATGGCAGCAGCAAGCCGAAGACAACGTAATTGCCCGCTTGCAAGAATCTGGATTGCTGGCTCCCGAAGGCGATGTCGATAAGATTCTGGCTACAGTCGTTAACAACATTGCCGTAACCAACAATCTCGATCTGCCACGTCCGGTGCGCGCACGCGTCATGCTGACATCACCGCTTGAGACCTTTAGCGTAGGCAATACCATCATCATCAGCAGAGGACTGATAGACGTTCTTCCTGACGAAGCCAGCCTGGCTATGGTGCTCTCGCACGAACTCGCCCACATCGTTCTAGGGCACAACCTGGGAAGCCGCTATGCGTTCAATGACCGTTTGCTGTTTTCCGACGAGTCGACTTACCAGAATTTAGGTTTCCGTCACAATCCTGAAGAGGAAGTGGCTGCGGAAAAGAAATCTTTGGATTTGTTGAAGAACTCTCCATACGGCCAGAAACTGGATTCGGCGGAACTATTCCTGAAACAGCTTCAGGCTCGTGCTCCGGCTCTCAACGCGTTACTCACGCCGCATTTGGGCAGCTCATTCATGGATCAAAATGGCAAACTGGTCCGCTTTGCAGCGTTGCTGCAATCCGGCCCTGTATTGGATGTCACAAAGCTTAACCAGATCGCCGCTCTACCCCTTGGAGGACGCGTAAAGCTGAATCCATGGGACGACCGCGTGGAAATGGTGAAGTCCGCTCCAGTGTCGATTGTTTCCGCACGCGACAAGATGCCGTTGGAAGTCACTCCGTTCTTTCCGCATCTTTCGCGGTTAAATGCTCCGGATGCGACGAACGATGCAACTACGGCTGGGAATCAGCCGACTGTGGCGGCGCCGAGCAATCGGTAGTCGAGGCGAAGTAGGTTGTCAAAATACGGGCCGGCGCGGAAATGAATTCCGTGCTGGCTCTTCTTTTTGTGCGGACGTAACTAACTGCCTGCAATCTTCTTTTTGTCTCCCGGAGCCGGAAGAAGGCTATCGTGCGTGCGCTCGCGGAATCCGCCTTTCAATCCTCCCGCTAGGGATATGCTGGACTCCCCAAACTTATCGCGCATGCGATCCGCCGCGGATAACGCCTGCTGCCAGCGCTGACGCCGCGAATCTTCCAAAAGGTCTCCCTGTCCCGCTTGATCGCCGAATGAGGATGCTTGAACACCCAAGAGTCGCACCGGAGTTCCCTTCCGCCAATTCTTGCGGCACAGCGCTCTTACCTCTTCGAAGATTTCGTTATCCAGTTGCGTAGGAGCATTTCGCGTGTGCGCCCGCGTAATAGTGGTGAAATCTTTGTAACGCAGCTTAAGCTGGATCGTGGTGGCGTAGAGCCCGGCTTCGCGCAGGCGCCTGCCAACCATTTCCGAGAGCCGCATCAGCGTGGATTCGATCTGCGCGGTGTCTGCCGTGTCTTCGTTGTAGGTGTGCTCGTGGCTGATGGATTTCGCCTGCGATTCGGAAGCTACAGGAGAGTCGAACCATCCGCCTGCGTCATGCCCGCGAGCCTTTCCGGCAAGGGCCAGTCCCCATTGGCCGAAGTGTTCCTCCAGAAACGCATCGTCATACTTTGCGAGATCGCCAACGTGGCGAATGCCGAGGCCATGAAGTTTCTCTTCCGTGACTTTTCCCACACCCGGGATGTCGCGTACATCGAGCGGCGCCAGGAGCTTCGCCTCTTCGCCCGGAATGGCCCAGAGCACGCCATGTGGTTTGGCTTTGGCGGACGATACCTTGGCAATCAGCCGCGAGCTGCCAATCCCTATCGAACAGTTCAACTGAGTTTGCGTCTGGACGCGGTTATGCAGCGCATTTGCTGCCTTCAACGGGGGCCCGTGCAGGCGTTCGGTCCCAGTCATATCAAGATAGGCCTCATCGATCGAAGCCATCTCAACCAGCGGCGAAAAAGAGGTTAAAACGCCGCGCACTTTTTCGGAGCACTCAAGATAGCGCTCGCGGTGTCCGTTAACGAATATGGCTTGCGGACAAAGCTTCGCAGCTGTGCGTAGGGGCATGGCCGAATGGACGCCGAATTTGCGCGCAGCATAGGAGGCTGCCGCTACCACTCCGCGCTCGTCGCGCTGTCCACCAACAACGACGGGCTTTCCTTTTAACTCGGGGTCGAACAACTCTTCCACGGATACGAAGAATGCATCCATATCGACGTGGAAGATGGTCCGGGAAAGGTTCATGGCCGCTGCAAAAATTGTACTCCGCGTCTCGGCAGGGAGTTCTAAGCTCCGGAAGAGACGGGAATACCACGAAGTTGCCGCGCACGCTCGTAGACGCGAATGTATTCCCGGGAAGATTTTTCCCACGAAAAATCTTTTTTCATGCCATTGCGCATCATCGTCTCCCACACAGTCTGATCCGAGAATGCATGCAATGCATGTTTGATGGCCAGCAGAAGCGATTCGCCGTTGTAGTCGGCAAATTTGAATCCAGTGCCTTTGCGGCTGCGATCGTCCCATGAATCTACGGTGTCGTCCAGGCCGCCTGTAGCGCGCACAACGGGGACGGTGCCATATTTGAGACTGTAGATCTGATTCAATCCGCAGGGCTCATAGCGAGACGGCATCAGGAACATGTCAGCGCCAGCTTCAATAACGTGCGCCAGCCGGTTGTCATAGACGATTTTGACCCCGATCTTCTCCGGAAAATGCTTCTGCATCAGCAGAAACATATCCTCAAATCGCTTCTCGCCGCTGCCAAGAACGACCAACTTGATGTCCTCGCGGACCAGCCGGTCGATTATCTGAGCAATGAGATCGAAACCCTTCTGCCCGGCAAAGCGAGAGACAATGCCTAGGATAGGAGTGCGCTTGCCCTTGTCTGTCATTCCGAAATTCTGGAGCAAATCGGCGCGGCACTGCTTCTTGCCGGACAAATCATTTTCGGAGTACCGAGCGGCAATTTGGGGATCGGTTGCGGGATTCCAACTTTCGTAATCGACGCCATTCAAAATGCCAGCGAGATTGGAAGATCGGTCACGTAGAACGCCATCCAGTCCGAAACCGTATTCGGCAGTTTGAATTTCGTGCGCATATCTGCGACTCACTGTGGTGATCATGTCCGCAAAGACAATCCCACCTTTTAGGAAATTCACATTGCCGAAAAACTCTAGCTTTGATATAGCCAGCAAATCCCACGGCAGTCCGATCAACGGCAAAGTGTCGGGAGGAAACAATCCTTGATATCCGATGTTGTGGATCGTTAAAACTGTGGCAGCGCGACGCGTAACTGGATCAGATGCATACTGTGTCCGCAGCAGCACCGGAATGAGTCCCGTTTGCCAATCGTGACAATGGAAGACATCCGGAACGCCAATGATTTTTGAAGCCTCGATCACGGCACGGCAAAACAACGCAAAGCGCTCGGCATTGTCGGGATAATCGTCGGTCGGCGTACCGTAAATGCCGTCGCGATCAAAATAAGGTGGATATTCAATAAAGTAAAAATCCACTCCCGAATGATTGCCTCCAAAAAGCACCGAGCAAAACCGATAGCGATCATCAAACGGAATCGTGATGCTGGCAATGATGGTTTCGGCACGCTCAAGGTGAGTTTGGCGATAGCGAGGGATATAGACGCTGACGCGATGTCCAGCGCCCACAAGCCAGCGAGGCAATGCTCCGATGACGTTGGCAAGGCCACCAGTTTTCGAGTAAGGAACACATTCAGAAGCGGCAAAGGCGATGTGCATTAAGGCGCTTTCTTCCAGCCGTCGCAGTCTGGCGGCACACGCTATTATAGAGGGGCCAACGAACGCGCCAGAAATGCCGAGGCGCGTGAAAAATGAAGTTCCAGTTTAAACGCCGGAAAGAAACGGGGTCAATGTGCCGAAAGTCGCGGCTGCACCTGCTTCACGCAAAAAGCCTAAGCTGGGCCAGCACTTCCTTGTAGACGATGTTGCCGCTTTGCGAATCGTGGAAGCGCTGGGTGATATATCAAAATGCACGGTTCTGGAGATCGGCCCCGGCCGTGGCGCTCTCACCGCCCTACTGGCACGCCGCGCACGCCGACTGATTGCAGTTGAAACCGACCGGGTACTCGCCGCACAGCTGCGGATGGCTTATGGATTAGTCCAAAATGTTGAGATCATTGAGGGCGACATCCTGGCAATCGATTTGGACGCGATCTTCGGTCCAAAGCCAGGGACGACCCGGCCCGGATTAAATCAGCCGTCGGAAATCGTCCGCGTCGTCGCGAATATTCCTTACTTCATAACGTCGGACATTCTGCTTCGACTTTTCCAATATCGGAAGTATTTCGAAACTCTCGTGCTGATGGTGCAGCGTGAAGTTGCCTCCCGCCTGGTGGCAAAGCCGGGAAGCGAATACGGACTGCTATCGGCGACCGCTCAGCTCTATGCCCAAGTGGAAAATCTCTTTACGCTGCCGCCCACCGCGTTTGATCCGCCGCCGAAAGTTTACTCAAGCGTGGTGAGATTGATGATGGCGCCGCGATTTGACGATTTGCAAGTTCCGGAGAAAGGATTTGTAGATTTCCTGAAACATGCGTTTGCGCAGAAACGAAAAACGCTGTGGAACAATTTGAAGCCAGTTTATCCGGAAGCAGCATTAAAAGCCGCGCTTGCCAAGGCTAAGGTCAAGCCTACCGTTCGTGCTGAAGCGTTATCGCTGGACGATAGCGCAGCGGTATATCGAGGGCTAACAAACTTGGGAAAGTAACTGATTACCTCAAAGTTTCCTTGAAGGAAAATACTGGATCAAGATCGACCGGAACTTTGGAGGTTGTCTTCAGAGTCGCTACTAATTCGTCGGGCATCACATCATATTTCTTGAACCACGCTTCAGCGCGTTGGCGATCACCAGTGGCTTCAATGTCGAGAAGTATTTTGGCAAGAGTAGCGATCGTTTCTGGCATGCGCACGAAATTAACCTCGTAACGCCCTGAGGTGTTGCGCTTGATCGCGCCATTTTCCAGAAGGAAATTGAACTCCATCATCTCGGCCTGCCCGTGAGATTCGGCCGCTCCGAAACGGACGGTGCGAAATATGCCGCCAACATAAGATGCGTAGTACTCTTCCAGCCTTTCTTTGGGCAGCGCATCATGATCGACCAGCCACTTCAGGGAATACATTCCTACTACGTCCGCCTTGGCCTCTTCCAGGCCACTATAAGCCGTCCCAATGGACTCACGGATGCTCACCTTGCCGTTTGCCGTCCTCGCGAACGCTGGGCCTAAACCGTGGCAAATTTCATGCATGATTGTGGCGAGCAAATAGCCTTCAGCCGACACATTATCAGCCTGATCGGGACGCATCACTTCATGCGCGACCGGCAGGATGATGTAACTTACGCGCGCATCCATGAAGTTTTTGAAGAATAATTTCTTGCTTCCCTTCTGTTCATGCACGCGTGGATCATTCGGCAAATTGTCCGCAACAGCCTGATATCCGTGAGTTAAATCGCCGGCACGAAATGGCGCATCAACAACTTCCATGGGCGTTTGCAGACCGCGCTTGGACGGGCGGTCTTCGGGATCCAACGGTAGCGAGTCCTGAATATCGGCGACATATTTCTGGAACATCGCCAGCTTCTTGCTTTCCTCTTCATTTCTGACCAGTACCGCAGCACCGTAGGTCGCCTTCACTCCCATCAATGTGTCGTCATAGGTTTCGTAGGGCGCAAAGATGATGTCAAACTTGGGGTCTTTTAAATCTACCCAGGCCAGGTCGCTGGGAAAATAATCGTCGCTGAGAAGCGCATCCGCGCGCAGGTGCAAGAACTTTGCGAATGCAGGATCATCGCTCAAAGCAGCAGCATCTTGCAGGTCTTTCGCTGCCGGCTCCAGAAACGATCGGTAGGCAACGTGATAAGGAATTCCTTCCAGGTTGCTGCCGCTCCATCGAACCAAAGTGGTGGAACTATAAATCTCGTCTTTCTTGTCGGGATGCTTCTGCACAAATTGTTCGACCTGTGCGCGCGTGAGATTTTTGGGATAGAAACCGCGACCGGGCGGCATGGGTTCCGTGCCAACGAATGGCTTGTCTTCATCGAGTAAATCGAAGCGGGATGCATTAATCCATATATATTGGCGGACCGCATCCTGTTTGGGATCACGCGTGGTGACCAGCGATTGATAAAGGGACAACCCCTCGGGGTCCATTTGTCGCCAGTAGATTTCTTCCAAATACTGACTTGCGTCCACCAGTTTGCCCACCATCTTTCGTTCACGTGCGCTCAAGCTCGAATCATGGAATGGCATATCGACTCGACGAAACTTAGCCAGGCGTTGGTCGATGTCGGCAACGACGTGTAAATTAGCGGCGGACGCGTCTGAAGCCTTCTTGGTTGCAGTCTGGGCCATCAAGTTGAGGGATGCAATAAATGCGAGCAGCAAAATACGAGCGGGCACGGTCACCTTCATCTTCATAAGTTTCAGATTCTAGCAGAGCGGTGCGATCAGGTTGTTTCACTCAACGTAGACGAAATAGTTATGATTGATAAATGCCTGGATCTTTCGTCCCGCAAGTGATCATGATCGACGCCGACGATACGCTGTGGGAAAACAACATTTACTTTGAACGGGCAATCGCGAGCTTTATTTCATTTCTGAATCATCGCGAGTATTCGCCGCAACAGGTGCGGGATGTTCTCTTTGATGTAGAACTAGGATGCATCGCAGAGCACGGATATGGGTTGCATAGCTTCTCACACGCTCTGGCGCGCACGTTCGAACGGGTTTCAGTGGAGCCGATCACGCCTGCACTCCACGAGACGATACTTGGATTCGCCGATGTGATTGCGGAACACCCTCTGGAAATTCTTCCAGATGTACCTGAGACGCTGGATTATCTTTCCAGTCGGCATCGCCTGATGCTGGTCACAAAGGGCGCGCACGTAGAGCAGTCGGGCAAAATCGATCGTTCAGGACTAAAACAATATTTCAGCGCAGTAGAGATCGTAGCGGAGAAAGATCTGGCAACCTATGCTCGCCTTATCGAGGAGCATGCCCTAAATCCGGAAATCACATGGATGGCGGGTAATAGCCCGAAATCTGACATCAATCCGGCCCTGGCAGCTGGACTCAACGCCATCTTTCTTCCGCATGGCGACACATGGATACTGGAACATGAGGAAGTGAGCGAAGCGCCGCCAACTAGGAAATTATTGGTGACGGAACGCTTCGCAGACTTGCGGAAACATTTTTAGATCAGCGGAGCCGCTGATTTTATTGGTTTACAGTCGCCGAACTTCCACAAAACTTCTCAAACGCAGTTTTCAGTTCGAACGCAATGTCAGACGCTTCGCGATGTTCGATATCGCTACGTTGCATCATGTGGACCAATTTGCCATCGCGTAAAATCGCAATTGACGGTGAGGAAGGTGGGTACCCAATAAAGTAGCTGCGGACACGTTCAGTCGCCTCTTTGTCCTGGCCGGCAAACACCGAAAATACTTTGTCGGGCTTCGCGGCATTCTGGAGGGCGACACGCACCGCAGGCCGCATGCGGCCAGCTGCACATCCGCAAATGGAATTCACCACAACCATCGTAGTACCGGGCTGATTGGGAATCGTCTGGTCAACTTCTTCAGCTGTGCGTAATTCCTTTACCCCTAAACGAGTAAGTTCTTCACGCATTGGCAGAATCATGATTTCGGAAAACATTATTCTTCTCTCCTCAGAAAACTTCTATTGTTAGCGTAGCAGATGCCGCGTCTGATCAGGCAACCCAAGGTCACATCGAACCTCAACTGACAGCGTATTTGCTCGTATATAGTTGATAATCAACCGCATGCAGATTCAAGAAAATGTAGCGCTCGCGCCTTTAACTACATTGAAAGTCGGGGGTCCTGCGCGTTATTTCGCGGAGGCAAAAACCGTCGCTGAGCTACGTGAGGCAATTGCCTTCGCAGGTTCCCATGACTTGCCCATTTTTACTCTCGGAGGTGGTAGCAATCTAGTTATCGCGGATGCTGGCTGGCCCGGCGTAGTGATCAAAATCGCAATCACCGGAATCGAAGAAAAGGCTGAGAACGGCACGACACTGTTCTATGTGGGTGCGGGTGAATCCTGGGATAAATTCGCGGCGTTTGCAGTCGCAAAAAACTTTGCCGGAGTCGAGTGCCTCAGCGGAATTCCTGGAAACGTCGGAGGAACTCCGATACAAAATGTGGGAGCGTACGGACAGGAAGTAGCCGACACAATCGAACGTGTCCACGTTTTGGATTTGCAGAATTTGGATTCGGCCCACAATGGAGAGCGGTCTTTTACCGAAGCTGAATGCGGCTTCGGCTACCGCACGAGTATCTTCAATACGACCGAGCGTGGACGTTACGTTGTACTTCGCGTGACTTACGCTCTACATCCAAACGGTCAGCCTTTTCTCAAATACGCCGACCTGCAAAAGTATTTCACGGGTCGAAGCGAAAGGCCGACGCTCGCGGAAACTCGTGGAGCGGTGCTCAAGATTCGTGCCAGCAAGGCGATGCTGATCGTACCCAATGACGATGATTGCCGGAGCGCCGGGTCATTTTTCAAGAATCCGATTTTGGCAGCCGATCAATACCTTGAATTGCAGAAACGAGCGAGTGCACGGGGTCTTATCGTGCCAAGCTATCCAGCTGAAGGCTCCGAGAGAAAAGTTTCCGCTGCGTGGCTGGTCGAGAATTCTGGTTTCCACAAAGGCCATGGACGCGGTGCAGTCGGCATTTCCAGTAAGCATACATTGGCGATCATCAATCGGGGAGGGGCCACGGCCGCCGATGTAGTTGCGTTTAAAAACGAAATTCAGGCAGGTGTGGAAAAGACTTGGAATATACACCTGGAACCAGAACCTGTATTCGTGGGATTCTGATTGGCTAGCTACTGCGCGCCAATTGCGCCGCTTCCTCAAATATTGCTAAGAACATCGGCCGAGTCAGTTTTCCTGTCTGGGTGTTCTGATTCGATGGATGGTAGGAAGCCAGGAGAATCTTGCCATCCGGCATTGAATATTGCGCACCGTGTGCAAAGACGTATGACTTTCTCGCCAAAGCAGGATAGTGCCGCTTGAGATGATTCAGGTAGGCATCGAATGCAATCTTGCCCAGCGCAACGACAACCCGCAACTCTATGAGGCCACCCAGCTCTCGATCAAGATACGAAGAACAATTGGCCAATTCCTGAGGTAGCGGCTTGTTGTCTGGTGGCGCACACCGTGCCGCAGCTGTGATGTACAGATCGGTCAATGCCAGTCCATCGCCGCGATCCGTCGCAGTCGGCTGATTGGCAAATCCGACTTCGTACAAGACCGGATACATGAACTTTCCGGAAGCATCGCCGGTAAATGGGCGGCCAGTTCGGTTCGATCCGTGCGCCCCAGGAGCCAGTCCCAATACCATCACGCGAGCATGAGGATCGCCAAATCCCGGCACCGGCTTTCCCCAGTATTCACAATCGCGGTAAGCGCGCCGTTTCTCAACCGCAATTCGTTCGCGATATTCAACCAATCGCGGGCAGCGCGTGCATACGACCACTTCGGCATTCAGAATCCGCAACCAATCAGCATCTTCCCTGCTTACTGAGGTCACCGCGATCACTAATAGCTCTCTTTCATTCTTTCTTTAATGTTGTGCGCGAGCTTTTCAATCTCGTCCGATCTCCGTATCACGTCGAGTGAAAGCGTGTTTTCATTGGACTTGTCGACAGCTTCCTTCAGCTCGGCGCTGAGTTTTACCATAAGGTCTGTATCATGCATGATTTGCAACTGCCGCATATGGTTTGCCTTTTTGGCCATAGCACGAAGGGCGCGCGCTTGAGATTCGTCCGGCGATTCTGGCTTCGTGGAAAATGGCGCATTCTGCGACGAACTGACGGGAGGCGGCGGGGCGGCCTGCTGGATTCGCTGTCCCATGACTAGAGAACTCGAGACTAGAACCGCCAGTAGCCCGATAATCGATAAGCGTAGTTTCGTCACAATCATCTCGCGCTCTCCTTAAATTGTATTGGTCAAATTATATTCAGAGATGCGGCCCCACGCAGCAAAGGCCATCTGGCGACAAATAAAAAGCGGAAGCCGAAGCTTCCGCCTTTCAAAGGCTAGCGAAATAGTGTCTACAGCGAGCTCATGTTCGCCAGAAATTCACCGTTCGACTTGGTCTTATTCAGTTTGTCGATGAGCAATTCCATTGCTTCCACCGGCGACAGAGGGTTGAGAACTTTCCGCAATACCCAGATTCGCGTGAGGTCTTCTTTAGGAATCAGCAATTCTTCTTTACGTGTGCCAGACCGCTGAATATCAATGGCAGGGAATGTTCGCTTATCTACAAGCTTACGATCCAGGATGATTTCAGAGTTACCGGTACCTTTAAATTCTTCGAAGATCACGTCGTCCATGCGCGAACCGGTATCGATCAATGCAGTCGCGATGATGGTGAGTGACCCGCCTTCTTCGATATTGCGGGCGGAGCCGAAAAACCGCTTCGGACGTTGCAGTGCATTGGAGTCGACGCCGCCTGAAAGCACTTTGCCGCTAGGAGGAACGATTGTATTGTAGGCACGCGCCAAACGCGTGATGGAATCGAGAAGAATGACAACGTCGCGCTTATGCTCCACCAGGCGCTTCGCTTTTTCGATAACCATTTCAGCTACTTGAACGTGACGGGCAGCGGGTTCATCAAAGGTAGACGAGATGACTTCGCCCTTCACGGAGCGTTGCATGTCAGTAACTTCTTCCGGACGCTCGTCGATGAGCAACACCATCAAAACCACTTCAGGATGGTTGGTGGTAATGGAATTGGCAACATTCTGCAAGAGCATCGTCTTACCAGCACGAGGCGGCGAAACGATCAGTCCGCGCTGGCCTTTGCCGAGAGGCGTTAGCAGGTCCATCACGCGTGCGCTCACGTTTTCGCGAACAGTTTCTAGTTTCAGGCGTTCCTGCGGATATAGCGGCGTCAGATTGTCAAACAGGATCTTATTGCGAGCTTCGTCGGGTGACTCGAAGTTAACGGCCTCGATCTTGACCAGGGCAAAGTATTTTTCGCCTTCATGCGGCGGACGCACCTGGCCGCTGATGGTGTCACCAGTTTTGAGATCAAACTTGCGTATCTGTGAAGGCGAGACGTAAATGTCATCCGGGCCGGGCAAATAGTTGTAATCCGGCGAGCGCAAGAATCCGTAGCCGTCAGGCAGGATTTCCAGCACGCCTTCCGCAAAGATGTGGCCTTCTTTTTCACTCTGTGCTTGTAGGATCTTGAAGATTAAGTCTTGTTTGCGCAAACCGCTAGCGCCCGGCAGATCGAGAGTGCGGGCAATCTTAGTCAGTTCAGTTATGTTTTTTTCTTTTAGTTCGGCGATGGTCATTTACTCACCTGCGAGGAGATTTTCAAAAGGGGGGTCTTTCTAAAGAAGTCTAAGCATGGGCGGGATGGTACAGCAGGGCTGCGTTATGCAGCCCGCCGTTGTGCCTCAGCAACATTCTCAGGCTCGGATAAAATGGTTTGACGTTCCGAAGTGGCAATCCGGTCAAGAACTTCGTTCATAGTTTCCTGGATCCGGGTGTTGGGTTTGTGGAATTTACGCGTCGCTTTAGACGCGAGTTGGCATAACATATAACGATTCCGCAAGGTATGAAGTGCATCAAAAACACGATCAGAGCGCATAGTGTATCTCCTTCCGAGCATTACTGCCATTCTCACACCAAGGGCCTGATGCTCGGGCTCCAAGGTTAATAACGCTAAATACTTGAGTTGTACAGGAAAGCTCTAGTACTTCTGTAGATGCTCCGCCAGACCTGAAAGTTTCTCAGAGGCCTGGGACTTTGGCTAGTTATCAGCGCAGGTTCATTAAGACGGCTGACTACTATTCTGCCACGGGACTACTCAAACTAATTGGAACCAAGCCGAACGTCAAGAAAAAAATGAGCGGCTTGGTGCGGCACGGAACTTATGCTATCTATGTCGCTGTATATAAAGCACTTAATCGAATTATTATTTATGCACAAATGGTCGTCCTGCATCCAATTTGCAGCTTACGACCAGAATGTTCGATCCAAAGTGCGATATTGAATGGCTTCTGCAATGTGTTTCGGCTCAATTGCTGGGGCATTTTCCAGGTCTGCAATGGTCCGGGCCACTTTTAGTATACGGTCGTGGGCCCGAGCAGTAAGACCTTGCTGCTGCATCGCCCGCTCCAGAATTCGCTCGGAATCAGCCGAAAGCTCGCAAAACTTGCGAATATGCCTGGATTCCATCTGCGCATTGCAATAAACCTTGTGCTTAGAGGAGGAAGAAAACCTTTGAAGCTGGATATCCCTCGCCCGTACCACACGCTCCCTAATAGCGGCCGAGTTCTCCGGTTCAAGGGTGGATCGAATCTCCTTATAGTTAACCGCCGGAACATCAATATGGATATCGATCCGATCAAGCAATGGGCCAGAGATTTTAGACATGTAACGCTGGATAATCGGCGGCGTGCAATGACATTCCCGCGACCGGTCATTGAAATAACCACACGGACAAGGGTTCATGGCCGCTGCAAGCATGAAGCGAGAGGGGAAAGTGAGCGACATTGCTGCGCGAGCGATGCAAACCGTGCCATCTTCGAGGGGCTGCCGCATGACCTCGAGTACGTTGCGGGGAAACTCAGGGAGTTCGTCCAGGAAGAGTACGCCGTTATGCGCAAGCGATACCTCTCCGGGTCGCGGAACCGCGCCCCCGCCAATTAACCCTGCATCGGAAATCGTATGATGCGGCGAGCGAAACGGACGGACACCTACTAATCCCATGCCAGCGTCGAGAACTCCGGCGACACTGTGAATCTTGGTGGTCTCCAAAGCTTCTTCAAATGTGAATGGCGGCAGAATGGTCGGCATGCGTTTCGCCAGCATGGTCTTGCCCGATCCTGGCGGCCCGATCATCAGGATGTTGTGCCCGCCAGCACACGCAACTTCGAGGGCACGCTTGGCTGTCTGTTGTCCGCGGACATCTTTGAAGTCCACGGAAAATTGTTGTGATTCGCTAAGAAGACTCTCGGTATCGACAGCCACGGGCACAATTCCATTGCCCGTGTTCACGAAGCGAATAACGTCCAGCAATGACTTCACTGGATAAACCGAAACTCCTCCGACCATCGCCGCTTCTCTGGCATTCAATTCGGGAACGACTAATCTGGATATCTTCTTGTCTCTGGCTTCGATGGCGATCGGCAGAGCACCCCGAATGCTGCGAATACCCCCGTCTAACGAAAGCTCTCCGACGAATAAGCAATCGGAAAGTTCTTTCTTGTTTAGACCTCCGTATGCACCAAGAATACCGAGCGCCATAGGAAGGTCGAATCCAGACCCCTCTTTCTTTATGTCGGCCGGAGCCAGATTAATGGTGATATTGGTGGGCGGGATGTCGTATCCACAATTTCTCAGCGCCGATTTAACCCGATCGCGGCTCTCGCGAACTGCCGCATCGGGCAAACCTACCGTATGAAAATGCTCTTCGTTAGTCTTAATGCCAGACACATCAACTTCGACCTCAATAATGCTGGCATCGATTCCATATACTGCCGCGCTGAGGGTCTTATAGAGCATGAATTGAGGTGAATAGGCCAGCTTAAGCGCGTCTGAACACTCTGGCTGTGATGGGCGAACACCGTGATGGTGACGCATGAACCAACTACTATTTTCAGAGCAACTGCGCGTAATTGATTCTCATCGGAGAAAGACCGGAGATCGCCCCAGCTACTTCGTCTGAGGAGTCGGGTTGCGTCCAGCAAGCGAGTTAAACGAAAATCGTCGCGCAATTTTTCAATTGCGTGCGGAGCCGGTGAGCCTTCCGTCGTTCTTCGTGTTAGGTCCGCCACGAACTGGAACGAGTTGGCTCCATCGCGTCTTGAGTTCGCGCACGACTCTCCCAAGCTCGGTCAAGGAAACTCGTTATTTTGATACTCATTTTCATCGTGGAATGGAATGGTACCGCGGACACTTCCACGGTCGAGAACGAGATCGCCGTGTCGTAGGAGAAGTTGCTCCTACCTATTTCGCGTCGCAATACGCCCGTGAGCGGATTTCGATTACCATCCCCAGTGCGAAAGTAGTTTGTATTTTCCGCAACCCAGTTGAGCGAGTGTTGTCGCTTTACAGGGTTAAGCGTGCCTACGGATGGATAAAGCTACCTTTCGAACAAGCCATCAATCGTGATCCCGAACTAATTGGGTCGAGCAGATACGCAAGTAACCTTAAAGCATGGCAGGGCACCTTAGGAAAATATCAGGTTCTGCCCACAATCTACGACGATCTTCGAGACCACCCGCAATCGTTCGTAGATACGATTGCGGATTTCATCGGTATCCCTCGATTTACCTTGTCCCAGACGGAAACAGCAAGCGAGTTTTCTTCAGACGCGCTAACTGAACCACGCAACTATTACCGGACTCGCGGCGCGACCTTAATGGCTGAGTGGTTCAAAGCGCGGAAGCTTGGGGCAATCCCCATGGCTGTAAAAAATTCCCCGCTCTTGAAGATGTTCGTTGGTGGCGGCGCGCCGTTCAGCGAAGTGTCCCGGGAATTGCTGGCAAGCCTCAATGAAGTGTTTCGCCCCGAGATAGACGAACTGGAAATCCTGCTTAATCGTGAACTATCGTTCTGGAAATCCCCGGTTTCGGAGGAAAAATATGCGGGCAAGGTTTTGCGACCGTGCCCGCAGAATGTTCCCGAAATAACCTAAACTTCATTCGCTATCGTTCGATTGCCATTGCAACGGCATTTCCGCCCCCAAGGCATAATGCTGCAATTCCGCGATGAACATCGCGCCGGATCATTTCGTAGATCAATGCAACCAAAACCCTCGCGCCGCTGGCTCCGATGGGATGGCCGATAGCAACTGCTCCGCCATTCACGTTGACTTTATTCGGATCTAGTTTCAATTCCCGCATTACACCCAAAGCCTGGACGGAGAACGCCTCGTTCAACTCATAGAGATCGACGTCGTCATTTTTCCACCCGGTCTTTTCCCAAATCTTTCGAACCGCACCTACCGGCGCCATCATCACCCAGGCTGGATCAATACCGCTGGTAGCCTGCGCGACTATTCTGGCCATTGGTACCGCTCCCAGTTCTTTAGCTCGATTCGCACTGGTAACGACCACGGCCGCGGCGCCATCATTTACTCCGGGAGCATTGCCGGCTGTAACTGTCCCGTCCTTCTTGAAAGCCGGCTTAAGCGCCCGCAGGATTTCAATGGTCGTGTCTTCACGCGGCGATTCATCTTTATCGAACAGAATCGGAGTGTCGCCTTTTTTCTTGCCGGGAAGTTCGACGCCGACAATTTGCGATTTCAGGCGTCCTTCTTTCGTCGCGGCAATGGCCTTGCGATGGGAGTTCAATGCGAACTGATCTTGATCTTCGCGGGTCACTCCATATTTGTCGGAAACATTCTCTCCGGTGATGCCCATGTGGTAGTTGTTGAAGACATCCCATAGGCCGTCGTGCACCATCGAGTCGACGAGTTGTTGATTGCCGAGACGAAATCCTTTGCGCGCATTCGGCAATAAGTAA
Organism: Terriglobia bacterium; assembly: GCA_963716165.1. Lineage (GTDB taxonomy): Bacteria > Acidobacteriota > Terriglobia > Terriglobales > Acidobacteriaceae > JAJPHW01. The sequence continues at coordinate 1,776,784 of OY970291.1, read as the reverse complement.
GGTGCGTTCGTCATCGATTCCATACCGCCTGCGACGACGATGGAACTGTTTCCAGTTTGAATTGCTTGCGCCGCGAGAGCGACTGCTTTCAATCCTGAGCCACAAACTTTGTTTATAGTCATGGCACCTACTTCGGGGGACAATCCTCCGAAGATTGCGGCTTGTCTTGCAGGATTTTGTCCTAACCCCGCGGACACAACATTGCCCATAATGCATTCATCAACTTGCTTGGGATCAAGTTTTGCTCGCTTCACTGCCTCTTGAACAACAATTGCTCCGAGCTTGGTTGCACTGAAATCGGCGAGGCTTCCTTGAAATTTTCCAACTGAAGTACGACAACCTGAAATGATAACGACATCGTCCAAAGCGGCCATTTATGAGCTCCAATGATGATTTTGACTGTCTTGATTATAGATGCAGTGGCGTCGCGAACGATGGAATTTCGGAGTGAGGTGGCATGAACGTTCAATGCGAGAAGGCAAAAAATTGATGACTCACAACTCCGAAATTTGTAGCGCGATGAAGCGAGAGGTTTTCTTTCGCAAAGTTTTTCGCAAACAATTTTCGGGACCGAGTTGAAGAAAAAGATGAACGCAATGACCCTTCGGTGACTTTAGTACATGGGTCGAGAGCGCAACTTATGTCATTTTTTTCTTGACTTCACTTTTCGTTAACTCTATACATCAATCAGTTGCAACATTTTATGTTGCATATCATCCACGTAAAGTGGAAAGGGAGAATAGAACAATGGCAACCAAGAAAAAGGCAAAGAAGGCCGCAAAGAAGAAACACTAAAAAGTGTTTCAGTAAGAAACCAGAGGGGACGCCAAGCGCGTCCCCTTAGTTTTTGCAGATAGGATTATTCAATTTCCCGAAGCGGAAAGTTCAGCAGAGCTAACGTCGTAGAACTTCTTCTCTGTGGCCGGACACAAACTCTTGTAGGCACAAAACTTGCATATCATCATGCTGGGCTTCGGTTCGAAATTCCCTTCAGCGATGCCGTGAGCTACTTTTTTGATTTTTGCGCAGGCTTCATCGAGCTGAGCTGACGTGCGTTGAGTTACTACCTTGTCGTTGCCTTCCAGATTATGTAGCACTAACCGCTTGGCGTCGTAGCCCCATTTCTTCTGTGCCGCGAACGCGTAGATAGCGAGTTGCAAGCTGTCGTCTGCATCCTCCTGCGACTGCGGCTTCCCGGTCTTGTAGTCAGTGATGACAATCCCGTCGTCTGCACGATCCATACGATCGATTCGTCCCGTGACTACCGTGTCTCCGAGGCTCACTTCAAACCATTCTTCGGTATGCAGGACATCAGGCACAGGATTTACCTTGGCTGCCGCGTGAAACTCCTTTAGCTGCCGAATTCCCTGCTTCTCATAGAGTTCATGCTGATAGGGGTCCTGCAATCCCGCAGCTGCCAGATCGGTCCGGAACAAATCGAGCATTGCTTCTTCCGTCAACGTCCGGCCAGCCTTCACGGAAAGGTAGTACGCGAGGAGGACGCGATGTACTGCGGCGCCATACTGCAACGGGCCAGACACTTCCGTGGGCAAACGCCAATCTCGCTCCAGCTTGAATTGCAGAGGGCATTTCTCGTACGTCTGTACCGAGCTTGCACTCAGTCGCGCGCTAAGGTCCGTAGCGGGCGGTAACCGGAGCCACTCGGTGGACTTAGACGCAGACGGCAGGATCTCCGCGCCGCCAAACATATCCGTCTGGAATTCTTTAGGGACACGTGTTTGAAGAAATGCCTTCAGCTTGGGATTGGTCAACAAGTCCCGCATGTAGCCGCTGGGAGATTTTTCCTTCCCAGTACCCGGCTTCGAATAGATGGTCAGATGGTTCTTGGCCCGCGTCAGGGCAACATAAAAAAGCCGGCGCTCTTCTTGGTTGGAGATTTCCTTATCGTCAAACTGATTGATCAAGGCTTGATCTCGTAACGGTTTGGGAAACTCAAACAAAGGCTCTTTGTAGGAACTCGGGAAGGAATTAGAGTTCGCTCGGATCAAAAAAACCGTGTCAAACTCTAGCCCTTTCGCGGAATGGGCAGTCATCAGCTTGACCGCATCTGCGTCTTCCGACGAGGGAGCATTGATGCAGCCGCCGGCTTCACGGAAATATTCGAAGTATTCGATCAGTTCTCCCGGCGCTCCTTTCTCGGCAATCGGCTTCTTCTCCCATCCACGGGCAAAGCTCAGAAGAGCCCGAGCCGGGATCGTTTGCATGTCGAGTCCAAAACGCTTGCCTACTATTTCGAGCGCAGCGCCAGCCTTGGCTCGCGTTTTTGTAATCTCTTCTGCTGCCAGACGGACGGTCTCGACGACCTTTGTTCCACCGTCGATTCCGCCGAGCGTCGCAGCCATATCCACAATCGGTTCATCCCGTTTCCGCCCCCGGAGGGCTGCCCGCAACTGCTCGGCGACAATTCCAAACTGAGGCAGCGCAGCGAGGCGTAACAGGCTGATCCAGTCGTTTGGTTGCAATACAAGCCGCAAGCACGCCAAGATGTCGCGGATTTGCGCTGTATCGAGGACGTCCATGTTTTCAACGGAGAACGGAATGCCGTTCTCCGCTAACTCAGCAACTATGTCGTTGCGATGAGCGTGGGACCGGTACAAGATCGCGAAGTCGGACCAGTTGCCCCGCTGCTTCGCTCGAATGCTCTTGAGTTTGCTGACAATGTCGATACAATCCGAATTTTTGCCACCCGCCACCGAATCCACTAGATCCGACCGGAAAGCCTTGCCTTGCCGAACAGCTTCTTCTTCCCGGGCCGAGATCAGCGGCTTTCGGCCTCCATATGCAATTGAGGAAGACGCGGAGACTGAAATATCCGGATTCACGGCAATCAGTGCGTGCGCGCATAGGAGAATCGGAGTAGTTGAGCGGCGGTTTCTTTCGAGTCTCACAACTTCGGGTTCGGGAAAATGTCGCTGGAACAGCTCAAACGCCTCGCTCGACGCTCCCCTGAACCTGTAAATCGCCTGATCGGGATCTCCAACCACAAACGCGTTGCGCGATTCTCCCGCCAAGAGTTGGAGGACCTTAATCTGCGCAAGATTTGCGTCCTGGAACTCATCAAACAGAACGAACCGTGCCCGTTTTCGCTCCCGCTCCAATACTTCGACATCGTTCAGCAACAAGTCATACGCGAATGTGATCATGTGCCCGAACGTGCCTAGATTCTTCTCTCGCAGCATCTGTTCTATGCGGATGAACGCCTGTGAGATCTCATTGCAGCGGGCCAACACTTCCTCGCGGGGAAGGTCTTGCTTCGACTTGCCTACGCGAGGTAGCGGGAACGCTCCGGCTTCGACTCCGCGAACGTACTCTGCGTATTTCTCGGGACTGACCAGTTCATCCTGACAGCGGCGGGTGAAGTTCAACAAATCCGATAGGAATTCGGTAACGTTGGCGGCGCGAACGAAGCGCTTCAGCCCAAGCTCACGCAGACGGCGTGCCACAAAGACATGAAGGTCAGCATCGTCCAGGACATCGAACTGCTTGCCGTGACGATAGAGAATGTCGTTGCAATACTCGTGGAAAGTCGTAACTTTGAGGTCTGAAACATCGGCTCCGCTCAACTCCTGGCGCACTCTGACTCGCATATCCGCCGCAGAGTTCGTTGTATAGGTCAGGGCTAGAATTTCATCGGCACGTGCGTGCCCCCCACCGATCAGATGAGCAATGCGACGCGTAAGGACCGTGGTCTTGCCGGTTCCAGCACCCGCAATGACAAGCATCGGGCCGTTTACATGCTCGATCGCGCGGCGCTGGGCATCATCGGCTTCGAATCGTTTGGCCATGGGATTGAGAGTTATTAGAGCGAGAATATCAGACCGATCGAACTTCTAAAGCATTTCGGAAATTACCAGCGCCGTCGCTGCAATTGCCGCAGTTTCCGCTCGAAGAATTGTGGGTCCAAGCGATGCCGAGGCCCATCCAGATTGACCAAATAATGCGAGCTCGTCGTCTGTCCAACCACCTTCAGGACCTGCTGCGATGAGAATTTCGCCGGCAATTGAAGGCTGAAGTGCATCCCGGAGCAACGTGTTCTTTTCATTTTCGGAAAGAAGAATGCGCCGCGCCGCTTCTCTCTGGACGACATCTTTTAACTTGACCGGCGTCTCAACCTCAGGAATCGCCGCTCGCCGCGATTGCTGGGCAGCTTGATGTGCGATTTTGCGCCAGCGCTCCGTTCGCTTCTCTGCCGCTTTGGCGAGATGAGCTTCCGTTCGCCGCGCTATAACCGGAACGAATCTGGTCGCACCAAGCTCCGTGCACTTCTCGATCGCCCACTCCATACGATCAAATTTGAAGATTGCGAGCACCAGCGTGAGATCGACACTAACCGTCGCTGGAATTTCCGCTCCTAAATCGAATTCGACCCGGGGAGCTTCTAGATCGATAGAGGAAATCTTGCCTAGCCGAACGGAGGCACCTGTCGATATATCGAACTCTTGGCCTACCCGCGCCCTGAGAACGCGCGCAAGATGCTCTGCATTGGATCCCACCAAGATTGCGCGGTCGCCCTGAACTTCATCGGCGATCCAGCGGCGGCGTGTCATGGATATGGAAGGAGTTCTAGCTGAAAATGTCTTTCACTTTACCCAAGATGCCTCTACGCTGTGGTTTATTTTCCATGCGCGTGAGGCCATCCAGTTCTTGAAGAATCTCGCGTTGCCGCTTAGTGAGCCTTCCGGGGGTCTGCACTCGAATCTCGACAACCAGGTCACCTTTTCCACGGCCCTGAAGCACCGGAATGCCTTTGCCGCGTACACGAATCATGGTTCCTGACTGTATGCCTTCGGGAACTTTGAGACTGTGATCGCCTTCAAGCGTTGGAACGCTGATCTCAATTCCGAGCGCAGCCTGTGCAACCGAAATCGGAATCACACAGTGCAGGTCGTTCCCTTCGCGTTCAAAAAATGCGTGATCGCGGACTCGCAACACGACATACAGATCGCCGGGGCCGCCACCCTGGATACCACCTTCTCCGAGCCCGACGAACCTGATACGTGTGCCATCTTCGACGCCTGCGGGAACTTTAACGTCCACGCTGCGTTGTCTGAGAACACGACCTTCGCCGCGGCACTTTATACATGGATCGGTAATGATGCTGCCGGCGCCTCCGCACTTTGGGCAGGTCCGCGCCATGCTGAAAAAGCCTTGCTGATAACGAACTTGCCCATGCCCGGCACACGTCTGGCAAGTTGTCGCCGCCTTACCATGCGCGGCGCCTGATCCACGGCACTCCTCGCAAGCTTCATGGCGCCGGACGTTGATGGATGTTTCCATCCCGAAAGCAGCTTGCTCGAAATCGAGCGTAATGTCTTCGCGCAAGTCAGCGCCGCGCTGACCTCGGCCATGGCGACCACCGCCAAACATGTCTCCGAAGCCGCGTCCCAGAAACTCGCTGAGGATGTCATTCAGATCGACTGCTCCGCTATCGAAGCCGCCGCCGCTGGAGACTCCTGCATGGCCATACCGATCATAGGCGGCCCGCTTATCGCCGTCAGCGAGAACGGTGTAAGCCTCGCTACACTCCTTAAACTTCTCTTCCGCGTCAGGATTGTTCGGATTGCGATCAGGATGGTACTGGAGCGCCAGTTTCCGATAAGCGCTTTTGATCTCCTGATCGGTCGAAGTGCGAGTCACGCTCAGCACTTCGTAGTAATCGCGTTTTACTTTGCTCGCTGGAATAACTTTCTCCCAAACTAAGGCGTTATCGCCGCCGGTTCTTAATGTCTTGGATTTCGCGCAACCTTGACCATCGCCGGACGAAGTAGTCGATCCTTCAACTTATATCCTCGTTGCAGTTCTTCGAGTACTTCCTGGTCTTTGGCGTCAGTGGAATCGACCATCTCAATCGCCTCGTGCACATGTGGATCGAAATGTTCGCCCTTGGCTGGGATCGGCTGCAAACCCAGCTTTAACAGAGCATCCTGTAACTGCTTATAGATCAGTTCGACGCCATTACGAAGATCGGATTTTTCAGTGGAACTACGCAATGCTAGATCGAAGCTATCCACGACCGGAAGCAACATCCGGATCGCGTCTGCGATTGCAAAATCACGAAAGTCTTGCTGTTCCCGCACTGCGCGTTTGCGAGCGTTGTCAAATTCAGCCTGCGATCGTGCAAGCCGGTCGCGCAATAAATCGCGCTCCGCTTCAAGCTTTTGAAAAGCGGTCTCCGGGCCCGCATCGGACGCCGGAAGTTCATGCGATGGATCCAACGCGGGTTTTTCTTGTTCGTCTACTTCAGTTTCGCCGTTCATTCTTCTCATCCTGGACATACGTCTCATTCCGGTTCGTTCAAAACTTTATCAAACAGGCGGGCAATGTAGGAAACCGCCGTAATGGCATGCTGATAATCGATCCGCGTCGGACCAATAACAGCCAACGAGCCGCACACTTCTCCTCCGGCACGGACCGGAGAGCCAATCAGCACCAAATTACGCAAAGAGGGCTCGCTCTGGTCGAGTCCTATAACAACCCTTACTGCTTCCTGCTTGGTATCGACATAAGCGGCGAGTAGTTCCACCACTTTCTGTTTTGCTTCTAAAGTCTTCAGCAGATCGTGAAGACGTCCACGATCCTGCTCACCTGCTACGAGATTCGCTGCACCTTCAACAAACACGGACTGAGTGGTATCGTCGGCGGTCAAAGCTCCACCTCGATAAAGCGCAGCAACGGAATTCATCAGAGAGTTGTACTCGCTGCGCTCCTGGTCGATGCGGCGTTCCAATTCCGCTCGCATTGCTTCCATCGTCCAGCCACGAAAATTCTCGTTTAGGAAAAGAGCAGCGGAGTCCAATTCCGATTGCGGAAGCTCCATTCGAAGCAAGCGGTCACGCACGACTCCTGATTTCGTAACAACCACCGCTAGCACCTTCTGATCGCCGAGCCGCGAGAAATAAACGTGGTCGAGAGAATTCTTACTTCCTCCCGTGGTCACTGCAACCCCCACATTTTTAGAAATCAGCGATAAAACGTGTGAAGTTCGCTCCATGAAACCTTGAACGTCGGAAACTCCACCCAGTGAATCGTGAATTATGTTTTCGTTCTCGTGGGATATCCGCGCGTCGCCCGTAAGCTGTTCAACATAGTAGCGATAAGCTTCCGTGCTCGGAACGCGTCCAGCTGAAGTATGAGGCTGCTCAAGCAATCCAGCGTCCGCGAGATCGGCCATCACGTTACGAATCGTTGCCGGACTCAATCCTTCGCGGTTGGCGCGTGCCAGCGTACGGGATCCCACCGGCTCGCCTGTGGCAATGTACGTCTCCACAATGGCGGTCAGGATTTCGCGTTCGCGACCAACGGGTGTCCAGGATTGCATGTCTCATTATCCCATTGAAAAGCGGTGGGGAGCGGGATTCAGCCAAACCTTCGTTACTAAACCTATTAGATGCAACAGGCCGGGTGAGGTTTCTAAAGTGTGCAGCGGTCGGACTAGGCCTACTGGATATGTATAACGCTTTCAGAGGCTTCGGATTTAATTTCGTCAACCCGCTTCACGACGGCGCGGGCAAAGTCGAATAGCCCTTTCGTATGCGGCGAATCTTCACCTTCGAGCACGGTGGGCTTACCGCCGTCTCCAGCTTTTCGGATGTCCGCGTCGAGCTGGATGCTGCCCAGGAACTCGACATCAAACTGGGCTGCTGTCTTCTCCGCGCCCCCGCGGGAAAAAATGTCAATCTCGGTGTGGCAATGAGGACACACAAAGTAGCTCATGTTCTCCACCATTCCGACGAGATCGACCTTCATCTGGCGAAACATCTCGATCGCCTTGCGCGCATCCTGCAAAGAAACATCCGACGGCGTTGAAACCACGATTGCACCCGTTAGGGGGACGGTTTGAATGAGTGACAAAGCTACATCGCCGGTCCCGGGTGGAAGATCAACGACCATGTAATCGAGCTTGCCCCAAACCACGGATCCTAAGAACTGCTTGATGATCGAATGCAACATCGGCCCGCGCCAGATTAACGGCTTGTCTCCCGGATTAAGAAAGCCTACCGAGATCACTTTCAGTCCATGCACTTCAATCGGCTCAATGCGATTATCGCCAAGCACTTTCGGCTGCTCATTAATTCCCAACATCAGCGGAACATTCGGGCCGTAAACGTCAGCGTCCAGCAATCCAACTTTGTGGCCCATCTTTGCCAACGCAATCGCCAGATTCACAGCGAGCGTGGTCTTGCCGACTCCGCCTTTACCCGAGCCTACTGCGATGATGGTTTCGACTCCCGGCAATGGCTGCGGCGCGGGGGGTTGCTGTCCGGGATGATGCTGATGTGCGCCCAAGGAAATGCCTTTCGAATGTTCTGTGCTAATTCAGATGGGGTTACTAACTGATTATACAGCTCACTAGAATTACTCGAGTCTATCGCCGTTTCTTTCGTTCCAACTCCGCCCGGCGAATTTCGCGGCGGATTCCGGCATCTTCGTAGCGGCGTTTCTGCTCATCCGTTTCCGCAATCACCGGCGCGACCGGTAAATGTACGCCCGCTTTATCCACTGCAACAAAGGTTAGGTAAGCCGAGCTCACGTGTTTATTGCAGTCGTCGACGTGATAATTCTCCACCCACACCTTAACGCCGACTTCCATGGAAGTACGAAACGCTCTATTCACTGACGAACGTAGAATTACCAGGTCGCCCACGCGCACAGGAACCCAGAAATCCATGTGGTCAATCGAAGCGGTCACAACATAATGCCGGCAATGGCGATGAGCTGCCAGCGCTCCCGCGAGATCGATCCAATGCATCAACCGGCCACCCAACAACGACGCCAGCGGATTGGCATCATTCGGCAAAACAATTTCGTTCATTTCGGATTGCGATTCGCGCACCGGCCGCGGCACGAGGACACCTTGGTCGTTCACAGGCATGACTGGATGATCTCCTTCTGATCGGGAAAGTTAATTGTACTTGTCGAAAGAATGGGCTGCCAATGCGCGGTGTAGTAAGCTGATTTTCACGATGGATCGAATTGCAATGCTGCAAGAAATTCTCGCGCAAAATCCGAACGATGCGTTCGCCCGCTACGGACTGGCAATGGAAAGATCGAATGCCGGCGAACTTGATGCAGCATTAGCCGAGTTCCAACTTTTGTTGACAGCGCATGTCGATTACACCGCTGGCTATTTCATGGCTGCACAAACTCTGGTCAAGGCCGAACGCATCGACGAAGCCAAGCGAATGTTGGCCGACGGAATTGGCAGCGCACGCCGCACTGGCAATAACCATGCCCAGTCTGAAATGACGGCACTGCTTTCCGAACTTAGCTAACTATTCCCGCTGGCGTGACATTCTCGTCATCGCCATTTCCACCACGGCAGGAAACAGCTGATACATCTTGATCACCGGATGCATTGTCCACGGAACAATAATCTCCCGTTTGCGGCGTAGATATCCGTTAAGCACTGCTTTCGCTACGCGCTCGACGGAGATACCTTTCACCGATTGAGGGCGAACCTGCTTAAGGTCTTCTCCACGGACCGCATTGGCTCCGAACTCGGTCCGCACATATCCCGGACAAACTGTCAGCACATTAATTCCGAATGGCTTGAGTTCAACGCGGGCAGCTTTTCCGACGGCATTCATCGCAAATTTCGTGGCACTGTAAATTCCCATGAAAGGAACGGGCAGATGTCCGGCTACGCTCGAGACATTGATAATGGTTCCCGAACTTTGCTGTTTCATGATCGGAATCACCACTTGCATTGCGTCGAGTGTTCCGAACAAATTCGTATCGAATGTTTCGCGGCAGGCTGCCATGTTCACTTTTGCAATCGAATCCATGATGCCGTGGCCGGCATTGTTAATCCAGAACGTCGATGCGTTTGAATTGGCGCATCGTAAAATTGACGGCTTGTTCGATCTCCTCCCTCCGCCGGACATCACACGCCAACGCCATAGTCCGTTCAGGATGGCTAATGCGTGCACGCGCCGCTTCTGCACGGCCCAGATCGCGCGACAGCAACACAACATTGGCTCCGCAATCGACAAATAATTTTGCCATGGCCTCTCCAATGCCCATGGACGCGCCTGTAATCACCACAACTTTTCCTGAGAGTTCTGCCGGCAAGCTCATGTCGAACTCTTATTCTCAATGCGGATGCAAGTCAAGTATGTCTACAACGTTCTCCCTACATCTGCCGCGTAAATCGCGGCGTATAATCTGGCCAGAAGCCTTCCCCGGGGAGTTTAATTTTGATGAATATGAGTTTGCCTCGCACACTTGGCGAGTTACGCGCCAGTTCCCTTTCCGAAAAACGTCTGCTTTCCCGGCACCTTAAGGACGAGTTACGCGACAACCTCTCCGCCAAACTCCGCGATGGTGGGCCAATCTTCACCGGCATCGTTGGATACGACGACACAGTCGTCCCGCAGATCGTCAATGCGATTCTGTCGCGCCACAATTTCATTCTTCTCGGCTTGCGCGGCCAGGCCAAGAGTCGCATTCTTCGGGCGCTCACTTCCCTGCTCGATCCGCAAATGCCATACATCGCGGGATGTGAGATTCGCGATAATCCTTACACGCCGCTGTGCCGCCGCTGCCGTGATGAAGTGGCGAAGCATGGCGATTCAACTGCGATTGCCTATCTCACGCCGGATGAGCGCTACGTTGAAAAGCTGGCGACGCCGGACGTCACCATCGCCGATTTGATTGGTGACATTGACCCGATTAAAGCCGCTCGCGGTGGACACGAACTTTCCAGCGAAATGACGGTTCACTATGGATTGCTGCCACGCGCCAACCGTGGGATCTTCGCCATCAACGAACTGCCCGACCTTGCCGGAAAAATTCAGGTGGGATTGTTCAACATCATGCAAGAAGGCGATGTGCAGATTAAGGGCTACCCCATTCGCCTGCCACTTGATGTCGCGCTCGTGTTCAGCGCCAATCCGGAAGACTACACGGCTCGCGGCAAAATTATTACGCCCCTCAAAGACCGCATCGGTTCCGAAATCCGCACGCACTATCCCGCATCCGTCGAAGAAGGCATCGCCATCACCACGCAGGAAGCCTGGACGCAGCGTGGCGGCCGCGAATTGCAGATTCCCGATTACGTGCGTGAAGTGATCGAGCGCGTTGCATTCGCCGCACGCGAAGATAAGAAGATCGACAAACGCTCCGGCGTAAGCCAGCGGCTTCCGATTTCGGCGATGGAGAACGCTCTCTCCAACGCCGAACGCCGCGCGATTCGTCACGACGAGAAAATAGTTGTGCCGCGCATCGGCGATGTCTACGCCGCTTTGCCCGCCATCACCGGCAAGCTCGAACTCGAGTACGAAGGCGAAATGAAGGGCGCTGACACTGTTGGCCGCGAACTCATCCGCACCGCAATTGCCAAAACTTACGACGAATATTTCAAAGGCGTTGAAATGCGGCAGATCGTGCAATGGTTCGATTTGGGCGGCGAGATCCAAATGCCCGATTCAGCCAGCGCAAAGGAATCACTCGCGTCGCTGAATGGAATCCAGGGCTTAATGGAAAAACTCAGCAAGCTCGAGGTTGGCACTGACGATAGCCCTGAAGTGCAGGCGTCGGCGGCGGAGTTTGTCCTTGAAGGTCTGCACGCTCACAAACGTATTGGCAGAAATGAAGAGCGGCTATTTACCGCCGGAGAAAAGCCATCGAAGCCGGCGGAACGCACCACCATGGAGCCCGAAGAGCGGTTCCGTGGACGCAGGCCTTACAACTAGAACGAAGTCTTTAAATTTATGAAGCGCATTCGCTATTCGAAGTACGTGCCCGATCCCGCTGGCGACATGAGCATGGAAGACTTGCTCGGAGCGCTTTCCGATTACCTGCTGCAAAGCGGTTTTCAGAATTACATGTACGGAGATTTTGGTGACGGCGAGCAGACGCTGGACGATCTCCGCCACGCCATCGAGCAGGCATTACTCGACGGCAACATGCTGGACGAAGAAATGCGCGAACGCATGCAGCAGATGCTCGCCGACGGCGATCTCGATGAGCTTATCGAGCAGTTGATCGAGCGCATGCAGCTGGAAGATTACATATCAATTGATCAGCCAAGCGATCAGGCGAATCGTGAAGGTCAGAACGCCGAGCCGCTGCAAGCGAAATTCGAAATCACCGATAAGAGCCTCGACTTTCTCGGATTCAAAACTCTGCGCGACCTGATGGGATCGCTGGGCAAATCCAGTTTCGGACGCCACGACACACGCGACCTCTCCACTGGAATCGAGGCCAGCGGAGCGTCCCGGCAATATGAATATGGCGACACCCTCAATCTCGACATCACGGCAACGCTTTCCAGCGCCATCCAACGCGAAGGCCTGACCGTGCCGCTGAACATTGAGTATTCCGATTTGCAGGTCAATCAGTGCGAGTACCAGTCGTCCTGCGCGACGGTGCTGATGCTCGATTGCTCGCACTCGATGATCCTGTACGGCGAAGACCGCTTCACTCCCGCGAAGAAAGTGGCGATGGCGTTGTCGCAATTGATTCGTACGCAATATCCGGGAGACTCGCTTTCGCTGATTTTATTTCACGATTCGGCGGAAGAAGTTCCGCTATCGCAGCTTGCTCGCGTGAAGGTCGGTCCTTACCACACCAACACTCGCGAAGGCTTGCGCCTGGCCCAACGGATTTTGCAGCGTCAGCGAAAAGACATGAAGCAAATTGTGATGATCACGGACGGCAAACCATCCGCGCTGACACTCGAAGATGGACGCATCTACAAGAACGCATTCGGTCTCGATCCTCTGGTGGTGAGTGAGACGCTTCAGGAAGTCTCTAAATGCAAGCGCGCCGGAGTGATGATCAACACTTTCATGCTCGCGTCCGATTACGGATTGGTGCAGTTCGTCCAGAAGGTCACGGAAATGTGCCGCGGCAAGGCTTACTTCACCACTCCGTACACGCTCGGCCAATACCTGTTGATGGACTACATGTCGCGCAAAACCAAGACGATACACTGAGTTGCTAATATCCGGTGTTATATGCGCTCGAGCAGTTGCGTAGCGAAATCATCTTGGGATCGTGCGCTCTCCGATACAGTCCAGAGCTCCTTGCCGTAACAGTCCCACTGATCATGATCAGCCTTTCGACCTCGATAATCGCTAAATCGCACATATATGAAAGCGAGCATATCTTTGAGAGTTATCTGCTTTAGGTGAGGGTATTGTTCCTGCAGCTGTGGATCAATGTCCTTGCCAGCGGCAATTAAGCGGAATTCCGCTTCCTTGGTCTGATCTGACGGGTACAAACAATGTTGATAAAGCTCCTCCGCGATAATCTTCTGTTCCTCAATAGGGAACCCGCCGATCGCACTAAGGACATATCCTAAAATTTCCCGTTCTTTGTTCGACCATGGGCCATTAAGCTTACATTTGCCTTTGGTGACCTCAGCAATAATGAACAGCGGTTTTAGTCGCTTGCCGTTAAAGAGCGCATCATCCTTCATACCCATTTCGTCACGATTAGGGAATCGCACTGCACACAGGTCAGCCTCGGTTTTCTGCGCGCCGCGGCATTCTGGGTGAATAACGAAGTTCTCGACGCTTAAAAACCCATTTAGTCGAAAATACCAAGAGGCTATTTTGGCCGCCGGAAACAACTTACCATCCATTTTTCACCTCGCAATTAGAGAAGAATCCATGGCTTAGTGCGACAAATTATCCGGAGCATTAAGAATCGGCTCTACGAACAGTTTGTAAAATCGATCTGCGTAATTTTGGTCCAATGCTCTCAGCTTGCCGTAGATGTTCATTACGCCTTCCTTTTTGTCTTCGGCAGCAAACACACGACCTAGCAAGAATAGGTTTACTAATTGAGCCTTTTGACTCGGATCAAGATCGACCGCCTTTCTTAGAGCGGCTTCAGCTTGCGGGAACTGTCGTGACTCGGCGTAAATATCACCGACACATGCCCAACTGTCAGCTTGGGCTGGATCGAGAGCAGCCCCCTTTTGGCAAGCTTCCATTGCCTTCTCCATCTGATTCAGCTTTAGATAGAGGGTTCCCACGCAGGATCTCAGGAATGCGTCGTCCGGCCTCAGTTCGACGAGATGTTCATAGATTCTAAGCGCTTTCTCATAGTCATCCGATTCCATAGCATCCTGAGCGGCTTGTTCCAAAAACATTGTCTGCGAAGAAATCTTTTCCGCGTCGGTCTTTTGTATTTCTGTTGCAGGATGATTTTTGAGATCTAAAACTACATCGCTCGGAATAGCGAAATTCAAATTCTGCCCGTCCTGGACCGTGAATGTTGTAACTCCAGCCAGCCTTCCTTGGTTGTCGAAAAGTCCACCTCCGCTAGATCCATGAGAAATCGCTGCGGTTGTTTGTATTAAAGAAAATCCATCGAAGGTTCTCAAGGCTGAGATCAAACCCTCCGACAAGCTTAATTCCAAATCCTCTGGTGCTCCCAGGGCATATACGTGTTCGCCAACGGTAAGAGTCGATGATGGACGGAAAGCCACTGGAGCGGCCTTTAGCCCCGCTACCCTTAGTCCACATAGATCATGTTCGGTGTCTAGAAAGGCGATTGCTGCCGGCCATGTATTCTTGCCCTGACGAACCCTCCAACTTTCTCCATCTTTCACTACATGTCTGTTCGTGACGAGCTCATCTTTTGCAATGCTGACAGCGCTTCCCATCGCAATGGGCGTTCCGTTGGAATCGAGCGTCTCCACGACGAAAACGGACGGAGATAAGAGCTTAAATAATTCGCTGACCGAGGCAGGACGTTGGACGACTTTCGCAGATTGAGGGATTGGGATACCCGAAGTGCCGCTACGCAGCCCTACGACTAGTGTTAGAAAAAGTACAACGTAGCGCGCGCCGGAATTCAACTTTTTCATGTCGATTCAATTCCGCAACGACGCGCTCAGTATAGTCTTCGCTACAACAGGCGCCAAACAAGCTGATATCCCCTCACGCGCACTTGATCGTTGGCGCAGCTTTCGCATCGGGGAAGACAATCGTGAACGTTTCGCCGCGTCTCACATTCCCCACAAGTACGGGACGGAAGCAAGCAATGCAAATTCCTCCCTTGCGGCGAACGCTGGGATAGACGATCCCCGCGGCCTAGCTCCAGAAGCTCCGCCGCCAGCGCCTGCGATGCTGCATAACTATTCGGCGCCGAACCGAAAATTTTGCGAGCTGCCGGTGGTGCCCCCACTTCGAAAACCGCGAAGTGGGGCATCCAATTTCGGAGAAATTCTTTACGGAATTACTGTGGCTGGCCTTGATCTGCTTTCTTAACGGCGAGTTCGGCACCCTGAAATCCGATCTTGCTGTGCGTGCCATCGCAGAATGGTTTGTTAACGGATCCACCACAGCGGCAAAGCGAAAAAGCAGGCTTGCCGGTTAGATCATATTTGTTGCCTTCGCTGTCGACGAGTTCAATCGCGCCTTCCGGACCTTCGACGCGAAACGGACCGTCTTTTTTCGCCGTGATTTTTACGCTGGACATGGAGTCTCCTGAATTATTTGGAATGAAGATCGGATTGCTGATTACACTACCGGACAAAGATAGCAGCTTGGAGGGTAATCGCGTACCGAAGACTTTACGCGGCTGCGACGCTGGAATGAATCAAGTCGCGATACAGTCCCATGTATTCGTTGCCCATGCGCCTTGCAGTGAAACGTTCGCGGGCACGCTGGTAGGCGCGATTGCCATATCCACGGCAAAGTTCACGATCTTCATTCAAGTCGCGAATCACGTCGGCCAATCCGTCGGCGCTGTTGGTTTGGAAATAAAGCGCAGCGTCGTCCCAGATTTCGCGATGCAACGGAGTGTCGTTCGCGATGATTGCGCAGCGCGACAGCGCGGCTTCGAGCGTGGTCATGCCAAAAGATTCGTATCGTGAGGTCGCGGCGAACACTGAAGCGCGTCCGTAAAGCAATCGCATTTGCGCTTCCGTCTGCGGACCTTTCATTGTCAGGCAAATCGGTTCCAACGCCAGCTTCACATCCGCACGGATTGGAATGCTGGGAGTCGGGATAGTGCCATCCGCGCCAACAATGCAAACCGGAATGGGATGCGCGTGATGCGTCAGAAGCGCGACCTGGCGTCCTGCATCGAGCATCGCGCCGACTGCCAACACCATATCGTTCTTGCTCACATGCGGATTGAACGATAGCGGATTGCGTCCGTTGGGAATCACTACTCCTTGGCCGTTCCAGCCGTAAGCTTCTTTAGTCATCTTCAACATCCAGCTTGACGGAGCCACAACGGTAGTTGCCTGCTGTAGCCCGCGCGAAGCCGTTCCGCGAAACTGACGGAGCCAGGGAGTATCTTTCGGCTCACGCCCGTGCACCGTTTTCCACCAGCTGATCATGTCCCCGTGGGCAACAACGACGCGAGGAATTCTTACCGGCAATCCGCCATGACATAAATGATTCAGGTGAAGAAGATCGGGATTGAGTTCGCGCGCAAGCTCGGTGAGATAGATCGCGGCTTCGCGAGTGTCCTGCTCGCCTTCCTGCATCCAGTCGAGGCGAAACGCCGTGGGACGATAATCGAGCCCCGGCATGTTGTGCATCCACTGAATTTGTTCGGGAAGGGGAATGTTGCCAAAACTTACGAGGGTAACGCGCACGCCACGCGCAGTGAGTTCAGTAACCAGTTCGCGGGAATATGTCCACACGCCGCCCAAAGTGTCGGTGGTCACTAAAACGTGCACGAATCAATTCCTCTGGTCTCTAATCTCTAACTTAGGCGGAGTGGCGGGGCTCCAAACGGCACCTACAAGATTTTAGTTGATCTTTGTATATAGCCAAGATTAATTGTTGGCGACGGGTTAAAACCTCAGGAATGTGCAAACTCATGCACACATCCTGCAAGCATCATGAACTTTCACGCTGATAAATGGGAAACTAGCGCGACATGTTGGTCGCACTCCGCGAATGCTATGATTTTCGCGTGTCTCCCCAGCGCGGAAAATTCATTACATTTGAAGGTTTAGACGGTTGCGGCAAGAGCACGCAGATGAAGAAGCTGGCGTCCGCTCTGCGCAAGCGCGGATTTGATGTCCTCACCACCCGCGAACCTGGCGGAACAAAGATTGGCGAACAGATCCGGCAGGTGTTGCTGGACTCCCGCACAGCAGGGCTCGATCCATTAGCAGAGTTGGCTTTGATGTTTGCGTCCCGCTCGCAGCATATCGACGAAATCATTAACCCAGGCGTTGCTGACGGAAAAATTGTGCTTTGTGATCGCTTCACCGACTCGACAGAAGCCTACCAGGGTGGAGGCCGTAAGCTTGGCAGCGCCATCGTGCTTGCTTTGCACAAGCATTTATGCGGTGACCTGCAACCTGATTTAACCATTCTCATGGATTGCGATGCCGACACCAGCGTTGCACGTGCGCGCCTGCGCAATACTTCAGGGCTTGTGAAGAAGAATAAGAGTGACGAAAATCGCTTCGAACGCGAGAGTCGCGCTTTTTTCGGACGCGTACACAAGGCGTATCTGGCGATCGCTGCTCGTGAACCGAAACGGGTAGCGAAAGTTGACGCTCGCGGTACACCTAATGAAACGCATAAACTAATATTGCAAGCGGTCAATGCTAGATTAAAGTTGAAGTAGTCTTCGTCACGAGGAAGGTTCCATGGGATTCTCCGACTTCCACGGCAACGCGAATACCGTTCATCGCCTGCGGGATATGCTTGCCCGTAACCGCTTTCCTCAAGCTGTAATTCTTGCGGGACCAGAAGGAGCGGGCAAGTACACGCTCGCCTTGATGCTGGCGCGCGCGATGAACTGCCTGGCACCGATTATCACTGATGACTTGCCGGATTTCTGCGGCCACTGCGCAAATTGCACGAAGATCGCTCAGTCCGAGGATCTCGACGCGCGTTTTACCGAAGCCATTGAAGCTCGCGAAAATCTTCGTGAGTCCGACAAAAAAGATACGCGGCTGTTCGTTCAGACCCATCCGGACGTATTGATCATCCCTCCCGACCCTCCGCAGATGATGATCAAGATGGACCAGGTGCGTCGCGTCATCGAGACTATTTATTTCCGTCCCGGCGATGGGAAAGAGCGCGTATACATCTTTACCGGCTCGGCATTCATGAAAGAAGCAGCGAATTCCCTGCTAAAAGTTCTCGAAGAGCCTCCCGAGTTCGCCACAATCTTTTTGCTTACGACGAACGCCGGTGAATTGCTGCCGACTTTGCGGTCCCGTTCCATGACGGTAACTCTTTCCGCGTTGCCAACCGTTGAAGTGGAGCAATATCTCGCGGCGCATCGCTCAGAATGGAATGCAAAGCAGCGTGCGCTGGTGGCTCGTCTTTCCGAGGGAGCAATCGGACGCGCTCACCGCTTCGATCTCTCTGCCTATGTTGCTGCACGCGGACAAGCATTGACGATTCTTAACTCCGCTCGACGCGTCGGCGACCATACGGAATTATTTAAGCTCACCGAAACATTTCGCGCCGGAGCTGATGGCCGCGAAAAAATCGAAGTCCTCCTCCGCGCTCTCTATTCACTATTGCAAGACTTGCTGTTTCTCAACTCGGGCGCATCGCAATTCGTTCGTAATACTGATATTCAAAATGATCTGCAAAGGCTAGCCGACTCATCGAGCTTTGCCTGGATCAGCCTCGCCGCCGACCGTCTCGCAGAAGTCGAACGCGGATTGCGCCGCAACCTGTTGCGTTCGCTGTCGCTCGATGCATTCGCAATCGCATTGGAAAGCTGAAGCTCAACGTCACCGATAGTAGTTTGCGCCACGATCATCTTCTTGCTCAAAGGTCGGTGGAATACATTTTGCGTGCAGCTTTGTATTGTCATCTGCGTATCGCGTGTGCTACGGTGTAGCCAACTTCACACCCTAATCGAATAGATTTTGCGCCGCGATTCCGGGTGTAAGTAGGTTCTTTTATGAAAGACACGATCGATTCCGCCGTAGCGGACCGCAATCAGGTTGACGAAGAATTTGCCAGCCGTAAGCTGATACGGCCGCCGCTATTGCGGGCCGATCATAATCACGCGCCCCATAACCATTCTGGCCAGATTGCTGAACGTGCAATGCGAAGCGAAAAAGAAAAGAACGATAGAAGCGACCGGGGCGCTAACGGAAGCGCCCAAGGCGGAAAGAAAGTAACTCCACCCGAGCAGACGAACGCCGAAAATTTCTATTATCAGAAGCAGATGCAGTCGAAGACTCCGATGGTAGTCGTCCTCGAAGACGGCGAAGAGATTCGCGGCGTCATTGAGTGGTATGACAAATCCTGCCTGAAGGTCAACCGGACGATCGGACCAAATCTCCTGATCTACAAGCCTTCCATCAAGTACATGTACAAAGAGAGCGAAAAGTAGCTGACGATGTTTTGATCGCCAGCTAGCAATTCTCTACAACTTCGGCAACACGATTCCCTTCTGCGATTGATATTTTCCCTTGCGATCGGCGTAGCTGGTCTCGCAAATTTCATCCGACTGGAAAAACAATATCTGACATAGACCTTCATTGGCGTAAATCTTCGCCGGCAAAGGTGTTGTATTTGAAATCTCGAGTGTCACGAAGCCTTCCCACTCCGGCTCAAACGGAGTGACATTCACGATGATGCCGCAGCGAGCGTAAGTCGACTTGCCCACACAGATGGTCAGAATCTCGCGCGGTATCTTGAAGTATTCGACGGAGCGCGCCAGAGCAAACGAATTCGGCGGGACAATGCAAACGTCCGACTGCACGGTAACAAACGACCGCTCGTCGAAATTCTTGGGATCAACCACTGTGGAATTGACGTTGGTAAAAATCTTGAATTCGTCGGCAACACGGAGATCATAGCCATACGAAGAAAGCCCATAGGAGATAACGCCCTCCCGAACCTGCTTTTCGGAGAAGGGATTAATCATGTCGCGCTCTTTGGCGCTCTTGCGGATCCAGCGGTCGCTCTTAATCATGAAACTCCTTAAGGGGTGTCTAGTTTTAATTGGGCAATTTGTAATCTAACAGCCTGCGGCCTGTGGGAATTCGATCTCTTGAGAGCAACAAACTCGCTCGGTTACATTTGACTTTTGAATTCTATGCATCTTACGAGACAATCGGTGCCGTTGACAATCTATGTTATGTCCCTTAGCATCAAGGACTTGGTAGAGTATTCGGGGGCGCATAATTGATTAAGCTCGACATCATTAACGAAGTCGTCAATAAGACGGGAATCACCAAAACCAAAGCTGAGATTGCGGTCGAAACCGTGTTCGACAGCATGAAACGCTCCCTCACCAGAGGCGACCGTATCGAATTGCGCGGTTTCGGCGTGTTTAACGTGCGCCCGAGAAAGACCGGCATAGGACGCAATCCGAGAACCGGAGCCGAAGTCTCGATTCCTCCTGGCAAGGCGGTACGCTTCAAGCCAGGGAAGGAACTACAAGCCATAGAGTAAAAGCGCCCGTCCATCCCTGCGGCGGCTTGCAAGTCCGTTAACAATCAGGCGACAATCAAAATTCTGATGTCTGAGATTCTGCCCCCACTGCCCCCTACTTCTACCGTCGAATATTATCGAGCACCACTTCGCCCGCCAGCCTTTCCCTACTTGGTGCCCGCCCCGAAGCAGCGCTACTGGCTTCAAGCGCTTTTGCTTGCCGTCACAATCTTCACGATGCTGGTTGTAGGCGCCCGTATGCAGTTCAATTTCCAGAATAGTGCCCCTGCGTTTTTACTCAGCGACGACTCTCTGCCGTTGTTCCCGCTACGCTGGATTGCAGCGCAACCGTCGCGGATTTTATTGGGATTCCCCTTCGCTGCAACTCTCATGCTGATTCTGATGGCACATGAGATGGGGCATTACCTCTACTGCCGCTACTATCGCGTAAATGCGACGCTGCCGTTTTTCATACCTGCACCCACATTGATCGGAACGCTAGGTGCATTCATTCGCATCAGGTCACCAATTCGTTCTCGGTCAGCCCTATTCGATATTGGGATCGCGGGGCCAATTGCGGGATTCGCAGTGGCCATTGTCGTATTGATCGTCGCTCTCCCTCTGTCGCATGTTCTTCCTGCTGGAACGGTTCATCCGGAAATCGAATTCGGATATCCGCTGATCTTCAAGCTAATGTGGTGGATATTGCCGATGGCAGGATTGAAGGCTTCGGCGTCAGGCGTGCAGGGAGTCTATCTTCATCCAACTGCAATCGCTGCTTGGGTCGGGATGTTTGCTACTGCTCTGAACCTCTTGCCGGGCGGACAGCTTGACGGAGGACATATTGTTTTTTCCGTCGCACCTCGTAAACATCGCTGGGTGTCGCGGCTAACGATCTTCGCGCTGATCCCGATGGCAATCTATTGCTGGGCTGGATGGCTACTCTGGGCGGTTCTACTGCGCATTACAGCGATGCGGCATCCAATGGTCCCCGAATGGCCCGGAGTAGGTCGCCCACGCCATATCCTTGCTGGAGTGGCGTTGATCATGCTTATTCTGACGCTGGCCCCAGCACCGTTCGCACACAGTTCACTAGTTGAAGTGATCCGCGATTATCGCGCCGCACGGTAAAAAAATCGCGCACTAGAAAAGATTCCAGGTGAACTGGTTATAGACCTCGTGGTGATATTGCACCTCAGGGATCTTAACGAATGTTCCCAGTGACCGCGCACATCGGTCCGCAGCAGCCTGTTTTAGGTCAGCGTAGCGAGTCTTAACATCTGAGCCGAGAATTTCGGTCGTCCAGTCGCCCTTGCGGAAGTGGTCCAGTGCGGTGTAAATATTGTCCGGAAGATAACGTTCCGCCTGGCGAAGGTTTTTGATCTTCGAAGTTTCACCATCGATGCCGCTCTTGAAGATCGAATAAAGCGCCATGTATGGATTGGCGTCCGGGCCAACCGACCGCACTTCAACACGCATACTTTTATCGTTGCCAATCGGAATGCGCACCATCGATCCGCGGTCGGTGGCTGATGCCTTTATCTGATTCGGCGCTTCAAAGTGAGGATCGAGCCGGCGATACGCATTGACGCTCGCATTAAGAATCAGGCAAAGATCATTGGCATGCGTCAGAATGCGATCCACAAAAGACCATCCAAACTTGCTTAGCTTCTCTTCACCTTTCGGGTCCCAGAACATGTTCTTCCCGCTCTTGCTGATGGAAACATTGGTGTGCATTCCGTTACCGTTTACGCCGACTACGGGTTTGGGCAGGAAAGAAGCGGTCAACCCCATGCGCGTGGCAACTTGTCGGCAGATCAATTTATAGAGCTGGATCTGATCGGCGGCCGCGACGACTTCTCCGTAGCCATAGTTGATTTCGAACTGCGACGGCGCAACTTCGGGATGGTCCTTCTCATTCTGGAATCCCATGGCGCGCTGAATCTCAGCAGTCGTGTCGATGAAAGTCCGCAACGGATCGCCAGGAAGCGAGTGATAGTATCCGCCGGTATTTACGTAATCAAACCGTCCAGTCTCGTGATAGGCCTGTTCAGCGTCCGCTCCCTTAAAAAGAAAGCCCTCAATCTCGTTAGCCGCATTGAGCGTGTAACCTTCTTTTTTGTTGAGACGCTCGGCGTATGTCTTGAGCACGCCGCGCATATCGCCGCTATAGGCAGACCCGTTCTTGTCGATGACTTCACCAAATACCAGAACTTTGCCTGATCCGAAGAAATCGGCAGGCGCCCAATAAAACGCGCTCCAATCGATGCCAAGCCTCAAGTCGCTTTCACGCTGCGCCGTGAAACCGCGAATTGAAGAGCCATCAAACGTCAAATTGTCGTAGCTGTTAACCAGGAATTTCTTGTCGTAGTCCAGCATGTGCAGGCGGCCTTCAAGGTCGCTGAACATCACCGTGACCGCTTTAATACGTTTCTCGTCCGCCAAATACTTTATGCGCTGTGCCTGGATCTTGTGTGGGGCAAGGCGATTCTTGCGCTGCTCTTTGGCTTCCAAATTCAGGTCTTCCAGTTCGTCATAGCTGAGAGCGAGGAAGTTACGCAGTTCGTTCGACATGAATCTCCTTTAGGTTGTCGTGAAGTCAAGCAGCGATCAAGCGAAGCCAGAGTAAAGCCAAACGCAGGTTCGTACAAATCAAAAAACATAATAAAGCATATAGGGCGAATTTATACGGACCACCGGCTTGAGGCGCAACTACAATAAAAGCAAGCATGGATTACGACGCACTATTGCTGGTTTCTTTCGGAGGCCCTGAGTCTCGAGAAGAAGTCATTCCCTTCCTTGAAAACGTTCTGCGAGGAAAAAACGTCCCACGGGAGCGCATGCTGGCTGTCGCGGAGCATTACTACCACTTCGATGGCAAAAGCCCCATCAATCAACAGAATCGCAACCTCATCGACGCTCTGCAAACGGATTTCTCGGCGAATGGTGTCAAGCTCCCGATTTATTGGGGCAATCGAAATTGGAATCCGCTGTTAGCGGATACGCTGCGACAGATGAAGCAGGATGGCATTCGCAACGCGCTCGCTTTCTTCACATCGGCATTTAGTTCTTATTCCGGATGCCGCCAGTATCGCGAGAACATTGCCGACGCTCAGATGGAAGTCGGCGCCGGGGCACCTGAAGTTAGCCGGCTGCGTGTGTTTTATAACCATCCCGGATTTATCGAAGCAATGGCGGACCGCGTACGCAACGTCCTCGATCAACTGCCTCCAGAATTACGTCACCAAGCTCAAGTGGTTTACACCGCACACAGTATTCCGCTCTCGATGGCTCAAGGTTGTGACTATGTTCGGCAGCTTGAGGAATCCTGCGCTCTGGTCTCTCAAGAACTCAACCGCATAGACGATCGACTGGTCTATCAGAGTCGTAGTGGCCCTCCATCACAGCCATGGCTAGAGCCCGATGTTCTGGGTTACTTACGTGACGCTAGGCGGAACGGGGTGTCCGCCGCGGTTCTCGCCCCGATCGGATTTATTTCCGATCATATGGAAGTTCTCTACGATCTCGACACCGAAGCGAAGAGCCTCTGCGCGGAAATAAGTTTACCGATGGTTCGTGCATCAACGGTAGGCACTCATCCCAAGTTCGTTACTATGGTTCGCCAACTGGTCTTGGAACGCATAGACCCCTCATATCCACGCCTAGCGCTTGGTTCCAACGGTCCGCGTAACGGTCCGCGTAATGACGATTGCCCTGTGGATTGCTGTCTTTATCGCCCCAACGAGAACATAAAGGCTAAATCTTAATGACTAGTACATCCTGGTCGCTGATTGGACCACTGGCCGTAAGTCTCGACTGACGCGGCATTTGGACCACATTCCGCCGTCCGCTTTCCTGCGTCGCTCAGACAGTTTCCCATTCGAACAAGCACTTGTGAGACCTATACGTATCGCCTTCCTGCAAGCACACTGTCTCTACTGAAGCACCGTTCGATTCAATCACAAACTATTTAACGTTCGGCGATATAGCCGATACCAAATCCCCTGCCGTAAACGCGAATACGGCTTACGAGAGGTTTTGCGTGAAGTTTTCAGCTAGGCGAGGAAGTAACTTAGTTAGCTACGCATTGATTATCGCGGGATGTTTCATCAACGTAGCTCCACGAGCCACTGCGAAGGCGCAGGGCAGTTTAGTTAGGCCGAATCCAACCAGCTTGCAATTTGGCAGCGTGCCTGTAGGCAACGTCGCCACACTAACCGAAACCGTAACCAACATCGGAAATGTGGATATCAATGCCACCTCATATACCGTCTCGGGATCTGAATACAGCGTAAGTGGATTGAGCTTTCCCCTTACTTTAGAGCCAGGACACAGCATCACGTTTACATCCACCTTTACGCCGACAACTGGTGGAGCGTCGAATGGCGCAATCAATCTCTACGCAACAAAGGGAAAGCTTGTCATTCCCCTCTTCGGAACGGGAACCACTTCCGGCACTCTTGTAATAACGCCTGCAAGCGTTAATTTCGGTAACGTCGTAGTCGGCAAGAGCGGCACTCAAAACGCCTCAATGCAGGCGACGGGAGGCAGCGTAACGGTGACCGCAGCGACTGTGGATAATCCGGAGTTCGGTGCAAGCGGTTTGACGTTCCCTTTCACTTTGCAACCTGGTCAGAGTATGCCTTTCAGTGTTTCATTTGCTCCCACGCAGACTGGACTCGCAACAGCCAATCTAAGTTTCGCCAATGCTCCCAACTCTCCGGCCATAGAACTTCTATCCGGGACCGGGACGACAGCACCCCCTCCCCCGTCCGTACTTTTGTCCTGGAACGCAAGCACATCGCAGGTGGTTGGATATAACGTGTTCCGCAGCAATACTGCGGGCGGTCCATATACACAATTGAATTCATCTACCGATCCCAACACCGCTTACACGGATACAAATGTGAACAGCAAGCAGACTTACTATTATGTGACGACGGCGGTAAATTCCGCAGGACAGCAGAGTGTGTATTCAAATCAAGTGCAAGCTGTGATTCCGTAACCCTAAAACCTATCTACAAAAGAAAAGAGCGGGATTTGAATCCCGCTCTTTTTTGCACTCAAAACTTTCCTTACGCCAACCTGAGCACATCCGGATCTGGCAATCTCGGACTAGTTACACATCACCATATTCTGTGCGGTACCCTGCAATCCGAATATGCTGTTGACAACTAACGGTGCGCCCCAGAACTTGCGGTTGTGTTTACGGAGATAATAAGCGGCGGCGACGGCGATCACGCTCTTACCCGCGGCGACGGCGTAGGCGCGCTCGGCGGTAGGATGCGTTCCATATAGGTAAGCGGACTCACGTTCGATGTTGCAAACGCCGGTTTTGCCACCCTGCCAGTTCTGACGTGCCCACGTGGTCGTGTAAGAGTCAGCAAAAGTGGCGGCAATGGAGAGGCCAGACAAGGCTACGAACTTCTTGTCGACGATGGCGTGCGGAGCTTCAGGAGCTTCCTGCGCGATAGCGGTGACGGAGAGAAGCAGTACGACGATGCCAAGATGTTTGAGTGTGCTCATGCCATGTGTAATTGCAGCCGCCTGACCAGCGAGGCGATCCATCGAATCAAGCACTTGGGAACACCCGGGTGTTCCCCTTACGCAAAACTTTGCACATAAGTGAGGGGAAATGCCTTAACCTGGGAATTTTCCATAATGATATCTACTTTGTTTTCTTAACTTTAGTACCGCACTTGGTAATAGCCATTTAGAGCCATAAAGGGCAAACTAAGGGGCCACAGGTGCGGAGTTAACCTTCCCGGACTAGCACTAGTTATTATTCCGCAAGGGTTTACAAGCCAAATGCAATCCCTTAGTTTTGAAGTTTGTTACGCCAGTCGTAGTCCCAATCCCTCTTTCCCTATGAATCTACGGACTCTAGGAACGAGCCGCGCTTACCGGAATAATCGTAGGAGAACAAGGGAGATACCCGCGAATGTTCCAAAAGCTTGCCATAGCGACGTTATTCCTGACAATGGGCATCCTCAGCGGCTGCGGCGGAGGCCTTGGCGTCTCCAATAGTCAACCTGGACAGAATAACGGCGTAAGCTCGGGCAGCCTATCGGCTAGCACTGCCAGCATGGACTTCGGCCAAGTAGCAATAGGGGGAAATAAGACCCTCACAGTTACCCTGACTAATACATCGACCAGCCAGGATATTTCTGTAACTCAACTTACCGTTTCAGGAACTACATTTGAAATCAGCTCCTCACTCACCGCCCCATTTACCGTTGCCGCTGGTCAGAGTACCGATGTGGGGATCACTTATTCACCTACGACCGCCAATAGCGACACAGGGAGCCTGACCGTCGTTAGCAATGCCTCGGACACCAACTTAGTAGTAGGACTGACGGGTACGGGAACTGGACTTGGCCAGATTTCAGCGGCTCCTTCACCTTTGGATCTGGGGAACGTGCCCGTTGGAGGATTCGCATCGAGCAGTGTGATTGTCAGCAACGCTACGGGAAATCCCAGCGTCACAGTCACGCAGTTTACGGTGGCCGGGACCGGATTCAGCCTCGTGTCGCCGCCCGCATTCCCCCTGATTCTCGATGGCGGTGGAAGCGTAAGTCTCGAAGTGGGTTTCACTGCACCTGGATTGGGAACAAGTACGGGGAGCCTCACAATTGCTAACGACGGGTCGATTCCTAATTTGGTGGTTAATTTAAGCGCCACGGGCGTGATGCTAGGCGCAAATCAACTCGGAATGTCGCCTGGAGTCTTTTCGTTTGGATCCATCCCAGTAGGTTCACATCAATCGCTCGGCGGCTCGCTCACCGCGGGCAGTTCAGACATTTTAGTTTCGTCCGCCAATTGGAATGGCGCCGGATTCTCAGTTACCGGGATTACCTTCCCTGTCACCGTGCCGGCTGGTCAAAGCGTGCCTTTTAATGTTGTGTTCGCTCCAACGTCTCCGGGTGCGGCCGCTGGTGGTGTTTCATTTGTGAGCAACGCCAGCAACTCGCCGACAGCCGCTACCTTCACAGGAACCGGCACGCAGGCAACCCAAGTTGCACTTTCGTGGAACGACAGCGATTCGGTAGCGGGATATAACGTGTACCGAGGTACAACTCCGGGAGGGCCATTTCCTATAAAGCTTAACCAATCGTTGCTATCCACGAAAAATTTCGCCGACACAACTGTGCAATCCGGCACAACCTACTATTACGTTACGACAGCTGTGAATTCTGGAGGACAAGAGAGTGCCTATTCGAGTCAGGCTTCGGCGGTAATTCCGTAGTCGGAGCTGCTATTCGAAACTCTCGGCGGATTCAAACGGAACCCCTTGAGCATCTTTGGCCGAGATGACCGGTGTTGCGTCCAGGTTCCACTCGACAGCGACATAGGGATCATTCCATGCCAGCGTGCGTTCGTGTTCGGGATGGTAAAAATCGGTGGCTTTATAAAGAACATGCGCGCCCTCGGTGGTCACTCGAAATCCATGCGCAAAGCCGGGTGGAATCCACAGCATTTTCTTGTTGTCACCCGAAAGTAGCGCGCCATCCCACTGACCGAATGTGGGAGAGTTTCGTCGCATGTCTACAGCAATATCCAATATCTCACCCGCTATGACGCGGATCAATTTTCCTTGCGCGTGATGTACTTGATAGTGCAATCCGCGGAGGACATTTCGCCCGGAGTAAGAATGATTGTCCTGCACGAATCGCTCTCGGATGCCAATCTCTGACATTACAGTTTCGTTGTAGCTTTCCAGGAAATAGCCGCGTGCGTCGCCGAACACTTTCGGCTCCAAAAGAATAAGGCCAGAAAGTTTACTGGTAGAGGTTTTCATCATCGGCGAAGTCGACGCTCCTTGATTGGCCGTCAAAATACTCGCTCTGTAAGCAATTGCAAAAGGTATGCCCCGTAGCGATTTTTCTTCATCGGAGAAGCGATTGCCTCAACTTGGTCCGCAGTGATGTATCCATAGCGATAAGCAATCTCTTCCGGACAAGCTACCATCAACCCCTGGCGGGTTTCGATGGTTTGAATAAAGAGGGATGCTTCCAGCATCGCTTCGTGTGTGCCTGTGTCGAGCCATGCCATACCCCGTCCCATGACCCGAACCTCAAGTTGCCCCCTCTTTAGATATTCCAAATTTACATCTGTGATCTCGAGTTCGCCGCGAGCGGATGGCTTGAGATGGCGCGCAATTTCCACTACGTTATTATCGTAAAAATATAATCCTGTAACAGCGTAGCGAGATTTTGGAACTTTCGGTTTCTCCTCAAGACTTAGTGCTTTGCCTGCAGAATCAAACTCAACTACACCATAACGCTCAGGATCTTGCACCGGGTAGGCAAAAACTCGCGCTCCCGAAGTTTGACCACCAGCATCCGAAACACTTTTGGCGAAATCATGCCCGTAGAAAATGTTGTCGCCGAGCACCAAGGCGCAGCAGGAAGAACCGATAAACGTTTCGCCGACTAGAAATGCCTGGGCAATTCCTTCCGGCTTGGGTTGGGCGACATACTGGAAATTCACGCCAAAACGCGATCCGTCTCCAAGTAGTTGTTCAAACCTTGGCAAATCTGCAGGAGTTGAAATTATGAGAATGTCCCGAATTCCAGCCAGCATGAGCGTGGAAAGCGGATAATAGATCATGGGCTTGTCGTAAATGGGAAGCAGACTCTTGCAGACTGCGTGGGTCACCGGATACAGCCTTGTACCGGACCCCCCTGCCAGAATGATCCCTTTGTAGGAAGAACCCTTCAGTTGGGCAGGAAAATGTTGGCTAGCCAACTGGCGCCCCCGCAGCCGTCTGGGTCTTGTACCAAGCGATCGTCTGGCGCAGTCCATCTTCAAAATTTACGAGCGGCTTGTAGCCAAGATGCTCTTCGGCGCGCGTCATGTCTGCGAGAGAATGCTTCACGTCCCCGCTGCGCTCCGGACCATATGCAACATCGCCGATATATCCAGTTAGCTTTTTGAGGATTGCGAAAGTTTCATTCAAGTCTGCTCGCCTTCCCGTAGCAACGTTGAAAACGCGTCCCGAAACTTCAACCGCCGGAGCCTTGCACGCCAGAAGGTTGGCATGGACAACGTTATCGATATAAGTGAAGTCGCGGCTTTGCTTCCCATCGCCGAGAATAGTCGGTTGCTCTCCATTCAACATTTGCGTAATAAATCTCGCGAGCACGCCGGAATAGGCCGACGTCGGGTCCTGTCGCGGACCGAAGATGTTGAAGTAGCGCAACGAAACCGTTTCCAGACCATAGCAACGATAGAACGACGACATGTAATACTCGCTTGCCAACTTCGCAACGGCATAAGGCGAGATAGGACTGGGAACCATGTCCTCATGCTTGGGTAGCGTGGGCGTATCGCCGTAAGCTGAAGACGATGCTGCATAAATCACGCGTTTCACCTTGGCGTCACGCGCAGCAATCAGCAGATGGACGGTTCCATCCAGATTGGCGATATTGCTTTCGAGAGGGTCGCGAACCGACCGGGGTACCGACGGAATAGCGGCCTCGTGGAAAACATAATCGACGCCTGTGCATGCCGCAGATAGCGCGAGCGTGTCCAGAACATCGGCATTGCGGAAATCAATCTTAGCTTCTATTTCCTTGATGTTTCCGCGATTGCCGGTAGACAGGTTATCGATGCCGCGCACTTCGTCACCCTGCGCAAGCACGGCCCGAGCCAGCGACGATCCGATAAACCCGGCAATTCCCGTAATCAGGTATTTAGCCATTCTTCAATGAACTCTGTATGAGCTAGGGAGCAAATCAATTGTAGCGAACCTTAGGGGGAATCGCGCCGAAGACTGATAGCCGCTATTTCTACAATGAATACTGCGCGGCCATCCATTGACGATAAGCACCTGTTGTCACCTGTTTCGTCCAATCATCATGAGCAAGGTACCATTCGATCGTCTTGCGAATACCCGTCTCAAAAGTTTCCCGCGGCTTCCAGCCCAACTCCCGTTCAATCTTGCCGGCGTCGATGGCGTAACGTCGATCGTGTCCAGGCCGGTCCGTCACAAACTTAATGAGTTTTGCATGAGGCATGATCGGGTCGTTCGGGCACAACTCATCCAGGATCGCGCAAATGGTATTTACGATCTCCAGGTTTTTCTTTTCGTTGCCGCCACCGATATTGTAGGTTTCACTCAGCTTACCCTTCGACAATACTGTGCGCACAGCCTCGCAGTGGTCGGCGACATAAAGCCAGTCTCGGACATTTGCACCGTCACCATAGACTGGGATTGGCTTTCCGGTTCGCGCGTTGAGAATTACCAGCGGAATTAATTTTTCCGGAAATTGATACGGTCCGTAATTATTCGAGCAATTTGTGGTGAGCATCGGCATTCCGTAGGTGTGATGGTAGGCGCGCACGAGATGATCCGACGCTGCCTTGGAAGCCGAATACGGGCTGTTAGGTTCATACGCGGTAGTCTCGGTAAAGGCCGGGTCACTTGCACCTAGGGATCCATATACTTCATCGGTCGAGACATGCAGAAAACGGAAATTGGATTTATCTTGGGATTCAAGGCCATTCCAATATGCGCGTGATTCCTCCAGCAGACTGAACGTGCCGTTTACGTTG
Organism: Terriglobia bacterium; assembly: GCA_963716165.1. Lineage (GTDB taxonomy): Bacteria > Acidobacteriota > Terriglobia > Terriglobales > Acidobacteriaceae > JAJPHW01. The sequence goes on along the minus strand of OY970291.1, from coordinate 1,745,870 downwards.
GTGCGAACAAAGTCGTCCGGGCCGGAGATCGAACGATCCACATGACTCTCAGCAGCAAAATGAACAATTGCACGAGGGTTTTCGCTTCGGATTAACTCTCCCACGAGTTTGCGATCAACAATATCGCCGTGCACGAATTTGTAGCGTGCGTCCCCAGAGATGGCATCCAGATTAGCCAGATTCCCGGCGTAGGTAAGCTTGTCGAGATTAATAACTGGAGATTGTTCGGATTCGAGCCAGCGCAGTATAAAGTTGGACCCTATGAATCCGGCGCCGCCGGTAACGAGAATTGGTTTAAGGGTCATGACTGTTTTTTTGCCAGCAAAACGCGATTTCTTAAGATATCAGGAATTACTTTTGCCACAGCATCCCATATCTTTTTTCCAGGTCAAATCCGCGCGCAACGTAACGTATATAGTGTGACTTCGGGCGGGCAGTTGAGCCTAATAGGCAATCCCATTGTCCCAATGCCGACGTTGGTATAGAGCGTTAATGCATCGAGTTGGCGCAATCCCCAAGGAAAGCGCGTGCCGTGTTCGGGCAGATAAAGCGGTCCGATCATGGGGAAGCGAACTTGGCCGCCATGGGAGTGTCCCGACATTTGCAAATCAATAGGAAAATGTCGCGTGTACTCCGCATTGTCCGGTTCATGAACCAGAGCGATCGTAGCTTCGTGATCAGGGACGCCACGCAACATCGCACGTAAGTCACCGGCATCGGGATTGTCGTCCGCCCCTGCAATCCATATACGCGCACCCGAGCGCTCAATGGGAACAGATTTATTCACGAGCACAGGAATGCCGTGTCCGGTCAGATGTTCCGTTATGCGTTTCGCGTCTGCACCGTAGTCATGGTTTCCCAAAACTGCAACTCGCTGCGAGTCGATTCCGTTTAGGATCTCGGCACACGGACCCGCAAGATCGGCGGCTTTAAACCTGTCCTGGAATCGATACGAAAATGGCGCGCTGACAAAATCTCCTGTCAGAACTGTTAGATCTGGATGGAGACTGTTTACGATCTCCACCCCATGGCGAATCGGAACGACTGAAAAATGGTGGTCGTAGTGAAAATCGCTGAGTTGAGCGATGGTGAATCCGTCAAACTGCACAGGCAGCCGCTTCAACGGTATTTCCAATCGAGTAAGTATGGGATGAATTGGTGCGATGAACGTAACATCTGCGCCCAAAGCAAGAGCTCCGGTTGCGGCCAGCCCCACGCCCGTCAAGAAAGTTCGGCGAGTAATCTTCACTCTACTTAGACTATCGGCTTTAGCGCTCGCCGCGCTACTGTTCCAGGGTTGGCAGAGGTTACACTAGGCATACCGATTTTGGAGGATGAATGAAGGACAGCCGTCAGTTTTATATTGGGGGAGAATGGGTGAATCCCGTTCAGCCTCACGATTGCGCGGTAATCAATCCCGCGACCGAAGAGTCCATCGCGACCATTTCGCTGGGAAGCAAAGCAGACGTTGACAAAGCAGTTTCGGCGGCCAGGAAGGCTTTCGCAACATATTCGGAATCTACGATCGAACAGAGAAAAATTCTGCTGAACCGGATCCTGTCGATTTATCAGGCAAAAGCAGAAGAGATGGCACAAGCGATTTCGCACGAAATGGGCTGCCCGATTGCTTTTTCGCGCGCAGCACAAGTACCCGCTGGTATGGGACATCTTTCTGCAATTCTCAAAGCGCTCGAAACCTTCAAATTTGAGGAGCTGAAGGGTTCGACCCTGATGAGGAAGGAGCCAATCGGCGTCTGCGGATTGATCACTCCCTGGAATTGGCCGATGAATCAGATCGTTTGCAAAGTCGCTCCTGCACTTGCCGCAGGATCCACCATGGTGCTGAAGCCGAGCGAGGTCGCGCCGCTGTCGGCAAGCCTCTTCGCACAGATTATCCATGACGCCGAAGTTCCGGCAGGCGTTTTCAATATGGTGCATGGGGACGGGCCAACCGTCGGCGCGGCGCTCTCCTCACACCCCGATATAGATATGATGTCGTTCACCGGTTCCACGCGCGCTGGCGTTGCGGTCTCAACTGCTGCCGCCTCCACGGTGAAACGGGTCACTCAGGAGCTTGGAGGCAAGTCTGCATACATCATTTTGGATGACGCCGACTTCGCCAAGGCTGTCCAACAAGGAGCAGATGCGTGTTTCCGCAATTCCGGCCAGTCCTGCAATGCGCCGACTCGAATGCTCGTACCAAAAGGAAAGATGGACGAAGCGGCCATCCTCGCGAAACAGGCAGCTGAGAAAACCAAGGTTGGCGATCCGTTCGCCGAAGGAGTTGCTCTTGGTCCATTAGCGAGCCGGGCGCAGTTTGAAAAAGTTGAGATGATGATCCGGCAAGGCACCAGCCAGGGTGCCACGCTAGCTGCCGGTGGCGAAGGCCGTCCAGAAGGACTGACCAAGGGCTACTACGCAAGGCCGACCGTATTCTCGAACGTCACCAATGACATGACAATCGCCCGAGAAGAAATTTTCGGACCGGTCCTGTGCATCATTCCATATGACGATGAAAAAGACGCAGTGAGGATCGCGAACGATACTCCGTACGGTCTAGCAGGTTTCGTGAGTTCGGGTAATATTGATCGCGCACGGCGCGTGGCAAAACAAATTCGCGCTGGTAATGTCCATATCAACAATGCTCGCGTAGATTTCGGCGCAAGTTTCGGCGGGTACAAACAATCGGGGAATGGCCGTGAATGGGGTGTAGCAGGGCTGGAAGAATTTCTGGAATTGAAGTCCGTGTTCGGATACGAGCCGGTTAAAAAATAATCCCTGGCTCGGTGCGTCCGAGACACGCGATCGCATTAGAATCCAAATTTCCGCGCTATGGCTGAGCCTAAAACGCAGTCCCTTAGTGAAGCGCTTGTTTTCAGCATCGTGCTGTGCGCTTACAACGACTGGGCACCACTCAATAGCTGCCTACGGACTTTAGCCGAGCAAGAAAATCCTCCGCGCTACGAAGTGATCGTAGTTGACGATGGCAGCAGCGAACCGGCGCCCGAATCGATCCACGAGTGGTCGCGTCATTTCCTTCTCACGATCATTAGAGAACAACGCACCGGAATTTCATCGGCCCGAAATCGTGGAATCAAACAGGCAGTGGCACCAGTCGTACTTTTTGTGGATGCTGATTGCGAGCTACGACGGGACTGCTTGTCTAAGTTTGCGGCCGCAATTTCGGCAATGCCGAAAAAAGATTACTTTCAACTTCATCTTGTCGGAGATTGCTCGCGGACCATTGGGCGTGCGGAAGAGCTTCGCCTTAGAACTCTCTTGCATTTTCTCGTCCGGCCAGAAGATGGACGTATCCGTTATTTAAACACTGCCGGCTTTGCTGTCCGTAAGTCTGCGATCGGCGCTTCCCGTCCGCTCTTCGAACCCGGCCTATTTCGAGCAGAAGATACGTTGTTGCTCTCCCAATTGATTCAGGAAAACAAGCTCCCAGTTTTTGTCCCGGAAGCTGTGATTGTTCATTTTGTCCGGCTGAGCTTTGCGGAATGCTTACGCAAGGATTTTCAATCTGCACGATTGGAATCGATGGCCTATCGCGCAATCGCCGATCAAGGCATCACGGTCCGCGTCGGCTTCAGGCAGCGAATGAAAATGCTGTGGTTTATGTGGAAAGAGTCCGGTCACCCATCCATTGGAAGATTCGCCTGGTTTGCGGCTTTTGGTAGGCAGCTGACGCAACGTGCTTTTTCGTTGTTGCTGCACTAGACGCATGCAGCTGATTACATTCCACTTAGCAACTAGGTGACGACAGATTACCGTAGTGTTCTCACTAGGTCCGATTGCAAACAAAGCAGGCATGCGAGTAGTAAACTAATAGCAACTCTCCCGCTGATCGCCAAATTCGAGTTTTGAAGGAAGAAGTCGCATTCAATGGCCGCCGGAGACACTGCAATTCATCAACTAACTGTTATCTGGCAGGATCTGCTGGGCGTCCCTTCTATCACACCCGATCAAAACTATTTTGACCTTGGAGGAGATTCCTCCCTGGCTGTACAGATGTTCGCCACAATCGAAAAAGTATTTGGAATCAAGCTGCCTCTGGCGACTCTTTACGACGCGCCAACCATCGCCGAGTTAGCTGCCCTTCTTGAATCCGAACCTTCGCCCACACACTGGACTTCCTTGGTTGCGATTCAACCCGGAGGATCGCGCCCGCCATTGTTTCTCTTTCATGGCGCCGGAGGAAACGTCTTAAGCTTCCGCGATCTTGCGCGGCGTCTTGGATCTGACCAGCCAGTGTATGGTTTGCAATCGCAGGGATTGGATGGAAAGTCTCCTTTACTCATGAAGATCGAGGACATGGCGGCTCTTTACATTCAAGAAATTCGCACAGTGCAGAAACACGGTCCCTATTTTCTCGGCGGCTATTGTATGGGGGGCACCCTGGCATATGAAACAGCACGGCAGTTAACCGACGCAGGTGAAGAAATCGCACTACTCGCCCTCTTCGATACTCACAATTGGAATAAAGTTCCACTTACGCTATGGAGCAAAACTTCTTATTCCCTTCAGAGGCTCATGTTCCATGCAGCTTCTTTCTTGGAATTGGACAACAAAGAAAAAACCAAGTTTTACCACGAAAAAATGCTGGTATTAAAAACCCGAATCCCGGTCTGGCGTGGCGCGATGATGTCAAAATTTGGAAGTAACCCCGACGCCGAAACTAAGGACTCGATCCGGCTTGCTCAAATCTGGCAAAGCAACGATCGGGCAAGCTGGAATTATATTCCCGAATCATTTTCCGGAGCCGTCACTGACTTCCGACCGAAAAAGCAGTATCGTGTATTCCGCAGGCCGGATTTGAAATGGGACCAACTGGCGCGTGGAGGTCAACGAGTAACGGTTCTTCCCGTCTATCCTGCCGCAATGCTCCTCGAGCCATTTGTGCAGCACCTTGCGTTGTCGCTGAAGCGAGAGCTCCAACTAGCTTTCGAAAATGCCCGGGCGAAAGTTTCCACCTACTCATAAGAGTTACCCGGAAGTTCATTTTCCCAGAGACACTAGGCCATCTTGTCGAATCAAATGTCTGGCTGCCTGCTAATGAATATTTTTGAAATCGATCCTCTCGCCGATGCACGATGGAACGCGTTTATTGCGGGCAATGACGATTCTTCGATATATCACACTTCAGAGTGGTTGCAAGCTCTCAAGAACGCATACGGGTACGAAGCGGCGGCGTTCACCGAGTCCCCGCCCGGTTCCGCACTTACGAATGCAATCGTCTTCTGCAAAATCCGGAGCGCTCTTACTGGAAATCGACTCGTCTCATTGCCGTTTTCGGACTATTGCGCACCTCTAACCGTCAATCCGGATCAAATCGCAGCCATCGTTTCCAACTTAGTCGCAAGAGTAGATCAACGGGAATGGAAGTATTTTGAACTCAGACCGGTTAGCGCGATCCCCGATATCAGGGATCGACTCGCGATCGGCAAATCGTATATCCTGCACCGAATTGATTTACGGCCTAAAGAAGAACAGCTTTTCAAAAGTTTCCACAAAGATTGTGTTCAACGGAAAATTCGTCGTGCGGAACGCGAATCGCTGCGTTACGAAGAAGGCGTTTCGGATAACTTGCTTTTCGATTTTTACAAGATGCAGATAGGAACACGCCGTCGCCAAGGCATTCCACCCCAGCCGCTCAAGTGGTACCGCAGCCTTATCCATTCAATGAATGCGGATTTAAAAATACGAGTCGCCTACAAGAACGAAATTCCGGTTGCGGGTATTGTTACCATCACTCACAAGGCGACCTTGGTTTACAAATATGGATGTAGTGACGCTCGCTACAACAATTTGGGGGCCATGCCAATGTTGTTTTGGAGGGCTATTCAAGACGCGAAGTCACATGACTTGGAAGTATTCGACCTGGGTCGCTCAGACCTGGACAATCCGGGTCTGATCACGTTCAAAGAGCATTGGTCGCCGATGCACACCAAGCTCGATTACTGGCGCTATCCGGCGCGCGCTGCGGCTGACCTGTCGCCGACCACGCTCGGTCATCTCAGGCGAATGGTGAGTAACATGCCGGATGCTCCGCTCACCTTGCTCGGCCGATTGCTCTACAAACACATAGGGTAACCATTACTTTGGTGGGAAGCAGCTATCGAAGCACCTCTTCTTACTGGACAAAAGTGGCATAATCTAGCGATATCCTTAATTGATCCCCGCGTTCAACTCCCCAAACGGTAGGATCTTAACCATCTTCAGGAGCTACTTCAGGCTGTGGTAACCAGCACAAGTTCGACGATTGAGATGCTTGGCCCAATTTGGCGCCGGGTGTTGCAAAAAAGTGATATCGCTCCGGATGACAATTTTTTCGACTTAGGCGGAGACTCCGCTCTCGCCGTTCAACTTTTCTCAGAAATTGCTCGTGCATGCGGGCGTCAACTGCCTCCGGTGATGATCTACCACGTTCCCACAATGGCAGGACAGGCAGCAGTTCTCGCCAGTGACAGCGATCCCGAAATATCGCCTCTGGTTACGCTGAAATCAGGCGATGATCGATCCCCTGTATTTATCGCGCCGGGTTTAGGAGGAGGCCCTGCGGAGTTCTTCGAGTTGGTCAAATACATACGTCTGCCGCACGCAGTTTACGGCCTTCAACCGAAAGGCATGGAGGGCTTTGATGAACCTTCAAGCACCATCGAAGACATGGCCGCTCACTACCTGCGCGGAATTACCAGGCTTCAAACTCGCGGTCCATATCGCTTAATCGGATACTCTTTGGGCGGACTGGTCGCGCTTGAGATGGCGCTGGAGCTCAAGAAAATGGATCGCGAGATTGCGCTGTTGGTCATGATCGATTCTTATCCGCACATTAACTTCCTGCCAGCCGGCCGCCGCCTTGGCCTTATGGCACAGAGAGCCAAAGTGCGAGGTAGCAACGTATTTCAAAAGCCTTTACACGAACCCCGGCTTGGTGGACTCAACAACGTGGAAGAAATCTCTACGTTCGCCCCAGCTTTCGCTAAAGTTCGGGAAGGCGCGTACTCGGCACTTCAAAGTTATGAGCCTCGCTTCTATCCTGGCAAAATTAATTTCATCAGAGCGCAAATGGTTACGGAATTTCCCGAAGATCCAACGGCCATTTGGTCAGACCTAACGAGCGAACTCAAGGTTGAAACGGTCCCGGGAAATCATCTGACGATGTTGACCACGCACTGTGAGACACTGGCTTCGGTTCTCAGCCGCTACTTAAAAGATTCAGCGAGCGCTGGATAGAAGGCCTTTTGGACGGCGGTCCAGACGAGCGACATCAAAAACAATGAATGGCGCAGAGAGTTTAATTCGTTCCCTGGTCGCGGGTGGTGTGGATACGTGCTTCGCCAACCCCGGCACATCGGAGATGCATCTAGTCGCGGCTTTGGATCGTGTCCCCAAAATGCGCTGCGTTCTCGCGCTGTTTGAGGGCGTTGCCACTGGGGCTGCAGACGGTTATGCGCGCATCGCGGAAAAACCAGCGTGTACATTGCTGCATTTGGGACCCGGCCTGGCGAATGGATTAGCTAATCTGCATAATGCACGTCGCGCCAATGTGCCAATCGTAAACGTCATCGGCCAGCATCCCGCGTCACATCTCGTGTTTGACACACCGCTGGCATCGGACATCGAAGCCATAGCGCGTCCTTATTCGAAGTGGTTGCGAACTTCGCATGATTCAACACAGGCCGGGAAAGATGCTGCTGAGGCAGTTGTCGCGGCCCGTACAACTCCCGGTCAGATTGCTACTCTGATCGTTCCGGCTGATGCTGCCTGGTCAGATGGTGGGATAGTTCATGACGTGATGTCGATACCTGCCGCCAAGCCTGCGTCAGATGGCGCGATTGAGCGTGCCGCGGCAATGTTGCGCTCTGGAGCCCAAACTGCGCTTTTGCTCTCGGGCAATGCGCTCTATGGCGCTGGCCTGGTCGAGGCCGGGCGGATTGCCGTCGCAACTGGAGCTAAATTATTTTGTCCGTATCCATTTACACGGCTGGAGCGTGGGGCCGGAATTCCTGTAGTCGAACGGATGGCCTACATCCTCGAACAGGCGCAAGAGCAACTCAAGCCGTTTCGTAATCTGATTTTGGTAGGGGCGCCTCCTCCGGTCGCTTATTTCGCTTATCCCGACAAGAGCAGTATCCTCACTTCGCCCGAGACGGAAACTCATGTCCTGGCACATCCTGAAGAAGACTTGATTGGCTCACTCCGAGCGCTGGCCGATGCTGTGGGTGCCCAAAATCATTCATCATCGCAAGACAGCAAAGTTGCGAGGCCGGGGCTACCATCCGGCGAAATTACATTGACTGGTATTTCCTCTACCATCGGAGCTTTTCTGCCCGAAAACGCAATTCTGGTCGATGAATCCATGACCTCCGGACGCGGTCTGATGCCAGTGACCAGCCGCATTCCAAAACATGACTGGCTGGGCAATACTGGCGGTTCTATCGGCATAGCGATGCCATTGGCCGTTGGCGCGGCTGTGGCTGACCCCGCGCGGCCTGTACTCTGCCTTACCGCGGACGGCAGCGGCATGTACACACTCCAAGCCTTGTGGACGATGGCGCGGGAAGGCCTACGGGTCACCGCCGTTGTGTTTGCCAATCGCACCTACGGCGTTCTGAAGCGAGAATTTTCTTACTTGGGAGTCGGCGAACCCGGGCCGAAGGCAGGAAGTTTATTCGACATCGGTCATCCCGATATCGATTGGGTCCATCTGGCGAAAGGAATGGGCGTCCCCGCAACCCGAGCAACAACGCTCGAAGATTTCGGGAAAGCTCTAAAGGCGGGATTTGAAGGCGGCGGACCTACTCTGATCGAAGTGCGCGTATAGCGTTATCGGTTTTCAACAACTACCTTCTCTGCGACCGGAATATCGGTTCGCGTTTGCGGGCTATCAATAAATGTTTTCGCTTTCTTTTGCCTTGATACTCCCGAAGAAATGAATAACGCAAACTCAGCGAAGAATGGAACTGGATCAAACACTCTGAAAGTGGCGAGCGTGAATCTGCCGCCAAGCACTGCCTTAAGCAACCGTTTGATTTCGTTTCCGCGATGCGGCGACTTGGCGATCGCCACGACATCGGTTATCTCACGCATCCATGATGCATTCCTGTTACCTGCGATGTCCTCGATGGGAAGTCCAACATTCTGGCGCCACAACAGATAAGCAAAATCCATGCCCGCAGATTTGCCCAGAGTGTGCCATCCCCAAATTCTGGGGTTCACATCTAAAATCTTGTATCGTCCATCTCGAGGATCGAATTTGAATTCGACTTCTGCAACTCCGTCGAGTCCGACGCTTTCCAGAAATTTACGCCCGCTCTCTTCGACCACACTCTGCAAGGTGGTTTCAACAAACGTACTGGCATTGCCAAACTCAATGGGATATTGCCGTCTTCGCTGTGCTACCAACGATGCGTACGTGCGCCCATCTTTGCAGATTGCGCAAAACGAAAACTGGTTTTCTCCACCGCCAGGGATGCGCTCCTGGATAAGAATTTCCTGCGCGGGAATGTACTGGTTCATTTGCGCAAAGCGTTGTCGCAGTTCGTCAGCGTCGGCCACGGCGAGCGCTTTGACATTCGTGTGCGGGAAGAAATGGTGATTGACAGCCGGCTTCAGAATGACAGGATACGGAATTTTTTTGGACTCAAGCTCGGCTGCTGAATTCGCTACAAACGTCCATGGAGCTGCAATTCCCAGCTCCTCCGCTTTTTGATAAGTCAGTCGCTTATCGAGGGCAAACTTTGTGACTTGCGGCGGCGGCGTGGTCACGCGATAGATCGAACCGAGGATGTCGCGGCTGGCCGAAATAGTTTCCACATATTCGTCCGTGACTGGGTACAACACCCAACCATTAAGCCCGTGCTCTTTTCCCTCACGAAGCAGTAGCTCCGTGATCTCTTCCTTGGATTCGATGAATCGCTTGGTGTACCGAGAAAACTGCGCAATTGATTTGGAACGATCGGAATCGATGACCCAAACGGGAATGCCATGGGCTCCAAGGCTTCTGACGATCCCCAGACCAACAAAATTTCCGCCGAGAACAATTGCTCCAGGCTTATCTTTGGTGTTCTCGGATTTCACAGGAGTAAAGCTCATCACTTGCGTCCACGAATTGATGCCGCCAGTCGAGGTCCGGCGTTGGACGTTCCGGTTACGAATCGCAGCGTCGGTCCCAGCGTCTTTTCGCCGATGACGCCGGCCATATAGAGGCCGTCCACCGATGTTTGCAGGCCGGTATCGAGCACTGGATATCCATTCGCCGTCTTAACCTGCTGCTCTAGAGAATTGTCGAGAATCTTATATTTCGATATGTCGATTTTGTAGCCAGTGGCAAGAACAAGCACGTCAACATCTCTGCTTGTGCCATCTGTAAGATCAAGCTTTAACCCACTTCCCGTCGGTTGCGCCCGCACAACACTCACCGAGGCCGTCAGCGGAATTTTCCCCACCCTTGAAGGCAGCCAGTAAGCACCCACCGGCTTAGCGCAATCTCTCAGCAGCTTCTCCTGAACTTCAGGAGTCTGGCGTCTGAACAATTCCGGACTAGCCATCTTTCGGGCCGTTTTAATATCTCCCAAGTCGGTAGGAGGGAGAATTTTATAAGAGAGTCCGCGCAACGGACCAAACATCAACTTGCGGAACAAATTCTTGCGCCACGCCAGGGGCCGATAAGTAAGTTCCGGAGCCCGAGTCAGGATTTCTACCTTAGCGCCACTCTCGTTTAGGATTGCCGCACTTTCCAGCGCGCTCTGTCCTTTGCCAAGAACTGCTATGCGCTTTCCTTTGTATTTTGAAAGATCATTTAGCTCGGATGCGTGTGGAGCTAGTTGCGTGGAAATTGAGGCGAATTCCGCGGGACGATGGAAGAAGTAACCTATTCCCATCGCAAGAACCACTGATTTTGCCCGCAGCTTTTCGCCATCTTCCATTTCCAATTCGAAAACATTTCCATCACGGGATACGCGGTTCACGTGCCGCGTGTCCAGATTTGGAGCTACCTGCTTCTGAAACCATTTTCCGTATGCGATGAAATCCTCAATCGGCACAGGGTCTGCGATCTTGCGCTTCAGAGATTTCTGATACGCCTCAATGGATAAATGCTTTTGCGGAGCTGCGATGTTTGACGCTTCGCTTTTCGAACGCAGCAGCATCCCGCTCGGCATATTTTCCTGCCAGAAGCTCATCGGCTTGCCGATGACGTACGCTTCAATGCCCGCGTGTTGCAGATGGGCAGCGGTGCTCAGTCCATAGGGGCCAGCGCCGATGATGATTACTTCTTTGGTCTGGACGGGCTGTTGCACGCTGACCTTTACACCGCGGTCCGAAACGTCCGATTTGGTTTGGAGGCTGGTCATTCCACTATCCTCTACTGAAGATCTGGACACATTATTCTCCTGAGATAAATCTTTTAACTGTGCTGACTCACAACTAAGAATTGTTAAAGGGGGAATGATGCAGATTGCAGATTAGTAAGCCAGCCGAGAAGTTAGTTTATTGCATTACGGTATTTCAAGTACACGCCACAAGGGTGCTATTACATTCGTAACCTATGGATGTTACCGCGCAACGCTCAACATTTGCGCGAGCTGCTCTTTCATGACTTTGCCGGTTGGCGTTAAAGGCATCGTATCAACCAAATGGATGTGCGATGGGCGCTTATAGGGCGCAAGCTGTGCGGTGGCATACTCTGCCACGTCCGCCTCGGTCAGCGATGACCCAGGGCTCGGCTGTACGAATGCGACCACTTCCTCGCCGCCTTCTGTGCCTCCCACGGTTCGCCCTACGACTGCAGATCGAGCAATCATGGGGTGAGTGTTCAGGGCTGCTTCGACTTCTGCCGGATAGACGTTTAGCCCGAAGCGCACGATCAATTCCTTCGAACGGCCGACGATGAACAGATGATCGCCATCTATTCTCGCCAGGTCGCGCGTGTTGAACCATCCCTCATCGTCGATCGCCTCGGCGGTCTCAGTTGGATTCCGATAGTAACCTTTCATGACATTAGGGCCGCGCACTCTAAGTTCACCCACGTCGCCCGGCGCTGCATTCTGGCCATCGGAAGCTATGAGCTTCACTTCGGTGCCAGGGAAAACCCTTCCGACCGAAATGTCCTTGCGCGGCATATCAACTCGCGTCATAGCGATGTTGGGCGAACATTCGGTCACGCCGTATCCATTGTGGAGGGTGAGTCCAAATAATTCTTCGGTTTCGTTTTTCACTGACTGTTGAAGCGGAGCGCCCGACGAAGAAATGATCCGCAGATCCGGAAACTCAAGCTTCTTGATGCCCTTAAGTTTGGTGTAGTCGAGAAGAAGCGAAAACATTGAGGGCGAACCGAGAAGAATAGTCAGCTTGTCATTTTTTAGAACCGACAGAGCTTTTACTGGATCAAAACGCGGCGCGAGATAAACGGTTGCCCCACTCAACAAGCTTCCCAGCAGGACAACCGACAGACCAACCGCATGCGACATGGGCAGCGCGCCGTAAAGCCGGTCGCTTGGGCTTAATGATCTCGCTTTTGCCGAGACAGCCGCGACGAACAGCAGGTTCCGATTGGTCAGCATGACGCCCTTGGGAAGGCCGGTCGTGCCTGACGTGTAAATTAATGCGCCGGTACGATTCGCCGGATTGGGGTCGATAGCCTCTGGAACTACATCATCCCGTAAAGGACTGACGCTGATCGTTCCCAGTGAACCAACAATCTGATCGATCGCTCCCCGGTTCTTCGCATGTTCTACCGCTTGTGGCGCGCTCTTGGTCGTGTAGATGACAACACGCGCTTGAGAATGCTCACATATCTGTTCCATCTCGCGCGCCGACAGACGCGCATTTATGAGCGCGGGCCACGCGTCCATGCTGACGCAAGCGAGCAGCACGGCTATATACGTTCGATTGTTCTCGCAGACAATGGCAACACGATCTCCGGGCCGTACGCCAGTCGCAATCAGCCACTCGCGGACCTCGCTGATAACGTCTCTTAATTGCGAGTATGTCCATGAACCGCTCGGATCGACCAGGGCAAGTTGCTGAGGAATTTTCTGCGCCCAGGGCGTTACGACATCGCTAATCCGTTCAGGCAACGCTGCAAGAATTTCGGAAGCGTCTCCGACCGGATTGCTCAATCTTAGTTGTTCAGCTGAAGCGTTCATTGAAAGATGTTGGGGCGACAACTAAATTGCGGACTTACCTTTAAGACCAACGCTTCGTAGCGCTTTGTTCCAAACCTTCAGCCCCATTCCGATCGGTCGCCAAACTGGTTCACGAAGAACAGCAATCTTGCGGATATATTCGTCCACTCGCCACTTGGCAGTAGTCCCAGCGGGAAAGAAGGCGAGGTCTCCGGGACGAATTGTGCGCGTTATCGCGTCGCTCTCGCCGTTGGTCCCGAGCAATACTGCCGTGCCGGAAATCACGATGACTGCTTCGTCCTGATCGTAGTGCCAGTGAAATGTTCCCGCCGTACAATCCCAGACCACAACGCTGGACGTCCAGTCGCGGCTCATGGACATTTTCTTGGCGCGTGCTTTCGGTTCGCCGCTCAGTATCCATTCGGGTGGAATAGGCTCCGCCTCAAGCTCTACATTTGCGGCGGTCGCCATCATGATCGAATCCAACATAGATTTCAGAAGATTACTAACAACACTTAAGAACTATCGTGTTTCCGCTCTCTGAGCTTTGGAAGTTACATGACCAGCAGTGGCGAGGAAGCCTTTGCTTTCGTTCTTTCGTGATGCGACGTAGGCTAACCAGTTTCTATAAACCGAGATCGAAGACGATTTCCAGGAGTGAGCAATTTCGCCAATCTCGGAAGCAGAAGGAAATTCGGACATTAAATCTTCTGTCCGATCCAGCTTGGCTTTCACTTCATATTCATCGAATGCCGCAGCGGCGGTTCGGCCAAAATAACCGTGTGGCATCGTCGGATACGTTTCTCTTTCGGAACGCAAAAAACGGCGAACGTCTCTTCGATATTCTTTCAATAGCGTCTGAGTTTCGTACTCGGGATGCCCTTGAAAATGGACGAACAAGCTGTCGCGCTTCATCTTGATGAATGAATCCACACCCGCATCCGGAGATTGAGTCAGGATCGTATAGCTTGCCGACTGCAAGGCCTCTACCGCCAATCCATTCCAACGAGAATGAGGAAATCGAATTGGGTTGCATTGAGAGGTCAACATGTGCCGTGCACTGGGTGCGAAATCGAAAACTCCGAATTGCTTGTCGGCCAACGGTTGTCTTTCGATCCCATCACTATGCAAAACCGCTGCGTGTGCTGCCAGGCAAGACAAAACAGTAGAAACAGTATTTTTCTCAGCCCAATCGAATGCTGCTGTCAGTTCTTTCCAGTAAGGTTCATTTCGTAATTCGCGCTGCTTCGGTTCTGTGCCGGTAATGATCAGCGCATCAAGCGATGTCTTCCACAAATCATTCAGGTCCAGATAGAAATTCTTGAGATGCTCCATGCCACGTTCTTCGCGCTGAACGCTCGACAAAGAAAACAACGTTAGATGTACAGGCAATGCGCTTGACGCTTCATCCAGCAGCCGGACAAATTGAATTTCCGTATCTTGCAGGGCCGCATCGGGCATGTTGTTGATCAAGCCGATACGGATCGCAGAATTTTCGGCGAGATCTCTAGAGGTTTCGCGATTCTTCATTATTACCGGCATAACTTTTCACCTCGCCGGGGGATAATTTGTTTCTCACGGATCATGCTCTTGCGCACTCCAAGGCTTGTTCCAGGTCCGCAAGGATGTCATCTATATGTTCGATGCCTACGCTAAGGCGAATCATTTCCGGAGTTACTCCGGCCTTGTGCTGTTCTTCCGGCGTCAATTGCCTATGCGTCGTAGACGCGGGATGGCATGACAGGGACTTCGCATCGCCCATGTTCACCATGCGCTTAAACAATTTCAAAGCGTTGAAACATTTGCGCCCGCCTTCGTAGCCGCCTTTTACTCCGAAGGTAAGAAGCGAGCAGCGCTTCGACCCAAGATATTTTTGCGCCATGGCATACAGCGGATTGTCGGTAAATCCCGCATAGTTTACCCACTCGACTAATGGGTGAGCCCTCAGAAATTCTGCAACCTGCCGCGCATTCTCTACATGTCGCTCGACCCGTAGCGCCATCGTCTCGATGCCTTGCAACAATAAGAATCCGTTGAACGGTGAAAGCGTCGCTCCGGTATTACGCTGGCACACAGTCCGGCATCGAGCGACGTAAGCCGCGTCTCCGTATTGATCCACATAGACCACGCCGTGATATGCAATTTCCGGGCGATTGAACATATAGAAACGTTCCGGATGCTTGCGCCAGGGAAACTTTCCGGAGTCGACAATGATTCCGCCGAGCGATGTTCCGTGTCCGCCCATGAATTTCGTCATCGAATGCACGACGACATCGGCTCCGTACTCAATCGGCCGCAGCAGAACCGGAGTAGCCACCGTGTTGTCGACTATGAGCGGCACTCCATGTTTGTGCGCAATCTTGGCCAACTCCGCTATGTCGGCTACGTTGCCTGCAGGATTGCCAATGCTTTCGCAATAGACTGCACGCGTATTTTTATCAATTAATTTTTCGACCGCTTCTGCGCTGTCATTTTCAGAAAAGCGCACTTCAATTCCGCGCTTAGGCAGAATGTGCGCGAACAGTGTGTAGGTCGCGCCGTACAGCTGCGGCAACGAAACAATGTTCGTCCCCATCTCGGCGATATTGATGACCGAATATTCGATCGCCGCCATTCCGGAACTCACACTCAGCGCTTCAACTCCGCCCTCTAGCGCCGCGACCCGCTTTTCCAGGACGTCATTGGTTGGGTTGCCAATGCGCGTATAGATGTTCCCTTTAACGTCCAGATTGAAAAGCGCAGCACCGTGTTCGGCGCTGTCGAACTCGAACGCCACAGTCTGATAAATCGGGACAGCCACAGCTTTCGTGGAGTCGCCGTCGTACCCGACGTGGAGCGCTATCGTTTCTCTCTTCATCGGTCCGATTTTACTTCGCCCCGACGGCGAATGTGGCTGCGGGAACTGCTTTGGCGTCGCGCGCAGAAGATTTTGCCAATGCGTGCGTAAGCCGCTCGGCGGCAAATTTGGCTCCGCAAGCAAAGCGCATCACCGGACCAAAACTGTTGGCAGCTGCAACTCCGGCAAAATATAAACCTGGGACTGAAGACTCGAAGCGCGAAGAAAGCACTGGAGCGCCGTTCACATCTTTCACGCTTTTTCGAATGCCTTCACTCAAGACTTTCAGACGATCCATGTCAACTTTATAGCCCGTCGCCGCGATCACATGTTCTGTGATCAGTTCTTTCTGAGTACCGTCCTGTGATCGCAATGTCAAGTGGACCTTGCCATCGCGAACTTCTGCTCTCTCAGGGACATATCCCAAATGTAGTGGCACTTTGTCTACGACTTTGTTCCTGATGAAATAGCCGCCAGATGGCCCAAGCGCTGTTCGCACTGCCTTCAGGCGCAATCCTTCAGGCAGATAGTGGAAAGCCCACGCCGAATTCGCAAAAAAACGCGACCGTATACCTGGCCCCAATCCTGATGAAGGATGGCGGATCTTCTGCCACCAGGTTCGCGGCTTGCCGGTAGGTACACTGTGAAAATTTAACGTCTTTCGGCGGCCGACTAATTCAACTTTCGCGCCAGCCTCGTGCAACAATCCCGCGAGATCAAGTGCAGAAGCTCCCGCACCGATTACAGTAACACTGCGGCCGGAAAGGGATTCCAACTCTTTATGACGCGCGCTGTGCGAGACAAATTGGGCCGGCAGCTTAGTGAGTGCATCGGGGACATTCTCAAAGTGTGTGATTCCTACAGCCATCACCACCCGCCGTGTTTCAAATCTCTCGCCATCTTCCAACTGGACCACGAACCCGTTGCCCGACTTTTCAATGCTGGTAACTTGCTTGTCTTCCAAGTCGGGAACCATTCGATCTTTAAACGCGAGTCCATAGTTGCAAAATGTATCGAGCCGCACGGGTATGCCAGTATCGGCGTACGGAATGCCGCGCTCGGCGCAAAATCGCTTCAACGTGTAGGTGCTTTCCGGATCGTAAATATCGGAAGCAAACCCATCCGATTTGAGCATCATGCCATTCGGCATATGTGAAATCCAGGAATCCATCGGACGTCCGAAGATGCGATAAGAAATGCCCTGTCGCCGAAAATGCGCTGCGATAGAAAGCCCGTACGGACCGGCCCCAACGATAACGACGCTAGTCATAATTCTTCCTTAAATGGGTATGCCAGCAGACAAACGACTTGCGCTGGTAACTGTTACCACTTCCCTGGGGATGGGCCGAAGTGAAAAGGGGAACATCGAATATAGCATGCCAGCCTATCAAGCTTTAACGCGTCACCAAGTGTTGCTGATTACCTACGTGCAGGAGACGAATGAGGTCCAAAAATCGGCAGAATAATGCTTAAAAACCGCGTTTTACAGCGAGATAAGGGAGCAGGAAAATCTCAGCAATACCCGGCCACGGGTCATGGGCGCTAAAAACCGCGTCGGTTGCGGATGATCGTAGAGATCGCACATATTCGTTGATATCTGTATCTCCAGCAAGGATTGCTACACCCGCTGCGGGGAGATCGGTCACCATGCGCACCCAACCTACTCCGGACTTGCCCGTGCATGGAGTGACCGTCAGCCCAACCTGGTCTGCATAAAGCATGTAACTAAAATCGACTCCCGCATGAGCGCCCAAAGAATGGTAGCCCCATGTGCGCGCGTTCACGTCGAGTAACTTATATTTGCCATCTCGCGCATCCAGCTTGTATTCCAATTCAACCAGGCCGTAATAGTTGATAGCGCGCAGGAACCGCTCAGACAATTCTTCTAAAATCGGTAGGTCGACTGTCTCCACGTAGGTGCTGGCTCGCCCGAATTGAAGAGGATGCTGCCTTCTCCGGCGAGCAACCATCTTTCCCACCGCACGCCCCTCACGAAAGAATGCACAATATGAAAATTGCTGACTGCCCCCTCCCGGAATGACTTCCTGCACCATAACTTCGCCTGGTCCGACAATGGCCGAAGCTCGTTGAAATTGTGTGCGCAGTTCGGAATAATTGTTGGCGCACCACGCCTTAGCTTTAGTGGCGTAAATAAAATGTTCTTTGATCGCAGGCTTAATTGCAAAAGGCCCGGGCTGATTTTCAAATTCAACAAGATCTTCGATAACGCGGGGATAGTAAGTACCTGGAATAGGAATTCCTAGATCTTTTGCCAGCCGGTAGGTGTTCCTTTTGTCCCATGCCCACTGGATCGCATCGAATCCTGGGGTGGCAACACGATAAATTTTCCCCAGCTCTTCGCGGTTGCGGGAAAGAGTCGCCACTTGCTCGTCAAGAGTAGGAAACAATACCCATCCCTCCAGACCTCGGCTTGTTCCAATTTCCAGAAGTTCCTCGACCGTTTGACGTTCGTCGCGAAGATTTTTTACTTTCACAGACTTCGTTGCATAGCGCGAAAACCTTGAAACCGATCGCTCGTCGTCAATGACGAATACAGGAATGTTGTGGCGTCCGAGGCTGCGAACAATTCCCAGTCCCTGATAGTCGCCCCCCATCACGACCGCGCCGATGGTCGCTGCGGAAGAACTTTTCTGAGAACGCGTTTTCAACGTTGGAGCTGGAGTGGTCATCTTCCCCGATCCTTGGAGGAGAAAGCCCGCAACAATTCTTTGGCGGCAAATTCGGTTCCAGAAACAAAGCAAAGCAGCGGCCCGTAACTCCATGAAGCCGGCTTCCCCATGAAGTGTAAGCCTGGGATATTGGATTCCAACCCACGGGCCAACACTGGATAGCCGTTAACCGTGTTCAATTTTTTCTTAATATCTTCGGAAAGAAATGGATAGCGCGCTATATCCACGCGGAAGCCAGTCGCGAGCAGCGCATGCTCAACACTCTTACTAGCGCCGTCACTAAAACCCAGTTCCAGGTGGCTGTTTTGGGCTTTAGCAGAAACTACTTGGGTGCCTAGTTTTATCGGCACATCTGCAAGCCGCGGGCGGAGCCAACTCGAGCCGGCCGGCCGGATTGACCGGTAACTGGCACCTTCCTGAAACTCCCTCGGAAATAATTTCAGAGTTCTGGGCGACGATACGATGCGGCTAAGCACCGCTGGCCCTACATCGCGGGAGGAATACAAAACTTTGGTCAACGGTCCCAGGTGATGCAGCCAGGAGTGGACGCCCACCCAATTCAGGCTCTGCGTCCTTGCGATGACCTCAACGTCTGCGCCTGCTTCGTGCAATAAGGCTGCCGATTCAAGCGCACTTTGCCCTCCCCCGATCACAGCGACTCGCTTTCCCTTGAATCGCGCGAGATCTCTTTGCTCTGTCGAGTGCGACGCCAACTCGCGATCGACGCCATCAAACACCTGCGGCTTGCTTGCGAAATTTCCAATACCGACAGCGAGGACGACCCGCTGGGCCCGAAATGTTTCACCATCTCCCAGGGTCACATCAAAGCCGCTGCCCGTCGAATTTATTATCGCAACCGCCCGCCGCTCGACGTGCGGGACTAAATTCTTTTGATACCAGCGGCCATATTCTACGAAACGTTCCAGAGGCACAGGCTTGCCCCAAGAAGGGCCAACACAGCAATTTTCGTTGCGGAATTTATCCAGCGTCATTGTCCGCTTCGGATCGGCGATGTGCGAAGCTCCCCAATTTGATCGGAGGAACATGCCTACTGGCATTTGCTCGGACCAAAAAGACATGGGCTCACCGAAGATGCGCGCTTCGATCCCTGCAGCTTTAAGGTATGCGGCGGCGGAAAGGCCGTATGGCCCTGCGCCAACCACGGCGACTTGACAGTCTTTGGTATTAGTAGGCATTTTGGTCAGAAAGATATCAGCTTTTGCGAAGCAAACAGACTCCGGTCCAAGGGTAATTGATCATTGGGCCTTTTGGTTCCGGCAACAGAGACAGAAGTTCGGCAGGGGCGCGATTAAGGCTTGCCGCCGTCTTCAACATTCCCCTGACGTCTACTGGATTCCATCCGTAGGGAGTGAAGTAGTTCGCGCCTTCTGGAGGGCCAAACTTGAAAGCGGCACCAGCCTCGCTCAGTTGCTTCCCGGTAGTTCGCTGCATGATCTTCAATTGCCCCGGAGAAGCCAAATCAACAATCCAATTTTGAAATCCGTTCTGTGCGGATAGATCCGTTGCCAAAGATGCCACGTCTTCCGGAGTGAAATAAATCAACAGGCCTTCGCTGGCGACGGCGGTTCTCTTGGCTCGCGCATTTAGTTTCGTAAACAGCTTCCGGCGCTCTTCGATATTGGCGAGATCCAATCCATATCGTTCGAGCTGGCAGTGGGGCGTTTCAGACGAAAGGATGTGTTCCTTATAGGAAACGATTTCGGGAAAATCTACTTCGACCCATTGAAGCGTAGCCGGCAATTCCATTCGATAAGGACGGGCATCTAAACCGGCTGCAAGGTTGATGACTTGGTCAGCGCCGTCCTTGACAGCTTGTGCGATAAATTCGTCGAAGAGATATGTGCGAGCAACCCATGCCCACTCATGTTTGTTGCCATCCTGTAGATCATTCGCGATTTGAAAACCGTGTTCTCCAGCAAGCCTTTCCGCAAATGGATCGTTAAACAGAGCATCGGGGCGCTGCGATTCCAGAGCTCGGAAATATGCGACCCAACGAGCGGTATCGGAAACATTGCGGACGTTAGCGTTCGGTTCTATTGTTGCGGTTTTCATTTTCTTATAGGGCGCGAATTCTGAAGAAACAGCACGTTACGTTAGATTGTTCACTTCGACTTTTTCAGCCTTCGATTGCAGTACGATAATTGGCAATGTCTGGAACCACCGTGAAGCCCATTGTTTTACTTGCCACGACTGACCGCTGGGTTCCAACGGCACGGCTGGCAATGGCTTTGGCAAAAGCTGGCTTTATTGTGGAGGTCGTATGTCCCTCTGGCCATCCTCTTATTCACACGAGTGTTGTAAGCCGATTTCATAATTATCGTGGGCTGGCACCGCTGTCCTCATTTACCAAGGCCATCACCGCAGCTCAACCCGCAATCGTCATTCCAGGGGACGATCTCGCTACCCGGCATCTGCACGAAATTTATGCTCGGGAAAAGAATAAGAATTCTGTGTCGCCAATTTGCAGTTTGATCGCGACTTCCCTTGGTGCACCAGAAAATTTCCCGCTATCGTTTTCCCGATCCGCCTTTATCAATCGCGCGCTACAAGAGGGAGTTCGCGCGCCCAAAACCGGAGTGCTCAAAAACTCCGACGACCTTGATGAATGGATCTCAAATGTGGGCTTGCCGGTAGTCCTCAAAGCAGATGGCACTTCCGGCGGCGATGGAGTAAAAATCGCACGTATAAAGAAGGACGCACAACGGGCATTTCGCAAACTTAGCGCGCCTCCCCTTCTTGCCCGCGCCATCAAGCGTTGTCTGATCGACCATGACGGTACGTTGGTATGGCCGGCTGTGTCTCGCCTAATGCCTGGAATCAACGCACAGGAATATGTCGCTGGCCGGGAAGCGACAACCGCAGTCGCCTGCTGGAAAGGAAAAGTGCTTGCCAGCCTGCACTTCGAGGTCTTGCAGAAAAGCGAGTCCGCTGGTCCGGCGACAGTACTGCGTCTGATCAGCAACGCCGATATGGATCACGCGGCCAAGACGATGGTTGCGAGTCTGAATCTATCCGGCCTCCACGGCTTCGATTTCATGTTGAAGGAGAACAGCGACGAAGCCTGGCTGATTGAAACTAATCCTCGGGCGACCCAGGCTGGTCATCTGACATTAGGACTCGGTCATGACTTACCGGCTGCGTTGCTTTCGGTGCTGACCGGTCAACCAATCAATCCGGCATCGCCGTTAACGGACAAAAATACCTTCGCCTTGTTTCCGAGAGAACTGATTCGCGACTCAGATAGTGAATTCATTCGCACTAGCTATCACGATGTTCCTACCGACGAGCCCGCTCTTGTTGAATTCTGCATGCAAAAAGTTCCGAAACGAGGCTAGCATCACGCCTTCGCGACACTGCTTTTAGCTTGCGTCGGATTCACCAAGCCGTCCACTAGGTCGAGATAGCCTGCTTGATTGACATCCCACATGTAGTTCTTGACGAATTCCGCTGAATTACGAACCAACTTCTGCCGAATTTCGGGATGCTTAATCAATTCGAGCATCGCGGAGGCCAGACTATTTTCATCATTGGCCGTGAAAAACCTGGCTACGGAATCGTTAAAGTAGTATTTGTCGATGTCCGTATCGGGGACGATTACCGGCACGCCCAACGACATGAACTCCAGAATTTTCGTGCTGAAAGCTTCATTGCCAAAACCGTCTTTTCGCTTTGGCACGACACCTAAATCCGCGTTCTCAATCAGTGTGGTCATCTCTTCAGTTGGCAACTGGCCTTTAATTTTTACCTGGTTCGTCAACCCTAGCTCAACGATTAACTCCTTAAGCATGTCGGCAAGATTTCCGCTGCCGTAGATATCGAACTGCGCTTCCGGAATTTGGTCTTTAATAAGCCCGAATGCTCGAATCGCAATGTCGAGGCCTTGATGGTAATTGAGGGTTCCCGGATAGATGAGGATGAACTTCCCGTCCTGGCGCGTTCTGCCTTTTCGACGAAATGCTTCGCTATCAGGGAAATTGAGAATCGTTGTCAGCTTCGCTTGCGGGACCGAGCGTTCTTCCATGCGCTTTTCCCAGATATGATTCGCAGCGATCACGTGATCGCTGAACGCTGCCGAAATCCGCTCCACTTTGACTAGAGACTTAAACATAAATCCATCAAGTGGTGCATTGAACTTGCTGGCATAAAATTCCGGTAGCACATCGTGGATATCCAGGATGATTTTCGCCCCGAACATCTTCGGGACCGCGGCGGCGAAGACTTCGCAATCCGGTACTGAATGAACATGAATTAGATCGTATGGCCGTTTAAATTGTTCACGCGTCAGAAATGCGAAGGACCGCAGAAAAAAACTGGATATCCGGAGTAGATAATCGAATTTATTCTTCTCATCTTTGATCCGCGTTTGTATGCGATACACATTCACACCGTTGATGACGCTGTGCGCGGGGGCACCCGGCTCAGAGCGAAGTGCAACAGCATCCACTTCACAGCCTTGCCTGACCAAGGTCTCGGCATAACGTCGAACTCGATTATCGAAATCGTAAATCGAATACGAAACCATGCAAACCCGCAACGGGAGCGAGGTTCGGCGGGATCGCAAAACCGGCCGGTCTTGCGGCGCAACTTGAATTTGAGTAGAAACCATGAATTTAAGTTTTAAGTGGTTGCGCTGGTTAAAACCCGTGAGAGTTGTGCCGTGTCAGCTCAGGTAACGCCGCAGCAGGGAACAGTGAGTATTCAATGCGTCCATTTTTCTCGCTGGCATACGCAATGCGTGCACGTTCTTTGCCGGGACCTTCAACATGCCAACCGTCCGGGCCTTCGACTAACGTCATGGAGTTTCGCTGCCGCCACCAGCGGTTGGTTTCGCCCGGTTTAGCTATCCATACATTCCTTGTTTCGCGTAACTCCACCAGATAGTTGAGCAACTTTTCGTAGGTTGCTCGTTCGGCGGACTGGGTAATGTAGTCAGGATGAACGATGAAACTGATCAATCCATGCTTCTGCATGATCAGTTCAGATTGCTGTCGCCAAAGATCGATGGAATGTTCGTTCAGAATGTGAAACAGCGTGTAGTCCTGTGTGGCAGTAACGGGAAGCTCAAGAATTTTTCCAACGAAGTATGGCATCACCGTGCAACAGCCGCCACGCTGGGGATCCAGATGCGCAACGTTCGGCACCGACATATCGTACGAGAAGTCCAGCGCATCATACCAATCTTGTTGTCGATATAAGATGGCCGAGCGAAATCCGTCTGCCTTGAATTGCTTGCCGTAAGCGTTAATCTTTTTTACCCTGCTCAGGAATTTCTCACGACTGCTGAACAGCAACCCATCATGATTCAGATCTTGTACGTTGACTTCAAAATCGCGATCACGAATTGAAGCCAAATACGATTCGGGAACTTCGTAGCGCTTCTCTGGTACAACCTGGAACGACGATTTGATACCGAAGGAATCGTTAATGTCCATCAATGAAGAAGAGAAATCTCTTCCTTCTGTGGTTTCCACATCGTGCGTCATGATGGCGCAACTCGATGCACCGTCTGGCCAGAACCAGATAAACGGAACCTGGTCTAATCCCTGGCTTCGCAACGTCAGAAGCATTAGGTTTTCAAAGAGATTATCTACGCTTCGATCCACGGGCCATCGCGGAAATTCAAGGCGATCCCAGCCAGTGAGATGAATTTTCTGGATATGCTTTCGCACGCTGACCGGTAACAGCGGACGAACGAAATAATAGGTTCTCCTTGCTACTGTCCCCATCTGAGTCGCGCTGTCATTCGAATTTACATAACGCTCAAGCCGAAGATTGTCCGCAACTTCTGTAGGATCGAATGGAAGCGTGGTGACACCATCTTCCGTTGTCGTATCGGTCATCGCATCGTGCAATCGTCCTTTTGGAGAGGCCGACGGAGTCCTGACGGTTTCACGCCCATAGCACATCGTGTCTGGGCCAAATTTGAAGTAGCCGTCCTTGCCGCTGAGCGGACCCTTCACGTCCAATCGAACAAAGTTCTCGGGACAGCGATAATACTGAGACAAATAATTAGTCATTTACTTGGGGCTCCGCAAAGAAGTACAAGACAATTAAGGGAGGAGGGTATTTTACGGTTGCGACTCATGGCCCAACGTGGGCGCAGGCCCCGCTTGTCGGTTCCGGCTGAACGGCATAGTCAATCTACTCATCTGTTCGGCCCTTAGAAAATGCAAGAACTCATCTGAAACTTCGCGTGGTTGACGTGTCCAATAGCACCAACCAAAAGCGTAAAGCCGAGTGATGGCACCGATTACAAATGGCCTGTCTGTGGTGCGTCGAAAGCATTTGAAAAGTTCAAAAATGGGGTGGCTGCCGAGCGAAAAATCCATACACCCCTGACGGAAGCAGTCGCGTTGCCAGGTATCAGCTGTTCCGGTGGGACGATGATGTCGGATCGAGAGTTCGGGAAATGACTTTACTTTCCAGCCTTTCATCCGTGCCGTCACGGCGGCTTGCCAATCCGGGCCGCCGTATTTCAGAGGAACATAGCCGCCAACGGTCTCAAAACATTCTCGACGGAACAGTTGGACTGCATGTGCTACTGAGTCAATGCTGTTCCGTTTGCGATTTTTGAAAACCCCGTCTTGCTCTTCTGTTATGAAACCTCCAGCCAGACCGAGTTTACTGTCCTTCTCGAATTCCTCAATAACTTTGTCAAAATAATCGCTATCGAAAGATACGTCGGCGTCGAGATTTCCGATGTATTTATAGTCCAATCCAACAAGTTGCGCGACCCCTTCATTAATCGCGTCTACCTGGGCGCCAAAATTGCGTTTGTGAGCCTTCGTAAGACGAAACAGTTGGATAAATGGATTTTCTAAAGCATACCTACGGACTATTTCATCTGTACGGTCAGTCGAGCCATCACTGACTACTACCCATCGAGTGGGCAATACAGTCTGTTTAACGACTGATCGCAGAACCTGCTCAATCATGCGCTCTTCGTTATAAGCCGCAGTAACGAGAACGTATTTTCGATTCATCGAGCTCATTTATGGGCTAGCCTTCGCGGAAGTTGCATCGCCCATGACATACAGGCAAAGCTCTTTCGAATCTTAGCGAGCGCCTCCGACCGCCTGGTTCGCTCAACCAGGAGTGCGAAATACCAGGGAAGGCGGACAAGTTGATGCAACCACACCATCGTCAAGTAAATCACTTGTGCCGTTGTGCCGAAGTGCTTTTCACAATATTGACTATTGGCCCGGTACATCTCAATTTGGAATCGTAATGGTGCATTGGCTGAGCTGGCGCCACCGTAATGGATAGCTTCTGCGTCGGCAAAAAAAACCCGCCGGTATTGTTGCAGGTGAAATCTGTAGCTCCAATCGATATCTTCGCCGTAAATGAAAAATCTCTCGTCGAGAAGGCCAACACGCTCCATCGCGTCACGGCGAAGCATGATGAACCATCCATTAAGGACCTCTACATCCCTGGTATGCGCATGGTCGAAATCGGTAGCCATTAATCCGCCAAAGAACACCGATCCCTTGAACACGCGATCGAGCCCTAGCGTTCGACAAAGCGTATTCCACAATCCTGGAAATCTCATCGTTGATCGACGGACTTTGAGGTCGGCACCTAACATTCTCGGGCCTAGCACCGCTACGTCGGGATGGACCCGCATGTACTCAACCATCGGAATGAAGCAGTCGTGAATGAGTTTCACATCAGAGTTGATCAGGAATACGTACTCACCCGAGCTCTGAGCAATTCCAATGTTGTTAGCTTTTGAAAACCCGAGATTTTTGTCGTTTTGAATGAGCCGAACAGCCGGAAACTCATTGCGGACAATATCGCTGCTGCCGTCGCTGGACGCATTATCAACCACGATGACTTCCAGATTATGAAGCAATCGGTAAGGCTCAATCGATTGCAGGCACTCGCGCAAGTATCCCTTCGTATTCCAGGAAACGATGACAATCGATAGGCTATGGGCGGGCAATTAGCTAATCTCCATTTCCAGTCGAATGCACGAAGGGCGAAAGCTGCCGACAACATAACTGACCAGAATCATAACGTTAATAACCGCTGGCCCACTGGGGCATATTCGACTTCAGGCTCTTCCAAAACTGGCGGTCTTTCAATGACTTTTGTTTGCGAAACCGTCAGGATGGATGTCGAAGCCAAGATCATACTAACCAGCAGGAACCAGGCAACCCTTACTTGATCGAAATAATTGACGCCGAAAAAATTCACGAGATGGGCAAACAACGAAGCTCCAATTAACCAGTAGACCCATTCCTCTCGACGCTTTCCCGATGCGGCCTTGCGATTTTTCCCAATCTGAGAACAACAAGCAACAATCATTACTATAAAAAACATGAATGCAGCCAGGCCACCGGTTTCGCCGGCATTCACATATTCATTTTGCGTGTCCCACAAGTCATATCCCCAGGTACCTGCATCTCGGGTACCAATAAGCCACCAATCGGAGAAATGACGAATAAATTGATCGATTAGTTCCGCTCGGTGATAGCCAGACGAGCCTCCCGTGAGATCAATATGTGTGAGGACAAACCAAACTGGGGCCTTCATCACCATTGCCAAGCCAACCAGCGCCGCTACGATCCCCCAGCGCACAGCCTTCATATTTCGGCGGATCGGCCAAAGGCATACTGCAAACAACCCAGCAACGTATGCGAGCAATGGGGTACTCGATTGACACGTAATCGCCATCGCCGTGGAGCCTAGCATTCCGACAACTGCGAGTATCTTTTCTTTGGCATCTTTCCAAAGAAGAATAAACAGAGGTGGCAGTGCCGCTGCAAAGCTTCCTGCCATTAAGGCATGCTGGAATACTCCTTGTGAGCGGACCTTTCCTACTCGTATTTCCGGAACGCTCCGCACTCCGCCCAGAAGGCCAAATGCATTTTGCAGCGTCAACTGCTCGCGAACCATAAACAATCCGATGATCGCGCTGAGTACTGCCAAGCATTTAATCGCTGTATGAATGTCCTCTCGGTCGCGAACGAAATATCGAAGAAGAAAATACGCCCCTAGAAAATCGATCAAAAAACCAACCTGATTCACCAGGGCTTGTACCTGCATGTACTGGAGTACGGTACAGATGGCCTGGAAGGCGACAAACCCTAGAAAGGCCCAATCCACAATGGAAAATCCGCCAGCAAAAACTTTTTTAGCTTGCCAAAATTTGCTTCGAATAATCCGCGCCAAGCCAACTAGAACGACTAACCGGTACAGAAACCAATGAACACCCAGTAAATAAACTTGCTGACCGATGGGAACCAGAAAGATGAAAAACAGGAATGGTACAACGACATATTTCCGGGGCAACACCATCATCAAAACCATGACGACGACCATGGCGACCACGACGATTGGGTTCAGGATGCTCTCGCTTGCACCCCCTCCAAAAACGTGGCTGATTACTGGTGCTTCAGGTCCCGTCATAGTTCACTGCTAGCTGCTGCATTGCTGGTACATACACAACTTTACTTCTCAGCCAGATTTTTTGGCTTCATAAATACCGCTTCCATAATGCACCCTTCGCCGGGAGCGGTGATTCTTGAAGCGATCGGAAAAACTGTCATGCGAAGCGCCTTGCGAACAACTTTCCATGGTAGGGACGCCTTTTTAGATTCCGCCATTGGTCTACCTACGACCCCAAATTTGGCTAACACATCATTCCACATGTAACGCGCGTGATATTCGAGAAACGTCACGCGAAATGTCGAGAGCATTCGCTCTTCGAAACCCACAGATTGGGTCAGGTTCCTCAACGACTTCGGTGAAAAATGGTAAAGATGACGTGGCAATTCCAGCGGATACCAATATGAACCGTAAACTCTTGCTTCGCCCGCACCCGCATTCGGCATTTCCGTGTAGAAAATTCCTCCTGGCTTTAGCCATTGGAAGACCTTTTCAAGTATTTCCCGAGGTTGATACATGTGCTCAAAGACGTGGAAGCAGGTGATTGCGTCGAAACTCTCCCTCGGAAGATCGACATCCAGAACATCGCCGACGACAACTTTCGCTGCCGTGCGCTTCCGGGCGCGCTCGGCAGATTCCGGTGATATTTCCACTCCGTGTAACTCCCATTTTTGCGGATCCAACGCAGCCAAAAATGATCCGGAGCTGCAACCGAGATCTAGTATTTTGCCATGGTCCTTATATTTCAGAAGCGTCGCCCGCCGCTTCATCCATGTATCGGGTGAATTCTCCCCCGACGCGGCGATCAGTCGATCGTAATTCGGGCCATAGTGGGATCCCATTTCCTCTTGCGGCGGAGGGTCATCAAGCCAAATTGCAGCACAGGACCGGCATTGCAAAAGCGAATACAATTTTTCGCGGCCATGAAAACGATCGGGCGCTGTCATCCATGGTGTGAGACTGGAGCCGCGGCAAAGGGGGCAAGCCCCCGCGCCACCAGAGCTCAAGCTTGTTAGCTCTTTCGTGGCTTCAAGCATTCAGCGAGACGCTTCCCAAACTGGAATTTTGCTCATGCTTACTTGTAATTAGCGACAAGAAGTCTTCAAGCATATCCGTGCTCTTTTGCCACTGCAAGCGACCTACGGACTTCTGACCTGCTCTCGCCAGGCGCATCCGGAGCTCGTCATTATCGAGAAGCGATGCTATGTTCGACGCGAGTGCTTCGGCGTTTTTCGGCTGAGAAAGTAAACCTGTTACTCCGTGTTCCAAGAACTCACGTACGCCACGGCTGTCCGTCGACGCGATTGCACAGCCACATGCAGCAGCCTCCGCTGGAGGCAAAGCAAATCCCTCAAGCCAACTGGCGCTCACAAATACCTGGGCCTTACTATAAATTTCGTCAATGATGAATTCCTGAGATGGATTTCGGTGATACTCCATCCACTGTGGAATAAAGCTCGTGCGACGGGAAGTTCCGAACAGGATCACTCTGAGATTTGGATTGTTTTTTTTAACCAGGGACAATGCAGCAATCCCGTCACGTCCGCCTTTGACATTCGCAGATGAAAACAGCATGGCCACAATCTGCTCCCGATTCTCGACAGGAACTTTCAACCGGTACTTGGCATGATCAATACCGTTCGGAATGTAAGTGACTGGTTCGACACCGAGTTCTGCCGCCAATCCGCGCAACCATTCCGAAATTACGATTTTGTGGAGCGGTGCCTTCCAAGTGGCATCGACCAACTCCTTGGCGGCGTTATAGGATTCGTATCCTTGAAGGAGATAACTCTTCGCCCCCTTAGCAGATGAGCACCGCAACACCGATTCTACGGTGTGCCAGTTGGTGGCAAAAATTACGTTGCCATCGGGGATGTTGCTATTGTCTGAATCAGCCACGAAAAGCAATCTTACTCGCTCATCTACGTGATGCCATTTAACTTTCGGATTCGACAACAAAGACTTGGCGAAGAAAATTGATTTTCTGATTCGCTGGTACCCACTCACTTTTTGGGGAACCAAGTATTTCAATCGCCGCGGTTGGACGATGGACACTTCGTGTCCCCTTGCCACTAGGTGATTCGCGTATTCATACACAACACGAAATCCGCCGGAGGGCCCGCCATCATAACTCGGCATCAAAAACGAGATCTTCACGGCGCTATTACTGGCCACCTGATACGGCGATTGCCGCTGTATTCTTCCGCCAAAATTGGAGACGAACCTGCCGGCTAATCCCATTCAATGCCAGCCGTTCGTCATCATCTACGGAAAATTTCCAGAATGACCAGGCATAAGCGAGCATGCTTACCGCTACCAGAGCCGCGGAAACGAAAAGATTTAAGTGCAACATATGAATGAAGAATATGGTCGTGGCAACGGCTGCACTCGATACCAAAGCTCGAAACAACGATCCGAAGAACAACGCCTGAACATGGAAGGCCTTCATCCTCCAGGCAAAGAAATACAAAACAGTGCAGTCAAGAACAGTCACCAGTAGCTTCGCCAGCGCCGCTCCGTTAATCCCCAATCGCCGCATGAGAAACCAGCATGCAACGCCGTATACGGGCAAGGCCGCAAGGTCCAAAATTGCCTTTAGCTCCGGACGGCCGAGGGCTTGAACTGAAGTGAACGGAATGTAGGCAAAGCAGTTGAAGAAAAATAGAATCGCGACCAATTGCATGACGACTGCGCTTTGCGCTGCAAATTGCGCTCCCAGCCATAATTGCAGGATGTCCTTGGCAAAAAAGACAAATACAGCGGTAATAGGGGTCATGACAACTAGCAGGAACTTAATTGACCTAGACGTGATATCGGACACCTCGGTGCCTTTTCCGTCTGCGTGAAAACTAAAGTACGGAAATAGCGCAGGGGCTATGCTCGCAGGGAATATGGTGATTTTGCCAATCAGGTCAAATGGCACGGAATAAAAGGTCAGCATTCCGACAGATAATCCCGATGCGATCAGAAAGCGCTCAAGATTGCTTCCAATCGGCGCAGTGATATTGGAAACCATAATCCAGCCACCGAAGCTGGCAAGCGGTCGAATCGCCTCTCTAGAAACTCGAAAATTAGACTTGAGGCCCGGTATAGCCCGGAAGCAAAATGCCAGATACGCAAACGTCGTTATTAGCCGCACGCCCACCAAAATAAGAATAATGCCCGCAGCCTGGACTCCGAAAGGAATCGCCAATGCAGCAAATAGGTAGAAACAAACACTTCCAGGCACTTTGACATAGTTAATTAGATCGAACCGCTGCGCCGCTTCTAACACGCCTCGGAGAGCATCGTTGCCCAACATGATGGGCATGGAGGCGCACAGTATGTACAGCGAAGCCTTGGCCTCACCCACGAAGGAGGCAGGCATCTTCAAGACATGTGTTGTCATGTAAGGAACAAACGCTGCCGCGATACAGCCACCGACGACCCCTAGTGATGTCAGCAGCGCGAGCGAAGTCCAAACCAGTTCAGGAACCTTATGGCTTTTTTCCGGCGTAAGATTCTGCGCCACGAATCGCACAGTGGCACGACTTAAGCCGAGATCAAAAATCGAGAAATAGCCCAAGACCATGTAACCGATCGAGAGCATCCCATATCCGTTTACGCCCAAGCCCCGGACGATATACGGAATGGTGACAACTCCGATGAACATTGGCAGGACTTGGCCTGCCAAATTCAGGAAGCTGTTCTTCGCGAGAAGACTTTTTCCTTCTGATCTCATGTTTTAAGTAGTTTTTTAACGAGGACTGACAGAGAGAATCGCCCGAAAGATCCGGGCGATTTAAGAAGACTGACTTGCCTGATTGATTCTCGCTAGTACCTACGATCAGTGTCCGCTACTGCACTACAGCAGAGAGACCAGTGGGAGGCGCCGGAGGAGCTCCGCCGTTCCCATAAAGATATGCGCCAGAATCCCATCCATTGGATCCACCCGGGCGCGAGTTTGGTGTTCGTGTGTCACCATCGCTTGTATCACTATCGAGAGGCGTGATTCCCAAGGCGCTAAGGTTTATCGCCGCTCCGATCACTGGAGATCCGGCGCTCGGCATGCCCGTCGGCCCGATTTTCAGATTAGCAACAGTATCGAAGATCGACTGGGCTTCCTGGCCGCTGCCATTTGGGAGTTCTGCCTTCCAAACTGAAAATGATCCAGTTGTCTGGCCTCGCCAATTGAATGCTTGTGAGCTGCCACTCGAGTAGGCATTGTTTCCAATTCCTTGGGCCGCAAATGTCGTTGTGCCTTCGAGATCAACGAGAGTCGGGCATCCGATGAATACATTGTTCTGTAACGTCAGGCCGGACGCGCTTTCTGATTTGTAAGCGCTGCAAATGCTTGAATTAGTACCGTTCATGAAGTTGTTAAATACGCGAGTGCCTACGTTAGTTCCGTTCGAATTGTTCGTAAGCCATATAAGTCCGGTCATGGTTCGACCGGCTTGCAGAATGAAGCTGTTGTTGTAGACCGTGGTCCCGGACATGAGCCCTTCAGTAAAGAAGAACGCAGTTATATTCACTCCGGAATTGCCATCAAACAGATTGTTATAAATGTTCGCGCCTGAAACGCTATGGGACGAGTCTTCAAATATATGCAAACCGTCGTGATGATAGGCGTCTGAGGTTGTATCCCAGTTTATAAAATCATGGCAGTGGTTATCATGCACACTGATATTCGTGATGTTTGCATTCGGCCCGATCGCAAAGCAATGGTCGGTGTTATAAATTTCGTTCGCCGCCAATTCGATGTTATTTCCCCAACCATTTATGCACCATCCGCAATCGTGAAACGTATTGTGGTCGACGGTGATGCTGTTGGTATTCAGAAACTTTACCGCGTTCGTGTTCGCTTGATCTACGGCCGTATCATTGCTGTTAAACGACGAATCGTGCACGTACATATTCGAAATAGCAAGATTCTTAATTTCGCAATTGGTACAGCCCATCGCGTTGACACCTACGCTGGTTTGCTGAGTTGAACAAGGTCCAGCGGTACACAGGGTCGATCCCGCCGTGCCATTCGTTGTGGCAACGATCTGTCCATTGACTCCGCCATCGACTGTAAGGAAGCTTCGGTTGGTTAGAACGATTGCCCCGGAAGCGCTCCAATAAGGGGCGGTCAGAATTCCGCCACTTTCAAAAAGAATCCTGATCGGATTTCCGCTCGCACCGCTCCCTGCGGCGGTGAGCATCGTCGTCCCTGCTGCGCCTGTAATTGTTCCGCATAGATGAGCGGTTACACCGGGCCCAATCTGTCCGTTGCCCGTCCCCCAGTTAGCGGAGGAGTTGAACCAGGTGGCAGGATGCGCGTCCGCGCAATCGGCCCCCGTGTTACCGCCCGCTGCGTTTTGCGCGATATAGATGTCAGTGGTGGACGCCAAAGCACTTCCGGACAGCGTCACAGCCATAATTGCAAGAACCAGTACGAACAAAATGCGGGGACATCTCACGCGTGCCTCCAACCAAATGGGATCGCCGGTTTCGGACACCAGGCGCTGCTCGATCGCACCGGGGGAGTGTTCCCTTGAACCGGTTGACCAGCTTCGGTTATAGACAGGTAGAGGCAGCAATAGTAGGTCTCACAGGTACATGCCCAGTTTCCAGGCATGACGGATTCAGTGGGCTCAATGTCATTGTCCTGCGGTTATGCCTTTGCGTTTCAGTTGTTTGACCAACCGTTGCGGCGTGGCGAGCCAGTCGTAGGCTCCCGCCAGCTTTGCACTAAATAGTTGATCGTCGTCACAAGAATTGATTGGCAGGCGTTTCAGAAAGAAAATGTCATCTCCAGCGGCGGCGCATCCCAAAGTGGTACAAACACCGTTGCTATAACCCGCTTCAATCATCAGTTCCCGCATTTGGTCTTTGAACTGACCATCCGATTCCGGAAACGCGTAAGGATAAGCAAACGATTCAACTTCGTGTCCCAATTTCTGTTCCATCGTATGCTTCGATACCGTGAGCTCCTCCCGAATTTCCGCTTTATTCATTCCATAAAGCTTGGGATGGGTTACGGTGTGCGATCCGAAAGAGATGCCATGTTTTTCGAGTTCGCGAACTTCGCTCCAGGTAAGACATTCCTTACCCTTAAATCTGATACTCGAATCTCCAATGTGAGCGGTGGGAAGATACATGTCAGCGGTGAACCCGTGTTTGCTTAAGACTGGAAACGCGTTGGTATAGAAATTCCGGTATCCATCGTCAAAAGTGATGACTGCGGATTTTTCGATGTATGCTCCACTTTGCAAATGCCTTACTGCATCGCTTACTGAAAGAACGGTGTATCCTGCATCCGCCAGATTATCCATTTGTTCTGAAAACATCTTTGGATGGGTAGCGGTGCGGAAGTAGGGATGGACCTGGCTTTCGTCCTCGTCCGCAATACTGTGATACATCAGGATAGGAATGCCATGCTCTGCCCGATTGGTGATCTTTTGTAGCGGCTGCGCAAGGTAAAGCGTGGCAAAACGGTCAAAGCGGAAGTCCATTCGCCTGCGGTTAGACTTTCACGGTGGATTCAGTTTCCGCAAAACGCCGGATCTCAGCGACAACCCGTTGCTGCTGCTCAGCAGTCAACTGCGGAAACATCGGAAGTGACACGATCTCCTGCGCTGCCTTTTCGCAAACTGGAAAATCGCCGGCAGCGTATCCAAGATGTTGATAGGCCTTTTGCAAATGCAACGGAATGGGATAGTGAATTCCCGTACCAATATTCGCGGCGGTCATCTGCGCCATAAATCCGTCGCGATCCGTAGTACGGACAACATATAGGTGATAGACGGCATGCGACCATTTCGGTTCATAAGGAGCCGTCACAGGATTGCCGGCATCCGTAAGGAGGCGGCCGTACTCTTTGGCTGCGGATTGGCGCTGCTCAGTCCACTTTGGCAGATGCCGCAACTTTACCTGCAGAATGCCGGCCTGGATTGAGTCCAGCCGACCATTGTAACCCTCGATGTCGTGATAATACTTCTTCGCCTGGCCATGATCGCGCAGCATGCGGCATGTTTTCGCTATGCCTGCATCGTTGGTCGTAACGGCTCCAGCTTCACCACATGCTCCCAAATTTTTCCCGGGATAAAAGCTAAACGCTGCAGCGACGCCCATCGATCCGGCTTTTTTCCAGCGATTGTCTTTCTTGGAGAAATACTCCGCGCCGTGTGCCTGGCAAGCGTCTTCGATCACCATCAGTCCGAAGCGATTCGCAAGATCAAGAATCGCATCCATGTCCACGCACTGTCCGTACAAATGAACGGGGACAATTGCCGTTACGGGGCGATCGCTTCTGCGGCTGCGCAACTTGCCGGATGCGTCAGCGACGCACTGAGTTTCAAGGTAGGTCCGCAATTTCGCGGGATCCATGTTGTAAGTTAGTTCATCGACATCAACAAACTCAGGTAGCGCGCCGGCTTGCGAAATGGCCTCTGTGGTAGCAATGAAGGTATGCGGTACCGTGACAACGACATCGCCCGGCTCTACGCCTGCCGCGGTCAGTGCAAAACGGAGAGCATCCGTTCCGCTGTTCACGGCGACAGAGTGATCGGTCTCGCAATATTTCGCGAAATCCTGTTCGAACCCTTCCACCATCGGACCGCCGATAAACCCTGCCGTCCGTAGCGCCTGCTGAAAAACCTTCGTGAGTTCAGGTTCGAGTTCGACGTGTGGAGTAACTAGATCAAGAAATGGAATATTCTTAGGAGCGTTCACTGCTGGCCTCCATGGCTTTGTCTATGTAACGCAGAATTTTTGCAGGATTTCCAGCGACAATAGCGTTCGCCGGCACATCTTTTGTTACAACGCTTCCGGCGCCGACGATCGCGTTCTCGCCGACTGTGACATTCGCCAGGATCGTGCTGCCAGACCCCAACGAAGCACCCTTCTTAATCCTTGTTCGAGCTACATTCCAATCGGCCTCAGTTTGGAGTCCGCCATCCGCAGTAGTAGCCCGTGGATAAATGTCATTAATGAATGTGACGCTGTGACCAATGAAAACATTGTCTTCAATCGTCACGCCTTCGCAAACAAATGTGTGGCTTGACACTTTGCAGCGTTTCCCGACGGTCGCGTTTTTCTGGATCTCGACGAACGCCCCAATTTTTGTTTCGTCACCAATTTCGCAACCATAGAGATTGATGAATTTCGAGAGCCGAACATCCTTGCCTAGCTTTACGTCCGGCGCGATTGATAGATACTTTTCCATGTCTGGCATGTTGTTAGACCGCGTTCCCCGTGGCCGTCATCATTCCGGCATGCGGCGCAATTTTCATGGTTTGTGGCTTGTGCAAGGCCGGAAGTTTCACCAGGGCACCACGATTACGAACTGATTCGTTCGCAGCCTCAAGCAGAGTCACGACACGAAGTCCGGCGAGCCCATCGCTCATCGGCGTCGTGTCGTTGGCAATGCACTCTACGAAATGCCGGAGCTCGTCCCGTAACGCCTCGACCTGCGCCAATTGTGGCGCCCACATGTCGCCCGAACGATAGTTGACCAACAAATCGTAAAGACCTTCGCGGCTGGTGACGCTGACGCCCTTGTCATAAATCTTGATTTTTTCGTCGGCTTCAAGATCGTTCCAAACGACCATCTTCTTTTCGCCGCCGATTAGTGTTGTGCGAACTTTCACTGGAGAGAGCCAGTTCACATTGATATGAGCAATCACTTTGTCCGGAAAATAGACGGTAATGAACGCAACATCTTCATGTGCATTCAGATGGCTTTGCCCCGTGGCGGAAATCGCTTCGGGTGCAGCGCTGATCAAATGGTCCATGATCGAAAGATCATGCGGTGCAAGATCCATGATGACGTTCACGTCGTGCTGGAACAGACCCAGGTTGACGCGCATCGAGTCGTAATAGTAAAGGCGTCCAAGCGCGCCTTCTTCAACCAGGCTATGGATCTTCTTGACCGCTCCGGTAAACAAGAACGTGTGGTCCACCATGATTTTCAAGTTCTTGCGTTCGGCAAGATTGATCAACTCCTCGGCCTGCGCAGAAGTGGTAGTGAATGGCTTTTCGACGAATACATGCTTGCCATTCTCGAGCGCCGTCTTCGTCAGTTCGTAGTGAGTCCAAACCGGTGTCACGATCGCAACCGCATCAATCTCTTTTGAGGTCAAAATGTCCGACGCCTCGGCTGTAACCTTTAAATGCGGGAACGCTTTTTGCGCTTTGGTACGCGCAGACGCACTGTTATCGCAGACGGCTACGACCTTCGAACCTTCAGTATGGTCCAGATTGCGTACGATATTTGGACCCCAATATCCGTAACCAATGACGCCGAACTTGATCATGTTGTTATCGTCCCCCATGACAGATTGAGTTGAATATGGTTTTCAATTGAATTTTGCTGCGTAATGATTGAGTTAAGTGATTGTTAGACCGCGCAAGGGGGATTGCGCGTCAGAGATTGCTTACTGAGACTTGATAACTAGCAGGCGCCTTCGCCGAACATTGCGCCCGGAGTGCGAAGTAAGATTTTGAGATCCATCCACGGCGACCATGTTTGCGCATAACGCAAATCGAGGCGAACCATGTCGTCGAAGCCGACTTTGCTTCGCCCCGCGACCTGCCAAAGACCGGTAACGCCCGGTTTAGCTTCAAGGACGCGGCGACGATGCCAAATGTCGTAGGCTGCGAGTTCATAGGAAATCGGCGGACGCGGCCCAACCAGTGACATCTCACCTTTAAGTACATTCAGGAATTGCGGCAACTCGTCCAGGCTGGTACGGCGCAAAAACGCACC
This sequence comes from Terriglobia bacterium, assembly GCA_963716165.1. Classification (GTDB taxonomy): domain Bacteria; phylum Acidobacteriota; class Terriglobia; order Terriglobales; family Acidobacteriaceae; genus JAJPHW01. The sequence continues at coordinate 1,708,067 of OY970291.1, read as the reverse complement.
CACTTTCGTGATACGCGGATCGTTAGTCAGTTTATAAACGCCTGTTCCACCGGCTTCAGTCTGCTTCAATTCCGCTTTTCCGGCAATTAGCTTTTTCACGTATTCCTCATGAACACGCGCATCGTTGTTCATGTACATCGACCGGAATTTCAAAAGAACAAAGGAATTTCCGTGCTGCCCGACTCGCTTCTGCCGGAAGAACACCGGGCCTTTGGACGTAATCCGAATGGCGGCAGCAATCGCGAGAAGGACAGGCGCGAGAAACAGCAGAGCCATCGCGCTGCCACAAACGTCCATTACCCGTTTCACCGCACGAAATGCTCTCTTCGATTCATCTCTGGTCACAAGGTCGGGATATAGTGTCGGATTGCTGGGACGTTGATTCATGTCTTGGTCCCAATCTTCGGGGAACAAATGAAATGAAATACCTATTTTGTTGAATTGATCAAGGCTCAAGTTGCTGCGTAGCGTTTCGCTTACACGCGCCATTAACGTGGTGAGAATGGCACCACGTTCGTCAATCGTGATTTCGGTAAACATGACGCCGACAGTGCAGCCTGACTTATACCAGCCTGTCACGTCGGTTTCACGAGTTGACAGAGAGAGCGCCGCCAGTACTTTACGCAACACCAGTTCGCCAGATCCGGCAGTCTGCGCCGGGCCCATATCGAGCAACATAAGCAGAAACGGATTCCTCGACCGCTCCGTGCGTTTGCGCTCGCGCGCGATCATGGCCTGAAAAGCCGACTCTTCCAGCACGGTGTGTTCTGCCTGCTGAGACGGCGCAATTTTGGTGATGGTCAAAGACAATTTGGCGTTTGCTCGTTGTAATTTCACGGCTTCATCTCCTCCGCCAACCGCAAGGCTGACGCACTTCTTGTTGCCTGGGCTGTTTCGGGCCCATTGCATTTGGGGGAGGTACGTTCTGAAATCCTGAGTACGAACTCTGAAATCGGCGATGGGAGAATCGCGCGGTGAATATCCACCGGTTAATGCTCTCGCGGCTTAGCCGCGGGACCGTAGTGTTGATAATAGTCGGTATGGTCGTTACTTTGGGAATTATTTAATACGACTCCCAATAGTTTTGTCTTATCGAGCGCTTCCAAACCACGCTCCAGTTGCCGTTTTCGGGTGGTACCTTCGCGCGCGACCAATAGAATTCCGTCGGCGGACTTCGTCCATACGCTGGTATCCGCCAGTGGAAGAACCGGCGGAGTATCAATCACAATCCAATCGAACCATCCGGAAAGTTGTTCCATGAGGCCGGCGAAGCTCGGCGATTGCATTAGATCTAACGGATTTTCCGGTGGTACACCAGCTGGCATAAACCAGAAACCTGTGCCATCTAAGCGATAGATATTTCCGGGAGTCGACTTGTCACCCTGCAACCATTCGCTCAACCCATCCAAATGTTTCAAGCCAAAGATGCGGCTCAGCGATGGGCGCCGCATATCTCCGTCGATCAGCAACACTCGATGCTGAGGCTTCCGCGCAAGCGTGGTGGCCAAGTTCGCAGAAATTGTGCTCTTCCCTTCTTCAGGGATAGTGCTGGTGATCATTAATTTCTTGAGTCCACGGGTTTGCTGAATCTGGCGCAGGCGCACACCGAGGAAACGAAATTTTTCGGCCCCTAGGCTTTCCCGCTGGGTTACGCAAAACAACCTGCTGTTCACAGGCAGGTTAAGCGCAATAGTCGGAAACTCTTCGAACTGCTCAGGCAATGTGATTGGCGCGTTGTTTTCCGGCAATGCCCTTGAGGATGCGGGGTCGGTCAATACCGACGTAAAGTCCGAGAATCCGCTGGGAGTTCCTGCCGGCGACTTTTGCAATGCTTCGAAAATTCGGCTCATTGCTTTAACGTACCCGGCTGCAAAACAGACGGCAGCGCTTTAGCTGAGGTTGAATGTGATGATGAGGTAGATGAGGATTGTGCTTGCATGGTCTGCAGGTAGGTCTGCAGTTGTAACAAGACTTCCTCTGCCTGCACTAACCGATCATTAGAAATCAATTGCGGCCTTGACGCAGTCGGCGCTGGAGTCGGTAGCGCGTCTAAGCGGAAATCTTCTGCAACTTCTTCAATGATATCGGGGGTTACAACCTGCGATTGCCGTGCAAAAGCATTGATCAGTGCGTTTTCGCAAATAGTATTAATCAACCGCGGAAAACCACCCGAGTACCGATAGATCAATCGGACCGTCTCCTCTGGAAACGCCGTTGACCATACTGACTGTGGCGCTCCCCCGAGTTCAAGACGTTTTTGAATATATCCGGTCGCATCCGGCAAGCTGAGAAATTTAAGTTGGGAGCGTAACGCGATCCGTTGTTTCAATTGGCGCAGCTCGTGCGAGTCCAATTTCTCGTCGAGTTCCGGCTGGCCAATCAATAAAATCTGCAATAGCTTGTCCTGAGAGGTTTCCAAATTCGTCAGTAGTCGGATTTCTTCCAGCACTTCCGCTGAACAATGATGTGCCTCATCGACAACCAAAACGGTCGTCTGCTTTTTTTCGTAACGCGCGACCAGAAAATTCGTGATGAGCATGAGCAACTCGCCTTTACTCTTGCCAGATGCAGCCAGACCTAAGTCTGCGGCGATGTACCGTAAAAATTCAATGGCATCGAGCCGGCTATTGAAAACATACGCATATGCAATGTTCCCGCGATGTAGCAATTGAAGCAGGCATCGAACCAGCAGAGTCTTTCCAGTACCAACTTCTCCGGTTAGCACAACAAATCCCTTGCGACGCTCTACACCGTAATAGAGAGCAGCCAACGCTTCGTTATGTCTCCGTGTGGGAAACAAGAACGAAGGATCGGGTGTGATCTCAAACGGATTGCGCTTTAGCTGGAAAAACTCTTTATACATATACGTTACTTTTTAACCGCGCAAATAACTCATTGCGGACCCGGCTAGAATTACAAATCCCACAACTGCTCCCGCGGCCCATGCGAATCTTGACTTGTTCTGCTTGGCGTGCTGCTCGTCGATCGTGCTCAAAGCCGGAATTTCGGCCATAACCTTCACCGGAAACATTTTCTTGAGAGACGCTTCATCATGCACCCGGTCATCGAGAAATTCCGCCCCACCAGCAAACACCGCACCCAGAGCCAGTCCTATTCCAAGACCAAACCCACAAAACTTCAGACGATTGGGGAAGTCCGGCTTCAGTGGAAGAATGGGTGGATCCAGAACACTAAAATGCTGGCCTTGCTGGCGCAATTCCAAGCTGGTTGCCATTTGGGACGCATTCTTCTTTTTCAGAAGATCGTCATAATTTGCTTTCGACTGCTCGTAGCCGCGGGTGAGGTCGGTAAATTGCTGCTCGACAATTGGTTCCTGGCTGAGATGAGATTGGTACCCGCCAACTCGTGCCTGAAGGTCTGCGATCGCTTTTTCACGATTGCTGATCTCTAACTGGTTCGCGCGCAATTGACCTTGCAATTGCAAAATGCTGGTGTCGTCCTTGCTCTCGGGTTCAGTTGTACCCGAATCCGGGTTGGCTGATTGCGATTTCAAATTCGCCACCATCTGTGCTCGCGTATTCTTCGTGTCAGCGATTTGCTGTTGCATCTTGCGTACATCTGGATACTGATCCGTGTAGTGGGCCTTCAAATCCGCGAGCTGCGCCTGTTCCTTCGCCAGTTCCTGATCAAGCGCAGCCAACCCGCCAACTGGAACACCCGCTGCCGTTCCTGATTTTTGCAATGCATGATACTGCGTCAACAGAGATTGGATATAGGCATTCTGCTGACGTGCGGCATTTAAGGATTCCTGCTGACCTTGCAACTGCGTCTGCAGACCGGTCATGATTTGGATATTGCTTTGCAGTTCGGTCGGCAACGCGCCCGGATGCTGATCTTTGAACACTCGCACTTTTTCTTCTTGTTCCGCCAGCGCTTTACGTGCTTCCTCAAGTTGACTGCCTAAAAACGATGTCGTGTCTTCCGATTCCTGCTGTCGTGTCGCCAGATTCTCATTGATGAACAGGTTCGTAAGCTCTGTGGTTACCTGCTGCGCAACCTGCGGACTCCGCGAAGAATATGCCACTACAAATGCCGTCACTTCGCGCTGGGTTTCATCGCGCACAAGGGTGATGTCGATGTCTTTTCGCATGCGACCAACAATTTCGTCAGGAGTGCGGTGGCTCTGATCTTCCGAATATAGATGGAACTGATCGATAATGCGCGCCAGCCGCGTGCGACTTAAGATTTGCTGCTGTATGCTCTGCAATCGGTCCTGCAAATCGTCGTTCACGTTCGGAGTAACGTAATCCTTTGGCATGGTCGGCTGCTCAACCAGGATTAACGTCGTCGATTTGTATTTCGGCGGCAGCACCCAGCTTGCACCCCACACCAGCACCCATCCCACAAACAGGGGGATTATGAAATACCACCAGCGGCGTTGGACCAACGCGAAGTAGCGCTGAAAATCAATACTCTCGCCGGATTTTTCTTCTAAATCTTCTGCCATTTTCTCGTCTCTAGCTTAACTCTAAACTTTACCGGCCAAGCGGCCGGGAAAACGTATAGGTCGCTGATATCCATTCCCGATTGCGTCCCGGCACAGCAGCAAGCGCTGCCACATTATTGTAAGTCTGATGCAAATGTGCATAGCCGACTTGCACATTAAAATGCTGGCCAAAGTCTCGCTGCGCCCAAACGCTACCACCCAGGGTATGGCCGCCGTCGTTAAATTGTTGACTAGGCTCCACCAGCGTATTGCTCGCGTAACTGGCTAGTCCGCTAATGCTCCAGGCCTTGGTTAATTGCCTCCGAACCGTAAGCGCCCCAGAGTTTGAATGAACCGAGCCCACCAAACCCCCGCCGTCTGTAATTGTGCGCAAATAACTGGCGGCCGCGCTGGTACGCTGCCCTTGCCATCCAATGCTCGCGCCAGCGGCTGGCGTCCATTGGGTTGAATCCGGAAGCCCAAAAACTTGTGATGTGGCCCGCTGCGGTCCTCCGAACAAAGAAAACGAAAATGTCCGGCGCGGGTAAAAAGTGTAAAAGCCCAGGATTGTGTCAGTCGTTGTTTGGTTCTGCGCACCTGGCAGATAGGTCACCAGATCTTGATACAAATAGCTGACCCCTACATAGTGCCGAGTAGCGAAACGATGACTGTAGAATGCGGACCCGCCTGCTGCGAAGCCGTCATAAAGTCCTTGCGCCTGAGTCGCATCCAAAAAATGAAGGTTCGTAGCCGTTCCGCCGACACCGACCATGTCATCACGGCTGAACTGGTAGGTCAGTGTCGCTCCTGCCGTATTTCGTAACTGGTTCGAAATCGGAGTCACGATCGAGTCATTCGGTCCCTGCGGTGACCCACCGATCGTTCCGCTAGAGCCTAACAACGGCTGGTTAAAGATATTCGAGGTTTTCTGTAGTGAATCCCTCAATCCCAGCGTCACGTGCTGGCTGATTCTATATTCAGCGCTTAGGGCCAGATTATGGTCCTGCTCGTTATAGCCCGTCAGATTCTGATAGAACGTGAAACCCGGAACGTACGCGACATTCCAGCGAAAGCGCGACCACGTCTGATTGATCGCAATCGAAGGCCAGATTGAATAGCTCCAGTCTGCTACCGCGGTGCCCGGAGTGCACGTATTGTTTGCACCTCCAGTACAGGTTCCCGCAGTGGTCAAGACGTCGTCATCATGGTTCGCTTGGAATGTAATTCCCGCCCGTAGGTAGTTGGCTCGCTCTTCCGAAGCAAACGCCAACGAATAGCTGGTCCCAGCTACCGGAGGAGGGGTGAGCATGATGTCAGCGGCCTGTCCGTTCGAAGAACCAATAGGAGTGGAAGCCGCTGCTGGCGCGCCTTCTGTTTGCGCGTGAGAGATTGCACCTGCCGCCACGAGTATCGCGCCTAAAGTTATACGTTTTCGCATGCTTATCTTCAAGGACTTAAGGGATCACAATCGTATCGTGCGCCATCAGTTTGATATTTTGTTCGGCGTGCGTTCCCTTGATTACGTCTTTGTAATTGAAAGGGATTCGCGACTCACTACCATTCGCGCTGCGCCTTAATACGTAAATCGATTTGCGCTTGGCAAAATCCCGAAATCCACCCGCTAAAGCAATCGCATCCAAAACCGTGGAAGCGGAGCTTAATGGGTAAGTTCCCGGCTTTGTCACCTCGCCGAGAATGTTGAAGTTCTGACTCTTGATTTCAGAAACAATGACCGTAACTTCTGGCTCGGCAATAAAGTTCTTAAGTTGAGCGCCGATGGCCAGCTCCATCTGATGTGGAGTCTGTCCACGAGCCTGCACTTCTCCCGCTAGTGGCAATGAAATTTTGCCATCGGACCGTACGGGAAGAATCCGCGAAACATCTGGTTCTTTCCAGACGTTGATATTCAAAACGTCGCCATCGCCGATTACATAACTGTCATCATGCGATACCGCGGGCGGCGCGGTCGCGTTGGCTGGTGCTATCTGTGCCCACATACCCGTGACCACACCCATTAAGCTGAACAACGCGAATATTCGAAGTATATTATTCATTTTGATCGGTCCTTCCGTCTCGTTTACTACCATTCGCCGGCAGAAGAGAGGGAAAATATCGTGGTGGCACCATTGCATATAACTGAATTTTGTACAGCAACGTCCGATAGCTCACTCCCAGCATTCTTGAAGCAGCTTTGCGATTCCAATGGGTCTCTTGCAAAGCATCCGCAATGGCACTCTTCTCAGCTTCGCTGCGAACGTTCTGTACTAAAGATTTAAGACCGTGGGCGCGATTCCCATTGCCGTTTCCCGTTTCCGCTTCCAAGAAGTGAAGCCGTCCGGATTTTCCGCTGGAATCTCCAGCTCGGTTCGACGTATTCCGCTTCAATTCCCAGATTGCCAACTCTTCATCGCCTACGACCAGATAGCGTTTGGCGAAGTCGCGAAGCTCGCTTACGTTTCCGGGCCACGCATAAACTTGACAAGCCCGCAGTAGCGCGGCCGACAGTGGACGACGCTTCAACCCATACTGCTCGCCAATTTGATCCATAAAATGTTCCAGCAGCGCTGGGATACCATCGCGTCTCTGACGGATTGCTGGCACGCAAATACTGAACGCGCTTAGCCTGTAATATAGCTCGGCATGCAAACGTCCTACTGCGACAGCCTCTTCAGGCTGTGATTCCGTTGCGACAATGATGCGCGTACACAAAGGCGCGCGGGTTCCTGACGCAGTCAAATAAGCCTTTTCTTGGATTACCTGCATCAAGTGCACTTGTATGGCCAACGGCATCATCGAACTATTTGCGATATAAACGACGCCACCGTCGCAAGTTTCCAGTCTGCCCGGACGGACAGGCAGATCATCCGCATTGGAACTCGACCCAAAAATCTCTTCTCTTAATTGCGCCTCTGACAATGCAGAACAGTCCACGCGGCAGAATTGCCCATCGGAATATTTCGATAACTGATGAATGAGCCTTGCAGTAGATTCTTTCCCGCTTCCCGGTTCTCCCGAGATCAACACCGGCACATCCATTTGCGCCAGAAGTTCGGCGTGTACGCGAAGCTTCTGCATCGATGGAGCAGCAAATACAAAAAAACCATCACCGCTGATACGTTCAATCCTGGCGTTCAACGTCTTCGAAGAGTGGGTCTCCCCGTCTGCCGTGTTCCCGAGGATGGCGTGCTCTAACTCAGCCGCTGAAGGACTCACCAGGTATGCGCGCGCCCCGAGATTCAAAGCCTCGGCTTGTTGCGCGTCGTTCCTTACGGAAGCGAGAAGGAAAATTGCCAAATCCGGCCGGACTTCGCGCAACCAACGCAGCGCATGCATTTCATCGGACCCGCCATCAGTCAGATCCAACACTAGTAAATCAAGCCTCTCCGATGATCGTAGCTGCGCGAGCGCTTCCCATCCGCTGCTCACAGAAACGCAATGCAAAGCGCGTTGTTTGGCGACCGTCCACAACGAGTGGAGGTTCCGCGGACGCGGACTCACGACCAGCAATCGTTGAGCACCGATTCGTGATTCGGAAATTATGTCTGGCTGGGTGGCCATTTTTTGAAGTTCTAACTTGCTAATTTCAAAAGGCTTAACGGAGCTAAGAAACAGGCGCTAGTCGCAGCTTCGCCCTGTCAGTTTCAAATCAAGCATTTGAAAATCTGCCGAAAATCAAACATCTCTAATGTCGGTGGGGACTACCGAGGGGGAGGCTACTTTCTGCTTTAGGGAGGGAGATTCCCTGTCAATATGTAGACCATACTTGCGCAGTGCAACCTATTGCAAGAGGTATATTACATCAAGTACATTAAACTCTGTATTCGTAAGTGATAACGGATTATGCACAGGCCTTATTGGACTAGAGTAAAATATCTCTATTACACGCCAAATTGAATATGCCAGCTCGTGACCAACTCGTTCCGATTCAGGTAGTTGTCGCAGACAGCAGCCGCATACATACCCAGCTGTTGACCGGAGCACTATCCAATGAGCCTGACCTGCACGTTACGCCCGCTTATGGTGCAGAACAGGTCACTTCGATTGCCGCAGCAAACACCTTCGATGTCGCCGTGGTCAGTTCCTACTTAGAAGAGGATCAAGCTTCTGGCAGCGAGTTGGTGCGCAAACTACGCTCCTGCTGCCCTAAGGCGCGCGCAATCCTGCTATTGGATTCAACCAAGCGCGACCTCGTGTTGGAAGCTTTTGCGGCCGGTGCGCGCGGGATTTTTCAACGGCACGAGTCGCTCGAAACTTTGGCGCAGTGCATCCGTCACGTGCATTGCGGAGAGATATGGTCGACGCCAGAACAGATGGGTTTTGCAGTGGAAGCCCTGGCAGCTGCTCCGCGTGTGCGCGCCGTTGACGCCGAGGGTACAAGCATTCTTTCGAAACGCGAACTCGAAGTTGTACGAAGTCTTGCTGCTGGCCTTACTAATCGTGAAATCGGTGACCGGCTTCACCTAAGCCAGCATACGGTGAAGAACTATTTAGTCCGCATATTCGAAAAACTAGGCGTTACCAGCCGCGTGGAATTGCTCTCACTGACTTTGAACGAAAACAGCAGCGTAGTGTCCTCATTCGAAGCGTTTATTTCCGAACTGAGAGATGCTGACAATGCGGATATTCCGCTCGACATGACGAACTGGCGAAAAGCCGCCGAGCACGGAGTTCCGCAAGCTCAGCTGAAAATGGCCGCAGCTTTCACTCAGGGTCGCGGGGTCGCAAAAGATCCCATCACTTCTTATATGTGGTACTGCATGGCCGAAAAATCTATTGCCGAGCTCAGCGAGAAGATCAGCATGCGAAGAAGGATATTGGCTCAAGACTTATCGACTGACGATATCTTCGAAGCTCAGAAGCTCGCAGCCAAGCGATCCGGAGTTCCTGAAATTCAGCTATCGTCCGACTCGCAGTAAAACGACTAACCCAAGCCTGGTTGTAGGCTTCGTCGCCTCCGGTTACGTCGTAACAAGCTCCTGTAACCATCACTGGCTTTTCAAATCATGGCTACAAGGTATCCCTCAATTTTCGAACTTGCGCGTTTGGTGTGGCAAACTGTCAGTCAGACTTAAATGCTCACCCAATGACAGTCCTTGCATTCACTGCTGCAGTTTGGATCGGATCACTATTAGCTGGTCTCCTTGGCTCGCTTACAGGCTTGGGCGGCGGTGTAGTTCTGGTGCCACTGCTCACAATCTTTTTCCATGTCGATATCCGATATGCCATTGGGGCATCGCTCGTATCAGTCATTGCAACATCGTCGGGCGCAGCAGCTGCGTTTGTGCGCGAAGGCTTTTCCAACATTCGCATCGGCATGTTTCTGGAGATCGCCACAACCCTTGGCGCATTGGCCGGAGCGTTCCTCGCCGCATACGTTCCAGTGCACGCGTTATCCTTGATCTTTGGCGTCGTGCTGCTCTATTCGGCATGGATCTCGCGCAAGCCGCGCCCAGTTGGAGAACGCGATATCCCACCAGACGATCTCGCAACAAAACTGCGTCTGAATGGAACTTTTCCGGATACCAATGGCGAGCGGGCTTACAACGTTCACGGAGTTCCCTCTGGATTCGGTCTGATGTTCGGTGCCGGAGCTCTTTCCGGATTGTTAGGCATCGGCTCGGGCGCGGTGAAAGTTTTGGCGATGGACCAGGCGATGAAGATTCCATTCAAAGTTTCGACAACAACCAGCAACTTCATGATCGGGGTGACAGCAGCCGCTAGTGCCGGCGTCTACCTTCGGCGCGGATATATCGATCCTGGTTTATCCATGCCCGTAATGCTGGGTGTCCTGGCTGGCTCTTTGATCGGCGCCCGAATTTTGGTAAAGACAAAGACAAAATCGCTCCGTCTCGTGTTTAGCGCAGTCATCGTGTTGCTGGGCGCGCAAATGATCTTCAGCGGTATTACGGGGAGAATCTAATTGTCCGTTCCCAACTTGCGCAGCGGAGACCTGCAGCACGACAACAAGAAAAGCGAAGACCAGAAGATGGAGGAGACCATCGGAGGGTTGCTGCGGACCGGTGTTTCGCTTGCTGCGCTGGTGGTTCTGGCGGGAGGAGTTCTGTACCTGGTCCGCCACGGGCTATCGACCGCGGACTACCACATTTTTCGTGGCGAGCCGGATTCGCTTACACACGCGCGGCTTACAATAGCCGCCGCATTTTCAGGAAAAGCTCTCGGCATCATTCAGATTGGGCTGCTTCTTCTGATCGCTACTCCTGTTGCGCGAGTAGCGTTCTGCATTTGGGGATTCGCGCGAGAACGCGATTTTCTTTACGTTACTTTCAGTTCTATCGTCCTGGCGATCCTGCTTTTCAGCCTTTTCTCCGGCTCCCACTAACGGGCTAGACTATGGCACGACCGGGCTATTCACGAGTTTCGGCGCTATCTGTAAGGTAACAAGTGAGCAGACTTCGGGGGAGGGCTGTTCGACTGAACGTCCCGGGACTAACTAGTCCGGGGCGTTTTGTTTTGCGCGTAAACCATGCGTTCGGTCAGCTACGCCTGCCTTGACGTTACACCCCACCGAGGGTACGCTAAGAATGGCTTTGTTTGCCCGCACTCGACGGCCGAAACCTGCAAATCATTCCTTGAGGTTCTTATGAAGTTCCCCCTCGCACTAATGACATTCGTTTTAATGTTCGGATTTTTCCAACTGGCCAATGCGACTAGCGTTCCGCCGATGCCGAACCCGCCGAAATTTCTGGTTCCGCCAACGATTGGGACCAGCGCGACACCTGTTCAATCGGTTGCCGCTGACTTCAACGGAGATGGATTTGTCGACCTCGCAGTGACGAATTCTCTGGGTGTTGACGTGCTCCTTGGCAATGGCGACGGTACATTCAAACCAAGAGTAACTTATCCAGTAAAGGGCAGTCGAGGGGCAAACGCCATTACGTTGGGAGATATGAACAACGATGGCTCGTTAGACCTGATTATCACTCAGATCTCCACCCCTGCGGCAGTGCAAATTCTCTTGGGCAATGGTGATGGCACTTTCAAGACAGCACGGTCCTTTCCGACTATCGGGAGTGCCGTCGCGCTCGCGGTTGGCGACTTCAACAATGATGGAAACCTAGACGTCGCAGTGGCTCAAAGCGAAAAATCGATAGGAGTTTTTCTCGGTAACGGCGACGGAACTTTGCAGCCGGGCTTTAATTATGCCGTCGTCGGAACCGGGCACACAAATAGCATTGCGGTCGGCGATTTCAGCGGTGACGGCAATATCGACATTGTGACCACGGCAAACAGCTTGGACATTCTTAAAGGAAACGGAGACGGGACCTTTCAGCCGGCGCAAGAATTGCTCAAATCAGCCGGTGCCAACCAGGTTGTAGCGTGGGATGTCAACGGTGATGGCGAATCCGACCTCGTGGTTTCCGATGCTAAAGGTATTGCCGTGCTCCTCAATCACAACGGTCAATTCGGCCAGCAAATGATCTCCCCAACCGGAGCGTTGAACGGAACATTCACTTTAGGCGACTTTAATGGGGACGGCAAAATTGACATAGCGATGTCCGGACTCGGGATTTTGCTAGGAAATGGAACCGGCCATTTTAAAATTCCAGGTGCGATCTACAGTGACGGCGGATTCAGCGGCACAATGGTAGGAGCGGATTTGAATGGGGATGGCAACCTGGACTTAGTCCAAGTCTCTACGCTCTTCAACGAGGTGGTCCTCTACATTGGTAATGGAATGGAACATTGCACGCCCCGCAGTCTTTTGGAACGGACGGGACTGCTGCCATCGCCATAGCAGCCGGAGATTTTAATAAAGATGGGCAGCAGGATCTGGCGGTGCTCGACAATTCCCATGTAAGCATCTTGCTAGGTACCGGCAATGGCACTTTTCAACCGACCGTTCTTAATCTCGATACGACCGGCAACAAGGGGATCATTGCTGCGGATTTCAACAATGACGGAAATCTCGACATCGCAGTCCTTGGTTATCTGAACAGCAAGACAGGAAACGTGGAGGTTTTCCTGGGCAACGGGGATGGCACATTCCAGTCTCCTCTGACTATCGATGTGGGCTATGAATCCATCGCGTTCGCCGCTGGAGACTTCAACCGTGATGGCAAACTCGACCTAGCGGTAGTCGACGTATGTATCAACAGCGTCAATTGCCAAAATGGTGTGGCGAGCATTTTCTTAGGCAATGGCGATGGATCGTTCCAAGCGGCAAAAGTTACCTATGTCGGAGCATCACCTAACAGCATCGGCGTCGCGGACTTTAACGGCGACAGCATCGTTGACCTGGTCGTTGCGAATTCCGGCAAAGGCAGAATAGACCCGGGTGGCGTTAGCTTTCTTTCGGGTGTGGGGGACGGATCGTTTCTCCCGTCGGTCACAATCAAAGCGAGCACCACGCCTGCTAATTTGATAGTTGCGGATTTCAACGGTGACGGATTTCAGGATTTTGCGGTCAACAACGGTACATCGCTTAGCGTCATTTTTGGCGGAGGAAACGGAATGTTCGCTTTTCCCGTCACTAACCCAGGAAACTTTGGCGGAGCCATGGTCGCTGCGGATTTTAATGGGGATCGAAAGCTCGACATCGCTATCACTCAAAACGCGGTTCAAGTATTGACGGGGCTCGGTAATGGAAAATTTGAGGCTCCTGTATCGCTCCTGGAAAACTCCGGATCAATCGTGGTGCTACCAGCCTTGCTCGGCAATGACGTACTTCCGGACTTGGTTGTGGGCACGGTGCTTGCCCGCCCCGTCACTGTCGTGGTGAACCAAACGCATTAATCTTCAGCAGGCTTTGGGCACTCGGGGGAATCGCACGTTTCTATTCCTAAAAGCTCAACCTGCCGGATAATTGAATAATTCGTGGATCGGCGGTATCCAGAATCCTGCCAAATGTCGGACTAGTAATGACGGTGTCTGGATTGTTGAATTCCGCCTTGTTTTGGACATTGAAGATATCGGCACGCAACTCCAGTCTCAGGTGCTCGGTGAGCGGAGTGCTCTTTGCAACCGCCAGGTTTACATTGAAGCGTCCAGGCCCTCGGAAATAATTCCTAGGTAGCGAACCGTAAGTGCGTACGCCAGGGTCGCTTACCGCCTGAGCATCGTTCGGAAGGACTGCATTACTCGGAACACAGGTCGTACTTCCATCAAGACACTGCGCATTACTAAAGCTGTTGGGATTAAACCAGAAATGCCCGGTTTCACTTTCCCCACCCGAAAGCGGGATCGTTTGAAATGTGCTCGGAGCTTGTATCTGAATCGGACTGACCAGGTTTGCGCGAACCAGTCCTGGATCGCCCACCCCTGAAGGCCCTGGGCTGGCGAAATTCAAAGCGCTAGGAAGATTAGCGTATACATCCAGAGGAAAGCCCGTTCGCCAGCTAATAATTGGGAACAAACTCCAACCCCGGGTTATTCGTTTCGAAATCTTTGGTGAGGCCTGCGCAAAAGGTAAGTCCCATCCGCCGCTGAACACAATTCGATGGCGAACATCCATGTCGGCAGAAGCGCGAAACAGACCAGGATCGTAAGCCGGCACTGCATTGTTGCGATTTTCGAACCCTGAGGCGTTGTCAATATTGTGTGAGTAGGTATAAGCCAGCGTGAAATAAGAACGTCCGAAAACTCCGCCACCGGAAAATTCTTTCTGCAAGCTCGCGAAGAAACTGTTGTAGTTCGCATTGCTGACGTTCTTGAACTCTTCCAGCACCCCATAACAAGGTAGTCCTTGTGCGTCTCCGCAATTGCTGCCGGGTGGGGTGATGTTCAAAACACGATCGAATGTTCCCAGAGCAAATGGGTTGATATCGGTCACCGCAGTCAATCCATGTGAACTAGTGCCTGCATAACTGGCCTGGAAAATTGTATTAGCAGGCAACTGTTGTTGCAGCGTCAGGTGATATTGATACGTGTACGGCGCCCGCAGGTGAGGGTCAACTACAAATATTCCACCGGAACCGCCAATCGGTAAATAGCCCTCATTCGCGAAATTAAAATTCGAGGGCGGCGTTCGCGACGGGAACGGATTGACAGTACCAGTCGCCGCAAAAGGAGCCGACAAGTAATTCAACTCGGAAGTGACAGTTCCCGGCGGAGAAAAAACTAAATTCGTCGTTGCATAAAAAGGCGGAGCACCATTGAATTGCAAATTGTCTTCGCCCTTGAGAATGTCGTAGAACACGCCACCGGCTCCGCGCAAACTAGTCTTGCCTTTACCGGTCGGGTCCCAGGCAAATCCGACTCGGGGCGCCCAATTATTCCGATTGGGAAAATTTACGCCAACCGGTGCTCCTGAATCACCAGGGAAAACCATACCGGGCGGCGCATTGATGAATCTGCTTGATTGTTCTCCGGGGACAATTGAAAATGTTCGCCCATAGGTATCGCGTTTCGGTGTCGAATATTCGTATCTTAAGCCCAAATCAAACACTAAATTCTTTTTCACTCGCCAACTGTCTTGCGCAAAACCATAGCTAAACTTTGTGCGGAAATTCGAGGACGCTGCCGAACTTTGGAAATATTGCAAAGGAATTCCGAAGAGAAAGTCTGCGAACGAATTTTGGGATCCTATGCCACCCTGCCCAAAGAATGCGAAT
Source organism: Terriglobia bacterium (assembly GCA_963716165.1). Taxonomy (GTDB): domain Bacteria; phylum Acidobacteriota; class Terriglobia; order Terriglobales; family Acidobacteriaceae; genus JAJPHW01. Next base: position 1,693,049 of record OY970291.1, on the reverse strand, counting down.
TGGCCACTGTTGTAAAAAGCGAAAAAGGTATTGTTTTGGTAATCCGAAAAGCCGCCACCAAATTTCCAGCTATGGGCACCGCGAATCCACGTAAACGTGTCGGAGTAAGTAAATGTGTTATCCACGAAACGCTGTGGTCCACTCGCGCTGAAGCCAATTGACAGACCGGTATCGAAAAAAAGATTGGATGGTCCATCGGGCAAATCGGGAGTAACGCCTACACCCAGATTTGCAGGCGTCGGCAATTGTCGATCCGGCTTGCTCGCAAGATTATTCGTTCGCTCCGGCGTGAATCGAAATTCGTTAAGAACATTTGGCGAAAAAATGTGCGTATAAGCAAAGTTCAACAAATAGTCATGAAAATCGGAGACGTCTGGGTACCCAGGAACATTCGCATAATCAAATGGGCTGATCTCGTGAGTGTTGTCACCACCAATGGTTAGTGCAAATTTATTCTTGCTGTCCAAATCAAAATCGAATTTCCCCGTGAGTTCATTACTGTTGAGGGTCAAGCGTTCCTGCGGATTCAGCACACCCGTCGGCGATGTTGGAATCAAACCAGCGGTAATGTAGTTTTTTGCCACGCTATTAATGCGCGCTGGATCGATGATCGCCTGTTGCGCTTTGGTAGGGTCCGGCTGAAAAAATGGATTCTGGGCGAGATAAGCCGCAACATTTTGATCAGGGGAGCCGCCGGGCCCGGCCTGAGAAAAATCTCCATTCAATTCTGCCGGAGTAAATGTCGAAACATCGTGGATCGTTAAATCCTGCGTCAACCGTTGTCCTTGGTAGCCAACAAAAAAGAAAAAACGATTTTTACCGTTGACTACTTTCGGAATCGTTAACGGACCGCCCAGTGTCCCGCCAAATTGATTACGTTTCAGCACTTGACGCGGCAAACCATTGTCTTTATTGAAATAGCTATTGGCGTTCAGCGCGTCATTTCTTAAGAAATCGAATGCTGTCCCGTGCCACCGATTTGTCCCCGATTGCGTAGCCACGCTGATAACGCCGCCGGAGTTCCGGCCGTACTCCGCCGGATAATTCGTTGTCAATATCCGGAACTCCGCGACAGTATCCGGATTGGGTACATATACCGCTCGATTGTCGATCAGGTCGTTATTAAAGCCGCCATCGAGTAAGTACGCCACGGAGTCACTTCGTCCGCCAGCGACGTTGAACGTGCCAACCCCATTGTGTGAAAAATCGGAATCCGTCGGAGTAACTCCCGGCTGGAGCGCAGCGAGATCGCGGATATCGCGTCCATTGAGTGGCGCATTGCGAACAACATCTGCGGTGACAACCGTTCCCAGCGCTGGACTAACCGTCTCCACCTGTTGCGAATTTGCGGAAACGTGAACTTGCACCGGCGCCGCCCCCACACGCAACTGAATATTCAGCCCGCGATTCTCGCCGACATGTAGGTCGACATCGCGGAACTCTGAGACCTCAAAGCCGTCCTTTTGCGCCGTAACTAAATACCGTCCCGGCTGAAGAAGAGGAATTGCGAAATATCCTCCTTGATTTGTAACGGTTTCGCGTTTTAACCCCTGATCGAGGTTCAAGAGCGTCAAATGCACTTGGCTCACGACGCTCCCACTCTGGTCTGACACAACTCCCGCCAATGACGCGCGCTGAGCATGAGCCAAGGAAATCAGCGGTAAAGTCAGAGTGGCAACACGTACGCAGCGTCGTGCGCGAATCAATAGCGAACGTAAAAACGGAAACTGAATCAAACGAATTGCTCGTCACACTCCCGCTCACAGTGGGAAACCGGCGATAGAGCGGAGAAATAGAAGGACACAAACACAGACGGGATTATATTACTTGCGGCTACATCTATGGTGATTCTTTACGATGAAAAACTATGCCAGACGCGGTCTACGAACCCATTCGATGCACGACAGCCAACAGACGGGATAGGTTGGCATCGGCTTGAGAAGTTTGGCGTGAGTCCGCAAAAAGAGCGCGTACTAGCTCGTTCTGCATTTGTGCCAATGCCAGCAGCGTATCCGTCTCTGTATCGACGCTGCTCGCAGCGATTGCGGTATGAGCAGCGCCAGTGGCGTCTGGACGGGCAATGACCGACAGCATGTCAGATTCTCGCTTGGCGAGCGTGGCGATCCAACGGCGATGGTCCTGCCGCATCTGATCAACTCCACGCAACTGTTCCGCAGTCAGATTAACGGCGCGGGCTGACGAGAATTCGCCATCTAACCGCTTCAATGCCCAGGCATGAAGGAATGTCTGGCGAGCAATGGTGACAACCTCGCTCGAATACACTGCAACTTGCTTGCTTGCGTCTTCCGGAGACACACCGGGCTGGGAGAAGTGTTGATTCAACCGCTCCGCTAACGGCGCTTGCCCGTTAGAAAGATCGGCCAACGTAGCAAGATTGTCCGATTCGGCGCTTACTCTTGATATCTGTGCAAAACGTTCGGGAGGAGCATAAAGATCAGATCCGCTCTTGATCTCGCGCGGAAGATAGATTTCCACGCGGACATTATTGTCCGCTTGCCGTAGCGCTCTCGCGATAGTCTCGCGGCGAGCATTGTTGTCCACTAGGCCCTGTACAAGCAGACTGCCGTCCGACATCGGAAACAAGTTGATTTCTTCGCCTAGGCAGGCGTCGACTTTATGCAACGCCAGAGTGATTGCTACCTCTCTGGCGGTTGCTCGCGAATCAGCATAGGAAAGAGGAATAGGCTTGCTGAGCGCAGGAACTTCGGTCTTTCGTGTAGATAACTCTTCTCCACCGCTAGCGGCGGGCGCAAACATTGCCGCAATCGCGGAAGTTCGCGTCTCCATGGAAAACGCAGTACGCGTGAGGCGATACTCGCGGCGCACTTCCGGGCTCGATGCGATGAAACTGATGCTGGTAGGCGCGTAGTCGCTCACATCGACTTGGAGCAAAGCCTCGCCGATGCCGGACGCACCCGCCGCATATTTATAGCTGACGTTAAAAGCGTCACCTTGCTTACCTGCCGACTCAGCAATCTCTTGTCCCGATCCTAAATGTCTGAATTCTTCCACAGAGAGTTCGGGGATCCAATGTTCGGAGTTCAAATATTGATTCAGCGCCGCATCATCAGCACCTAGCATCACCCCAAGCAAGTCGCCCTGGGGACTTTTACCCGCCGTAATGACGGCCTGCGACGTTGCTCCCAACTCGGACTGTGCTTGGACATAGACTTCAGGCGTAGCCGAATCACGAACCACGGTTACCGTTCCAAGTTCTTTTACCGTCTTGGCGACTGTGCGATCGGAGCTTTCAATCCGTTCCACGCGCATCTCGGTACGGCTAACCTTGCCTGAGGCAGGCACATGTGAGGACTCATATTGAGCTGCTCGAGCAAGAATTGTGTCGGCGGAAACACGCGTGTTGAGTACATCGGTAAACATCACGACCAGCATGGACGCGACCAGTACGCCGGCAATCGCAGCCTGTCGTGGTTGAACCAGAAAAGCCATGGCAGATCGGGCGCGACTCCACCAATCAGGAACCGGGCCAGTTACCGAAACATCCTCGCTTTCGGATTCGCTTGCATTCGCGTGGCGGGCAAGCCGTTGCCTGAACTGCTCAACTCGGGATTCGGCGAAGGTCGATTCCTGCGGCAACAGGGCCGTCCGCACACTAAGAAACGCCTCGATACTGTTTTGCATGTCGTTTAAAGATCCGCGACAGGTCCAACAACTCTCCAGGTGTTCACGAGCCTTATCGCGGTCGGCGCGCTTCAATTCGCCGTCGAGATAAGCGACGAGTTGCGCTTCGTTCAGATGAGAAATCGGAAAGTCGCGGCGGGATTTTGTCATTTGCCCGCTCCTCGAACTTTCTTGAGTCCTCGCACCAGATAAACGCTCACCGATTTGTGACTGATACCCAATACTTCTCCTACTTCCTGATAACTTAATCCTTCAGCCCGCAACGTAAGACACTGCCGCTCACGCTCGTTAAGCATGCCCATATAGGTTGCGACTTTTTGCTGGACGATCATCTCGTGTTCCGTGGTCGTCGTCCGATCCGATGAGTTACGATCCTCAACCCACCCAGCTACCGCGTTGTCATGCACTCCGCGCCGCCGGACATGATCAATCGCAAGATTATGCACTACGCGGTACATCCAGCTCCGCACGTTCTGAATTTCGACGTTCCGGTTGAGATGGTCAAACAACTTTAGAAACGCCACCTGCACCAGGTCTTCACTGTCCCCGCTTGAACCGATTACTTGATATACGTATCCCAGCAGCGCCGGACGCATGCTCGCATAAAGGTCTACCAGCGTTTCTTCCAACTTCTGGCTTTTTCGCTGCTCTCCCACCTCTTCAAATCCAAATACGCGCGGGAGATTCAGGACACTTTCTTGCGACATCTTTGTACTTTTCTTGTCGGAATCGCTGGAATTTGGCCCCAAATTGCGCCTCGATAACTTAAATAGAAGACGCAACATTATAAGACGAACCGCAGGCGGGACAGGCTAACATTCTGATTTCCCTGCTACGGATCCAGAATGAAAGAACCTGTTCGCTGTCTTTTAATAGGGTAATGTGAACAAACCAAAAGGATTCGTTACCGCTGGCCGTAGGCCGGATCTGAGGCTTTTTGAGGATCGTAGTCGCGCCCGTATTTGTTCTTGTGCGGAAGCACCGGTCTGTTGTCCGCTGGTAGCCGGATTTGCCCAATTGCGCCTGACCCTTCCGCAACTCGAACTTCGTGAGTAGCCGACTGCAATGCCTCTGGCAAAGCCTTCTCGCTCCAAACATGAAGCGTGTACCGCCCTGGCGGTACATCGGGGATATTGAAATATCCCGCCCCGTCGGCCGAAGCGTAGTACGGAGTTCGCACTGCAATCACGACGGCGCTCATCTCCGGATGGATATTGCAAAAGATATAACTGATTCCCACGCGGTCGAAATGGACCATTCGCGATTCACCGGCTTCGTAGAGTCCAAGGTCGAAACGCTTCCCTTCGAAAAGTGAAAAGACGTTGTGAAACCAGGGATCGAGATTAGGGAACTCGACTGCTGCCCCCACCGGCACAACAAGCACATGCGGTTCGAAGCTCTTATTTCTCTGGGTTAACTTTAGCGGCTTATATTTCCCTTTTATATTTTCCTGAATCTCCGCGTTGGGATCAAGCGGGGTCAACCAAACTATTGTGTTCGAAAACCTTGTCTTGGCTTTAGATGGCACAGCACCTATGACAACCTGCCCTGTCACTGTGACATTCTGCGCATCACAAGTACTCACCGCAAACAGCAGAGCGATAAAGGTATATATATAAAATTTCAGCCGGAAAAGTTTTATGTGGCACAGGATGCGAGTCAGAATAAGACTCCCATCATGAGATTAAACTGGCTGGCAGTGTAGTCTCCGAAACCAATCGAAAAGGTTTTCAGATAATGGTACTCAGCGGAAAACAACAAGTCCGATCGCGGTCGAAAGATGACATTTGCCATCGATCCTTGATTGCGAATCAAATAAATCGGCGGAGTTCCCCCGTTCGGGAACCGATCGAAATCCGAAGAAAATGGATTGTCTTCGCCAAAAGCTGCATTCAATTCCAACATTGAAAGCGGGTGAAACTTGAATTGTGCCCAGCCGCCTACGGAATTAATTCCATTCACAACCGTCGTAGGGTCCGTTAAATCTCCGCTAACCAGAACACTGTCGCCTAAGGCACCACCCAGGCCTCCTACCGCACGGCCACGATATAACTTTCCCGAGAGCGTGATCATACGTTGTAGCGGCAATGACCAGTCCGTCATACCAGCCCACGAGTCCACATCGCGGCCATAACCGTAAGTCTGTCGGCCGTAATATCCTGCTGCTCCGATCATGAGCGGTTGGCCGAAAACCGAACGAGTCCACGAGATGCGCGTTGCATAAGCCGGCTGTCGTGACGCCTCTCCAGCTTGAGGCAGGCGATAGACTGATATCGCAGAAGCACCGCCATCCAAATTATCGAGCAGCCCCGCCTGCACTGTAATTCTCGATTGATCAGAGATCGCAAAGCGGTGCTCAATCCGAATCTGCGGAGTGTAACTCCACAAGTTACCCGCATAGGCTAGAGCCGGGGTGGACAAGGACGCAAACGATGTTGGAGTCGTTGGCGAAAAAAATAGCGCATCTTGGCCCGCGACGACTGAGGTATTGTGCCAGTCCATCCGGATGGTTCCAGTTCGCAACCAGGCCAGCCCATAATTAACTCCATTGGGAACGTTCGCGAAACCGCCTCCGAAGTCCAAACGAATGTCGGCGCTCGTCCGGGCACCGAAAAATTGCGGTCCGGTCACCGCGAACCCTAATTGTGATTGCCGGAGGGTAGCCCCAAAGCTTCCATCCGGTGTCCCGGGAAACTGAGGATAAGCAAAGTTCGGAATATCAATATTATCGACGGCGCCGATATTGTCGAAAAGATTAAACAACACAATTCCGGAAAATCGGACCCGGTACTTCGACCAACTCTCGACTTTCGTCTGATACTGGTCATCAATCTTCCCTGTGAGCAGCTGATATTCCTCGTCGAGTTTGGCAATGCGATCGCCGGTCGAAGATGTCCCTTGCAGCGCCGTAACCTGCGTTGGAGGCACATTAACCGGATCGCTGCCTGTTTCGGCGGTATTCGATTGCCTGCGTGCCGCTTCCAATTCTTTGCGAAGTGCGGCCGTTTCTTCACGAGATCGCGCCGCGTCCGCTTGTACCTGTTCAACAACAGATCGCAAATCGCGGACTTGCTGTTGCAGTTCGCGGACGGAATCATTTACTGAATTGCTGCTGCCAGTTGTAGATGAGGTTTGTGCGAGGACAAGCCCCGTCGACGCCATGCACCAGAGCAGGAATAGCGGCATCCAAATTTGGGGTCGAAGAACTAGCCACTGCGACATCCTGCGCATCGCGATCTCCCATGCTGCACATTGTGTGGATCCGGAATAACACTGAACAGCCCACGCGAAATTCTAACCGCAATTCAGTGCGTAGTAGAAAAAGTCTTATCTACTGGCATATGCAATGGAAGCGTCAGCTTAAAGACAGTGCCGACGTCAGAAGTACTTTCTACCACGACTTCACCGCCGTGGTCCTGCACAATCTTTTGAACTACTGTTAAACCAAGCCCTGTACCATTTTCCTTGTCATAGCTTACAAATGGTTCAAACAGAGTATCGCGGACTTCGTTCGCAATCCCACCTCCGTTGTCTCCAACCCGTATTTCCAGACCGTCAGTAGTTTCACGCAATTTCACATCGATGCGGCCGCCTTCTTCCGGAGCAGCTTCGCACGCGTTCAATAGTAGGTTATGAAAGACCCGTTCCAATCGCTTCGCATCGAACCATCCGTCAGTGCTCCCTTCGCACGTCAACACAATTTGCTGCCGATGAAAATCAGGATGCGCTCTAATTACTTGAATCATCCGCTGCGCCATGTGCTGCACACTTCCGAAAGACGGACGCAGCGATTCGCGCGTTCGTGAGAATTCAAGCAATGCCTCGATGAGGTCGGTCATCTGGTTCACAGCGACGCGTACTTCCTGATAGAGCTCCTCGCGCTGAACCGGAGTGAGATCGCTTTCGCATAAAAATTCGGCGTTCGCGACCACAGCGGCAAGCGAATGCCTGAGATCGTGTGAGATTGAACTTGCCATCCGGCCAATTGTGGCCAGCCGTTCCGCATCGACCAACTCGTGCTGCGCTTTTTGCAGACTCACTCTGGTGCGGTCGAACGCAACCGTGACCTCCGCAACTTCATCTCCTCCCCGCGGTTCAAGCGGAAAAGTAAAATCTCCTTGCTCAAGCGCCCTAACGCCCGCAACCAGATTTTCAAGCGGACGGGTGAATGTTTTAGAAATCAGGAAAACAAACAGGCTACCGCCCAATACAGCAATCAAGCCAAGAGCAATGAGTTCATGATTGAGGCTATTTAGAAATAGCGTAGCCTGATCGAATGACTTAAGCACTGTCAAATGCACTGCTGGCGAAGACTCAGGCGCCAAATCGACCGAAGTCGCTAAATAGCTTTCTTCCCCCAACCGCATTTCGTAAGGACTGCGCGATTCGCTACGCCCGATTGACGGTATCTTATTGAGCAGTTCGCTCTGACGGGACGACGAAAGTGTACTCGCGACGATCTCGTCCTCGTAAGTAAACGCCACCTGGCTGGCGGAAACACGGCTCACCTCGTCGGCAATCCGGCCATTCACCTCGTAACCTAACGCCAAATATCCGAGCTTGCGCTCTTCAGACGCGGGGCCAAAATAAATCGGCTGGATAAATACTTCGTATAGATGCCCGCTCTCATACCACCAGTGCCTGGTTTCAGCCGGAGTCAATGATTGAGCCAAAAAGTTATGTGCAACGTCAGGACTCAGGCCCGGCGTAACTGCATGCAATGCCATGATTTTTGCGGATGGATCCGCTAACACGAGCAGGTCGGTTCGCGCGAGATGCCAGAGGTTCTGAGAAGCATCCTGTATCGTTGAGGCGTCACGGGTGGTCATCAATGCCCGCACATTTGGCAAATCCGCCAACAATTCGGCGGATTGAGCGAACGCGGCTTGCCGCTGGCTTTGGAAATTCTGGAACGTAAGAACAGAATTTTCCAGATCATGAAAAATTTCTTGTCGAACTTTCTGTTGGACACTTCGACGTACAACCAGCAAGACCATTCCTGTCAGTCCGGCCGTGACTAACAAGACCGTCAGCAAAAACTTGGTTTGCATTCGTAACGAACGCTTCGAAATTTTCTGAGCTGGCATAACGTCAAGGCGAGGGAGGAAGTCGAGCTACGAACTACGGCACGAATTTGTAGCCCGCGCTGTGCACGGTCCGGAAGTGTACCGGGTTCGCTGGATCCTTTTCCAGTTTCTGCCGTAATTTTAAAATGTGATTGTCCACCGTGCGCGTCGAAGGATAATTTTGATATCCCCACACTTCATTTAACAATTCGTCCCGTGAAATGACCCGTTCTTCATTCAGCGTCATGAACTTCAGCACCTTAAACTCCTGTGCCGTCAACGAGATCAGTAGTCCTGCGCGTCTGAGTTCCATTTTTGAGAAGTCCACGGTGACATCGGCAAAAGCGTAAGTCTTGCCAGGTTTGCCTCGAACCGAGCGGCGCACCGCCGAATTCACTCTCGCCATTAGTTCGCGCGGACTGAACGGCTTCGTCACATAATCGTCAGCGCCCAATTCCAGTAGCAGCACTTTGTCGGATACATCGGTCTTCGCGCTCAAAATGATAATTGGCAAAGTCGGAGCGGCCTGCTTGATTTCTCGGCAAACATCGGGACCGGCCATACCCGGCAAACGAAGATCGAGAACCACTGCGCAAGGCGGCATTGCACGAAACGCTTCCAGACCAGCTAATCCGTTCGGAGCAACTTCTACGGCAAACCCTTCCGATTCGAAAAGTCGCCGCAGCGCCTTCTGGACGCTTCGGTCGTCTTCGATCACAAGTATTCGCTGCATGACAGGCATTAATGAATCGGTAGCAACGTGTGAAGAATTTGTAAACATTACTGCACCTCGGGCTCGCGCGAAACGAGCCAGCCTAACTTCACCAAGTTATACCAAATACGCCCCTTGGCCAATGTTTAAGGCCAGAAGTGACAATTTGTTTACATTTAGGAGATCGGCGCTAACTCTTGTCAGCGGGGCTGCGTTCGGTACGTCCAAAGTGCCTTATTCTCCGGTGACGAGGGCAAAATCGGGGAGGAATTCACCTCGCTAAGCCGCTCTTCTATCAGATGATGTGACGAAGCCAACGAGCAAACCGGATCCGTTTGCGTCGGATCGCCCGTAATCATCATCGCCTGACAACGGCATCCGCCGAAATCGGTTTCGCGGCGATCACAACTGCGGCAGGGATCGGGCATCCAACTTTCGCCGCGAAACTTGTTAAAGCTTTCTGACTCGCTCCAAATCCATTCCAATGAGTGATCTCGGATGTTGTCGAATTTCATGCCAGGAATCACCCCCGCCGCGTGACACGGCAACGCCTGTCCGCTGGGATCGATCAACATCTGCTTTTGGCCCCAGCCTCCCATGCAGGCTTTCGGGAATCGAGCGTAGTAGTCGGGAACGACGGCATCAATATTGATCACGCCGGCCAACCTCTGCTGAGCGGCACGAATTACTTCCAGTGACTTTAGGACTTGCTCGCGTGTCGGAAGCAACGCTTCCAAATTCTTCTTCGCCCATCCGTAATACTGAACATGGGCAATCTCTAACCGTTCAGGCCGCAATGACTCGGCGAGCGCGATCATCTCGTCAAGATGGTCTACATTCTGCCGGTGCACAACCATATTGACGGTAAACGCGACTTTCGACTTACGAATCATCGCCGCGACTTCCAGTTTCACAGCCTGCGCGCGCGTGCCAGCGATCCAATTCGCTTCCGCTTCGCGCGCATCCTGAAAGCTAAGCTGGATATGATCCAATCCCGCTGCCACCAGATCGTCCCAACGGGATTGCGACAGTCCTAGGCCCGATGTAATCAGATTTGTATAAAGCCCTGCGTGATGTGCGGATTTAACCAGTTCAATCAGATCGGGCCGAGCCAGCGGCTCTCCACCAGTTAAGTGGAGGTGAAGGACTCCTAACTTCGCAGCTTGGGTAAAAACCTGTTGCCAATGCTGGGTTGTAAGTTCAGACGCGGTGGCGATCAACTCAAGCGGATTGGAACAGTACACGCAATGCAGCGGACACCGATGAGTCAGTTCGGCAATAACCGCCAGTGGCGGAACGAAACCGCTTGAGAGCTCTCCGCTCATTCGAATTCCACCAGACGCTTCTGATGCAGACGTTGCAGGAATGATTCGGCGTCGGCGCGAACCTTGCCCGCTTCTGCTTTCGTATAGACGGTTTCCAGAGACTGAACGATCTGCTCGAATGTGCGAGATCCATCGCACAGTTCGACGATTGCCAGCGCGGTTCCCTGCAAGCGCAGTGCGCCTTCAGGAAATAGCAAATTGCGATTCTCGCCTTCGCCCGTCAATCGGCATCCAACGGCAAGACGAGGGCGAGTTGTATCTAGAAGCTCCACAGATTATTCCGCGGGCAGAAATGCGCCAGGGGCCGGCCATCCCGGATCCACATATGCATAATAGATAGCATCGAGTTGTGCCCAAAGAATGTCGCACTTCTCGCGTAGCGCCGCGATGGCTTTCTCTTGTTCTTCGCGTGTGCGCGCATGATCGACGACGAATTGAAATGCAAAAGCAGCGTCCGCCGGAGCCTGATCCAGGCGCGCTTCGAAATAATCCAATCCACCCGCCATCCACGGATAATGTTTGCGTAAAGCATCCATCCGCAACACGATGAGATCGCGCGAGAAAAGTTCAGTCAGCGAAGATGCTACCGCTTCTAATAAAGACCGGCTGCGGACCAGGTCGAGATAAGCATCCACGGAATACCGGACCGCTGGCAGGATTGCGTCGCAACGCATCACTTTCTCTCGTGTCAAACCCAATGCCTCTGCAAGCCGCAGCCAGCGCTCGATTCCGCCTTCAGGACTGTCATCTCCATCATGATCAAGCACTCGTTTCCGCCACGCCCGGCGAAAAACGGAATCATCGCTTCGGGAGATGACGATTGCATCTTTGATCGGAATTCGACTCTGATAGTAATAACGATTCAGCACCCAAGCTTGTAGCTGCCCCTTGGTCAGTTTGCCCTCATGCATCAGCACATGAAAGGGATGCCGATGATGGTAACGTTCTTCGCCGAGCTTACGCATGCGCGAGCGCAATTCTTCGTCGGTCAACAGCGGTTCCGGATTAGTCACTACAGTTCGAGTTGGCATCCGTCCTCCGCAATCACCCATCCTGAATCGTAAACCTGTCGATACTGTTCGCTATTCTCATCCAGCATCGGATTCGTGTTGTTGATATGAACGAACATTTTTCGCGGTCGCTCTAGCCCCGCTAGCAATTCCAGGCTGCCGCCTTTGCCGCTTATGGGAAGATGGCCCATCTGGCGGGCGGTTTGGCCTGATCCTTGAAGCCGAATCAGCTCGTCATCGGACCAGAATGTTCCGTCAAACATTAATACATCCAGGTCGCCAAAATGATTGAGCAAGCGGGCGTCGATTTGCCCAACTGCCGGAAAATATCCGAGGCGCTTGCCCGATCTATCTTCAAGAATAAGCCCGATCACGGCGTCCGTAGGGTTTAACTCTGTGACGCGCTTGGCGCTCACGTAAGCCGGATAATGATCGGAAACAGCAATCGGCAGACACTTTATTCCCGATGTATTTCCGGTCGGCGATTTCAATTCAAATTTAGTATCTGCGGAAATTTCGTTCCAACTTGCTTGATCAGAAACGCGATTCAACATGGCAAACATGCTGTTATCTTTACGCAGAATTTTCTGGATCGACGCTGTGCAATAGATTTGCAAAGGCTGCAGTTCGCGCAGCAACAGCAGCCCTAAAGCTTGATCTACATCTGCGCTGGTCAAAATCGCGCCGCTGATCGGAGAATGTCTGCCTAAATTATTGGTATTCGGGTGGAGAAAAGCGTTGGATTCGATTTGCATACGCAAATCAGGGGCGACATTCAACAAAAACCAAGCGACACTGTCGCTGCTGACGCACACTTGTAATTGGGAACGTGGCTTTCCAGAAAGGCTGCCAGCACGAACGGCTTGGCAGTTGCGGCAGGCGCAATTCCACTGCGGGAACGCGCCACCGGCTGCCGTACCCAGAATCCTTACGTACATCTTGTCCGTTTAGATTTCGGCGGACGCGTAGGAGTTGATCTCGCAACCCAACGAGATTTCTTCGATTTGTGGTTCAGTCCATTGCATAAGTCGATTTTCCTTCCTACTACGGTTGGATGTCAAGATGCGTTAAATGTCACGCTTTGCGCAAATTGTTGCGCGGCATGCTGCTACCAAACCCTGCATACCTGATCTGCCGCCTTAACCATTGGCTGCCCAGGTTTGCAGCTGAACGATTTCGCGAAATCCGGCATATTCACGACCACGCCATTGATTCTCTGCTTCGCCGGAGAATGAGGGTCCGTGTTTGCCCGCACCCGAATGTCATCCGGACGTTCATTCGCGCAATCCCACTGCGCGAAGCCTACGTAGAATTGCTGCTCCGGCGTGAGCCCGTCAACCGGTTGAAGATGCATCTCTTTGGTTTTGTCTTTCCAAGCCATGTAAGCCAACAACTCTCCGCCCAGGTCGGCAACGTTTTCGCCCAAGGTCAGCTTGCCATTGAGGTGTACGTCGTCAACTACGACATACGAAGAGTATTGGTCGTCCACGCATTTCGTACGCGCGTCGAACTTTTCGCGGTCTTCTTTTGTCCACCAGTCTTTTAAGTTTCCCTTGGCGTCAAACTGGCTGCCCTCGTCGTCGAACCCGTGCGTCAGTTCGTGTCCAATGGTCCCACCAGTGTTGCCATAGTTGGGAGCATCCGGCATTTTCGGATCATAGAGAGGAGGCTGCAAGACGCCGGCCGGAAAATTGATGTCGTTCATCTGCGGGTTGTAGTAAGCGTCCACAGTCGCGGCGGAAATGTCCCATTCGCCGTGGTCCACCGGTTGTCCAATTTTATTGATCTGACGGTGCAGTTCAAACGCTCCCGCGCGCTGAACGTTCCCGGAAAAATCACCGGTTGAAATCTTTATGGAACTGTAATCGCGCCACTTGTCCGGATAACCAATCTTGTTGCGAATGCCACCCAGCTTGACTACGGCCGCCTTCTTGGTTTCCGGACTCATCCAATCCAGTTGGCCGATGCGTTCGCGCATGGCTTCTTCAATCCGATTGACCATGTCGAGAGTGTCGGCCTTGAGCTCCGGCGAAAATACTTTGCGAACATACGCCTGGCCTAAAGCCTCGCCGAGATTGTAGTCCGTATATTGCACGCAACGCCGCCAGCGTGGCTGCTGCTCTTTTGCTCCATGCAGATACTTGCGATAGAACTCGAAATTTTCATCGACAAATGTAGTCGATAGAAATGGCGAATACGAATCTGCCACATGGAACCGGAAATACGTCTTCCAGTTATCGAGGGATTCGCTCGAAAGCGAATCATTGACCTGCTTATAAAACTTCGGCGCATCCACATTCACGATTTCTACCTGCGGATAGCGCGACTCACGATAGTAGGTAGCCCAGTCGAACTTTGGAGCCAAAGTTTCCAATTCGCCCAGCTTCATCTTGTTTTTCAGGTTATAGGGATTGCGCCGCTCCACCCGCGTCCATTGCGACTTTGCCAGCACGGTCTCCATACGCATGACATCGTCAGCGTTTTTTTTGGCAACTTCCGGCTTGTCGCCTAAAAGTTCAAACACTTTCTGCACATGCTGCACATAGCGCTCGCGAATCTCCTTCGATTTCGCATCATCCTTCGTGTAATAGTCGCGATCGGGAAGCCCGAGACCGCCCTGATCGAGGTCCGCAATAAACTGATCGGAGTTGTCGGGATCCTGCCCCGAGCCTGCTTCGAATAAGATCGTCCGGCCAAAAGGCAAAGTCACGTGCGCGGTAAACGCCGCAAAGTCGTGGACAGATTTCAGCGCTGCAATCGCATCAAGCTGTGGCTGGATGGCCGCGACACCACGCTTATTGACGGCACCTTCATCCATGCAAGCGCCGTAAAAATCGCCAATCTCCTGTGTCACCTGGTCCCGTCCGGCGTTGGTCTTCGCCGCCTCGTCCAGAATTCCGCGAAGGAAAGTCAGGTTGTCCTGATAGAGCTTGCCGTAAACACTCCACGAAGTCTGGTCGGGAGGTATGGGATTATTCTTCTGCCAGCTTCCGCACGAGTACGTGTAGAAGTCCACGCACGGGTCGACTGTCTTGTCCATTGATGCGGCATCGAGGCTTGGAGAATAGGGAAGAGTGGGGGCGCTGGCGGATTGCGCGAGAGACAGGGCAGCAAGTAGGAACGGAAAAACAACAATCGAGGCAATGCGGATTTTCATATTCACCTTGGACGACGGCAACTGGGAAACGTTATGCGGCAAACAATCTTAATCTAAAAGGTGCACTTTCTAAAAACATGGCGGGCTAGTTCGCGCTCCTTGAATGGTGTAAACTCGGCGATGCTTGACCTAGGCAACTCCATGCCGCGTCAAGCGAACGGAGGAAAAGAAGTTGCGTTCTAAGCCACATTTAACGCCTGCCCTTCAGTTAGACATGCGTGTTGATGATAGGCAAGAACTCCAGTTGATCTGTAACTGCTGCGGTCAGCCGTACTACCCAAACAAGTCATGGCAGGATAAACTGCACGCCGTCTATTATGGAGCAGAAAAGTTTGCTATCTGCCCAATCTGTACCCAATCGCCCCCAGCATCTGTCTTTGACGACCAGTCGTATCGACATCGTTGCGAACGGGCATATCAGCGACTCTACGGCTCTTGGCGAAAACGGCAAACTGCGGTTCAAGCCAAAGCTGCTCGCGGTAAGCGCACGAATACTTAAGGACTTGATCGCGATCCAATATTAGTTGTTATGGCAAAAATTGTAGAACTTCGCGATGTTCTACTAGCTCAAAAGTGGCCCAAGTCGCGGGTCATCGATTGCATTGAGAGAAAGCAGAAAGAACTTGCTCTTTTTATCGACAAAAGATATAGCGAGAGGCTCTTCGATCCGATAAAAGTGCTAAGAAACGCCGACAAAAATGAACAAGGATATGGATTCGCAATCATGGCTTTGTGTTGTTTACTTATCGAAACGATGGAATGTTATCAAAATGGCCTGCCAACATCAGATCGCGGCGAACTCGAACGTTTAAAATCATCGCCCATCAATGACACCGTGCCCGCAGAATATCGATTAGACAAGGATTTCGAAGCGATCAAAAGCAAGCAGATTTTCATCAACTTCTTCAATGACGTTAGGCACCAAGAGTACTTTGAGGGTGTTGTTGGGGAAGTTTTCTACCGCGAAATCAGATGTGGTTTGCTTCATCAGGCCCAAACTAAGGGCGGATGGCGTTTGATTCGGTCAGGACCGGTCTGGGATCCACAGCACAAGTCGATCAACCGAGATAGGTTTTCGGAGAGTCTAAGGCAGTGTTTCAACGTCTATTTAAAACAGCTTCAGGAAAGCAAATGGAACAATGCAATCTGGAAATCGACTGCTAAGAAACTCTGGTGGCTTGCCGCTACCAGTTAACCCAGATGCGACTCCGCGGTTTATTATTCATTGTTTCACGCGCTGCGGTCGGCGTTGAACAACCGGCACCGTCTCAACTTTAGGGGGCATGATCTGGAACAACATACGGTCACCGACACGGATGTGTTCAATTTCACGGGCTGCCAGCAGAGCGTTCAGAGCATCTTTCACGCGGGAGCGGGCCACGAAGTTGCCGAAAAACTGTTCGAGTTCCGGCTGGTCAGCCGCGACGACGCAAGTAATATATTTTGATAGCAATGCCGTCAGCGCTTCATTGATTCCGAGGTTCATTCCATCGCGCACGGCATCCGGCGACCATCTATAAAGAACGTCCCAGAAAGAACCTTCCTTCTCGTTGTAATCCACTCGCGTGATGCGCAGGCGTGACCACAACTCACCAAGTGCGCCGTCGAGTGCGAGAAACGACACGCTTCCGCCCAGGTCTTCACGCATCTGCTGCTTCGAAATCGGACCTTTACGGCGCACCAATTCGAATGTGTCGCAAGCCAGTTGCGAATACGCGGAACGCGCTCCAGCTTTCGGAGCCTGCTTAGGATTGCGTTCGCCTCCCAGCGCGTAGAAGTAAGGAAAGATCGAAGCCGCTACCAAAAAAGAATTGTTTTCACCGAACAAATTCGCTTCATAGGCGTCGCGCTCGCGCAGCAACCGGACCATCATTTCGGTCGCATCCTTCGCCCGCTCATCATCGAACGCATGTTGCCATGTCGGAAGATGGTCGTCGGCTCCAACCCACGCTCCTACGAATGTCGGCAACAGCAGGGCCGGGCGCTGCGGAAACATCGTGCAAAATCCGCAGGACTCAAGAAACGAGCGCGCGTCCGCTAGCGTACGTACGGGACGCTCGTTGAGCCGCCATTTCTCAAGCCGAAGATGTTCAAGTTCCAGGTCTGTCATAAACGCGATCGAAACACTTGCCCGGGGGGACAACGGCATCCCACGACAGATTTTTTAAATCCTCTTAAATGCCTTTTGGATGTCCTTTAATGAGTATCGCAGAACTATCGGTCTGCCGTGCGGGCACGACATCGGGCAGTCGGTTTTGGCGAGTTCCGCCAACAGCCATTCCATTTTATTTTGCTCCAGCGGCATGTTCACTTTGATCGCGGCGTGGCAGGCTATGGATGCTGCAATTCGACTTCGCACTTTTTCAAGATTCATCGCCTGGTCTTCATGGGCAAGCTGTTCGAATAATTCGTGAAGCATATGCTCGATTTGTCCGGCATCCACTCCCGCTGGCGCAACTTTGATGGCGACGCTGCGTGTGCCAAACGGTTCTGCTTCAAATCCGTTCTGGTTGAGTTCATCGCAAATTTCGCTGAACACGACCTGCTGCGCCGGTGTGAGTTCGAGAACGATCGGCATCAGTAAGCGCTGGCTCTCAACTTTTTGCGCTGAACGCTGCTTGAGGATTTTTTCGAAGAGCACCCGCTCATGCGCCACATGCTGATCGATGATCCACAATCCTTCATGGTTGACGGCCAGAATAAACGACTCGCGAATCTGCCCCAGCGGCTTCAAAGAAGCCAGTAATGGTTGGTCATCATAGGATGATTCAGCCTCGTCCGCAATCGGCGGAGCGCAACTCTCTTCGCCAAGGAGAATATCCGGCACCGGCGCGAGTGCCACGGCCGCGTTCGCTTCCACGGTGATGGAATCATTGCCAAATCCCAGCCGTCCAGTTTCCGGAGGAGTGATCGGCGGCTCCAAATTGAATCCCGGCGGCGGGGCCGGTTGATTCGTAGCTCGCCACGCCGCAATATCAACCATCGCGCCGCGCGGACTTGGACGCTCCCCGGGCGCCAATGCTCCGGGGGTCAACGACGCATTCGCGGTAGGATGCGCGGAGATTTCCGTAGTGAATTGCGGCACTGGTCGTGCCTTCATCAATGCCGCGCGAATCGAGTCGCGGACAAAGTCATGCACCACGGTTTGCTGGCGGAAGCGTACTTCGGTCTTTGAAGGATGCACATTCACATCGACTTCACCAATTGGCAATTCCAAAAACAGCAGCACTACCGGATAAACTGCCGGCGGAATGATATTGCGATAAGCTTCGATAATTGCGTGCTGGACCAATCGGTCGCGGATCAATCGCCCATTGACGAATACATACATGGAATTACGATTGAGTTTCTGAATCTCCGGCTTGGAAACAAATCCTCTCGCCCGCAAGTCACCGAATGTCTGTGTAACCGGCTCTTCATCGGCATCTATCGGCGTCTCGGGCGCAGGCCGTCGCCATGGCGGAGGTTGCGGCAATCCGATTCGCTCAAGTGGCTGCATGGCCGCTATCGGAAGCAACTGGTCCAGCACTTCCTTGCCAAATACCTGGTATACGCGTTCGCTCGATCCCGCTACCGGCGGGGCAACCAGAATTGCGTTGGTCGCAGAATGCAATTCGAAATGCTTGTCAGGATGTGCCAGCGCATAATGCGTGACCAGAGAAGCAATATGCGATAGTTCGGTGGATTCTGCCTTCAGGAACTTCTTGCGGGCCGGCATGTTGAAAAACAAGTCGCGAATCGTCAGAGAAGTTCCCGCAGGCAGTCCTGCTTCTTGGACGTTGAAAATCTTGCCACCATTAATTTCGACGATGGTCCCCGACTCTTCGTCCGGAGCGCGTGTCTCAAGCCGCAGACGCGATACCGAAGCAATCGAAGGCAGGGCTTCGCCTCGAAATCCTAGAGTAGCTACGTTCAGCAGGTCTTCGGCGTTCTTGAGTTTTGATGTGGCGTGCCGCTCGAAGGCCAGCAGTGCATCGTCCCGAACCATGCCGCAACCGTTGTCGGTAATCTGTATGAGTTTTTTTCCGCCAGCTTCCACCTGAATCTTGATGCGCGTCGATCCCGCGTCAATCGAGTTTTCCAGAAGTTCTTTTACGACGGACGCAGGCCGCTCCACCACCTCGCCGGCGGCGATCTTATTGGCGACTGCTTCGGAAAGTACGTGAATTCGGCCCATGCGAATTCGCGGTCATATCGGTATATGAAAGGATGAATTCCGCGAGGTTCAAGTTTCGCAGATGATTCGCAGAGAAGCAAAACCCCAAGGGGGGAAGCGCCGAAACGACCGCGGCTAGTTTAACGAAGTTCAAATAGAAGACTAGTGTGCTCCGCCCGCCAGCGCGAGCGCCGACTTCGAGCTCGCGACCTCATCGCCGCGCAAATACTTACCTTTTGCGGCTCGCATTTCAGGCATGGCGGCGTCGGGCTTTTCGTAATTGTTGTTCGCGTTCCAGAACAAGAATCCCACGCCGCCCTTTTCCTTCGCAGCTAAAACCTGCACTTCAATATATTGCGGAGAATATGTCTTCGTCCGCCACGCAAACGCCTGCAGCCACGGACGAATCACCACTCCGCTACCATGTGTGATCTTCTCGAAGCGCGCCATCGACTCGCTGATGAAATGTTCCGGCGCATCGCCCGGATGCTCAATGCCATCCATGCCAAAGAAGTGTGACGGATAGATCATCGGCGAAAGCACGTCGCAATATTTCGCCATGCCAACAATGTCCTGCCCGGTATGTGCCAAATCTACAGGACGCTGCCACGCCATGATGCCAAACACATCCAGTGACAACAAAACTCCGGTCGGATGAATCTCCGCATACGCATGTTCGAGGAAATGTGTAATTACGTCTGACCGCTTCCAGTCGGGGTGCGCGCTCTGGAACGCGAAGCTTGCATCTTTCTGATCGCCTTCCGCCGGGAAGCGTACGTAATCAAATTGGATTTCGTCCGCGCCACCTTCGATCGCCTTTTTCGCCAGTGCTATGTCATACTCCTGCACCTTAGGATTCGACGGATCGGTCCAGACCAGCTTGCCGTTTTCTCTCCAAGGCTGGCCGGACTTCAACGACTTCACTGCAAGCTCTGGATGATTCTTCACCAGGCGTTCATCGCGGAACATGGCCACGCGTGCGATAGCATGCAATCCCTGGGAGTGAAGAAATTGGGTGAACTTTGGCAGGTCGCGAATGGTGACGTTGTGCGGACCAGCCAACGCATTGTCGAATGGGATGTTGATGGTCCCATCGCTGTCCTTTATATCGAACACGACGGCGTTGCCGCCAAGTTCGCGCCAACGACGGATGATGCGCAGCCCGTGGTCGCTTCCGGCCATGAGCCCGGTCAGGTAAATCGCGCGCGCTTCGAAGTCTCGTGCTACAGGCACGGGACTTTGAACAATCGGCGCGGGTAGAATTCCGGGTATCAGAATCTCCTGTCCAGCCTTCAAACCGTTGCTCTTGTCCGACAGATTATTGGCTTTGCGGATCGCGTCCGTCAGTTCCGTCGACGTAAGAAACGAAGTTTGCGAAATGAAGTGGTGAGAAACCGTCGGAACACTTTCGCCGCGCTTGGCTTGGTAGTAAACGCTTCCCGCAGGGGCGACTAGTCCAACCGGTTCAGGCATTGCGGGCTTTGCCGCCGTGACGGTGACTTTCGATGCGGGTATCAATTGCGGCTTTTTCGTGCTGTCCGCATAAGCAAAGGTGAAGGTTGAAAAACAAAGTAGCAAGGCTGGCAGGCAAAAACGTTTCAATCTCATTCTCCGATGCGGTGGGCTTGGATCGCATGTTATCGGCCATGGCACTGCGTCGCCAGTTACGTCCGGTCAGCGGCCTTTCTCGCGTCGTCTCAAAGGACAAGCCGGTTACAAGCCTATGCAAAACATTTCCCTTTCCCATCTGTGGATAGCCGTGGAAGTTCCTTCCAGGCTTACGCCAGTTCCCGTAAGTCCTTCATTTCCCGTGGATGCGCCCTCCCTTTGGGATGGGCAAGGGCTTGCAGTTACACAGGGCAGGAAGAAGGCAAATGCCGACTCCGCTCCCCCGGTTAAAGCGTACGACAGGCAAAAAGGACGAGAAAAAGACCCTTATGAAAACCGTCGCTAACACCGTGTTAGACCCGACCCTTCGAAGCAGTGATGCCCGTGATTTTGAAGCCGCCTTGCGCCGCAAGATTGTCGGCCAGGATCCAGCTGTCCAAAAGGTTGTCGAAATTTACCAAATGTTTCTGGCCGGGTTGAATCCTCCGGGCCGCCCCGTGGGAAATCTGCTTTTCCTCGGACCGACCGGTTCCGGTAAGACGCGCGTTGTGGAAGCCATGTCCGATGCGCTATTCGGAGAACCACGTGCCTGCATCAAAATTGATTGCGCGGAATTTCAGCATTCGCACGAAATTGCAAAACTGATCGGCTCGCCTCCAGGATACCTCGGCCATCGCGAGACCCATCCTCTGCTCACGCAGGAAGCATTGAACCAGTGGCACACCGAGAAACTTAAACTGTCGATTCTTCTGTTCGACGAAATTGAAAAAGCTTCAGACTCGCTCTGGCAACTGCTGCTCGGCATTCTGGACAAAGCCACGCTCACGCTCGGCGACAATCGCCGCGTCGATCTTTCACAGTGCATCATTGTCATGACATCAAATCTTGGCGCGAGTGAAATGACCGGCCTGGTCGAAGGCGGCCTCGGATTCAATCACAAGGTGATGCAGATCAATTCGTCGTTCGACGACAAGATGGAACGCACTGCCATCGACGCCGCACGCCGCAAGTTCTCGCCGGAGTTCATGAACCGCATCGACAAGAGTGTCGTATTCAAAACTCTGCGTCCGGAACATCTCCAGCAGATTCTCGAAATCGAATTAGGGATGGTGCAACAGCGCGTTCTGTCGGCGTCTCCCGCAAATCAGTTCGTGTTCAACTGCACCAGCAAAGTAAAGAACTTCCTGCTGCATGAAGGAACAGACCCAAAGTACGGAGCTCGTCACCTGAAGCGCGCGATCGAACGCAACCTGGTTTTTCCGCTGGCCAATCTTGTGGCCACGGGACAAATCAAGCTCGGCGATTTCATTCGCGTGGACATGACTGCCGAAGGCCAGATCACATTCATCAAAGAGGCCGAAGGCGCCATGGTGCCGGTGTTGATGGAACGTTACGGAGCGGCCGCTGCCATACCAACGCTCGCAGCACGTGCGGCACGACCGCTTCCGCGACGCGAACTGGGAGCGACTCCCACTTCCGACATCAAATAGACGAAGCAAATAATTCGACATGCCGCATAAGCCGGGCGCCGTGAACCAGCGGCGCCTACTTTATTGCAGCGGGCCTCTGCGCCATGCTTGCGATTTGCTTTAACATGCCGCCGAAAATCCAGCGATGAATGGGATACAGCGCATACCAATAAAGGAGTCCTGCCAACCCTGCTGGATCGAAAATTGCAGTTTGGCGAATGACCGATCCGTGACTGTTTGGTTCAACTTCAAATTGAAGCCAGGCGCGCCCCGGAACTTTCATTTCAGCGGAGAGCCGCAAGAGATGGTCCGGCTCAAACGTTTCTACTCGCCAAAAATCCAGCGCATCACCAACGGCGATCGAGTTTGAATCTCGGCGGCCACGACGAAGTCCAACCCCGCCTACCAGAAGATCCAGCAATCCTCGCCATGACCAAAGAAAATTCGCGAAGTACCACCCGTTCGCACCGCCGATGCGGCGTATCGGGGCAAACGCGGCGGCAGGAGACGCCCACACCTGCGCGGTCCGCGAATCGACCAGCCGCGTGCCGAACTGAACGCCGCCCCATGATGCTGGCTTGCCACTCGAGGAAAGCGCATCGCACCAACTGGTCGCGGCAAATTCCTGGTCCTCCTTTATCAACGCGCGCGCGATTGCATCCTTCAATCCTTTCGGCTTGATGCCGAATACTTCCAAAGCCAGCGGATCGTGCACCAGAGTTGGGTTGCGCATGCTATCCACCAGTTTGCGGCCAACACGAGCATAAACAGGCGTGACCAGACCCAACCAAAGGCTGGACAGCCGCGGAGTTAGCACAGGAACCGCAATCATCCACCGATGCAGGCCGGATTGCCGCGCGTACTCCTGCATGATTTCGCCATAACTGACCTGGTCGCTGCCGCCAATTTCAAAAACGGCGCCGGTGTCGACCGGCAATTTGAGAGCAGCCATCAGATACGCGATCAAATCTTCAATAGCAATCGGCTGCGCTTTCACCGCAACCCAACGCGGACAAATCATCACCGGCAAGCGCTGGACCAGAGCGCGAATCATCTCGAATGAAAGGCTCCCCGAACCGATCACGATGGATGCGCGAAATTCGATAAGAGGAACGCCGGAGCTTCGCAATATCTCCGCAACCTCATGCCGGCTCCGCAAGTGAGCGGAGAGTTCCTGATTCTGGTTTCCCAATCCTCCGAGGTAGACGATGCGCTTGATTCCAGCTGCGCGGGCCGCGTCGGCGAAATTTTGCGCGGCATCACGATCCTCCTGCTCGAACTCTCCCGACGACCCCATGGAGTGAACGAGGTAATACGCAGTGTGCACCCCGGTCATAGCGGGCGGAAGCGAAGTGGGATCCAGGCAATCGCCCTTGATGACTTCTGTGGATGCCGCAACTCTCGGCGCAAGAATTTCAGGTCGGCGCGCGAGACAACGTACCGGCCGGCCATCTTTCTCAAGCGCCCGCAGAAGCCGTCCTCCGATGTAGCCAGAAGCTCCAGTCAAGAGAATGAGCGGGCGATTGGACGAATCGAGCACAGTTAATCGTACAACGCGGAGCTGTGGCGCGGATTTTTCCCACTCAAGCCAAAAAGCGTTCCACCCGCCCAAGCGAAGCTTGAACGGGGCACCCATTCATCGTTATTTCCACTCAAGCCAAAAAGCGTTCCACCCGCCCAAGCGGAGTTGGACGGGGCACCCATTCATCGACCTCTCTAAGGGACGACATCACCGATAGAAAGGCGCAATGATCCCACGTTTGCTAGGACGCAAACATGGGGCACCCTCACTTCTTAAAATTTCTATCCGGTGGCCATGTCGGTGGCGAAGGCCGGGTTCATGGCGGCGGCTTTGACCTGGGAGGCTAGGTGTTTGATGACGAATTTCATGTCTTTGTAGTATCCCTTCTGTGCTCCGATGAAGGCTTTTCGGAAATCTTTTACTTGCATGTCGGATGTGTCCGGATAGTGAATGCCCTCGCCTTTCCAGGCTGAGTCGGGAAGGGGCACGCTCTTCGCTCCAGGATGTTCTTTCATGTACACAACGTTGTAGTTGGGGACTTCCGTGACCATCTCGGCGATCCGTGTTTCGAATTTTGCGGTCTTTAAATTGGACGCGGCGAGTTTCAAGGCGCGAAGCAAAAGTGCGGCGGGTTTGAGATCGATGGTTCCGCGCAGCAGCATGTTGAAGACTTTAATCAGCGCGCATTGAACGGAGGCGGCGTCTTCGAAGATGGTGTCAGGATCGTTGACGGCATCGATGCGATTGTCTACGCCTTTTAAAACGCGGGAATGAAAGTAGCAAAGTAATTGTTTGCGGAGAGCGGGGGATCCGCAGCGGTGCCCGGTGACTTTGATATGAGTGCAAAGAGGAAGCGGAGTGTCCATGATGAATGAAGCCTCGTGAATAAATTTATGAAATTGATATTGAAACGAAACGGTTTAGCGAATGAAAGTTTGCAAAATAAAGAGAACAAAAGAGTTGGAGTCAAAATAAAGAAAACAATGGCGTTATGAGTGAAGAGTTGGCTCCAACGTCTTTTGTTTCTTTTGTAGTTCGTTTGATCCGTCGTTCGTTTGGTGTTGGTCGCCATTGGTTATGGGTGGTGCGTAATGCTTATAAATTCACCGTGCGCTTTTGAAATTGCGAGGTCAAGAGAAAAATGAGATTCGAGCGAAAATAGTTGGGGAGTTCCCGAAATGGGAAAAAGCGCAGTGGCTTGATAGACGGGTTGTGGTGTCCGCAGCTGAAAATCCAACGGTAATAGCCGTAGGCGGCTGAGACTTAATACTCGATGCGTGTAAATAAGGAGTCTTTTGTCTCTATTGGCGAAGGATTGGGCGTGGGATATGCTTTCAGGGTTCGGTGGAGGTGGATGTGAAGAAGCTATTTTATTGTGTTCTGGCAATGATGCTGGCGTGCGTTCCAGCGTTTGGTCAGACGTTTAAGGTGATTCATAGTTTCAGCGGGTATCCGAATGACGGATCGGCTGCGATCAGCAATGTTGTCTTTGATCAGGCGGGAAATTTGTACGGAACCACCCCGGGAGGTGGCAGCGGATTTGCCTGCGGCGACAACGGATGCGGGACAGCGTATCAACTTTCACCGAATAAGGACGGTAGCTGGACCGAAACGGTTATTTATAATTTTTGCTCGGTTGTCCAGAATTTTCTATGCGCTGATGGAGCCTTTCCAGACGCCGGCCTTGTGCTAGACCGATCAGGGAATCTCTACGGTACAACGCAGCTCGGTGGGACCAAAAATGGCTGTCGGATGGGTGGATGCGGAACCGTGTTCGAATTGTCGCCGCCCACGATTCCGGGCGAAGCATGGACGGAAACAGTTATCTACAGCTTCTGTACCCAATTCAGCGGTTCCGAATGCCTAGACGGCCAGGAACCAGTCAGTCAGATGGTTTTCGATTCCTCAGGAAACCTGTACGGGACGGCAGACCTAGGCGGGTCTGGGCATACCGCATTCGGCGGCGGTGTGGTATTCGAGTTGTCTCCAGGGGCGAATGGATGGGTCGAGCGCGTGCTTTACAATTTTTGCACGCAAGGAGCAGACCATGACTGCCTGGATGGGCAGAACCCCAGTGCGGGCGTGACATTCGACGTGTCTGGAAATCTTTTCGGCACTACGGGCTACAGCGGAAAGGACAATGCATCGAGCGGCGGAACGGTTTACGAACTGTCTCCGTTAACAGGAGGCTGGAAGCACAAGACGATTTTTGTGATTCCCCCACAATCGCAGTCCAAGACGTTGCTTGGTTCAATCTCGTTTGACGGTCCCGGGAACCTATACAGCACATTCACGATACCCAACGGCGGTTTATTTGAATGGAACATCAAAACAAAAAAGGTCGAGACGTTTTCCTTCAACGGGAGCGACGGAGAAAACCCGCAGAGCGGCCTTTACCTGGATCCGCGCTCGGGCAGAGCATACGGAACAACTGCGGGCGGATCGTCGAGTGCGGGGAATTTTTTCCAGTTTTTGAAGAGTGGCAAGGAAATCGTATTACACAATTTCTGTTCTTTCAGTGATTGCACCGATGGTGAAGTACCATGGGCAGTCCCGGTGCCAGACAAACTGGGGAATCTCTACGGCACGACCGAGTTTGGCGGCGATTATGGAAGCGGTGTCGTATTCGAGATTACGCCCTAAGCGGTACGGTGGAGGTGGATGTGAAGAAGTTATTTTATTGTGTTCTGGCAATGATGCTGGTGTGCGTTCCAGCGTTTGGTCAGACGTTTAAGGTGATTCATAGTTTCAGCGGGTATCCGAATGACGGATCAGCTGCGATCAGCAATGTTGTCTTTGATCAGGCGGGAAATTTGTACGGAACCACCCCGGGAGGTGGCAGCGGATTTGTCTGCGGCGACAACGGATGCGGGACAGCATACGAACTCTCGCCGAATAAGGACGGTAGCTGGACCGAAACTGTCATTTATAACTTCTGCTCGGTAATCAGCGGCAATGCTTGCCAAGATGGTGCCTATCCAGATGCCGGACTCATAATCGATGCTTCCGGAAATCTCTACGGCACCGCAAGTGCAGGAGGGGGAGTTCCCTGTCCGCCACTGGGAACTCTAGGTTGCGGCATCATTTTTGAACTTTCTCCGCCGATTATTCCCGGGGCTGCGTGGTCTGAAGCTACTTTGTACAACTTTTGCAGCAGGTTTCAGAACGGAGCATGTCTGGACGGACAAGGCCCCACCGGCCAACTGGTGTTCGATTCGGTGGGAAATTTGTACGGCACCGCGACTGGTGGAGGGGCCGGCCATATTAAACAGTCGAGTGGAGCAGGCGGCGGAGTCGCGTTTGAGCTAAGTTTGCGAGCTGGGACGTGGACGGAGAGCGTGCTATACAACTTCTGCTCGAAAGGCGGGGGCGATTCCTGTCCGGACGGGTACATTCCAAACGCAGGACTAATTTTTGATCGATCGGGCAATCTCTACGGCACTACCGATTACAGTGGGAACGCATTCGCATTTGTCGGGGGCACCGTTTACGAACTAAGTCATGGAGGAGGCGGGTGGACACATCAAACGCTTGCTGCCATTCCATCAAATTCGAGATCCGATTGGCTTCTGGCCCCGATAGCTATCGATTCAGGTGGCAATCTGTACACCACCTTTTCCGGTGCCAATGGCGGGCTATACCGTTTAGATCCCGCCACTCGTAAGCTAGGAATTTTTTCTTTTAATGGTGTTGACGGATTGGATCCTCTTGGTGGCTCGTATGTGGATTCTCAGTCAGCCACGCTGTATGGGACAACGTCCGGAGGCGGGTCAAAACCTGGAAATGTTTTTAAGATTGTTAAGAGTGGCAAGGAAACCGTTCTACACAATTTCTGTTCGTTCAGTAACTGTACCGACGGCGAAAGTCCGTGGTCTAATCTGACGCCGGACCGAAACCGCAATTTGTACGGAACGACAGAATTTGGCGGAGACTTTGGTAGCGGCGTTGTGTTCGAAATCACCCCATAATTGAGGCGCTGGAAAATCCGGACGGAACCACCGCCCCGTCCGGCATGTCCAGGTTATGGGTTGTTTAAAACGTTGCGGTAAAGTTGCGAATTAGTGGCATCAGTACCTTGGCATCCAACGCTGGCGCTGTTTGCGTTGTTAAAGGCAAATTCCCAATCGCAGAAATAGATTTCCAGTGTCTGGGCGTAGTTATCCGATGCAAAAGGAATTGTGTCTGGCAAGAAATCGCCCACGTATAGTGTTTGGGTTTGATTACTGGGCGTGCATGGCCAGTTAGTATCGCACGTAAACTGAGTGAGGTTCAGAATTCCCCTCGTAGCTACCCCTTGTGCGTTGTACTGTTGCTGGGCGATCTTGTATGTTTTTTTGCTAGGGCCTCTAGTTAGTGCGAAGCCTTCCTGCGCATACAAACCCAAAATTGGTTGTCCAGGATCGGTCGGAATTGTGCTCGGATTGGTACAAGGTGTGGAGCAAGTTACCGTTTGAAAAGTACCATTATCCGTGATGCTGGATATTTGATAAGTCACAGCAGTATTGGGGATTGTGGTTTGCAGGTAGAGGTTGGGGGCTCCTCCGGTTTGGTAAAGTCCAAACAGATAACACCACAAGTCATTGCAGGGGAACTGTTGCGGATTGCTGGGGTTGTAGTGGAGGTCATATTCGCTTAGCGACTCCTGACCAAAGCCCGTGAAGCTACAATTACCTCCGCATGGCGGTCCAGCAACTCCCAAGATCACAGGCGCTTCGCGGAATGCGTAATCGGAGTCGCCATTATTGGGCGGGCCTGCGTGAGCATTGCCCATTAATTTCCAGCTTGCACCGGAGTTCTGTAGACTTTGACGGAACGACGAATACATTGCCGCTACGTAACCTGGGCCATCGTGCGGACTTCCAGCGGGATTGCCGGCAATGTAAGCGAACTTACCCTGGCAATCAGCATCGCCGGTGCAATTTGAACTGGTGATGTACCAGTCCGGGGAAACATTGTTTGCAGGATTGAGATCGTAGTTTAGCCCTTCGGGACTGGGCCAAATTCCAGTGGAAGTTCCATTGCCATTGGCCTGTACGGTGCAATACGGCAAATTTTCTCCGCCATTGGCGAGACCGACGCGAATGTAGCCAATGAAGGCGCCAATATCATGTCCACCTCCGTTGGCATAATGGTTAAGCACTGTTTTCACAAAGTCCTGATACGCAGTCATTAGCGGTTTCTCGTAAAGAACTGGATATCCGCTAATATCGGCGTTGTTAGGCCCCGGACAATTTCCGACGCCGCCGGTTAGACGGCAACTGAAGGCGTTCCAGACGCCGTTCAGAGGGGCCGCGCAAGAATTGCCTGGACCACCTGTCGCGCATGTAGGCGCACCAGACCCCCCGGGCCAAGTGCCGCAAGTCGCCATATCCTGCGGAGCGCAGCCTGGGCACCAGTTGTTGGAAGTGTAAGAAGTAGGGTTAAAAACGTACGCTGGAATTCCGCTAGTATTTCTAACCCCAAAACTTTCTGGAATGATACTGATGATCAGATTGAGTTTCTGTCCGGGTTGGAGACCCAAGCCTGGGGTAACACCCGCAATAAAGGCCCGGAGTTTCTGATCAGTCGGTCCCAGTTACATGTGGACTCCGAGCATGGGCCCGTAGCGAGATTGTCGATTGGTCCCCACTGAATGAATGTGGTAATTCCGTTCGCGTGCGATTGGTTGAGGATGTGATTGTAGAGATCATTGAAGCCAGGATTACCTATGCTTGGAGGGTTAAGAACTTCGAGGTTTTGCGCCCAGCTATAGGAACAGCAGAGCACGAGTATTGCAGCGAGTAGCTTACAGCGCATGAAGTCTCCATCGTGTTCGGGGGAAGGCCGAAACACTTTAGGTGCTTCCGGCATGCACCATCTGTGGAACGAAGGCAGAATACATCACACGGATTACGCGCGGATAAAAATCTAAGCGAGAGGAATGACTCGCGAGGTTCGTGGTGCCCACCCTTAAAAATCAAAGGGTGGGGCAGCCTGTCGGTGAGATACGCGAATAGGGCGTGCAACGACTCGCGAAGCTCCGCGCGAGATCCCCTTCGACTTCGCTCAGGGCAAGCTCTCTCTCCGGCCTGAAAAGCGGCTTCGTTCGAGATGACGGCCCAATGGAAGACAGATGACGGCCTTAGGGAGAAAGGCAATCTTGCGGCACTGCGCATCGCAGGACAGCCGAGGCCGCCTGTCCTCACATGGACAGTGCATGGCTTAACATTTCGCGGACAGGAGTGTCCGCGCTACACGATCAACTATCTTTCGCGAGCCATCGGCCTGGCCACCCGGAAGCTAATTTCTTTTCTTATTCTTCTTTTTCTTTGCGCGCGGAGCGGGCTTCGGGCGGGCTGGCGTTTCATCGATGACTGCGAAGTTGATCTTCTTTTCGACGGGATCGATGCGGTCGACCAGCACACGAATTTTTTGTCCGATGCGGTAAGTCTTGCGGCTGCGCTGTCCGATAATCTCGCGCGTGTTTTCCCGGTAGGTGTACTCGTCGCCGGTGAGTGTGGCGAGCGGAACCAATCCTTCCACAAAAAGATCGGTGAGTTCGACAAAGAAACCGAACTTGGTGACGCTGATGATGAGTCCGTCGAAGTCCTCGCCGATGTGGGACTCCATGAATTTCGCTTTCTTCCATTCCATCAAATCGCGTTCGGCTTCGTCGGCACGGCGCTCGGACAAGCTGGAATCTTCGGCGATGGCATGAAGCTCATCCAGCGGAATAGGGCCGCCGACCGGAGCAAGCTTCGACTGCTCACGCCGCTTCGACCACGGAGAAGCGTCCGCATGTAGTTCCGTCGTTGACGCGGGCTCGTGCGCGAGAACATCTTTCAGAATGCGATGGACGATTAAATCGGGATAGCGCCGGATCGGCGAAGTGAAGTGCGTGTAACTGGTGGCAGCGAGCGCGAAGTGTCCGACATTCTCTTCAGAGTAGCGCGCCTGCTTCAGCGAACGCAGCATCAGGTAGGAAACGATGCGCTCTTCCGGCGTGCCCGCAATTTTCGCAGCAAGCTTCTGATACATGCGCGGAGTGATATGCACCTCCTGCGGAATCTCAATTTCCCGCGGACGCTTGCCAGTGCCACGGCTTTCGCGCCGGTCGGACTTGAACTGCATGCGCTGAATTGGCAACGCGCCGACGCCGAGAGAATATCCGAAGGCTGCCGCGAGAATTTCGAAATCGTAAACACGCTTCGCATCTGGCTTTTCGTGGATGCGATATAGCGAAGCAATACGCCGGCTTTCAAGATACGATGCAACACTCTCGTTGGCCGAAAGCATGAACTCTTCAATCAGCCGATGCGCGATGTTGCGCTGCGAACGCGTAATCGTCTGCATCATCCCTTTGTCGTCGAACTCAATCACAGGCTCGGGAAGATCGAAATCGATCGATCCGCGCTTCTCGCGTTTGTGGCGGAGAATCAGCGCCAGGTCGCGCATTCGTTCGAACTCGCAGACCAGCGGCGCATAGCGCTTGCGCAGAACGGTATCGCCTTCGAGGACGGCGTTGACTTCGGTATAAGTCATGCGCTCGGCGGAACGAATAACGCCTTCGCATAATTCGGTGCCGACAATTTCGCCCTGATGATCCATTTCCATCAGGCATGACAAGACAAGGCGATCGACTTTCGGACGGAGGCTGCAAACATCAGTGGAGAGCTCGAGCGGCAGCATGGGCACAGCGCGGTCGGGAAAGTAAACACTCGTCCCACGCAGCCGTGCTTCGGTATCCAGCGCAGAGCCGGGAGTGACGTAATGGGCTACGTCAGCGATGTGCACTTGCAACTGATAATTTCCGTTTTCGAGTTTGCGGACCAGCACCGCGTCGTCGAAGTCACGCGCAGTCTCTCCATCGATCGTGACAATAGGCAAGTCGCGAAAATCACGACGGCGGGCGAGTTCTTCGGCGGAGATAGTGCGGTCGACACTTTCCGCTTCTTCGATCACCGCTGCGGGAAAATGATGCGGCAGATGGAATTTGCGGATGACGATTTCGACATCGACTCCGAAGTCATCGGGATGACCAAGAATTTCGATGACTCGTCCACGAGGATCTTGCGTGGCGCTGGGCCAGTCGGTGATTTCGACATCGACGACTGCGCCTTCGAGATCGTCCCAATTATGAAGAGCCGCTTCTTTGCCGAGCACGCGGTCTTTCGATTTTTTGCGCTTAGGATCGGACGCATCGTCAGATGGCGGCACTTCCATTCCCACGGGAATCACAATTTCGCGGGAGAGTTTCGCATCGGCTGGCGTAACGTAATTGCGACGCGATCCGTAATGAAAAACTCCAACGACTGTAGCGTGGGCACGAGAGACGGTTTTGAGAATGCGTCCTTCGGCGCGGCCATCCGGACGAACATTCACCACATCGACCAGGACGCGATCTCCGTGCATTGCAGTTCCTATATAAGGAGGCGGAATAAAAACGTCGCCACTGAGTCGAGACTTCATGCGCGCGTCGAGAGATTTTGCGTCGGGAAGAACGAATCCGAAACCATCGCGGTGCAAACTCAGCTTCCCGGCAATCACATTTTTTCCGGACGCCGCCTGCGAAACTGTGTACCGGTCTGATTCCACCTGCGTGAGCTGCCCACTGGTGACGAGACGCTGCAAGGCTTCTCCGAGTTGGCGGCGCTCGGGGCCGTGGAGTCCCAGTTCACGCAATAGCTGCTTGAATCCAGCGGTTTGCCGTGGTTGGCGTTCGATTTTTTGCAGGATTGCGGAGTCGGAAAGCATGGGCTCAGTCTTCAGGATAACCCTGAGCCGCGTCCAATACCGCGCACAACCTCGAAACTCAGAAGGGCAGGTTCCTTAGAATGCAACAATTTCCACACACTTACGCTGGTTAGCGGAGTAAAATTCACACAGGTCACCGGCAATGCGGTTTTGACCATAATTTAGATTAAGTACAGGAGACCTTCATGTGGAAGCCTACGAATCAGCCCACACCACCATCCTCCCGGCCGAATGAGCCGGAACGTCCGTCAATGCCGGCCCCAATGACAACCTCGACAACTTCGCCGTCCGCACCGAATGAGAGCACCAGCATGGCTCGTCCTGCTGTTGCCAGCACTGCAGATCAGGCAACCATTGGCAAATCGCTTGTTATCAAGGGCGAAGTCACCGGATCAGAATCTTTGTACATCGATGGACGCGTTGAAGGGTCCATCAACCTGGCGGGCAATCGCGTGACGGTCGGACGCAATGGAATTGTCGCGGCAAATATTAATGCTCGCGAAATCGTTGTCCTCGGAAAAGTGCGTGGCAACCTGACGGCTAGTGATCGCGTAGACATTCGCAGCGACGGTTCGTTGACTGGCGATGTTGTAGCTGCACGGATCTCTATTGAAGACGGAGCATTCTTCAAGGGCGGAATCGACATCCGCAAAGCCGGACAAAAAGTGAATGGCGAGGAAGTCAAAGCTGTCGCATCGGCTACGGCTGGCGAAAGCATCGCAGCACGCGCTTAGTTTTTTTGGAAACTTGAAACGGCGGAATTTGTCGCAAACTTTATGCGATGATTTCGCCGTTTTACTTTTGCGCGCTGGTCGCCGGCTTCATGCTGCGGCTGCGCAAGTCTTTTAGGAGGCTGGATCTGGTGAGCCATAATCCTGCTGCGGTAGATGCAGCCCAGGTGAGCGTGACCAATCCCAAGGTTTCGAAGTCAGCGCGGCGGCTTCCGTTTATCATCACCGCACGGGCGACCAGATAGCTCAATCCCCCGCTAACCACCGCGATGCCCGCAGCTTTCGATAATTCTCCCCAGGGCAAGTCTCCGGTCGCAACCAATTTTTTACGATGTAGCAGATACGCCAAGGCCAGCGTGTTCGCGAGGATTCCGATGTCGGACGCGGCGGCGAGCCCCGTCGCCGAGAATGCATGGAACAGGACTGAGTAAATTGGAATCGATCCAAGAGTGATCAAGCTGCTGGCAATCATGGGAGTGAACGTATTGCCAGCGGCGTAGAATGCCCGCGCATATAACGCTTGAATCGACCAGAGGGCGAGCGACAGCGAGAACCAGAAAAAGTAAATTGCTGTCTGCTGCGTGTCGGAAAAAAGAAAATGTCCGCGCCGGTAAACGATATCGATCAACGGAAGCGCGGACGCCATCATCCATGCGGTCACCAGAAACGAGGCGGCCATCACGCGATGGACTGATCCATTTACAGCGGCGGCGAATTCTTCTTTACGTTTCTCTCCGTAGAGGCGCGCGAAAAATGGCATGGACGCCTGTCCGGTAGCTTGACCAAGAACCGATATCGGGACTGCGAACAATCTCTTGGCATAATTCAGCCGTGTGATTTCACCGATTCCGCTGGATGCGAAGTGACGCAGAATCCAATCGTCTGCACTGACCAGCGAAACTCCAAGCATCAGCGGGATCGAAAGCCGCACCCATTCGCGGAATGCAGGATTGCGAATATCGAAAGAGACACTGTAGCCGGCCCCCGCACGATGAGCGCCGATGGCATTGATCAAGAACGGGCCGACGATGCTTCCGGCGAGCGCTCCGTAAGCAAGGGATGAGATTCCGTAAGAACGCGACAGAACAACGCCGCCGAGAATAATGAATCCGTTATAGAGCAGCGGAGCAAACGCAGGAAACAGAAACAATCGGCGCGATAGTAAGACAGCGGAAACCACTCCGCCAACATAAAAGAAAACTTGCGACGGCAGAATAATCCGTGTGAGGTGTACGCACAAATCAAGTTGTTGCGGAGTGAACCCGTTAAATATCCATGCAGAAATTGGACGTGTAAAAACTTCGGTGATCAGGACTCCGAACCCGAGCACCACCGTCATCACAGTAATAATGATGGAGAAAGTTTTCTGTGCTTCCTCTTCGCGATTCTCGGCTAGAAATCTCGTATAGATCGAAACGAATGTGATCGAAGCAGTGCCGCCGGCCACTATGTAATTGAGCCAATCAGGAATCGTAAAGCCGGCAACATATGCATCCGTGGCCGGGCCTGCGCCGAACGCCCAGGCGATGTATGCTTCGCGCAAGTATCCAATCACGCGGGAAAGCATGACCGCTGACATCAAGAGAATGGTGGCCGAAAATGCGCTGTGCTGATGGGACGGCCGGAACAATCGCATCACGCGGGAGAAGCCGCCTGGAGGGCTGACATTAGTGTCTGGAGAATTCGCCATCAAAGGCCGATTCTACACGGTGTTTGACGCTTAGCCGGATAGGTCGCGTGGTTCGTTTTGACACTCATCTCCGAGAGAAACGATAATCCGTGTGTGCCTGAAGATCTATCCATGACAACTTCATCTCGTAGTGCTGTATTGCGACGGTCTCTTCTTAAAGACTTTCCCGAAGCAGTGCGCGGCGAAGGTGTTTGGATTTGGGACAACACTGGAAAGAAGTACTTAGATTTTTCTGGGTCCGCTGCTGTTAATTTTATCGGGCACGGCGTCAAAGAAATTTCTGCGGCGATGGCCGCTCAGGCTGCGCAACTTGAGTTCGTTCATACTAGCCAATTCACGACCGCAGTCGCCGAAGGATATGCCCGCGAACTGCTGGAATTCGCCGGACCTCATTTTGACGGCGGCGCAGTGTACTTTACTTGCGGCGGTTCCGAATCCATTGAAACCGCGCTCAAACTCGCACGCCAGTATCAGGTCGAGTCGGGTCATAGCGAACGCTATCAAGTCTTGAGCCGGACGCAGAGTTATCACGGATCAACCTTAGGCGCGTTGTCGGTCTCCGGAAATCAGCGCAGACGCGAAATGTATTTGCCGATGGTGCGGGAATTTGCGCACATCGGTATGCCGTATTGTTATCGCTGCGATTACGACTGTACGGATGGGTGCCGCAATTGCGGCCAGGAATACGCGTCCGAACTCGAACGCGCAATTGCGGATGCCGCGGGCGCTGCCGCCGCGTTTATTTGTGAGCCTATCAGCGGAGCCACGCTGGGCGCGGCCGTGCCTCCTCCGGGATATCTGCAAAAGCTGGCGGAAATTTGTCGAGCGCATGGTCTTCTATTTATTGCCGACGAAGTGATGACCGGCATGGGCCGTATCGGACGCAATTTCGCCATCGAACATTGGAATATTGCTCCGGATATTCTGGTCGCGGCAAAAGGGCTCTCCAGTGGGTATGCTCCGTTGGGGGCGGTCATTGCTTCGAAAAAAGTTATCAACGCAATCGCCAATGGCTCTGGCGCTTTCTTGCACGGATTTACTTACAACGCACATCCTGTTTCGCTGGCGGGCGGGCGGGCGGTTCTGAGATATATAAAAGATCGCGATCTTGTTCGGGCTGCCGACTCTGACATGTCCGGTTCAATCGCTGCATCGGTGCAAGCAGCTTTAAATAGTTTGCGAGATTTGAGTTCAGTCGGTGATGCCAGAGGACTTGGTCTGTTGTGGGCGGTGGAATTCGTTGCTGACACAAAAACAAAGAAGCCGTTCGATCCGAAACTTGGATTTGCCGGCCGCGTAGGCAAAGCGGCGGCACAGCGAGGATTACTCGTCTATCCGATGCAAGGTTGTGTGGACGGGATTTCAGGAGATCACTTACTACTCGCTCCTCCTGCAGTAATTACCGAAGAGGAGGTTGGATGGGCGGTTGCGCGATTGCGTGAAGCGATCGAAGAAGTAAGCGGCTAACTTCCGTATTTGCCGGTCAGATATTTTCCGACATCGTCCCCGAACTGATCGTAGCCGGAATGAATTGTGGAGCGGAGTGCAGCTTCACTCGAACTTCCCTGCCCCATACGCTCAAGGATGCGTTCCAGATCGCTCACGCCATAAGTGTCTGCGATGTATTGCACTGCCGCTAGCGATTCGGCATAGGCAAGGTTCGCTTCAGATCCCGAGAATCGCATGAAGCTTCCCTCAAGCTCGTTGAAGGGAATTTCATGCTGAACATGAAAAAGCGCGCCGAGATTTCGTCCACCGGAAAGTGCGCGCGGCTCCATGAATTGCGCGATGCCCTCATTCAGCCATTGCGGACAACGTCCACCGGACAACTGATTCACGAATGAATGAGTAAGCTCGTGCTTCAATACATGAGCCAATTCCGAATTTACAGATGTCACACCCTGCACTGGTATCCGTAGCTTGCCGTCGTTGATGGCGCCAGTCCAAGTTGGGGCCTGAGTTACATCGAAGAATGCCTGTTCCGTGTAAAGGATGACCGGAATGCTTGAATGCGGCGCAACTCCGAGTTGGCGAACAAGATCGGCGTAATCGTCTTCAAGCACGTTGATGATTTGCTTTGCAAGCTCTTCGGAGTTTTGCTTTCCCTCATAGCGCAAAGTGAAGTGGCCGCTCTCGCGCTCCGAAAAATTTGTCTCGGCCGTGGATTCTCTTTCGGCTTTCGCAAGCAATGCTTGAATCTGCGCATCGGGGCGAAGCGAGAGCGAGCGTTTCCAGGTTTCGATCGCGTCGCGATTACGGTCCCCGGCAAACTGCGCGTATCCAAGGACAGCCAAAGCATCCGGAGAATGCGGCGCAATGCGAACCGCTCGTTGCGCAAAGATTATTGCGTTCGCAGCGTCTCCGCTACGAACCAGCACCGCCGCATAATAATTAAGGATCGCAGCATTCTCAGGATCGTAGCGCAGGGATTTTTCGAAGTAGCCGCGCGATTGCACAAAATTGCCGCGCTCAAACTCATGCTTGCCAGCAGTGTAATACGAAGCTGCTGTCAGCTTGGTATTTCCGGAGGCTTCCAGCGAGGACAGTTCGTCCTGATTCACTGCCCCGTTTACGATAATTTTGTCCGTAAGATTGTCGGTTTGCAGGACGTTCTCTGTCGCAGGCACAAAGGTAGGAACGCTCTTAGCATCCTCCGAGCTGCCAGAATATTGTGGGGCGACACCGCCGATATCAACGTGATCCACCGAACTCTTTGAAATAGCGTAGCTGTCGTCGCCTATGTCGTATTCGAGTCGGGTTCCGGTGTCCCGAACATGGTCCGCCCAGATTGTCCGCCCATTTTTGAGATGGATAGTTTCGGCCTGGGCACCAAGAATCGCGCAACCAGCGACCAACGTAACGCAGGCGAGCCTGTAAGAAAAGATGACAGAAGAATGCACGTAGGCGCATTCTAGAAGGCCAGACGCATCTCACAATAGATGACAAAGGTAACCCGGAAAGTTCGCAGAGTTATACCGCTTATTGCGGCATTCTGCCTTTCTGCGAGCACGCTGGTCGACGCCCAGGAAGCCAAGCCGGCCAATGCAGGTTCGCCTGCGGACGGTCCAGCCAGGGCGCTTTATTTGCAACTACAGAACGTCGGTCTGGATTCCAACCGGGTATATCGCGTGCGCGATGCTTCGCTTGATCGCGCCAGCATGCACATCGAACTTACCGACGGCACGATCGCATTCACTCAGGACGTCCAGGGAAAGATAACCGGTGCCTTTTTCGAAGGGGATGGCGAGGTTCTTCTCTCGCCTCCCTCTCGCACGGAGCGCGGGTCGATGGCGCTATTTACCGGAGCTGCCATCCTGGAGGAACGTTTCAATACCTCATACTTCCGGTTTAATGACGACACCGCGGCAAAGCTGCAGCCGTCCCTCTTGCCAATCGATGAGATACAGCCTCAGGGCGCACAGCAGTTCATAACGAAGTGGGACGCATCAGCGCGGACTCTGGCCCAGTTGGATCCTCTGCGATTGTTCCTGAGCTTTGCTCCATTTCTGCCGAGTTCTGACCGAGCTGTAGCCGATCCTTCTTTGCATACGGATTCTTCCGATTCGTTTCTTCACTCCAGAATTCAAGGCTTGCGGCTGGGAACTTTTGACATTTATTTTGACGCGAAATCTCCGGAACAGCTTCGCGTCACACAAATAAAAACAGCCAGCGATCAAACTTATCTGGACACTTGGACGTCGTTCGCTCCAAACCGGACCAGTAAAGCATCCGACGATCTCACCAGCGATACCGGGGATGGCTCATCCTCGGGCCCGATTCGCATCGCCAAGTATACGATCCAGTGCAATGTTAAGCCTCCCACGCAAATTGATGCGGATGCGGAACTACAAATCGAAGTTCGCGAGAGCGGCCAGAGGGCGCTCGTGTTTGAGTTGTCGAGATTTTTACAGGTTGAACACGTGGAAGCAGATGGACAGCCGATTGAGTTCATTCATAATCCCGCGGTCGAAGGATCGCATCTGGCGAGCCGCGGTGATGATCTACTCGCCATCGTGCTGCCCAAGCCATTGGTGGCTGGGCAAAAAATTCGACTGCACTTCAAGTATGGGGGCAGCGTTCTATCGAATGCCGGAGGCGGGCTGCTTTATGTCGGGGCCCGCGGAACATGGTATCCGAACCGTGGGCTCGCAGCAGCGGATTACGATCTCGAATTTCGTTACCCCGCGGGCTGGGAATTGGTGGCAACCGGAAAGCGAGTCGAACCTCCAACCACCGAAGCGAGCGCAGATCAGCTTGCGCATTTTGTATCTGAACGCCCAATGCCTCTGGCGGGATTTAATCTGGGAAAGTATGTGCGCGCGGATGCTCAAGCTGGCGATGCCAAAGTCACTGTCTTCGCCGCTCATGGAGTAGAGAAGGACTTCCCTCGAACTGCAGGACGCAGCGAAAGTCCTGACCAGCCAGTAAACGCACGATCGATTGCACCGTCGCCCGCACGAAGTGCTCAGCATGTTGCAGATGCCGCTGCAGAAGCTGTCGAATTTTTTGCGCACAGGTTCGGTCCATATCCCTACGGTCAACTCTCGCTCACGCAAATGCCCGGAGAACTAAGTCAGGGATGGCCAGGGCTGATCTTTCTTTCCAGCTATTCGTTTCTGACGAACGACGAACGAGCCACTCTTCATATGTCGGAGGTTGACCGGACTCTCGGCAATTCCGTGCTCGTCCACGAGACTGCTCATCAGTGGTGGGGCGATGCCGTGGGCTGGGTGGGCTATCGCGACCAATGGATCGTCGAAGCTCTTGCCAACTACAGCGCGTTGATGTTAATCGAGACTAAAGATTCTTCGCAGTTTCGTGCAGCCATGGAGCGATATCGCGACGATCTGCTGATCACAAATAAAGATGGCATTCCTTTCGCCGACGATGGGCCGGTCACGCTGGGCGGGCGGCTTTCAAATTCGCATTTCCCCGTAGGATATTCGGTCGTCAGCTACGAGCGCGGAACATGGCTATTTCATATGCTGCGATGCATGATGCGGGACGCCGAACGAAATTCCTCCACTGCAAAAGCCGGCAACGAAGAACCATTTGTACGCGCACTACGCAAACTCCGCGAGAAATATGACGGCAAAGCAATTACTACATCGGACTTGTTGCGGGTATTCGAATCTGAACTTCGGCCATCGATTTCTTATGAGGGACTCAAATCCTTAGATTGGTTTCGCCAGGGATGGGTGGATGGAACCGCAATTCCGCAATACAACTTGAACACAGTTCGGTTCACGGAACGCGCCGGTGCAATGATTGGAAGCGGCACAATTAGTCAGAAAAATGCCCCGGAAGATTTGGTGACATCGATCCCGGTCTATGCTGTGACGAATAAAACAACAATATATCTGGGGCGCGTATTCGCGGACGGCCCCGAAACGCAATTTCATTTCCGTG
This sequence comes from Terriglobia bacterium, assembly GCA_963716165.1. Classification (GTDB taxonomy): domain Bacteria; phylum Acidobacteriota; class Terriglobia; order Terriglobales; family Acidobacteriaceae; genus JAJPHW01. Next base: position 1,652,798 of record OY970291.1, on the reverse strand, counting down.
TTCCTGCCGGAACTCACAAACTTTTACTTGACCCGGAACTAACCGTGCTCAAGCGCGAAAAATAAATCACAGACCAGCCGCCGCAGCCTTCGTTCGCGGGGCGATCGCCGTTCGCTCGGCCATTCGCACGCGTAACCGTACGACCGCCGTGGAATGGATTTGCGAAACCCGCGACTCACCCACTCCCAGCAGTGCGCCTACTTCTTTCATCGTCATCTCTTCGTAGTAATAAAGGACGAGCACCTGCCGCTCTTTCTCCGACAACTCTTCAATTGAGGACGCCAGGAGGTCATTCATCTCCGAGCGCAGGCAAATTAAAAGTGGGGTTTCCTCGGGATTGTCCGGCAAGTAGTCGCACAGGTCTTCTTCTTTGCCGTCGCGCGAGGATTGCACTTGCAAACTGCCCACTTCGAGGCCGTCGATCTCTCCCAGCAACAACTGCAATTCGCGGAGTTCCATCGTCAACTTGATGGCGAGTTCAGGTTCGGTCGGATTCCGCCCTAGTTCCGCGCGCAATGCTTGGTGCGCTTGGTCTATGAGCCGCCCCTTGCGCCGCAGTTCTCGCGGACTCCAGTCCATTGCGCGCAGGCTATCGAGAATTGCGCCGCGAATGCGGAACTTTGCATACGAACCTAATTGCACTTGCTTGCTGTTATCAAATTTTTGCAGAGCATCGATGAGGCCGACGACTCCGGCATTCACCAAATCCTCAAATGGAATGTGCCGCGGCAGGCGCTCGTAAATTCGTCGCGCAAGAAAACGTACTTGCGGCAACTGCTCTATCAATAGACGCTCGCGTTCCGCTTCGTTTTCCCAAGGCGTCGAAGCGGCATTGGGAGTTTCATCTACTTGCTGTGTCACGGCTGGCCCTTGCATGGATGAGAGCCAGTGTGCAGCAACGCGGGAGAGGCGCGGATTAACAGCCTCTAATGTGAGGTACGTGCGTAACTTCGGCTAATTACTTGATTTCTTTCATCGGCAGCAGCGAGCCGTAATCCTTGCCAGAAGGCTCAACTGCGCGGGCAACGATTCCGTCAAATGCTTCGCGAAATTCAGGATACTTCGCCAGCAGCGCTTTCATCACCGCAACATTCTGCTCGAAAGTCTGGCCGGTATTGGATACATCGGCAGCTTGATACTTCACCACAAGGTCCAAATCCGTGCCAACGATCAGCGGGAACAACGCCGTGAGTTTGTAGGTCTTGCCTGTTCCCGGCAAATCAACTGTCGTGCCCCCGCCAGGGAGGTCGGCGGGCTTCGCGGCCTGAGCTTCGTCATACAGCTTGTCGGTAAGCTGCGTGCTCATGAAAGAAACCGGAGCGGCGAGGTCACGCGATTCCTGAAAATATAGCCACGCGTTGTGGGACTGGTTCTTGGCTTTATACTCGCGTGCCTTGGTGGCAAACCACTGCGCATCACGTCCAGCCAAACCGTTCTTTACGTAAAGTCCGGCCAACTTCCATCCTGATTGTTGGACGAGCACAAAAGAAACTGTCGCTGGAATTTTCGACGCGACATCGAGGATGACAACGCCGTAATCTCCAGGGGGAAGGTTTGGGATAATGAATTCCGCGCTACCGCTAGTCTGTCCTCGCGAATCAAAGATGCCGCATAAGAATTCTGTCCCGTGGGCGGCAGCGGCGTCCGCCTTATCGGCTTTCAGTTCGAAAGGCGATCGCGGAGTCGCCGTCGCGCCCGCCAGATTCGCTCTATTTTCCGCGATGACTGAATCGACGCCGGAGAAGTCGCCAGCTAGCGAAGTGGAAGACGCCTGCTTCAATCCAGCCGAGTCACCGCGCGATAGCAGATCGAAATCCTGCTTGGCGGCATTGGTCATCGCGGTGCGGGTGGCATCGTCCATGTCCGACGAAGTCAGGCAGGTCTGCGCGGATGCTCCGGCAGAAACCAATGAAAGCAACAACATAAAGACAAATCGGCGGCAAACATTGGATTTGGCGTTCGACTGGGGCATGGTCATGGCTGCTCCATTTTACCGCTTCTTGGACGCCGAAACAGATGGCAAGTATGGCGCGGGAGGGCGGCTTCGGTATGCACAGACTCCCCAGCGTCATTTCTGTTATAAGAAGTCTCGGAAATGACGCAAATCTAATGTCATCCTGAGCGGAGCGGGCGCTTCGCGAAACGAAGCACCCACGCAGTCGAAGGACCCCATACCCTCATGCAGGGAGATGGACGTATCGAGGCATTCGCCCTGTGCTCTCGCCGTGGTATTTAAGGTCGGGAATGAGCAGCCGTGAAGGAACACAAGTATTTCGTATATATCGTGTGCAGCCGGACGGGCACGCTCTATATCGGCATGAGCAACAGTATCTATCGCCGCGCTCTGGAACATAAGAGCGGAGAGGTCCAAGGATTTTCCAGTAAGTATCACTGCAATCGGCTGGTTTACTACGAAAGCTCGGATGATGTTCGCAAAGCGATCGATCGCGAAAAACAATTGAAGGGCTGGTCCAGAGCTAAGAAGATTGCTTTGATTGAGGCGAAGAACCCGCGCTGGGAAGACCTGGCTGAGAAGTGGGGAGCGCAGATGGCGTTTGCCGGGGAAACTATCAAAGGCAGATAAGAGAACTCCCCGATGGGCTGGTGGCGCGATCGGCGGGTATGGGGTCCTTCGACTGTGAAGATCATTTGCGGCGCAAATGATCTTCTTCGCTCAGGATGACAGGGGTTGAGAGTTTATGCGTTTGCTGAGTATGGATTGGCGGGAATGGAGCCATAGAAATGATAATCATACAAATCGTACTAACCTTGATTGCTCTCCCAGCACTGGTCACGTCCGTAGCTCGAGCGCAACGTTCTGAGATCGAGAATCCGCCGACAAGATTCACCTCTGGGTGGGACGCAAGTGACGCTTCCGGGGAAACTATCAAAGGGCGATCAGAGAACTCCTCGACGGGCTGGTGGCGCGGTCGGCGGGTATGGGGTCGTTCGACTGTGAAGATCATTCGCATCGCGAATGATCTTCTTCGCTCAGGATGACAAGAGGGTTGAGAGTTTATGCGTTTGCTGAGTATGGATTGGCGGGAATGGAGCCATAGAAATGATAATCATACAAATCGTACTAACCTTGATTGCTCTCCCAGCACTGGTCACGTCCGTAGCTCGAGCGCACGTTCTGAGATCGAGAATCCGCCGACAAGATTCACCTCTGGGTGGGACGCAAGTGACGCTTCCGGGGAAACTATCAAAGGGCGATCAGAGAACTCCCCGATGGGCAGGTGGCGCGATCGGCGGGTATGGGGTCCTTCGACTGTGAAGATCATTTGCGGCGCAAATGATCTTCTTCGCTCAGGATGACAAGAGGATTGAGGGCTTTCAATCTACCCTCACCATCCCGCCCCCCGGGGAACCTAGCTGCCCACTCTTGTCACATTAGCTTCCAGGCTTTAAGGGACGGCCAATCCGTGATATAAGGACGGGGTAGGAAATCGCCGATTTTTTTTGCGAGATGCGATATAGCGCTGGCTAGTGCACACTCGAAACGGCCACGCTGGAGGAGGTCTTGTGTCCGAAGCACGGACGGGAAAGCGCTTCCCTTTAGAACTGCCGATTAAGATCCATCAATCCGACGAGCGGGATGAGCACGCCGGAATGACGGGTAATCTCAGCGCCGCCGGCGTTTACATTAAAGCCGATGCTGCCCTCGAGATTGGCTCAGCCGTTGAATTTGAAATTGTCCTGCCACCTGAAGTCACCGGAGCAACTGAAAATGTTCTGGTACAGTGTCGCGGACGCGTGGTGCGCAAAGACGCTCCCGCGGGCAAAGGCGACGACGCTCAGGGAGTGGCCTGCGTAATCGATTCTTACGATTTTGTTCGCAAGTAAAACTTGAGGCGGAACCAATGCTAAAGCTAATTTTGGCCGACAATCAGGCAATTTTTCGCGCAGGCATCGCCAAAGTACTGGCGGTCGAAGACGAAATGCGCATCGTCGCGCAGGCGCAGACGCCTGAGCAAATGTTTATGGCGCTGGATAAATTCCGCGCCGCCGTCCTCGTGGTAGCGGGCGGTTTCCACGGCGACTTCAATAGCATCGTGCAGGGCGCGGCGAAGGTGAAGACTCGCGTCATCGTCCTCGCCGATACTGGCGAAAGCGCGCAACGCTATATGGGCGCGGGCGCACATGCGGTGGTATACCGCAATGTGACGAGCCCGGCGCTGGTCGACTGCGTCCGCAAAGTCGCGCGCGGAGATACCTGGGTGCAGGACATTGCCGTCCCCAGCGAACTCACCGAAAACGATATGGTCGGTTTGCGTGTGCGCGATCGCCTGACCGCCAAAGAATTGCGGATCGTCGCTCTCATCGTGCAGGGATACAAAAATAAAGAAATCGCCACTCAACTTGGGACGACTGAGCAGGTCATCAAGAATTACTTGCGCAACGTTTATGACAAGATTGGCGTTTCCGATCGGCTGGAATTGGCGTTGTTCACGATCCATCACCGGATCTTGAATGAAGCCGCGGCTGCGACTGCTGCCGCCGCCACTCCTCCGCCCCAACCGCACGGCACGCTTACTTCGTAAACTTCGACCTCGTAGAACTCCGGGATAGTCCGCTTAGCGGGCTATCCCTGTTCCCTTCCCAACCTCGCCTTCGAGACACGTCGCTCCAACCACAAAGTTATAATGACTGGTTCGCCCTGCGAGGAGAATCCTGTTGGTCCAGCGTGTAAAGCCAGTTCCATCAAAAAGCAGCGCGCCACTGCGGGCTGCGAGCGTATCTCCGCGCCGAAGTTGGGACATCGTCACCTGGGCATCCATCTTTTTAGCGGCACTCGTGGCCTACTGGCCTGCGCTTCACGGCGGAATTGTTTGGGATGACGACGCCCACATCACCTCTGCGGCGCTGCACTCTTTGCATGGACTGTGGCGGATATGGTTCGAGTTGGGAGCGACGCAGCAATATTATCCCCTGCTGCATAGCGCTTTCTGGATCGAGCATCGCGTATGGGGCGATGCGGTGCTTGGCTATCACCTCGCAAATCTCACGCAGCATGCTTTGTCCGCATGTCTAGTCGTATTGATTATCCGGCAACTGAAGCTTCCGGGCGCATGGCTGGCTGGGCTAATTTTTGCCCTGCATCCGGTATGTGTGGAGTCAGTCGCTTGGATATCCGAACAGAAGAGCACGCTCTCTGGAATCTTCTATCTAGCAGCGATGCTGACTTATCTGCATTTCGATAAGAGCAGAAAAGCTTCGCAATATTTCGCAGCACTCGGATTATTTGTTCTGGCGCTGCTCAGCAAAAGTGTCACTGCTACACTTCCGGCAGTTCTGCTGGTGATTTTCTGGTGGGAGCGCGGGCGACTGGAATGGAAACGTGATGTCACGCCATTGCTTCCGTGGTTGGTGATTGGAGCGTCTGCCGGGCTTTTCACGGCATGGGTAGAGAAAACTTATATTGGTGCGCAAGGCGCCAACTTCGAACTCAGCTTGCTTCAGCATCTATTACTCGCCGGACGCGTTCTTTGCTTCTACGCAGGCAAAGCTCTATGGCCGGTTAACCTGATGTTTTCGTATCCGCATTGGCAATTGGATTCCACCGCATGGTGGCAGTATCTTTACCCGCTCGCGGTGATAGCTGTGGCAGCGGGTTCCCTGGTGTTGGCAATGCGTCGAAACCGCGGTCCATTGGCGGCATTCCTCATCTTCGTCGGAACGTTGTTTCCAGTGCTCGGACTCTTTCATGTTTTTCCGTTCAAATATTCCTACGTTGCGGATCACTTCCAGTATCTGGCGCTCCTCGCGATCATTGTGCCCGCCGCATGCGTGCTCACGCAAAACTTTCCGCGAGTTTCATCGAATCGGAATGTAAGTTTCGCGGCTGCGATCTTATTGTTGTTAGTTCTCGGCTCGCTGACGTGGCGGCAAAGTAGTTTGTATCGCAATAGCGAGACTCTTTATCGAGCTACGCTCGAACGGAATCCCGATAGCTGGATGACCCACAATAATTTGGGAATTGTTCTTGCATCCGAACCTGGAAGGCTTGACGAAGCTGCCGCCGAGTTTCAAGCGACTCTTCGCATTTATCCCGAGCATGCCAAAGCGCACATGAATCTGGGAAACATTCTGGCGCAGACGCCGGGCAAGCTTACTGAAGCGATTGCCGAATATCAGACTTCGTTGCGGCTCCAGCCAAATTACGCGCCCGCACACGCTGATTTGGGAATCGCTTACACACAAATTCCGGGGCGAATGCCGGATGCGATCACAGAATTCCAGGCGGCTGTGCGCCTTCAGCCGAACGATGCTGCGTTCCATCAATGGCTGGCATATGCGCTTGCTCGCACACCGGACCGATTGCCTGATGCGATCACCGAATATCAGGCCGCGATTCGGATCCAGCCGGGCAATCCTGACCTGCACATGAATCTGGGATATGTATTGGCAAACTTTCCCGAGCGGCGGCAGGAAGCGATGGCGGAATTCGAAACTGCATTGCGAATCCAACCCAATTCACAAGCGGCGCGAGAGGCGCTTGAACGATTGAAAACGATCGACAGCCAGCCGCGTCAGTAAAAATACCCAAATTATAATGAGTGGTTCGATCCTCAAGGAGATTCCGGTTGGCCCAGCAGGTTAAAAGCGCATCGTCCAAAGCTTCGGGTCGTGTGAGTAAGGCGACGGCCGCGACAAACGACGGGCCATCTCAAGACCTGCTCACTTTCGGATCGATCATCTTCGCTGCGCTGCTCGCTTATTGGCCCGCACTTGTAGGAACTCAGCTTTGGGATGACGACGCGCACATCACTTCTGCGGCGTTGCAATCTTTGCATGGACTGTGGCGGATCTGGTTCGAGCTGGGAGCGACGCAACAATACTATCCTCTGCTGCACAGTGCGTTCTGGTTCGAGCACCGCGTGTGGGGTGACGCCGTTCTTGGCTATCACCTCGCGAACCTCACGCAGCACGCTTTATCCGCGTGTTTAGTTGTGCTGATCGTCCGGCAACTGAAGCTCCCCGGCGCATGGCTCGCTGGACTAATCTTTGCTTTGCATCCGGCGTGCGTGGAGTCTGTCGCTTGGATATCCGAACAGAAAAGCACGCTTTCGGGAGTCTTTTATTTGGCAGCGATGCTGACCTATCTGCATTTTGATAAGAGCCGAAAGCGATCGCAATATTTTTCTGCGCTCGGATTATTTGTTCTAGCGCTACTCAGCAAAAGCGTGACCGCTACCTTGCCCGCCGTTTTGCTAGTAATTTTTTGGTGGGAAGGCCGGCGTCTGGAATGGAAACGCGATGTGATGCCGCTGCTTCCTTGGTTTGTCGTCGGCGCATCGTCCGGATTGTTTACCGCGTGGGTCGAGAAAACTTACATTGGAGCCAAGGGTACTAACTATGAACTGACGCTGGTCCAGCATCTGCTGCTTACCGGACACATTCTCTGTTTCTATGCAGGCAAGGCGGTGTTGCCGATTAATCTGATGTTCTCGTATCCGCATTGGCAGCTTGATCCCACCGCATGGTGGCAGTATTTATTTCCGCTCGGCGTGTTCGCGGTGTTGGCTGCGTTCTTAGTGCTGGCAATGCGTGGAATGCGAGGTCCGTTAGCTGCATTTCTTATCTTCGCGGCAACGCTGTTTCCGGTGCTTGGCTTCTTTCATGTTTTTCCATTCAAGTTTTCTTATGTCGCAGACCACTTCCAGTATCTGGCCATACTGGCCATCATCGTTCCCGTCGCGTGCTTATTTGCAGAAAATGCTTCGCGAGTCTTGCCAAATAAAACGGCAAACTACGTAGCGGGAGCAGTACTTCTGGCCGTGCTCGGCGCCTTGACCCGGCAACAAAGCAGTTTGTATCGCGACAGCGAGACTCTTTACCGGGCCACGCTGGAGCGCAATCCCGATAGCTGGATGACGCACAACAATCTTGCGGGCGTGCTGGAGCAAATTCCCGGACGCAAGGCTGAGGCTGTCGACGAATACGAAGCCGCAATCCGGCTGAAGCCTGACTACACCATCGCGCACAACAGTTTGGGAAGCATCCTCATGCAAACTCCGGGACGCTTGCCGGATGCCATCTCGGAATTTCAGGCTTCGTTGCGCAGCCAGCCAAACTTTGTGTTGGCCCACAACAATCTGGGGATTGCATACATGCACATGCCGGACAAGCTGGCAGACGCCGTCACTGAATTTCAAACTGCAATCCGGCTGCAACCGGACTACGCGAAAGCGCACATGAATCTTGGGAACGCTTTGCGGCAGATGCCCGGCAAACTTCCGGATGCGATCGCCGAATATCAGACTGCGGTGAAACTCCAGCCGGACTATGCGCCCGCGCACATGAATCTTGGGACCGCGCTGATGCAAATTCCAGATCGGCTTCCGGATGCGGCCACGGAATTTCAAGCAGCGGCACGGCTGCAACCAAAAGATGCGCAGACGCATGAGCTATTGGCTGACGTCCTCGCCCAAATGCCGGACCGGCTTCCGGATGCCGTCGCCGAATATCAGACAGCGTTAAGTCTTCAGCCGAACGATCCGGAGACGCACCTCAATTTAGGAGACGCCTTGTCAAAACTTCCGGGACAGCGCGAGCAGGCGATTGCGCAATATCAGGCGGCGATGCAATCCGCTCCGGAGTCCGACGCCGCGAAGCAGGCCGCCGTGCGGTTGAACACGTTGGAAGGGCGATGAAGCCTGATAGATAATCGCGAACGCGAAACACTCATCGCGCGTTTGGAAATACAGATAAAGAAAAAACGCCGATCTCATTACCCGTTACCGTGGTTGTCGATAATTGGGTGAGCGACCCATCCTGATTGATTCGGTACACACCGATCTCGTTGGGAAACTCCGCTATAACCATAGTATTGCCGGTCGCTGCGACGGCGCCATCCTGAAACTTAGGCGAGTTGATCTGGGTAATATTTGTGGTTGTGATACGTAGCGGGTTTTCCGTGAAATGCGTCGTAATTACGGCACTTGGCATTTTTTGGCTACCGCCGCCAACTGCCCCAAAATACAAGTTCCCCGATCCTGCATAGCCGCTAGCACTGAAAAACGGGATGGTGTTTTGGCCCGCCTGTTGTGGAGACGCCAATACCCACATCCTGGGATCCTTCAAGCCTGTTGAGGTAATGCGGGCTACATAGGCGTTGGCAGCTGGCCCACTCGCAAATACCGCGAACTTGCTGTCCTTGGTGAAGTCGATACCGTTAAAAAGGCAGCCGCATTCGGGCAAACGTCCGAGACCTGTCAACGCGCCTGTAGTTTGATCAATTAAGAATTGATCACTTGAACCCAGCACCACATACTTTCCGTTCGGTGTGACTCTAATGGCCGAATATGGGGCAGTATCGCCAGATGGGTAGTAAGACGCGATAAAGGTTAATGAGCAGTCAGAGTTAATTATCCAGGCTCCGATGTTTTCGCTTTGGCTGTATGACGCGTAAAGAAACTTTCCGTTGGGCGCTATTGAAAGAGTTCCCCCGTCATAATCGAAAGCAACGGTTGCGCTGGTATAGTTTCCAACCTTGGCGTACCCCGTTGCCTTTGAGAAGGCGGCGATCTCACTGGTGCCTGTATCCGCAATGAAAACGCACCCGGCATTCGGCGTGATCGCCTGTTCGATGTCGCCAAAGTTAATAGCCGTGAGACCTGTTCCTCCCGTAGGCAGGTCTTTTATCAGTGTTAACGTCCCCGTCGTGGTATCGAGCGCGTAAATCTTGCCCGCGTTTTCGGTAATCGAGTTGATGTTAACGACCACATACTCAGTAGCTGCAAAGCTCGCGCTGCAAAGGCCGAGCGTGAGCGCGATCAGAGAGAAAACGGCGAATAGCTTTTTCATGGTAAGTCCCTTCCTTTGCCGCCGGGGGGACGGTCATGGAACAAGCACAATCATGCTACTAGGCGTCCGCAGAGCCCGCAACAGCGTTGAAGTCGGTTGGACTCATGTGCGTCACGCAAACACATGGGTCCTTCAACTACGCAACATTTGCGCTTCGCGCATATCCCGCTCCGCTCAGGATGACATCCCAAAAGAGACAGAACGGTCACGGGCATATAGCCGAACGGGATTTGACTCGCGCTAAGGCGCTAGGCTAGCCTCAGAAGTCTGCTCCTCGGCGATGGAATCGTCAGGAAGATCCGTTCCGTCCGTTAGAATTTGCCATGCGCCATCCTAAGTTATTTATTTTGTGTTGTTTAGCATGCATGCCGCTTGCACGGCTGGCGGCTGCCCCCATGCATCCCGCGCATGCGAAGCACGCCATGGTGGCAAGCGTTCATGAACTTGCATCCCAGGCTGGCGTGGATGTCATGCGGGCAGGCGGCAACGCGGTGGACGCCGCTGTTGCTACGGGATTCGCGCTGGCGGTCGTTTTCCCGCAGGCAGGAAACATCGGCGGAGGCGGTTTTATGCTCATCCGCATGGCCGATCGCACAGTACACTTTCTGGACTATCGCGAGAAGGCCCCTGCGGCTGCCAGTGAAAATATGTACCTCGACGCGAACGGCAACGTCATCGAGAATATGAGCCTGGTGGGATACAAAGCGATCGGAGTGCCGGGATCGGTGGCCGGACTGGCGCAGGCGGAGAAGGAATATGGAAAGCTCGGTTTGGCGCGCGTGATCGCTCCGGCAATTAAGCTGGCTCGCGAGGGATATCCGCTGACGTGGGAAGATGCGGAAGACTTGCGCGACCACGACTTGGCAAGGTTTCCCGACTCAAAACGCATTTTTCAGCGCGATGGAAAGTATTTCGAGCAAGGTGAAATTCTGCGTCAGCCGGAACTCGCTCGCACGCTGGAGCGGATTTCAAAAAATCCCGATGACTTCTATCACGGAGATCTGGCGCGGGAACTGGCCGCGATTATCCAAAAAGGCGGAGGCCTGATTACCGAGCGCGATCTGGCTGATTATCAGGTAAAAGAGCGGGAACCGATTCGCGGGAAGTATCGAGGATACGACGTGATCAGCGCGCCGCCGCCATCATCCGGGGGAATTGCGTTGGTCGAAACTCTAAATATCCTGGAAGGTTATGATCTAGCGAAATATGGTAGCCATTCGGCGGAATCGGTCCATTTGACGACTGAAGCTTTCCGGCGCGCCTTCTTTGATCGCTCGGAGTTCTTGGGCGACCCCGATTTCTCCAAGATTCCTGTCGCCCAGTTGATCGACAAGAAGTATGGGGCGGCGTGGCGGGACTCGATCGATCCGGCACATGCGACTCCAAGCAAAGACTTGAAGAGGCCGGCGATCTTCACCGAATTGGAGCAGTACGCGGCGGCGCATGCTCAGCCGTCGGCGATCAGGGAGCCGTCCAATACAACCCACTATTCGGTAGTCGACGCGGCAGGCGATGCGGTGTCCGTCACGACGACGTTAAATGACACCCTTGGATCACGCGTAACCGCCGGAAATCTCGGCTTCCTCTTGAACGACGAAATGGACGACTTTGCGTCCAAGCAGGGCGTTCCCAACATGTATGGACTCATTCAAGGGCCCGCGAACGCGATTGGCGGCGGAAAACGGCCTCTTTCGGCGATGACGCCGACTATTGTCCTAAAAGATGGCAAACTATTTATGGTTCTTGGAGCGGAAGGCGGCCCGACCATCATTACGACTGTGGCGAATATCATGATGGGCGTCATCGATTATGGGCAGAATATTCAAGAAGCTGTAAACGCGCCACGGTTCCACCATCAGTGGCTCCCAGATACACTAGAAATAGAGGATGGCTTCTCCCCGGACACGGTGCGGTTGCTGAAAAGCAAGGGGCAGGCGGTGAAGGTAAGTCCGCTGTGGGGAGACAGCGAGTCCATAGAAGTTGATCCGGTTAGCGGCGAGCGTCTGGGCGCAAGCGATGGGCGCAATAACGGAAAGGCACTGGGTTACTAATGCAAAGAGCGATTTCGACCTACGTGTATGTAAAAGAACGGCTGCATCCCGGCCTGTTGGATGGATTGGTGCGCGGAGGCGCGCAGGCAATCGAGATTTTCGCTGCACGCCAGCATGTGGACTATGCCAATCGCAAGCAACATGTCCGCGAACTGGCTGACTGGTTTCGCAACAGCGAAGTTCCACTGCATTCAGTGCATGCCCCGCTTTATGCGGATTATGACTGGGGACGCGCAGGCGCTCCTCCAGTGAATGTGGCATCGACGGACCGCGCCGGACGAATCGAAGCGATGGATGAGATCAAGCGGGCGATAGAGTTGGCGGAACAAGTTCCGTTCCGCTTTCTGATTCAACACTTAGGCGTGGGCGGCGAATCGTTCGACGATCACAAGTTCGAAGCCGCGATGACATCCATCGAACATCTGAGGGCATTCGCGAAACCGCTTGGCGTGCGAATTCTGCTGGAGAATATCCCCAACGAGTTGAGCACTCCGGAACGCCTGGTCGAGATGATCCGCATGGCGCATTTTGAAGATGTTGGAGTGTGTTTCGACATTGGGCATGCTCACATGGCGGGCGACATCGCGCCGGCTTTCGAGACTGTAAAGAACTTGATCTGCTCGACCCATATTCACGACAACAATGGATTCGACGATTCGCATCTGTGGCCGGGTTCTGGTTCGCTCGACTGGAAGCAAGGGATGGAACTGCTTCGGACGGCCCCGCAAAAGCCGCCACTGTTGCTCGAAGTGGGCGAGGACGAAAAAATTAACGCCGCCGAAAAGATGCCTGAGACATTCCGCAAACTGGAAGCGGCCTAGCGCGATTTTCACACAAGGACTAATTATTTAATGTCATTTCCTATCACTACGATTTCTGAAATCGGTAAGCATGACGGCGAAACCGTCACCCTGCGAGGCTGGCTCTATAACCTGCGGGAAAGCGGAAAGCTATTATTTCCGCAATTTCGTGACGGGTCCGGGGTAATTCAAGGTGTGGTTCCAAAGAATGCTGTCGCTCCCGAAGTGTTCGATGCATTGAAAACTTTAACACAGGAATCGAGCGTAATTGTTGAAGGCAAAGTGCGTGCCGACAAACGCGCTCCAGGCGGGTACGAACTGGACGTCAGCAACGTTCAGGTCGTGCAGCGAGTGGACGAAGCCGATCCGTTTCCGATCTCCTTGAAAGAACACGGCGTTGAATTCCTGATGGAGCATCGCCACTTGTGGATAAGAACTCCTCGGCAGGCTGCGATTTTGCGGGTGCGCGCGGAGATTATTAAAGCTGCTCGTGACTTTTTCGATGAGCGCGGATTTACATTGACCGATCCACCGATTCTTACGCCGGCGGCTTGCGAAGGAACGAGCACGCTTTTTCCGGTGGACTATTTTGACGAACAGGCATTCCTTACGCAATCCGGACAACTCTATATTGAAGCCACGGCAATGGCGCTGGGCAAGGTGTATTCGTTTGGTCCGACATTCCGCGCGGAAAAGTCGAAGACTCGGCGCCACCTCACCGAGTTTTGGATGGTCGAACCCGAGGTCGCTTACGCACAACTCGACGACATCATGGATTTGGCGGAAGGCCTGTTGAGTTTCCTGGTGAAGCGCTGCCTAGAAAAGCGGCGGCCTGATTTGATGACTATTGGACGCGACATCGCAAAACTCGAAAAAGTTGAAGGCGCATTTCCGCGCATCACGTATGACGAAGCGGTGAAAATGCTGCAGGAAGGGCACGCAAAAGGCGCGCTAGAAAATAAGTTCGAGTGGGGAGGAGATTTGGGCTCTCCCGACGAAACTTACATTTCATCGCAGTTTGATAAACCGGTAATGGTGCACCGGTATCCGGCGACGGTGAAGGCGTTTTATATGGAGCCTGATCCACAGCGGCCGGAATTGGCGCTGTGCGTCGATGTTCTCGCTCCCGAGGGCTACGGCGAAATTATCGGCGGCTCGCAGCGCATGGCTTCGCATGATCTGCTGCTGAAGCGCATCCACGAGCACGGGCTCCCTGAAGAAGCTTTCAAGTGGTATTTGGATCTGCGTAAGTACGGCAGCGTTCCGCATGGCGGTTTCGGTATGGGCGTGGAGCGCGCGGTTGCGTGGATCTGCGGACTGGAACACGTTCGCGAAACCATTCCTTTCCCGAGAATGTTGAACCGGCTCTATCCGTAGCTGGCAAGATCAAGGTAAAAAACTATGTCGAATCTTTCATTTTCCAGTATCGTTCCGAAACAAATTCGTGTGATCGGCGTGCCCCTTGATCTCGGCCAGTCCCGCCGCGGCGTGGACATGGGTCCATCTGCGGTCCGTGTAGCCGGCCTTGAAGCTCGTCTTGAGGCCCTTGGCCATGTGGTGGAAGATGGCGGCAATGTCGCGGTGGCCATCCCAGAACAGAAAAAAGAGGGCTCGCCGAACGCGAAATATTTGAAAGAGATTACGGCGACGTGTACGAAACACGCTGAGCTGATCGTTAAAACTTTAGAAGTCGACAAAATTCCGCTGGTGCTCGGCGGGGACCATTCGGTGGCAGCGGGAACGGTGGCCGGGGTTGCAGAATTTTTCCGGCGCAAGCAACAGAAAATTGGATTGATCTGGATCGACGCTCATACCGACATCAACACTCCGGAAACCTCTCCGAGTGGAAACGTGCACGGGATGCCCCTGGCCGCAATTCTTGGAATGGGGCCTGCAGAATTGTCGGAAATTTTTAATTTCTCTCCGAAAGTCGACGCCGAAAATTGTGTCCTCGTCGGCATTCGCGATGTGGATGCGATTGAAAAAGAAAACGTGCGGCGAGCGGGAATTCAGGTATTCACCATGCGCGACATCGATGAGCGCGGCATGCGTACTGTCATGGAAGAGGCCCTCCGCATTGCCGGACGAGGCACTGCGGGCTATCATGTCTCGCTCGACATGGACTGGGTCGATCCCGAAGATGCGCCGGGCGTGGGCACTCCGGTGTGGGGAGGCGCGACTTATCGCGAGGCACATCTCGCAATGGAGATCATCGCCGATCACGGACGCATGCTGAGCTTCGAGATTGTCGAAGTCAATCCGGTAATCGACGAACACAACCAGACGGCTGATCTGGCCGTGGAGATGGCACTCTCGGCATTCGGAAAGAAAATTTTGTAGGGTTAGTCTGGCGGTTTATACGCCAGCGAATCCATAAAGTCCGACACCACTTTATTGAAGTGTTCTGGATCGTCCACAAACATGGCGTGGCCGACGTTTTTGAATACTTCGACCCGTGCAGCTGGAATGGCAGTTTGTACGAGCTTTCCCTGCGATGCCAATCTTTCACCGCTTATATAGAGAATTGGTTTATCCATCTTCGCCAACGCCGGAGTGAAATCGCCCTCCCGCACTACGTTATAGATCTCGACGACAGCCGTATTGGTTGGTGTCTTCAGCGACTGCTGTTCGACATGTTGAATGTATGCCTCAGACTGCTTGCTCTCGTACATGCTGCGAACAAAGCCATCCGTAAACTTAGGGCGGTCAATTTGAAGCATCTTGAGCATGCCGTCCATAGCCTGCTTCATTTGTAGATCACTTACATTCACAAACCCATCCACCAGGATCGCCCCGCTCAAATTTGTTGTTCCGTACGCCTGAATAAACGACAGGACATCGGGCACGCCGTTGGACCAGCCAAGTAACACCGCAGTATTTACTTGGGCGTGTTGCATTAATTCTTTGATGTCTTGCGCATGGCGCTCTGGATAGTTTCCATCGGGCGTCTTATCGGAATCGCCTTGCGAGCGCGGATCTAGCGAAATCACCCGAAAGCGCTTGGACAGTTCGTTGATCTGCGGATCGAAAATATCCGCAGCCATCGTCCATCCCGGGATCAGGACAATTGTTGCTCCGCTTCCGGCATCGAGGTAGTGGAGCGTTACGCCATCGCTCGTGCGGAATGTCTCGCTTTTCACATTGACGGATTGCGCAACCGAGCTTGCGCATAAACAAATTGCCAACACTCCGCAGAGTAAGGTTGAGTATTTAAGCATAATTTTCACGGTGAAAAGTAGTCTAGCATTTGTGTGCTTTCGTTCGTGACACAATGGGATGATGCCAAGTGTTCCATCTTTTCTTTACGGCACCGCGTGGAAAGAAGATCGCACCGCCGCTCTCACAGAATTGGCGATACGCGCGGGCTTTCGCGGAATTGATACCGCGAACCAGCGCCGGCATTACAACGAAGCTGCAGTTGGGGAGGGCTTGGCGGCGGCCTATCAAGCAGGAATCGTTTCCCGTGCGGATGTTTTCCTCCAGACAAAATTTACCTATCCGCGCGGACAAGACCATCGACTGCCTTACGATCCAGCCGCGACGATTTCGGTTCAAGTAGCGCAATCTCTGGCAAGCTCCCTCGAACATCTCGATACGGATTATGTTGATAGCTTTTTGCTTCACGGACCATCGTCGGGACATGAATGGACAGATGACGACGCTGAGGTCTGGCGAGCAATGATTAAAGAACGTGACGCCGGGCGTACACGACTCGTCGGCGTCAGCAACGTTTCACTGCAGCATTTAGAGCAGATGGCCGCTGCCGGAGGTAATTTACCAGTGTTTGTGCAGAATCGGTGCTATGCGCGAACGGGCTGGGACCGCGACGTACGGAGATTTTGTTCTGATCACGACATCCGCTATCAGGGATTTTCACTGCTTACAGCAAACGTAG
Source organism: Terriglobia bacterium (assembly GCA_963716165.1). Taxonomy (GTDB): domain Bacteria; phylum Acidobacteriota; class Terriglobia; order Terriglobales; family Acidobacteriaceae; genus JAJPHW01. The sequence continues at coordinate 1,636,242 of OY970291.1, read as the reverse complement.
AGACTTTGCGTGATCCTCTGATTGCAAATCTTGCGATTAGTTTGAGGGCCAGTCCTGCGCAGATTATTTTTGCATTCGCGCGCGCGGCCCGAATGCTGCCCCTGACCGGGACTTCGAACGAAGAACACATGAAGCAGGATCTGGCAGGATTGAGTCTCCCGCTTCCAGATGATGCGGTGCAGAAAATCGAGAGTGCTTTTGAGCGCTAGTTTACGTTCCGAATCTTTCAGCGGCACGAGCTTTCGCTTTCTCCGCTTCTTCTTCGCGATTCTTTGGCGCCGCAGTGGTTTCGAGCGAACGCAATAAACGGCCAGCGGTTGCGGCAACCTCGTCGATAGCCGATAGAAATGCCGCTTCGTTCGCCTTGGACGGCTTATTGAATCCTGTAATCTTTCTCACGAACTGGAGTGATGCCGCGTGGACCTCATCGTCTGTCACCGGCGGATCGAAATTGAAAAGTGTCTTAATATTTCTGCACATAATATTCCTCTAGATGCGATCGGCCACGGCCAGTGTGGCCCAGCCGGTTTGCCCGTTATGCGTGTATTTTAACGTAAATCCAAAGCTCATCTTTGAGCCGAAACCCGCGCGAACCACGGCTGGGATTGACGGGGGGGCCGCGTCCGTACAGACTAAAATGTCATGAAAAAATTGCGAGTGGGAATTCTATTTGGCGGACGTAGTGGAGAACATGAGATTTCCCTGCTCTCCGCTGCGTCGGTATCAAAGGCCATCGACAAAACGAAATATGAAGTAGTGCCGATCGGCATCACCAAAGAAGGCCGGTGGGTGACTGCGGCAGATGCCGAACGTTTATTGCACGGCAAGAACGCGGATGTAAACACGGACACTGGACACTTGCGGGCCGGCGATCCTGAAGCAACTCCGGGCGCGGCCGTATTGGCAAGAGGCGAGGCGGTAATCGTCCCACCGGAACCGCACCGGCGAGGCAGTTCTGCGAGAGGGGCATCCATGGCTCCCTTCCAGACAGATGCCGACCTGACACGGCGCAGCACCGATCGCGCCATCAACGTGGATATTATTTTCCCGGTTCTGCATGGGACGTTCGGGGAAGATGGCACGATTCAAGGCTTGCTGGAACTCGCAGACCTCCCTTATGTGGGAGCAGGCGTGCTAGGTTCGGCCGCCGGCATGGACAAAGACATTATGAAAGCGTTGTTCCGTGCGGCGGGCTTGCCGATCGTCAAGCATGTAACCGTGCTTCGCAGCGAATGGGAAGCAGATAAGAAAAAGACGGAAAAGAAGATCGAAGCAGGCGTTAAGTATCCAGTCTTTGTTAAGCCAGCGAATCTAGGATCGTCAGTGGGAATTTCCAAAGCTCGCGATCGCAAGGAACTTGGTCCCGCGATTGCAGAAGCTGCAAAGTTTGATCGCAAGATTGTGATTGAGCAAGGCGTAGGCGGCAAGAAGCAGAAAGCGCGCGAAATTGAATGTTCGGTGTTGGGCAATGACACGCTGAAAGCTTCCGTCCCCGGCGAAATTGTTCCAGCGACTGAATTTTACGACTACAAAGCGAAGTATCTGGATGAAGGCTCGCAACTTGTGATCCCGGCAAAGCTCACGAAAACGGAGACAAAGAATATCCAGCAACTGGCGATGGCTGCGTTCAAAGCCGTGGACTGTGCCGGACTAGCGCGCGTAGATTTCCTGATGGATCCGGACACACGCAAAATCTATCTAAACGAAATTAATACTATGCCCGGTTTTACGGCGATCAGTATGTATCCGAAGCTGTGGGCAGCAACGGGATTGGCATATCCAAAACTGATTGAGCAGTTGATTGAGTTGGGCTTGGAACGGTACGAAGAGAAAAAGAAGAACCAATACAGCAGATAGGCGTTAGTACATCGCGTCGTATTTGGTAACAACCCAGGGGCCATCCTGGTTGTCGAGTGTCACAGAGAAATCTTCGTTGTAGGTGCCGCCCTGTTCAAGATTGTTTCGAGTGCCACGATAATGCAAGATGCGTAACGGAGGATTGTCCTCCCAGTCGGCAATCGTCCATTTCAGTAATGGATGCTTGGCTTCCGAATCGCAAATGAACGCCGCATACTTCTTGTGGTAATCCTTTTCCCAATCGGCAAGCTGCTCTTTGCAACGTCCGTCGCGCATAGCTTTTAAATACACGGAAGCAGCACGCTCGGATGCACGGTCACGCAAGGGATTGAGCTTGATGGATATTGGAATATTGCTAAGAGGGTCAACTTCGGCCGAGCGAGACAACACGGGCGGTTGATGACTTAGCCAGGATAAGTATCCGAGAAAAACCAGCAGCAGCAGGAGGCCCGCTCCACCAGCGATTGCATATTGATTGCGCGAAGTCTCCATTATGGTTCCAGTGTAATGGAGCTACAGAATCGCGCCAGATTACGAGCGTGAGTTACGCCAGGACATGTACCGTGGGAGAATACCGCAATAAAAAGGCACCCCGAAAACTGGGGTGCATTGGAATGGTTCAAGTGTTGAACTACTTTTTGTCTTTATCTCGGTCTTTACCGCGATCTTCGCCTTCGGCGCCATCCACTGGATGATCCACGCTTGCCGACTGCGCTTCTTCCATCTGACGGCGAGTTTCCGCGGCGCGCTTGGAACGGCCTTCAGCGCGCTTCTCGCGGCGTTCATCGATCAGCTTCTCACTGCCGAGCAATTCGATGAATGCCTTCTCAGCGCCATCACCTTTGCGTGGGCCGGAGCGAATGATGCGTGAATAGCCGCCCTGTCGATCACCGAAGCGAGGACCAATGGTGTCAAACAGCTTGTCCACTGCCGCGCTGGTCATCAGGTACGCAAGAGCCTGACGGCGGGCGGCGAGGTTGCCACGCTTGCCGAGGGTGATCATCTTCTCGACGATGGGACGAACGGCCTTCGCCTTGGGCACGGTGGTTTCAATGCGCTCTTCGAGAATGATCGAGGTCGCCAGATTGCGCAACAAGGAACGGCGATGCGCGGTGTTACGTCCGAGTGTCCAACCTGCAACTTTGTGACGCATGGGAAAAATCCTTAAAGTTCAAATTTCAGTTACTACGTTCCGAGTTTCGAGTCATCGACAATCGACCCGAAACTCGAAACTAAATGCTCAATCTACAGATCGTCGTCGCCGTAGGCTGACGCCGGCAGAATCTGGTTGGAAGTCGGTCCGGGCACGGCATTGCCGTGATCGTCGATCTTCATTCCCAAGCTCAAGCCCATGGTGCCCAGAATTTCCTTGATCTCATTCAGCGACTTGCGTCCGAAGTTTTTGGTCTTCAGCATTTCGGCTTCGGTCTTTTGAATGAGCTCACCAATCGATTGAATGTTCGCGTTCTTCAGGCAGTTGTAGCTGCGCACAGAAAGCTCAAGTTCTTCCACGGAACGGTTAAGGTTCTCGTTCTTGATCTCGGGCTTGCGATCATCCGATGAAATGGCGGTCTCAATGTCCTCTTCAAAGTTGATGAAGATATTCATGTGGTCCTTCACCAGCTTGGCGGCGAGTCCAATGGAATCGGCCGGAGTGATGGAACCGTTAGTCCAGACTTCGATGGTGAGCTTGTCGTAATCGGTGATCTGACCGAGACGGGCAGCTTCCACGTTGTAATTGCACTTGCGGACCGGCGAGTGAACGGAATCGATTGGAATGAATCCGATGCCGAGATCTTCATCGAAGTTCTTGTCGGCGGAAACATATCCGCGACCGCGCTTGAGGCGCATTTCCAATTCGATTTTTCCACCTTCACTTACGGTTGCGATGTAAACGTCTTTATCGAGCACTTCGACATCAGCGTCGGCTTCGATCATTCCGGAAGTCACAACTCCGGGCTGGTCGGCGCGAAGATAGATGATCTTAGGAGCATCGCCGCTGAGCTTAAACGGGACCTGCTTGAGGTTCAGGATGATGTCAGTCGCATCTTCAACCACACCAGGGATGGATTGGAATTCGTGCAGCACGCCTTCCATCTTCACGGCGGTGACAGCTGCTCCCTCAATTGAGGAAAGCATGACGCGGCGAAGTGCGTTGCCAATGGTTGTACCAAAGCCACGCTCAAACGGCTGCGCCCAGAAGATACCGTATTTATCGGTAAGCGATTGAGTGTCGACTGCGAGACGTTTCGGTTTTTGAAAGCCCTTCCAAAGCATGTGTTTCTTCTCCTTCGGCCGTTTGGCTCAATCCTGGCTTCCTGAACAGGTCCATATTCAGGTCAAGCGCCAGGAAAGGCTGATCTGGCTCGAAATGGTGGACCGAAAAAACTAGTTTCAAAGTTCCACAAGTTGCAAGGTTTCAATACCTACAACCCGCGATACTTGAAATCTTATTTGCTATAAAGTTCGACGATCAATTGTTCATTGACCGGCATGTTAATTTCATCGCGCTTCGGCAACGATACGACGCGACCCTTGTAATTATCGCGATCAATATCGAGCCAAGTCGGCGCGTGTCCATGACTGGCAACTTCCTTGGCGCCTTCAAGGATCACCAACTGCCGACTGCTCTCACGAACGGCAATTTCGTCACCCGCGCTGACGGGATACGAAGGAATGTTCACCTTCTTGCCGTTAACGTGGATGTGTCCGTGACGGACCAGTTGCCGCGCCTGTCGACGAGAAACTCCGAAGCCCATGCGGAACACGACGTTGTCGAGACGGCGTTCGAGCTGTTGCAACAGGATTTCGCCGGTTACACCCTGCGAAGCTGCGGCCTTCTCGAAGTAGTTCCGGAACTGGCCTTCCTGAGCGAAGTACATACGCTTGGTCTTCTGCTTTTCGCGCAATTGCAAGCCGTAGCCAACAATCTTAGCTTTGCGGTCTTTGCCGTGTTGGCCAGGAGCGAAGTTGCGCTTTTCAATGGCGCACTTGTCGCCAAAGCAGCGTGTACCTTTGAGGAAAAGCTTCATACCTTCGCGACGGCAAAGGCGGCAGACGGGATCAGTATATCGGGCCAAATTATTCTCCTTGTTAGATGATCGGTTTACAGGTTTGGCTTCACCCTTCGTCCCGAACAAAAATCAGTTGTAAAGTTTCGCATGTTTCAAGGTTTTGAAACCTGGGTTTCGAACCCTGATACTTTGAAACTTCTGAAACCTTTGAACTCTAGACTCTACGACGCTTTGGCGGACGGCAACCATTGTGCGGTATCGGCGTCGAGTCCTTAATGGTGCGTACATCAATTCCGGCCGCAGCCAGAGCACGAATCGCGGACTCTCGTCCTGAACCAGGGCCGCTTACGCGAACTTCGACGCTGCGCACGCCATGATCACGCGCCATGCTGGCGGCATTCGAAGCAGCCTGCTGAGCGGCAAATGGAGTGCCTTTACGCGATCCACGGAAGCCCAATGCGCCAGAACTCTTCCACGACAAAACATTGCCAGCTGGATCGGAAATCGTGACGATGGTGTTATTGAATGACGCCTGAATGTGAGCGACGCCATGCGACACGTGCTTGCGCTCTTTCTTCTTAAACGTCTTCTTCTTGCCTTTTTTGTCCGGTGTTCCCGCTCCGGCGCCTGCTGCTGCTGGTTTCGCCATAATAAATTTGATCTCAGTTCCGGGCTATAAGCCCAGGTTTTTCCAATTCAAAAATATGCAGAACGCGATTACTTCGCGGTCGCCTTCTTCTTCTGTGCGATCGTTCCCTTGCGCGGACCCTTACGAGTGCGAGCGTTGGTGTGAGTGCGCTGTCCGCGAACCGGCAGATTGCGGCGATGACGGTATCCGCGATAAGAACCGATTTCGATGAGCCGCTTTATGTTCATCGAAACGTCTTTACGCAGATCGCCTTCAACCGAGCCTTCTGCTTCAATTACCTGACGAATGCGGTTGACTTCATCTTCGCCGAGGTCCTGGACCTTTTTCACCGGCTCAACGTCGGCCTTCGCCAGAATCCTAGCGGCGCGAGGATGGCCAATGCCATAAATGTAGGTGAGCGCGATATTCACATGTTTATTGCGCGGAAGATCGACGCCTGAAATACGTGCCATAGTGCTCCTTAACCTTGCCGTTGCTTATGTTTTGCGGTTTCGCAGATCACGCGCACTACACCTTTGCGGTTGATGACCTTGCATTTATCGCAGATTTTTTTTACCGATGCTCGAACTTTCATGATTTCAGTTTCCAGTGGCCGATGGCCAATTATTTGTATCTATATACAATGCGTCCACGATTCAAGTCGTAGGGTGAAAGCTCCACTGCAACTTTGTCGCCGGGCAAAATGCGAATAAAGTTTTTACGCATTTTTCCGGAAACGTGGGCCAAAACCTTATGCTTATTTTCCAGTTCCACCCGGAACATGGCATTGGGCAATGGTTCAAGAACCACGGCCATCACTTCAATTGCGTCTTCCTTGCTCATGCACTCCTTGTGCTAACTACAGATCCTTCGCTCCGCTCAGGATTTCGGCTGCGGACTCCCAGCTTCGCTTTCGCTCAGCCTCACGCCCGCAAACGCCTCAACTTCAATTGCGTCTTCCTTGCTCATGCACTCCTTGTGCTAACTACAGATCCTTCGCTCCGCTCAGGATTTCGGCTGCGGACTCCCAGCTTCGCTTTCGCTCAGCCTCACGCCCGCAAACGCCTCAACTTCAATTGCGTCTTCCTTGCTCATGCACTCCTTGTGCTAACTACAGATCCTTCGCTCCGCTCAGGATTTCGGCTGCGGACTCCCAGCTTCGCTTTCGCTCAGCCTCACGCCCGCAAACGCCTCAACTTCAATTGCGTCTTCCTTGCTCATGCACTCCTTGTGCTAACTACAGATCCTTCGCTCCGCTCAGGATTTCGGCTGCGGACTCCCAGCTTCGCTTTCGCTCAGCCTCACGCCCGCAAACGCCTCAACTTCAATTGCGTCTTCCTTGCTCATGCACTCCTTGTGCTAACTACAGATCCTTCGCTCCGCTCAGGATTTCGGCTGCGGACTCCCAGCTTCGCTTTCGCTCAGCCTCACGCCCGCAAACGCCTCAACTTCAATTGCGTCTTCCTTGCTCATGCACTCCTTGTGCTAACTACAGATCCTTCGCTCCGCTCAGGATTTCGGCTGCGGACTCCCAGCTTCGCTTTCGCTCAGCCTCACGCCCGCAAACGCCTCAACTTCAATTGCGTCTTCCTTGCTCATGCACTCCTTGTGCTAACTACAGATCCTTCGCTCCGCTCAGGATTTCGGCTGCGGACTCCCAGCTTCGCTTTCGCTCAGCCTCACGCCCGCAAACGCCTCAACTTCAATTGCGTCTTCCTTGCTCATGCACTCCTTGTGCTAATCCTTAATTACTGCGTCAAAACCATCGGACCATCTTTTGTAACCGCGACACAATGTTCAAAGTGAGCGCTGAAACTTCCATCGGCAGTCACTGCAGTCCATTTGTCGTCGAGCACGCGGGTCTCGGGATTCCCGAAATTCACCATCGGCTCGATTGCAATCACCATGCCTTCACGCAACCGCGCACCATGTCCGCGCGAACCATAATTCGGAACCTGAGGTTCTTCGTGCAACTTGGTGCCTATGCCGTGTCCGACAAATTCGCGGACTACGCTAAATCCGTTGGCCTCAACGTATTCCTGAACTGCCGCGCCTACATCCCCGACTGCGTTGCCAATTAAAACTTGCTGGATCCCCTTGTACAGCGATGCTTCAGTCACTTCAAGCAACTTGCGCAATTCAGGAGCGACCGACTCGCCTACCGCAACCGTGATTGCCGAGTCTCCGTAATATCCATCCAGAACTACGCCGCAATCAATTGAAACAATGTCTCCGGACTTCAACGCCCGCTTTTCCGACGGAATGCCGTGCACGATCTCTTCGTTCACCGATGTGCAAAGCACGCACGGATAATCGTGATAACCCTTAAACGCCGGCTTCACACCGAGCTCCTTCATCTTCTTCTCAGCGGCCCGCTCCAAATCCATGGTGGTAACGCCGGGTGCAACTAACGGCTTCAGATGATCGAGAATCTGGCGCACCATATTGCCGCTGCGCCGCATCTTTTCAATCTCCGCCGCCGACTTGCACACAATCGCCATTCGCTAACGGCCACCCGCCGGAACGGAATGGCGCTCAATCTCCTTGAAAATTTCTTCTGTCACCTGGTCCGGTAACCGGTCACCATTGACTACGAAGAGCCGCCCTTTGCGCTCGTAATACTCCGCAACCGGTTTGGTAAGCCGGTCATACGCGGCCAACCGTTCTTGAATTACTTCCGGTCGGTCGTCGTCGCGGACAACCAGCTTGGTCGCATCCACATCGCAAACTTCAAATACGCTGGCGGGCTGTGAGTGGACATTGTAAATCCGTCCACAGGTAGGACACGTCCGGCGTCCGGTAAGCCGGAGCTTCAATTTATTATAGTCCACGTCCATCCGTATCACAATCGGGTCGGAATTGAGCCCGTTTGGAGCAGACGGCAGCTTGCCTTGCATTAAATTTTCAAAGACCCCGTGTTTCAAAAACCCATCGAGCCAGATAGCTTGTTCCACAGTCCGCGGAAAGCCATCCAATATAAAACCTCGGCTGGCATCGTTTCGTTGCAAGCGCTCGGCGACCATATCGCAAACCAAGTCATCCGAGACCAGATCGCCGCGTTCCATCACAGCTTTCGCCTGCATCCCCAGGGGAGTTCGGCGCTGAACGTTGTCCCGAAGCAAGTCGCCAGTTGAAATCTGAGGAATCTGGTAGCGCGCCACAATCCGCTTGGCTTGCGTACCTTTACCTGCACCCGGAGGCCCCAGGAAAACAATTGGTCCGATGTTGCGCAACGCTTCGTTCGACATCAGTTTCGAAGGTGGCCCAACTGTGGCCCGGCTCCAGAGTATCTCCGTCAAACTGTTAACGCCGGAGCTTGCGATATTTACGGCTTACGACTGAAACTCAGTTACCAGCGACGACCGCGAATTCGCCCGCTACGCGGTGTGAATCCGTCATAGTGCCGCATGATGAGCTGCGCTTCAACTTGCGTGACCGTGTCCATCGCAACACCAACTACGATCAACAGCGAAGTGCCGCCAAAATAAAACGTAACGCCCAGACCGTTTGTGATCCAGGTAGGCAGCCGTTCAAAGAATGTTCCGATTGCACCCGGCAAATGGTTAAGGTGAATTCCAGCAATCATCCATTCCGGAATGAACGAGATGATGATGAGGTAGAGAGCTCCCACCAGCGTGATGCGAGTCAGGATTTCGTTGATCGCATCGGCCGTGCGCTTACCCGGACGAATGCCAGGTATGAATCCGCCGTACTTACGCATGTTGTCGGCGACTTCGCTCGGATTGAACACGATGGAAACGTAGAAGTATGCGAAGAAAATGATGCCGACGGCATAAAGCAACGTGTAAAGCGGTTCGCCCCATGCGAGAGCATGAAAGAGTCCGCCAAAATAGCGGTTGTCTTTCAATCCCTGGCCCAGCATTTGTGGCAAGGTCAGGATTGATGATGCAAAGATAACTGGCATAACTCCGCCAGCGTTAACACGAAGCGGCAAGTGAGTGGACTGTCCACCCATCACTTTGCGTCCAACGACGCGCTTTGCGTATTGCACGGGAATGCGGCGTTCGCTACGTTCGACGTAGACGATGAACGCGACAATCAGCAACATCACAGCAACCAGCAGGATCATTGCGGGGACAGTAAATACTCCCCATGCCTGAGTCTTGGCTTTGTCGAACAAATCAAATACGCCGCGCGGAATGCCCACCACGATGCCGGCAAAGATCAGCAACGACATACCGTTACCGATGCCGCGTTCCGTGATCTGCTCACCCAACCACATTACGAATGCGCTGCCGGTTGTCAGAGTAAGAACCGTCATCATGACGAAACCGACGCCAGGATGAACGACGAAATCTCCACCACGTTCCAAGCTCATGGCAATGCCGAACGACTGCACCAAACTAAGGACTACAGTGACGTAACGGGTCCACTGCGTGATCTTCTTGCGTCCGAGTTCACCCTCTTTTTGCAGCTTCGCCAACGGCTCATACACGACCGTCAGCAATTGCAAAATGATGGACGCCGTGATGTACGGCATGATGCCGAGCGCGAAAATGGTGAGACGGCGAAGCTGTCCGCCGGAAAACATGTCCACCAGGCCAAGGAAACTGCCGCGACTCTGGTCGAAGAACTGGGCCAGTTTATCGGCATTCACTCCAGGCGTGGGAATGTGGCCACCCAGGCGATACACCGCGAGCAGTCCCATAGTGAACAGGATCCGCTTGCGCAGGTCTGGAATACGGAAGATGTTCAGAAGCTTTTCAACCATGACTACAGAACCTCGAACTTACCGCCTGCTTTGGTGATTTTTTCCTGGGCTGTTTTGGAGAATTTGTGCGCATGTACAGTGATGGCGACCGAAATTTCCCCATTACCTAAAATCTTTACCGGCTGCTTGGTGCTGATGACTCCAGCCTTATGCAGAACTTCCGGAGTGATCGTGTCCAAGCCAAGTGCAACCAGCTTATCCAGATTCACGACGTTATATTCCACGCGGAAAATGTTGGTAAAGCCGCGCTTGGGCATGCGGCGATGCAGCGGCATCTGGCCGCCTTCAAAACCGCGCATCATGCGCGAACCACTGCGTGAACGCTGACCTTTGTGTCCGCGGGCGGATGTTTTGCCCATGCCTGAACCCATACCACGGCCTACGCGTTTCTTATTCTCTGCTGCCTTCTTCGGTGCTCGAACATTTGAAAGATTCATATATATAAACTCTTTACTTCGATATCTGGTTAGACGAACTCTACGAGGTGCGGGACTTTGGCAACCATGCCGCGAATTGCAGGATTATCCGGACGCTCAATCACTTGATTCAGCCGGGTAAAGCCGAGTCCCTTGACCACTAATTTCTGTTTAATCGGCGCGCAAATAGAAGAGCGCACCCACTTGAGCTGGATCATGCCAGCTTTTGCCTTCGAAGTTTTGGTCGTCATCATCTCGGTGTTCCTTTTAATTCTCTGACTCCGGTTACAACCGGCAATTGCTTACAGTTCCTGAAGGGTTTTGCCACGCATGGTAGCTACATCCTGACGGCTCTTTAGCCGCTTCAGTGCATCGAAAGTCGCTTTGATTACGTTGTGCGGATTCGTCGTACCGATCGACTTGGTCAGCACATTCTGAATTCCGACAGAAGTCATGACCGCGCGAACTGCGCCGCCAGCAATGACTCCGGTTCCTTCAGGGGCCGGCTTGAGCAATACACGCCCCGAACCATAACGCCCCAACGAAAGATGGGGAATGCTGGTCTGAGTCAGATTGACGCGGATCAGGTTCTTCTTCGCCGATTCAATCCCTTTGCGGATGGCTTGCGGCACTTCCTTCGCTTTGCCCGAACCATAACCAACCACCGCGGCACTGGGATCGCCAATGACTACGAGCGCGGCAAACGACATATTCTTGCCGCCCTTGACGACCTTAGTCACGCGATTGATGGCGACAACCTGGTCCTTCAACTGAAAAGAGTTGGGATCGAGTTTTTTCACGACTATTGGCATTCGTAACCTTGATTTCGAAAGTTTTTAACTTGTACTAAAATTTCAATCCAGCTTCGCGAGCCGCTTCAGCCAGGGCTTTCACGCGGCCGTGATAAATGTAACCGCCGCGATCGAATACTGCTTTCTCGATTCCTTTGGCTTTCGCGCGTTCGGCGATTTGCTGGCCTACCGACTTCGCCGCACCTAGATTGCCTCCGGCTTTGCGTTCGCCTTTTTTACCTTCGGCGGAACATGCGGAAACCAAAGTGGTTCCGGCAAGATCGTCGATGAGCTGCACATAAATGTGGTTCAGCGAACGATACACATTCAAGCGCGGACGCTCCGGAGTGCCCTGAATCTTTTTGCGAATGCGGGTATGTACGTGCCGCCGATTCGAATTCTTTGATGAAATGTTAAGCATAATCTCAGTCCTTTAACTGGGAAGCTATGCGCCGCGAAGCGCATCGCATTACTTGGCTCCCGTCTTACCTACCTTCTTCTTTAATTTCTCGCCGGAGAACCGCACACCTTTATTCTTATACGGATCGGGTGGACGCAAGCTGCGCATTTCAGCGGCAACCTGTCCGACTTTTTGACGGTCGATACCGGTGAGCGAAATCCTGGTCTGCTTGGTATCCACCGATGCATCAATGCCAGTCGGCAACGGATACTCAATCGGATGCGAATAGCCGAGCGTGAACACAACCATGTTCTTGCCCTTCATTTCGGCGCGATAACCAATTCCGACGATTTCCAAATCGCGGGTCCAGCCCTTGGTCACGCCCTCAACGGCGTTATTGACCAAAGCGCGAGCCAGTCCATGAAATGCAGCGTATTGATCGCCCTCTCGGATGGCAATCAGATTACCGTCCTTTTGCTCCATGCGAATGCCGGGCGGAAGGCTCGTATCCAACTTGCCCTTCGGACCCTGCACGTTGACGTTGTTCCCAGCCAATGTGATCGTCACGCCCTTCGGCAGTGGGATCGGCTTTTTTCCAATTCGTGACATAAGTTCAGCTTTCAGTTCTCAGCCGTCAGCCCTCAACCTGCAGCTTCGGCAAAATCGTTAATGCCAGTTCCGAACTACCAGACCTGACAAAGTAACTCGCCACCCAAACCCTGCTTGCGTGCCTGGCGTCCAGTCATGACGCCCTTGGGAGTGGTCAAAATATTGATACCCATGCCGCCCAATACGCGTGGGATGTCAGTGCGTCCGACATAAACGCGGCAACCTGGACGGGACACGCGCTCGACATTCGAGATCGCGGCCTCGTTGTTGCTGCCGTACTTCAAATAAACGCGCAGCAGCTTGTGGCCTTCTTCCTCGGAGGCTTTGTAGTTGGCGATGTAGCCTTCCTCTTTAAGGATGCGGGCAATCTCCAGCTTAAGCCGTGAGGCGGGAATGTCCACCTTCTGGTGACGTGCGTTGATGGCATTGCGAATGCGCGTCAACATATCTGCGACCGGATCGGTCAAATTCATCGTCTGCTTCTCCTCCGCCTCCCGTTAGCTCCGGCTGCTCGTACCTTGCCGGAGAACCTGCGGCTGCGTTGTTTCACTCCACCATCGCCTTTTAGGCTTTGGCAAAATTACAGTTTCACTAAAACCAAACTCTTACCAGGACGGCTTTACCAAGAAGACTTGGACACGCCTGGAATTTCTCCCCGCAAAGCGAGGCCACGGAAACACAAACGGCATAGGCCGAACTTCCGCAAATAGGCGCGAGGACGTCCGCAAACCTGGCAGCGGTTGTGCTGGCGCGATGAGAATTTAGGACGCGGCGCTTTTTCGTCGCGGGCCTTTTGGAAAGTTTTTTGGATCTTCGCGTCTTTAACTCGTTTTGCTGTAGTCATGCAATCCTTATGAAACTCATTGAACTGAATCTAAATTCTTACTGTGCCGATTCTTATTGTGCTCGGAACGGCATTCCCAAGTGGCGCAATAATGAACGTGCCTGATCGTCGCTGCTTGCCGTAGTCACGATCGTCACGTTCATACCCTTCTGCTTGTCCACTTTCGAATAATCGATTTCCGGAAAAATTAATTGATCATGCAATCCGATGGTGTAATTGCCACGGCCATCGAAGCTCTTCGAGGACACTCCACGAAAATCGCGGACGCGAGGCAATACCATGCTGACCAGACGATCAAAAAACTCATACATGCGATCACCGCGTAAAGTGACCATTGCGCCAATCGGCATGCCTTCGCGAACCTTAAAAGCTGCGATGGATTTTTTGGCCCGCGTTACAACCGGCTTCTGGCCGCTGATCTGACCCAGTTCGTTCACCGCGGGGTCCATGATCTTGGCGTTCTGCGTCGCTTCGCCCATACCCATATTGATGACGATCTTATGCAGATGCGGCACGGCCATGGGATTCTTGAATTCCAATTCCTTCATCAATGCAGGCGCGATTTCTTTATTAAAGCGCTCGCGCAGACGCGGAGTTTCCTTCGCGCTATGCATTGCCTGATCTGGGGGACGCTCGGCAGCTTCACTCTGCTTCTTCTGCTGCGCCTTTTCCCGTCCAGCTCGTTCTTTATCTTTATCTGCCATGTTCTTAATTACCTTCTCTCACGGTTTCGGATTGGGTACCGGTTCGTAAGAATTTACATTTTTGTTTCTTACTTCTCTAAAGTCGTTCCGCATTTGCGGCAAACGCGAACTTTCTTGTCGCCGCGAACTTCATGCCCAATGCGGACTGGGCCGCAGGTCCCGCACAAAAGTTGTACGTTCGAAATCGCAATGCGGCTTTCCTGTTCCGCGATACCACCTTTGATGTTGCGCTGCGGATTAGGGCGCACATGCTTTTTCACCATCATGACGTGCTCAACCAAAACCTTTTGGACGTCGGGGAACACGCGCAAAACGCGTCCTTCTTTGCCTTTGTCCCGTCCGGTGATGACCTTGATAGTGTCATCCCGCCGAATGTCCACTCGCTTATGTGCTCGGATTACTGTTTTCATAAATTCAAACTTTCAGCTGCGTATTCAATCTTTGACTGCATTCCCCTGAATGCTTGGTTTAGATAACTTCCGGAGCCAGGGAAACAATCTTCAAAAATTTCTTGTCGCGCAATTCACGGGCTACCGGCCCGAACACACGTGTACCAATGGGCTCGCCGGCATCGTTGATCAACACTGCGGCATTCTGATCGAAGCGAATATAGGTGCCATCGCGGCGTCCGTACTCTTTGCGAGTGCGAACGATTACAGCTTTCACGACAGTTCCCTTCTTCGCCGTTCCATCCGGAGCAGCTTCCTTTACGCTGGCAGTAATCACGTCGCCAAGTCCAGCGCGCAATCCAGTGGAGCCGCCCAGCGGCAGGATCATTTGCAGCTTTCGAGCGCCGGAATTATCCGCCACTTGAAGCATCGATCTCATCATTAATGCCATAGCTCAATCTCCCAATCGTTCAACGAACCGCGAATCAGACTACGGACGAACAGCAACCGGCGCTTCCGCAGCCAACGGCGCCTTGCGTACTACCTGAGTCAGCTTCCAACGCTTCAATTTGGAAAGCGGACGGGTCTCTTCGAGTCTGACCACATCGCCGATGCGAGCTTCGTTCTTCTCGTCATGCGCGTAAAACTTCTTGTTCTTGGATACGACTCGTCCATAGAATGCATGCGCCTTTTTGCGGACCACCTGCACAATGATGGTCTTCTGCATTCGGTTGGAAACTACTTCGCCGACAATCTCTTTACGCCGGCCGGCAGCCTTTTGTGGTGTGGTTTCGGGCATTACTTCTTCTCCGTTTTACCGGCCGCGGTAAGTTCACGCTCGCGGGCGACTGTCTTTACGCGGGCAATATCTTTGCGCAATCCGCGTAGTTTCTTGAGGCTCTCGGTCTGGCCCATGTTGAGCTTGAACTTAAGCTTGAATAGCTGGTCGCTGAGTTCGTGCTGTTGCTGCACCAGCTCTTCTTCGGTTAAGCTCCGGACTTTATCGGGTTTCATAATCTGTCTCGCTCTTCTTGAAATACTTTGCTTCTAAATTCTGTTTCGTTCTAGTGCGTCAGTGTCGGACGCTTCACAAAAGTGGTACGCAGCGGCAGCTTGTGTGACGCCAGACGCATTGCCTCGGCGGCATCCGCTACTGCCACGCCTTCCATCTCAAACAGAATCTTGCCAGGGCGGACGACCGCAACCCAATGATCGGGAGCGCCCTTGCCTTTACCCATACGGGTTTCAGCAGGCTTCTTCGTCACGGGCTTATCCGGGAATAAGCGGATCCAGATCTTCCCACCACGCTTCACGAAACGCGTCATGGCAACACGACTGGCTTCAATCTGCCGGTCGGTGATCCAGCCGGGCTCAAGCACTTTCAATCCGAAATCGCCGAACGCCAGCTCGCTTCCGCGCCATGCTTTACCAGTCATGCGTCCGCGTTGCTGCTTGCGATACTTCACCTTCTTGGGCATCAACATAAAATCAAGCTCTCAGCTTTCAGTTATCAGCTTCTCAATTCGCCTAGAACGCTCCGACAGGCTCCTGCCGGTCGCGCTTCTTGGTTGGGAGAATTTCTCCCTTATAAACCCAGACTTTCACTCCGATAGCTCCGTATGTCGTGCGGGCTTCGGTAAATCCGTAATCGATGTCGGCGCGCAGCGTATGGAGCGGCAGACGGCCTTGCAAGTACCATTCGGAGCGCGCGATTTCGTTGCCATTCAAACGTCCACTGACGCGGACTTTGATACCTTTGCAACCAAAACGCAGCGCTGAATCCACACTCTTACGCATCGCCCGGCGGAAGCCGACCCGCTTTTCGAGTTGCAGCGCGATCGCTTCGGACACCAGCTGAGCATCGAGTTCAGGCTTGTGCACTTCCTGAATGTCCATGAACACTTCGCGACCGGTGCGTTTCTGCACGTCCGCTTTCAGCTTGTCGATTTCTGCGCCCTTACGGCCGATAATGATGCCAGGCCGCGCTGTCTTAATGATGACGCGTAATTTGTTACCCGGGCGCTCGATCTCGATGGAGCTGACGCCCGCCGACTTCAGCTTATCTTTCAATTCGCCCTTCAGCTTGATGTCTTCGAGCAATAGCTTGTCGTAATCGCGCTCGACAAACCACCGCGACTTCCACGGCTTGGTGTAGCCGAGGCGAAATCCGTAAGGATGAACCTTCTGTCCCATCGTTTATTTCCTCAAAAACTCTCTACCGCTTGCTTGCGGCTTTTTTCTTTGCCGGTGCAGACTTCTTTTTAGCCTTGGTCGCAGTCGCCGACTTCGGCATCGCTTTCCGTTTTACCTGAGCCTTACCCTTACCGCCCGAAGTAGCTGGCGTTTCACCGACTACCGTTGCGAAATCTCCGTTCACGCGAACCCGCTCGGCCAAAGTCAACTCGATGTGCGAAATACGCCGCACGTACCGGAACGCTCTGCCCATCGGCGCCGGGCGAATACGCTTCATACGCGGACCGTCGTTTGCGATGGCTTGCTTCACGTAGAGATTGTCCACATCGACGTCGATATTCTTTTCCGCGCTCAGATAATTCGCATTCTCAATCGCCGAACGCAATAGCTTCTCGACTCGCGCCGCTACGCGTTTGTTGGTGTAGGTCAACGTGTTCAGCGCTTCTTCCACGCGTTTGCCTTTGATCAGATCAAGCACTAAGCGTGCCTTCTGCGGCGAGACGCGGACGAAACGGGCCTTGGCTATAAATTCCATGATCGTGTCCTTATGCCTTCGGGGCCGGTGCTGCTGCCGGCTTGGCCGCCGATTCAGTCGCCGCCTTCATCGAGTGTCCCTTGAAATGACGGGTAAAGCTGAACTCTCCCAGCTTGTGGCCCACCATATTTTCCGTCAGGTAAACCGGTATAAACTTTTTGCCGTTATGTACGGCGATGGTGTGGCCCACCATTTCGGGGATCACAGTCGAGCGCCGCGACCACGTGCGCAGCACTTTCTTCTCATTGCGGGCATTCATTCCGTCTACCTGCTTCTGCAGGTAAGCGTCAATGAACGGACCTTTTTTTGTAGAACGTGCCATAAATTTCAGCTCTCAGTTTTCGTCTTTTGCGTCTTTTCTTATTCATCCGCAAGCTTTCCGCCGGCGGAGTCAACCATTACTTGCTGCGACGGCTCACAATGAATGCATCCGTCCGCTTGTTGTTACGAGTCTTATATCCGCGCGTCGGCTGGCCCCATGGAGTTACGGGATGCCGTCCGCCTGAAGTCTTACCTTCACCACCACCGTGTGGATGGTCAACCGGGTTCATCGAAACTCCGCGGTTGTGCGGACGCTTACCCAACCAGCGCGAACGTCCCGCTTTACCAATCGTGATGTTTTCGTGATCGGTGTTTCCGACCTGACCGATGGTTGCCATGCAGTCCTGTGCAACCTTGCGGGTTTCACCGGAAGGTAGCTTTACTAGCGCATAGTCGCCTTCTTTTGCGACCAACTGTGCGGATCCACCAGCCGAGCGCACCATCTGCGCACCCTTGCCGGGTTTCAACTCGACATTGTGGATGGTCGTGCCTGGCGGAATGTTCCGCAGCGGCAACGCGTTTCCAACCAGGATGTCAGCTTCAGGGCCGCTGATAATTTTCTGTCCGACTTTCAATCCGTCAGGCTGAAGAATGTAGCGCTTCTCGCCGTCCGCGTAGTGCAATAACGCAATACGCGCAGAGCGATTGGGATCATATTCAATCGTCGCAACCGTCGCAGGAATACCAACTTTTTCGCGCTTGAAATCGATCAGACGCAACTGGCGCTTGTGACCTCCGCCAATAAATCGCATGGTGGTATTGCCACTGTTGCGGCGTCCACCCGTGCGCTTGTGCGGCTCCAGGAGAGGCTTATGTGGAGTGGTCGACGTAATGTCATCGTTGACCTGCGTGGTGCGGTAGCGCAGCGTCTGAGTTGTCGGTCTATAAGTCTTGATTGCCATAAAATCCGCTCTTTAATTCGTTACTTGGTTATTAACTTTTCACTCGTTATCGCGATTGCGTTTATAAGTTCTCGGCGTACTCCGGAATCTTTTCGCCCGACTTCAAGCGGACAAACGCTTTCTTCCAGTCAGGACGGTAGCCTGCGAACTTTCCGCGGCGCCGTTCTTTACCGACAAAAATCGCGGTGCGGACAGAATGCACTTTGACTTTGAAAATCGTTTGTACAGCCTGCTTGATCTCGGTCTTCGTCGCCTGAGGAGCTACCTGGAACACCAGAGTGTTCTGATTTTCCTTGATCGCCAGGCCTTTTTCCGTGATCACCGGTTTGCGCAAAATCTCATATGCGGATTTCATTAGGCCACCTCCGCCGCTTTTTCATGCCGCGTGCGTCGTCGAGGAGACTTTACAGCCGCCTTCGCTTTTGTTTTCTTGCCCGCGCTTTCCGCTTCAGCTTCATCCGGCTTATGCTGCCGCTTTGAAACTGAATTCTTTAATGACAGTTGCAGTTTCTCAATTGCCGGCTGCGAGAAAATCGCGCTGTCGTAACGCAGCAAATGATAAGGATGAACTTCGTTACCGCTTACCAACTCGAGTCCGTCGATATTGCGCGAACTCAAATCCAGATTACGGTTCGCATGCTTGTGGGTCTCGACGATCAGAACCGTAGCGCCGATCTTCAACTTGTCCAACGCTTCACGGAACGTCTTAGTCTTGGCTTCTTCCAACTCAAGCGTGTTGACGACGATCAACTTGCCGTCGGCAAACTTCGAAGCCAGAGCTGAACGCAATGCGCCCATCAACTTCTTACGCGGGAAAGCGTAATCGTAAGAGCGAGGTTGCGGTCCGTGAACCGTGCCACCATGACGCCACAGAGGCGACCGGATGGAACCTACTCGAGCACGGCCTGTGCCCTTCTGTTTCCAAAGCTTCTTGCCTGCGCCCGACACCAATTTCTTGTTCTTGGTGGCGTGCGTACCGGCCCGCTGCGAAGCGCGGTAGTGCTTCACTGCTTCCCAAAGCAAGTCCTCATTCACCGCGCCGAAAATTTCATCGGCGAGATCCAGAGTCCCGACCTTCGCACCGCTTAAATCGTGAATATCGATGGTTGCCATTGTTTTAAATTCCTACTTGCCTTTTTGCGCGCGCTTGGCTGCCTTCAAAGGATCGACCGTGGCCGAACCGGCAAATCCACGACGCTCTCTCGGTGGCTTCTTCGCCTTCAAAATAACCAGGTATCCGCCATTCGGTCCGGGTACGCTGCCTTCAACCACAATCAAATTGTCTTCCTTGTCCACACCCAGCAAACGCAGGTTGCGAACAGTTACGCGCTCGTGGCCCATGTGACCCGACATGCGCATACCTTTAAATACGCGCGACGGGAATGCCGAAGAACCAATCGAACCGGTAATTTGGAACATCGATCCGTGCGACTTCGGACCGCCAGCAAAATTGTGACGGCGCACAACGCCGGCAAATCCACGGCCTTTGCTTACGCCAACAATATCTACAAATTTTTCGCCGTCGAAGATATCGACCAACACGCGATCGCCAGCTTTTACCGCGCCATTAGCTTCGCCGCCTGCTGATTGCTCTTCAACTTCAATAGGCACTTCGCGGAAGAATTTTACCGGCGGAAGATTGTTCTTGCCCAAGTGACCCTTGATCGCTTTGGTCAATCGCGATTCCTTGACAAACTCAACCAGGCCGATTTGTGCAGCATCGTAACCGTCGCGAGTCTGGGTCTTGTGTTGCGTAACCACACAAGGGCCTGCCTGCAGAACAGTCGCAGGGTGCACGTCGCCCTTATCGTCAAAGAGCTGCGTCATTCCGACTTTTTTCCCTAAAATTCCAGCTACTTTTGCCATCGCTTCATTCTCTCTTCTGCCAGCTTGGCTTTTCAGCTATTGGCTGGCCGCGCGACCTGCCCGGACGATCAAAGATCGTCCCGCGCAATTTATTTATGTTCTTTGCCGAATGCTTTAATTTCAACGTCCACACCAGCGGGCAGATCGAGCTTCATCAAAGCATCTACCGTCTGTGGCGTCGGATCGAGGATATCGAGCAAACGCTTATGCGTACGAATTTCAAACTGCTCCCGCGACTTTTTGTCCACGTGCGGCGAGCGCAACACGCAGTACTTGTTCTTCATCGTGGGCAATGGAATCGGCCCCGCGATTTGAGCGCCGGTACGGCGCGCGGTTTCTACGATCTCGCCCGTGGATTGATCCAGGATGCGGTAGTCGTAGGCTTTCAGCCGAATGCGAATTTTCTCGTTTCCAATCACGTTTTCTCTCTCTAACCCCTTCCGGCTTCTCCGGAAGGAAAGACCTGGCGGCATACTGCAAGCCGCGAATTAAACCTACTTTACGATTTCGCTGATGGTGCCGGCGCCGACTGTGTGGCCGCCTTCACGAATCGCAAACCGTAATCCTTTTTCCATTGCCACCGGAGTGATCAACTCAATCACCAGGCTGACATTGTCTCCCGGCATCACCATCTCCGTGCCCGCCGGCAACTCCGCCACGCCCGTCACGTCCGTCGTTCGCAGATAAAATTGCGGACGATAGCCCTTGAAGAACGGCGTATGACGTCCGCCTTCTTCCTTCGTCAGAATGTAAACTTCGGCCTTGAACTTGGTGTGCGGAGTGATCGATCCACTCTTGGCCAACACCATGCCGCGCTCCACATCTTCTTTCGCAATGCCGCGCAACAGCAAGCCCGCATTGTCGCCCGCCATGCCTTCGTCCAACTGCTTCTTGAACATTTCAACGCCCGTCACAACCGTCTTGCGCGTGTCGCGGAAGCCCACGATTTCTACTTCCTCGCCAACCTTCACCTTGCCACGCTCAATACGTCCCGTAACTACCGTGCCACGTCCCGAGATCGAGAAAATATCTTCAATCGGCATCAGGAACGGCTTGTCCAGATCGCGCGCCGGCTGCGGAATGCTCTTGTCCACCGCTTCCATCAACGCATCGACTTGCTTTTCCCACTTCTCTTCGCCATTCAACGCGCCCAGAGCCGACAACCGCACTACCGGCACATCGTCTCCCGGGAATTGATAGCTCTTCAACAGTTCACGAACTTCAAGTTCAACCAACTCGAGCAGTTCCGGATCATCCACTGCATCGCACTTGTTGAGTGCCACGACCAGATACGGCACACCTACCTGCCGCGCCAACAGCACGTGCTCGCGGGTTTGCGGCATTGGACCGTCCGTCGCTGCCACCACTAGAATGCCGCCATCCATCTGCGCCGCACCGGTAATCATGTTCTTGATGTAGTCGGCGTGGCCTGGGCAATCCACGTGCGCGTAGTGACGGTTCGCTGTCTCGTATTCCACGTGTGCCGTCGCAATTGTGATTCCGCGCGCTTTTTCTTCCGGCGCGTTATCAATCGAATCAAAGCTGCGGAACTGGATCTTCGGGTTGTGTTTCGACAACACCTTCGTGATCGCCGCCGTCAACGTCGTCTTGCCGTGATCAATGTGCCCAATCGTCCCTACATTGACATGCGGCTTATTCCGTTCAAATTTCTCTTTCGCCATATGCTTGCTCCGTTACTTCTGTCTTAAGTAATGGCCCCGAAGGACCTGTTTATTTCGCTGCGCCTTGTACTCGCGCAATAATTTCTTCCGAAACCGACCGCGGCGCTTCTTCATAGCGCGCAAAGTGCATTGAGTATTCCGCGCGTCCCTGCGTGCTGGAACGCATGTGGGTCGCATAACCAAACATTTCTGCGAGCGGCACAATGGCCTTGATGACCTGCGAACCTGCGCGGTGCTCCATGCCTTCGATACGTCCGCGACGCGAACTCAAATCACCCATGATGGTTCCGGCATAATCTTCCGGAGTCACAACTTCAACCGCCATCACCGGCTCTAGCAATACCGGAGACGCTTTGCGAGCCGCTTCTTTAAATGCCATCGAGCCGGCAATCTTGAATGCCATTTCGTTGGAGTCGACATCGTGATAGCTGCCGTCGTAGAGAATGGCTTTCACATCGACCATTTCGTAGCCAGCAAGAATGCCGCCTTCCATGGCTTCGCGAATACCCTGATCGATCGGCTTAATGAATTCCTTCGGCACCGAACCGCCCGTGGTGTCATTGACAAATTCGTAGCCCGTGCCCGGTTCTTGCGGCTCCAGGCGAATCTTGGCGTGGCCGTATTGACCCTTACCACCCGTCTGGCGGATGTACTTACCTTCCGCTTCGGACTTCTTGCGAATCGTTTCGCGATACGCAACCTGAGGCTTGCCGACGTTAGCCTCAACTTTGTACTCGCGCATCATGCGGTCGACAATGATTTCAAGATGCAACTCGCCCATGCCGCTGATGATGGTCTGTCCGCTATCGGGATCGGTATGAACTTTAAAGGTAGGATCTTCCTGGGCCAGGCGATTCAGCGCCATACCCATTTTTTCCTGATCGGCTTTTGTCTTCGGCTCGACTGCAACCGAAATAACCGGGATCGCGAACTCAATCGATTCCAGCGCGATCGGCTTGTCTTCGTTGCAAATGGTGTCGCCGGTGCCGACGTTCTTAAGACCGACTGCGGCGCAGATATCGCCCGCAAGAATTTCGCTGATGTCTTCACGCTTGTTGGCGTGCATCTTGAGCAAACGCCCAATGCGCTCATTCTTGGTAGTGCGCGGATTCAATACTGAATCGCCAGACTTCAACTGCCCGGAGTACACACGGATAAACGTCAGCTGACCGACAAACGGATCAGCCATGATCTTGAACGCCAAAGCCGAGAAAGGCTCTTTGTCGTCGGCTTTGCGGGTTAAAATCTCGTCTTTTTTATCAGGATTGACGCCCTTGATTTCGGCGGTATCGAGCGGCGAAGGAAGATAGTCCACAACCGCATCAAGCAGAGGCTGGATACCCTTGTTCTTAAACGACGTTCCAACGACTACCGGAAATACTTTCAGCGCGATGGTCGCGCGGCGCAATGCAGCTTTTAATTCAGGAGCGGTAACTGTCTCGCCTTCGAGGAATTTATGCAGGATCGCATCGTCGGTCTCGGCGACCGCTTCGACTAATTGAGCGTGAAATGCTTCTGCTTTCTTTTGCAGATCGGCCGGAATTTCTCCAGTCACATATTCAGCGCCAATCGTCTCATCTTTCCAGGTAACGGACTTCATCTCGATGAGATCAACGACGCCTTTAAACTTATCTTCCTGACCGATAGGAATTTGAATCGCTACCGGCTTCGCATTGAGACGCTTGCGAAGCGTATCGACGGCATGCTCAAAATCCGCGCCAGCTTTATCGATTTTATTGATGAAGCAAATGCGGGGGACGCCATATTTATCAGCCTGGCGCCAGACTTTTTCCGATTGCGGCTGAACGCCATGAACAGCGTCAAATACCGCGACTGCGCCATCAAGTACACGCAACGAGCGTTCGACTTCAGCCGTGAAATCGACGTGACCGGGAGTATCAATAATATTGATGCGAATATCGCGCCAAGTGCAGGTGGTAGCAGCGGAGGTGATAGTAATACCGCGCTCCTGTTCCTGCTCCATCCAGTCCATAGTCGCAGTGCCTTCGTGGACCTCTCCGATGCGGTGGGTGCGTCCGGTATAAAACAGGATGCGCTCCGTCGTAGTGGTCTTACCGGCGTCGATGTGCGCCATGATCCCGATATTTCTGCAACGCTCTAATGGAACTGTTCTGGCCACGACTTCTTCTTCCTTACTGGGGCTCGCAAAAACTAGTTATAAATACTCGTTGATTACCAGCGATAGTGAGCAAATGCCTTATTGGCATCAGCCATGCGATGTACGTCTTCTTTCTTCTTAATGGCCGCGCCTTTACCGTTGGCGGCGTCCAATAATTCATTGGTCAACTTGTCGACCATCCCTTTTTCACCGCGAGCGCGCGCATACGTCAGCAGCCAGCGGATCGCAAGCGAAGTGCGACGGTCGGCATTGACCTCGACCGGAACCTGATAGTTAGCGCCACCAACCCGGCGGCTCTTCACTTCAAGCAGCGGCTTGGTGTTTTCAACGGCCTTGGTGAACAGCTTCAAGGGCTCGTCGCCGCCTTTGGATTCCAACTTCGTCAAGGCTTCATAAAAGATGCCTTCCGCAGTGCTCTTCTTGCCTTGATACATCATCGAGTTGACGAACTTCGTCACCAGGTCGGAGTTATAAACTGCGTCCGGCTCGACGGTGCGCTTCGCTACATGTCCTTTTCTCGGCATAGGTCAGCTATTCCTTACTTCGTCGCTTCTTTGGGGCGTTTCGCACCATATTTCGAACGGCTCTGCTTGCGGCCGGCAACTCCGACTGCGTCCAGCGTGCCACGCACAACGTGGTAACGAACTCCGGGAAGATCTTTCACGCGGCCTCCGCGGATCAGCACAATCGAGTGCTCCTGAAGGTTGTGACCGACGCCGGGGATGTAAGTGGTGACTTCGATTCCGTTAGTCAGCCGGACGCGGGCGACTTTGCGCAACGCTGAGTTCGGCTTTTTCGGAGTTTGCGTGTAAACGCGAGTGCAGACTCCGCGCTTTTGCGGACATCCCTGCAAGGCCGGACTCGCCGTCTTGTAGCGGGGGCGCTTTCGTCCATCCCGTACGAGTTGATTAAAAGTAGGCATTTTGTGTCGCTATCCTCTATTACTTGTTGCTGCTCAACTCTGATTTGCCGCACACACCAGCGCGCAGCAAGATTCACCCACAAATATTTCCCCGATTCAGGGACTGGGTGGCGATCAGCCAGCCATACTTCCGCAAAATAAAGCGGAGTTTTAAAATTTCCCGTTCGGACTCTGCTGCCGACGGTGGCTCCAAGCCTGGTCTTTAATTAACAATAATTAACGACCGGGAGTTGCTCCGTTTCGTCAGCTTTGCTCCGCATAGCCTTCCAACGGGAGGAAGGTGCGCGCGGAGCTTTTCAGCGAGGCGTTTCCTACAACTGAAACGTTCTACTTAAATCTTAACTGCTTTCCTTGAAGTGCGCCACCAGAAATAAGGTGCGCGTCCTCACATACAGGTCAGCCAGAATGAACTCGCGGAACCTTATGAATATATCAACTGCCCTCGCCATACGTCAAATGTGGCAGCCAGGGCACCAGAAGAAGTCGACTCGGTGCCCCAGGTTCGCGCAGGTTTATGCGCTAACCTGGGATAACACTTTTCGTATGCAATCTCGCGTTCAGCGCAACTTCTAATGTTTGCTCCGGAGGATGCAGCCTCCAACGAATATGCGGCGATGGCAGTAGCAAAACGTGACAAAATGGCTCTGTCCGAACGCATGGAATCGCATCATCCTAAAGGCATTGAAACAGCTTACGCTCCAGAGTTGTCCCACTCAAGCCAAAGAACGACTTGAATGGGCCACCAGATGCATAATAATCAACGCGAGCGCTTGCCCTACTCAATCCCCAGCTGGGTGCGGGCTTCGGGGCTGAGGCGCTCCGGTCCCCAGACCGGCTCCCAGACAATATTTACGTTGGCATTGCGGACGCCCGGCATCTGCTCGACTCGCGCCTTCACCTGCGCGCTGATGTTGACATGCTCGGGGCAACCAGTCGAAGTCAGCGTCATCTGGATGGTCACATCCTGCTTCGCATCTTCTTTCGCTTCTTCTTCACTCGCAGGGACGACCGGCTCGATGCCGACGTTGTAGATCAATCCCAGATCAACGATGTTGACGGGGATCTCCGGGTCGTAACAGGATTTAAGCGCGCTGAGGACTTCGTCCGGAGTGATGACAGGCATAGAGAATTCTCCACTTCTTAATTCTTCTTCCTCTATGAGTTTAACCTATGATTTTGGCCCAGCTTCAAAGACCGCGAGGTCTAGGGCGCTGTCGTTGGGTTTAACGTCGGCACTGCCTGGGTCAATACTGTGATCGAACCGTTTGCCGCGTTCGCAACAGCCAGATCCACCAATCCATTGCCGTTGAAATCGCCGGCTGTCAGCGAGGACGGTCCGGCAGCAGCGGTGAAATCCTGGTGTGCCTGGAATGTGCCGTCGCCGAGGCCCAACAACACCGAGATTGTGCCAGATCCATTATTGGCAGTGGCAATATCAAGCTTGCCATCCGCATTGAAGTCGCCCAGGATGATTGCACTAGGGGCGGATCCAGTCGCATAAGTGACCCCTGCAGAGAATGTGCCACTCGCACTGTTCAAGAAGATCGTGACTTCATTGGCGGCAGGATTTAATACCGCGATATCGACATGATTATCGCCATTGAAATCCGCCATCATGATCGCACCGGGAGTTGTGGTCGCCAGCGCTGGGCCAACGATGAATGTGCCGTCACTCTTGCCGGTTAATAAGGCGACCTTATTTCCTTTGGTGCTGGAAATCGCGAGGTCAGCTATTCCATCACCATTGATATCAGCGACCGCTATGGAACTTGGCTCACTGAGCGAAACAGGTATTGTAGGCTGTCCGATGAACGTGCCGTCACCCTGGCCTAACAGAATGGATATCGTCCCAGTGTTTTTATTGACGATCGCAAGATCAAGATTGCCATCACGATTGAAGTCGCTCGTCACCAGCGCGACTGGATCCACGCTGTTTCCGCAGTCCATCGATAACGTGCAGTTCGTCAAAGGACCGGGCGCAAACGTCCCGTCGCCGTTGCCCAGGAATATCAGCACACGGCTATCGGCAACGTCGGCCACTGCGAGGTCGAGGATTCCGTCATTATTGAAGTCGCCGGTGATAAGCGCGTCCGGTTGGTTTCCAGTTTGCAGAATGGGGCCCGCAAAAAATGCGCCGGTGCCATCTCCCTGAAGAATGGAAATTGTGTTGGATGCCTGATTTGCTACTGCCAAGTCGGCGATTTGATCTCCGTTGAAATCGCCAGTGACGATGGCAGAAGGACTATTGCCCACCGTGATGTCCTGATTACTGAAACTCACAACTGTAGGTGCGCTTATCGGCAGAAGGGCTACGTTGGAAATGCCGCCACCCGGCAAGGGAGTGGTGACCGAAATTCGGGCCACACCAGCCTTCGCAATATCAGCTGGAGTGACTACTGCCTGGAGCAATTTGTGACCTTGCAGTTTCGTTTGCCGGGGACTTCCATTCCAATTCACGACTGAAGAACTAAGGAAACCCGTGCCGAATACATTGAGAGTAAAACCTTTGCCTCTTGGCGTGACGCTTGCAGGCACAAGCGGAAAATTGATTTGAGGAACGGGATTATTCACGGAGACAACCCCAGTCCCCGATAGGGCGGCGGTTATGGGACTGTCCGCCATTGGTGTGCGGACAAGTAGGACCGGCGAATTGACTAAACCCAGGCGGCTGGGGACGAATGAGACCTGCACTGCGCAAGTCCCAAACGGAAGCAGGCTGTCGCCGCAATTATTTGTTTGGACAAAGTCTCCGAAATCATAAGTGCCTGCGATTGTGATCTGAGAAATCGGAATCGTACTGGACGAAAGGTTGGCTAGGGTCAAAGTTCTTGGCGCGCTCACGGAATGTAATGGTTGTGAGTTGAAATTGACCGTTGCGGGCATGATGGACATGGAGGCGCCCAGGCCAGTAAGGCTTATCGTCTGTGGACTTGAAGGATCGCTGTCCGTCAATGTGATAGTGCCCGGGAGATCGCCTGCGGACTGTGGAGAGAATTTTACGGTAAGAGTACAGCTGCCATTCGGTGGAATTGAACCAACACAATTGTCGGTCTCGGAAAAGTTTCCAGCCAACACGAGATTGGAGATAACCAAATTTGAGGATCCATCGTTCGTGACTGTAAGCGTTTTTGGCGCGCTGGTGGTGCCCACGGCCTGCCCAGGAAAGCTCAGCGCACCGCTCGCGGGCGTAAATGCGATGGCACTGCCGATGCCGGTAAGTTGTGTAATGTGCGGACTTCCCGGATTTGTGTCGTTCACGGTGAGCGTGCCGGTCCGCGGGCCGACGGCAGTTGGTTTAAAGGTCATGTCGACCTCGCACTGGGCACCTGAAAACAATGTGCCGCATTGATAGGACTTAGCGAAATCGCCAGTGATCGTGATCGACTTGATGGTGTCGCCTTTGAGCGATTGGTTGGTGAACTGTAACTTATAGACGGCGCTGGTCGTGCCAACGCGTTGGGGCTGGAACTCCAGTGATGGAACTATTGCCTGACACGTATGGCTGCCAAGAATTACCGGCGGCAAAGGCGTCTGATTGAAATTGAAGCTGTCAGTCATATCGTTGGCGTTAAGATCGCGCTGCGTCATGTTCGGCAAACCAAACAGCACTTCTATGAACTTGAGTACCGACGAAGGTTCGTATTGGGTGTGGGAAATATTTCCGGGAAGCGCATACGGCGAGATGATGATCATGGGTACTCGCTCACCCAATCCGTATTCGTCTTCGCCTGGGGGGGTTACGTGATCGTACAGGCCGCCTGGATCATCCCACGTTAAAAAAATAACAGTCGAGTCCCAGTCTGGCCCCGACATAACCGCATTGATTTGCTGGGTTGTCCAATTTTCTCCATAACAACTGCTGAATGGCGGATGTTCACTCTCATTGCTTTCAACCAGCCAGCTTACGGCGGGGAGGTTTCCATTCTGTGCGTCGGTGGCAAAATTGCCGTAGTAACTTATATGTTCGTTCCACAAAGGACTATTAAAAATATGATTGATGGCAGTGAATGCATTGAAAATAATGTGGTCGGGGGAGTAGGAAGTCCAACTAATACCTGCGTCGTCCAGCAAATCGCCCAATGTAGGAATATCGATGCACGGATATTGGTTCGTTACATTGCCGAATTGATCGAGGAATCGTGTAGTGGAACCAGGCGGAGCCTCACATCCAACCGCGCGCGAGACGCCTACGAACGCTTGATCAATGATGCCGCCCGAGTCTGCTGAAATCGTATACAAGTGGTTAGGGAAGCTGGTCGCTGTAATCGATGAAAAATAGTTATCAGCGAGGGTGAAGTTGTCGGCATAGGTAAAGTAGTTTGGAATGTCCTGCCGCGTTAGTTGAGACAGACATATAAAAGTGCCGTTTTGCTGACAGCCTTGGCTCGTATCGAAGTGGTTCATTTTGCCATAATTCATTCCGTAAAGCAGGCATTCCCATTTATGACAAATATCCTGCGGCGTACCATCGGGCGTATGTCCGAGTGGGTAAATTGCTCCTGTTGACAATGTCGCGTGCGTGGCACCGTTGGCGCCTGGGTAGGTGCCAAAATAATTGTCGAAGCTACGGTTTTCTTTCACCATAAAAACGACGTGTTTAATTTTGTTGATACCCTGTCCGGCCGCGCGAATATGAGGAAAAAGGAGACTAAGGATGGACAGAAACACACATCGACAAAGTGTCGACAAACGCATTGATATTCTCCTGAAGGACCGGGGGGCGGGAACTCCGCAACCAATTTCCCTCGATTGCGAAATGCCGTGGGCTCTGGACCTGGACTAGCAAAGGGTCGCCGACTTCCAGCGGCGAACCCTCGACGAGATCTATAGCTTACAATCCAGATCTTTCACGCTAATTTGCCACAATGGCATTGTCAATGAGGACTTCCGTTGTAAGACTTTCTTCTCTAGTGACAATGGCTGGGATTTGCACTTGCTACGGAAATCATAAGATTCCGCTGGAGGAAATGACATCCGGACTCGCGCTTTTGGTTATACCTATCTGGATTCTTGCGGTTCGTAGCACGTAACTCGAAACCGCGAATCGAGGCTAATAGGCCAGGTAAAATCTTGTATAAGCCTGCTTAGCTTTCGAGGTAGCCTTCGACCCACTGCTTGATTTTGCGGCGGCGCTCATCTTGAGCATCGAAGCGAATACCAAACGTGCCCGCGGCCTGGTTCTTCCAGCTCACGCTGGCACGGACCCATATACGCGGAAGCGTAAGCAACGCGAAGGAAATTTCCATGGGCTGTCCCATCGCTACATGATGATCGCTCTTGAGAGACATTCCTCCAGCGCTTACTTCCTGGCTGATCGCCGTGAACTTCGTATTGTCGTTGGCAACGGCGGAAATTTCAGTGACGACCGGAATTCGAACGTACCGGCGAAATTCGTGCAGCACCAGCATCTGAGTAGAGCGCACTAATTTCAGCGCGGATTGCCGTTCCAGGGGTTCGTGAAAAACTGCGTTGATGCCAAACTTCGAAAATTTGAGCGCTTCCTGCGCGCTGCCGCCAACACCATAAATAACCATCCGATGATTGGATGGTGATTTGCGTACTGCATCCATTACGGGCTCGGCGGTCGGGGCAAGCTTCACGACGCAAGCCTCAAACTTTTCTCTATGCAGACGATTTGCAGAGTCTCCGTTTACCGTTACAGTCTCGATACCGAACTGCCGAAAACATTCCGTCAAAATCATTCTGGAAGTGTCTTTCAGGTCTACCAAAGCGGCGCGGGCAGCGGTTTTTCGTGCAGCTGGAATTTGCGTGGCCAGGCTCATGTACGGGCTTTTCCTCGACAGGGGATTCGCTTGCTTTGAGCCTCTATTCTCCCGTGCCGTGATGGTGCGTGGCAAAGAGGTTTTAGGACAGGGTGGCAGTACCGAAGGGCAGTTACTAAAAGACATCAGGGACTATATCGAGCGGTGCTTGCAGAGGAAAGCTGGGATTATTCGGTCCAGCGCTTGAAGACGAGAGCACCGTTGGTGCCCCCAAATCCAAAAGAATTGGATAGCGCATAATCGAACGCCGCCTTGCGGGCAGTGTGCGGAACGAAGTCCATGCCTGCGGTATCGGGCTCCTGATTATCCAGGTTGATGGTTGGCGGCATGATCTGATCACGCAGAGCCAGAACAGTGATTCCCGCTTCCAAGCCACCCGCGCCGCCCAATAAATGTCCGGTCATGGATTTTGTTGAACTGACAGGCGGGACTTTTCCGTCGGCCGACTGGAAGAAGTTGCGAATGGCCTGCGCCTCAAGGCTATCGCCTATAGGAGTTGAAGTACCGTGGGCATTTACGTATCCCACATCAGCGGGCGTAATTCCGGCATCACGGACCGCATTTTTCATTACGCGGAACGCGCCTTCGTGTTCCGGAGCCGGCTGTGTAATGTGGTAAGCATCGCCGCTCATTCCATATCCAGCAATCTCCGCGATGATGTTTGCGCCGCGCTTGCGAGCGAATTCGAGTTCTTCCAGGACAAGAATGCCCGCACCTTCGCCGATTACGAAACCATCGCGTGCCACGTCCCAGGGACGGCTGGCCTGCTGCGGATGATCGTTATTAGTAGAGAGTGCACGCATGGCTCCGAAACCGCCAACGCCGAGAGGCGTAACGGTCGCTTCAGTTCCTCCTGCGATCATGGCATCAGCATCGCCGCGCTGAATAATCTTGAAAGAATCACCGATGGCGTGAGCACTGGTAGTACAAGCAGTAGCAGTGGCTTCGTTCGGACCCTTTGCCCCGAAACGCATCGAAACCTGTCCCGCAGCCAGGTTGATGATTACAGCAGGAATGAAAAATGGAGATATTTTTCGCGGACCGCCCGTGAGCAAGTTCGTATGTTCGCGCTCGATAACGTCGAACCCGCCGATGCCGGAGCCGATAAAAACGCCGACCTGCTCGGCATTTTCCGGTGTTATTTTGAGCGCCGACATTTGCATGGCTTCATCGGCTGCGGCTATGGCAAAGTGAATGAAGCGCCCCATCTTCTTCACTTCTTTTTTTTCGATGAAGTTCAGCGGATCGAAGTTCTTGACTTCAGCGGCAATTCGGCAGGTGAATTGAGCGGCGTCGAACAGGGTAATCGGCCCGACTCCGCTTTGGCCGGCGAGCAGATGGTTCCATACCACGTCTGTAGTATTTCCTAAAGCACAAACCAAACCAATGCCTGTGACGACTACCCGTCTAGCCAAATTACTTGCCGCCCTTCGCGTGTTTGGAGATGTAATCCACCGCGTCGTGAACGGTACGGATCTTTTCAGCGTCTTCGTCTGGAATCTCGACTTCAAAAGCCTCTTCGAACGCCATTACCAATTCAACGGTGTCTAGAGAATCAGCGCCAAGGTCATCCACAAAGGACGCGGTGGGCGTGACTTCAGCTTCATCCACGCCAAGTTGCTCGACAATAATCTGTTTTACTTTTTCTTCAACCCCAGCCATGTATTCTCCTTCGCCGTTCAAAATTTTGGACTGTGTAAACTACTTTAAATCCAACTGGTTATTTACGCACTTTTCCGTGCTTCTCGACGTAATCCATCGCATTCTTCACGGTAAGCATGTTCTCGACATCTTCGTCGGAAACTTCGAACTTGTACGCTTCTTCCATCGCCATAATCAGTTCCACTTGATCCAGCGAGTCCGCGCCTAAATCATCCACAAAGCTGGCGCTGGGCGTTACTTCACTTTCATCTACGCCTAACTGTTCGGCAACCAATAGCCTTACTTTTTCAGCCAATTCCTTATTTCCCGCAGGCACCATTTCACCTCACGCCTCTTAGGGCGAACTAGCAGTTTACTGATGTTCATGGACAAGTGTAAAGGAAATGGGCCATCGTTGCAGAATTCGCAGCGTCGTTCAGCAGCATTAAGTAGAACAGTTTAGACTTTTGCTTCATGCGTACCGTTTTTGACTGGAACATCGGATCGCGGATCCTGCCGGTTGGCAAACGTACACTCATCATGGGCATCGTCAACGTCACCCCGGATTCGTTTTCAGATGGCGGGACGTATCTAGCGCCTGAAAATGCTGTCGCGCATGCGGTGCAATTGCTGGATGAGGGCGCGGAAATCGTCGATATCGGAGGAGAATCCACTCGGCCTGGATCAAATGTCGGTCAGACATCGGCAACCGTGAATGCTGATGAAGAGATGCGACGTGTGATTCCTGTTATCGCAGAATTGAAAAAACGACGTCCGAACACTGTGGTTTCAATCGATACCCATAAAGCGGTCGTCGCTCGAGCGGCAATCGATGCAGGAGCGGAAATCGTGAACGATGTCAGCGGATTTACATGGGATCCGGCCATGCTTAAGACCCTGGCCAGCATGTCGTGCGGAGTTGTGCTGATGCACACAAGAGGGCGTCCTGACGAATGGCGCAATCTTGCTCCATCACCGGATATCGTGATGCAAGTAAAGAGCGAGCTCCGGACACGGGCGGACGCTGCACTGATGGCGGGATTAAAGCGAGATCGCATTGTGCTCGATCCTGGTTTTGGATTCGGCAAACGGTTTGAAGAAAATTATCCGCTGCTCAAGCGGTTTTCTGAATTTCACAGTTTGCGATACCCACTACTGGCTGGCATTTCACGCAAGTCTTTCATAGGACGTGCGCTTGCCGGGCGTAATAAGGAGGACGCTCCAATTGCGGACCGGCTGCCAGGGTCGCTCGCAGCTGAAACTGCCGTCATCTTGCAAGGTGCGCATATCATTCGGACGCACGACGCGAAAGCAAGTTCTGCCGCTGCGAAAATTGCGGACCTAGTTGCCTGAGCTTATAGCTCAATTCTTCTCGGTCGCCTCGTGATTTAGTCTTAATCCAGTGAAAGACTTCGCCATCTCGGTCGTCCGCACGCTACGTGAAAACGGTCATCAGGCTTACCTGGTCGGCGGATGCGTGCGCGATCTCCTGCTTGGAATAGAACCCGCCGACTACGACGTATCGACAAGTGCCCTGCCCGATGAGGTCATGCGGATTTTTCCAAACTCCTATGCCGTCGGAGCGCAATTCGGAGTTGTGCTGCTTCCCATCACGGGTTCGTCTGGCAACGTAGAAGTCGCCACCTTTCGCGCTGACATTGGCTACTCCGATGGCCGACATCCAGATGAGGTGCGTTTTACAACCGATCCACGCGAAGATGTGGAACGCCGCGATTTCACGATCAATGGCATGATGCTCGATCCCCTCGTCGCAGGTCCCGTATCCAGCGGAATTCTAGATTTTGTCGGTGGACGAGAAGATTTAAAGACAGGTACCATCCGCGCCATCGGCGATCCTAAGATTCGGTTCGCCGAGGACAAACTAAGAATGATGCGGGCAGTCCGGTTCGCCGCCCGCTTCAGCTATACGATCGAAGCGTCAACGCTTGGCGCAATTCAGGAACTGGCTCCGCAAATTACTCGAGTCTCCCGGGAGCGCCAGCGCGACGAGCTTACCAAGATGCTCACCGAAGGACACGCACGAGAAGCATTTCTCTTGCTGGACGAAACCGGACTTTTACGTGAAGTGCTTCCGGAAATTGCAGCCATGAAGGGAGTTGAGCAACCACCGCAGTTTCATCCCGAGGGCGATGTGTTTGTTCATACATTGTTATTGCTGCAAAATTTGTCCTATCCTGTTTCGTCAACTCTGGCGTGGGGTGCGCTTCTTCACGATGTCGGTAAGCCAGCAACTTTTCGCATCGCTCCCGATCGCATTCGTTTCGATGGACACGTTGATGTCGGAGTAAAGATGGCCGAAGAAATCTGCCGCCGATTACGATTCTCGTCCGATGACACACAGCAAATATTGGCGTTAGTACAGAATCACATGCGATTCGGCGATGCGTCTCGAATGAAGGAGTCAACATTTAAGAAATTTGTGCGAATGCCTAAGTTCGATGAGCATCTTGCCTTGCATCGGCTGGATTGCCTGGGGAGCTTTGGCAGTCTGGCATCTTATAATTTTGTCCAGAACCGCGTAGCTACTATGCCGCCGGAAATGATGAGACCCGCGCCGCTGGTGACTGGTAAAGACTTACTTGATATGGGATTAACTCCCGGCCCACGCTTCAAGGAAATTTTATCGGCCGCCGAAGATGCCCAACTTGAAGGAACTCTTCTTGATCGCGAAAAAGCCCTGCGATGGCTCCGCGAATATATTCAAAAGACTTAATGGCCCGCGCTGACTCCACCTTTGCCGACTGCCTTTTTGAGCGCGAGTACGACCGGAATGCAGAACACGCAGACCAGCGCAATCCAGCGAAAATCATCTACATAAGACCACAACGACGCTTGCGCTTCCAATGAACGATTCAGCAGGAATGTAGTCTGACGAGCAGCTGTGGCAGCCGACGCTCCCTGCGATTGCAGAAAATGCTCCAAACCGGCCACGCGACTCTGTAAGTTAGGATTTGAGGGGTCGAAATGCTTGGCAAGTTCCGTGCGATGCACTTGCCGGTGCCGGGTGACGACTGTGTTCACGATTGAAATACCGATGCTCCCGCCAACGTTGCGAAGCAAGTTATAGAGACCACTGGCATTGCCGATCTTTTCATTCGGAATACCCGCCATGGTCGTAGTCGAGAGCGGCACAAAGATGCATCCCGAGCCAAACCCGCTGATGATGATGGCCCACAGGAAAGTCCATTGGGAGATGGAAAGATTGGCTTCGCCAAACCAAAGGCTTGCAACTGCAAACAATGCAAAGCCAAAAACAATCAGCCAGCGATTGTCCATCTTGCTGGTGAGATAGCCGATCACGGGCATCGCCAGAATTGCACCAACGCCTCGCGGACTTACCGCCCATCCGGCAGCCAGGGCGGTATAGCCCAGAAGCTCCTGATAGAACAATGGCAAGAGCGTCACCATGCCGTAAATCACGGCACCGAAAATTCCGATCAGAATACAGCCCAGCGTGAAGTTGCGACTCTTGAAAACGCGGAGATCCACCAGCGGAGCATTCGCACGAAATTCGCGCACTACGAACGCGATGAAACTGATGATGAGAATTACGGTGGCATAACGGATCCAGGTTGCTCCGAACCAGTCGTCCTCCTGACCCTTGTCCAGAATGATTTGCAAACAGGCGAGCCAGATTCCCAGTAGCCCCAATCCGATCGCATCAATCTTTCCGACTTTGGCGTTCTTAATATAAGGAGGATCTTCGACATACCGCATGATCATGAAGATTGCGAAGATGCCGATCGGAATATTGATATAGAACGCCCAGCGCCAGCTATAGGTGTCCGTGAGCCAGCCCCCAAGAGTGGGGCCAAGTACCGGGGCTACCACCACGCCCAGGGCGAATACCGCCATGGCGAGGCCACGCTTCTCAGGCGGAAAAGTCTCAAGCAAGATGGATTGCGACAAAGGCTGCAATGCGCCGCCGCCCGCGCCCTGCACTGCGCGCGCCATCAGGATCATTGCCAGTGTGGTCGCCGCCCCGCATAAGAAGGAAGAGACGGTAAAAATCACAATACAAGTAATGAGGAAACGCTTGCGTCCGAACTTTAGCGAGAACCAACTGCTGGCTGGCAAGAATATGGCGTTGGCCACCAGATAACTTGTCAAAACCCACGTAGCTTCATCGTTTGTCGCGGACAAACTACCTGCAATGTAAGGCAGCGCTACGGCCGCGATGGAAGTATCGAGCACTTCCATGAAAGTCGCCAGCATGACTGAGATGGCAATCATCCATGGATTCGCCACCGGACGCGCGCGTACGCCAGATTGTGCTCCGGCTGAAATTGCTTGCGTAGCCATTCGTTACGTAGTCATTATCCGCTAAAAATCAAAGTGAAGATGATTTTGCAAACTCTTGTAGATGCGAAAGCGTCGCGGCAGGGTTCACGATCACTCACAACAGCAGTTCGTGTCAGGAGGATATTAGTCGCGTATACAGCTAATCGCCGATGTTGTGTCGGCAGAGAAATTCATAGACTTGTTCGATATTGGAAACGGAGAATTTCTAATGAGTGCAGAAGCTAAAACTCAGGCTGAACAACAGAAGAAGTTAGGCGAATTAATCGGCGACATCAAGTTCGCAATGCTTACAACGATTAGTAGCGATGGGAAATTGCACAGCCGCCCGATGACGACTCAGCAAAAAGACTTCGACCGGCACCTTTGGTTCTTTACGGGATTGAGCACAGAAATCGTTCCGGAAGTGGAAAGCAATCCGAAAGTCAACGTGAGCTATTCGTCCCCGGACAAGAATTCGTACGTTTCAGTAAGCGGCGCTGCCAGCGTGGTTCGAGATCGAGCGAAAATCAAAGAACTGTGGTCGCCGCTTTACAAAGCCTGGTTTCCTGAAGGTGTTGACGATCCTGATCTTTGTTTATTGAAGGTCGATGTATCCGAAGCTGAGTATTGGGACATGCCCAACAGCAAGGTGGCCCAGGTTTACGCCTTTGCCAAAGCTCTGGCGACAGGCGAGCAGGCCAAAATCGGCGAACATCGGCAAGTGAATGTCGATTCGAAAGAAAATGCGGCGTAACAGCGCTCATGACGGAGCATTCACTCGCCTTGGTCAGGATTTGATAAACTACTTGGGCTGCATCCGTAGGCGCGTAGCTCAGTTGGTTAGAGCGCTACCTTGACACGGTAGAGGTCAGGAGTTCGAGTCTCCTCGTGCCTACCATATCCTTCTTTTTTCCAAATTGTGTCGTCACCCTAGCGATATCCTCCGCGTCGGACACCTCGCTGAGTCCCCGTCTCGCCAGCCTAAGCGCTTCGTTGGAACGTTGGCACCTTGGTCATAACGATGAGGAAGTAGGCGGCGACTCCAACCAGACACAAGCCGAAACCGGCAACTGCGATTGAGATCCCAAGCATAGGTATCAGCCTGCCTAATGCCAAGGCACCCAGCGGGATGCCAGCGCGAAAGGCGAGGTTATAAACGCTCATTACCCTCCCTCGCATCGAATCGACAACAACCATCTGAACGACCGACAGCATAAGCGAAGCGGACGCCATCACGGCTGCGCCGGCAAGGAAAATCAGAGCACAAGATAGCGGTAGCCATTTCGACACCGCGAAACCCGCTGTTGCGAGTCCGAGTGCAAAGAGAGCAAGGACGGCCAAATGAGCCTGTCCTTTCAGCTTTTCCATGGCTGCGACAAGCAACGCTCCACAGATCGATCCGGCTCCTGAGAAAACCAGTAAGAGCTCATAGGTCTTAGGTCCGCCGTGGAAGATCGTTCGAACGATCACTGGGAGAAATCCGGTCAAAGAAAAACCAAACATCGTTGTGCAGAAGGCAAGCACAACCAGCGGAGCCAGACCCTCACGATCTCTGATGAATCTCATCCCCTCCTTCATGCTCTTCAAGACGGACACTTGGGTCTGGGGAGCAACGAACCGTACGTGAATCATGAAAAGAGAAACGATGACTGCGACAAATGAGAAGCCGTTCAGTGCGAAACACCAGGTTGCCCCGAAGGTCGTATACGCGAGACCTCCGATTGTCGGGCCGATAATGCGTGCAAGATTGAACTGAATGGAGTTCATCGAAATTGCATTCGCAAAATCTTCCGGGTCAACCAGCGTGGGCAACAGCGCTGAATAGGCAGGTCCGCCAAACGACTGCCCGATTCCAACCAGGAAAGATAAGGTCAGGATGTGCCAAACCTTCACGGCATGGATGGCGAATAGTGTCGCTAGGACAAATGCGCAGGTCATCTGGATGTATTGCGAGGCAAGCAGCATCTTCTTTCTGTCCATGCGGTCGGCGAAAACACCGCCGACGAGGGAAAAAAGCATGATTGGCAGTTGGCCGAGGAAGAGATCGAGACCGAGATAAAAGGGATCTTTGGTAAGGTCGTAAACCAGCCAGCTTTGTGCGAACTGCTGCACGAAGGTTCCGATAGTGGAAACGCACGCACCGAGCCACATGATCCGAAAATCACGGTATCGAAACGCGCGGAAGATGCGATTAAGGAACGGCAAAGGTTCTATCAGGAAAAACGGACCCAGTTCGATGATATGACAGAACGCTAATTGTCCGCGCTAAACCGAAGTCAGGGTTGAGAGATTGTTCGTTAATCAGATGAGAACGGTGGGATGCGGTCGCAGTTTCTCTGGCCTTCGCGTTGCTATGGATTAATATCCGTACCCATGCGGAGAAGTTCCTGGCGGGTTGAGCCTGCCAGGAACACTTCGGGGGATGCAATGCGACGCCGCTTACGCCCGCGTCCGAGGCTTCGCGCTAAAAATTCCGTAGAAGGTTTCGCGGTACTGCAAGAAAACCAGAATCCACAATATGCAAGCGACGAGCGCCGGCGCTACGCTGGCCGGTGCCATCGTCATGTGAAATGCGAGGATATTGTAGAGCTCCGCAGCAAGCACGGTAAGCGCAAGCGGCACGAAGTAGCCGGAAAGCAACAGCAGTCCACCAAGTACTTGCATGGCGAAAAAGAACGCCGCAAAGTGCGATGTGCTTACGGCAACAAGGAACTGGATTGCCACGGGATCGGGCGGTGGCGGCTGATGGATGAAATGAAGAAATCCATTCAGCCCGAAGACCGTAAAGATTATCCCCAGTAAATAGCGAGCAACAATTGAAGTAGTTTTCATGCGTGATCTCCCCGTAAGGTTTGGGCGTGCGTTCGCACGGCCTGTGTTTCGGTCATCACTAAAATCGGCGTAAAGCGGAGGAGAATTTCTCCTACACGACAATTGATGAGTATTCAACATATGTCGATTCAAAATAACAAGTGTCGTTTAGGCTCCAAGGAGTATCTTTAACGGTAGGAATGGCGCAGCTTATCCAACCCGAGATTGAAACCACGGATCCGCGCATCCTGCGCAGTCGCCGCATGCTTATGGACGCGTTGGTCAAGTTATTGATGAAAAAGGAGTTCGACGATATATCCGTACAGGAGATCGCTGACGAAGCCACGCTCAACCGGGCCACATTTTACCTGCACTATCCTGACAAGAACGCACTACTCCAGGCCATGACGGGCGCGAGGTTCAGGGAGCTGCTCGACCGCCGGGCCATCACTTTCACTGCTTGTGCTGGCGCATTGCGTGCAATTGCCCTCGGAGTCTGCGACTATCTGGCCGAGAACACAGGCTGTCCCACTCAACTGGCTCGAATACCGCTGGAGAGATCTATCATCCCCGTCGTCGAGGATATGTTCAAGGAAGGCTTGGCGCTTCATGGATCGGCCCTTGGTGCCGACACGGCAATGCTCGCGACCACTGCGGCTTGGGCCGTTTTTGGGGCAGCACGTCGCTGGTTTCAGACACCCGACCGTATTCCTGCTGAAGAGATGGCTGCCAGGATCGAATCTATTGTGAGTCCGGTTCTTTTCGGCGCCTCTAGGTCGAATGCCTGAGTTAGGCTGTCGAGGTCCTCGCACCTACCTTCTCTTCGCTTCCTACACCGCGAACCCTGTTTTCGCTTGCTTTTTCGCCGCTCCGTATAATACTTCTAGTGCCCGTAGTCGAATTGGATTCTATTAAGACGGTGGCTAAATAGTGGAAAATCTAAAACCAGACCCGCAAGCCATCGACACCATCAGTCAATCACTACTGAATGAGTTGCCATTCTTACGCGTGTCGCCAGCCAAAGCGCTCGGCTTACTCGCTGCAATTGTAGATTCATCCGAGGACGCCATCATCAGCAAGACTCTTGAAGGCATCATCACGAGCTGGAACGTAAGTGCGGAGCGGTTGTTCGGCTACGCGGCGAGTGAAGCAATCGGACAACACATCACGATGATCATCCCTAAGGACCGCAGGGATGAAGAGACCGTAATTATCGACCGCATCAAGCGCGGCGAGCGCCTCGAACATTTTGATACTGTTCGCGCCCGTAAAGACAACTCATTAATTGACATTTCGCTCACCGTTTCGCCCATTCGGGATGCAGCTGGAAAAGTTATTGGAGCGTCCAAAATTGTTCGCGACGTGACCCTGCGTAAGCAAACCGAGCGAGCGTTGCGAGAGAGCGAAGCGCGTTACCGAACGCTGGCCGATGCTTTGGATATCCAGATTCAGTTCCGGACTCAGGAACTGGAGCGAAGAAATTTGGAGTTGCGCAACCTCTCAGGCCGGCTCATGGAATTTCAGGATGTGGAGCAACGTTGCATCGCGCGGGAATTGCATGACAGCGCTGGTCAAACTCTGGCGGCGTTGAGTATGAAGCTGGTGCAGGCTGCTCAAGATGTAAAAAACGCCCCTGATCAACTCACGAAGGATGTTGAAGATGCTGAAGCTCTGGTTCAGCACCTGAGCCGCGAAATACGCACAACTTCCTATCTTTTGCATCCTCCATTGCTGGATGAGAGTGGTTTGTCATCTGCGCTCAAGTGGTATGTGCAAGGTTTGAAGGAGCGCAGTGGACTCGATGTCACTCTGCAAATTGACGATAAGTTTGAAAGACTTCCCGCCGACACGGAACTGGTAGTTTTTCGCGTTGTCCAGGAATCCTTAACGAACGTGCACCGTCACTCAGAAAGCAAGACCGCATCCATTCGCGTAGTTCGCGAAGCCGATCGGATTATTGTTGAAGTCCAAGACGACGGTAAAGGTATGCCGCCGGAGAAGCTTGCTAAGATTCGGTCGCAAGGCTCCGGTGTCGGGATCAGCGGTATGCGGGAACGCCTGCGCCACTTTAACGGAGAATTACACGTCGAGTCGAGTTCCGCTGGCACGAAGATTGTTGCCTTCCTTCCATCGAAACCGTTTCCTGCGAAGAGCTCGGGCGGCGCAGATCAAACTCAAGGCCAAGAAAGCGCTTAAGCTTCCCGAAACCTCCTCGCCAGAATTCTCCATCCTTCCTCAGCGAGGAAGCTCGGTTGACGCCGGCGCACCCGCCGGATTGCGCAGCGACGTTCCGCAGTGTGAGCAATAAACGTCGTTCACTCCAATCGGACGCTGGCACTGTGGGCAGCTCGGACTCAATTTGCAACTACAGCGAGGACAAAAATTGGATCCCGTTTGTACTGCGAATCCACATTGCGGGCACGCGTCTCGCAACGCCTGCCGCAGAATGAAATAAAGGATGATACCCAGCGCGTTGGGGATCACAATCGCAACAATCGTCCATAGCGCTGAACTCATGCCTCGGCGCTTCGAGTCGCGATTAATGTAGCCAATCAGCACCAGGTAACAACTAATCACGACACCGAGAAGTAAGCCAAGTAAAGGCCGAGCCCATGCCGGAGGCGCATCCGCACTGTGGGCCAGCGCAATATTGAAAACGCATTGCGCTCCAACGAATCCCAGACCCGCGAGGATCCACGCCCATGTGGGGACGATCTTCATTTCAGCGGCGAATCCTGTTTTAGCTCCATTATTTGTCTGCATAAAATTTCTCCCTCTTCACTCTCCAACAACTTCGCGCCGTTAGTTTCCAGCGCCGCTTCTTAAATGCGTACCGCGTACCATCAACAACGCACTCACCACTAACGCGGGGGCAATCCAGGTAAATGCGAATCCGGATTGCCAGACCCAGTTAGAAACGCCTGCTTGCGTGCCGATCCATTCAAAACCTCGCCAAAATAACGGGGTCGTGATGGCCGCTGTGAGCCCGACAAATAAGCAAGCAGTACACACCAGCCAAATCCGTTCCTGTTGCTCTCGTAATTCGAGAGCACGCGAACGCACCCGCATCTGTGTAGCTCGAACCAATTCGGAGTCAGCACTCAAAGGCTGGGATCGAAGCCAGCTAACTGCCCCCCGAGCCACATCCGCATAATCACTGCAAGGTCCGCACTCTCCCAGATGAATTCGCAACTTCGACTGCTGATCATCCGAGACGCCGTCCCCTAATGCGATCAACTCTCGTATATCGTCATGCACATTTCGGGTCATGCTCGTGTGCCTCCCAATTTTTCCGTCAGCAGATTCAGGCCGCGATACAATCTCGACTTCACAGTGCCAAGCGGCGCACCGGTGACTGCGGCAATTTCGTCTAAAGCAAGCCCATCCTGAAAACGCAAGACGACTGCTTCGCGATACTCCGCCGGTATGCCCACCAACGCTGCGTTAATGCTAGCTGCCTGCTGACCCTGTTGCACCAATTCCCACGCCGAGGGCCGAGCGTCAACAGGTTCGAACGGTGCATGATCTTCGTTTTCCATTAACCCATCCAGGCTTACAGGACTTTTCTTCCGCAAATAATCAATCGTCAAATTTCTCGCCACGGCGTACAGCCATGTGCTGAATTCGCGTTGGCCGTCGTATTGATGTCCACGCTCCAGCACGCGAATCCAGGTTTCCTGAAAGAGGTCTTCCGCCAGCGCACGATTTCCCGACAGATGGATCAGGTAACGCAACAGCCGATGCTGATACTGCTCGATAAGACGGTCCAGCAGGTCCGGATCACGCCGGCGTAGACCGCGAGCAATCGCTTTAGCGTCAGATTCCATCGAGTTCATGAAGCAACAAGCTGTGGCGTTCATCCTACCCAGATATACGGGCGTGGGTGCAAAAAAGATGCAGAGTGGGTCGCGAACCTGGCACGGCGATCATCGGAGGTTGTATTTCCCGTGTAAGTTGATCATTTTAAGGAACTAATCTACGGACGATGGTGTCAGTCTCTAATGATGAAGGCTTTTATTCTTAAGGCGGGCGCATATCTCTGCCACGCCGTGATTTGCGCGGGCCTAATTGTGGCGATTCTCGTCGGATTTTGGGCGTTATCCTACGCTCGGAGTATGCACCAACGCCACCGCGCAGAACGACTCTTGCAGCAATTAGCCACCGTACAGATTGGATCGGCAAGCTTTCACCCTGCAGAGGAAATTGTGCGTGAGTTTAACGCAAAGCCGGCTTGTAAGAACGAAATATGCGACTACGATTTCAAAGAGGGTTTCGAATTCATAAGTTACGGCCCGATGAGATTCTTGCTGCGAACCGAATGGGACTATCTCGGGCTTCGTCCGTGGAACATAGCGGCCCGAATTACCACCAACGGCAGTGAAGTCGTCAACGTGGAGTTTTCAGTTTCCGTGGGCCGAGGGCGGGATTGGCTTTGGAATCAGGGTCCGATCTCGGGGAATATGTGGGCCTGGGTAGTAGATAGTGTCAACATTAGCCCATCCCGGTTTGAGCAATACTTTCGTTTGGAACAGGAATCGAGCAACTCTACCGCGACCTATCCTGGTCATCAGATTGAAATCGGCATGGATGGCGTCATTGTGAGGAAGCCCACGTTGGACACGCCTGGCGGTGGTGAAGCGCTCGATGTGACCTTGTCCCCGAACGCGACTGCGAACGGCCGTCGGTCCGCATTCGACATTAATCTTCGGTGCGCGACCTCTCTGTCAGGATGCAATCAATTATGCAGGCTTGCCCCTTCCGCAT
This sequence comes from Terriglobia bacterium, assembly GCA_963716165.1. Taxonomy (GTDB): domain Bacteria; phylum Acidobacteriota; class Terriglobia; order Terriglobales; family Acidobacteriaceae; genus JAJPHW01. The sequence goes on along the minus strand of OY970291.1, from coordinate 1,591,996 downwards.
GGCGCCGGTACGAACACACAGATTCGGACGGCATCGCGGAGCCATGCGCCCCCGAAACAATCGACTAGAGCGCTGAGGCGGAGAAGAGTGGGTCCCCTTCCTTAATTCAGCATCTTGCTGCTGCGCTTTCCTGATCCCGAACCAACTTCGTCACCTGAATAAGTTCAAATTTCTTAAAGAGCAGTATCCCTGCTTTCACCCGCATGATGAAATAGGTCTTCCATGGCAAAGCGTGTTAGCGTCGACGGCTGGATATTTGCAGTAACTCTCCTGTTGGTTTTCATCGGACTGGTAATGGTTTTCAGCGCCTCCGCTGTGATGGCGAAGGAGCGTTACGGTTCGGCATATTTCTTCCTCTTGCGCCAACTTGGCTGGGCGGCCGGCGGCTTCATCGCCATGATTATCGCCATGCAGATCGACTACCGGCGCTACCGTCATGCATCGGTCGTGTTTACGTTATTGGGACTAACAACACTAATGCTGATCTCGGTTTTCTTTCTCGATCGGTCGCACCATACCCATCGCTGGATGCACTTTGCCGGATTCTCGTTCCAGCCATCCGAGATGGCGAAGCCCGCATTGATATTCTTTTTGGCGTTCTTTCTTGCCGAGCGTGTGAAATCGATCGGCGATTGGCGCAACACGATCATTCCGGCTATTGTTCCGACACTGGTATTCATCGGGCTAATCGTCTTTCAGCCGGATTTGGGTACCGCCATCGCTTGTGCCGCAATCACAGTCTGCATTCTGTTCATCGCCGGGCTGGATGTGCGCTATCTGGGATACGCATTTCTCGCCGCGATTCCTCCGCTCTATTTTCTGGTGTGGCACGTCGCATATCGAAGGGCCCGTATTCTGGCGTTCTTGAATCCGTATGCTGATCCGCAGGGTAAAGGCTTTCACATTATCCAGTCGCTGATCGCCGTTAGTACTGGTGGAATAACTGGCCTGGGTTTAATGGAAGGCAAACAGAAGCTTTTTTACCTGCCCGAACCGCATACTGATTTCATCTTCGCGGTAACTGCCGAAGAATGGGGACTGCTTGGGTCGCTTGTTCTGGTGGCGCTGTTTTCCATATTTCTATGGCGCGGCATCCGGACCGCAGTGCGCACACAAGATACTTTCGGCAAGTTTCTTGTCGTTGGTATCACCTGCATGGTGGTGGTGCAGGCATTCATTAATATGAGCGTCGTCCTCGGACTCATGCCGACCAAAGGCATACCGCTGCCGTTTGTTTCCTATGGCGGCTCTTCTTTATTTATTACGCTGGCGTGTGTCGGCGTCCTGCTGAATGTCAGCAAATACGCGGAGTAATTTATAGTCACTGCATGCGCGCAATTCTTGCTGGAGGAGGCACGGGCGGCCATGTCATCCCAGCACTTGCCATCGCGCAGGAACTCAAAAAGCGGCACGCCGCTGAAATACTATTCATCGGTACCGCGCGCGGCATTGAGAATCGGCTCGTCCCCGCTGCTGGCTTTCCGCTAAAACTCGTTAAAGTCGGCGCATTGAAAAATGTGAGCCTGGCAACTCGGCTTAAAACTGCATTCGATCTTCCACGTGCGGTTTTGGATGCTGGCCAGATTCTCGGAGAATTCCGTCCCGACGTTGTGATCGGCGTCGGTGGATATGCTTCAGGCCCAGCGATGTTGGCTGCAATGTTGAAACGAATTCCGACACTAGCTTTTGAACCTAATGTGGTGCCGGGATTCGCAAATCGCGTCGTCGCTAGATTTGTTTCGGCCGCTGCTGTCCACTTTGCAGAAACTACCAAATATTTTCGCAATGCGCGGGTGACTGGGGTTCCGGTGCGCCAGGCGTTTTTCGATATTTCGCCTCGACCTGTGGATTCAACTCCGATGCTGCTGGTTTTCGGGGGTAGCCAGGGAGCACACGCCATCAATCAAGTGATGATTCAATCGGCGCCTCGTTTGCGCGAGCGCATTCCTGGAATCCGCGTCGTGCATCAGACGGGTGAGCGCGATTACGAAGAAACAAAAGCTGCGTATGCTGGATTGGGCGGCTCTTTTGCAGCTTACCAATTCATCGATGACATGCCGGCTGCATTTGCCAATGCAAATCTGATCTTGTGCCGCTCCGGAGCGAGCACAGTTGCGGAAATCGCCGCAGCTGGAAAACCGGCCATATTTGTTCCTTTTCCCCGCGCTGCCGACGATCATCAGAAACGCAACGCAGAAGCGCTTGAACGCGGCCGAGCTGCGATGATGCTGGAAGAGGTTAATCTGAGTCCCGCAACTTTAGTGGATATGATCAACTCGTTGTTCGCGGACACAAATCGCTTAAGTGCGATGGGCAAAGCGGCGCAGGCGATGTCGCATCCTAATGCCGCGGCAGAGATCGCAGAGGTGGCATTCGGTTTGGTTAAGGCTTAGGTATTCAGTATGTTTGCCAAGATTCAGCGCATACATTTCGTCGGTATCGGTGGCATCGGCATGAGCGGCATCGCCGAAGTGTTGCTGAATCTCGGATACAAAATCTCCGGTTCCGACCTGAAGGCTTCATCCCTCACGCAACGCCTTTCAGGGCTGGGCGCGATTGTGTTTGAAGGGCACCGCGCAGAAAATGTGATCGGCGCTGAAGTCATAGTGACCAGTTCCGCGATCGCATCGGACAATCCTGAAGTCGTCGAAGCCCGGCGCTTGCACATTCCGGTAATCCAGCGGGCAGAGATGCTGGCTGAACTTATGCGGTTGAAATACGGGATCGCCATCGCCGGTATGCATGGCAAAACCACAACTACTTCAATGGTTGCAGCGGTGCTTGCGGCTGGAGGGCTCGACCCTACGGTTGTGGTCGGCGGACGCATGGATGCACTCGGTTCCAATGCTCGTCTCGGAAAGTCACAATACCTGGTAGCCGAGGCGGATGAAAGCGATCGTTCATTCCTGAAGCTTAGCCCAATACTTGCCGTCGTGACCAACATCGACCGCGAGCACATGGATTGCTATCGAAACATGCGCGATGTGCGCTGGGCTTTCTTGGAATTCATGGATCGCGTTCCTTTTTACGGAACAGTCGTAGTTTGCAATGACGATCCCTTGCTTAGTCGTTTATTGCGAGTTGTTCGGCGTCGGACTGTCACTTATGGGGCGAAAACAGGTTCGCATTTTCATATCACGAGCAGCAAAACCAGCTTTGATCCTATCGACAATCGTCCTCTCAGCATCTTCGAGGTCCACTATAAGAGTGCGTTTCTCGGGGAATTCCGGCTGCACGTTCCCGGTGTTCACAACATTCTGAATGCAACGGCGGCCATCGCCGTCGGAGTTGGTCTCGACGTTCCTGTGGACGAGATTCAGAAGGCTTTGGAAAACTTTCAGGGGGTCGACCGGCGCTTTCAGCTTCGTGGCAAAGTTGCAGGAATCAGTGTCATTGATGATTATGGACACCATCCTACCGAGATTCGCGCAACTCTTGCGGCAGCGAAGCAATGTGGATTTGGCAAGATCCACGTTATCTTTCAACCGCATCGCTATACGCGAACCCGCGATTTGATGGATGACTTCGCCACCGCCTTCTCGAACGCCGATTCTCTTTCCGTTCTGGATATCTACGCCGCCAGCGAACAACCTATCGATGGAATTACGGGAGAAGGTTTGGCCGAGCGGATTAATGCCGAAGGGAGCCTTGCCGCCAGATATGCAGAATCTTTTGACTATGCCGTCGCCTCGGTCGCCTCGATCGCAAAGCCGGGGGACATGATATTGACCCTGGGAGCTGGCAGCGTATCTCAACTTGGACCGATGATCCTGACGGCACTCGAAAAAGAAACAATCAAAAGGCTGCAACCACGCCAAACTTAGCCCCTAATATCGCCTGATAACGATTTGTTGACCCTCGCGTCTAACAAAGGGTAATCGTTACGGAGCCCGCTATGACTTCTGAAAAAGGCATTTACTGGATCGCGGTTGGCGTACTCGCCCTCATCGTTAGCAACAGCGCCACCGGCAATTTCGGAGCAAAACACGAATTTGCCTCCCGACTGGTTGATCGTTCCATGGCTGCGACCCAGCGACTCGCGTGCCGTGGTAGCCAATACCTTGCGACGTTGGAGACATTCGTAGGGGCACAGCAGCATCCAGACAGCCCGCGCGTCGAGATGGCGATGATGCGCGCTCAGACCAAATTAGCTTCGCTGCAAACCATGGTCGCCAGCGAACAGAACGGGCTCGCGCAGTTGCAATGCGCAAGGGCGGCCCGCTTAGTAAATCGTCAGAATTTCGTTGTTCAGAACACGGTCCGGAAAGAAATTGTCCTACAAGAAATTGCCGGGCAAGAGATGGCGCGCAAGGCGCTTCTGCTCCAAAATCTGAAGCACGCCACGATGTTGCTTCCGCAGCAGAACATCAAAATCGAAATATCGGACGATTCCGACACGGCAGAAGACGGCAGCCTGTAGGCTGATTTAGGCTTCGTAGCATTCTCGCGCACCTTCTGTGTAAAAAAGAACCAACTTTCTTCTATCTCAATTGGCGAAAAGCATTTATGCTTGTTTTGCTCTCGATTCCCACGACAACTGACCTGATTGATGGCCCGCAAAAGTGCTTCGACCATCTCGCAGGAAGAGTTGTATCCAGTGTCTGACGGGCTTGCGCGCGACGAAATTGACGACGCGCGGATGCTCGACTTGGACACGGAACAGGAATCCCCATTTTTACGTGGACAGAAGCGTGTTTCCGTCCGAAGAGGAGCTCTACCCAAAAAGGCCGCCACCCGTTTGCTTTGGGGTGGGGTTGCGTTCACCATTTTTGCCATCTGCATGGCCGGTGTCGCCGCGATTTATCAATACGGCGAACATTCCTGGCGATTTCGCGTCGAGTCCAGCGACCACATCGACATTGCCGACAACCACAATGTCACTCGCGCGCAGGTGCTTGAAGTCATGGGCGGAGATATCGGCCGTAATATCTTCTTCGTCCCCCTCGATCAGCGAAAGCAGCAACTAGAGCAGATTCCATGGGTCGAATCTGCCAGCGTTATGCGATTTGTTCCCAACCGTCTGCGAGTGGAAATTCACGAACGCACTCCGGTGGCATTTATACGCGTGGGATCGAAGATCATGCTCACCGACCAGTCCGGCGCGCTGATGGAACTGCCGCTCCAGTCCAAAACAAAATATTCATTCCCGGTGATTGTTGGCGCGAATGCGGGAGAGCCACTATCGCTACGTGCAGCCCGAATGAAAATCTATAGCCACCTAACCAGCGACCTTGATTCGGACGGTGGACATTACTCGCAGGGATTGAGTGAAGTTGATCTATCTGATCCGGACGACGTCACCATCGTTCCAGACGACACTCTCGGCGATGTCTTCGTGCATCTGGGATCGTCGAATTTTCTGGATCGCTACAAGATTTATATTTCCCACGTTCGCGAATGGCGGCAGCAGTTCAGCAAGCTCGATTCAGTAGACCTGCGCTTCGACGGACAAGTTGTCGTGAATCCGGCAACCGAGATGACCGTGAAGCAGCCGTCCCTTTCGCCTGCCGTCCTGCGGGATGCGAAGCAGGTTGGAGTGAAGCCCGCTTCTTTGGTGACGAAGCAAAGTGTGATCAAATCCGGTGCGAAGCCATCGGGGAATAAGCCAACGCGCCCGGTATCGAAGAAATCAGCCAAGGCGATTGCACATCACAAGGCACCGGCGAAGACGGCGTGGCATAAGCCGGCTGCGAATAACGGCACTACTACCGCATCTTCGGGTGGATCGAAGTCGGCCGTTTCTACAGCGGAGGTGCGGCCATGAGCACTACGAATCCTCGCCCCCACCTGCTGACTGCAATTGATGTTGGCAGCTCAAAGACCTGCGTGCTGGTCGCGGAGATTACTGACAGCGGCTTACGTTATCGCGGGCACAGCGTTGTGGATTCGCGCGGCTCCCGCAAAGGCGTGATTGTCGATCTCGACAAAGCTGTCGCCTCGATTCAGAAAGCGGTTGAGAAAGCCGAAGACTCCGCTGGAGTTCCAATTGAACATGCGTTATTGGGAGTAGCTGGCGCGCACGTACGCGGAATTAATAGTCACGGCGGCATTCAATTTGGAACACGCGCACGTGAAATTGGCCGCGAAGAAATTCGCCAGGCGGTAGAAAAAGCGCGCGCCATCCCACTGCCACCAGACCGCGAAATTCTTCATCTGCTTCCGCAGGAGTTCATTCTCGACGAACAAGCTGGAGTGCATGATCCGCTGGGCATGATGGCAACGCGCCTCGAAGTGCGAGTGCATATCGTCACTGGCTCGGCCTGCGCCACACAAAACGTCATCACCGCCGTGAATCGCGCGGGTGTTCATGTGGACGACACAGTTTATGAACCTCTGGCTTGTGCGGATGCCGTCCTCAGTTCGGACGAGCGTGATCTCGGCGTTTGTCTCGCTGAGATGGGCGCGGGATCCACAAATATTATCGTGTTTCATCAGGGCGCCGTGGCACATAGTGCAGGGCTACCAGTGGGTGGCGACCATTTCACCAGCGACCTTTCATTTGGGCTATCCACTCCCGCGGGTGAAGCGGAAAAAATCAAGAAGATTTACGGCAATACGGTGGTCACCCTGATTCCGGAAGGCAATGAAGTAGAAGTGCCGTCAGTTGGAGATCGCCCATCACGCCTCGTATCGCAGCGAATGATGGCGGAAATATTGGAACCACGCGCCCGCGAATTATTCGAAATGCTGCGCGACAATCTGCGTCACGCAGGGCTGTTGGATATCTGCGCCGGTGGCATCGTCCTCAGCGGCGGAGCCTCACGCTTGCCCGGTATTTGGGATGTGGCAGAATCGGTCTTGCGCCGCCCGGTACGGCTTGCCGGTCCGATGCCTCTATCTAAAATGCCTTCGACTTTGGCCGAGCCGGAATTTTCGACAGTACTTGGAATGGCGTTTTATGGGCAACGCGCAAGAATCGCGCGCGGCCTTCAAGACGCACGCTGGAGTTCCCGATTGAAATTGATGTTTGCAAAAAAAGGCGCGTAGCAGTGATGGAAAATTTTTGAAGAGAAGAAGATCGGCGCAAGCAAATTTTATTCAGGTGAGCGAAATGAAAAAAGAGACCGACATCCGCATCAGCTTTAACGAAGAAGCCCGCAACGACGCCCGCATCAAAGTCATCGGAGTAGGCGGCGGCGGCGGCAACGCGGTTAACCGCATGATTGACGCCGGCATGGAAGGCATCGAGTTCATCGTTGCCAATACCGATCTCCAGGCTCTTCGCATGTCGAATGCGCCGATGAAGATTCAGCTAGGCGTCAAGCTGACCAACGGACTTGGTGCGGGAGCAAATCCTGAAATTGGCCGCAAGGCTGCGCTCGAAGATTCCGAAAAAATTATTGAAGCGCTTGAAGGCGCGGACATGGTCTTCGTCACCACGGGACTAGGCGGCGGTACGGGAACGGGTGCAGCTCCCATCATCGCGTCTTTAGCCAGTGAAATGGGTGCGCTTACAGTAGCGGTTGTCACCAAGCCCTTTGCGTTTGAAGGCAAACGCCGGATGCAGCAAGCCGAGCGCGGAATCGCCGAGCTTATGGAAACTGTCGACACCACAATCGTCATCCCCAACGAAAAGCTGCTCGCGGTTGCACAGGACGCCGGATTCTTCGAGTCGTTTCGTGTGGCGGATGACATTCTGCGGCAAGGCGTGCAGGGAATTTCCGACATCATCACCATTCCAGGAATCATCAATCGCGATTTTGCCGATGTCAAAGCGATCATGTCCGGCATGGGTTACGCGGTCATGGGAACGGCGACAGCCAGCGGTGCGCGGCGTTCTACCGAAGCCGCACAGAAAGCGATTGCATCTCCGTTGCTCGAGGCCGGCGCTATAGACGGAGCTCGCGGCATTCTCATCAACATCACCGGATCGAGTTCGTTGAAGCTAGCCGAAGTGCAGGAAGCGTGCGGAATCATTCAGGATGCAGCGGACGACGATGCCAACATTATTTTCGGCGCCGTGCTCGACGAAAAGATGAAGGACGCCGTGAAAATCACCGTGATCGCTACCGGGTTCAAAGAGGCCGAACGACCCAGGCGTCAGCATCAGCCGCACACAGGATTCGTAATCACTTCGCAACCGACTCGTGCATCCCAACGCGCTGAAGAAGATGACTTTTTCAAACGCAAAGATTCTGATCAGGAACCTGCACCGGGGCCGATGGTTATGCAGGAATCATCACGAGAAGAGGCAGAGGATGGTGGGCATAACCATCATCATCAGACGAATGCGGACGATGGATCAATGTCCATGGGAACCATTTCGATGGATCCGTTACCGGAAGCCGTAATTGCCGATGCATTTGTGAACGGATCGTTTTCCAGCGCTAATAACTTTGATCGTGACGATCTTGACGTTCCCGCTTATATGCGCAAAAGAAATGACGTCGTCTAACTTTATAGATAGTGCACGCGCAGCACGTTCTCGTGATGTGTGAGATGGCCGGTAATAATGAAGGCCAAAGCTCGCACCGTGAACGGCTTGTCACTTGCGATGCCTTTGCGAGACCAGCCTTCCGCTGGCATGTTCGCGAATAACGAAATTGTGGAGAGCCTCACGCGGCGAAACTCTTCAATGTGCGCAGCCCACGAGATATTGTCCGCTCCGGAATTGCTGGCGGCGATATCCTGATCGAACGCAGGTAACGGATTTTGCAGCCCACGGGCGAACCACCACGCGCGGATTGCGAACACTCGCTCTGCATCAGTCACGTGATTGAGGGATTCGCGAATGCTCCATTTGCCGGGAGCATAGCGATGTAGCGATTTTTCTTCCGAGATGCCGGATAAAAACTTCACTGACTCATCCAACTGTTGGCTGATTGCGGTCGATATATCATCGTTCTTAACCAGGTTGATATAAGTGAAATAATATTCCGCTGCTTCGTTCGATTGTGGACGTCCGTTCATAAAAATACTGTAGCTTTTCGGCGGCAGTTTCGCAAAACCTGCACCCTAACATTACACATCCCACCCCTCGTAAAATTCGCGAGAAATGGGACGTGTCGAGCAACGTTATAGCGAACGCAGAAAGTTTAATAAATCCTGCTGCTGGCTAGGTTTCAATCGATTGAAATTGCTAACCACGCTGTTAGCCTCGGACGAACAATGCCCGCCGCCATTCGGATCAAACTGATTATGGCCACCACCGCCACAATCGGAGTGATCGCGAATCGCTAGCAGCAAATCCGAATCGCGTCCGTCATGCAAGAAATAAAGACGCTGCCCAAGTCCCCACAGCGGAGCAGTTCGAAACTGATCGGATGTTGCAGCACCCTGATTAATTCCATCGGCAAGCTTTCCGCCCATGTGGTGCAAAGCAAAATCCGAGTAAGGATTGTAAGTGACGTTTGACATCCCGGTATAAGGCGATAATCCAGTTGTAAGCGCCGGAGAATGACACAACGAACAACCAATCGAGTTGAACAGTGCAGAACCGTTAATCGTCGATTGGGTTGGAGCAGCGGGGGTTGGAGGTGCTGTCAATCGCGCAAATGCCGCGAAGTTCACCACATCGGACGACATCTCCGCCGCCGTGCCAATAGTTGTCCCGTAGTTTGGGCTGTTTGGATTTGGGTTCAGTATGAATGTCAAATCCTCAGGAGTCGCATTAAACCCGCACCCGGTTGTCATGCTGCGTTTGTTGGGAAACGCTTCGTTCGATACTCCTTGCTCCACGTTGTAGGCTTCTCCGGAAAAAATCAGTAATGATTTATTTTGTGCCTTCCATCCAAAACGCGTGATCGAACCGTCGTTGCCCGACGTGTTAAACGTTCCTCCGATATTGAGAGCGCGCCGCGCGGCTTGCGTTGCAGCCAAATTAGCCTGCAAGGTTGCGTCGGAAGTGGCTTCGACCAAACCAAGTCCGAACACAGGGGTCGGAATTCGAAAGATCACGTTGTTGCGTGACTCTGCGCCCGCGAAGTCAGGTTGGGCCAGCGTGCATCCAGTCGCGTCCGATCTCCCCGTGATGGTGTACAAGCCATGAACGCCGCCATCGTTTGTCCCATTGCTGTTGCGGATAAAGCGCGCCTCCCGCACAGGTCCAGTATTCGTGATGAAAGATGGCACGGTATTGGTCGCGCCATCAAAACTGGCTAGAGCCACTTGCGGATTAGAGACGGGATTCTGCGGACTGGTAAGTCCCGGACTGCTTCCGCCCATCGCCGGTTGCGCGTGACACATCGCGCAACTGTTTCCATTGAATGTAGGACCAAGGCCGGAACCGAGTTCGCCGGGAAGTTTCCCGGAGACGGAATCCACTTCGAGAAAACGCATTTGTGCTTGATCGAAAAATCCTTGCTCGTTAGCATTCAGTGTTGAGTAGTAACCGCCGGCAGCAGCGGCGCCTCCACGCGGCCCAGGGTCGGTTTGCGCATAAAGCCTGAAGAGGTTGAGTTGCATCACAGCGAGACATACACACATCGAGACAATCGAATTCGTTCGCGTCATTTCGCACCTCCATGCGACTGGACACACTTCTTGCCAGAACTGAAATTGCGTTAGACGAGGCGGCGAGGATAGAGCGATGAAGCAGTGCAGCGGCGCGCCAGCGCACTCTTCGGGTGACGCAACCCGAGGAGGCACAAGCCGGTGCCAGTGACCAAGGTTAGGCAACCGTACAAATTTAGTTGTTACGGAAAGTTCGAGAACTAATTGTCAGGAAATCTAGATTGATTTCGTGTAACGGTCAAGGGGTCGGAAGTGCACGCGTGTCGTTTTTTCGAAAAGATATGATTGCAATGTAGAATCTTGAAATGATTGCCAAAGATTTGCTGGATATTTTGGTGTGTCCCGCTTGCCGCAAACCGCTCGCGTTGAATGCCGCGGAAGATAGCCTCAAGTGCGCTGCGTGCCGTCGAGTGTATCCGGTGCGCGACAACATTCCGATCCTTCTGATTGACGAAGCCAAAATCGAGCCTTAGCATCCCGCCGTCGTCATCTCCTTATTAGGAAGTAACTCAACTGCAAGAACGCCAGAAATTGTCATTCTAGAGGTGTGCCTTCCCGGCGCTGCTCATAGGAAAGCGTTTCGCCGTACCGCACACTCCGGCGCAACTTGCGGCAGCGAAAAGGGTTTAAGTACGCGTGAGGAATTGGCATCCAAACGGTGCAAAAAGAGGCGCAAAGGTAATCGGATTGCATGCAACTTTGGGTGCCCATGCGGAGTCTAATGGGTAACAGGTTTTAGTAACCAGGTTTTAGTAGGCAGGTTTTTTGACCAGATGGACTGCGGAGGTGAACAACAATGGCGATGGCAAGTATGAATGAACGATTTTCTACTACCGAGTTGTCCGCTTTACGCAACGACCTGCTACAGGGTGGTTTGGTCGATGCGCGCGAAGCTGCTGAACTGGTCCAGGTTTTCCTGATCGGACGCGGCTACGGAGTTTCTCCGCAAGCGGCCATGGATGCTGTCGGCCGCGTGGAAATGTCCGGATGCGCTCTGCCGGTCTTACAACATGAACTGGAGAATTTAGCGCTCGTTATGTAAAGCGGTAAGCGCACAACATATCCCCGGGGACCTCGTAACCAAGTCGCTCCCCGACGGTGCAATGAACAGAAGCCGGGCTAACCAGCCTGGCTTAACTGTTTTTGGGGACCCTGTCCCATGCCATTCTCGCGCGTTTACCTCGAAGTAATCCTTTCGGATTAACTCAAAATTCTCTATTTCCCGATTGAACTTTGATCGCGGGCAGAATAATCTTGTGTCGCCAGGCACGCCCGCAATTCGCAACCAGCCAGGGATTACGCCGAGGTAAAGAATTCAGGAGGATCGTCGTGCAAAAAACGTTTTTCGCAGTAACGTTGATCGCCATATTCGCTATCGCTGCCATGGCCCAGGGTCCGAGTTTGACGACTCCCACTCCTGCTGGAGCTGCGCGTGCCAGTTCCATCCAAAAAATCTCGCCTCCCGTGCCGCCGCCGATTTGCCACCCGTGCCTGTTTTACGGCGGCGACGTTAACGTAAATGATCCGAACGTTGATGCCTTCAATGATAGCAATACGCTGTCAACTCCTGACAGCGAAAGTTTCGGTGCAGTCATTGTTCCTGCGGATAAACAAGTTGTTGTCGAAGGCTTGCTCATCAATGTGATTCCAAGCCTAACTGGCAATGTGTTTGATCCAAAAATCGCCACGTGGGAGATTCGCACCGGCATGAGCGATGGAAATGGAGGAACCCAATTGGCTTCAGGATCGGGCAATATCGATCCAACGCCTACCGGTCGTATTCCGTTCGGATATACCGAGTATACCGTTGCGGTTGCTGTAGTCCCGCCTGTGATGCTGACTGCTGGGGTTTATTGGGTGAATGTCAGTCCACAATGCACAAATAGCGGAAATGCGAACTGTAGTTCTCCCCAACTCCAATATTACGTAGACAACACTACGCAGAGAACAAATGGGGTAAGATCGTCCTTTCAACCGCTTCATGATATGTTCTTCAACTCAGCGTATTTTGGTTTTACCTACACGAACTGGTGTGATGCCTCTTTAGGCCTGAACTCCGGTCAGTGCGCCGCTATGTCATTTGGCGTGATCGGCACCCACAACTAACGTTTACAGAAAGCGTTGTTGCAGCCGGATCCTGGGCGAGACCCGATTGACCAGCAATAAGGCAGATCAATGCCAACACTGAGTAGGCGATTCGTTTCACTGCGCACTGTCCTTATTACCATTTTGGATGCCCATTTCGTTGCCAATCGCCAGTTGCTCGGCCTGGAAATCGGTGAGCGCTTTATCGAGCTTCTCTACAGCACCCGCAATCTGCTGTCCCGAGTGCGCCGGATTGTTCGAGTTCGCGTGCGAGAGTCTTGTTTTCTTTTGTTATTTCGGAATTCGCTTTTGCCATCTTCTTGACGACATCTTTTAATCCGGATTTCTGTGCCGGCGAAAAGGTCTGAAGAAACTTTTCATTGTCATTCTGGGCTTCTTCCAGCCAGTCCCCGAATTGTGTGCGTTATTGAACATACAGGCCTCGCCTCCGATTGAGACAATTTACGGTACATGAGCGAAAGTCCGCAAGAAAGTTACGCACAAGAAAAATGGATCAAGCTATACGAATCGGCTCTGTTGGAGCTGAAACATGCCCTGATGGCCGGACGGATAATGGAGGCTCGCGAAGAAATCGTCAAGCGCGTCGAGCTCCTCGAAGAAATGCCTGGTTTGCAACCCAAAGAACGGCAATCCATCGCGGATGCGCTTAGCGGCTTGCGGTCGTTAGAGCGAGAAGAGGCGCATTATGAAGCAGGGCGGCAACGTGAGGCCGCCGAACTTGCACTGCAGAAGCTATCTCTGATTGCGCCAGTGATCCACAGAGGACATGGAAATCCGATACCGTCGGAAGGTTAAGGCAACCCACCTCTACGAACCGTAGAGGTGGGGTTCCAGCGCTGCTCTACCGCTTGTGTTTCTCTTCCACTACTACGTGGCCGCGTCCATCGCGCGCTTCATTTGCTTTGAAATGTGAAATTTTATCGAGATGCCGATTGGGTTCCGGCCTGTCGCCAGGATTCGGCCTTGGCCCGTTGTAGCCGTGCTCAGGATGGTAATGGTTATTCACGTGGCCATGGAAGCCCTCAGGTCCATGAAACCATGGCCCGGCGCCGATGAAAATTCCTCCGGTAAACCATTCTGGCCCGTAGTAGCCGTAGGGGGCACATGCATAAGGTGCAACGTCGTAGTATCCGTAGGGACACGCAGGAGCGACTCCAATGTTCACGCTTACCTGCGCTTCTAATTTTGGAGCGGCAATAATCGAGAAACAGATACCGGTGATCGCCGCGAATACATATATTTTCAATCTATTCATAAATAGTAATCCTCCTCAAATTTCGATGGTGGATTCCCTGTAGGTGTCGCTGCCATATGCCGGAAGAAATATAACTTTACAATTTGGTATTCGCTTCAAATAAACCGGAGCACCCATGAATCGCCACATCTTTACCACGCTCGTGATCCAGTATCTTTGCTTTGTTACTATCCTCGCTATGGCAAGTGACAATTCGCCGCGAGTGAAGCGTGAAGCCAGTTCTGCAACGATCGACGGGCAGCCTGTGGAAGTTTATGAGATCCGCAACTCAAACGGCATTGTGATGCGCGCAATGAACTTCGGCGGAATTATTATTTCCCTTCGCGTTCCCGATAGACATGGAAAGCTGGCCGATGTGGTGCTCGGCTATGACGACTTGACGCAATACCGCGCAAATCCTGCGCACATGGGAGGAATCATTGGGCGATACGCTAATCGCATTGCCAGTGGCGAATTCACTCTGGACGGTAAACAGTACCATCTGGCAAAAAACAACGGGCCCAATTCCCTGCACGGCGGCATTGTCGGATTCGATAAAGTTTTCTGGGACGCAATACCCTTCACAGCGGATCATGAAGCAGGAATCGTCCTCACATATACGAGCAAGGATGGAGAAGAAGGTTATCCAGGAAATTTGAAGATGAAAGTGACGTACACGTTGAACGATCGCAACGAACTCATCTTTGACTACGAAGCCAGCACCGACAAAGCCACGCCAGTTAATTTAACTCAGCACACCTATTTCAATCTTGCGGGCGAAGGCAGTGGGGATATTCTCGGGGAAGAGGTGATGATTCGCGCCAGCGAGTTTACTCCCGTGGACAAGACGATGATCCCGATAGGCGAGATTCGCTCAGTGAAAGACACTCCGCTGGATCTGACGAAGCCGACGAAAGTTGGGGCTAGAATTCACGATGGCTACGAGCAGCTTGTGATTGCGAATGGCTACGATCACAACTTCATAATCGATGGAAAAGAAGGCGAACTGAAATTTGCGGCGCGGGTAATAGATCCATTCAGCGGACGCGCGCTCGAGGTTTCAACGACGCAACCGGGCATCCAGTTTTACTCGGGTAATTCGCTGGATGGCACCGTTGTCGGGAAAAATGGCGACGTATACAAACAAAACTTCGGATTCGCGTTGGAAACTCAGCACTATCCGGACTCGCCAAATCATCCGAAGTTTCCATCCACGATTTTGAGGCCGGAACAGGTATTTCATTCGAGGACGATCTATAAATTCTCGGTCGAATGAGGTTAAAAAGCTTGACGGACGGGCTTCTCCACGATAATTTCGAGGCGTAGTTATCCCTTCAGGAGAAACCAGCATGTCTGCGATTCGCAAACGGTTGATATTGATTGCCTCAATGTTCTTAGCGGGACTGATGTTCGTGTCATCGGCAAATGCGCAAGGCGCACCTGACTCAACTCTGTTCACAACGTACACCGCGAGCTCCGACCTGACCAATGTGGGTTGGATTGTTTGTGGCTCAACACAGAACAGCGAAGGATGCTTCAGTTCCGGGCAGCTGGGCCCATTTGGAAAAGTGGGTGCGATGATCGAAGGCAATCCTTCCGTTAACGGCGACACAGTGACTCGCGGCATCTACGTTGTCGACATTGGAAGTGCAGCAGTCAAGTTGTATGCGTACAAAAAGACCGATGTGGTGACCGCTGACTTCGATACCGTCACAGTGAAGCTGGTCAAGACCGTTACTCTGCCACTCACCGGCGGAAGTTCAGCAGTCGCAGCCATGGCCGCAAATTCCCGCTTTTTGTTTATTGGGACAGACCAGAGTCCGCAAGCGGTAGAAGTGCTGAAGAGCAATCTGACGTACACGCAAGTCGGTGGCTTCTCTCCTCCGATCAATGTGAGTGCGATTACCGCGGACAGTTATGGCTATGTCACCGTAACTTTTGGCGCCTTTAGCGGCGGCGAAAGCGGGTTTTACGTGTTCGGACCGAATGGCGATCTTCAGGAAGATGGCGGTGGAGCTCCGTTCATGCTCGATACTCGCGAAGCATTCGTGCCGACAACGCTCTTCAACTCAAATACGGAATCAACATTGCGAGTTGGAGTTCGGCCGAAGTCAGCCAAATAGTCTATTTATCTCATCCGAATCAGATGTCTCGCTTTATAAATCCCTAAAGCGGGACATCCCTCTCGGTGCTTTTCCCGACGTTGCCAAACTTCCCGCCAGCAGGTAAAAACAAAGCAATGAATATTCCTGCCTGGCGTGCGAAGATCGACGAACTCGACCGCAAGTTGGTCGAACTGATCAGTCAACGTGCAGAGGCTGCACACGCCATTGGACGCCTCAAACGTGGGGTACAGATGCCGGTGTACGAACCCGACCGCGAACAAACAGTATTTGAAAACGTGAAGCGCGCGAATCCCGGTCCGCTGTCCGATGACGATCTGATTCAGATCTACGAACGCCTCATGTTCATCATGCGCCGGATTCAGCACGAAGAAACAAGCTCGTTGTAAGTCAGGCTGACCATGCCGATTGACCAAATCACAATCATCGGAACCGGATTGATTGGCGGATCACTCGCGTTGGCGTTGAAGAAGCACGGATTCTCGGGACGCATCGTTGGCTGTGACCGAGCGCACGTTCTTGACATTGCCAGGGTCAAAGGTGCAATTGACGAGGGATGTAGAGATCCGCGCGAGGCGATCCGTGGAAGCCAGGTGATTGTGCTGGCGGCGCCGATCGGAGCAATCATTCATTTGATTCGCGATCTCGGGCCGTCGTCCGCACCCAATTCGCTGTTTACAGATGTGGGAAGCACAAAGGTGGAAGTGCTGGCGAGTGCGCGGAAGGTATTCGGCGAGAAAGTTTCGCAACGATTTCTGGCGACACATCCCATGGCGGGAAAAGAGCATGCAGGAATGGAATTTGCAGACCCGGATTTATTTCACGGCGCGACCTGGTTCATTACTCCGACCAACGACCATCAAATGCAAGAAGCACTGCCGCAGGAATATTTGAGTTGGATTGAGAAAATCGGCGCGAACATTGCAGTTCTTGATGCAGTCGAGCACGACGAACTTTGTGCATGGATCAGCCATCTTCCGCAGTTTGTCGCAACCGCTCTCGCTGCCACGCTGATTGAAGAATATGGCGATGAGGCTCCGTTGCTTGAAACCGGAGGCCGGGCTTTGCGGGAGATGACGCGGGTCGCAAGCAGTCCGTACGCGATGTGGCGGGACATCGCGATCACGAATAAAGAGAATATTCGGAATGCGTTGCTGAAGATCGAGCAGCGATTGGCTCATATCCGCGAGAATTTGGACTCACGCGAACTAGCAAAAGAATTCGAGCGCGCACAGGAGTTGAAGCTTAGACCGAAGTAAGAATTGCATGAAATTGCAGGGCGACTAAGGAGTCGTCTGAAAGACAACACCGTATCCGAACAGGCCGAAGCTTGAACCACCCGACTGCGTCGTACCGTATAGGTTACCGGATGAATCAAAGATAACGCCGGCAACCGGCGTAGAGCCATCTCTTCCGCCGGTAAAGTTGTAACGTTTAGTTTCGGTCCATCCGCTGCCGGACAGGGTCAATTGAAAAACTGTGCCGTATCCAAACTGACTTGAACTGCTGCCGGATGTAGTTCCGTAGATATCGCCAGAAGGGCCGAATGTCACTGGCGCCATCGGAAAACCGCCATCCCCTCGCGATGGGCGAAAACCATGCAAGATCGTCTCGATCCAAGATCCAGAAACTAGGCTCAATTCAAAAACCGTCCCAGCATTCTCAATGCCGCCGGCTGACGTCGTTCCGTACAAATTCCCGTTCGAGTCGAAGATTACTCCTGCAAAGGGTGCTTCACCAACGCCTTTGTTGTTGAATGAGAAGAGTACCTGCTCAATCCAACCGCCTGCTACACGCGATACCTCGAAAACGGTGGATAGCGTCGTGCCATATAGATTTCCAACGCTATCTAGTACTAAGGAACAATGGGGTCGCTTTCAACCTGAACATCACCAAACGAATACAAGACCGCTTCCGACCAATTTCCATCGCCATGCGGACTTAACTCGAAAACTGTTCCTAGATTATCCGGCCCCCCGCTGGGAGTTGTGCCATACAGATTCCCGGCATCGTCAAAAACCAATCCATATTGCGGCGACGCAGCATCCCCAGCATAGGCACCAAAACTATAGAGGGTCGCCTCGCTCCATGACCCGTCGGAATTAGGGCTTAGCTCGAAAGCTGTGCCTCCTTTGTATCGACCACCGGCGCTGTTCACGCCATACAAGTTGCCAAGCGCGTCGAAAACGAGATTCCCGCTTGGAGCGTAGCCCTCTAAGCCTCCTGCGAATTTGTGAAGCAATTTGTATTGCCACGATCCATCTGCGCCCGGCGACAATTCAAAAGCAGTGCCACAACCATCGCCTCCAGGGCAAGATAGTCCGCCAAAAAGAGTCAAACCAAATAGATTACCGGTGGAATCGGAAACCAGACCACCCGGATACGCGCCTTGCGTGCCTCCGAATGTGTGCAGCAACTTGCCCTTAGGGGCCGCACTCGCCCAAGCCGAAAGTACAAGAATAATGACGGTAATCATCGCGGGGACACGATGGTTTTTGGAAGACATTTGAGCACCTCGATACAAAAAGTTTTACACCCAGGGGAGAGCCCGGGGAAACGCACACGGACGGCGGCTTTAAGGATAGCACGTCGAGCAAATCCTTATGCTCGGTCGAAACGAACTATGCGAAAACGCCCCGTTGACCAGTAGAATGTGGTGTCTGAGAAATCATCCTCGGCGGGATTTAATCCATTAAGATGAAGATGAATATCCATGCACGCGAGATTGACTTCCGCAAGACACCTTACCGAACAAGTGCCGCGAATCACGCTTCTGCTCGCCCTTATAGTTAGCAGTTCCCTTTTCTGCTCTGCGAAAATCCGTTATTACTACATCGCCGCGGAGGACGTTACATGGGATTACGCTCCGAGTGGCATGGACCTTCTACACGACCGCGCTGTTCCGCCGCCATGGGGCAAGCAGACTCGATGGAGCAAGTCGAAGTTCATCGAATACACGGACTCTACATTTTCCGTACGCAAGCCACAGCCGGAATGGTTGGGAATTTTGGGTCCGGTAATTCGCGGCGAAGTCGGGGACGAAATCGTCGTCGAGTTTCTGAATCGTGGCAGGTTCTGGCATAGCATGCATCCACATGGGCTGCGTTACGACAAAGCTAATGAAGGCTCGATGTATTTGCCGGTCGGGGGACCTGGCTCATCGGTGCCTCCCGGAGCGCGATTTACTTACCACTGGTTTGCGGACGAAGGCAGCGGGCCGGGCATGAATGATCCCAGCTCGATTGTCTGGTGGTATCACGGGCATGTGGACGACCCTGTAGAAACGAATGCGGGCTTGCTGGGTCCCATCATCATCACTGCGAAAGGCCAGGCGAACGCGGATGGAACTCCCAAGGGAGTGGACCACGAGTTTGTCACGCTGTTCATGGTTTTCGACGAGCTTGCTGGCAAAGATCCGGGCCTGTTTCATTCCATTAACGGTTATATCTTTGGCAATCTCCCGGGCTTAACGATGAAAAATGGGGAGCGCGTCCGCTGGTATCTGCTGGGAATGGGAAACGAGCGAGACCTGCATAGTCCTCACTGGCATGGAAAGACGGTGCAATATCAGTCGCGACACACTGATGTCGTGGAGTTGCTGCCTGGCAGCATGGCTGTCGCCGATATGGTTGCGGACAATCCGGGTACATGGATGTTCCACTGCCATGTTGCCGATCACATGGAATCTGGGATGATGGCGATTTATACGATTTCCGACGCGGCCAAGTGCGACAGTCCGATACAGTTTTCGTCTGCCGAATTTTGGCACACCGACAAATATCACGTTACCGTTAGAAACAATGGCACGAAGACAGTCAAGAAGCTGCTGGTAGATTTCGATTATCTGCTCGGTCCCGGATTCCGTAGCCGTCCTTTCAATCACGAGTGGGTCTGGAGCACATCCATCGCGCCTGGTCAGGAGCAAACATTCGAGATGCCGGGTGGGACAGCCAAGAATGAAGATGGAGTTTTCGCGTGGATTTTGTATCCGAAGGTTGTGATCTTCGACGATGGCACTCGCTGGCAACCCAAGGAAGATGGCGGATGTTTTAGTCCTTTCTGGCGGGACAATGAGCATCCTTCAATGGATGTCTTGCCAACCCTGCAACTCGAAACCAAAGAAGACTAACCAAGCAGGAATTTGGAGTGATTGGTGGCTGAAGGGTTCGACGGCAAAACGCGCAAACGGTACTCTCGCTGGTGGTGGATTGGCGCGGCTTTACTGATCTTCGCAGGCATCGCCGCCGTTGTGATTGACATCGCAATCGCTCGTGCCGAACCCGTCTTGAAAGCACGCGTCATTGAAACTCTCTCCACTCGTTTTCGTAGCCGTGTTGAGCTGGACGGCTTTCATGTTTCCGTCCGGAATGGATTGCAAGTATCAGGCGAGGGGCTGAGGATTTTTGCGGTCAACGATGTCGATCCGAATATTCACGAGGCTGGTGTTCAACCTCTGATTGCAATTGACGAATTCAACTTCACCGCCGGCGTTCTCAATTTGCTGCATTCGCCCATGCACGTTCACCGTGTTTATTTGAAGGGCTTGGTATTGAACATCCAGCCAAAGCAACAGCGAACTGGAAATTCGCCTTTCAAGAACGGAAAGATAAAGATCGTCGTGGACGAATTTGTTTCCGACCGTGCGCTGTTGGTGATGAATACTCTGCGACCGGATAAGCTGCCACTGGAGTTCGACATCACCAGCCTGAAAATGAATGACATCGGACCGGGGCAGCCAATGCATTTCGATGCCGTGCTGGTAAACCCGAAACCGATAGGAGACATTCAATCCAGTGGCCTGTTTGGCCCGTGGCAGGCGAATGATCCAGGCAGCAGTCCAGTCCAGGGAAACTATTCTTTCGATCATGCCGACCTGAGCACGATCAAAGGCATTGGCGGAATTCTGTCATCGATCGGGGAATATAGCGGCGACCTGCGCAACATTGTCGTAGATGGAAAAACCGATACTCCTGATTTTCGGATCGCGATTAGTGGGCATCCGGTTCCACTCCATACGGAATTTCATGCCATTGTCGACGGCCTCAGCGGCAATACTTATCTGAAGCCGGTTAATGCGAAGCTGCTGAATTCGACGATTATCGCCAACGGGTCTATAGTGCGGGTGAAAGAGCCGAAGAACGGACATCAGATATTGCTCGACGTCATCGTCGATCCGGCGAATATTGACGACTTGCTGAAGTTGGCGGTGCGCACCGAACCCCCAATCATGACTGGCAAGACCAAGCTGAAAACTGTGCTGGAAATTCGTCCCGGCGATGCGGATGTGACCGATCGCATCCGGCTGAAGGGCAACTTCAATATCACAGGCGCGCATTTCGATAACGAGAAGATTCAATCCAAACTGGATGCGCTTAGCATGCGTAGCCAAGGCAAGCCAAAGTTGGCAACCGACAATATTCCAGACAATGTCCGTTCCGAGATGAACGGAATTTTCAATCTACAGAGTGGCTTGCTGACATTTTCAAAGCTCCAGTTTGAAGTTCCAGGAACGAATATCCAGATGACCGGCAAGTACAGTCTCGATGGAAACCAATTTGATTTTCACGGAAAAGCGCGTATGAACGCGCACGTTTCGCAGATGGTGGCTGGCTGGAAGTCGGTGCTATTAAAGCCGGTCGATCCTTTTTTCAGTAAGCATGGAGCAGGGACTGAAATTCCGATACGCGTGACCGGCACTAAATCCGAACCGCACTTCGGGCTTGATTTCAGACACAAAGACAAAGGCGACGGCAATAGAGACAAAAATGATAAGAAGTAAGATTGGGATTTATAACGGATCCTAATTAGCGCGGCGCGGATGAAAATAGCATAATCGCGCGCCGGACTCAATCAGTCGTAGAGCTTACTCGTCGTCAGCTCCGGATTCATCAAGACCTACCATGAAAAGCGCAGCCTGGGCGGCAGCGTGTTCCTGTAATTGCTGCATCTCGTCAACTTCTTCTGCTGGCTTTTCCTGCTTGCGTTGGGTTCTGTTCTCGGCCTTTTCGCGCTGTTTTTGTTGACGTTGTTGCTCTTTCTGACGTTTCGTATGTGTTGACCGTCCTCGTACCATGCAAAGTCTCCCAAATTTGGTTTCGTTCGTTTCCTTCGGCGGCTATCTGCTCAGAGTAGCGAGTCACCGCATACCTGCACTATTTGGATCGCATCAAACTGCGACACCACAGGCCGATTCTTTATGACGCGGCTGGCGTAGATTTCGCAGCGGACGACCTAGCTATTGGCTTACGCGGTTGCGCCAGCCCTTCCTGCATCTTCTGATTACGAAGGCGACGGGCAATTTTCTTCTTGCGTTCGCGGTTAAACCTGGCTTTATCTCCATTAACTCCAGACATCATTGACTCCTATCGTTTCAGGTGGATTAACGAACCATTCATGTATTGAGCACGATATAGTTCGGAGGCGATTCGCTGGTAAGCGCATGATGCCTCTTAGTTCTCTCAATTGCGAAGGCGCAAGGTGACGCTTGGGATGTGTCTTCGGGCTTAAGTGTATTGATTATACGCCGTACGCGAATGTCTTGCTGACACAGTCCAGGGCCGTTGAGTTGTTTAAAGTTTATTGACTGACGGTTGCGCCGCCGGTACTCATCTTGGAATAACCGGCTGGAATTTCAAACAAACTCGCCGGTTGGGATTCTTCTTTGATGTTTTCCAGTCCACCGCTGCCGCCTTCACTATCCCATTTGATGGGGAATGCGAGTTTAGGGTCAATCCATACGTGGCTCACTTTTCCGTCGGGAGACTTACCTTCATACTCCACAGTGTCGCGCCCGTTTACGGTTACGTGGCCGACCTTCTTACAGGTGCCACCTGTCCTGTCGAGCATCTTCTCCCAAGATCCGCAGGCATCATTCACATCCGCGGGACGGAAGAACAGGTAGCCGCGCTGTTTGCCCATAGCAGCCAATACTTCCATGTACACTTTGCGCTCGGGGATAAGGACGTCAGTAGTGCCGTTGGAGAGGTTCACGATTGCAGCGCCCGAAGGTCCACTCTCATGTGGCGCATCCATTCGCATCTTGTCTTTCGACACGTAAAGACTAACCGCGACATTCGATTTATCGGCGTTGTGGTTAACGATGTTCGCTGAAAAATCAGTCTGCGCGTGCGATGAAGAAAGCAACATCAACGGAAGAAACAGCGGCGCGATGAAAAGAGATTGTCGAAAAAATGACTGCATTGCGTAGGCTCCTGATGGCGGTACAAATTTTGGAATAAAGCTAATGTGCATGATGATGAGTGGTACTTAGTCCCTCAATCTTTTTATAGTCGGCGGGGATTTCAAAAAGCGAAGCAGGCTGCGGAGATTCCTGGATATTGTGGAGTTCTCCGCCTCCGTTCTTGCCATCCCATTTTATCGGGAAGTTGAGCTTAGTATCCATCCAAACGTGGCTCAGGTCGCCGTCGGGCGACTTGCCTTCATACTCCGTGGCGGCTCGGCCGTCGATTGTCGCCGGGGCAGCTACACGGCAATTGCTGTTGGGGAGCAATACCAATTTCTGCCATTGAGCACAGGTGCTATCGGCATTTTCGGCACGAAAGAATGCGTATCCGCGTTGCAGGCTCATCCCCTCTGGGGCCTGCATGTAAGTCTTCCGATCGGCAACAACCAAACGGGCGGAGCGGGTTTCGAGGTCGAGAACTTCAGGCGCCGACTCATCTCCGGAATGACCAGATTCGACGCGCAGCTTATCTTTGCCGACGAATATCTTCGTAGTCTGCTTTGTGCCACCTGACATGTAGAACACGTCGGCCGAGAATTCCACTTGAGAAAACGCGGTTCCGCAGGCAGAAGCGAATAGCAGAATGAGGCGAAATGAATTGCGAAGATTCAATGTTGCTTCCCGTCTTACAGTTTAGCAAAGTGATGATAGCCGGTCCGTATCGGGGTTATGCGACCAATTCCAAGGCCAATGCCGCGCCCATACCGCCGCTTACGCACAAAGTGGCGACTCCGCGCTGTACTTTGCGCTTCATCATTTCGTGCAGCAGGGTAACGGTAATGCGAGCGCCGGTGCATCCGATGGGATGCCCCAGCGCAATTGAGCCACCGTTGACGTTCAATTTAGCGGGATCAAAATGTAATTCGCGATCGCAGGCAATCACCTGGGCCGCGAATGCTTCATTCAGCTCAATAAGGTCAAAGTCGGCCAGCCCAAGATTGTGCTTCTCTTTCATCTTTCGAAGAGCTGGGACAGGCCCGATTCCCATTGTGCGTGGATCGACTCCGGCTGAAGTGAAAGCGAGAATCCTTGCAAGCGGTTTTAGGTTGTGCAGCTTAACGAAGGCTTCACTTGCAAGGACCAGGGCCGCAGCGCCATCTGTAATTCCGGAGGAATTTCCGGCAGTGACTGTGCCAGTTTTTGAGAACACGGGCTTCAGTTTCCCTAGCTTCTCCATGTTCGCGCCGGCGAATAAGTGCTCATCCTGGCTGAAGACCTGCGGACCTTTCTTGCCCTCAATCGTGACTGGAACAATTTCGTTTTTAAATCTGTTATTACTCACAGCAGCCGCGGCGCGATCTTGCGAGATAAGTGCAAAGGCGTCTTGCTCGTCTCGGGAAATTTTGTATTGCTCGGCAAGCACTTCCGCAGTTTCGCCCATCAGCAATTTGGCCATAGGGCAGAAGAAACCGTCGCGATACATTCCGTCTACGACTTCCTGATTGCCGAGGCGGTATCCCCAACGGGCGCCTTCGAGGTAGAACGGTAAACGCGACATGGACTCAGTGCCGCCCGCGAGTACGCAATCCAGATTTCCGGCCGTGACTTCCTGATAGCCAAGTGCAATCGACTTCAGCCCCGAAGCGCAAGCCTGATTGACGGTGTATGCAGTGGCTTCTTTAGGCACTCCGCTGCGAATCGCGATTTGGCGAGCGGGATTTGGTCCTCCGCCGGCCTGGCGGGCGTTGCCGAAGATGGCCTCTCCCACTTGAGAAGGCTCGATTCCGGCACGCTCGATCGCGGCCTTAGCGGCGATCGTACCCATGTCAGCGGCAGTGAGGGACGCGAGCGAGCCGCCGAACTTGCCGATCGGTGTACGAACGGCGGAAATTATGAAGACATCAGCCATATCCTCAAGTTTAGCAGCCGGACTCCGCGCGCAATGAAAAGGGCGACCACGAATGGCCGCCCGTTAGGTATATGTGATGTGAAACTTATCCGCCGAAACCGGCAGTCTGCATTGAGTTTCGCGAACTATCACTGCTCGACGAAATACCCTGCATGCGCAACTTGAAGTCGTCTGCATTCGAAGCATTCTCGAGAGCAGTTTCGTAGTTGATCAAGCCGGCCTGGAACAAGTCCCAGAGCGACTGATCGAAGGTTTGCATTCCGTATTGCGAAGTGCCAGCGGCAATCGCATCACGCACCGCGCGGGTCTTTTCCGGGACAAGAATACATTCGCGGATGTAAGCCGTATTGATCATGACTTCGACGGCTGGAACTCGGCCGTCTCCGTCGCAACGGCGGACAAGACGCTGGCTGACTACGGCACGCAGAACAGCAGCGAGCTGCAAGCGAATCTGTTTTTGTTCAGGCGGAGGAAATACAGCGATGATACGGTTGATGGTTTCAACTGCGTCCAAAGTGTGCAGAGTCGAGAACACCATGTGGCCGGTTTCCGCGGCATGCAGCGCGGTGCCGATCGTTTCCACGTCTCGCATTTCGCCGACCAGAATTACGTCTGGATCCTGACGAAGCGAAGCGCGCAATGCAGTCGAGAAAGTTGGAGTATCAACTTCCACTTCGCGCTGGTTAACGTAACCTTTTTTATCGCGATGCAAAAATTCGATAGGATCTTCGATGGTGATAATATGTTCCGCGCGAGTTGAATTGATGCGGTCAACCATCGCGGCGAGCGTGGTGGATTTACCAGAGCCGGTGACGCCGGTGACGAGGATCAATCCGCGAGGCATGTCGCAAATCTGTTCCACGATCTTCGGCAGATAGAGTTCATCGAGCGCGCGAATCTTGGTGGGGATGACGCGAAGAACCAATCCCACATTGCCGCGCTGCTGGAAAACGTTGACACGGAATCGTCCGAGACCAGCGACTCCATAAGCCATATCGAGTTCGGTGGACTCTTTGAATTTCTGTTTCTGGCGCGCGGACATCATGCTGAATGCCATGGTCAGCATATCTTCGGCGCTGACGCGCGGCTGGTCCGTCAACGGATTTAACTCGCCATCGATACGGAGGTGAGGATAGTTCCCAACCTTCAAGTGCAAATCGGATGCCCGGCGTTCCATGGCAATACGCAGCAGATCGTCAATATTCATTCGACACGTTCCCCTTCAAACCACTCCCATATGATGAACCGGATCGTCACCTAACCCAAGATGACGTAAGTAATGGGACTAACGGGGTGGGGGCGTCGCAGGCTGTGGATCTTCCAACTACCTCGCAACCTATTTAAAGGGTGGGCACCACTGTTGATGCCGTCAAGGGATTTTCCGTGCGGACTTGGAATCTTCGGTTCAACGGCTCTTTAGGTCGATTACTCTGAATTTTTTTTTATTGATTATCTTTTGTTCTCAACAGGTTACAGCGTCCCGTTTTTGCAAAATCTAGAGGATTAAAGACTTATATGGATAATATAGAAAACATTGAAGTTAGCTCTACTCTTCGAGGCGTCCGCTCTTTCGCGATTCGATTGTCAAAGAACGTTGATGCCTACTAATTCGACCATGCGCTTTCTGAATTGCGAGGTCAAGAGAAAAATGAAGAATGAATGAAAAATGCACAAACGAGTTCCCAAAATGGAAAAGCCCGCCGAGGGCGGGCTGGGGAATCGGATTGCACTAGGGCGTCAATTCAAATACGACACCGTAGCCTGATCCAACCGCTCCCCCGTTGACCGTTGTTCCATACAGGTTACCCGTTCGGTCTTCGATTAGGCTCGCATCGGGGCCAGCGCCGTCGGCACAGCTTCCTATCTGACAAAAACTGTGGATTACGACCTCTTTGCCGGAACCAGAAATTTGAAAGATTGAACCGACCTGTTCCCCGTCGGACATTGTCGTGGTTCCGTAGAGAACGTGGCGTCTGGAATCAATAAGTACCCCACTGTCCGGAGAACCGTTTTGCTGGCTGAAGTAAAGCGCACGCGACGTATGTTTCTTTAGATCCAACTGGAAGACGTTGCCATATCCTCCACCGCGGTTAGTGGTGCTGTACAGGTTTCCTGTCGAGTCAAATGTCACAGAGCCAAGCGGATATCCGTATTTGTCTCCCGGGAATGTCAGTAGAGTTTCAATCCATCCGATCGAACTGGGCGAGAGTTCATACAGAGTCCCTGCGCCCTTCCCATTGTTTGAACCGCCGTATGCGGTCGTACCGTAAAGATTTCCCGCCGCATCGAAGGTAACTCCCGATACAGGGTTTGCTCCATCTGGACAATATCTCGTGCCAGACGAGCAGAAACTATAGAGCACGGTCTCAGTCCAACCGAGAGAACCAGGTGAGAGTTCGAACACGGTTCCACCTCCGCCGTTGCCACCTGACAAGGTTGTTCCGTAAAGATTTCCCGCCGCATCAAAAATCAGCGAACTGTAAGGTCGATACCCGTCAAGACATTCGTCATTGCCGTAGTCGGAGCAAAAGTTGTGTAATATCGACTCCGTCCAAGCGTCCCCTGGGAGTAGTGGTGGAGATAGCTTGAACACGATCCCGGCTTGGTTCAGGGGTTGTGCTGGACCTCCAATAGAGGTTGTGCCGTACAAATTTCCTGCCGAGTCGAACGTGAGCGAGGCCAGCGGCTCTGCGCCATCCAAACAAATCCCGTTTACCGGACTCGCGCAGAAGCTGTAAAGTACCTTTTCGGACCAGGTGCCGTCCGAATTAGGCGAGAGTTCGAAAATAGTTCCGCACCCGTCCATCGCACAAGCCGACGCGGGCGCAGTTCCTCCACGCTGTGTGCTTCCGTAAAGGTTCCCGTCGCTATCAGAAATCAGTGCGCCAGAGGGAAACGCACCATCCGCTGCGGGCGCACCAGCAAAATTCCAAAGAACCTTATACTGAGCTTGACCAAAGGCAAGAGTGCAGCTCATTACGATTAGTGCCAGGCAGAAAGTTAGGGTCTTCACGGAAGCCTCCAAATAAAACCTCAGAATGGTAGCATGTGGCCGCCCAGAGCGGAATAGAGCCGAAAGGCCCTATGCGAAATGGTTACAACGAAGACGGCATATGCTCAGCTACGGAGTGACCTCGAACACGACACCGAAACCATTGGCTCCGCCTTTCTTTGTTGTGCCATACAGAAGTCCTCCATGCTCGATTACGCTGCCGTACGGCGCATCACCATCAGCACAATTCTGTTGCTGGCAAAATCCGTAAAGGACAGTTAGCTTGCCCGTAGAACTAATCTTAAAGACACTGCCGCCGCTTGCCGGAGGTATTCCTCCAGTGGTCGTTCCATAGATGGTGTTCGTGTTGCCGTGTGAGGCTACTATGACCCCAGCAACGGGAAACCCGCCATCGGTGCCGTTGAAGGATAAGCCACGCAAGATTTTCGTATTCGAATTCAGCCTAAACACACCGCCGTACCCAGATGAACCTCCGCCGTTTGCCGAACTGTAGAGGTTTCCAGCCGGGTCGAAACTTACAACGCCCTCAGGGCCACCCAGTTCTCCATTTGGATAAAAAGCAACTAATACGGTTTGCGCCCAGCCACTTAACCCAGGCGCGAGTTTGTAGACCGTTCCGCCTCCGCCTCCCCTAAGCGTTCCACCTAGCGCGGTCGTTCCGTACAGATTGCCAGCGTTATCAAAAGTTACTCCGGCCTGTGGATCCGTTCCATCGGAACAGTGATTTGTCGTCCCATTCGTGCAAAAGTTGTATAGAACTGTTTCCGTCCATCCACTTGCGCCGGGCGATAACTCGAAAACGGTACCGCCAACCCAAGCACCGTTGCCCCCACTAGTGGTTGTCCCGTACAAATTCCCTGAGGCATCAAATGTCAGGTGGCTACTCGGGAAAGCGCCATCGAGGCACGGTTCCTCGCCGCTTAGACAAAAACTGTAAAGGAGGGACTCTGTCCATGTCCCGTTTGGTGCTTGGGGTGGAGACAGTTTGAACACTGTTCCACAACCGGCGCTGGCGTATGGACAGAAAGGACCACCAAAGTAGGTGGTTCCGTAGAGATTGCCCGCCGTATCGAAGGCTAGACCAGTTCTCGGACTCTGTCCATCCAGACAAGAACCTGTAGCATAACTCGAGCAGAAGTTGTACAACACCGTTTCATTCCACGTGCCGTCGTCTTTGGGTGATAGTTCAAACACCGTCCCGCAACCGATGCTCGCGCACTGGCCATTTGTGGCATTGCCGCCCCACTGCGTCGTCCCATACACATTTCCAGTCTTGTCGAAAATCAGATTGCCCACCGGGTCTCCGCCGTCATTCGGCGAACCACCGAAACTCCATAGAATCTTGTACGTTTGCCCGAATACGGAGGTGCAGCTCATTACGATTAGAGCTACGCAGAAAGTTAGGGTCTTCACGGAAACCTCCAAATAAAACCTCAAAATGGTAGCATGTGGCCGTCCAGAGCGGAATAGAGCCGAAAGGCCCTATCCGAGATGGTTAGGAGATTCGGGGCGAGGCGCCCGCGCTACACAGGTTTCTGATTCCCAGGTTATCGCCAGAGTGCCGTGTGAACCCTGGGCAGCGGTCCACCACCGAGTTTCCAAAATGGAAAAGCCCGCCGAGGAAGCGGGCTGGGATTTGTGAGTGTAGGAACTACGGAGTGATTTCGAAGACGACGCCCTGTCCATTAGCGCCGCCGTTAACGGTTGTGCCGTAGAGATTACCGGCGGCATCCTCAATAAGTCCCGACTCTGGAGTCGAGCCGTCAACGCAGTTTGCAAGTGAACAGAAGTTGTACGCTGGGACTAATTGACGTGCGATATTTACTTCCCAAACCGTACCGCCGCTGTTGGATCCGCCACCCGCGCTTGTGCCAAAAAGAATGTTTCGCGCAGGATCGATGAGCACTCCACCTGCGGAACCGAAACCGGTTTGTCGAGTGAACACACGAGTTCGCATAGTCTGAGATTTTGCGTTTAGCTGGAATGCGTTGTCGTAGGTAGTGCTGTAAAGATTGCCAGCAGTGTCGAAGCTCACCGGGGCAGCGCTTGGGTTGTCATAAATATGCAACAAAACCTTTTCAGTCCAATCCCCAGCCATGGGTGAAAGTTCGTAGACGACCCCATGACTATATCGACCTCCGTGTATCGTCGTGCCATAAAGGTTACCTGCTTGGTTAAATGTAACCCCGCCCACGCTTCCGCTGCCATCCGTACATACGTTCCCCCGTTTATGCGAGCAGAAGCTATAAAGAACCGACTCATTCCACCCGGAAGCGCCCGGAGATAATTCAAAAATTATCCCTGCCGTACCCCCTCCACTATTGCCATAGAGATTGCCATCTGAGTCAAAAATCAATTGCCCACCTGGGTTTGTACCGTCTGGACACACGTCGATCGCGCAAAAGTTATGAAGGACAGTCTCGGCCCATAGTCCGTTTCCTTGAGGGGACAACTCAAATACAGTACCGCAGCCTTGTGTATCGGAACTCTGACAGGCCGTGCTTGCGGATCCACCAAGTTCAGTCGTGCCGTATAAGTTGCCAGAGTTGTCAAAGGTCAGGCCGCCTTCCGGACGTCCACCATCGGTGCAGTCCGCCAGCGAGCAAAAGTTGTAGAGAATCGTCTCAACCCAACTGCCATCTAGTTGCGGCGAGAGCTCGAAAACGGTACCGCCAGTACCCAGTTGCCCGTTAGTTCCGGTTCCCCCAGACGGCGTCGTACCATAAAGGTTCCCCGCAGCATCGGCAACCAACGGGCTAACAGGTCCTGCCCCGTCATTAGGAACGCTGCCAAAGGTCCACAGGACTTTTTCAGTCGCTTGTCCGAACGCGAGGGTGCAGCTCATTACGATTAATGCCAGACAGAAAGTTAGGGTCTTCACGAAAGCCTCCAAATAAAACCTCTGAATGGTAGCATGTGGCCGTCCAGCGCGGAATAGAGCCGAAAGGCCCTATCCGAAATGGTTAGACAGATGCCGATTGATGGTTCACGGCAACTCGACATTGCACCCGCCTGCGTTTTCGTGGTGCCTGGATATAAAGACGAGCGTAAACTGTTACTCGCAGGCCTCGCTCCTCTCCCCGAGCCAGCGACAGATTTCACTGTGGAGTATTCATGAACCGCTTTTTCTTCCCGCTTCTTGTAATCGTTGCCGTGTGCATGATGATCCCGCAGGTCTTACTTGCCCAGAATGTCAAACAGGTTGCTGAGCTCAGCGACCCGCAGAACCAGGAGGACGACCAGTTTGGTTATTCCGTTGCCATCAATGGCAATTTGGCGGCGGTGGGCGCGCCTCAGTTTGGCCAGGACCAGAGCTACGCTTACCTTTATGCCAAGCAAGACAATAGCTGGGTAAAAGTGGCTACACTTAAGGACGGTGTCGGGTCAGATCAATTTGGATGGGCGGTTGCCGTCAGCGAGAACGTCGTTGCGGTAAGCACGCCGCATGCCGGAGTTGGCGGCGCGGTCTTCATCTTCGAGAAACCGCAAGGAGGTTGGAAAGACATGCTTCCTACGGCCGAATTGAGCATACCGGCAAATGGCGACGGATTCGGCGACTCACTTGCCATAAGCAACGACGGTAGCGTGGTAGCGGCGGGCGCGCCGGGAGGTAGCATTACGGCGGTTTACGTTTTCGTCGAACCTGCGGGGGGGTGGATCGACTCAACATCTTCAAATGCCGGGTTGTCATCTCCGAATGGCCATCAGGTGGGTATTTCAGTTGCCATGAGCGGAAACACGATCATCGCAGGCGACGCGGGCCTTTCAAATCCCCAAGCCGCATTTGTGTTCAATAAGCCCGCGGGGGGATGGAGCGGTTCAGTTGAACCAACTGCAACGCTGACTGCCTCCGACTGGACGTCCATCGATCACTTCTCTGCCTCCCTCGCTATTAGCGGAAATACGATTGCCGTCGGCGCGCCATTCCACCATGACAAGCCTGGTACAGTTTATATTTACACAGAGCCGAAGACGGGCTGGCAGGACATGACGCAAACGGCAGAGCTTAGTGTTCCGGTTAATCTTAGCCTTCAACTCGGTCATTCGGTGGCTCTGTCCGGAAATCTGGTTCTGGCCGGGGCTCCCACCAACACAATTGGGCGCAATAGCAAGCAAGGCTCCGTCATAGGATACTTGAAGCCCGCGGGAGGTTGGAAAAATACGACCTCACCGAGTGGCGCGGCCAGCGCGTTTGACGGCCAAGCAGGTGAGCAATTCGGCTCGTCGGTTGCCATCAGCGGAAACAACGTTATAGTTGGTGCGCCGAACTACGACGGCCTCATCGGTGCGGCTTACATTTTTTCGTTGCAGTAGCCTTAGTGCGACGCGAGTAGATCCCCCTTTCGACCTAAAGCTCGACGGCTTGGCGCCGTCAAACGTCAAGCTAATCCTTCGCGGCGCGGCTGAAGGCGTGCCCTTCCCGTCCTTGCCGCTTCCGACGATTCGCGGACAGGAGTGTCCGCGGTACACAACCCCGTCTGTCCCAAGAGGCGGAGCAGCTCCGCGCAAGATCCCCTTCGACTTCGCTCAGGGCAGGCTCTCTCTCCGCCTGAAAAACGGCTTCGTTCGGGATGACGGCCCATGGCAGGAGGGACTTTTGCGACGCGATGCGTCGCCGGACAGCCGAGAGCGGCTGTCCCCACATGGATATTGCATTGCTAATATTTCGCGGACAGGAGTGTCCGCGCTACAATCTTCGAAAACGAGGGCACCTGCGCCACACTGGACGGTCTTTTTTGGCCGACGGGTATATACTGCATTGGATTTAATTATCAGTTGCAATCTAATACTGGGACAGATGGCTGTGGCACCGGGGCACATTTCATAACTCATATCGCTCCGGATAGTTGGAGAAAAGCAAGTTAATTATTAGCCGGCTGGAAGCGGACGCACTTGTGCGCAGGCCGGGGAGGTTCATACCGTGGGATTGATATTTATACGCATCGTCTTCATTGTTTTCGTAACTCTTACCTGTTATTTCATCAAGCCGTTCGGCCAGCCGGCGCCGATTGACGCGGGCATTGGCGCTCTACTCGGCGCTGCCATCGCGATATTCGAATGGCGGCTCCGGCGCATGAGCCTCACCCGGCTGATTGGAGCCGCTGTTGGCAGCGTGCTCGGAATCTTCGGAGCATATTTATTTGCTCTCGTGATTCGCAACAGCTTCGCTCCCAGCCCGACTCAAAGCTTTCTCCAAATTATGGTCATGCTGCTGATGGCCTATGTTGGATTAGTGGTAGGCGCGCACAAGGGCGAACTGCTGAACCTCTCGGCATTGGGGGGTGTTTTCGGTGGAGAGCATCAGCCGGAACGCAGTTATAAGATCCTCGACACGAGTGTGATTATCGACGGACGGATCGCCGACATTGCGGAGACAGGATTTCTTGACGGCATTATCGTTACTCCGCAATTCATGCTTCGCGAATTACAACTGGTAGCGGATTCTGCCGATTCGCTAAAGCGTAATCGAGGACGACGCGGGCTTGACGTTTTGCAACGCCTGCAAAAGATGGCGTCGGTGAACATTCAGATCGTGGAGGACGATTTCCCCAGTGTCCGCGAAGTCGATTTGAAACTCATTGAATTGGCCAAAGCCTACCCTGGCAGCAAAATCATCACCAACGACTTCAATTTGAACAAAGTTGCTCAACTTCAAGGCGTAAAAGTATTGAACATCAACGAGTTGGCTAATTCGCTGAAACCGATTGTGTTGCCCGGCGAAATCATGAAGGTCTTTATCCTCAAAGAAGGAAAAGAATTCAATCAGGGCGTAGCTTATCTCGACGACGGGACGATGGTGGTGGTCGACAATGCACGCAAGGCTATCGGCAAGACAGTGGATGTGTCGGTGACATCGGTCTTACAGACGACAGCCGGCAAGATGATTTTTGGAAGGTGGGATGAGCGCTTCGGATTTCGCAACGTGGCTGACCCTAGGAGCGATGGCCGTGCCGATGGACGCTCGTTGATCCCAAATGTGCCGGTGACCGAGCCGAAGAAAAGTCCGGCCATGTCGGACAATCCAACTGAGCCTTAAAGATGCGAAAACGTTTATACTCAATCTCCGCATGAAGGTTTTCGTCATCATCCCCGCGGCCGGGTTGGGCACGCGTATGTCGGCAAACAGTAGTGCCAGGAAGCCGTCGCCATCCAAACAGTTCACTGAGCTGGGCGGCGTTCCTATACTGATTCATACATTGCGACGCTTTGCGGCAAGTCCTCAGATCAGCGAGATTTATGTCGCTCTGCGCAAGAATGAGATTGCAGGATTTCGCGCGCGCCTGGAGCGCGAAGGCAACGACATCCTGCATAAGCCCGTACATTTCGTGGAAGGCGGAGAACACCGTCAGCAATCAGTTGCAAATGCGTTGGCCGCCGTCAGTGCCGCTCCGGACGATATTGTTCTGGTACATGATGCAGTCCGGCCGTTTGTGACTGAGGAGATTATTCATGAAGTCATCGCCGCAGCCGCCAAACACGGCGCTGCTATCGCCGCGATGCCTGCCGTGGATACAGTGAAGCAGGTAGATCGCACCGCCGACGGCGCAGTCGTCACGGCCACTTTACCGCGCGAACGGATTGTGATGGCGCAGACTCCGCAAGGCTTCCATTATTCTTTGCTGCGTTCTGTGTTTGCCGAATGTGCCGCCGACGGATTCATTGGCACTGATGAAGCCTCTCTAGTCGAGCGAGCGGGAAAAGAAGTTGCTGTGGTTATGGGATCGCCTCGAAATATAAAGATTACGAATCCATCGGACAAAGGGTTGGCGGAGTTTTATCTTTCATCCGAGACCGCGGGTCGCAACTAATGGC
Source organism: Terriglobia bacterium (assembly GCA_963716165.1). Classification (GTDB taxonomy): domain Bacteria; phylum Acidobacteriota; class Terriglobia; order Terriglobales; family Acidobacteriaceae; genus JAJPHW01. The sequence continues at coordinate 1,557,163 of OY970291.1, read as the reverse complement.
AGCGATGAATGAGAAACAGCCGGTCATGCGCATCGGTTATGGATTCGATTCCCACGAATTTAAGCCAGATATACCTCTGAAAATTGGAGGAATATTGTTAAAACATCCCGCCGGACTGGGAGGACACTCCGATGGCGACGTCCTGTTACATGCGATCACGGACGCGCTCCTCGGAGCGGTTGCCGCGCCCGATATAGGAGCGCTGTTTCCTCCCTCCGATCCGCAATGGAAAGGCGCTGAGTCGGTGGTGTTTTTGCGGGAGGCATTGAAACGCGTGCAGGCAGCCGGTTACGAGATCGCTAACGTGGATGCATCGCTGATCCTGGCTGGCCCCAAAATTGGACCGCACGCGTCCGTAATTCGCGTTCGCATTGCCGAATTGTTGGGCATACATCTTAACTGTGTTGGACTGAAGGCGAAGACTCCCGAAGGCTTGAATACGGATAACACCGCCATCGCGCATGTAGCAGTCTTGCTAACTAAAGCGGAAAAGCGCAAATCGAAAGTGCCGCCGGCAAATTAATTCTCGATGAAGTCTTTTGTGCGATTCGCGTTGCGCGTGCTGGTGCTGCTCCTGGTAGCGCTGATTTCAGCACTGACCGCAATGCGGTTTGCGATACATGGCCGTGAAGTATCGATTCCGAACTTGGTGGGCAAGACGCCTATCGAAGCTCACCGGCTTACAGACGACAGCGGTCTTTCGTTGATAAGCGAGCGCCAATACTATAGCGAGACAATTCCCGAAGGACGAATTATTTCGCAGATTCCCGCTGTCGGTACTCGAGTGCGCGAGGGATGGCAAGTTCGCGTGGCTGAGAGTCTGGGCAAGCAGCGAGTGGAAATTCCGAACGTACTCGGGCAAACGCAACGCGCGGCTGAACTTAATTTGCAAAGCCGCGGGTTGGATGTTGCGTCCACTGCGTCCTTACAACTTTCCGGAGTGATGACAGATGCTGTTGTAGCGCAAGATCCGCCACCCGCCGCAAGCGGCGTATCGGCGCCAGATGTGAGTCTTCTCGTGGCTACGTCGTCCGATCTGCCAGCGTTCGTAATGCCGAGCTTTTCCGGACAAACTCTTGCACACGCTAGTGCCGCGATCATCGGAGCAGGGTGGAAGGCGACCAGCATCTCTTCCACAGTGGCTTCTGTTGGCTCTTTGGGGAATCCGCAATCAGCAATGATCGTGAGTCAAACCCCGGCTGCCGGATCGAAGATCGTTCTGGGCGCGCCGATCAGCTTTGTCGTTCGCTAAACTCTTCTTGAAAGTACTGCGGCGAAGAATCCGTCACAATGTTGGACGCCGGGTATGGTTCGAAGATAAGGTCCATCGGTTAACGATGCGATATCGACGTCATTCAACTCGTCGTCTCGTCGGAGTTGCTCAAGTTCAGGCATGCAAGGCAACAATTGAAATTCCGGATTCTGCTTGAGCAGCTTTTCTACTAAATCAGAATTCTCTTCGCGTTCAAGCGAGCAGGTTGAGTAGACTAAGCGGCCACCGGGGGTGACTTGATTCATCGCAGCTTGAAGAATTGCAACTTGTCGCATTTGCAGGTCAATCAAATCTTCAGGTCTCAACCGCCATTTGATTTCAGGATTGTGAGCAAGCGTTCCGGTTCCAGAACACGGAACATCGGCGAGCACGCAATCGAACTGATTTCCGACCTTAAGTTGAGCAATATCCGACGTAAGGATTTCTACGTTCGAAGCAGGAACTAACTTTCGGAGCAGGCGCGATCGATGCTCGTGTAACTCAACGGCAACGATCGTTCCCTGGGGGTTGCGATTGGCAAGAATCCTGGTCTTCCCACCGGGAGCCGCGCAACAATCCAATATCCGCTTTCCTTTTCCAGCCAGGAGTCCAACGAGTTGAGATCCCTCATCCTGAATGGCAATACGACCTTGTTTGAAGGGCGCAGTTTGGGTGATGTCGCCGGATTTCACACGCCGCGCTGAAACGAGAAACTTTCCGGGTACAAGCTCGATGCCCTCGGCCCGCAAGTCAGCGGGCGCGTCGGGATCGAAAATGCGAATCGTCGTTTGAGGGATCTGTTGGTCGTAATTGCACATCTTTCCAGCTACTTCGTCGTCGAATTCTTTGCGCCACCGATCTACTAACCATTCTGGATGCGCGAATTCCAGTGCCACATTTTGATTCTGATCGGACGATTGTTCGGCCGGAACAATTTTGCGCAGGACCGCGTTGGCGAAACCAGCTGCGGAGCCCTTTCTGGCGCGCTTTACGAGATCAACGCTTTCATTGATCGCTGCGCGGCGAGGAATACGTTCGAGAAGCAGCAATTGATACGCGGCAATTCTTAATGCAATCAAGACTTCGAGATCAAGCTTGGCGAGTGCGATTGAGGAATGTTGAGTAATAGCTGAATCGAGACGACTCCGCCACCGTAAAACGCCCATGACCAATTCTGTGGTCAGGCCATGATCTGCGGATGAGAGCTTGGCGCGACTCGGCGAATGCAATAGCTCGGTGGCATATGAGTCTTCACGTTCGACTTGCAGAAGAATGTCGAATGCGGCGGCCCGAGCGGGAGAAATGGGCATTGCGTTACTCTCCCAGCTTTTCGCCGGGACGAGGCTGATAGCCATGAATGAAATCACGAGCAGCCATGCGCTTCTTGCCCTCCGGCTGGACTTCAATTAACTCGAGGGCCGGACCTAAAGAGCATCCAGCGAATAGGCGGCTACCATCCACGAGTAACTCGCCGGCGGACACAGTGCGCGTCGCGGGTGTGGCCTGCCATACATTGAGATTGCGTCCTCGGAAAGTAGTGGATGCTCCGGGCCAAGGCTGAAAGCCTCGCAAGCGATTACAAATTTCTGTAGCAGACAATTGAAAATTAATTCGTCCGTCTTCTTTTTTTAGAATTGGAGCCAATGTTGCTTCTGCATTATTTTGGGGCGTCGGTTGGATAGTTCCTGATTGCAATCTGCGGAGGGTTTCTACCAATATTTTTGCCCCAATCGAAGCGAGGCGAGGCGCTAATGTCTCCGAAGTATCGTCGGTTTCGATACCGAGCTCTTCCTGCAACAACATGTCGCCAGTATCCAAACCTGCATCAATTCGCATTGTGGTCACGCCCGTGATAGTTTCGCCCCGAGCGATTGCCCACTGAATTGGCGCAGCACCGCGATACTTAGGTAGCAGAGACGCGTGCACATTGATGTTGCCGAGCGACGGCAATTCGATCATCCACTGCGGAATGATTCTGCCATATCCAACGACGATGATCGCATCGGGCCGAATCGCAGTGAGCGCAGCTCGGAACTCCTCGTTGGTCTTGATTTTTTCTGGCTGGATGACAGGAAGCTTTAGAGCTAATGCTCGCTCTTTTACCGGAGAGAAAGCCAATTCCATGCCACGTCCCCGTGGACGGTCGGGTTGCGTTACAACCAGTGGTACAGCGAATCCGGCTTCTATCAAGGCTTCCAGCGAGGAAACCGCAAATCGAGGAGTGCCGCAGAACACGAGAGTGAATGGCGAGCTCAATCCCACTCGCCAGCTTTTACCAGCTTGCGGATCTTGCGCTTGATCAAATCACGCTTGAGCGCACTGATGTGGCTGATGTAAAGCTTGCCGTTCAGATGATCAGTCTCGTGAAGAAATGCGCGGGCCAATAACTGCTCACCGGTTTTTTCATACCACTTGCCGTTGACGTCCTGTGCACGAATCGTGACTTTGTTCGCGCGAGTTACGTCTTCGCGAAATTCCGGGATGCTCAAACATCCTTCGCTGGCCCTTTGCTTGCCTTCAGTGTGGATAATTTTGGGATTAGCCAGCACCAACTTGCCATCGGGATCTTCCTGAAAACTGACATCAATCACGGCGAGGTGCTTGGAGATTCCAATCTGCGGAGCAGCCAGACCCACACCCCGCGCGGCATACATGGACTCAAACATATCTTCGACGAGCTTCTTGAGAGCGTCATCAAACTTGGTAACGGGTTCGGCCGTCTTTTCGAGAACAGGATCGCCGAACTTCACAATCGGATAAATCATTCGTTGAGTAAGCTCACTATTTAGAAATTTTTAAGTTGATCGCAGTAGCCGCGAAAATTACGCTTCGTCTCTAACATGGAATCGCCACCGAACTTGTCCAAGGCGCATTTCGCCAAGGTCAATGCAACCATCGATTCCGCGGCGACTCCCGCGGCAGGGACCACGCATACATCTGAGCGCTCGTACGCAGCTTTAACCGGCTCGCGCGTAGTGAAATCCACAGACTGCAATGGCCGTCGCAAAGTGGAAATCGGTTTTAGATATCCGCGAACCCGTATCTCTTCACCGTTGGAAACTCCGCCTTCAATTCCACCAGCATTGTTCTTGTCGCGATGAAACTCAGTAAATCCAGCTTCGGATTTAGATTCCGACCCATAAGTGATCGCATCATGAACCACCGAGCCAATGTTCGCAGCAGAACTGATGCCGCTTCCAATCTCGACGGCTTTAACCGCTTGCAGCGACATCACAGCGCCAGCCAGTAGGCCATCGAGACGTTCGTCCCATTGCGCATAGGTTCCCAATCCCGGCGGAACATTATGAGCAACAACTTCAAACACTCCGCCTACTGAATCACCGGTTTTCAGGACGCGATCCACTTCAGATTTCATTTGCTGCTCAGCTTCAGCGTCAGCGCAGTTCAATAAAATCTCATTGCGATCCAACAAGCCTCGAATTCTCTCCCACGGAACAGTCTCTTCCATCTTCGCGTCGCCCACCGAGATGACGTGGCTTGCTACTTCAATCCCGAGTTCCAGAAGAAAAGTCTTTGCCAACGCACCAATCGCGACACGCGCGGCGGACTCCCGCGCCGAGGCCCGTTCAAGCACATAGCGAGCTTCCGAAAAATTGTATTTCAACGCGCCCGCGAGATCGGCGTGTCCGGGACGCGGCGACGCAACCCGCTTATGCTTTGCTGGATCGCCCTGTTCCACTGGAAGCGCTTCCTGCCAATTTTGCCAATCGTTATTTTTCAGCAGGATCGAAATCGGCGAGCCGATAGTCATCCCATGCCGCACGCCGGAAACAATGTGCGCAGTGTCTTTCTCGATTTTCATGCGGCCGCCGCGTCCATAGCCTTGTTGGCGGCGCCACAGTTCACGATCGAGGAATGCCTGGTCGATTTTCAATCCCGCAGGCAGCCCGGAAATAAACGCGACCAGGGTTTCCCCATGGCTTTCTCCGGCAGTGAAATAGCGCAACACGATTCACGTATTGTATCCGAGCAGACGCTTAGATCGTGTTGCCGGGATAAACCAGAATCTTGCTGGCTGCGCCGGTTTTCAGACGGTCCATCGCCTTGGAAAAATCTTTCATGGCGATACGATCCGTTATGACAGGATGCAAGTCGAGCTTGCCGGCCTTCAGCAGTGCAGTCATCTGATACCACGTCTGGTACATTCGCCGGCCGTTGATGCCTTGCACGGTGATGCCTTTGAAAATAATGTCCTCGGAAAAGTTCAGCGATATCGGTTTCGATGTTAGCCCGAGAAGCGAGATGCGTCCGCCGCTGCGAACAATATCGAATGCGGTGCGGATCGAATCAGGATGCCCGGCCATTTCCAGCACGGCGTCGACACCGAGCCCTTCCGTTTTTTCGAGGATGATCGCACGAACGTCTTCCTTCGACGGATCGATCACGAAATCGGCCTTCATCTTGCGTGCGACTTCACGGCGATGCTCGTTGATTTCGATCGCGAATACTTGCGCCGCTCCAACTGCCCGCGCGACTGCGATTGCGAACAGTCCGATAGGACCACATCCGGTTATCGCGATTGTTTTGGCCGCGACTTCCCCGGCGAGCACCGTGTGGACCGCATTGCCAAGAGGATCGAGAATAGACGCATATTCCTGCGGGATCGCAGGGTCAAGCTTCCAGATATTCGATTCCGGAATGACTACATATTCGGCGAACGCGCCGTTGGCATCGACTCCGATGATTTGAACATTCTGACAAATGTGCGCTTCGCCGGTGCGGCACTGTACACACTTACCACAAGCCACATGCATTTCGGCGGAAACAAAGTCGCCTTCCTGAACGCTGGTGACGTCCTTACCAAAGGCAGCAACTTCGCCGCAGAATTCGTGCCCTGGAATGAGCGGAGGCTTAATGCGGTTCTGCGCCCATCGGTCCCATTCGTAAATATGCAGGTCGGTCCCGCAGATGGATGCCATCTTTACTTTTACAAGAACATCTCTCGGACCATATTTCGGAACGGGGACTTGTTGAATCTCCGCGCCAGCCGCAGCCTTCGGCTTGACCACCGCCATCATCGTATCGGGCATGAACTTACCTTATGAGAGCAAAATTGTACGCAAAACAGTTGATTTTAACATCTTGAGGCGAAGTCTGGGCCTAGAGCTCGATGATTGGGCACTGTCTTAAATCACATAGCATGCTGATGGAATTTAATGTTGATTTCAAGTGCTATAGTTCTTTCCAATGGAAGTCACTGAACTGTTTACCGAAGTAGGTCTTTCCATTTGCGGCACAATGCGCTGGGGATGCCCCGTCGTTGAATCTCGTTCAGGGATTTATGTCATCGCCCAAACCAATCAGCCGTCCCAAAGTTTATGTTTCAAGGTAATTCCAAGTGGCATTCAGATCGACAAGGCTTACGAAGAAGCGCGTTGGCTGCCGAGCGAACGAATAGTTTATATCGGCAAAGCCGACCAGCCGATTTCGAGACGTATCTCCCAGTTTTACAAACATCAATGCGGCGATAGAACCCCGCATGCTGGCGGCCAAATTCTTCTGTTACTTGATTGCGACCTATCGGTTTATTGGGCACCATCACCCACGCCGCGTAAAACCGAGAAAGATATGCTAAGGCTTTTCAAGAGCCGCACAGGAAAGCTGCCGTTCGCAAATCACGATGGACAACGCCGCCCAAAAAGAGTGCAACAACATTAGGGCAATTCTTAGGACAATTCCGTGGAGAAAAGACGCTGCCCTTACAGAATGTATCTCGACAGGTCTTGATCTTTCACGATGTCGGCCAGCATGCTGCGGACGTAGTCGGCATCGATGTTGATCTGTTCGCCTTTGCGCTCGGGAGCGTCAAAGCTGATCTGGTCGAGGACGCGCTCCATGATGGTGTGGAGGCGGCGTGCTCCAATGTTTTCCGTACCCTCGTTCACGCGGAACGCGAAGCGGGCAATCTCTTCGAGAGACTCTTTGGTGAATACGAGTTTTACGCCTTCGGTTTCGAGGAGTGCGGTGTACTGCATCACCAATGAAGATTTCGGTTCCGTCAGAATGCGGATGAAGTCTTCCATCGTCAGCGACTGCAATTCAACGCGGATGGGAAACCGTCCCTGCAATTCCGGAATCAAGTCGCTGGGCTTGGATACGTGGAACGCACCGGCTGCGATAAATAAAATGTGATCAGTGCGCACCATACCGTAGCGGGTGTTCACGGTAGTGCCTTCGACAATGGGAAGAATGTCGCGTTGCACACCTTCGCGGGAAACATCAGGCCCATGGCCGCCTTCGCGTCCGGCGATCTTATCGATTTCATCGAGAAAAATAATTCCGGAATCTTCGACGCGGTCGATGGCGGTGCGGGTCACCTGGTCCATATCGATCAGGCGCTGTTCTTCTTCCTGAATCAGGTATTCGAAAGCCTCGTTGACCTTCATCTTCCGCTTCTTGGTGCGCGAACCGAAGAGGTTAGGCAACATGTCTTTAAGGTTAATGTCCATCTCCTCAACGCCCTGATTGGAGATGATTTCGAAAGACGGAAAATTGCGCTCGCGTACATCAATTTCGACGGAGCGGTCATCGAGCTTGCCTTCACGCAATTGCTGACGCAGCTTTTCGCGCGTGCGAGTGTGGGATTCGCCAAAGTCGGAAGAACCGTCTAATACGAGGCCACCGGTAGAAGTCTGGTCTGCAGGACGCGAAGGCGACGGCGCGGGTGGCGGCAGCAAAATATCGAGCAGCCGCTCTTCAGCGTTCAGTTCTGCTTTGTCGGAAACATCTTCAAGCTTTTCCTCGCGCACGTTGTCGATGGCGATGTCAACGAGATCGCGGATCATGGATTCGACATCGCGTCCTACATAACCGACTTCAGTAAATTTCGAAGCTTCGACTTTCATAAACGGCGAATTCGCCAGCTTGGCCAGGCGCCGCGCGATTTCTGTTTTGCCCACGCCGGTGGGACCAATCATGATGATGTTCTTGGGAATGATTTCTTCGGCCAGCTCAGGAGTAAGCTTCTGGCGGCGCATGCGATTACGCAGAGCGATTGCTACGGCGCGTTTTGCGTCTTTTTGTCCGACGACATGCTTGTCGAGTTCCGCGACGATTTCTTTCGGCGTTAACTCGTCCAGCGCGATTTGTTCGTCGTCCACGGTTCCAGGTAAATAAATGGCCATAAATTGCTCACGTGGATCCAGTCGGCTATCGACTGGGTCGTTACCTATAATTCCTCGTTACCTATAGTTCTTCAATCGTAACTTTGTCATTTGTATAGATGCACATTTTGCCGGCAATCTTCATCGATTCTTCAGCAATCTGGCGAGCGGAAAGCTCGGTATGGTCCATTAGCGCTTGCGCTGCCGCTTGCGCATAAGGCCCGCCGCTGCCAATCGCGGCAATGCCGCCATCCGGCTCGATGACATCGCCCTGTCCGCTCAGCAAAAATGTCTGTTCTTTGTCGGATACAAGCAGCAATGCTTCAAGATGACGCAGGAACTTATCGGTACGCCAATCCTTGGCGAGTTCGACGGCGCTGCGACCGACGTTGCCGTGATACTGCTCCAGTTTCGATTCAAAGCGGCTGAATAGTGAGAATGCGTCGGCGGTTGATCCAGCGAATCCCGCGAGGATCTTCTCCTGATACAGTCGGCGAATCTTCTTGGCGGAATGTTTAATAACACCTTCGCCAAGCGTGACCTGGCCGTCCCCGGCCATGACGACCGAGCCGTTACGGCGTATGCAAAGTACAGTAGTGGAACGAATCAGACGCTTGGTAGGCATGAGGGCAAAGACTGATTATATCAGCGGGTGAGAATTCGCTCAGGATGAGCGGGGATGAAATGAAGCGGGGTAAATCTCCCACCCCCAAAATGGCTAGGGGTGGGGTTTCCAGGGAATTCGTTTAGTGATCGTGATGATCGTCATGGTGGTCATCATGATGATCGTCGTGGTCCCAATGTCCTTCATGCAGTTGCCAGCCTTGTTGATAGTGGTCGTAGTGAGCGTGGCTCCAGGTGGCGCCTTCGTAAGGAGGACGATCCCAGCGTCCGGCTACCCAACGGTAGTGTCGGCCGTTTGGGGCCCAGTAGCCGTCAATCCATCCGTAGCCCGGCCCAGGCATTGGGCCGCGTTCTTCAATACGAAGTGGAGGTGGTCCCGCGTGTACGTATACGGAAACTTGTGCGAAAGCGGACGCGGTGATAGCGGAAGCGAGCAATGTCCCGTAAACCCAACGAAATTTCATGAGCGAATCTCCTAGTGTGAGTGAAATGCACAGCTAATCAGCGCAGGAGGGTCGGGCCTGCGATTGGTACGGAAGTACCAAGGGTAAGCTGTGCGCGCAGGGCGAATCTGTCCCATATTGCTCAGAAAGAGCGAGGGACATCACTGATCAACATCCATGATCGATAGTGATGATCAACAGCGAGATTTAAACGTGAACCGCCTCTGGTTTTGCAGTCAGCAACTGGCGCAGCACATATTGAAGGATGCCACCGTTAGCGTAGTATTGCGCTTCCTGAGGAGTATCGATCCGCACCAGCGCATTAAATTCTTTGGATTTTCCTGCCAAAGTTGCTTTCACTTTAACTTGCTGTCCGGCCTTAAATCGTTCGACCAGATCGCGGACGCCGATGATTTCGAATACTTCTTCTCCGGCCAGGCCGAGCGATTCGGCATTTTCGCCGGAGCTGAATTGCAGCGGAAGAATTCCCATGCCCACGAGGTTGGAGCGGTGAATGCGTTCGTAACTTTCCGCGATAACGACACGCACTCCGAGAAGCAGCGGACCTTTGGCCGCCCAATCGCGGGACGAGCCGGAGCCGTATTCTTTGCCTGCGATAATCACCAGCGGATCACCGGCGGCAAGATACTTTTCAGAAGCGTCGAAGATCGACATTTCTTCACCGCTGGGCAGATGGCGGGTGAATCCGCCTTCGACGTTGACCATGCGATTGCGCAGACGGACGTTGGCGAACGTGCCGCGCACCATGACTTCGTGATTGCCGCGCCGCGAGCCATAGGAATTGAAATCTCCCGGCTTGACTCCGTGGTCTTGCAGATATTTTCCGGCTGGACTGTCCTTCTTAATGGATCCTGCGGGAGAGATGTGGTCGGTGGTTACGCTATCGCCCAGCACGGCGAGCACGCGGGCGTTCTTAATGTCCTGGACGGTCGAGGGCTGGCGAGTCATGCCATCGAAATACGGAGCCTGGCGGATATAGGTCGAGTCTTTTTCCCATGCGTAGGTTTCGCCTTTGGGAACGGACAATCCGCGCCAGCGTTCGTCGCCGAGATATACCTCGCCGTAACTCTTGCGAAACATATCGGAAGAAATTGACTTCGCCATCACGTCCTGCACTTCGCGCTGCGATGGCCAAATGTCTTTGAGATAGACGGGCTTGCCATCTTTGCCACGCCCGAGGGCGTCTTCATGAAGATTGAGGTCTACGCGTCCGGCGAGCGCAAATGCGACGACCAGCGGCGGCGACATCAGATAATTTGCACGGACTTCGGAATTGATGCGTCCTTCGAAATTTCGATTGCCTGACAACACCGAGGCGACAACCAATTCGTTTTCATCGATCGCTTGTGAAACTTCGGTCGGAAGAGGGCCGGAGTTGCCGATGCACGTGGTGCATCCATAGCCAACGATGTGGAATTTAAGTTTTTCGAGGTACGGCAACAGCTCAGCTTTCTCAAGGTAATCGCGGACAACTTTCGATCCCGGCGCAAGCGAACTCTTTACCCAAGCAGGCACTTGCAGACCTTTTTCGACTGCATTGCGCGCCAGCAATCCGGCGGCAATCAATACAGAAGGATTCGATGTGTTCGTGCACGAGGTGATGGCAGCGATTACGACGCTGCCGTGACGCAACGAATTTTTGACATTCGTCGAAACGTGCTCTTCGTGCTGATGACTTTCCACTCCAACTGCGGCTGGATTGCCACCTTCCTGTTCCCATCGGCTCTCAGGTTTGACTGCTGCAGCGACGGCTGCCGGAGTTCCTGAGGCCTTCGCTTTAGGCTTAATCAGTGAAGGCAATGCAGCATGAAACGACTGTCCGGCCTGAGGCAGTGCAACGCGGTCCTGCGGACGCTTCGGTCCGGCGAGGCTCGGTTCGACTGTAGCGAGATCGAGACTCAGCAATTCCGAATATTCGGCTTGCGGAGTATTTTCGTCATGAAATAAACCTTGCACACGACAATAAGCTTCGACCAAAGCGATCTGCTGTTCGGTGCGTCCGGTAAGGCGTAAGTAGGTCAGGCTTTCTTTGTCGACCGGGAAAATCCCGCAAGTCGCGCCATACTCTGGAGACATGTTGCCGATGGTTGCGCGATCCGCGAGCGACAACTCCGGCAATCCCGGACCAAAATATTCGACGAACTTTCCGACTACTCCGTGCTTGCGAAGCATTTCCGTGATGGTCAAAACAAGATCAGTTGCGGTCGCACCTTCGCGAACTTTGCCGGTAAGCTTCACTCCGACAACTTGCGGAATCAGCATGGAGACTGGCTGTCCCAGCATGGCTGCTTCGGCTTCAATTCCGCCGACACCCCAACCCAGCACCCCGAGTCCGTTCACCATGGTGGTGTGTGAGTCGGTGCCGACGAGAGTGTCAGGGTAAGCAGTGCTGACGCCATCAACTTCATTTACAAAAACAACACGCGCGAGGAATTCGAGATTTACCTGATGCACAATGCCAGTATCGGGGGGAACGATTGCGAGATTCTTGAATCCAGTTTGTCCCCAACGAAGGAACGAATAGCGCTCTTTGTTGCGTTGAAATTCCAACAAGGCGTTGATGTCAATGGCAGTCGCTGTGCCGAATTCGTCGACTTGTACGGAGTGGTCTATGACTAATTCAACCGGCTGCAATGGATTGATAAGTTTCGGATCGCCACCAAGTTGCTTCATCGCATCGCGCATTGCGGCAAGATCGACGACGCACGGAACGCCCGTAAAATCCTGCAACAAGACGCGGCTGGGCGTAAACGCGATTTCTTTCTCCGGCTTTGATTTGCTGTTCCACGCTGCAAGCGCGCGAATTTCTTCCTGCTTGACGTTCTTCCCATCCTCAGTGCGGAGCAAATTCTCCAACAAAATTCGCAGCGAAAATGGCAGATGCTTGGTCGAGATTCCCTGTTTATCGAGTGCGTCCAGGCGGAAGATAGTGTAGTCGCGGTTGCCCACGCGAAGACTGGAACGGCTACCAAAGCTGTTCATGAGAGCGCCTTTCTGGATATGTCGTCTATGAATAGTTTAAACGCTGCGCGAGAAATTTTCCTGGTTGGCAGTGTCGATCAAGCTCTAACGGTGAGCACGAGGAGCCACACGTTCAGCGCGGCGATTAACACTGCGGCCGCCCACGACAAGGTTTTCAGCCATGGCGCATTTACGAATTCTCCCATCTTGGATTTGTCGCTGGTAAACATGACCAAGGGAAAAACAGCGAAGCTAAGCTGCATGCTCAGAACCACCTGGCTCAGAATGATTAGATTGGCGGTGCCGCGCTCTCCCCAAAGTGCGGTGACGATAATTGCCGGGACGATAGCCAATCCGCGCGTGATGAGTCGTCGCAGCCACGGACGGAGGCGAATGTTGAGAAAACCTTCCATCACAACTTGGCCAGCGAGAGTGCCAGTCAGTGTAGAGTTTTGGCCCGAGGCGAGTAGAGCAAGAGCAAAAATTGTGCTGGCGCTGGTGACGCCAAGAAGCGGGGTCAGGAGTTTGTAAGCGTCCTGAATCTCGGCGACAGCGGTGAATCCGTGGCGAAAGAAAGTGGCTGCCGAGACTAATAGGATGGCTGCGTTAACGAAGAGAGCGAGAGTCAACGCGACGGTTGAATCCAGGATGCTGAAGCGGATTGCTTCCCGCTTACCTTCATTCGTGCGTTTGAAGTCGCGCGACTGCACAACCGCCGAGTGCAAATAAAGATTGTGTGGCATCACGGTTGCGCCCAAAATCCCAATTGCGATGTACAACATGCCGGGGTTGTAAAGAATTTGTGCGGATGGAACAAAGAATCCATGGGCAATGCCCGCAAGTTCCGGCCGGGAGAACAAGAGTTCGAGTCCGAAGCAAACACTTACTGTGCCGATCAAGGCAATAACTAGCGCTTCGAGGAAGCGAAATCCTTTTTGTTGCAGCACAAGGATTAGCAACACATCCAACGCAGTAAGACATACTCCGACTAGAAGCGGGATGTGAAACAAAAGATTCAGGGCGATCGCCGACCCGATTACTTCGGCAAGGTCGCAGGCCGCGATGGCTATCTCGGCAAACACCCACAGTGCGAGAGAAACCGGGCGACTGAAATGATCGCGACAGGCTTGCGCGAGGTCGCGGCCGGATACGATTCCTAACTTGATAGCGAGAGCCTGGAGCAGAACGGCGAGGCAATTCGAAAGCAAAATTACCGATAGAAGGGTGTAGTTGTACTTCGATCCGGCGGCGAGGTCTGTCGCCCAATTGCCCGGATCCATGTAACCGACTGCAATGAGAAATCCGGGGCCGGCAAAAGCCAGCATCTTACGGACAAATCCTGCGCCCTGCGGAATTTGAAGACTTCGATGAATCTCCGGAAGACTGGGCAGGGCTGGCTCAGTCCGCCAGCCTGATTTTTCCGGAGCTAATGAGGGTACCGCCATATATGGAACGCCGTCGTAAGGAATGAACGGGGCGTTAGCTTAAGTATACACGATTTAGTAAACCATAGTTAACTAGAACTATGGTTAACTAGGAGGAGTGAGTGCGGCGCGAAGGAGCGACGGCCATTGGACGGACCCACACGCGCTCTGCGGCGCTCGGGCCGAGGGTGACTTCGCCTTCGTCTGTGGTTAATGCCAGCGTGTAGTCATAAAATCTCCGGCCGACATGGACGCGCGCACCAGGGCGTATACCTCGCTGATCGAGAAATTCAAGCAATTGCCGGTTTCGCTCGTAGATACCACTCACAACATAATTCTTGCCGGTAGGAGCTGACGCCAGCAGAGATAATCCCCGTCTCTGGCGGCTCTTTGGACTTTCCAGTTCACTCAAATTGCCGTGCGGGCATGCGCCACCTTTGCCTAACTTGCTCAAAAGTTGGGCCTCAAAGTCGGGCGACACCGCATGTTCAAGACGCTCCGCTTCGTCATGCACTTTGTACCATTCCATTCCGAATACTTCCGCCAACATGCGTTCAATGAGGTGATGACGCAGCGTGAGCTTGCGTGCGATTTTGCGTCCAGCAGGAGAAAGTCGGACGCGTCCGCTTTTGTCAACTAGCACTAAGCCATCTTTCTTCAGCCGGCGTAATGCCATGGTTACCGCGGGTGGAGACACCTTCAACCAATGGGCAAGGGTCGCCGAGATCACAGTCTCGCCTTCGCTCTGCGCTTCCAGAATCGCTTTGAGGTAATCTTCTTTGGAAACTGTAATCGTCTTCATTCGTGATCGGTAGCTGTATGAGATTATACAATCCTCAGTTAAGTATAGTTAACTGACAGTTCTGGATTCACAATGCTTTTGCTCGAAGTCAAGAATCTATCGAAGACGTTTCCGCTGGGCGAATCCATTTTTGGTGGAGGCGCTAAAGGCGAAGTGCGCGCCGTCGACGATGTTTCTTTTCAAATTGAATCTGGCGAAACTCTTGGTCTAATCGGCGAATCGGGATCCGGCAAAAGTACATTGGGCAGGATGGTTCTGCGACTCATCGAGCCCACGAGTGGGCAAATTGTCTACGGCGGCCGCAACTTGCTTGCCGCTTCTGGCGCGGAAATGCGCGGACTACGGCGCGATATGCAGATTATTTTTCAGGACCCGTTTGGGTCGCTTGATCCGCGTATGAATGTCGAAGATATAGTTGCCGAGCCACTCGTGATTCACGAGTCCATCTCTGTTTCGGTGCGGCGTGATCGGGTACGCGAACTACTGAAAGCAGTTGGACTTGATCAATCCGCAATGGCGCGCTTCCCTCATGAATTTAGCGGAGGCCAGCGTCAGCGCATTGTCATTGCTCGTGCTTTGGCTTTGCGTCCCAAATTTATTGTTGCGGATGAACCTGTGTCCGCATTGGACGTCAGCGTTGGCGCCCAGATTGTCAATCTGTTGGCGCAACTTCAACGCGAGTTCGGACTCACCTATCTTTTTATTTCTCATTCGATGCCAGTCGTCCGCTATTTAGCTACGCGTATTGCAGTCATGAACCGAGGAAAGATCGTCGAGACGGGATCCACGCAGCAAATCACGGAAGCTCCGGTCCACGCTTATACAAAGAGCTTGCTGCAAGCCACTCCAGAAATTTGTTTATAACTCCTGCCCTAGCTTTTCTACTTGCCCCTCGCGGGTGTATCTTGGCTGTCAGCGCGATTCCGGCCTAAATCCCTTTAACTTCCAGCCGGCGCCGGAGGACTATTTATGGCAACTGCATCCGTGGACACTCGACTCAGTTCGAAAGCCGCAGACTTCGTCACCCACAAACATCGCATGTTGATTGGGGGAAAGTTTGTGAATGCCGCTTCGGGCAAGACTTTCCCGGTTTACGACCCGGCGACGGGTGAAGTCATTGCCCATGTTCCCGAGGCAGAAGCGACCGACGTAGATGCTGCCGTTAACGCCGCTCGCAAAGCTTTCGATGAAGGCGCGTGGCCGCGCATGACCGCGTCGCAACGCGGCAAATTACTATGGAAGCTCGCAGATCTGCTGGAGGCTAATCTTGAAGAGTTTGCACAGCTCGAATCCATCGATAATGGCAAGCCAGTAGCGATTGCCCGTGTAGCCGATGTCCCTCTCGCCGTCGATCTTTTTCGCTATATGGCAGGGTGGGCCACCAAGATTACGGGCTCGACGATTCCGATTTCGATGCCGACGGAATTCCTCAGCTACACGCTGCGCGAGCCTGTCGGCGTAGTCGGACAGATCATTCCATGGAACTTTCCATTGCTGATGGCCGCCTGGAAACTAGGTCCGGCGCTTGCGACTGGGTGCACGGTTGTACTTAAGGTTGCCGAACAAACGCCGCTCACAGGGCTTCGACTCGCCGAACTCGTCAACGAGGCCGGATTTCCGGAAGGCGTGGTAAACGTGCTGACTGGCTTCGGTGAAGGCGCAGGAGCACCTCTTGCCGCGCACGATCTCGTAGATAAAGTTGCGTTCACCGGATCGACCGAAGTCGGCAGGCTCATCTTGAAAGCTGCCGCCGGCAACTTAAAGAAGGTTACGCTCGAACTTGGCGGTAAGTCACCATCCATTGTGTTTCCAGACGCCGATTTGAAGCGCGCTATTGCCGGTACTGCGTCTGCAATCTTCTTCAATCAGGGTCAATGCTGCTGTGCCGGTTCCCGTTTATTTGTTCACGAGAAAATCTTTGACGAGGTTGTGAGTGGAGTGTCTGCCATTGCCGGGAAAATTCGCATCGGTAGCGGTCTCGATCCGCAGACGCAGATGGGCCCGCTGGTGTCGGATGAACAATTCCGTCGCGTGACGGGATATATCGATTCAGGCTTGAAAGAAGGAGCTAAGGCGGCAGCAGGCGGCAAGCGCGAAGGCGATCGCGGATATTTCGTTCAACCTACCGTGCTGGTTGATACCACTCCGAACATGCAGGTAGTTCGCGAAGAGATCTTTGGTCCGGTAGTTTGCGCTCAGCGTTTTTCCGATGAAGACCTCGACCAGATCGCGCGCCAAGCCAATGACACCGTCTTTGGTCTGGCCTCCAGTGTTTGGACGAGCAATATCAGCGTCGCTCACAAGATGGCGCGTCGGATAAAGTCGGGCACAGTGTGGATCAATTGTCATAATGTGTTCGACGCCGCGTTACCCTTCGGTGGCTACAAACAATCCGGATGGGGCCGTGAAATGGGCGCGGAAGTTCTGAATAATTACACTGAAGTGAAAGCTGTAACCACGGCTTTGTAATCGAATTTACGACCATGAACCAGGAGATTCTCCATGAAGCAGCTTTTTAAGATTAGCTTTGCCGTCATTGCCCTTTCGCTTTGTGCGATGGCGCAAGCCCCGGCGCCAGCATCATCGACCCCGACCACTACGAAGGATCCGGTTTCGGCGGTGCTGCGGATATTGTTGCCTCGGTCACAGAACAACATTGTCGGCGCAGTGCAAGCGATGCCTGCGGACAAATTTTCGTACAAGCCAACTCCGGCGCAGATCACCTTCGGGCACCTGGTGGTGCACATCATCGAGTCGAATTATTTGCTTTGTTCCAAAACTAGCGATACACCTGCGCCGAAGGTCGAGGAATTTAAGGACACCGATCCGAAAGACAAATTGCTGGCGGGAGTGAAGGCTTCTTTCGACTTCTGCACCGACGCTTTGAGCAAGATGGACGACTCCAAACTTGGCGACAGCGTCGAGCTGTTTGGCGGACGCAAGTTTCCTCGCGCGATGGGCGCAATGGGATTATCCAGCAGTTGGGCAGATCACTACGGTATGGCTGCGATGTATTTGCGGATGAATGGGATCACTCCACCGAGCGCAGAAGGAAAGAAGTAAGAACCGTTACTTGATTTGTACGAGATCGCCGGACAAGCCTGCGGCAACCGGAGGCTCGGGATGCTGCGGGCCTCGCCATTTATCCAGTATCGACACCTGATGTACGCAGGAAACCGTGCAGTTGGGAGCGCACGATTTCTCCGTGCGATACTCGCGGCGAATATCTTCAACGGAATAGCTTGATAACGGGATGCCGGGATACCCACGTTGCTGCGAGCAGTAATGCACCAAGCCGTTCTCGCAAATGTAGAGATAGCGCGCTCCGGCGCGGCAACGCCAGTCATTAGGCAAACCAAGAGCTATGTTGTCCTGGAAGCCGTTGATCCGCGTGAAGCTGCTTTTCTCCAAAGCTTTCATTGCGTGATATACGCTGCGTTCTTCGTCATTCAGCGGCTGCAATTGGCCGGAGCCGTCGTGAATGATTCCGATGGTTGAGCTGAAGCCCAACTCCAGGGCGCGTCTGCCGATGGTAAGTGCGTCTTGCGGATTGCACACGCCGCCACCAACCACTGAATTAATGTTGACGTGAAAGTCGGCGTGCTCGGCGAGTAACTGCAATTTCTTGTCGAGAACTTTCAAGCTCTTTTTCGAAACATCATCGGGCGTGACGTTATCAATTGAAATCTGGAGCCATTCGAGTCCTGCGCGATTCAGGCGTTGAATGCGGTCGGCGACGAGAAGATAGCCGTTGGTGATCATTCCGGCAATCATGCCGTTTTGGCGGATCCTTGCGATCACGTCGTCGAGTTCGGGATGCAGAAGCGGCTCGCCTCCGCTGATGGTCACGACGGAAGTTCCCAGCGCACCCAGTTTGTCGATACGCTCGAACATCGTTTCGAGCGGTACGGGCTTAGAAAAATCGTCGTATTCGTTGCAATATTCGCAGGCAAGATTGCAACGCCGCATGGGAATGATGTGCGCCAAAAGGGGATGATCGGTCGAGACCAGGGCCTTGGCGATCATCTTCGCGCTGCGCAGATTGCGCTGTAGCCGCGAGGTTCTTGGGCGCGAGTTTTGAGTCAATGTAGCCATAAAACCGATGATTCTATTAGACCATACGTCAATATAAACAGGAACGTTTTAGATGCTGTTCGCGCAGCCCGCGGTGCGGCGGGCCTTGTAAAGTCAACACCAAACCGCGAAACTACAAGCCGTGCATACGGATACGTTCATATCGCTCGGATCGAACATCGGCGACCGAGCAGCCAATATACGCAATGCGATTAAAGCCCTAGAGCGCGTGGGCAAAATTGTGGCTGTTTCATCCCTCTACGAAACCGAGCCGGTGGAATTCATCGAGCAGCCGTGGTTTCTAAATTGCACTGTCCCGTTGGAGACGGAACTTAATCCACATGAGTTGATCGCCGAACTCTTATCTATTGAGCAGGAGATGGGCCGCTACCGTCAGCAGAAAAAAGGTCCTCGCAACATCGACTTGGATATTCTGCTCTATGGAGATTTAGTCCTGAACGATGCAACGCTGACGATTCCGCATCCGGCGATGCAACAGCGAAGATTCGTCCTGGAACCGCTTGCGGAGATCGCGCCGGAAATAATTCATCCCGTATTGCGGCGTACCATCCGCGAGTTACGCGACGCATTGCCGAAAGGGAACGGGCAAGAGGTTAAGATACATAGCGCGGAATGACAGCGGAAGAAACATCGTTAGTGCAGGCGATACATGACGCTCATGTGAGCCAACTTCTTAGACATTTTTATGTATTCATTTATACGTGAATCGACCGGAGGGCAGACAAGCACATGTCCTGGTAGAAACTCGTCGGGATCATCACAAACTGAATACCCGCACTCCCTCGCATTTCCTGCGGTAATCATTGCAAGTTTGCTGTCCGAGTAATCTTGAGCGATCTTTGCGAAATGTTCGCGAGTAAATTGTTGTTCGACAAAGCAAGAATTCTGTCGCGTCGTGTCGTAAAAGGCACCAGAAGAGGCCCGCGTTGGGGCATCTCTGGGATGCCAAAAGTTCCCGTTCTTTAAAATGCGGAGTAGCCTCGTCTCGTTCGGAAATCTGACGGGATCATCAACAAACGGCGGCATGTATTAAGGGGTCTATAAGCTTAAAAGATCTGCCAAAAAATCGTTCATCTTGTCATACTCTGCCGCCCCAAGTTCCACAACTTTCACGGGAATGTCATCAACCAAACGTGCAGCTCCAACCTCGCGAGGAAAGACGCTAACCTCCACGGTCCCCGGCCCATTGCTCCACGTAATTTGCACGCCGCCACCAGGTAGCGCGAAAACAGTCGGGCTCGGCAGGTATCGGAATTTTATACTGCCTAGAATTCGACCAGCGGTGTTCAGCGTCTCATCAGTAACTTGAAAATCCCCGATGCCTGGCTCTACCTTGCCTGTTTTTTGGATATGTAACAACTCCGTGAAAGCGTGCGCCAGCCAAGGTCTTTTATCTACCATCTGCGGCAATTCAAAGACAGAATCAATCGCGGGTATCTGGCAATCCAGCTTCACTCGATCGAAGTAGGCAGCGTTATCGCGAGAAACGAACGTCATCTTATCCTTTTCCAAACCCGCTTCTGCAGGTCTTCTGCTGTGATCTCGGCAAACGTTTCCACCAGCAGTTTATGACAATCGTCCAACTTAGCCCAGATGTCCCTCTCAGATGGACCCGCAGGCTTGCCATTTACATTCAAAGTGAGCTGAATAATTGGAGTGCCATCCGGCCTTATAGCCGGACATACTCCCATACGCACTTGTTTGTCTGCAATGGTGGCCACGAATGAAAAGGAAGTAACGACAGAGCCCTTAACGTCAAATTTCATTCGTTGGAAAAGCGGAGCTATGTCGTCTAAAGTCTGCCATTCCCGACCCTTCACTAGGTGGTTTACATACGTAACGTCGCACTGAAATACATTAGGATTCGATAACTTCTCAGACTTCAGGAATTCAACATATGCATTCCAATCTTCTGCGAACATAGGCTTCAATTCGGAATAGTGGCAATATTTCTGTTCTGCCTCAACTGCTCGCCAGTTTCTAATAAAGGAATTCGACTGTACCTGTAGCAACTGATTCTTGCTCGAATCCAGGAGAAAAGACCTAAGAGGTAGCGTTTCAAGGTGTATCTCTGGTCCCAGCTTTAAATCCAACTCTTCTATCTCGATGCTGCCCATCGGTAGGCGGGCTTCCGCAAACGGGTATCGTGTCCGCAAACGCGCCCAAAATAGTCCTAAGTGAAATACGTTCCAACCCTTAATCGGCGGAAACGTAAAACTGAAAGCAGTCTCAACGACCGGAGGCTTTTCATAATCAACCGGTCGGAGGTCGGGCGGCACTTGATTTTCAGGCATGCTCGTTGTGCGTTTGATGCTAGAACCAGTCATTAGGTGCGAACTGCAATCACATGACACACCTATTTTACATTGCTAGCCGCAACGTTTATATGTTGGGCGAACATGATTAATACTTTTCTAACGCAATCAAAATTTCGGATCAAGCGATTCTTGAACCTGCAGAAGTCACAAGATCAACAGCAATCCGCTTCCTAAAAGTTAACGTGAATGACCAAAAAGTTCGACTACGGCACAATAATCTTGCCGCCCGAGCCCGCTCCAACTACAGCCGACTTCTCTTCGGGAAATTGGGACACCAGAAAATCGGCGAAAGCTCGCGCTTTCGGACGTCCAGACGTGCGTGCGTAGCCCATCCTCAACAGAAACACTAACGCATGCAGCACGTCGGATTCCTGCAATCGTGAATAGCCTATGTGAGCCACCTCAGCTTCACGAAATTCTTTGATCATGGTTTGCAGTTCGGCCACGATTGCCTGTTGCGTTGGGTTGGCAGGCGGACTTTCATAATGCAATCCGGAGTTCACAAGAGTCTCGTAACTCTTCGCGATCAAACCGAGCGCAGCTAATAAATCGTTGTCGCGAATCATTCGATCGGCGCGCACGCTTTTGGCCAGCACAAAACTTAGCCCAAGCATTAAATGCTCATGTTGATAAAGAAATTGTTCACTGATTTCTACCTGCGGAAATAATGCTTCCTGGTCCAAATCGAACAACTGGCGCGGCTTGTCGTGCTCACGCGCCTGGCGCAGATAAACGCAATCGCTGGGACAATCGAGTGTGACTTCGCGTTGCACGCCGCAACATTGCGGACAGATTCGTCCATGTATCGCGGGACAAAATCGCTTTTCTTTTCTGATTTCGCAAATCGCGCAGACCAAAATATATCCTCGAAAGCAATTATCCCATGCGGTTTGTTTCGTCCTCGAAATCGCGGCAAAGCCCGTAACCAGAGGCATTTTTCCGCCAAGAATCGCTCGTTAGTGCATGTTTTGTGGACTTTTCTGGTTCCAAATGCGGAAATCCCGCATAAAATGCGGTCAAAATGATTCTTTTCCACAGTGGCAGGGTATAAGATGCTCACATCGCAGGAAAATTCAGGTTTCAATTCAAGAGGAGGATTCATGGCTTCAGGCATGACCAAGACCCAGCTCGTCCGCCATCTCGCGGAAACTTTAGAGACCAACAACAAGACTATCGCTTCGTTTCTTGAGCACCTAAGTGACACAGCAATTAAGGAAACGAAAAAGAACGGCGTATTCGTAGTGCCCGGCCTCGGCCGCCTGGTGAAGGCCCACCGCAAGGCCCGCATGGGACGCAATCCGCAGACCGGAGAACCCATTCAGATTAAAGCCAAGACCGTCGTGAAGTTCCGCGTTGCGAAAGCGACGAAGGATGCGATTGCGCCTCCGGCAAAGAAGTAGTTTTATTTTTGTGTGAGATTGAGAGGCCGGCTTTCGAGCCGGCCTTAACTTTTGCACACGCTTCCGCCCGTTATTCGAGCATCGCCTCGGCTTCAATCTCGACCAATATCTCTGGAGAGATCAACGCACTTACTTCGACCATAGAAGTCGCAGGGCGGATCTCGGAGAAAAATTCTCCATGCGCTTTGCCGACCTTCTGCCAATCGGCGATGTCGACGACGTACATCCGGGTGCGGACGACATCTTTCATAGTTGCCCCGGCTTTGGTCAATGCTGATTCAATATTGCGCAGGACTTGCACAGATTGGGCATAAACATCGCCTATGCCTACGATCTTACCGTCCGCACCGGTTGCGGTTGTCCCGGCGACATGAATGTGATTGCCGAACCTCACCGCACGCGAGTAACCGACGACAGGTTCCCACGGTGTGCCACTGGAAATATTCTTGCGCATGGTTGCTCCTCGTTTGGGTCTGCTGCTCAATGGCCCTTCAGTGCCAGAGACGACAACAGCATAGCGCGGTAGCCTACCGGTGTCGTATGAATCTGCATCAATAGTTTTGATAGTAGCTATTCGCAGTATTGATTTACCAAAGTCACTTGCCGGATGGCAGACTATGCGTTATGTATCGAGGTAGGCCGCAGGTGCAGAGTAAGAGTTTTAAGGACGTTTCGGAGGTGGGGGCAGCATGATTCCGGAGTCGCATCCTTTACAGCAGTTCTTCGTCGAAATCGTGGGCCGGCATTATGCCGAAGAAATTGGACTCCGCGATCCTCAAATTGTGGCGTACGTGGCCCATCTGCTGAGCGAGTTCTGCGAGGCTGAAGAGTTATTCAAGATACGTGACGCCAGCAATACACCTGTCACGGATGTTGGAGAGATGCTGATAGAGTCCAATCCTGTGTTTGGACCTGCACCATCATTTGACCGCGAACGCCAGATCCGCAAACACATTGGCGACTACACTCTATTCTTCACTGGCATGTTTCCCGAGAGCATCAATCATCTAAGGCTGCGGCATGATCGCTTGGAGAACTTCGTCGATTGGATGAAAGCGGGAAAAGAAAGCTATTACATTGTCAGCAAGTTCGAGCATTTCGAATACGAGAAAGTCGCACCGCTGTTTGGTAAACTTTCAAATCATTTCGAGCAATGTGTGTACGGATTGAATTTAGTGAAAAATGATTTGCGGGAAATGCAGCATCCCATCATGCGCCGGACAGATGAACTTCTGATGTAGGTGAAGCAGTAGCTCTACGATAGAAGCTGATTGAGGCGTCTCCTTGCCTCATCGTGCGATATTTCCGCAGTTCCCCAAACGACTCGCCGGGATCAAATTTCTTGAAGTGTTCCGCCATCACAATACTCGTGGGCTTCAACAATGAGGAGTTTGCCAAAGAGCTCAGTGTAGCCGCGTACGAAGATTCCATTCGATAAGGCGGATCGAGAAAGATGAAGTCCACTGCGTCAATTTGGCGACCCAGCGTGCTGATTGCCGATGAAACCTTCTGTTGCAGAATGCGAAAGCCGGTCTCAATTTTCAGAGACTTCAGGTTTTGCTTGATGAGTTCTGCCGCCGGTCTGTCTGACTCCACAAAATAAACCTGGCTCGCACTTCGGCTCAACGCCTCGATTCCAACGGCACCTGTTCCTGCAAAGAAATCGATCCAGATGGTTCCAGCGAGTGCGTCCGGATCACCCGGCGTCAAAATATTGAACAGAGACTGTCGTAGCTTGTCAGCGGTGGGCCGCAAATCCATGCCCGGCAACGAGCGCAGTGGACGGCTCCGATATTTTCCCGCGATCACACGCATGTAATTGAGATGATAAGTGGACTAATCGCTGCTCTCGCCGACTTTGAGGACGGCCAGGAATGCCTCTTGGGGAATGTCCACGCGGCCAATGCGTTTCATTCGCTTCTTGCCCTCTTTTTGCTTTTCCAGCAGCTTACGTTTTCGCGAAATATCGCCGCCATAGCATTTCGCAATAACGTTCTTGCGCATGGCGTGGACGGTTTCGCGAGCAATGATTTTCGCCCCAATCGAAGCCTGAATTGGCACTTCAAACATCTGCCGCGGAATCAACTCCCGCATCTTCGATACCAGCGCTTTGCCGCGCTCATAGGCCACATCGCGGTGCACGATGATGGAAAGCGCATCCACCGGATCGCCTGCGACTAAAATATCCATCTTCACCATTGGAGACTCCCAATATCCGGAGAGATGATAATCGAGCGAAGCGTATCCGCGCGAAACGGACTTCAGCCGGTCATAGAAGTCGAGCACGATCTCATTGAGCGGCAATTCGTAGTGCAGCATGACACGTGACGAACTCAGGTATTCAAACGTCTTCTGCTTGCCACGTTTTTCTTCGACCAACGCCAGGATGCCGCCAACGTATTCCTCGCTGGTCAAGATGGTGGCCATAATTACGGGCTCTTCCACCTTGTCGATCTCGCTCGGATCGGGCCATCGTGATGGATTATCGACTTCAACCAACGATCCGTCGGTTTTAGTGATCTTGTAGCGAACGCTGGGAGCGGTGGTGATTAGCTCGAGATTGAATTCACGCTCCAGGCGTTCCTGAATAATGTCCATGTGCAGCAGGCCGAGGAAGCCACAGCGGAAACCGAAGCCCAATGCCTCCGAGCTTTCGGGATCGTAGAAAAACGACGAATCATTCAGACGTAATTTTTCCAGGGCTTCGCGAAGCTGCGTGTGAGCATGCGCGTCAACCGTGTACAGTCCGGCGAAAACCATTGGCTTGATTTCTTCAAACCCGGCTAACGCTTCCAGCGCGGGATGCGCATTATCAGTAACAGTGTCGCCAATCTTGGTGTCCGCGACGTTCTTGATGTTGGCGATCAGAAATCCGGTGTCACCGGCGCTCAACTCGCCGATGTCAACCGGCTTTGGGGTGAGCACGCCTAGAGTTTCCACGTCGAAGGCACGTCCATTCGACATGAGTTTGATCTTCTGGCCCTTGCGCATGGTGCCTTCGAAAATGCGTACCATTACGATCACGCCGCGGTAAGGATCAAACCATGAATCAAAGATCAACGCCTGCAACGGATTATTCGGATTGCCGGTCGGCGGCGGCACGCGCTTTACGATTGCTTCAAGGATGTCGGGCACGCCCTGTCCGGTCTTCGCGCTGATAAGAACCGCGTTGGTTGCGTCCAATCCAACTGCGCTTTCAATCATTTCCTTGGCCCGCGGGATGTCGGCGCTGGGCAAATCAATCTTGTTGATTACGGGAATGATTTCCAGACCGTTATTGATTGCGATGTAGGCGTTGGCCAACGTTTGCGCTTCGACACCCTGTGACGCGTCGACAACCAGCAGCGCGCCTTCGCATGAAGCCAGGGCGCGCGAAACTTCGTAGGAAAAATCGACGTGCCCGGGAGTGTCGATCAAGTTCAGCTGATAAGTCTGGCCATCCTGTGCCGCGTAAACCATCCGGACAGCGTGGGCCTTGATGGTGATGCCGCGCTCGCGCTCCAAGTCCATGGAATCCAGCACCTGGGCCTGCATTTCGCGCGCAGTTAACGATCCGGTAAGCTCCAGCAGGCGGTCGGCGAGCGTGGACTTGCCGTGATCGATATGCGCGATAATGGCGAAATTGCGTATGAAACGGGAGTCCATGAGGTTAGCGGCTTATCTTCGATTCTAACAGGCAGCCCCAAACTGGCCCTCAGCGCGCTAGAATCAGAAAGTCTTTAACTTATGCTTGTTCTCGCCTCAGGGTCTCCGCGCCGGCAGGAAATTTTACGCAACGCCCAAATTCCGTTCGTTGTGCAGGTTTCCAATATTCGCGAAGAGGTCCAGAATGCCGAGCCGCCAAAGGCTTGTGCAGAACGATTGGCGCGAGAGAAAGCTCTTGATGTAGCTCGTAACCGGCCGGATGACATGGTGCTGGGCGCGGATACGATTGTTGTCGTCGATGGAGATATTCTGGGCAAGCCTGCCGATAAGCCTGATGCCGTGCGAATGTTGAGGCTGCTGGCCGGGCGCTCACACCAGGTAATCACCGGGGTCTGCCTGGTATCTCCCGGGGGCCGTCAGGAAGTGGGATCCGAAAGCACGCTGGTAGCGATGAGCGCGGTCAGTGAGAACGACATTCATGCTTATGTCGAATCAGGCGAGCCAATGGACAAGGCTGGAGCTTATGCAATCCAGGGAATCGCTTCCCGCTGGATTTCGCGAATAGAAGGCGATTACTTCAATGTAGTTGGATTGCCGGTGGCGCTAGTGTGGCGGATGTTGCGGGGAAAAGCAGCGCTGCTCAGAGTGCAGACCTAGCCTTATGCAGAGCTAGGCTTTCTTTTCCGGCTCTTTGGCAGGATCTTTCTCACCATCGGGAGTCTTCACGGCGGACTTAAAGTTACGAATTCCTTCGCCCATGCTTTTGCCCAGGTCGGCAAACTTGCTCGGACCGAAAAGAAGTAGTGCGATCCCGATGATCAGCAGAATGTGCCACGGTTGAAATAGACCTTCACCCATAAATCCTCCGCCGATCTGCAACCGGCAACGTCAGGAAAACTCCTGCTAGCTCAAAGTCTAGGCTCTGGGATGCGCGGAGTCAAAGGTACGGGTTCACTTCCGGCCGCGAACAGCTACCGAAGTTACGGGCAATTCGATCTCCATGCCCTCAGCGGCACCGCGTACCTTTTGGTAGTAATTTCGCGCTTCTTTTACGACTCCATCGATGCACGAATCGGTATGCGACGGATCGTGGTGGAATAACACCAATTCTTTTGCTCCGCTTTCCATTACTACATTGACCGCTTCACGCCAGTGGCTGTGGCCCCAACCGCGACGGCGCGCTGCGTATTCCTCAGGCAAGTATTGGGAGTCATAAATTAAAACATCTGCGCCTTCGGCAAGTTTGCGTACGCTCTTGTCGAATACGGCGTCGCCCGGTTCATTGTCGGTGGCATAAACCATTACGCCTTGTGGCGTCTCGATGCGAAATCCCATGCAGCCTTGCGGATGATTAAGCCATGCGGTTCGCATTGTCAGCGCGCCGAGTTGGACTTTTCCCTCTTCAATTTCGTGAAACTCGTACTTCGCTTTCAATGCGTTAAGTCCAACGGGAAAGTAAGGTGCGCCCATCTGCGCTTCCATCACGCGTTTCAGGCTGTCGTTACGTTTTGAACAGTGAAAAATGAAACGATTTTCGGGGCGATCGTAAAACGGGCCGAAGAACGGAAGACCTTGAATGTGGTCCCAATGGAAGTGGGAAACGAAAACATGTGCAGAGATAGGGCGATCGCCGAATTCCTGGCGCAAACTTTCGCCAAGAGCACGGAAGCCGGTACCGCAGTCGAAGATATAAATCTCGCCGTTTAGACGAACCTCGACACAGGAGGTGTTTCCTCCGTATCGTAAGTTCTCCGCGTGAGGAGTAGGAGTTGATCCTCGCACCCCCCAAAACTTAATGCGCATAGGCGTCAGGTATTAAGCATGGCCCGTCGTCAACCTTACCATCTTCCATTGAGACGCCGATTCCGTCAATTCACTTGCTGGTTACCGCTGAGGAATCCGTCGGCTTTCAAAATCTTTCTGGCGAGGCCGGTTAGGGGCAAACGTTGAGCTCGCGCGCTCGTAATCCACACACCGTTCATCGGCTGTCGAACTCTTTTTCGTAAAACGTTTACGGTGTAGTTCGTGACGGTGATCGAGTGACGCAAGCTGAAAGCAATCTCTTCGTTGGACTGTTTAATACTGGATTGTTCGATCTCGGGAAGCTCCCACATTCCAGCCATTAGCGATGACGAAGTTTCGCGCTTGACCAAGAACACTTCCCTGCCGCGACGATCCAGAGCGTAAGAGATCGTCCGTTTAATCTGTTTGGCTTTCGCGATTCCTGCCGCGAGTTCTCCTCTTGTAAAACAAAAACGAGCTACAGGACATCGTTCGCATAGAGGATTGGCCGGAAGACAAATTGTGGCGCCCAACTCCATCATCGCTTGATTGAAATCACCGGGACGCTTGCGGCTAAGGAGCTGTTCCGCACTTTGCCATCGGGCTTCACCGGTTAGTCGCCGACCACGAAGGCGTTCCATGACACGCTCGACATTTCCGTCTACCACTGCGATGGGCTCGCCGAACGCAATGCTGGCAATTGCGGCAGCAGTGTAGCGACCGATTCCGGGCAAGCTCCTGAGTTCTGTCGAGGTGTCAGGAAAACATCCACCGCGTAACTTCACAATTTGCTTCGCGGCCATCCGCAACATGCGAGCGCGGTGGTAGTAACCGAGGCCACTCCATGCAGCGAGGACCGTGGCCTCTCTAGAGGAAGCAAGTTTCTGAACCGTTGGAAATCGCTTCATGAATCTTTGGTAGTGATCGATCACTGCTGCAACGCGCGTTTGCTGCAACATTACTTCGGAAATCCAAACAGAATAAGGATCGCGATTGGCGCGCCATGGCAAATCACGTTTGCTGGCGTCGTACCAGGCGAGCAGTCGCCGGCGAAATAGTGCAACTCCTGCGGAAGAAGATGAAGCGGTCGTGGAGAGTGCTGCTTTCATATGTCTATTTCGCGAGTCTATCAATATGCGTCCTATTGTCCGTAGAGATGCACACGGGTTGACCACATGATTCATACACGAAATAATCAGTTTGCGTGGCTCCTTTTGATTTACCGTCTATTGCGTTTTCCAGTGAGGTCCGAACGTGAACGATTTCAACCGCAAAGTAGAAGAAGCATCCGAACGACTCAATCGGGCCATAGCCGACGCAACAACCCGCTTCGAAAAAGAGACTGCGGAGTTGGTGACCCACATCAACGACTCAGTGGTTCCGACGGTGCGTCAACATTCTGTCAAAGCATTGCGAACGGCGTCGGAAAAAGTATCGCAACTTGCCGATTACATGGAATCCAAACGCAAGCCTTAAGATCATCTACCGCGATCAGCCTTCTCGTGCTGGCGACGATATTCTTCAGCGCCTGCGGACATCACCAGGCTGCGCACGTAAATGTGCCTCCGGCACCTCCCACGGATCAAACAGCCGAGGCGGAGGATCAGCCCGCGCGTCCGGTCATGCATCCGGGCGAACCTGTTCGTAGACAAGTACCGCAGCAAGATGAGTCGGCGGGTAACTCGGAAGATGAAGATGCGGTCTCCGCGTTCGACCTTCCTCTCGATTCCAAGACGCTCCTTGTGGAGAAAGGTCTCGCGAGTTGGTATGGACCTCCGTATCACAACCGGCGCGGGGCGAACGGCAAGATATACAACATGCACGCCATGACCGCGGCGCACCGAACGTTGCCGCTCGGATCGATCGTTCGCGTGACGAACATCAAGACTGGCGATTCAGCTGTCGTGCAGATCACGGATCGTGGGCCATTCGTTGAGGGCCGCATTCTCGATCTCTCTCTTGCTGCCGCGAAGAAAACCGGAGTATGGCGAGCGGGCGTTGCACAAGTACGCATGGAGCTTCTGCAAACGCCGGCGTCACTCGAGACCGGGGGACGTTGGGCAGTCCAAATTGGCGGGTTCGAAGAACAGAACGCCGCGAATAAAATGGTGGACAGACTTAGCCATCGATATCACACGGCCAAGGTTCAGTGCTTCAGCAGCCCGGTCGGCGAGTGGTGGGTTCGAGTGCGGGTACCGGAGGATGAAAAGAAGCGCGCGGAAGAAATTGCCCATGCCACCGCATCGCCGGAAGGTGGAGTGTTTTTGGTGCGATTGGACTAGATACTTATGAGTGATTGTTTATTTTGCCGAATTGTTGCGGGGGAGATTCCGTCCAAAAAAGTTTATGAGGATGATCATGTTTTCGCTTTTGAGGACATCGATCCTAAAGCTCCCACGCATATTCTGATTGTTCCGAAGAAGCACATTCGCGGATTAAAAGAAGCTGCTGCCGAGGACGCTGCAACTGTAGGATTCTGTCACCTGGCTGCGGCTGAAATCGCACGCGAACGCAATATCGAAGCTGGATACCGAACAGTGCTAAACGTGGGCCCGGGAGCGGGTCAGTCTGTTTTCCATCTACACGTGCATTTGTTGGGAGGACGGTCTCTCTCGTGGCCGCCGGGGTAGGTTACAGGATCGCTGCTGGAAACAGATCATTGGCTCGGCCCAGCGAAACCATTTTGCCGGGAACAATTCGTTCCATCGCGCGATCGATTACCAATTGAATCTCAGCGACATACTTTGGTTCGCGACCACGCGCCAAAATCTTGCGGGCATTGTCCGCCAGGAACCATGTAGGGTTGCGGTCTGCTTCGTGCGGATTTCCGGTTTCTAACACTTCCATCAGAAATGCTTTGACCACGAATTCGCGAACGCCGGATTGCTTCCAGAAAACACCTTTAGTGTGCATGTACAGGTGAAAATGCTTGGACTCGATGCGTCCGCGAACACCGGCCTCTTCCCAAGCTTCCTTTTCCGCAGCCCGGCTGTAAGACATCCTAGGTTCGGGTGCGCCTTTGGGAAACGTCCACTTAGTTCCGCCGCTGTTTTGCACAAGCAGGAACTCAACGGATGGCCCTCTAAACCGATAACAAACTGCTGCCACTTGTAACGGCAAGGCAAATCGCAATAGTTTCGGTGTTCCCATCGAGCCTCCGAGGCACGTGTCCCTTTAATAATGCTACTCGCAAGATGTTTCATCCGCATTAAAATGCTGCGAAAAAGGTGCACTAAAATGATTACTAAAGCGTTACGACTAGGTGGGAATTGTTACAGTTTGGCTACGTAGCGGCCTGCTCACCCTGGTTGGGGAAGCTGGTAATGCTGGTGGTAGGATGCTTTTCCATGCGGCGCATAGTGTCGAGGATGGTCGCGAGAACAATTTCATTACCGACTGCGGTATTCACCATCAAGTGATAGAGCGAGCGGGTGGGCCAATCTGCGTGGAAGTAGCGTTTTACGAAAACAATGCGGTCACGGTCAACCGTGTTGAGCAATTCTTCGGGATCGCCAGGGATGCGGCTTCCCTCTTCCCTCAAACGGCGTAGCTTTTCAGCATAGGGAGCATAGAGAAATACGTGGAAGGCGTCTCCACGCTCGCGAAGCAGATAGGGTGCGCCGCGGCCAACGATGACGCAATTACCTTCGTCAGCAGCTGTCTGCATGACGCGGCCGCCGAGTTCCACCATGCTGTCAGTGTCGAAAAAGCTGGCGTTGGGCTGATGCATGGCGCGCTCGTAGCTTCCACGCCAGAAGATCTTGGATAGGCGGTGAAAGGTGCCGTCCACTTTTTCCTGCCGGCACTCAACGGCGGCGCAGTCTACGTCGGCGAGTTTGGCGATTTCTTCGGTCAGCGCGTGGTCCCATAGCTTCCATCCGAGACGCTTCGCGAGTTCCACCGCGATTCCGCCGCCGCCGCTGCCGAATTCGCGTTCGACTGTTATGACCCGGTACACAATTGCTCCCTGGCGCTATTTTACGGCAATCGCAAGCCTAACGCAGCCACACCTTCGGATCTACCGACATCCCCGGGCGCAGCACATGTTGATTGGTTTCTCCGGCATCAAACGTGATTTTGACAGGAATGCGCTGCACAACCTTCACGTAGTTTCCAGTCGCGTTTTCCGGAGGAAGCAGGCTTGTGACGGCTCCACTGGCTCCTGCAATACTTTGCACGACACCTTTGTAGGTTTCGCCAGTTGTATCGACCTTCACCGTGACCCGCTGGCCAACACGCATATCCCGCAATTGAGTTTCCTTGAAGTTTGCCGTGACCCATACGTCGTCGAGATTGATGATCTTCATCATCTCCTGGCCGACTGACACGTTCTGCCCGACCTCAACGGTACGGTTTGTGACGACGCCGTTAGTGGGAGCGGTGATCAGCGTGTATTGCAAATTAAGCTTGGCCTGGTCGAGCGCCGCTTTCTTTGCTTCAACTTCAGCCTGCGCAGATGAAGCCTTTGCTCGGATCGCTACCACCTGCTCGGGAGCTGTCCGGGACGAACGCAATGCAGCCTCGGCCGATAATTCCTTGCTCTGTGCCTGGGTTATCTGGTGCTCAGCTGACGAAGCTGCCGCGCGTGCAGCGTCCACCTGTGCAGCTCCCGCTTGCGCCGCCGCCAGCGCTTGATCGTACTGCTGCTCTGAGATTTCCTGCTTATCGACTAATTGCTTGTACCGGACCAAATCACTCTGGACTTTCGTGTTGTTCGCCTGTGCCTGCGCCAGTTGCGCTTTGGCAGCGTCAAATTGCTGCTTTGCGGATGCGACACCGGCACGCGCGTTATCTACATCGGCTTGCGCAGTGGAAATCTGGCTGCCGGTGCTCACCGTGGTGACGGGAACATTCGCTTCCGCGCCGCGGGCTGAAGCGACGGCTTCGTCGTAATCAGCCTGTGCCTGCGCCAATGCAACCTGATAATCCGACGGATCGACTTGAATCAACGGGGTGCCCGCATCTACATATTGGTTGTCGGATATAAGCAGCTTGCTCACGTGTCCCGAGACACGCGCGCTGACGGAGTTTAAATGTCCATCAATTTCCGCATCATCGGTGGTTTCATAGCTGCTGAGATATCTCCATAAGAAGAATCCGGTGATCAGCAGAATGACGATCCCGACAATCAATAACAGCTTGGTGCGTGGACTCATCGGCTTCTTAGGTGTACGCCGAAGATCGCGCTCCGATGAGGGCAGAGGCGCCTGCTGCTGCTGTCCTGCTGGAGCTTGCCCGGGATCTTTTGTTGCGTCTGTGGTTTCCGTCATGGTTGTTTGCTCTGCAAATAAAGTCTTACACCCTGTTCGGCGTATCCAATGGCGCGGGCAAGTTCTACTTTTGCGATGTTGTGCGCGTAGAGGCTGGCTATGTAAGCCTGATTGGCAGAGGCCACGGAATCCTGGGCCTGCACCACTTCGAGATTGTCAGTAACGCCCGCAGTAAACCGGTCGCGGGACTGGGTCAACGTCTCTGCCGCTAAGTCCACGGAACTACGCGCCACCTCGACTTGATCCGCTGCCGACTGTAAATCAAGTAACGCCGACCGTACATCGTAATCAATTTGTCCCCTTAAATTATCCAGTTGCTGTTGGGTAGCTCGCAACGTAGCTTCTGCCTGAAGAGTGTCGCCGTGGGTCTTACCACCTGTGAAGATAGGAATAGTCAAGGTTGCACCAACCTGGAACACTCCGTGGGACTCGCCTACGTTGACGCCAGCAGCGCCGTAGTCGCCGGCAATTCCCACAGTTGGGAGATACTCGGCGGTGGCCGCCCGGCGGTTCAATTGCGCTGCGCGTACACGCTGCGCTGCAGCTTGATAATCGGACCGTGAAGCATAGGCGCGTTGTAATAGCTGATCTAGCGGCTCAGCCTGCAACGGAGCGTATGGAGTTTTATCGGTCAACTCGAATTGCTGCCCAACCGGTAATCCGATCACCCGCGCGACTGTAAGTTTCTGCTTCGCAAAATTATTCCTGGCGGCGATGAGTTGTTGCTGTCGCGTTTGTAACTCAACTTTTGCGCGTAATGCATCGATCGCGGGAACGACTCCCGCAATTTGTTGATCGTGCGTTTTATCGTATAGAGCCTGCGCCGTCGTGACTTCAGCCTGCGCTTCGTCGGCAGTGGCTGCATATTCCAGCGCTTGAAGGTAGGCATAACCAGTAGCCAGTACGACCAGGTCACGGGCATCTTTATAAGTGGAATGCGCTGCTTTTTCACTCGCCCTGGCGCTGCGTTCTTTGTCGAGCGCGTTAATGTCCAGAACATTCTGCTGAAGGTATACGCCGCTCTGGAAGATTCCGATTGGACCGACGACACTGGGAACGCCGGGTATATTAAAGCGAAATCCCTGGGCCGCCAAATCAATTTGCGCTGCACTTTGCGTGGCCGTTGCCGTGACGTTCGGCAAAAGACTGCTTAGCTCTTTCCACTTTTCGCCGCGCGCATTCAAGATGTTGTCACTCTGAGTTAACAATCCCAAGTTGTTGCGGAGTCCGCGGTCGATCGCTTCCTGAAACGAAATTGGCAGAACATCGGCGGTAGCTTTCCCCTCGGGAACGCTGCTCATATACGGCGAAAGATTGACGCTTCCGTTCGAGTAATTAGTTTGGCCATTGCCTTGCGAGCCCGGAGCGTCCGGTATGTTTTGGGCAAACGACACCGCACTCGCTAAGCCAAGGACCATGCTTAGGAGCGGGATACTACGAAATGGAAATGAATGATTTATTTGCGATTCCTTTATGCAGTTTGCCGCCTTCCCGCGATGCTTTGCGGCGGCAACGTACTTTGATTCTACAAAGGAATGTTCAGATGCAAACTGTTTAGGTTACGTCGTCCCCGAAGGCGACGAAAATGCGAGCAAAGTATAGTGAAAAATGACGAATCTTGCTGCTCATTATTGCTGTTCGGACAGCAGCGGCAACTGGGGTGCGGCATCTTTTGGAAGAACGCCGGAGAGCCGCGGATCGTCGACAACTTCTATGGCGTACTTATAGGCTTTGAATCCCGCCGACTGGTAAAACTGCAGAGCCCGTGGGTGATCCAGATTACAAGTATGAAGCCAGAAACGGTTCGGGACTGGGATGTGAGACCAGGCTCGTTCCAGCGCGTGATGCAGCAAGAATCGCCCGGCACCCGTGCCGATTAGGCCGGAAGCGAGGCCGAAGTACGCAATTTCAACATCGCCATTGACGCGGTAGTCGAGTTCCAGAAAGCCTTGAGCCTCAGGAGATGACCCGCTTTCCAATGCAAAAATTTCAACATGATCATCCCATATGATGTTGCGCAACTCGTCGTCGTTCAACAGAAGCCGCCCGAACCAAAGCCACGCTGATCCTACGCGGCGATAGAGTTCGCGATACCAATGCAGATCAGGTTGCGGAACATGGCGGACTCGAAAGTTCTGAGAAGTAGTCACATCGAGAGCGGGACGCTCCCGCATTTCGAGGTACGTCACTACCGAAGCGATTTTGCCTTTCGGTAGGTCAGTGTATCCGTCTTGCAGCATTAGATAGGTGCTCCTACCACTCAGCGGAAAAATGAAGTTCCAGTAGTGACTTGGCCCGCATCCTGCTTAATCGGAACAAGTGCCGCGGGCATGAGTGCTAAAGTGTTCCGACTCCGCACATCTCCAAGCGCGCCTCAAAAAATTCTTCTACTTTGCTTAGGATGACGGGCCCGCTTTTTGATTCGTAAATCGCTTTGCGCAAAGCAGCCCCGCCGGGAACGCCGTGTGTAAACCAGGATGCAAACTG
Source organism: Terriglobia bacterium (assembly GCA_963716165.1). GTDB lineage: Bacteria > Acidobacteriota > Terriglobia > Terriglobales > Acidobacteriaceae > JAJPHW01. Next base: position 1,521,515 of record OY970291.1, on the reverse strand, counting down.
CTTCATCTTGCCTTCTGCATCGGGCAGTTCTTCTTCGATCAGCATGGCGAAATATGTACGGATCATGGCGTAGCGGTCCGCCTCAGTAGGCTCGTCATACATCAGCGACCCTTGAGGACTCGGCACATCCGCGCTGATGTGGCCGCAATACTGCGCGATCTGCCTGAAAATCCATGGATTGGATGGCGCAGTGCGTCCGATCATCACCGCATCACAGCCCGTTTGAGCAACCATCGCACAAGCATCTTGCGGAGTCCGGATGTCGCCATTTCCAATGACGGGAATTTTCACCGCATCTTTGACGGCGGCAATCCAGTCCCAACGGGCATTACCGCTGTACCCTTGTTCTCGTGTCCGCGCGTGAAGAGCAACTGCGGCGAGACCGCAATCTTCCGCCATCTTGGCCAGCTCGACGCAGACAATCTCTTCATCGTTCCAACCCGCACGGAATTTCACAGTAAACGGAATCGTCACAGACTTTCGGACGGCGTCGAAGATTTTTCCGATCGCAGGCAAGTCCCGGAGCAGCCCCGAACCTCCATTGCATTTCACAACTTTTTTTGCTGGGCAGCCGAGATTCAAGTCGACAATGTCAAAGCCCAGGCCTTCAACCATCTTCGCGGCTTCGGCCATTACCTCAGGATTGCTTCCAAAAAGCTGCGCCGAAATAGGGTGCTCGTCTTCATAGAAGTGCAGGTAGCGTTTTGCCTTTTGGTCTTTTTTACGCAGTACGCCATCGGCTGAGGTGAACTCGGTCATGATGAGGCCGCATCCGCCGAGATTGCGAATGAATCGACGAAATACTGTGTCGGTGACGCCAGCCATGGGAGCAAGCACCGTAGCTGGCGAAATCTCGACATTGCCGATCCGAAGGCAGGCCGGAACGGGCTGCAAGCCTTCAACGGCGGGAATCGCCGACGGAATCGATTTGTCGAAGTACTTACGCATCTTGGTTGATTCTAGTCTTTCATTAGTAAAGCTTATAGCGCAAAAAGCCCCCACCGAAGCGGGGGCTGATTTCAACATAAAGTAGACGAACTACTTCTTCGCTGCCACCGGCGCGGCTGCTTCTGGCTTGGCCGGCTCCGCTTTGGCATACTTGCGGCGGAAGCGTTCGACGCGTCCGGCAGTATCCATCATCTTCTGCTTGCCGGTAAAGAAAGGATGGCAGGCCGAACAAATTTCGACGTGAATGTCGCCTTTGTGGGTGGAGCGGGTGGCAAAGGTACTTCCGCACGCGCACATCACCTTAATTTCGTTATATGCGGGATGAATAGCTGGTCTCATATCGGTAAACCCCAATCTAGCCAAGAACTTTGATGGCGAAACTTAGATTCTACTAGACTTTGAAAAGATTCAGCAACCCTGCCCCGCTGGCGGGTGGTGGTGCAGTTTGAATATCCACGGGCTAGCAAAGAAATTCGTCCTGTCGGAAACTTGGGATCGGTTAAACTACAGGTATTCCATTTCGCTAATCCCTACGCCGTCTGCGTGAGCTGCGGACACAGAAGTCCACGCATGAAGTCCGAAGTCAAGTGGCGAGATCAAGTCAAAAAACAATTCGATGCACAGCGAATGTCAGTCTCTAGATGCCAGCCAAACGCTGTGCGCGTCGTAAGAGAAGCGACAGAAGACTAACTGTTCTTAGGTAGCTTGAGCGGCTTTATCTCTCCGTTTGCTTGCTCGTATCGCGTAATGGCGTCCGTGAGTCGAGCGAGCAAGTCCTTCGCTTGTGGCCATGCCATCGTTAGTCCGTACTTCTCTTCTGCTACAAACCCCGTTTCGGTCACCTTACTTGCGGTAGGAATCACTTGACCAAGGCGCATGCGAACATCGAAGAGCGTCCAAGAAAGTGCTATAAAGTTCGTATATACTTCCTCCACCCCATCCGGATGCCTTCTGAATTCCGTGACATTTTTGACTACTTTTTCTTCTTCTAAATTGGTTTCTTGCGCGCTCATTGAACTTGGCCTCCAGCTTGGGCAAATTTCGGCGTTGGGTAGCCGACACTCATTGGGTTTTTCTTAGGTACTTCAGCTGCTGCACTAGCGTCGTTACCAATCTCTGATGCATTCGCTTGGTTAATGGGGTTTATTCCCAAGGGGTCGCTAAAAGCTCCTTGCATTTCTTCGTCTTCAAACTTCGGTACGGCGAGAGTTTCGGTGCATAGGCCTTCTTCAATGTAAGGAGTTCCACTAAGCCACTTCGTGAGCTTACTAAAAGGGACAAACCTTACAACTAGGGCTACATCCATCGTCTCGGCAAGTCGTTTAAGCGTAGTAATCGTGGGGCGTCCGCGATTAGGTGATTCCAGACGAGAAATTGCATTTTGATTCATGCCTGCCATCTCGGCTAATTTCTCTTGGCTAAGATTTTGACGTTCTCTGAGTGCACGTATTTGATATGCAATCCCTTTGTCTATGTGCGAGGCAACAAATCTAGCCCGGTCTGTTGGCCCCCGTCGCAGCCTCTCAATCAATGCGTCAAGAGAATTTAAATTCATGGACGGTTGCCATTTCTGCTTCGATATATCTTTTTCGCTTAGTCGCTTCGCGTTTTCCATCTGTGTCGTTGCCGCGTTTCTTGTCACATCCGAGTAGAAAGGTGAAAACTTGTCTTCCACGTGAACTAGGCCCGTGATAACCGTAGATCCTGTATGTATGAGATTGTGTCTCAAGACGCACCTCGCAGATTTCTTCCCCACCAAGTCGATCAAATTTAGGCTTTTTCCACGCCACTATCGGAAGCTGTTGTAGATAGCCAATTGTGTCTCGAACTTCATCTTTGGCATCGTCCGGCAGGCTGTCAAACCATTCTTGGACGGGCCTGCCCGTGCTAGACCACTCGATGCCGAAGAATCTCCAATTCCAGCCTTCGATTGCCATGTTATCACAAAAAAGGACTACATCAAATTAAGCATATTATTAACTATATATCAATTTTGATGTATAGTTACAAAACAATGTAACATTTGACCAATCAACCTGCTCTAAGCCGAAAGCAAGTTAATCCCTAGAGCGAACGGAACATATATGGGACTCGCAACAACTGCTGGAGTTACTTTAGTGATACTTCCGCTCGGTCAACAGATGATATACATTTACTTTAGATTCTGGTGTTCAAGCGTAAAGGTTCCACCCCGGTTGCTAGTGACCGGGGTGGTCGCATTTTGGGGCTCATTAATATAGATGCCGACGCTCCATGTACATGTTGATGAATCTGGAGAGTTCAATTTTTCTCCCACTGGTTCCCGCTATTACATATTCACCGCAGCATGGACCTATGAGCCGGTTCCTCTCGCCGTCGATATAACCAATCTTCGCTACAGCATTATCAAAGCTGGACACGGCCCTCACCTAAGCGCATTCCATGCCTGTGAAGATCCATCCCCGCGGCGAGAACTCGTGATTGAGAAGATGCTCCAGCATAGCCAATGGAACTTCGCCTCAATAGTCATAGAGAAACGAAAGGTAAATCCTTCTGTGCGCGACGCTGATGTTTTCTATCCGAAATTCTTGGCAATGCTATTACGGTTTGTCTTTAGAGGCAGAATTAGACCGGGTACAGGGAAGGTAATCATTTACAACGACACTCTTCCGTTCACCCACAAAAAACGTGCCAATGCGGTTGAGATCGCTTTGAAATCCTCGTGTCGTAAAGACCTCGCTCCGACAGTATCATTTGAAGTTTGCAATCATCGGCGAGAGAGCAATCCCTGGATTCAAGTAGCGGATTACTGTTGTTGGAGTGTCTGCAAAAAGTGGGAACATCAGCAAACGACTGTGTATGACCGCCTGAAAGTCAAATTAGCCGCACCGGAGATCGATATTACATCGCGCGGGGATGGCCACATTTACTATTAAATCAACCCGATAGCCAGACGCAAAATGACAGAGATTCAGCAACCCTAACCCGCGGGCACGCCAAATTGGGTAATTTGGACAAAAAAAAATACGGCAGGGCCGACCCCCTGCCGCCAAATGTCTATGTCCCCTATTTGCCTCGGTTAACGGCTTTCTTGAGTTCTGCTCCCGGTGTAAACTTCGCTACTTTGCGGGCCGCAATCTTAATGGTCGCGCCGGTTTGAGGATTGCGTCCATTACGTGCTTTTCTCTGCGACAACGAGAACGTGCCAAAACCAATAAGCGCAACACGATCCCCTTTTTTCAATGCGGAGGTAATGCTTTCCACAGTGGTATCAATGGCGCCAGCAGCCTGAGTCTTGCTGATGCCGCTGCCTGCTGCAATTCGATCGATCAGATCGGCTTTGTTCATCTCTTCTCTCCTCTGCAGGTTCGTATGTCCCAGAACGCGCACCGGAAGGGCTACGCGGACAAGGTAGAACCCTGCGGCACCATTTAGCTACTATCTGAGACGAAAGTCAACTGTGGAAATCGCCGCCAGATGCCTTGTTTGGTGCATCGCAGGCGAGACGAGACGGTGATCTCCCAAAAGACGATGGGCCCAATCACGCTATCTATCGGGAAATTTGCGCGATTATCCTCGAATCTGCACAGTTGTTTTGCTATATCCACAAGATGCGCACGGTTGAGGGTCGCATTGTCCTTGCGAGACTTGCAGCCGCTGGCGCAAGGTAATTCAATGCGAATGGACGGGCGAAGAAGTGAGATTATTATTACTGGAATTGAAATGATGAAGCAGCCAGAACAATGTTCGCTATGCAACGGTACGGGATGGAAACCGGTAGAAACCGAGACGGGGACGCGCGTGGCACGTTGCGATTGCCGCTTGCAGAATCGTCCTCAGGGATTGCTAGCAGGCGCGCGAATTCCTAAGCGCTATGAGCATTGCGAGCTCTCGAATTTCGAATTTGACGGTCCGCATCGTGACTTGGCGACGGCTCGGATGGCGGCGTGCAGATTTGTGGAAGAGTATCCGCTGGATAAGACGGGCCTTCTTCTGACCGGGAGTATCGGCGTGGGGAAAACTCATCTCGCCGTGGGCATTGTTCGCGAACTGATTCTGGGAAAAGGGGTCGCATGCCTTTTCTACGACTATCGCGAACTGCTGAAGCAGATCCAGAATTCCTACAACGATTCTGTAAAGATGACGGAACTGGATGTGCTTCGTCCGGTATTCGACGCGGAAGTTTTAGTGCTGGACGAACTCGGCGCAGTGAAGCCGACCGAGTGGGTCTGGGACACAGTGAGCTTAATTCTCAACACTCGCTATAACGACAATCGCACGACCATCATCACCACGAACTTTGACGATAAGCCAGCGGGAGCCACCACCGGGCCCCGCGGAGCGATGCACTCGGAGACGCTGGGCGATCGCATCGGAGAGCGTATGCGATCCCGCCTGCATGAGATGTGCCGCATCGTAAAAATGGAAGGGCAGGATTTTCGCCAGACCTTGCGCAGCGCCAGCTTCCGGTAAGCCGGAGAGTTATCCATCTAGCTGTGTCTTTGTCCCGATACGCACTAGAATTATGTGGTGCTAACGCACTCCCTCGAATTTGTTCCTGAGCAGGATAGCGAACTCTTCGCCGCAGTTCCGGCGTCTGCTGCTGTGTTTCTGCTTCGTGGTTCCGATCCATCGAGTGAACCATATATCAGTAAGACAGCGAATCTTCGGCGACGGTTGCAGCGGCTGCTCGGTACTCCGACTGAACAAAGCAAAAGGCTGAACCTTCGCGGTCAGGTGCGATGGATCGAATACTCAGCCACTGGATCAGAGTTCGAATCGTCATTCCTGCTTTATCGCTTGCTGCGGGCTGCGTTTCCCAAAACTTATTCCGATCGGCTGCGGCTGCGATATGCACCGCTGGTCAAGCTGCACATGGACAATCCTTATCCGCGTGCTTCCGCTACAACACGGTTGGGGCGCCTCGGCGGCAAGTCTCTGTACTACGGGCCGTTTCTTTCACGCATTGCAGCGGAACAGTTCGCCAACGACTCGCTGGATTTTTTCAAAATGCGGCGATGTGTGGATGATCTGAACCCTGATCCGGATTTTCCCGGATGCATTTATTCGGAAATGAAAATGTGCCTGGCTCCGTGTTTCAAGGGCTGCACCGACGAACAGTACGCGAATGAAGTGAATCGGGTGCAAGCGTATTTCGACTCGGGCGGAGATTCGTTGGTCCGCGAAATATCGGCCGCGCGCGACGCCGCGTCCTCTGGGTTAAATTTTGAAAATGCGGCCGCGCTGCACGCTCGAGTCGAAAAACTTAACGGAGTGCTGAGTCGTGTTTCGGAAATCACAAGGCGCATCGACCGGCTGGGCGGCGTGATGGTGCTGCCGGATGTGAATTACGAATGCGTGACGTTCTTTCGGATTGACAGCGGAGTGATGTCGGGACCGATTCATTTTTCGATTCAAGCGGCCGAGCATACGAAGTCACAATCGATGGAAGCGCGCGTCCAACTGGCGTTAGCTGAGTTGCAGCCAGTTCCGCCCGACACAGCGATCGAAGTGATGGAACATTTGGCGATGTTGAAGCGCTGGTATTTTCGCAGCAGCCGCATTGGAGAAATATTTCTCTGCGACGACAAGGGCAGTCTGCCGATGCGACGGCTAGTCCGCGGAATCTCGCGGGTGTTTCGAGGAGAGAAGCCGGAGGTTGAGTTGCCGACTGCGGGTGCATCTTTCGCCATTCCGGAAAATCCGCCGACTGCCTGATCGAAAACAACCGAGCGGCATCTAACTTCGCAACCATATTTCGGAAGGACCGCTAGCTATGAATCATAAAGATGAAAACAAAATTCTGCGGCAACATCTTGTTGATTTGCTAAAGGGCGGCAACGCCCACGCGGATTTCGATAAGGCGGCTTCAGGAATGCCCGCAAAACTGCGCGGTAAGAAAGTTGAGGGGTTGCCACATTCTCCGTGGATGCTGCTGGAGCATCTCCGCATTGCGCAATGGGACATTCTGGAATTCAGCCGGAACGCAAAACATGTCTCGCCGGATTTTCCCGCGGGATACTGGCCGATGCGAGCCGAGCCGCCAAATGCTGGCGCGTGGGAAAAGACTGTCAAAGCATTCGACAAAGATCTAAAGGCGATGCAGGACTTGGTGATGGATCTTGAAGCGGACTTGTTCGCCAAAATTCCCTGGGGCGATGGACAAACGATCCTGCGGCAAGCCTTGCTACTCGCCGATCACAATGCGTATCACATCGCGCAGCTAATCGATGTCAGGCGGCTATTGGGGGCCTGGTCGGAGGGGTAGCGACATCCTAGGTTAGCGCACAAGCCGCAGCGAACCCAGGGCTGCGCTCAGGGCAGGCTCCGGGCACCTTCCGGTGTAATTTCAGTTAAGGGATTATCTGAAATGCGACGTTGCTGGTTAATAGGCCACTGGGTGTGTTCACGGTGACGAATCCGGTGGTCGCTCCGGCTGGGACGGTCGCTTTGATAAACGTATCGGAAACGACAGTGAAGCTTGCCGAAGTTCCGTTGAAGGATACACTGGTCGTTCCGGTGAATCCTTGGCCTAGGATGCCCGCACCATTTCCTGACCTGCCATATCCTCTTGGGGTGAAGGCCACAAACGGCGCAAGGCCCATGTCCAATTTGTAAATTGATCCACAACCGCTGCCCTGTGCACAAGACAAATCTCCGCCGTAGAGTGTTGTGCCGTAGAAACTTCCATCGGTTGCTTGCATCAGGGGACTAGTGGGATCTGTGCCCGTAGCACTACTGAAATTATATAAAGTCGTCAATATCCCTTGTGGCGTAATCTGGAAAAGCGTACCGCTGTTAAATATGCGGCTTTCAACTCCAGTTGTTGCCCCATAGAGATTACCGTCGGTTGCGAGAACTAGTCCGGCTCCCGGACCGATTCCGTCGCCACTATTTTCAAATGTATGAAGAGTTGTGACAATACCACTTGCGGTGATTTTGTAGATAACTCCACAGCCAGCGGGCGGATTGCACGTCAAATCACCGCCGGCAAAGGCGCTCCCATACAGGTTACCTTCATTGTCTACGATCAAAGCACCGAAAGGTCTTCGCCCGTCTCGGCCATTAAATCGATGGACGGTGGTCAATGTGCCCTTCGGAGTGATTCGGAACACGGTACCGCAACCCGCCGGACATTCTTTAGTGAAACGGCCCCCGTCTTGCGTCGCCCCGTATAAGTCACCATTCAGACCTTGGACTAACCCGCTGGTCAAGTCATCCCCGTCCGCGCAGTCGGCCGCGCTGCAGAAGCTGTACAAGGTTGTGAGGACACCGTCAGGAGTTATCGTAAAGACCGTCCCCCCGCCATTCGAACCCCCGCTGTAGGTTGTCCCGTAAAAATTCCCGTCGACACCTAAGATCACAGTGCCATAAGGATTTAACCCGTCGGGGCATCCTGTCTGAGCGCAAAAACTATAAATGGTCGTTAACTGACCTGATGGAGTAACCATGAACACTGTGCCTTGTCCATAAGCACCACCGCCGTTGGTTGTTCCGAAGTAGCCGCCATCTATGCCGCGCACCACACCCGAGCGGGGCACGTTTCCGTCGGTGCTATTGAAGGATTTCGTAGACAGTACTCCCTTCGCAGTCATGCCAAATAATGTGCCGCATCCCTCCTGCCCACAACCGGAAGATTTCCCGCCAAGCTCTGTCGTTCCGTAAAAACTTCCTTCTGTACCTTGGACAAGAAGTCCCTGGTACGGCTGCCCGCCATTAAATCCGTCGAATATCACAAGTGGGGTAACGGTCTGCGCGTGCGAGTCAACTACCATCGCAACCAACATCAGTACGAAGACGGCGACAGTTTTGGATCCGACAACTTTATTCATGGCAATTCTCCAGGTAAAACGGCGCGCCTACAAGTGTCATTCGGGGATGGTTCAGCGTCAAGATGAAAGAGTTTGCGCAAAGTTTCCCAGATGGAGCGCTAGCGTTGTCCGTAACGCGTTATTGGAGCGTGAGGTCCTTCGCTTCGTTCAGGATGACAAATATGGAGACCGATGACGTTCCTCGCTGGCGACGCGCCCGCGCCAAACAAGCACTGCGGACAGGAGTGTCCGCCCTACAATCACCCTGCGCGCCTTTGCGCGTCTTCTGAAAGCTTAATTAACGAGCGTTTGCAGAAGACTGGCTTCACTCCGGTGCGCCAGCGTTCGTCGATTCCGACGAGGACCCATTCGATCTCCGGCGAGAGATAGCGCAACAACAAATCAGTCGACGGATGAATGTGCAGCGCCGGCGCGACCAGAAAAAGTAAAGGCGGCGTGGGCGACAATTCGCGTCCGGGAAAGTAGCCGAAGCGCTGGAACTCCCCGCTGGCGTGGTGCCAGGCGACGCGTGCCCAGTAATCGAGCCCTTGCAGTGGCAGATGAATGTCCTCGTCGGCTTTGAGTTCGATCACGGCAAGCCGCCCGGTGCGAGTGAGGGCGAGCACATCCATCATGGCGCGGTCGGAAGCCGAAAAGGCGGGCACCTGCGAATACGCGCATGAGGGATCAAGCCGCACATCCATGGCGGAAACATTTTTTGCCACCAGCGATTCCAGCCAGCGCTCGGGATGCAGCCGCCATAGCGGATGATCGCGCGGCCCGTCCGGGTGCCGGACCTCGCCAATGCTGTGGGTCAGATGAATGAAGGCTTCGCGATTACCTTCTCGCAAGATGTGGTGCTCGGCGCCGAGCCCGAAAACGATTTCGGTACCGGTGCGGAGGGAAACCGGATCGTGAATCAGATGGGCGCGGGCGAATTCCAATCCGAATCGGCGGAAGGCAATTTCTGCAGGCGAAAGAATTGCCACATCTGTTTCCGGCATGATGGAGTGAACTTGCGAGATTGCGGTTGAAAAACGCGCGCGCGAATTCTCTTCGTCGAGGCAGTGCGTTAGCCGCGTGGCAAGATTGCCGCGATCGGCAATATCGATCGGGGTGACGGCATCTTCGCGCTCGTCGAATTCATATAATTCCCACTTGGCGGCCACCGGATTGAGATGCGCAATGCGCTCACGCGCGACAGTGGACGTCCCTGGCGGAAGAAATAATTTGAGTCCTTCGACAACGCATTTTCCGACGGACGACTCGCGGCATCGTTCCAGCCACAGAATTCCGAATGTCAGAGCTGCATCGAGCGAAGTCTGTGCTTCGTGCTCGTTCGCTCCAAGGACAGCGAATGCGGATTGGCCGCGCCGCATCAGTCCTCTTGTGTAAATGGGGCCGAATGAGCGTTCCAAATCCATTGCGGTTGTAAAGCTGACGACGGTGTATCCGGGATATCGCCGCTCCACCGCGTTCCGTAGTTTTCGTTCGTAGATGATTCGTGCAGCACGTTTGACAGTAGGAGTGCGGCGATCGCGCTCGCGGCAAATTTCCAGCTTGGTGGGTTTGGTTTGTCCCATACGCTGGACTTGCAGTTTGAGGCCGTCGTTTTTCTGTTCGACATCGAGCACTCGGCGCACAACATTGCGCTCCGACGACCATAGATGCAGCAGGCATTTATTATGCTCACCGGAAATGCTGTACTGCGCCTCCGCCAAATCGAAGGCGACGGCACCATCTTCTATTACTACGGCGGAACGCGAGCCGGAAAGAAAATCGCTGAAGACGCGAGCGAGGGAGTCGGAAGTCATGACCTATGACTATTCTGTTCGTGCCACGCGATAGTGTCTGTGACGGGTGACCATCGTTTTTAGTGGGGCGCGGGCCGTCCGTTAGCGTGTGGCATAATCGAGACAAAGCCAAGAGTCATTTCCACTCGCGAGGCATCTAAAACACCGTGGACAATAACAAGTTTTTCTTTCAACACTATGGCGTAAATGAGCGCGATTTGGAGCGCTATCTGGCGGCCGCACTTTCGGCGGGCGGAGATTATGCCGACCTTTATTTCGAATATTTGAGTTCGACTTCGCTGGGCGTGGATGAGTCCATGGTGAAGTCGGCGTCGCAGGGAACGTCGGCAGGTTGCGGAGTTCGTGTACTTTCCGGAGAGCGTACTGGATACGCTTACACCGATGATCTTTCTCCGGAACGAATTTTGCATGCGGCACGAACGGCTGCGCTGATAGCGAATGGTCCGTCGAAAACTCCTGTGATTGGATTTCAAGAGAAGCCAGCGCGAAGTCTTTATCCGATAACGTTGCCATCGGTTGATGCGGAGATTACGGCTAAAGTCGAATTGGTAATGCGCGGCGATAAAGCAGCGCGGGCGTTCGATCCCAGGATCAAAGAAGTACGCGCCAGCTATTCCGATGAATTGCGCAACATCCTTATTGTTGCTTCGGACGGAACTTTTGCCGAAGACTCGCAGCCTCTGGCTCGCATGAATGTGTCGTGCATCGCCAAGACAGAATTAACTTCTGCTCGTGGCAGCTCTGGCGGCGGCGGACGCGTGGCTCTCGACTTCTTTTTCGGAGAGAAGACTCCGGAATATTTTGCGAAGGAAGCAGCGCGCCAGGCGATCCTGCAATTGGACGCAAGAGAAGCTCCGGCAGGCGATATGGAAGTGGTTCTCGGTCCGGGATGGCCCGGTGTGCTTTTGCATGAAGCGGTCGGCCATGGTTTGGAAGCCGACTTCAATCGCAAACAGACATCAGCATTTGCAGGACTGGTTGGCAAACGCGTGGCCAGCGAGAAATGCACTGTCGTCGACAACGGCACCATGCCGTGGCGGCGCGGATCATTGAACGTAGATGACGAAGGTCAGCCGACACAGAGCACGACTCTCATCGAGAATGGAATTCTCAAGGGCTACATCAGCGATAAGCTATCCGCGCGGCTGATGGGCATCGCCGACACCGGCAACGGGCGCCGCGAGAGCTACGAACACATCCCCATGCCACGCATGACGAACACTTATATGCTGCCGGGAACGGACGATCCTGAAGACATTGTTCGCTCGGTGAAGCGCGGAATTTATGCCGTGAATTTTGGTGGCGGGCAAGTAGACATCACTAACGGAAAATTTGTTTTCTCCGCGTCGGAAGCTTATCTCATCGAAGATGGGCACATTACTGCTCCCATCAAGGGCGCGACTCTGATTGGCAACGGGCCGGATGTTTTGACGCGCGTATCAATGGTCGGACACGATCTTAAACTCGACGAAGGCGTTGGCACTTGCGGCAAAGATGGTCAAGCGGTTCCGGTCGGCGTAGGAATTCCAACGCTGAAAGTGGATCGCCTGACGGTGGGCGGGACAGCGAGAAAAGATCCCGGCGGATTCATGCAGTAGGGTTCTAGTTTAATCATTGAGGAAATTTTCATTTGGCAACTGAATTAGAAACACCGAGCGCGCAGACGTCAATCGATCTGAAAGAGCTTGCGCAGGATATCGTCGGCCGCGCCATGAAGACCGGAGCGACTGCCGCTGAATGCGTTGCTCGCGAGGGCGATGAATTCTCCACGCTGGTTCGACTCGGGCAGGTCGAAACGCTCAAGCAGTCGGGATCGCGCGCAATTGGAATCCGCGTATTCAGCGGACAACGCGCAGCCAGCACCTATACCAGCGATTTCTCGCGCGAAGGCATTGATCGCATGATTAAATCTGGGATCGAGCTTTCGAAAATTACCTCTGAAGACCCATTCGCAGGAATTCCAGAAAAGTCGCAGCTCGGTTCGCTGCCCGGCGATCTTGATCTTTATTATGCCGATGTTTATTCGTTGCCCGGCGAGGAGCGCATCAGCTATGCGCGTCGCGCAGAGAAGGCGGCGCTGGATTACGATCCACGAATCAAAAACTCTGACGGCGGTTCATTTGACGCTGCCACAGGTCACAAGATCATGGCGAATTCTCACGGATTCGTCGGCGAATATCGCCGCTCGTATTGTTCGATCTCGGCCGTTCCCATCGCGCAAACCGAAGAAGGAGCAATGCAGCGCGATTACTGGTATTCGGTTTCGCGCAATTTAAGCAAGCTCGAATCCCCCGAACATGTAGGCACAGTTGCTGCGCAACGTACGTTGCGCAGGCTCGGTGCGAAACGAGTTAAGACCGCGAACGTCCCCGTCGTATTCGATCCCATGGTGTCGGCATCGATTCTCGAACACATCTTCGAAGGCATCAATGGAGACTCGGTTTATCGTGGCGCGTCTTTTCTCGCTGGCAAACTGGGGGAGAAGATCGCAGCTGAATCCGTGAACGTAATTGACGATGGGACCATCCCCGGCGGCTTTGGCACGAGTCCATTTGACGGGGAAGGCATTCCAACCCGCCGGACCGTGGTCATCGAAAACGGAGTTCTGAAGTCCTATCTTCTTAACACCTATACCGCAAAGAAGCTGGGCATGCAGACGACTGCAAATGCATCACGCGGATTGGCGGGAACTCCGGGGATTGGGCCGGGCAATTATTTTCTGCAAGCTGGGAAGAAAACGCCGCAAGAAATTATTGCAGGAATTCCCGATGGACTTTATGTCACCGAGTTTCTCGGCCATGGCGCGAATTTGGTCACCGGGGATTATTCGCGTGGAGCATCGGGAATGTGGATCTCGGGCGGTGAGCTGAGTTATCCCGTCGAAGAAATTACCGTTGCTGGAAATCTGAAAGAGATTTTCCTGAACATAACAGAAGTTGGCAGCGACCTTGAATTTCGCGGCGCCGTTGCCTGCCCGACGATTCGCATCGACGGCCTACTGGTCGGCGGCGAGTAAATAAATATCCATGCGGCGAATAGTACAATCGCTGCATGGATGATCCTCTCGCGCTTTCGCCGCTTAGCACTCCGCAGCGCGAATCCAATCTGCTTCCCATCATCATAGGATTGTGCGCCGTCGCAATTGTCGCCGCCGCTGGGTTGTGGATGGTTCGTCCGAGCCACAAGGCGCCGACTGGTCCTCCGCCCTATGCCGCCAGCCTGAAAATATCCGATTTAAAGATGAGCGCGGCGCAGAATTTTGCCGGAACAACTATCACTTATATCGACGGGAACATCACGAATACCGGGGACAAACTTTTGACACGCGCAGTGATGCACGTCGTTTTTCGCGATTCCATGGCGCAGGTTGCTCAAGCGGATGATGTTCCCATCCGCGTATTGCAAACCACCGGCCCGTATCCTGATGCGGTCGATCTGAGCGTTGCGCCGCTCGCGCCGGGCCAAACCAGCCAATTCCGGCTCACGTTTGAACATGTGAGCAATGAGTGGAACCAGGCCTATCCTGAATTGCAAATTGCCGTTGCGACTGTAAAGTAAAAAATCTCACCTGACAATTTTCCAGATCTAGTTGATAATCCTGGGCGGGAGATTTTTTCAAATGCGAAGACTCGCTTTTCTATTGCTGCTGGTTCCAATGCTGTTGCAGGCACAGTCGTCACCCAAAACTTCTTCGGCCAAGCCGACGCTCGCCGATGCCGAACAATTCATGAAGTCCGCCGAAGCGCGTTTGAGCGATCTGAGCGTGAAGGTCAATCAAGCGACGTGGGTGCAGGAAAACTTCATCACCGACGATACCGAAGCACTCGCGGCTGATGCGATTGACGAGAACACAGCTGTGACCACCGAACTGGTCGAGCAAGCAAAGCGGTTCGATGGATTGAAAATGCCTCCCGAGATCGCGCGCAAATTTCTGTTGCTGCGTCTATCGCTGACTGCGCCTGCGCCAAAAGATCCCGCGCTGCGCAAGGAGATGACCAAGATCGGCACATCGCTCGACGCGGATTATGGCAAGGGCAAGTACTGTCCGGCATCCGGCGACTGTCTTGATATTGGAACCATCGAGACGAGGATGGCGACGAGTCGCGATCCCAAAGAATTACTCGAACTTTGGCAGGGATGGCACAAAGTCGGCGTGCCGATGCGCGAGCGCTACAGCCGATTTGTCGACCTCTCGAACCAAGGCTCACGAGAAATGGGATTCAAAGATACCGGCGCTCTTTGGCGATCGGGTTATGACATGCCGCCCGATGCTTTCAGCGCCGACCTCGAAAGATTGTGGCAGCAGGTGCGTCCTCTATATGTTTCGCTTCATACTTACGTGCGCGCGCGGTTGGTGGCGAAGTATGGCGCCGACGTCGTTCCTCCAGATGGCCCGATTCCCGCGCACTTGCTGGGAAACATTTGGGCGCAGGATTGGACACACATCTTTCCCC
The DNA here is from genome assembly GCA_963716165.1 of Terriglobia bacterium. Lineage (GTDB taxonomy): Bacteria > Acidobacteriota > Terriglobia > Terriglobales > Acidobacteriaceae > JAJPHW01. Next base: position 1,506,509 of record OY970291.1, on the reverse strand, counting down.
TGCTCGGCCTGCCGGAAAATAGCCGAGGCTATGACGTTACGGAATTGTTGAAGGCTAAAAACGTCGATCCGAAAGGGATGGTGAAATACGGCGAAGGCTTCTTCACGTCCATGGGATTTGCCCCTCTGCCTAAAACTTTCTGGGAGCGGTCGTTATTCACTAAGCCCGCGGATCGTGATGTGGTCTGCCATGCCAGCGCGTGGGACATTGATAATCTCGACGACCTTCGCGTGAAGGTTTGCCTTCTGGTGCGCGATGAGGATTTCGTCGTCATCCACCATGAATTGGGGCATAATTTCTATCAGCGAGCCTATAAGAATCAGCCATTTCTTTTTAAGAGCGGCGCGAACGACGGCTTCCATGAGGCGATTGGCGACTCCATCGCGCTGGCCATCACTCCGGAATATTTGAAGAAAGTAGGACTGCTCGACAAAGTTCCGCCGCCGGAAACCGATATTCCATTGTTGTTGCAACAGGCGTTGGATCGCGTGGCGTTTCTTCCGTTCGGATTGCTGATCGATCAGTGGCGGTGGAAAGTTTTTTCCGGCGAAATCAAGCCAGCGGATTACAACAAGTCATGGTGGGAATTACGCCGCAAATATCAAGGCGTGGCTCCGCCTGTTGAACGCAGCGAAGCCGACTTCGATCCGGGTGCGAAGTATCACGTTGCCGCCAACGTGCCCTACACGCGATATTTCCTCGCGCATATTCTCGAGTTCCAGTTCTATCGTTCGTTGTGCCACGCCGCCGGGCAAACCGGACCGCTCAATCGGTGCACATTCTTCGGATCGAAAGAAGCGGGCGCGAAGTTCAACAAGATGCTGGAAATGGGCCAGAGCAAGCCGTGGCCGGATGCGCTCGAAGCCGGGACCGGCGAACGCCAAGTGGACGGCAGCGCCCTGCTGGAATATTTTGCTCCGCTACAGAAGTGGCTGGATGAGCAGAACAAAGGGCAGAAGGTGGGATGGTAGAGCGAGGCGCTGTGCGCTTTCAGAGAATTTCGGAGCGCCGGTAGCTTAAGGCAAGAGCAGATGGCCTACGGGGTGTACTCGAAGACGACGCCGTTGCCGAATTCGCCGCCGCCTTGCGTAGTGCCGTAAAGATTGCCGTTCTTGTCTTGGATCATCGTGGCCCAAGGTATATTGCCGTCAGCACAGTTCTGCTGTGAGCAGAATTTATAAAGCAGGGTCTCTTTTCCCGTCGCGTCAATTTTGTAGATTCCCCCGACGCCTCCGCTTGCTCCAGAAGTCGTTCCATAGAGGACTCCATGTTTCAGGTCGAGCGTGACGCCTCCAATGGGCTGTTCACCGTCTGTTCCATCGAAGAGAAAAAGTTTTTTCTGCTTAGTCTTCGGATTGATATCGAAGACGCCGCCCTTCGGGACTTGAAAGCTCCCATAAACGTTTCCCAACGGATCGACGGCCACGCCACCGGAAAACCCCGTGAGATTGTATTGAGCCGGAAATGCTGCCAGCACCTCTTGCTGCCAACTGCCCGAACTAGGGGTGAGTTGATACACGACTCCAGTTCCTTCGTTCTTAGAATTGCCACCATTGCCTGTTGAACCATATAAATTTCCTGACGGCCCGAACGCTACTCCGTCTAGATATGGAGAATCACCATCAGGGCAGATGAGACCACTTCCCAAAGAACAAAAGCTATACAGCACAGACTCTGTCCAGCCATGTGAACCCGGAGACAATCTAAACACGACGCCGCCACCATCGCCTTGGGGAAAGTGTCCGGTTCCACCAATTAACGCTGTCCCGTACAAACTTCCATCAGAACCAAAAATCATTGGGGCGGCGGGTTCGGCTCCGTCGAGGCATGAACCGTTTTTTCGATTCGAGCAAAAGTTATAGAGAACACTCTCAGTCCACGTTCCTGCCTGTGATGAAAGCTCAAAAATGATCCCGCAGCCCCCGCCAGAGCAATTCTTTCCACCTTCGAGTGCCGACCCGTATAAATTGCCTTTCGGATCGACAGTGACGCCCGCCCAAGATATTTCACCATCGAGACACGTAGCTCCATTGAAAACCGTGCAGAAGTTATAGATGACAGACTCCGACCAGCTACCATCACCGTTAGGCGTTAGCTCGAACACGGTGCCGCACGATTGATCGCAATCCGAGCCAACTCCATTACCGCCGCCCGCTGAAGTGCCATAGAGATTCCCCTTGCTATCGAAGGCGAGACTGCTGATGACGGAAGAAGGATCATTCGGAGAACTACCAAAGCTGTACAAGACTTTGTAGTGCTGGGCGAATGCGAAGTTGCCGACCAAGAGCAACAGGATGGTGGGAATTACGTTTTTCAGATTCATACTTCAACCTCTCAAACCACATCAGGATAGCTGAAATCCGGCAGGGCCGAATAGAGCCTTCCGGCCCTATCCAGTCCCGCTGAATTAGTTGTTGAACGGCTAAGTCTCCGGTTTACGGAGGGTCGAGAACGGTTGCGTATTTCGGAGAATAGGTGCTGTCATACGCCTGACAGCCCGTGGTCGTCTGGTTGCTGTTGCTATTGAGAGCGAACTCCCAGTCGCAGAAGTACACTTCAATGGTTGAGGCGTCAGTCCTACCCGCGAACGGCACCGTGTCCGGCAGATAATCCCCGGTGTACAGGATTTGGTTTTGAGACTGAGTAACCGCCGGACAAGGATCATTACGGTCGCAAGTGAACTGTGTAGAATTTAGAACACCTACTTGGTGTCCTGATGTATCCGTTCCATTGCTGTCGATTTTGTAGGACTTCGTCGCACCGTTGGCGGTGATGGCGAAACCTTCTTGCGGATACAGCCCGGAAGGTGAGAACGCCGGAGGACTGGTGTTGAAATTGGTACAGGTTGATGAGCAGGTGACCAGTCCCTGCGTATATGGAGCTTGGAGAGAAATCGTCTGGATTGAGTAAACCGCTTGTGAGTTCGGAAGCGTGGTCTGTAAGAAATAATTTCCCGGATAGGTTGGGCTGTAGAGTTGAAAGAGATGACACCAGTCGTCATCGCACGCCCGACCAATCGGCAAAGACCACACATCGTATTCACTGAGCGACTCTTGTCCGAATCCAGACTTACCACAGTAGCCACCGCAACCGGGAAGCGTGCTTCCAATAATCGAGCCTGCCTCCTGATCCGCGTAGCTCATGTCCGTCAGACTTGGCGGGCCTGTGTGAGCGTTGGCGACAACCTGTGGTCCTCCCGTCGTTCCGTAGTATGCCAAACGACTCGCTTGGAAAGCCTTGAACATTGTTGCCACATATCCGTTTCCATCGGTCGTGTTGCCACTCGGACTTCCGAGAAGATACGCATATTTGCCGCGACATGCGGCTTCGTCGTTGACACCGCCCGGACAGACAGCAGTAGTTTCATACCAATCAGGAGGTATGTTTTGATTTGGAATCGGTACCAGATCATAATTAAGCCCTTGAGGACTCGGCCATACTCCTGTCGTCGTGTTGTTGACCAAAGATTGAGCACAGACGGGAAAATCTTCACCTCCGCTCGTCAAGCCAACACGAATGTATGAGATGTACAAGCCGATTGTGGGGCCAGAGCCATCGCCCTGTGTTGAGTAGTGTTTCAGAAGAGCGTCCACGAACTTCTGATACGCCGTCATGATCGGAGTTTCATAGACGACGGGATAGCCGCTGAAGTCCAGCCCTACTTCTTTTTGATTCGGGCAACCATTTGTTACCCCGCCAGTCAATCGGCAAGTGTTGATATTCCAGAGGCCGATTCCAATGGCTGTTCCCGAACCCGTGGTACCGCACGCCTGTACAGATGGAGAAGACGCTTGACCACTGCAAGTCGGAGCACTGGTTGCACCAGACCACGATCCGCAGGAGGACATATCCTGAGGTTGATTCACATTGCAGCTTGGACACCAATTGGCGTAGGTGATTGGGTTGAATACATACGCTGGAATTGTGTTCACTGCTGTCCCACCCTCTGGAATCATCTCGACGATGAGGTTTAGCTTTTCGTTCGGGTGAGACAGCAGCCCATTGTTCTTGTTATTCGTGCCGTGAAGGTACGCCAACAGTTGGGTATCGACATTCGACCAAAGACAGCTTGCAGGTACTGTTTGCTGACATGGAACTGTCGTTGACTTATCAATCTGGCCCCACGGTACGAAGACCGTAATTCCAGCGACACTGGATGATGCGAGAATGTTGGCGTTGCCGACGTTAGTGCCGAACAGATCGTCATATCCAAGTCCGCCAGCCTGTGGAGGGTTGAAGACTTCTAGTTTTTGAGCTTGGGAGTAAAAGGTGAAGAATAGAAGAAACAGAGTGAGAAATTTACAACGCATAGCAACTTCCTCTCTTCCGGCCGTGAGCCGGGGTACGAATTCGGTGCACCCTTTCGATTCCCCCTCGGACACCGATTTGTTTCGAGCCGAATTCTAGAACCGAAAACAAGGAAATGAAAATCAATTTCTGATGAACGTGCTCCGGAGATAAACATATGCAGGTTTCAAAACGCTCAGCGCGCGTTTGACCCTCGCGGAACGCTCCATTAAACTCAAATAACTCCACTGAATACCTATGTCTGACATTCAAATCAAACTTCCCGATGGAAGCACCAAGCAGGTTCCTCCCGGCACGACTGCGCTGGATGTTGCCAACTCCATCAGCCCGCGCCTAGCCGACGCGGCCATCGCCGCCAAAGCCAATGGCAATTTGATCGACCTGACTCGTCCGCTGGATAGCGACACTGAATTACGAATTCTAACTGCCAAAGACCCGGAGTCGCTGGCAGTGTACCGGCATTCATCCGCCCATCTTCTTGCGGCAGCGGTACTCGAGTTGTTTCCGGAGACCAAGCTGGGTCACGGGCCGTCCACCGACACTGGGTTCTTTTACGATTTTTATCGTCCGACTGCGTTCACGCCTGACGATCTGCAAAAGATCGAAGCCAAGATGCAGGAACTGGTGCAGCAAAACATTCCGTACGCACGCGAATTTCTGGCGCGGGAAGAAGGACTGGCCGAGTTCAAGCAGGATGGCGACTTCATGAAGTGCCATTTCATCGAGCAGTTCACCAAGCCCGATGAAAAGATTTCGATTTATCGTACCGGTAAGTTCACCGACTTCTGCCGCGGTCCTCACATTCCTGGCACCGGGAAAATTAAAGCATTCAAGCTGCTGAATATTGCGGGAGCGTATTGGCTGGGCGATGAGAAGAATCCGCAACTACAGCGGATTTATGGGACTTCGTTTTTCTCCAAGAAAGATTTGGATGAGTTCATCCACAAGCAAGAAGAGGCGAAAAAGCGCGACCATCGTGTGCTTGGCCAGCAACTCGATTTATTTTCGATTCAGGAACTCGCCGGGCCGGGACTGATTTTCTGGCATCCCAAAGGCGGAATTATCCGCAAAGAGATGGAAGACTGGATGCGCAATGAGTACATCAAGCGCGGATATTCGCTGGTGTACACGCCGCATGTGATGCGCCGCCAGCTATGGCAGACTTCAGGGCACGACGGCTATTACGCGGACAACATGTTCGATGTGATGGAGCTTGACGATGCGGAATATCGGCTCAAGCCGATGAATTGTCCGGGGCATATTTTGATTTATAAGGACTCGTTGAAGTCGTATCGTGATCTGCCGGTGCGGCTAGGCGAGTTGGGAACCGTCTATCGTTACGAGCGGTCGGGCGTAATGCACGGGCTGTTGCGCGTCCGCGGATTTACCCAAGACGATGCGCATATTTTCTGCACGCTCGATCAGATTGAAGGCGAAGTTGAGGCTTGCCTGAATTTTGCGTTCGACGTCCTCAAAGATTTTGGATTCGATCAATTTCAGACTGAGCTTTCCACTTGGAATCCTGATGACCGCAAGAATTTTGTTGGCACTGAAGAGCAGTGGAACTACGCAACTGCATCGCTGGAAAATGTGCTGAAACGGCGGAATATTGAGTACAAGACGATCCCTGGCGAGGCGGCGTTCTACGGGCCAAAAATTGACATCAAGTTAGTGGATGCCATTGGCCGCTTGTGGCAGCTTTCCACTGTGCAATTTGATTTCAATCTACCGGCACGTTTTCAGCTTGAGTATGTGTCCGAAGATGGATCGCGAAAGCAGCCGGTCATGGTGCATCGCGCATTGTATGGATCGATCGAGCGATTTTTCGGAGTTCTAATCGAGCACTACGCCGGAGCATTTCCGGTGTGGTTGTCGCCCGTTCAAGTGGCGATGATTCCGATCGCCGAGCGCCACGCCGATTATGCAAACAAGGTTGCTACGGAATTGAGGGCCGCGGGAGTCCGAGTGGAAGTCGATGCGCGCAACGAAAAGATGAATGCCAAGATCCGCGAACATGCCATGCAGAAAGTGCCCTTTCTGCTGGTTGTTGGAGATAAGGAATCCGAGGCGGGCAAAGTGAACGTGCGCACTCGCGGCAAAGAGAAAACTGAAGACATGCTGACCACGGACTTCGTCGAGAAGGTCAAAAAACTGATTACCGAAAAGACCGCCGCGCTGTAACACCCTGAATCCATGCGGTCTCGGAAGGTCATACTATAGTGTTTAGCCTGTAGGCCTTCCGTAATCTTTGAGCGCGCTTCCCTGCCATGTACCCTTCACAAGGGTCGGAGATTCCAGGTTTTCGACCCGAATTTGATCCCAACAATTACGTAAGGATTCGCAGAATGGCATCACCTCCAACAGCCGTGAGCAGTGTGCCGAGTGCCGCTGCCGCAGCTCCCGCGCCGGCACCGATTTCGACTCCAGCATTGTTGGTCGCGATGTTGCGTACATCGGACCGCATCAGCGATTTGTTTTTCTCTCCGGGAAAGCCGCCGTTGGTTGAAATCAACGGCAAGCTTGCTCCGGCGGGAGCCGCGCGGCCACTATCGGCGGAAGAGATTCGTACGATCGCAACGCACTTGATCGGAACGAACCAGAACGCTGCGCAGAATCTCAAAGAATTTGGATCGTGCGACGTGTCGTACAGCTTGCCCGGAGTGAGCCGATTTCGCGTCAATGTTTTCATGCAACGCAGCACTTGCGCCGTGGTCATGCGCGTGATTCCCAGCAAAATTCCCGACTTCGCTGCGTTGAATCTTCCTGCGGAATTAAAAAATATTGTCGGCTTGCGGAATGGGATTGTGCTTGTTACCGGACCGACAGGATCCGGTAAATCGTCGACTCTGGCGGCGATCATTGATCGCATCAATCAGGAACAGTCTTTCCACATTCTTACGATTGAGGATCCCATTGAGTTTCTGCATGCACACAAGAATTGCGTAATCCATCAGCGCGAACTGCATAGTGATACCACGAGCTTCGCCATGGCACTACGCGCGGCGTTGCGGCAGGCCCCGAAAGTAATTCTCGTCGGAGAAATGCGCGACAAGGAAACGATTGAGATCGCGATGGAAGCCGCCGAGACTGGTCACCTTGTGCTTTCAACCTTGCATACTATCGACGCATCGAAAACTATCGAACGCGTGATTGGCGCATTCCCAATGGCGGAGCAGGATGGCATCCGCAATCGCCTGGCAAAAAGTTTTCGCTACATCGTTTCGCAGCGTCTGGTACCCAAGAAAGACGGCACTGGACGAATAGCAGCCATTGAAATTTTGAAGTCAACTTTGCGAACTCGCGAATACGTCGAAAAGGGCGAAGGCGATGGCAAGACTTTGCTTGATGCTATGAGAGTTGGCGGCGATGAAGGAATGCTCCACTTCGATGGCGAAATCGAAAAATTCATTCGGTCCGGAGTGGTCGATTTTGAAACTGGATTGAGCTACTCAACCAATCCTGGCAACTTACGATTGGAGCTTGCGGACTTCACCGGCGAAGCAATCGCAGAAGCGGCTGCAGCCGAGGAAGTGGTTGATTCGACTCCGAAAGATGATCTGCTGGAAACGACTCAGGCCTGATCCATCACTGATTCTTCACTGCTGTTCGATACAATCTGAAGGTGTCCTTTTCCTTCAGCATTGAAGCCACATCCGGCGCGGCGCGGCGCGGCCGCCTTCACACTCCGCATGGAGAAGTTGAAACTCCGGTATTTATGCCAGTCGGCACGCTCGGCACAGTAAAAGGCGTACCGCAAGACATTCTCGAAGAACTCGGCGTACAGATTCTGCTGGGCAATACTTATCATCTTTATTTGCGTCCGGGCATTGAACAGGTCCGCAAGCTGGGCGGACTGCATAGCTTCATGGCATGGCGGCGAGCTATCTTGACCGACTCCGGCGGATTCCAGGTCTTCAGTTTGAATGAGCTGCGTAAAGTCACTGAAGAAGGAGTGACGTTTCGCTCGCATCTTGATGGTTCGTCGCATTTTTTCAGTCCGGAGAGTGCGATGGAAGCACAAATCGGATTGGGTGCAGACATCATCATGGCGTTCGATGAATGTACAGAGTATCCAGCAGACGGACGCCGGATGCGCGATTCCATGGAGATGACTTTGCGCTGGGCGGCTCGCAGCAAGAAACATTTTGAAGCGCATAAGCATGAAGTGCCGTGGGACCTCGCAGACAAAAACTCGACACAAGCGCTATTCGGGATCGTCCAAGGTGGCATGGATCTGGCGCTGCGTAAGGAATCCGCTGAGCGAACTATTGAACTCGATTTCCCAGGGTATGCAATTGGTGGATTGAGCGTTGGCGAGCCGCGTAATCTTACACGCGAAGTGGTCGAGTCAACTCTGCAATATCTTCCGAAGGACAAGCCGCGCTATCTCATGGGCGTGGGTACGCCAGAAGAAATTGTGGAGTACTCAAAGCTCGGCGTCGACATGATGGATTGCGTATTACCCACACGCGCAGCGCGCCATGGCCTGCTGTTTACGTCAGAAGGAAGGATTTCGATCAAGCAGGTTCGCCATGCCGGAGATAGCGGGCCGCTTGATCCTAAATGTTCGTGCCGAGTGTGCAACCGTTATTCGCGCGCCTACCTGCGCCACCTGTATGCGTCCAACGAAGTACTGGCGCAGGTATTGAACACTATCCACAATCTGCATTTCTACTTAGACACGATGCGGACGGTGCGCGCGAACATCGCAGCGAATGCGTCGTGATTAATCGAGATCCTGATTAATCCAAATCGAAGAGCAGAACTTCAGCGCCTTCGACGCCCTTGATTCGCAACTTCGATTCATCGTCTTTATTGTCGGGACTGATCGCAGCGCCATCGCCCTGCAATAACTTTTTGCCATTCAATTCGACAGCACCCTTTGCAACCTGCAACCAAGCGAATCTACCTTTGCCAAGCTCATGCGCGACTTCCTGGCCGGGCGACAACAGCGAGACGTAAAGCTTCGCATCCTGATGGATTGTCACCGAACCGTCCTTGCCATCGGGAGAAGCGATCAGCCGCAGCTTGCCGCGCTTTTCTTCTTCCGGAAAAGCTTTTTGCTCGTAACTTGGTTCGTGTCCGGATTTGTCTGGCATAATCCAAATCTGCAACAAATGTGCGGGATGTTTAGGCGACGGATTCATCTCGCTATGCCGAATGCCGCGCCCCGCGCTCATCCGCTGGCCATCGCCGGGTCGAATAATCGAGCCGGTCCCGAGACTGTCTTTGTGCTCGATCTCGCCGGAGAGCAGGTAAGTGATGATCTCCATGTCGCGGTGCGGATGCGTGGGGAATCCGACAGCCGGCGCGACGTAGTCTTCATTGATGACGCGCAGCGAACGAAAACCCATCCACTTAGGATCGTGATATTGATCGAACGAAAAAGTATGTTTCGTATTGAGCCAACCGTGATCGCCGCCACCACGTTCCTCACTTCGCCGAATATTGATCATAAGGCCTCCTATTAACTAGTTATGTAACATTAGATGAGGAAGAGCCGGGAGGGATTCAGGAGGACCTCGCGGTGCCTGAGTCCAAAATAATGAGGGCGGCATCTACGTAAATATGGCGAATATGGCGGAACTCAAGGTAGACGATGCGGTCGCGATTCTTTCGCGCACTCCACAGATTTTAGATGCCTGGCTGCGCGGTATGCCCGGCATATGGGTGGAACGTAATGAGGGAAAAGATACATGGAATGCCTTCGATATTGTGGGTCACTTAATTTCTGGCGAGCGTACGGACTGGGTGCCGCGATTGCGAATCATTCTGGAACATGGAGAGGCGCGGACATTCGATACGTTTGATCGCTTTGCGCAGGAAAAAGAAAGTAAGGGTAAGACGCTGGATCAGTGTCTGGACGAGTTCGCTCAGTTGAGGCACGGAAATCTCGCAACATTAAAAGAACTGAAATTGCAGTCGAGCGATTTGGAGCGGCGAGGAAAGCATCCGGCGTTAGGAGCGGTGACATTGTCGCAACTGGTGGCGACATGGGCAGTTCATGATCTCACGCATATCCATCAACTTTCGCGCGTGATGGCATGGCAGTATCGGGATGAAGTCGGTCCGTGGAGCGCCTATCTGGGAGTGCTGCAATGCAATGGACATAGCGCGTAATTTTGCAACGCAGGGGCGCTAAAGCACTGCGCCGCCCAAAAATTTCCCTACAAAGCCGATAGAAAAGCGCATTGACTTTCCTCCAGCGTTTGCAAAGAAGGCAAACATGGGGCACTGTCATTCCATCGGGACTAACGCAAGCCGCCGAGTAGATAGACGATCAGCAAAATCACGAGGACGGTTCCGAGGCCGACACCTGCGCCGCCGCCGTAGCCCCATCGGCTATGGCCGTAGAATCCACCGCCGCCGCCGAAAACCAAAATCAAGATGATTACGAGCAATAACATTTTGGAATCCCCTTGTCCTGCAAACACACTAGTCCCATAAACTGGAAGTTACAAGAAGCATCGGGAACGAATTCCGTTCCCGACCGAGGAGATCTGAATCATGGAACAACGATTCGAAGAGCGGAACACGAAAAATGTTTCCGACGGGACTACATCGGAACACGTCAGTCAGCATGTTGAGACGATCGCGCGACACGAAGAAGATTTTCTCGCGCGTCGCACTGCCGCGGAACGCATTGGGGACACGATTGGCGGTTTTGTTGGCACGCTCTCGTTTGTGACGGTTCATCTTGGCATCATTGGTATCTGGCTCTTTGGCAACACTAATGGCAAGCTTTTTACGCCGTTCGATCCGCCGCCGTTTCCGACGCTCGGGACAGTCCTGGCAACCGAGGCGGTTTCGCATGAACCGGCGCGCAGATGAACGCGACCATCTCATGCTGCAGATATTGCTACTCACGGAAAAGGAAATTACGAAGCTGTTGGAAATTGAAAAGCGAAAATCCGAACACTCCGGCGTTTTGAATCTGGCAAAGGATGAAGAGCTTACAAAATTAAGTCAACCCACATCGGTCGATGAATTGACTCAGACCATTTCGGACAATCTTCCAAAAGAATCTTAGCGTTCGCTTACTTTATTTCTGGCTGAGAAGTAGCACAGAATAATCCCCAAGCGGAATGGTCGCGCTGTAGGGTTGCCCGGCGAATGGAGTATTGACGGCCATCACAGTGCCTGATGGGCCGACGTTTCCGAAATCGCTGCTGTAAGCCCTGCTATCGCTATTGAACAAGACTTGCCACGTACCGGAGTAGGGCAATCCGATCTCATAACCTGCCCCGTTAAACACGGTGCCGCTTAAATTTGCGACGATGATCACATCGTCTGCTTCGGGCAGAGATTTGTTATAGCGATCATAGACAAGCACGTCGTTTGTTTTGTCCTGCTGATAGATATTCAAATCGGCGTCGCTGAGACCTGGAGATGTGCCAGCAACGTTGGTTCGGCGACTCACCAAATCGCGATATAGGTCTACGATCCCAGACCAGGTGGTAGCGTTCGTCCAATCCAACTGAGTTTTATTGTCGAGCCAGCTTGGATCGAGAAATTCGTCTCCCTGATAAATCATGGGAACTCCGGGCGAAGTAAAAAGTAAGCCGGCAGCGAGAGCAGCTTTCTTCCGGGCAATGCGGCTGGTGGGATTCTGAGGATCGACTAACTGATAGAGGCGAGAATTCTTCGTCGTTAGTTCGTTGTGCGATTCAATGTATGCAACATTCTGCTGATAACTATTGCCAGCGAAAACAGAGGTCATTCCAGAGACCACGTCCGCCAGCTTGATATGCGCGGTAGGAAAATCGGTGCGCACGAAGTAGGAAAGCGTTGCGTTCCATTGCGCGTCGAAACCGAGTCCGCCATCGGCTACAGGCAAGGCATCCAGCGACTGCTTGCTACTGAAAGATAAGTCCTCGGCGATTTTGAATGTGTGTGGCCAGGTTGTGTTGGCAATTTGAAGGAGATCAATTCCGTCGGGAAGAAAAACGCCGGGCTTGCCGGTATGAGGGTCCTTGCCAACTCCGCCACCCCAGGTGTTGTAGATGTTCGAGATCGAATCCCAACGCAAGCCATCTGCGTGGTATTCGTCAAACCACATTGCGATCTGTCCGAGGATGTAATTCTTGACGACAGGATACGAGTAGTCGGGACGCGGGCCGTATGGCGTATCGTAGCGGTCCGAGTCATCGTTGTCGTCGTAAAAATAAATCCCGCCGGGGTAAGTGGAAGTATGCCAGGCATCGAAGTCGAAGTCGGGAATATCGAACGGTCCCCAATGATTGTGCACAACGTCGAGGATCACAGCTAAGCCGCGCTGGTGGCAGGCATCCACGAATGCCTTGAAATTGTCGGGACCGCCGTATTCGTCATTGTCGATGGCATATTGATCGGTTGGCCCATAAGGGTTTCCGTAGATGCGATCAAATTGAGTGACTGGCAGCAGCTCGATGGCGGTGAATCCCATGCCGCGAACGTGGTCGAGCTTCGCGATTGACGATTGAAATGTTCCCCATCCAGAAGGGCCGGGATTGAATTGTCCCGTGTCCAGTTCGTAAATCACGAGCTTGTTTAGAGATGGCGGAGTGAAATTTGTGTCCTTCCAAACATACGCGGCGGGATCGTAAGTCAGCGAATGGCCGCTCTGCGCATTGGTGACGACGCGAGCGTTGGGATCACGGCGTGTCACGGTCCCATAGTTCGCAGTGGTAATGACGTAGTCGTAGCGCTGATTGATGCCGACTCCAGGCACGTCCTTACACCAGTAGCCGGTTGTGCCTTGTGCAGTGAGCGCGGCGGAATTATTCGAGAATGGATCTTTGACGCTTACCGAAGTTGCGTGCGGAGCCCAAACGCGAAACGACACGCCTTGATAAGGACCGCCGGGAGGGTAAGGAATGGATCCGACGTTGTTGCCGGCGTGAGGGCACTGAGCCAATGCTGTCGCGCATGCAGAGATGACAAAAGCGAAAATCTGCAAATAGCAACGTATGAATGCTTTATTCGGCACGGTGTCAGAGCACCTCGGAAGTCGCTTGCGCAGAGAGAGAAACGCTTGCGCAGTCCGATTTTATAACAGCAAGCTGGAGACTGGCCAGCAGCGCGGCGTTGCGTCGGTCGAGCAATAAAAATGGGAGCCGTAACTCGGCTCCCATTTTGGTTATGCGTACAACCGTTTAGAAGGTGAACTTCGCCTGCAAACGGATAGTACGGGCAATCTGATAGTACGCCGGCGTCTTGTACTGAGTGTTCAGAGCCAACGGGGTGCCACCAGAGAGCACAAAGTTGTTAAGGCCGGCAGAAACGCTGTAAGGACGTTCCGCAGCGGCATAGAAGGGGTTACCATCGCCGATGTAGCAGAAACCTCCGAGCGTCTGGCAACCAGGCGACGGAGGAGCGATGAACTGGTCAGGACCTGCAGCAGTATCAACCTGCGCATTGTAAGCAGTCACAGAGCGCTGGTTGAACAGGTTAGCCAAAGTAGCTCCAAAGCTGAGGACTTTTTCTTCGCCCAATTTCACGTTCTGGGTGAATTGCAGGTCGCTCTGGATATACCACGGTGTCCTGAAGGTTTCCGGGCTGCCAACCGTGATCGCGCCAGTGCTCGGATCCTGAGTGATGTTGGCAAACTGGCCGCGATCAAACAGCTGAACGGCCCATGCACTCGCCCCCAAGCCCACGTCGGCATAGGTAGTGACCGGTGATCCGCTGTAGAGGTATTGGAAAATACCAATGTCAGTGGTGAACCGCTTCATCCAAGGCATTTCGTAGTAGGCATAACCCTTGAATGTGTTAGGACGATCGGTTGGCAATAATCCACTGGAAGAACCGCCATTAGCATTCCACGAGAAGTAAGGTTCGTCGAACGCACGGCTGTTGTTCGGTGATGCACGACCACCCGCGCCACCGTCGGAAATATCCGAACTGGTAAGGCCGGTGTAGTTGCCGCGCAGTTTGCTGTAGGTGTAGGAGAACATCCCAAACCAGTGATCGCTAGTGGCTTTGGTTATCCGGAACTCCACGCCGTCATAGCTGCGTGCCGCCGGAATCATGTGTTGAATTGGGCATTCCGCGCCGGAACATGCTGGCGGGGCTGCCGCATAGAGAAAGTTGTAGAAACTGTTGAATGTGCTTTCTACACCCTGGCCAGGATTGCCGATTACGAAGGTTTCGCTGCCAGCCGAAGGACCGGAAGAAGCGATAATCGACGAATCTTCAATCACATGGTCAAGACGGCGGCGATCCCAGCGAGCTTCGAACGCAAGGTTCTTGGCTACCTGATAATCAACGCCGAATACCGACTCGTGTTGCGAGTAAGGCTTCAAACCAGGTACTACGCCGGTTGAAGTCGCACTGCAAGTTGAGCAAGAGGTTGGGAAAGTGCGGTTATTGATGTTTTCAATGAATGTCAAGCCGGCTGGCGTGTTTCCGCCTGCCCAATTTGCTCCAGTGGTATCGCTACCGACGCAATATCGGCCTGCGGCGTTAAGGGCCGGAACGATTGTGCTGAGATCAGAAGTATTCAGACCGTAAGCGCAGTTGTTCCAGTACTGACCGCCGAACGAACTAATGGCGACGTTCAACTTCATGATGTCGAAGAACTTGCCATAGCTGCCGAATATCTTCATTTTGCCGTTTTGGAATACATCCCACGCGGCGCCGATACGCGGTGCAACCTTATCACCCCAGCTAAAATCGATGGGGTTGGTTGCGAGTCCAGCATTGCTGCTGGCTGGCAGGTACTCTTTATCCAAACGAATGCCAGCGTTAATAGTTATGCCACGGCCGATTGTCCAGGCATCCTGGGCAAATAAACCATGGTTAAAGCTGGTGACATCGCCTCCAGTACCAAAGTCAAACACGACCGCCGTGCCGTATTGGCCCTGGCAACCAAATGCGGTATTAAGCTCAGTATTGCAAATCGCTTGACCGCTCTGGCTGATGGCTGTGTAAGGAGCTGACGTACCTACGAATAGTTGGACGTAAGGCTCGTTATAGCTTTGCAGAATTTTGTTCTGAAGACGGTTGAGTTGATAACCGAACTTGAAGTTATGTGTTCCATGCCACCCGCCTTTGAACCAAGCCAAGTCTGCGTCATACTGGATAGCTTTGTTCGCGTTGTAGGTGGTGAAGGTACCACTATTGGCGGCGTTGAAGAACCCGTTCGATTGCTGAAGCGAGGTAGGCAAAGTCGCACCGTTGGTGTCGGTAGCGCCCGGGCTTCCCGGCAAACCGCTGGTCTGCCAACCGAACAAAGTACCGTCTCTCGGATATCCAAAATCGTGGTAATTTTCGAAATAGTATCCGAAACGAGTGGTGGCAACGATGTGCGGAGTGATGGTGATATCCGCGCCAGTGTTGAAGGTCTGGTTAGGCGCCGTATAACCGATCGAGTGCGCGTACACCGATGGTGGAGTTCCAGTGCTGGCACAAGGGTTGGAAGCTGATGTAGCTGCACCGAAGCAGCCAGTGCTGAGGTTGTAAAACCCTGTGGTGGAATCGGAGAAAGGAAGTCCGACGCCGGTTTCACGCTGGTATTGATATAACCACGAACCGAACACGCGAATTTTTTGAGTTACACTGGCATCAACGCGCGCGGTCGTGTAGTAGGTCTGTTGATTACGGCTAAATGGTATCTCTCCACCATTTGTGGGGCCGTAATTTACAGTACGTTCCTGGTCGTTCCACTCTGGGTTGAATCCGATAAAACCAAAAATCCGGTCTTTCAGGATCGGTCCGCCAAAGGTGAATCCAGGAAACACGTCACTGGTCTTCGGACGAACCGGTTGGTACTGCTGGGCCGGCGTATCGAGAAGTCCGAATGGTGCATTGGGTGCTTGTGACTGGCCGCCAAGCGGATCGTACCGGCTATAAGCTTGCGGGCCGCCGTCCATGGCGTCGTTTTCAAATTGTGCGAAGAGTGAACCGTGATAAGCGTTGGTTCCCTTTTTCATGATGACGTTAACTACGCCACCAAGTGCGCCGCCGTGCTCGGCTTCGATACCGGAGTTCTTAATCTGAACTTCCTGAATGAAGTCAAACGGCACGTTGGTGTGCGAGTAACCGCCGATCAAGTTCGCGGTTTCCTGACCTTCAACGAGGTAGGAGTTTTCCGCGTCAGAAGCGCCGCCGACAGAGAAGCCATGATCGCTTCCGTTGGTGGTGCTGCCCGGAGCCATTCCGCCGCTACCATTACTTGATGTGTTGTTGCCTTCCAACGGTTCATTACGGGCCGAAGGTGCAAACTGAATGACCGACTGGAACGAACGCCCGTGGGGAACATCCTGAATTACATCTTCAGTAATGTTCGACTGGGTGGTGTTCGTGGTTGTGTCGATCATTGGCGCTGCGCCGGTGACTTCAACAACGGTGTCGGTTCCACCGATTGCCATTGGAATATCCAGCGTGGGCAAGTGGCCAACTTCGATGGTCACGCCTTCGCGCTTAACAGTGGAGAAACCCTGGGCCGAAACCGTGACAACGTATGTGTCAGGCGGAAGGTTAGAGAAGCGGTAATTGCCAGCCGCGTCCGTGGTAAAAGTCTTGTTGCCTGTCAGCGAAGGTGCAGTAAGAACCACTTTGGCGTTCGGAACAACTGCGCCAGTGGGATCTTTTACCACGCCAACCAGGCCTCCGGTTGTTTCCTGCGCCAGCATTCCGCCGACGAGGAGCAGAGTGGCGGTCGCGACTAGCACGATCCATCTGCTGATGGTTTTAAGCTTCATTGTTTCTTCTCCCAATATTTTGGTTGAGTGAGATTTTTTCAAGTGTTATGTCTAAAGCGCGAAACTACTTTCCATTACTAAGTCGCGTACAGCGAACTTAGTATTCCGCTTATAGGTAATGCACGAGGCTGTCCATAACAGTTATCGCCATCTGCTTGAAAGTTGGTCTGCACATAACAGCGCAAAATGTTGGGCATACGTTTTACTGTTTTAACTCGCTGGTGGTCTACAGAATCTTATATTTGATGGCAGGACTGTCTTGTTATGCACGAAGCAAATCATTCATGTGTCAGCAACAAATGTTATGGGTATCTGTTGTTGCAGAAAAAATGGGAGCCATTTGCAGGCTCCCAAATTTAATGATGGTTCTTGCCGCGGAACTCTAACGTTTCGAAACGGAGTTGCTGCCTACATTCACCACCCAGACATTCGCTCCATCGAACGCGATGCCCTCAGGAAACTGCCCGACTGGAAAGGTGCCGATTAGCGCTCCATCCGTGGCGCGCAGTTTGGTCACGGTATTGTCGATAAAATTTGTGACCCAGATGCTGGTGCCGTCGAACGCATCACCGGCGGGTAAGCTTCCGACAGCAAAAGTTCCAACCAGCGTACCGTCGCTGGCACGCAGTTCAGACACATTGTTGCTGCCCTGATTCACGATCCACATATTGGTTCCATCGAATGCGAGCGCTATTGGACCGACTCCCGCAGCGAATGTCCCAATCACTTTGCCGTCGCTAATCCGCAACTTCGTGATGGTGCTATCTGCAGTATTCGCAACCCATATGCTGGTTCCATCGAAAGCGATTCCTTGAGGATTCGCTCCTACGGGGAAAGTACCGAGCACTTTTCCAGTGTTGGCTCTTATCTTCGTGACGTTGTTGCTTCCTAGATTCGCCACCCACATGTTGCTCCCATCAAACGCAATCGCAAACGGAGAGAACCCTACTGGCAGGCTACCGAGCAGCTTGCCATCACTCGTGCGCAAGATCGATACGCTGCTGTTGTCCTGGTTGGCGACCCAGATATTCGCTCCGTCAAAAGCCATGCCGCTGGGAGAAGTACCTGCGGAGAAAGTACCAAGCAGTTTGCCGCTGCTTGCTTCCAACTCCGTGACCGTATTGTCGGTAGAGTTCGACACCCAGATATGGCTTCCGTCAAAAACTACCGCTCCCGGCCCTTTACCTACGGGGAAAGTCGGCGCGAGGTTGGCGGGATACCAGCGGAGAAGGGCGATCTGATTAACATTGGCCGGAACTGTTATCGCCGGAACTTGCCCGGCATTGGTTGGAGTGTTGTGGGCAGCGTGTTGAGCGAATAACGAAGATGAGCAGAGAACAAGACAAAGTAACAAGATGTGTTTCGGAGAGTGATTTTGTTTGGACGCAAATGCGAACATTGACTGTCTTCCTTGGTGTTAGATTTTTTAACTGTTGTGCAGCAGTGCCAACCATCAGACGGTAACAAGGCAAAAGTTAGGTCTTGTCATTCGTTTGTAAAACTCGGAGTCGGGTAAATGCTGTAGAGAGAAAAGTGAGCTATACAAACTTTTTTTTGTTTCTTACGGGTTCTCGAAGTTCAGGCTGCACGATCGGCGAAGTCCCGCTTTTCGAGATGGAGCAACCAAGCTTTCGTCTCGAGTCCACCGGCGAAGCCAGTGAGTTTCCCCGTAGATCCAATGACGCGATGGCACGGGACGATTATCGACAATGGATTTCTTCCATTAGCTGCGCCGACCGCGCGTGTTGCACGAGGATTCCCAAGTTGCTTCGCGAGCTGACCGTAGCTTTTGGTCTCTCCGTAAGGTATGGCTAGCAAGGCTTCCCATACATCTTTCTGAAAGCGAGTGCCTCTCAAATCAAGTGCGACAGCGAATGCTTTTCGTTTGCCCGCGAAATATTCTTTAAGCTGCCGTTCCGCATGGACGAGTACAGGATGCTGCTGGTTCTCGGCCAGATCGTTTAGTCGTACGCGGCGAGGATTGTCATTCTCCCAGAGGATCGCGACCAATCCTGCATCGCTGGCAACTAGTTTCAGTTTTCCGACTGGAGAGTCTATGAATTTGTAAGCAAGAGTCATAGTGGTGTCCTAATATTTATTTAGCGCGAGTATTAATTAGCGTGAAGCACGCGGTTGGTTAGTGGTTACAACGGTCCCGTCTGCTGCCCAGAGATGTTGCGCAGCGTAGGCGCGCCACGGTCGCCAGGATTCAGCACGAGTCAAGAGCGCCTTGGGCGTGGTTTTTTCGCCGTCCATGGATGCGACGCTGCGAAGCAATCCGATATCAGTCGCAGGGAACGCATCCATTTCGCGGATCGCGCGCAGCGCAATGTATTGTGCGGTCCATTCTCCGATCCCGCGAATTGTACGTAGACGCGAGACTGTTTCTTCAATGCTTCCAAATGGCCGGAACAAATTTGGATCAGCAGCCGCCGCTTCGGCAACAGCCTTAAGCGCCGCAGAACGCGCGGCAGGCATCGCCAGCCCGATCGAAGACGCGGACGCCAGACGCTTCGGCGTTGGAAACGCGCGCGACAACCCCGGATGGATCAGAAAAGATTTCGGCACCACGCGGCCATGGATTGCGATAAGTTGACTGGCTAACCGGCGAGCTGCGCTCACAGTAATCTGCTGCCCCAACACCGCGCGAATGGCGATTTCGAAACCATCCCATCCGCCAGGCGCACGCAGTCCCGGACGTTGCGCTACCAACGGCGCGAGCGCGGGGTCACAAGAAAGATGACCATCGATTGTTTCGATATCGGCCCCGAGATCGAACAAGCGACGTACGCGGGCGACGATAGCCGGCAAAAGTCGGACATCGGGGAAACGAATGCTGACACTTAGGTTATTGCGAACCGGTACGTGAGTAACTTCAATACTTCCGAGCGCTCCATTCACTTCAACGGTGCGGAGGTAGCGTTTGTCGTCCACAACTTCGACGCCGGCGATGGCCCGCGCGCGTAAGAATGCGAGCATGCTGTCCCAGTCGTAGGGCGGACGATAACGAAGCTGAAGTGTGACGTCGTTCCCTTCCTGAGGCACAGATTTTTTTCTGCGCAACGCGCTCGGTGGACGATGAAACAGGTCGCGAAAGATTTCGTTGAAGCGGCGTAAACTACCGAATCCGGCAGCCATTGCGACTTCTGTCATCGGCATCTGGGTTTCGTGGATGAGTTGTTTCGCAAAAAGTACGCGTCGTGTTTGTGCAACAGAGATTGGAGAAGCTCCGAGGTGCTGAAGGAATAAACGCCGCAACTGACGCTCGCCGAGTCCGAGACGTTCGGCCAGTTTTTCGACGTTGTTCTCTCCGCCGTCGAGAGCTCCTTCCGTGATAAGGGCGAGAGCGCGAGAAACAGTATTGGAAGTTCCGCGCCACGAAGCCAAGTCAGGCGCAGTCTCGGGACGGCAACGCAAGCAAGGACGGAATCCGGCATCCTGCGCAGCGGCTGCGGATCCAAAGAAAATACAATTCTCAAACTTCGCCGTTCGTGCCGGGCAAATCGGACGGCAATAGATGCCGGTCGATGTAATGCCGACGAAGATCAGGCCGTCGAATCGGGCGTCCCGGCTCTGGAGAGCGCGGTGACAGACTTCACGGCTGGGAAGCTCCATGTCCGGATTCTCGCACTCATCGCGAGGATAAACTAGCGGTTTTCGGACATGGATGGTTTCGGGGCATTTAGAGCTTGATCAAGACGAACCTGGTCTGAGCTTGCTTTGCATATATTAATGAACGTATCTCAAGAGCGACCTACATTCCCTGTGATCTTGACTTTTGCGGACCTGACGCGATCTAACAGAACGGGTGATTTCATGCGGCGGCAGCATTCCTCAAAGTCCGGGCGTGGTCCCTGCCAACGAAGGTATTCGACCGTATCGAAAACAGGAACATCGAGACGAAGTGTTGCGAGAGTCCGAAACAACAGGGCGTCGTTCCATGAGTTGAATAGTGTTTCGGACAACGCGCGGGCCCTCTTGATCGATGTATGCCATTCGCGCCAATCCTTCGGAATGTCTTCAAAGTGGGGATACTGAGATAAGGTTTGAGCCGCAGCTTTTGCACCCCATCCAGCCAGTCCTGGAAAGCCATCTGCGCTGTCTCCGACCATGCCCAGGTAGTCCGGAATCGATTGAGGCTTCACGCCGAATTTGGCCACAACGCCGTCTTCATCACGCAAGAGATTACGCCTGCGGTCGAGTTGAACTACCCGCGAGCCCACTACGCACTGGCTGAGATCCTTGTCCGGCGTGCAAATGAGCACACGCTTCACGCGACCATCCTTCGCTGCATTCGCCGCGGCTGAAGCGAGAGCATCATCCGCTTCAAACTCGACCATGGGCCACACCACGACTCCCATTGCCGCTAACGCTTCCTCGAGAATAGGGAATTGCGAGAGCAATTCTGGAGCTACACCTTCGCTGGTCTTATATCCGGGATACAGATCGTTGCGGAATGACTCCACAACATGGTCAGTCGCAACCCCAATGTGAGATCCTCCGCTTTCGATCATGGACAAAACAGAAGTCAGGACGCCGCGTACCGCGCCAACCTCCTGGCCATTTACATCATGCGCGGCGGGAACGGCGAAATAGTGCCGGAACAATTCGTACGTCCCGTCAATCAGATGCACATCCATACAGCTCCGTTCAGTTCTCTGCAAACGATGTTATTAAGGATAGAGTAAGCCATTCGGGGAGGACTGACTTCTTCGCCATAGGCAGACGTTATGGCTCTCTCAACTGTCGAAAGCTGATGTTTTACGGTCAGTGACCAGCGATGAGTGAAAAAGCGATTTTTCGCCAGTTACGACTTAGGCATTTTCAAAGCTCTGGGATTAGTTCTCCAAGGTTCCAATGCATACCAGCATGAACACTGGCTGTGAGACAGCTCATGGCTGAGTCACGGCTTGCCGAATAGAGTCTTTCAGCCTGTAGCGCTTCTGGCCGGGACAAGATATTATCCCTGCGCGTCCTAAATTTGGAGACTTGTATGAAGAAACGATTCTTTGGCGTGGCAGTGATCGTCATTCTGACGGCGGCTTACGAGAGTGACGCCGCCGCTGCAACGAGATGGAAGACTATTTACACGTTCGCTGGCAGAAATGACGGGCAGTATCCCATCGCCCCTCTGATTGCCGATGCGAAAGGCAATTTGTACGGAACCACATCCGAGGGCGGCGGCGGCTTGTCCTGCGCTGGCTTCACCGAAGGCTGCGGTACAGTCTTCGAGTTGGTAGCTCCGGCGTCGCCATCAGGAAGGTGGCAGGAGCAGATTCTGCATACTTTCACCGGCGGAAGTGACGGGTCCAACCCCGTTGGTGGGCTGATTTTTGACGCAGCAGGAAATCTGTACGGGACTACATTTAATGGTGGTGATCTCAGCAATAGCCTCTGTGCAGATGGCGTCGGCAATATCGGGTGCGGCGTCGCTTTCGAGTTGTCGCCGCCCAGCAGTCATGGCGGCGCATGGACTGAGACGGTTCTGCACATGTTCGAGGAAGGCGGAATGGACGGGGCGTTCCCTGCGGCGGGCCTCGTCTTCGACGCAGTAGGCAATCTTTACGGCACCGCCGCCGGCGGAGTGTTTACTAGCAAGAGTTCAAACTTGGGCGGTGTTTTTCAACTTTCGCCCGCAGGCGGGGGGCCTTGGAACGAATCCATGATTTACTCGTTTCTGGGCCTTAGCGACGGCTACGCACCGTATGGACCGCTTGTTTTCGATGGTTCGGGAAACTTGTACGGAACCACAAGCGCGGGTGGAAACGACAACGATGGAGCGGTCTTCCAGCTCGTGCCGCCAGTCGGGCCTGGGCCTTGGACCGAGAATTCGCTCCTTGACTTTAACGGCAGTGACGGTGCCTATCCGACCGGCGGCCTGCTAGTCGATCCGTCCGGCAATCTGTTCGGAACAACGGCCTACGGTGGCAGCGATGGAGACGGCGTTGCTTTCGAGCTTGTGCCTCCGCAATCAGGAGGGTCGTGGACTGAGGTCGTGCTATGGAACTTTATTGGTAGTGGAGGCGACGCAAATCCCTACGGCTTTGTCCAAGATGCGTTGGGCAACCTGTACGGAACAACTCTGGGCAATTCGGACAACGCCTGCGGAGAAGTCTTTGAGCTATCTAACGCGGGAGGCACTTGGAGTGAAAGTAAGCTGCATCTGTTTACCGAGAAGCATTTTAACCAAGGGGGCTTTCCTCAAGCCCCGGTTGTCTATGGCAAATGGAATGCGCTGTACGGCACGACAACCGAAGGCGGTAAGGAGTCTTGCGGCTTTTTTAACGACGGTTGCGGAACTGTTTTCGGGCTGCTGCCTTAGAGTTGCAATGGCGCAGGGCACAAACACGGTGGATTTCAAATCCTGCGTTCGGTACAACTTACTGATTCGCACGAGCCCGACGAAGACTCCGCATTTGTGGCTATCGAACCCCAAGCCGCCTATGTCGGAACGGATGAAAACAGGCGTTTTTGCTCGTCTACTCACTCAATGAGTAAAAAGCGCGCCGCGCCAAGCTCTTGGCCATTTACATCCGCAGCGGCCGGCACGGCGAAGTAGGCAGAAACAATTCACAGATCCCGTCGATCAGATGCAGATCCATACAGCTCCCGCCTGTTCTCTGGAAACGATGCTATTTAAGGATAGAGTAAGCGATTCGGGAGCCGGCAGACCCCTCCGTAAACGGTAGGTAGATTTTACTCGTCAAAAGCAATGCGACGTTCTCCGCGCTTTGAGCCTTGCTCGCTGATCGAGCCAGAGGTTCAGGCATTCATCGAATGTTTTCCTGCTAGTTAATTACCGGAAAACGGAGTTCGGTAATGCTGTCCCATCGCGTGCTGCTTATTTGGTATCTGCCGCGCCACGACACGTCTTCGAGAAAGGCACGCTCAATAATTATGGGATCACTTGGAACGGCACATTACTTTTCAATGTTCCGCTGGGTATGCTTACCGTGACGTATCCAGTGGTGGCCCCGCTCGGAACAATCGCGCGTAGCAATGTGTCGGAAACAACCGTAAAGCTCATCCGAGTTCCGTTAAGAGAAACATCCGTGGTTCCGGTGAAACCTTGGCCGAGAATTCTTGCCGCTTGGCCTATTCTCCCACTCGCCACAACAAAACGTACAAATGGCGTAAGTCCCATGTCCAGACGGTAAACAGTACCGCAGCCCAAATAACAAGCAGAGCTACTGCCGCCATTCTCAGTAACTCCATAAAATTTTCCATCGGTACGTTGAACCAAGCCATAAGGGTATAGGCCGTCGGTTGCTTCAAAACTGTGCAAAACCGTCAGAACTCCGTCCGATGTTAGTTTGAACACAGTTCCGCACCCGGCGCTAAATCCCGTAGGATTGCAGTTGATATCTCCGCCTCCATTGGTAGTTCCATAAAAATTGCCGTCACTACCTTGGATCAAAGTTTGTGGGGCGCTCCCATCGGCACAATTACTTAGCGAGCAAAAGTTGTAGAGCACGGTAAAATTGTAATTTCGTTCCATTCGGAAGACAGTTCCATCACCATATTCGCCACGTACGCCGCCGGCAAAAGCTGTTCCGTAAAAACTCCCGTCTACGCCCTGAATGAGGCTAGTTGGACCTTGTCCGTCGGTACAATTGTCATAGCAAAAGCTATGTACCAAAGTGTATTCGCCATTCTGGGTCAAGTGGAACAAGACACCACCGCAATCGATATGCTGGCAGCCGTATCCGAATCCGCCTTGAGACGTAGCACCGTAGAGGCTGCCATCAAATCCCTGCAAAAATGCTGTCGGATATGAACCCTCTTCCGGATCGAAACTCCAGATGGTTGTGATGTTCCCGCCTACGGTCATTCTGAATACGGTACCTGAATATTCAGTACCTCCGCTCAGTGTCGTTCCGAAGAAATAACCAAGAGCGGAGTTTACCAGCGGCAAATCAGGACCAGAGCCATCCGGACATCCGTTAGCGGAACAGAATTGGTGAATCGCAGTCAATGATCCGTTGGGAGACAGCTTGAAGATATTCCCCCCCGAATCTTGGCCTCCCTGTCTCGCAGAGCCATAGAGGTTTCCGTTCGAGCTGACCGTAAGGCCTGCATAAGGCGCATACCCATCAGCGCAGTTCGTTTGCGAACAAAAATCGTACACTGTGGTCAGAAGGCCGCCATGCGACAGCTTGAATAATGTCCCACAAGTGCCTGCATACCGGCACAACGAATTACTAATGCCCCCGGCATAGGTCGTGCCGTAGAGATTGCCATCCACTCCCTGCGTTAGTGGCGCATATGGATACTCGCCATTCGAACCGTTGAAGTTTGCGAGGGTTGTGAATGTTTGCGCAGATGCGCAAATAGATAGCAAGGTTATGAGAATTGCCGTTACATTGAATTTGATCACGGTGCGCCCAGTCATAATCTCTCCGAATCGTTCAAATTGCGTGAAGTAAAAAGTTACGGAGCCAGTTCGAATACGACGCCTTGGTTGAGGCTTCCGCCATCGGCCGTGCCATAGAGATTTCCAGTGCTGTCTTCAATCAAACCGCCAAAAGGACTTCCGCCATCCGCACAATTTGCCTGTGAACAGAAATTGTAGAGCGGGGTAATCTGCGATCCTTCGGCTTCCCAAATGGTTCCGGCGTTGTTTGCACCGCCACTTTCGGTTGTCCCGAAAAGTGCTTTGCGTTGAACATCCAAGAGTCCTCCCCCAAAAGACTCTATCCCAACATCTGTTGGAAACAACTCAAGCAGTACTTTGTCATTGTGGCTATCAAAGCGGCGGATGTCGTCGTAGTCAATAACATAGAGGTTGCCAGATTGATCAAAGGTCAACGGGCCGCGCGCGTAGTCATCATAAAATGTATAGAGAAGGCTCTCTGTCCAAGCCCCGCCCACGTTGGGCGAAAGCTTATAAACAACTCCTCTCTGCCATTTCGTCCCGCTTTCGGTTGTGCCGTACAGATTTCCCGATTTGTCGAGCACGACGCCGTAGGTAGGAACGCTTCCATCCGGGCAGTAGTACGCTTCGCCAAGAGAACAGAAGTTGTAGAGTACGGTCTCAGTCCATCCATCGGCCGCGGGGGAGAGCATGTACGCCACCCCACCACCTTCATAAATGTGGCCGGTACCACCTCTCGATGTTGTTCCGTACAAATTGCCGGCGGCATCAAAGGTCAATCCACTGTCAGGAGCAGCGCCGTTCGCACAAGTCGATGAGCAAAAGTCGTAAAGGACGGTGTATATCCACTTGCCACCATTTTGTGGAGGAGAGAGTTCAAACACGGTACCGCAACCGCGGCGATTGGCGAAACACGAGACGCCACCGGATCCCGCAGTGCCGTAAAGATTGCCCTGTGGATCTATTACAAGTGAACCGTTGGGCTCTTGCCCATCCCTGCAAATACCATTCCAAGCATCCGAGCAGAAGTTATAAAGGTTTGTTTCCTGCCAGCTGCCATCGGCCTGGGGTGAGAGCTTGAAGATCGTGCCGTGTCTTTTAGTTCCGTCCGCTGCGGTGACTCCGTAAAGATTCCCCCCGTTATCGAAGACAAGCTTTCCTTCCGGGTAGGAGCCATCATGAGTATTTGTGCCGAAATTGTAGAGAACTTGATAACTCTGTCCTGAAGCGATCGCGGAACCGCTTGCAAGGAGGAAAATGACCCAGATCATTTTCATAAATTTTGGGGTGAGCATGAGATTCATCGAAGATCCTCCAAAAGGATGCGCCAATATTACGCGAAGTTACTTTGACTGCATAGAGGCTAATGACGCCAGTTGTAACTGCTCCCTCAAATCCTCCTAGCATCTGCGCACGCGCGGTTGTAATATACAGCCGTATTCGGGGTCTTCCCCCCTGCGCCGAGCCCCCTTCGCAATAGGTAACATTCTGGGATGGTTCTCATCAACGATGAAGATTGCATCAAGATTCTGTCGCTGTCGCTGTTGTACTCCCCCTGCCAAATCCTTGCCCAGCTTCGGTTTTAGGTCATTTGCTCGCGTCTTCCAATGCTAAACTGGATGCCCTTGAGCGGGCGCAGTTGGGCCGCTCGTTATTCCAAATTCCAAAATCACCCAGCCATGAGGAGGAGTACGTGAAAAGATTCATCGGGATATTCGCGGTGGTATTTACGCTCGCGCTGACAACGTGGGCAAGCACAGAAAAAGTGGTGTGGAACTTCGCCGGCGGCGGCGATGGCAGCGAGCCGTGGAGCAACTATTTCATCACGGACGGAAAAGGCAATCTCTACGGAGCAACGGGTTTCGGCGGAACTTATAACTCCGGCGTTGTGTTCATGCTGTCCCCTGCGGGCGAAACAATTCTTTATGAATTCAAGGGGCAGAGCAACGGGGATGGCGCGTCTCCTCATGGCCGTCTGGCGTTCGATGGCAATGGCAACATCTTCGGCACGACCCAGGCCGGCGGTACGAACGGCACCGGGACCGTGTATGAAATTTCTCCAGTAAGAGGCGGCGGATGGACCGAGACGGTGATCTATAACTTCAGCGCTGCTGGTTTAGACGGATCTGGCCCGTCGGCTGGGATGACGATTGCCCCTGATGGCACGATGTTCAGCACCACTCCAGACGGAGGCGCTTACGGTGCAGGCGTCATCTTCGGCATGCAGAAGACGGCTAACGGCTGGAAGCAGGAAGTGATTCACAACATTAACTATCCTTCCGACGGCGGCTTCCCGTACGAAGGCCTAACGCGTGATGCGGCGGGAAATTTGTACGGGGCAGCACCTTCTGGTGGCACTGGCGGAAACGGAGTTATCTACCGTCTGAGCTATACCAAGGGAGCCTGGGTCGATACAGTGCTCTACAGTTTTACCGGTCAGAACGGCGACGGCTCCGGCTTGTACTGGATTGATTTAATCGGCGACAAGTCTGGCAACATTTATGGTGCAACGTCATTTGGCGGTACGAACGGTACGGGCACGGTGTGGGAACTGGTAAAAGGCAGCGGCGGCTACACTGAAAAAATCCTTTACGAATTTGGGGCCGCTGGAAGCGGAGACGGCAATAACCCTTATGGTGGCCTTGCCATTGATAGCAAAAGCAACCTCTACGGCACGACGCTGAATGGCGGCTCAAGCAATCTCGGAGCAGTCTATGCGATTACAAAGCAGGGCACGTCATGGAAGGAGACTATTGTCCACAGCTTCACAGGCGGTACCGCTGATGGAGATCAACCGACTGGCAATCCCTGCATAGCCGGAAGCGCGCTGTATGGCATGGCCGAGATGGGAGGAACGTCTAATCAGGGAGTCGTGTATCGCATCACGCAGTAGTGTTTCTCCAATGACTGATTAACCAAAAGGGCGCAGCTTAGAGGCTGTGCCCTTTCCTCTTCGGATTCGCCAATGAGCGTCGGATGGAGGGTTTGTGTCGCGCGGAAACTCCATGAGACGCAACGTTGGACTCGTACGGTCGCCATTCAATTACAAAGGATTGAATTCAAAAACGTCGCCAGCTCGATTGGCACCTCCACCTCGAGTCGTACCAAAGAAGCGATTGGTGGCAGGTTCGTAAGTCAGCCCTCCGAAGGGCTCCCATTGATTGGATCCATTGTTCGGAAATGAATACATCAAGTTAAACTTCCAACTTCCGCCGGCTTCCGGCGTCAGGCGAAAGATTGTACCGTATGCATGGCCGCCGCGCTCAGTCGTACCCCAGAGCCTGCCTTGGCCGTCAAATGTTAACGGGGTATATGGCGCTGAACCATGGCTTCCATCGAACGCCACTAATGTATTCTCGGTCCACTGTCCATTCGATTGCGGGGATAGCTCAAAAACAGTGCCCAGAGTCGTGCCATATAAATTTCCAGAGGAATCAAAGGTAAGACCGAACTGAGGATTCTCATCGCCGCCGCCAGTGAATGCATACAGCACGCTTTGCACCCAGGTGCCGTTCGAACCTTTGGTTAGTTTATAGATCGTCCCAAAACCGTCCGCGCCAGCATTCGCGGCAGTGCCGTAGAGATTGCCAGCCGCATCAAAAATTAAGTTGCCATACTCAGGATTAGCGCCATCATCGCCACCCATAAATGTGTAGAGGATGGCCTCTGTCCATTGTCCGTTACTCCCAAGGGTCAGCTGGTAGACTACGCCGCACCCAAACTGGCAGTTGGCGCTTCCGCCACCGGCCACAGTCGCTCCGTACAAATTTCCTGCGCTATCTATAATCAGTCCGCCATATGGACTGAATCCGTCACTACCTCCCGCGAAGCTGTGCACAATGCTTTCCGCCCACTGACCATTCGATCCCGGAGAAAGTTCGTATACGGCGCCGATACCGTTCGCGCCACCGTCGCTCGTCGTCCCATAGAGATTTCCAGCGCCGTCAAAAATCAGACTACCGCTCGGATAAAATCCGGTTGAATTGCCGGTAAAGGTAAAAAGTAATTTTTCAGTGTATGTTCCACCCCCGTTCAGAACCAGTTCGTAAACTGTGCCATCCTGTGCAGTGCCACCGACCTCGGTTGTTCCATAAAGGTTTCCAGCACTATCCAGGATGGGCGATGCAAGAGGAACATAGCCGTCGGCACCACTCTTAAAGGCATATATTTCCTTGCCGTTTTGCGCGCCAAAGGCGCTCAACGCGATTGTCAAAATTGCCGCGAAGACAATAAGAGAGGATGTAGATGCGGTTCGATATTTCATAGGTCGCCTCGTGCGGTGATTTGTGGCATGGAGGGGAGACTCTCGGCAACAGGCCCAAGTTTACGACTATGTCCGTCCGTGGTCAACGCGGTTCCTACGAAAAACTATGAAAATTGTTTCACACCTGTTGAGAAGAGCGGGATGGGTTTATGATCAGTTGCCGTTTTAGAAACAAATAAAGGATTACGGATGAGCCGTTCCCGACAGGATTCGCCAGCGCTGAGCCCCCTCGTTATCCTGGCCGGTGTCATTCTGATTTTATATTTCGCGCGCGCGGTCTTGATTCCTCTCGCTCTCGCCCTGACGCTCAACTTCCTGTTGACGCCGATGGTGGTGTGGTTCCAAAAGCTCCCCATGCGTCGCGTTCCCGCGGTCGCGCTGGCGATGCTTATTTCAGTCGCAGCCGTTGGAGGCATGGGCTGGGTTGTCACCAAGCAATTGCTGGAAGTCGCGAACGATCTCCCAAAGTACCGTCTGAATATCCGCAATAAGATCGAAGCCCTTCATGCCCCGCCGAACAGCGCATTCGGGCGGGCAACTCAAAGCGTGGAAGAAATTGGGAATGAGTTTTCGGCCCCGGAGAGTAGCCCTGCAACTCCCCCAGCCGATTTTTCTGGACGCGGCCCCCAGCCTAAGACGGCCTTGCAGCCCGCAGGTCCCTTGCCGGTTCAGGTCGTCACAGTTCCGAAAAACGGCTTGCAAAACCTTAGCGAGGTGTTGAGCCCAGCGCTAAAGCCGCTCGCGACAACGGGTATGGTGCTGATCTTCACGATCTTTATCTTGATCAAGCAAGAGGATCTGCGCAACCGATTGCTACGACTGGGCGGCCTGGCCCAGTTGCATGCCATGACGCTGGCTTTAGATGATGCGGCCCGACGCATCAGCCGCTACCTGGTGATGCAGTTTCTGGTAAATGCCTGCTATGGCGTTTCCTTCGGCACCGGTCTTTTTTTAATCGGAATTCCAAACGCCACTCTTTGGGGGGTCATCGCAGGATTGTTACGCATTGTGCCCTATGTAGGCGTTCTGACTGCTACCGCTTTCCCCTTCGCGCTGGCTTTGGCGGTATTCAATGGTTGGGGACCTCCGGTACTCGTCATTTTTCTGTTCGCGCTCCTTGAATTGGTCGCTTCGAATCTTGTGGAGCCATGGCTATACGGTGCGCACACCGGGATCTCGGCCCTCGCTCTGTTGGTAACCACCGTTTTCTGGACGATGCTTTGGGGATGGGCAGGACTTGTTTTGGCCGTTCCGCTTACCGTGTGCGTGATCGTAGTAGGACGCTATGTCCCGCGGATGGAATTCCTTCATGTATTGCTGGGCGATGAAACCGCCTTATCAGTCGAGGCCCAGTTTTATCAGCGTCTCCTCGCCCTGGACCAGGAAGATGCACGTTTGATAGCAACTACTTTTCTAAAATCTCACGCTCTCGTGGGCTTGTATGACGAGGTTCTGGTCCCCGCTCTCACTTTAGCCGAGCAGGACCGGCACAAAGGAGCATTGGACGAGACTAGAGAGTCATTCCTTTTTCTTGGCATAAGCGAAATTGTTTCGGAGTTGGCCGTCTATCAACCGGAAGAGGCTCCGGCAAAATCGAGAAAGCTGCATGCACGCTTGATGTCCACCCCACAGCGAGAGTCGCCATTAAAAAATTCGGGCTCAATCAATGCGGGCCCTGCTCGTTCTGCTATTCGCATTTTCTGTCTGGCAGCGAATGATCAGGCTGACGAGATTACGTCTTCCATGCTCTCGCAATTGCTGGAGCGCGCCGGGCACGGCGTACTGTCGCTGCCTCTTGGTTCTCCCTTCGAAGAAATATTGACACATCTCCCGCCCGAACCGCAGGACGTGATCTGCATCTCCGCACTACCTCCTTTTGCTTTTGCACAATCTCAGGCGCTGTGCCAGCGGGTCCGCATTCACTTGCCTCAAATCAAGATTCTTGCCGGCATTTGGGGATTCACCGGCGACCTCAACAAAGCCAGAGAACGCTTCGGAAGCACGCAGCCTGACAAAGTCGTGGCTTCACTCGCCCAGGCAGTCGAACAGATCAGCCAGTGGCATAACGCCACGGCGGCGGCAGGAGCAGCGTTGGATCCCGCACGATGACGTGGCGGCCTCTCCGAAGAGTTGGTTCGATTAGATGAAGCACAAAAGAACGAGTTGCGCGGCATCATCCGGACACTGCGCCCACTTTGGAATTAAGGCGGATAACCGTGGTGCCTTAAAATAAAACCCGCCTTCACAAGGAACGTGAAGGCGGGTCACTGCGCAGATTATTTGCAGTTGTTCAATCTACCTGAAGCGATGCGAGTGCTCCAGTCGAATTGTTGAGTAGTCGTGTAGTACTCGGTGGTGTACCAGAAGGTGCAGCCATCCTGATCGATGCGCATCGAGCTGTAGTCGCCCCAGCGGTTTGCGGTTCCGGGTTGTGAACCGGTCCCAGCCACGATCAAGCCCTCTCCCTGCATAGTGCCAAGGGGAGCAGACGGAGTTCGGCCGGCCACGGCAATCGATGGGTAAGTCGCCTTTCCGCCGGTACAGGAATCGCCGCACGATTTGCTGTAACCAATGACGATGTCACCAGCTTTATCGCGGGCCACTGAACCCATCCAGCGCCAGACCCCGTCCGGAGCGAACGTGCCCTGCTGGAAGACAGAGAGACTGGTGGGCTGGACGACTGTCTGGGGAGCTGTTATTTCCATCCAGCGCACCCCGATTTGGCCGCCGGTGGCCGTCACGTCCAGGTTGACGAACCAATGCTGTTTGGGCGATTGTCCGCCAGCATCGTTCCAGTAAGCGAAACGATACATCAAGCGGTCGCCAAGAGAATCGACCAGATCGGTGATACCTTTCTGCGGAACGCAAGAGCCGCCATAACTTCCGTTGCAGGCGGGATTGAAAGAGGCGATTGCGAGGAGTTGGGAATTGTTGTCGCCGGAAAAGGTGGCACCTTTGGACCAATTGGTTTCGTCGTTAATATGCGCGGAGTATAGAGACAAGTGGGAGTTGTCCACGTCGCCCACGCTGCCGATGGCAAACTCATCCTGGCCGGCGGGAGGCGGGGTTGCGGAATCGCGGTCGGCCGGTAACAGGCTGTCCTCCGGCGCGCTGGACGAACTAGGGTATTGATGGCAAATCTGTTCCGCCGTCTTGTCGCCTGCCAGAAGCTTCGTGCTGTTGTAGGCGCAAAGGACCGGACCGACGAAGCCGCCGCCACCAGCTCCAAAGTTATTCCAGGTTTCAAAGTAGCCAGTGGGCCAAATGCCCCACTTCGGATAGTCAGGGAAGCCGGCATTTAAAACCGGGAACTGATAGAGATAGTAGGTGCCGGTTGCGTCAGCCGAAGTTGAAACTGCCAGGCAGACTCCGTAGGTCCCGCTAAACACGTTTTGAGTCAGCACCCATCGGTGTGCGACGTTGTCAAACTGAGCGATGATGTCCCCAGCGTTGTTGGCAGCACAGATTCCGCCAAGCTTGCTCCATAGAGCATTGCCTTGAATCGCTGGACCGCAGGTATAAGGTGCGGTCTTAGAACAGATTGTGTATGAAACGTTGACCCATTGCAGAATCTGAGAATCGCCCACTGCCATGTTGGTATCGGGAGGCGCATCGGGCACGGTGTATCCGGGGAAGCCGTTGCCCACACCCATGATGTTGGCACCCAGCGTGTAGGGTGCTTTCGGCTCAGATGAGGACTGTTCGACGGCATCCACAATTCGCCCTACGTGAGGTTTAGCGATACGGCGAACCGGATCGATTTCCTCGGCTTCCTTGAACGCGGGTTGTGGCAGCTTGGCCAGATCGCGCAGCGGAACGGAAATAGCGAAGGCCTTCGCGTGGTTGATGGTAGTGTTTTCGTCCTGCGCTGCGAGCGGTAGCCCAGACAGTATCAGAATGCATGTAATGATCGTGAAGGAGAAGATCATTTTCCAACGATTGCTTTTCATATCTAGAACCCTCTTTCATTTGGTGGCGCGTCAAAACTGCCGAATTGTAGTGCCTTCCAACGTGGGAGTTAAGCAGTGGGAGAACCGCGACCGTCCCCAGAAACAAGCCGACTATACGTCAACTACGGGCAATAGTAAAGCTATCAAACTCATATCGATCTGTTTCGTGAAACGGCTTTACGTTCGTCTAGTGCCCCGTCCCGCGTGGTCAGTGAGTGCAACGGCGATTTTTCGCCAACTGGCGGGGGATTCTCTTCGAGGTAGCCGCGGGCGAAATCACCAGGCATCTGTGCGATATGCTCTAGGAAGCCGGATGGCCGGGATCAAAAGCCAAAATCCGGAAGGCGCACATGATAAGTCTTACTCCCTTTCTATTATTTGACGGTAATTGTGCAGAAGCGATGGCTTTTTATCAGTCTTTTTTGGGTGGTGAACTGATGATCACGAAGGTCGCAGACACGCCTATGAAAGCTCGAATGCCAGCAGAACAGCATCAGAAAGTCGCTTATGCGCGGCTGAAGCGTGGTGCGTTAGAGTTCTCCGCAACGGACTGGTTACACCCGAAGCGAACGCCGAAACAGGGCAACACAGTTGCCTTGTACGTTAACGGAGACAATTACGCGGAACTGCGAATAATCTTTGATGCGCTCACGATGGGAGGAGACAAAGCTCTGCTTGATGATTTGCAGGATACGCCGTTTGGAATCTACGGACATCTTGCCGATAAATACGGTGTCCATTGGTTCTTTCGCGGCGAAAAGCGGGATCAGGCACAAGGCACTCCAAACTAGTCCAAAGTACCTGGAATTTACAACCACCCAGATCGCGGATCGAGAGATCGATAGCCTTCCAAGTCTGCACAAATCGAAGCCCGTCAACGAGTTCGCAGTGTTAGCTCGTTTCCTAGCCTATCCGACTTATCCTTGTTAATGCCGCAGCAGCCTTGCGCGCAATCAACAGAAATCCTTTGCCCTGAGCATCTTTCTCCAGGGTTGTCAGCTGTGCACGACCGACGGCCACGTCGGCTGATTTGACTTCCAACTCAGCCAAGGCGAGCCGCGCGTCGTATTGAAAATAGAGCAGGTTCGCTTTTGTCGCTTCCTTCAGCGCATCTCCGAGAATCTTTCGAGCGTTCGCTAAATCCCCGGACGCCGTCGCGATTCGCGCGCCGGTTATCTCCACCGGAAGATGCGCCACGTACTCGTCTGCCTTGACTAATTTTTCCGCCTTCTGTATTTCCGCTTTCGCCTCAACTAGTTTTCCCAGCCGCAGCAGACACTGCGCGGCCAGCGTGTGAGCAGCCGCTTCGAAGTCGGCTTGGCTCTGCGCGTGAAAATCAGCGGCAGCCCGGTTTGCAGCATCCAACGCCGTCTGTGGCTGCCCATCCTCTAATGTCAATCGCGCGAGTGCCAGCGAATCCTGGGCCGCTGTGCCTTTTTCTCCTAACCGTATCCTTATGGCCAGTGCATCCTCATGCGCTTTGCGCGCCGCGACGATGTCGCCCTGATACAACAGCAAGTCGCCGAGCGATGAAAGCGTATAAGCCTCGGAATGCTGATTATGCAGGTTGCGTTTGATCTCCAACGCCTGCTCAAACAATTTCTTTGCTTCGGGCAGATCGCCCTCGTCCATATACAACTCACCGATGTTGCCCATGGTCATGGCAATTTCGAATTGACTGCCGATATCACGGAAAGCAGCGAGCGCTTCTTCATATTTTGCTTTCGCGCCTGCTTGATCGCCTTTATCCGCCAGCACATTCGCAATGCTGTTGAGGGTATTCGCCTCATTATCTTTATCTCCGATGTCGCGCTGAATGCGTAGCGCCTGCTCATACATCTTTTGCGCCTGAGCAAGGTTGCCCTGATCGTAGAAGCCGATGGCGATATCGAGCAGACAGGTAGCCGTGCTGCGTTGGGCGCCAAGTTCGCGGAAGACTGCCAGGGATTGCTCATTGAGTTGTCGCGAACCGTTCAAGTCCCCGCGTTGATAAAGGTTGTTCGCCAGACCCATGGTGGAATTGGCCGCGCCCAATCGGTCTCCCGCTTCCGTATAGGTTCGCTGAGCGTCCTGGAGTGCGGCGTTAGACTTGTCAATCTGGTCCTGATAGCGGAAGGCGGATCCCTGCCAAAATAGGGCCCGCGCCAGCACCAGCCGTTGTCCGCTGGCTTGCGCTTTCACCGCTGCGCGCCCTGCGGCTTCGCCTGCCTCCTTGTATTTGGATAGGCCGTCGTACGCGGCAGCTTCGGCCAAATCGATACTTGGATCTTGCGATGCTGGAGCCGGCAACCGGCGCAGTTGCTGAACCGTGGCAAGCGCGTCTTTCGATTTGGCAGCCGAAATTTGAGCCTGCGCCAACAGCAACCCATATTCGAGATTGTCGGGAAAGAACTGGGTGAGCGTGCGATAAATACCAATCGCGCTTTCCCAGTCGTGGCTGGCTTCCAGGTAGCGTGCCTCGATTGCAAGTTTGTCCTCCCGGCTTAGTCCGCCGGACAAATCGAACGCCATCTTCGCTTCCGCTGCGGCCTTGCTGTCGTAGCCGAGAGTGGTCCAGGCTGTGGCCAGCGCCGAATGCGCCAGCGCGAAACCCGGTTCGACTGCCAACGATTTTTGCAGCAGGTCACGCGCCGCGAGCGCGTCGCGAGCGTGGAGTTTCGCCAATCCCTGAGAATAGAGCCGAGCCGCTTCCGCATTCGAGGGCAGCGACGCTTTCACTGTCGCGGCGTCAGTCGCCGAAATTTCGCCAGCGCCCAATTTTTGCCGAAGTTCCGCGCCGGCCCGGCTTACCAGATCGTCAATTTGATCCTCGCGTCCTTTGACGGAAATCGATGCTAGTGTTTCGCCGGCGACCGCGTCCTGCAATCTCAGATCAAGCCGGATCTGGTCCTTTCCCAGAGGAACGTACGACCCGACCACGACTTCGTCGGCGTTCAGGTTTTCGCGGATCTTCGCCAGCGTTTCCCGGCCGTAGCTGTCGGCATCGGGCAACGCAAGATTGGTTTTCATTCGTGCGACATTTTCGCCCGCAACTGTCCGGAGTTGCTCACCCGCGCCCAGTTCAGTGGTCAACATCTCAGCAAGCGCAGTAGAGAGCCAAGCCTTGCCTGCCTGCTCAGAAACATTTTTCAGCCCAAGCACGGCCACCGATCGCCGCCCGTGAACTGTCATGCCCACCGGCCCTGATACTGCGGTCGCCGCAGATTCCTTATGCTGAAACAGCCGATCGCGAACTCTACGAACATTCAGGCTTACCCCCAAGCCTGCCACAACCACGGCAGCAGTTATAACTGCGATTGCGATCTGCGTTCGTTTCGGCAGCACGGTATCCTGCGCAGCGGCGGAAAGTCCCTCCAGCGCCACCCGCAACTCGCGGGCTGACTGATACCGTTGCGATGGATCTTTCGCCAGCGATTTGGAAACGACGCTCTCCAATCCCGGAGAAACATACTTATTTACTGATCGCGCCGGCACCGGAGACTCATGCAAAATCGCGCCCACCAGCTCCGCGGCCTGGGTGTGCGGAAATGCCCGCCGTCCTGTCGCCATCTCGTGCAGAACTGCGCCGGCCGCATAAATGTCGCTGCGCTGGTCGACCGGCAATCCGCGCAACTGTTCCGGCGACATATATGGGACGGTGCCCGAAACTGTACCTGTGTCCACCGTCATGCTGCCGGTCACGTCTGCACTGCTGGCTGTGGGCGAGTGCTTTGCCAGTCCGAAGTCCAGAATTTTCAGCCAGCCATCAGGCGTTACGAACAGGTTTGCAGGTTTCAGATCGCGATGAATGACTCCCTGTTCGTGCGCCGCTGCCAGACCTTCCGCCAGTTGCATAGCCAGACGTATGATTTCCGGCTGCGCCATCGCTCCGCCATGCAGCCGTTCACTCAAAGGTTTCCCTGGAATAAGTTCCATCGCCAGGAAGTCCACCCCCTCTTGGGAACTGAACTCGAAAACCGTAGCAATATTTGGATGACTCAACTTGGCGAGCGCCAGCGCTTCTTTTCGGAACTGTCTGCGCGCGGCGTCATCGGCGAGCATGCCCGTCGTCAGCACCTTGATTGCGACATCACGGTCCAATTGCTCGTCGTGCGCGCGATATACCACGCCCATTCCGCCCGCACCAATTTGTTCCACGATGCGATAGTGGCCGAGAACCTGACCAACGAACTCGGGAGGCGGCTCCATAAGTTAAAGATGCTAGAACTTCTCCAAGCCAATGTCCATGATGGCTGCCCAACCGAGATTCGTACCATGCTCGGTTACGATGCCGGCCTTTTTCTTTCGCCGCGCAAGCCCAGACTTTAACGCGCTGCAAGTGTCGCTGAAGCATTTATGGAAGCTCGGAACTTAGAAGGAGTACTCTCTCCGCACCGTCCGCAAAGGAGCTTCCCAATCGGCGTACTCGTATCCAAACTGAGGGGCGGCCTGGAATGGAGTATTGTCTAAAGGACAACTTCGGCTTGCGGCAACCCATGTTAGGGTGAACCAAGGATAACTGAGAATGAAACTACGAACTACAATTGTCAAAACAGCCCAGTGTGCGATTTGGCTTCTGCTCCCATGCACTGCTTTTTCTCAAAACACACAGCTGGATCTCAAACCCGG
Organism: Terriglobia bacterium; assembly: GCA_963716165.1. Classification (GTDB taxonomy): domain Bacteria; phylum Acidobacteriota; class Terriglobia; order Terriglobales; family Acidobacteriaceae; genus JAJPHW01. Next base: position 1,468,322 of record OY970291.1, on the reverse strand, counting down.
CTTCTACGTACGGGAGCCTTACCAGTGCACGGGCCAGCCGAACGCCGCCACCATGCTATGGGATGGAGTGGGGTTTTCCGGGGCACATTCGAGCAAATGCACGTCAAACGTGTTGAGCCACGAAGGCAACGATTTTAAAGTGAGCACGACTTGTGCAAACGTAGGAGATGGGTCTGCAAATCCCTCAGGCCATGCAGACGTGGAGACCTTTTCGCTAACGCGTATGTCGGAAACGCGTTTTTTGATTGTGCCCAAGAACGCAGCCAAGGGGACATATCGTTGGTGCGGCACGGCAATGACGAAATAGCCAGGGACTTTTAAGGGCGCTTCCGCTGACTGCTCGCGCGGAATCCGGCTCTCTTTGGAAGCATGGCCTCCACGAAATTGTCATCGACCGACAGGTTTGTCGGCACCAATCCCACTTACACACACTGCTTCGCTTGCTGAACCCGTCCATGCCGATTCTTGGAGAAGGTCGAGCGATGCGGAATTTCCTATTCGAACCCTGACCGGTGAACCAGCGCCATGCCAGGTGCGTGCGCAACTCTTCTTCCATTCGCCTACAACACTTTCGCAAGCTCAGCCAACGACGGCGCCACTACTTGGACGACGGCACACGGGATGGAATTGTATTGGGTTCGAACATGGTTCAAAAGTGAAGGATTGGCATGTATTCAGGCCATAGATTAAGGAAAAGCGAGAATAAATGGTCGGGGCGACAGGATTTGAACCTGCGACCCCCTGCGCCCAAGGCAGGTGCGCTACCAGGCTGCGCTACACCCCGACATGACTTGCAGAATTGATTCTAAAGTACTTTCCAACTCGGTTCCACCTCGAAACCGCGATTTTTCGTATCGACCGTGCACTTACCGTGCATTTTTGATCGCCGGCTCGTTGAGCAGACATCTCATTCGGACGGCGGTTCTCCAGAGCCTCGCGCTTCATCTGCAGTTTCATCTGCGAATATTTTTGGAGGACCTGCGCATTTCCCTGGCGAAGGATTTGGGTTACCCACTCGTCCTCTACCCCTCTAACGCTGAGCCGTGTTGCCTGAGCGGGACAAGGATGCAAGGCTCTCATTTCGGTCTGCCTTGCCAATGAAAGAAGTAAGGGGTATTATTTAGGTAAGGATAAATTAGCAGGTAATGAAATTATGATGCTTCATTCCACGGTGACGAGTAAGGGACAAACGACCATTCCCGAGAAAATTCGGAAGGCTTTGCGAATTAAACCGGGCGACAAGTTGGAATATGAAGTGGCGGGAGACCGGGCTACCATTCGCGTGCATCCCGGCATTCGGTCGCTCAAGGGCGCGCTCGCCAGCAACAAGGGAAAGGGGATGTCTTTCGCTGAGATCCGCGAAGCCGCCGCCGAGGCAGCGCATCGCGAGGGAACCCGGTGAGCAAGCAAAGACTTGTCGACACGAATCTTATTGTTCGCTATCTGGTACAGGACCACGACAAACATGCACGAGCAGCTGGCAAGTTGTTCGACGCCTGCGATCGGGGCGATGTGGTCATCGTGGTGTTGCCGGTCGTTCTGGCAGAGTGTGTGTTTGTGCTTGAGTCTTTTTACCGGCACCCACGTGCGGCTATCGCCTCCGCACTCGGAGGCTTGATCTCCAGTCCTGGCGTTGAGATCGATGAGGTAACGGTCCAGCTTGACGCGCTGAACCGCTACAAGGGAATGAAGGCTCACTTTGTCGACTGCCTGATCGCCGCCACTGCGGTGGCTAAGAACGTACCAGTCTCGACCTTTGATCAGGACTTTCGAAGGTTTGGCGACGTGCGCGTGGAAACTGAATAGTTGCACGCGAATCGCTACTCCAGCCGACCACTGCAAAAAGACGAACACGGTTCCCCATAAACGCAGGTACCCCGTCCGTGCTGGGACCGTGCACTTATGGACAGAATCGGGCCATTTGGGTTGACTTTGAACGAAAAACAGATTCCCCAAATGATTGTGTTACTCTCCAACAATTGCAAAGGAAATCGCTATGACTTTCTTACGAAAAACTCTCTCGCTAGCGCTCTTGCTGGGCATATGCAGTATTAGTTTCGCCCAGGAAATCACTGTTGCCGCTGCCGCCGACCTGCAATATGCATTCGCCGATGTAGCCGGCCGTTTTGAAAAAGATACAGGCCATCACGTCAACCTGACGTTTGGATCGTCGGGAAATTTCTCCACGCAGATTCAGAATGGCGCGCCGTTCGATGTTTTCTTTTCCGCCGACAGTAATTATCCGAAGCAATTGGAAGAGAAAGGCCTGGTCGAACCGGGCAGCTTTTATCCTTACGCCGTGGGAAAGATTGTTTTGTATGTGCCCAACGGTTCGAAGCTGGATTTGGGTCGCGGACTCAAGGGAATGCTGGATCCCAATATAAAGAAGATAGCGATCGCGAATCCGGAACACGCACCTTATGGACGCGCGGCCGTGGCGGCACTGCATAAAGAAGATATCTACGATCAAGTCTCGGCACGGTTTGTGACGGCGGAAAACATTTCGCAGGCTGCACAGTTTGTGGCTTCCGGTAACGCGGATGCCGGTATAGTCGCGCTGTCGTTGGCGCTCGCTCCGGCCATGCAACAAACGGGAAAGTATGTCGCGATTCCAGCGGATGATTATCCGGCGATCGAGCAGGCTGCGGTGATCTTGAAATCGTCAAAGCAGAAAGATGTGGCAAAGCAGTTCCTGCAATTCATGAAAACGCCTGCGACTGTTGATGTGATGAAGAAATATGGTTTCGAATCGCCGAGTCATTAGCTAGCGTTTCTCGCAGTCTTCTTAGCTGTGGTTTGACACGCGGCCACACCACTGTAAAATATGAAACTGCAGTTCTTTCCTGAAGCCGGTTCAGCCGGCGGCAATGCCATCGTGGCGGAATTGGCAGACGCGCATGGTTCAGGTCCATGTACTCGCAAGGGTGTGGGGGTTCGAGTCCCTTCGATGGCACCAGCTTATTTTTGATTATCTTATCCGCACGACAGCGTCGTGACGGTGCGTAAGTTCCTGCATCTAATGCAATTCTGATAGAGTACGTTCTCGCCTTTTTCTCATGGATCATCTAGCGCCTCACGACATAATGGTCATGTTCCTCGCGCTCGCGGCGCTGCTTGGCTCCGCGAAGTTCGTGGGCGAACTGGTCAAGAAGCTCAACCAGCCGGCGGTGCTCGGAGAGATTCTCGCCGGAATTTTGCTTGGCCCCACGGTGCTCGGCCACTTCAAACCGGGAGTTTACTCCTTATTATTTCCGCATACCGGGCCGGTTGCATTCGTGCTGGACGGCATCACCGCCCTGAGTGTCGTTCTATTCCTGCTTACCGCTGGAATTGAAATTGATTTGACCAGTATTTTCCGTCAGGGAAAGAGCGCGCTGCTGGTTAGTTCGTTCGGAGTCATTGTTCCCTTCGGATGTGGATTCGTTGCGGCAGAACTTTTCCCGCGATTCTTAGGCGCAGATCCCGCCACGGACAAACTGGTGTTCGCGCTCTTCATTGGAACGGCACTGTCGATATCGGCGCTGCCAGTGGTGGCTCGCATCCTGATGGATCTCGGATTGTTGAAAACCGAGATGGGTACCGTGGTGATGTCGTCGGCCATGTTCGACGATCTTGTCGGATGGATTTTGTTTGGCCTCGTGTTGGGATTGATGCATCCCGATCCGAACACCACGCATGCCCTGCGACACACCATCATCTTAGTAGTTGGCTTCGCGCTGCTCATGCTCACCGTGGGGCGATGGCTGATCGACAAAATCTTACCGCACATTCAGGCGCACACAACCTGGCCAGGCGGAGTGCTCGGTTTCATCTTCTCTTTAACATTGGCCTCGGCGGCATTCGCGGAATACGCAGGCATCCATGCGGTATTTGGCGCGTTTATTACCGGAGCGGCGGCGGGTGAATCCCGTCACTTGCGCGAACGCACATCCGAACACATACACGAGATTGTCACCAACGTTTTTGCTCCTCTATTTTTTGCCAGCATCGGACTGCATACCAATTTCGTGGCGAATTTTCATCTCGGCGTGACCGCCGTAATTCTCGGCGTGGCATGTCTGGGCAAGGTTGTTGGAGCGGGTTTGGGCGCTCGTCTGGGAGGCATGGATGCGCGGACTTCCATCGGTGTCGGACTTGCGATGAATGCACGCGGCGCGATGGAAATGATTCTCGGCATCCTCGCGCTTCAGGCTGGATTGATTCGGGAACCGATGTTTGTTGCGCTCGTAGTCATGGCACTCGTGACCTCGCTGATCTCTGCACCTGCGATTCGCATGATCATCAGCGGCAAAAAGGCGACCAGTTTGAAAGACGTTGTAACCGCTCCGCTGTTTCTTCCCAGCCTGAACAGCGATACCAAGAATGGAATACTGCGCGAAATGTGCGATATTGCGGCGCCACTAGTCGGGAATGCTCCAGAGCGATTTTTCAGGCTAGTTTCCGAACGTGAGCGGGTAACAAGCAGCGGATGGCGTCACGGTGTCGCAGTTCCCTATGCAAGGGTGGATGGATTGCTGCATCCGGTCGTGGTGATCGGCAAAACGGAAAAAGGAATTGATTTCGACTCCCGCGACGGTCGTCCGGCGAGGCTGATCGTGATGATCCTTACTCCAAACAGTCAGTCGCAGCATGATTTGCTGGCTGATGCCGGTCAGCTTTTCAGCCAGAAAGAGGTTGTTGATCGCACCCTGGCGGCTACGAGCTTCGTGGAATTGATGGCAGTCCTAAATGCGCCAGTAAAGTAGAAAACGCGGTCAAATCCCAGCGTTTTCGGCTCGTAAGTTATTGTAAAAGCAAAGAAAGCAACGTCCGAATCGCGGAATCCATCTGATAGAGAACGGGTATAATGGGCGTTAGTCGAGATCATCGGAGATTATTGGAGAAATGAATTCTATGGATTCGCGCCAGACTGGATTTTGGCTGCGCCTGAAGGCCCATCGCCTCGCCTATAGCGTCACGATTTTGGCGACATTGTCGTTCGGCATCCTTATTGGTACGGTGATTTCGAAGTCTGTGAGGGGTCAGGAAAGCAAGAAAAGCGTTTCGGCCGATGCCACGCCGCTGACTATCCCTTCTCCGCAACAACTCTCGAACCAGTTTTCGCAAATTGCGAAAGCGTTGGAACCTGCGGTCGTAAATATCAATACAGAATCCACGGTGAAGAATCCTCATCGACGGCGCGGCGCGAGTCCGGATGAGGATGGTCAGAATCCGTTTGACGATTTCTTTGACCGCTTTTTTGGCGGACAAGGGGGAGGTCAGGGCGGACAAGGTGGCGCAGCGCCGGGAACTTTACGCGAACGTTCATTAGGTTCGGGCGTCATCGTGGATGCCAAGGGTTACATCGTGACGAATCGCCACGTCGTAGAGAAGGCGGACCGCATTCGCGTCAAGATTGATGGCGAAGCACCCGGCGTTTTGCACGACGCGAAACTAGTTGGAATGGATCAAGAAACCGATCTGGCTGTGATCAAGATTGAAGTCGATCATGCTCTGCCGGTCGCGAAGCTCGGCAACTCCGACGGTATGCAGGTAGGCGATTGGGTGTTAGCGGTAGGCAGTCCGTTCGGTCTGTCCCAAACTGTGACTGCTGGCATCGTCAGCGCGAAGGGACGAAACATAGTTCCGCAGCGGCAATTTCAATCTTTCATTCAAACGGATGCGGCAATTAACCCTGGAAACTCCGGTGGGCCTCTGGTGAACATGGCCGGAGAAGTGATTGGCATCAACACCGCAATCCTTTCCGACACGAATGCATACGCAGGCGTCGGTTTCGCGATGCCGTCGAATACTGTGGCTTCGGTTTATAACCAGCTCATTCTTCCCGATCATCGGGTAGCGCGTGGGTCGATTGGAATCACTTTTGATGCGCAGGAAAATCCTGCGATCGCGCGGGTATATGGTACTGGCAGCGGCGTAACTATATCTGATGTCATTGCGGGCAGTCCCGCCGATCAAGCCGGGTTAAAAGTAGGCGACACCATCACCGCCGTTGACAGCAAACCGGTCAAGACCGGAGACGATTTGGTCGCGGATATCGCTAGCCGAAAGCCCGGATCCAAGGTAGACTTGACGTTTTTCCGGAATGGCAAGAAGCAGGACAGCAACGTTACCGTGGCTGATCGTGCTAAGCTGTTTGCCGCGCGCCTCGGCGAAGATGAAGCCAGCGGCGAAGAAGCAACTCCGAAAGAAAGCAAGCTGGGTCTGACGATCCGCAGCATCACTCCGGAGATGGCCGACAAGCTGGAAATTACCGCCGGAAAAGGTGTGATCGTGCAAGATGTAAAGAATGGATCATTTGCAGACGACGTTGGACTGACGCGTGGGGACGTGATTCTCGAAATTAACAAGCAAGCTGTAAATGGCGAGGGCGAGTACAACCGGTTAGTTTCGGGCCTCAAAAGTGGGCAGGATGTGGTGTTTCTGGTGCGCCAGCGTGGCGCAGGAAATCAGGATGGAACCATCTTCCTGGCGGGAACACTTCCGTAACGACGGCTGAAACCATTGGTACTTGGCGCTTTTGGGCGGTATCGGCGATCATAGTGGTAAGAGGCTTCTAACGAAACTATGCGTTTATTGGGCACATTGCGAATCTGGCAGCTGAGCAGCGTGGGTGTATTTGCGCTGGCGTTTAGCCTGTCCGCGTTCGCAGCTACCAAGACGCAGTCGGCGTCTCCCAAGCCGGGGGCCCATGCATTGACCCACGGCAAGCGTCACAGCAAGCCTGTGACAAAAACTGCGCGCAGCCACGGACAGCAGAAAATCGATCCGCAGCGCGCTCATGATATTCAAGAGGCGCTGGTTCGCAGTCACTATCTTTCTGGCGAGCCAACAGGAACCTGGGACGCCACATCGCAGAAAGCGATGGAGAAATTTCAAGCTGATAACGGGTGGCAGAGCAAATCCGTTCCGGACTCGCGTGCACTCATCAAGCTGGGCCTCGGGCCGGACCACGAACATCTTCTCAATCCAGGAAGCGCAATGACAATGACCACCACTGCGCCGACGGTGCGACCGGTATCGCACTCGCTGCATGCTCCGTCGAGCGATGTTCCGGCAAGCGAATCTTCCTCGCAGAACTAATCAGGTATTCCCTTACTCGATTTTGACTTCCGGAAAATAAGGAAGGGTCGTACCCTGCACTATTGCTGCGGGATTGTCATTCACCAGAGCCATCGCTACTTCGCGACCATATACTTCGGCAACTTCATCTCTGGCCGCCGATAACACTGGTACACGCCTCACTGGATCATGAGCATCGGTTGCGAGCACATGTACGGCATTGCGTTTGAATAACCATTGCGCGGTCCGCCATGCGCGTTCACCCCAGAAGCCAGTAATCGATGATGCTGTAATTTGCACCGCACAGCCTAGCGCAATCCATTGCAGAACGCGCCGCGGATCACGCTGCAAAATCGGATTCCGCTCGGGATGGGTTATCACCGGTGTTATGCCGTGCGCGGACAGGTTGGTGAAACATTCGTCCATCTGCGCGGGAATTCCGAAATTACTTAGCTCGACCAGAAGATATTTGCGTCCTTCGATGGTGTAGTACTCCGGACGCACCATCAGGTCCTGCAAATTTTCGTACGACAAATGGAAATCGCAACCCAGCGCCAGCCGTGGCTTGTCGCCGATCTGTTCTTGTAATCTACGAACAACTGCGCTCAGATAATCACGGTCATAGCGATAGCGTTCATTGGCGTGCGGAGTCGCGACCATCAACTCAATGCCGTCCGCTACTGCCATGCGGCACATCTCGGCGGACATTTCCCACGACTTTGAGCCGTCGTCCACTTCAGGCAGGATGTGGCAATGAATGTCGATCATGATTGCGGGGGCGGGGACTTCGCCTAGTATGAGGAGATTTAAGCAGATTTGTGGCGCGAACACCACGCGGACAACGAGCGGGCGTTACTTTGATGGCGCTTGGGTCGCGGGTTGGGTAGCCGGAGGAGTATTTTGAAATAACTTCATTGAGCTATGCACAGTGTTGTAGACACCCCATCCTGCGGGCACTCCTACGAACAGCCATGCAAGAAAAATAAGTACCGGCGAAGATTTTGATGCGGGCGCCATATTCGTCTCCTAGTGTTTCAATTTCGAAGCCGGTAGCCAATATTTTTCCGCTACGGGCTTAACCAAAAGATTTGCAATGAAGCCTACGACAAGTAATCCTGCCATGATGTGCAGCACTGTCTGATATGCTCCAGCTTTATCTGAGCCATGTTGAAGCTGATATTCGCGCGTATAGTTCACGAGCAACGGGCCTAGCACGCCAGCCGTTGACCACGCAGTCAGCAAACGCCCATGGATAGCGCTGACTTCGTAGACTCCGAACATGTCTTTCAAATATGCGGGAATAGTGGCAAATCCTCCACCATACATCGAGAGCAACACGGCGCAAATGGACACGAAGAGCACGACGCTATTCATGTGGTCGCCGCCTGTATAAGGAAGGACGGCGTAGAGCACACATCCCAATGAGAAGAAGGTAAAGTAAGTGGCCTTTCGTCCAATGTAGTCGGAAACTGACGACCAGAAAAAACGTCCGCCCATATTGAACAGGCTCAATAATCCGACAAATCCACCGGCGGCAACGGGACCGATGGAGCCTTTAAATAAATCCTGAATCATTGGAGATGCTTGTTCGAGGATGCCAATCCCTGCGGTCACGTTCATGCACAGCACGACCCACAGCAGCCAGAACTGCGGCGTCTTGAAGGCGGTGGAAACGTCCACACTATGAGTTGTGATCGACGCGGACTGCTTCACAGGTGGCGTCCAGTTTTCAGGCTTCCAGCCTTCGGCGGGAACGCGAATTGTGAACACTCCGAACATCATGAAGATGAAGTAAAGGGTTCCCATCACCAAAAATGTATGGTCAACGCCGAGCGATGTAGGAGTGCGGAAGTGCGCCATGAGCTTGACGGCCAAGGGAGAGCCGATCATCGCGCCGCCACCGAAGCCCATAATTGCCAAGCCAGTAGCGAGACCAGGACGATCCGGAAACCACTTGATCAGAGTCGAGACCGGCGAGATGTATCCCAGGCCCAGGCCGATTCCGCCGATAACACCGTAGCCGAGGAAAATTATCCAAAGCTGGTGAGATACGACTCCGAAATAGGAAATGTAAAAACCAAGGGCAAAACAAATCGCGGAAGCGAACATCGCTTTTCGCGGGCCGGCGCCTTCGAGCCATTTTCCGAAGAGAGCTGCGGACAAGCCGAGCATCACGATGGCGAGCGAAAAAATCCAAGCGATTTGCGATTGCTTCCAGTCGCCGTCTGCAGGTTTGGAGTATCCGATAAGTTGGCTGAGAGGAATTTTGAATACGCTGAATGAGTAGACCTGACCAATGGCAAGGTGAATAGCGAGAGCGGCAGGAGGAACCAGCCAGCGGCTGTATCCGGGCTTAGCTACAGTTCGTTCGCGGTCGAGAAAAGACAGAAGAGCCATCTAGCGTGCTCCTGACTTATGACTGACGTTGCCGCGACATGCGGCTTAAGACTGCCCATCATAGCGCAAAATGCGGACTTACGAACGAGGATTTTAGGTCCTATGGCTTGACGTGCCACTCCATTATGCGGTCTAGTGACGCATGCACTGGATTCTATTACTCGCGATAGTTCTGGCCACCATGCTGGCAGTGCTGTTGCTGCTTTTGCATCGCACGACTCTCGGGGTGATGCTTGGCGAAAACATTCCAGACCGGCCGCGACGCCGCCTCTTTCTCGCGTCTGTAAGTTTTTTTCTCACATTCGGAATCGTGCGAGGAATGGTTTATTGCATAACGCATGGCATTCCTCCCTTCCATTATGTGCTTGTGGACGGTCGCCACATTCATCACCTGGTGTTCGGGATTTTTATACTGCTTGGCGTTGGATACGGTTGGCTATGCGATGCCGGAACTGGGAAGTATGCGGCTTTGGCGGCCCGTTTGATGTCATTGCTGTACGGAATAGGCGCCGCGCTCACACTCGACGAGTTTGCTCTGTGGCTCAATTTAAAGGATGTGTACTTTGCGCGTGAAGGCCGGTCAAGCTTTGACGCGATCATCTTATTCGGATCGTTGCTGGCAATCGGAGCCTGGGGCGCGCCATTCTTCTCCGCATTATTTTCCGGGAAAGCCAGTGCTCGTCGACCTTAGGCGTGACCGACAGTCTCTTTCGGTATAAGAGCCGAAACCCTTGCCAGTCGCCACAAGCAGACCATTTCGCGGTATAATTCTCGCGGTCGAGAGGGACCACTTTTATGAACCATCTATCGCGTTACGCCGCCATACTCATCGTCACGTTCACCTTTGCATCCATGGCAAGGGCGCAATGGTCATCGGATCCTTCGCAGAATCTCGCTTTGGCTGATAACAGCAATGGCAGTGATCAGGTACAGCCTAAGATCGCTCCTCTTGGCAATGCCGGCGGCTATGTAAGTTGGTTTGATGCCGATCCGAATAGCCCTCCCGCGATCGGATATAGCGTGTTTTACCAACGCCTCAACACTGGCGGGTTTGAAAAATTCCGACATGGTGGTCTCGAAGTTGCGCACCTGAGCAACAGTTCCACCGAGGATTATGGGCTCGACGCCGACGCTCAAGGCAATGCGTTACTCGCCTTTCTAGACACAAGAGAGGGATCCAACCAGCAAGTCACTGCTGCCAAGATGGCCCCATCCGGCAAAGCGCTTTGGGGTAAGACTGGAGTGCAGTTGACCAGCGATGCCAGCTTCCATGCCGCTCCAAAAATTGCCGCAACTTCGGATGGCGGAGTCGTAGTGGCGTGGACAAGCGACAGCAATGTTGTGGCGCAGAAGCTCAACTCACAAGGACAGGCACTATGGGGCGCGGGAGTTGTGTTCACAGAAGCTAAATTTAATTATTCGCTAGCTGACCTGCATGCCGCAGATAATGGCAGCGTCATTATCTCGTGGACACGAAACAAAGGATTCGGCAGCAACAGCATTCTGGTGGCGAATAAGATTTCGAGCGCCGGAACCTTGCTATGGGGAAACAGTAATCTCCACATCTTCGACAATGGATCGCTACAGTTCGGCAATTTTCCGTACTTCCTCCAGGATGGCAGCGGCGGCGCGGTGTTTGCCTGGTACACGAACAGTCCGCTGCAATGCTTTGCGCAGCATGTTCGCGCGGACGGCAGCCTCGCTTTCCCAGCGGGCGGTTCCCCGGTTTCGACCAACCTAAATAACGTACGCGTCGATCCTTCGGCAGCCTATCGGGCTTCCACCGATGAAGTTTTCGTGTTCTGGACAGAGGAAGACGGCAACCAATTCACGAATGGTGTATCTGGACAGAAATTCAATTCGACTGGCGAATCGCAGTGGGGCGCGACGGGTATCGTGATTGTTCCGCTAGGTAACGACTCACAAATATTTGTGACTGCGGCGCAGGTCGGGTCAGGAGCATTGGTTTTCTGGGTTGACCAAGTTGCATTCAGCAATGCAACGATTCAAGCCACGAAGCTTTCGGGTACAGGTTCCATAACATGTGCGCAGTTCCCGGTATCATCGACACCCTCCAATAAAGGGCGACTCGTGGCTGCACAGAATCTGACTGGCGCAACTGCATTAGCTTTTGAGGACGATCGCATTGGCAATAATGGGATTTACATTCAAAATGTGAATCCGGATTGCTCACTCGGTCAGTAAGGTAACGAGTACTCAAAGAGCGGCGATTGCTCGCGGAGCACGATCCGGCGCAATCGCCTTTTTTTCCTTTACGCAGGCTTTACGCGTACAGACAATTCCTTCATCATTAACTAGTGACCCTACCTGAGGTATGTTTTCAATAAAATCTGCTATTCGAATCATCGGCGCTGGACTGGCTGGGTCGGAAGCGGCATGGCAGTGTGCGCGCCGTGGGGTGTCGGTCGAACTCTTCGAAATGCGTCCGGTACGTTCGACGCCTGCACATCAAACGGATGACTTTGCTGAGCTCGTCTGCTCCAATTCCTTGAAGTCGGAAAGTGAAAACACCGCTCCCTGGCTGCTGAAAGAAGAGATGCGGCGTGCGAATTCGCTGTTGTTGAAAATCGCACGCGAATGTGCGGTTCCGGCTGGCCACGCGCTGGCTGTGGATCGAACAATTTTTTCGCACAAAGTGACCGAAGCAATATCGAACGAACCATTGATCCACGTTCGACGCGAGGAAGTCACCGAAATTTCGGACGACCAGATAACCGTTGTGGCGACTGGCCCACTCACTTCCGATGCGCTTTCTCCCGAAATCGCGAGACTTAGTGACGGCAGCGGTGACGATCCTCATCTTTATTTCTTCGATTCCATCAGTCCAATTGTCGAAGCTGATTCAATCGATATGTCAAAAGTGTACCTGGCCGCGCGCTATGACAAGGGATCGGCGGATTACATCAACTGTCCGATGTTGAAAGATGACTACGACCATTTTCTTGACGAGTTGTTGGCCGCACAATCCGTCGAAGAACGCGACTGGGAAAAGCTCAATTATTTCGAAAGCTGTCTTCCTATCGAAGAAATCGCGCGCCGCGGACGTGACACACTACGCTTCGGACCGATGAAGCCGGTTGGGCTGAAAGATCCTCGCACTGGACGAATACCCTATGCCGCGGTGCAATTGCGGCAAGAGAATCTGCGTGCCGATTCCTACAATCTTGTGGGGTTTCAAAATCACTTAAAGTTCGGCGAACAGGCGCGGGTTCTGCGGTTGATTCCAGGTTTGGAAAATGCAAACTTCCTGCGTTATGGGCAAATTCATCGCAATACCTATATCAATTCTCCTGCATTGCTGACGGAGACATTGCAAATGAAGAGGCATCCGCAAGTTTTGTTTGCCGGGCAAATTTGCGGAGTTGAAGGTTATGTTGAGTCAATCGCAACCGGGATGTTGGCGGGAATGTTTGCGGCATCGCAGATTGCAGGATCGCATCCCACCGCACCGCCGCGTGCGTCTGCATTAGGTTCGCTGATCAACTATGTCGCACATGCCGAGAGCAAGAAATTCCAGCCAGCGAATATTACTTTCGACCTCCTACCCGCTCTGGAACAAAGAGTTCGCGATCGCAAAGAGCGTCATCGTATGCAATGTGAACTGGCGTTGCGAGAGTTCGAACGCTGGCTATCCACGGATGCGCTTGCAGCGACAGCGCTCTGATCGGCGACAAGAGCCGCTACCGGACGCTAATCCGAATCGCCCAGACAATCCCCTCAAATTTATGAACAAAATGCCCGTTTTCTCCGTACCTGAAGATGTGACAACTGGCTGGCTCACCTTAAGCTAGCAGCCGCGTCCAAGCTAGGTATGATTCTTCGCGATCTCATCGGCGATGTGCTCCGTACTCTTTGGGCGCACAAACTACGGGCGTTCCTAACCATGTTCGGAATCGCCTGGGGAGTCGTTTCAATTGTGCTGATGACGGCAGCCGGAGAAGGTCTGCAAAAAGGCCAGGAAACACAGGCTAAGACGTTGGGAAAAGACATCCTGATTGCGTTTCACGGCCGGACCAGCATGCAGGCGGGCGGCGCTCGCGCGGGACGACCAGTCCACTGGGACATCAATGACGTAGCGGTGTTGCAAGCAGAAGCAACGGACTGCGAATACGCGATTCCTGAGCTCGAGCAGGATGACTTGCGTACTCATAGCAACTACAACAATGCCGCCTTCACGGTTACGGGATCATATCCGCAATTCGCGGAGATTCGCAGCCTCGATGTGAACAAAGGCCGATTTTACGATTGGGACGACCAGCATCAGGCGCGACGAGTGGCGTTTCTCGGCAGCGACGCGGCCAAGCAACTTTTCGGGAACCGCGATCCTCTGGGCAGCAACGTCTATCTCAACGATTTTCCCTACGTCGTCATAGGTGTTATGTCTGGTAAAAAACAGGATTCAAGTTATGACGGTTGGGACGTCAACAAAATATTCATTCCGTTTGCGGCCATGCAGCGGGATTTTCCCAATAAGCCACCACAAGTTGAAACGTCGTTCGATCAGTGGCTGATTACTCCGAAATCTTACGAGCAGCACGAGGCCTGCAAGCACGAAGTGCGGACCGTGCTGGGCAGACTGCACAACTTCGATCCACTCGATAAGGAAGCATTGCCGATCTGGGACACGGTACAGGAAGCGAAAGCTTTCCGCCAGATGACCGACGGCATGAAGTATTTTCTCGGAGCGGTTGGGATCGTGACTTTGTTCCTGGGCGGCCTGGGCGTGATGAACGTAATGATGGTCGCTGTGCGTGAACGCACGCGTGAAATCGGAGTGCGTAAAGCTTTGGGAGCGCCGGCGCGAGACATCCTGAAGCAGTTTTTCATCGAAGCGGTGTTGATCGCATTAATCAGCGGCGGCTCGGGACTCGCTGTCGCATACGGATTGTGCGCCTTAGTAAATCTATTGCCGATGCCGGACTTCTTTGCCGGATTACTTCCGACGCTAAGTTCTGGATTGGTAGCCTGCGGATTGCTCGGTACGATTGCCATAGCTTCTGCGCTGTATCCTGCGCGCAAAGCGGCATCCATCGATCCGATTGAGGCATTGCGGTTTGAGGCGGGCGGCTAGACGCGATGCTGATCGAGATCATCATCGAGGCGTGGATCGCCCTCAAACGCAATTACACGCGTACATTGCTCACCATGCTCGGCATCGTGTGGGGCATTGCAACAGTCACCTTGCTGATTGCCTACGGCAGCAGTTTCCGAAAAATCTTAGTGGGCGGTTTCGACGCATTTGGAAAGAGCGTCGTCATATGCTGGCCGCAGCAAACCAGCGAACAACCCGGTGGACAACGGGCAGGCAAGCGCGTCCAGTTCGAACAGGCTGATGTGGACCTAGTGAAGGAAACTGTTCCGCTAGTTAAACATATCTGCCTTGAGACGGTGCGCCGTCCGGGAATTGCATTCGAAGACAGGCTTGCGGGCACGGCTGCAATTCGCGGAGTATGTCCCGCGTACGGCGAGATGCGCAATGAAATCCCGTTGGAGGGCCGTTGGATCAGTCCAAGTGATGAATTGGAACGACGGCGTGTATGTTTCCTCGGTGGCCGCATCAAGGAGCAACTGTTTAGCGGGCGTCCTGCTGTAGGCGAAACGGTGCTGATCGCTGGCGTCCGCTTCACCGTCATAGGAGTGATGCAGCGCAAGATCCAGATGAGCAATTATTTTTCCAGCGACGACGAATCAGTCTGGATTCCCTACTCCGCGGCTGGCGATTTATGGAACACGCGCTACGGCTCGGTGATGCTGTTTGAACCGATCGCTCCGCAATTTGAAAAGAAAGCCATGGCGCAGGTCCTGGCGGCCGTTGCGACAAGGCAAGGATTTTCTCCGACCGATCCGAAAGCGATTCAAATGTTCGGCCGTGATGAATTTCGTCCAGTGATTGATGCACTGACGATTGGCTTGCAGGTGCTCCTCGCATTCGTCGGAACGCTCACGCTCGGAATCGGCGGAGTCGGTGTGATGAACATCATGCTGGTTTCGGTAGACGAGCGCATCCGAGAAATTGGCCTAAGGCGCGCGCTCGGGGCGAAAAAAACGCACATCAAATTACAGTTCCTCGCGGAAACCTTGCTGATCATGCTGTTGGGTGGCGCTATTGGAGTTGCCCTCTCTTATCTCATCGCCGCAACTGTCGGCACGCTGCCGCTCATGGGCCCCATGTTCGAAGATGATTCGGGCCGGGGCGACATTCATCTGCAGATTTCGTTCGTCACCGTAACGATCTCCGCCATCGTGCTTTTACTGGTCGGCGTGCTCAGCGGATTGGTTCCAGCGATGAAAGCCTCGAAGCTCGATCCAGTAGAAGCGCTGCGCTACGAATAATCCTACTTGACCAGCGCGCGAGTTCGCAGTACCTTGCCTTGCAGTAGTTTCTCTTCATAAGAATCAGCGTATTGCGAGGTGAGCGCGTGCCATTGTCCGCCGTGGATGCCATCAGTCCTGCATTTCAGCACACCAAGCAGCAGTTGACTCACCCGTTCAGCGCCGCACAGTGGGCGAAGCTGGCGCTGGTCGGCTTTCTCGCGGGAGAGATGTCTTCGTACGGTTGCAGTGGGCCAGGCAATTTCCAGATGCCTCACAACCAGTCACAACAATTTATGTCGACGCCTTTGGGAAATTTCGATCCGATGGTATATGTGTCGCTTATCGCCGGCATGGTCATCGCCGGCTTAGTGCTGGGAATTTTGTTTATGTACATCAGCAGCGTTATGCGCTTCGTACTTTTCGATAGCGTAGTGAACCGCAGATGCGAAATTCGACGGAGTTGGCGCGCTCGTCATGCCGCTGGGCTGCGCTTCTTCTTTTGGAATATTGTCTTGACGATTTGCGTGGTTGCGGGGGCGGTAATTTTGATCGGAATTCCCCTCGCGATTGCCGCCGCTTTGGGATGGTTCACGCAACCGAAAGAACATCTCGTGCCTCTAATTTTGGGCGGCATCGTGCTGTTCTTTCTATTTTTCTTGTTGTTTCTTACCTTCCTCATTGTTCACGTGATGACAAAAGATTTTGTGGTTGCGCAAATGGCCTTGGAGAACATCACAGCTTTGGAGGGCTGGCGGCGCTTGTGGCCGAGGATGAAAGCGGAGAAAGGTAGCTTTGCCGGGTACATGGGAATGAAAGTTGTTATGGCTTTGGGAGCGGCCATGCTATTGGGAATAGTTACCGTGATCATCTTTGTGATCCTGCTGATTCCGGTCGGCGGATTAGGAGCGATCGCCGTTCTTGGCGGGAAGGCTGCTGGATTGGTCTGGGACCTTTATACGATTTCGATGGCTGTAGTCGTCGGCTGCATTCTCCTAGCAATCATGCTCTACATCGTTTCATTCGTATCTGTACCCGCCATCGTTTTCTTTCCGGCGTACTCAATTTATTTTTTCGCGGACCGCTATCCGCCGCTGTACGCACTACTGCATCCAGCACCACCGTCACCGGTAATGCCTGATCCGTTTCCAGTTTGAAGATAACTAATCCCGCGCGCGGTTTTTGATCCAGATGGGAGTGCCGACGAAACCGAATGCCGCACGAATCTGGTTCTCCAGAAATCGCTGATAGGCGAAGTGGAGTTTTACCTGGCGATCGGTGAACAGAACAAAGGTCGGCGGCGACGAACCTGCCTGCGTAACGTAATAGATTCTGACTTGCTGCTTGGCAGGAACGGAGGCGCGTTCGAAATCTACGCGCTT
Source organism: Terriglobia bacterium (assembly GCA_963716165.1). Taxonomy (GTDB): domain Bacteria; phylum Acidobacteriota; class Terriglobia; order Terriglobales; family Acidobacteriaceae; genus JAJPHW01. Next base: position 1,451,148 of record OY970291.1, on the reverse strand, counting down.
GAGGAAGCGATTCATCTCGCCCGTCGTGATGCGCTTCTTTCGTTCAGCAGCAACCTTCTCGATCATGGGGAAGATCTTGTCAGTTCCCACTCCGCTGGCCGCCGAAATGAAAAGCACAGGGGCATACGCAAGAAACTTCAAGCTATCGCGCAGACGATATTCGTACGCTTCTTTATCCGCGGGACGCTTGCTATCCTGCATGCGCGCAGCCTTGGATTGGTTTACCGGCTTCTTTTTCCCGCTGATTACCAGGTCCCATTTATTGACGATAATAATTACCGACCGGCCACTTTCGTGCGCATATCCGGCAATTGTCGCGTCAAGTGCGCTGACGCCCTCCGTAGCGTCGATCACCATCAAAGCGATGTCGGCGGCTTCAAGATGCTTGCGGGCCATCACGACGGAGAGCTTTTCCGCCATTAAATGCGTTTTACCTTTACGCCGGATACCAGCTGTATCTATGAAACGGAAACGCTGGCCGTCGTGATCGACAATTTCATCGACGGCGTCCCGCGTGGTGCCGGGGATTGGAGACACGATGGCGCGGTCAATGCCGGTCAGGCGATTCAGCAATGTGGACTTGCCGACATTGGGATGTCCGATAATCGCGACTTTGGTTTCGTTCGACTCGGCACTTTTATTCTCACCGTCTTCGGTCGAACCTTCCTCGCCGTCCTCGGCGTATGTTTCCTCCGCCGCTTCTTGTTCCGGCTCTTCGATTGCGGCGGGAACAGCGTCCAATACAGCGTCGAGCAAGTCATCTACGCCTCGGCCATGTTCGGCGGAGACTGGAAAGACGTTGCGAATTCCCAAACCGTGAAATTCATCGATCAGCCGAGTCTGTTTCTCAGTGTCGATTTTGTTCACCGCCAGGAATAACGGCTTTCCTCCACGAATCAGGATGCGAGCCAATTCAAGGTCGGGGCCGGCGAGTTCTGTACGCGCATCCACTACCATGACGACGGCGTCAGCGTCTAGCAATGCCACCTTAGCCTGACGAAAAATTTCTGCGGGGATGAAATCTTTTTCTTCCGGAACGATGCCGCCGGTATCGACAATTCGCAGGCGGCGTCCGCGCCAGTTGGCCTCGCCGTAGAGACGATCGCGAGTGATGCCGGGTTCGTCACCGACGATTGCGCGCCGCGACCCGACGATTCTGTTAAACAGCGTGGACTTACCCACGTTCGGCCGTCCTACAATTGCGAGCGTAGGCACGCCAGCGGCTGCGGGCGCGCTCATGGAACTGGTCCGGATGCGAGTCAAAATGAATTCCTTGGGAAACTGGCCACTGAGTGCTGGCGCACTGTTTATTATAGAGACTCCGTGAGCTTTACTTCGCTACCTTCGTCCGCCGCTGCCCCGGGCGCCCGCCGCCAGGACGTCACTTTGCATCAGTTTTTCTCGCCAGGAGGCTTGCTGGCCCAGACCCATCCTGCGTATGAATTCCGCCGTGGACAGCTGCAAATGGCCCAAGCCGTGGAACAAGCCATTGAGCAACGCCGCCATCTGATCGTCGAAGCTGGCACCGGAACTGGAAAGACGCTTGCTTATCTCTTGCCCGTGATTCGTTCCGGCAAACGCGTGATTATTTCGACGGGGACCAAGAATTTGCAGGAACAGCTCTTCCATAAGGATATTCCGTTTCTTGAACAGGCATTGTTCCCCGCTGGTGAAGGGAAACTGAACGTCTGCTACATGAAGGGCCGCGGAAATTATTTATGCCGTAAAAAGCTCTACGATCTGACGGACCAGCCTGTCCTCAGCGGACTCGAAGAGATTGAACACTATCGCGCTATCGCTGCGTGGGAAAAAACGACGGGCACAGGCGATCGCGCTGAACTCGCCGCGTTGCCGGAAGCCAGCGCCCTGTGGCACAAACTAGACGCGCGCGCCGATACTTGTCTTGGACAGAAATGCAGTGCATTCGATCGCTGCTTCATTACGGAGATGCGCCGTCGCGCTCAGGAAGCCGACATCATCATCGTGAACCATCATTTGTTTTTCGCCGATCTTGGGATTAAGCAGCAATCCGAATATGCACCAGATGCGGGTATCCTGCCAGAAGTTGGGACGGTGATCTTCGATGAAGCGCACGAGCTTGAAGACGTTGCCGGCAGCTACTTCGGCGTAGGGGTTAGCACTTCGCGCTTTGAGGAACTTTGCCGAGATGTCGAAGGTTCGCTGCAACGCAACCACATGCTCTCGGCAAGTCTTTCAGGAGCGGTGAAGAGTCTCCGCGACCGCGCCATGTTTTTCTTTGCGCTGCTGCCTCCCGGTGAAGGACGATTTGCTTTCGAAAATCGCCGCGAATTTCTGGAAGAGAATGGCGAAGAATTCATGGCGCTCCAACAATCTCTTCAGCGTCTGGGCTCAGAACTCGAAAATATTCCATCGAAGCCGGAGGAAGTTTTTAACTTCGCACGACGCGCTCAGGAATTGCAGGTGCATCTGGGATTTCTGATGGAATCCGAAGATCGCAATACGGTTTTTTGGATTGAACGTCGTCGCGGCGGACGTCAAAATGTGTTTTTGCAGGCTACGCCGATTGATGTAGGTCCGATTCTAAAGACAACATTGTTCGAGAAACTCGATTGCACAGTTTTGACTTCCGCGACTCTCGCCGTGGGCGGAGGCTTTGAGTACATGCGGCGACGCCTTGGACTCGAACACGTCCGGGAGCTTGTGCTGCCATCGCATTTTGACTATCAGAATCAGGCGATCTTTTACGTTCCGCCTGATTTGCCGGACCCGCGCACTCCGCAATTTGCTGCGCAGGCTGCCGAGCGCATTCGACGGATTTTGGAAATTACACGCGGACGCGCTTTCGTACTATTTACCAGCCATGCGCAAATGCGAGATGTCCACGAGCGCTTGCTGGGGCAGTTGGATTTTCCTCTCATGCTGCAAGGGGATGCGCCGAAGAACGCGTTGCTGGAAGATTTCCGCTTGACGCCGAATGCAGTCCTGTTTGCGACTTCATCGTTCTGGCAAGGCGTGGACGTTCAAGGAGAACAACTCAGCTGCGTAATTATCGACCGGCTGCCATTCGCCGTTCCGAGCGATCCTGTTGTGGCCGCGCGAGTAAAGTCGATTGATGCCGACGGAGGCAATGCATTCTTTCAATATCAAGTTCCGGCGGCGGTGATTACGCTCAAGCAGGGCTTCGGAAGGTTAATTCGATCTCTGCACGACCGTGGTCTGCTGGTCTTGTTGGACAACCGCATTCTCAAGAAGCAATATGGAAAAGTTTTCATCGAGAGCCTTCCTAACTATCGCAAGACTACCGATCTCGCCCAGGTAGAAGCATTTTTTGGATAAACCTTGAAATGGGCGGCCCTGCGGCTTGTTCGCCTCAGAAAATTCTATTCAGACGCCCTGCGCTCTTGTAAAATCAGCATCCGGGCCTGGGCTCGTATTCCACGTTCGACTGAATTGAGAGGAATCCCCTATGCGTTACCTTTCCAGCATTTTCGCTGTCGTACTCTTGGCCACAATCAGCTTCGCCGTGACCGCTCCGTATAAAGTTGGATCCGGTAATACGGTGACCGCCGATCCGCGAGTACCGCGCCCACATACCACGCCGTGCGTTGTAGAGCTCTTCAAAGACGCCGAATTTGCAGACTACAATCCTTATTCTTTTAGTTACACGCCACCCGCGAATTGTCCGGGGCCATGGCAAAAAGTCGTCTTCGTTTCCAATATCTACGTGACTGCGGGTATTCAGTATGACCGGACGGCGAATTTCTGGATGGGCAGCACGAATATATATTTCGGGACGACGGCGGAACCGAGTCCGAATCTCAGTCCGAACTGGGTCGTAGAAAAAGACCTCACTGACTACAGTCCGTTATTCACGACAGCGCAGACAGGGCAGGCGGACATTGGAAACACCGTCAACGGGACCTACACAGGAATTATTTACGCCAGCGCCGAACTGGAGTTCTATCCGATAGACAACTCTGTCGCTCCGCCACCACGACCGTTTGATCAAGTGCTGCCGATGGCAGCTACTCCGGGGACAGTCGCATTAAACGATTCGACGAGCACGCTCGCGCAGACTTTCACTTTGCCGACGAACGTCGAAGGAGCTTATCTTGATGTGTACGCACAGAGCCAGAATGATGACGAATTCTGGTATACCTGCGTCCCGAATGATGTTTCCGGTGAACTTGAGAGCTGCGGGAACACGGCGTTCCGCGAAGGGGAGATCACGATTGACGGCACGCCGGCCGGCGTCGCACCGATTTATCCGTGGATATATACCGGCGGAATCGATCCTTACCTGTGGTTTCCGCTCCCGGGAGTGCAGACTTTGAATTTCACACCGTATCGCGTGAATCTAACGCCGTTCGCCGGCGTTTTAAGCAATGGGCAGCCCCACACAGTTTCGCTTAGCGTATTCAACGCGAATAACTACTTCTCGGCAACCGGTACATTGTTGCTTTATCTTGATCCGAACGCCACTGATTTAGCCGGAGCGGTCACGAAGAACACTCTTTCAGCGGTCCCTAACCCGCAGGTTATCGAGAACATAAAGACGGGAAGTAATGGAGATATCACAGGAACAGTTTCTGTGACGTCGAATCGTCAATTCACGATCTCAGGATATGTGACCAAGCCATTCGGAAAAGTTGTGAGTACTGTGCAACAAAACATTAATTTTTCGAGCATAGAAGGTTTCGACATCACTAGTTCCACCTACGTGCAGAACATTTCGCAGCAGACCACAATCGCTTCGACAGGTACGCAGCGTGGAGGAGTCGCGACGCTATCAACTTCGAGCCAGCAAAACTGGCCTCTTAGTATGGACATAAATGTAGTGGTGAACTCGGATGGAACTGAGACGCAAACAACAACCGTCCGGCAGGAAAATTATGCCGACACGACTAATCAGAAGAACGGCGTGACCACGAAAAATCAGGTGGTGGATAACCTGGTGAATTCGACCGACGCGCTGAAAATTGCCGGAAACAGCATTGTAGGGAATTCCGGACAAGCCAGTTCGCAGCGATACAGCATTCTTGGCTCGAATGGCGTCTGCTACGACATCACGCTTACCGGCGCCAACAACCTGCTAACGGGCGTTTTGGACGGGTGTCACTGATCGAGTCTGCAATTTAAAGGGCGCGCTCGCAACGCGCCTTTTTTATTGAGGGAAATCTTCTCTATTCCTGTGGGTGGATATCGTCCTCATCAGGAGAAGAATAGTCAAACCCAGGGAAGCAACCAAGGACGTTTGGGATCTGGAAACATTCCGGGGGATACTTTGCTCCTAGTATCGGGGTGAACTGGTGAAACTGCGATGTGAAAAAATCTTCGAGTGGATACTTGCAGTTCGTGCAAACGGCAGGACCATCTGGGGCAAAATAATCCGCATAGGGATAAGCAGGATCCCCTATGCCGCCCTGAGGCAGATTGAATGTATGCTCAACGAAACCCAAGATACTTCCAAAATCATGACAATAAGCATTTCCGTGAGAGCAGTCTGGGTTAGCCCGAGGCCCTGAAATGTACCCTGGTTTAACATAGGGCGATATAACTAAAAGAGGCACGCGGAATCCATATACAAACGAAGTCCCGGTGCCATTCGGATATCCGATCCCAGGACCTCCGGCAGAGGCATCCGGAGACACATGATCGAAAAATCCGCCCCAATCATCCCAGGTAATCAAGATGACAGTGTTCTTCCAATAATTGCAGCGCGGCGCCGCATAGGAAACGCCGCCTATCGCATTGACGACCGCTGCCACGAAGGAAGGCCCTCCGTCCTGTCCCACCATCCCAGGATGGTCTGACCACCAACCATCGGAAGTAACCCAGCTTACAGCTGGCAGTTCGCAATTCTGGATATCGGTAAGGATCGGCGAGTTATTGGTCGTTGTAGGAATTGAGACATGCGACGTCCACTCGCTCCCTGTGCAAGCTCCTTGCACGATAGCCCCACAGATGAGGCTCATCGCATTGGGCGCGGTCCAAAAGGCGTATGCGACCTTTGGGGAATAGTATTTCCAACTGATGTTTTGTTTTTCAAGAAGTGTGGCCAGGGTGTTGTGGTTGTAGCAAGGAAAACCGTTGTGGTAACCCGGCGACTCGTTGCCTTCGGGATCGACTTCCATCGCAGTGTCTGGGGGAGTTGCAGCACAACCTACCGTGCCATATACCGTCGGATTCTCCGCCGCAAACCATTCCCAATATCTAAGAGGGTCGCTTGGATCGTTGTAAAAATTTGGGGCAGAGGTGCCCGAAAAAAGGAACTGGTGTGCGGAAAAGCTTGCGCCCTGGTTTGTCTGGAACATGTAATTGGCATAACCGTAATGGTCTGCCATCTCATAGTAAGGAGTGACCAAGCCCAGGGAATTATCCACATAGGTATAACCCGGATAGGGCAAATCCTGTGAACAGCTCCCATGATAGTCAATCTTGACGGTGCAGGCACCATCCATCGCGCCATCGTGGTACTGAGGAAGCCAAGCCTTCGTATGTCCATGAGCGGGATCGAAGCAAGCATCCAACTGGAATGGCTGCAGCAAGACGGGTACGCTCGTTCCATTCTTAAGGACACAAGGCGCGGGTTTGCTCAGGTTCCACAGATTGGCGCCACGCGCCATCAACGCTGCATCGCCTCCGAATAAATTATCCGGTGAGCGGTTCTCCTGCACCAGGATCACGACATGTTCGATGGCTTGGGCGAAAGCTGTTCCTGAGGAAATCGAGATTGCCAAGAGCATAGTTGTCACAAATTTTTTCATCGGCGGGACGATCCTTGCCAGACTTCAATTCAAGCGATTCCTGGGCGGAATGCCTCTGTCACGGGTTAGTTTACTTCAGTTTATCGATATGGCCAAGCAGAAATTGTCTCGGACCTGCGCCCAACAAGGGAAAGCGGGGTATCCACAAAATATGTGACTTTACATAAAAGAGAGCGTATGGACCCTAAACCCTGGGCTAGCTTGCCCGCCTTTCGCTGCCCCTGTAGCATGGATGTCTAGCCCAAATAAGAGGAGATTCCCTTTGGCAACCGACACGATGACCCGTACGGCCATGCTTGGCTCGTCCACCAAGACTAAGGTTTATAAGAATTTTATTGACGGCGAGTGGGTAGCATCCTCGACCGGACAGACTTTCGAGAATCGCAATCCTGCCGACACCCGCGATGTCGTTGGCATCTTTCAGCGATCCGGCAAAGCTGACGTAGATTCCGCCGTTGCCGCCGCTGAACGAGCTTTTGCCAAATGGCGTCTTGTGCCGGCGCCGCAACGCGCTGAGATTGTATTTGCCGCAGCGCAAATGTTGTTGGAGCGCAAGGAAGATAGTGCCCGCGACATGACCCGCGAGATGGGCAAGGTCTTGAAAGAAACGCGCGGCAACGTCCAGGAAGCTGCCGACTGCGCGTTCTACATGGCCGGTGAAGGACGCCGATTGTTCGGAGTGCACACTCCGTCGGAACTCCCCAACAAATTTGCCATGGCGATGCGCCAGCCGATAGGCGTCTGCGGAATGATCGCGCCGTGGAATTTTCCCATGGCGATTCCGTCATGGAAATTGCTACCCGCAATCGTATGCGGCAACACATGCGTCATCAAGCCGGCTGAGGATACTCCGCTTTCAACGTTTAATTTGGTTCGCGCACTGATGGATGCGGGCCTTCCGAAAGGCGTAATTAATATTGTCACCGGATTTGGTCCTGAAGCCGGCGCGCCTCTGGCGGATGATCCACGAGTTCGCGCGATTTCGTTTACCGGATCAAGCGAAGTTGGACGAATCATTGGAGCCAATGCCGGTAAGCAGTTGAAGCATTGCTCGCTTGAGTTGGGCGGAAAGAATCCGATGATCGTTCTTGAAGATGCGAACCTTGATCTCGCGATTGAAGGCGGATTGTGGGGAGCGTTCGGCACAACCGGCCAACGTTGCACCGCGACCAGCCGCATCATCGTGCAAAAAAGTGTGTATAAGCAATTCGTGGAACGCTTCGTAGAACGTGCGCAGCGCTTGCGAGTTGGCAACGGTCTCGATGAAAGTACGGATATGGGCCCAGCCATTAACGAAACGCAATTGCTCGGTGATTTGAAGTATGTCGATATCGGCAAAGGCGAAGGCGCTCAATTAAGGACCGGCGGAAATCGTCTGGATAAGGGAGAGTTTGCTCACGGTTATTTCATGGAGCCAACGGTATTCAGCGAAGTCCATCCGAAGATGCGAATTGCTCAAGAAGAGATTTTTGGTCCGGTGGTTGGAGTGATTCCTTGCGAGGACTTTGAGGATGCGGTCAGAATTGCCAACGACATCGAATATGGATTGTCATCGTCGTTGTATACCAAGGATGTGAACCGTGCATTCGCGGCGATTCGCGATCTCGATGCCGGGATCACTTACATCAACGCTCCTACGATCGGGGCCGAAGTCCACCTGCCGTTCGGGGGAGTGAAGTCCACAGGCAACGGGCATCGTGAAGGCGGCATTGGCGCAATTGACTTCTTCTCAACCTGGAAGGCAGTTTACGTCGACTATTCCGACCGCTTGCAGAAAGCACAGATTGATCGTGGCGAGTAACGCTGTCTCAGCGCTAATTTGTTAGCTGCTGGGTACCGTATTTCGTCTAAAAACATTGCCGGGAGCGGGCTTTGATGGATTGCGGTATGATGTGTTCGCTGGAAATTACTAACTCGCCCTGGGAGATCACTACAATGAGAAAGTCCGCAATTTTCGGTTGTTCGATGTTAACTTTGTGCGGGATTGTACTTTTTCTGTTGCCATTATCCGCTCAGGCGGCTTCGCATCTGACGGCAACCAGCCACGTGCCGGCGACGGTTGCAAACGGACAGGCGAGGCTAGTAAGTCAACTTCCGGCCAGCCAGCGTATGAACATTGCGATTTCATTACCCCTACGGAATGAGTCTGGACTCGATCAACTCCTCAGCGAGATATATGATCCGCAAAGCGTGAACTACCATCGTTATCTGAGCGTGCCTGAATTCACAGAACGATTCGGGCCTACGTCCGAGGACTACGCAGCCACGCTTGCTTTTGCGCGAGCGAATGGGCTGAGAGTGATGAATACGTCGGCCAATCATTTGGTTGTGGATCTCAGCGGGTCAGCCGCAAACATCGAGAAGGCTTTCCATGTGAGCATGGGTGTCTATCAACATCCGACGCAGAGCCGCACATTTTATTCGCCGGACCGTGAACCTTCTCTAGAGTTGAGCATTCCAGTCCTGCACATCTCGGGATTGGATAACCTCACTTTGCCGCAGCCAAAAAATACTCTGCGTAACAGCAAGCAAAGCGGCAAGACTACAGGTTCAGGTCCTGGCGGACAGTTCGTGGCCAGCGACATGCGCGCTGCTTATTACGGCAGCGGTCCACTAACTGGCAAGGGTCAATCCGTCGCTTTATTTGAATATGCGGGATACGAAATCAGCGACGTTCAGACATATTTCAAAAACCTGAACCAAAAGTTGAATGTGCCGGTAAAGGGCATATCTCTAAACGGCGTCCCGTTGAACTGCCCACCGGCGACCTGTGACGACAGCGAACAGGCGATCGATATCGAGATGGCAATTGGTATGGCGCCTGCGCTCAGCCAAGTGGTTGTATATGTGGGTAGCAATGATGTTTCGATTTACAACCAGATCGCGGTGGACAATACTTCGAAGCAGTCAAGTTGCTCCTGGGGATGGCCGGATGATGAAAGCAGCCTCGATCCGATCTTCAAGGAAATGGCAGCACAAGGACAAAGCGTTTTCGTAGCCACCGGCGATCAGGGTTCGGCGACGCAGGGCGATGTTGTTTGGCCATCGGACGATCCATACATCACCGCCGTTGGCGGAACGGACCTAACCACCCAAGGAGCGGGCGGCCAGTGGGCGTCCGAGACTGGATGGAGCGGCAGTGCGGGAATGCCGTCGAAGAATAAAATTCCGATTCCGGCTTATCAAAAACTTAAGGGCGTGATCAATGGAATGAATCACGGATCGACTACATTGCGAAACATTCCAGATGTTGCGGCCGAATCGAACACCGATCAATACAGTTGCTACGATGGCGAATGCGGCGGCGGTAACGGTGGTACCAGTTTCGCTGCGCCACAATGGGCAAGCTTTATCGCGATGGTGAACCAGCAATACGTTGCCGATGGAAAACCGACTGTCGGGTTTATTAATCCTGAGCTCTACAGAATCGGTATCAGCATTCAGTATGGCAATTACTTCCACGACATCCTGAGCGGCAACAATGGAGGCTACTCCGATGTGGTCGGTTACGATCTCGTAACTGGATGGGGCAGTCCTACCGGATTTTTTAAGGTCATAGCACCGTAAGCTAATCGTCCCGTGATAATTGAATCCCAGGTTGTCGCCAAAATGCGCGGCGCAAACCTGGGATTTCTTTTAGATGGAGCACTACATTGTTTGACCACCCGCAGCGATAATCCTCTGGCCGTTTACCCAGTAGGAATCTTCGGACGCGAGGAACACAGCGATACGAGCGATATCCTGCGGCTGACCGATACGGCCGAGCGGAGTGCTCTTGACCAACACGTCGGCAAACTCGCTACCGACAATTTCTCCCGAAATGGTGCCTTCTGTCTCAATGATTCCAGGATTCAGGCTGTTCACACGAATCTTGCGTGGTCCTAATTCCTTTGAAAGGGAGATCGTGATGGAATCGAGCGCGCCCTTGGTGCCGGAATAAATGGACCCATACGCGGGCGACATCGATCCTGCACCCGATCCGATATTGATGATCGAACCGCCATTACTCATGAGCGGAACTGCTTCCTTCGTGGCAAGCAATGGTCCGAGCACATTTAAGTCGTACTGACGATGAAATTCCTCAGCCGTGGTTTCTTCAACAGAGCCGAACTTATACACACCCGCGTTGTTGACAAGGATGTCGAGCTTGCCATATTTCTGTTTGATTTCTGCGAACGTTCGGGTAATGTCCTGCGGCTTGGAGAAATCCCCTTGCACCGCGATGGCTTTGCCTCCAGCGGAAGTGATGCCGGCAACAACCTTGTCCGCGCCAGCCTTACTGGTTGAGTAATTGACAACAACTGTAGCGCCGGCAGCTGCCAGATGCGTGGCGATAGATGCGCCGATTCCTTTGGACGCTCCGGTTACTAGTGCGATCTTGTCTTTGAGTGTGCTCATAAAATTTCGCTCCTTGTATAGCGCAATTGACGCATTTTGATAGTTTGACGACTATCAAATAGATGGTACGGGAAGGCGCGAAGATGCAGGAAATTTTCCGGACTGGGAAATGGCCTAAAGCTGCCTAAGTTGAGCTAGATAGGCGCGCCAGATGTCGCGGCGCGGGGCCAGTTTCTTGTAGCGCCCCGCCTTAGTTACGTGGATAAGATCTGCTGTTTCCAGTTCGTGAAGATGATGGGAAGCGGTCCCTGGCGAAATCGACAACGCACTGATGACACTGCCACAGGTTGGGTCTTTGTCCTTATCTTTACAGGCGAAAACCTGCCGCAACATTTCGTATCGATTGGGATCTGCAATGGCGCGGTTTATGCGCTGAAATTGCTCGACAGTGAGTTTTAGTGTTGGCATCGGTGACGCTGTCAATCAGATTAACTCTATTTTCGGAATATCGCTTCGATTCACTCGGCATGAATTTTCAGTATCGAAAGGAACCAGGTGAGTTCGTGCTTCTGCACTCCAGCAATTTATCAAGCCGCTGATAGACTGGCGCTATGAAAGCGCTGATCATTCCAGAGTTTGGCGGTCCTGAAGTACTTCAAATTGGCCAAATGCAAAAGCCCGCTAAGGTAGCCGGGAAGGAATTGGTGCGCGTCGAAGCTGGCGGATTAAATTTTGCCGACTTGATGACCAGCCGCGGCGGATATGCCGGGACACCGCCGCCCCCGTTTATTGCAGGACGCGAATTCAGTGGTACCCGCGAAAGCGACAACCAGCGAGTAATGGGTTACACGCAATGGGGAGCTTTTGCCGAGACTGTCAGCGTGGATGAAAATTTGCTATGGCCGGTTCCGGACGATTGGTCGTTCGAAGAAGGGGCGGCGTTTCCCGTCAATTATTTCACCGCCTATCTCGCATACTGGAAGGCCGGATTGACGGATAAGTCATCACGCGGCGCGCGTGTGCTGATTCACGCGGTGGCCGGCGGAGTGGGAACGGCGGCAATCCAGATTGGCAAGCTGTTGGGTGTGGAGATGTACGGAACTTCGTCGTCCGACGAGAAGCTGGCGCGAGTGAAAGAACTCGGCTTGCAGCATGGCATCAACTACAAAAAACGCGATTATGAGGAAGCCATCACAGAGTTGACCGGCGGAGAAGGAGTGGACGCCGTATTTGAAATGCTGGGCGGGGAGCACACTGCAAAAGCCGTCCGATGCCTGCGCGATATGGGGAGAGTGATTGTGTACGGCTCTGCTACCGGAGACAAATCGTTACTTGACACGCGGATACTTTACGCGAAAGGGGCGAGCGTCCATGGGCTGTGGCTTACGTATCTGTCGGCCAATCGTCAGTTGATGGAGCAGGCGTGGAAGCAACTTTCGGAATGGATGGCGCAGGGACACTTACGCCCTGTGATAGGTCATGTGCTGCCACTGGAGAAAGCAAGGGAGGCGTACGGCCTACTTGCCGAGGGAAGGAATTTCGGCAAAGTGGTGGTGAGGGTGGCGTAGGGAGCTCTATGGCAGGATTTTTATGTTCGAGAGTCTTGATGATGGCAAACCGTCGGTGACCCGCAAATCTGCACTGCGTGCTTACGGAACTGTTTGTGCTATCGCACTTCTAGGAGTAGGCACCTACACATATAAATGCTCCCATCAGCTCAGGCCCGAGCTACGAATCTACGCGGACTTGATAGCGTATGCGATTGCCGTCGTCATCGCCGCTTGGCGTTTTCTGAAAACTTGGGAATCGGAACTACCCACCCTAACTGAGTCTAATTTCTATGTTTGGTGCATTTACGCACTTTTATGGCTACCAAGTCTGATTCATGACCTGCTGATGTAATTATTCGTTCACCTCACTCTTCCACCTTAACGCCCTTCCAGAATGCGACGTAGCCTTTGATTTGTTTTGCTGCGGACTTGGGCTCGGGATAGAACCATGCAGCGTCAGGGTTGGTTTTGCCATTTACATCGACGGTGTAATAGGTCGCTGTTCCCTTCCATGGACAAATCGTTTGCGTCTTACTGGGCTTGAAATATTCCCGTTTGATCGCGTCCGGCGGAAAATATTGGTTACCTTCAATTTCGATGGTTTTATCGGATTCTGCGAGGACCGCGTTTTCCCACATTGCTTTCGCCATAAACCCTTAGATTGCACCGGCCTATAAGAGTCGCAAATTCTGGCGTAGATAGTTCGCTTTGAGAACAGGAATTTTCCGCTACACTAGGCGAGAACCACCACTCCGACAGCAATCTCTGAGGACGACCCTTTGCACTTGCCAAATTTCAACAACCGCACGCACGCATTCTTAGTTCCCCTTTTCATATCGCTCACCCTGATTTCTTCGGTGGCACAATCGGTGAAACCGGAGTTATACGGTGGCCTCAAGTGGCGCTTGATTGGGCCGTATCGCGGTGGTCGCGCGGTGGCTGTTACTGGAGTGGCGGGCGATCCCAAGACATTTTATTTCGGAGCGGTCAATGGCGGCATCTGGCAGACGACCGATGCGGGCGTAGTCTGGCAGCCAATTTTTGACAATCAGCATATTGCGTCGATTGGCGCTCTCGCGGTTGCGCCGTCCGATCCGAAAGTCATTTATGCAGGCACCGGTGAATCCGATATTCGTTCCGACCTGTCATCCGGCGACGGTGTTTATAAATCAACCGACGCTGGCCATACATGGACCAACGTCGGACTTCGCGATACACGCCAGATCAGCCGCATCGTGGTCGATCCGCAGAACGCGAACGTCGCGTTCGTCGCGGCGCTGGGACATGCGTATGCAGCGAATCCTGAGCGTGGCGTTTTCAAGACGACCGATGGTGGCGCGCACTGGTCTAAGGTACTGGACCAAGGGCCAGACGTCGGCGCAGCAGATGTAGCAATGGCTGCCGGAAATTCAAATATTATTTTCGCGACGATGTGGCACGCGCGCCGTCCACCGTGGAGCACCTATGCTCCGTTGGATGGTCCCGGCAGTGGGCTCTTTCGCTCCACTGATGCGGGACAGACATGGTCCCATCTAAGTGGCAACGGGCTGCCAGACGGCGATTGGGGGCGCGCGGGAGTTACAGTTTCGGCAGACGGCAAACGCGTTTACGCTTTGATCGACGCGAAGAAAGGCGGGCTCTATCGCTCCGACGATGGGGGAAATACCTGGGCATTGATGAATTCCGATCAACGGCTTACGGGACGCGCGTGGTATTTCAGCAACATCACTATTGATCCGAACAATCCCGATGTTACTTACATTCCGAATGTGGCGCTGTACCGGTCGGAAGATGGTGGAAAGACAATTTCGATTGTGCGCGGCGCACCGGGCGGAGACGATTATCACCAGTTGTGGGTCGATCCCAAAGATTCGACACACATGATTTTGGGAACGGACCAGGGCACGTCCATCAGTATTGATTACGGCAAGACGTGGTCGTCCTGGTACAACCAGCCGACGGCGCAACTTTACCACGTAATCACCGACAACCAGTTTCCGTACGTCGTTTACGGAGCGCAGCAGGACAGCGGCGGTATTGCGGTGTACAGCCGCACCGATCATGGGCAGATCACGGGACGAGACTGGTTCTCTCCGGGAGGCAGTGAGAGCGGATACATTGCGCCGGATCCGAATGATCCGAACATTATTTATTTGAGCGAGTCGTATGGTTCAATCTCCCGTTTTGATCGCAGGAGTTCGCTCAGCCAAAACATCAGCCCATGGCCGGTTTCGCTGTGGGGAACTGAAATGTCCGATCGCCGTTATCGCGCGCCGTGGACGCCGCCTTTGCTGTTCTCTCCATTCGATAAAAAGACTCTCTATTTCGGAACGCAGTTTGTGATGAAAACCACGGACGGTGGTTTGCATTGGCAGACGATTAGTCCCGATCTGACCGGGGCAGCGCCCGTTTCGAAAGAACGTCAGCCAAATTTTGTTGCGACTGTCGAGAACACGAAGCAGCAGGGATACGGCGTGGTCTACACAATCGCGCCATCGAGTTTGGACGGCAATTTGATTTGGGCCGGGAGCGATACGGGATTGATCCACGTGACACGCGATGGCGGCAAGAATTGGAAAGATGTCACTCCGCCGGGACTGTCTGACTGGAGCAAGATTTCGTTTATCCAAGCTTCCCATTTTGATCCAGCGGAAGCGTATGCGGCGATTGACCGGCATCGGTTGGACGATCAGCGTCCTTATTTATTTCGCACGCGTGATTACGGAGCGACCTGGCAGGCGATCACCAGCGGAATTGGTGCATCATCTTTTCTGCGAATGGTGCGACAGGATCCGCAGGACAAAGATTTACTTTTTGCCGGGACCGAACGTGGAATTTATGTTTCATTCAATGATGGCGACAACTGGCAATCGTTGCAGGCGAATCTTCCGGCAACGTCGGTGCCTGACCTGGTAATTCACGGCGATGATCTTGTGATCGCGACCCATGGGCGTTCATTCTGGATTCTTGACGACATCACGCCATTACGGCAGACAAAGAACGCTACAGATGTAATGCTGTACGCACCTGCGACAACTGTCCGCGTGGACAACGATGTTTTTCTGGGAACGCCTCTGCCACCGGAAGAGCCGACCGCCGAGAATCCTCCGAACGGCGCGATCATTGACTACTACTTGAATAGCGCTGCGAACGAAGTCAAGCTGGAGATCCTCGATAGCAAAGGTACTCTCGTGCGGAAATTCTCGTCATCGCAAGGCAAAGCTCCCAAACATATTCCGTTGCAAATCGCGGAACGGTGGTTTCCGAAACCCCAGACGATTGAGAACGCGCCGGGGATGCATCGCTTCATCTGGGACCTGGCGTGGGGAGCATCAAGTGAAGCGCAAGGTGAAGATACCGGAGATGATGAAGGCTTCGGCGTTCCGCATGGGCCGCGCGTGGCTCCGGGAACATACCAAGTCAAACTGAGCGTGGATGGGAAAACTTCGAGCCATCCTCTAAAAGTTGTGATGGACCCACGATCAGCGGCGAGTGCAAGAGAACTCGATGACCAAGTTTCCTTAGGACGGAAAATCTTTGCGGAATCTATACGCAGCCGGCAAGCGCTCGCAGAAGTTCAATCGGTGCAAAAACAACTAATAGAAATTGCAGCGAGGGTACCCGACACGAAAGCGCAATTACATAGCGCGGTTGCGCAGACTCAGGACGCAATTAAGAAATTGTTGAACGGTCTTCCGGCTGGGAGTAGTGATGGCTGGGGCGACAAGATGGGGTTGCAGGCAGCAAATTCCGGGCTGGGCAGCGCCTTGGAAGCAGTCGAAAGCGGAGACCGGACAGCACCATCCCAGGCGGTGACGATGTTTGAAGAAGCGGACCGCGCTGCCAAGCTAAGGATTGACGACTGGAAGAAGATCAAGACGACGTTGCTACCGCCGCTTAACGATCAGTTAAAGCAGGCGAATGAGGCTACGGTTTCGATCAGCGAGATTGAGCTCGAAGTCGAATATCTGATGACGCGGTAGAGCGAAAATCAGGTGAAATTCTTCCATGTCGAAGATCGTGCGATGCATGCATCGCCGGACAGCCGGGAGCGGCTGTCCCCATATGTACACTGCCGGGAAAGCTCGGCTATCCCGCCAAAACTGAGTTTTTTTGCCTTAGTTCATAGATTCGCCGTTGACCGCATCTAACTTGCAAGGTCCTAATACCGGCTGCGGATTTACAATGATCTCCGATGTAAATGCTGCGATATTAATGACTTGTAGCTTTGCCAGTCGAGTTCTATAGCTAAACGCTTATGGTTTTTCGGCGCTTCGTAGTCTCTAAGCTTATTTCTATATTTGTGTTTGCCGCGGCAGCGGCTGCGCAAAGCACTACGCTGATCACGCTCGATCAAGCAATCAATCTCGCACTGGCGCATAGCCACACACTAAAAGCCACGCGGACTATGATTCTGCAAAATCAGGCGCAGGAGATCACGGCGAACCTGCGGCCCAATCCGACGTTGAGCGCGGACACGCAGTTCATTCCATTTTTCAGTCCACAGGATTTTTCCGGCGACAACCTGAACAACACACAGCAATTCGATATAGGTCTGGGATATTTATTCGAGCGCGGACACAAACGGCAGAGCCGGCTGCAAGCGGCACGCGATCAGACAGCCGTTACACGGGCGCAAGTCACCGACGCGGAACGGACATTGGCCTTCAACGTTGGCCAGCAGTTCGTCAGCGTGTTGCTCGCGGAATCGACGCTACAGTTTGCGGACCAAGATCTGAAAGGTTTTCAGCAGACGGTTGACATCAGCGAATCGCAATTCAAGGCCGGCTACATCGGCGAAGGCGACTACCTCAAAATCAAATTACAGCTATTGCAATTTCAGACCGATGTATCTTCAGCCCGGCTCGCCAAAGTACAGGCGTTGGTCGCGCTGCGAGGATTGATGGGATACAACGCTGTCCCTGCGGACTTCGATGTCATGGGCGATTTGGCTTACACGCCATTGAATGCGAATGTGGAAGACTTGCAGGCGAAGGCGCTCAGGGAACGTCCCGACTATCGCGCAGCTGAGTTGGGAATTACGGCAGCGCAGAGTCAGATCAAGCTGGCGAAAGCGAATTCTAAAGTGGATGTGAATGGGACGTACGACGTCAGCCACGTCGCGGATGAAACTACGGGATCGATCTTCGTCAGTTTCGACTTGCCGATTTTCAATCGCAATCAAGGCGAGATTGCGCGAACGAATTACGCTCTGACACAAGCGCAGGAAACGGAGCAGGCGGCCAGCGATACGGTGTTGTCGGATGTAGCGAATGCATACGCGGCAGTGAAGAGCAACGATGAAATTGTGCAGCTTTACACTTCGGGATACCTGAAGCAGGCGCAGGATTCGCGCGACATCAGCGAGTATGCTTATAAGCGCGGCGCGGCCAGCCTGCTTGATTTTCTGGACGCGGAACGCAGCTACCGCTCTACGCAACTGGCTTATCGACAAGCTTTGGCAGCATATATGACGGCGTTGGAACAGTTGAAAGAAGCGTTAGCCACGAGGAACCTGCCATGAACGCGGATCGAATGGAAATGAAGATTGATTTGCGATTGTTGCTGGCTGCGATCTTGTCGCTGACGCTGCTGCTTACCAGTTGCGAGAAGTCTCCCCCGCCGACGACCGCGCAGAATCCCAACGATCCCCAACTGTTTGCCATTCCGCCGGAGCAGATGTCGCATGTTCAAGTCCTTAAAGTACAACCGGCAACGCTGACACGAACGCTGCGTTTGACGGGCGCGGTGGCTTACAACGGATTCCGAACGACTCCGGTGATCACGCAGGTAAGCGGACCGGTCAGCCGAGTGGTAGTTGTTCCTGGACAGAAAGTCCGGCAGGGCGAACCAATGTTGTATGTGGCCAGCCCCGATTATTCGCAGCTTCGTACCAATTATCTGAAAGCGCGGGATGCATACGCTTTGGCCCAAAAATCCTACGCGCGCGCACAGGATTTGTATCAGCACAAAGCGATCGCGGAACAGAACGTGGAGCAAGCAGAATCGGCCGAAGTGCAGGCCAGCAGTGATCTTGCAGCCACGCAAACATCGCTGAAGGTTCTAGGAATAAGCGATCCTGAGGCGCTGGTGAAAGCTCCGCCATCGTTCGAGGTCCCGGTAAAAGCGCCCATTGGAGGCACGGTAGTTGAGCAAGATGTCGCTGCGGGGCAGTTGATTCAGCCGGGCTCGACTCAGTGCTTCATGATTTCCGATACAGGCAGCGTCTGGGTGCTGGTCAACATTTACCAGAAAGATTTGCCTTACGTGCGTGCCGGAGATTCGGTCACGATCCAAACGGACGCGTATCCGGACACATTTCCCGGGCGTATCGCGTACGTTGCTGCCTCGCTGGATCCGAGCACGCGAACGTTACAGGCGCGAATCGATACCAGCAATCCGGGTGAGAAGCTGAAGAAAGATATGTTCGTGACCGCGAACGTAAATGCGGGCACGATTCCAAACGCGATTGCGTTACCGGATGCAGCAATTCTCCGCGATTCCGAGAACCAGCCATTCGTCTATGCGGAAACATCGTCGAACCAATTCGGACGGCGAGCTGTGACTTTGGGAGAAAGTTTGAACGGACAAACGCAAATCACGAGTGGACTAAACGCCGGGGACCAGGTCATCGGCGATGGCAGCCTATTTCTGCAATTTGCGAATTCACTACAGCGATAACGGTTTCGTAGGAAGCTTTCTACATCTGAATGATTCATCGAATTGTCCAAGCCGCGTTGCGTCAGAGATTTTTGGTCCTGATGCTGACCGCGTTCATCACCATCGGCGGAATTCTGTCATTCCGGCAGATGCCCGTGGATGCGTACCCAGATCTTGCGCCTCCGCAAGTCGAAATTGTCACGCAATGGCCAGACCATGCGGCGGAAGAAGTCGAGCGGCTTGTCACGCTACCGCTCGAACTTGAGATGAATGGCGTACCGCACATGGTGGTGATGCGGTCGATTTCGCTTTATGGGCTATCCGACATCATTCTGACGTTTGAAGACAGCACGGACGATTACTTTGCGCGTCAGATCGTTTTCGAAAGACTAGCCCAGGCGACAATTCCAACTGGAGTAACTCCAACTCTAGCGCCATTGTTTAGTCCCAGCGGATTGGTCTATCGCTATGTTCTGGAAAGTCCCGATCGCACTCCACAGGAATTGAAAACGATTGAAGACTGGGTGGTGGAGCGGAACTATCGATCGGTACACGGAGTAGCGGACGATTCAGGTTTCGGCGGAACGACGATGCAGTACCAAGTCCTGCTCGATCCGGCGCGTATTTACGGCTATCACTTGACCGTCCCGCAAGTAACAGCGGCACTGGCGGCTAACAACGCAAATGCTGGTGGCGGCTTTTATTCCCAAGGCGGCCAGTTCTATTATGTGCGCGGCATTGGACTTGTTCGCAACACCGACGACATTGGCAACATTGTTGTTGGCGCAAATAAAGGCGTGCCGATCCGAGTTCGCGATGTTGGCGATGTGGTGATTGGTAACGCGCCTCGGTTAGGCGAATTCGGATACGAAAAGAACGATGATGCTGTTGAAGGCGTCATCCTCATGCTGCGCGGAGAGCAGACTCAAAACGTCCTCAAAGCAGTGGAAGCGAAGACGGATGAACTGAATAAGCATGTCCTGCCGCCGGATGTGAAAATCCATCCCTATTACGACCGCAGCGAACTGGTTGATTTGACTACCGAGACAGTCGAAGCCAATTTGCTTCGCGGCATGGTGCTAGTGCTGATCGTGCTGATTTTCTTTCTGGTCAGCCTCCGCGCCGCCATTATCGTCGCAATCACGATTCCGCTCTCACTGTTATTTGCGTTTATCGTCCTACATGCACACGATGTCGCGGCGAATCTTTTATCTATAGGTGCGATCGACTTCGGCATCGTGATCGACGGCACGGTCGTGATGATGGAGAACATCTATCGAGAATTGGCTTTGCGCGAAGGGCAAAGCTACAAACTGAACGATGTCATCCTGACCGCTGCGAAAGATGTTGACCGCCCCATTTTTTATTCTGTCGCTGTCATCCTCGCTGGATATCTTCCGATTTATGCGCTAACGGGGCCGGCTGGCAAGTTGTTTCATCCGATGGCAGAGACGATGTCATTCGCGCTTGTCGGAGCATTGATACTGACGCTGACGCTGATACCGGTGCTGGCTTCGTATTGGTTCAAGAGCGGAGTTCGCGAAAAGACGAACCGTCCATATGAGTGGATGAAGGAGAAGTACGCGAAGCAGTTGGACTGGGCGCTGGATCGACCCAAGACAACGATAGCTATCGCAACTGCAATTTTTGCGGCGTCGTTGCTTCTGGTCCCGTTCATCGGTGGTGAGTTCATGCCTCATCTTGATGAAGGTGCGCTGTGGGTGCGGGCCACGATGCCGTACACGATTTCGTTCGAAGAAGCGAGCAAGATCGCTCCTCAAATACGCGATATTTTGAAATCGTATCCGCAAGTGACGATTGTGGCCTCAGAGTTGGGGAGGCCGGACGATGGTACCGACCCGACGGGATTTTTTAACTGCGAATTTTATGTGGGATTGAAATCGTACAAAGACAAAGCATGGCATGGCGACATCAGCGAGAAGAAGCATTTGGTGGAAGCCATCAATAAGAAACTCACTGCATTTCCGGGAATCATTTTCAACTACACACAGCCTGCGGAAGATGCCGTGGACGAGGCTTTGACGGGACTTAAGAGTTCATTAGCGGTCAAAATTTACGGCGACGATCTCAATGTGCTTCAAGATAAAGCGATACAGATCAAGAACACTTTGGCTAAAGTTCCAGGCTTCACTGATCTGACGGTGGTCCGCGAATTAGGTCAGCCAAGCTTATTGGTTGATGTCGACCGGGAAAAGATTGCGCGCTACGGAATTAATGTGTCGGATGTTGAAGCAGTAATATCTGCGGCAGTCGGGGGACAGGCTGCCACACAGGTGATTCAGGGCGAAAAGCTTTTCGATCTCGTGGTGCGCATGCAGCCGCAATTTCGGAGCAGTGCGCAGGAGATTGGAAATTTATTAGTGGGGACACCTGACGGGCAACAGATCCCGTTGAGCCAACTTGCGAATATCAATCAGGGAAATGGCGCATCGTTCATTTATCGCGAGAATAATTCACGTTATATCGGAGTACAGTACAGCGTCGAAGGTCGCGATCTCGAGCGCACCGTCCATGACGGACAGGCGGCAGTCGATAAAGCAGTAGCTTTGCCGCAGGGCTACTGGATGGCATGGGGCGGCGAATACAGCCAATTTCTTGAGGCCAGGTCGCAGATGTATTTTATCGGTCCGTTGGCGATTGGACTGATCTTCATGATCCTGTTCGCCCTCTACGGAAACTTCAAATTTCCGGTCACGATCGCATTGGGCGTTATTATGACGGAACCCGTTGGCGCGCTGGTAGCGCTGAAACTTACACATACTCCATTCAGCGTTTCTTCGGTGCTGGGT
Source organism: Terriglobia bacterium (assembly GCA_963716165.1). Classification (GTDB taxonomy): domain Bacteria; phylum Acidobacteriota; class Terriglobia; order Terriglobales; family Acidobacteriaceae; genus JAJPHW01. The sequence continues at coordinate 1,429,041 of OY970291.1, read as the reverse complement.
CTGCTCGCGCTTCTCGGCGTGTCGGTTGAGACCGCCGTCATTCTGGTTTCGTATATCAACAAGCTGCGGCAGGAAGGTATGGACGTTCGCACCGCGACACGTGAGGCTTCCTTGCTTCGGCTTCGTCCTATCATGATGACCGCACTGGTCGCATGTCTGGGCTTGCTGCCAGCTGCATTGTCTACTGGAATTGGCTCAGATACACAAAAGCCTTTCGCCATTGTGATTGTCGCCGGTTTGATCTCGCGACTGTTTATCGGATTCTTTGTTAATCCCGTTTTGTACGAGATGGTCGCCCGCGACGGAGACGTTATTCAGGTCTGACACGCTTGCGGATTAAATAAAAACGGCGGACTGCAATTGCAGCCCGCCTGAACTCACCCTGCCAAGTTCTATAACAAGTTCTATTAATAGTTATGAATGGTATTAATTGTTAACCACCTGCTTCAGCACCGCCGAGACGCTGCCGACATAATCCGCATTGCCTCCATATGAAGCCGTGATGTTGTGCGTACCAACGGCCAAGCTGGATGTTTTGAAAGTCGCCTGGTGAGCAGAATTTACAGATCCCGTTCCCAGAGTTGTCGAGCCATCCTTAAACGTCACCGTTCCGGCTGGTGATCCTCCGAATGCTGGAGTGATCGTCGCTGTGAAAGTGACCGCCTGACCCTTCTTGGATGGATTGAGGCTTGAGGTCACCTTTGTCGTAGTTGTAGCTTTTTTCACGACGAGATTAAGGACTGACGACTTGCTGGTGAGGTAGTTCCCGCTCCCGCTGTAGGTGGCGATGATCGGGAAGGTTCCAACCTGCATGGTCTTGGCTGTGAACGTTGCGATGCCAGACCCGTTTAGTGTTCCAGTACCGAGGGTGTAGGTTCCTATCTTGAACGTAACAGTTCCGGTAGGAACACCCGTGGTTTTGGACTTTACCGTTGCGGTCAGCGTGTAAGTTTCATTGAAGTATGCCGGATTCACTGACGAGGTCATCGTGGTTGTTGTTCCGGCAGGATTCACGACCTGGTTGAGGATTCCCGATGTGCTGCCCGCATCGGCATTGCTGCCACCGTAGACCGCGGTAATCGGGTGCGAGCCAACAGCCAGCGTTGAGATGGAGAGAGTTGCAACTCCGGCGCTGAGAGAACCCGTGCCCAGCGTAGTACTGCCATCTTTGAAGGTAACCGTTCCCAGGGCAGCGCCTCCGAAGTTTGGCGTAACGGTGGCCGTGAAGGTCACATTAGCGCCGTAGCTGGAAGGGTTTGCCGAGGAGACCATGGTCGTTGTGGTTGAAGATTGAATGGTGAAGTTGATGACTTCGTTGTTTTCAATGTTGCCTGCAATGTCAACGCTGTGGAAGGTAACGGTCTTCTTACCGGTAGCCGTGAGCTTGAACGGCACCGTATAGACGAGCGTGCTTCCTCCGTTGATTTGATAGTAGGTCGCTGCCACGCCGCTGCCACTATCAGTGGGCGAGAGGGTCACGGTCACCGGTGTGGTGTAGACTCCACCGCTGAACGTGCCGCTCAGAGTTGCAGTCGTCACTGGTGCGACTGTGTCATAGCAAACTGGCCCGTAAGTCAGATCACCAGACGCAACACCAGTGTTGTCCCACGCCCGTAGATTCGCGCTGTGGCAACCCTGCCCAGCCCAGGATACTTGCAGGTATCCACTCGTAGCGTTTGGAAATTGCGGTCCACTATAGAAGGAATTGCCCGCTCCAGGAGTTGGTTCACTAAATACATCGCCCGGATCCGAGTCCCATGCCTGGCTGAAACCAGCAACTCCTGTCAGAGGATTACCATTACCGCCGGTGTCATACAACGACCAGCTTACGGTTTGATCGGTGTTATACCAGTGGTTCGTGGTTGGTCCGCTGAAATTTGCCCCCGGAGCCCCGAAATCTGCAGCTCTATAAGTGTTGATGGCCCATGCGAGTTGCAGCATGTTGGCTGAGCCCCATCCTGTTACCTCGTCGTAGCCACCGCCAGCGCAGTAATAACCGAGTCCGTATTCGGCAGTTATATCGTTGCTGTTGCAACCTGAAAGCACATCGTAAAAGGGATAGTGCGGAGCGTAGCCAGGATTCTCCCCGAACCAGTAGATGTACCAGTTACCGTTGCCAATCGGAGCGCACAGGCCGCCGCCGTAGCAGCCGCCAGTGATTTCTCCGACGTAGTCGAGATAGGAATTTTCCTGCGCAAAGAAACCGGCGAGTTCAGGAGCGACGATGCTTGTACCGCCGACTCCATGGAGACCACCGCCGAAGTAGTAGTTTTGGCCAATGGATGCGTTAAGTGAGATATCAGGAACTGCTCGTGAACCAAAACCCAGCGCAGTCTGGTAAGAAGGCGTGGGATAGTAGTCGCTGAATCCGCCGCCACTGCCACCGTTGTTGCTGGCGCACGAACCGGAACCGCTTCCGCCCTGCCAGCCGGTTTCACTGTCAAATCCCGATGTTGATGTGTAAAGTGTGGTCCCGCCTGCCGCCACGATATTTGGATCGGAAGCAGGAAATTCCACGATGTCAGTCGCGACGCAGCTTGCTGTAGCACCTTGATCGTCGGATGCAGCAACAAGGGTCCATCCCTGGCCGATCATCTGGCTGAAAATGTAATCCTGCGTATCCATGGTACCGGTGTCGTAGCAGTAGAACTCTGCGCAACCCCAGCTGGTGGACATCACCTTTGCGGCTCCGTCGTTCAGCATCTGCTGAAAAATTGAGGTAAAGGTTCCGAGTCCAGCGTCAACGCCTTCATAGGCGTATACGTGGGAAGTATTTTGGTAAGCGCCGAAGCTGTTGGCCATGGATAGCGACCACTCAACGTCAAGCGTGGTTTCGTCATTGCAACAGGCTGGCGTGCCGCCGATATATACCTGCGAAATGCTGTACGCGAGGTATGGATATTGCGCCTGGAAACCAGCGATATCATTGAAGTCGAAGGATCCGGCGGTTGCGATCGCAATCGAAGATTCCGGCGGGGAACCCGTGAGTCCGAAGACGTTGCAGCAGTGGCCCTGATTATAAAGAGCCTGATAGTCGTACGCCTCCGAGCTGTAAATGTCAGTTGGATCGTAATAACCATTGGTGATTGGTTTTTTGTTGTTCTGGAGTTTCGATGCTAACTGCTTAGGCAATCGAGTGCGATCGCCGTTGTGATGCAGATCAGGCTGTTTGCTGGAAAGATCTCCCGGCGAATAAACATTGGTGAATGCCTGGTTTGTCTTGCCTTTGATAGCTGGACGGAGTTGCTGAATGTTATTCAACCCCTGGACTGAATGGAGAATGCTGCTCACTGCCGTAGGAATCTGGGGATCACGGTCATTTGAGAAGTATGCTGTCGTACCGATTTGATACTGATTAATGCTGACAGCAAACGCGTTTTGGATTACTGAGATTGGCGCTTCCACATTCACGGTGAGACGGTTGTCCCAACGCTTGCTGATAGTGAAACCCTGCTGCGTGGCCCAGTCGACGAGCGCTTGTTCGTCGTCCTTGGACGGCGCAAAGCGTTCATTCCACTCTTTCGGGCTCAAGAAGTGCTGGAAGTTCGGCGAGCCTTTTGTTCCCAATTCCTGGAGGAATTGCTTTTCCTGATCGAGATTTCGGGGTTGCAACCCGAACACGAGACGAAGTTTCTGATTGGGATCATATGCCTTTACAACTTTCGCGGTGCCATTCAGCACCTCGGGCGGAGTGTTGCGTCCGGTCATGCCGGGAGGAGGGTTTTGCGCGAAAGCGCCAGCCACCATACTGAACAAGATGGCCACGAAGGCCGCCAAAGAAAGGCGCGGCCGTGAAGAAACACTACATATACGAAATAGACCATGGGATTGCATTATGAACTCCTGAAAGTATGAAATTAAAAGTGGGGAGTTGCTGGTCCCGAAGGACGCCGGAGCGTGCGGAACGCACGTCCGGCGTGTAAGCAGAAAACTTTGTAACTCCCCCAGTCACAAAGCTCTCGACCCGTCGGGCGCGGCTTCACAACGGCGGAGCCGCTGGAAACCGCTCGATACTACGGCAGTGGTAAGCGCCGTTGCACCCGAACAACTTTTTTGTCGTTCAACGAATAGTGCTCGGTCCACGAAATTCGTTTCACACAATTTGAATTTTTATTTCATAGTGCTTTGAGCGGCTGACGGATGCGGCTTTGGAACGGCGTTGTACAATGTTTTGACCCTTCCCCGGAGCCGCGCAGTGGAATTTTACGGATTTGACGATGAGTACTTGCGACGGCTTCGCGCAAGCGATTTTGCAACCGAAGAGCATTTCGTCGGCTATTTCACCGAATTGATCCGGCTAAAGTTGCGGGCAAGGCTTCGATCCTCCGAAGCTATAGAAGATGTGAGGCAGGAAACCTTCGTCCGTGTATTTGCCAGCCTCCACAATGATCGTGGAGTGCGGGAAGCGGGAAAACTTGGAGCCTACGTAAATTCCGTCTGCAACAACGTTTTGCTGGAACACTACCGCGCTTCCTCCCGTGAACAATCTCCGGAACCGGGCGCCGAACTTGAAATTCCAGATACAGCCATTGACCTGGTAGGCGCAATCACTCAGAAAGAAACAGCAGATCAAGTGCGTGCGGTATTAGAGGAGCTATCCGAGAAAGATCGCAGAATACTAAAGGAGATATTCCTGGACGAGCGCGATAAAGATGATGTTTGTCGCGATTTCGGAATTGAACGAGGTTATTTGCGGGTTTTAATGCATAGAGCGAAACTGTCGTTCAAGTTGTTGTATTTAAAGAGTATAAAGCCGCCCAGCAAGGCTGGGGTAGGCGGTTAACGAGTGGTAGAAAAATGATGGTGAAACGATGAGGGCGTTCCATTCACTATTGGATTGGAGGGAATATCGGACATGGATCATGTTCAAGCTCTGACATCGATGTCGACTGAGAAATACCTGTTGGGTGAACTCACCCCCGCAGCTCGCGACGATTTCGAAGAACACTTCTTCGGCTGTAAGGATTGTGCCGACGATGTTCGCTCCGGCGCGGCATTCCTGGAACACAGCAAGATTTTGCTTGCGACGCCTGCGGTTGCATCCGTAGAAGGGCCAGCGGTTCAGAAAGCCCCCAATAAATCGTGGACCTGGTCATGGTCGGGAATGATGGCGATGGGCGCTGTGGCAGTGATGCTTGTAGTAATCGGGTATCAGAACCTGGTCCAGTATCCTCGCTCAGAAAAGATCGCGTCTGCGGCGGGAACTCCTTATGTGATGGCGTCTGTTTCGCTGATCAACAGCCATTCGCGGGGTGTGAACGCTCCCCCTGTGGTTTCAAGTGCGGGAAAGCCGTTTCTGTTATTTCTGGATATTCCAGCAAGCGATCAATACACTTCGTATCAGGCAACGCTACAAAACAGCGCAGGTGATATAGTTTGGTCGCTGCCTATTTCAGCGGAAGCTGCAAAAGAAACATTGCCAATACAAGTTCCACAAAGTAAATTTGCCGCTGGTGACTATGCGGTCGTAGTCAGCGGAACAAGGTCTGGTCAGCCTGCTGTTGAAGTAGGCCGGTATCCGTTTAGGTTGCAGAATTAAGGTTCGTACGGCCAACAAAACCGCCGCGGTTGGAGAACGAAATGCCGGAAACAAAGCGAATTCATTTTTACCACGCCGACGCATGCGCACTCGGCGGACACTTTGAGCGACCAATCACGAAGACCATTGATCCACAGGCATCGCTGACGCTTTCCCCGGCCGGCGGATATGGAACGGCGCACGCAGAAAACTTTCGAGTTGAGGGTTTCTTATCGTTCGAGTCCGCTAACAGTCAGGTGTCGGGCAGCCTGAGTCCGAAACCGGGGGGAGGCTGGGTCACGCTGGTGAGTTCGACGGTGGAGGGCTTGAATATTCTCGACGTCGTGACCGCCGATAAAGTGACTTCTCAGATTTCTACTGAACATCCACTGGTCGGCGACTATCCCAAAGTGACTTTCCTGGGGACGCAATTTGAAAACCTGCGAATCGGCGGCCATCATGTCGATGTCGAGCTTGATCTCAATATCTGCAATCTGGGCGTCGGATATCCAGCAACTTCGTGCCTACGGGACAAGAACTTTCTCGCCAGAGTAAGCGAACAATATCGCCACATGAATGATGCAAACAATGCGCCTGATTGGGCAAAAAGCGGCAGCGGTGACAAAGAGAAAGACAAGACAGGTGCCGACTGGGTCAGCGGGCGCTATCAACCTGCACAGGTCGGCAACGGAAACCGGAGCAGCATTCTCTGTTCAGTGGTGAAGCAAACGCATGGGAAATTTCCCGGAAGGCCGTTTGGTCACGTTCTGGATATTCCAAACTTCGGACGCGTCACTTTGGGACAACTTCTCGTCGATGACAACTCCTACCGGCTAACCATGATCAGCGCGGAAATGGGCTGCATAGGTGACGGGCAGACCACGGCCTCCACTTCGGGCGCGAACGGTACCACGCATCCACCATAGAATAGATCCCGAGATGCTCGGGACCAGCAAGACGAAATTATTTGTGACATTGCGATGCGGCGCGGGGAGAAAACTCTTACTCCTCGTGCTTGTATGTTTTTTACTTGCGACGTTCAGTTGCACCCGAACTACTCCACAACAGACATTCGATCACGCCCGGCTGATGTATTTCCGCAGCGACCTAGACGACGCGCGGCGTGAAGCACATGATGCGTACGTTCACTATTCGGGCCGTGATTCGGAATGGGCATGGAAGTTCCGATTGCTCGAAGCGGAGATTCTTGTCAACCAGGGCCTGAGCAAAGATGCGCTTACGTTGCTGGACGCGCAGCTTCCATCGTCCATGGCGAATGGTGGTCTGGCGATTCGACAACTGACTCTCCAAGGTCTGGCATCTGCTTTACTCGGTCAGTTCCCTGAAGCTGAAGAAAAATTGCAGAGCGCGGAGAATCGACTTCGTCCTCCTGTTACGTCTTTAGATGGCGAGGTTTCGCGGGCTCGCGGCGTCGTCAAGCTTAAGCAGAACGATCTCAATGATGCTGAGACCTATTTCCGTCGCAGTTTGAAAATTGCCGAAAGCCAGCGGGACGAATTCCTTCGTCTTACCGCGCTGTTAAATCTGGGTGCGGTAGCACTCCGTAAGGAACATTACGACCAAGCGATCGACTGGTCGAACTCGGCGCACGATGTTGCCCATTCTCTCGGCGCTAAACCTGATGAAGAGAAAACGCTTGGGAATCTTGGCTGGGCATACTACAAGATGGGAGATTTTGATAAGTCGCTTAACTTGTTTTCGCAGGCCGCCGCGCAAGCGCACGATTTGGGAATCCTCGTGGACCAAGTCCTCTGGATCAACAATTTAGGATTGGTTTCCTATGAATTGGGGCGTTTGCAAGATGCCGAGAATTACTACATGCAAGCGCTGAACTTAGCTGAGCAAACGCAAAATAAAGCCGAGATCACCGATGCACTAACCGAACTCGCGCTAGTTTCGGCGCGGAGCGGACGACTGGATTCAGCGACGGATTTCGTCAAGCAGGCATACGCGCTCACGAGGGACCAAAATAATCGACGAGACGGACTGTACACGGTATTTGCGATGGGCGAAGTAGCGGAACGATCTGGCGATCTAAAACGAGCCCGTGAACAATATCTGGAAATTGATGGTGATTCGCAGACTGATTCGTCCCTTCGTTGGACCACAGAACACAGGTTGGCGGGTCTGGACGAAAAAGAAAATCAGCCGGCCGCCGCGGAACGCGAATACAGGCAAGCACTGGGAAGCCTTGAGGTCGCCCGCGCGTCCCTGGACAAAGAAGAATCCCGTTTACCATTTGCGACCAATGCGGTTGCCGTTTACGACGACTACGTTAATTTTCTGGTGGCACACAATAGAAACCTTGAATCACTTCAAGTTGCGGATTACAGTCGGGCACAAACCCTCGCCGAGGGTCTTGGAGCGTTGAGTAAGCAATCAGGCTACCATCCGAGTTCTCCCGATCTTCGTCAAGTCGCGTGGAAAGCGAATGCGACGATCTTGTTTTATTGGCTCGGCGCGGAAAAATCTTACTTGTGGGCTGTTACGTCCAGCGGCGTTAACATCTTTGACCTTCCTCCCGCGCAAACCATTGACGAGAAGATCATAAGATATCGTAAGGCGCTGGTTTCCGCTCGCGATCCTTTGCAGACCGCAAACGAAGACGGGATCTCTTTGTACAACTTACTGATTGCGCCCGCTGCCAAGCTGATCAAGTATGGATCCCGTGTCGTTATCGTTCCGGATGGAAGTTTGAACAGTCTTAATTTCGAGACTCTTCTGGTTGAGGAACCGACTCTTCATTATTGGATTGACGATGCGATCGTTTCCGATGCAAGTTCGATCCAACTAATTGCGGCTGCGAAAACGCGGAATGCTCCAGCGGATACCAGTCGCAGACTACTTCTGATTGGCGACCCCATTAGTCCTAATCGCGACTATGGCGAGTTGCCGGGAGCCAGCACCGAACTTTCACAGGTAGCATCGCACTTCCCCGCTCAAGCGCGCGATGTGTTTGCGAGAGAGAAGGCTACTGCCACCGCCTACGAGCAAAGCAATCCTAAACAATTTGCATACATACACTTTGTTGCACATGGCACCGCGAGCCGAATCAGCCCGCTGGACTCCGCGGTGATTTTGTCCAAATCTTCGAGTGAAGAAGATTCCTTCAAACTCTACGCACGCGATATCGTTAAGCACCCATTGGATGCCGAACTGGTCACGATTTCCGCATGTTACGGATCTGGCGATAGGACCTTTTCCGGCGAAGGACTAGTTGGACTTTCCTGGGCATTCCTTCGCGCAGGTTCACACAACGTGATTGGCGCGCTGTGGGACGTGAGCGACGAATCTACTCCGGCGCTTATGAACCAACTTTATGTCGGGTTACAAAATGGTGAATCGCCGGACATTGCTCTGCGGGCCGCGAAGCTTTCTCTACTGCACTCTGATGGAGTTTTTCGTAAGTCTTTTTACTGGGCTCCGTTTCAGCTTTATACCGGCTCATGAAAGGGGCTTGTGCGAACGCAGCTCGGCAAACGCGGCCAGAGCCTCAGCCCGTGCATTAGCATGATCGACAATCGGCAATGGATAGGTCGTCCCTAGTTTCACGCCTACTTCAGCCAAAACGGTTGCCGGAGCTGTCCAAGGCGCATGAATATGTTTTGCCGGGATGCCCGCGAGTTCAGGAATCCAGCGCCGAATGTAATCTCCTTCAGGATCGAATTTTTCTCCCTGAAGCACCGGATTGAATATTCGAAAATACGGAGCGGGATCGCAGCCACATCCCGCCACCCATTGCCAGCCCATGGTGTTGTTAGCGAGATCGGCGTCGACTAGGGTGTCCCAAAACCAGGCTGCACCTTCCTGCCACGCAATGAGAAGATGCTTCACCAGAAATGAAGCTGTGACCATGCGCACGCGGTTGTGCATCCATCCCGTATGCCACAGTTCGCGCATGCCAGCGTCGACCATGGGATAGCCGGTGAGGCCGCGTGTCCAAGCTTTGAGTTTGCGTTCGTCCAGCTGCCAGGGAAAGTGATTAAACTCGGGTCGAAACGACCTCTCCGGCGTTGATGGGTAGTGGTAGAGAAGGTAGAAAGAAAATTCGCGCCAAATGAGCTGGCGAAGGTACGTTTCGGATTTCGGCAGAGAAGACAACGTATGCCAAATCTGCCGGACACTTATCTCTCCGAAATGCAGGTGCGGGGATAAACGCGAAGTGCCAACGTGGTCTGGCCGATTTCGTTCGTCTGCATATGGTCTCAACGAAGCCCGCGCAAATTCGTTCAACACTGCCAGAGCACTTTCTTCGCCGGGATTCCAGGCTTCACGAATCCCTCCAGCCCAATCGATTTTGGGCTCGAGAGCTAACTCATCAACTGAGATAGATTTCGGGTAGGTCTTGGGTGAGATTAGTTTCGGTGGCGCTGCAATCGGCTTTGACGGGGGCGTCGGCGATGCTAAGCATGCTTTGTAAAACGAGGTGAACACCTGGAATGATTTTCCGGCGGAGTTACGGACCGTCCATGGCTCGAATAGCAAGCTACCGTTGAAACTTTCAGCAATCATTCCCTTCTCTTGGAGCTTCTTTTTTAGATCGCTATCACGCGCGATGATGGCTGGTTCATAACGGCGATTCCAGAACACGCTCTGAGCATTCGATTCTGCGACAAGCGAAAGCAGAGTATCGGCGGTTGGTCCGAGCCGAATAATCAAGGTCGAGCCAAGTTTCTCTAAATCATTCTTCAAGTGCATCAACGATTGATGCAGCCACCATTTTGAGGCTGATCCGGGCAGCCATGGCGCTTCTTCCTCAGGAGCCCAAGTGAATACCGGGATCACCGATAGTCCAGTTGCGATTGCCGCTGCCAAAGCAGGATTGTCCGCCAGACGCAAATCTGAACGGAACCATACGATTACAGATTTTTCTAGAGGCTTAGGCATCGCCGCCAAACCGTTCCTGGATTTGTTTGCGCCGGTAATCAAAAATTGTGGAGATCTCACGTCGAGTCTGCACGATGTTGATAAATCTCCCCAGAACGCCAAACGGTAACCGATAACGCACCACGTCATTCATGCGAGTTCCGCCGTTCTCGGAACGAAACGTGTGCGTATGATGCCACAAGCTGTATGGGCCGGATAGCTGGGCGTCGGAAAATCTGTGAGGAGGATCCCAGGTGCGAATTTCCGTTGTCCACTTTAAGGGAATTCCATGCAGGCGGATGCGATATTTTATATGCGCACCCGAAGCAATCTGGATTCGCCCAGGGGTGACAATTTGGAACTTCAACCACGGCGGTGTAAGAACTTCGAGATTATGAGCGTCGGAAAAAAATTCGAAGACCTCTTCCAAAGGCCTTGGCACCCACTGACTTGATCGAAAAGTATGAAAACGCATGATTGTTAAAGTTTGGATGCACTATATCGCTACGCGTTTAATTTAAGCAGATTATAGGTTCGTGTTAACATCCGGCGAGTGGCCATGCCAAAAAATCCTTCTGATCTTAGAGGCGAAAGCGAGCGTCTCGTGTCGGCCGCTCCGGTCGAGGATGACTCATCCTTTGAGCTGAAATTGCGTCCGCAGCGGCTTGTCGAATTCATTGGACAGTCTAAAGTAAAAGAAAATCTGGCGGTCGCGATTGAAGCTGCGAAATCTCGTGGCGAAGCTCTAGATCATGTTTTGCTGTATGGCCCTCCGGGTCTCGGCAAGACTACGCTGGCAACGATCATTGCAAAAGAGTTGGAAGTCGCTTTCCAGCAAACTTCAGGGCCGACGCTGCAAATCAAAGGCGAGTTGACGGCAATCCTGACAAATGTTCGGGACAAACAGGTGCTCTTCATAGACGAAGTGCATCGTTTGCAGCCAGTGTTGGAAGAACTACTCTACTCCGCACTTGAGGACTATAAACTCGACATTATGATCGGGCAGGGTCCGGCGGCACGCACCCATACGATGGACGTAAAACCATTTACCTTCATCGGCGCAACTACCAGAGCCGGCCTGCTGTCTTCGCCGCTGCGTTCGCGTTTCGGAATCGTCCTGCGATTGGAGTTCTACACTCATGAAGACTTGCAGGTGATCGTCGAACGATCCGCCGACATATTGGGAGTTGGAATCGACAAGCCTGGGGCGTTGGAGATTGCAAGCAGATCGCGAGGCACACCCCGAATCGCTAATCGATTATTGCGGCGGGTACGAGACTTTGCGCAAGTGCGCAGCGCAGGAAAGATCGATCTTGCCACAGCGCAGGCAGCGCTCAAGATGTTAGAAGTGGATGCCCACGGTTTTGACGAAGTAGATCGCAAGTTGCTGTTGACGATTATCGAGAAGTATCAGGGCGGACCCGTCGGCGTCAGTACACTCGCGGCCGCGCTGGCTGAGGAGCCAGACGCGATTGAAGAAATTTACGAACCGTTTCTGATCCAGATCGGCTTTCTAAATAGAACACCTCGTGGCAGGGTAGCGACGCAACTTGCTTACGATCATTTCGGCATCAAGCCCCCGCGGCGACAGACGTCATTGTTCTAGCTTCTCATTCGCGAGATATAGTCCGCCGAGCGATACAATGTTTCCAGCATGATTGCTCATCTGCGCGGACGATTGCTCGCCAAACATCCCAACCAGGCCATCGTTGAAGCTGGAGGGGTCGGGTATGACGTCGTCATCAGCATCCCGACGTATTCCGATCTGGCCGAAGCGGGTAACGAAGTTGCTCTGCATATCCACACACATGTGCGTGAAGATCAGCTAGCGCTCTATGGATTTTTACATCCATCCGAGAAACAACTCTTTGAGAAATTGCTGACAGTAAGTGGGATCGGTCCGAAGTTAGCGATTACGATTTTGAGCGGGATGCCAGCGGATGCGATGACGGCGGCGATTCGCGGCAACGACATCGCACGGCTAACTAAAATTCCTGGGATCGGCAAGAAGACTGCAGAGCGTATGGTGCTGGAACTTCGGGACAAACTGGCTCCTGCAATCACCGGCGAAAGCGCTCCGGTTTCGGCGTTCAGCGAACTGGAAGAAGACGTTCTTTCAGCGATGGTCAATTTAGGCTATGCCCGGAATGCAGCGGAAAAGGCATTGGCGTCCTCTCCGAAAGCGAACCAGACTTTCGACGCGTTATTTCGGGCGGCGTTAACAACACTGACGAAATAGCTACTGCTTACCGCGCTACGCTTGGCGTTTAGGCCTGCCTTGGTCTCAAACGGTATAATCTCACTCACAGCTATTTCAGCATCTGGCCAATGCGCGCCGGGCCAAGCTTCTCCCATGGGAACGTTTCGCCAACAGATCGCCACCAATGTCCTCACGGTCACCAAGTTCCGCGACCTTCTGCAACAGATGCGCGAAAATCGTCCGGCTGATGACCTAGAGATTGTCCGCAAAGCCTACGAATACTCCCAAAAACATCATGCTGGCCAGACCCGTGCGTCTGGAGAACCTTATCTAGTGCATCCACTTGAAGTAGCTACGGTTCTTGCGGAAATGAAAATGGATCCCGTGGCTGTGGCGGCTGGACTCCTGCATGACTCGGTCGAAGATACTTCAGTCACGATCGGCGACATCCGTAAAGAATTTGGGGAACAGGTCGCGCACATCGTCGAGGGCGTGACGAAGATCAGCAAAATCGATTTCGCCACCAAAGAAGAACAGCAAGCCGAAAATCTCCGCAAGATGATGCTGGCGATGGTGGACGACATTCGAGTAGTGCTCATCAAACTTGCTGACCGCCTGCACAATATGCGAACGCTAGAGCATCTGCCTCCAGACCGTCAGCAAAAGATTGCGCAAGAAACTCTCGACATCTACGGCCCCATCGCACACCGGCTGGGAATGGGAAAATTTCGCGGCGAGCTTGAAGACCTCGGCTTCCGTTATCTGGATCCGATCAGCCATGCGCAAGTCCACGAAGCGGTTGAATCGCGCCGCAAAGTTGGTCAACAGTTTCTTGCCCGGGTGGAACAGACGCTGCGCGATAAATTGAAAGAAGCCGGCATCACTGCCCGCGTTGAGAGCCGCACGAAACGGCTGTATAGCATCCATAAGAAGCTGATCCGGCAGAAAATTGGCGTAGACCAGGTTTACGACCTTTACGCGATGCGAGTGATCACGAGTTCTTTGCAGGACTGTTACGCGGTCCTTGGGATCGTGCACAACATCTGGAAGCCGGTGCCGGGACGCATTAAAGATTTCATCGCAATGCCGAGGCCAAATTTTTATCAGTCACTGCATACATCGGTAATCACGGAACAAGGCACGTCGTTCGAAATACAGATTCGTACCGAAGAAATGCACCGAACAGCCGAAGAAGGAATTGCCGCACACTGGAAATACAAAGATGGTCCGGTTTCTGCGCAGGACGAGCAGCGACTGGCGTGGTTACGGCAAGTTGTGGAGTGGCAACGCGATGTTTCCGATCCCACAGAATTTCTTTCGACGCTGAAAATCGATCTCTATCCGGAAGAAGTTTATGCGTTTACTCCAAAGGGGAAAGTTATCGTGCTTCCCCGCGATGCTACGCCGATTGATTTCGCATACATCGTTCATACCGAGGTAGGGCACTCTTGCGTTGGAGCGAAAATTAACGGACGCATGGTTCCGTTGCGCCACAAGCTTCGCAGCGGCGACATCGTAGAGATTGTTACTCAGGCCGGACATAAGCCCAGCCGTGATTGGCTTGGCATCGTCAAATCATCGCGTGCGCGCAACAAAATCAAGCATTGGTTAAATATCCATCAACGCGAGCGCGCCGTGGAAATCGGACGCAAGCTGATCGACAAAGAAGCCCGGAAATATCGCGTTTCGTTTAAAGACATTCGTGATGAAGACCTGCAACGCGCGGCGTCCGAGTATGGACTGGGTCAGATCGACGATCTGATGGCTGGAATCGGCTATGGGAAATATGCGGCCCGTCAAGTTCTGGCGAAACTGACGCCCAACGCGACCGAACCGCCGCCGAGCGATGGCAAGATAGAAAAGCCTGGTGTCTTTACCAGCGCGGTGCGTAGAGTTTTTGGCGCCGACAAGCACAATGCGATTCGAGTAAAAGGCCACGGAGATCTACTGGTCTACCGTGCCCGATGCTGTAATCCGATTCGCGGAGAAGCCGTGGTCGGTTATGTAACCCGTGGCAAGGGTGTTGCAGTGCATGCGATTGCCTGCCCTAATGTGATCAATCTTTTGTATGAGCCCGAACGCCGCATCGAAGTAGAGTGGGGACGCGAAGACGAAGTCGCAACGGCTTACGCAGTAAAGATTACAGTATTTTGCGACGATCGCTTCGGCATGCTAAAGCAAATTACGGCTGTGATCGGCGATGCGAAGACGAATATCCGGAATCTCGAAGTGCGGTCCGAAAATGGACAAGCCAACGTGGATGTCGTTCTTGACGTTGCCGATCTGAAGCATCTGGAAAACATAATCACGGGTGTACGGAAAGTTCCGGGCGTACATGATGTACAACGGTTGCAGAGGGTCTAATCTAGTCGGAGGAATTATGCGCGAAGTAATTGCCACAAAAAATGCTCCTCAGGCCATTGGACCTTATTCGCAAGCCATTCGCGCCAACGGATTTGTTTTCGTATCCGGACAGGTGGCGATTGATCCAGCGAGTCAACAAGTTCTGACGGGCGATGTGTCCGTGCAGACTGAACAGGTGTTGAAGAACCTTCGCGGGATTCTTGAAGCGGCAGGCACGAGTCTGGAGAAAGTCGTTCGCTCGACCGTGTTCCTAAAGAATATGACCGACTTCACCGCGATGAATGAAGTCTATGGACGGCATTTCTCGACCGCCCCTCCGGCGCGTTCTACGGTCGAAGTGGCACGCTTGCCTAAAGATGTACTGGTGGAAATAGATGTAATCGCGCTAGTCTAGAAGCTCGCAGCTATTATCAAAGGAGAAACCCAGGAATGTTGAAATCTATCCTTACGATTGCATCGGTAATGATCGGCACCATGTCGCTGTTTGGACAAAGTGCCTCGCATGCAGCCAAGAAGCCGAATACCGCAGCTCCAACCAAAGTGACCGGCCCCGGCACGACCGCCACCCCAGGCTTAACCTACTGGGACATCAAAGTAGGCACCGGAGAAGTTGCCACAGCAGGACAAACCGTGACCGTTCATTACACCGGCTGGCTCACCGATGGAAAGAAGTTCGACAGTTCGGTTGATGCCGGCACGCCTTTCAAGTTTCTTCTTGGCGGCGGACAGGTAATCAAAGGCTGGGACCAGGGCGTGGCAGGAATGAAAATCGGCGGCAAGCGCCAGCTTAAGATCTCGCCAGAGATGGCGTACGGCGATCGCGGTGCAGGCGGGGTAATCCCTGCGGGCGCAACTTTGATTTTCGATGTGGAATTACTGAAGGTCCAGTAGGAGCTTCGCCGCCGAGAACGCAAGAATCCTAAAGTCTAAGAAATTTTTATTCTTGTAGTTTTAGCGATCTCGGCGGTAGAAGGTTTACGCCTTTACGACTTTTCCGCTACGCAGGCAGCCGGTGCAAACGCGAATACGCTTACCCTGGCCATTAACCTTGGCGTGTACTGGACGCAGATTCACATTCCAACGACGGCGCTGGACGTTATGCGCGTGACTGATGCTGTTTC
Organism: Terriglobia bacterium; assembly: GCA_963716165.1. Classification (GTDB taxonomy): domain Bacteria; phylum Acidobacteriota; class Terriglobia; order Terriglobales; family Acidobacteriaceae; genus JAJPHW01. The sequence continues at coordinate 1,412,951 of OY970291.1, read as the reverse complement.
CAAATTGCGGCCCCTTGCCGCAGACTTCACATACTTGTGCCATGGTGACTCCAGAAGAGACGATTGCTAAGAGGACGATACCTAATCCGCTAGAGGCTTAATTTTACTGGATTCTCGGCATTTTCTCAATCCTCAAGGTTTTCGTTGCGCGTGCGATACTCAATTCATGGATGTTTCCACCGATCCGAAGTCGGTCAATGTGCACCTCGCGACCGGCCAGGGCCTCGATATTAGCTGGAAAGACGGCCATTCTTCCCACTATTCGTTCGTTTTCTTACGGGACGCCTGCCCTTGCGCGCTATGCGACGAAGAACGTGGCAAGACCGGACGCAAAGCCGGCGAAGCTCCGAAATTGGTGCCCGGTAAACTACCAATGTTTAAGGAACTGGCTAAGCCGCTCAAAGCCGAAGGCGTTGGCAAGTACGCCATCCGTTTCGAGTGGAATGATGGTCATGCTTTAGGGATTTATTCGTGGAATTTCCTGAGAGAAACCTGCCCGTGCGACGAATGCAACGCGCTCCGAGCCGGCTAGCTCCGCTATTTTCGGATCCATTTCAGGAAAATCATAATCACCACCGCGATCAGCGAAGCGATTAGCGCTTTCTTCATCAACTTTACACGTGGCTGCTTTTCAGCAGGAAGGCTTGGCAGCGTCTGGTCAAGAACGATTAGGCCGATGTAGATGTCGACCGCGGTGAATATCAGCCAGAACATTTGGGTGTGATTTCCAATCCCTAGCCGCGCGAAAGACTTTCTCCGCAGCCTTCCTCCGGACATGCATACCTTAACAAATTACGTTGACGATCCAGGCTGGAGATAAGCATCGGTCTTCCGTGACGATCACAGCGGGGTTGTCCCGCAGAAATCGCGGGCTCACCGTCGCGTGCCGGAGTAACGTAACCCAGAGTTTCGCTGAAACACCTATGACAGAATTTGTCGGTGCAACGGAAGAACTCCACGGAATGACTCGAACTGAATGGCGCAAGGCAAAATTCCATAGTGCGGTGGTGCTTGTCGCACAAAGGGAGTATGTCAATCCGCATGGCGAAAGTTTAGCATCCAGAGGGGACGCTGGACAGCCGACAACGGCTTGTTGGTCCTCGATTCGCGCTTAGCGACGATATCCGAATCTGGATGAGACTAGAATAGTGGTAGGCGACAAATGAGAAACTGGTCTATTTCGGCGGGACGCGTTTTCGGCATTGAGCTGCGGATTCATCTGACGTTTGTAGCACTGCTGGCGTTTATTTGGATGACGGAATCCGCTAATCATGGCGTGATCAGTCCGGCGCGAGGCGTTGCCCTGGCGGGAATTATTCTCGGGTCAGTGATTCTGCATGAGATGGCACATGCTCTTGCCGGAATGTATTCAGGAACGCCTCCTAAATCGGTGGTCCTGCTTCCTCTTGGAGGAGTAGCGCAGTTCGATGAGACACGGCACGTGACTCAGCCGGACGCTTCCGCATGGAAAACTGAAGTGCGCGTTGCCTTGGCCGGGCCGATAGTTAGCCTGCTTATCGCGTTCGTTGCTGGAAGTATTCTTTTGGCGGTAATACCCGGAATCGATCTTTGGGCCAGGCCATCAGTGGTTTCGTCAAACCTCGCGAGAAGCTTTGTTTGGGTCAATGTGTGGCTGGGACTGCTGAATCTGCTGCCTGCGTATCCTCTCGACGGAGGCCGTGTCTTGCGCGCGGTGTTTGGTCGCACGCTTGATTCGGTGCGAGCCACCCGCCGTGCAGTTTCCATCGGACAAACATTTGCGACATTGCTGATGGTGTTGGGCATGTTCGTGAATATCTGGCTGATCATGATCGGAATTTTTCTATTCATTGCCGCCCAGATGGAAGACCGTTCGATCGTTTTTCAATCGGTACTCGACACCGTCCGGCTTGAAGACATCATGCTGACCGACTTCGCCACGCTGTCACCAGCAGACACACTGGAAGATGCTCTCGATAAAGCAGTCCACTCCTTGCAAGACGATTTCCCTGTAATTCGAGGCACAGACATGGTTGGAGTGGTTTCGAAGCAGAAGATTTTGCAATCTCTTCGCTCCGAAGGGAATGGCTATGTGCAGGCGGTGATGAATAGAATTTTCGAAGTAGCGAAGAAGGGTGAAACTCTAGGATCTGCCTTCCGCAAACTCAATGCACGGAATCTAAGTATCATCCCTGTGGTTGAGGATGAGCGGCTTGTAGGAATCGTGACCTTGCAGAATCTGATGCACTCCATGACTCTGCTGGCAGAGAGCCGCAAGCTCCGCAAGGCCGCTCTCGAAGCCTAGCCGTCAGAACTTGAATACCAGTCCAATCGAAGGTTCGGCAATGTGCGAGCGAGCGCCCGTGAACAACGTGTCCTGATGGAACGATGGAGCTTTGTACAGAAATCCGCGGTATTGCAGGCGCAGGGCAAAGCGTGAAGAAAATGGCGCACGCGATATAAACGGAATTTTAGAAAATATTCTGTAATCAAAACCGCCGCCATAGAGCACAGCGAGCTGTGTCGTCGAAGCTCCCCCCACGGGCACTTTCACCGTCTGGATATATTCATCGTAAGGATTGAATTTCAATCCGCCAATGCCAGCCAATAAAAATGGCTCAAAGTTGCGGGTCTCGATGGGACTGAACACGTACGCGCCGCTGTATTCACTTATGTGCGCCTGCATGCGGTAGTCAAATGGCGGCACAGTATATAGCTGGGAATTGTTGGAACGTCCGTAATTGAACTCAATCGAATGGTGCGCTGAAAACCGGAATCGCGCCGTCACGAATCCCTCGCCGGACTTGGTCGCAGTCTGGGTGACATTGTTGCCGTCCACCTGATGGGTAAACAAGGCCCCGCCGTTGACGGCTACGTCAATACGGTTGTACTGACTGAATCCAAGCGGCGCCAGCCATAGTAATGACGCCATCAGCAATCCGGCTTTTTTGAACATCCAATTTCCTCGCATGTAAATGAGTGGGATACAACCATCATACCGTGCCTCAGGCTCCAGTTATGTCAACGAGGCCCGGAAGCCTGAATCCCAAATTCTTGACAGCAATATGACGGTAGCGTGACATTCCGCAGGCCATGCTTTCTTAGAGTGATTACACAGTTTGTTAGCAGGATCCCCTTGGAAAATCTGATGCGGAGGAAACCATGAAGCTCAACGCTTGCTTTCTATTACTAGTCTTATTTGCCGTTGGATGCGGATACGGCTCGAACTACAATTCCACAACCGGTACGATGGCAGTGGCGCCAGCAATTACGACGATCTCGCCTTCCACTGCAACCGCAGGTGGTCCGGACTTTACGATGACCGTGAACGGCAGCAACTTCTCGGGAAGTCCGACTGTTTACATGAACGGCGTACTTCAAACTACAACTGTGGTTTCGTCGAGCCAGCTCACCGTTCCGGTATCGGCCAGCATGATCATGAATGCAACGACCATACCTGTATATGTGCAAACCACGACACAGACCACGTATAACGGATCGACGACGAGTTCGACTTTGAAGTCGAACTCGGTGAATTTCACGGTGAACTAGGTTTGTGTAAAGGCTTTAGAATCTGAGTCATAGGATAGACCTCGCACCAAGGTGGTCGCGAGGTCTATAATCATTTTCGTTAGATTGATACAGGCTCTATCCGCAAGGCGGAGGGGCACTGGAGGATACAGTGAGTCTTACCACGATAGGCGAACCTCGCCAAAAAATTACAGTCGCTTCCCTTCTCGAAAAGAAATCCAAGACTGAACCTATTTCTTGCCTGACTGCTTACGATTATTCCAGTGCGCGACTGGTTGATGACGCTGGCGTCGACATTGTCCTTGTCGGGGATTCCTTGGCGATGACCATGCTAGGCCATGAGAACACCTTGTCCGTCACCATGGACGAAATGCTGCACCACACGCGCGCTGCGCGGCGCGGTGTAAAACGAGCTTTGCTGATGGCGGACATGCCCTTCGGCTCCTACCAGACAGACGCGAGCGAAGGCGTCCGCAACGCGACCCGTTTCGTAAAAGAAGCTGGAGCTGAAATCGTAAAGATCGAAGGCGGCGAGAAACGTGTCGATCTCATTCGGCGCATCATCGATGCTGAGATTCCAGTGGCAGGACACATTGGGTTGACTCCGCAATCGGTAAACGTGATGAGTGGCTATAAGGTGCAAGGGAAATCATTGAGCGCAGTCGAGCAACTTATGCGGGATGCGGTCGCCCTGGATCGTGCTGGGGTTGCGTGCATAATTCTTGAGGGAATTCCACGAGAAGTCGCCGCCATGATTACAGCCGAAGTGCATACTCCGACGATCGGGATAGGGGCTGGCGCAGATTGTGACGGGCAAGTACTTGTATTCCATGACATTTTGAACCTAACATTTGCTCCGGCTGCAAAATTCGTGCGTCGCTATGCAGATGCCGCGGCTTTGATTTCGGGAGCGCTGAATGCATTTCGTGCCGACGTGACATCGCACGCGTATCCCTCGGACAGCGAGTCGTATCACCTTCCACGTGAAACCCAAGGCGCACTGGACACGGTGTTGGCACGCAAACGAGCGATGAAGCGATAAAATTAATCGCAGATGACTCGGACCCCTAGCGCTACTTTCATTTTTCTTTGCGTGACTGGTTTGCTTGGATGCAATCGGCATTCAATTCCGGCCACCGATGCTAACGGTGCGGCTTCATTGCAAGGCATCCCGCAAGCCGACCCTCACATTTTCGGCAAGGTTGATGTCCATGCCTGGAAGAATCCTTACTTGATTGTGAATCCGCGGGGCGTTGTGATGCTTGACGTTGCCGATCACGAAGAAAAACAATTCAAACCGGAAGAACTGGCTGCGGCATTAACACGTCTTCCGCAGTCGGCGTGGCCATATGGCCGCGTGATCGCAGTAACGGTCGACGAGAAGAATGCTTCTGAAGACGAAAAGATTGACCTGCGTAAGAACCGCGCTTTGATCTCCGGCACTTTGAAGGATCTGCAGATATATGTTAACTGGATTCCATCGGCCTAACCTCACATGAAAATTCTACGGACGATCCAGGAAATGCAGGCGGCATCCCGCGAGCTGAAGAACAATTCCAAACGCATTGGTTTTGTCCCTACGATGGGAGCGCTGCATGCCGGACATATTTCTTTGATGGAGGCGGCGAAAGCGAACAGCGATGCCGTTGTGGCGTCTATCTTTGTAAATCCTACTCAATTTGGGCCGAACGAAGATTTCGATAAGTATCCGCGAACGTTCGATCGCGATTGCAAACTGCTGGAAACAGCGGGCGTAGATTTTCTTTTCGCGCCTTCAGTTGAGGACATGTACCCCGCTGGATCTGCGACTTATGTGACGGTCGAAAGTTTGAGCGGCAAGTTAGACGGCGCTTCCCGCCCGGGCCATTTTCGCGGTGTCGCCACGGTTGTCGCCAATCTGTTTCACATCGTCCAGCCTGACGTCGCTTTCTTTGGCCAGAAGGATGCCGCACAGGTTGCTGTGATCCGGCGCATGGTCCGAGACTTGAATATTCCCGTGAAAATTGTTGCATGCCCAATCGTGCGTGAGAGCGACGGCTTGGCGATGAGTTCACGGAACGTATATTTGAGTCAGGAACAACGGAAAACCGCACTCGCCCTGTCTCATTCTCTGAAGCAGGTAGAAAGAAACTTTCGCGAGGGAGAACGAGATGTAGACAGACTTGTCGCGACTGGAAAGCAATTTTTCGATGGAGAATCAGTGCGGCTGGATTATTTCAGTATCGTGGATCCGGATTCGCTGGAAGAAATAAAAACGATCGATCAGCCTGCGCTGGCGGCAGTAGCTGCGTACATTGGCGCAACCCGACTGATTGACAACGTAATCCTGACGCCTTAGCTTGCGACTAATACATTGCCCTGAGCCACGCGTGCAAACCACTTCCCCGAGTCTTTTATTGTCCGCTGCTGCGATTTAAAATCTACGTAGGACAAGCCGAACCGCTGCGTAAAGCCCTCATCCCATTCAAAGTTATCGAGCAAACTCCATGCGTGATAACCGCGAACGTCGGCGCCATCCTGGATTGCGCGCGCCAGTTCACTCAAATACGAGTGGTGGTATTCGATGCGTAGAGGATCATGAATCGCGCCATCAGTGCCAACAACGTCAGGATAGGAACAACCGCTTTCGGTAATCTCGATCACAGGACGCTTGTAGTCCCGGGTAATGCGCGTGACCATGTCGTACATCGCCTTGGGCCAGACTTCCCACCCCATATGAGTCAAGGGGCCATGCTTTGCTGGCTGCGCCTTCACCGGGAAAAGCCACAACTTAGGATCAAATGTTCTTTCGGTGGCGGACGGAGCAGAAGCCATTGTCCGGTAATAAAGATTAATGCCGATAAAATCGAGTGGAGCACGAACGAGTTCCATGTCTCCCGATTTCACTCCCATCAGAAATCCTGGAAAAGACGGGAACGCATTGGGATATTTGCCTTTAAGTGCGGGATCGAGAAACCAAAGATTCGTAATCGCATGGAGACGCTCGGCTGCGACTTTGTCGGCTGCGGAGTTCGTCAACGGCTCACATGGGGACATACTGAAGGCTGTGCCCACGCGCGAATTGGGGCGGGCAGCCTTGAGTGCTCGGAATCCCTCCCCCTGTGCCAGATTCACTACGTGAGTCGCTCGGAGAAAATCATGAATGCTCTTTTTACCAGGGGCGTGGACGCCGTCGAGATAACCTTTGCTTGTGAATGCGGCAGGTTCGTTGAATAGCGTCCAGTCAGAGACACGATCACCGAGAGCGCGAGCGACGACATCTACGTAATCAGCAAAACGCTTTGACGTATCTCGATTGGGCCAACCACCAGCGGCTTCAAGTGCTTGCGGGAGGTCCCAATGGTACAGCGTGACGAGCGGGCGGATCTTCGCTTCGAGTAGCGTGTCGATGAGACGTCCGTAAAATGCAATGCCTTGCGCATTGGGCTTGCCAGCGCCATTCGGTTGAATGCGGGGCCACGAAATCGAAAATCTATAGCTATTAAGATTCATTGCGCGCAGAAGCGCAATGTCATCGTGATACCGATGAAAGCTATCGCAGGCGACGTTCGCATTATCGCCATTCTTAATCTTGCCGGGAGTATGGGAAAAATGATCCCAAATGGATTCCCCTTTGCCGCCTTCGTTCCACGCTCCTTCGATCTGGTAAGCGGAAGTGGACGCGCCCCAATAGAAGCCTTTGGGGAACGGCGGTGAATTCGCAGCAGGCATCATGTTTGCCCACATCTTAACGCGAGCCAGGTCGCTTGCGGCAGTTGCCGCACAAGCTCCCAAAGCTGTTTGTAGAAATTCGCGTCGAGTGGGAAGAGGAATTGGACTTACGCTCCTAGAGGGATTCGGGATTAATACGGCTCACTAGTAATTCGCTAAGTTCTTAGATTCAAACTTCGCTCCGGACGGATGCCCGCTGGAGCCGGTTATGATTTTGCGCCTTGAAAAAGCGGATACAGTTGATCTCCGTTCACGCGATAGACCACATACGCCGTGCCGGAATCATACACTTGCCGGAACAATAAATCTCCGCGTCCATCGCCATCCACATCGACAGCATCAATCAATTCCATGCGCGGCAGAATATCCAGGTGGTCTGCATCGGTGATGCTGCCAAAGGCTTTATGTAGTTCGCCGTACACATCTTCATGAGCCACGAGAGTCAGCATATATTGGCGCCCGGAAGATGGCGAAGTCGCGGTTGCAGAGAGGACCAATGTTGGTTCGTTGCTACTTGAGACATCCACGATGCGCAGTTGCACGTCGGTGAATGCAGACCGCGGCGACGTTGATCCCGGTTTGCGCTTGGCCGGTGTGGTTGGCTGCGGAGAGGATTGCACTTGAGATAGCTCTTTATCTCGCGCGTGGACATCAATGTCTGCGAGCGCCAGCATCTTGCGACGAAAAGCATCCTCTTCGCCTGCCTTCATTGGGTAGTCATAAGAGTGGGACTCGACGGAGTGAGCATCCGATATCGCCGGGAAAATTTCGGTTGGCTTGGATTTCTCAGAAGCGGACGCGGAAGTTTTCGCGGCTTGTTTTGAAGGCGTTGTAACAGTTGATGGAAATGGCTTCTCGCCCTTGCGCGGAATTCGGACGATGTCATCCGCCGAGTCCGGAACTGCGGACTTCCCGCGCTTGAGCTGTGGAGCATTCGTGTCGACCGGACCAGAATCAGAAGAGGTAGCCGCGCTTAGTGCCGGCGTCGGTGTGGCTGGCATGGCTTGCGCAGGCGGGGCGGCTGCGGCAGGCTTGCTATCGTCCGCCTTAGGCGCCGCGGCTGGAGGCTGTGTCGGTGTCGCCGCAGCGGGCGGTGGGACCGCTTGAGATTGAGGGGATCTATTCGTACCTCCGCCATGACGCAATTTCGGAGGCGCATCGGCTTCGTCCAGATCGCGGGGAATCGGCGAGGAGGGCTTCTGTGCCTTCTTCTTATCAAGTTCAGTTGTGGTTTCCCATTTGCCCTCTCCCTGCCAGACATTGTTCGGACTGGAGAGTGCATCTTTCACCGTGAACAATCCCTGCGACACACCGTTGCGGAATCCTTCATAAACGGTTCCGGAATATAGCGCCATCGGAACCGGGGAGGCTTGATACAAGCTCGCATCGTAGTATTGGCCATCTGCAAGAATCGCCACCGGGATAAGCCGCGTTTTTCCATTCGGGAACAACTCAAGAATCCCCAATGCTCTCGGACCTTTCGTCTTTGCAGCTTTGCCCGAAGCAGTTTGAGCGCATGCCGAATACGACAGAAGCAAACAAGCCGACCAAATGACAGCCCTTCGCGCGCTACGGTATAACTGGAAAGCAGAAGGAGTAACGACCATGGAAGTCAATTCTAAAGCCCCCGAGTTCACTTTACCCGATCAGAATGGTGAAGAAATTTCCTTAAAAAACTACCGCAGTAAATTTGTTGTGCTGTATTTTTACCCTCGCGCCGATACACCCGGCTGCACCATCCAAGCCTGCGAGTTTCGCGATTCATACAAGCGCGTAAAGAATACCGGAGCCATTCTTCTCGGAATTTCTCCCGACACTTCGAAAGCACAAAAGAAGTTCGAAGAAAAATTTGATCTGCCATTCACGTTGCTGGCCGACGCCGATCGTAAAGTCGCCGAGAGCTATGGCGTCGTAGTCCAGAAAAATATGTACGGCAAGAAAGTGACTGGTGTTGCACGCACGACCTTCATCATCGGACCTGACGGCAAAATCATTCATATCTTCGAAAAAGTGAAGCCTGAAGGCCACGCTGAAGAAGTCCTGACCTATCTGAAATCGGCGATGAAGGAATCGGCTTAGTGTCTGATGATTCCCTCACCAGGTCGTTGAATCGTTCCCAGCGCCTGGTGCGGCTTGCCGATTTTGGCGGAACGTTTGTTTTCGCCGTCGAAGGCGCGACCGCCGCGATTCGCGCTGGCCTGGACTTTTTCGGCGTCATGGTCCTTTCTTTCGCCACGGCGTTAGCTGGAGGCGTGCTACGCGATCTGCTCATCGGCGCTGCGCCTCCTGCATCCATTCGCAACTGGCGGTATCCAGTAGCTGCATTCATTGCAGGAGCATTCACATTTTGCTTTCACACGTGGATTCTGCGAATCCCATACCCGGTAATAATTGGATTAGATGCGGCCGGTCTGTCCCTTTTCGCGGTTGCAGGGACAGAAAAAGCACTTGAATACGGGATTTCTCCGTTTGTTGCGGCCCTTATGGGAACAGTCACCGGAGTCGGCGGAGGAACTATTCGCGACATTTTTCTGGCGCAAGTTCCCGCAGTGCTGCGTTCCGACATCTACGCGACCGCGGCTCTAGCTGGAGCTTTGGTCATGTTGGCTTTCCGTAGATTTAAGTTTTCACCGGCACAAGCGGGATTGTGCGGCGGCCTCGTCTGTTTTCTCTTGCGCGTAGTCAGCGTGTGGCGGCATTGGAATTTGCCGCGCGTTGTCGCTCCCTGATACCTGCTTACGGAATCAGCAAAATCTTTCCCGTTGTTTTGCGGGCCTCAAGATCATGATGAGCCTGTTGCGCATCCTTCAGTGGATACAAATGTTCTGCGCGAAGCTTCAACTTGCCTTCGGCGATCATTTCGAACACTGCTCCGGACCGTTTCACCAAATCCTCTCGCGACGCAGTGTAATGGAACATTGTTGGCCGGGTCACGTACAGTGATCCCTTTTGCGATAACGCAATCAGATCGAAAGGCGGCACCGCGCCGCTCGATCCTCCGAACAGCACCATCATGCCGCGCGTACGCAAGACGTTGAGTCCCTTTTCGAATGTGGTCTTTCCCACGGAATCGTAGACGACGTCCACACCCTTGCCAGCGGTTATGCGCTTGGTCTCAACTTCGAAATCCTGCTTGGTGTAGAGAATGACTTCGTCGGCGCCGGCTTCACGGGCAAGCTTCGCTTTCGCATCCGTGGATACAGTTGCAATCACGCGCGCGCCAATGTTGTGCGCCATTTGAACCAGCAACAGACCGACTCCGCCTGCGGCGGCGTGCACCAGTGCGGTCTCGCCCCGCTTCAGCGGATAGGTATCGTGGCTCAGGTAGTGGGCTGTCATGCCCTGCAACATTGCGGCAGCTGCGTGTTGATCAGTCACGTCGTTCGGTACGATCACGAGCTTTTCGGCAGGGATGGCAGCAAACTCGGCATAGCTGCCCTGAACGCCAGCCCACGCGACTCGATCTCCGATTTTGAGGGAATTTACTTCTTCTCCAACGGATGTGACGACACCAGCGCCTTCCTGTCCTATGACAAGCGGCATATCAGCCTTATAGCGGCCCTCACGGAAGTAAACGTCGATGAAGTTCACACCGGACGCGGAAACTTCTACGACCGCTTCATGCGCTTTAGGATGCGGCAGAGGCAGCTCGACAAATTCGAGCGCCTCGGGTCCGCCAGGCTTACTGACTTGAATGGCTTTCATGCCCTAAATTCTATTTGATGGCCTGGGTTCGTGCAGGAAAGTTCGTCAGAAAAGAAGATTTCAGGACGGCGGATGGATTAATCGAGAGCTTCCGGATGCAAGCCGATGTTGGTTTCGCCAGCGGCTTTCTTTTCGGAATATTTCTTCATCCAGGCTTCCCAACTCTTACCGGCAGCTGGATCGCGACCGCTAAATGCCAGTGCGGCGATGTCAGAGTAAGTGATGGCAACTTTTTGGTCCGCACCTTTGGGGAATAATCTCACCGTAGACTCAGACAGAGTAGGTCCGGTGCGGCGATCGAATAGATAGCCCTCCACAATGGAGCCGTCTTTCTTCGTGACGGTGATGTCGCCGCGGTAGTCGAAAGCTTTTTCCAGGGCAATGCGAATTTCTTCATCACTTGCGAGTGAAGGAATCCAGCCTTCGAGGCGCTCACGTTCTGTGCCGGGTGCGTGTTCCAACGAATCGGGATTCACCGTTGGCAGATTCTGCGAGGGATCGCTCAAGCTCGCGTCTCCTGCAAGGACTCTTTGTTGGCCTGGATCTGCACCAGCGGCTGGGAAGAGGGCGTTTCCTCGTCAAGCAGACGCATCGCGCCTTCATCCGGATAGCTGCTGAATAACGAAGCTTTTACCGTGGACCAGAATCCACTCACCGTACTGAATGTATCGTGCACTGCCGAAGCTTCATACCCGCTATGCACCATGCAATTGGCACAGGCCGGGTTTCCCGACTCGGTGCCGTAATTGTGCCATTCCGTGGCTTCCAGCAATTCTGCGAAGGTATCGGCGTAGCCATCTTGAAGCAAATAGCAGGGCTTCTGCCAGCCGAACACGTTATAGGTCGGCATTCCCCACGGAGTGCAGGAGTATTGCCGTTTGCCCATGAGGAATTCCTGAAACAACGGCGACATGTTGAACTTCCAACTCTTCTTGCGGTTGGAAAGGATTGCACGGAACATTCGTCGTGTACGGGCTCGACCCAGGAAGTGGTGTTGGTCGGGAGCTTTGTTATAGGAATAACCCGGCGAGAGCATCATACCCTCGACGCCGAGCTCCATCATTTCGTCGAAGAATTCGCGAACGTGCTGCGCATCGGCCCCATCGAACAATGTAGTGTTCGTGGTAACGCGGAACCCGCGCTTAAGGGCTTCGCGGATGCCGTCAATGGCAAGGGCATATCCGCCTTCGCGGCAGACTGCGAGGTCGTGATCATCGCGGAGACCGTCCACGTGGACACTAAAGCTTAAATACTTGCTCGGTTTGAACAGATGCAACTTTTCTTTCAAGAGAAGAGCATTCGTGCACATGTAGACGTACTTCTTGCGGGCAACGAGGCCGGCGATGATCTCCCCGATCTGAGGATGCATCAGCGGCTCGCCACCCGGGATGGCAACGGTCGGCGCACCACATTCTTCGACGGCCCGGAAACAATCCTCTGGCGTGAGATCCTTTTTCAGGATGTGAGCGGGGTACTGGATCTTTCCACATCCCGCGCATGCCAGATTGCAGCGGAATAAGGGCTCAAGCATCAAGACGAGCGGGTATCGCTTACGTCCGGCCAGCCTCTGCCGCAAAACATATGTCGCAACCGTCCACGCTTGGGAAACTGGAACACTCATGAAGCAGTTTTCTCCTGAATCTCTATGCTAACAGGATGTGACTCGAAATTAGATGATTTCGAGGGCACTCAGGCTCTTGACATCACGGGCAAGAATCCTCGGCAAAAAAGGCTGATTTCCTATTGTAAACAAAGGCTCCAACCGTCACATTTGGAAGCCCAAAAAGGAGCCCAATTATGGTATAATTTCTTATATCTTCAGCCAGCGTAAGTGCTAATTATTTCAGCAATTTGGGGCGCACTTTAGGCTCAATTGTGCGGCGAACGCTCGGCCCAAAAATTGGCACTATCCAGACGGAGTTGAATGGCCACAAAAGAGATCACCACGGAAGCAATCGCCGAGAAAAGTAAAGCTGCTAAAGTTGCCGGAACCAACGGTGACTACAACGCCGATTCCATCAAGGTGCTGGGGGGCATGGAAGCGGTGCGCAAACGCCCCGCTATGTACATCGGCTCGACTGGCGAACTGGGACTGCATCATCTGGTTTACGAGGTCGTGGACAACTCCGTTGACGAAGCGCTAGCTGGCCACGCCGACAAAATTGAAGTCGCGATCCACCTGGATAACTCGATTACGGTCGTGGACAACGGCCGCGGAATTCCGGTCGATACGATGGACATCGATGGCGAAAAAATTCCTGCCGCGCAGGTGGTGATGACTACTCTGCATGCCGGCGGAAAGTTTGACTCTTCCACTTACAAGGTTTCAGGCGGTTTGCACGGCGTCGGTGTTTCCTGCGTGAATGCGCTTAGCGAAGAACTCGATCTTGAAATCTGGCGCGACGGCTTTACCTGGGAACAGACGTATTCGAAGGGTGAGCCTACCAGCAAGCTGAAGAAGTCTGGCGCCAGCAAAAAGCGCGGAACGAAAGTCCATTTCGTGCCGGACCGCACGATCTTTACTGCAACGGAATACAACTTTGACACTTTGGCTCAGCGCCTGCGTGAACTTGCCTTCCTCAATAAAGGCTTGCTCATCACGCTAACCGACGAGCGCACTACAGACGCCAAAACTGGCGAACCAAAAGCTGCGGAGTTCAAATACAACGGCGGCATTGCGGAGTTCATTAAGCATCTTAATCGCGGCAAGCAAGTGCTTCATGAAAAGCCGATCTACATGGAGGCCGAACGTGATGGCATCGCCATGGAAATTGGCCTGCAATATAACGACGCGTATTCGGAAACCGTTTTCAGTTTCGCCAACAACATCAATACCGTCGACGGCGGCACGCATCTTTCTGGATTCCGCACGTCGCTCACTCGAACCATCAATTACGCCGGGCAGCAGATGGGTCTCTTCAAAGACGTCAAAGAGAACCTGACTGGAGATGACGTTCGCGAAGGATTGGTCGCGGTCATCAGCGTGAAATTGTCACAGCCACAGTTTGAAGGACAGACCAAAGGCAAATTAAATTCCGACATCGCTGGAAGCGTGCAGGCATTCGTCAACGAGCGCCTTGGAGCTTACTTCGAACAGAATCCAGCTATCGCCAAAAAAGTAATCAATAAAGCGATCGACGCTGCACGCGCGCGCGAAGCTGCTCGCAAAGCCCGCGACCTTACACGACGAAAAGGAGCGCTTGATGGCGGCGGCCTTCCCGGCAAACTAGCAGATTGCTCTGAACGGCAGCCAGAGCGCTGTGAACTGTTCCTGGTAGAAGGCGAATCGGCAGGCGGAACGGCGAAGCAGGGACGCAATCGCCGCTTCCAGGCGATCCTTCCGCTGAAGGGCAAAATTCTTAACGTGGAAAAAGCGCGTTATGACAAGATGCTGGGCCACGAAGAAATTCGCGCCATGATCACGGCGCTCGGTACCGGCATTTCCAAAGAGGATTTCGATCCGTCCAAACTTCGCTACGGCAAGATCATTTTGATGACAGATGCTGACGTGGACGGAAGCCACATCCGCACTTTGCTGCTGACATTCTTCTTCCGCCACATGCAGGAACTGATCAAGCGTGGAAACATCTTTATCGCACAGCCGCCACTCTATTCGATTAAAAAAGGCAAAACACTCCAGTACATCAAGGACGATCGAGAATACGTAAAAGTCCTAGTGAAGCGCGCGTCCGATGGATTAATTGTCCGTTATGGCGAGGGCGCGGCCAAGCTGGAGGGTGCGAGCCTGTCGCGCTTCATCAACGTGCTCGATGAATATCTCAAACTGTTCGACAAAGTATTGAAGCGCGTCCGTGACGAGCAGGTAGCGGAGATTTTACCACGTCTGGATCTAGCGAAGCGTGCGGATTTTGAAGGCGACAAGAATAATCCGCCGAAAAAGATTGAAAAACTGGAAAAAGAACTGAAGAAGATTCAGAAAGACCGTCAGTTCAAAAGCGTCGCCAGCCGCTTTGAAGAAGAACACAATCTGTGGGAAGTAAGCTTTGTGAATTCGCAGGGCGCGGAGCACGTAATTAATTGGGAACTAGCTGCATCCGCCGAATTCCGGCAGCTTCTTTCAAAGTACAAACAGATTGAGGAGTACATGGAGCCTCCGTTCATCGTGGAGACGATCGCGAAGGGCTCGGCAAAATCCAAAGGCGAGGCGGATGCTGACGAAGCCGAAAATGCTCCAGAAGCCGAAGTGGAGTTGACCGAAGAGGCAAATAAGCCGGCAAAGAGATCCGCTCGCAAGACTACAGAACCGGTGATCGTCGAAAAAAATACCGCGCGCGAGTTATTTGAATATGTCCTCGCCGAAGGCCGCAAGGATCTCATCGTCCAGCGCTACAAAGGTCTTGGCGAGATGACCGCTCCGCAGCTTTGGGAGACTACGATGGATCCGGAGCGCCGTACCCTGCTTTCAGTCAGGCTCGAAGACATTGCCGAGTGCGAAACCATCTTCACTACCCTGATGGGTGAAGATGTCGAATCACGCCGTAAGTTCATCGAAGAGAATGCGTTGGACGTGAAGAATTTGGATATCTAGGCAGACCGAAGACAAGGCGAGGCGGTGTAAATTCTTAAATGCGCATCGCACTCGCCACTTCGAAAGACATTCCCGATCTAACAGACGACGATCAGTGTCTCTTACAGCCACTTCGAGATCGCGGCATCCATGCCACAACCGCTGTCTGGAGCAATCCCAATTGCGACTGGGCAGCATACGATATGGTGGTCATCCGATCCTGCTGGGATTATCACCTTCGCGTTACAGAGTTTCTATCCTGGATCGATTCTTTGGAAACTCGCCAAATTAGAGTCTGGAACTCTCCGTCCACAATTCGCTGGAATGTAAACAAAACTTATTTGCGCGAGTTAGAAGCGAAAGGGATCGCCATCGTGCCGACGCTTTGGTTCGATTCGGCCAAACGGATCTCACTTAGCGATGAATTATGTCAGGCTGGCTGGGATAAAGCCGTGATCAAGCCTCGCGTTTCGGCCACAGCGCATCGCACGCAATCGATTTTGACCGAACAGGCTGAAGATGCGCAGACATTATTTGATGAACTTCGCAACGGGCCGGGTGTGATGGTACAGAAATTCGTCGAAGGCATCACACGCGAAGGCGAATGGTCATTGATATTTTTCGACGGACAATTCAGTCACGCCGTGCTCAAAACGCCCAAAACCGGCGACTTCCGCGTGCAACATGATTTCGGGGGTAAAGAGAAACTAGCAATCCCGCCCACCTTTGTTCTGGAGGCCGCTGAGGACATCATCGGCCATGTTCCTCGTACCCTCCATGCCCGCGTAGATGGCGTTGTGGAAGATCATAAGTTCTTGCTTATGGAATTGGAATTGATCGAGCCTGCGCTGTTTCTTATGAATTCTCCTGGAGCGGCAGAAAAGTTAGCCGCTGCGATCGCATCCCGCTAAGCCCCGCCTGGTAACCACTTTGGCTGGTTACTGTCGCTCTCAATCCGAACAGATGTTTCGCAAGGCCGTCTCGGTCCTACGTTCTCCAATCAAGGCCTGAGCAAGTCCTCCCCGAGGCCGACGCAAGTCACTCATCGGAGGGGAACTCGAAATGAAGAAACTCTTGCTTGTACTGTTTTGCTTTGCCACCGTGGCGCTCGCGCAGAATAATTCTGCCGCGGACGACAGCCCAGCACTCACCATCTACAACCAGAATTTCTTTGTGGCCCGTGAACATGTTCCGCTCGATCTGAAATCTGGCGTTAACCAGGTCAGTTACACAAATGTCGCTGCACATCTTGAACCTGACTCTGTAATTCTGCGCGATCCCGGCGGGCGCGAATTGCAAGTTCTGGAACAGAGTTATCGCAACGATCCCATCTCGCAGGAATTGTTGTTGTCCTTTTACGAAGGCAAGACGATCAACTTCCTCGTGCAGCGGGGCGACAAGCAGGAAACTATCTCGGGAAAGGTCATTCGCAGTGGGTACGTTCCCAGTTCTTCATACGCTCAAACCTATCCGCAACCCACCTTCGGGCAACCGATTATCGAAATAGATGGCATACTCCGTTTTGGATTGCCGGGCCAACCACTATTTCCTGAGCTCACTGGCGATTCGATCCTGAGACCCACACTCAACTGGTCCCTACAAACTGACGCACCGGGTAAATCCGATGCTGAGATTTCCTACGTGGCTTCGGGAATGACGTGGCAAGTGGACTACAACCTGGTTGTCTCCGATCAGTCGTCATCATCCGGCAAAACTGACTCGCTGGACATGATCGGGTGGGTGACGATGCACAACCAGAGCGGCAAGACATTCGAAAACGCGCGCATCAAACTGTTGGCCGGAGATGTAAACAAGATCGAAAACGCCAATGTCGCGAGCAGGATGTATGCTGCCGAAGCAAAGGCTGCAGACATGGCCATGGCACCCGCAGTTCGTGAAAAGTCATTTGACGAATTTCACCTGTACACTCTGGAACGCCCTACCACCCTGCGAGATAACGAGACCAAACAAGTCGAATTTGTCCGCGCCACCGGCATCAAGGCGCAACGTATTTACGTCTACGACGGAGCAAGAGTCGAACAGTATGGCTACTACAATCCCGATCAAATCCGGCAGGATGCAAATTACGGAACTGCGTCGAATCCGAAAGTCTGGGTAATGGAAGAATTCAAGAATGCGGGAGCGAATCATCTCGGGATGGCACTACCAAAAGGTAAGTTGCGCTTCTATCGTCGTGACACCGACGGCCATCTCGAATTCACTGGCGAAAACGTGATCGATCATACGCCTAAAGACGAAACCATCCGCGTGTACACCGGGAATTCGTTCGATGTCGTCGGCGAACGCAAGCGCACGAATTATCACACTGACTCCAGCCAGCATTGGATGGAAGAGTCATTCGAAATTCGGGTCCTTAATCATAAGAAGGAAGCGGTGAACGTAAGAGTTGTTGAGCACCTTTACCGCTGGTCGAATTGGAAGATGGTCGAAGAATCGCAGGTGTCACGCAAAACTGATGCGCAGACAGCGGAATTTGCTGTGGCAATTCCGCCAGATGGCGAACAGGTGGTTAATTACACCGTGCATTATTCCTGGTAGGTGACGACGAGGCTCCGGCTATCCGGAGCCTCGATTTACGCTTGATAGTTTGTCTTCGGATACACGCGATTGAAAACCGCGCACAGGAGCACGATGAGGGCCAACACGAATGTGCTGCCCTCGGGGCCGTCGGATCCGCCAGTGACCCAACGGGAGCCGGTGAATGTGCTGTTGAGCAGATGCCCCGGAGACAGCGATCCACTGTCGGGCACCGAATAGAAATAACTTTCCGCCCAATCCCACGCCGCATGGAAGCCGACAGCGAACCATAAAGTTCCCGTGCGGTACAGGGTTAAACAAAAGAACAATGCGATTGCCACAACTGCGACAATCCCGACTTTATTTTCGCCGGGATTACCGAGATGTAATCCGCCGAAGGCCAACGAGAGCAAGATTGCCGCCGGCCAGAATCCTATCCCTTGTGTCAGAGTGAATTGCGTGTAGCCACGCGTCAGGAATTCTTCGAAGAATCCCACTGCCAAAAAGAAGACTCCCCAAAACAATCCATATTTCAGAATGCGAATTCCGTGAAGCGCGAGGCCGCTGATGGAAAAATCGCCAACGCCAGCAATGGCAAGTAACAGCACAGTCTGAGCCGCAAATCCCCATAGCAGACCAATCGCGAACATCCTGCCGAAGGTGCTTTGCGCAGGCAGTCCATATGCTCCGAAGCGCCGCTTTTCGACTCTCGCCATGATGATCGCAGGAATGAAAGCAGCAGTGAGTCCAATGAGTTCCCCTATACAGTTGCCCCACATCTCAGGAAGCTTATGGTGGATCAACCGATGAAGGATGAAATTCATGGATGCAGCAACGGCCGCGATCATGGCGATGTAACATAGCAATCTCCATCCAGCTCGCAAACCGTTCGGCCCAAAGAAAACTTCAGAGCGCGACGGCCCGGGCGCAACGAATACTGGAGCAGGATCGAGCGACGCTGGCGTCGGTGATTCCTCGTGATTGGCGGGTTCGTTCATGGTGACTAAGTATGCCATTTTTCGCGGCATCGTTCCGAACATGGTAAAACCGATAGTTGGGTCCTATGGAGAAGCTGTTTACACGCGAACGGTTTGGGCATCCGCAGGTTATCGCGGCGGCACTACTTCTTTTGTTTGTCGCGCAATGTCTCTGGCTCGTTGGCCGGGGAATCTCGCCGCTTCAAGTCGACGCTACGGAAATGTTTCGAGTTCAGGAAGGTCTCTTGCAATTACGCGGCGAAGCCGTAGCGGGCACTCCTTCTCCAGCTCGGACGGAAGCGAGTATTTCTCCACCGCTCGAAGTCGAGGATAACGCAGGGTACGATCCCAACCATTCCCCGCTGTGGTATCTGGTAGCGGCGGTCCCATTGTCTTCATGGTCGGCGCATGGGCAGACCCCCGGTCTTGTCCAACGATATTGGGGATGGTTGGCGCGCCTGCCATATTTAATTTTCGGGATTTTGTTAGGGGCGTCGCTTTGGTATGTGTCGCGCCGACTGTACGGTAATCAGGCTGGCTACATTGCACTCGCGCTTTACTGTTTCTCGCCGGGCATTCTGCGCGGAAGCACCCTATGGCTCGCACAACCTGAGATGGGTGCGGCGTGGGGCACATTCGGAGCGATCTTCACATCCATCGCGGTCGCCCATACCCTCTATGCTCCTCGCGAAGTCGTCATCTGGAACTGGCGACGCATTCTATTGCTGGGATTGTCGCTGGCCCTGGCGATTGGCTCGCAATTCTCGCTCATCATTCTGGTTCCCTTGGCACTGGGATTCATGTTCTATCTAGCGCCTGAAAGACGTAGCGCCGCATTAGCGATTTGGACTGCTGCATGTGCCGTCGCATTTTTCTTACTCTTCACGGCCTACGCTTTTCATCCTGGGACAATGTGGCGAAGCTTGCGTCATGCATCATTTTTTGAATTTTCCTGGAGAGCACTGGCGATGCATCGTGCCTATGCGAGTTCGCTATTGCATCTTCATCAGATCAGCCCGATTTTATTGTTCACAGTTCCGGTCGCTTTGGTGGCCTATGGCCTATGGCCGCGATCTCGTTATTTTGGAAACACCGCGCCGCTTCTTGTTGCAGTCTTGTTTCTTCTTTTGGCCTTGGGATTTCCGCATTATCCTGGGCTCGGATTCTTGCTGATGGCAGTGCCGTTCCTGATTGTCTTTGTCGCCGGAATTATTGCTGATTTACTGGAAACTCCAGAACGAAAAACCGTTCTAGGCTGCATATGGGGACTGCTCTCCCTACATGCGCTTTGGAATCTGTGGCAGCTTGCCCGCATTCCCCACAGCTAGTTGAAGTCTATCCTCCAAACCCCGGAAATCACACGCAACCATATGGGCCCATGAACGTTCTAATTAGATAGGGTTGGAGCGGGCGTCATGGTTGACAACCGGGAGTATCATTTGGGTATGAGTGCTTTGAACAGGGCGGCTGTCGTGGCTTTGACGTTTTTTCTGATGTCGCTGTTTGTAACGCTTTCTGCCGCACAAACATCGCACACATCGACTGCGCTTGGCGCTTCGCCTTCGGTTAACTCAATCGGATTCGGTGGCAGAGGGAACGCTCCGCGGGGTCTACCACCCAGTGTTAACTCGATCGGATTTGGTCGTAACGGACCCGGCCGCGTCGGAGTACCGCCAAATTATGGTCACCGTTCACACGATTTCTCGCGATCGCGTGGCGCTTATTACTTTCCGTATGCGTATCCGTATGTGGTTGATGGCCCTCCAGTCGGCGCTTACGAAGAGGCTGATGACGATGACTCGTACAACGGCGGTCCGACAATCTTCGATCGCCGGGGCTCCGGACGGGACTACGCCGAGCAGTCATCAAACGTCCGCGAATCGCGACTGGATAGCGCACCGCCCACTGCCGAGCTTGAAACCGAGACCAAGCCTCAGCCGCCAACCGTACTCGTGTTTAAGGATGGCCATCAGGTCGAAGTGGCGAACTATGCAATCGTCGGGACCACTCTTTACGACCTAAGTGACAGCCGTCGATGGAAGATAGCCCTCGCGGATCTCGATCTTCCGGCGACTACCAAGCAGAATGACGATCGTGGTTTAGATTTTCAGGTCCCTTCCAGCGCGCAGGCAAACTAGGCAATCGCTTGACGCGGCCTCAATGCTACGATTCCTAAATGGCAAGTTGCATAAGCTGTGGCCGCGCGCTGCCGGCGATTTCTTTCGGTCAACGTAGTGATGTCGAGGGGAATGTCTGCGCCGGCTGCAGTGCCTCAGCAATTGACGTTCAAGGTGATCCGCGCTGGTCGCACCGTTCCGCGTCTACACCCGCTCGCTCCGCGCCTCCTCGCAGACGCCTTCCAATTACGACAGCATTGGTAGCAGTCAACGTCCTCGTGTTCGTCGCAATGTTGATGTCCGGTGTCTCGCTGACCAGCCCAACAACTGAGCAGTTGTTGAAATGGGGAGCGAATTTTGGTCCCTTATCGCTGGGCGTGCAGCCGTGGCGGATTTTCGTTTCGAACTACTTACATATTGGGATTATCCATATTGCACTAAACATGTGGTGTCTATGGAGTCTGGGCGTGCTCGCGGAAATGGTTTTCGAGCCATGGACTTATGTCTTGACCTATACCGCATGCGGAATCGGTGGCAGCATCGCGAGCCTATGGCGACATCCAACAGGACTTAGCGCTGGCGCGTCGGGGGCGATCTTCGGACTTGCTGGCGCTCTGATTTCCGCACTCTATCTCGGAAGTTTACCGATCCCTAAAGAAGCAGTACGTTCGACGATGAAGAGTTTGCTGACTTTCGCCGGATATAACTTATTTTTTGGGGCAGTGGCAGCAGGCATCGACAACTCGGCTCACATCGGCGGATTGATCACCGGGCTATTGCTGGGGGCGATCCTCGCCAAGCATCTGACGGATGCTCCTGATGAGCGAAATCGCTGGCGCAATATAGTTTTTATTGCGGCAGCATTGGCGCTAGTCGGCGCGTACACCGCGGTCAAGCAGGTGAACGGACGCATTCTTCCGCCCGTATCTATTCCGTCGGTTTATCTGCCACTTCTTCCTCGTTAGCCTCTTCGTTCGAATCGTTGACCATCTCGATGGCGTGTCCGCGAATTGCATATGTGGTTTGCGTCTGTCCCATATGAAAACTCACGCGTGTAGGGAGACGGTCCCAGGTGGGAGTTCCACAATCATTGCCAGGTATTGCGTCTGCTGAAATCTCTCGCAAGGACTTTTTGAGCACGGCTTTTTTCCGGCCTACCTGGCTAACGACTCCCTCGAGCTTCTTACCATCCTCCGAAACTCCGCAGTAGGCGATGTAGTCGCGGTACCAGCTTGCAGCAGAGTAGTAAGGGTCGAACTCAGCTAAAGCGACAGCAGTAACGTGACCGTTCATGCGATCCACGAGAAGCCATCCGCCGGGCTGCCACTCCCACCGCGGCGACGTAGATGTTTCGCTGGGCAGCGCATCATTAACGCGGAACGCCCGACGAACGGCGAATAGCCGATCGGTGATTTCGTGGGGCGTACCAAACGAATATTCTTTCAATCGCCCGTCAACATATAACGCGCGAACTTTTAGAGTCAGCGGCTTGTCGCTTTGTGCCAGCCATTGCACAGTTGTCCACCTGCCAAAACTGAGCACGTGAGGTTTCGGCGCGGCGCTCACGACTATTGGAGCGAGGCACATCAGTAGGACCGAAATTCGCTTCATGCTGGCTACTTAGCCACCAAGCCGAACAAAATGCAAGGTCGGATGACACAAAGGTTGCAGTTTTACCTTTGAACCAGGAAATTCATGGCATTAGTCAACTACAATGGACATAGCGGATGAATTCGTTCGACAAGCCGTACCTTCCCCAATTCAATACTGGAAAATCCCTTCAACAGATGAAGCAGACTCTTATACGCCGTCGCGATGCCCGAATTCTTGTAGTGGATGACCATCCTGGCATCGTGGCCCTATTAAATGAAATGCTGGGCAATCGCGGGTATGACGTAGTCGCGGTCAGCAACGTGGCCCAGGCTGAAGCGGAAGTTACCCGCAAAGCTCCAGACCTAATTCTGTCCGATGTCGTTATGCCGGGAAAGTCCGGTTACGATTTCTGCCGTGAAATAAAAGAGAATCCGGCCACTCGCTTCATTCCTTTCGTGTTGATTACCGGCCTCAGCGAGCGGCAAGACCGCCTGCGCGGGATTGAAGCTGGCGCAGACGACTTTCTCAATAAGCCAATTTATCCGGAAGAATTGTTCGCACGCGTCAAGTCGTTGCTGCGGTTAAAAGAATTCACCGACGAACTTGAGAATGCCGAGTCGGTGCTTTGTACGCTCGGACTGAGCGTAGAAAGCCGCGATCCTTCGACCGAAGGCCATTGCGAACGTCTCGCAGATAACGCCAGCGCACTTGGTATTCACCTTGAGTTGGATTCAGAGTCAGTCGTTGCGCTTCGACGCGGCGGCTTTCTGCACGATTTAGGGAAGATCGCGGTACCCGATGAAATTCTGAAAAAGGGATCCAATCTGACGCCGCAAGAGTGGGCGATCATGAAGCAGCATCCCATCACGGGTGAGAACATCTGCCGTCCGCTCAAATCGTTACATCAGGTGCTTCCCATTATTCGCAATCACCATGAGCATTGCGATGGCAGCGGATATCCAGATGGGATGCAGAAAGATGAGATCCCGCTGCTGGCAAGACTATTGCAAGTAGTAGATGTTTACGATGCTCTTCGAACCGCACGTCCTTATAAACCAGCCCTCAATCATGAGCAGGCCGCCAGCACCATGCGTCAGGAATCCCGCGCCGGCTTGTGGGACAGCGAACTTGTTGCGGAATTTTTCGCTATGCTCCAAGCTCAACGCCGCGTAGCTTAATCCCAAGAAATTGGGCTCGTCATTTCCCTTTTTTTGCGTCTTCCCGTATCGTTAACGGCGATAGCGTCTTGACTTCCCCGAAATACAGTATCGTGCTGCCTGCATATAACGAAGCTGTGCGCATCACTGCCAGCCTCGAGCAGATCTTCGATCAAATCAAGGCCAAAGGTTGGGACGCAGAAGTTTTGGTCGTAGATGATGGGTCCACGGACGGCACGGCGAACGTTGTACAGGACATGACTGTCTGCAATCCGGGACTAAAGTTGATCAAAAATCCGGGCAATCACGGCAAAGGCTACAGCGTGCGAAATGGGATGTTGCGAGCGCGAGGTGACGTTCTGTTGTTCAGCGACGCCGACCTGTCGTCTCCGATCGCCCAAGCGGAGAAATTATTCGCAGCCATCGCGGATGGGGCTGACATTGCCATCGGTTCGCGCTGGATGAGAACGGAACTCCAGCTCCAGCGGCAGCCCATCCATCGCCAAATTTTCGGGCGGATTTTTAATCTCGCGCTACGCATTATTCTCGGTTTGAATTTTAAAGACACGCAATGCGGATTCAAAGCCTTTAGTCACAAGGCTGCACACATCGTTTTTCCGCTGCAGCACGTCGAACGATGGGGCTTCGATCCTGAACTGTTGTTTCTGGCAAAGAGGAATGGACTGACAGTAAAAGAAGTGCCGGTGGAATGGTCGCATCGAGACGGAACGCGCATTCGCCCGATTCGCGACGGCATGAGAATGTTCTTCGAGATGCTTAAGATTCGCTGGAATTCGCTGCGCGGAAAATATTCACAAGTACCCGCAGCCGTAGGTTCCCTATAAACCTGAAGCGTGCGCCCGTGCCATTGGTTGAACGGTCAGACCTTCACCATCTTTGAATGCGACGGTCATGCTGACCGCACAGTTCTCGCACAACCAAAAGAATTCGATCCGTCTGGCGGACTTCTTGACTCCCGCATGTGAGTCTTTATGGGTTCCAGTTTCGCAGCGAAAGAGTTTGCCTTGGTGCAGGTAGAAGAATGATGCAGAGCAATTCGGGTTGGCACATTTCGATAACATAAACAGCCTCTCTCGTAAATGCGACCTGACTTGATCTTAACCCTGCCGTCGATAAGAATCCAGAACTTTTCCCACTTCGCTACTAAAAATTACAAAGGGCGCTGATCGACAACTCATAGCGTTCGCGCGCATCCAATTTTGTAGTTCAAATAAATGCAGTTCAATAAATTTGGAGAATGATTATGAAGCGATTCCTAGGATTCATAGTTGCTATTGCACTGTGCGGCAGCGCACTTGCACAAGTGCCCACAAGCGGTAACATCTTCATCGGTTACTCGCTGAACCATGGGGATGCCGGATCGGGAAACACCACCAATCTGAATGGTTGGGAGGGTTCACTGGAGGGCAAGATATTTCCGCATATCGGCCTGGTCGCTGATGTCAGTGGCCATTATGGATCGCAGAACTATGCAGGAGGCTGCGTAGAAGATAACGGAGTGCCAGTTTGCGGCGTAGTTCATGCGGATAACAGCGTCTATAACATTTTGTTTGGTCCGCGAGTATCGTTCTCCGTCGGGAATCTGCGACCCTTCGCACACGTCCTGGTCGGGGCATCGCACACATCCGCTAGTGGGACGGGCTTCTCGACTTCTGACACATCCTTCGGCGACGCAATTGGTGGCGGTCTCGACTACCGAATATTTCACGCATTCGCATGGCGCGTTCAGGGAGATTTCCTCGAGACGCGTTTCTACGGTGGGACCCAAAACGACTTTAGATTTTCGACTGGCCTGGTACTGCACTTTTAGTACTAGGTCTCCCAGTACTTATGATCGCGCAGGAAAAACTTAGGGTTCCATGAATTGACGGCCGCCGCGAAAAATAGTCTGGCGACTTTTGCGTGGCCCATTTTCTGGAAGCGGCGGTTGGTCGTGAAGACCCCGCCGCGCACGATTCCAAATCGGTTTCGCGCAACCTGCTTGCTCAGCTGATAGTCTTCGGCGAAATGAATCTGCTGATGGAACCCGCCTAGCTCTTGGAATCGTTGCCGATCAAACAGCATGAACATGCCAGTACTGAACGGCTTGTGCAATCGTGAGAGTTGCTGAAACATATTGTTGCCGACATAGAGTGTTTTGTCGGCGAAATTGCCATCACGGCAGATGATGTTTGTAGTTACACAATGCAGATTTTTTCGTTGAGCCGCTTCAACTACCATTTGTATCAGCGAATTCGACGCTAGTTCAATATCTGCGTCGAGAAACAGGACGTATGCCGTGTCCGCAAGTGCTGCCCCGGCATTGCGCCCGATAGACGGCAATCCGCCAGGAATTACGTCTATGTTTAGCCGATCAGAAAAGCTTCGAACGATCTTGCAAGTATCGTCGGTTGACACAGCATCAGCGACGAGTACTCGCGTAGAGCGCATCGCCGGGTAATCCTGGTTCGTCAGCGAAGTCAGCAAGTTCGAAATCATCGCGGCTTCGTTCTTCGCTGGAATCACGATCGTCAAATCGCTCTTCAATTTCAGATTGCTCGCCGGATTTTTCGGTGTCACTGTCGTATTCATGACTGTCGTATTCATGGATGATCACTCCTTCGCGGCCAATCGTCAGATATGTCGGCTTGGCATCTACCCACGCGCCAGCATTGTAGTAGTGAATTCCGTCTCGCTCCTGGCGCATCGCGGCATGGGTGTGTCCGCAGAAAATTCTTTCGGCTTGATGAATACGCGCATGAGCTAGCGCTCCTGACGCCACTTTCGGAGAGAGCCGCAGCCATCGAGTATTCAGCCGGTCAATCAAACGGGCAACCGGCTTGGTTTTGAAATCAAGTTTCTGGATTTGAAAATAAAGCAATGTTGCCAGGTGATTCAGCGGCATGTTGTTGATGCCGAGATTGTCAAACTGATGTCCGTGGATGGCCAGGTGACGCACCCCATCATACGTCCATGCATATTCCTGATAGACCTGCACCCCCACGAGGTGAGACATAACATCGGTCAAGCCCTCATCGTGATTGCCCTCAACCCAAACAACTTCTATCTTGCGTTTCGGATTCGATAGCTTGCGAATGTAACCGAGAAATTTCCAATGCTCTTTTGTGAGGCGTCCGAAGTTAAGGTCCGCGAAGATATCGCCGAGGAGAATGAGCCGCCGAAAGCGATTGGTCTTGAGTACTTGCGTGGCGTCGCGGGCACGGCTAGTTTCCGCGCCGAGGTGCAGGTCGGAAAGGATCAGCGTGTCATACGCTGCTGGCACCTCTGGATCCATAACAACATAATAGAAGCGGCGTGTTAATACTTGATGAAAATTGCACTAACAATTGTGCAGCGGTAATGAAGTAATGAACAGGTAACTTAGGCCGGAGGGCATCGCTGCAAGCTATTGGTGATCGCGCCGAATGGTTTCCTGCCAGGTCTTTTGTTTGAACATCTTGCCGTCTTTCAGAAGTTCCCGAGTGTATCTGTAGTAGAAATTTTCCCGATCGGTGGTTACCGACAGATGTCCGCGCCAGGTCAGTGTGCGATCTTTTAGTTCGAAAATTGTTTCCGCTTCGCCCAAGGTTGAAGAGATTTCAGGATGCGCATCGTCCGCGTCGTAGGTCAGCTTTTCATAATCCGTCTCTTTTCCCCACGGATACACACTGCCATACTGTCCTTTCCAATGAACGGTCGTCTTCTGATGAGCTTCGTCGCGTTCGACGGTCCAGTCGCCGGGCCAAGGAAAGCCCATAGTTTGGATGTCCTTGCGTTCTTCGGACAGCTGTGGCGCCCCGAACTCCGGCGCTTTCGCTCCTTCTAACGGAACCATGGGAAGCAGGAGTCGGGATCCATTCTCGCCGCCGAGCTGCAATGAAGTCGTCATATTGTAGGGAGTAGGCAGGACCATCGGCCACAGCGCATTCGAGATCGCAACACGAATGCGGTGGCCTTTGGGAAATACCCATGACGTCAAATGCATTTCGATGTCGAGCGAATAAACTTTGCCGGGGACCAGATCCTTTGGATCAGTCATTCCATCTCTTTGCGCGCCGTTGATTCCTGCCCCGGTAATTTGCGTGACTGTTCCATCGGGAGCGACATCGGATAATCGGGCAAACCAATCCGCCAACGGCGCGTCGGCGGAAGCTTGCAGTAAAACACTAGGCCGGCCGAGGATGGCGGCTTCATCGGTCAACGGTGCGGAATCGTAAACTAAACTGAAAGCGTCCACCGGACGGGGATCGCTCAACAATTCGCCCCACCAGAAACCAGCTTCCACACCGATAGTCGGCACATATTTCAATTGATGCACGGCTGTTTCCGAAGCTTGCCCGCTGAGCGTGTGGTTCGATTGCAAAAACAGATAAGCCTGGCGTGCGCCGGCCGGTGGCCATGTATCTTCGCGACGCCACTCGCCGGGAACAGTTTGCAACTTCGGATCCGGCGGATGCCAGTGCTGCATGTAAACGACCAGCCGTGGATCGTTCTCCACGCCCGTATCGCGGCCTTTGAGCCAATGGTCCCACCAATGGATTGCCTGATCCCGCCACTCGACTTGCGGACCGGGCTCTGCTTCATTCGGAAAGGTATGGTTCCATGGTCCGACAATCGCCTTAATCGGCCCCTTGGATTGCATCAACATGTCGGAAACGTTATCGCGATATCCGTCCAGCATTCCGCCAATTAGAAACGCAGGTATCTTGATTTCACTCGGCGGACGCACGCGATCACTCCAGAACGGGCCATCACGTTGATGCTTGAGATAAAGCAGGGACCACGGCGCAGCATCAAATCGCGGGCCGAGGACTTTCTCATCGAGCGTGTAGTCAGGCGCGCCAGTCCAACCCTCGGCCATGTCCATGTTGAGTTCAAATTCATCCACATGGGCCATGCCATCTATGTAATGTACGTCGTCATGAAACAGTTCCGCAGTCGCATCGACCGCCAGAATCGCCTTCAACGCAGGGGGGTGACGCATTGCCATTTGAAGCGCGGTGAATCCGCCCCAAGAGATTCCGAACATGCCGACGTTACCATTCGACCAAGGTTGCGTTGCTAGCCAGTGAATGATCTGCTCGCAATCGATCTGTTCTTGTTCGGAATACTCGCGCTCCGGAGGCGTGCCTTCGCTGGAACCAAATCCGCGAATGTCAACACGAACGCTGACGTAGCCCCGTCTCGCGAAATATGCATGCTTTGGATAATCGCCGGCGGCGGTATCGTCATCTTTTCTGTAGGGAAGATATTCGAGCAGCGCAGGGAATTTTTCTTCTGGCTTTGCACCATCGGGCATGTAGAGCGTGGCGGCGAGGCGAACCCCATCTTTCATCGGAATCCAAGCGGATTCCATGCGTACGCCATAAGCTGCAGGTGAGGGGGCGTCCACAGCAAATGCAACGCATGCGGCACACAGCCAAAAGATAAATAGAAATTTCATTCCGGTACCAAACTCTTACTTTGTTAGAAAGAAAGCTTAATACACTCCACCGCCAGCTTGAGTGCTATGGATCACACCCTTTTCCACCGACAGCGAATATTGCACGCCGCCATCGCCCTTCCAGCCAGACAAATCGAAGTGCGCACCAGTGGGAGCTTTATACACCGAGATATCGCGGAAGGTAAGAGGCAGGTCTCTCCGGCAGGTTTCAGGCGCGTTCGTAGGCCGCAAGAAATATGCTCCTTTACCGGAGCCGACGACCACTCCCTTACCGTCGCTTTCTACAAGGACTGCGGATTTTTCGTCGATGGCAACTTCGCTAACTTTTTGGGACCAGCCGTCTTGCATAATTCGCGCTTCGAAAACCAGCGTGCGTCCCATGCGGTCGCGAATCGCGAAGTGGCTATCGGTGATCGTGTCATGCAGCAGTGGGATTTGCAGGAAATCGCGCACAAGTGTCACGCGATACGAATACGGATTGGGCAGCACAAGCGCCGATGTTAGGTCAGGACCGTCCGCCGCATCGTTCATTGATCCATAAACAAATTGCCCCTGTACGGCAAGTCCGGCGCTGGTTCCACCGATAGGCTTGCCCTCGGCAACGTCCGCGTTGATCGCGTCCTGGACGGGAGTGTTCTGCCAGAAGTGAACGTAGAGCGCTTGGTCACCGCCCGCAATGAATACAGCTTCGGCTCGTCGAATAATATCGGCGACGGCCGGATCGAGTGCCGCATCGCGATCCGGAATAATCAGAGTCGCGACTGAGTTGGCTTTACACAATCCATTTACATAGGTGTTGTAGTCGTCATCGCCGTGTGCGCGGAGCACCAGGAAATCTCCACCATTGGCGTGGCCGCAAAGCCAGCGAAACGCTTCATCGAGATCGGTGCCGCCGCCCATCATGGCAATGCCTGGCGTAGCTTTAGTCTGGAGGTCTGTCTTGTTGCCGATGCGGAAATACTTGTAAGACGCAGCTTGAAGCGAACCGCATGAAAAGACAAACAGGAGAATCGAAATCAATAATTTTCGCGAAGACATAGGGTGGCAACTATAACGCAATTTCAGGGAAATGCGGCCCGCTTAAATCAACCGCGCCAAGATTAGCTCTGACTCGGTTCTACGAACACCGCCGTGCCGTAGGCCAAGACTTCGGTCACGCCCTGCATCACCTCGGTGGCGTCATAACGCGCACCTACGACGGCATTTCCGCCAAGATCGGCCGCGTGCTGGAGCATCAGATCGAATGCTTCGGCGCGCGTCTTCTCGCATAAGTTGGTGAGTAAAGTGATGTTGCCGCCGATGATCGTTTGCAGACCGGCGCCAATGGTCCCAAGAATCGACCGTGATCGCACCACAATTCCGCGCACAACACCCAACGTGCGCTTCACCTTGAATCCGTCGAGTTCAAATTGCGTGGTCACCATGTTGTGGGCGACCATACGTCCCGGCGCGCTGTAGTTTGTTCCCATGGACACACTCCGCTAAAAATTAATGTAAATTCCGGCTTGATCTCAACTTGAATTTCCGTAGCTACACTCCGAGATTCCGCTGGATTGCGTCGGAAATCGAAGTCGCAAGCACACTCATAGTAGCTTCTGTCTCAGCTTCAATCATCACCCGTGCCAGAGCTTCGGTCCCTGAGTAGCGGACGACTACGCGTCCATTGCCTTCCAGTTGTTTCTCCGCCTCGACAATTGCTTGTTGGACTTCTGGGACGGTAGCCAACGGAACTTTTTCGCGCACACGAACATTCCGTATGACTTGGGGAAAAGTCTTGAGTCCATGAAGAAGATCAGCCAACGAATTTCCCGTGCGCACCATTACTTCCATCACGCGCAGTGCAGTCAGCAAACCATCGCCCGTGGTGGCTTCTCCGTCGCGAAAAAGAATATGTCCGGATTGTTCGCCGCCAAGAATCGCTCCAATCTTCTGCATTTCTTCGAGGACGTACTTGTCGCCGACGTTAGCGCGCAAAAGCCGGATTTCATCATCACGCAAAGCAACTTCAAGCCCCATGTTCGACATGGTCGTAGCCACAACAGTATCGTGCGTGAGGAGGTGGCGCGCTTTTAGATCCCGTGCAGCGACTAGAAGGATGCCGTCACCATTAACAATTCTTCCATTTGAATCACAAAGAAGAGCACGGTCGGCATCGCCATCGAAAGTCACGCCCAAATCAAATACGCCGGGCATGGATGCCATCGCGGCGGCGAGATGTTCAGGATGAAGAGCGCCGCACGCCTTATTAATGTTGCGGCCATCTGGATGAACATTAAGGTATGTCGCTTCGACTCCGCAGCCTCCGAACAGTTCAGGCGCTTCGGCAGTAGCGGCTCCGTTGGCGCAGTCAACGAGAACGCGGAGATAGCTCAAATCGGCGTGAACGCTCTCGACCAGCCACGAAATATACGCTTTGCGCAACTCTTCGTCCCCAGGAAGACTATGCGTTGATGGTTCGGGCAGAGGAGTAGGCAAAGCTTTCAACAACGCAAATATTTCCTGCTCTATTTCTAGTTCTTCAGCGTCGGGAAGTTTGAAGCCCGATCCAGAAAAAATCTTTATGCCATTGTCGATCCATGGATTATGTGACGCGGAGATTACGACGCCTGCGGAGAAACTTCTGCTCCTGGCCAGATACGCGACCCCGGGTGTAGTGATGATGCCCGCACTCTCTACCTTGCATCCTGCTGACACGAGACCTTGCGTAAGCCGGTCGGCGATCCATCCGCTGGAATGGCGCGTGTCCTGACCAATCGCTACGCTCGGGTTTGGTTTCGACCGGGCGAGGTCATGCCCCAAAGCTTGTCCAATGGCGAAGACGCTTTCGTGAGTGAGCGGGAATTCGCCAGCAACTCCGCGTATGCCGTCGGTCCCAAACAATTGGCGCTTTGAAGTATCGGTCATTTGTGGTGCAACGGCCATTGATTAAGTGATTATTTTGCAGCTGTTCGCTTCATAATAACCGTAATCCGCACCGGATCGGGATTGGCAACCTGGATTAGTGGATCCGAGACATACGCATGCCGCACAAATTTACCGTCCTGCATCAATCCGCTCACGTCGATGGGGTCGGTAATCGCTGCATCCACGGCAGCGACATGCTTTTGCGGACCATTGATCGTGATTGTTGGAGGATCGACTGAAATTTCTCCGATTTCATAGCCCGTGGCGAAGGTACCGAGCACGCGCGGCTTCACCGGAACAGTGCGGGTAGCGCGCGTATCAAACGAAACATGAAATTCGCTGGGCACGATCTGCACAACTTCCAAATCTCGCGGATGATGAATCTGTTGCGATGTCAGATCGAAGGTGCGTTCTCCGAAAACCGGACCGCTCAAGTCGACAACAGCCTGCACTCCTGCAGGAGTAAGCTGACGAATTTCCCGCTGCGGCCCTCGTAAGCGAATGGTGGCGCGATAAAAGGTGTCCGAACTTATCTCCACGTTCTGTGGAATATTGTGAAACTCAATGGGGACTTCCATTGCGACTTCTGCAATGGGATCACGATGGACCGCGACCCACAATACGAACGCGAGCGCGAGCGAAAAAAGTTTCAATCCAACATTGTGAAAGAAAAGGCGGCGAAGAAATTTCATTCCTGACGCTCCGCTCGTGTCTGGCTTTCATCGTGCTCCATATACGAATGGGATTCGCCATTTCCCATTTGTGTTGGAAGAGCGGGCTGGCGCACATAACGGCGCAACAATGTACCAAGACGGGCGCGCAACATATCCGGCGATATATCGCGCTCAATATTTCCGCCTAGCGCCAGGCTAATGCCACCTGTTTCCTCCGAAACGATTACGGCGATGGCATCGGTTTCTTCGGTGATGCCAATACCGGCTCGATGGCGCGTGCCCATCTGATTAGAGAGCACTGGATTCATTGACAGCGGCAAGAAGCACGCTGCGGCGGCGATTCGTTCCGCCTGCACAATGACCGCGCCGTCATGTAGTGGCGCACTGGGACGAAAAATGGTCGCCAGCAAATCATAAGAAAGGCATGCGTCGAGCGCGACGCCGCTTTCAATATATGTACGTATCCCAACTTCGCGTTCAATCACAATCAGCGCGCCGGTTTGATTTTGAGAGAATAAACTGGCCGCCAGAACGATGTCGTCGTAAGCATCCGATTCGGACATGCGAGAACGGTTCCAGGCGAAACGACGTCCCAGCCGCGCGAGTGCCTGCCGAATTTCAGCCGCGAAAACAACGATAAGCGCGAATACAACATATGGCACCATTGCGCCGATCATCCAATTAAGCGTCATCAGATTACCGAGACGGGAAATATAGATGATGGCGGCCAGGGCCGTGACGCCGATGAGCATGACTGCGGCGCGCGTCCCTTTGATGAGTGCCAGCAATTCGTAAATGATGATTGCGACTAAAACGATGTCGAGAACGGAGATCGCCGTCAGATGCGGCCATGTTGCTGGAAGCGCCAATGCCGACCCCTCCTCAGACCAGATTGTTCACACTATACGATGAGAAAGGGATGGCTGTCTCTCCGGTCGGAAATGGCCTGCATTTCGCGGAAAAAAAGCCGTTTAGCGGAGAAGAAACACGCAAGTTCATGCTACTTGAAATGTGCAAATCTCACGGGGTACTCAGTTGCTAAACAAGTTTGTTTAAAGAATTGTAAACACCGTATGACAGTGGAAGAGGTCGCAAATCAATCACATACGCGTTGGCAATCCGATTTCAAGGCGATATCGAGTACTATCACGCGTCGTATGCCGTGTACCTGTTAAAGGGTTCCACAAGGTTTTCCACAGAGATTTAGAGCAATTTTGCGCTTATTCCGGCACCATTCCGCCGCCCTGCATCATGGACTCAAATCGCGTCGAACTCTTCAAGAACGCGAGTTTTACCGTGCCCGTGGGACCGTTGCGCTGTTTCCGGATCAAAATCTCCGCGATGCCCTCCAATTCGGGCTCGTCCGGCTTATAAACTTCCTCTCGGAAAATGAAGGCTACAACATCGGCATCTTGTTCGATCGATCCTGATTCGCGCAAGTCTGCAAGTTGCGGGCGATGATCTCCCGATCCGCGACTCTCTGGAGCGCGGCTGAGCTGAGATAGAGCTATCACTGGAACTTCCATCTCTTTTGCCAAAGCTTTCAATCCGCGAGAAATTGCGGAGACTTCCTGCGTACGATTTTCGTAGCGTCGCGATCCGCCCGACATCAGCTGCAAATAATCAACGATGATGAGATCGAGTCTTCCTTTTGATTGCCGCAGCCGTCGCGCTTTGGCGCGCATCTCGCTCAGAGAAATTCCTGGAGTGTCGTCAATAAAAATTGGCGCGTGCGTTAATTGCTCCAGCGCATGAGAAATTTTGCGCATGTCGTCCTGCCACAAGGAACCGGTACGAAATTTATGCGAGTCGACTCGTGCGACGGAACACAGAAGGCGTTGCAGGAGGGCCTCATTCGACATTTCGAGGGAAAACACGCCCACGACTTTCTGGTCGATGATGGCGGCATTCTCCGCGATGTTCATGGCGAACGCGGTTTTACCCATGGAAGGTCGGGCAGCGATGATGATGAGATCAGATTTTTGCAGTCCGCTGGTCATCTCATCCAGATCGGGATAGTGGGTTTCAACTCCGGTAATTCTTTGACCTTTTTGCAGCAGTTGATCAATCGAGCCGAATTTTTCTTTGATGATTTCCTGCACGTCCATGAAACCGCGGCCGAGACGCTTTTCGGAAAGCTGGAAAAGCGCGGCTTCGGCATCGTTGAGAACGTCCGATGCGTCGTCGCTTTGATCGGCAGCGCGCGCAATGGCAGAGTTGGCGGCATGAATTAGTCCGCGCAACAAAGCTTTGTCGCGGACAATCTTTATGTAGTGCTCAATGCTTGGGCGGTCGGGAACGCCGTCCACCAATCCGGACACGTAACCAACGTCGCCGATTGCCTGCAATTCCTTGCGCCGGTCGAGCTCCGCAATGAGCGTGATCATGTCCACTGGGCGCGACGAGTCCATCAAATCAATCATCCGCGAGTAGATGCGGCGATGTGAATCCAGTGAAAAGTCTTCGGCCTTGAGATGTTCGGCGGCCTCGTTGAAAGCGAAATTGTCCAGCAGGATGGCGCCAAGAATGGAGCGCTCGGCCTCGACATTGGCTGGCAGGGTGTGCGCGATGCTGTAATCGGTGGTGGCCAACTGAATCCCTTTTTCTTGTTTCGCTTAAGTCGACGTTCGACCGATACTATTCTTCGAATCGCTTGTGGATGCTCTGCGGATCGTAGGAAAAGTCGGGATTAAACAACTATTTTTAGAACGCAAATTGTGATGCGAGATTGCTTCAATAATTGTAGAGAATCTTGCCCTAGAATAAAACGGTCCCGGCCAGCCGCCGGGACCAGTTGTGGTTGATGGCCAGCGTCGGTGTGTGAACTCGAACCCGCATTCCGCTCGGGAACACCCGGTCTCTCGCGACACACCGCAAACTCGTTCGGAATGCATCGGTGAACAGTCCGGCCACGCCTACCAGGAGGACGATCTCGGGAGGCCGCAACGCCGTGAATTGTTTAAATTCCCCAGCAGTTCACCCTCGAGAACCGCCGGAACCGCTACCGATCCCACTTCGAGCAGAGCGCTGGACACCACGCCTACGATTGAAAGTCACTGTGCCTCGACATGGTCGGGTACGCAACTGCAAAATTATGCGCACCTGTGAAAAAACTGTGGAGGACTACATTTGCCTGTGGAAGAAGTTGGAAAAAGCGGCGGATATCATCATCCGTGTAAAATTGGGAGCTTGACATCGCCTGGCATTCGTAAACTCATCATCGCAATCGATGGACCGGCTGGTGCCGGCAAGAGCACCATCGCCTCTCGGCTCGCGCGACGGCTTGGATACATAAATCTCGAGAGCGGTGCGATGTACCGAGCACTGGCTCTGAAAGCCATCGAGAATGACGTGTCGTTCGATGACGAACCTGCGCTTTCTGCTTTGGCAGAGAATTCACGAATTCATCTTGACCCAATAGTCGGCGGAAACCGAGTTTTGCTGGATGGCCAAGACGTGAGCCAACGAGTCCGCGAGACCGACGTCACCGAAGCGGCGTCAAGGGTATCGGTGCATCCTAAGGTGCGTGAATGGATGGTGTCACATCAGCGTGCGCTCGGGGCTGGTGGCGGCGTTGTGATGGAAGGCCGCGACATTGGCACTCAGGTCTTTCCGAACGCCGATGTGAAGATTTTTCTGGATGCCGACCCGGTTGTCCGCGAACAACGTCGGCTTGAGCAGCAGCGCATTAAAGGAGCAACGGCCGAATCGGTAGCTGCCGAACTGCG
The DNA here is from genome assembly GCA_963716165.1 of Terriglobia bacterium. Classification (GTDB taxonomy): domain Bacteria; phylum Acidobacteriota; class Terriglobia; order Terriglobales; family Acidobacteriaceae; genus JAJPHW01. The sequence continues at coordinate 1,376,366 of OY970291.1, read as the reverse complement.
TGATCGCGATCATCGTGACCGCACGCGTGCTACTTCCCCACTCGCTCCAGCGGCGGATGCGGTCATCCTTGACTCCACTGGTTTATCGGAAGATGAAGTATTGCAACGAGTCGAAGACGTTGTGAACCAGAAAATGCGCGCGTTCGAATTCCGCACCGATTAGTTCCCTCGATAAATCCCCCCAAGCCGTTTACCGGTGTTCATCCATCACAGACCAAGCGTGCTAGCGGATGCTATACAAGTGCTGTCACCCGTCAATGCCGGACTCACCTTTATGACAAATCTCATGCAGGTGAAATCCTTATGGCGCATCACGCTGGTCGCCGGATTCTCTTCGGCGCTCGTGGTCTTTTGCCACGCGAGTTACTTGTTACGATTAGTGCGGCATGGACGGCGCGAACTATATCCGTAGCCGTCGTTCTTGCGTTGGCGATGGCGGTGCCTGCGCAAGATGCTTCGAGCGGGGCGATTCGAGGCACGGTCGCGGACTCGTCCGGCGCATTCGTCGCTGGCGCGTCCGTCGCTTTGGTCAATGATGCTACTGGCTTTCGCTACTCCGATTCCACAAAAGCCGACGGGCGGTTCGCCTTCGATCTGCTTCCGCCAGGAGAGTACACGGCACGAGCGGAAGCGGCACGATGGTCCCCGCAAATTACTCCGAAAATCCATGTTCCGGTTGGAGGCACGCTGGAGTTGGCTTTTATCTTGTCCATTGCTGGCGCGCATGAAACTGTAACGGTGTCGTCGGAACCAGCTTTGGTTGACACTCAGCAGGTTGGCGTTTCGTCATTGATTGAGGAACGCGCGATAACCGGATTGCCTTTGAATGGCCGGCGTTTCTCCGACCTCGCATTACTCACACCTGGTGTTACGCAAGACCCGCGCGGGCTCACGTCGGGATCGAATGGCGACTTGGCGTTCGGTGGCATCCGCGGATTTCAATCGAGCTACCTTGTCGATGGCGGCGACAACAACAATGCGTTCTTCGCACAAGCCACCGGACGATATCGCGCTCCTTACCAGTTTTCAACCGAGGTTGTTCAGGAATTTCGCGTGTCTTCCAACACGTATGGAGCGGAACTGGGACGGTCCGGCGGAGCAGTCATCAATGTTGTGACGAAATCCGGCTCCAATCAATTTCACGGCACAGATTTCTATTTCATACGGGACAGTGAATTCTCTGCAACGCACCCGTTTATGACATTCAAGCCGCACGATCAGCAGCAACAATTAGGATTCACGTTCGGCGGCCCACTCAAACGTGATCGCATCTTCTTCTTTCTCGGATTCGATCAGCACATCTTTCACGTACCGACTGTTATGCAATTCCTGAATGGAACTCAAACAATTGTTCCAATGCCTGGGCAGGGTCCGGATACCCCGGGAGATTACGAGCAGAGCGACGCTTCGCTGGTATTTGCCGCCGCGAAGCGATTGGACACACTGGCTGGCTCTTTTCCAGCAAAGCTGCTGGGTAACGCTGGATTCGCAAAAGTCGATTTCCACTTATCTGCGCGTAATGTCTTGTCGGCGCGACTCAATACGTCGCGTTATTACGGATCAAACAACGTCTTTTTCGATCCGGGCAGCCCGCTCACCACGTTCGCGCTAAGCGAAAACGGCTCGGAGAACGTTGCCACTGAAACTGCATCGCTCGCGCTTACCAGCAGCATTTCTTCGCGAGTGGTAAGTCACTTGCGAGCGCAATTCACTCACGACTTGCAGCAATCCGTCAGCAATTCGACGCTACCCTTGACTCGGATTACGGATGAAGTCGATGGCTTCGGCCGCTCGGCGATACTGCCACGGCAGACGCGGGAACATCGGCTACATCTTGCCGAAACGATTGGCCTCGACGGTCATCGCCATGCGTTCAAATTCGGCGGAGACGCTTTGCTTACCTGGATCTACAACTTTTTCCCACACTCGACCGGCGGCGAATACATCTTTGATCCAATCAAAGTGAATCCGTTTACATTCGCACCGCAAGAAGGAGGTTTAGAACTCACTCCGCTGCGTGCTTATGCTCACGATGTTCCGAAATATTATGTACAGGATTTTGGGTCGGCGAGATCTCATCCCGACACGAACGAATATTCCGCATTCATTCAAGACACCATTCGCGTCACCAATCACTTCGCGCTCAGCCTTGGCGCTAGATATGACCTGCAAACATTTTCGAAGAAAGAATTAGTTGCGAACCCACTCTGGCCGGGCTCAGGGAAGATGCCCTTCAATCCTTACAATGTTGCGCCGCGAGTCGGCTTTGCCTATTCGCTCGGGGATGAGCGCCCACTCGTCATACGCGGAGGCTACGGTTTGTTCTACACGCGGATTCCGCAGATTTATCAGTCCACCATCGCGACCGACAATGGATTCACTGGCACATCTCTTTTTCTCAACAACTCAAATTATTACGACAATCAAGTTTTCCCTCACTATCCCGATCCACTCGTCAATTGCCCCGTCACCGCAAGTTCCTGCAACGCCCCCGACAACTTAAAACAGTTCACCGAATCGGACGTGGCTGCATTTTCGCCAAACTTCAAAACGCCGCATGTCGAACAGACCAGCCTCAGCATGGAGCGCGAAGTGGCGCATCGCCTCTCGGTTGGAGTTTCCTACGTGTATGTTCACGGCGTCGATCTCATCCGCGCGCGCGACGTGAATCTGCCGCCCCCGGTTTATGTTTCGTACCCGGTGTACGACAGTACGGGAGCGAATTTCCTGAACTCCTTTTATACAATTCCATCATTTTCCACGTGGCAGCTTACCAGTTCGTTTACTTGCCCATTTCCTCCATGCATTAATCCATTGGTCCGGCCAATTCCTCAGCTTGGATCAATTGATGTCTTTGAAAGCGCTGCATCCAGTGTCTACCACGGTGCTACGTTATCGATTCATCGCCAGATGACTGATGGACTCTATTTCCGCCTTGCTTACACTTTCGCGCATGCCATTGACGATGGGCAGGACGCACTTGTCGCCGGGCAACCCGCAACGGTACAAAATTCTTATGATGCGAATGCCGAACGCGGCAACAGCGTTACCGATCAGCGTCAGCGCTTTGTTTTTTCGTGGATTGCGGAACCAAATCCTTTCGATCGCGGACAGCCTCTGCTCGGTGCTCTGTTTAACGATTGGAAATACTCCGGCGTTGTTACCTTTGGCTCCGGGCGTCCGGTCAATGCGACGGTCTCAGGAGATCCCAACCAGGATGGCAACGATGAAAACGACCGACTGCCTGCCGTGCGGCGGAACTCATTTCTCGGCCCAGACTACGCAACCGCGGATATGCGAGTTGGGCGAGTCTTTCTTCTCGGCGACCATCTAAAACTCGAACTGCTGTCAGAAGTCTTTAACGCTCTCAATCGCGACAATCAGCGTGTTCAAATCAGCGCTGGAGGGCTGCAAACTAATTCGGTTTCGTTCATCAAGAACACGACCAAACTTGGAATTAACTACTACCCCGGCCATTATCAAATTCCTTCCAATCCCGCGCGCGCGACAGACTCTTTTTCGCCACGTCAAATTCAATTCGGCGCAAAGTTGATTTACTAAGTACGATCTCGAGCACGCCCTCGCCCCTGATCTGCGGGAAAGCAGCCCTCCACGTTAAAATAAAGGCACCCCATGCCTGCCACTGTTTTGGACGGAATTAAGATCGCCGCAGAAATTCGAGCGGAAGTCGCCACAGAAGTTAAGGCGTTCACTGCTGCCGGAAAGCAGCCGGGATTGGCAGTCGTGCTCGTCGGACACAATCCTGCGTCAGAAGTCTATGTTCGCGGCAAAGTAAAAGCGTGTGAGGAAGTTGGAATCTACAGCGAGAAGCACACGCCGGACGAAGCTGTTTCGACCGAAAATCTGTTGGAACTGATCAATGGTCTGAATGTTCGCGACGACATCGATGGGATCCTCGTGCAACTGCCATTGCCGTCTCACGTCGATGCGAAGAAAGTATTGCTCGCTGTGAGTCCTGCGAAGGATGTCGATGGCTTCCATCCCATGAACGTTGGCTATCTTTCGACGCAGCGTCCTGGACTCGTTCCCTGCACTCCTGCGGGGGTGATGGAAATACTGAAACGCAGCAAAATTCCTGTTGCCGGTGCGCATGCTGTTGTTGTCGGCCGTAGCGATATCGTCGGAAAACCCGCCGGTATGTTATTGCTGAATGCGAATGCGACGGTTACCGTTTGCCACTCCAAGACGCACGACCTTCTTACAGTCTGCGGCCGCGCAGATATCCTGGTCGCCGCGATTGGCCGCGCCGGAATGATTACTCGCGACTTCGTCAAGCCTGGCGCGACGGTCATTGATGTAGGTATGAATCAAGTAACTGACCGCGATGAATTTAATTCTCTGTTCGCGGGAAACGCTAAGCGCGAAGAGACCTTTGCGAAAAAAGGTTCGACGCTCGTTGGGGATGTTCATCCGAATGTGGCCGAAGTTGCTGGCGCGCTGACGCCCGTACCTGGCGGCGTCGGTCCATTGACGATCGCCATGCTGATGTCGAATACACTGCGCGCGGCGAAACTAAGGCGTGGCTGATTTCCGATTCGTGAGAAACGAAAATGCTAAGAGTCGGATTAACGGGCGGAATCGCAGCAGGAAAATCGGTCGCGGGAAAAATGTTTGCCGACCTCGGTGCGCATGTGATTCAAGCGGACCAGCTGGCACATGACCTAATGCAACCGGGCAAGCCAGTCTACAAGAAAATTGTGCAGCATTTTGGCATGGAGATTCTTGATCCTGACCAGACCATCAATCGCGGACGATTGGCTACGCTTGCGTTCGGAGTATCTGGCAAGCAATCTCATATTACGGAACTCAACGCCATCGTGCATCCAGTCGTCATCGCCGAGCAGGAAGCATGGATGGATAAAATCAGCATCGAGCATCCAGATGCGATTGCGATTGTCGAAGCCGCGTTGATTCTAGAAGCGGGCATGAAGCCGCACTTCGATCGCCTGGTTGTAGTAACGTGCGAGCCCGAACAGCGCATCCAACGGTGGATGGAACGAGTTCACGTAGATGAGCCAACGGCTCGCGCGGAAGTTGCGCGCCGCATGGCTGCGCAGTTTCCCGACGCGGAAAAAGTAAAAGCCGCTGACTACGTGATCGACAATTCCGGATCGCTGGATGAAACGCGCCATCAAGTGCAAGGCGTTTTTACGAAATTGAAGTCACAAGATACAAAGTAAAGTTTAAGGAATACGCATGAAATTCTTTCGCATCGTCTTTTTAGCGGCGCTATTCGCCGGAGCATTTTTCTACTTCACTACGCTGCGCGCCCATCGCCGAGATGCGTCCGCGGACGATTGGTTTGCACATCCAAGTCACGTGGAAATCACGGAAGCATCGAGCGGCACCAATCCGCAAGATTTGGAAGAACAAAACAATATCGACGTTTACCATAAGAATATTAGTTCAGTGGTCAACATCACATCGCACGCGGTCGAGTTCAATTTCTTCTACGGACTCGTTCCGCAAGATGGCGCCGGCTCCGGCTTCATCATCGATAAGCAGGGACATATCGTCACCAACTATCACGTCATCGCCGATGCGCGGCAAGTTGAAGTTACGCTCAGCAACAAAAGAAAATATCGCGCGACCATCGTCGGAGTTGACCGCTCGCACGATCTGGCTGTGTTGCAAATCAAAGCGCCGGACCTTGTTCCCATGACACTCGGCGATTCGAAAAATCTGCAAGTTGGACAAAAAGTTTATGCGATCGGCAATCCTTTCGGATTGTCGGGGACGCTGACTCGCGGCATTGTCAGCTCCATTCGCTCGGTGCAGGAACCGGACGGCGTCACCATCGACGAAGCGATTCAGACCGATGCTTCGATCAATCCTGGAAACTCGGGCGGCCCGTTGCTCAACTGGCGCGGCGAAGTGATCGGGATCAACACGATGATCGCGTCGAACGTTGGCCAGAGCGCGGGCATCGGGTTCGCTATTCCGATCAACACGGCGAAAGCTGTGCTCAACGATCTGGTCACGCTGGGTCGCGTGCGGCGTCCTGCATTTGGAGTCAGCACGATTCCGATCAGTCCTGAACTTGCCAGCCAGATGGGCCTTGCGTCGGATTTTGGATTGCTCATCGTGCAAGTCGCTCCGGGCGGCGCGGCTGATCGCGCGGGTCTTCGCGGAGGCACCCAGCGCGCGTATCTCGGCAACACTCCGATTATGGTCGGCGGCGATTTAATTACCGCCATCGACGGCCAGGACGTTCAAGACGAACAAGACTTGAGCCATGTGATGAACAGTCATCGCGCAGGAGACACTGTCCACGTCTCGATTTATCGTGGCAAGAAAAAGATGCAAGTCGAAGTCACGCTGGGCGAAGCGAAACAGGAAGTGTAAGGCGCTCTCGCTGTTGCTTACCCTGAACTCTCTATCTGCATTCATCCCCATTAGGCCGTCATCCCGAAGATCCGGCGTTCTTCAGCCGGGCGAGGGACACCCGTCAACCAACAAACAAACGGCGGTCCGATTTCGTGGAGATCCACTACTCTTTTACTCTTTTGCGACGCGATGCGTTGCGGGACAGTCGAGGGTGGCTGTCCCAACATGGACGATGCAGGACATCGTCCCACGTTTGCAAAGTACGCAAACATGGGGCACCGTCACTTCATAATACTTACGATGGAATCCCACCTTTACAAAGTAGGCGGGCCACCCCGCCCGGCCGCCATTTTATAAACGGTTATATACTGTTGCGGTGCCCGTTTGCCGCTCTTCTTCGTGTTGGAGGAGCGCACTCCCCGCGGGCTTTCTATTTCTAATCGAGCTTGGGATATGGAAGAGAGTGAGCGGTTGCGGCGTGGCGAGAAACCAGAAGCTGGAGGTGACGGAGGAGCGGCCACTCGCACTCCTTCCGGCCCGGGAAGCTCATCCTCCGGACTTCCGCCGCCGTCCGATGCACCGACGCTGGTCCCGTTGCATCGAGATCGTGCCGACGCAGACTCTCCAACATTAGTTCCGGATTCTGCGGATTCACCGACTCTGGTTCCACTCTCAAAAATCAATGCAGCGCCCTGGACTCCGCCAAAGCCTGCTGGTGGCGGCGAACGAGGATTTCATAATCCAGCGCCTGTACTTGAGGAAGGCGTCGTTTTAGCGCAGCGCTATCGAATTCTCCAAACTCTCGGTGAAGGAGGCATGGGCGCAGTTTATAAAGCTGCCGACCTGGAGTTGGATCGCCTGGTCGCACTCAAAGTCATTCGCCCGGAGCTGGCCAAGAATCCCGCAATCATCGATCGCTTTAAGCAGGAGTTACTGCTTTCCCAACGAGTCACACATCGGAATGTAATTCGCATTTATGACCTCGGCGAAGGTGATGGCGTGAAGTTCATCACCATGGAGTTCATCGAAGGCGAGGACCTGCGCAGCCTTATCATCCACCACAAGAAGTTTGTTCCTGAGGAAGCCGTCGGAATCATGGAGCAGATTTGCCTGGCGCTGGAGGCTGCTCACAATGTCGGCGTGATTCATCGCGACTTGAAACCGCAGAATGTGATGCGCGACAAGGCCGGAAGAATTTTAGTGATGGACTTCGGGTTAGCGCGCAATCTCGAAGGCAACGGCATGACGCAAACCGGGGCTCTGGTGGGAACAATGGAGTACATGTCCCCGGAGCAGGCGTTGGCAAAAGAACTCGACCAGCGTTCCGATGTGTTCAGCGCGGGTTTGATCTTATACGAATTGCTTACGGGGCAGGTGCCCTATCGGGCGGACAGCGCCCTCGCAAGCCTTATCCGCCGCACTCAGGAGCAAGCCCGTCCCATCTCCGATCACGACGCGGCTCTTCCCGCCGAATTGAGCAGGATCGTAAGCAAATGTCTGGAGCGCGACCGCGAGAACCGTTACCAGAGCGCAACGGAATTTCTCCACGATTTGCAGGCGTTCAACGGAAAGAGGACAGCCGGCGCCATCACGCTGCAAGCCGTCAAGCCCTGGGGACAGGATGTGTCCTGGCCAAAAATTATGGGTGGGGCGGTAGTCGTAATCCTGGCGATTGCTGGCTTCGTGTTTAGAGATAAGCTGCGCGGCCCGTCTTCGAGTTCTTCATCGGCGGTTACAGCGGTGCAAGCACTCGCGATCCTACCTTTTCACAATGCATCGGGTGATCCGGCATGGAATTGGCTGGGCCCAAGTCTTGGCGATATGCTGGGCACAGATGTAGGACAGTCTTCGCATTTACGCACAGTTTCGCCAGACCGTTTGCAGCAAGTGTTGCATGATCTGAAAATTGCTCCCGAGACTTCGATCGACTCGACAATTTTGCGACGCGTTGCGGAATTTACCAATGCTGATATCGTCGTCTCCGGCCAATATACGAAGCTTGGCGATCAGATTCGGATCGACGCTACGCTGCAAGACCTCAAGCACGGGCGCACGGCATCTCTCAAGACCGAAGCGCAGAATCAGCAAGAGCTTTCCGCTGCTATTGACCGGCTCGCCGAGAGCATCCGGCAGAATCTGTCGCTATCGTCCGATCTCGTGAAAGAGTTGCGGTCTCAATCATTCAAGCCAACTTCCAAATCGGTCGAGGCTCTTCGAGACTACAACCAGGGTTTGCAACTTTCCCGGCAAGGTAACAATCTTGAAGCTCTGAAAAATCTGCAAGCCTCTACGAAAGAGGATCCGGATTTTGCGCTTGCGTTTTCCAAGCTTGGAGAAACTTACGCAGCTCTCGGATATGACAGCGATGCAGAACAAGCGTCGCGTCGCGCCGTCGATTTAAGCCAGGACCTGCCGTTGGCTGAGAAGTATCTCATCGAAGCCAGTCGCGCGCGTGTGATCAAGGACAACACCAAGGCGACGGCGGCATATGAAAATCTGGTAAAGAGTTTCCCCGACGATCTCGACGTGCAATTCGCGCTGGGCTCGCTATATGAAGATGCGGGCGAGATGGACAAGGCAAAAGAGCACTACACGAAGGTGTTGAGTGTCGACGGCAAAAATGTGGACGCGCTGCTTGCGATGGGGCGGGTCGAAATCAAGTCAGGCAATTCGCAAGCTGCGCTGGATCCTTTGGCTAAAGCCAAGAACCAGTCCATCGACGTGAACAATGAAGAGCAGGAAGCTCTGATACTTCAGGCAACGGGGATTGCCTACAAACACTTGAATAAACCTGCGGAGGCGCTTCGAAATTACGAAGACTCGATTGCCATCAACCGCCGTCTTGGTCAGAAGCGTGGAGTCGCAGCCAGTCTCGACGAAATTGCGCAGATCCAGGATTCGATGGGAAAGACCGACGATGCGTTGAAAAGCTATAACGAAGCGCTTGCCATTCGTAGGGAGATCGGCGCGAAGAAAGAAGCTGGCGATACGATCATCAACATCGCCAGCGAGTATACCGATCGAGGACTCTACGACAAAGCGATCCCAATGTTTAAGGAAGCTTTGCAGATTCAGCGCGATGCCGGCGATGAAGCTTACCAGGCAATTTGCCTCAATAACATCGGCAACATTTATTTGGCCAAGGGCCAGAACGACGATGCGGTCACTTATTTTCAGCAGGCGCTGCAGATCCGCGAGAAGCTGAATGTTCCGGGCGACATAGCGGAGACCCTGCACAACCTCGGCGAAGTGTATGTGAATCTGGGGCAGTACGACAAGGCCATGAGTTCGTACATGCGCGCGCTCGACCTGAATCGAAAGAATGGCGATGCGCGTGGGGCTGCCATCCAATCGCACAGCCTAGGCCTGATGTTCCTGTATCAGGGACGAATTGGCCCGGCCGTTTCGGCTCTGCAGGACGCAGTTACAGGCTTGCGGCAATCGGACGATCACGCTCGCCCCATGGCCGATTCGCTGAACGATCTCGCGAGCGCCCTGGCAAGAGCTGGGCGCGGCAAGGAATCCGGCGCGCTTGTACAGGAGTCACAAGGTATTGCACATAATTTGAAAAGCGCTTCGTTGGATGCGGCGCTGCTAATCACTCAGGGCGATGTTAGCTATTTTCAGGGCGATCTGAAGAGTGCCAGTTCATTTTATGAGCAAGCTGTCCGCGCGAGCGCCAATCTCACGGAAGCGGAACTGTCTCTAACTGCGCGTCTCAACATTGCTGCTATTGCGGTCGCACAAGGACGGACGCATCCGGCGATTTCCGATTTGCGGGCTGTTTCGCAAGTGGCCGATCAGCAAGGACGGCCTTATCTATCGATTGAAGCTTCAATTGCCACCGCGGAATCCATGATTCACGATAAGGACTACACGCACGCACGCCAAGAATTGGATCGTAGTCTGGCGCGAAGCGAAAAATTAGGTTCGCGCTTGCAGTTGGCAAAAGTTCGTTACTTGATGGGAACTGTCCTGCGCCTTAACGGCAACTCAAATGAAACGGCATCGCAATATCGCCAGACGCTGAACATTCTGAATGAGATTAAGGCAGAACCCGGAGCAGAACATATTACTGACCGGTTCGATCTGCAGCAGATTTATAAGGATGTATCGTCCGGCTCGGATGTCCCCAAAAGCTAAGCAGGAAAATAGGGCGGGAAAGATTTCCCGCCCTGCTGATTCTTGCCTCTTTCCGCTAGTTCCCCTTGCCTGATAGCTGTACGAATTGCGTCCCGATGAACGCATTGTCGGTAACGATCAGCGTCGCCGAACGCGACGTCTTTGCCGACGGCTTGAAAGTCACGGATATGGTGCAATAGCTTCCGGGATTCATCGGATTCGTGGAATTCGGGCAGTTGTTGGTTTGAGTGAAATCTCCGTTACCACCGCTGAGACTGATACCGTTTAACGTCAATGGAGTCGAGCCTGAACTGGTTAGCTTGATATTTTGGGTAACAGGAGTTCCGACTCTAACCGTCCCAAAATTCAAGTACGAAGGGTTGAGGCTGATGTTTGGGTTGATGACGTTGGCCGACAGTGGTACCAACTGTGGACTGTTCGCTGCATTGTCCTTGATGCTGATACTTCCAGATTGCGGCCCAATCTGATCTCCGAAAAACGAGGTGAGTAGCTGGCAATTCTTTCCCGGCTTCAGTGTTGATCCACAAAGGCTCAAAACTCCGAACTCATGCCCGTCCCCTCCGGATGCGGAAATCGAAGTGAAATTGATCACCTGACTGCCCGTGTTCGTCAAAGTCACGACTTGTGCCATCGGAAAGAAGAGATAAGGAGTTCCGAAATTTACGCTCGTTGGAGAAATCGATAGAGTTGCGCCGTTAACCGCTTGATTAACTGGGTTCGATGTGGAGCCAATAAAGTTGGTGTCGCCCGCATACTTCGCGGTGATGGTCCGCGCACCGGAGGCGTTGAAAGTAATGAAGCAGATTCCAGCGGAAACCGCGGCCGTACAATTTTCCCCGGTACTCGCGGTGACCGTCACGTTCCCAGTCGGCGAAACAATGTTTGTTGAACCGGTAACGGAGAAGCTGATCGAAACAGCTTGTCCGATGTTGGAAGGATTCGGGCTATTGCTTAGGATGGTTGTTATCGTCGTAGCCTGCCCAACGGTATATTGCACAGTCACCGGCGTTGAAACGTTGTTGACAGCGTCCTGCGAGTTGACGGTAAAAGTATGGAGCCCAAGAGTGGTGGTGTCGAGCACAGTCGTTTCTGGCGCGGTCGGTACTGCGGGAAACGTGCCGGATCCAGATGGGCCGCAAGAAACTACTCCGGAGCCGCCAATGTCGCTGCATGTGTAACTCGCCGTATCAGTCTGCCCTAAAGTCGGCGCGCTCACTAACAACTGGATCGCGCTGATACTTGGAGCGAGTTTGTCGATCTCGAATGGTCCGAAAGGTCCGACCGTAGCCGAGTTGCCAGCCACATCGAGAATATTGACGGCTGCAATCGTCGCCGTCGCCGTTTGCGTATTCGCCGGTACAGAAGTCGATAGAGGAAAGCTGGCCTGTGCCGGATTTGCAAGGCCTGAGCCGGTGTCGCTAGCCATGCAATTGTAGGTGACGTCGCTGTTGGTCCATCCACTCGGTAAATTGACCGGACTGCAACTCGCAACCGGCGGAGTCAAATCAACTTTGATGGTGATACTTGGAGGCGCGCTGTTTACCTGGTTTCCACTGTTCGTAACAACCGCTTCGGTGTTGCCCGCATTGTCATTGGCAAAGAACGTGACCGTCGTCGCACCTTCCACGGTCGCTGGAATCGTGATTGACCCAGTCGCACCGGAAAGCGTGCCGGTTGCGGGGCTCGGAAGATTCGCTCCGCTTGCGGAATAATTGATCGCAGTAATTGCAGGTAAGGTCGATGGGGGATTTGTGTTACCCGGCGGCACAACTTCTGTACTGTTTAGCGTAAGTGTTGCCGGGGAGTTGATCCACGAGTTATTCAACGGAGGCGTCGTGCTGGCGGAGGTCGAAGGTTCCACGGAGTTCACGATCGGTATCAATATGGAATTAAATCCGTCTGTTTTTCCGCTAACTTTTACCGCGTCCCCACTGATGCTGGAGAAAATGCTGGTTAGTCCCTTACATGTGTTGTCACTACCAACAGGGCAACTGAGAGCTGTATCTTTGCCCATCACATAGTTCGGGGCGACGATCGGTTTCTGAGAAGGATCGAGATCAAAGGTGTTGCTCGGAGAAATCAACGCGTTGGTTCCGGTGTTCGGGCAGTTCGCCCCGGAAGGCGTCGAGTTAGTTGACGTCGTACACAGATCGGTTGTCACCACGCAGAGGAAAGTTCCACCCCCGGTATCTTGACGCAAGCATGTGCTGCCTTGGAAGGGAGTGTTGGCTACAAGATTTGCGAAATCTTGATCTGAAATGCCATCGACTGTGCCCTGCATCACAACGCCTTGAAATGCGCTAGCCGGCAAGCCACTCTGCGAATAATCAACCGCAGCGCTCAGTGTCTGAGTGTAGTTAAAAGTAGTCACCGTAGGTTGCAGTGGCTGGTTGATATTGATTGGGGCCAGCGGAAGCTGCGAGAACGACCAGCTCAAAATGTCGTTATCTTCTACGTCGCTTCCCGTGGCGGATGTGAATCCGATATATGCGCCACCGTTTGGATTAAGGTAAAGCTGTTTCGTAATATCCAGCGTGGTTTGCAGCACGAGATTGCTGTCGAGGTAAACCGCGAAATTATTGCAATTGGCGGTGCAGGTTCCGGGCGGGGTGTAGTTCACTGTGATTGTATGAACCGCTCCATCAGAAAGGGAGACTCCATTAGGAAGACTTTGCAGCGCCAGTTTTGCGGGACTCCCGTCGGGACAAAGGTAGTTATGGTCGGAGCTGTTGTCAGAAAGCATCGCCGCGTTATTTGGCGTGCAGCTCTGGACGGCCACGTGGTTCCCATCCGGATCGCCGAATTCAGTGTTGCGGAAGGTATCTAATTCCACAGCCAGGCTATTCTGAATTGCCTGCCCGAAGCCGAACGCGGAACTCAGATCATTGTTGCCGTAAGCGATGTCTCCGCCGTCCCCTGCGTAACCGAGTGAGCCAGTTCCAAGTGGGTCATTTTGAATCACAAGAACGATGCCGTCCGCCGGGAACCCACAGGCTGAACACCCATCGGATTTGCTGATCTGGAATTGAAATGAAGTTGTGAATCCCGTGCTAAGCGGCTGGGCAGAGGAGAACCACGCCGATGCGTGCTGGTTCTGATCGGCGGTATTGAGGCGAAGGATGCCGCCGCTCAATACAATGGGATTATTTGGAGAGCCATTCGTCAGGACCTGACAAGCTGGCGGCGGCGAAGCCAGATTCGCACAGACATTTGTAGAAGAAAATCCGCCTGCGTTGATATTGAAGGACTGGGCGATGGCCGATGCTCCACAAAGCATCAGGAAAGAAAATAGAGCCGCTAAACGGATTGCTGGATTCTTCATGAATTCTGTCCTTAATCAAAATGATTCACGGACGCCGAAAGTTCGCGTCCAAAGCTTCTTGGGAGCACGCTTACTTCGAGCAAACAAAAACGAGAAATTCGGCGGTTGTAATAGAAAATTACTTTCGGACCACCGGTGCGAACAGCCTACTGGACGGCAAGTTGGGGGGAGGACGCCGTCCAAGCATAGCCTGGAAACGACCCTCCCAATTCTCAACAGCTTCGTCAGTTATGTCAAGCAGTTTTGGGATGGCGGTTGTGGCACAGGGCTATGACGGGCTCAACGGTGGAAGTCATGCCGCTCGTTTCGCGCGCCAGGTGATTGGACGTTTGGTCAGATTGGAAGCAGACGCACGGATGTGGGTTATTCTGGGACGTTCGCGAGCGCGGGGACGAGTTTATTCACGATGGGCGAGCCGATGCCAGTGACGGAATCGTAGCCGGGGCTCGCGTTGCAGACTGATCCACAGGATCCGTTGCTTCCGGAGGTAATGTCGTGGAAATCTGAGTAACCGGACGTGGCGAGAAAATCGTAAAGATCGGGCAATGCCTGACTGAGTGGACTCTTGCCAGCTTTAACGCGTAGAGAGTTGGCGATGGCGAAAACAGCACTCCAATCAGGGGCAGCCAGGCTGGTACCACCCTGTTCGGTCCACTGATAGCCACCATAAGCGTCATAGACCGGAACGCCGCTCAGTGGATCGGAGTCGGAAGAGACATCGGGAACGCTGCGAAATCCGGTACTTTGGACTCCTTGTTGAAAGGACGGTTCAGGTTCGAACGCGCTGATTCCACCACCTCCGCGCGACCATGCGGACTCATATCCATAGTGCCATTGCTGGGAATTCGGAAGTGGAACGAGCGAGGTAAGTTTCAAGCGTGTGCCGCCGACTGAGATCACGTAAGGCGAGGCCGATGGGTAGCCGACTCCATGACCATTGTCGCCGGCAGAACCGAGAAACGTGACGCCCGCGACATTGAAATGATAATCGTAAGATTGTTCGCCGCTGAAATCTAAAGATGTCCAGCTCATCGAAACCTGATTTGCGCCGTTGGCAATTGCTACATCGACGGCGTGGAGAAGGTCGGCCAGTGTATTCACTCCAGCCTCAACCAAAATGATTTTAGCCGCCGGCGCGAGAGAGTGCGCTTGCTCCACATCTAACGCCGCGTCCAAGGCCCAATCCAAGTCTCCGGGTGGTTGATTGCCGTCTGCGTAAATCTTCTGGAAGCATCCGTTGCTTGAGTTGCAGAGGGGAAGTTGAAATTGTGTATCGAAAACGGCGAGGTCGGATTCGATTGTCGGCGCGTCAAGCGCGATGATGATGCCGATGGTTTGTCCCTGGCCTTGGTTCGTAAGTTGATCGAATCCGTAGGCGGCCCGAATTTGTGCCGGAACTAATCCCGTGGGGTGCGAATTATTAGCGTTCTGATTTATGAGGTGAGGAGGAGGATCAATAAAAATACGCGATGCGTCGGGGACTTGTGCCAGCAAAGTAGCGGTAGTGGTCAGTGAAAGAAGAACCGCTCCGGCTCTTATGACAAGAGCTTGGTACCGCAGCGTCACGCGCATGTTCATTATTTTACGTCGAACGACCTGCTGGTAGCCAGTTTAGAGGTTTAAGCCTATTTTGGGATTTCGGCGGGCCAATTCAAGATAATTCGCAGCGGCGGTGCGAGAGAAGCGTCCACAGGTTTGTTGATGATGAATCGCTGGCCGTCCGGAGTGACATCGTAGTTCATCAGGTCAGTGGAAGATACTGCCTCTCGCGCTGGAACATTGAACAAAGTGGACAGAGTTCCGATGCTAAAGCTTGCGTCTTTGTTGATGGGGACGACTGTCAACAAGTTATGAGGACCGAGGAAGAAAAGTTCTTTGCCGTCATGGCGCCATCGTGGTTCGACGCCACCGCCACGTGAGACCTGCCATCTGCCCTGACCGCTGGGGAATGAAGTGACATAAATTTCGCTGATCCCGGTGTCGGAAGAGCTGAAGGCAGCCCAGCGCCCGTCGGGAGAAATCATTCCGTTGCGAGCGTTGTTCGAACCGAAATCATCGGTTTTGCTCTGTGATTTCCAAAACCGCTTCAGCACCAGCGTACCGTCTTGATGGTTGTAGGTAGCTAATCCACTCTCGCCATCGGGCGCCATGGAGTTCGGATTGATGTCGCCTCTTTCGTCCATGCCAACGACCTTTGAAGTTACAGCCGTGCTGAGCTCTATGCGATCTATTTCGGAATGGGTGCCGAAAGTACGGAAGTAAATCGAGCGGCCATCCGGAGACCACGTCGGATTAGTTTCCTCCGCTGCCCGAAATGTCATGCGGGTGCGGGTATTCCGCTGCAGGTCGGTCACGAAGATATCGATATTGTTGGTGATTGGATCCGCCGAGTCGAATGCGAGCAGTTTTCCGTCCGGCGAAAATCTTGGATTGGATTGCAGAGCGGGTTCGCCAATGGTATTAAGTTGCCTTCCGTTGCGGTCATACCAGGTGAGTTGCGTTTGTAATGCAGCTTGAGTGGTACCCATGAGAATTGTGCCATTCAAAGATGCAGCAAATTCTGCTCGCATCACTGATAGGACTAATTCAATGTCGGACGTGATAGCAAAAGGCGGGGCAAGCGTGCGGAGCGTCTTGGCATCAAACTTTTGCGCCAGCAAACTATGGGAACGAACGTAGATCAGATAACCCGGATCGACGTAGATAGCGTTGGTGTCGGAGTCGGTGACCTTGGAATATTTCCCATCATTGATTGATCCGATGAATAGCTTGCTGCCGCCTCCATTTGGAGTGCCGAAGTCCGGAATCATGAACATGAAATGTTCTCCATCCGGAAGGAACTGAGGCCAGCGATGAGAGGGTTCCCCTGCATTGGTGAAGGCATGCGTAATTTCTGATGGTGTTCCGCCGTCCTCGCCAATTTTCCAAACGCCAGAGCCTGTGTCGGGGGAGTAAATGATCGTGCCCTTGCTTCCCCATGAACCGCCACGTGCGACCGCAATTTTAACCAGGTCAGTGGGCGATCCACCCGACTTGGCGATCTTTTTGAGGTGACCCTCCGCAAAAAATGCGATCTGAGAACCGTCCGGTGACCAGAAGGGATAGGAAGCACCCTCGGTTTCCGCGAGTCTCTGAACCTCGCTAGTTCCGATGCGCATTATATAAAGCGTGCTGCGGCCCGTGGACAAATCGGGCGCAACGAATGCAGCCCACTCGCCGTCATTCGTGAGGGCAAGATCGCGCGCGAGAACAGGCAGAGTTACTGCAAATCTCATTGATCGCGGGGTCGCAGTGTGCCTGAACAGCAACGCGAGAAGAGGTCCAAGAAGAAGCATAGCGACGCCGAGCAGGGCGAACTTCCACCATTGCCTGGGAGCCGACACTTTTGTTTCACTTCTGGGATCGCGAACGTCGCTTTGCGCCGATGCAATGTCCTTCAATGACCACGCAATGTCCCGCGCCGATTGGACGCGTTCGTCCGGCTCCTTTTCCAGGCAATGCTGGACCAGTCGATCGAGAGCAGCGGGCGTAAGTGGTTGCAATGTACTGATAGGTTCAGGATTTTTTTCCAGGATGGCACTAGCTACGCTGATCTGCGACTTTCCATCAAACGCGCGCTTACCCGTGGCCATTTCATAAAGCACCGAACCAAAACAAAAGATGTCGGAACGCGAGTCTGCCTCTTTACCTTGAATCTGCTCGGGCGACATGTACTGAATTGTTCCGACAAACATTCCCGCCGAAGTCAATGGAGAATTTTGCGGAATCGGAGAAGTCATGGTCATTGCAGCAGACAACAACGGCGCTGAATTGCTGCTAGCTATGGGGCTGGTGGCCGACGGTTTAGCCAATCCGAAGTCAAGCAACTTCGCGCCGGACTTTGTAAGCATGATGTTGCCGGGTTTCAAGTCACGGTGGATGATTCCGCTACGGTGAGCTTTATCCAGCGCGTCTGCGATCTCGATTCCGATTTGCAAGAGCTGATGTAGCGGAAGTGGGCCTTTGCTCAATCGCTCGGACAGGGTAACGCCGTCAAGGAATTCCATCACGAGGTAGTCGAGACCATCCTGTTGTCCGATATCGTGAAGAACGCAGATGTGAGGATGATTGAGTGCGGAGATTGCTCGCGCCTCGCGTTCGAACCGTGCCTTCATTTCAGGATTGGCGGAAAGCTGTGACGAAAGCACTTTGATTGCTACGGTGCGATCAAGACGCAAGTCACGCGCACGGTAAACTTCACCCATGCCACCTGATCCCAGCGGAGCAAGTATCTCGTAAGGGCCTAGTTTGGTACCTGTTTGAAGGGACATTCGAAGTTCGCTGAAATTATACGTGGAAGGACGTTATGCTGTGCATCGCAGTTCGAGTTTAGTTATACAGTCAGAGAGGCTTTGATTCGCTTATAAGTAACGTCCAAAGTTTCGGGCAGCACGCGCGTTTCGCCGACTACGGACATGAAATTTGCGTCTGCCAGCCAACGAGGCAGAATGTGCATGTGAATGTGTCCAGCGACACCGGCGCCGGCGGCTTTGCCAATGTTCATACCTAGGTTGATGCCGTCTGGCTTGTAAAGCTCTCGTAACACACCCTCCATCCTTTGCGACAAAGCCATCATTTCTTTTGCCGCATTTTCGGGCAACTTCTGCAGCTCATCCAAATGTGCATAAGGAACTACCATGCAATGACCAGCTGAGTATGGAAATGTATTCAGAATGATGAAACATTCCCGTCCGCGGTGAACGATGCGGGCGGATTCGTCGTCGCCAGAGTTCAGGAGATCGCAAAAAATGCAACCGGTCAGAGAAGGGTGCGACCTAACCGAATCGGAAGTGACGTAAGCGTAGCGCCAAGGTGTCCAGAGATAATCCATGAGCGGGAGATTAGCAGAAAGAGCTGTGCATGCAAAATGAGGAGCGCCGTTGAATCGTCAAACATGGCTTCCGGCAGGCGTTTCGGAGGAGGTAGTCGTTCCAAATCGGGAACTTTTGCAATTCTATGATCGCGATTGAGCGTATTAGGAAACAAATTTGTATCGATGAATAAAAGATTTCACACTAGTCGATAACTTTCTTGACTACGGAAAAAAGAAAGGCATACGATTGCCTTCTGATCACAATGAAGTCCCCCGGAAAGCAGGTTTACGTAATGAGTAACAGCATGGAGTCCGATCCGGATGGAATTACTTTCGTGGAGTTTCGCCGCAAGGTGCGCTCTGCAGAAGTGCTCTCATCTGCCATGGAGCGGCTGCTTTCGTCACTTCGATTTACCGGTACAGTCAGCGTGAAGCTGGAAAATGGACGAGTGCTGAAGTCTGGATATGAAGAAGGTTATTTTCGGCAGCAACCGTAGTAGCGAACGATAATTGGCAGCAAAGCATTAATTCTTAACTAAATACATTTATCAGGCACTCCGTAATAGAAACGGGCCCTGTGACCGAGTAATCGGCACAGGGCTTTTTGTTTTTGCAGAAATAAAAGTGAGGAGGCAATCATGGAAAGCGATTTCGAAGCAGTCAATCTTGAACTGAAGTATTGCGAGCGTTGCGGAGGATTATGGATCCGTTCAGCAGGCAGTAAGAACATTTATTGCGGCGGTTGCGCCGAGGCGATGGCGCAGATGTCACCGTCTTCACGATTTAAAACCCGAGCACGAATGCCTGGGGCAGCCAGACCGGTGCCGATCGTCGCTGGATCAGCGTCCCCTCGACATTCAGAGGAAAGTCAAGATTTTGAGTTGGATGCCTGTGACGCCGAGTGGGGATCGCTCTATGGGAAAGGAGGTCATGCATGAGTTTGGCAAGGAACACACGCGAGAGAAAAAGACGACCGAAGTCCCCCAAGCCGGATCCCAATCTATGGTTCTACCGCGATCGGACATTGGGAATGTTGCGGAGATACTTGCGGCTATCTGTCGAAGTAGGCCGGTTGCCGTCGATTCTCGGGCGCGAATTCTTCCGGACCGGTGTTACGTCCTACAGTGTTTCGACATTTGAAGATGTGGTGATCTTTGTTCACGATGTGGAACGAACACTGGACCGGCTCTATGGATTCGACAAGCGTCTCATATCACTGCACATTTTTCAGGAATATACGCGAAGAGAAACCGGCGTCATGATGGGATGCACAATGCGCACGGTACACCGACGCTTCTTTGAAGCGGTTGATCACATCAGCGAGATGTTTCTTGCAGGCGGGTTGCTGGAACATCTCGAGTTGGAGGAAGATGAGCCAGATTCGGCGCGAGACAGGGCTTACAGGCCGATTCAGACTTGGAAACAAGCCTGTGGGAAATCCTGTCAAGCAGCCGAGAGTGGGCGAACCGGTGCAACTGTCTGAAAGCAATCGGTAAATAGTGCGGGAAGGATTGTCACCTTCATGCTATTCAACCTGCTATTCTGAATTTGTAGACAAAGTCAGGCGCACTTAACCGTGTGTCTGATTTTTTTTGCCTTCCTCCTTTCGGCAATGACTCTTTCAGCAGAGGGAATGGGTCATTGCCACTTCTAATTGCACCTGCAATCACAATTCGTGCGACCGGAAGTTGGGGATCAATGGCTGTAGGGAAAACGAAAAACGTCGTTTCAAGCTCTATCAGTTCCAAAGAAATTACAGAGACGGAGGCGGCTGCGCAAGAGCGTTCGGCTAGGGCTTCGCTGAAGCAGGAAATCAAGACAGCAGTTTCCTCTCGAGCTCTTGAAATTGTGCGTGGAGCAATAGACAAAGCCGTGACAGGACAACTTTCGCAAATGAAATATCTATTTGCAATGATTGGGTTGTATCCAGTCGTCGAGACGCAAGACGGTCGCGGTGAAGAATCACTGGTGAGGCTGTTACTCAGAACTCTTGGGAGCATGGAGCAGTCGATTGAGGCAGAGAACGCAACTAAGCAACAGGAATCGGATGCGAAGCGTCCGAGTACGGTCCAGCAAGACGTGGAACCCGTAAAATCAAGTGGCGCCGCACTGGAGCGAGGAGAGACAAAAGCAAGTATGGACATGACTTGGTTGACGGACCGTATCGCGGTGGGCGGCGGCATTTGGCGGGAAGAGAACATGATCGAAGTTTCCCGCCTTGGAATTACCCACATCATCAATATGCAAATGGAATTCGACGACACTGCGCTGGCCGAACCTTACGGCGTTGAAGTCTTGTGGAATGCCACCGACGATGATTTTGAACCAAAGCATGCTGCGCTGTTTGAACGGGGAGTGAGTTTTGCAACAAAAGCGCTGATGCAAACTGGGAACAAAGTTTATATTCACTGCGCCGCCGGAGTTCATCGCGCGCCTATGATGGCGCTGGCTTTGCTATGCACTCAAGGGTGGAACTTGCAGGACGCAATCGAGATGATTGAGAGCAAACGTCCCGCAGCGGATTTTCCCGATGTGTATGTGGAAAGCGTGAAGTCGTATATCGATCAGCTTGATGGTCATCGAGACAAAAGGAAAATCTGGAGTCAGTAATTCCGCAATTTTAGATTTATAGGTTGAGCACGACATAGCCGTACAAATACGGAGGAGTTATGCACGACATACGCCGCCCTATGGGGCGGCTTTACTTTTGCTCGCTAATTTGCCTGATGGTCCTTGTTCCGGTGCTCGTGCTGTCCCAAGGCCCGGCGTTGACGACGATCCAGGATACGGTTTATCGCGCGGACGGAACTCCCGCTCAGGGAACGCTGCTCATTTCATGGCCAGAGTTCAGTACGGCAGGCGGGCAGGCGGTTTCAGCTGGCGAGAATGCCGTGGTATTAGGAACATCAGGATTACTGAACATCCAACTTACTCCGAATGTCGGTGCGATACCTACGAACACGGTCTATACCGTCGTGTATCAACTCGATGATGGAACGGTCAAAACGGAATACTGGATGGTTGGGACAAGTTCCCCGGAAACGATTGCACAAGTCCGCACGGAGTTGGGCGCTGGAAACTCAACGCAGCAATTTGCAACACAGCAATATGTGAACGGCGCACTAGCCGGCAAGGCGAACGACAACGCGGTGGTACATCTCAGCGGAACGGAAACCGTTACCGGAATTAAACAATTTTCGGTTGCACCGAGTTTGCCAGCGCCGGTAAATACTACAGACGCCGCAAACAAAGCATACGTAGATTCCTCAGTGGAGAATGCTGGCAGCGGAAATTTCGTCAGCAAATCAGGCGACACAATGACCGGCCCTTTGACTTTGCCGGGCGCGCCGACTGCGCCGAATCAAGCTACGACCAAGCAGTATGCGGACGCAGGCCTGAGCAATAAAGCTGACCTGGTCACCGGACTCGTTCCCACCGGCGAGCTTGCGGGCGGCGTCGCTAACAATAGCGTGTGTCTCCATGGTGACTCCAGTTGGGGAGCGTGTGGCGTCAGCGGCAATGCAGTTTCCATTCAAGGTGTGCCGGTGGCGACAACCGTGCCTTTGAATAATCAGGTACTCACCTACTCGGGATCGTTGGGGCAATACACGCCCACTGCGGGCGGCGGGGTGAGTGCCGGAATGCAGGCGATCAAGTATGCAACCGATTTCGCATGGACACAGACGCCGTCAGGCAATCTCGGCACTCCTGGTGCCGTGACCGTCACCCTGACGGCGTGTCCTCCCGGAGTTACAGGAACTGAACCGCAATATTACGTTTATGTAGCCGGTACGGGAACGCCGGAGGCGGTGTTGGTGACCGGCGGCACATGCGCGGGCAGCGGACTACCAGGAACTCTGCAATTTACAACGGTCAATGCTCATTCGACGGGTTATACGGTATCGAGTGCCTCCAGCGGAGTGCAGGAAGCGTTGATCGCAGCTCGATACATTCCTCAAAATCCTCCGGGTGCTTCGCAGGCGGGAAAAGTAATTGTGCCGCCGGGAGAATTCAATGCATACGCGAAAATTTCTATTCGATCTGCAGATATCACGGTGGATTTTGGAGGTTCGATCGTCAATTGTTATATGAACGATACGTGCATCTTAATTGGTGACTTATCGAATTCAAATCTGTACGAAGACATCACACTGATCGGTCCACGCGGGCGTCCGATGGTTGCGAGCGGACAATTTCCGTTTATTCAGGACAGCGCGCAGAAAACGCGACTCATCAATGTTTCGACTCGTGTTGGAGCGACGAATGGAACCTTCAGCAGCTATGTGCAAGTGAATGACGACGAATCATTCCTTCTGGATGGTCTCGATACTTCACTTGGCCAAGTGACTGGAAATTCTGGGGTGCTCTGCAACGCGACCGTTTGCAATCCAGTTGTCTACGCGCCGGGTCCGTTTGCCACCTATCCAGCTGTAGGTTGGTTAAAGAACTTGAATATCTCGATGCAATGTACGGGCAATGGCATTGACTGGCAGAGTGGTAATACGCTTCGAGTGTCAGACAGCGTGATACAAGGTTACTCACAGTATGGAGTGCGGGCAGGAACGAAGCGCGGCGGCTATGGCGGCTTTGTATTGGACAACGTTTATGAGGAAGTCGGGAACTGCAGTAATCCAACCGGAGCGATCGGCCATGCTGGGGTAATCGCCCAAGGTGGGACGGTGAAGATTGCGGGTGGCGAAGGGCCTGCTGGTGACGTTCCGCAATTCGCAAACACGGGAAGCACAAACAATCATTATTTCGTTGTCGCCCACAACACTACCTATGGGGTTTCAAATCCCTTGTATGCGGGATTCGCGATGACCAGTGGGGCGGGAAGTATAACGATCACGACGGCTGACATTGTAGGCGCAAGCAGTTTTGATCTGCTGAGAATTGTCGAAGGTGGAATTAATCCCGAGCAGGGACCTTATGGCACCGGCAGTTATGCGGTTGTGACCGGAATCAGCCGAAGCTCGGCTTGTAGCGCTGGTGTGTGCACATTCACCGATCCACAGACTAGCTTGCAGTCTTACACCGTCGCCGCACCCACATATTTTCCCCAGTTAGATTTTTGGCCCGGAAGCCTGGTGCTAGGAACAAACGGAGATTCCGGCAGCATCACCACTGCAGCTCGGGCCTGGCTGCAAACCACGCCAAGTCTGATGGTCGGCGTCCAAGGCACTGCGGAGCCAGCAGCCAGCGCTACGAATTGCGATGCGATGAGTGGTTGGACCCCGTTGTGGGTGAGTTGTTACACCGCTATGGCTCCAACAACTTTCTATCAGCAAGGCGCATTGTTGATGGCGGTGAAACCGAATAATGATGGCGGAAACGCTTTGAACTTAAAGGGCAGAGTGAACTTTGCCACGCTCGGGTCCGGGCCGGGACATATCATCACTCTTTCCGATTCTAATTTTCAGAAAACGATTGCGACCGCAAATAATAGGCCAACAAATGATGCAATGGATGCGTTCATTGGTTACGACCAGGGAGACGGCGATCCCACGCAAATTGGGATTAGCATCGGAGCGCCACTTTCGCTAAGCAACTACATCGGCAATGCCGGTGACGGGACAAACTGGCAGGAGCGGTTAACAGCCGGATTGAAGGAATTCAAAGCGACCGTGCAGATGGACAGCAGCTTGTCAGTTGCGGGAACGGTGACAGCAAGCACCTACGTTGCGAATGGAACCGGACCATTTTCGTTACTGGGAAATTTCGGCCCGCTTACTACCGCGCCGGTGGGAAAGTCTTTGATCGGTTTCGGAAACAATGGCCTGGTTCAGGTTTC
This sequence comes from Terriglobia bacterium, assembly GCA_963716165.1. Lineage (GTDB taxonomy): Bacteria > Acidobacteriota > Terriglobia > Terriglobales > Acidobacteriaceae > JAJPHW01. Next base: position 1,351,910 of record OY970291.1, on the reverse strand, counting down.
CGAGAATGGCGGCCCGATTTCCACGGTCGCTCTCCTCGATAATGGAGGGTACCTTGAAGGCAACGCGCTGACCGCAACGGCTCTTCAGGCTACTCCGACGCAGTGCAACGGAAGTTACTCCACCGGTGTCCAGGCAAATGGTAATGCAAATTGCAGCACCGCCAGCATCGTTCAATTGGCAGAGACATCCCCACCACCTGGAATTGCCAATTACGGACTGTTCTGGTTCGACTCAACTTGTCACTGTCCGAAAGTCCTCGACAACAATGGGCAATCAGTACAGCTTGGCTTGGTGAATGTATTCAATACGGATGCAAATACTATCGAAGAAGACAATCTTCTAAACCCCCAAACACTGAATGTGTATGGTACGCGTGCGGACGCGAGTGATTATGAACGGCTGCGGCTGGGATTCGACTCGACTGATTCTTATTTCGTCGTTGGATCGGATGCGGCGGGCACCGGCACTCAGCGCGGACTTGGATTCTGGCTGCAAGGCTCATTGCGATGGGTGATCGATGCCAGTTACAACTTGAAACCGTGGTCGGACAATGTCAAAGACATCGGTGCGGAGACCCTACGTCCGAAACATGTATATGCAGGAACGTATGTCGACACAACCAGCGGTGCACTGGCAACAGACTTGCCCAACGCAACAAGCGTAGGAACTACCGTTAATAAGCTCGCAAAATTGTCGGGAACCCCTGCGACAGCGCTGATCACAGCGACTTCTGACATCAGCGGGGTGGTGGGAGTGGTAGTAGATGGAGCTGGCACTTCGGGCAGTGCACAGATTGCGCGATCCGGACAGGCGTCGTGTGTGTTCGACGGAGCGACGACAGCTAACGACTACGTACAAATCAGCGCCATCACTGCTGGCGATTGTCACGACGCAGGAGCGAGCTATCCAGGATCGGGACAAGTTGTTGGGCGCGTTCTCTCCAGTAATGGAGCAGCGGGAACTTATGCAATCCTAGTGTCCGGAAATGATATTCCGGCGCCCGGTGCAAGCTTTCCGACAATGACTCCCGGGGGATCGATTCTTGCAGCAAGCTCGTCGAGCATAACGTCGACAACCGCAAGACTGGATGCGAGCCAATTTGCAGGGAGCGACGGTTTTGGAAAAATCAATGCCTGCCTGGCGGCGCTGCCATCGACTGGAGGCGCGTGTGATGCAAGCAATCTCGGGGCTACGGCCAGTGTTTCCACAACGCTGGCAATATTGCAATCAAACGTGAGACTTGAGTTTGGAGCAACTGCGTTTACTGCGGCGGCAGGAACGCAAATTCTGATCAGCGGGTCGAATGTAGAATTCCGGTGCCTTGGCGGCTCCACGAATTTTAATTTCTCTGCGACTGCGGGTTCGGGTACGCCCGGAACGCCTTTGACGAGCCCCAACGTGAATATCACGGGAAACAATGTTCGAGTACGTGGATGTTCAATTCAGGGAAATCGCTTAGGCTCGGGGGATACTTATTCTGGATCGCAATGCATAAAGGCCGCTGGGGTCACCGGACTGGTTATTGAAGACAATGTGGTGAGCCAATGCGGTGCGGAAGGAATTGCCGTCAATAATTCCGATCAGTTCATCATCCAAAGAAACACGACTATCCAAACTTCCGGCCCCGGTATCAATGTCAATTCGTCAAGCGGTGGTCCTTATTACGGACTCAAACTGGTGAAGGACAATCAAGTTTACGAGGGGGTCACATCTGTCGGCCTTATCGGAACCTATCCTGCGATTCCCAACGGGAATTATGAACTGAATGTGGTGTCATCTGGCGGATGGGGAAAGACGCGGAATATTCGCGTCCTCGACAATACGATTGCCAACGACTATGCCTGCACGGCAGGTACTGGCTGTGATAATTCCATGTCTCGTGATGCATGCCAAGGCGCTGGTACTGCGCAAGCCACGGGTTGTGTGGGCGGCATGCAAGTCCTGGCCACGAATGACTACGAAGTTGCCGGTAACATCGTGCGAAACACGCAAGCTGAAGGAATCGCAGTATCGGGTACCGGTGGAAATGTGCACGATAACGAGGAATCGCTGATACATGTCAATTCTTCAGGCGCAGTGGTTGATAACGGTAGCGGATGTGTTTCGTTCTTTGTATCTAACGCAAATGCATCCAGTCCGACATCGCAGGGCGATTCGAAAATTCACGACAACCACTGCTATGACGCCGGTTATGTCGTGCAAATCATCCTGGGACAAAACACGACTGCGGATGGCTTGATCCTTGAGAACCTGGATGTCCACAACAATCACGGAATCGCGGTCAGCACCGCGCTAAAGTCCGGCATTAAGATTGTTAACGCTACCGCGGTTGGCATGCCATGCGGAGGCGCTACACGCGCGTGCAACTGGACAATCACGAACAGCAATTTTTCAGATAACGACGTGAGTGCCGCAAATAACCCCTTCAATCTGGATACCACAGGACTCACCGACACGACCGGCTGGAGCACGATTGGACCATCGGGATGGATCGGAACCGCGCCAGTAGCACAACTGCCCCTGCAATCCGTAGGAGGTTTTATTTCGGGCGCGGGCAGTGTTGCGAACGTGCAGTTGGCGAGCTCATGGTTTCCGGTAGGATCGAACTTTAGCGCAACCAACACCGTCCCATTGAATACGACAACAAGCCATGCCAATCTTTTTGGAATCACGATTAGACAGGCAGTGATTGCGAGTCAGATTACGTTTGAAATCGTGGCAGCGGACAATACGACGAACACTTACGACATTGGTATTTATACCGGCGGCGCGGGAACCAGCGATAGCCTGATCGCTCATACCGGAGCTGTTGCTGGCACGACATATTTCGCAAGCGCCAACACCTTTGTGACAGTGCCATTTACCGCAGCGGTCACATTGCAACCAGGCCGATACTATCTGGCGCTCTACGCTAACGAGGCCAGCGCCCCGTTGACTTTAGCAAGTAACAATTCGGCGGACGTTGATTTCTATCACAACAGTTCGTTTTCCATCACGCCGCTCAGTGGCGGATTGCCGACCTCAATCACCGGTCCGACGGACGGCTTCGGAGCACCCTTCACTCCGTATCTGATTCTGCACTGAGATCAAGTCCACCTGAAAACAAACATTTGGATGCCATCGCACATCATGGCGATGACTATGGCTGTGCTGCGCGGAGATAAATGAAATGAAGAAACTGAAAATCCTACTGTCGTTACTGACACTGACCTGCGTTGCATCGGCGACAACATACTATGTTGACCCTGCAGGCAGCAACGCGAACAGCGGACTAAGTCCGCAAGCGCCATGGCGAACGCTTCTCAAGGTTGGCATCTCCACCTTTCAGCCGGGCGATTCAATCTTGTTCAAGCGGGATGGAATCTGGAATGAATGGCTGACACCGCCATCGAACGGCGCTGCGGGTAATCCGATTAAGTTCGACGCATACGGCAATGGGCGTCCGCCGGAATTTACTGGATTCTATGCGACGACTTCAACGCAGTGGGCCAACACTTCCGGAAATGTCTGGCAGATCGCGCTGGCAGCCGCGCAATCCGTTTCGCAGTTGAAGTTTGTACGGTTCGGGACAATCTGGGGCAATGTACAAGCTTCTCAAAGTCTGTTGGCACACGATCGCGATTGGTTTTACGATCCCGTCGCGCAGAATCTCTTTGTTTGGTCGGCGACGGGGAATCCCGTTTCCCATTTCGGATCGGTGACGCCTATTGTTCTGAGTGGGCAGGCTCTGATCAACATCAACAGCTTGAGTTATATCGAGATCCAGCACATTAAGCTCGATTGGTACGATGGTTATGGAGTCCAAGTTGAAGGTTTGAGCGACCATATTTGGTTGGGCAATTTGATGGCAGATAGCCAGGTTCCAAATGCTACGGTGCCAATTGGATTCTACGTGCATACGGCTGGGGCACCGGGCGACATTCACCTTTACAACACCGATGCGCACAGAAATTATGTTGGATACAGGATCGACGGAGCGCCAACAGCAATAGAACTGAAAAATTGCCGTGCTTATGCGAACCGCACCTATGGCTTGATGGACAACACCGGTGCAGTCACATATTCCTACTGTCATTTTTACGCAAACAACATTGCCACTGGAGTTTCAACAGACATCACCGGCACGCCGGGGCCGATTAATGGCGGCAACAATATCGCCGCCGACACTCCACCGAATGTGACTGGCTTCATGCAATATCCGGCGCGGATCTCGGTGACCTATGACGATCCGGGGCTGGTGGATGGGTCTCATCAATATATTTCCGCGCTGCTTCCGATGATTCAGGCGAGAGGCATTCCACTGAGCATCGCAGTGGTCACGGGATACGATTTGTCGCGGCAGTTGATTCCGACATTTCAGTCATGGATCAATGCTGGATGGGATGTCAATTGTCATTCAGTGTCACATCAGTATTTTGTCTTCCCTAACGCCTTCACGTTGCAATACACCGGCACCTTGGCGTCAAGTGTCACGCTTACAATTTCAGGAAAGCACTTGACGATCAACGCTCCCGGAGATCCTAACGCGCAAGTCAGTTGGGATTTGAGTTCGTCCGGGAGCGACTTGATCCCTAGCGGACTGGATACACTTGGCGGCGTTATCTTTACGCTGAACCAACGTGGTGTGTTTTCAGTGACTGCTGACCCGAACATGAAAAGCGCGGTCAAGAGCGAAGATTTGGCGGACATTGCTCCCCAGGATATAAAGACAGCGCCCTATCTTCTTCTTGAAGACAAGACGCGTTTGATGACAGATGAATTAGGCTGGGCCAAGGCGTGGATGAACGCTAACCTCACCGGGTTACCGGCGAATCGCGTTTACGTGTATCCCGGTAGTTATGAAGATACCTCTACGGAAATTCTTGCTACTACCGCCGGGTATTCTGGCTCGCGTGGATCGGGTAGTATGCAACCGGCGCCGAATGCAGCCACGTTGTTGAGCACCGGCGTGGATGTGCAAAACATTCTGAGCCAGGGTATCGCGCCCATTTTTCAAAATCTTACTGACTCACAGTTAGCTAACAAGATTCGAGCCTTAGTGTTCAAGTCTTCCGTGTGGGGAGTGCCGATTGGACTCTTTTGGCACGTGAATGAACTCTCCACAGAACAAGTTGGCGTGATGCTGGACGCATTGAAGCAATCCGGCGCGACTTTGATGTCGAATACACAGCTAGCTAACTATCTTCTCGGCGATCAACAAAATTTCGGAACGACATACTACGCCGATGTCGCTACCAACGTGAGTCTTGATGTTCGGCCAACACTGGCGTCGCCCATCGTAGATGCCGGAGCTGCGCTATCTGCGGAATACAAATACGATTTGATGGGAATCGATCAAACGCAATTTGGCACGGGATGGGAAATGGGATCGTTTGCGTTCGTGCCGCAATCCATGGGGCAGTCAAGATAACGTTGGCGAACTAAAGAGCACAACCCGCCAAAACGGAGCATTCCTCGATGGGCGATTTAATCACGTTGGAACGCTTGGGCGATGGGCTGTGTGGATCGAGCCATGCACAAGATAAGGTCATCGAGGCGTTACTCAAGGTCCGCAGCAAAGGACGGGGAGTTGTTCCACTAAAGCCGAATCGTGCGCAGCTTGAATATTCACGACGCTGTACGAGGCGAAACATAGTCTTGAAAGCGCGGCAGCTGGGGATCACGACGTACGTAGCTGCCAGGTTCTTCTTGCGGACGATCACGCAACCAGGAACTGTTACTGTGCAAGTCGCACATGACCAGGATTCCGCTGAAGAAATTTTCAAAATCGTCCACCGGTTCTGGAATGAACTACCGCGGAATATTCGCGAAGGCGCGTTGATACGTTCGCGGGCCAGCGTTTGGCAGATGACGTTTCCGCACCTGGACAGCGAATATCGAGTGGCTACGGCTGCTGATATCAATGCCGGGCGCGGCATGACGATCCACAATTTGCATTGTTCGGAGGTTGCACGTTGGCCTCTTGATGTCGCTGAAACACTTTCGTCGCTGCGCTCCGCAGTGCCGGAAAACGGTGAGATTGTCTTAGAGTCCACGCCTAACGGAGCGGGGGGCGTGTTCTACGAAGAATGGCAGCGAGCGGAAGAGTCGGGATACACACGGCATTTCTTCCCATGGTGGTATGACCCGGCGTACGCGACTGAAATTAGGGCAGCTGCTTTGACACTGACGGAGGAAGAGCAAGAGCTCATAACGCGCGAAGGACTCAGCGATTCGCAAATAGCGTGGCGACGCCAGACTCACAAACGTATGCGTGAATTGGCGACGCAGGAATTTGCCGAAGATCCGGTGTCCTGTTTCCTGGCATCCGGAGACTGTGTATTTGATCTTGAGGCAATCCAATATGCGCTGGATGTGTCCGCACCTCCGCTAGAAACTCGTGGTAACGGACAGTTGCTGATTTTCTTGCCGGTACAAGCGGATCGCGAATATATCGTGGGTGCGGATCCGGCCGCAGGGGGATCGGGTGGGGATTACTCATGCGCGCAGGTTATCGACCGCTCGACCGGATTGCAATGCGCAGAGTTGCATGGACACTTTCCGCCACGTGAATTTGCGGCAAAGCTGATTGAGCTTGGGACGTCATACAACAACGCTCTGGTGGTGGTTGAACGCAATAATCATGGCCACGCAGTGTTGGCGCACTTGGGGTTTCGGAATTACACCAATGTATATGAAGATGGGTGGCTGACATCGGCGATGTCGCGTCCGGCAATGATTGAGAATCTTTCGGAAATATTGGCTACCGCGCCGCAACTATTACGCAGTTCACGACTGCTTAGCGAATGTAGAACCTTCGTTCGGCATCCTGACGGAAAAGCATCCGCGGCATCGGGAACTCACGACGACTGTGTGATGGCGATGGCGATTGCGTTAGCAACGCGACAGGCGGTAGCGGGAGCGGCGAGGAAAAAGTGAAAACCGCCCGATTTTCACAACCTGCATGGTTACCGGTCACATACTTAGTGTAAAGGCAGCAATATGCTTTCCCGTTTAGGAGCCGCAAGTGCGCGTGGTTGCCGTGCAGCATGTTCGAAGAATGCGTGGTGGCGCGCAGGGACACTTGATGCGCTGCTCCGACGGGAACTTTTATGTCGTTAAATTTCGTAATAATCCGCAGCATTTGCGGGTGTTGGCGAACGAATTCCTGGCCACGCGTTTGGCTGAAAGTGCGGAACTCCCGGTACCCGCAACCGCGGTGATCGAGGTGAGCGAATGGCTGGTAAATCATTCGCCGGAGTTGAACATCCAACTTGCGGCATCGACGGTTCCGTGCCAATCGGGATTGCATTTCGGTTCTCGCTATGTGGTTAGTCCGCTTGAGGGGCAAGTGTTTGATTATCTGCCGGCCGAAATGCTGGACCGTGTGCGGAACTTGGAATCGTTTGCGGGGATGCTGGTCCTCGACAAATGGATGGGTAATGCCAACGGTAGACAGGCCGCATTTTGGCGGAAGTTGAGAGAACGTAAATACACGGTTGCATTCATCGACCACGGATACTGCTTCAATGCCGGCGAGTGGACTTTCCCCGACTCTCCACTGCGAGGTGTTTACGCGCGCAATGAAGTCTACGCCAGTGTCAAAGGATGGGAGTCGTTTGAACCCTGGCTAAGCCGCGTGCAAAACATGGATGAACAAGCGGTGTGGCGTGCCGCGGGCGAAATTCCTCCGGAATGGTATGGAGGCGATTGGGGAGCGCTTGAACAGTTGGCGAAGAATCTATTGGAAAGGCGCACACGTATCCACGAGTTGATCACGGCATTCCGAAGTTCGTCGCGAAATCCGTTCCCGAATTGGGGAGACGAAGCATGAGCGGTCAACTTAAGCAGTTGGAGTTTACGATCGTTCGTTATGTTCCCAACATAGCAAAAGAAGAATTCATCAACATTGGGGTCATAATGCTGGAACCTGGGGTGAAGGGTGGCTTCGCCGATTTGCAATTCCTTAGCACCTGGAGGCGCGTGCATCAATTCGATCTCGAAGTCGACTTAGACTGGATCGTGGCCATGGAAAGCGATTTGCGAACCCAATTGCTCGGTGCTAGCGATCGATCGATGTTTATGAATAAGCTGTACGAATCGTTCTCGGGCCAAGTTCAGCTTTCGCCTTTAATGACATGCCAGACGGAAGATCCGGTGGTCGAATTTGCGAAAGCGGTCGATTTCTATTTGACGGCACCTGTTACGCCAAAGAAGTCGAACGCATCGACAGGGACAACGTTGATTCGACATCAGATGAAAAATGCATTCGCTGAGGCTGGGGCAATCGTCATGGAAAATCTGCCGGTTTCGGAATACACGATACCCAATGACCCATTCAAGTTCGATTTTGGGTATCGAACATCATTCAACAAATTCAAGCTATTTCAGGCGGTGTCTTTGAAGTCAGATACTATGCCGGCAAGGCTGCTTGCAGCAAGCTTCCCTGCGATCGCCGTTGCCATGGAAATGAAAATTGGCGATGTTCCAATGCTCACTGCTGTGATTGACAACAATCCTGATCGGGGAAAAAGCAATGTGGCGTTCGCCTTGGACAGCATGGAGCGTGCTGGAATTACGATCGCTCCCGTGTCTGAGATGCCTCGCATTGCCGAAAGAGCGAGGATGGAAATTCAATTGAACTAGTAGCCAGCAAAATCTGAATCAAGAAGCGGCCCGCGGGCCGCTTTCGTTTTTCCAGGCACAAGACATTTCTAGGGCTCAGAGAACCTTTATGAATATAAGTGACAAAGTTCGTGGCGCTTTGCGCCGAATAGCAGGCTTGTCCGCTGTAACCGGAATGCCATCGCCTCGTAGGCGTACGCTCGCCATCCCATCGATTTTGAACACCTATGGGCCGAGAGCGGAGATGTTTCCGAAACCTACGCCGATTAATCTGCGACGATTCGCGGAGACGCCGGTGGCCCGTAAAGCCATCAACACAATCAAAGATCGCATTGCGGGAATGCGATGGCGCATCCAGGTGCGTCCTGGAAGAGTGGCCAATGGCGCACCGGATCGCATAGAAATTCTCACTGAAAACTTCGAGAGCCCCAATCCGGACGATTCGTTTCGTTCGCTTGCCGAGCAAGTTCTTGAAGACATTATTGTTGGTGGTTTTGGAGCAATCGAGGTCGAAGAGACCGGCGACCCCATGATGCCCCTCTCGTTATGGCCGGTGGATGGCGCGACCATCCGCATGAAGGCTGATTGGGACGGCACGCCCGACTCCATTCGCTATGTTCAGGTCACGGGCAAGTCCGGCAGCGACGGCAACATTCTGCTACGCGATGAAGACTTAATTTACATCCGTCTCAATCCGCGGACTCATACTCCGTTCGGCTTGGGTCGGCTCGAGGTTGCTTTTGAATCGATCAATGCGTTCCTTGGCGCACATCGCTATGCCACGAAGTTAGCGTCGAATTCGGTCGTTGAATATGCGCTGTGGCTGCAGGGTCTGAGCCCGGAAAAACATGAACGCATTATCCGATGGTGGCAGGACGAAATCGAAGGCACGGGGCGGGTGCCAATTCTTTCGGTCGAGAACAAACCTGAAGTATTGCGCTTCGGCGGAGGCACAGACGCCGACCTCCGTTTGCAGTGGCAGGAATTTCTGCTGCGCATCATTGCGGATGCGTTTGATCTACCGCCGCAATCTTTGGGGTTGGAACGAGATGTGAATCGCTCGACTGCGTCCGAGATGACGGACCAGGCTTTCTTGCAGGCCATCGTACCTACGGCAAGATTATTGAGCGAATATCTCACTCGTGACGCGATTGCAAAGAAGTTGGGATGGAAAGATTTGGAGTTTGTATTTACCGACATCGACTCGCCCGGAGATCCGATGGAAGAAGCCCAAATTCAGGCGCTCTTATTGCAAAACGGAATAGTCACCGTCGAAGAGGTCCGGCAAATGCGCGGACTACCGTTGTTAACGAAGTAGCTCGGTCAAATGAAGGGAATCACTATGACAATTGATCTCGACGGCATGGCAATCCAGATGCCGCATGTGGCCGACCATCCGAATCGTGAGGCTTTCCGCGGAGTCCTAACTCTGGTTGACACGACTTCAGACCGTGCTCCGTCAGGCTCTCGAGGACACCAGGTTGTATTGACACGCAGAGCCGCCGAGGCTGCTTTGCCATCCTTGTTAGGAATGGGGCTGGACTATTCTCCGCAACTCGACCGTCATGATGCCCAGCGCAAAATTGGCGTCATAACCTACGCGGACGTAGTCGGCAAACGCTTGGAAGTGAGCGGATATCTGTTCGCAAAAGATTTTCCGAATGTAGTGCAAAGTATCACGCGTGATGGAGGCAGGCCTGGCAATGGTCTCCACATTGTGAAAGGCAATCAGAAACTCGGGATGTCGTTTGAGATTGCAAATGCCCGAGTGGCTGACATGAAGGCGGCAGTCTGGACACTTACTCATGCTGTTTTCACGGGAGCTGCGGTACTTCGTCGGGATAAGGCCGCCTATCAGGAAACGTGGATCGAGATGGGATAACTAGTAGCACAGAAATCGACCTCAAACTTTACAAGGAGACACTATGAGCCAAGAAACACTGGAACAACTCGCAAACACAGCAGGACGGCTGGCATCTGCAGCCGAAACATTGGACCGCGTATTGACCAGACTCGACGCGCAGCAGGAATCACTCAACGCAAAAGTGGATCGGATTGTCGCTGCGGTGGAAGACCGGTCGCAAGATATTGCTATCAATGTCTCTGGACATCCGCAAGCCTGGGAGCAGCGCGTTGCCGAGCTCGAGAAAGCCAACACGGAACTGAAAGCGCAAGCCTCACGAATGGCACGCAAAACCCTCTCGCCATTGGCCAGCGCTATGTTAAGCAAATCGTCGGATGCGGGGGATCATCTCGACGCCGCCGCGCTCGACAAGACATTGCAATCTCTCAGCGTGGAACAACGCATTGCCGTGAAAGCGGAAATGGCCCGCGCAGGCATGATCGAGTAACATTTCTCGCTCGCTAACTTCAAAAACACAACAACTACCGAAGCTTCGTCTTCAGAAGGAGAATCATGGCACCATCGACGCACATCATCACGGACTTGACCACGATTGCAAACACAGCGCCGACCGCACTTTCCGTCACGAAATCTAATAGCGGCGCCGGAGATCATCAAGATTTGCAAGGCAACGCAACTCTGTGTCTAACGAAAGCGCAGGAAATCAAAGCCCTGTTAAACACAATTGAATTGGGCACGGACGCAGCGGATCCCAATCTCACTGTGATCAACAATCTTTTGGGCGCGCTGATCTAGGGAGTTCTCAGGAAATACTTAAACAGAGTTGATGTCACGAAGCACGGCGAAAGCCGTGCTTTTTATTTGCGAAACGTTTTCGTTTATCACGACCCAATTTCACAAACGAGGAGAAAACATGAAAGCACAATTCATTGATCTACACGCCGCCGCCGACTTTCTTGGACCAGGCGCGATTGAAGTTAACCGCTACCAAACCGAGATCTTCGACATCGTGCGCCGTCGGGGAGTGTTTGGTCAGCGCGCCAAGCAAGTGCCGGCGACGGGACATCCCTCGCGATTCTTCGAGGAGACTGCTATCAACTCGCCGACCGCGGCACAAGCATTCGTCGATCCGCGAAACATAACGGCCGTCGTTGGATCCCCCACGCGACTCGAACGCACCGTTCCGTTGAAGGCATTGGTGTCGCAAATCAATTACAACCTGTTCGATCTGGAGGTGGGTGCTCAGGAAAGTCAGTTCGCCTATCTGCAAGCCAAAGATCTTGCGGATTCGGTGGAAGGCTTACTGCGCACGCATGACGTTGCTTTGTGGAATGGCAACGACACGTCGCTCAGCAATCCAACCACGCTGCAATACATGGGCGCGATTCCTCAAATCGAAGCCGGCGGAAACACCGTGACCATCGGCACGACGGCCAGCATCGTCGATGGAATCAAGAGCACGATCGCGCAAATGGTGGCGAGTTCTTCATACAACGTCCGTCCAACTGCGATCTATGCGAACCCAGTATTGCTGGATTTAATTGATCGCGAAATGAAGGCGGAATACAACGTCGTGCTGGCCACCTCGGAGATCACAGCCGGAGTAACGGTGAAGATGCTCTCTACTCAGGCGGGCAATCTGCCGCTGATTCCGGAATGGTCGATTTCATATACCGGAACTCCGGGCAGCGGCTCGGCGGTGCTGCCGGCTTACATCGTTAGCGAAGACCTGATTGAGTATCACTGGCTCACGGATCCGAATCCGCGAGTGTTTCAGTTGGGCTTGATCGGCAATCTGGCGTCGCAAATGGTGGTGGTGAAATTCGGTGGCGTTGTCGTGAAAGGCGCGAACTATGCGCACTACGAAGTGAAAGTAAACCGTTAGAAGCAATCGGCATCCGGCTTTCATCGCAGAACCTGGCGGCGAAGGCCGGACGCGGATCAAGGAAATTATTCATGGCTTATCTTGCAGCTTCGGAATTGCAAACGTATGGATTAGACGCAACTACGCCGCAAGCGTTGGTGGCCGCGGCTTCCTCGCTTATTGATGGGCATTGCCAGCGCACGAGTCTGAACGTCACGCAGTACGAAGAGCGGATCCGCATGATTCAAGACCGCAACACTGTGCAACTTTCATACTTGCCGCTCACTGCAGTGGCTCCTGCGACGTTGCCGTTGATTTCGGCGCAGGGCCGCTATTGCATTCCACGTCGGGGCGAATTGGCAATTGACGATCTGCGAATCGACATCGCGCTCGCATTTGGGCTGCCCGGCACCTGGACTGCAATCGATACCACATCAATAGATTTGTTTGCCGCTACCGGAGAGCTGACATTGCCCCTGAATATCGTCGGCTTGTGGTTCAGCGAAGTAGACATTGTCTACACCGCAGGATTGAATCCGATTCCCGACGTGGTGAAATTCGCTTGTGCGCAAATCGTGAAGAACCTGCAAGCTACCCCTGCTCTCAATGTCAGGACTGGGCAAATAGACCGCATGGCGATGAGCTACTTCAGCGACACTTTAATCGACCAAACTGTGACCACGATGCTCGCGCCGTTTGTGGCGCAGAAAGTTGGATGACCATGGCGAGCACAGGAATTCATGCCGGCATCTATGGTACGGCCGTGGCACGCGCTGCTGAGGCTATGCTGCAAGCATTTGGCGGAGACACGATCACCGTTTTATTTCCCGCTGCCGCTTTGCCGAATGATCCCAGCGCGCAATTGGGGCTGGTGGATCCCGGAGTGGTTCAGATAAATTTCTCTCCCGTGGTCGCCCGCAATCTGCCTCTGCCGTCGGACGGTCCGAGACGCCGAGTGGAGTTTCTTATATCCGCCAGCTCCGTGACGGATGCGCTCATCTCGCAAGGCGCGCCTACCGCGACCGATCTGTTCAATGGTGCGTTGGGTGTGATGTTTGACGGTGAAGTGTTTCATATTGAAAACGTCACTGCCGACAGCTTTGGCGGCGCGGAATATCTTTATCACCTTCTGGTTGTGGAGTAGGCCAACACGAATTTACCGGCGAATGAGGGTCCGATGCAATACGCAAAAGATAGTTTTTACATGGCGCTGCTACAGCGGATGCAGTCTTTGTACCCGAACCAGACAGTGGTAGTGAATGGTGTGACGCGACCTGCGTTGATTGTCGCGGAAAACGAACTCGTGATTCCGGTTGTCCCGTTGCCTGATGCGTTTTATATAGAGTGGGGCGCGGTTCGTGCGATTAATCGGCGAGCCGGAGACCGCGCACTGATGTCGCTCGAATGTGTAATTTCGCACCACACTCTGGGAAGCACCCAGAGCGGCGTAGATCGAGGCCGGGTATTGGCTGCGCTCGATATGGAATTAATCGCTATCTGCCAGCCACAGTGGACGGGCAAACGCGACTATTCGCAATCTCCAAGCGTAGATCTCGGGACAAATATTTTCTGGTCGTTTCCTTCGCTAGGCAAAGTCTCAGGCGGCGATATATTACCCAATGAAGGATTGAAGCGATTGAGCGAAGGTGTTCGGCTCGAACGCACAGCAAGTCTAAACGTATTCTTCTTTTCCGAGGTGACGGTGTTATGAGCACGATGACAATTCGCGCTGCCATGGTGCCGGTTTCGCAAAGAGTTCGCGCTTACTTCGCACCGGTCAACCGCTCCACGGGAGCGCCCAGCCTGTTCGATCCTGGCAAGTACGGACAATTCTTGCTGGATGCACCCCCAGCGCCATGGCTGGACTTGGGATGGGTAGAGAACTTTCAACGATTTTGCGCGACCACGACTCAGCCATTGAGGTCCGGAGCTGAAGGCGCTCCGTCATCGCAATTCCGCGGACCACTCGATCTTCGTATTGAGTGCGAGTTTCGCGAGTGGGGCAAGCTGCAAATGGCATTGGCTTGTGGCTCTGAGCACATGAATGTATTGGCGTGTAATCCGAATGCAGATCCGCAACCTTCGGGGGGAACACCGATGCCTGCAGTAGTCCTGTTGCCGGGCTCTTCGGCTAGCCAACTGGTGCTCGGCGCAGGAGTCGCGAATTCTTCGCGCGGTGAAGTGATAGCGGTGGACGTCGATTACCAAGGTCAAATTGGCTATGTCGGGTCGGGAATCTCCGGGGCATACGTGAGTAACGCCGCGGATGTTGATTTCGATGCCAACTATATTCGGCGAGTGACTTACAACGTTGGGCGCATTGCGCAGATTACTACCGACAGTCTCCTGCTCGCGCAACCGTTATTGGGTGGCGTGCCATTGTCCGGAGCTAGCGTCCAGCAGGTTGTCGCATTCGTCGATCGCGAAGGCGGAGCATTTTTTCAGGAATGGTCAGCCCTTTTCATCCTCGAAGAAGAGTCCGGCGGACGCGTGTGCTTTCACTATCCCCGATTAAGCCCGACAACGGCAATTGAAAGATTTATGAGTCTAGGAATCACGCCGTCCGGACAACAGGGCTCGGCAAAATTATTTCAGCGTGAAGAGGAAGTCGAAATCGCCAAGCCAATGAATTCGTTGGCGCTGCGGGCAGCGTTCCAGGCGATGCCTCATGTTGACGAGAACGACGGGCAAACTGTGGTCTGCTATCGCAGCTATTTCCCTGCGGCGATGGCGTCGCTCTACTAAGGACAACCTCAATTGAAATTTCAAATCGACAATTTCGACGGCAGTGGTCCGCGCGATTACACGAGCGCGCTGGAATCCGCAGGTCCATTGCAGATCACTAGAAAACTGAATCAGCCAGGGAAGCTCGTCGCCGTTCTTGTGAGCAGCGGAATTGATTTTGTTCCGCCAGTCGACGGCGGGCGTGTGACCCTGGTCAAGACCGATGCAACATTGCTTTTTACCGGCTTCCTCAATTCGGTCGGGGCGCTTGAATTCCTGGGACGTGGCGCTTTCGGGCCAGTCTATCGCTGCGAGATTACCGCAACTAGCGACGAAGCGTTGTTGGACGAGAAGACGCTGCCGGTCTGCAGTCCGTTCATCAACCGCTCCGCAGGCAACGCCCTAAAACAGCTGACGCAGGATACAGTCCCGAATGTCTTCGACGTATCCACGGTTCAGGATGTTGATGCGGTAATCGATTATCCAAGTGATCCCCAGAAAACGTGGTCGGCACAGGCGTTTGAAATTGCGACGCAAGCCAGAGCAAGCTATCAGCTAACTAACAACGCGTTGAGTTTGGCTCCTGTCGGAGCCGTGACGCACGTTCTCAATGAGAGCGATGCAACGTTTTCTCCGCAGGGCTTAAAGGTCCAACCGGTTTCCGCTCTGATCAATGACCTAACGGTAATTGGAGAAAACGAACCGCAAGCTTATGTGACGGATTACTTCGTTGGCGACGGATTGACTCTTAAGTTCTATCTTTCACAGAAGCCATTCACGAAAACGAGCAAAACGCTCTTCGACGAAGAATATTTGGGGACTCAACTTGATCCCACGCGATGGAGCGTCACTGATCCCGGCTCGGCGATTTCCGTCACGGGCGGAAGTCTTCTGGTCGCAGGCGGCACGGGCACCGACGGCGCCACAACTGTAGAGTTCGTCGAACAAATTGAGATGGGTGGCGCGTTAGTTTTGCAACACGGAGATGTGCTTTTCAACGCGCCTTCAACCGGCGTGCTCGGAGGCCTTTATGCCGGAACAGTCGGCATCGGTGGCTGTCTCGCCGGATTTCAGGTAACTCCGAATGGAATTCAAAATAATATTCAAGCACTGATCACCGGCACAGCAACTGGACCAGTGCTCACGACAATACTCGGCCATCACTATGTGATGACGACTCAGATTTACTCACGAGAAATCTACCGCCGCCAGCAAATATTTCATTCATCCGTGCATCCTGCAGGCTCGGGGATTGGTGGAGCAACAATTCCTGCCGATGTGCGACTCGTCCTTGAAGTCCACGATATTGATCCGTCTAATCCAGCTTCGCAGATTGCGCCCTCTACTGTCCTATACGACGGGATCATTGCCAATGCCCCATCTTATTGTAGGTACGCACTCATCAATGCGGCGAATTTGCATTGTGCTATCGCATTTACGGCGATGATCGACGCTGTTGATACCGAAGTCCGAAGCGCGCTACCCGGCGCTTCCTATCAGACTTTGCTGGTCGGAACATTGTCTGGAGGCGCGGCCTGTAGCACATCGAGTACGGATTTAAGTTTTTTTACGGCTTATGCGCCGGCTGCGAATCAAAATATCGTCGTGCGCTATCGGGGCGCCGGGCGGGCGTTGGCCCGAGTTACCAGTCCTGCGAGCATTGCGGCACAACAGCGTGGAAGTGATGACGGAGTTCACGGCACCGTCCGCCACGTAAAATTGCCTCCGGCTCGTACGGCCTCTGACTGCGAGTGCGCAGCGCTCGCCATATTGGACGATTCGGTAAATCCCGCTTGGAGCGGTGAATACGACACCTGGAGCGATTTTCTCCCAGCTAACTCCACAGATATTTTCCCAGGGGACGCGCTCAACATCATCGCGCCATCCCGAGGGATCTCGTTAACCGCGGTTGTGCGCGAAGTGGCAATTACGGTCGAGGATATTTCGGGTGAGCACAGCCGTTTCAAAATTCAATTTGCGAACGATGCGGCGAAATCGCTTTCGTTCGAATACGATTCTTCGAAAGTCACAACGCCTTTGGATGTCACTAGCATTGCAAACACTGAAGTAGGCACCATCTATCTGGATGACTTGACTGCTGCGCAGATCACCGAAATAAGTTCTACGACGGTGACAATCGACGCGGGTAGCGTAGCCCCCACGGGCGGTGGCTTTGAAGTCCGCTGGAGCGATCAAGGCTGGGGCATGGGCAATGATCGGAATCTTCTCGGCCGATTCAACACGCAGACTTTCACGTTGCCGCGATTGACTCGCGTGCAAACCTTCTTCATCCAGCAATATAGTGGTTCGACTCCGCCGCAGTATTCCCGGTACTCTGCGTCGCTACATATGGACTATCCGTTAGGATCGACGCTTTGACATTCCGGATAATCACCAGCAGCAAATCGCGCGCAACCAATTTATGAACGACTCAAATTCTTCCAAGCAACTCGTAATCCGGGTGACGGACAACGACTTCAAACGCGAAGTCCTGGAGAAGCTTGCCCGGCTCGAAACGCGAATGGAGATGCTGGTTGGCAGCGCTCAGCCGGGAAGAATGAAAATGGCAGAAGATCGGATTGTCCTGCTGGAACGGAGCGACATCAAACGGGGCGTTTATGACAAACTGGTCAACGCTGTGATTACAGTTGCCATCAGTCTAGCAGTCGCCTGGCACGACCGCTGGGGACTGAAATAATCCCCAGCAGAATTACTAAACTTAGCCAACTTCTTCGCTGTAGGTTTCAATCGTCTTCTTCACCAGCGCCATGAATTGGTCGGCTACTGCACCGTCAATCAGGCGATGATCGTAACCAAGCGTCAAATGCACGACACTGCGAACGGCGATGGAGTCGTTGCCTTCTTTGTCGGTAAGGACCATTGGCTGCTTTGTGATTCCACCCACGCCCATGATCGCCGAGTTTGGCTGGTTGATAATCGGTAATCCGAACACCGCGCCGAACTGGCCGGGGTTCGTGACTGTGAACGTAGATCCTTCGACATCTTCCGGGCGAAGTTTCTTCGATCGGGCTCGCTCGCCGAGATCGCCAATGCCGCGTTGCAGTCCGAGGAAATTCAAGTCGCCGGCATTTTTCAGCACCGGCACGATCAATCCCCAATCAAGCGCAACTGCGATGCCCATATTGATCTGACGATGGTATGCAATATTGTCGCCTTGCAACGACGCATTGATGATCGGAAATTGCTGCAACGCGATAATCGCGGCGCGGACGAAAAACGGCATGAACGTGAGGCGGACGCCGTGGCGCTGCTCGAATCCGTTTTTGTTCTTGGCGCGAATGTTGACGATGCGTGTGAAATCTACTTCGTACATGCAATGGACGTGTGCGCTGGTACGACGCGACTCAATCATCCGCTGCGCAATAATTTTGCGCATATTCGTCATCGGAACGAGGTCACCCGGAAATGCTGCGGGTGTCGGTGGTGCCGCAGGACGCGAAGGCGCAGGTTGAGGCACTGACGCCGAAACGCTTGCCGGGGCACTTTGAGCGGGAGCAGTGGTTTGCGGGCGATCCACAAAGGCCATAATGTCTTGCTTTGTGATTCTCCCACCGAGTCCAGTACCGGAGACTTGTCCCAGGTTCACATTGTTTTCACGAGCAATTTTGCGGACAAGCGGGGATGACCGAACATGCTCGTCTTCGGAGTCGCCCGCGGAGACATCGGCTTTGTCAGTCGTGTTTGCGGTCGGTGCGGGTGCAGACTGCGCCGGAGCTGCGTTGGCGGTCGGCGCTGGCTTCGCAGGTGTCGCCGGCGCAGATGCCGTTGGAGCCGACTTTGCGGGCGCTGCAGCTTCACCATCTGCCGCAATTGTGCCGACGATCGCATTCACCTGGACCGTCGTGCCTTCGCCAACTCTGATTTCCTGAAGAATTCCGGATGCGGGCGCGGGAATTTCGGCGTCTACTTTGTCCGTTGAAATCTCAAATAAAGGCTCATCGCGCTGTACTTTGTCGCCAGCTTTCTTGAGCCATTTGGTGATGGTGCCCTCAACGATGGATTCGCCCATTTGGGGCATCACAATATCTGTCGGCATAAGTCCCTTCCGGAATACAAATCTTAAAAAAAGCGCGAATTAAATTGCGAACTAAAGATAACTATTCATTATATAAGACGTGGCGGGGACACGGCTCAGGCCGACCATCGGACCTGATCTACTTGCTGTCCATCTTCATCGGCGCTTCGTTGCCAGGAGGCAGTGGAGAAACGCCGAAAGATTTCTTCCAGTAGTCCTGCACGGCGGGCGGTAATTTTTCGAGGCGAGTTAAGAACGCCGTCACTTTCCAGATGTCTTCGTCACTGAGCGCTTTGTTCCACGCTGGCATGCCGGTATAACGGACGCCTGTACGAATCGCGTAATACACATGCCATTCCGGATCATCGAGTGGCGCGAGAATGATTTGTGGCGGCGGCGGATACAGCGAATGTTCCAGGGGACTGGGTTTCTCGTCGAGCGTCCCATGGCAGACCGAACAATTCATGGTGTAGATTTTCATGCCGGCAATTAAATTATCGTCCGTCGGCGGCACCGGATTGGCAATGCGCGGAGCATGCTTTTCCATCGACGCATCAAGTGCACTCATCGCCAGACGGCTCTCCATGGCTGAAGGAGTCGCGTCCGCCGTCGTCGGCATCATACCGAAACTCGCGATGGCGACGGCCGCCAAAACGATCACAACGAGAGTAATAACTACGCCGAGAATGAAATTGCGCACGACAAAGCCTCCCGTTTAGTACGCCTTTAGCTTACGCGCTTCGCGAACGATGTCACTGACCTTCGGCAAAAAATATTCTTCCTGCGGCGGAGAAAATGGAACGGCAGAGTCAAGTCCGGTAATGCGGACTATTGGCCCGTCCAAAGAATCAAACGCGTCTTCATTAATGATGGCTGCGATTTCGCCCGCCAGGCCGCCGGTCCGCGAGTGTTCATGAAGGATGATGACTTTGTTCGTCTTGTGAACCGTAGCAGCGATCGCTTCACGATCAAGCGGCGATACCGTGCGCAGATCGAGAATTTCGATTTCAATTCCTTCTTTGCTGAGTGTCTCAGCTGCTTCGAGCGCGGAATGCACCATCGCGGCATAGGCAATCACGCTAAGGTCTGTGCCTTCGCGCACAATATTCGCTTTGCCGATTGGAACGACGTAATCCTCGGCAGGTACTTCGCCTTTTATGCGGCGATATAGATATTTGTGTTCGAAGAAGATGCATGGGTTATTGTCGCGAATCGCGGCTTTGATTAGACCTTTCGCATCGTATGGGGTCGCCGGACAAATCACCTTCAAGCCCGGATTGTGCACGAACCACATCTCAGGATTTTGCGAGTGGAACGGTCCACCGTGAACGTATCCGCCACTGGGGCCGCGGATCACGATTGGCGCAGGCGCTCCCCAGAGGTAATGCGTCTTGGCGACCATGTTGGAAATCTGGTTCATTGCGCAAGGAATGAAGTCCATGAATTGAAATTCGGCAACGGGACGCATGCCGGTTAGCGATGCTCCAAATGCCGCGCCCACTATGGCCGATTCAGCAATCGGAGTGTCAATGACGCGCTCGGCACCGAACCGGTCGATGAAACCATCCGTGACTTTGAACGCGCCGCCGTAGATGCCGATGTCTTCGCCCAGGCAAAATACGGTAGGATCGCGTTCCATCTCTTCCCATATTCCCTGGCGAATTGCTTCAAGATAAGTAAGTTGCATAGTGGAGTTTGCCTAAATCAATTCAAAAAAATGGTTGAAATAATGTTTCTACTTCAAGTGAACCGCTGCTTCGGTCTGCTTGAATCCGCCGGCGCTTTTTCTTACTTTCGGCATTCCGTATTTTGGCTTGATGCTGTGGCAGCCGTCTTCGCAATAAACTCCGCCCAGCGCCGATTCCGGTACCGGCATCGGAGAATTCACCGCGATTTCCCGCTCCTGCTCAATCACCTGATCTACTTCCGCAATGAGCTGAGTATGCTGTTGAGCAGTCAACCATTTCTTTTCGTTCAGTAAATAGTTTTGGAAACGAGCGATCGGATCGCGCTTCTTCCAATATTCGAATAATGGCTTGGGAACGTAGGCCGCTCCATCATGGATGGCATGGCCTTTCATGCGCATCATTTTTGCTTCAATCATGGTTGCGCCTTCGCCGCGATGTGCCCGCTCGACAGCTTCGCGAGTCGCGTCATAAACCTGGCAAGCGTCAGTTCCATCTACGATTACGCCCGGAATGCCGTATCCGATGGCGCGTTCCGCGAGGTCTTGGCATTTATATTGCATTTCCGACGGTGTCGAATAAGCCCAAAGATTGCTTTCGACGACCAGCACGAGTCCAAGATTTTGCACGGCCGCAAGGTTGATGCCTTCGTACGTGACGCCAGTGGATTGGCCCCCATCGCCGATATAAGTGAGGACAGCCACATCGCGTCCCTGTAGACGCGCGCCCATGGCCACTCCACACATCACGGGAATCAAATCGCCGAGCATGGAGATCGGCGAAACCATATTGCGCTTCACAATGTCTCCGAAGTGCGAAGTGCCGTCGCGGCCTTTGGTCGGTGAATCAGCTTTTGCCATGTACTGCATCATGGTGTCGCTGGCGCGAAAGCCGCGTACCAACAGTGAGCCCTGATTGCGAATCATTGGAGCAAACCAATCATCTTTATCGAGCGCGTATGCGGACGCGCATGAGCAGGCTTCCTGACCGAGGCCAAAATAAACTCCGCCAACAACTTTGCCTTGCTTATAGAGATTTTCGAGCGCGGTTTCCATGCGGCGATTGAGCAGCATGTAGCGATAAATATCGATGCACTGTTTCTTGTCGAGATATTTAGAATCGCGAATCGGCGGGACCGGCGTATCGAGATCGCCTGTAACTTCGTAGCTCACCACATCGCCCTTGCGGACCTGGTGGACGGCGAAATTGGGATGCTCCATCCGATAGTCAGGAATTGAATATTGCCGCATGCCGGATGTATTGTTACCGTTCAAAGCCGCTTTTAACGCAGGCGACTGCCCGTTAGACGACGGTTTACTTCCAGACTTGGTTTTCTTGATAGCCATGATGGGTGCCCACAGAGGTACTTCTAGATGCTAACGCGAGAAGGCTGAATTGGGCTAGTTGCGGAGATTGGGTGTCACGCCCAGGACGTATCGTTTTCCGATTTGTGAATTTCTTTTAGCTCGCGCGGTATTTGCAGCGGAACTCCGACGGCCGGAACGAAAAGGTCATCCAGACTTTCTAGCCACAAAATCTGGCTCGAGAATACTGTTCCAAAATTCCGCGAAATTGATGCGGTAACGACATCTAGATCGACAACTCGTCCTAATTCTTGTTGGAGAGAAGTGACGGGCTTATTCGTGATTCCGCACGGGACGATCAAATTGAAGAAGTTGAGATCGGTATTCACGTTTAAGGCGAATCCGTGAGAAGTGACTCCACGCGAGATGTGCACTCCCAGAGCAGCAATTTTTGCCTCAGCATGTAGCGAGCCATCTGCAACATCTGTCCACACACCGGTTAGTCCGGCGATACGCTTCGTCGGAATGGCATTGTCCGCACACGTGCGAATCAGGACTTCTTCCAGCCGACGGACATATTCGATCACGCCCATGGTTTGGCGTTTTCCATCCTGCGAGGGAAATCCGCGCAAATCGAAAATAGGATAGCCAACCAGTTGTCCAGGTCCATGAAATGTGACATCCCCGCCGCGATCACATTCCGAAATCTCGACGCCGCGCCGGGTCAGCAATTCCTGAGATGCGATCACGTTGGCAGCTTTCGCATTCCTTCCCATCGTTATAACCGGAGTATGCTCAAGCAGCAGTAATACATCACCGATATGGCCGCCTTTGCGGAGTTCTACGAGCCGCTGTTGTAGGCGCAATCCGGTGGCATAATCAATGGTTCCGAGTTGAAGGACTGAAATCATTTCTTATCTCTAGGATACTCTTCAACGTCATTCCACAAACATGCAATCGCCATAGGAATAGAAGCGATATTTGCTTTCGACGGCATGGCGGTAGGCGTCCAAGACATTGGATTGTCCAGCCAGAGCGCACACCATCATTAATAGTGTCGATTGCGGCAAGTGGAAATTGGTCAGTAGAGCACTCAGGATGCGGAAAGAATATCCGGGATAAATAAAGATATCGGCTTCGCCGCGGTGGGCCTGAATCTCCTCGGATCGCGAGGCAGCATATTCAAGTGTGCGGGCGGTAGTTGTGCCCACCGCGACAATTCGACGATGCTTACTGCGAGCACGGTTAATCAAGTCCGCAGTATCTGCGGAAATGTTATATGACTCACGATGCAGGCGATGATCTTCCACTCGATCTACTCGGACCGGCTGAAAAGTCCCGAGCCCGACATGAAGCGTAATCTCCGCCGTTTCTATTCCTCGCTGTCGGATCTTCGCGAGAATTTCTGGAGTGAAATGTAGACCCGCAGTCGGCGCAGCAATCGATCCGCGTTCACGTGCGAAGAGTGTCTGGTAGCGCTCGCGATCTTCCGGGCGGTCTTCCCGCGCAACGTAAGGCGGCAAAGGAACGTGCCCTAGTTGATCGAGCGTGTCGAAGAAATCTGAGACCGGGTCAAAGCGAATTGTGCGCTCGCCGAATTCACCATGAGCGATGACTAGAGCCTGCAATTCGCCGTTCCCGCCGAACCGTAGTCGGTCGCCCTCGCGTATTTTCTTCCCTGGCCGCACCAAACACTGCCAGTCATTCGGTGTTTCGGATAATTGTCGCGTGAGTAGAACTTCAACCTTACCTGTGCTGGCTGACGAGATCTTCTCTCCAAACAGACGGGCCGGAAACACACGAGTATTGTTGAACACCACCAAATCGTCTGGACGAAGAAGATCGGGAAATTCGACGAACATTCGATCGACGAAATCGCCGGAGTCACGCTGCAGGTGCAACATTCGGGACGCCGCACGGTCTGCCAGCGGTTCCTGGGCAATTAGCTCATCGGGGAGGTGGAAATCAAAGTCCGAAACCAGCACGAGCTACATTATAGATTCCGGCCACCAGGGCCAAATGACGCCGAAAAAACACAAATACTGATTGTCTCAGGCAGTCAGTGTGGGTTACCATTCGAGGGTTAGTTCCCCCGGCAATCCCAGCATGTCTAGTGAACGGCAATCCCGGCGTGACATTGTCTGCTACGGCAAGATGATGCATGATCGCGGCTTTGTGGCCGCGATGGATGGCAACCTTTCCGTTCGCCTCGACGACAATCGAATACTCTCTACGCCCACCGCCATGTGTAAAGGCATGATGAAGCCTTCGGATATGGTGATCGTGGACATGGAAGGACGCCGCGTTTCTGGCAAGCGCCATGTCTCCAGTGAAATCGGCATGCACTTGCTGATTTACCGTTTGCGTTCGGACGTGATGGGGATCGTTCATGCACATCCTCGTACGGCCACCGGATTCGCGGCCGCTGGCATGGCTCTCGAAGAACCGCTGGTATGCGAAGTAGTGATCGGCCTCGGGTCGATTCCGCTGGCAAAGTACGGAACGCCGGGCACTCCCGAACTCGCCGACGCTCTCGAACCTCTGGTTACGGAGTACGACGCCATCCTCATGTCCAACCACGGGGTGGTGAGTTACGGAAACGATCTTCACTCTGCATATATGAAGATGGAAACGGTGGAGCATTTCGCGCAAATCGCCCTGGTCACGCACATGCTCGGATGTCAGCAACCTTTAGGCGCACGCGAGGTTGAAAAACTCGTGGAGATCCGCGGCAAGTATCAGGGATCGAAATCTGCTGCGCGGATGCCTCTTGCTGCCGCCTACATTCGCTAACACCTTTTTTGGCTCGTATTATCCCCAGGAACCTCAAATGATGTCTGCATGATACTTCCACAGTTTCAATAACTTGCGGGATGATGTTCGCCTGATCTCCAAATGACTCCCAAACTATTGCCAAATTTTGAAAGCGCCCCGAATATTGCGCTGCGAGGAAACACTCAATGTCAACTGCAGAGAGTTATTATTCGGAAATACAACAAGCCCAAGAGCACACCGTAACCCGCAGCAAAAGAATTCAGCAGAGCCTTCTCGCCGCGCATGAAAAACGAGCCTTGCTTTGGATGGCCCAACACATGCCGGCCTGGGTGAACTCCGACCAGTTAACGGCTTTGGGATTGGTCGCGCAAATCATGGCGGGAGTCAGCTATGCGATGTCCCGCTGGAACCGCAACTGGCTTCTTGCTGTGATCGTCTTCCTCGCAATCAACTGGCTGGGCGATTCACTCGACGGCACTCTCGCTCGCGTGCGTGCCCGGCAGCGTCCTCGCTACGGATTCTATGTTGATCACATGGTCGATAGTCTTGGCGCCATCGCTCTCATGGGAGGATTGGCTTTATCCGGCTACATGCATCCGCATATTGCCATCGGATTGCTGATTGCGTTTCTGGTGCTTTCGATTCAGTCCTATTTGGCGGCTTACACCCTGGCAGAATTTCGCTTGTCCTTCTGGAGTTTTGGTCCGACCGAACTTCGCATCCTGCTTGCCGTAGGAAATCTCGCGCTATTTCACTGGGCATTCGTATTTAAAGGCCACTACCGATTATTTGATATTGGCGGATTAATTGGCTTGGCCGGCATGACGGGGATGACATTATTTTTTACAGCGCAAAACACTCTGAGGCTCTATCGCCTGGAGCGGATTTGATGGCAGCCACTCCATCGATCGTCATTCGCTGGTTGAAATTTAATGCGGTGGGAGCAATCGGAATTGTCGTGCAGCTATTTGTGCTCTCGATCCTGAAAAGCGGACTTCGCCTGAACTACTTGCTGGCAACGGCAGTTGCCGTAGAAGCTGCGGTTCTGCACAACTTTCTCTGGCATGAACGAGTTACCTGGGCAGACCGGATCGGAGAGACTCGCATTTACCGATTTGTGAAATTCAATTTAACGAATGGCTTGCTGTCGATCACCGGGAACCTGCTGTTGATGCGGTGGCTGGTAGGTTCGCTGGGACTGCCCTACATTCCCTCTAACCTCATCACTATTATTTTATGTTCATTCGCGAATTTTACTGCGAGCAACGCTTTTGTGTTTCGCGAAGTAACTGTGCCCGCAGTCAAATCCGATTAGTCCATGTGACCCGGCGCTTGACGCTCGACTGACCAGACATCCGCCAGCTTTTGCTCAAATGGATACACATGCACCATCCATCCAAATACTTGCGGCTTGAAAACTCCTCCGGCCGCATCGCAAGCTTCTTTCGTATGAACTGAACCTCTGAAACCAAATTGTGAATGGTCTGCGAGTGCGGTCTGTCCGCTGCCGACAGGAGGCATGCATAAATCAACATGAGCATGCCATTGCGCTACGCTGAGCGGAACGCGTTCATTCAGTTCTTCTTCGGTCGCGTTTTTGCGAGCCGTGTACATGATTCCCACGAGCTTGTAGCCGTCACCCTGTTTTTCGTAGAGGAGCGAAGTCGGATGGTCCGGATCGAAATGGAAAGCGGCTTCGTATCCATCGTGGTAATTCGTGAAGTGATACATTTTTTGCGCAACGTTCGGCATGAAGATTTGGAAGCCGTTCGACAGCGCGACTCTGTAGTCGGCATACTTCTCGGCGACTTTGCGGGCCGCCGCCGCAACGCTGGCTGCACGCTCCGCATCTCCCGGTTGCGGAACACGCAAAGCCGTCATCTTCATATGAGGGCCCATGTCCATGTGCCGGCTCTCCATGGAATTCATGGCCGCATCGCTTCCGTCGCTCTTTTCCGGTATATCTCTCATGGCCCCAGGACTCATCGCACTTGGCGGCGCGGCGCTCGGTGCAGAGGTGTTCACATTCGACACTCCCTGCGAAGTGTCCTGAATTTGACTATTCACGGCGCCCTGAGGCTGAGCTCCGGCTTGCGACTGCGCTTGTGAACCGGCTTGCGACTGCGCTTGGGACATCGACTGCGACATGGATTGAGACTGGCTCTGAGGACGGCCCTGGGCTTGTGATTGCGCTTGTGACTGGGCATGAGCTGAAGCGAAAGACATTAAGAAGACAACCGACGCGAGCGCGACACTTAAAATATTTTTGCGCATAGAAAACCTCTCCCGAATGTTAACCCTTTGGCGTAACCAATGTTTCAAAATTAATCGGAGGTAGCATCCAATGCAACCTTTTCAGCAGCTTGTTGGCCGGACCGTATGCAGTCAGGAATTCCGATTCCTCGGTAACCGTTACCCGCTAATGCCAGACCCGGCAAGCCTTCCAGCAGTCTTTCGACACGCTCCAGGCGCTCCAGATGACCCACATGATATTGCGCCATCGCATTCTTCCAGCGATACACTTTCGATGCACGCGGCTCGACGAGTATTCCAAGAATCTTGCTAAGTTCATCGCGAACAATAGTTACGACCTGCTCGTCGGATAGACCCAGACTGGCTTCCGCTTGCGTTCCTCCCATAAAGCAACGAATGATAGCTCGATCTGATGGCGCACGACCGGGAAATTTGTTATGAACAAACGTTGCCGCTAAAATTTTGCGGCCTTCGTTTTGCGGAACGAGAAATCCGAAACCTGGCGGAAGTGATTCACGAACCCTGGCATCGTAGGTCAGTCCCACCGTGATCGAAGAGTTGTAGCGAATCGACGCGAGTTCTTCTGCAAGCTTTTCGCTTGTCATACTGACGAGCTCGGACGCCATGTGGGCGGGTGTCGCAACTATTACTGCGTCAAATTCGTCCGAACCAAATCCTGCGGAGACCACCCAGGTTGAGCCTTGCCGTTGAACCGCTTGTACCGTCGAGTTGAGATGCAACGATTCTGCTGGAAGCTTTGATACGATTGCATCCGCCAGAGTCTGCATGCCGCCCTTGAGAGTCGTGAAGATCGATCCCAATGGTTTGTTACTTTTCGCAGCCAGCTTGCGCGCCGCCAAAATGCCACGACCCAGGCTTCCGGTTTTCGTTTCCATCTCTACGAAGCGTGGCAATACGGCGCGGACGCTTAGATCCCGCGCATCGCCACCATAAACTCCCGCGAGGAGTGGGTCGGCTATCCGCTCCACCATTTCCTTACCGTAATGACGCGTAATAAATGACGCAACCGATTCATCACCAACTGCCGGACTTGGAGGACGGAGCCATTCCTTCGCGATTCGCAGTTTCGTTTGGATCGAAAACAACGGCGATGCAGCCGTTGCGGCAAGATTAGTAGGGACCATGAAGACGAGTCCATCGGGCAGGGGAACTAGTTTTCCGTCGGATAGCAGATAAGTTTTCCGGCGTTCGTCGTTCGAGCCGACGAGTTGGTCACCCAGGCCAACCTGACGACAAAAATCGGCGGCCCATGATTTTTCGCTGATGAAAGAATCCGGCCCGGCTTCGATCAAACAATCGTCAACTCTTTCGCTAAACAACACTCCGCCGAAATGATGGCCGAATTCATAAAGAGAGTATTCAATGTTCGCGCCTGCCACGCGCTGCTGTTCTAAATGAAACGCCGCCGAGAGTCCGGATATTCCGCCGCCAATGATGGCAATGCGTTTCATAAGCTGTTCGCTAATAAAAGGCGTCGATTACTTCGACGCATTCAGCATTTCTGCTGACCGTTGTTGCACAAATCTCGCCAGGGCTTTCACATTTTCTACCGGCGTTTCCGGCAAGATTCCATGTCCCAAATTAAAAATATGGCCAGTTTTTTTCGCAGCAAGTTGGAGGATTTTCTGCGCGCGTGGTTCAATGTCGCTCCAATCTGCGAATAGAGCGACGGGATCGAGATTGCCTTGAACGCCAACGTCGTCGCCCAAACTCCGCCATCCTACGTCGAGAGGAGTGCGCCAATCGAGGCCGATCACGTCCGCTCCAGTTTCCTTCATCGTTGAAAGTAAAGTCGCGCTGTCGGTGCCAAAGTAAATTACAGGTACGCCCGTTTTTTGTAGGGTTTTTACTAACGTCGTCGTCGTTGGTAGGACGTAACGGCGATAGTCGTCCGGACTAAGACATCCTACCCAGCTATCAAAGATTTGGATCGCATCGGCCCCAGCCCTTACCTGCTCGGCAGCATACTCGCCAGCCACAATCACCAACTTATCCAGCAATTCATTCCACGCAACCGTCGAGCCGTACATCATCTTCTTTGTATGGATGTAATTCTTCGAGCCTCCGCCTTCAATCATGTAGCTGGCCAGGGTGAACGGAGCGCCGCAAAATCCAATCACGGGTAGGCGCGAACCAAAATGCTTCGCGACGAGCGTGACTGCCTCGGCGACGTATCCCAGATCTGCAGCGCGGTCGGTTCGCAGCGCAGAAATGTCGGCGGGCGTTCGCAAGGGCTTTTCAATTACCGGACCTTCGCCTGCGGAGAAATGAAAAGGCAGACCCATGACTTCCAGCGGCAGCAGCAGATCGGCAAAGATGATGGCTGCGTCGACTCCGATCGCCTCGGCTGCGGTAATGGTAACTTCGGCAGCAACCTTCGGTTGTTTGCAAATTTCAAGAAGCGAATACTGCTTGCGGACCGCGCGATATTCCGGCATATAACGGCCCGCCTGACGCATGAACCAAACGGGTGTGCGTGCTACACACTCTCGGCGGCAGGCTTTAACGAAAAGAGATTCGGGGGCAGACATCAATTACAACTGTAGCATTCTGCAATTTTGATGAGGGACTATTTAGGAGCGTCGAAGCGGTACCCGATCCCGCGGACAGTTTTCAAATAAGTAGGATTGTCGGCGTCCGGCTCGATCTTTTCCCGGATCCGGCGAACATACACATCGACGGAACGTTGCGTGACATATGATCCCTCGGACCAAACCGCATCGAGTAGTTGGTCGCGGGTGAATACCCGAGAACTGTGCCTCGCCAGATAATCCAGCAAGCGGAATTCGCGAGTCGTCGTCGGGACGATCTTTCCATCAACCTTCACAATCATCGAGGTTGCATCGATCTCGAGCGCTCCCATATGAAGGGCGTCGATATGGCCTGCATCGCGAGATCGCCTCGATACCGCGCGGAGTCTCGCTACCAGTTCCCGAGGACTGAACGGCTTGGTAATGTAATCATCCCCACCGAGTTCCAGTCCGCGCACACGGTCAGCCTCACTGGTCTTTGCGGTCAGAAAAACAACTTGCGATGCGCTTAACGTCTGGTTCAGC
The DNA here is from genome assembly GCA_963716165.1 of Terriglobia bacterium. Classification (GTDB taxonomy): domain Bacteria; phylum Acidobacteriota; class Terriglobia; order Terriglobales; family Acidobacteriaceae; genus JAJPHW01. The sequence continues at coordinate 1,321,723 of OY970291.1, read as the reverse complement.
CGAATCTGCCGACAAAGATCGAGCCCGTCGCTGCCCGGAATCATGATGTCCAACAGAAATAAGGCCGGCCGTTCTCTGGCGGCCTGTTCAATCACTCCAGCCGAACTTGGGAACCAGCGGGCGGTATAGCCGTTGCTCTCGATGTGAAAACAAATCAAGCGGGCAATGTCAGCTTCATCCTCGACAACATAGACCAACGGTTTTGTTGCCCAACTTTCGTTGGGCTTGGCGGCGGAATGTGGAACTGCATGCGCGCTGGCGGTCAAAAGAGGCCTAAGTCTTACGAAGCTGACTTAAGCTTGCGCTTGCTACGTTGCAAACCCATTGCGATGAAATTAAAAATTGATGAATTGTTGCGCAGAATAATTCTCTAGTCGGACCATGGCTGAGGCTGCCGGTCCCATCGGTGCGCTCTCAGTTTTTCTAGTAGTTCAGGATCAAGGCCTCCCTGCTCGCTGACTGCAATATTCTGCTGAACATGTTCCGGCTTCCGCATCCCTACAATCGTCGTACTGACCGCAGGATGAGAAAGGATGAAGCGCAGCGCCATTTCCGGAAAATTCATTCCCTCGGGGACAATTTTTTTAAGTTTGTCCACGCGCTCGATGGTCGGTGCGAAGTTTTCCGGACCGAAGTATCCGGATCGCCAGTCGTCCTTCGGAAACTTTGTCTGCATGGTCATCTTGCCGCCAAGGCTGCCTTCGTCCAGCGGGACACGAGCGATCACTCCGATATTCATTTCCTGGCAAAGTGGAAACAACTCATCTTCGGGCGATTGATCGAAAATGTTGTAGATCACCTGGACAACATCTACCAGTCCGGTACGAATCGCTTTGATGCCGTTCGAGGGATCCCAGCGGTTAAGGCTTAATCCGAACGCGCGAATTGATCCATTCTGCTTCAGGGTTTCGACCATACTGTGAAATGCTGGATCGTCCGCCCAACTGTCGTCCCACACGTGAAGCTGAAGCAAGTCAATAGAATTCATGCCGAGTTTTTCGCGGATCAGATCGACATGCCGTAAGACATGCTCCGTCGGAAAAACATCTTCGTACTTATCTTGAGATGATGCCGGCCATCTGTCATTCAATGGCGGAATCTTCGACGCCGCGTAGAGCACTTGATCCGAATTGTCGCGGAGGATGCGGCCTAAAAGCTCATCACTATGCCCGTTTCCATATCCCCACGCCGAATCGAAGAAGTTGCAGCCCAAGTCCGTGGCGGACTGGAGAGCAGCCAGCGATTGGGCATCCTCGGAACCGCTCCATCCGCTCATTCCCCATAGCCCGCAAGCTATGTCGCTGACTTTAAAACCCGTACGGCCCAATACGCGATATTGCACGGTCGATACCTCTCGTCCGATTGTAGACGGTGGAATTCTAGCTTGTAGACGTATACGCTATCAGGTAGAATTTAACTAACCAGTTAGTTATTAAATGCCAGTTCGTACTCCATCTCGTTCCGCATCAATTCGCCGCCCCCTCGCCCGGCGGGATGCCATTCTGCATGCGGCTGTGCGCGAATTTTCCGACAAGGGTCTCTCGGGTGCTCGCACCGACGCTATTGCCCGTTCAGCGCGCGTCAACAAAGCTCTGCTGTATTACTACTTCCACGACAAAGAAGCTCTCTACGGCGCCGTACTGGATGAAGTCTTGACCGGGCTGATCAGCGCTGTGGAAGAAGCGCTGTCAACCAATGCCACGCCGGGCAAGCGCATTTTGGGATACGCGGGTGCGCATTTCGATTACATCGCCAGCCACCCTTTTTACCCCAAGATCGTGCAAGCGGAGTTAATGCGGGCGCGGACGGTTCATTCTTCACATTTTGATCGCATGGCCAAAGAATACTTCGGTCCGTTGTTCGCAAAGTTGTCGAAGGTAGTGCGTGACGGCATCGCATCGGGAGAATTTCGCGATGTTGATCCTCAGCAATTCATCCCCTCGATGATCGCCATTATCGTTTTTTATTTCAGCAGTGCGCACGTCATGCGTCTGGTCACGGGTAATGATCCGTTTACGCCAGAACGGCTGGCAGACCGCCGTGCCGCTGTGTTGGATTTCATTTCAGCCGCACTGTTTCACCCGGATTCTAGAAAAGGAGTGCGCTCATGAGTGCACGCAATAAATTCGCAATTCTTCTCAGCATCGTCGGACTGATCGCGCTAGCATATTTTCTGCTTTCGACACCGCTGTCCAAGGACCTCGTTCTCATCGGCACGGTGGACGCAAACCAGGTCGTCGTTAGCCCGCAGGTTGATGGTCGTCTTGTGAAATTACTGGTCGACGAAGGCTCGCAGGTAAAAGCCGGTGATCTCATCGCTGTGCTCGATCCTGCCGAGTTGCAGGCGGAAGATAAAGCTGCTCTCGCCACCGTGGACAGCATGAAGTTCAAAGTGGACGAAACCGAATCCACACTGAAAGCTACGGAAGGCGCGACCACGAGCGCTGTAGCTAATTCCGAAGCAAAGTTGTCATCGGCCAAAGCGCAGCTTCTCCAGGCGCAGGCCACATTACAACGTACAGACAGCGACAGTCGACGAATGATCGCGCTCGCGCAACAAGGCGTCGCGTCCGACCAAGACAAGGTTCAAGCCGAAAGCAATCTGGCTGCGCAGCAAGCAGTTGTGCAGTCTTTCAAAGATCAAATTTCTGCCGCGGAAGCGGATTTGAAAATGTCGATCGCCAATCGTAATCAAGCCGAAGCATCGGTGCGCACGGTGGAGTCAACCCGTGGACAATTCGGCAACGCTGAAGCCTTGCGCCAGCAGGCGCAAGTGCGCCTCGGATACACCAATATCGTCGCGCCGGTGACTGGTACGGTTTCAGTTCGCGCGGCTCGGCAAGGCGAAGTCTTGAAGGCTGGTTCACCTATCGTGACTATTGTTGATTTCAACGATACGTGGGTGCGTGCAGCTATTCCGGAAACAGATGCCGACCACATTGCAATCGATGACGTCCTGCGAGTGCAGATGCCCGGCGGGACCATGACATCCGGCAAAGTGTTTTTCAAGTCTCCAGAGGCCGATTTTGCCACGCAACGCGATGTCAGCCGCCGCAAACGCGACATCAAAACCATCGTCCTCAAGGTGAGACTCGACAATCCGAACGGCACTTACGTTCCTGGAATGACTGCGGATGTCCTGGTTTCACCTGACCAAGTTAAGGGTCCGCCGCGAACTCAGGCAGCTACGGCAGGAAGCAGCAAACAATGACGCCCGTAAAAAAAGTGGTCGACCCGTCAGTGCCAGTCAATGCGATTGATGTCGAGAACATCGTCAAGAAATACGGCGATTTCACCGCTGTCGACGATGTCACCTTTCATGTAAAGGAAGGTGAAGTCTTCGGTTTGCTCGGCCCGAACGGCGCGGGGAAGTCGACGCTGATCCGCATGATGACGACGCTCATCCCGATTACCGGAGGAGTCGCCCGCATCGCCGGACATGACGTGAAGAGCGATCCTGATTCGGTTCGGCGCACTATCGGTGTGATTCCTCAGGCGTTGACCAGCGATCTTGATCTTACCGTCGAAGAAAACCTCAGCATCTATGCCAAGCTCTACGATGTTCCCGCAAAGAAACGGAAGCCGGCAATTGACGAATTGCTTGAACTAGTCGACCTCACTAAATGGCGCGGAGCGCAGACCAAGACATTGTCCGGCGGCATGAGGCGGCGCCTTGAAATCGCGCGCGGATTGGTGCACAGTCCTCGCATCTTTTTTCTTGATGAGCCAACCACGGGGCTCGATCCGGTATCACGCGTAGCCGTTTGGGAAATGCTCACCAACATCAAAAACAGCCGCAACCTAACCATCTTGATCACGACCCATTACATGGACGAAGCCGACCGCCTGTGTGACCGCATTGCAATCGTGGACCACGGCAAACTGGTTGCGCTCGATACGCCGCCGGCATTGAAAGCCAGCGTGCCGGGCTCAAATGTGATCGAAGCGCAATTTGAGCGGGCCCCCGTGGACTGGGAAGGGCGCCTGCATAAATTAAGCGCGGTTACCTCTGTGCAGCACGAAGGAGCCGGAATGTATCGCGTGCTCACCGGCGATGGATCGAAGACCACCACTGAGATGGTGGAAGCCGCCGTACAAGCCGGGGCGGGAGTGAAATCTCTGTCCGTGCAAAACACCACGCTGGACGACGTTTTCGTTTTCTATACAGGGCGGCAATTGCGTGACGAACTTGTAAAAGCTCATGGATTCGTCATGCCTCCTCGCCCAGGATTGCAGCCATGAACAGAATCTTCGCAATTGTCGAACGTGAAATGCGCAAGTTCTTCCGCTCCCCGGCGCTGATGATGGCGTCGATGATATTTCCTTTAGTGCAGCTGATCGTGCTGGGCAATGCGTTCGGCGGAAAGATACGCGACGCCAAGCTCGGACTTGTAGATCAGGACGGCGGTACACAGGCGCTAAAAATCCGTGAAGCATTCGACTCCGTTCGCGCCAACATGCGCACCTTCGAACCCGTTTATTACCGCGACGAAAAGACGGCGATGGAAGACGTTCGCAACGGAAAAATTCAGGGCGCGGTAATTATTCCCCCGCAATATTCCCGCAGGGTTTACGAACAAGACCAGCCGCGAATCGCACTCGTTGTCGACAATAGCGACAATTTCATGAGCTCCACGCTTGAAGATTCACTGACGCAGATCACGAATTCGCTTAACGATCCCGTGGTCGAGCCTCGCATTCTTCAGCAAACGGTGCTCAATATCGTCGAATTGTATCCGTATATCGAATACATGAAGTTTCTGCTGCCAGGTTCTATCTCGCTGGCAATGTTTGTCTCGGTGATGATCGGCGGCGGCATGTTGTACATCGACGACAAGGCCCGCGGCGTCGTTGAAGGCTATCTTGTTACGCCTATTACGAAAACAGAATTGGTGCTCGGATTAAACGCGGCCGGGACAATCAAGGCGATCATGACCGGAACCATCATTACCGTTGTAGGATGCCTGCTTTCAGGCGTGAGCAGTCTGTTCAATCCGCTGACCGCGCTTGGACTGTTCGCGATGATCGTTCTGACCTCGCTCGCATTCAATACCATGATGTTTCTGCTCATGGTGCGCATTGAGGATCCGTTGGTGCCGCGCGCCATGTTCGGAATTCTGAACACACTTCTCTTCTTTCCGAGCGGGGCGATCTATCCCATTCAAGCTTTCCCTTGGTGGTTACGCGCGATTGCCAGGGCCGATCCGTTTGCGTACGCGGTCGATGGTTTTAAATCCCTTCTGCTCAAAGAAGCAGGCCTAACCGCAATCTGGCCGGACATGCTTTATCTGGCAATCTTTGCCGTTGTCAGCCTGGGAATCGCGACTCCATTGTTCAAACGGACGCTTTAGCTTTGGAGTTCGGCACATCTCTACCGCACTTTGCCGGTATCCGCTATGCTTAAAGCAGCATGACGCTGCTGGATGCAAAACAATACGACTTCGGACGGGACCGTCGCCGCCGCAACCTGATGATCGCTCTCATCGTCGCCTTCATTATTTTGGCCTGGGTCGGCTACCATCTTCGGCATTATCCGGCGCGACATCACGTGGACAGGTTTTTTGCCGCGGTACAGAAGCAAAGTTTCGAGGAAGCTTACGGTATCTGGTTCGACGATCCTGCCTGGCGCCAGCACATTGGCAATCACGTTCAGTATGCGTTCAACGATTTCTATCGGGATTGGGGTCCGGGCGGCGAGTGGGGATTAGTCAAGAACTATAGCGTGGACTGTTCGGTTAGCCCCGGTGGCAGTAGTGGCGTTATTGTCCAGGTTACCGTGAACAATCGCGCGGAACATGCTTATGTCTGGGTAGAGAAATCGGGTGGAACGCTGTCGTTCTCTCCGACCGAAGTCGAGTGTGGCAACTGGTTCGGCTGGCTTACGGAGTAAGCTTTCACTGCGCCGCCGAAAGATATTCCATCGTCTTCTGCAACGACGCTTCATCGTTTACGCTGAGGCATTTCTGCGAACGATCGATCTGCCGCATCAATCCAAATAAAACTTTGCCCGGACCTACTTCTACGAATGTTTGCACGCCTTGCGCAATTAGTAAGCGGATCGACTGGTCCCACTTCACTGATCCTGTTACTTGACGAATAAGGGCATCGCGGCTAGCTGCCGCGGTTTTTACTTCTGCCGCATCCACATTGCAGACCACGGGAATCTGCGGATCGGCAAAATTTAACGCATTCAAATCGGAGGCCAGTAGATCTTGCGCTGGCTTCATCAGCGAACAATGGAATGGAGCGCTTACTTGCAGCATCACAGCCTTTTTCGCGCCGCGTTCCGTGGCTAACTGAGTAGCGCGCTCAACGGCTGCGGCATTGCCAGAAATTACAATCTGTTCTGGAGAATTAATGTTCGCCGGTTCGCAAACTTCTCCTTGCGCAGCATCATTACAGATTGCTGAGACAGCGACGAAATCCATTCCGAGGATTGCAGCCATCGCGCCTATTCCAACTGGAACCGCTTCCTGCATGTACTTGCCGCGATTTCGCACCGTCTTCACAGCATCGTTGAATGACATGGTTCCGGCGGCCACATGAGCGGAATATTCTCCCAAGCTGTGCCCGGCAGCAAATGTCGGAGCAATTCCTTTTTCCCGCAACACGCGAAACGCTGCGACAGATGCGGTCAAAATTGCCGGTTGGGTGATTTCGGTCAACTTTAGTTGATCTTCAGGGCCCTCAAAACAAAGCTGCGAAAGCTTGTATCCAAGTGCTTCATCAGCCTCCGCAAAAGTCTGTTGCACAATGGGATACTTTTCGGCGAGTTCTTTTCCCATGCCAATGGCCTGGGAACCTTGTCCCGGAAACAGAAATGCAATCTTCGAAGAAGTCATAGCAAATATTTTCAATGTCGGATTTGCGAGAGCGCGGTTTCAATCTGGCCGTTGATAGGATGTTGCGCGAACTCCGCTGCTACGCGGATTGCGTTCTTAATCGCATTGGCATTCGACGATCCATGCGTGATGAAGCAAACGCCCTTGATTCCCAACAGCGGAGCTCCGCCGTACTCGGTGTGGTCGAGGCGTTTCTTAAAATCTGAAAACGCGCTGCGGGACAACAGCGCTCCGACCTGTCTGGTGATTGTGGCTTTCAGGCTTTCTTTTAACGTGTTTCGGACAAGATGAGCGACACCCTCGGAAATCTTGAGTGCGACGTTGCCGACAAATCCATCGGCGACAATTACGTCCACCTCGCCGTTGTATAAATCGCGACCTTCTACATTTCCGACAAAATTGATAGGCAACTGCTTTAACAATTGAAACGACTCACGTGTCAGTTCGTTGCCCTTCGTTTCTTCTGCGCCAATGGAAAGCAAGCCTACTCGCGGACGCTTCGTACCAAACATGCTACGAAAGTAGATTTCGCCCATGACCGCAAATTGTTCGAGGTTATGAGGCTTGCAATCGACGTTGGCTCCAACATCGAGGAGGGACGCCGCTGTGCCTAGCGCGGTAGGAAAAACAGCAGCCAAAGCAGGACGATCAACTCCCGGAATGGTGCCCATGACCATCTTCGCGGTAGCCATGGCGGCTCCCGTGTTGCCGGCAGTGACGAACCCAGCGGCCTGGCCGTCGCGAACCAGCCGCACGCCCACGCGCATGGACGAATCACGCTTGGCGCGGACGGCCTGCACAGCCTTGTCTTCCATGGTGATGACTTCGCTGGCTTGCACAGTTTCGATGGCCAGCGAAGCGGCAAAGGGATGGCGGTTGAGTTCGGCACGAACCACGGCCTCTGGTCCCACCAAAAGCACGCGCACATCGTAGTGCCGCGCCGCCTGGATTGCACCCTCTACTTCAGGTTTAGGCGCGCGGTCGGAACCCATCGCGTCCAGGGCGATGACGGTTGGCATGCGGGTCGGCTAGCTTGCTTCTTTCAGTTCCAGCACTTCACGGCCTTTATATTGGCCGCATTTGGGGCAGGCGCGATGTGGCATTTTGCGCTCGTGGCAATTCGGGCATTCAGAAAGCGAATGGCTGGTTAAAGCATCGTGTGCGCGCCGCGTGCTGGTGCGCTTTTTTGAATGTCGCCGTTTCGGATTAGGCATCGTAATTCCTCTCGACAGAGCCGGGGCGCATGACTCATCTTGCCCTCGCGGCCTGATTTCAATTGTTTAAAAAATTTAGTGCTGAAGCTTGCTGCGAATGTCTTTCAATCCCATCCATCGCGGATCGATCGTCCCCTTTTCACATGAACATTCGTGCTGGTTCATGTTTACCCCACAATGCGGACAAAGGCCTTTGCAATTATCGCGACAAATAACCTTTAGGGGAACGCACAACAAAACCTGCTCCCGCAACGCATCTTCCAGTTGCAGGCCTTCTCCTTGATAATAACTGACTTCCGCTTCCGCCGCAGTGACAGAAAGCTCGGCACGACCGGAATCTACTCCTTGCGGCCGGTAAAGCAAGTCAAAACTGTGGGCTACATCTTCCACCACAGGATCCAGACATCTCGCGCAGGGAAGCTCTAAAGTCGTGGCCAGTTCCCCGGCCAACCTAATATCTTGTATTTTCTCATGCTTGCCGTGATGCTCTTCGACAAGTTGCGCTCTTCCGCTGGCTTTAAGCGGCTTAATTTGAGTTACATCGGCGCCAAAATCGATCAGCCCAGGCGCATACGTCTCTTTGAAATCGATGGGATTATGCTCTAAATCCTTGATTTCGATGAACATTCAACCTCCCCACCCCTACCGAACCTGAAATGCAACGAGCCAACGAGAGCGGGGACGCTACTGCAGGAGGCACCAGTTTCTCGGGGAGCAAAATACAAGAATAATGGCCGCCTGAGATCAGTGTCAAGAAATGAAGCCGAGAATTGATTGTTCCAGGCGGTCAGCGGCGCTTAGCAAGAAACGCGGTGCCAATTGCGGCTACGGCCAACAGCATCATCCCCGTTCCGCTACCTTCCGGAACGTTTATTGGCGGACCGGGAGGCCCCGGCGGCGGTCCTGGAGGTCCCGGCGGACCGTGAGGAGTACTGGGTCTGCAACAACTTCCTCCTCCACCTGGAGGAATCACGATAGGTATTGTCGGTGGCCCTCCCGCGATGACGATAGGCGGCGCGCCCGGTGCTGAACCTATTGGCGGCGGAGCAGAACCTTTTGCTACCGTCGCTGGTACTGCTGGTGCCTGGCTCGCTGTTTCAGGGGCAACCGCGCCGGGCATCTCATCCGGATTCACTACCGGTCCTAGCTTACTTAGGGCCACTGGGGCGGATGGCGCTTGCGGCGTGTACGACACCTGATTTCCGCACAGCGCACGAATCATGTAGAAACCGTCGGTATAAATCTTTTCGCCACGATGCAAAGCGACGCATTTCTGTGTCCAGCGAATTTTCTTGTCCTTCTTAAATGAAACGTAGGCGCATGCGTCTTTGTCCAGCACGATGAAGTGGGCATGGCGGAAATCGAAGCCTTGGAAATGCTTGGCGATTGCCTCATCGCTGACCATCGCATTTTTCAGTTCTTCGGGGGCTTCCACTCCATATGGAATTACGGAGTAAGGATAGTTGATTCGCGTGACTGCGATGTGCGGTTTCCAACTGTTAGTGTTATGTGCGACCTCAAGAATTCGAGCACGGGAAGGGGATCCCCGATGCACGCGGATGCCGACCGCTATGCCGGCAATCAGCGCAATAGCTAGAAAAATGGTTCTATTTCGCATGAGCTCCTACCACCACTGCGTTACACCGAAATCTTGTTAATGATCATTTGAAACGGCGACGAATGCGGCGTTGGGAGCGGCTGGGAATGACTCCCTATTACTATTGTCACTTAGATTATCAGGTTTTTACCTGAGATGGCATGCAAAATATTGCGGCGTTGAGGGCAAAAAGTACCAAAATAGACTCCCCGAGCAGTCGTGCTATCTCTTGGCTCTGAAGTGCCATTGACACGTGAAAAATAATTCTGATTGCGACCGAGTCATTTTGCAAAACCCCGTGTTAAGCATAATTTGCAGAGGGTTTTTATTTAACGAAACAGCGGATAACGTTTGTAGGTTTTGTTACACAATCTAGACAAATTTTTACACAGAAAGCTTAACAACTAGCGCATCATACCGTCTAACTTAGGTAGTTGAGTTTGTTGACGAAAGACCGCTATAGGCGCGGCCTTGACTATGTACAACAGCGAACTAAGTGGAGGTGGATGATGGGCTCTGTAAGAAGTATTGGCGATGGCCTGGATGGAAACTTTTCAGCGGTTCCACATGCTATGACCGTAGACGATCCGCACGTACAAAGTGTTGTGAACGCGGCACACGAAGAGTTAAGACAGCTGATGCAGCAACGTGCCGGCATCATGAAGCGCATTGGGACGCTCAAACAGACCATTCTCGGATTGGCAAACTTGTTTGGCGATGATGTGCTGACCGAGGATTTGCAGGACATGCTTGATCGTAAGAGCAGCGGTCGTCAGCCTGGATTCACCAAAGCTTGTCGGGCCGTCCTTATGGAAGCCGGGCATCCGCTCGGCGCTCGCGAAGTTTGTCAATGCATTCAACAGCGCAGTCCGGAAATTCTCGAACGCCATAAAGATCCTTTAGCGTCGGTGACAACAGTCCTGAATCGCCTAGTCGAGTATGGAGAGGCTCGCTCTATCGTTCGCGAAAATGGGCGTCGCGCGTGGTCGTGGGTTTCAGATCCTTCCGGAGATGAGGGTCGCGAGACTAAGCGGGCGGAACACGCATTTGTCTAGAGTCCTTGCTTGGGCTTACTTGAAGGACAGCCGTGTTCCTCCGGCTGTCCTTTTTAATTATTCGAGATCGCGCCAGTTCGGGCCGACTCCAATTTCTACTCGTAGCGGCGCGGCAAGCTCAGGATGAACATTTTCCATCAGTTCCCGCACTAGCGACCGCATCACGTCTACTTCACTTTCCGGTACCTCAAAAACCAATTCATCATGAACCTGTAATGTCATACGGGATTTCAATCCCCGGTCCCGCATCGCTGCATCGATCCGAATCATTGCAATCTTGATCAGGTCTGCCGCTGTCCCTTGCAGCGGAGTGTTTACGGCGGTGCGCTCGGCGAATCCACGCAGGTTCGCATTCTTGCTATTGATGTCCGGAATCGGACGGACGCGCCCGAACAGCGTTCTGACCTTTCCTTCCCGTCGAACTTCATCGAGAGTGTTGTCAATAAATTTACGAACGCCAGAATACTTTTCGAAGTAGGCGTCAATAAATTGCTTCGCTTCGGTTGTCGTAATACTTAAACTTTGCGATAAACCGAATGGCGATAGTCCATAAACGATGCCGAAATTCACGACCTTAGCCTGGCGGCGATGATCGTTCGTGACCATCAGAGGAGGCACGCCGAATACCTGAGAAGCGGTGAGCGTGTGTATGTCGTCGCCATTGCGATAGGCCTCGACCAATAAGGTATCAAGCGAATAATGCGCCAGCACCCGCAATTCAATCTGCGAATAGTCCGCGGATAACAATACGTGGCCCGGTTCGGCAGTGAATGCGGCGCGAATTTCTCGCCCGAGTTCTGTCCGAATCGGGATATTTTGCAAATTAGGATTTGTCGAGTTCAACCGCCCCGTCGCCGCCCCGGTTTGACCAAATGTTGTGTGCAGCCGCCCAGTTGCGGCGCTTATGAGCAATGGCAGCGCGTCTACATAAGTGGATTTCAATTTTGTTAGCTGGCGATAGTCGAGGACTTTGCGCGGAACTTCGTGCGCCTCAGCCAGTCCTTCCAAGACATCAACTGCCGTCGAAATGGTTTTGCCTTTGCCGTATTTGATCGGCTTAGGCAGATTTAGCTTGTTGAAGAGGACATCTCCCAACTGCTTGGGAGAGTTGATGTTGAATTCAACTCCGGTTAGCGCATAAATTTCTCGTGCTTTATCTCCAATTTCGCGTTCCAGGCGCGTGGACATCGCACTCAGCGCATTGCGATCAATCTTGACTCCCGCAGTTTCCATTCGACCCAGTACCGAAATCAGTGGCAGATCGATGTCTCCGTAAAGTTTCAACAATCCCGCGCTTTCGATGTCACCACGCAACGTGGTTGCCAGTCGTCCAGATAAGTCGGCGGATTCAGGTAAAGTCCCGCTCAGCTTTACGTTAAATCGCCGCAAAGCCACGTCCGGCAGCCGATGTGAGCTTGTGCTCGGATCGAGCAGAAACGAATAAAGCATCGGATCGTGACGCAATCCGCGTACTGTCAATCCCAGGCGATCAAACTCATGCAGGACGTTCTTCGCATCATGAATCGATTTGGGAATCGTCTCGTCCGCAAGCGCGACAAGCAATCGCTTGAAGGCTTCCGGATATTCATCGCTGACCACCAAAGCGTTTCCCGCTCCAGAAGAAATTGCAATACGCAGCTTGCGTGCCGTCGGAGCTTCAGTGTCCCCTAGCGCGAGCATCATTGAAACGGAGGCGGCATCTGCCTCCGCTTCAGCTTCTTCAGCCTGCTCGCTGGTGCCGCTCATTTCTAGAGCAACCGCTAACGGCCGCTCATCTGTAACCGACTTCACTACCTTCTCTACATCTGCTTCCGACTTCGCTTCCTCGTAATTCGACTCTTTCACTTCAGCCGACGGCAATAGTTCTTTTAGCAAAGAATTGAATTCGAGTTCCGTGAACAACGCTCGGAGCGCATCCTTGTCCGGTTCTCCCATGCGCATGCCATTGATGTCCAGTTCGACCGGGACATAAGAATCAATCGTGACCAGCTGTTTGCTGTGGAGGATGTTCTCGCGATTATTTTGCAGCGATTCGCGGTAAGTCTTTTTCTCGACTTCGGCTGCGCGCTCGAGCGCCTGCTCAACGCTGCCGAATCGCTGAATGAGTTCAACCGACCCCTTGTCGCCGATTCCCGGAGCGCCCGGAATGTTGTCAATCGCATCTCCGCGCAGCGCCATCACATCGATGACGAGATTCGGAGGCACCCCTAAAACTTCTTCCACTTTCGCAGCATCGAGAATCAAATTGTCTTTCGGCGGATTCAGAATGAACACATGCTCATTGACCAGTTGCATCATGTCTTTATCGCTGGACACGACATACACACAGCGGCCCTCATCGGCGGCTTGACGCGCCAGTGTACCCATAACATCGTCGGCTTCGAAACGATTCAATTCGATAATCGGAATGCGATACGCTTCCAGAGCCCGCCGAATGTACGGGACCTGCTGCACCAAATCGCCCGGCATCTCTTTGCGATTCGCTTTGTAGCCGTGATACGCGACGTCCTGAAACGTTTGCGATTTTAAGTCGAAGCGCCGCACGCTGGTAATCGCCTGCGCTTGTTCATCGCGAAAGGTCGGCCCCGCAACGTCAAATACCGCTGCCAGATATTGCGGAGAGAAGTCATCGCGTAATTTCCGCAGCATGTTCACGAACACATACACCGCCGCCGTCGGCAAACCGGTCTTCGTAGACATGCCACGCTGCCGCGCCATCGCATGATAGGCGCGAAAGATGAACGACATAGTGTCCATCAAAAAAATCGCATCAGACGGATGGGGCCTGGGTGCAGGCGCTGTTTTCGGAGCTGCCGCTGGCGCGCTTTCCGTCGTAACTTGCGTCGATTCCGGCGATGTCTTTTTTCGCGGCAAGATGTCAGTTTAACAGTTGAAGCGCAGCCGCATTACCCACGACAACAATCACAACTCCGAACTTTCCATCTGATAATCTCTAAGCGATCCTCAATTCATTCCATCAAGCTCATGCACGATAGCCAACGCCAGAGCCGCGCCTCAATTTTGCTGGCATTCGGCCTCGTCTATTTTTTCTGGGGATCGACATACCTCGCCATCGACATCGCCGTCGAAACTATTCCTCCGGCGTTGATGTGTGCATTGCGGTTTACCGTCGCCGGAATTTTCATGCTCGCGTTCTGCGCTTTTCAAGGACGCAAAATCCGTTACACTCCTTTGCAACTATCGCGCATGGCAGCGGTTGGTTGCTTGTTGTTGGTCGGTGGCAACCTCACGCTCGGCTACGCAGAACAACATCTCGCATCAGGATATTCCGCGCTCATCTCAGCGGCCACGCCGCTCTGGTTCCTGGTTCTCGATCAATGGTTGCTGGGAAGTCATCACGTTCCTCCGCGTGGCAAGGCTGGTCTCGCCCTCGGCATCGCCGGCCTGGGCGTGCTTCTATGGCCCGAACTCACAACCCACACCAATTTCGGACGCGTGCAGCTGTGGGCGTCCATCAGCCTGCTTGGCGGATCGCTTTCGTGGGCGCTTGGATCGGTCCTCGCCAAGCGATGGAAGTCTGCCGACGTCGATCAATTCTCCGGCACTGCTTGGCAAATGACGTTTGCCGGCATCGCAAATTTTCTCGTCGCCGTACCGAATCGTGATTTTTCTCACGTGGTCTGGTCGGCGCGCAGCACCGGTGCAACTCTTTATCTTGTCGTCTGCGGATCGTGGATCGGCTACACTGCCTACATCTGGTTGCTCGCGCATGTGACCACGTCGAAAGTTTCGACGTACGCGTATGTCAATCCCGTGATCGCCGTCTTCCTCGGATGGCTCATTCTCCACGAGCGCATCGACGGATACATTCTCGCCGGCAGCGCAATCGTAGTCGCCTCGGTCGCTCTGGTCACCAGCGCAAAAGTAGAAGCGAAAACAGTCCCCGCGGAAGTCGGAACTTAGAACGACTATCTTGGCGTACCCGTCCAATCTCCGCTTGCGCAAGTGCATGAGCAAAGCTGCAATATCCACTTGTGGAGAGCCGCTCTCGGCTGGCTCCGACAACTCTTGCCCGCGAATCTCGTGATATGACATAAGGACAAGGTCGGGCTCGGAACCGACTGGGATGATGCGCGGATCATTGCACGGAAACGTAGGCTTGCAGGCGGCACCGCACGGTTACTAGCATGCGGTCTAACATAACACCCGGCACCATAACCGGCGTGGCGAAGCGGTCGTTCACGCAAAGTGGTTCGCCTGGCGATTTCCCGAGCGAACTGATTTGTAAACGTCTAAGTTGTCGAAATGGTGGCGGAGAGAGTGGGATTCGAACCCACGTTAGAGTTTCCCCTAAACACGCTTTCCAAGCGTGCGCCTTCAGCCACTCGGCCATCTCTCCAGCTTTGAAATTAGGCGGCTACGCGGCGCGATTGCAGGCAGGCGCACCGGGCGGAACTGTTCTTCCGCTTCATCATTGTATGGCCCACGCGGCGAATCCAGCAACTTGATTGGTCTTCCCGTTCAACACCCCCCGATTCTGAACACCAAAGGAAACAAATCGTAAAGGAATGTAAAGTTTGGCATTGACTTGTGGCCAGTTCTTTGAAAAACTTGCGCCGAACTATTCTTGACAACTCAAGTCCAGGCAATCCAAACATGACCACCAAAGCGCAGACTTTCGGCGGCAACAATAATCTTGAGCAGGTTGTACATCTTGTGGATTCCGGCAAACTCAAATCCGGTCTGTGATTCCGACTTCTCGCATCGTTCATTCTCCTTTTGGTTTTCCGGTCAAGCAAAACAACGAACAAATTCGGAGCCCTCTCACATGAAGTCCTTGCGCGTCGCTGCACTTCTGCTGATAACCGTGCTGGCCAACGTCAGCTTACTGGTTGCCCAATCGTCACAAGGCCGAATTCTTGGCACCGTGGCCGATCAAACCGGAGCTGTCGTTAGCGGCGCCACCGTGACCATCACCAACCGGGCTACCGGGGTGACTCGCACCGTAGTGACAAGCGGTGCTGGCGACTACGCTGTACCCGCGCTAGATCCCGGAACGTACTCGGTGTCCGCAGAAGCGGCCGGATTTAAGAAAGCGGACCGCTCGTCGGTGATGCTCGATGTTTCCCGTGACGCGCGTGTCGATCTCAAGCTTCAACCTGGAGCGGCGAGCGAGACTGTCGAAGTCACAGGTGAGCAAGCCTTAGTTGACACCACAGACACAACTTTGAATGGAGTCATCAGCAATAAAGCCATCAATGAATTGCCGCTGCAAGGGCGCGACTTCCAAAATCTTCTGCCGCTGAATCCCGGAGTGCAGCGCACTCCCGGCGGCGGGTTTCACTCTGTGACGTCCAACGGAAACCGTCCGGACGACAACAATTTCTTTATCGATGGCGCAGACGATAACGACGCCTACTACGGCGAGACCGTGGTCAACGACGCCGGCATTCAGGGAACTCCAGCCAGCATTCTTCCGCTCGACGCGATCCAGGAATTCAATACGCAGGAAGGACCTGCGGCTGACTACGGAGTTAAACCTGGCGTCGTCGTGAACATGGCGCTGAAATCCGGCACGAATGCCATTCATGGCAGCGCGTATTATTTCCATCGCAACAGCGCGTTTGACGCACGCAATTATTTCAACCCTTCGCCGGAAACTCCGTCGGCGTTATTACTTCATCAATTCGGCGCGTCCATCGGCGGCCCGATTCAAAAAGACAAATGGTTTTATTTCTTCAACTACGAAGGTATTCGCGACAAAGTCGGCAATCCTGGTGTCACCGACAGCCCCGTCACCAGTTCGCTGATTGGCCGCGTGGATCCAAACGTATTTACGCCGGAAGACTACAGCATTGTGGACGCGGTAAGCGGACCCAATGGATGCATGGCAACCGCGAGTTGCAGTCCGTTGAGCCTGCAACTGAAGTCACTGTTTCTGCCTAATCCAGGATTGACACTGAAGGCATCCGATCCAGCAGCGATTGATTTCGATTTCACCAATAAAAATCGCGGCGACAACCTGGTTGCAAAGACGGACTACATTCTGAATTCGCATAACGCATTTAGCGCGCGCTTTATTTATGCCAATACCACTCAGACGGAAGAAGACACAATTCCGCTTCGTCCCGAGTGGCTTTCGACCACCAGCCCAACCACGCAAGTCTTCGGTTCAAGCTGGACGTGGACTCCAAACTCCAAGTGGGTGAATGAAGCTCGTTTCAGCTATAACCGATTTAACGAATCGATTTTTCCGGCGGACCATACTGTTAATCCTGTCGACTATGGTTTGCATACAGGCATCACTGATCCCACATTGTTCGGGTTCCCCCGCATCAACCCAGGAACATCCGATTTTAATTACATGGGCGGCAATTCGAGTTGGCCCTTGGCGACCAAGCCGAGCGCAACCTACAACGTTTCGGATACTGTGTCATACACGAGTGGTCGGCATGCTATCCGTTTCGGCGGCGAGTACCGTGATGGTTCCGTAAATTACCTCCGCGCAACTTATGGTCGTGGACGCATCGACTTCAGTGACTTGGAAAACTTCTTTGACGGCGATGTACGGAGATGGCGTTTGCTTTATGGGAATGCGGCCCGCGACGTTAGCCAGCGCTCGTTCGGGTTCTTCGCGCAGGATGATTTCCGCGTAACTCGCAGACTTACATTCAACATGGGTTTGCGATATGACGTCACTGATCCAATTAAGGATTCGCACAATCTTTTGGCTAACTATGAGCCGAACTCCGCAACTGGTTTGGTCCAAGTCGGTTACGGCATTAGCGCTCCATACAAGACCAACTACAACAATGTCTCTCCGCGCGTAGGTTTCGCATGGGACATGTTCGGTACTGGTAAAACCATTGTGCGCAGCGCTTTTGGAATCATTTACGAACAGCCTTCCATTCGAACATTCATGTTCAATGGCGGCGGGCTCAATCTGAATCCCAGCGGACTCGTCGGGAATGGCAACTTGACTACGTTCTTACAGGTTTCGTCAGATACCAGCTTAATTAATTGGAATCAGACTGGCCCAATCTTCCCGAATGCAGCTGGCGCGGGACTTGGATGCTCAGTCGACAGCCAGTGCGACGTGTTCGGTGTCGATCCACACCTTAAAACTCCGTACGTTATGAATTGGAATTTCAACATCCAACAAGTTCTGTCGCCTAGCACAGTCTTACAAGTCGCGTACGTCGCCAACCACGGAGTTAAGCTATACAGCGTCACTGATATCAACCAAGTGAATCCCGCGCTGGATGACGGAAGTGAGACAATCGGTCGTCCCTTGGTTACGAATTGCCCTGTATCTCAAGGCGGATTGGGCACTGGCGGCCCTTGCTTCCCCTACATCGGATTCCTCAATTACCTGAGCAACCGGTCCAATTCAAGCTACAACAGCTTGCAGGTAACTTTCACCAAGCGTTACTCGCATGGTTTGTATCTTCTGGCTGGCTACACCTATGGTCACGCGATTGATACTGCGACCAGCAACTTAGCTGGCGTTCCGCCGGACAGCAATAACTATGCAGCAGAGCGCGGTAACGGTGACTACGACATTCGCAATCGCTTCACTGTTTCGCTCACCTATGCGCTCCCTTCGATCAAGTCAAAGGGCCAGATGTTGGAAGGCTGGCAGGTTTCGACCGTTGCAATGCTTGAGAGCGGCCTGCCCTACACGCTCGGGGATTTTGGCGACGACATCAGTTTCACTGGCGAGTTGAACGACCGTTGGAATATGACTGGATCTCCTAGCAATATTCACTGGTCACCGACGAATCCTATTCCTTACGTCGACTTCAGTACGTTCGGAACGGATAGCAGCGGCAACGTGACTGGAAATGCGCAATGCATCGCCGCCGCGGGCGGCCCCGGCAGCGTAGGCGCGCAACAATTACTGAACTACGGCTGCTTTGTTTCCGGCAGCACGGTAATCACGCCTCCAGTGGACGGTACACAGGGAAATATGGGCCGGAATATTTTCCGTGGTCCCTCGTTCCGCAACTGGGATTTTTCCGTCGCGAAAATATGGAAGCTTCATGACCGCGTCAGCCTCCAGTTTCGTGGGGAGTTTTTCAACATCCTGAACCACTCGAATTTCGATACTCCAACGATGAACACAGATCTCTCTTCGCCCACAACAGTTGGTACAGTCGTCTTTACACCGGATGTCGCCGCTTCCAATCCCGTAATCGGGTCGGGCGGCTCCAGACACATTCAACTTGGTTTCAAGATTCTCTGGTAAAAATGATGGAGAGATTCCTACCGTTGGAGGAGTGCAAATGAAGACGCCGGCGATTTACCTTGGATTGCTGTTGTCATGCGCAGGAGTTGGACTGGCACAGCATCCTGTAGTTTCCGCGCATCCAATCCATAATGCGACAAACACTCAGCAAGCCGTCTCCGCGGATGCCGTTTGGGACAAACTTGTTTCTGGTAATCGTCGCTTCGTGGCGGGAAAACCGCATACGCAAGCTCTCGTTCCGCTACGCCAAAAATTAGCTTCTGGCCAGAATCCAAATGTGATCGTGCTTTCCTGTTCGGACAGCCGCGTTTCTCCTGAAGTTATCTTCGATCAAAGTCTCGGCGATCTGTTCGTGGTTCGCACGGCGGGCAACGTTGCTGGGCCGGTGGATCTGGGCAGCATCGAGTATGCTGTCGATCACATACACAGTCCACTCTTAGTTGTTCTCGGTCATCAGAAATGTGGAGCGGTCACAGCTGCCTGCTCCGGGGAGAAAATGCCGAGCACGAACCTCGACGCGATTATGGAAAAAATCCATCCGGCGGTTGAACAAACTAAGAACTCTGGCGCCACCGGCGACATCGTCGAACCTGCAATAAAAGAAAACGTCCATCAGAGCGCCAAAGACTTAGTGGCAAACAGCGAGATCATCCGCACCGCTGTTAATGCAGGAAAACTTAAGGTAGTTGAGGCAGAATACATGCTCGATACAGGTGAGGTGATTCGCCTGAATCCACCAGCCAGCGGAAGCAACTAGATACTCAAAGGCTATTGCTGAACGGCTTGCTTCAGGCTGGGTTTCACGCCGATCGCAGCCAGGCTGGAATCGTCCCATCCACCGCCCATCGCCTTGATCAAGTAAACCGAAGTGACCATCCGCTGTCCTTCAAGTTGAGTAGCCAGACGTTCATTTGTCAGCACCAACTCCTGCGCTGTAATCACATCCAGATAGGTGACCAAGCCTCCGTTATAACGGGCATTCGCAAGCTGCAAAGAACGATCTGCATCTTCGACCGCTCGCTTCTGCGCATCAGAAGCTAAGGCCAAAGTTTGCAGTCCGGTCAGAGCGTCTTCTACTTGCTGGAAAGCTACCAACACTGATTCTCGGTAATTGGCGGTCTGTTCCTGGTAAACGCCTTTCGCGAAATCGAGTTGCGCATGAAGCCGTCCGCCCGCGATTAGCGGTTCTAGCGCGCTCACGCCTACAGACCAGAGAAAGCTGGGAGCATTGAACAACGAAGTCAAGTCACGGCTTTGAACGCCTCCGGTTCCTGTCAGCGGAATGCTGGGATAGAAAGCTGCCCGAGCAACACCAACCTGAAGATTAGCCGACGACACATTGCGTTCGGCGGTGGCTATATCCGGGCGGCGTTGCAGCAATTCGGATGGCATCGTAATCGGCACAAGGGGGGGCTGAATCGTTATGATGCGTACCGGAGCTTTGAAATCCGAAGCCGGCAAGCCTTGCAGCACTGCGATGGCGTGTTCATTCTGCGCTCGCTGCTGTTGCACCAAATAAAGCTGCGCAATCGACGAATCCAGAACAGTTTGCTGCTGTGCTACATCCAGGCCGGATACCGCACCGCCATCGTGGCGCTTTTGCACTAGCCCCAAGCCGTCTTTTTCAAAGTCAATTGCTTTTTGGACAACAGCTGTTTCTGCGTCGAGCTCTCTGAGCTGGAAATAGTCGGCCGCCAGTTCGGATGTGATCAGCAATCTCATGTTCTCGAGATCGGCTGCCGAGGCTTGTAGCGTCGCGTTAGCGGCCTCTAGACTTTTTCTCACACGTCCGAATAAATCAATTTCGTAATTCAATGTGAAAGGGATCGTGAAGACATTCTGAGTAATCGGGGAAAGCGGAGGTGGCGCGCCATTTAGCGGACGGTTCCCGGACAGTCGTTCACGAGTCGCGGACGGATTTAGATCAAGTTCAGGATAAAGTCCAGCAGCGGTGATTCGAGCGGAAGCACGCGCTTCCGCCAATCGCGAGATTGCGGCTTGAAGCGTCTGGTTATTCGCCATCGCTCGGTCTTCGTACCGGTTCAGTTCTTCATCGCCGTAGACTTTCCACCACGCACCTTTCGGAATCTGGTCGACGGGATTTGATTGCTCCCACGGGGCAGGCGTCGCCCAATTCTGCGGGATCGTAACGTCAGGCTTCTTATATTTCGGTGCCTTTCCGAAGGCTGCCAGCGCACTCAGCAGAAGAAAAGCTGTCGCGAACCTCTTCATGACTTACCACCCGAAGGCGCCGCAACCTGCACCTGTTGGCCTTCCTCAATCGAATCGGAAGGATTCAAGATAATCGCATCATTGGCCTGCAGTCCGCCCAGCACCTCGAGCGTAGAACCGTAGTCGCGCCCGATAACGACCGGCTGCAAATGCACTTTGTTGTCGCTCCCCACAAGGGCGGCCTTGGTTCCGTTCGATCCAAAGATCAACGCATTCACCGGGACCGACAAGCGGGGCGTGGTTACATTGACAGCGAAATGCACCTGCGCGAACGCTCCCGGAAAGAGTTGCGCTTTCGGATTTGGGACATCGATCTCAGTACGTAATGTTCTCGTAGTCGGATCGATCGAGTCGGCAGTCCTTTCGACATCACCCGTGAATTTCTGACCAGCCAACGACGCAAGTTCGATCGAACCGTGTACGCCGCGATGGACGAATGGCGCATAAATTTCCGGGACGTCAACGTAAACACGAATAGGATCGATTCGCGCAAGATCGAAAAGCTCCTGATTCATTCCGCCGTTGCCGGCATTGATAAGCGCGCCAATATCAATGAGGCGCTTGGTGATCACTCCGGAAAAAGGAGCGTAAATGTGCTTGAACGATTCCAATTGCTCCAGCCGCCGAACGTTCGCCGCAGCAGCAGCTAAATTTGCTCCACCTTGGACGAATGTGTTGGTACGTTCATCGGTCTCCTGTTGCGCGACAGCGTCTTGCTTGCGCAAATCTTCCCAGCGCTTCGCTGAGGTCTTGGCAATCTGAAGCTGCGCATTAGCCTGGTCGTAAGCGGCCTTGGCCTGCAGAAGTTCCTGATCTACTTCCGGAGTTTCGATGTCGGCAAGCAATTCGCCTTTGTTCACTTTGCTGCCAATGTCCTTGTACCACTTCGCAAGATAACCATTGGTACGCGCGTAAATTGGCGACTCAGTGAACGCTTGCAAGGTCGAAGGCAGTTCCAAATCCTGCTGTGGCGCTTCAGTTTGCGGATGGACGATCGCAACACTAGGCACAGCGAGCGCCTGCGTCTCCTTGGCGAGAGCGGTGCGCTCGCCTAGGCGGATGACGAAGGAAATCACCGCTCCGATGATCAACAGCGTGAGTATGACCACAACCACGTTGCGGGTTTTCTTTGCGTGCTTCGCGCGGGTTTGCGGATCGGACTGTACTGGATGACCTTCTAAAACTTGTTGTTCCATAATTCATTCACCTAAATCAAGGTTGCCGAAAATTTAAGATGCAGACAAAGCTGTGGCCTCACGCCTTACACGTCGTCCATGAAAAATACTGAACACTACAGGCACGAAAAATAACGTTGCAAAGGTTGCAAAGAGAAGGCCGCCGATTACAGCTCGGCCTAAAGGAGCATTTTGCTCGCCGCCCTCGCCCAGTCCTAATGCCATCGGAAGCATTCCAATAATCATCGCAAGAGCCGTCATGATGACTGGACGCATACGGGTATATCCTGCCTCCAGTGCGGCTTTGACTGGATCCATTCCCTCATCCATACGTTCGCGGGCGAAGGAAATCATCAAAATACTATTGGCCGTGGCAACACCCATGCACATGACCGCGCCTGTCAGTGCGGGAACGCTGAGTGTCGTGTGCGTTAAGAACAACATCCACAAAATGCCCGCCAACGCTCCAGGCAAAGCTGTAATGATGATGAAAGGGTCGAGCCAGGATTGAAAGTTAACAACGATCAGCAAATAAACCAGCACGATCGACATGACCAGGCCAATCAGCAGTCCCGTGAACGAGGACTTCATCGTTTGAACTTGTCCTCGGATGATCAACTGCGTACCGCGTGGCAGCTTACTTCTGAATGAGTCCACGATCTTTTGGGCGTCGTCCGAAACTCCACCGAGATCCCGTCCATCCACGCTGGCGTACACATCAACAACAGGAGTGATGTTGTAGTGGCTGACTTCGGCCGGCACGGTGATCGGATTAACGGTCGCCAGATTCGCAAGCAACTGCGGCTGCGCCGTCGTACTCCCGGAAATAGGCGTGTTCATTAACGACTGCAATGAATCGAGCCGGTACTGCGGAGTCATCACAGCAATGTTGTAACTGACCCCGTTCTTCGGATTAAGCCAAAATGTCGGCGTCGTTTGCGAGCTTCCGCTTAACGAAATCAGAAGATTGTTGGCTACGTCACGCTGCGTTAGACCTACCTGTTGCGCACGCACACGATCCACATCAAGAAACAACGCGGGATTGTTCAGCAGTTGCTGGACATGAACGTCAACTGCTCCTGGCACTGTCTTTAGCCCGTTAGAAATCTGTTGGGCAATTTGGTAGTTCTGCGCATAAGCATTACCGATCAGCTGGACATCGACTGGAGCGGGCAATCCGAAGTTGAGAATCTGACTGACAATGTCCGCGGGCTGAAAAAAGAATTCCACTCCTGGAAAAACTTTGGGCAAATTATGGCGCAACTTGTGAATGTGCTCTTCAGTCGGCTTGTGGTCCGCGCTTAGGTTCACCAGAATTTCCGCGTCCGCAGTCCCAATCGTTCCAGAATTACTGTAAGACGTGTTAATACCGCTATATGGCAAACCGATGTTGTCCAGCATCGTCGTAATCTCAGGGCCTGGAATTTCGCGTCGAATTTCCTGCTCGACCAAATCCACGAGGCGCGCAGTTTCTTCAATCCGAAGACCGGACCGAGCTCGAAGGTGGAGACGCATTTGACCCGCGTCAACGCTGGGAAAGAAATCGCGCCCTAAGAAAAACACTAAGCCACCAGACAACACGCAGAATCCCAGGAACACGATGACGAACATCCGGCGATGCTCCATCGCGTTTTCGAGCGTAGCGCTATATCCCGCTCGAAAGTTTTCGAATCTTCTTTCGAATCCCCTCTGAAACCGGCCAAACACATTTGTCGGCTCTTTATGGCTATCGAGCTCGTGTCCTCGCAACAGGTACATGACAAGGGTGGGAATCAAGGTTCGCGAGAGCAGATACGATGCCATCATCGCGAACACCACCGCTTCCGCTAACGGAACGAACAGATAACGCGCAACGCCAGTGAGAAAAAACATCGGCACGAACACAATGCAAATTGCCAGTGTTGAAACCAGCGCAGGCACCGCGATCTGCTGCGCGCCATCAAGAATCGCGTGCTTGAGTTCCTTCTTCATCCCGAGGTTACGCTCGATATTTTCAATTTCAACCGTCGCGTCATCCACCAATATGCCTACCGCGAGAGCTAGACCTCCCAATGTCATAATGTTGAACGTCTCCCCCAAAGCAGCGAGGCAAAGTACCGAAACAAGAATCGAAAGAGGAATCGAGATAGCGATAATCAACGTGCTCCGCCAATTACCGAGAAACAGAAGGATCATCGCCGCTGTTAAGCAAGCCGCAGTAAGCGCCTCACGGATGACGCCCTGAATGGCCGCTCGTACAAACAAAGATTGATCGAAGAGCAGGCTCATCTTCAATTCTTCTGGCAAAGTCGTAGCGATCTGTGGGAGCATCGCCCGAACATTTTTCACGATGTCGATCGTGGATGCGCCGCCATTTTTCAGAATGCTGATGAGCGTTCCGCGCTCGCCATTTTGGCGAACGATATTGGTTTGCGGGGAAAATCCATCACGGACATGCGCCACATCCTTTATATAGATGGTGACGCCGTTGACCGTCTTGACCGGCAAATCATTCAACCCTTCCACCGTCTTAGGGCTGCCGTTCATCTCAATTTCGTATTCGTTCGTCCCGATTTTTGCCGTTCCCGTTGGCAGAATTAAGTTTTGCGCACCGATAGCATTTACAACATCCAGGGGCGTCAGATGTTTCGCCTGCAGTGCCGGAGTGTCGATGTCTATCTGAATCTGCCGCTGCTTGCCTCCATAAGGCCACGGGATCGCGGCACCTGGGATCGTGATCAGCTGCGTTCGAATAAAGTTCGTCGCATAATCGAAGAGTTGCTGCTCTGCAAGAGTCTTGCTGCTAAGACCAACTTGAACGATTGGAACGCTCGAAGCCGAATACTGAATAATCAGAGGCGGAGTGGTCCCGACGGGCAACTGCTTGAGCTGCGTTTGTGAAATCGCGGTGACTTGCGCCAGAGCCGTTTGGATATTTGCGTTGGGCCGGAAAAACACCTTAACTACGGCAATTCCATTCAGCGATTGCGACTCAATATGATCGATGTCGTTGACCAGGGTTGTCAGCGCACGCTCAGTTACCGATACGATCCGGTCCGACATATCCTGGGGAGGCAGACCCGTGTAGTTCCAAACAATGCTGATTACCGGAATATTGATATCGGGAAGGATGTCCGTGGGTGTGCGGAAAATAACGATGGGACTTAGGATCAGAATCAGCAGTGCCATCACAACAAACGTGTATGGCCGCCGAAGCGCAAGTGCAACAATCCACATTTACCAGTTCCTTTTACGTCGATAATGCGCGGCCGTATTTCTCAAACCGCTGAAGGCAAACGTCACGCTCATATCATAGATGCAATACGTGGCGTATCGGATTTAAATTCCTGTTACAGTGTAGGCAATCTTGGCTAATAAATCTGCCATCGAGCCCCGAAGTCCGGGCCGCCCGCGGAGCCAGCAGGCTCGGAGATCCATCCTTGATAGCACTCTCCAACTCTTGCAAAAAACAGGATTTATAGATCTTTCGATTGAGGCAATTGCCGCAAAGGCAGGCGTTGGAAAAGCGACCGTCTACCGCTGGTGGCCAAATAAAGCTGAGCTAGTAATGGAAGCGTTTTTATTCGCGGTGGAAGAGGAATTAAAGATACCCACCTCTGGTTCAGCGGAGAAGGTGATTCGTGAACAAATGATCCGTTGGACAAGGATTTTCCGCAGCCCGCTGGGGCGTGTGATTGCTGCCGTTATCGGAGCTGGTCAATCTGACCCTGCCATGCTGGGCGCTTTTCAACGTCAATATGTGGAGCCACGTCGCACGGAGGCACGCAAGTTGCTGAGGGTAGCTATGAGGAAAGGGGAGATTCGTTCGACCGTCGAACCAGACACTATCCTGGATATCTTGTACGGTCCACTTTATATGAGGCTGCTTCTGCAGCATGCGGCGCTTGATAGTGATTTACCGCAACAAGTCTTCGATATAGTAATGCCGGGTCTTCGCCCAGAGTCGGGGAAGAACTGATTTACATCTGGATACGAGGTTTCTTCACTTTTCCTTTACGCTCGATCCACTCGTTCAGGACGTCAATGTCGGAAGGGGCCATCTGCAGAAATTCTCCACCCGCCGCGCCATATTCTCTCGTCCATAAAATTCTGAGATTCAGCTGCAACTCACCCTGGGCCTGAGGCAGGCCAAGTTTGAAGTTCAGCACGTCGTCAATTGCCAGGTCCATTTTACTGACGATACCCGCACCGCCATGACCGATGTCAGTGATAGTAAGGGGCACGGAACGCCTATCCTGATCCACGGCCAGCAGCGACGTCATGACGCTGAATCGCGCACGCTTGCGGTGGTCCTGCAACATTCTCGAATAGGCGACCTTCAAATATCGCGAGGCAGCATCGGTTCGCAGTGGCTTGCGCAGCACCAGGTGAGCATTCAGTATTTGTGAATCGTCGCCTGAAATCGCCATCACCGTGGTTCGTTGGGTTCGGCCGCACCGGATTTTACGCATAAAATCGCTGGGCGCATTCTCAAGTAGATCGACTACCAGCAAATCAGTGCTCTTGCCAGCCATGAGGTTGGGGGCGTCCGCCGGGGTGGCACACACATTAGTTGAGATAGATAAGTCATCCAGGAGATCACTCATCATCCCGATGACGGCTGGATCCTGCGAAACCATTAAACACTCAAAAGCCATGTCCGATGTCATATGTACTCCTCAAGTCAGCGAACTTGAAACCGCCAATTATGGCAGGCTGACTCTGCCTTTTGTAAGAGCAACCGAAAGGCCAACCGCTGAGCCTATAAGAATGTTGAAGTTAGGTACGTATTTGACTTAGAACCACTTGGCAACTGTATGAATTCCATAAAGAGTGTCCGTTTGCCAGACAGTGATCAAGGTTCTCCCCAAAGTAATCAGCTAAACACCTGAGCTAATTTTCATCACTCTTCCACGTGCTTTCCCGCTCCGAATCCAGACGATCGTATGGAATCGAGACGCACTGATTCAGTTCGATTACTAGGGCTCTTACGCCATCGGGCCTTGCTTTCTAGAGCATAGCGGCTAGATACATTTGGCGCGCCACGTGCCATGTATGTTGTGCCAGTCAGGGCTTGTAGTCCCTTGGCACTCCCCTAATCGAAAGGGACATTTCTTATGACGCGACGTGAAGATTTAAGCGCAATCGTTCAAACGGTGGAAACACAAATTCTTCATCGTCCATTTGCCTTCTCGACTTTAATGCTTGCAGTCATGATCCTGGCATCGCTTTTTTCAACACCGGCTCGTGCTATCGGTAACCAGGCGGATGCAACCCTGGCTGTCGCGCCCGGCAACACTGTGTCTGCGGGGTCGCCCTTCACGCTCACAGCTAACGTAACCGCTTTCGGCGCGCCAGACACCACTGGCTTAGTGTTGTTCTGTAACAACGTAGCGCCCTGCAGCGGAGTTAATCTACTCGGCGCGGCACAGTTAACAAGCAACGGAACAGCAACCATTAAAACTGTCCTCGGTGTTGGCACCTACAACGTGCAGGCATGGTCGGTTGGAACTCAGGCAATTCCCGCGGTTGGTTCATCCGTTGCTCTGCTCACAGTTACGGGCGCTTCAAATTATTTGTCATCAACAACTCTGTCGCAAACTGGAAATGCCGGCTCTTATACGTTGACTTCAACTGTCACTGCCTTCGGCCGATCGCTTCCTTCCGGCGCAGTTTCTTTCCTTGATACGACTTTTAACAACTCCGTTTTAGCGAACGTTTCGTTAGATCCTTCAACCCTTCATTCTTCAATGACTCCATCGGCGGGTTCGCCTTTCACTACAGGCAACGCAGCATATTTTTCCGCAGCCGGAGATTTCAATGGTGACGGCTCCGCTGACTTGGCAGTTGTAAATATGGGCGACGCGACTGTCACCGTTCTCCTCGGTCGAGGGGACGGCACTTTCTTGTCACAGACTGCCTTTCCGACAGGACCTACCCCCAATGCGGTAGCGGTCGGAGATTTTAACGCTGACGGGTTTCAGGATCTTGTAGTCGCTAACTACACGAACGGAACGATTAGCGTTCTTATCGGAAATGGGGACGGGACATTCCAGGCTCCTGTGTCGTACTCAACAGGCGCAACTGCAGGTTCCGTGGAAATTGCCGATCTAAATAATGACGGGATTGAAGATTTGGTTGTTGCGAATCAAGTTTCGAGCGGCACTGTAAGCGTTCTGCTTGGAGTGGGAGACGGCACCTTTGGTTCTCAAACCACTTTCCCGACGGGTAGCAATCCGAAAAAAGTAGTAATCGCTGATTTCAATAACGACTTCATTCCTGACATTGCAACCGCCAACGGAAATGACAACACCGTGACCATACTCCTGGGAGTCGGAGATGGCACATTCAACGCCCCGATACCTAGCATCGTCGGCCCCAATCCTTCTTCGCTCGAGATGGGCGATTTTAACGGAGATGGCCTTGTTGACTTAGTCGCCGGAAACTATTCCGGAGGCGCTGTCAGCGTGCTGATTGGCAACGGCGATGGAACGTTCCAACCCCAGGTTTTCTACACGGTAGGCAGCTCTCCCCTCCAAATGGCCGTCGCAGATTTCGATGGTGACAATGTTCTCGACATCGCGGTGCCCAACGCCGGTGATGGCAGTGTCAGCTTGTTATCCGGCAACGGCGACGGCACATTCAAAACTCAGGTTACGTATGCGCTGCCAGGGAATTCGCCATTAGCTATTGCCGCGGCTGACTTTAACGGCGATGGCCTTAGCGATATGGCTATCGCAAACTTCAATGATGGCTTACCCGGGGCCGTGAGCATCCTGCTTAGTCAGCAAAGCGAAACCGCAACAGCATATAACGTCAACCCAATCGGCAATGGAACACACAATGTGCTCGCAAGCTATGTGGGCGACGCTAGCCGCGCTTCCAGTCAATCAAACACAGTCGCACTTACCGGATTCTCGTTGGCTACCACAACAGATTTAGTTTCATCGGCAAATCCCGACGGCTTCGGTAATCCGATCACGTTTACCGCTTCGGTTGTCGCTGCCTCGGGTACTCCGACGGGTATGGTGACTTTTTATAACGGCACGGTTGCGTTGGGTTCGTCTTCCTTGAACGGATCGGCGCACGCAATGCTTGTGACTTCTACGTTGCATGCAGGAACCGATGCAATCACAGCCTTATATTCGGGAGATAGCAGATACATCACTTCAACTTCAACAGTCCTCAATCAAATCGTGAACGCAGGCGTTACTACGACAACGACCTCCCTTCGCTCTTCAGACAGCAACGTGGATGCCGGAGCAACAGTTACTTTTACCGCTAGCGTTAGCCCTGTTCCTACTGGATCAGCGCTAGGTACGATTAACTTTTACCATGCAACTACGCTTCTCGGTACCGCCGCACTTGATTCGGCGGGAAGCGCGGTGTTTACGACGAGCACCCTGCCACTAGGTGCGGATTCCATCACCGCAGCCTACTCAGGAAATGCTGCGTTCGGAAGTTCGGTTTCCTCACCAATAATTGAAACGGTTGGCACCACTTTCACCGTCTCGGCAACAGACGCGTCCTTGACGGTTTCTTCTACGACTTCGGCGCAGACTAAAATCACAATCACTCCGGTAGGCGGACCTTTTAGCAGCACCGTTGTCTTGTCAGCCTCCGGACTTCCAGCTGGATTCACGGCAAGCTTTCAACCCGCAACGGTCAAGCCTGGATCATCTGCTGTTCAGTCTGTTCTGACAATCCAGGCCAGCCAGAGTGCCTCGAACCATCCTGACCATCACAATCGACGACTCCCTTGGGGGTCGCTCACGCTCTCCGCCGGTATGTGTCTGGCCGCCGGCAGCCGCAAGCGTCAGCTGAAATCGCTGATGATCGCATTGATTTTGGTTGCCGCAATGGGCAGCACCATGATGTTGACCGCGTGTGGTGGCGGCCTGGGAATTTCCGCTCCGGCAACCTCACAACATTCCTACGATGTGACAGTTACCGGCACTAGCGGATCGCTTCATGCCTCCACAACTATTACGGTCATAACTCAGTAACGCAGCAGCAAGACACGACGAGGATCAAAATGAGCATAGCTAATAACACTAATGTCCTGCTGGTAGAAGATTCTCCGATCTACCAGCGCATCGTAAGCGGACATCTCAAGAATTGGGGATTCAAAGTGCAGACCGCAACCGATGGAGCGCAGGCTTGGGAAATGCTACAGGCCCCTGACAGTCCTCGATTGGTGGTGATGGATTGGGTGATGCCAAAGCTCAGTGGTGTCGATCTCTGCCGCCGGCTTCGCAGTCGCCCTGACACTGACCCATACATCTATACGCTATTGCTTACCGGCAAGGATAGCCAGTCCGATTTGCTTAGCGCAATGGATGCAGGCGTCGATGATTATTTAGCTAAGCCATTCGACGAACTGGAACTCAAAGCACGTCTGATGTCTGGAAAGCGGGTAGTCGATCTCCAGGATCAACTAGTGCGGGCTCGCGAGGTCATGCGGTACGCCGCTAGCTACGATTCCTTAACGGGCTTAATGAACCGCAAGGAGGTTCTCGACGCTCTCACTCGAGAATTGGCTCGATCCAAACGAGAAGGCAGACCACTCGCACTCTTATTGGCTGATGTTGATCACTTCAAAGCCGTTAATGACACTCTCGGCCACATGTTTGGAGATGAAGCGCTGAAAGAAGTTGGACGCCGTCTGCAATCGAAACTTCGTATTTACGATTCCGTGGGCCGCTATGGCGGTGAAGAGTTTTTACTCGTTTTTCCCGGATGCGAACTCACGTCAGCCTTAATACGGGCAGACCAGATTCGGTCTTTTGTTTGTAGCACACCAGTGAGTACGATGGGAAAGGATCGAAAAATTACTGTCAGCCTCGGCGTGGTTGTGGCTGACGGTCCGGCAGAAGTTAAGATTGAAGACTTGCTCCATCAAGCTGATCTCGCTCTTTATGAAGCAAAAAAGAAGGGGCGCAACCGTGTTGAACAGATGGATCTCAGGAACCAGTATCCGATCACCACAACAGCTTTCGCACCTTCAAAGGCAACCCAGGCTTACCAACTATGAAAACTTTACTCGTGATTGAAGATAGTAAATTCTTGCGGATCGCTAACGAGCGCATGCTAACCAAAGAGGGATACAACGTGATCGGCGCCGGCGACGGCGAAGAGGCGCTCTCAATGGCACGCGACAACTCCCCCGATTTGATCATCCTCGATATGATGCTGCCAAAACTAGGTGGTCCCGAAGTATTGCGCGCTTTGAAGGCAGACTCACTAACCAGTCAGATACCGGTAGTGGTGTTAAGCAGCCTTTCGCAAAAAAACGAAATCAAACTTAGAGCTGATGGTGCGGCTTCGTTCGTAAATAAGGAATCGTTGTCGGACAGTCCGCAGATGCTGTTGGAGGCCATCCGACTCGCACTCATTACCTCAGGACCATCGCCTTGCTGATCAACGAGAGTTAGCCGTTAGAACCTTTGGACATTGAGTTGCTGTTGTCGTTTCCTTGTAGTGCGGTTCTAATTCTTGTTGCCAAGACATCACGAGTAAAGGGTTTCTGCAGAAAAGTAGCGTCGTGGCGCAACACGTCTCCATGAACTAGGGCATCCTCTGCGTAACCAGAGACGTATAGCACTTTGAGATTTGGCAGAAAAATCTTGAGATTTTCGGCGACACTGCGACCACTCATTCCGGGCATGATCAAATCTGTCAATACCAAATCGATAGGTCCCGTGTGATTTTCCGCAATTTGTAACGCACTCGAACCGTCCGCCGCTTCAAGGACCGTATACCCAAGACTCTGCAATAATTCGCGGTGCAGACTACGCAGCCAATCATTGTCTTCCACCATCAGAATTGTCTCTGTGCCACGAGGTGTGGGAATGTTCGCCACGAGAAGCTCTTCTTCGACTGCTTTAGTGGTTTGAGGCAAGTAAATTTTGAATGTGGTTCCGTGGTTAATTTCGCTGTGAATTTCGATGTGCCCGCCGCTCTGTTTGACAATTCCATATACCGTCGCTAGACCTAGACCGGTACCTTTGCCGACCTCTTTAGTCGTAAAAAACGGCTCGAAGACCCGAGCCTTCACTTCGTCGCTCATTCCAATACCGGTGTCCGTCAGCGATAAGAGTGCGTAGTTCCCCGGGGAGATATCTGCCGAATTACGCTGGCAGTATCCTTGATCGAGCGTAACATTCGTAGTTTCGATTACCACGATGCCGCCATCCGGCAACGCGTCTCGAGCATTTACAACTAGATTGATGACCACCTGTTCGATCTGCGTAGGATCGGCTTTGATAGTCTTTAGGTCCTTCTCCAGGTTCACAACGAGCTCAACTTCGGCTCCCAGTATTCGTCGCAGCATTTCGCCAATCTCTTCGACCACAACATTGAGGTCGAGCGATTTCGGCTCCAATATTTGCTTTCGACTGAAAGCAAGAAGTTGACGGGTAAGCCCGGCCGCACGTATAGCGGCACCCTTAATCTCTCGAACTCGTCGCCGCAATTTCTCCTGCCCGACGGCTTGCTCCATTACCAGGTCGCTATAACCCGTGATGACGCCCAGAAGGTTATTAAAATCGTGGGCTACCCCGGCAGCAAGCTGACCAATGGATTCCATCTTCTGGGCCTGATGGAATTGCCGTTCCAGCAAAAGTCGCTCGGTCACATCTTCCGCAATCACCTCGTATCTGGTTTCCAACCCATCATGCACACGCCGGCCTGTCAGCCGTACGTGTAAGCTCTTGCCGTCGACGCGAAGCCACTCCGCCTCAATTCCTGCGAACTTTTCGGTTAGCGTCCTGAGTAACACCACTCTCGCTTCAGGATATTTCCAAATCTTGGAACTGATGTTCGTGCCGATAATTTCCTCGGGATTTGCATAACCCAGCATCAGCGCATAGGAGCGGTTGCAGTCGAGTAATGTCCCCTCAGGCGTAATGAAATATATTCCATAAGGAGCATCATCCAGCAACGAACGATATCTAACTTGCGAACGTTGAAGAATCTCTGCCGCGTGTTTTCGCTCCGTGATGTCACGTATGACCGCAGTGAAGTGAGAATGCCCGTCTTCGACCAGTTCGCCGTAAGAGATTTCGAGCGGAATCTTATAGCCCAACTTGTGCTGGCCTACAATCTCCACGCCCGACCACTGCGGCTTATTTTCTCTAAGCTCTTGGCTCTGGCTGACACTGTGCTGATGCAAGGGTTTCAACGCCGTCGGCATCAGCACCGCGACTTTCTGTCCCATCAGTTCGTTCGGTGAGTAGCCAAAAATCCGTTCCACTGCATGATTGACGAAAAGCACCGTCCCGTCTTCGTCGATGCTCAAGATTACATCCGTAGCGTTATCGGTCACCGCGCGATATCGCTGCTCGGATTCTCTTAAGGCATCTTCCGCACGCCGTTGATCGGTAACGTCGCGAGAAATTGCGAGCAAATACTGTATACCCTTAATTTCAATCTTGTCGGCAGAGACATGCACCATCCGAACTTGGCCGGACGGATTACGAATTTGTAATTCGGTCGTTTGCGTGACGTTCGTCTCTCGCACTTTCCGAATGAACGTTTCCCGGTGTTCTTTGTCTCTGAAGAAACCGATTTCCGTCGCTCGCCGGCCTATGATCGCTTCGCGCTTTCGTCCAACGAGGCGTTCAAACGCGACATTGACGTCCTGATAAATTCCATCCTGTAATGTGCTGATCGTCATCGGATCCGGGCTCGAATGAAAAACCAGCGAAAACTTCTCTTCGGACACATACAGTGATTTCTCCGCAAGCTTACGGGATGTTATGTCCATCATCCCGCCGACCATCCTGACTGGGATGCCGGACGAGTCGAACACAAGATATCCACGGTCGAGCACATCGGCGTCTCGGCCATCCGCACGGAGAAAGCAGTATTCATCCGACCAATAGGGCTGCCTCTCGTTGATAGCTTTATGAATCCCCCCTACCACACGTTCGCGATCGGCCGGAGAAATGTGTTCGTACCAGAATGTGACGTTGGATGACACGTCCTCGGGCCTGTATCCGAAAAGTTTGGTAATGCCTTCATTCCACCAGACTTCGTTTGTTGCTAAATCCCAATCCCAAACCGCATCATTGGTTGCTCGCGCGACCAACTCAAATCGTTCCTCGGACAGTTGCAGTTC
The DNA here is from genome assembly GCA_963716165.1 of Terriglobia bacterium. Lineage (GTDB taxonomy): Bacteria > Acidobacteriota > Terriglobia > Terriglobales > Acidobacteriaceae > JAJPHW01. The sequence continues at coordinate 1,287,299 of OY970291.1, read as the reverse complement.
GTGAGTTCTCTCCACCAGAGAAGCCGTACGCTCTTTGACTCGCTGATCAAGTAGTTTCTGTGCCTCTCGAACCTCTACCTCTAGTCGCAGACGCTCTTTCACCGCCATCCGGAAATCGATCGCGTCGACTACCAAAGCAGCCAGCATTCCCAAACTTGAGATCTGTTCAGGCGCCCAAGTTCGCGGCTGAATATCCATTACACTCAGTGAGCCAAGGGTGAGACCATTCGCGACCAATGGCACCCCCAAATATGCCAACACGCCCAAGTCGGAGATCGAAATACTGCCCTTCATTCGTAAATCGGTATGGCCATCGCCGATGACTAAGGCTTTGCTGGTTTCAACGACATGCTTTGCCAACGATTGGGCGAGCGGCACTTGCATGCGCGTAAGCCACGGTTGTGGCAGACCCGAAGAGCTTTTAAAAAATTCTCTCTTGTCGTCAACTAAAGAAATGATTGCGATCGGAGCTTGCAAGGTTTGTGCGGCAAGTTTAGTGAGCCGATCAAATGCCTCCTCATGAGGCGTGTCGAGTAACTCAGTCTTCCGAAGCGCGGCTAATCGCGCTGGATCTGCTAGGCGCCCACGATCTGACCCCGGTAGTCCAGAACTTTTGTCGATAGGCATAAAGTTTACCAAACGGTAAACGTCTTGCTACTGTTCCATCTTTGATAGCAATTGATAAATGGTCGCCCGTCCAATTCCGAGAATCTCCGCCGCGCGCGTTTTGTTCCCACCGACGTGTTCGAGCACCCGGAGGACATGCCGCTTTTGCATCTCTTCGAGGGAGGCGAACGATTCATCTTCAATCACTTCGGGATTGACCTCACGTAATGTTTCTGGCAAGTCTCTGATATCAATCACTGGCCCATCCGCCATCATGCAGGCATTGCCGATTACATTCTCGAGTTCGCGTATATTTCCGGGCCAGGGATATGCAGCCATCCGAATTTGTGCCCGGCGCGCGAGTCCCATGATTGGTTTGCCGTATTCGGTCGCAAATTTTTGAAGAAAGAATCGTTGCAGGAGAGGCAAGTCCTCTTTGCGATCAGTCAAACGTGGGAGCGAAACTTCGACCATTGCGAGGCGATAGTACAAATCCTCACGAAACAGCCCCTCTTTCACCATCGCTTTCAAATCGCGGTTCGTCGCGGCGATCACTCGTACATCGACCTCCCGAGTTACAGATGATCCCACACGTTGGATTTCACGATTTTGGAGAACACGAAGCAGCTTGGCTTGTCCAGCCGGAGACAATTCCCCAATTTCGTCGAGAAAAACCGCGCCGCCATGAGCGTGTTCAAAAAGGCCCTTCTTGTCCTGCGTTGCCCCTGTGAAAGCACCCTTCACATAGCCGAATAATTCACTTTCAACGAGCGTTTCCACCAAAGCTGAGCAATTGCAGACAATAAACGGACCCGCGCTTGCAGGACTTAAATGATAGAGGGCCCGGGCAGCCAATTCTTTGCCGGTTCCCGTGGCGCCGCGTACGAGGACGGTGCGGTAATGAGGTGCGACCCGGCGTATCTTGGCGAAAACATCCAACATTAACGGGCTGCGCCCAACCATGTTAGCGAACTGATACGCATCAACTAATTGATGGTCAAGTTGGAGGGTACTTCGTCGAAGTTCGAATTCATCCAGCAGCCCTTTGATCCGGCTTCGAAGTTTTTCAACGTCGAGGGGTTTGGTGAAATAGTCGGTTGCGCCCTTCTGGATGGCTTCTACCGCAGATTCGGGCGTGTAATTCGCAGTAATGAAAATAACGTCAACCGCCGGATCGGATGCAATCATCCTTTCCAGAACTTCCATCCCGCCGATCCCTGGCATCACCAGGTCGAGCAGCACGATCCGCGGATGTAAGGACGCAAACTTCTCCAAGCCGTCTTCGGGAGTCAGCGCGGTTGTGATCTCCAACCCGTCCTGGCTTAAGACTTCCGAAACCAGCTTTAAATTCAGTTCATTATCATCAATAACCAACAACCTAAAGGCTTGAGCGGTCATGGGGGGAATCTTTTCTTCCTGAGCCTTGGTTTAGATTTCGATGCTTATTTCTCCTACATTCTTTAGTCTGCGTTCGAGAGCATTCTACACGCATGGCCCTCAGCCGTTGTTGCGGCAAAACGCAATACGCGCAAACATCACGCCCGCGATTTTCGCGAACGATAATCGAGCAAATGTACAGACATCCATACGATTCGCGAACCGCAACTTGTAATACGTTCGCAGAATGAGATGCCAGACAGCAAGGCAAAAGTCGCTGCTCAGCATCCGCTCCGAGGAATATTCCCCGGGCCGCAGACTAAACCTCGGGGAAAGGTTTGTTCTGCGCTATGTTGGATTCTAAAGCTTACCGCGTTGTAGCACTTAAATGTCAAGAAAAAGTAAAAAAATCTTAAATTGGTAAACCCTTTAATAAACGGAAGCGCTACAACATCATTTCGTATCCGGCATCAAAAGGTAGTGACTCTCTCCGGAAGTTACGATAACTCAATTCGAATCGGTTGCGCAGGATGGAATATTCGGAGAGATGCAGACAGGCATTTCCCTTCAGCTGGCAGTCATCTCGAGCACTACTCGCAAGCGTTCAATTGTTGCGAGATCAATTCTTCATTTTACCGCCCTCATAGAGAAACCACCTGGCAACGATGGGCGACGACCGTCCCGGAGGATTTTCAATTTTCGGTTAAAGCTCCGAAGGCGATAACGCACATCGCGGCGTTAGATGGTTGTTCCGTGGAATTGAAATTTTTTTTACAGCAGATTCATTTCTTGGGAGACAAGCTCGGCCCTGTACTGTTCCAGTTGCCTCCTAGCTTCCAATTCGAGCCAAAGCGCGTGACAAAGTTTCTCTCTCTCCTTCGCAAACATTTTTCTGGCGATGTGGTGTGGGAGCCACGGCATGAAACTTGGTTTAACGAGTCCGCAAATAAACTCCTCGAAGAATTCAAGATCGCTCGCGTTGCCGCTGATCCCGCTTGTGTAGCGGAAGCTAGCCAACCCGGCGGAAATGGTGACTTAATATATTTTCGGCTACACGGATCGCCGCGCACGTATTACTCGTCCTATTCCGATGAATTCCTTGGTCGACTATATCTCCAACTAGAAAAGCTCAAAACGCGTTCACGAGTCTGGTGCATATTCGACAATACAGCTCTGGGTTTCGCTACGTTCAACGCATTACACCTACTTGATCCGACTCAACCTTCGCCTCTCCAAGGGAGCACTTCGATACAAGACAGCGATTTTGCTTAAACCTTTAAGACCATTCTTCCTCAGCGCATGATTACTACAGTTGGTAGTAAATTCTACGGATGAATATGGTGGGCTGTTGCATAATCCTCAAGTACCTCCAGGATTTCCATGTCGTTATCGAGAATTTATCGGTTACTAGCCGTATCCATAACGGTGCTAGTTTCGCTGCCGACTTCGTTCGCCCAAGTTGACAGAGCTGGACTAAACGGCACAGTGAGCGATGGCTCTGGAAGAATTGTTTGGGGTGTCCAGATCACCGCCGACCAGGACGCTACGGGTCTTCATCGTGAAACTGTTTCCTCGGCGAGTGGTACCTACGATCTGCCCGAGCTTCCCATTGGGACGTATACCGTTACCTTCAAACATGATGGCTTTCAGACGCTACGTGTCATTAATGTTGTGCAAAAACTGGAACAGACCCGCACCCTAAACGCAACGCTGAAAGTCGCCGGAGCGACCGAACAAGTTGAAGTTGTGGCGGCCACGCAGCCATTGGATCAGACCTCCAACACGCTGGGAACGACTATTGAGAAAAAACAAATACAGGAACTGCCTCTCAACGGCCGGAATTGGGCCGCGCTGACAGCTTTGGCGCCGGGAGCGATCGACACGGGCGGCAGTAATCAGCGCTCCATTCGCTTCGCAGGGCGCGGACGCGACGACAACAACTTCACGTATGACGGTATCGACGCCACCAACATCATTAATCAGGCGCAACAACCATATGTACGCCTGGCAATCCCGTTAGATACGATCGAAGAGTTTCGCGTCGACTCACTGCTCGCAACGGCTGAAGCCGGTGGAACTGGCGGCGGCCAGTTGATCCTTACTTCGCCTTCGGGGACGAACCAGTGGCATGGCAATGCTTTCGAATTTTTCCGCAACAACGTGTTCGATGCCACTGAACCAATCGACGCTTTGAATCCCGAACAACCGCCTTTTCACTTAAACCAGTTTGGTGCTGCGCTGGGCGGTCCAATCATTCACAATAAGACTTTTTTCTTCGCCGCCTACGAGGGATATCGACAAATCCTTGGTCAAACTCTTCCCGGCTTCGTGCCGAGTGCGGCGTTCCGCGCGCAAGCAGCACTTCAATCGCCCGCGCTAATCCCGATTTTGAATGCGTATCCGCTTGGCCAAACGCCGGTTAGCCCCGACATCGACCAGTTTGTCGGCGAAGGAAGTCAGGTGGTCAACGAAGATTCGGGTATGTTTCGCATCGATCATCGTTTTTCTGACAGCACCACTATCTTTGCGAGAACCAATATCGATCAAGCTGTAAGCAACGTTCCTCTTGCGAGCTCCGGACAATATCTCAATGGCCAAACTTTGAGCACATCCTCCCCAGTAAATACGGGGATTGAACTTCTTCACATTTTTTCTCCCACATTAGTTAACGAAGCCAAATTCGGGTTCAACCGCAGCACCGCGATTAATACCAACACGAACAACAGGGCTTCGCTTTATGCAATTTCCGTCCCCGGCTTGACCCCGCTAAACAACAACCGTGTAAGCACCGGTGTGGGCAATTCGTTTTCGGAAATCGACAACCTCACTTGGGTGAAGGGCAAACACATTCTCAAGGCAGGTGCCGAGATACGTCGCATCCAGATGAACCAAGGGAGCACTGCCAGCGGCACCATATCGTACGCCTCGACAGATGCATTTGCCGCAAACCAGGTCAACACCGCCGCTCTGACCTCTACTTTGCCGATTCAGGGCCTACGAAAAACCCAGTATTTCGGCTATGTCCAAGATGAATATAAATGGTTGCCAAATTTCACGTTCAACCTGGGCGTTCGCTACAGTTTTTTTAATATTTTCCACGAAGCTCAAGACCGGGCAAATCCATTTGACTTCGATACTTGCGGCCCGCAGGGTTTCTGCGGAGTCGGAGCCAGCTTCGGACAGCCAAATTATGGTGACGTTGATCCGCGCGTAGCATTCGCGTGGGCGCCCCTCGCGTTCCATGGTAATACCGTGATCCGCAGCGGCTTTGGAACGTATCACGAAGACGGACAACTAGACGACCAAAACCTTCCCGAGTCAAATGAAGTTTTTCGTTACTCTTTATCAAAGAAAACAACGCCAGGGCTCACTTATCCAATCGACCCATTCCTGGTAGACGCCACAGGCAAGATATCTCCACGCGCCGACGATCGCCGCCGCAAAGATACAGTCGTTACGCAGTGGGGATTGTCAATTCAACAAGCTTTGCCGCAGGATTTTGTGGCCACCGTCTCTTACGTTGGTAGCGAAGGAACGCACCTTCTCACTCTGTCCGAAGTCAACGTCGTCAATCCTCTGACCGGAACGCGTCCCTATCCAGCCTTTGGACAGGTAGATTGGCGCGGAAACAAGAACAATAGTAACTATCAAGGATTGTCAGTTTCCCTAAAGCGATCCTTCTCGCGTGGCTTGTTGTTATCGATTAACTACATGTTGTCGCATGAGATTGACGACGGTTCCAACGGAAGCGGCGATGGCGATTCCCTCGTCGCACAAAACGTAGCCTGCCAGCCCTGTGAACGGGCCAGCGGAGCATTTGACGCTCGCCACGTCGTAAACGCAAACGCCGTTTACGAATTTCCGTTCGGCGCTGGCAAACCTTATCTGAGCGACGCCGGAGTCCTTCGCGCAATTTTCGGTTCATGGGAGCTCAACACTATTGCTTCCGCTCATACTGGATTTCCAATCAACATCACAGTTGATCGCGACTCTTCCGATGTACCTGACGGAAACACTAACAACCAACGGCCCGACCTCATACCGGGAGTTTCCTTGACGCCGCCCGGCGGCTCATCGGTTGCGGAATGGATCAATCCTGCTGCGTTTGCCGTTCCGGCACCGGGCACCTTCGGCGACGCTCCGCGCAATTTGTTTCGCGGCCCCGGCGTTTGGCAAATAGATATGGGACTCGGCAAGCAAATTCCGCTAGGAGAGAGAATGCAGCTTCAGTTCCGTACAGAAGTCTTCAATCTCTTCAACCATGCCCAATATGGCGCTCCGCTCTCGGACTTCTCGGCTGGATCCGGCGTCTTCGGTTCGATCATTTCTACCGTGAATACCGGCCCAATCGGCACCGGAACTCCACGCCAGATCCAATTCATGCTGCGGCTTGCATTCTAGGTTTCTGACAAAAACCAATCAACCCTTTGCCTTGGGTCACCTAAGAGGTCGTAAAGACATCAAAGGAGGCACCACTTTTCAGCTATCTTGAAATAAGGGCATTGGAGGAAGCTTTTTGCCGGAAACTCAGGAATCGCTTTGGTACAAAAATTCCGTCATTTATCAGGTGCATGTCCGTGCTTTCTACGACAGCAATGGTGACGGCATTGGCGATTTCGGCGGCTTGGCGCAAAAACTCGATTATTTGCAGGACCTGGGCGTCGACGCACTTTGGCTGATGCCATTTTTCCCATCGCCTCTGCGCGACGACGGATACGATATTGCCGATTACACCTCCGTCCATCCGAATTACGGCAATCTCGAAGACTTTAAGAGATTTCTTGCCGCCGCTCACGAACGCAAGATCAAAGTCATAGTAGAGATGGTATTGAACCATACGTCCGATCAGCATCCGTGGTTTCAGGAATCCAGAAGTTCGAAAGACAATCCTCGGCGCGATTGGTATGTATGGAGCGACACGGACGATCGCTACCCCGGCGTCCGCATCATCTTCCTGGATACCGAAATGTCCAATTGGGCGTGGGATCCAATTTCAAAATCTTATTACTGGCACCGGTTCTTTAGCCATCAACCGGATTTGAACTTCGACAACCCAGCTGTTCGTGAGCAGATGTGGACGGTGATGAAATTTTGGCTGGCATTGGGCGTAGACGGATTTCGTCTAGACGCCGTCCCATATCTTGTCGAGCGCGAAGGCACTTCGTGCGAAAACCTTCCTGAGACTCACGTCGTCATCAAAGAATTGCGCAAAAAGTTGGACGAAGAATTTCCTGGGCGAATGTTGCTTGCCGAAGCTAATCAATGGCCGGCTGATCTTCGGCCCTACTTCAGCGACGGCGATGAGTTCCATATGGCATTTCACTTCCCGTTGATGCCCAGGATGTTTATGGGGTTAAAGCTGGAAGATCGTAAACCCATCACTGAGATCCTGCAACAGACGCCCGAAATACCCCCAGCATGTCAGTGGGCATTGTTTCTCCGCAATCACGATGAGTTGACTTTAGAAATGGTCACCGATGTCGAACGGGACTACATGTACGATTCGTATGCTCGTCACAAGGCAATGCGAATCAATCTTGGCATTCGCCGCCGACTCGCTCCCTTGCTCGACAATGATCGCCGGCGAATTGAATTAATGAATGGCATGCTGCTTTCGCTTCCGGGCACTCCGATCATTTATTACGGCGATGAAATTGGCATGGGAGACAACGTAAATCTCGGCGACCGCAATGGCGTTCGCACTCCTATGCAATGGAGCGGAGGATGGAATGCTGGATTTTCCGAGGCCGATCCCGAGAGCCTTTACGCACCGCTCTTGTTGAATCCGGTCTACGGGTTCCAGGTGATCAATGTCTTGTCCCAGAAGCGCAGTGAACATTCGCTCTTGTCTTGGATGAAGCATGTCATCCACGTTCGAAAATCCACGAAAGTTTTCGGTTCCGGTTCAATCGAATTCTTGTATCCGGCCAATCATCGTGTCTTGGCATATGTGCGGCAGCTGGGTTCAGAAACAATTCTCGTCGTTAACAATCTTGCTGGGTCGGCACAGGCAGTCGAGCTGGATCTATCGCTTTATAAGGGAAATATTTTGATTGAGATGTTCGGGCGAAACATTTTCCCTCGAATTGGTGATTTGCCCTATTTGCTTACGTTAGGGCCGTATCAATTTTATTGGTTTCGACTACGACGAATCTAAGATCGCGACATGATTCTGGCTCAATTGCGTCCGATGTAGTTTGAGATGGAGAGGAAGAATTGGCAGAGGAAAGCGTGCTGACTGACGATTTTATTCGTCAGCTGATGAATGTCGGTGAAGTAGATATCCTGGTGGGCTTGCCCACGTTTGATAACGCCAGGAGCATCGAGCCCGTGGTGCAAGCCATTCAGGCGGGCATTCTCAGCAATTTCCCTCGCGAAAGAGCAGTCATCATCAACGCCGATGGTGGGTCCAGAGATGGCACTCCAGACATCGTCACGCGGGCATCCATTGACGATGTCCGTCGCAGCTATAACGGACGCACTCTCCGCACCCTGCATTCGATCACCGCTACCTATGCTAAAAGCCCCTCTTCGAATGCGGCATTGCGAACGATTTTATCGGCAGCAGAACTGCTTCGAGCCAAGGCGTGCGCGGTTATCCAGCCCGAGTCAACAGATATGACGCCCGAGTGGATTCCGCGATTACTCAATCCTGTCTACCGCGAACAACTTGACTTCGTCACGCCGATCTATCGGAGACACAAATTCGAAGGCTTGCTCATGCGAAACCTCGTCTATCCAATGACCCGCGCGCTCTTTGGACAAAGGATTCGCGAGCCCTACGCATCTGAATTTGGTTTCTCCGGAGAACTGGGCAACCACTTTCTAGGTCAAGACATTTGGACACACGAGTCGGGTCGTTTTGGCGCGGAAATGGATCTTACGATCAGTGCACTCGCCGGAAACTATCGAATCGGTCAATCTTTTCTCGGTACAAAGAGCCGGACGGAACCGCAGTCAGAAGACCTGCTGCCCGCTATACGGCAGACTGCGGGAAGCATTTTTTTCGCACTCGATACCACGTTCAATGTCTGGAGCGGTAAAAGCGGCTCATCGCCGATTCCTACGCTGGGCGCCGAATCTGACGTGACGTTCGAACCTATTCGGATTAATAGCGGCCGGCTCAGGGAAATGTTCTCCGTCGGAGTAGCCGAACTCGAGCCTGTGCTGGAGACAATTTTGTCGGCGCCGACACTGTCCGCGTTACAGCAAATTTCTGCAGAAGGCGAAAACGATTTTCTTTATCCAAATGATCTCTGGGTCAAGACCGTTTATGAATTCGCTGCTTCGTACCACAAAACTGTAATGAGCCGCGACCATATCATCCAGGCCTTAGTCCCCCTATATCGCGGAATGATTTTCACCTGCCTCAAGCAAAATGCGGATAGCACCGCCGCTGACGTTGAGAGCGCTACAGAAAACCTGTGCTGTGAGTTCGAGCGTTTAAAGCCATACCTGTTGCAGCTCTGGAATGGTGGAATGTGAGGAAACAATGCGAGAAATGATAGTTGGAGAACTAACGCAAGCCATGCAAGAAATTGCGCGCGGATTTGCACACTTCCTGCCTCGCGTCATCGTAATGCTCATCATTGCTTTGATAGGGTGGGTAATTGCGTACATCGCCAAGTGGACGCTTCGCAGCATCCTGCGCCTCGCAAAGTTCGACAAGCTTTCTGAGAACGCCGGCGCGTCCCAACTGCTGAGCCAGGCTGCATTGCCTTCCTTCACGGAGTTACTAAGCCGTCTAATTTTCTGGATCGCATGGCTCGGCTTCATACTCGTGGGCATCAGCGTTCTTGGTATCGGAGGATTGCAGGAACACATTAACGGATTTCTACTATTTCTTCCGCGATTGTTTGTCGCCTCGTTCATCGTCTTCTTTGGGTTACTCGCAGCAAGCTTTTTCTCTCGCGCCGCGTTGCTGGCATCTGTCAATGCAAATCTAGCCTCTCCGCGACTGGTCAGTGTTTGTGTTCGCACCGTCATCATCGTTTTTGTTTTGTCTATGGTGTTTGAGGAGCTTGGCTTGGCCGAGCAGACCATGCTGCTCGCTTTTGGGATCGCCTTCGGAGCGGTAATGTTCGGTCTCGCTTTGGCCTTCGGCATCGGGGGCAAAGACCTTGCCCGCTCCTTTCTTGAGAGAAAGTTGGTCCGCGATCGCAAACCCAAGATGGACGAGCTATCGCCGCTCTAAAGCACACGCTGAACCGATCAACGCTCGTATAGAGCGGATAAAACTTTCAACCGCTCCGTGATCTCCCGTGTGAGAACATCCGCCCGGTAACGCCATTTCCAATTCCCACTGATGGTTCCGGGAAGGTTCATACGCGCTTCTTTGCCAAGGCCAAGAATGTCTTGCAAGGGAATAATCGCGGTGTCCGCAACCGATGCAAGCACCGTTCGTATGAACGCCCAGTTGATCGGTTCATCTTCTCTTAGATTCAAATACGCCTTTGTGAAAGCACGCTCTTCATCGACTTCAGAATTGGTTCGCGTGCTGTCTGCCGCACTAGCCTCGCCCCACCACCCAACCGTCGTGTCGTTATCGTGCCCGCCGGTGTATGCAACTAATTCCCGTTTGTAGTTGTGCGGACGAAATGACGGACCTTGCGGATCAGTTCCAAAGGCAAATTGCAAAAGGCTCATTCCGGGATAACCGAATTGCTTGCGAATATTTTCTACTTCGTCCGTAATCACCCCAAGATTTTCTGCGATGATCGGCAGTTCCCCGAGTTGATTTTGTAGAGCTTGAAAAAATTTTGCGCCCGGCCCTTTTGTCCATTTGCCTCCATCTGCTGTTGTCGCATTTCCCGGGACTTCCCAATAGGCTTCGAAACCCCGAAAATGGTCGAGGCGCACTATATCAAAAAGTTTGAGTGAGGCGCGGAACCTGTTCACCCACCAGGCATAGCCCGAAGATTCCAAAATGTCCCATCGATAAATAGGGTTGCCCCATAGCTGGCCCGTCGAACTGAAGTAGTCCGGCGGAACACCCGCGACAATGGTCGGCATCCCGTGATCATCCAGATGAAACAACTCAGGATGCGACCACACATCTGTGCTGTCATGCGCAACGTAAATAGGAATATCTCCAATGATTTTCAAACCGCGATTATGACAATAGGACGCCAGCTTTTTCCATTGACGATAAAATTCAAACTGGAAGTACTTGAAAACTTCTATCGCGTGGGCTAGGTCTTCACTCCATTTCTTGACTGCATTGGGATTGCGCTTCCTGATGCCTTCATCCCATTTTGTCCATGCAACACCTTTGTGTGCATCTTTACAGGCCATGAAGAGTGCGTAGTCGCCCAACCACGAAGCGTTGGTCTGACAAAACTCGTAAAACTCTGCCCGCTGCGGATTCGAATGATGTCGCAAGAAAGCGTGCGCCGCTTCTCGAAGCATCGCCAATTTGAAATCGATGACTCGCTCGTACTCCACAGAGTGTGGGGAGAATGAAGGAGCATGTTCGAGAGATTTCGGTTCAAGCAGACCTTGCTCTTTCAGCGCTTCGAGGTCAATAAATAGAGGATTGCCGGCGAACGCGGAAAAACATTGGTATGGAGAGTCTCCATAACCCGTTGGACCAACCGGGAGAACCTGCCACAATTTCTGACCAGCTTCGACCAGAAAGTCCGCAAAGCGAAATGCAGGCTGGCCAAGATCTCCAATACCGAACCGGCTCGGGAGAGAGCAAATATGCAACAAAACTCCGCTACGACGAGGAAATTTCACCTTTCAAGATTAAGCGGCAGTCCGAGCATACGCAAGAAGAGCTAACCCAGGCGTCCTGGCAATGAGACTCGCGAATAACTAAGTTAGATTCGAATGCTTATGAAGAACCCCCACTCCGGAGCGACCGTGCTAAACTTTAGCTCTGCCCGCCGGAGAGGTGGCCGAGTGGCTGAAGGCGGCGGTTTGCTAAACCGTTATACGGGCTAACACCTGTATCGGGGGTTCGAATCCCCCCCTCTCCGCCATCGAGTCTGAGCTCCAGAGAATCTCGTCGAAGTTCAGCCCAAACATCGATAAATTGCGGCAATTTCGCGAGTATTTCTCGGGAACCGCACCAGAGAAATATACAGCGGCTGCGGCTCACGTCGAACACTGAGCCCGTTTTCTCCCGAAGGCAATCGGGCAGTCCGGTTTCTATCGATAGCGGGGCGTACGTAACGCGATCACAAACCGATAGTTCGGCGAAAGCGACTTGACTTCGTCCTATTTCCTAGACATCGAAAATTAAATAACATCTGCTGCGACCCAGGATAAAGGCCGCGATTCAGAATCGAACCTCCGATTCGTCACCGTTACTTCTAGACCGTGGCATGCAGGCCCCCATAGTCAAACTCGGAGGTTATCGGGCCGTCGTTATTTTCCTCAAGGAGACCGGTGCGATAATGTTCGAATCGTTCTATCCCGAATTCCTTTAGGAATTCCGTATCGAGGATTGGTGGTTATGAAACTAGGAGTGTTGGCCGTGCTCGTTTCGCTTCTTTCGGTGGGCGCTTGTTCGCGGCATGCAGTGCACAACCGCGATGTCAACTCGCGTAAGCCCCTCACAGGACCGGAACTACACGGGTTGGCGCACAAAATCACTGTTCAAATACTAATCACGGATGACAGGGGTAACCGCACTCCTGCGGGATCGGGAGTCTGGCTGACTAGCGATGGCCTCGTCGCCACTTGCCTCCATGTCATCAAGGATTCCTCTGGTCCGGTAATGGCCGCCCTCCCTGAATCTGACAACATCTCTTTAGAGAACGGCCAAGTCACGAAAAGCTCACAAGTGGCATTGCCGTTGTCTCTTGTCGGAAGCGATCCAAGTTTAGATATTGCGTTGCTTCAATTGGAACAGAACGCCCTGACGAAATTGCGTGAAGATTCTCAATCGAAAATGGAGAGCAACATTCAGAGCGCTAAATTGGCTACACATTTGCCTGAGGCCGGTACTGGAGCATTACTATCAGGATTTTCCATGGGTGGCCCGGTACTTGTTGGTCGCAACACGGGAGTTGCTGGCATCGCAGTGTTGCCCGAAAGTAGTCCTGGATCTTCAGAGATAAAGCAAGTGAGGATACTAATTTCTGCCAACTCGATTCTCGGAGATAGCGGTGGCCCAGTTCTGGATGATTTCGGCGATGTTATCGGCTTAATTCAGGGAAATCTGACTGCACCGTTCATGGATGAAACCCAAAGGCCTGTAATTTATATTCGCCCGGCTCGCGACAGCAAGGGAAATTTCATAAATGATCAAATCGGCAAGCAGAAGCTGGAAGCTACCGACCTTTACGCGAGGTCTGGGATTGCCGCGGTCATTCCTTCATATTTCGTCTCGCAGCTTATCTCGCGTAAGGCTGCAGGCGCTGGTAACAAAGACTAAGCGCCAGCTACTAGCAAAGCGATTTGATTTTTCGTTGATCTTAAAAAGGAAAGCGCACAGACAAGATAGGGATGTGGTTGGTGGGATGGAATGACGTTACGGCGATCTGGAACCCGCCACCGATTGTGCACCCAAGGCGATCAATGAGGTGAAACTTACCCAACACCATGCCCGGCGTAAGGTATACCGCCGTGTGCCCGCTATGATCGCCTTGATAGTAATGAGTAAAGTTGACTTCTGTTTCAGGCCAGAATTTTTTAAATACGCGATATTGGAACGCGTTGTTCCATGTCAGATTGCGTCCAATGGCGGGAGTGTTTCCAGTGGGCAAACTTATTCCTGTAGTGCCCTGCACACTAAAATTTCCTAGGCCCTTTCCGTAAGCGAACGTCGGTGTGATGATGTGATTCGTCGAGCCTTCTTGATACTGACCGGTGGGAAAGCTCATCTGGAAAAAGGCGGTCAAGATGTAGTTCTTGTGCTCTTCGTTCGAAGCGGCGATTCGGTACTTCACCAAGAACTGCCAATCCCCGAAGCCGTCGAGAGGAGAATCTGGATTATTCACGATGTAGGGTGGTACGGCTAGGATGACCTCGAAATTTCTCGCTGGGATGATCTCCAGACCCTTACTCACGCCATAGTTATCCGTAGTCACGCCGCTGTTATGAGTCTGCCATTGAATGTCATAACGAAACTCCTGCTCCAGGCGTGGCGTGGTGGTCGCGATTGGCGTAATCCAGTGAGGCTGTTCTGCCTGGGTCGCGGATACCATGCTGAACCAGTCAGTAATCAGTCCGTTTTGAGCATACGTAAGTGTTGATGCCAGACAAATGCCCAGCATGAGGACCGCGAACGCAACGAAATGACGCATGGTGACCTCCGGGGTAAGGATTTGTAAATCGTACACTTGAATCTATTTTAATATCACTTATGATACGGATTAATGCGATAAGTTACATTGGTGTCCAAGAAATTTGATTCCCTCGCAAGCTCCGCAGTACGATTCGAGACTCCATGACAAAGAGAAGCACATTTGCGGCTGACTCCTCGGCCGATCACCGGGAACCGCTTAAGCTTGGGGACGCAGCCGTAGAATTAGGGATTAGTTTTTCAACAGTCAAGCGTTGGATCTACGAAAAGAAAATCCGCAGCATGAAGACCGCGGGCGGACATCATCGGATTCCGCAAAGCGAAGTCGATCGTTTCTTATTTCGAACCCGAGGCCACACCGCGAGGGAGCGCGAGAACGTTGTCCGGCGCGTCAGCGGCCGTAATCAACTCGTGGGACGGATCGATTCAGTACGCATCAGCGGCCTGATGGCCGAAATAAAAATTTCCATAGGGGAACAACAGATCACTTCGATGATTACGGCGGCGTCGGCACGCGAGATGCAGCTTAAGCCTGGACAAACGGCGGCCGCACTTATCAAGGCAACCGAAGTTATGATTATTCGGGTCTAGCGGTCAACGTGGTCGGTCTAGGCCTTTCCTGTGATTCATCCGATATTCAACGAGAATTCATCGTTTATTAACATTAGAACAATACTCTCACTGGGACGCACCTCTTAAATCGGTCAACTTTTATTGAAGTTCGGTATTCCTGCGTTCGGGGAAGCTACTGTCCAAAACTTATTTTTCAGGAGAATAAAATGAAGCGAATCATTACCTTAGCGCTGACTCTCGCGCTTACGGGCAGCACGTTTGCGGCGCCTGCGCCACAGGACATGCCCAGCTCGGCCTCCAATACGACGAGTACCACTAGAAAGAAGACTGCGAAAAAGCCCGTCTCGAATGTAGCCAACCAACTTAGTGCGATGCAGCAGGCGATCGATGCGCAACAACGGCAGATTCGCGCACTCGGCGATCAGGTCCAAAGCCGCGATGCCAGAATTCAGCAGCTCGAACAAAGACTCGATCAGAGTCAGACCGCTGCAACTCAGGCACAGGCGAAAGCGGACGACGCTGCCGCTCAAACTGCCGCGCAGGCTCAAAATGTTACCGAGCTAAAAGGCGATGTGACGGACCTGAAAGCAAATGCGACCAATGCGGCTTTGAGTCTTCAGGAAACGCAGAAGAATATTAAGGAAGAGTTGGATAGCCCGCTGGCAATTCACTACAAGGGCATCACTCTAACGCCGGGAGGTTTCCTGGCTGCAGAAACTGTGTACCGCAGCCATGCGCTCGGTTCCGACATCAACACTCCGTTTAACTCGATTCCGTATAGCGGAGCATCGCAGAACAATCTTTCCGAATTCTTCGGTTCAGGCCGGCAGTCGCGTATCTCGATGCTCGCGGAAGGCAAGTTGACCAACGCCACCCTGCGCGGATATTACGAAGCCGATTTCCTTTCCGCAGGGATTACCTCCAACAACAATCAGAGCAACAGCTACAGCCTGAGGCAACGTCAGCTGTTTGCGCAAGCTGCGCTGAATGATGGTTGGACGTTCACCGGTGGTCAGATGTGGAGTCTAGTCACGGAAACCCGCAAGGGCCTCGACAACCGTACAGAAACGTTGCCGATGACAATCGATCCTCAATACCATGTTGGATTCAGCTGGGCACGCCAGTACGGATTTCGCATCACGAAGGATTTCGGCGACAAGATGTGGCTCGGATTCTCCGTCGAAGATGCTCAGGCAACAGTCGGAGGCCACGGCGCCAGCAACAACTATTTACTGGGTGCCCAGGGCACCAGCGGCGGACTTTATAACCCTACAGCCAATTATTCCTACAACGCCCTTCCAGATTTTATCGCCAAGGCTGCGTTCGAACCGGGCTGGGGACACTATGAAGTCTTCGGCATCATCAGCGACTTCCGCGATCGTATTTTCCCGAATGCGACTGCGTCAACGCCTTCCGCTTCTGGTGCTTATAACAATTCGTCAATCGGTGGTGGTATCGGAGCCAACGCTCGCGGCTCAGTCATGAATAAGCACATCGACCTCGGATTGCACTTCTTAGGTGGCCGTGGTGTTGGCCGTTACGGAACATCCGGTTTAGCTGATTTGGTGGTTCGTCCGGACGGAGTGGTCGATCCAATGAAGAGCTACCAGGGACTTGCAACGGTAGAATTCCACGCCAAGAAACTTGACGTCTACTTCAATGGTGGCGCCGAGTACAACGCTCGCACAACATTCGACGCTGGCACCAAGGGTATTGGCTATGGATCAACATTGTTTGATGATTCCGGCTGTTCGACCGAAACGCTCCCGACTGCGACCACAGTCACGGTTGTGACACCGACCGGCACCGCTACGGTCCCAGTGTTGGGATCTACCGGAACTCCTCTAACCGGAGGATTTAATCCTGGAGGGTTGGGGAAATGTTCGGGCGACACTAAAAACCTGGTCGAAGTCACCGCCGGTTTCTGGTATCGCTTCTACAAGGGACCGAAGGGCACAATCCAGTGGGGTCCGCAATATTCCTACTTGGTGCGCAACGGGTGGTCGGATAAAAACGGCTTGAATCCGCAAGGAACGGAAAACATGTTCCTAACCTCATTCCGTTATTACTTGCCGTAGTTAACGCTTTCGCTCCGGTGCGATGAACCTTGTCGCGCCGGAGTTTTTACAGCAATGACTACGGTGTCGCGCCGTTCCCCCATTTCTAAGGGCGTCTTATCCTGATCTAATCTTGAGACTACTATTTACAACCTCGGGCCAGGTCCGTTGCGTCTAACTGTTTAGCGCTGTTATGGCTGGCGGCTTTTCGGCTGGGCTATAATCATTTTGGAACATGTCGTTTTCTTTACAGCACCGCGAGTGTCGGCTAATTTCCTTATGCCGCAGTGCGCTCGTCCTTCTCGCGGTTTGCTCTCTCACTTTTAGCTTGGCTACACGTTTCACGTCGCAGACCCCGGAATCGCCGTCTGTTAAAGTTTTGCAATCACACAATGTAGATTCCAAGCGTCAGCATCTGCTGAGCGATGCCCTTCACTGGACTGCACCGCCCTCTAGTTTTTCGTTTTTTCAACCGCCTCGATCTCGAGTTGAGGTTGCATCGGCAGTTGTCCCAGCGACGAATCTTAATTCCGAGAGCTGGCTCTATAATCGACCTCCCCCTTCCTGCTGACTTCCCCCTTGGCAATTAGTGTTTGACCGCAGTCGTCTACTTCCCCATTAGCTGACGACATTCTGCTCCTTTGGGTTAGATGGTTGCGTTCAAACTTGCCTCCCTGATCGCGAACCATCTCCAGGAGGAGACAATGAAAAATACATTCATTTCATTTTTAGCAGTCGCGTTGCTTTCTACTTGTCTGAACGCAGCCACCAAGCACGGCTATCAAACCGCAACAGTCGTAAGCGTTACGCAACGGGATACATCATCGAACGATGTCGGAGATAATCCCTCGGACGCACCTTTGCAGACTCAGATATATGCATATCAGATCGGCCTGCGTCTGAACTGTTCTGTCTATCAGGTGCTTTACGAGACACCGCTGGATTATCTTCCGGCAATTTTCTCTCCGACTCGCGAAGTTAAAGTCAATCTTCAAAAACACGACATGTATGTGAGCTTTCCGGGAGACCGTGAACTGAGGTTGAGTATCTCTGATCGCCACTCTATGAAAGACGGTTCGTGTGTTGCTGGTGGTTAAGCTTAGCTTCTGGGCGCGATTAGGAAGCTATTTCTAATCGCGCCGAATTCGTACGGTCCAAATCCTAAAGTTTGTGTCGGAGGACACTATGAAAAATGCCGGCAGTTTTGCGATTCTTTCAACGCTTGTGATTGTTAACTTCAGCACGTTCTTGTGCGCATCCACTCGGCAATTTCAGCAAGCTGTAGTAGTAAATTCCGAAAAGCATGAACGCATCACTTCTGTGCGTCGTCCGAAAGAGACCGACGCACCAGCGCCCAGTACAGAGTTTTCTTACGACATTTCCATGCGCATTGGCTGCACGATTTACGTCGGACGATACAGGTCGGAACTTGATTTTGTACCTGAAGAGTTCGGGGCCAACAAGACAATCGACATCAGTCCCGAGAAGCACTTAGTTTATGCCAAAGTCGCTGGACGGCCAGATGTCAAAATGACACTTGTCCGGACCGCGTCTGCAACGGGGGATTCTTGCGGCAAGTAGCGTCGTCGAACAGGGTCGGTAGATCAGTCAAACTGACGGGAATGGCCGCGGTCGTTCTGAGCATGATCGCTATCGTCACCGGATGCGAACGTTCCAAGAGTGTTTCAGCGTCCTCATCTGGAGACGAGGCACCCCGTGCCGCGGTCGTGCAAGCTCGCCGTTCTCCAATCTCAACTACGCTTTCCATCGCAGGCGAGTTCCTACCCTACCAGGAGGTCGAACTCCACGCCAAGGTTGCCGGCTACATTCGCAACATCAACGTCGATATTGGTGATCGTGTTCACACTGGGCAAGTGGTGGCTGTGCTAGAGATTCCCGAGTTATCGGCACAGGTGGAGGGAGCAAGCGCCGGTGTTCGTCATAGCCAGGAAGAGATCACCCGAGCTCAGAACGATGTGAGCCGGGCCGAAGCGGACGAGGCTGCGGTTCATGCCGCAGCGACACGCCTAAAACAAGCATCCGACGCACGTCCGGGCTTAATCGCGGAACAGGAACTCGATGATGCAATTGCGAAAGATCGTTCGGGAGCAGCCCAGGTAGATGCCGCGAAGTCGGCGTTGTCAGCTTCACGGCAGCAATTGCAGGTCTCCCAGGCCGACCGGCAGCATTACGCTGCTCTTTCTGAATACTCGCGGATCACAGCGCCATTCGACGGCGTCGTCACTTGGCGATACGCCGACACGGGATCGCTCATTCAAGCGGGTACTTCAAATGTGAGTTCCATGCCAGTAGTAAAACTTGCGCAGGTAAACGTCTTGCGCCTGCGGATTCCAGTGCCCGAATCTCTGGCCGCCAGTGTGCATGACGGCGAATTAGCGGACATACGCGTGCAAGCGGCGGACGAACACTTCTCAGGAAAAGTCATACGTTCCACTGATTCGCTTGATCGCTCTACTCGAACCATGCAGGTAGAAATAGACGTACCTAACAAAGACTACAAACTTACGCCCGGGATGTACGCCAACGTTTCACTCCGCGTACAGAACGATCCGAACGCTCTTACCATTCCCCTGCAGGCGATTAACCGCGGCGCAGACAAAACCACCGTGCTCCTCGTCGATTCGCAAAATCAGGTGGCAGAACGGCAGATCCAAACTGGAATTGAGGGTTCCAATCGCGTCCAGGTGTTGGCTGGCCTAAATGAAGGTGATCGAGTAATCGTGGGAAACCTAGGCGAGTATCGATCCGGGCAGCGTGTCGATCCACAAATCAGCACAATGGCGGAGAAGAAATATACAGCGGAGCAGGGAGCACAATAGATATGTCAGGTTTCGCGATCCGCTATCCATTTTTCATCATTATGTTGTGCTTAATCATCCTGGTGGTGGGAGGAACTACCATCGCGCGAATGCCGGTTGACCTTTTTCCCGACATCAACATACCAGTTGTGGTTGTAGCAACTTTTTACTCCGGCATGCCACCCGAACAGATTGAAGCAAATATCACGAATCCCTTCGAGAGATTCTTCACTCTCGGAAGCGGTATCGATCACATCGAATCGCGATCACTGACTGGCGTAAGCCTCATCAAGATTTATTTCCAGCCGGGAACGAATCCCGACGCAGCGGTCAGCGGCATCTCGAACCTGGCGATGGCCCAATTGAGGCGATTGCCTCCCGGAACGCTGCCTCCGGTTGTACTTAAATTCGACGCTTCCAGCTTGCCGGTTTGTTTAATTACTTTGAAAGGCCAGGGACTGAACGAGACTGCGTTGCACGATCTCGGACAGTTTACGGTGCGCAATCAAATTGCGAACGTGCCAGGAGCGTCCGTTCCGCAACCGTTCGGTGGCAAGTACCGGCAGATTCAGGTCTATGTCGATCCTGTGAAGCTTCAGGCCAATCAGTTGAGTTTGATGGACGTTGTTCGGACCGTCAACGATGCAAACACGATTCTGCCTTCGGGCGACGTTCGCATCGGTCCAAAGGATTACAACATTTACACCAATAGCCAAATCCCGACTACCGAGGAAATTAATCGGCTGCCGCTCAAAAGTGAGGGGAATGCGGAATTAATGGTTGCCGATGTTGGTTATGCCAAAGACGCGGCTGCGATTCAAACCAACATTGTGCGGGTAGATGGTCAAAGATCGGTTTACTTGCCTGTTCTGAAACAAGGCGGAAACAGCAACACAATCGCGGTAGTAAATGGAATCAAGAAGTCGATCGGCGATTTACTGGATGTGCCGAAATCCCTCGTCACGAATGTTGTTTTCGATCAATCGGTT
Organism: Terriglobia bacterium; assembly: GCA_963716165.1. Classification (GTDB taxonomy): domain Bacteria; phylum Acidobacteriota; class Terriglobia; order Terriglobales; family Acidobacteriaceae; genus JAJPHW01. Next base: position 1,266,625 of record OY970291.1, on the reverse strand, counting down.
TTCGTGAAAACCGCGATCGCGAACCTTGGAAGCGAAGGTGGAATCGGGCTTGTCCTCACCGCCTTAATGATCCTGATTTTTCTAGGGAACTTTCGCGCCACTCTCGCGGTGATGCTTTCCATTCCGCTGTCGGCCGTAGCTGCGTTTCTGGCGATCGATGCCAGCGGCGGATCGATAAACACGATGGTTTTAGGAGGACTCGCGCTTGCGTTCTCTCGTTTGATCGACAACTCGGTCGTCGTTCTGGAGAATATTTTCCGCCATCTCGAGATGGGCGAGACTCCTGCAGCCGCTGCCGAAAAGGGGGGCCGCGAAGTGGCAATGCCTGTTTTAGCTGCGACCTTCACCACTGCAATCGTTTTCTTTCCTGTCGTTTTTCTTTATGGCGTAAGCCGTTTCTTGTTTACCGCGCTCGCCAGTGCAGTAGTGTTCTCTCTGTTCGCTTCCTACGCGGTGGCAATGACCGTGGTTCCGTTGTTCTGTGCTCGGTTCATCAAGTCGCCGCACGGGGAGGTGGCTCACCATCCTGGCAGAAACCCGTTTGAGCGATTCATACGGTGGTTTAACCGACGTTATGACCGAATGCTCATGCGCTACGACATCGCAGTGAGAAGAAGCTTGCTTCGCCCCGCAGCCACTGTCGTTTCCATTTTGGGCATCTGTCTCTTCAGCCTGGGGCTGTTTCCTCTGATGGGTCTCGGATTCTTTCCGAGAACTGATCCAGGACAGTTCGTCATAAACGTCAAAGCTCCGACCGGCACGCGGCTAGAACTGACGAACCAATACATCAAGCAAGTCGAAGCGGACATCCGTCAAATCGTTTCGCCACATGACTTGGACATAATTGTCTCTAACATAGGCATCACCCCCGACTTTTCTGCGATTTACACCAGCAACGCCGGACAGCATACGGCGTTCGTACAGGTCAGTCTAAGAAAGGAACATTCCGTCGGCAGCTTCGAATACATGCGACGCGTTCGAATCAGATTAGCCAATGATCTGCCCGAACTTTCGACATACTTTCAATCTGGAGGACTCGTAGATGCGGTCGTCAACCTCGGGCTTCCTGCTCCCATCGATATTCAAGTAAGCGGAAACGATCAGAAAGAGGCTTATCAAACAGCATCGGACATCGCCGCGAAGGTTCGCAGCCTTCATGGTGTGAGCGATGTGCTAATTCCACAGGACCTCGACTACCCAGGCATTCAGCTCAACATCAACCGGGAAATGGCAGGGCGTATGGGAGTGTCTTCCAAAGAGGCGGTGGACAATGTCATTACCGCCCTGACTTCGGACAGTATGATCGCGCCCAGCTATTGGGTTGATCCAAAAAACGGAAACAATTACATGCTCACGGTTCAGTATCCCGAAACGCAGGTTGATTCTATTACCGACTTGAAGCAGATTCCGCTTCATGCGGCTGGAAATCTTAATCCAACTGATCTCGATGCCGTTTCTGACATAAAGATGATCAACACTCCCACTGAAGTGGATCACTACCAGCTTCGGAGGGTCATCGATGTGTATGTTTCGCCTGCCAGCGAAGACTTAGGCGCACTGGCAAGTAAAGTCGATAAAGTCATCGGAAATACGAAAGTTCCAGAGAATGTGCGGGTGACCATGCGCGGCTCAGTGGAAGGGATGCGGGAGTCATTTAAGAGCTTCAGCATTGGCCTGATACTGTCCATTGTTCTTGTGTATCTGATCCTCATGGCCCAATTCTCGTCGTTTGTCGATCCACTCATTATTCTCCTCGCAATTCCTCCGGGGATCACCGGAGTCATTCTATTTCTGCTGGCGACGCACACCACCGTCAATGTCATGTCGCTCATGGGAGTCATCATGATGACTGGCATCGTTGTTTCAAACAGCATCTTTATAGTCGAGTTCACGCGATCTTTGCGAGAAGAAGGTATGCCGATCCAAGAGGCCGTTGCGACCGCGTGCCGTGTGCGTCTGCGCCCCGTGCTAATGACATCTCTGGCCACGATCCTCGGCATGATTCCGATGGCCTTAGCCTTGGAAGCCGGCAGCGAGCAATATGCGCCGCTGGCGCGGTCCATCATCGGCGGCCTGACGATGTCGGTTGTCGTGACAGTCTTCATCGTTCCCGCAGCCTATTTGTTGGTCCATCGCAAAGAAGAGGCGATTGCCGCACAGAGTTCCGGATCATCAGGATCATAAAGACATGAACATCAAGAAGAAGCTGCGGCTAGGTGTATTACTTGTACTCATGCCGTGCCTGGCCTATCCGCAAAACTCTACGGCTGTCATGACTGATGATTCCACTCAGGAACCCCTCACGTTGCAACAAGCGGAAGCGCTTGCGTTGAAGAATAATCCCCAAATCTCGGTCGCGAAACTAACCTCTCTGGCTTCTCAGCAGGTCACGAGGGAAGCGCGATCCAGCCTGTGGCCGACCGCAACCGTTGATTTGACAGGGGTTGATTCGCAGGAGAATAGTCGCATCACTGCGGGAGGGCTTAACAATCCGATCATTTATCCGCGAGCAGCTGCGGGTGTCACGGTAAGTCAATTAATTACGGATTTTGGCCGCACGGCCAACCTCGTATCAAGCGCGAAACTGGCGGCCAAAGCCGAAGACCAGAACGCGGCAGCGACGAGAGAGCAAATCCTAATCGCCGTGGAACAGGCGTTCTACGCAGCACTGGAAGCGCACGACGTATTGAGGGTCGCCCAGCAGACCGTGAGCGCACGCCAGACCGTGACGGATCAGGTGGACGCTCTGTTTAAGAGTAAGCTCAAATCCCGGCTTGATTTAAGTTTCGCAAACGTAAATCTCTCTCAGGCAAAGCTGCTGGTTTTAGACGCAGAGAATAACGAACAGGCAGCGTTCGCGACATTGTCGATGGTTCTCGGGGATTCGAAAGTACAGAATTTTAAGCTGGTAGGTGAAACTGCCCCCATTGGGATGCCTCCTGCCAATGTAGAGGATCTTATTTCGCAGGCCTTTGCAGCGCGCCCAGAATTGCTGGCGTTGGACTTCCAGGAGCAGTCTGCCAGGAAATTTCAAAGTGCCGAACACGAGCTACTTCTTCCTAACATCCGTGCTGCGGGTGCGATCGGAGATACCCCGGTGCGTGATCCGGCTCTTTCGAATTGGTACGGAGCCGTTGGAGTAAATGTTGAAATACCTATATTCAACGGCTTCCTATATTCGGCGAAATCAAAAGAAGCAAGCCTAAGAACACAAGCCGCGCATGACCGGCTGTTGGATCTCCGCAATCGGATCGCCCGCGACGTTCGCACAAGTTGGCTCAACGCAAACACGGCCTACGAGCGACTAAGCGTGACTCAAGAATTGGCGGAACAGTCCAGTACCGCACTTGATCTCGCCCAGACCCGTTATCACTTGGGGTTGAGTTCCATCGTTGAATTGACTCAGGCACAGCTCCAGCAGACGCAGGCTGAGATCGGAAATGCGCAAGCTGTCTACAATTACCGCATCGCGCTGGCTGTTTTGCGCTATCAAACAAGCGGTATTTAGTGTGAGCAGACTCATATCCTAAGAAGACATGTGAGCACTCCATAAAATAGAAGTCAAAATCAGAAGGATGAAAATCGCATGGCTAATGCTACCCGCGCAAAGGTAGAGCAACACTTTGGGACGCAGCCCAAAGCTCCACAGGTTTCTCTAGGCGACTTAAGTGAACTCGTTGGGGGAGGAGTCCGCGCATGATCTTTGGAGTGAGCCCCACCAAGCACGCAATTGTCATCGCTCAAACCACGGGATCGGGCGAGAGTTTCGCGATCAAGTCGATAAAATCGATTCAATATCAAACTCGATCGGGAGATGATCTGGGAGAACTCCTGCGCCGCCTTGTCGTCATATTTGACCGCTTCGGCAAGAACCGGAGTGCGACAATCGCACTCTTAAGTTCGTCGTCGGGTCGGTTCAAGTCTTCAGTCGAAGCAATAAAAGGGGAAGCAATCGCGGAACTCGCAGCATCTGAGAGCAGCTTGCACGTCGTTAGGGTGACATCGGCTGCTCTCAAAAAGGTTTTGGCTTGTGCTCCAGGCCAGAAATTGCAGGCCCGCGCTGAGGAACGGTTCAATCCAGCGGGCCGCCATAAGACCTGGTCGGTAGGTGCGGCTGGCGCAGTCGCTGCCGCACTTAAAATTGCTGAAGGACAGCCTCTTGAAAATCAAGAAAAATGGAGAACTGATCATGTGTCCCGTCGGTCGATAGCTCGGTCCCTTCGTCCGATAAGCGCTAACAAGCGGAATGCCTAGACTTTGAAGTGACTTCTGCTTGCATCGAGATCGCGGCTAGGCATCAGCATCAGACGCAGAGCGTCAATGATTGCCGTCTTGCCGGTGTTGTTCTCCCCGCCGATGACACAGAGCCCTCTCGGAAAAACCACCGTAAGGTCATCGAGCTTGCGGAAGTTCTTGATCTTCAGTTCACGAAGCCGCACGTCTGCTCTCCGCCTAGGTCGATTGATGCGTTTTATACGATATCCGGTTTCGAGATTCCGACGCACGATAGTTTCCCGCATACCTAATGGATTCCAAATTCGCATTGCTTCGGCGCGCATTCCCTACCCTCAGGCCAGTAGCCACTCTTCATAGCTGACCACACACTTAGAGCCACTAGAGCTTTTGGCCACAACTCCGCCAGAAAAAGACTCGGGTTGACAATTTTTGTCAGATTGCAAGGACAGTCCATTTTCCCAACCCGGTGCTGATGCATGTTATGCGACCTTTTTGAGGTTGGTAGCCGACAGACTAACGGCAATTCAAATGCTGGTACTGTAGAGAGAACGCTCGGAGGAAACGCTGATGAAACGCCAAGCAGGCTTTTCGCTTATTGAGCTGTTGATTGTGGTCGCGATTATTCTTATCATCGCCGCCATCGCTATTCCGAATTTGCTACGTGCGCGTATTGCAGCTAACGAGTCGTCTGCTGCGGCTTCCAGCCGCACGGTTGATACTGCTGAACTTACTTTCCAGACTTCTTATCCAGCAGTTGGTTATTCCGGAACCTTGGCGGTTCTGGGCGGAGCCAATCCTTGCACTCCGGCGCCTGCCACGGCTTGCATCATTGATAATGTGCTGGCTCTGGGCACCAAAAGCGGATACACCTTTAGTGAACTGCCCGCTGGCGGCGTGCCGGCTACCGATTTCGTAGTCAACGCTGTGCCCATCACGCTTAATACGACCGGAGTCAAACAGTTTTGCAGCACTTCGGATAATGTTGTGCGCTTTGCCAGTCCTTCTGCGGGTGCGAAGGCCACTCCAATAGCCTGTCAGGCGCTTACACCAATCGGTCAATAACAAGCCTATCGACGCTGCATAAAACGCGTTTCTCTGCAAAGAGCTTTTCAATTCGGTAGCTTGGTGACTTCTCGCGGTCCGTTCAGCGCGTTGATGCTCGTACCAACTTGTTGGTATTGCGACTGCGTGCTATCTTCCACGGTATGCGTCTCTTGTTAGCCTTTGTCCTTACCTCAATGGCATTCGCCGCCAATAAGCCTTGCTTGATTCTTGCTCCAGCACCCTCTGCGGCAGGAATAGGAACTTGGAGCCAAATCGGACGGCAAGAACATCACCAAATGACTTACCTAGCCGGTGACTTTCCTGATGGGATACCATTCCGCAGCGAAATCAAAGACAAAGAAGTTAACAAGATTCGCTCTGCGGGAGGTCGGGTCGTCATCCTTGACTCGCGATACACGCGAGACGATCTAGATAAAGCCAAGCAGGAATGCGCCGTGCCGTCTCCGAAGTGACACACTCACGGACTGCCGGTTGAAGAACAAAATCTCGTTTCCTACGCCAGCACCGCCGTCCGCAGAGACGACGGGACTCACGAGCTCAAATTTCTGGACAAGCCGCTGCAGCGTTCGAGAAATGGGACTCGTCATCCCCGCAAGTTGCGCCTATTTTCGTTTCGTCGGCCAGTTATCCTGCGGCTAGTACCGAGAAATCTTTTGACGGTCTTGAGCACTGCAGCCGGATCTTTCAACTCGCATTCCAAGACGACAAGAAAACGCCACCCTTGCTCCCTCAAGGAGGCCTGCGAATCTGCGTCGCGCTCTCTGTTGCGGCCCAGTTTTGGTTCCCAGTACTCGCGGCGTGATCCAGGCACCCTGCCCTCTCTGCATTCCGGATGCTGATGCCAAAAGCAGCCGTGCACGAAAATCACTTTCCGGCGTGACGGAAACACAATGTCGGGTTTTCCGGGCAGATCCTTGCGGTGCAGGCGGAAGCGGTAGCCAAGCCGTGAATCAATCTACGGAGCAAGATTTCGGGGCTCGTGTTTTTGTTGCGAATGCGCGCCATGTTGGCACTGCGGCGCTCTGGAGATAGTCTGTCCATGCTGCAGTCCAGTTAGACCGCGAGATCAAGGGGAAGGTCGGAAATATCTTTTAGGCGCTTGCCACTGATCATGATATTCAACGACTCCAGCGAATCCGCATGGCCCAGGGCTTGGACTGCGGCGACGAGTTCGGGAAGCGCGAAATGATACACGCAGTCTATGTCGCCGGTTCCGAGTGCTATGGCGGAAAGACGGCTATGCGAATCTGCAGGATAACAATCATCATGGAATTCAGGTCGCGCGGTAACCCATCAACTTTCTCGGGTCAGCAGCTAAGGGTCGCCCGCAATGAGCGGATCGGTTTTTAAAGCGGCTAACCGGCACCCACCCTCCAAAAAGGAACCTCGCTTTTGACGAAATAACGAAATGCGTCGGGGCCGTGATCACGGGTTTTTAAGGGTTTCTCTTCGCCCCGCTGTGCCGCCTTTGTGTCCCAGGCGTAGGTCTGCATTTCCTGAATGGTTTTCGGAGCACCCTCACGGCAAAAGCGAACCAGTTTCTGATTTAGCACCATCGAGGTTATGCGAATGCCCTCATTGACATCGTTGTCCGCCTCCGCTTGCCAGATCCCGCGCTTGCTCAGTTCTGCCCGGAACGATGCCGCTGAAGGATCAACGATTACTTTGGCATCCAAGTGTGGTCCCATAAACTTGACCAGATCGTCTGCGTACTCGGCATCGGTCTTTTGCCGCATCTCCACTTCCGAATCCCAGTAATACTCGCGCGCAACCCAGTATTGACGGCCGTAGTCATAGATATCGAGAAAGACCATTGGGTTGACCGTGCCGTAATCCACAGCTATGAAGTGACCTTGATTGTAGTTTGAAAGACGGAGATTCTTTGGTTCGTCTTTGAAGTCATAGAGCAGGTCTTCGGACCACGAATCTTTATAAATCGCGCCTTCTGCGATGACCCACAATCCCTGTACAAATCGCAGGTGGAAGAAGCCGGTGTAAAGCCGATCTTGCATGGCAACGAAATCCGGCGTTAGATTCGGATTGTCGGCCATGGTGAAATGCAGTGATTGCAGTGTGCGTGTAGCTCTTAGCTCCTTATTGTCGAGATATTCAGTTTTGAGCCAATGAAATGGGCTGTCGGGATTGGTCGTAGCATACAAACGAGCACCCTTTGGCGACATGCGGCTGAGCAGCATTTGGAAGAAGCTCTTGGGCATGAGACTGATTTCATCGCAGAGTGCTACGCCGACCGTGAGACCCCGAATGCATTTTTCTGAACCCTCATCTCTTGCCCCAATCACTAGCCAATCGCTGTTGAACAGCCTCAATTGCCCGGTGCTGCGGTTGTAGTTATAGTGTTTCGGTCCAATGAGTTCGAAGAGGTCGGTCAGTACGTTGTTATAAATGCTTTGCTTGGAAACCCCGGTAAAGATTTTGCGACCGGCGACGGGATAGTCACAACAGTAGAGTGCCTTGGGATGAAGTGACCAAGTCTTGCCGGAGCGAACTGCACCTTCAAGGATCGTAATTGGCCAATCCTTTTCGGGTGGACGATAAGCAAAGCGTTTGGCTCGTGGACCAAAATTAATTTTCAAGGGCGTTCACCCTGATCGTCGTTGTCCGTGTTGTTGTTTTCCATTCTGGTGACGGCTTGTTTGGCGTCGCCCAAGGGCAACGAAGTTGGCTCATCGGCTTCATTTGTGGCGTCTTGTAAGCGAAACTGGTGTAGCAATTCGCGAAGTGGATTGCCGTTATCGCTCTCCGTTAACTTAAGGGCCTCGATTATTAAAGCGGCAGATTTGTTGTCCCCGCTGAGAGCCTTGCTGATCTGCTTTATCCCGATTGCTTCGATTCGAGTGGCCCGCTCAGATTTTCCTCCTACACTGACCGTGATCGATTTTCGTACCTGTTTCGCTATCACTTCAGCGAACGTCATTGACTTTTTCGGGCGGCCTTTGGCATTGCCAGATTGTCCGGGTTTGAATTGAGTGTGGCGAGGCGGGTTCTTATAACCCACGGCGTATTCTGGTTCGACGTTATTTTCGCTTTTTTCGCGGTTTTCATGAATTTGCTTCGCTGCTGCGCACGACGCTGCCTTCAGAGTTGACGAAATATCGGTTGACTGCCTGAAATTTGAGCGAAGCATCGAAAGACTCAATCCGAGAATCCTTTTTATAAAGCTCGGATCCATCTTGAAGCATTTGAGTCCACGATCGTGTCTCCTCGTCCAGTTTTACAAGGGGTTCGACTGATTGCAGAGGAACAGCATGAGCAAAGTCGTCTACTGGCTGATCCACAGTGAATTGCTTGAGCTGTGTTTGCTTCGCCGTTAGGGACGCAGTCGCAGCTTTGTATGCTCGATCTGTCGCCAGCCAGATCTCGTGTCTCAAGCTCAAAATGTCATTATCGATAGCGATAAACGCGACGACGCCGTCACCCTTTGCAGAATGGCTGTCCTGCTTATAATCACCTACGCGAACCGAGACTCGCAGCACTCTAGATCTCGCGCGGTACGTGGTACGTAATGCACCGAACGCGGCCTCGGCGGTGTATTGATCCGTATCGGTGACTCGATATTCAATGTAGTAAGGCGCTGCCATCCCTTCTATCTTCAGCCCCGCTTTAGAACGCACAAGTTCCGCGTTCATAGCTCGCAATACGGGATCACTATCGGCCAAGCCCTTCCAATCTTTTTGTTGAGCGCGCGTCATAGGCACAAACGCAATCAGAAAAATATACAAAACGATAAGATACTTCGAAAGTATGTCCTTCGTAATCATCACTGTACCTGCTCCGGGTGGCCCTTCACTTCGCTAGCGTGGGATTCTTCGGGTGGCGGCAGAATGGGTGGGCGCTCAAGGGAATGGGATCGTTTCTGCACTTCGATCTCTGAAAACAACAAGGCCGGGGCAGAAGCCGAAACCAGAATTGATCCAGACTCCGCTCCACATACTCCGTTGAATACGTTCGTAGTTTCTCCAGTTACTAGGATTCGATTCAAGGTCGCCAACGGTGTGCCTACAATATCTACGCCCCGAACAAGTTCATCTGGGCGTCCATCGGCAAATACCCGCCAGACCAGTACTGGCAAAACTTGGAACGATTGGGGAAGTGAACGCTGCGTCAGCGTAAAACCACCCTGGATATCTTCAAAATAAAGACCATAGGTCTTACCCTGTTTCCTGACCTCATCTATCAATGTTTGACGCAGTTCGGAGTCTTTGACAGTGTGTGAGGACATCACTATGAGATTTCCCTGCCGTCCGGTCGGCATCAACCCAGCCTGGGCACGACCATGACCGTTAGAGCTCTCGAAATTCTTGATAGGCGTGCGGGACATCAGGAAGTTCTTGAGGATACCGTTTCTGATGAGTTCCACACGGCTGGCAGGAATTCCTTCGTCGTCAAATTCATACCATCCGCTGAGATCGACACCGTTCATCGTGCGAATTGTTGGATCATCGACCACGCTGAGAAACTCTGGCAGAACTTGCTGATTAACTCTCTTAGTAAACGTCTGACCTTCTTGCTCGCCCCTTTGGCGACCCCCCTCAAGCCTGTGACCCAACACCTCATGAAAAAATACTGCAGCCGCGCGGCCCGAAAGCAACGCGGGACCGTCGAAAGGATCAGCAACTGGCGCGTCGCGTAAAGCCTTTAGATCGGAAGCCATCTTCTTCACCCGAGTGAGGATTTCCGTTTCAGAGGGTAGGTGATCCAAGCTTTCCGCCTGAAAGGTTTCGACGCGCAGCAATTCCATACCGTCCTCGGCCCTGGTTTCTGCCTCAATGGCCATTCGCACGCCACCAGCTGGCGCTATCAGACGACTGTCTTCACTTGAAACAAAGATATTACGGCCGCTTTCCGCAGTGAGGATAACCGCAGACGAATAGATATATGGATACTGGCGGAAGTAAGATGAATACAGCCGGACAATCTTCTCCAGTGTCTGCTGCTCCGGTTCAGCGCCAGGCTTAGAATCATCTGCGTGATTCGAAGGCTTCTGGCTTGAAAAATCTGGAGATAGGTCTTCCTCCCTCGCGTGTACTTCTTTGTCAGTCTCGACTTTCAAATACGCGTTCGATGCCTTTCGATATTCCTCGTAAGTCAGTCGCCATAGCTCGTGAGCAATGGCATCCTTATCGTCCTCTAACGGCAAAATCCCCGAACTGATTGCGGAATTTCTATTTGCCTCGTGCGCATTGTCTAATGCGGGTGTCCCGATCCGCATTGTTGCATCAACGGACCGCCTGCGAACACGCGTCGAGGTTAACAAACTCCCGCGACTGCCGATAGCTGCAGTCATCATCTGGTCGTGGACGTAATAGCTTAAATAATAAGGAGCCGGGCTAAGCTTGCCCAATTCGACCTGGGCCCTCCGCAATTCCCCTTGCATAGCAGAGAGCAGTACATCATTGTTATCACTGCTCCGCGGATATCCGTGAACACTCGCCGATAGCAAAATTAGCAGCGCACATGTCTGTACGCTCAAGCCAGATAAATTCTTCATAGTTGTCCAGTCCTGTGGATTCTATCAAGTGTGAACCTATTGGCCCATTTTCTGCGTTTGCCGCAATTTCCGATTAAAATCCGTCGAAATCTGTCTTAGGTTCGCGTTACCTACGTAATTCAAATATCTGAGCGATATCGGTGAAAATTGGCAAGATCAACACTCAAGAACTATGCTTTTGCCAAATTCATTGACGTCAGCCGATTCCGAAACGCCGGAACTGTTATCCGTGCGCGGACTGACGGTGACGTATAGGCAAAACGATCAATCAATTACGTCCGCCCTAAAGGAAGTTCATTTCCAAGTTGCTCCTGGAGAGATCGTAGGGATTCTTGGAGAATCAGGATGCGGAAAGAGCACACTTGCTTTGTCGCTACTCGGATTACTTCCTCCAAGCGCTTCCGTCGACGGCTCGATCAAATTTCAGGGTGATGAACTTGTCGTCTGCACCGAATCGAGGATGCGGTGCATTCGCGGCGCGAGTATCTCATTAATCCATCAAAACGCGAGTACTTCGCTGAGTCCCGTGATGCGAATCGGCGATCAAATTTCTGAAGTATTCCGCGCACATGTGGCGTCTTCGAGAGCTTTACGACGACAGTGCGTCGAGGCACTTCTACGAGAAGTTCATTTATCGGACACGAAACGCTTTTACGATGCATATCCGCATCAGCTGAGCGGAGGAGAACTTCAACGAGTCACCATCGCCCAGTCATTGATCTGTGGACCCAGCCTTATAGTTGCTGACGAGCCCACGCAGGCTCTCGACGTAACCATACAAGCGGAAATTCTAAACTTGTTGCGCGATGTAAACCGCAAACGCGGAGTCTCATTCATCTTCATTACCCACAATCCAGCGTTACTAGCCGGCTTCGCACATCGCGTCGTCGTGATGCACTCCGGGCGTGTAGTCGAAGAAGGACCGGTTAAACGCGTGTTCCAGATGCCTCTTGCCTCCTATACCAAAAGCTTACTAGGTCTGGTTCCACGAACCTTGTCAGGCCACAGCGGCATTGGCTCTCGTTCAGAAATTCCAAAATACCCGGAACAACTCTCAAAAGAAACGGCGTTGGAAAACTCGCGCCGCATGGACTCTTTTGTTCATGGCAACTGATCAGGCTACAAAGCGAGCCACCAAGCCGGCGCTGGTCAAGGCGACGATGCTTAGCAAAAGCTTTGTCCAACGCGGAGGGCTGTTTCGTAAAAAACTTTCGATCCAGGCGATCAAGAATGTCGACCTCGAAATTCTGCCTCTTTGCGTAACGGCCCTAGTCGGCGAATCCGGATCCGGAAAATCCACTCTGGCAAGCTGTCTAGCCTTATTAGAGAAACCGGATGCAGGAACAATTTGGTTCCAGGGTCGAGAAATCTCCAGTTGGGCCGCGCGTGACTTGGCTCCTCTGCGCCCCAAGATCCAAATGGTTTTTCAGGACTCCGCGGAAGCCTTGAACCCGCGCTTCACTGCCGCGGAAATCATTGAAGAGCCGCTGGAAATTCAACAACGGAAGCACGGAAGGCAACCGCGCTCCAGAGCATGTGAATTGATGGAAGAAGTTGGCCTTTCAGCAGATTGGGCAAACCGGCACCCTTCCCAACTTAGCGGTGGCCAGCGGCAAAGGCTCGCTATTGCTCGTGCCGTCGCACTACAGCCCGATTTTCTTATCCTTGATGAATCGCTTTCCGGATTGGATCTGACCACGCAGGCACAAATATTGCTTCTGCTGCTGGATCTTCAGCAATCGCATTCCCTGACATACCTTCTCATATCTCACGACCTCAGCTTGGTGGGACAAGTTGCCGACTACATAGCTGTAATGCAAGGCGGACAAGTTGTGGAATACGGAACGAGGCAGGAAGTACTTAGTAGCCCCAGGCACGAACATACTCGCGCGTTGCTGACTTCCGCACAAACCCTCGAGGCTGCTTTCGAAGACGTTGAAGCTGCGGTGCAAGTATGAATTACTTGTTTCGGCGATTCATTCGCGCATTATTTCTTCTCGTCGGCGTATCTATTTTGACCTTCTTGTTTGCCGACTTGGCGCCAGGTAGCTTCTTTGATGATATGAAGCTTAATCCACAAATTTCCGAGCAGACATTCAATGGTCTCAAAGCGCAGTACGGACTCAATCAACCAATGTCGGTGAGATACGTCCTGTGGACCAAGTCCGTCGTGAAGGGTGATTGGGGGTTTTCTTTTGCTTACAACTCGCCAGTACGTGGCTTGTTATATGCGCGAGCCTGGAACACACTTTTGTTGGCTGTAACTTCCGCGATCATTGCGTGGATATTAGCCATAAGTCTTGGGCTCTGGGCTTCCAATCGTCCAAATGGCTGGGTCGATCGTTTATGTGTGGCCGGCACGTCGCTCATGGTTTCAATCCCTGAATTAGTCGTGCTCTTCGGTCTTCTATATATGGTGGTTCGATCCAACGCGCTTCCCGTGGGAGGAATGGCATCGATCCAAGCAAGCCAACTTGGGTTGTGGCCCAGATTCCTCGATCTCGGGGCGCACATGTTGATTCCCGTGAGCGCGCTCGTGTTCGCGAGCTTGCCTCTATTGCTGCGACACGTCAGGGCGAGCATGATCGAAGTTCTGAACATGCCGTTCATACAGGCTGCTCACGGACACGGGATACCGCGTGGAACACTATTGTTTCGATATGCCTTGCCCGCGGCGTCAAACCCATTAATTTCGTTGCTCGGCTTTTCCATTGGAGGATTGCTCAGTGCCTCACTGCTGGTTGAAGTGGTTACAAGCTGGCCAGGCCTCGGGCCCTTGCTGTTGGACGCCGTCATGTCCCGGGACATATATGTAGTTGTCGGAGCGATTATGGCCTCGACTCTGTTTATGGTTTTTGGCAACTTTCTGGCTGACGTGTTGCTTGTCTTGGTCGATCCTCGTGTTCGAACGGTTGGCGCGGCATTTTAATGGAAAACAAGACAAAGATCTGGATCGCTGCAATTGTTTTAGGCCTTATGCATCTCGGCCTGCTATTCGCAGGCTTCATAGCTCCCTATGCCCCTGTTACCCAATGCCGGGACTTGCCCTATGTACCACCAACGCGCCTGCATTTTGTGGATCGCAGTGGTCACATTCATCTAAGACCGTTTGTCTATGAGTGGATCGAACGTCCGGAGACATTGAATGAGTATGTGGAATCACCAGAAAATGCATATCCCGTCAAATTCCTCGTAGAAGGACCGAAATATAGGATCGCAGGCCTCATATCAGCACACACACATTTGTTTGGAGTAGAACTTCCTGGCCATATTTTCTTAGCGGGCAGTGACAACTACGGCCGCGATCAGTTCTCAAGGATTTTATATGGCGGACAGATTTCTTTAGGGGCCGGACTGCTTGCGACAGTATTGTCTTTAGCGCTGGGAACACTTCTCGGTTCGATTTCTGGCTTCTATGGACGCTGGATCGACGATTTGATCATGGGCACGGCAGAATTGTTTCTGGTGCTTCCGTGGTTGTACCTTTTGCTTGCGGTTAGGGCTTTTTTGCCGCTCCATATAAGCCCTGCGCAAGCGTTTTCGCTTTTAGTAGTGTTGATTGGCGTCATTGGGTGGGCGCGACCGTCGCGAATTATTCGAGGCATTTTGCTAAGTGCGAAAGAACGAAAATACGTTGTAGCCAGCCGCGGTTTCGGAGCTTCGAACAGCTACATCCTTCGTCGCCATCTATTGCCCCAGACTTACGGCGTACTGCTTACACAAGCAGCATTGTTGATTCCGCAATACATGCTTGCAGAAGTTACATTATCTTTCTTTGGTCTCGGCGTCAGCGAACCCGTCTCGAGTTGGGGTACTTTGCTGGCAACCTTGCAACAGTACAACGTATTGGTGTCTTACTGGTGGATGTTTGCACCCGGGCTGGCATTGGCAAGTTTCTCTTTTATGTACCTGATCCTAGCCAATGCATTTCATCAGCAACTAGAATCAAGTTCAATCTGACATTCAGAGTAAGCCGGAGTTCATTATGCGACGTTTCGCTTGCGTATTAGTTATTCTTCTCGGCTTCAGTGCTCAACTTTTTGCGTCGACGCCCCAACCATTACGAACCGGAGAGGAATATCAATCTTCCAGTGCCGAGGTCGGCCGGTATGGCGGAACATTGGTTGTTGCTCAAAAAAGCGAACCTAAAACACTCAATCCCGTTACCGCCCTCGACGCTCCATCGCGTGAAGTTATAGGCCGCATGATGGCGGACCTTATTCATATCAATCGACTCTCGCAAAAGACGGAGCCATCTCTCGCGAAGTCGTGGAATGTCTCCCGCGACGGCCGCATTTTCACCCTAAAGCTGCGGCGAGGGTTACTCTTTTCCGACGGCCAACCGTTCGATGCGGACGATGTTGCGTTTTCTTTCAAGGTCTATCTCGACGAGAAGATGAATTCGCCACAGCGCGATTTGTTGATCGTGGGTGGCAAGCCAATGCAAGTAGAAAAAATCGATCAGTTCACCGTCAGATTCACACTGGCCAAGCCTTACGCGGCAGCCGAGCGCATCTTCGATAGTCTTGCCATGATGCCCCGTCATCTGTTGGAAAAACCTTACAACGAGGGTACGTTCGCGCAAGCCTGGGGCGTCAATGTCTCTGTTGCGCAAATTGCTGGGATGGGTCCATTTCGGCTAAAAGAATACGTACCGGGGCAACGTGTGGTGCTCGAGCGCAATCCATATTTCTGGAAAGTTGATCGAAATCAAAATCGGTTGCCCTATCTGGATGAGCTGGCGTTTCTATTCGTTGGTAATGAAGATGCTCAGGTGATTCGCTTTCAATCCGGCGACACTGGAGTTATCAACCGGGTCGCTGCAGAGAATTACACACTACTGTCGAAAGAAGCGCAGAGTCGTGGTTACCAGTTGGTGGATTTGGGACCAAGCATCGAGTACAACTTTCTTGTCTTCAACCAAAATGAGTTGAAGTCAAGAAATCTTCCACAAATTGCGGCGGAGCAAGCGTGGTTTGCCGATCTGAAATTTCGTCAGGCTGTTTCTTTTGCAATTGATCGCGACGCAATCGTCAAACTCGTTTATGCGGGGCGAGGCGCCGCATTGTGGGGGAACGTCAGCCCATCTAATAAATTTTGGGTCGACGAGACGCTGCCGCACCCCGCACGCTCTCTGGATCACGCCCGTGATTTGCTGAAGTCCGCCGGATTTTCGTGGAATGGGGATGGGCAAATCCGTGACTCGCGTGGTCAGCGGGTGGAATTTTCCATCATCGCCAGTTCCTCGAACACGCAGCGCACCAAGATGGCCACAATCATTCAGGACGATTTAAGTAAGCTAGGAATGACTGTGCATGTTGTACCACTCGAATTTCGCGCAGTGGTAGATCGCGTTTTTCAAACCTACAACTATGAAGCTGCGATCATGGGTCTTGGTGGTGGCGACGCCGATCCGAATTCAGAACTTAATGTTTGGTTATCCAGCGGGGCTACTCATCTTTGGCATTTGAGTGAGCCGAAACCCGCGACGGATTGGGAATCCCAAATTGATCAATTGATGGAGCAGCAGCTGGTCGAAATCAACTACAAGAAGAGAAAACGTATGTATGACGGAGTGCAGGAAATAATTGAGCAGAATCTACCCTTTATTTTTCTTGCCACGCCTAATGTTCTAGTCGGTGCCAAGAATAGTCTGGGCAATTTTCAACCCGCCGTCTTAGAGCCTAATACGCTTTGGAATGTAGAGGAGCTATATTTTAAGCAATAATTTCGGGGATCCTGAGACATTGACGTGGCTGTAAGAGGTAGTGTGACTAACAGCGATCTGACGAATGAACATTTGCTCGAAGAGCTCATCGCCCTGCGTGAGGAGATCAGTTGGGCTAATTTTTTATCGGTTCATCCCAGTGTTATTAGCACTGGTTTCATAACTGAGTTGACCGATCGGGTTCGCGAACTCGTTCGAGTGGACGTGCAGATAGCGCTTCGCGCATCCGATATTTCTCTCCTCATCTCAAGCAAGCTCAACGACACCGAATCCACTGCACGCAGCCTGCGCGCTCGTGCGAATGCTTTATATGCCACGGGAGATCATGCTGCTGCAATCGATTTTCATGAACAGGCAGCCCACCTATTTGATTCCCTTGGACTAACGAATGAGCTGGCTCGTACTCTGAGTAGCTCCATTCAGCCCATGCTTCTGATAGGCGAGTACGACCGCGCCTTCGCGGCAGCGGAGCGCGCACGCGAAATTTTCGTCGAGGAAAAAAATGTTTGGAGGCTCGCACGACTTCAAATTAATGTAGGGAATATTTTTTACCGTCAGGACCGCTTTGCAGAGGCACTCGAGTGCTACCAGCAAGCCCTGCGGGATCTGCCCGTCGATAAAGACCCTGAAGGTATCGCTGCCGTTCTCAGCAATATTGCAACTTGCCAGATAAGCCTGAACTCATTCCCCAAAGCTCTGGAAGCTTACAAACAGGCACGCGATTTTTGTACTAAGCATGACATGCCACTCCTGGTGAGTCAGGCCGATTACAACATCGCATACCTTTATTACCTGCGCGGCGAATATACCACCGCAATTGAGATGTTGCGCGCCGCGCGAGACAGCGCGGAGGCAATTGGCGATGCTTATCACTATTCGTTGTGCAATCTCGATCTGTCCGAACTCTATCTCGAATTGAACCTCAGCGATGAAGCCTGGGAGTTATCTCAGCAAGGCTATGAAGGCTTTCAAAAACTTGGCATGGGTTACGAAACGGCCAAATGCCTTGCTTTCTCGGCGATGGCGGCCAGCCAAATAGGACGTGCGTTTGAAGCGATCAAGCTATTCACAGAAGCCAGGGAAATTTTTGTTCGGGAAAATAACCGGGCGTGGCCTTCTTTAATTGATTTATATCGTGCACTAGTCTATTTCAACGAAGGACGTTATTTCGAAGCCAAACGTCTTTGTATGGAAGTGATCAAGCCTTTTGGCACGTTGAATCTAGTCAGCAAATTTATTCTTGCCCAATTACTGCTAGCTCGGATTGCACTCGCCACCGATGATTTGGATGAGGCTTCCCAGCGAGTGACTGAAGCAATGGAAAAGGTTAAACAGATAGGTGCCCCGGTTCTTACCTACCAGTGCCATTTACTTGCGGGTGATATCTACTTGGCAAGCGGCGACGCGGATGAAGCGTATCAGTCGTATCAAATCGCGCGTGATGACTTGGAGACGTTACGCAGCAGTTTGCGCGGCGAAGAGTTGAAGATAGCCTTCATCAAGAATCGATTGGTTGTCTATGAACACTTAGTCGAGATCTGTATGAACCGCAAGACCCCAGGTACAACTGAGGAAGCGTTTCATTACGTTGAGCAGGCTAAAAGTCGTAGTTTGATGGACTGGTTCGTTAGACCCGCTCCCGTCCTCAGTGAAGTTTCTGGTCAAAGCGAATTGGTGCGTCGCATTCGCGAAACAAGAGAAGAGCTCAACTGGTATTACAACCTGATTGAACGCGCGCAGTTTCAGCCAGAGCAACGCTCTCCAGAACGTATTTCCGAATTGGAAAAGCAGGCACGCGAGCACGAAACGGAACTGCTTCATATGCTGCAGGAAGCAACACCTACGGATGCTGCTAGCGCAGGTCTTCAAATGCCGAGCTATCTGCACTTCGATGACATTCGCGCGGCCCTGTCCCCCGATACTCAGCTTGTCGAATATTTCCTCTTGCGGGATCGCATTCTGGCATGCATTGTGGGACGCGAACGCTTAGAGATAGTTCCCATTTCGCTGGGCAGCAGGGTCTCCGGAATACTCCGGCTCCTACAGCTTCAAACGTCAAATCTTCGCAAGAATTCGCAATACTTAGAAACGTCGCGCGATTCGTTATTTGAGACCACCCAATCTTATCTGGGAGCACTTTATGATGAGTTGATTCGGCCTGTTGTAGCTTTATTGCAAGCTAACCATCTAGTCTTTGTCCCTCATGGATTGCTGCACTATGTTCCATTTCATGCCCTGTTTGATGGCAAAGAACATGTCATTGATCGCCATACTGTGTCTTACGCACCCAGCGCGAGCATTTACGCTCTCTGCGAAACTAGGACGGTGAACTCCGGTAAATCTGCACTTGTATTCGGAATTCCCGATTCTCAGGCGCCAGCAATCCTGGACGAAGTCCAAGCTCTGCGCGGTGTTCTCGATGACGCCGAAGTTTTCATCGGGAAAAATGCGACCGAACATGTTTTGCGTACTCGGGGCCCAGCGAGCCACATTATTCACATTGCAACCCACGGGCGGTTTCGCCAGGACAATCCCATGTTTTCGGCAATACGCCTCGGCGACTCGTTTTTAAGCTTGTTTGATCTTTATCACTTACATCTTCCCGTGGAATTGATAACGCTCAGTGGATGTTCCACCGGACTTAGCGGAGTTTCGGGCGGGAACGAACTGGTTGGCTTGGCACGAGGACTTCTTCACGCCGGAGCACAGTCTTTAGTCCTCAGTCTTTGGGACGTGCATGATGAAAGCACAGCCAAGTTTATGACTGCCTTCTATAAATGTCTCAGACAAGGGAAGACGAAAGCAGCAGCCATGCAAGCCGCGATGATTGGGCTTCGATCACATTATCCGCACGCTTATCAGTGGGCTCCCTTTGTACTTGTCGGCAAGTCTTAAGCGAGCCCATACAGTTTCCCCAATCGCCACGGTTACTAAGAATTTAAGGGCATCGCCCTAACCGGCAGTAAACAAACTAGTTATGGTCCGCATCCTTGCACTGAAGTAACCCGGAGGTAACCAATTCCAGAATTACGTGTGTAAGTTTCGTGAATTCTAATCTTGCCTTAGACTCGCATTGTCGTCGGTGGCCTGGTGCCGCTGTTCGCGAAATGAGGCGTAGACATGAATTTAACCAAAGGTTGTTTTGACCGACTATCGAAACACGATTTACATGCGCATCTTGCAGTTTTGCTGCTGCTTTGCTTTGGCGCGCGAGCCATGAATGCGCAGGCTGTAATCGAAAGTCATCAAGCGAGCGCCGCCCAAACACGATTGGTGGTGCGGGATAGCCTTGGCCTCAACAACCTTTTGAACCTGTGCCAACTATTGAAGTGCTCGACGGTCGAGAACTTGGGCGATCCCCAAGGTCAGCTGTTCATGATCGTCGTGCCACCAGCACTGTCTCCACTGGTTTCCACTCTAAACATTTCGTTGCTTGGCATTCTTCAGGTTGAAGCGGACCAGTTGGTGCAAACGCAGGGCGCCTCGGCGGGTGCGGCACCCTCTTATTTGAATGACAGAACGCCGTTTCAGTATTACGGAGCGACGGTCTGGCATGGCTACGTCTTCCAGCCTGCCAACCAACTAATTCGCACCACAGCAACTCAGTCTACTTTTCACAATGCAGGGAACGGAATCATCGTTGCCGACATCGACACCGGAGTTGATCCGAATCACCCTGTATTAAAGGCATCTTTGATGCCAGGCTACGACTTCACTCGTAATCAAAACGGTGGCTCCGAAATGAGCGATGTAAGCCAGTCCACTGTCGCAGTTCTCGATGGCAGCCAAGCCGCACGCGTGAGCCAGTCAACAGTAGCCGTGCTTGATCAATCAACTGTTGCGGTGCTGGACGGGCCTGGCTATGAAGCATTCGGCCACGGAACCATGACGGCCGGGCTTATCCATCTGGTCGCGCCGCAAGCTAAAATTTTGCCCCTCAAATCGTTCCAGGCTGATGGGAGCGGATACAACTCTGACATCCTGCGCGCTATTTACTACGCGGTGAATCACGGCGCGAAAGTAATCAACATGAGCTTTAACTACACATCGAGCTCAAAGGAATTGGCAAACGCCGTGAATTACGCTACCGCTAACGGAGTAATTTGCGTGGCGGCGGCCGGTAATAGCGGAGAGCAGGCAACTGTCTATCCCGGCGCATATAAGAACGTAATTGATGTAGCTTCCACGAGCCTCTCCGACGGGCCTTCGTCGTTCTCCAATTATGGCGCGCCCCCGGTTTGGTTGGCAGCACCAGGAGAAGGTGTAATGACTACCTACCCGTTTGGAACGTATGCCGCTGGTTGGGGTACATCTTTCAGCGCGCCTCTCGTTTCGGGTACGACTGCGCTTCTGGTTTCGCTTTACAGTACTCAAACCAGCGTCAGTGGCCTGCCTATCGGGTTAGGCAATCTTTCGCTCACACTAGCTGCTCCGAACACGGAGCCGCAGGTCGCCAAGGCCCTAACTCACAGCCAAGCGATTTCTGACCCTCAAATGGGCCACGGCCGACTTGACACCTATCAGGCGATGCAGGCCTGGTCACAGAGTTTGGGCCTGAACTAACTTAAGCGATTACGAACACAATGAAATCTTTGATCGATAACATCGCCATTGAAGAAGCGCCGGTTGCAATTCAATTCCGCATGAAGGAATTGGAAGAACAGCAGCAGGCGCTCATGAAATCGGTGATCTGCGGATTTACTCAGCTTCTCGACTTGCGGGACCTTGGCACTGGTGTTCATAGCACGCGATTGGCGGAGTGGGCTGTTCGCGTTGCGCGAGATCTAGGTATAAGCCAAAGCGATGTGTATCAATTGGAAGTAGCGGCGCTCCTGCATGACATCGGAAAGATCGGCATTCCCGATTCCATTCTCAAGAAGGAAGGAAAGCTGACCGATAACGAACGTGCGGTGATGAATAAACATCCGGAGTATAGCTGGTCGATTTTGCGCCTTTACACGGGTTTTGAAAAAGCCAGCCTCTATGTGCTGCACCACCACGAAAGCTTCAACGGCAAGGGCTACCCCGCTGGGTTGAAGGGCGAGGAAATTCCGATTGGCTCAAGGATCGTTTCAGTGATTGATGCTTACGACGCCATGATCTCCAATCGCTGCTATCACAAAGGCATGCCCCATGAGCAAGCGATCGAAATTCTCGTGGACAAAGCCGGCACACAGTTTGATCCCATCGTCGTGGACGCTTTTAGGAAAACAGCCCTGCAAGATGTCGCCGATGTCTTTGCCGCCGCCGGAACCAGTCAATTCGCTTTGATTTAGGATCCCGTCCGTGAATTCAGTGGACCTTGGCAGCTTCATCCTTCCCGCGCGTCTGATCGGTGATCCAGTTGACTTCCCAGGACTTTCCGCCATCATCCGAGAATGACTGCTCGAAGTGAGCAGAATTTGGGGTTATGTCCGACCAAACAAATCGAACCAGCACAGATCTGCCATTGGGTCCGGCAGGTTCGGTGTCGAAAAATTCTCCGCGTCCATTCTTAAATTCTCCGATCGTTGGCACAGCTATAACACCACTCTTGCTGGTCCCCCAATAAAGACTCCACTGGTGGGTTTGCGGATCGTATAAACGCAGAGTCAGACCTTCGATATGACCCCCGACAGGACTGTCGGTTTCAAACTCTTCCAGATTGGCTTTACCGTTCCAAACCTCTCGCGTAATGGAGGTGCCGTCGAATTCCACCCAGTTTGTCGAGCCGACTAATCGATGATCGAGTCGCTTCAGGTGAATATTCCAGGTACCAATTTCGAAATCAAAGTCATGCTGCCCATCGCGTTGCGAGGCAGCAGGCTTTTGGATGCTAGTCGCCGCAGTGTCTGAATTTTGCTGTGCCATTCCCTGAATTGGCGCAACTGCGATCGCAAGGCTACATGCGATGAGAAAACTCCGAATGTGTCTGATGTTCATCATTAGTTATTGTCTCCGTCTCTCTTGTTTGTTTTATTTCCCAAATCGGGCAGTTCACCATTTTCCGCAAAAAATCAATGCGATTCGCTAGATCCTTCTTTTACTCGCGTATCTGTCGCGATCCAATTGATCTCCCAAGTCTTGCCCCCATCATCGGAAAACGCTTGCTCAAAACGGCACGAATCTGCGTTGATGTCCGATATCACAAACCGAACTAATATCGCCCGGCCATTCAACGTTTCCTGATCGAAAAACTCGCCACGCCCATCTCTGAATCCGCCGACCGTCGGCTCGCTTAGACCTCCGCCGCGGCTATTGGCAAAATTCAGGCTCCACTGATGGGACTCGGGATTGTACAGACGCAGATTCAAGCCTTCAAAATGACCTGCGGAACCGTCTGCCACTAGTTCGATCAGGTTGGCACGGCCATTCCAAACTTTTCGGACAACTGTTGTGCCTTCATATTCGACCCATATAGTCGAGCCAGTTAGCGGATGTGTCAGTCGCCTGAGGTGAGTTTTCCAAATGCCAATCTCGAAGTCGAAGTCATGTTGCCCATCCCGTTGATCGGCAGTCGCAGTTTTCGGTGGAATGGAACTCTGCTGCGCGAGCCCAAAGGCGGGCTGCAGGATAGCCAACAAGCCGCCGGCAATAACACGGACTAAAAAGTATTTCAACACGTTCATGAACTCCTCAGCGTCACTCGCACATACTGAGATTAGCTCGCATCGTGGCTTCATCGAAATAGCCACTTTGGAGTGATACGATATATCCACTTTGGTTAGATTTGTATGAAGCACATTCCAGCAAGCTTCCTCCCACCGATCACAATCGATCACAGCAGAAAGATTCCGATTTACCGCCATTTATACGAATGGTTTCGTAATGCCATCCTTGCTGGGCAATTACGACCGGGACAGCGTGTGCCCTCTACGAGAAGCCTTGCGTCGGAACTAAAGGTGTCGCGCATACCGGTTTCCAACGCCTATGAACAATTGCTTGCCGAGGGATACTTCGAGACGTTTGTCGGCGCGGGCACTTGTGTTGCGAAATCTCTCCCGGACGACGCCTTTTATACTGCGGTCGGGAAAATGTCGAGCTCCACGCGGCAGGTATCGAATAAGTCTCTCCGGAAAGTCTCGCATCGCGTCGCATTGATGCGCGTACCATCCCAAACTTGGTCCAACAAACTGGTACCGTTCCGCGTGAGCTTGCCAGCTCTGGAACATTTTCCGACCAGCGTATGGTCCCAGGTAGTAAATCGCCATTCGCGAAGGCCCACAAGGCAGCAGATGGCTTATGGAGACGCCAAAGGCTATATGCCCCTCCGTGAAGCTGTCACTGAATATCTAGGCGCAGTCCGTGCGGTGCGATGCGAAGCGTCACAGATTCTCATAACAACCGGATCGCAACAAGGTTTACAACTGTCGGCACAAGTTTTGTTAGATACAAATGATCAAGTATGGATGGAAGAGCCGGGTTATCCCGGAGCTCGACAAGCCTTCATGATGGCGGGGGCAAAGCTTATTCCTGTACCCGTAGATGAGGAGGGTCTAAACGTAGCCGAAGGAATTCGGCGAGCTCGTAACGCTCGCGCGGCCTACATTACACCGTCCCATCAATATCCGCTGGGCGTGACAATGACGGCCACGCGACGAATGCAGTTGCTCAATTGGGCCATGCGAACCGGCGCGTGGATCATTGAAGACGATTACGACAGCGAATACAGATTGGGTGGACGTCCAATCGCTTCGCTGCAAGGCTTGGATACCGACGCGCGAGTGATCTACGTCGGTACGTTCAGCAAAGTAATGTTTCCCGCGCTCCGCCTCGGTTACGTGGTCGTCCCCAAAGATTTAGTAGCAGCATTCGCAACGGCACGAGACGCGACCGATCAATTCTCATCCACGTTGTATCAGACCGCCATGGCGGATTTCATCCGCGACGGACATTTCGCGCGCCACATTCGCAGAATGCGCATGCTCTACATGGAGCGGCGGACGGCGTTAGTTAAAGCAATCAACAAGCACCTGGATGACCGCCTCGAGGTTATTGGCGCGGAAGCGGGGATGCATCTCGTGGCGCTGCTGCCGCCGGGCGTCAACGATGTGACGGTTTCAAAGAAGGCCGCTGCGATCGGAATATCGGCTATGCCTTTGTCCTCCTGCTATTCGAAAACCCCGCCGGCGGGCGGTTTGATTCTTGGTTACGGCGGCACCGACGTACGCCAAATTCATGATGGCGTGCGCAAACTCATGAGCTGCATTTGATAATCCTTAAACCACGGGCTGTAATCCCGCAGCAAAGCCGTTTTTTTAACTTACGCACCGATGTAATTCTCCAAAACTTTCGCAATTAGCCTAGTATGACGGCATTAGAAAATTAGCACCCCAGAGTGAACTCAATGAAACGTATTTCTGTTCTCTTGTCGTTCTTATTTCTTACGTGCTTATTGCTTTCGTGTTTCGCCATCGCGCGCGATGCAAAGACGCTAGCGATCGTACATGTAACCGTGATCGATGTCATACACGGAGGCTTGCATCCGGATATGACCGTGATCGTTCGTGGCAATCGGATTGTGGACATCAAAACATCGTCGCGCCAGAGATTCCGCGACGCGGAGATCGTGGATGGCCGCGGCAAGTTCCTTATTCCCGGCCTGTGGGATATGCATGTTCACACCAACTTTGGCGACTGGATCCCCGACAGCAAAGAAATCATCTTGCCGCTGTTCGTTGCCAACGGCGTTACCGGTGTCCGTGACATGGGTGGCGATCTGCACCAACTATTGGATTGGCGCAGACAAATCCAGGCTGGCGCGATCATTGGACCACGCATGGTCATTTCCGGGCCGATGATTGACGGCGCGCCTCCGCACTTTCCGGCTTCTGCTTCTCTTCCCGTAACCACGGCAGCGGAGGGACGCAAAGCGGTCGATGACTTGAAGCAGGGCGGAGCGGATTTCATCAAAGTGCAATCCTACATTCCCCGCGATGCCTACTTCACGGTTGCCGAGGAATCCAAGAAGCAGGGCATCACTTTTGTGGGACATGTTCCCGATGCGATCCGTGCTTCCGAGGCAAGCAACGCCGGTCAGAAAAGCATCGAGCACTACACCGGAATTTTCGAAGGTTGCTCCACCATCGAAGACGAGCTCTTGAAGGGACCCAAGGGGCCGCGCCGTGTAGTGGAAACCTACAGCGCACCGAAATGCGCTGAGTTAATTGCTCTCCTCGCGAAAAATAACACTTGGCAGGTGCCAACTTTAGTGTGGGAGCACGGCCAGTGGTTGATTGACGATCTCGACCTCAGTCTTAGCCCAGGCGCAAGGTACGCCGCCGCCAGCTTGCGCGATACTACTTATCGAAAATTTACCGAGAGCATCATGAAGGAATTAGATACCGACCCGGTTACTTACCGCCGCCAATTCGTTGCCATGGAACTGCAAATGACTTTGGCGATGCATCGCGCGGGCGTCCCTTTCCTGGCCGGTACGGATACCGCCGCCGGCGTTTATGTTATGCCGGGATTCAGTCTCCACCAGGAATTGGAGTTCTTCGTGAAGGCGGGTTTTACTCCGTTGGAGGCGCTGCAAACTGCGACTCTTAATCCTGCGAAGTTTCTCAATCGAACCAGCGATCTCGGTACGGTCGAGAAGGGCAAGCTGGCAGACCTGGTATTGCTGGACGCTAATCCACTCGACGACATCGGGAACACACAGAAAATATCGGCGGTTGTGTTGGATGGTCGGTATTTTTCACGTACTGATCTGGATGGCATTTTGAAGAACGTAGAAACCGCCGCGCATAAGAACTAGGAACTGCGCCGACTGCGGGTGCCCCACACTCCGCGGTTTTCGAAGTGTGGGCACCACGAGACCCACCGCCTTGGGATGTCATCCCGAACGAAGCCGCTTTTCAGGCGGAGAGAGGGATCTTGCGCGGAGCTTATCTGGTTAGATCTGTGCTGCGTCGGCCTGTTGAGTCGAATTCCTGAATTTTTTTTTATTGCTTATCTTTTGTTCTCAGCAATTTACAGCGTGGTAACAATATACTTGACGAATCATGGGGATTCGTCGCAGTATGGGAGTGACAGGGCAGCTAGTTTTGGGGATGGTGCGCCTCGCAGGACTAGAGGTGTACGATGATCGACATCTCCGCATGGAAGGATTACCGCATGTCTGAGCCTGAGCGCGCATATTTAGAAGCGTATCTTGATCACCTGAAGAAAAATACCGACCCAGATTTGCCGGATGATGAGTTTTTCGCGACCTTCTGTATTGCGCAAATTCTTAAATCTAACGATCTCGACATTGATC
Organism: Terriglobia bacterium; assembly: GCA_963716165.1. Taxonomy (GTDB): domain Bacteria; phylum Acidobacteriota; class Terriglobia; order Terriglobales; family Acidobacteriaceae; genus JAJPHW01. The sequence goes on along the minus strand of OY970291.1, from coordinate 1,239,847 downwards.
AAATTCAAAATGGGTATACAGATGGTCCGCACGACGGCGGAGTGGATGGAATTTATCCGTTCATCCAAGGGAAATTAATGACGGATGAAGAAGATCCGACCAACTATGCGGACTTCCAGGGTCTAAAGATTACCTTGCACATTATCCAAGCAACACGAAGTGGTGGGTTTACTAAAGATCACATAAGAAAACTCGACGACTTTAGTAATGATTTACTAAATGAAAGTGTTGACGTGAATGCCAAACCGGCGACGTATAGCGCCGATGTTCGCAGCATCATATCTCGATTTCGGACATGGCATTCAGCTTTGAAGATGTCATTTCCAAGTCTGACTATTATGTTCCACATCGCCAGCAAAGCAGATACTGTGCACCCAGAGGTGACGGCACGGGCAGATCAACTGAAATCCTCGCTAAAAAATTTGTGTTTTTGCGATTGCGATGTGAACTTCTACACAGCGAAGATGCTATTAGAGTTGACTCGGAAATCCAGACGCGACCCAGTAGAGTTAAAGCTCAAGGAAAAACTGGAATCTGATCACTGGGGTAGTGCATATGTGTGTCTGGTTACGATGTCAGACTACATAAACTTTATCTCAACACAGAGTGGGGAACTTCGCGAGTATGTTCTAGAGCCGAACGTTCGCGGCTACCTTGGATCGAAGGGTGTAAATGCCGACATTCGCAATACTCTGATATCTGGCCAAGAGAAACGCGAATTCTGGTGGCTGAACAATGGCATCACGATTACCGCTTCTAAGATAAAAGTAGGAGCGAAGTCGCTAATTCTTGAGGATGCGCGGGTGGTAAATGGTCTTCAGACTTCGCGTGAGATTTATTACTACTCCCAATACAAGCCGAGCGCCGCACGTACGGATGAGCGGCATATTTTAGTAAAGGTGATTGAAGCACAGAAGCAAATCGCGAGAAACATAACATCCACCACAAATAACCAAACCAAGGTCGATTCGATGTATTTGCTAACGACTACTGATGAAATTCACGACATGATCGAATCCGCTCTGCCGAACTTCGGCTATTTTTATGAGCGAGTAAAGAATCAGTACTACGACAACGACAAAATCGAGCGTTCCAAAATTGTAACGCTTGATTATCTGACACGTGCACTAATCGCCATATTAATGCAGCGCCCCGAGCAGGCGAAAGGAAGCCCAACCCAGTTTGTTAAAAAACATTATCAAAAAGTGTTCAACCGCACTAGCAAGCCGGAAGTGTTTGGTAACGCTGTTCAGATCATGAAAATTGTTGACGAGTTTATTGTAAAGCAGGTGGAAGCCAAGAATGAGCGTGCAAACATTCGCTACCATCTCGCTTATGACGCGACCTGTTCGGCACTAAAGAAAAGCGCAATTCAGAGGAACATGCTCATTAATCTTAAGCCGGACGAAATGATACGAAAGGTTCTCGACCAATCACTTGAGCGTGTCAGGCGAATCTATTCTTTAACTATAACGGCAAAACAATTAGTGCCCGATGTCGTGGCAAAGGGTCCCGATTTTATTGGTGCCCTTAAAAAAGAACTAGAAGCAAAGTATCCAACGAAACAGAGACTTCTTGCATTCACGGAGCAAGCTAGGTGAAAAAAAACGAGACTGACGAGTACGATAACTTCGATCAGACGATGCGGAAGTTGGCGAGTATATCGCATGACGAAATAAGGGGTGCTCTGGACGCTGAAAAGCGCGAGAAGCAGCGAAAGAAAAAGCGGAAGACTATGACGCCTTCCGCTTCGGGCCACGCTTCAGGCGGTAAGGGTTAGAAGGCCGCTTCTTCTAACTTTCCCGTCAACTCGGCGTAGGTAAGCCGTTTGTTAGCGAACTGAGGCAGGGCTAATGAAAACCTTTCTGCCGGAGTAATCGGAGAACCATCTTCGTGCTTGCGATTGTTGTAACGGAAAACTTGCTCATCGACATAACGCTCTAAATGAAAAGGCTCAACAGCAACGTAGGTTCCTTTAAGGCCGCGCTTCAACAGTGCCCAGAAGTTTTCCATGCCGTTGACGTGGACACGACCCTTAACGTAAGTCTCGGTCTTGGTAACGAAGTCATGCACGAAGTGGTGTCTCATGCCGCCAGAGTAGGCCACAGCATCATCGGTATAGACTTTGGTTCCGAAGCGCACTTGCTTAAGAATCTCAGCTTGCAAGGTCTCGCGCTTCACGTCCGGCATAACCTTTGCGCGTACCTGCCGAGCGGTGCGATCAAGAATGCCCTGCACAACGGTCTTACCTTTAGGGCCGCCGCGTGCCTCGTATCGTGCGGCCTTGTCCTTGTGCATGTTGTGTTTGTGTCCGCCGACAAAAGTCTCGTCCACTTCTATTTCTCTATTGCCGCCGCCGAGCTTGGTCTTGGTTCCGAACTTCTTGGCGTTCAGCGACAAGCCGAAGCGAATGCGGTGCATCATGAACCATGCCGACTTCTGAGTGATGCCAATCGCACTGGCAACCTCGTAGGAGCTAATCCCGTTCTTGCAGTTCGACAGCAACCAAACAGCGGTAAGCCACTTATCCGCAGAGATTGCAGAATCTTCCATGACAGTTCCAACCTTCGCGGAGAACTGCCGCTTGGGATGGACACTTTTGCATTGCCACTTGCGCTGATTCTTGAGGAACACAACGTCATTGCGTCCACACTTCGGGCAGGTGACAACACCATCCGGCCAGCGAAGGCGGATCATGTAGTCCAGAACGTTGTCAGGATTGCCAAAGAAGCGGATAGCTTCTTGCAAGGTCTTTGGTTGCTGTTGTTTGCCGTCCATGTAAGAAAGATAGCAAACTTATGTTGATTCGTCAAGTATATTATTACCTACAGCGTCCCGTTTTTGCAAAATCTAGATTGCAATCGACTTATATGGATAATATAGAAAACATTGGAGTTAGCACTATCCTTAGATGCTTCCACTCACACGCGATTCGATTGTCAAAGAACGAGGGATGCTTACTAATTCGACCTTGCGCTTTCTGAATTGCGAGGTCAAGAGAAAAGTGAAGAACGAATGAAAAAGTGCACAAACGAGTTCCCAAAATGGGAAAACAGGGCGAAGCATTATTTTTGCTGTGGATTACGGGGATGGGTTTATTATGTTCGGTGAAGAGTGCTAGGGCTGGTGTTCTCCCCTACAGCCGTTTCGCGCGCTTAGTTTCCCATATTAAAGGGTCGTGCCGCCTAGGCACGGAAAGCGCCGATTTATGAAACGAAGTACAATGATTACTAAATTCTCAGTTCTATTCGCCACCATGATTCTCGCGATTTCCGCCCGTGCCGCTGGGCCCAAAATGCAGGTCCTTCATAGTTTCGCCGGCGGCAACGATGGTTCCATCCCTAGTGCAAACGTAATCGCGGATGCCACGGGGAATCTGTATGGCACTACGGCTGCCGGCGGGTCGAAGAACTTCTGTCTTGGAGGGGTAGGTTGTGGTGTTGTTTTTGAGATGTCACCACCGAAGGCGGCCGGCGGACCCTGGAAAGAGACTGTTCTCTATCGTTTTAGCGGTGGAACGGATGGATCTAGCCCTGGGGCAGGCCTCGTCGAGGACGCTCAAGGTAACTTGTACGGCACAACTCCATATGGAGGGGATCAGGGTAATCCGAATTGCCCAGGAAATACGGGCTGCGGAGTCGTATTTAAGCTATCTTCTAATCAGGCGGGCGGATGGACGGAAACTGTCGTCTACACTTTCGAATATGTGACAGACGGGGCCCAGCCTTTTGCGAACCTAGTTTTTGATTCGGCTGGCAATTTGTATGGAACTGCGAGCATAGGGGGCGGCGGTTTGGAGTGCGGTCTTGGTTGTGGAACTGTTTTTGAATTGTCACCCGATGGTTCTGGCGGCTGGACTGAATCCACTCTTTATCAATTCCAAGGCGCGGACGATGGTGGAGAACCTCTCGCAGGACTGGCAATCGACCAAGCCGGCAACTTGTACGGCACAACGAACGGGGGCGGAATGTTAGGCGGCGGCACTGTGTTTGAATTGAGCCCCCCTGATGGGCATGGGGAGGTTTGGGCTGAAAATACCCTGTATAGCTTTTCGATGAATGCAGGCCAGCCCCGCGCCGGAGTGATTTTCGATCCGCAAGGAAATATCTACGGAACCACGAAAACTAAAAATGGCACGGTATTTGAATTGTCGGAATCTAACGGCGTGTGGACCGGGGACACGATTTACTCCTTCACTGGCGGAAGATTCGAAAGTCTTACTGGAGGGCTTGTTCGGGACAACGCCGATAACCTTTACGGCCCTAAGAGCGGACCTTCTTGTGGAGCAATTTATCGTCTGCAAAACGGAAACGGTCAGTGGAATGAGGCTGAACTTATTTTCAAGGAAGGAACTTCGGGGCCCTGTGTTCCCGGTGGTGCGCTCACGTTCGGGAAGTGGAGCGCCCTCTACGGCACGAGCACCGAAGGCGGTACGTGTGGTGCCAATGGGTGTGGCACCGTCTTCGGTATACTCCCATGAAGTCCGGTCGCGATCGGTATTGATTTTAGAATTAGATCGCGGAGAATTTGCCGCAGCTTCTGGAACCTGCCCCGTAGCGTTTCTTTAGTAACGCAAAACCTGTTTTTCCGTCTTGTAGCCCCTAAGTTGCGTGATACTTTCCGTTTCGCAGGCAATTATTCTGCGGCGCGAACCTCTACCCGTGGATCCGAGGCCAAAAATGAACCGATCCAAGATGTTGGTCAGCTTAATAAGCATTGCCATTGTAGTTTGTGGCGGAGCGATCTCCCATAGCCAAACCGTTTCTCCAACCCAAGGTTATCCTGCTGTCAGTACCCTGGAAACCGCGTCAAATGGAAACACGATCACGGCGATCGTCCCAAGCGCGCTAGCTCTCGATGCGTCGCAATTTCCGGGCGCCCCAGATATATGCGCTCAAATCAATGCGGCGTATACATCGCCGCAGTTCGCTGGAAGTATTGATGCGACAGCTTTTTCTGGTATTCAGGAATGCATAAGTAATCCGTTCCACCTTTCTGGTTCACAGCCCCTCAAGCAGGTGCATTTGTATCTCAATTCCCGGCGTGACAATTGTGACTAGTGTTCCTTGGTTTACACCACAAGTGGGCACATTCAATCGAAGGTCTCGTTGCAGGAAATATCGGTCAGAACGCGACCACACCTATTGGTGGAGCAACGATTCAGGCTTGCGGGCCGACTATTTCATCCGCCTTGACGAATGCAGGATTGGCCTGGTCACCACCCGGGTCGCCTAACAAGTGCGTATATGGCACAGCTTGGTCAATCAATCAGTTCCCCGACCTTTCAGCTGCAGACACTGTGGTCATGTCCTTTGCTTACCAGCACGGGCCGTTTCCTGCAGGCACGTATTCGTGCATACTTTGCGTCGGTGGAGAAGGCAATCCCGCGGGAGCACCGTATCAAGAAGGACTTGGGTGGAACCAAGATGGCGATGCTTCCCGAATTTCCGGTATCAAGATCGATCTGGGAGGAGACAACAACATATTCGGCTACTACACGATGAACTCTCAAGAACGTGCCGAACTGATAGACACACGCGGAGGCCCGGCTTGCGGCGACAACTCAAACACGGATCCCTCTTGAGCTGCCCCTCCTCCTCCTACGCCATACAGGTTACCCGCTTTGTCCGCGATTAGGCCGTACGGGTAAGCGGCATCGTTTGGAATGCCTCCGAAGTTGTAAAGGACTTTGTAGGTTTGCCCGGACGCGAGGGTACAGGTCATAACGATCAATGCCAAGCAGAAAGTTAGTATCTTCACGGAAGCCTCCAAATAGGCGTCTGAATCGTAGCATGTGGCCGTCCAGAGCGGAATAGAGCCGAAAGGCCCTATCCGGAATGGTTAGAGCGTTCGCGGGCGAGGGCCGCGCCACAAAGGTCTCTGATTCCCAGGTTAGCGCACAACCCCGCGCGAACCTGGGGCACCCGGCGGTTTATGTGCAAAAGGTTGCGCGGTGTAATCTTTTTCGCCGATAATTATTGAAGAATATCCATTGGACTCTATATATTTTAGTTGCGCTGGCTACTTGCATTTTTACTAACATGCACCCTTTTGTTTGGACAGCAATATAAGGTTTTGTGGAATTTCGGTAGTGTCCCGAATGATGGGTTCCTGCCGCAAGGTGCGTTGGTGGCTGATCGAAACGGCAATCTCTACGGGGCCACCGAGTTGGGCGGTAAGTTCAATAGCGGCGTCATTTTCGAACTGCAACCGCAGTCCGGCGGCGTGTGGACGGAGACAATCCTTTACAACTTTTGCTCCGTTGGGCAATTTTGCCTCGACGGCGCCGATCCGCAGGGCGGGTTGATACTGGATACCGCTGGCAACCTTTACGGTACGACCGCTGAGGGTGGCAACTGTGCGTTTGTTGGCTTGGCGTGCGGTACAGTTTTTGAATTATCGCCGCCTCAGAATGGTGGCAGTTGGACAGAAACAGTCTTGCACAATTTTTGCTTGGATCAGACGAACGGCTGTGTGGACGGCGGTAACCCACAGGGCCAACTGGCAGCTGACCGCGAAGGAAACCTTTATGGAATTACCCAACAAGGAGGGGCGGGGCACTGGCCCTTGAACAATGGTGCCGGCTTAGCATTTGAAGTGAGTCCGGGACTTGGTGGCTGGACTGAGACCACCCTTTACAACTTTTGTTCGCTGGGGTCAGGCAGCGCATGTCCGGACGGTGCCGAACCCATGAGTGGGGTAACATTTGATGCTGCGGGCAATCTGTATGGTACAACTTACAGGGGCGGAGGCAGCGGCGGGCTAGCCTACGGCGTCGTTTACGAGTTATCCCACAGTGCTGGAGGTTGGGCTCAAAGCATCTTGTCGACCTTCTTCAAGAAAGTTGCCACGGGTGCGGCTGTTAGCCTCGACCCCGCAGGAAATCTTTACAGCACTACACAATTAGGCGGCATTGGTGCCGGGACTGTTTTCAAGATTGCCCCTGATGACACACGGAGCAGCTTTTCGTTCAACTACACCAATGGGAATCAGCCCATTGCGGGTGTCTTCGTGGATCCACGGAATGGCAGTCTATACGGTACAACCGAGCAGGGCGGCTCCGGCTTTGGTAATGTATTCAAGTTAACTCAGGCTGGAAAATTAACCGTACTCTACGACTTTTGCTCACAGTCTAATTGCACGGATGGCGAGACCCCTGCGTCGACGCTGCTGGGAAAAAGTCCCGGGATTTTGTATGGTACCACGCTTGATGGTGGCGCTAACGGTCAAGGCGTCGTGTTCGAGATCACACCGTAACGCCGTACCTAATCCCGAGGTGGTGCACACACTTCGAAAACCGCGAAGTGTGGGGCAACCGAACAGAGGAGGTGTACGGACAAGGCGCCCCACTTAGTCCTACCTTTACAAAGAACGTAAATGTTGATTGGATAAGAGCGAAGGCTCGATCGACCCGGTAGTCTTGGTTTGAGGACTAAGGCTCCTGGGGAGGAAGGAGCCTTCGCATGATGATTATAGGGTGTGATTACCATCCCAGCTGGCAGCAGATTGCGTGGTTGGACAGCGAGACTGGGGAGTGTGGCGAGCGGAAGCTGGTGCATGCCACGGGCGATGCCAAAGTGTTTTATCAGCAACTGGCGGCGCCGGTTCTGATCGGCATGGAGGCCACGGGGAACAGTCAGTGGTTCATCGAACTGGTGCAGGATATGGGACACGAGATCTGGATTGGGGATGCAGCGCAGATCCGGGCCAGCTATGTGCGTAAGCAAAAGACGGACAAGCGGGACGCGGCCCATATTCTGAAACTGGTGGTGGAAGGACGGTTTCCGAAGTTGTGGACTCCGGACCGCGAGCAACGGGATCTGCGGCAGTTGGTTTTGCATCGGCACAAACTGGTGGAGATTCGCAGCCGGGTAAAAAATGAACTGCAACACCTTTCCATGAATAAGGGAGTGCAGCGTAAACATAAGCTGTGGAGCCAGGCGGGACAGCAGATGTTGCGCGAGCTTCCGATGAAACCATGGGCGGCGTGCCGGCGAGAAGACTTACTCGGGCTGCTCGGGATGTTGAACGAGCAGGTGGGGAAGTTGGACGAGGCGGTGCAGTTGGCGGCGGAGGAACATCCACAGGCGCGGTTGTTGATGACGCAACCGGGAGTGGGTCCGAACACGGCGCTGGCTTATGTGTTGACGATTGGCGATGTAAGTCGGTTTCGCCGGGGAAAACAAGTGGCGAGCTATCTGGGATTGATTCCGCGCGAGGAAAGTTCGGGCGGGCGGCAGAAGCTGGGAGCGATCACCAAGCAAGGCAATTGTCTGGTGCGATCGTTGCTGGTGGAAGCGGCACAGATTGCGGTGCGTTTCGATCCTGGAATGAAGAAACAGTATTTGCATCGTTGCCATCACATGGCCAAAGGCGTGGCCAAGGTGGCGGCGGCACGGAGATTAGCGGTACGACTCTACTGGATGCTACGCACCAACACGGGATATCCAGAGATCGTTCGCATCGAGAGCAGCCCGCGGGTGGCCCTGGTCAGTGAAAACTAGACCGCAAGATTGATTGGGCGCTCTCGCATCCCGCACGGGGCGGGATGTTCGCATAGAAGAATCATGGTCGCAGTTCAGGCCGTATCGATGGTTGGTGGAACGATTTCCGCCGGTGAGTGATTCAGCGTGAGATTTCCAGAGTCTTGGTCCTCAACCTCTCTGGCTAACAACGCAGTGCTTCGGCACCGCACAGGATATCTTTGTCCTTGACAGTACCTTCGCTCTTATCGAGGGCCACCCGTCGTGGTGCCCACTTTTCAAGACCGAGCAGAACGGACTGCGGCTGCAGCTTCTCTTAGTAACTCCAATGTTTCCGGCCAACCGATGCATGCGTCGGTGATGCTTTGTCCGTAGACGAGGGGCTTGCCTTCAACCAGCTTCTGGGCACCTGCGACCAGGTTGCTCTCAAGCATTAAGCCGATGACGCGTCTGTCTCCATCGGCGATCTGCCGGATCACATCACGACAAACAATTGGTTGCCGCGTATGGTCTTTTTTACTATTCGCGTGACTGCAGTCAACCATAACGCGCGGTGGCAAGCCTGCCTCTTCCAAATGCGAGCAGGTTTCAGCGACAGAATCTTTTTCGTAATTGACCATCGTCCGACCGCCGCGAAGAATTACATGACAATCGGGATTGCCTCGAGTGACAAAAATCGCGGACTGTCCAGACTTGGTGTGTCCCAGGAAAGTATGCGGATGCGCGGCAGAACGAACCGCTTCGATCGCAATGAGTACGTCCCCGGAAGTTCCATTCTTAAATCCAATAGGACAGGACAACCCCGATGACAGTTCGCGATGCACCTGGCTTTCGGTGGTCCGAGCGCCAATCGCTCCCCAACTGACAAGGCTCGCTAAATATTGCGGGATGATCATGTCGAGGAATTCGGTTCCCGCCGGCACTCCCATCTCGGCCAGGTCGAGCAGTAGATGCCGCGCCAACCGCAGGCCATCATTGATCTTGAAAGACTGATCAAGATGCGGGTCGTTGATCAGTCCCTTCCAACCGATGGTCGTGCGTGGTTTCTCGAAATAGACGCGCATGACGATTCGAAGGTCCGCCGACAATTCGTCGATCGCGGCTTTGAGCAGCGTCGCATATTCGCGCGCAGCTTTCGTGTCATGGATGGAGCATGGACCGACCACGACCAGCAAACGATGGTCGCGGCCTTGAAGGATGTTGCTGATTTCCGCGCGCGCCTGAAAAATAGTGGCGGACGCGCGCTCCGTCATCGGCATTTCTTCTTCCAGGAAAACTGGAGGAAGAACTACTTTAGTCCACGCAATCCGGACATCATCAGTAGGTTTCATCACGAGCGTCTGGAAAAATAAGTAGAGATGGAAAAAAGCTGCTTCGAATCTGCGAACGCGAAGGCGATGAAACAGAATGCCAGCACAAGATGTTCCAATGAGGCGCCGAAGTATTGCCAAAACGGGGCATGCGCGCCAGGGTAGTTAGAAGAAAACAGCAAGCTGAACATGTAAATTGCACCGCAAATGCTGGCAGGACGTACTAGCACGCCGAGAACGAGTGCGAATCCAATTGCAAGCTCGCCATAGGCGACGAGGAACGCGATCGCAGTAGCATGCGGCAGAACGAAGTTTTTGAGAATAGGAACCATGAACGGATAGGCTCCGTTCTGCAAAAACAAGTTAATCCAATACTGAAATCCGCCATGCAAGGTGAACTGCGTTCCAACGACCTTGTACTCGCCGAAGATAAGAAACAGCACGCCCACCGCGATCCTGAGACCGCTGAGCGCTTTGTCGTTTGTAGAAGACATTCTCTAATTATTTGGTTAGGGTCGTGGACGAGTCGCTTAGTCTTCATCCAGATATTCGCCGGGCACGTCGTCTTCGGGCACTTCACGAGTATGAACTTCCTGTTCGTCATGTGCGTCGGCATCTTCGACTCCCGATACGATCCCTGCCTCGTATGCGTTTCCCTCGTCCAACAACTCCTTAACGCTTTCGGAATCGGCACGTTCGACGTTAGCTAAACCCTGAAAATCTCCCGATTGGATGTCCGAAGATCCTAACGAAGATCCGTGGGACGATCCGAATGAACGCGGTCCTCGACGCGCGGGCCGATTCTTCTTGGTCGTCTTCTTCGGCGCTTCTCGGCTCGCCAGCGCTTTCTTCTTTACTACGGCCCTCTTCTTTATTACGGGCTTCTTCCGGGCAACAGTCTTTTTCGCAGCGGTTTTCTTCTTTGCTAATTTCTTTGGAGCTTTCCGCTTCTTTGCCGGATGCCTTGCAGGCGATTTCCTGCTGGCAGGTTTTCGAGATTTCTTGGTCTTCTTGCTGATCTTCTTCTTGGTAGCCATTCGCGAAGTCTAGCACCCGCCGCCGAGGATCGTAAACATATCCCTTATCCTCTGTGCCTATAAGGAAATAATAAGGACAGGCACTTCCCCTGTCCGTAAAGTAAAATGGCCAAGCAAGGTTTCCGTTTGCTCGATCCCGCACGCAGGCTTACAGCGGTCCAACATCCCATGAATCCGCGATTATTCAGGGATATCTGCATGTCTTTTGAAGGCCCGAACGGTAGCAATTTTCTCTGAGTCTAAAACAAATCAAAGTAGTCTAATTTACGAGAATTGACAGTCGAAAGCTGTTGGCAGTGATTCTTTAATCACCGATAAGGAAAAGTATGGTCAAAAGAATGGTACTGATGCTGGGGCTGCTGATCATTGTGGTCGGCGGGCTTGGCTTCGTTAAATATAAGCAGGTTAAGGCGGCAATTGCTCAAGGCGAAAGCTTCCAGATGCCTCCTACCGCCGTGACTACGATTGTCGCCCAACGTCAAACGTGGCCGTCGAGCTTATCCATTATCGGGACGACCGCAGCCATACAAGGTGTGACGGTGAGTGCCGACCTGCCTGGAACCGTAGATAAAATCCATTTTGAATCTGGTCAGTGGGTGAAGCAGGGAGATATTCTCGTCGACCTTGATACTCGTCAAGAACGCGCACAACTGGCGAATATGGAAGCGCAGCGTGACCTCGCCCGCATTAACTACGGCCGTACGCAGGAATTAACAAAGGAAGGCGTCGTGGCGCGATCGGAGTTTGACACCGTCACTTCCCAACAAAAAGTGACGGAAGCGCAGGTAGGTGATACCCAGGCAACGATTGCCCGTAAAACTATCCGCGCACCGTTCTCTGGTGTTCTAGGAATTCGTCAGGTAAACCTGGGCGAATACCTTGCAGCCGGACAAGCCATCGTTTCCCTGCAAGCGCTGAATCCAATCTATGTAAATTTTGGAGTGCCTCAGCAAGTGACTCCGCAGGTGAGCATTGGACGGGCGCTCCACATCACTGACAGCGATCTTCCCGGTGTCGAATTCAACGGCCATGTCACCGCGCTTGATTCGGTGGTAAATGAGCAGACCCGCAACATTCAGGTTCAGGCAACGCTACCGAATCCCGGCGGCAAGTTGCGTCCTGGAATGTATGTGCAGGTCGAGCTTCCGTTGGGCAAACCGCGGGATGTGGTTCCAGTTCCCGCATCCGCGATTAACTACGCTCCGTACGGAGACTCCGTATTTGTCGTCGTGGATATGAAAGATGCCAAAGGAAAAAGTTATCGTGGCGTCCGCCAGCAGATCGTGAAAATTGAGGGTTCTCGCGGGGACCAGGTTGCGATAGTTTCCGGCGTCAATGCCGGTGACGAAATCGTCAGCTCGGGAGTTTTTCGGTTGCGCAATGCCGCTCCCGTGGTCGTGAACAACAGCGTGCAACCAGGAAATAATCCGGCCCCTAAGCCGGAAGATAGTTTGAATTCACGGCCGAGTTTGTGGCCGCATAAGGAACGCGTGTGAAGTTTACCGATTTATTTGTTAAACGCCCGGTCCTCGCGATCGTAGTAAATCTCGTGATCCTCATTGCCGGACTTCAGGCAATCCGGTCACTGAGCGTACGTCAATATCCTCGAAGCGATATCTCGGTGATTCAGGTCACGACGGTTTATGTCGGAGCCAACGCCGATCTCGTACGTGGATTCATTACCACGCCAATCGAGCGCGTGATCGCGAGCGCCGACGGTATCGACTATCTCGAGTCCTCAAGCGCGCAGGGCGTCAGCACGATTACCGTTCACCTTAAGCTGAACTACGACACCAATGCTGCACTGACTCAGGTCCAGGCGAAGGTGGCCCAGGTTCGCAATGATCTTCCGCCCGAGGCGCAACTCCCGGTCATTGAACTCCAGACCGCGGACACACAGTTTGCCGCGATGTACATCGGTTTCTCCGCCAGCAATCTAGACCAGAACCAGATTACCGACTACCTCACGCGCGTCGTGCAGCCAAAGTTGAGCGCAGTGAGCGGCGTTCAGCGCGCGGACATTCTAGGCAATCGCACTTTCGCCATGCGCATCTGGCTGAAACCCGACCAGATGGCGGCACGCGGAGTTTCTCCTACCGACGTGCATGACGCGTTGTCGAAGAATAATTACCTTTCGGCGCTCGGCAGCACGAAGGGTTCCATGGTCTCCGTGAACCTGATCGCAAATACTGATTTGCGCAACTCGGAGGATTTTAAGCAACTCGTCGTTAAGCAAGTCAATGGAGTTGTCGTGCGGCTGGGTGAGATTGCCGACGTTCAGCTTGGCGCCGAAAACTACGATGAAGATGTTCGCTTCAATGGCGAAACTGCAACCTTCATGGGCATCTGGGTTCTGCCCACTTCGAACTCGCTCGAAGTCATTAAAAATGTGCGCAAGGCGCTTCCGGCAATTCAGGAGCAATTGCCCGCCGGCATGAAGCTGGGCGTTCCCTACGATTCGACGGAATACATTCAGGACGCGATCAATGAAGTTCTCCATACTCTTACCGAGACTTTGCTGATTGTCATCGTCGTCATATTTTTGTTCCTGGGATCATTCCGTTCGGTTCTGATTCCGATCGTTGCTATCCCGATCTCACTGATCGGCGCCGTCTTCTTGATGCTGGTGGCGGGCTTCACCATCAACTTATTAACGCTGCTCGCAATTGTCCTGTCGGTCGGGCTGGTCGTCGATGACGCCATCGTCATGGTGGAGAATGTGGAACGTCATCTTCAGATGGGCAAGAGTTCCTTCCAGGCTGCGCGTGATGCTGCGCGCGAACTTGTCGGACCGATCATTGCCATGACGATCACGCTGGCCGCGGTTTATGCTCCTGTCGGAATACAGGGTGGCTTGACCGGTGCGTTGTTCCGGGAATTTGCGTTTACTCTCGCGGGCGCTGTCATCGTATCTGGAATTGTGGCGCTTACCCTGTCCCCGATGATGGGATCGAAATTGCTGCGCGCCGGTGATACCGATCGCGGATTCGCAGGCTTTATCAACCGCCGCTTCGAAAGTGTTCGCAGGCTATACGTTCGACTGTTGACGGGGACTTTGCAATATCGCCCCGTGGTGCTCGTTTTATGGGCGGTTGTTGCTGCGCTCATCATTCCCTTTTATATGTTTTCTCAGCGGGAACTTGCTCCGGCCGAGGACCAGGGTGTCGTGTTCGGCGTTATCCAGTCTTCCGCTAACTCGACGCTTGACCAGACCAACCTCTTCACCCAACAGGTCTACGACGTTTATCACTCATTCCCTGAAAGTGCGAGCATCTTCCAGATTACGGATGCGAACGGCGGTTTCGGCGGCATGGTTACAAAGCCGTGGAGCCAGCGCAAGAAAACTGCGCAACAGTTACTCGCTGAATCCGCAGGGCCTTTATCGAAGATTGCGGGGATTCGTGTGATTCCACTGACTCCGCCGCCGCTACCAGGAGGGGGCAATTTCCCAGTCGACTTCGTTATCGTGTCCGCCGCGGAGCCGCAACAAGTCAGCGCTCTTGCCGAGCAGATCGTACAAAAAGCGATGGCGAGCGGCATGTTCATATTCGCCGACACTGACGTAAAGTTTGATCAGCCACAAACTGAAGTTGTTTTTGATCGTGACAAGCTACGCTCCCAGGGCGTCGATCTGAGCGAAGCCGGCCAGGATCTTTCCACCATGCTGGGCGGCAACTACGTGAATCGTTTCAGTATCCAGGGACGCAGTTATAAAGTTATTCCTCAGGTCAAGCGCATGGACCGGCTAACCTCGGACCAACTTTCGCAGATTTATGTCAAAGGGTCAGCTGACAAGCTCGTGCCGCTTTCGACCTTCGCGACATTAAAGACCACTACCGAGCCCCGGTCTCTCAACAAGTTCCAACAGCTAAACGCAGTCCGAATTCAAGGTGTAATTCCGCCGCAAATTCCGCTCGATCAGGCGCTAACATTTTTAGAAAAGACCGCTAAAGAAATTCTCCCGCAGGGATTCACTGTTGATTACGCCGGTGAGTCGCGACAACTCCGCGTCGAAGGTAGTAAGTTTCTAGGAACGTTCCTCTTGTCGGCAATCTTGATTTATCTCGTGCTGGCTGCCCAGTTTGAAAGCTTCCGCGATCCGTTCATCATTCTTGTGGGCTCTGTTCCTTTGGCGATCTCTGGCGCTCTGGCATTTTCTTTTCTGGGCTTCACAACGCTGAACATATATAGCCAAGTAGGATTGATTACGCTCGTAGGACTCATCGCGAAAAACGGGATCCTTATCGTCGAATTCGCGAACCATTTACAGGAAACTGGCAAGAGCAAGGTTGAAGCGGTTATTGGAGCGGCTGAAACCAGACTGCGCCCAATTCTCATGACCACTGCTGCAACCGTGTTTGGTCACTTCCCGCTGGTCTTAGCGAATGGCCCCGGCGCTGGAGCTCGTAACAGCATCGGCATCATGCTCGTCAGCGGCATGATTATCGGAACCATCTTTACTCTGTTCGTGGTTCCGTCGATCTACACTCTGGTTGCCAAGACCCACGTCCCGTTGGAAGAAAAATCCGATCTTCGGGATGAGTTATATCGCGAACCAGTAGAGGCTGTGTAGCCACGAGAGATGCGAAAGTTACATTACAGAACTGCTTGATCATTCGGATGCCGAGAACACTGCTCCGGAACCGGTAGATCCTCCCGCAGACGTGGTGCCGTAGAAAGTGCCGCTGGTACCCGCGATAACGCCTCCATACGGATTCTTGCCGTCCGCACAATTTTTCTGCTCGCAGAATTTGTACAGTACCTTCTCTTCTCCGTTTGGTTCAACTTTGAACAATACCCCGCTATTCTTCTTATTGCCTCCCAATGCGGTGGTTCCATACATCACATTGCCAAGAGAAAGCAGACAGCACGTCGGACCTGATCCATTCGAACCATCGAACGACAGAATTCGATAAATGCCTGATTGGGGGTTTAATTTGAGTGCACCTCCATAACCCCCCGTTGCGTCCTCCAGAGTTGTATATACGTTTCCAGCATTATCCAATGTGACCACAGAGTTTCCAATCGTAAATTCGCCGCCGCTGGGGAAATGTACAAGGACTGTTTCGCTCCAACCGCTTGCTCCTGGCGAAAGTCTATAAACGGTGCCCTGCCCTATTGCTTTAGCGGACCCACCCATTGAAGTGGTGCCATAAAGGTTTCCGAACTGATCAAACGTTAGTCCCGCCAATGGCGCCGCTCCATCGGGGCAACGGTAATTGTGTCCATTTGCGCAGAAATTGTAAATCACAGTTTCGGACCAGGTTTCACCATTCGGAGATAGCTCAAACACGGTTCCGCCCGACCCGTTCGAGCTGCCGGCTCCGCCTCCGCTGGTAGTCCCGTATATATTTCCTGCTCCATCAATGACTAATCGGCCGTAAGGTCCAGCCCCATCTGGGCAAGGCCCGTCGTTTTCGCAAAAAATATGTAGGGATTTTTCTGTCCACACTCCGCCAGGAAGTATTGGAGGAGAAAGTTCAAACACCAAACCACAGCCCGGACCATTTGGACAGCCGCCGCCCTCATAGGTTGTACCAAAGAGGTTGCCGGAAGAGTCTATTGCAATACCAGCCGAAGGGTAAGATCCGTCAACACAAAGCGCGCCGTTCAAATCGGAGCAGAAGTTATAGATCGTTGCTTCGAGCCAAGAGCCATCAGCCTGTGGCGAGAGCATGAACACCGTTCCGCATCCCTCTTGCGGACATCCCTCAACGCCGCTGCCCCCGATGTCCGTAACCCCGTATAAATTGCCTGACCGGTCCGAAACGAGATCTCCAAGCGGATAAGCGCCGTCATTTGGAAATCCGCCAAAGCTCCAGATCACTTTATAGGATTGGGCTGGAGCAAACGAGCAAGAAATAAGCAACACAGCGAAACAAGCGGTTATCGTTTTCATTGGATCCTCAAATAACGCAGGTAATCATAGCATTCATATCCCAAATCGCCTGCTAGTAGCTGCATCGGTCAAATTCCAGAAGCTGGAACGAGAGGCTTCAACCCTGAGATGCAAGCCTCTCGCCGAGAGAGTATACATAGAAATTGAACACCGATTGACAGCCAACAAACCCTCAACTCATTCACCCGAAGGAGAAAATATTATGCCCACAATCACAACGAAAGACGGAACGCAGATTTACTACAAAGACTGGGGAAAAGGTCAGCCCATCGTATTCAGCCACGGCTGGCCTCTAACCGCCGACGACTGGGATGTACAAATGATGTTCTTCGGCCAGCAAGGCTATCGGGTCATTGCCGCAGACCGACGCGGACACGGCCGATCCTCGCAAACCTGGGACGGCAACGATATGGATACGTACGCCGACGATCTCGCGGTACTCACCGAAAAACTCGATTTGAAGAACGCGATCCACGTCGGCCACTCTACGGGCGGCGGAGAAGTCGCGCGATACATAGGACGCCACGGCTCGAAGCGTGTTGCCATGGCCGTACTCATCAGTGCAGTCCCCCCCCTGATGGTGAAAACCGAAAAGAATTCCGCTGGAGCTCCGATCGAAGTGTTCGACGACTTGCGCGCTCAATATATGAAGAACCGCCCGCAGTTCTACCGCGACATTACTCTTCCGTTCTATGGTTACAACCGGCCGGGCGCTAAGATTTCGGAGGGTCTCCGCGAGAAGTGGTGGCTCCAGGGAATGATGGGCGGCATGAAGGCTGGTTACGACTGCATCAAGGCCTTCTCTGAAACGGACTTCACCGAAGACCTTAAAAAGTTCGACGTACCCACCTTCATCATGCACGGAGACGACGATCAGATCGTGCCGATCGCAGCGGCGGCTCTACAGTCTTCCAAGCTCGTTAAGGGTGCGACGCTCAAGGTGTATCCCGGTTTCCCGCACGGAATGCCCGCAACTAACGCCGACCAGATCAATACTGATCTTCTGGCATTCATCAAGAAGACCCGCGAAGCAGCGGCCTGAACACTTCTGCCGGTACATCCGACATAATCGGATGTACCGGCAGTTTTCTGAACGAAATGCGACTAGTTCTTAAGCAGCCTTTTGATCTCTTAAGGCTTTCACCCGGTCATGCGATTCCTCGACATGAATCTGTTGTTGCTGGAGCATGTGACGAACGTTGGCAGTAAGAGAATCTTCCTCAAGCGCTTCTTTGTAAGCTTTCTTCGCTGCATCCTCTCCCTGCTCTGCGGTTTCGAGGAGCGTGTGATCTCCCCCGCCTAACTTTCCTTTCAGGTCTCCCCAGAATCGGTGAACTGCACCAGCCACTGTTCCACCGGTGTCCTTCTGGTCCTTATTGAGACCCACCGCAGCTTCGAGTTCGAGGGCATATTGAGCCCGGGTCTGCGATTCTTTCAGGAAGAATGCTTTCGCTTGCGAATCGTGTAGTTTCTCTGCCAGATCAAAAAAGCCCTTATGACCATCATGCAAAATTTCTACAACATTTTTAACGACATCTTTTTCATCAGCCATGATTAAGTATCTCCTGTGCCTTAGAGTCCGCGAACCCATGCGCAGTTGGCTGGTAAGTTCAAGAAACGTCACAATTTTAAATTCGTTCGGGAATCACCGCAGCTTTGCTGGGCATGCGGCTTGAAGTAAATTGTTGTAATGTCGTCAGCTTCTCAAATTTTTCTTAGCGCTCCCACCTTGGAAACACTGCGGCTCCGACTTCGAGCTCATCGCATGAATGACTTCGACGCATGCGCCACGATGTGGTCCGATCCGCGAGTTGTGCAGTACATCGGTGGCAAGCCATTTACGGAGGAAGAATCGTGGGCCAGGTTCCTGCGTTATACCGGTCACTGGTCGTTATTAGGATTCGGTTATTGGGCAATCGAAGAGAAAGCCTCCAGGCAGTTCGTCGGAGAAGCAGGTTTCGCCGACTACAAACGCGCTCTGGATCCGCCTCTTAACGGCATACCAGAAATCGGTTGGGCTTTAGTCGCACAAGCCCAGGGCAAAGGATTCGCGACGGAAGCTGTGAGCGCTGTTGTTGCGTGGGGCGATACCCACTTCTTATCACCGGAGACTGCGTGCATCATCTCGCCGGAAAATCTTCAGTCCATTCGCGTCGCATTGAAGTGTGGATACCATGAATCTCACCTCGCGAGTTATAAAGGAAAATCTACAAAGGTATTTACTCGCAATGCTCGGCTGGATTCCCCTCCCGGATAACAAACCTTACCAGTACCCACCAAATATTGCCGTGCTGACTTTGAAAACTCTGTCATGATTGCGGCTCCGTTGAAGGCTCTACACGTTGAATCAACGATCGTTGAATTGAAAGCAGAGCGCCCGTGCTCTCTACTACAGCCGCATATTTCTTGTGCAGCGGATGAGCGGCCAGCTTCGCGCGATAGATTTCATAGGCTGCAAGAGATGGAAAATCAATGAGCCCAAATGCTTCGTTCGTCGCTCCGGCAAAATCGGTTGGCATGAAGTAGCCAAGGATTGTGCCTCCACTTTCACGTATCGGAAGCTGCTCATTAGCCGCATACTTAGCCACATCCGCCAGCTTGTTGGGATCAATCGTGTAACGAAGAAAAAGTGTAATCATAATTGCCTCTAGGCAAGACTATCTCAGCCCAAGCCACGACATTTCGGCGTAGGCCGAAGTATTCGAATGATTATTGACGCATAATAGCGGTATGTACGGGAGTTTCTCCGCCACCGCAGGTCTGCTCAGCGATCCTGGAAGGGCCGCAATGTTATTGCGGCTGATGAGCGGTTTAGCCCTACCTGCGGGAGAACTCGCCGTGATCGCCAACGTCGCTCCTCAGACCGCAAGTGAACACTTGGCCAAACTCGTTAAGGGAAGACTGTTAAGCGTCGAGCGCCAGGGACGTCATCGCTACTACCGGCTGGCGAATTCTGACGTGGCCTATGCGATTGAATCCCTTTTGGTCCTGGCTGGCCCTCCGCTCAATGGCGATGGCGCAGTGCTTTACGCCAAGGTTTCAGCAGGCAGCATAAGGTACGCTCGCAGTTGCTACACACATTTAGCGGGTTGGGTGGGCGTACGAATCACCGAAAGTCTCGAGGAACGTGGGCTAATCAAAACGGCTACTGCAAAAACATATTCGGTAACGCGTTCAGGCCAAACGTGGTTCCAAGCCATTGAGATTTGTGTGCCGGAGTCCGTTAGTCCTCTGAAGGATCAAGCAAGTCGCTGTTTAGATTGGACCGAACGGCGGCACCACATTGCAGGTCCGCTCGGTCGAGAGATGTACAAACGGTTTCGCGAACTCGGCTGGATCGCGCCTGTTAGAGATACTCGAGCAGTCCGTGTCACCATCGAAGGCCGCGCTCAATTTTGGAAGTTATTGCGGATTCCACTTGGCTGAACTGAGTTAGTGACCTCTCGCATACATCGCGAGTGCCGCATTTAGCTTTTCCAGACCGCCGCGCACGTTTTCGGTGATCCCGCAAAATCCCAGACGAAAGTGCTGTGGTTGCTCGAAAAATTCTCCCGGAACAACGTTGGTCTCAAATTTCTCATGCAGCATTTTCACAAAATCCGTAACACTGCCCGTTTTCAACCGAGGAAACACTGTCGTGCCAAAGCGACTGGGCGGACATTCAAGTTCCGGATGTTGAGCCAGAAATTCATTGATCAGTAGGCGATTGGTCTCGAGCATAGCTCGTGCCCGGTCGCGGACCTGTCCTAGATTCTCAAGCGAGATGACTGCCAAGAGTTCCGCTGGATGTACCGGACTTCCATAAGTGAAATCGACAACTTGCCACATGCGCTGTACCAGATCTGGCGCAGCGAGGATCCATCCGCAACGAATGCCGCTCAGCCCATAGGCCTTGGTCAAACTGTTGGTGATAATAAAATTCGGTCCAAGATGGAATGCAGAACGCGATGGATGATCGAACAGAGTTTCCAAATACACTTCGTCAACTAGAACGCGCGCGCCAACCCGAGCCGCAATTTCGCCCACTTGGCGCATCGTGTTTTCGTCCGTAAACGCGCTGCTCGGATTGTGCAGGTTACATAGAACGACGAGGCGAGTTTGTGAACTAATTTTGCGTTCCAGTTCCGCCAGATCCAGCTGAAAGCCTTTGTCCGCAGGCCGTTCGAAGCGAACCACTTTGGCCCCAATGTGATCAAGAATAGTCAGCAGGGGATCATACGTCGGCTTTTCTACGAGGACTTCGTCGCCACGCTGGACGAACGCGGTGAGCGCAATAAAATTCGCCATCGACGTTCCAAGCGTGTAAACGATATTTTCTTGTGGGGCGCGCGTCTTCTCGGACAATTTTTCCATCAGCGGCATATAACCATACGGTCCGGTGCCGCCGATTTCCAGCTGTTCAATTTTCACCGGCAAATCCGCCAGTGGATAATCCAACATGCCGCTGGATGCCAGATTGAACCGCGCATTAGGACACAGCTTGGCCCATGCCAGATACCGTGAAACTGCTTTCACCTTCTCACTCATATCTCCCTTGCCTCTGCCGACCGCCTGCTCCAGAACCAGTACACGGGAATTCCTGCGAGCAGAATGGCAAATCCTATCAGACTGTTTTCAGGATAGCGGTAGATCGTGTTGCCAACCACCCACCAGCACACGGCAACGAAAATCACCGTCGTGACAGGATGGCCCGGGACACCGTACCCTGCGCTGCGCTTGATCAAACCCTTGTTCGCACGTCGCCGAAATACGAAAATCGTTGTTGCGGTCAATCCGAAAAACAAGAAGTCCATCGAAATTACGTAGTTCAGAATTTGCTCATAGCGGCCGGTCAACGCAATCACCATCGTCCAGACGCTTTGTAAAACGATTGCAACTACCGGTACCCGCGTTCGTGGACTCAGCCACGCTACCGCGCGAAAGAATAGCCCATCGTCGGCCATCGCAAAATACACTCGGGGAGCGGTCAAGATCGACTGACTCAGAAAGCCAAGCGTTGATATCGCTATCGCAGCCGCGATGAATGTAGCTCCACGCTGGCCCAATGCCAACCTCATCACAGCAGTCGCGGGAGTGGTGGTTACCGCCAATTGTTGCGCGCCAAGTACTCGCAGGCAAACCCAATTCACTGCGAGATACAACGCCACGACTCCGAGCACTCCCAACAATAATCCGCGAGGTAAGTTCTTTTCCGGTTCTTTCACTTCAGCCGCAAGAAAATTTGCCGTCTGCCATCCGCCATAGGCGAATAGCACCGGAACCATCGCCGCTCCGAACGATGACAAAGACCACGTCTGGACAACTGCTCTTGTGGCTGACACATGTCTGCCACCGAAGATCAAACCCGCGAGCACCAGTCCGGCAATCGCCATGATCTTCAACACCATGAAAATGCTTTGTGTGCGGCCACCGCTCTTCACGCCCAGACAGTTGATGAGCGTCAATGTCGCGAGGGCTGTTGTAGCGACAATCCAGTCGGGCGTATGCATTCCGCTGAGTTCGAGGAAATAGCGAGCAAAGGTTATCGACACCGCAGCCATTCCGCCAGTCTGGATTACCAGCAGCAACACCCATCCATATAGAAACGCGACTGCCGGATGATACGCTTCGCGCAGGTAGGCATACTGTCCACCCACCTTGGGAAGTGTGGCCGCCAGCTCAGCCCAGATGAAGGCTCCTCCTACTCCGATGATTCCCCCGAAAATCCAGGCGCCGAGAATTAGCGCAGGCGTATGCACCTTTTGCGCGACCACATAAGGATTTATGAAGATACCGGAGCCCACAATTCCGCCCATCACCAGCATCGTGGCGTCGAATAATCCGAGATTGCGGGCCAGCTTTGGCTTGGATGAGGACGCGTGTACCGAGCTAACGCGATCAGTCAGATTTACGCCTCATGGATCCTGGAGGTAAGCAGTGAAGTAGCAGGATATCTGAACCGTCGTCTTGTGATCAGAAAAATTTTCTAGAGCGTGTGCAGATAAGCCAGCAGGTCGTTTACCTGCTGTTGATTCAATACCTGTCCAAAACCCGGCATCTTGTCGCGGCCTAAATGGATAATGTCGCTCATGCGGTCATCGTTTGCTGGCATACCGCTCGCTGGCAAATAAGGCTTACTGAAAACACCCTTCAATCCCGGGCCCTTCTTGCCGCGCGTAGAATAAGGTTCGTGGCAGCGTGCGCAATAATCGTCGTACACTTTGCGTCCAGCTGCTTGTTGCGGATTTAATCCGAGTTGAGCATCCGTCTTGCGAAGTTCCGCTTCACATCCACAGAGCATGACTGATAACGCGAGTAGTGCGGCCGTGCGGTACCATCGAACGAACTGTACCGATTTCATCGTGCTCCTGTGTAGTTTCTTGAAATCATTTTAGAATAAAGCAACGAAGTCCACTTCATGAAGACCAGAACGTCCACAACGAAAGTTAAGCGCATCTACGAGGAACCGCAAAAGGCAGACGGGACTCGCGTTCTGGTTGATCGCTTATGGCCGCGCGGCATTAGTAAAGAACGCGCGGCGCTTGACGATTGGCTGCGGGATCTTGCTCCATCGGACGAGTTGCGAGAATGGTTCCATGCGTCGCCCGATGCCTGGGCAATGTTTCGTAAGAAATATCTGAAAGAATTATCGCGCCCCGAAGCTGCGTTAGCGCTGAACAGACTCTACGAATTCGCCGCGAAACGGAAACGCCTGACACTGCTCTTCGCTTCAAAAAATGAAGAGCGCAATAACGCGGTCGTACTGCGCGACCTTTTAGATGGGATGCGCAAGCCTCCGACTGGCACTGGCGGAAAAGCCGCACGTGTTGCACAAAGCCGCAAAGTGCATCCGATGCCTAAACGCTAATAGACTACGCCTTAGCCTGCCCCAACTCCGCAATCGTCGCTTTCGTTGCTTTGATGTAGTCCGCTGGCGAGAGCAATATCTGCATGCCGCGCATTCCCGCGGATACCGAAATCCGATCGAATAACTCCGCAGTCTCATCCACAAATACTGGATAGTCTTTCTTCCCAGCAAGCGCCGTCACTCCTCCACGAACGTATCCTGTCAGACCCTGAAGTTCTTTGACGGCCACGAGCTGAATCTTGCGGTCCCCGGAAGCGACGGCCAAGGCTTTGAGGTCAAGTTCGGTATTGCCTGGAATTACGGCAAAGCAAAGTCCTGAACGGTCTCCACGCGCCAGCAATGTCTTAAATACCTGTTCTGCTGGAAGGCCAATCTTAGCTGCGACGCTTTCGGCAGCGAGATCGTTCGGATCGACCTCATATTCCTGCAAACCGTATGAGATTTTCAATTCATCCAGCAAACGGACGGCATTGGTCTTGTGAGGCACAGTCGAATTCTACCCAGAAAACGCGATTCTAAGCCGGCAAAGCCCTGTTTTTCTCATCGATCTCGAAATCAACCCCCTCCCGATTTTCGACGTGACTGTCGTAACTACAATTAGAGTACCCTCATCTTTAAAATGATCGGCACGAGGTCTTTTTCACTGCGAACCCGTTCACAAATCTGGGTCGGTACAGTCGTATGCCTGACCCTCGCCCAAGTTGTCGCAACCTCTGTGTTGCCACGTGGGCCTGGGCTCACCATCTTAAGCGACATTCTGTGTTCGTTAGTTATGTTGTCGTGCTTCCTCGTGTTCGCGGCAAATGCAATTGCTGCTAGCGGACGGATCAGAACTTTCTGGATACTCCAAGCCGCCGGATGGTTATGCTGGCTCGCAGATCAAATGTGGTGGATGGTCTATGACATCATTCTGAAAAAACCAATCCCTCCGGTCTTTGCCGGCGACGGCTTGCTCTTTCTTGCGGGAGTTCCGATGCTTGCGGGATTGCTGCTCCGCCCGCACTTGCAGCCGTCCGAACGCAGCGCGCGGCTTGGACAGGTGGACTTCTGGCTTCTTTTGCTTTGGTGGGTTTATTTCTACGTCTATTTAGTAATCAGTTGGCAGTACATCGCGCTGAACCTACCGTTCTATAACCGCAATTATGACTGCCTGTACATGGTCGAGGTTGTGATCATGGCAGCAGTGCTGCTGACATTGTTGAAACAAAGTTCCGGCCAATGGAAACGCTTTTATACCTTTTACCTAGCAGCAACCCTCTTCTACAGTGCTGCATTTATGCTGCAGAACCGCGCTATCGAGTTGGGCAGCTATTTCAACGGTAGCTGGTACGACATTGTTTATATGGCCGCGTTTGTTGTGTTCGTAGTGGTGGCGCTCTCTGGGGCGGGCCTTGAACCGAGGCAGGAAACTCCCGAAGATGAAATGCAAGTGCGCTGGATGGCGCGCTTTGGCATTCTGGCGGTTCTTTCTTTGCCAGTGATTGCCGTCACGGCCGCAACCGACTATTCGGCTCCATTAGAAGTAGTCCGCTTTCGAGTGATTGTCAGTGTGGCGACAATGTTCACCATGGCCGGATTAGTTTTCATAAAGCAACATCGGCTGCATCATGAATTGCAGCGTGCAAATCAAGTCCTCGAAGACGCAGTGGTTACGGATCCATTGACCGGAGCCCGCAATCGGCGGTTCTTCTCCAGCACGATCGAAAGCGATATTGGACGCTCATTGCGTGCACACACAGACGGTCATGACACGGAAACTCGCGATCTGGTCTTCTACTTGATTGATGCCGATAATTTCAAAGAAGTAAATGATTGGTACGGGCACGATGCCGGCGATCGCGTCCTAATCGAGATGGCGCGCCGAATCAGTTCGGCAATCCGCAACTCAGATATTCTCGTTCGATGGGGCGGGGAGGAGTTTCTTATCGTTTCCCGCTACACCAATCGGCGCGAAGCTGAAACTCTGGCCCGCCGCGTCCTGCATGCGGTCGGAAACGAACCATACCTTATAACGCAAGATGGTGAGGCCATGCCACGCACGTGCTCAATCGGCTGGGCTGCATTTCCATGGATGGAAGCAGATACAGGAGCAGCGACCTATGGCGAAGTGCTTGATCTTGCCGACCAGGGCTTGCGTCAGGCGAAAGGTAACGGAAAAAATCGCGCCGTTGGTATGGTCCCATCGCAACAATCGACGAATCGAATACATGGAAACGCCCGGCAACTCGCGGTCAAGACAATGGCAGTTGCCGGCCCAAGCAACTAGACATCCCAAACCATCTTGACATGCCGCTCTCAAACAGCCATGCTTAGATGCCTTTCATGGAGGACGCATGCCGGATCCGAACGACAATGCGCAGCGCGAAGTACAGCAGCCACATGATGTCGAAATGGACGATGAAAAACGCGGCACGCGCCGCTTTCCGCTCCGGCTTCCCGTCTCGGTGACTGCCGAAAATATTTCCGCTAAAGAGGCTCAGACTCGCGATGTTAGCGCTCGCGGAGTTTGCTTTTTCGTGGACTCTGCCATCGCTGTCGGATCAGGCTTGGAATTCACCCTTACCTTGCCACCTGAGATTACGCTCACCGAAAGTATTCGCGTGCGTTGTCGCGGCAAAGTCGTTCGCGTGCAAGGTGGCGCTCCGGAGGGTAAAGTGGGAGTCGCTGCGGTCATTGACGAATACGAATTCCTTCCTGAAACTTAGAAGAAGTTGACTTGCCTCCCGACGAATCGTTTCCTGCTTTTATTGCTGTGCGCGATTGCGTTCGCTCCGATTCTCGCCGCTCAAACCCAACTGAAGTCCGTTAGGATGATTACGGAAAAGCAGGGCGACGATCACAGACCTCAGGTCGAGATCCTTACCAGCGCCCCTGTTATCCCTGACATCCAGCAATTGAACGATCCTCCGCGTCTGGTGCTTGACCTGCCGGATACCAAAGTCGTGTCCGGGCAACAAAGAATTCCCGGGAATGGCGCGCTCATCAAGGCCATTCGCGTTGACCAGCATCAGGATTCACCGCCGGTCGCTCGCATCGTTTTGGACATGCGGGAAAATCACCAATACGCTGCTGAGTCCGTCGGCAATCGTTTAGTCGTGAAGTTTCCTGGAGCATCGGATCATGCAGTCCCTTCCGCTCCTGCGCGGGCAGCATCCACGACTTCACCTGCAGTTTCAGGCATAACGGCATTCGACGGCAATCCCGTCCCCAACGGATCCTCTCTGACTGCTGGCTCCGACGCTGCCGTCTTGCATCTGGGACGCGGAGGTGAAGTACGCGTCTGCCCCGGTACCACTTTGTCGGTCACGCCGTCTCAGAGCGGTAGGGAGATGACGCTGGGAATGAGTACCGGAACGCTGGAAACGCATTACGCATTGCAGTCTTCCGCCGACTCAGTGCTCACGCCGGACTTTCGGATATTGCTGTCCGGTCCTGGCGAATTCGATTTCGCAATTAGCGCAGACGCTCACGGGAATACCTGCGTCCGTGCCCTCGCTGGCAATACGGCTTCGGCCGTCGTATCGGAGTTAATGGGTAACGAGACCTACCAGGTCAAACCATCCGAGCAGGCAATGTTTCACTTGGGCAGGATTACCGGAGCCGATGCCAACGTCCCTGCGACTTGCGGATGTTCCGCGCCGGTCGCGCCTACCCCAGTTGCAGGTCCGGAAAGCGCGCCTCTACCACCGAGCAAGCCCGATGATGTCCACGTCACTGTCGATGCACCGTTTGTGTTCCGGGGAGATGAGGCACCGATCATTGCCGCCATCCCTAGCCGGAAGGAAACTCAAACCCTTCCCGTGACGGCACCGCGCCGGGCGTATCTTATCCCCGATGTCGTCGTCCCGCCGCCACCAGCGCCACCGCCAACTCCTCCCAAAGTCACCCCGCCGCCCGCACCTACAAAGACTTTCATGGGACGAATCAGGCGATTCTTCGGCGCGATATTCCGTTGAATCAGTGCTTAGTGGGCCGACAGGCGTTCCCTTGCAGCCATACGGGCGTAGCGGATGGCGTGATGGCGAGCACGTTTACTCCGTGGCTAACGGTACCGTTGAGTTCGGAAGCGGACTCGATCAAGAATTTCGTGTAATGCCAATCAAGGTCGGCTCGAGCAGTGGACCGCATTTGTTCTTGCCATTTCGCGTCGTAGCGATGGGCGCGGTCGGTGCTGTCTTCGAACAGTTCTCTCGTGACAGGATCATTGCAGTACGCGCGCTGTTTCAGCGGCGTAACGTTTTGCGATGATGTGATGGTCTTCGACTTCATATCGTATGAAACCACTTCGGTAAATGAATATTCCTCACCGGACGAATCGAATCCCACGAAAGTTCCGTCGACCAGAATCCCTTCGGTGTCGCGGAATTTCAAAGCACGGTCCGGATTCGCTTTGAACAATACCCGAAAGCGCGACTGTTGCAGCTTTGCCCATTCGGTAGAAACTTCGCCGAGATCGTGAGGATGGCGGGAGTAGGCGGTTTTCGCGTCCGCCGCCGCAGTCCAGGGTGCTACACGGCCAGCTCCACGATACTCGGTCATTCCCGAGGCGACAAATCCGTAATTGCCAACAATCGCGATGTTGCAGATTTTACTTGGGCTGTTTTCGCCACCAGCGGCCAGGATGATCCGATTGTTCCCGTACGCCGCGACATAGTTGGTGGCGCTCCCAGTAATGCTCCACGCAAGAAGAGCAATCGCCACGACGAGCCTAGGTACTCCGAATTCGGCAGATAAGTTCAAGTGCATATTTTAACGCTGGGATGGGCGGCGAATGTTAGATGTGGTCAAAACTGTATGCAATATGAATAAAAATTCAATTAATTCAGGTTGCCTTCAGATTCCTTATGTGAAGATTTGTCAACGTAGGCCCTCCCCGTGAAAACTGTTGCGAAAATTTGTGCTGTTGCCGCTGTCGCGTTTATCACCTGGTTCCTGGTGGCTCCAGACATATGGCCTTCCCATCCTCTTATCCTGACGCTCTTAGTTGCAGCCGTCGCGGCGGTCGGTGTAGCAATGATCTGGCCAGGCGAGGTTTTCCCGAGGTCTTAGGTGCCAGCCCAATCTACAGCGCCACCGAGGGCTCAACAATACCCGCAATTTCCCAAATTGCGTTCAGTCGGCTAGACTTAACTGTTGACCTGCTTTAGCCGGATTCAGATTGCGGACGTTTGTTCTGTCCGCGTTCCGCTGCAGAAACCATTGTAACTACAAGGAGATTTACCGGGCTATGTCTATTCCCGCCACGCAGCTTCGTCCTGGCATGATCATTAAGCACAACAACGACCTGCATTCCGTCTTCAGAGTGGAGCACCGCACTCCCGGCAATCTCCGTGCTTTCATCCAAGCCAAGCTGCGCAATCTGCGGACTGGCGCCATGTTTGAACACCGTTTCCGCTCTCCCGATCCGATCGAAAAGGTCATCGTGGACGAAATCAACATGGAGTTCCTCTATAGCGACGGCGACGACTATTACTTCATGAACACCGAAAACTACGAACAGACGCAGCTTAACCGGGACACGCTCGGAGATTCGGTAGATTACCTGACGTCCAATTTGCAGATTAAGGTCGAGTTCTTTGATGGCAAAGCGGTTGGAATTGAATTGCCGCAAACTGTGACCCTTACCGTGCTCGAAACCGAACCCGGATTGAAAAGCGCCACCGCCTCAAGCGTGACCAAACCAGCAAAGACCGAAACCGGCCTCGTTGTGCAAGTTCCGCCCTTCATCAACGAAGGCGAGAAGATTAAAGTAGATACGGCCGAGGGCGTTTATTTGTCCAGAGCATAGACAGTACTTCCCCTTCTGTTAACGAACGTGACTTGAGCGCCGGTTATTTGTAAACCGTGCCCCTGAAGTGAAGGCCCACGCCGATTAAGACAACGCCAACCAATGCCTCCAGCCCGATCCACCATGTCCACATGCTGGAACCGGCACGCAGGCCAGTAGTACCGATAATCAACACTAGTAGCAGATCGATCCAAAGCAAAAGCTTGCCGCAGGTCATCAGTGACATGCCGTTTCTCTTGCGATCGTCAATGCCTTCGTTTTCTAGAAGATCTAATTGGAGTCCTGACATATAAAATTCGATGCAGCCCATCCTTTTGGGTGGCCTGACTACTGGGAAAACTTCGAGCAAGCCATTTCGGCTGCCTATCTAAGCCGATTCCATGGGATCCAAACGTACTCCCTTTGCCACGATCTGGTTGATCGTCAACTCCCTGAGATTGTCTGCCTGGCTCACCTGATTGTGTGGATTCACTAATGCTCTTCTGCCGCCGATGCACAGTAGATGCCCTATTTGTTTGCAGACATCAGAGACGAAGTGCTCGCGCGCATCGGAGGAAATCGGCAAACGCTTCAGAATCTGATGGATATCTTTCCGGGCGAGGCGAACAGCCTTCTCAAGGCGATAGAAAAAGCTCGCACCGCTCAAAACTCTGTCGACGTCGCGCTCCATGCCAATACCTTGATCGGAATTTGCAGGATGTTCGCTGCGGCCTCCGCCGCTCAAGCTGCTTCCGAATTGGAAGCCGCTGCGCTCACTGGGTCGCTCGGTTCAGACGAACTCGTTGTGCGTCTAAACACTGAAGTTGTGCAAGTGGTTGAGGACGTGCTGAAATCACGCAGCGCTGAGGGAGATGCTCTGCGCTAATTACTAAACCTCGTAAAGAGATCGTCCAACGAGGCCGCGTCCTGGATTTCGCCTTTGGAGACAAATATTTCTATTCCCACTTCACCATTGTTGTGAAATTCGACTTCCCACCGTTCTCCCGGGACTGCAACGTGTACCATTACTGCATTTTCCGTCTGATCGGAAAGCGAATAGAAAATGTTCGCGACCTTCAGTCGACCCAAAAGACTTAGCAAATTTTGGATTGTTCCGTCACTCATATGCGCCGCCTTCAATTGCCCCAACATTCTAGCCTATGGACTCGCCGATCAATTGCTTTACATTTATAGGCTATATAGGACGTTCTCTCCTCGCTTTTGTCCTTCGTTAAATTCGGCCATCAACCTCGCTTGCCGAGTGAATCTGATATTTTGGTAGTCGTATGCCTGAAAACGTCGAAGCTCGGCGCTACCTCGTTCGCGGTCGCGTGCAAGGTGTCGGCTACCGCTGGTTTGTGGAGCGCGAGGCGCATACTCTGGGCATTGCTGGGTGGGTACGCAACAATCCGGATTCGAGCGTAGAAGTCCTTGCAATGGGAACTCCTCATCAACTCGCTGGATTGAGTTCCCGTTTGCAGCAAGGTCCGCGCGCCGCACGTGTGGATGGAGTGGAAGAGTCCGAAGCGCGGCCAATTCCCGGCCTTACAAAATTCCGCATTGAAGGAGCATGGTAATGCCAGTTCAAGACATCTCGGAGTCGCACTCTAGATGCGAACCGCTCAAGAAGTTGATTCGTGAAATTCCCGACTTCCCCAAACCCGGAATTCTTTTCTATGACATCACGACGTTGCTCAAAGATAAGACCGGACTGGCCACGCTGATCGACGCTTTTGCGGAATACTATCTGGACAAGAAAATTGATCTCGTGCTGGGTATGGAAGCTCGAGGATTCATTTTTGCACCCGCGCTCGCCTATCGTCTTAATGCCGGGTTTATTCCCGTGCGTAAACCGGGAAAGCTCCCCGCTCCTACGGCGAAGATTAAATACGATCTGGAGTATGGCAGCAACTCACTGGAGATTCACAACGACGCAATCCTTAAAGGCCAGCGCGTGATTATCGTGGACGATCTTCTAGCCACCGGCGGAACGGCTGAAGCTACCGCGAAATTGGCCGACGGCCTTGGGGCAGACATCGCTGGCTTCGGCTTTGTCGTGGAATTAGATTTTTTGAACGGAAGAGAGAAGCTTAAGAAGTACGACGTCTTATCGCTGCTCCGATATGACAGATAGCTAGCGCAGTAGACGAGCAACCGTTAGCGTTATTGCGCCCCAGCAAGCCGCACTAAGAAACAATACCGCGACAAGCCCTAAAGCGGAATTGCGATCCAGCGACCTGCGGAAATTAAATGCCTCCAGCATCTGGCAATCGTCATTCTGGTATGACGGGACGCGAGTCCTTCTACGTTCACCGAGGGGGAGTATTTGTGCCACAACCATACGAACCCAACCTTGTCTCAATAGTTGCGCATTAATTTTATTCGAGTTACCGGACCCACCGCGTCATTAAACGGGCGATTCCCGCCCAGCAAGCTACGCTCAAAATCAGCATTGCCGCGATGCCCGCCATGGTAGTCAGGCTTTGTTTGCGTGATCGGTTTCCGTTCGGCTGCGGACCAAAACTGATTGCCGATGAATTCGGTAATGTTGACGGATTGTCTTGGCCAGAAGACGACGTTTTATCTGAGCGCGGGAGAGAGAGAAATCTCATACAGCGGAGTTACCCCGTTCAATTTAGACGCTGAGCCCCGATACAACGTTTGCACGTATTGCGATAAATATGCGCTTGTTCATATCTTTTGTCCATCGAATCTTGTAAACAAATTGTAAGGCGGTGATGGGCTAGCCCAAGATTAGCCCTCGGACATTAGCAATTTTTCGTCTTTAGGCAGGTAGTTTTTGCGTCGAAACCAGTCCTGCATCGCCTCTTCCAGTTTATCGAGCGGGACGCGTGCACCGATTTGCATATGCCCGTCAGAGACAGGCAGGGTGTCGTCAAAGGCGCTGAAATTTGTAAAGCTCCGCATGGAAAAACTATCCAACCATTTCAGAGGGCAAGGGTGTATTTCGCCGTTTTGTTCGTAGTTAATAGTGATCTTGCGAGCGAACATCATCGGCCTCAGGCTTCAACCGCATCATAAACTAACCGTCGTCTTAGTAGTTTGAACGGGTGCAGCCCCGCGCTCGCCCTTATATTATGGGTGCCATGCGCAACCGCACTACAGCCAGTCCAGAATGGGATCTGCTCTTGACTGCCTGCACTGCTCGGTCCCGTTGCGCGCTCGAAGTGAGTCCATCCCTTGAGTCTATCGACTGGTCTGCAATTGATCAGAAAAAACTGATCTCGCTCGCTGTCCACCATGGCGTTGTTCCGCAACTTTATGGATTTCTACCTCAGGAATTCGGAGAGACCATCCCCGAACAACTGCGAATCGCGCATGTTGAAAACGTCCGTCGCTCGTTGTGGTTTGCAGCAGAGATGTCACGCGTGGCGGGACATTTGCGCGCAAAAGGCATCCGCACACTCGCCTACAAAGGCCCTTTGCTGGCGGATATTCTCTACGGAGATGTCGCCGCTCGCCAGTACAACGATCTTGATTTTCTGGTTCACTCCGAAGATGTTCCATCAGCCAGAACCGAACTGCAACATCTCGGTTATCGGACTCCCACTAAACTCTCCCAACGCCAGGAGCGGGAATATTTGAAATCGGGTTATGAATACTCTTTCGACAGTCCAGCAGGGGCCAATTTGCTGGAACTTCACTGGCAAATTCAGCCACGTTTTTACTCGGTTGATATCGCAACGGAAGACCTGTTTGACCGCGCAGTTTCCGTCCCGTTCAATGGCGATGTTGTAGAAACTCTTTCTGCTGAGGATTTGTTCATCGTTCTTTGTGTGCACGCAGCCAAACACGCGTTTGCGAGACTCTCGATGCTTTGCGATATCGCTCGGTTAGCGCAATCTCAAAGGTTGGACTGGAACGGTATTCGTGAGCGTACTTCGCATTGCGGCCATCGCAGAATTATGAGCGTTACGTTTGAACTCGCTCGACGACTGCTGCAATTTCCTGTCCCTGCAGCGATCGAAGTTGACCACAAATCTACGTTGCTCGCTAATGAATTCGCCTTCTTAATTAGCAACAATCAAGAAATTGAATTCGACGTGACTTCACCTACTTACTTTACGCTGATGCTGCGTCTCCGCGAACGGCGAAGCGATCAAGCAAGATTTCTGTGGCGTCTATTCTCAACGCCGAGCATCGGCGAGTGGGACGCTGTGAGTCTGCCCGATTCGTTGTTTCCGCTGTACCGCGTCGTCAGGGCTGGCCGGCTCGCTCGACGATTGGTGTCAGCCGTTCTCTAAGATTTTCACTTCTGCAGCGGGACCTCAAAATACAGCAACTCATTGCCCTTTGCATCATTGATTCCCGTCAAATAAAGTGTTGCACCCGAGAGAGGATTTTGGAGTCCCGACACATCGAAGAACATAAATCCGGCCTGGGTGGTGTGCGGCTTGATCGCCTTCGCAGCAAACTGGGAGCGGTCGATCTCATCGCGGATCTGCTGGCTGACTCCGCCTTTTACTTTTTTCGGCCAGGGTAACGGACTTGCATTCGGCGTGGCGCCCGGATGGGACAGGCGGCGATAAATATCGTCTTCGGTGGCTCGCGCGACTTTTCCCCGGTCCGCCGTGATGTACTCGGCTTTCAGATTTGCCAGCGAGACCGATTGGTCCCCGTCATTCGTGATCACGACGAAAATCGGCACAAAGCTTTCATCGTTATAATGCGCTGAAAAGATCGTAGCCTCCTTGGTTCGATCGTAGACATCCGCACCCACGGTAACGAATTCCTTCGTGTGCGAATCATGTGCCGTATACGATTGCGCAGCCCGCGGCGTGGGTATTACAAATTGCTTCGCCGCAAAGGTGGATCCACACGCGCCGACAAGCAGCAGAAACAAAAGCCGCAGTTTATTAGAAGAAATATGATCTGGCATCGGAGTCAATTATAGGATGCTCGCATCCTGTCGTTTACTGCCCAGTGCCGCCGCAAGTGTTTAGAATGTGACAACTCCTAAATAATGTATTTCTTTTACAGTTCGCTACTTGCTATCGCCTTGGTAATTTCCCTCCCTTATTGGCTGCTGGAGATGATCCGGCATGGCAAATATCAAAGAAGTTTCGGCGAACGATTTGGCACGGTGCCTGCGAGACTTAAAATCAACTCAAACGCACGCACAATTTGGATTCACGCGGTTTCGGTTGGCGAAGTGTTAGCCATTGCCGGACTAGTCGCAAATCTCCGACAACAATATCGAGTAGTAGTTTCGACTACGACTGACGCTGGACAAGCGCTTGCACGCCAACGCTTCGGTGAGAGCAACGTATTTTATTTCCCCCTCGATTTTAAGTTTTCGATTCAACCCTATTTGGATACGCTGCGACCAGAACTCATTGTGCTGGCCGAAACCGAATTCTGGCCTAATTTTTTCCGTTTAGGAAAACTGAGTGGGGCGAAAATCGCTGTCGTGAACGCTCGAATCTCTGATCGCTCACTTCCCGGCTATCGCAGATGGAAGACCATCCTTCGTCGCATCCTACAAAATGTCGATTTATTTCTGACTCAATCCGATATCGACGCTTCCCGGCTCGCGGATATTGACGCATCGCCTGATCGCATACAAGTAAGTGGAAATTTGAAGTATGACGTTGGCGTGCCTTCATCTGTGCCACTGGTCGCAGAGTTACGAAACATGTTCAAGCACGCGAACGCTGGGCCCATCATCGTTTGTGGCAGTACTGTAGACGGCGAAGAACTGGCCTTGCTGCGAGCGTTTGAAAATGTGATTGCGAGCCATCCTCAAGCTGTAATGATCCTGGCTCCGCGGAGCCCGGAACGTTTCGACAAAGTCGCCGATATGCTTGAGGAATCGCACATCCGCTACTGGCGACGTTCACAATGGAAAAATATTGAGGCGTTGCCGAACAATATTTCCGGAGGAATAGTCCTTCTCGACACGATCGGCGAGCTTGCCGCCGTCTATGCACTCGCCGACATCGCTTTTGTAGGAGGCAGCCTTGAGCCTTATGGAGGGCACAATATCCTGGAGCCTGCTCAACACGGAGTTCCCATCGTCGTCGGAAAGCACACGGAAAACTTCCGGGACATGATCGCGTTGTTTCAGCGTCACAACGCTATTAGGATTATCGGTCCCGCCGAACTTTCTCGAGTCTGGATGGAACTATTGGCCGACGACAGAGCACGCGCAACCTTAGGGCGCAATGCCGCCGAGACTGCTCGCTCACAAACCGGCGCCACGCAGAAAACACTTGAAGCGCTGACCGATCTACTAAGCGGGACGTCATCGTGAATCCGCTTTCCTCGGTCTTCGGGTTCGGCGTCAGCACCAGGAATGCACTGTACGATCGCGGCATCCTAAAGGCACGCCGGCTATGCGGCCCTGTCGTCAGCGTCGGCAACTTATCTACTGGCGGCAGCGGTAAAACTCCTTTTGTGATTCTGCTCGGTGAGCTTCTAAACTCACGCGGCATCAACTTCGACGTGCTTTCGCGAGGATACGGCAGGACTTCGCGCGGTGCTACCATCGTCGACCCGAATGGGGCTGCACAACAATTTGGCGACGAACCACTTCTCATTGCTCGTCGACTCGGCGTCCCGGTAATTGTTGGCGAAAGCCGTTTTCAGGCAGGCACTTTGGCTGAAGCAAAATTCGGCCCTCAACTTCATCTACTTGACGACGGCTTTCAGCATCGTTCCCTGGCTCGAGATTTCGATATTGTGTTGCTTTCCAGCGAAGATGCTCGCGATCAACTTCTGCCCATAGGTCGCCTTCGCGAGCCGATGTCCTCCCTGCAACGCGCCGACGCGCTCGTCCTCACCGAAGAACCAAATACCAATCCAACTTGGCCTCAGCGCCTCGCAGTCTGGCGTATAACCAGAGGATTAGCTCTCCCACCGATTTCAACTCGCCCCGTAGCATTTTGTGGAATCGCCCGTCCGGAAAGATTTTTACAACAACTTCGTGCGGCGGGCGTTGAGCCGGCAGGTCACAAATTTTTTCGCGACCACCACGCCTACTCCCGAGCAGACGTGAAGCATCTCCTCGAACTTCGCAGCCGCAAGGATGCGTCTGGATTTATCACGACCGAGAAGGACGCGATCAATCTCCAGGAGTTCAAATCCGAACTGGAACCCCTTGCTATAGCCAGAGTAACGA
The DNA here is from genome assembly GCA_963716165.1 of Terriglobia bacterium. Taxonomy (GTDB): domain Bacteria; phylum Acidobacteriota; class Terriglobia; order Terriglobales; family Acidobacteriaceae; genus JAJPHW01. Next base: position 1,203,363 of record OY970291.1, on the reverse strand, counting down.
TGGCTCTGGAAAACGCGGATGACGTCGTGGATACCATGCTGCTCTCACTTGAGAAACGCGGGCAGCAACCGTGAGAGAATCCTACCTACGAGCATGACAAAGCATTCAAAAGAGACTGATCGACTTAAGAAGATCGTTGAATCCTTCTCCAACGCCACCATCGTGGTGCTGGGCGATTTGGTGGCCGACGAATTCGTCTTCGGCGAAATATCTCGCGTGTCGCGGGAAGCTCCAGTCTTAATACTCCGCCATAAAGAACGTAGGGTGGTTCCCGGCGGCGGTGCAAATGCCATCAATAATCTCGCCGACCTCGGAGTAAACGTGCTGCCAGTTGGAATCTTGGGCGAGGATGAGCCCGGACGGGCGTTATTAAAATTGTTCCGACGCAAACGGATTCCGCTCAGCGGTATTGTTCGCGACAAGGGTTACGCAACGGTCACGAAGACGCGCATTCTCGCCGGAATGACTCATAGCTGGCAACAACAGGTCGTTCGGATTGATCGAGAGCCCGACGCTCCACCGAACGCTCACACTCGACGAGAACTAATTTTGGCGGCGCGCGAGTACAGCCGTGCAGCTGATGCTTTACTGATCTCTGATTACGGTTATGGTGCCGCAACTCCGCAGTTGCTGAGCGCGGTTCGTGAAAGGGTACGTGCAGCGCGTCTTCCCGTCATTCTCGATTCCCGACGAAGAATGCTCGAATACTCAGGCATCACCGCCGCGACTCCCAACGAGCCGGAAGTCGAAGAAGCTCTCGGCATCAAGATCGGACAAGATTGGCCCAAGCTCTGTGCTGCCGCTGCAGAAATCGTTGCGCGAATGGACTTGCAATCGCTCATAATCACCCGCGGACGCGACGGCATGGCTGCGTTTGCCGGAAAGCATAAGCCACTCGACATTCCTATTTTTGGCTCTGATGAAGTCGCCGACGTGACTGGCGCCGGAGATACGGTCATCGCAACCTTCAGCGCCGCGCTCGCAACTGGTGCTAGTACCGAGGAAGCTGCGCATCTTGCGAACTACGCCGGAGGGATCGTTGTAATGAAGCGAGGAACGGCGACCGTTTCGCAGGCAGAATTATTGCTGGCGCTGGACAAATCTCCTCCGCTCTCCCGCCCTCACTAACCAACGAACATGAGCACATCAAAGATTCTCAGTCGCGAAAAACTCAAGAGACAAACTGAAGCATGGCGTAGCGCCGGCGAATCCATCACGCTCGCGAATGGCTGTTTCGATCTGTTGCATGTCGGCCATGTTCGATACCTTCAAGCCGCCAAGCAATTGGGGGGACGCTTGATCGTCGCCGTGAATGCTGACCAATCGGTGAAAGTGCTAAAAGGCGCAGGCCGTCCCATCATGCCGGAAAATGAACGGGCGGAAATTCTCGCCGCACTGTCGTCTGTGGATGCCGTCGTGATTTTCCCCGAGCATGACGTTCGCGCGTTGATTCGCGAGATTCATCCGGACGTGCAAGCGAAGGGCACGGACTATACCATTGACTCCGTTCCTGAACGTGACGTCGTGACCGAGTATGGGGGACGCGTCGCAATCGTCGGCGACCCCAAAGATCATTCTGCTACTGAAATCATTCGCACCAAGCTGGGGTCTCGCGGGTCGTGAGCGTTCTGCCGGAGCGAATTTTGATCGTGCGTATGAGCGCCATGGGTGATGTGATTCATGCATTGCCAGCAGTGGCAGCACTGGGCGCGGCTTTGCCTCGAGCACAAATCGGATGGTTGGTCGAAGAACGCTGGTCCGAATTATTGTGCGCCGAAGGCGAACCGAAGCGCGGACTGCGATCAATAGGGCGGCCATTAATAGATAGCTTGCACATCGCGAACACCAAACGCTGGCGCAAATCTTTGTTTGCGAACGAAACTCGGCAGGAATTTGCGGGCTTGATATCAGAATTGAGGTCCGCAAAATACGACGCGATAATTGATTTCCAGGGACTAATTCGTTCCGCTCTATTCGCACGACTCTCCGGCGCCAATGTCCGTTATGGATTCGCGAAGCCTCGCGAATCTGCCGCAGCATGGTTTTATTCAACTGCGGTTTCTCGTGGCGGAACCCATGTGATCGAGCAAAACTTGGCGCTGGCTCAGGCATTTGTGGGCAAGTCACTTGCTAACCCTGGAGCCCAATTTCCTCACGATGCCAAAGCCGAACGCAATGTGGACAATGAGTTCGCAAAACGTGGCTTAAATACTTTCGCCATTTTGAATCCAGGTGCCGGATGGGGAGCAAAACGTTGGCCAGCGCAACGTTTCGGAGAATTGGCCGTTCGTCTGAAACAAAACCAAGGCATGGATTCGCTAATCAATTTCGGCCCCGGTGAAGAAAGCTTGGCCCGCACAGTCGAGGCGTCGAGCAATGGTTCCGCAACTGGCATTTCACTTTCTTTGTCGGAATTGATCGCACTCACGAGGCGCGCGCAATTATTTGTCGGCGGCGACACCGGCCCTATGCATTTGGCTGCGGCGCTCAATATTCCTGCTGTCGCGCTCTTCGGCCCCACCGATCCGGCGCGCAACGGCCCATTCACGGCAAACAGCGTCACTTTACGAGGCCCCGGCAGCGTGACAAGTCACTCGCGAAGTGATGATCCAGATCCGGGCTTGTTGAGAATTACCGTCGATCAGGTTGCTGACGCCGCTCGCACGCTTCTGGAGCGCCGCCCATGACCAGCAACCTCAATTGGGCAAAAATCGCCAGGAGAATTCGCGTTCCCCTCGGCTTCGCATTCGCCGTGCTCTATTTATGGCTCGCCAACCCAACCCCTACCTCCATCTTGATTGGTTCGGCCTTTGTGATCTTAGGCGTACTCGTGCGCGCAGTCGCTTCAGGTCACGTACAAAAAAATGAGCAACTAGCGATAAGCGGTCCATACGCCTATACTCGCAACCCGCTTTATCTGGGCTCCCTGATCCTGGCTATCGGATTCGCCGTCACCGGACGCAATTGGTGGATCGGTTCCGGCATCGTCATATTCTTTCTTGCAATTTACTTACCAGTCATCCACGCGGAGGAACAATTCCTTCGTTCCCGCTTCGCAGAATTCGCAGAATATACGCGACACGTGCCGCGACTCTTGCCGCGACTGACGCCATTCGGAAACAGCAGGGGTGCCTTCTCGTCGCAACTCTACCGGAAACATCGAGAGTACAACGCAGCCGTCGGAGCATGCGCGATCATGATTGTACTGATCGCGAAAATGCTATTCCTGCGTAAGTAGTAGAGACACAGAACTACTGAAGGCGGAATCGCTCGTTCATCAACCTTTGCAGGCGTGGCTTATACAGAATATCGAAGGCCAGCTCTTTGTCGGGAAACATGGCGAGGGCTGCGCGTTTCGCTCCAGCCGCGAGTTCCGCAGCTTCCTCCACCGTAAGATTTGGGTCTTGGCCGATCACTGACATCACCATGGAAATCATCGTCTGCATTCGACGAATGTTCCTGGCTTCGTCATCTGCTTCCGGGGATTGCGTTGCGGCTGGAGTGGTTCTATGGGTCTCCATACGACATTAGATGTGACTTGGAAAGGGCCGGTTGCGGGCATTTCACGCGGCAAAAGGCTCGGGACATAACGTCCTACCTGCGCATCCAAACAAAAGAACTGTCCGCTGGAAGTAAATAATGAACGCACTTCGGGGTAAAATCGATATGACAAACGGAGAAATTATGAGCGACGTTAGCCCTGAAGCCAAACCACTTCCTAATGAGGAACTGGTCAAGATTTTTGATACCGAGCAGGAATCCGAAGCATTGATCGTCCGCGGCCTTCTCGAGTCCGCCGGAATTGATGCCGATGTCACTTCGATTGACGCTTCACAGGAAGTGCTTCCCGGCGTCGGTGGAACCGTAATTCTTGTTCGATCGGAAGATGCCGAGAGGGCAAAATCTATGATCGAGGAATATCGTCGCGCGCCCGACGCTTCTGATAGTGATGTTACCGAAGAATTGGCGCCGTAACCGACACCGTCGATCCGTTCAGGAAGAACGAAGTCGCTCCATCGAGATCGGTACGGTAAGTATTCACCTTTTCGCGCTGCAACCGCTCCAGCACTTCGTATCTGGGATGGCCGTATACATTTCTGGCTCCAACGGAAATTACAGCAAATTGCGGCCGCACGGCGCGTAGTAATTCCGGGAGTGTAGAGGTGGCACTTCCGTGGTGGGCCACTTTTAACAGGTCAGCATCGGGATGCTCGCGCGTCAGATTTTCTTCTGTTGCGCGTTCCGCGTCTCCTTCCAGCAATGCCGAAGTCTTTCCATACGAAATCTTCATCACCAATGACTCATCGTTTCGTGCCGGACGCTTACCAAACGCATCATTATGCATCTCAAATGGCGGAGCTAACACCCGAATATTGGCTCCCCCAATTTGCACATCGTCCCCTTGAGCATGCTGCACGACAGCGATGTTCATCTTTAGCGCCGCGTCCACGATTCCGCGGAGCTCCGGCGATTCTGCTACATCTCCACCTAGCCATAATTCCTTCGGATGAAAGTTATCCAGAATCGCCGGAATTCCACCCATGTGGTCTGCATGCGCATGCGTAAGCGCTACGACATCCAAATGCGAGAAGCCTCGCCACCACAAATATGGCGAAACCACATCTTCGCCTATATCCAGTTCGGAATGGACCCACCCCGGCAGTCCGCCCGCATCGATAAGAATTGTTTTGCCGTCAGGCAGAACCGCCAAAATGGAATCTCCTTGCCCAACATCGATCGCTGTTATTTCGAGAGCATCCTTGCGAATGCGTGGCGACGAAGGAGATATGCAAATCCACAATGCCGTTGCGAACATCGCTGCCAGTGCGGCCCACGCCAGTAGCCATCTTCGTCGGATCAATATCATCGCCAACGCAATCGCCACAGCTGATGCAATCATCGCCGTTGATTGCGGCATTGGCACCCGTGTATCCGCAACCCGCAGGCTGCCCAGATGCTGCACAGTTCCAGCGACGCCGTTCAAGGCAAGTCCAGCGATGAAGGCCAATGTCTTCGAAGGAGCCCACCACACGTATCCCAATATCAGAGCGGCCAGAGCCGATGGCATCAGAATTTCAAGTAACGGAATAATTAACAGATTTGCGGGAAGTCCCACAGTAGTAACGCGATGGAAATAATATGCCATCGGCAGCGTCAACCCAGCTTGCATGACGGCCGATACCATGATCAGTTCACAGGCTCCGATCGTAAATCCGATCAAGATGCGTAGGGCAATCAGAGGAATTTTTGCGCCTACAAATCTGCCGAGCCGTCCTGCGATCATTCTTATATCAAGGCGTAACTGCGTAACCCGAGGGGGCAGATGCACGTCATACCCTGATGACGCCAGATCGCGCAGCCCTCGCACATAGGGCTGTGTCGTGCGTTCGAGCAGGGGCACGCCAATCGCAGCGACCAGCCACACGCAGAGAAACGTAAGTTGAAAGCTCGCGCCAAAAAGTATTTGCGGGCTCACAAACATTAACGCCAAAGCCGCTGTCCCAATTGCGTTCGTCATGGACTTTTGCCGATACATAAATCGTGCCGCAAAGTACACGACCAGCATCAATGCCGCGCGCCATACTGGAGAGCCAAGCCCGGTCAGCGCCGCGTAAGAAATTGTTAGACCGGCGGTTAGCAGGCTTGCGGCAATTTCCCCCACACGCAACTTCCGTAGCAGCCAAAATCCTGAAAGCGCCAGGATAGTCACATTCATGCCGGACACTACCAACACGTGATACGTCCCCGAACGTTGAAAATCCACGCGGGTCGGTCGGCTGACGAATTCTTCTTCTCCGATGATCACCGCTTCCATCAATCCGGATTGCGACTCAGGCCACAGGCGGCGAACTTTCTCGACTACGCTGCGATGCATGCGCGTCCGCCAAAGCTCGAAACGGTTTCCGGCAAAACCGTCAAGCAGGTGAATATCATTCTGCTTAACCGAGCCAACCGCGATGATTCCGTTGTCGGCTAAATAGCCCGCGTAGTCGAATGCTCCGGGATTGCGATAATTCCGCGGAGCAAAGAGTTTTGCGCGGAACTGTACACGATCACCATAATGAAGTACTCGTGCAGCCTGTGCTTTTCCATAAACGCTTAACCTTATTCCGATGCGCGCAGCGCGATCAGATTTGCCCTCAGTAATTTGTTCGCTGACAACGTCTACTTTCTGAGAACTGCCGCCGAAACCATCGGCTTGCAAGTCGCCTTCGCGAATAACATGCGCCGTGATCTGCGATCCGTCCCCGTCGGTAGTGGGAAGTGTGTCCGCTGCAGCAGAAGTGGATTGTTTCGCCTGAATCGCTAGCGCAGCAATAAAAAATAAAACTGCGACCCCGAGGATTGACGCTATCCGACTTCTTGCCCCTCGAAGATGGAGCGCAGAAATGGCAAACACTCCTACCGCCACCAGCCACCAGATTGGCGGACGCCATGCATAACTCCCGACCCAGAGGCCGGCAGCATAGACCAGCGCAGCCCAAAGCATGGGCTGGCGTCCAGCTTTACTACGAGAAGTTATCGATTTTGCAGACATGCGCTACGCGAATGCAGTGCCTAAGCGTAGAGATTTAGCGGCCTAAACGACTAAATGGAAGACGCTTTCCACGTGATAGGTTTGCGGAAACATATCAATCATGTGCGCCTCCTTGATCCGATATCCCGCGGCAAGTAATCCGACAAGGTCCCGTCCCAGCGTAGCGGGATCGCACGAAACGTAAATCAAATGCGAAGCTTGCATCGCTCCAAGCGCGCGCACGGCATTCTCGCCTAATCCGCCGCGCGGAGGGTCGACCACCACAAAATCTGGCTTTGCATCGCGGCTTGAATCTTTCAAGTATTGTTCAGTCGTCACTTTGAGGGCTTTTACATTCGCGGGTGAATTGTAGGTCAGGTCGGCATGGGAAGTCGGTGATGATTCCACCGCAATCACCTGTGCAAAATTGCGGGCCAATATCATCGAAAATAATCCGGCGCCAGCATATAAATCCAGCGCAACTTTCCCTGAAGTACCATCCGTAACCAGTGCGGCCAGTGTATCGATCATGTGCCGATTCACCTGAAAAAACGAACTTGCGCTGACGCGATATTCGCCAGCCTTCGTCCGGTAAGTAATGTACTCTGCTCTCGCCGCCGCTATGCGCTGCGGAACGAAGTCCTGGTCTGATTTTCGTGGACTCGTAAAAGCCACCACGCCTGCGACCTCCAGTATGATCGACTGAACGATCTCTATCAATTCGCGCGCATTCTTGCGAGGCAGTGTTGGAGCAATATACAACTCCAGCAGTAGCTGTATGTCTTCCGCATTAGCAAAAATCTCAATCTCTTCAATGCCGGACATCAGTTTTCCTTCACGCCCCGCTTGCCACAACGCGCGAATCGCTTGATTGATCAGCGGCGAACTTATGAGGCAGTCTTCTATCGGCAGCAAATCATGCGACCCGAATTTGTAATATCCGATCGCAAATTCCGGAGCCGTCTGGACCTTCAATCTCGTACGGTTGCGATAGCTCCATTCCGGCGACGCATGAATCTGCAACTCGCATTCCAAGTCGATCTTCGCCGCGCGCCGCAACGTTTCTTTCAGGATCGCTTCTTTGGTTTCGAGTTGATGGGCATAATCCATGTGTTGATAATGGCAGCCGCCGCAGCGCTGAAAGTAAGGACAGGGCGCAGCAATTCGTCTATCCGAAGGCTGGACAACAGCTTTCAACTCGCCGCGAGCGAAACCTTTCTTCTGCTGAGTAAAGTCGACTTCGACCGTTTCGGCATCGATCACGAATGGCACGAAGACAGCTTTTCCTGCGCCATGTTCATCCGCTGGCAGCCGTCCCAACCCATCGCCGCCGTAAACGAGTTTTTCAATATTGACCTGCATGGATTTCCTTGGGGAGCAATTACATATAGAACAAGCTTAGTCGCGGTAAGCGATGCTTCTCTAACAGTCGTTTGTGGACGAATTGTTTTTGCAACAAATCGATTTGCGCCGCTGGCATTTTGCGCCGATACGGAGCCAACTCACGGTCCGCCTCAGCACGCACCAACAGAACTTGATCGTCGGGCGTCACAGCCAAAAGAATCGCGAATAATCTATCTTCTAGTAACGTGAGTTGGCGCTCAAGCGCTTCCAATCCAACAGTCGACTGCGCCTTCGCAACCTTCTCCGCAATCTCCTTTAGCGTAACTGCCGTTTCTCTCGCAACCGATACCGCCGAGATCCCCGGCTTCGCAGGCAAGGAAGCGCACTCCAACAGCCTCGCATTTCGAGTCAAGAATGCCGCAATTTCGTTTGCCCTGAATCCCCGCTCAGTTTCCGCAGACGTTTCCGTTGCCACGCCTACTGACGCTTCTTTCATTTCTTCCGCTGCTGCGAGTACCGCTTGCGCACAATACGCGAGACTATTCACTTTCTGCGTTTTCGACGGGCGCTGCTCGTATTTATCGAATGCCGCTTCGATTCCCCGCAGAACCGCTTGCAACGGAATGCCGGCATCCTTCCAGGTCTCAATCAGCGCCCAATCCAGCGTGGAGAGCAGCAAAGTCCCACTGCGCCGTTTCTGAAAATGCTCTTCGATTTCCGTGAAGTAATTAAAGTAGTTGTCCACGGCGCACCTAACGAGGTCGCCGCTTTTCTGCGGAAGGCTTTGCACTATCTCTTGAGGAAGTTCCCGTTGAACGCTTCTCCGCCACATTGCGTTCCCAAATGATGCGCAATCCGTCGAGCGTCAGAGACTCATCGACATGCTGAATAAATTTCGACCCCGTTCCGATGAGCGAAGCCAATCCGCCAGTCGCTACCACGTGCGTATCTTTGCCCATCTCGCCGAGCAGTAGTTCCAGGATGCCGTCCACCAGCCCCAGGTAGCCGTAATAAAGTCCGGATTGAATACTCGCAACGGTATTGGTTCCGATTATTTTCGCTGGCTTGCGAATCTCCACACGTTGCAAGCGAGCTGTCCGCCCAAATAGAGCTTCGGCCGAAATTCGTATGCCCGGACATATCACGCCTCCCTGATATTCCCCCTTCGGCGTAACGCAATCAAAAGTGGTAGCCGTTCCGAAGTCCACAGAAATACACGGGCCGCCATACTTTTCGAATGCAGCCACCGAATTCACGATGCGGTCCGCACCAACCTCCGCCGGATTCTCATACAGCACCGGCATTCCTGTTTTTATTCCTGGACCAATAAACAGTGGCTTCGTTTTGAAATATCTTTCGCACACTTGTCTCAACGTCGAATCCAGCGGAGGCACGACCGACGAAATTACGATCCCATGAATTCCATTCGCTTCCACTTGGTCCATCGAAAACAAATTGCGGAAAAGAACTCCGTATTCATCGACCGTCTGCGTCGCGTTTGTAGCCACGCGCCAGTTCGCAACAGGACGGTCGTAAGACCCTCCACCAGATGAGCTGGCGAATACGCCGAGCACCGTGTTTGTATTACCAACATCGATCACTAGCAGCATGATTTATATCGGACGAACCGTTCCACTTAATACAGTACGCAATCCTTCGGAAGTGCGCACCTGCAAAAATCCCCTCGAATCTAGCCCTTCGGTTACGCCCTGAAATCCGCCTGGCTCTTCAACCTTGACCGCCAGCCCGCGGACCGAAGACGAACGATCCTCAAATCGCCGGAGAATCGAGTCATGTGCTTCAGCTTTCTCGATCAAATCCCGATACTCCCGTTCAACGGATTTTAGCAAAGCTACACAAAGCTCTACGCGTGACCATTCCGTACCCGTCGCCATGCGTAATGAGGTTGCTGTCTTCCTGATTTCTTCCGGGAAACTCCGCTGATTAACGTTAATCCCAATGCCCATGACTATGTAGCGAACGCGCGCAACCTCGGCGTGCATTTCCGTGAGAATGCCGCAAAATTTCTTCCCCCCAATTAGCAAATCGTTGGGCCATTTCAAATCGGGTGAAATGCGATCATCCATCGCCTGAATTGCGGCTTGCACCGCGAGTCCAGCCGCCAGCGTCAATACCAGAATGTCCGCCGGCGACAATTGCGGTCGCAAGATGATGGAACAATAGATCCCTGACGAAGGCTCCGAATGCCACTCGTGATCGCCGCGTCCTCGTCCTGCGGTTTGTTCCTCAGCGATGAACACGCTTCCTTCCGGCGCTCCATCAGAGGCGGCCTTCATTGCTTCGACGTTTGTGGATCCAGCCTTGTAGTAATGATGGATCGCCTTGGGAATGGAAAACATCGTTCCCTGCAACGAACTCGATAGCATTTCTGGCAACAGCAGGTCGGGGATGGCTCTGAGTTGATATCCGGTCGCGGGTCGCCCGTCGATCTCGACTCCCGTATCGCGCAGCTTCTGCACCAGTCGCCAAACTTCGGAACGTGTTGCGCCGATTTCGTCGGCAAGTTTCGTTCCGCTCACCACCACTGTGGCGTGGTCAATCAATAGGCGGACAATTTTCCCCAGACGTTCATCTGTCCTTGGCTGACTGGATTCTGCAGCCTTCGCACGATTAGAGCTTCGGATTGTCTTTTTGAGGACGATCTAAAAATTATGCGGCAGGCAGCCCCAAACAACAAATACCAGCCTGTCGCTAGTTCGCCGTCTCCGTAAAAACCACATTCGGATGCCCTAGTCCGTATTGGCCTTCCGCCGTCACATGCACCGTTCCGGGATTCGAAGGCAAGGTCAGAACGACAGCAGCTTTCCCGCTTGAATCCGTCGTAACGATGCGGCTCGACAACGAACCCGCGCTGGTAGAGAAAAAGACCGTGCCTCCCGCCGCACTTCCTCCTGACTGTCCAGGGCTGAGCGTAACCGAAAGATTCAATTGCGTTCCCGGCGCACCTTGCTGCTTGTCCCCGGTTTTCGCCAAGCTTGCCGGAGGGTTGCCAACCACAATCCATCCACCTTCGTTCTGAGTGATACCCGAATTATCCGTTCCTGGGATCGAATAGTGATAAAAGCCGGCAGCATTTCCGGCCTTCACCGTTACCGCTCCATTTTTGCCGGACGCTAGATTTCCTTGCGCGACTGTTACTGTGATTCCGCTATCCGATTGCGGAGAGCCTAACGTTACCGTTCCTGTGCCCGCAGTTATTTTCGGATGAAGCGTTACCGTGCTGCCCGCCGCCGTCATCACCGTGTCAGGATTCGGGTCCCATTGCACCGCTCCCGGCTTCGACGTGCCAGAAACTATCAGCAATGTGGCCGAGTACGGTGCGAAGCTTATCGTTGAAGACCACGCTTGCTGCGACGACGCCACAATTTGCGTTGGATTCGCCGACGATAGCGTGTAGCTCGTCACTTGCTTGGGAGTGAATCCATTCCAAGCGAATTGCCCCTGCACCGTGTTAGCAGGGTCTTTGTTCACCACCATGAGGGACGCGCTTGTGCCTGCTGGATTGATCGCTGCAAAACTGCTAAACAAATCCGGATCGCCATTATTTGTATCTGAAACCGAAGTATTCGCGAACTCGTGGTGCTGTCCGTCGTAGTTGCGATAGAGCTTCAATGCCAAATAATTCGGGTTCGTAGACACCGGAGCAACCCAGCGGGAAGCCAGGAACAATCGCTCGCGTCCCATAATTCCGTAAGCTTCTGCATCGGCCAGCGCCGTGGAAAAATCCGATTCGCCCCCGAACGAAGCATTCCACTCCGTGAAGCTCAACGGAGTATTCGGATAGATCATGTTCGCGATCGCTCGCATCCGTGGGATGCGAAACGGGATCGTCTTGTTTGGCTGAATTTGAGTGGCCCAGGGCTGATTGATGTCTGACGATTCGCTTGTATAAGTCGGGTCCCAGTAATCCCGAAAAATGCGTAGCTCCAGCGCCTGCTTCTGGCCTTGCGTGTACCCCGAAGTATCCGGCCCATCGGGATACGCGTGAATATCAAATAAATCCACCGACCGCTTTCCGCTGACTTTATCCTGCCAATAAACCTCGTTCAGCCACCACGGCAGAAAATCATCTCCAGCATGCGTGCCCTTGTCGTTGTTATTTGCGCCATTCCAATAAAACCACCAGCAACAACTCACCGGACCCAACCGGACCGCCTTCGGGTCCCAGCCTTTCAACGCCTGCGCCTCAGCTATATATGTGTCGCGCAGTTCGTTATAAGCCGCAGGATTCGGATGCACATCAAAGTGCGTCGAGCCCCAAATATCGATTTCGTTGTCCATGTTATAGAAGTGCGGTGCAGTGCCAAATGCCGTGGCCAGAGCCTGCGCCCACTGATTCCGGTAAACGCTATTTGGAGGATCGTTGCTGCCCTGCTGATCAAGCAGCGGGTAGTACGCATCGTTCGGATCCGCCATCAGCACGGTCGTGCAGTCAGTCTTAAGCCCGTCCCCTGCATCCGGGTTGTAGGGATCGGTCGCACACTGCGCGCCATACTTCGCCACTGAAAAACTCCAATGACCATTTTTGTTTTCAGCGCTCTGTGCAACCCACGGCAGCATGACCATTGTCATAATCGGATAACTACCAGCAGCCTTCACATCTTGAATGTATTTGGCGGAGTCGCCGTCGCCGATCTCGCTATATCCGAAATCCTCGAAAAAATAATCGTTGTCGGCATTGTCCGTAAAGAGTTTCCAGTTGTACGTGGAAGTCCCATTGCCGCCCCAGCGAACCACGCTCAATCCGCTGTCGGTGATTGCCGCAGCATTCTGCGGATAAGCTCCTCCATAAACAAACTGACTAATCGGATGGCGGTCCGTGAGGACATCTACCGTGACCGCGACGTTCGTGACAGCTGGTTTCTGTGCGTCAGCGCATAATGCAATTCCGCACAAAAACAAAGAGAAAATGATCGGGGTGACAGGACGGGAGAGGGACATTGAAAGGCTCCTGACGGGCTACTCTAAATGTTTGATCACGACGGGACGAAACTCGTTAGTACGTAGTCTGGAAAGGCCAAGAGGACAACCCAACTATGCCGGAAGGATGCGCAGGCTCATGTCCACCGCCCGCGCTGAATGTGTCAAAGCGCCCACTGAAATGAAGTCTACACCGGTCTCGGCATAGGCACGAACATTCTCCAGATTGATTCCACCCGAAGACTCCAGCGGGACGCGCTTTTCCAGCTTCGAGCAAATTTCCACCGCCCGCTTCACATCCACAGGAGACATATTATCCAGCAGGATCGCCTCTGCATGATGGTCCAGCGCTTCCTGCAATTCTTTGAGTGAACGCACTTCGATCTCTACCGGCTGCGCGCCTCGACGGTTTTTATGTGCCAGCGTCAGTGCCGGAATAATGCCCCCCACCAGAGCAATGTGATTATTCTTGATCAGCACGCCATCCGACAAATCCAGCCGGTGATTCTGCCCGCCGCCACACCGCACCGCGTACTTATCGATAGCTCGCAGTCCAGGAACAGTCTTCCTCGTATCCAAAATTCGCGCCTTAGTTCCGGCAATCGCATCAACAAACTGTCTGGTCAGCGTAGCAATGCCGCTCATGCGTTGCAGAAAATTGAGTATCACTCGTTCGCACGAAAGCAATACCCGCGCATTGTGCCGGATCACCGCCACTGACTGCCCTTTGTGCAATCGCACGCCATCAAAAATTTCCGGATGCGTAGTCACTTCATAGTGTGATCGCACCGACCCATCCAGCGCGGCATACACATCCAAAATGCGCGCAACACATCCAAGCCCGGCTAGTATGCAATCCTGTTTCGCAAGAATCGTCGCCGTCGCCCGCTGCTCCGGATCGATACACGCCGTGCTGGTCGCGTCATGCGTGGCGCGGTCTTCCAGCAGCGCATTCTCGATGATGGATGTAAGTCGCCGGCTATTCCATTCCATAACGGTCCCTGATAATTACTTTAGCTGCTCAAGTTGATTCTGCGTCTTCTCGCGCAAAATTTGCAACTCGCCTAACCTTTTGCGAATTCCCTCCACAACTTGCGCGGGGGCCTTAACAAGAAATTGTTCATTCCCTAATTGCCGCTGCCCATTCGCCATCTCTTTTTCCATCCGCTCCAGTTCTTTCGTGAGACGGTCACGCTCAGCCGCAACATCAATCTTCTTTTCATACACGATGTGGACATCAAACCGCGCCGTATTCCGGACGCCCGACAACTCCGACGACAGCGGCTTCTCGGCAAACTCCACCGATTCCACATTCGCCTGCCGCTCCACCGCTCCTTTGTTTTGCTCAACCAACTTACGGACCGCCGCATCCTGCGTATAGATAATGATCGGAATCTTCAGCTTCAATTCAACTTTAAGTTCCGCCCGCAAGTTTCTTACGCTGACAATCAGATCTTGCAGGATCGCCATCTCCGTCTCTGCCCCAAGATCAACCTGCTTCGCATCCATTTCCGGATACGCCGCCAGCGCAATCGACTTCAGCGGCGGCTTGCCCGCATACATCGCGTGCCAAATTTCTTCCGTGATAAACGGCATGATCGGATGCAACAGTCGCAACGAACTCTCAAACAGATTCACCAGGTTCGCACACGCAGTACTGGCTTGCTGTTCACTGGCGCCGCGTTCCACGTCGAGCCGTGGCTTAATCAACTCCAGATACCAATCGCAGAATTCACCCCAGAAAAAGTCGTAGATCGTCCTCGCCGCATCGTCAAACCGAAAAATATCCAGCGCCTGCTTAACTTCGCCAGCCACACGATTGAACCGCGAAAGAATCCAGCGGTCTTCGAGCTTCACCACCGTAAATCCCCCAAGATTGCCCGACGGCTTCATCTCCGGAGCAACCCTGTCCACATTCATGAACATGAACCGCGCCGCATTCCAAATCTTGTTGGCGAATGCGCGATAACCCTCCGTCCGGCTCGGATTAAACGCAATATCCGTTCCCGGCGATGACATGGAAGCCAGCGTAAACCGCGTCGCATCCGTGCCATACTTCCCAATCACTTCAATCGGATCAAGCACGTTGCCTTTTGTCTTCGACATCTTCTGCCGATCGGCGTCACGCACCAGCGCATGTATATAAACTTCGCGGAACGGCACACTTTCGCGGAGCGCATCATCGCCATGCCTCGCCGTTTCCCCTTCGCGCAGCGGACGATGTGGCGGCGACATAAACCAGCAGCCCATCATGATCATCCTCGCCACCCAGAAGAACAGAATGTCGAATCCTGTAATCAGCAGTGACGTCGGATAGAAGGCATCCAGATCGGCCGTTGCATCCGGCCATCCCAGCGACGTGAAGGGTAGCAGGCCCGACGAGAACCACGTGTCCAGCACATCCGGATCCTGCTCCAGCTTTCCGCCGCCACACTTCGTGCACTTTGTCGGATCCTCGCGCGCCACAATCGTTTCGTTGCAGTCCGCACAGCGCCATGCCGGAATCCTATGTCCCCACCACAACTGCCGCGAGATGCACCAGTCATGGATGTTGTTCATCCAATTCAAATAAATCTGCTTATAGTTTTCCGGAGTGAATCGGATGAACCCCTTCTCCACGACTTCAATCGCGCGTTTCGCCAGCGGCTCAATCTTCACAAACCATTGCAGCGAGAGCCGCGGTTCTACAATCGTTCCGCAACGATCGCACTTCGCAATGCCAATCGTGTAATCCTTCACCGCCACCAAAAAGCCTTGCGCTTCCAGGTCGGCCACAATCTGCTGACGCGCCTCAAACCGATCGAGCCCGGCATACTTGCCGGCATTGGCATTCATCCGCGCTTGTTCGTCAATCACCTCAAGCTGCGGCAAATCGTGCCGCAACCCCGCCTCAAAATCGTTCGGATCGTGTGACGGAGTCACCTTGACCGCGCCCGTGCCAAACTCCAGCTGCGCCAGCTCATCCGTAATGATCGGAATCTCCCGATTCATCAGCGGCAGCATCGCCTTCTTCCCATGCAGATGCAGGTAGCGTTCGTCTTTCTCATTCACCGCAATCGCGCTATCGCCCAGCATCGTCTCCGGACGCGTCGTCGCCACCGTAATGAATTCATCGCTCCCCACAATTGGATAGCGAATCTCATACAGCTTTCCCTGCACATCTTCGTGCTTCACTTCGAGATCGGAAATCGCCGTCCCGCATCGCGGACACCAGTTCACGATGTACTTCCCGCGATAAATCAGCCTTTCTTCATGCAGCCGGACAAACGCTTCCCGCACCGCACGCGAAAGGTCTTCATCCATCGTGAAGTATTCGCGCTCCCAGTCCACGGACGCGCCCAGCCGCTTCATCTGGTCGAGGATCGCACCACCGTAATGGCGCTTCCATTCCCAGATGCGTTCAATGAATGCTTCCCGGCCCATGTCACGGCGTTTCTTGCCTTCGCTCGCGAGTTGCCGGTCGACCATCATCTGAGTGGCAATGCCGGCATGATCGGTGCCCGGCAGCCAGAGCGTCACAAATCCCCTCATGCGATGCCAGCGGACGATGATGTCCATTTGCGTCTGGTTCAGCATGTGCCCCATGTGTAGGCGTCCAGTCACATTCGGCGGCGGAAGCAGCAAGCTGAATCGCGGCCGCGCATCGTTCTCCGTCGGAGTCGGCGCGTCAAACAGCTTTTCCTGGACCCAGTATTCCGCCCAGCGCGCTTCAATCGCCGCCGGCTCGTAAGCCTTCGGCAAATCGTGGGCTTGAGCTTGAGGATGCTCGTGCGCGTTAGGGATATCGTCAGCCATAAAAAGTGAAGCCAGTAAAGACGTAAAGAATAAAGACTTAAAGATAGCGATTCGCGCCAGCGGGGACAGCCGGCACATGCACATCCATTGTCAGGGATGAACCTTTGATATTACAGGTCTTAAGAAAATGTGGTCAAACCAGAGAGGGGGTAGTATTTGGCGACGGCAAAAATGCTCACTCCCCTCCCCCGTGGGGGCACGTATGTATTAGCGAAAGGTCTTTGGATTTAGCGCCCCGCCGAACTATGATGGCTGCAGTTCAAATGCTTGCGAAAGTCGAGTAGGCTCACATGCGCGCATCCCTGATTTCCATCGGTCTTTCCTCGGTGCCGGCGTTAGCCCTGGCCGTGGCGCTGCTCACCGTTACTCCACCGCTCCGGGGGCAAGACGAACCGAAGCTGGCATTCACCACCGTCAATCCCGCGCAGCTCCCTTTGCAGTACGTCGAGGCGTCGCAAGGTTTAGGCATCAAGATGGACGGAGGCCGAACCGAGATTGAGTTTGGCGACGTCAATGGTGATGGGAACGTGGATATCGTCAGCATCGGCGACCACGGGTCCCCCAATGTGGGGACTTCTGAGCACGGCGTGATGGTTTGGTTTGGAGATGGATTAGGGCACCAAGGGCAATGGCGTCTCTTTCAAAATGGTGATTTCGGCTATGGCGGTGTGGCTCTAGGAGACGTCAACAACGATGGCTTCATCGATGTCGCGTTTGGCGAACACCACAACTCCGGCGGTAACTTCGGTGATCGCATTGAGGGTCTCGCGCTGGGGGATGGAACAGGCATGAACTGGTCGCCGTGGGATCAGGGTCTTGCCAGCAATGGGGAAACCTACGGCATGTTTGGCACTGACTTGGCGGAACGTCAACAATGACGGCTTGCTCGACTATGGGTCGAATTCCTTCGGCTGTTGCGCCGGGGTACACGTTTACCTCAACCACGGCGACGGCACCTGGTCACAGAGTTTCGGGTTTGTGGCCGGCAATTCGGGTGACGACTTCGTTTTCGCCGATTTCAACGGCGACGGAAACGTCGATTTTGCCACGGCCAACAGCCAGGGCACTGTGTTCCTGGGGGACGGCCACGGCAACTTTACCCTTGCCGACGGCAATCTTCCCAAGATGCCGGCGCTGGGCCGCCCCGGTATATCGGTCGGTGACGTGAACGATGACGGACGCGACGATCTGGCCTTCGTAACTCCTGGCGGTGGTTTGCAAGTTTGGACTATGGTTTCCAACGGCGTGTGGAAGAATATTTCCGGCGCTCTCCCGGCCACAGGAACTTTTGAGGCCACGCAGATTGCCGATATGAATCTGGACGGCCACGGCGATCTCATCGCCTTCGGTGCTGGGCGCATGGCAGTTATCGCGGGCAATGGCAGGGGAAACTGGAAGCTGGCTGGCACCTTCACTACACCCGGGAAAAAAGGCTATGCGGCATTTCGTGCCGGTACGGACCTGGACCACAATGGCTTCCCTGATATTGGAATCATCGCTGCCGAAGGAGGGGGCCTGAACCCTGTAAACCATTTCCACGTGTATGTCGAAGCATCGGCGGCGACGGATCTGCGTATTGTCCCCAAGCATCCGCATGGTGGGGCCACCTTGGTGCCGGGAGCGGTAAGGATGATTGAATGGAATGCCGTGGTCCCTTCTGCCTTGGGGCCGGCAACGGTTTCGCTCACGATCTCGACCCGCGGCGTAAGCGGTCCCTGGTCGCGGATTGCTGAGGGCTTACCCAATAGCGGCCTTTATCAATGGCGGATTCCTACCAGCCTCTCCTGCCCGTCAGGCTGCTTTATTCGCTACGAAATTGGTACCGGGGGTGCGAAGGCATCCGCGATCTACCATGCTCCATTTGCCGCCGCCGGTGGCCAGCCATAGGCCGGAAACCGTGAGCGAGATTCCGTACGCGGTCCGGTGGCCCATTCAAGGCGCTCTTTGGCTTGAGTGGGAAAATTTCCGGTCAATGTTCATGGGATATCGTCAGCCATAAAAAAGAAAGATAGAGGTTTCGTGCCAGGCGGGACAGCTGGCACATGCACATCCATTGTCTGGGGATGAACCTTTGATATTACAGGTCTTAAGAAAATGAGGTCAAACTTGGGCGAGACGCGATTTGTATAAATCGGATAAAGATTAAAGTGGTTGCCCCACCCTTTGTTCTTTGAAGGTGGGCATTCGTGCCGATGTGATGGACTGGTTTTCCTAGACTCTCCGATTCAGTGGTTGCCCCACCCTTTGATTTTTAAGGGTGGACATTCGTGCTCATCGCGTTGAGCGATTTTCCTAATACCGAGTTCCGCTTTCTGAACTTCGTTGATGAGAACAGGACCGCGCTCACTCAATGCATAATGACGAAAACTACTCCAAGGCCACTGGTGTTCCTCGTCTACAAGTCCACGCTTCACCGGATTGAGGTGCATGTAAACAAGTTTCTGCGTCCGTTTCTTTTCCGTGAACACGACGAAATCATAGAACCTCCGTTGCCAAATGTGACTGCTCTCGATAGCCGCACACGAAGCGTTCTGTTTCCGCCATTTTTGCAAAAGACGATGAGCGAACACTTGTTTCAGCGATTGCATGACAACAGATGGATTTCCCTGCGTAGGTTCGCTTAGCAACAGATGAATATGCTCTGGCATCACCACGTAGCCGACAACGACAAAACCGTGACGCTCACGCACCTCTTCGAGCACTCGAAGGAACAAGTCTCGATCCACGGCGTTCGCCAATAGCGGCCGCCTCTGATAGCAACTAGTCGTTATGAAGTGCAGGTGTCCGGAGCCGTAGTAGCGACGGAGTCGATTAGGCATCCCAATTTTGTAGCACCCGATTCACTAAACAGTTGTGACAAACAAACATGGTTGCCCCATCCTTTGATTTTTAAGGGTGGGCATCCCGGTCAATCTTTCCTGGCGGCGGTTTCCCCGACCCCTTACCCACAAGTGGTTGCCCCACCCTTTGATTTTTAAGGGTGGGCATTCGTGCAGACATCATCGGGGGATTTTCGCTTGAGATTCGTTGACACAACGTTTGACCTCAGGTGTGATAAACCACCAATGGTCAAGGTTCGTGGTGCCCACCCTTGAAAATCAAAGGGTGGGGCAGCCATTTTTGGGGAGATGTATAGGTGCGCCAGCCCCCGGCGGCCATGCAGCTATGGTGGTCAGCTTCAGAATAGAGCGTACAAAACGATTGAGTCCGCTGCCGCCAACGGGGCTCAGCGCTGTAGTCCAGTAATCGAACGAGAACCATCTTTCGCTGGATAGTGCAGGTGACGGCACAGTCCGCGAGAGCATGGGCACCTAGTATGTGGACTGCCGTTTAGATTAACAGCCAAATGCTGTTTGACATCGCTCAAACCTGATCGGCAGCCTTGACGGTGAAATCATTATGGACACGCCCGTACCGCCTAATGAGGCTGACACGCAAGCCGAGCATGTTAAGGAAATAGTTACAGCTCTAAATGCTGTCAACAGTACGCTCCAAGAATTATCCGGCTCAGAGATAGAGGCGCGTCGCTCCGCGGCGAAGAGTACCGTCTATCCACCGCCCGTTACGCAGGTCGAACTTAGGGTTCTGCATTCACAGGAGTATAGAAAAGAAAATCGAGTCGCAAAAGATAACATTCGGGATAACTTTAAGCTTTGGGTAGACATTTTAGGCTTCATCGTGATTTTCGGATACACGACAATCGCTGGTTTTCAATTACAACAGATGACGCGGGCTACTGATGCTAGCGAAAAAGCCGCGAACGCTGCTAGCCAGGCAAGCAACACCGCAAGGGACGCGCTCGAAAAAGCACAAAGAGCGTTTGTTGCGCCTACCAGTACAGTCGACGTACGAGCCGTCGGCGAGGGACCTGCTCAGACTTTCACTTTCACCTTCCACTGGATGAATTCAGGGACTACACCAACCCGGATGTTTAGAACCCATGTCAGCTATAGCTGGAACAATAAGCCCATGACGCATACCTTCGACTTTAGCGACGTGTGGCCGCCAATGGTTCCTCACATCAACACAAAAGCGGTGATCGGTCCCAAAGCCGAAGTGTCGGTAATTGCCGGGCCGATACCCAGCCAAATAATTCAAGAAGTAATCGGGCACACGTTTCATTTGTATTTCTGGGGATGGGCGAAATATCGAGATATATTCGCTGCTACGCCAGCGCATGTAACTCAGTTTTGTTACGAGTTTATTCCATAGGACTGGAAAATGGAGGGGGCGAACACAACACTCAATTACAGACTTGATAACTGCGCCGTGCACAACTGCGCGGATGAAGAATGTAGGAAATAAACGGCGTCAAGAAACACTTTCGGTCTGCACGCAAGAGTCAGTCCTTCGTCGCAACAATCGCTCCCCTCTTCCCATTTTGGGACACTCCTCCAATATTTTGTGCCGGATCCCAACTTTTCTCTTGCACTCGCCGATCAGAAAGCGCACGCTGGATTCACTAGCTTCCCCGCTCTTTGACAACTGAAAACTAATACCGGATAACTGGCGCTGGTATTAAGTAATGCCAATCGCTTTCGCTCAGCTCAAGGCATTCGGACAACGCGTAATCGCTAACACTGACTTCAAACTTTCAGTCATAACATCCGCCTTTTCTTTATTTTAGCTATAACTCTCTTGCTATCAATACTTTACAAACCGCCTGTGCGCTAAACCTATTAGAATCAATATCCCCGCAACAAAAAAATGCGCGACTCGGTTCAAGTTTCGGTGCCCCAGATTCGCGCCGCACTCTGGCGATAACCTGGGTGCCACTCTGCAACAGAAAATTCCGCGACATCTTGCGGGGCGCTTAATCTTTACACCATCGATCAAAGTTCGCTACGCTCATAGTGTTCCGCAATTCTTTAATGACCCAAATAAATATGAGCGTAAAGAACCTAACCAACATAAGCCTTCTTGCTTCAGTCCTGCTATTGCTCGGATTCCCATCCCTCAGCGCAGCGCAAACCGTAAAGCCCTCGCTCGAAACTTATCTCGCAGAAACCTTAAGCGAGCTTCAGAATGCTGATTCTGTGAGCATCGGCAAATGGACCGCCGGGCATCCCGGTGAAACTATCGACACACCGGAAGAAAATTATGCCCGCGGAACTCAGTGGACCCTAAGCACTCGCGAGCAACAAAACAGTAAGCTGGAAGGCCGCTGGTGCCTGCGCTCCACCACTGAGATCGCGCTTGAAGGTGGTATAAATCTTCGCCGTATCGCGCTTTTCTATCCACCCGTAGTCGAAGAATCTGCCGGACAGCCTTTGCCGCCCCTACCCACGGAATCCGGTTCTGCACTACGTGAGCACGGTTGCAGGCTCGTCAAAATTCTCAGCGAATTCGAGGTGAATTCCGATCATCAGAACGATGCACAACACGATGATCAGAACTTCGCGGAGACCGTTGCCAAACAGCTTCCCGGAGACCGTTTTCCGGAGCCCGGCAAATTTATGGAGTATACGAAAAAAGGCGACTACTGGACCCCGACTTACTCCTTCAAGAAACTCGGCACCACCGTCACCTACAACTATTTGTTCATGCGCAACCCCAAAACAGATACAGATACGGATACAAGCAAAGACGATAAAGCTGCCGTGCTTCTGGAATCCGAATGGGGCACTCTCGATTACGGAAACCCTTCCACCAAAACCATCAACCCCGTCGCGAGCTTGCCCTGGATACCGCTGCGGGCGGCCATTCTAGCCAAGCTCCCGAGCGCTCCCACGCTCGCGATGCTGGCGTTACTCGCACCTCAGGTTGGCGATCCGTACGAACAGCCACCGTTCCATTGTGAGCAGCAGCTTGTTCCCATCCTTCGAACCTGGATGGGCTTAGCCGCACGAACTGCGCCGGAGCAACATGCCGCAGCATTGCTGCTTGCCGACAGGGTGCTCGTCCGCTTTGCCAACTGTGAAGAGCTTTCCGTGTCGCAGCAAGATCACGATGCCCTGGTAAAAAGCCTGAAAACACTCGGCATTCAGATCGACGAAGCTTACACCGGAAATCTGCTCGACAAGGTTTTCAAGCTCGCTCCGAACGGACCCGTGAATGAACTCGGTCACTTGGCCATTTTGGAGAATCGATGCCAGTGGTCTCACGATGCTCAGTCCGCAGACTGCCCGAATATCATCTCGGAGGGCGAAGATTTCCTGTCGCGCTTTCCTCGCAGCGAATGGACGCCCAGCGTACACCTAATTCTCGCCGAGGCATACGCCCTAAACTCCGAAAACCCGGAAGGCAGCTCTGCAACGCAAAGGCTCGATAAAGAGCAGCTGGAAAACAGAGCTGAGGAACACTACCGTGCCTGGTACGCAAAGAGCGTCAACGAGCGGGATCGCGCACTGGTCTGGCAGGAAATCTGGACCCTCGATGCCCATATGGGCCCTTGGCTGATGATGCCGTCCGCATTTCACAATGGCCAGGAGTGAGGGGGATCAGCTAGCCCCCAAAAGCCTTGCCAGACAAGGCATTTCGTGGATCTACCCAATTTTTTTCCATTGACGTGGAGTACGATACCACTTACGATTGCATGTCATTTTAGAGGCATACTTTAAGGAGACCTACCGTGCGTCACTTCAAACCATCTCTCGTCGCTCTGGCCTTTGCCGCAGCGTCCATCGCCGCGCCAGCCCAGACTATTATCAAATACAACGCTCCGGGCGCTGGCACCGGAGCCGATCAGGGGACCATTGGCGGCGCAATTAACGCAGCCGGCACCATCGTCGGCTACTATGTCGATTCAGGCGGCGTAGATCACGGTTTTGTCCGCGCGACTTCAGGGACGATCACCGGCTTCGACGCTCCGGGCGCCGGCACGGGCCTTGACGAGGGGACCATCGGACGGGCCATCAACACCGCAGGCACCATCGCGGGCTATTCCATCGATTCCGGCGGCGTGAATCACGGCTACGTTCGCTCCACTTCAGGAACAATCACCGTTTTTGACGCTCCCGGTGCGGGCACGAGTTTTGGTGAAGGAACCATCGCTTACAACATCAACACTGCTGGCGCAATCTCCGGATATTTCTACGATTCAGGCGCTGTTCGTCACGGCTACGTGCGCGCTCCCAATGGCACCATCACCGTATTCAATGTCGTAAACGCGGGTACGGGCGCGCAAGAGGGGACCACTGGCTTCGGCATCAACAACGCAGGGACGGTTTCCGGCTATTATTTTGATTCCGCTGCCGTAGTTCACGGATTCTCGCGCAGCAGCAGCGGCACGATCACGACATTTGACGCTCCAGGGGCAGGCACCGGCCTCGGTCAGGGAACTGCCGGAGTGACAATCAATAATTCAGGCCAGATCGTCGGATTTTATATTGATTCCGGCAGCGTGCAACACGGCTTCGTACGGGCAGTCAACGGCACCATCACCACCTTCACCATCCCCGGCTCAGGCTCAGGGGCAACCCAGGGAACTGATGGCAACTGGATTAATGACTCAGGAGTTATTACTGGTTATTACATCGACTCAGGTTCGGTACACCATAGCTACGGACGTACTCCTGCCGGACAAAACCTCATTTTCAATGTACCCGGTGCGGGCACGGGCATAGGACAGGGAACGTCGGCATTGTGCATCAACAATTCAAACGTTGTCGCTGGATTGTACAAAGATTCAGGCAGCGTTTCTCACGGATTCATTGCAAAGCAGTAAACGATAACTATTGAGTACCCTAGGTTCGCGCCGCTTTTTGGCGTGGACCTGGGGATTTCGTTCCCCACCCTGTTCACCAATTTTTAATCTGTTTCTTTCCCACCTACCCTCTCCGTCGATGCTACAGTTCTCTCCTACGTAAAAGGAGAAACACATGGACACGATCACCGTAAAAGACGGCACGCAGATTTACTTTAAGGATTGGGGCACCGGCCAGCCTCTCTTCTTCCACCACGGCTGGCCTCTCTCGGCCGACGACTGGGATGCGCAAATGATGTTTTTCCTCGACCACGGTTACCGCGTTATCGCTCATGATCGCCGCGGACACGGGCGCTCTACGCAAACCGCCAATGGCCACGACATGGATACCTATGCCGCCGACGTTGCCGAACTCGTCAAGAAGTTGGACCTCAAGGACGCGATTCACATCGGCCACTCCACTGGAGGCGGCGAAGTGGCACGCTACGTTGCGCGTCACGGAAAAGGCCTCGTATCGAAAGCAGTACTCCTCAGCGCGATTCCGCCAACCTTCCAGAAGTCCGAAAGAAATCCTGACGGCGTTCCCAAAGAAGTCGTTGACGGCCTGCGCGACGGCACGGCCAATCATCGTTCGCAATTTTACAAAGACATCACTATGCCGTTCTACGGATTCAATCGTCCCGGAGCGGTTATCTCTGAAGGCATTCGCGAGAATTGGTGGCGGCAGGGCATGATGGGCGGCATCAAGGCCCAATACGATTGCATCAAAGCTCTCGCGGAAACAGAATTCTTCGATGACTTAAAGATGATTGACATTCCCGTCCTGGTGATGCATGGCGAGGATGATCAGATTTGTCCGTTCCTGCTCACCGGAGCAAAGTCGGTCAAGCTGTTGAAGCACGGTACGCTGAAGTCCTATCCTGGGTTGCCCCACGGCATGCCAACCACTAACGCCGAAGTGATCAATGCCGATCTGCTCACATTCTTTAAGCAAAGCAGCAAAGAGATGGCTGCCTAGAATTGCCTTGGATCTACTGAACACCGGATGCCCAACCCTTTTTTTAAGGGTGGGCATTCGTGCTCATCCGTCAAAGATTTGTTTCGCCTGCCTATTTCGTAGCAGCAGGTCGTTCCCCGACAGCTGCCAGCGCCACTTCTGGAGAAATTTCCTTTCCGCGTGGGTCAACATAATGAACATCGGCCGCGCCCTCGCGGATCACGTAGTAAGTGCAACCGTCGAGACAACTTTCTTCGTGTTGATGCTTGGCTGGGACATACGCGTAGGATCCCTGATGCAGAACCTGCGCCGGCTGGCCTTTCATGGTTAGCTGGAACGTGCCGCTGACAAACAATACCTGCGCATTCACCGAATGAAAGTGCAATGGAACCTTGCATCCCGCTGCGAGCTTCGAGAGCGTCACCGAGGGACCACTGTGGGGATCTCCACGTTCGACCGAATACGTGTAGCAATCGGGGAGCAGAGTGCTTGGTGCGAACGTATTCTCTTGCGCGGTCTTAATAAATGGCTCGTGACCTGATAAATGACCTTGCGCGGATTGACGATCTGCCTGCGCCAGTAAGAGTACCGTAATGAAAAGCATCGTTAACAACAGAATCATCAGAATGCGCATTGAGTCTCCACGGATGCCCGATTGTATTCCCAAGCGAGTCATTTTCGATAATTAACCAGGCTCGCGTAACCGGCCCTCAGGGTTATAATCGCTCTTCTTAATTCTCGACCCAATCCCATGGCTCTGACACACGGCACTCGCTTCGGACCGTACGAGATCCAGTCGCTCCTCGGAGCGGGCGGCATGGGCGAAGTTTACCGCGCGCAGGATACGAGGCTGCAACGCACCGTCGCCATTAAGATTCTGCCGGCGCATCTTTCTTCTCAAGCCGACTTGCACGCGCGCTTCGCTCAGGAAGCGAAATCCATTTCTGGATTGCAGCATCCCAACATCTGCGTCGTCCATGATATCGGCTCGCAGGATGGCGTCGACTTCATGGTCATGGAATACGTCACCGGCCAGACGCTCGACAAGTTAATTCCTCCCGGTGGCATGGCCACCGACCAAGCGATTCGCTACGCAATCCAGATTGCCGACGCACTCGCGCGCGCACACTCCGCAGGCATCGTACACAGAGATCTGAAGCCTGCAAACATCATGGTGGACGATAGCGGGCTGATTAAAGTACTCGACTTCGGTCTCGCAAAACTTGCCGTGCCTGCCTCTGTTAATGAGGACGCGACCATGGCAACTTCGCCCGGAATGATTGTCGGCACCGTCGCCTACATGTCGCCGGAGCAAGCCGAAGGCAAATTGATCGATGCACGCAGCGATGTTTTTTCATTCGGCTCCGTGCTCTACGAAATGCTGGCCGGACGCCGCGCCTTTGAAGGACAGTCCAGTGCGGCGCTGCTTTCCGCCGTCATGCGGGATGACCCAAAGCCCCTGAATGAAGTCCGCAAAGACGTTCCGCCGGAAGTTCGCCGCATCGTTAGCCGCTGCTTGAAGAAAGATCCCGCGGCGCGGTTTGCCTCCGGCTCAGAGCTGGCACAGGAACTTAGAAATTGCCGAGATTTATTGTTTCCGGAGTCAGGTGCAACGTTGAGCCCGGCAAGAATTATCAGAGAAGCGCAGCGTCCGCGCGTGCTGGTCCCGTTGATGCTGGCGGTTATTGTGATTGTTGCTGGAACGGCCTGGTTGGTAAAACGCAACCGTGACGTCCACTGGGCGCGCGAAGTCGCATTGCCTGAGATCACGCAATTATCTGACCAGGGAAAACCCGGCGATGCATATGCGGTTGCCGTACAAGCCGAGAAATCAATCGCGGGCGATGCTGCGCTGGCGAAATTGTGGCCCATAATTTCTTATCCCATGTCGCTGGAGACAACTCCATCCGGCGCAGATGTCTACCGTCGCGATTATGTTAAGCCCGATTCGCCGTGGAAATTTGTTGGCAAGACTCCGCTTAAAGGCGTCCGCCAACCCCGCGGCATGTTTGTCTGGAAATTTGAAAAGCCCGGCTACGGAACTGTCTTACGTACCACACTCTCGCTGATTCCACGCTACTCGGTGCCACCGGGCGAATCCGTCGAAGGCAGCGTAACGCTCGATGAAGCCGATAAAATTCCTGCGGGCATGGTGCGAGTCTCGCCGGCCAAATACTTCAAAACGCTGTTCATCCCGGGCTATGAAGGTATGCCGGAACTCGAACTCAAAGATTATTGGGTCGATCAATACGAAGTAACCAATCGCCAGTTCAAAATCTTCGTCGATCAGGGCGGATATCAGAAACACGAATACTGGAAAAATGACTTCGTGCAAGACGGAAAGCATCTTTCATGGGAAGAGGCGATGGCGCTCTTCCGCGACAGCGCGGGGCAGCCTGGGCCGAAAGATTGGGTGCAGGGTCAATATCCCAAAGGACAAGACGATTTTCCGGTCACCGGTATTAGTTGGTACGAAGCCGCAGCCTACGCCGAATTTGCCGGCAAGAGTTTGCCTACTATTTACCACTGGAATCGCGCAGCCGGACCATTCTCCGGTGCGTTCATTGTTCCGGCGAGCAATTTCGGAAGCACCGGAATTTTGCCGGTCGGCAGCAAACCCAATATGAGTCCGTGGGGCAACTACGACATGGCAGGCAACGTGAAGGAATGGATTTGGACTGAAGCCGAATCCGGCAAGCGCTACGTTCTCGGGGGAGCATGGGACGAGCCCAACTACATGTTTATCGATCCGGACGCGCAGTCGGCGTTTCTGCGTGCCGCCAACACCGGTTTCCGCTGCGTGAAATACATCGAACCGGAATCGATTTCGAAAGTCGCGACCGATGCCATGCCTTCTCCGCGCCGCGATTTAAGTAAAGAGAAGCCTGCCTCCGATCAATTATTCCAGGCCTATCGCGGTCTTTATTCGTATGACAAGACTCCGTTGAATGCCACGGTCGAGCCATTCGGGAAAGACGAGGACGATTGGAAAGTTGAAAGAATTACATATTCAGCCGCGTACGGAAATGAGAAAGCGGTGGCCTACCTCTATCTTCCGAAGAAGGCTAAGCCGCCATATCAGACTGTGCTCTTTTTTCCAGGATCGAACGCACTATTGTTGAGGACTTTCTCGATGTATACGACGTCATCTCTGGACGCCGTTCTGCGCAGCGGCCGAGCGGTGCTCTATCCCATCTACAAAAGCACATATGAACGCGGCGATGGTATGGAGTCTGATGTTGCGACTGAAACCAGCGCCTGGCGCGACCATGTTGTCATGTGGGTGAAGGATGCGTCCCGCGCAATCGACTACGCAGAGACGCGACCCGACCTCGATCACAACAAGCTTGCCTACTACGGCTACAGCTGGGGAGCAGAAATGGGCGCCATCATTCCCGCGGTGGATCCTCGAATTAAAGTTTGTGTGCTGGCTCTTGGAGGACTCGACTTCCATCGTTCGTTGCCCGAAGTCGACACTATCAATTTTGTATCACGAGTTAAACAGCCGGTCTTGATGCTCAATGGGCACTATGATTTTTTCTTTCCAGTCGAATCGACTCAGGATCCGTTTTATAAGATGTTGGGATCGAAGAAAGATCAGAAGAAGCATTTGCTCTACGAAACCGGCCACATCATCCCTCGCAACGAATTGATTAAAGAAACGCTAAGCTGGCTGGATCAATATCTGGGGCCAGTAAATTAGCTGGTGATCGCACAAAGTTTTGAATTTTGAGGTCTTAGCGAAGCAGAATGTCTAACGCTTTTCTTTGCCCATCTTCTTGGCAATTTCTTTCATCAACTTAGGCTTGAGTTCGGCGAGCATGGTGTCCACCATGCTGGAGATTTCTTCGGCATCGCCGGCTTCAGACGCCAATTCCTCAGCGCTCATTGCCGCTGGCTGGGCCACATTTGCGTCCGGTGTGATCACGCTCGACGCTATAGCAGAAACTGAAGCAGTTCCTGAACTTGCCGCGGCTGCAAAAGCTGCCTCCGGTTTT
Source organism: Terriglobia bacterium (assembly GCA_963716165.1). Classification (GTDB taxonomy): domain Bacteria; phylum Acidobacteriota; class Terriglobia; order Terriglobales; family Acidobacteriaceae; genus JAJPHW01. Next base: position 1,174,126 of record OY970291.1, on the reverse strand, counting down.
TCGAGTTCAACTATCTGAGGTGAAACCGCATCTTCAACGTACGGTGCAGGAGACGATAGCCACAGTCCGCCACCATTTTCGGTAGAAGATTCCATTTGTTGAGGGTGTTGAGGTTCGGCTTCTGCACTGAATTGCGAAACGACTTCAACGGGTGCGTCTGCAACTACTGCAGCGGTAACCGGCTCCTCAGTCTTGAGTTCCTCAGTCTTCACTTCTTCCACGACCTGAACTGGAGCCTGCGCGACTTCCGAAATTTGCGCAACCGGCTCTTGCGATTCAACGATTGCATGAGTTCTTGGCTCTTGAATCTCGCTCGATGACGAGCTAAAGCTCATCGCGTCCAACGGTCCCAATGCGAAGCTGACTGTTGCGCCATCGGCAGCTGTGAGCGATGCGTACGCTCGCTCCATTTCATGTTCCAGCAGCGATGTGGATTCCTGATCATTTAACGGAGTGGATTGCGCCACCCAGCGTGGTCCCGTTGTTGAATGATGAGAGTCGCCATGCGCGTTCGCCATCGTTGCCGGAGTCAACGAATCGAGAGCGGCGCTGAGCTCTTCGTCTTTCTCGTTCTTTTCAGGATCCGCGCTTAACGCATCGTTGCCATTCTCAATCTTTTCCAAAACTGTCGAACTTCCAGCGGCAATGGCTTCTGAAATCGCGGCGTGGCTGCTGTCTTCAGCGTCGGCCTTGATGAGGCTTCGCCAGTCGGTGGTATTTATTGTGTCGGATTCAGAACTGTATTCGACCGGAACAACTTCCTGCTGCCTCGCTTCTACCTTTTCGATCTTTTCAACTTTCTCCGCGCCTTTCGCTTTCTTGCGCGGAGCTATAAGCCGGCTCTTCCATCCACTCTGCTCATCGCCAAAACTTTCTGCCGCAGGTTCCGCAATGCCTGAAGTAGCGAATCTCCCTTTCTTCGGCATATCAGATTGCGCAACAATTCGATCTTCGAGCTTGGCCAGCGCGGTCAACAATTCATTAGCTTCGAACGGCTTCACTATGTGCATGTCCGCACGAACGCGTCGCGCTTCTTCTGCCTTGAACGGCTCGAGCTTACCGACAGTTAATAGCACCGGTATCCGCGCAGTCTCGTCGTTTTCCTTCAAACGATGGCATACTTCCAAACCGCCATATCCGGGCATATAGACGTCGAGAATTATCATGTCCGGCTTGAGTTCTGCGATTTTCTTGAGCGCCGCCGAGCCGTTATTGACAGTAATCACCTCATAACCGGCTTCAGTAAGGATTTTCCGGCCCATATTCTGAGCGGTTACGCTGTCGTCGGCTAGTAAAATTTTGCGCGCCAAAATAATTTCCTCGATCCGAGGGAAGGATATAGCGTGAAGTTAACTTGTGGGTGGGCCCAAGTCAATGAAGATGCATGGTTACCCAGGTTACGACGGTGCAACGCCGAGCGTGCTCGCGTCCCTCGGTTCTGCGCTAGAACGGATTCAGCTTCTGCAAACCCGCCTTCTTCTTATGTTTACTGGAGGAAATATCTTTATCGTCAGCCGGTTGCTGGTCGGGTGCTGTATTCGCCGCCGAAGACGTTGTTTGCGCCGATGATCCAGATATTTCATTTACCTGGGACGGAGCAGGCAGGGGTGCGCTGTCCTGCGCAACGTTCGGCTTGAGTTCATTTGGATCTGATCCGGCAGCGGCGCCTGCGGGCGCCGTAGCCGTGTCCGGTTTAAGTTCATTGGGATCAGGTGCAGCGGTCGAATTATTATCCGGAATTACTTCCACGCCAGCAGTCGCGGAAGCTGCTGCCTCCGCGCCAGTCGTTGGGGCCGTCGTGTCCGCCGCCGCAGGAGTGTCTGATCGCGGTGCAGCATCGCTCGGTGGAGGTGCGCCAGTGCCCGTTGTTTCTACCGATAATGTATGGCTGTCGGGGCCACTCGCCGCCCGTCCAGCAGCCTTCGCCACTTCAGTCGGACTCATGGGTTCCGGATCGACCATGGTCGGCTCGCCCTTAGTCGCTGCGTGGCTCACATCAGGGCGTTTTCCAAGCCCATGCATTACCTTCGACAAAGTCGTCGATTCGTGACGACTATCCATCTCTGCTTTATTCTGTGCTACTGCTGCTTTAGTTGGACGCGGAATTGGCTGCTTCAAATCCGTCAGTCTCTTCTTTGCATCGTCCGCACGATCCAGAAGCGGGTATCTGGTTAGAATCTGGTCGTAGGCAGCAGCGGCTCGTTTAGTGAAATCGTCGATCATCCTCGCTTTGACGGTTTCATCAAACTTGCGTTGCCGCAGTAGTGCAATCTCACCTTCATAGGATTGGCCAAGCAGATATAAGGCCTCGTCCGCTTTGCTATATAGAGGATAACGATCTACGAGGGTTTTGAGGCGCGCGATCGCTGCCGGATACGAGGCCCGCAAGAAATAGAAGCGTCCAACCTCAAATTCGCGCGACGCTAAAAGCTCCTGCACCTGCATTAACTTACGCTTGGCTTCCGGCACCAGCTTGCTGTCTGGAAATTGCGTGATCATGTTGCGGTATTCTTCTTCCGCGCGCATCGCGTGCGTGTAATCACGGTCAGGCTTTTCCATTTGCTGAAAGTGGATATTGGCAATCTTCAGCTGCGCTTCGGCTGCTTCGGGCATGTTCGGGAAAAATGTTTTGAAATCGTTGTATTCGTTTTCCGCTTCTGTCAGCGATGCCGCGCCACCTTCGTCATACCAGGAATCCGCCAGCGATAGCTTGGCTCGGGCGATGTATTCCGAATCCGGGTAGGTATTGATCAGCGTCTGCAGCGTTAGCCTAGCGACGTCGTAGCGACTATGCTTCATTGCATCCATAGCGCGATCAAACAGCACTTTGTCTGGCTGCTTAGAATCCACATTCGCAATCGGATTGACGACTTTCTTATTGGTGCATGCGGTCGCAAGCGCTAATGCGCCAAGCAGAACGATGATTGAGAAACGACGCAACATTAAGACCTCGGAATACAAAACTTCAATTTCAAATAAGAATCGGCGATTTATACACGTAGCAACGTCGCATCGTGCGCTGTCTTCAGCAGCTTTTCAGCATTACTCTTCACATCGCCTTTGCCGAAAACCGCATTGCCGGCCACCAGAACTTCTCCACCTGAACGGACCACATCACCTACAGTCTCGAGTGAAACTCCGCCATCTACTTCAATGCGAAACCCTAATCCTCGTTGCGACCTCAACTCGCTTAGCTGACGCATCTTGTGCAGCGAATTGGGGATAAATTTCTGCCCGCCAAACCCAGGATTGACCGACATGACCAATACATAGTCTGCGACATCGAGCACTTCGCTCAACGCATGCACCGGAGTTGCCGGGTTAATGACTACACCAGCCTTGCAGCCGTGACTCTTGATAAGATGCAGCGTTCGGTCAAGATGACGGCAAGCTTCCTGATGAACCGATATCCAGTTGGCCCCGGCTGCTGCGAAGGCCTCTATATATTGATCGGGATTCTCGATCATTAAATGGCAGTCTATGGGCAATTTGGTGAAAACCCGCAACGATTTAAGCACCGGAGGCCCAATTGTTATGTTGGGAACAAAGTGGCCATCCATCACGTCAAAATGGATGACCGTCGCGCCGCCTTGTTCCGCAGCGCGCGCCTGGTCAGCCAGATGGGCAAAATCCGCCGATAAAATCGAAGCTGCGAGCTCAATCAACCTTGGATTCTCGGGAAGAAAGATTAAGCAAAGTTTACCACCACCAAAGGCCCTTCAAATACGCAAATAGCCTTATAGCAGACTAGAGCGTCTTAAGATATTCGATCAGCGCCCGGCGTTCTTCATCGCTTAATTCCGGCCCGATTACCCCTTTTCCCTGAGTATTCCGGAACTCATGTCCCGCGTTTGAATTGCCGGGATGCGGATCTCCAGGCTGGTCTGTTCGAAATTCAAAACCGCCATAGAATTTTGCAGTGCTATATCCGACATTTTTAGGATCGAACTCCCGGCTTCCGACATAAAAAATCTTATCGCGCTGATCGGCTGGAAGTAGTAACTGATAAAGGCTTGGCACCGATCCGTTATGAAGAAATGGTGGCGTCGCCCAAAGACCTCCGAGCGGACGCGCTCGATAAGCCATCGGTCCCGCAACTCCATCATCGCGAAAGCCGTTCCACTCCATTCGTTCCTGAGGAGACAGGCCGAGAGCGTCGTAATTCATATCGCGAATCTTCGTCGTGACGACGCGCAACCCTACAGTTGCTGGCACCGTGCCAAGTCCGAGGTTGTCAGTCACCGCCGTTCTCTGCGCCCAATCGGTCGCTTCTTTGGGATCCGTCCCAATCTCGTCCAGAGGAATGACGTTGAGTTTCAGGAAACGTCTACCTTCTTGGCCTTCTTCCCAAAATTGCGCTTGCTGAAGTTCCGGTGAGCCGACCGGGGGTAAGTGACAATGCTGACAATGAAGTTTGTAGAGCTCCGCGCCTTTCTGGGCTTTCATTTGGTCGATTGGGCCAAAGATCTCCGCCGGCCAGGGCGGCGATTTCAATCCTTCAAAAGCGGTCGGGCCAGCTAATAATGTTTCCATCTCGCGCAGATTTTTAACGTTTACTGTCGATCGGTAGAGTCTGGATGGATCAGTGAGGTTCACCCGCGCACGCACACCCAACGCTTCGCCAATGTTTCTGACCATGGGCTGCTGAATTGAAGCGTTGTACTGCACCCACGAAAACCAACTGGTGTACCAGAGCGGGGGGAAATTCGCGGGCGCATCCGCTACTCGGAGATTCTTGTTGTCTAATTCGGTGCTGAAAACATAATTACCGATGCGTCCCAATGCGTCGGTGCGCCCGAATCCGCCGGCGGCGGCATACAGTTTGCCAGCATCCGCAGCATCTTTTTCAGCTAGTCCTGTCGCGAGAAATGATTGCAGATGCTGCCGAAGCTCGGCCTTCTGCGCCTTCGAAGCTTTGGGCCCAATAACTCTTCTTGCAAAGCGGTCAAAACGGAACGGTATTTTGTCAGTGAACGCCACTGCAAAACCCAACTCGGCTTGAAACGATGCCAGATCAACCGTTGCCGAGCCGCCGTCGATGCGAATTCCTTTACCTCGATATTCCACTTGTCCGGTGTGGCAGGCTGCACAGCTCAGACCGATGACATCCATTGATTGTCCAGTATCGGGATCGGCGACTGTGTCCTTCGCGAATCCAACTGGCAGCCCATCGGGATTCTGCGAGTTGATCGCGTCCGGTAGAAATCCAAATCGAGCGAGGTAGTCGCTGTCTGAGAATTTCGGTACACGCCCGAATACTTTGAGCTTTGGCTGCTCTAATGCGAGAAACCATTTGTACGGAACTAGTGCCGTCCCTTGCGCGCGATGGTAAAACCACTCCCGCTGATTGGTGGACCAATTCTGATTTTCAGCTTGCACATCCACGGGAACGTAGTGCGGCATGATTTCGCTTGGGCGCGTGGCGAAAATTGCCTCGACCTTTTTGCATCCAGACATCGAAATCAGGGCGGTCGCGCACAAAGCAATCCGAAATAAGTAATGAAAACGCAAAAACTTTCTAGCCATGGGTTTGTAAGAGATTACTAAATTGTGATCGCGGGCGCGACTGGCAGATCGGGACGGAGGCATGAATCCCGCTTATTGCCCCGGGGGATGATGATGGAAGTGCAGCAGGATTCCATGAACAATAAATCCAAGCACGAACCAAAATCCCGCTTCTAAAATACGCTTAAACTGTGGCGTCAGCATTTTCTCAGATTACACTTGACTGGTTTGTGTGTCATCTTAACAAGCCGGGACTATCTGTGAGGTCGACAGTCTATCGCAAAGCATTCGCGGCTATATTCTTAAGCGCCATACCTGCGCAGTCGCTTCTCGCTCAGTCGTTGCTGCCGGCTCACCCTAATCGTGCTCCAGAATATACATTCAAAATTATTCAAACTTTTCCGCACGACTCGAGTGCTTTCACCCAAGGCCTCGGGTATCGCGACGGTTTCTTGTACGAAGGCACCGGGAGAAACGGTCAGTCATCGCTTCGCAAAGTTCGCCTTGAAGCCGGAGAAGTTCTTCAACGCGTGAACCTGGCTCGTGAATTTTTTGGCGAAGGCATCACCTTACTGAATAACAAAGTCATACAGCTCACTTGGCAATCGCATGTTGGATTCGTCTACAACCTCGGTGACTTCAAATTGCTTCGCCGTTTCTCCTATTCGGGAGAGGGATGGGGAGTTACCACAAACGGTCAGGACATTTTCATGAGCGATGGCACATCTGAGATTCGAATACTCGATGGTACGACTTTCACAGAAAAGCGCCGCCTGAAAATCCGCGATGAAAACACTCCCGTGACCCAATTGAATGAACTAGAGTTCGTCGATGGAGAGATTTTCGCCAATGTGTGGCAGACAGATCGAATCGCGCGTATCTCGCCGCAAACCGGGAAAGTAGTTGGCTGGATCGATTTAAAAGGAATCCTCAGTCCGATCTATCGTCTGGAAGCTGATGCTGTCTTGAACGGCATCGCATATGATCCCACCGGAAAGCGTCTCTTTGTTACCGGCAAACTGTGGCCGAGCGTTTTCGAAATTAAACTGATTCCCAAGCCCTCACATTGATTGTCCCCCCAATGCTCTGTTCCACGTTGCGTATGGGACATGTCCAGCTAGACGATAAACGTAGAATTACGGAAGTACTTCGGTTACCTATGGGCCATATCTAATTATTGACCCCAACCCGAGTGGTTCCTATACTCACGACAATCGTCATCGAAATCGCCGCTTCGCAGTAAGCAAGTCTTGAACAAAAAAATCAATTTGCGCGTGGGGAGTCGTGTGTCTGCCAGCCCGACCCCTGCCTAGAGGGCGCATATTTCGGAGGAAGCAATGCTTAAAAAATTCAGCTTCACGATCGCAGTGGCGTTTATTCTCGCCAGCTTAGTCGCCAACGCACAGGATAAAGACAAAGAGAAGAACCAGCAGCAAGGTTCGCAGCCTATCTCTTCCGATTGGTTCGCCATGCATGCCATAGCACAGAGCGACCCATGGCCAACCGAAGAGAACATCCAGTTTTCGTCCTGGCGCAGTGTCTCCGCTGGAATCTATTGGGGAAAGTTGAATCCCTCCCCTGGCGTTTATGAATGGACCTATTTTGACCGCTGGATGTCTCGCATCAATCAATACGGGCAAACTGTTCTTTATACGGTGTATTCGACTCCCACATGGGCATCGAGCTGTCCAACTTGCATTTGCAATGGCGGCGGTGCACCGTTGGGAAGTTGCTATCCGCCAAACGATTTGAATGCGGATGGGACTGGCACCGATCAACATTTAAAGGATTTCTTGACTGCACTCATTCAACATGTCGGCCTCGGAAAGATCCAATTCCTGGAAGTTTGGAATGAACCGAATGTTCCATCGGAGTGGGGCGGTGCAATGCCTCAAATGGTAAGCATGGCTCGGGACATTCGAACCACAGCCTTGGCCTTGGATCCTAGAATCAAGATCGTCTGCCCTCCGGAAACCGGAGACGGCAAAGACGGCATTAAGATGACTTTCCTCGCCGATTATCTCGCTGCTGGCGGCGGCGCCTATGTAGACATCATTGGACTGCACGGTTACGTCGACATTCCTGAAGACATCGTTGTTCGCATCAACGCAACCACTGCGGTTATGCAGCAGTACGGACAAACAGGCAAACCGATATGGGTCACCGAAGGTAGTTGGTGTTGTGATAACAAACCCCTTCCGGTAGCGGAGCAGCCTGGATTCAGCACCCGGCTTGTTCTGGCGATGTTGTCCACACCGGTGCGCAGGTTTTATGCATATGCTTTCGAGTCCGACTTGGAAGAAAACCTCTGGGACCAGCGCACTATGTCCCTAACGCCCAACGCAACAACTTACCAGTTGTATTACAAGGGCCTGGTTGGGGCGACAATGACACAACCATGCCAGCCTCAGAGCAGCGGTAGTTCAATTTGGACCTGTACATTCAGCAGACCAAACGGGTACGCGGCTGAAGCTGTCTGGAATGCATCGGCGAGTCTAGGCAAGACTTCGACGTTCAACGTCAGCAGCCAATACGTGCGATATCACGACGTACATGGCAAAGTTTTCCAGATTCGCAACCAGCAAGTCCCAATCGGTTACGATCCAATTTGGCTCGAAAACTAACTCACTCTTAGATCTACTCTCTTCTTCGCCTCGCTTACAAAGCGGGGCTATTTTTTGCCACATACACACCTCTATTTCCACTTACCCCCATTGCCTAAAAAGCGGAAGCACGCGCATGCATGGCTGCGCGGTTGAATTGAAATTCAATCTCCCACTGGCTACTATCGGATTTGCCGTCCGACAACGGCGGTGAAAATCTCCATCGTTTTGACGCTTCAAGCGATTTGTTCGCAAAATATCTATTTCCGGCTCCTGAAACGAGCGTAGCTTTTTGCACTCCGCCCGCTGCGTCGACGTGAACTTTCACTTTTACTTTGACCGTTCCGTGGATCGTGTGGAGTGCACCAGCAGGCACATCTGGCATCACTTGCCGGACGATTTTTCCGGGTTCTGTCGTATTAATGTTAGGCGACGGTTGGACTGGTGGCGCGGATTCGGAGGTCGTTGGGGGCTGAGTCACGACCTGCGGTGGAGCAGCCTTCGAACCGCCACGTTTCATTAGAAATACGCCGACGACTGCAGCTAATAGCACGACGACCACAACGGGTACAAGCAGTCGATTCACTCCGGTTACGGGCTCGGTGGTCTTCGCAATTTGCTGATTCGGCATGCGCTGGCTCCCGCTTTGCAGCGCCGCAATCCTCTCTACAGCCAGAGTCGGCGAGCTCAGTTCATTTTGGATGTCAACCAAGGTCCCCCTTTGCTGCGGATCAATCCGCAGACACCGCCTGACAATGCTTTGCAGCGAAGGCGGGAGCGTGCGAACCGCACCCTCTATGTCGCTATCGGTTCGAATTTCAGGCCTTCGTTGAGTTAGCGCTTCCACTAACGTAATTCCCAACGACCAAACATCCCATGATGGCGAGACCGGACTGTCCTTCGCTTCTGGAGGCAGGTAAGCATTCGTTTCGGGCGCGGCCTCTCCCGGTTTCAAAATACTTTCGCTGGATAGCTTCAGTCGATCGCCGAGTGCCATCACGTTTGATGGCTTCAAATCTCCGTGGACAAATCCGTGAGAGTGCAGATACTTGAGTCCGTCCACGATCGGACTCAGCATCTCCAGAGCCTCCTCAGAAGTAAGCGGTCGCGACGTCAGAATGGCCGCGAGATTTTCTTCGGCATAATCCATCACCACATAGTTGTAATTAGTTTCTGCAACACTACATTTGCCCGTTTCGAGCACGCTCATCAGATTGGGGTGCGACAACTTCTTTGCCGAAACCCAACTCGAGAATTGCCTTCCGGCAATTTCAGAGTCCGCAGGAACAATCTTGATTGCCACTTCTCGCGATTGCGGGGAGCCGATAGCCGTAAGGAATACGACACTGCGCTTCGATTCGCCAAGATAACGGCGAAGTTCGAATTTCCCATCAATTGTCTGGCCCTGCCAGTCGATCCACTGTTGCTGCATTTCTCCACTGATATCACAGTCGAAGAGGTTTGAGGGACTAATTTGGATGGAGATCGATATGAAGCGATCGCCGCGAAGCAAAAGAATCGTGATTTAGGCCACTCAGACTGCGAAGAACTTCCTGCGTTGGAGGCTCATTTCTAGAACTCCCAGGCCTGGAGTTTGACCAGCCAGTTTGGCGGCTCGGGAAGAATCGCGAATGTTGGCAGCTTGCCACGCACCATCGCGACTTCGTCACACTTGTGAAATCGAGGGCAGACGTGGCAATCTTTGTGGATCTTGTCGGGAAGATCTTCCCGCTGCGCGACCACGAATCCCTGCCGTGCGAAAAACTCAGGAGCGCGTGTGAACAAGCAGATGCAATCGACTCTCTGACGCTTCGCTTCGGACATGAGCGCCTTCATTAGCCGGCTGCCTCCGCCTTGACCTTGTGCTCTCGGCCCGACAGTGATCGAGCGGATCTCAGCAAGATGAGTGCCATAAAGATGCAACGCTCCGCATCCAATGATGTCACCTTCGTTTTCGAGCACAACAAAGTCTCGAATGTTTTCGCAGATTTCCGCCAGTGTGCGAGGCAGCAGAGTACCGTCTCCCGAGTAGCTGGAGATCAAATCATGAATCTGTTTCGCGTCCGGCAGAATGGCCTTACGCGTGCGCATGGAGATTCACCTCGTCGCGAAGCGACTGGACTTTCTTACTCGCCGCTGCGATTCCTTGTTTCACGCGAGCTGGAGCAGTCCCTCCGATTACGTCATGGATGGCCAACACCGATCCCAGTTTCATTTGATCTTTGAAGGTCTCATCGAAAACAGGGTTCAAGGCTCGAAGGTCGTCGAGCGGTAAATCCTGAAGGTCACAATTCTTCTTGATGCAAAGTTTGACGGCTTTGCCGGTTTGCTCGTGCGCGAGTCTGGATGGAACCCCGCGCTTCACCAGGTAAGTCGCGGCCGCCCAAGCATTGGTGAATCCGGATTGTGCTGCATTGTTCATGCGTTCGTGGTCGAACTCGACTGCCTTCATGAATCCCGCAATCATCGGTAACATTGCGAGGACCGAATCAGTCGCGTCGAACAAAGGTTGCTGCATTTCCTGTAAGTCTTTGTTGTAGGCCAGCGACAGACCCTTCAACGTAATCATCAATGCCGTGGCATTTCCGATGATTCGTCCAGTCTTGCCTCTAACTAATTCCAACAAGTCTGGATTTTTCTTCTGCGGCATAGCACTGCTGCCCGTGGAATAAGCTTCCGGCAATTGCATGAAACCGAACTCCTGCGAGGAGAAGATAATCATTTCCTCGGACCAGCGGCTCAAGTGCAACCCTAAGAGGCAGAGCGTGTTCACGAACTCAAGAATGAAATCTCGATCACTGGTTGCGTCGATGCTGTTTGCACTCGAATTGGCGAAACCAAGTTCCGACGCCATGAAAGAACGATCCAGCGGCAATGTGGCGCCCGTCACGGCGCCCGATCCCAATGGACAAATGTTTACGCGCTTGCGGCAGTCTCCCAGTCTGTCCGCGTCTCGCAAGAACATTTCTACGTAAGCCAGCAACCAATGCGCGATCAGAACTGGCTCGGCATGCTGCAGATGAGTGTACGCAGGCATCGCCGTGCTCCCTGCCTGCTGAGCACGGTCGGTGAAAGCTCCACACACGTCGGCTAGTTCTGCCCGCGACTGATCGATCGCCGCACGCACATACAGCCGCAAGTCTGTTGCGATTTGCTCATTGCGGCTTCGCCCGCTATGCAGCTTGAATCCCACATCTCCGATCCGAGCGACGAGTTGCTTTTCGACGAAGTGGTGGACGTCTTCTGCTTCATCGTCTTCCACCAAGCCGTTCGAGTCGGCGGCCATCTCGCCGATCTGGTGGAGGCCTTCCGAAATGCTGATCAACTCATCCGCTGTCAGAACCCCAGCGCTTTTCAGTGCGCGTGCATGGACTTCACTCGCGGCGAGCTCGTACATTAGCAATCTACGATCAAAATCAAACGACCGTTGCCAGCTTTCGAATTGTGGATCAAGCGGCTGCTTGAACCGGCCGGACCACATCTTCATCGCGCCACCTCGTGACGGGCGCGCACACGTGTGCGTGAAGGCAGACCAAGGATGCGGATGAATCCCGCCGCATCTTTCTGGTCGTAACTCTCGTCCATCGTGAACGAAGAAAGATCGGTACGATAAAGCGAGTATTCCGACTCGCGACTCACAACCGAAACATTTCCTTTATAAAGCGACAGTGTCACGTTGCCAGTCATTTCTGCTTGAGTCGAGGCGACAAACGCATCTAATGCCTCACGCAACGGCGTGAACCACAGGCCGAAATACGCCAGTTCGGCATACTTCAGTGCGATGTGCTGTTTGAAGTGCGACACTTCACGTTCAAGACACAGGGCTTCCAGTTCGCGATGAGCTGCAACCAGCAGAGTTCCTCCAGGAGTCTCGTAGCATCCGCGAGACTTGATTCCCACAAAACGGTTCTCCACGAGATCGATTCGTCCGATGGCATTTCGTGACCCAATCTCATTCAGCAACTCAACCAAAGACACGGGATCAAGCTTCATGCCGTCTACCGTAATCGGCGTACCCTTCTCGAAGCCTATGGTTACCTGCTCCTCTTTGTCGGGTGCGTCCTGCGGGGACCGCGTTATCTGCCATGTCGAAGGCAGAGGTGCATTCGCTGCATCTTCCAGCTCTCCGCCTTCGTGGCTCAGGTGCCATAGATTCCTATCCCGGCTATGGATCTTTTCGCGACTCGCTTCGACCGATATGCCGTGTTGGTCGGCATAATCCAAGCAATCCTCACGGGACTTCAACGACCATTCACGCCAGGGAGCAATTACTTTGAGTTCGGGCGCAAGCGCCTGATAAGTCAGCTCGAAACGAACCTGATCATTCCCTTTACCTGTGCAACCATGCGCCACTGCAGTTGCACCTTCCCGCAGAGCGACTTCAACTTGATGTTTCGCAATTACCGGACGCGCCAGCGAAGTGCCCAGTAAATATTTATGCTCGTACACCGCACCGGCGCGTAACGCTGGGAAGACATAGCCAGTCAAGAATTCCTCGCGCATGTCTTCGACGATTACCTTGCTAGCGCCTGTTGCGTAGGCCTTTTCGACAACAGCTTCGATGTCGTCGCCCTGGCCCACATCGCCGACCATCGCGATTACGTTGTAGTCGTAGTTTTCCTTAAGCCATGGAATGATGATGGAGGTGTCGAGTCCTCCGGAATAGGCAAGCACTACTTTTTCAGGCATGAGCACTCCTTGCGGGCCGACGATCACCGACGCCCATCAGTAAATAGAGAATCGCTTTTTGTGTGTGCAGGCGATTTTCCGCCTGTTCGAAGATCAACGAACACTCCGAATCCATGACTTCATCGGTAACTTCTGAGCCACGATGCGCCGGCAGACAGTGCATAAAAACCGCGTGGGACGCGGCCTCAGCCATTAGTTCGACATTCACTTGATACGGCGGAAAGATTTTCGACCGCTCGCTTTCTTCCTGTTCCTGACCCATGCTGACCCAGGCATCTGTGTAGACGGCATCGACGCCTGCAACCGCTTCACGCGGATCAATCAGCAAGTCGATCGACGCTCCCGTTTCCTCCGCGATTTCGCGAGCTGACGCCACGATCCTTGGATCGGGCCCATAGCCGACCGGACTCGCAACTCGAATCGAAGACCCCAGGCACGCGCACGTAAGCATTAACGAATGCGCAACATTGTTGCCGTCGCCTACATACGCGAGGCTGCGATTTTTAATGTCACCGAACCGCTCAATCAATGTGAGATAGTCAGCCAACGCCTGACAGGGGTGCTCGAGATCGCTGAGAGCGTTAATCACTGGCACGCACGAATCCTGTGCCATCATCTCGATGGTCTCTTGCGAGAACGTCCGCAAAACTATCAGGTCGACCCATCGCTCTAGGTTGTGTGCCACGTCGCTCAACGTTTCGCGGGCATCAAGCCGTTCGTGGGTTTGGTCAACGAACATCGCCGTGCCACCCATGCTGGCCATTCCCGCTTCGAATGTCAGGCGAGTGCGCAAAGAAGGCTTCTCAAAAAACATCACCATCTGCTTGCCGGTCAGCGCCTTCCGAAAATCAGCGGGACGCGATTTCATGATCCCGGCCAAATGCAAAACTGCATTGACACCGGCTGGGCCAAGATCGCGCGTCGAGACCAAATCAGGACACCAAAAACAGGGAGATCCTTTGCTCGGACCGGCAGCGAACGCTGTTTCTGTGTGAACCTGACTATTCAACTCCGGACACCTCTTCTCTTAAACTTATGAACTCAGCTTCGTTTGGACTATCCATACGTAACCTCCGTTCCGTACGACATCTTGATCTGATAAAACTGCGGCAACACTTCAACGTTGTCGGATGGAAAAATTCTTACGCGGCCAACTCCCTTTTTTAGCGCATTGCTACAAGCCTGTAGCTTTGGCAACATGCCTCCGCTGATAACGGATCCAGCAGCCATGTCGTCCGCCTGCTTTGTATTGAGCCAGGGCATGACGCTTCCCGCAGCGTCTTTCACGCCCGGGACGTCCGTAAGAAAAATCAATGTATCTGCGGCACATGCAGCAGCACAGGACGCCGCCATCTCATCCGCATTGATGTTGTAGAACTCGCCGTCGGCAGCCAGTGCCAGTGAAGCTATAACCGGTATTCCGCCTCGCTGCCACAATGCTCGAATCCAGCGCGGATCGGCGGCGCAAATCTCGCCGACAAATCCCAAGTCATGGCCTTGTACAAATTTCTTGCGCGCGCGGAAAGTCTCCCCGTCTCCGCCGCAGAAACCGATGGCTGGCATACCTGCTGCTTGAATGGCTGCAACTAATTTCTTGTTGACCATCCCAGCTAACACCATCAGCGCTACGTCTCGAGTTTCTACGTCAGTCACGCGCAGCCCGTTCACGAATTCACTCTTCTTACCCAGCTGGGCTAGAGTGCGAGTCAAAGCGCTTCCTCCACCGTGGACGACGGCAACACGATGTCCGTCGCACGCGAGCTCAGCAATCGACCGCGCACATTTCCGCAGCGTTGTTGCATCCTCGATCGCTGCGCCGCCTATTTTCACCACAATCGTCATTGCAATCCCTCGCGCTCGTCCCATTGGTACATCAGGTTCATGTTCTGGACCGCTTGTCCGGCTGCGCCTTTCAATAAATTGTCAACACAGGAAACCAGAATCAAGCGCTGGCCGTCATCTGCTAGAGAGAAGCCGATATCGCAGTAGTTCGTGTGCAGCGAGAACTGCACTTGCGGCAGTTTCGGTGATGCAAAAACTCGCACCCAATGCTTACCTGCATAAAAATTGCGGATACACGACTCCACTCCTGCCAATGTCATCACTCTGTTGAGGCGCACGTAGATCGTGGACAAAATTCCACGCGGGATGGGCAGCAGATGAGGCGTAAAAGTCACCTCGGAATCTTCCAAGGACAACTGTTCGACTATCTCTCCCAAATGCCGGTGATTGAACACCGAGTACGCGGAGAAATTATCTGCAACCGAAACAAAATGATTTCGAGAATTTGGTGACTTGCCGCCTCCCGAAACTCCCGATTTTGAGTCAGAAATGATTCCCTGCTTCCGATCAATCAACTCTGCCTTCAAAAGCGGCGCCAAAGCTAGAATCACGGATGTTGCATAGCAACCCGGATTCGCCACCAATTGCGCATTCACTAGGCGGTCGCTATTCAATTCCGGCAGGCCGTAGACAGCTCTTGCAGTCAACTGCGCAGCAGTAACTGCATCTGAATCCTGAAATGAATAGATAGCGCGATGCTGGGCTTGCTTCAATCGCCATGCTCCACTCAAGTCAATTACTCGCAATCCTTGCGCAATAGCCTCGGGCACAAGAGCCCGCGACGCTTCGTGCGGAGTCGCAAAAAAGAGTAGCTCAATCCCTTGCCGCTTCAACTCCGGCCACGACAGCGGCAGGAGAGGATAGCCTCCGTTACCCGACAGCCCCGGAAAGACTTCTGCCAAATCTCCCACAGCCTCGCCGCTGTCCTCTCTACGCAGCAGCACGGGCTTTTGCAGCCGCGGATGCCGCGCGAGAATGCGAGTCAACTCCAGCCCGGAGTAACCGGTCGCTCCCAGCACAGCGGTTTTGAGTTTGGCCTCCAACTAATTAAGCATCTCTTCAATCCGCGTCGAGATCTTCTTGGCAGCATGATTATCGGGACACACAATGAGCACGGCATCATCTCCCGCGATTGTCCCCACTACTTCATCCCAGTCTTGATCATCCAAAGCCGCCGCAACGGGCTGTGCGCTACCTTTGATCGTTCTTACAACGAGGAGATTCTGCGCCGCGCGCACGTCCAGTACGAACTCCTTTACCAACCGCTGGACCGGCGGCAATCCCGATCCAGCTGTGCTATCTCCGTGTGGCAGAGCGTAACCGGCAGAGGTTTTCACTAAACGAAGGTCGCGTATATCGCGTGACAACGTTGCCTGACCGACCTTGAAACCGCGTCTGCGCAGCGCCCGCTGCAAATCTTCCTGATTGGCAATCGGCCCTCGCTTCAGCTCTTCCAGTACCGCACGCTGTCTCAATATTTTATTCATAGTGCATATTTATTCACTACATTGAATAACTATTCCTCATCTTACAGATCGCGTCTTAGTTGTCAAGCGCCTGTTCCTTTAAGAAAGAACCGATTCCAGCCATCGCGGAGCTTGGGGGGCGGATCTGCCCCTTGACTTGCCCTCAGAACCTTGTCAGACTTATAAAGTCCATACCGGACCGGTTTGGAGGTGTAGTACAGTTGGCGGAAATTAGATTGCAGGAAGGCGAATCCGTCGAGAACGCACTGCGCCGGTTTAAGCGCAAAGTGCAGCAGGAAGACATTATTAAGGAAGTCAAACGACATTCCTTTTACCTGAAACCCGGCGAGAAGAAACGCGTAAAAGAGGCTTTGGCGCGAAAACGCAGCCGTAAAAAGGCCCGTAAAGAGCAGGATTAATGCAACCCTGGCCGTCGCTGTTCCCCAGCGGCGGCCGCAACTAATAACTAGTCAGTAAAAATTGAGGGGGTAAACGGTGCGCTTTGCGGACCGGCGAGTATTTCGCGCCGCGACGCGTGCTCACAAGGCCTAAAGGAGCCTCCTCAATGGGATTTCAGGATCAGATTCTAAAGTGCGCCGACTGTGGCGCAGACTTCATTTTCACCTCCGGCGAACAAACTTTTTTTCAAGAAAAGCAACTCCGCTACCCACCCCGTCGTTGCAAAGGTTGCAAAGCAAAGCGCATCTCAACATTTCCTCCCAGCGCATTACAAAAGAACCATCCTAGCCGTCCCATTGTTGAAACGGACGTCGAATGTTCGCAGTGCGGGAAACGTACGACGGTGCCGTTTAAGCCGTCTCAGGGTCGCCCTGTGCTGTGTCGTGATTGCTTCTCGCAGAAGCGGGAGTCAGCCAGCGCTTAAAACCGGTTAAGGCTTGGTAGCCATCAAGAGTAGTGCGCCCTGGCGTTTAAATGCGCGGAGATCGTCCAAGCTGCGGAAAGACTTCGTTTTGTAGTCCTCCGGGGTCGGTGTGTCGTCGGGAATTTGACACGACTCTGCGCTCTGGAAGCCGTGCTTTTGCAAAAGACCAATGTAGTCCGCTGCCGATCGAACATGGACGGGAACTTTCAGTAGATGAACCCACTGCAGCGAATACTCATTGTCTTTATATAAGTTGATCAAAATAAATATCCTGCCTTTTGGCGCCATCACTCGAAGGATCTCGTCCAGCGCAGCCTCCTGATCCGCATAGTAGTAAAACGATTCGACGGAAAGCATTTTGTCGAAAGAATTATCCGCGCACGGAATCTTCTGCGCTGATCCTTGCAGGTATTTAACATTCGCGAAATTGTTCGAAGCCTGCTGTGCTTGCCGGATCATTTCATCTGAAACATCGACTCCGACAACTTCCTTGCACTGGGGCGCTAAGAGCCGCGTCGCCCAGCCAGAACCGCATCCAAGGTCGAGCACACGATCATCAGCCCCCAGATCCATCGAGGCCAGAGTTTTCTTCGTGATATCAAGATGATGGTGCTCCATCTTCTCGCCTTCACCTGCTTGCGCCCAACGGTTGAATTCCTGCTGGAGTTGTTCGTCTGGATTTGCCATACTTTTAATCTAACAAGAATCCTCGAATCGATTGTCCTATACTAATTTCAACTTTTTATGAACCACGACAAAGTTAATCTCGCGCAGAAGTTTTCCCTTTTCAGCGACTATTGCAACCCGCGCATCGTTGGAGAAATCAATGATTGTCACGTGAAAGTAGTAAAGCTGAAAGGTGAGTTCGTCTGGCATCATCACGACAAAGAAGATGAGATGTTCCTCGTAATCAAGGGGAAGCTCACCATGCGATTGCGCGATCGCGATGTGATCATTGGCCCGGGCGAATTCTTCATTGTCCCGCACGGAGTCGAACACATGCCCTTCGCAGAAGAAGAAACTCACATTGTTCTCATCGAGCCGCGTGGCACCCTCAACACGGGCAACGTGGTTAACGAAAAAACTCATGCTGATCTGGAGGCGATATAGATCCTCAAGGCTCGCCCTTTATAATTAGTCATGGGCACCAAGTCACTAGCCGCGCGCGACAAGTACGAACCCGTTATCGGACTCGAGGTCCACGTACAGCTTCTTACCGCGAGTAAAATGTTCTGCTCGTGCGCCAATCGCTTCGGCGATGTTCCGAACACCAATGTCTGCCCCGTATGCCTTGGGATGCCTGGAGCCCTTCCGGTGCTTAATCGTAAGGGCGTTGAGTTCGCAACTCTGGCCGCGATGGCGATCAACTGCCGCATCAACGAGACCTCGATTTTCTCGCGAAAGAATTATTTCTACCCCGACCTTCCCAAGGGATATCAGATTTCGCAGTATGACAAGCCACTCGCGGAGTTTGGTTGGATCGATATTGCTGTACGCGGTACGAGCAAGAAAATCGGCATTACTCGGTTGCATCTCGAAGAGGATGCGGGCAAGAGTCTGCATGAAGGCTTTGCAGGGTCGGGTGAAACGACAGCAGTGGATTTGAATCGGAGCGGCGTGCCACTCATTGAAATCGTCAGCGAGCCAGACCTGGCATCTCCGGATGAGGCTTACGAATATCTCACGCGCTTGAAGGAAATTGTCCTTTACACCGGCGTGAGCGACTGCAACATGGACGAAGGCTCGTTACGTTGCGATGCCAATATCAGCGTTCGGCCCAAAGGACAAACCAAGTTCGGCACCAAGACCGAAGTCAAAAATGTTAATTCTTTCCGCTACGTGCGTGAAGCGTTGGAGTACGAAATCGAACGCCACATCGACGTGATTGAATCAGGTGAAAAGATTGTGCAGGAGAGCCGGCTCTACAACTCCGCCGAAGGTAAGACGTATAGCATGCGCTCGAAGGAACAGGCGCACGATTACCGCTATTTTCCAGAGCCTGATTTATTGCCGTTAGTGGTGGATGAAAAGTGGCGCTCGAAAATCCACTCGACATTGCCAGAACTTCCCGAGGCGCGGCGTACACGTCTCGTGACCGAATACGGCATCACTCCGCAGGATGCGAACGTCCTCACGATCACGCGATCGCTTGCTGACCAGTTTGAAGAAGCAGCGAAGGCGGCGAAAAATCCTAAACGCGTTGCGAACTTAGTGCAGAGTGAAATCCTGGGACGTTTAAAGCTGAAGGGACTGGATATCGAGCAGTCGCCGATCTCGATGAAAGGTGTAGCGGCCTCTGCCGATCTTGTGGAAAGCGGCGCAATCTCCGGAAAGATGCTCAAAGATTTTTACGACCTATCCTTCGAGAGAAACATGGATTTCCCCGAAGTATACGACGCAGAGGGCCGTCCGGAGCAGTCTCGCGATACCTCCGCACTGGAATCGATTATTGATGAAGTGATAGCGGCTAATCCCAAGCAGTTAGAACAGTATCGCGGGGGAAAAAAGACCGTGATCGCGTTTTTTGTGGGTCAGGTGATGAAGGCTTCGAAGGGCCAGGGGAATCCACAGATGATCAATGAATTGCTGGCGAAAAAATTAGACGCTTAACTCACGCGCTAATTCTTTCGATCTTTCTTCCCGCCGGACTCAGATTTCGATTTTTCCGATTTACTACCAGAATCTTTCGAGCTGGAGTCTTTGCTCTTTGACTCTTTGCCGGAATCTTTCTGGCTCGTTTCTTTGTTCGAGTTCGAGTCTTTCGAACTAGACGAAGACGAATCCCCGGAATCAGACGAGGAATCACTCTTAGAAGACTCGCCATTCGACGACGAACCCATCGATCCCGACTTCTTGGCGTAATCCGTCACGTACCATCCAGTACCTTTAAACTGCACTGCTGGAGCGGTGATCACCTGCTCGATGGGGCCTCCACATTCGGGGCACTTTTTTACGTGGGGATCGGAGAATTTCTGGATTTTTTCAAACCGGTGATGGCACTTCTTACATTCGTATTCGTAAATAGGCATGGTTAGGTAACAAATATCGCTGTATTGATTCTAGGGCGCGGTATGGCGTGCGTCAATTTATCGGCGTATTGTCGGCCTTTCCGTGGTTTAAACTCAGCGGATGCCCTCTGCCGGAGCCGACGTCAATACCCTCGCCGCAGGCTTATATCTAGTAGCGACGCCGATTGGCAACCTGGAGGACATCACGCTGCGCGCGCTCAGAATTCTCAAAGAAGTCGACGTGATTGCATGCGAAGACACTCGCCAATCCCAGAAGCTTCTAAATCACCACAATATATTAACGCGGACGACCAGTTATCACGAGCACAATGAAGCTGAGAAAGCTCTAGATCTTGTGGCTCAACTCGAGCGTGGAGTGCGAATCGCTCTCATCACCGATGCCGGCATGCCTGGAGTTTCCGACCCAGGCTACCGTGTCGTGTCGCTCGCCATCGAGCACAACATCCCAGTCATACCCATTCCGGGCGCATCGGCATTTGTATCGGCCCTGGCTGCCAGCGGGTTGCCAACAGACTCTTTTCAGTTCAACGGATTCTTGCCCGCCAAGCAAGGGCAGCGGCGGCAAGCGTTTGAGGATATTCGCAGCTCGTCATGGACGCAGGCGTTCTATGAGGCACCGCATCGGATTGTTGAAAGCTTGCAGGATGTGGTCGAAATTCTTGGCGCTGAACGAAGTGTGGTCATTGCACGCGAGCTTACGAAGATCCACGAGGAATTTGTGCGCGGAACAGCCGCCGGCGTTTTAAAGACTCTAAGTGAACGCGGTAATGTAAAAGGTGAGATTGTTTTGCTTATCGCCAAAGCCGCAGCGTCCAAAAATAGCGACACTACAAGAGTCAGCATTCGAGACCGGATGCAGCAGCTCATGACGGAGGATAAATTGGACGAGAAAGCCGCGCTAAAGCGGGTTGCCAAAGAAATGGGAGTATCCAAAAGCGACGTCTATCGCGAGTGGCAGCGGAAGGGCCCGCGGTCTTCGTGATCTGATTTCGCCAGCATTGACCTGATAAGATGGCGAAGTAATAGTCTGGAAACCCGCTCCTGCGGGAAAGAACTCTCATACATGCGAAGCACGCGCACTTTCTCGCTCAGTCTGCCTCCATTCACCCATGCGGTAAAGTGGCTTGTAATCTCGAACGCCGTTGTCTTCCTGCTTATCACTCTGCTCAAGGTTGTTAACTACGAGCTACGCAGCATCGCGTTCGGATTTCTCTCGCTGGTCCCGCAGCTGGTAATGCGCGGCTACATTTGGCAGCTAGTCACCTATTCATTTCTACACGTGGGGTTGTTCCACATTCTCTTCAATATGCTGGCGCTATGGATGTTTGGCGCTCAACTGGAGAGCGACTGGGGCTCGAAGAAGTTCACGGAATTCTATTTCTTTTGCGTGATTGGCGCTGCCCTCACAACCATCGCCGTTGCCTACACGGGCGTTGGAGGCGTCTCTCCCGCTGCGGCAACCGCAGGCGCTTCTGGCGGAGTGCTTGGGATCCTGATGGCATTCGGAATTATTTATGCCAATCAGGAAATCATGCTGTTCCCAATCCCAATTTCAATCAAGGCAAAATACTTCATCGCAGCGATCGCATTCATTGAGCTGATCAGCGCCATCAATGCAGCCGATCCTCGTCAACGCGGGGATTCAGTCGCTTACGTCGCTCACTTAGGCGGATTGCTTTTCGGATTTCTGTATGTGAAATTCGCTCCGCGTCGCGGGCTGGGATACGGACTTTCAGAGCAGTACTTCGGCGCTCGCAATGGATATTACCGCTGGAAACGTCGTCGCGCTGCCCGAAAGTTCGAAGTCTATATGAAGCAGCATGATCGCACGGTGAAGTTCGACGAGCATGGCAACTACGTGCCGCCGGACGATGATAAGAAAAACGGCGGCTCGAAATCTGGCTGGGTCAATTAGTTCGTTTTAGCTTGCAAATGTTGTAAACGCCTCTACGATTCGCCCCGGCAATTGTGTTGCAGCGCTCTTCCCTTTAAACCCCAAATCGTGTCCGGCACCCTCTATCTGAAAAAGCTCATGCTTGCCAGGAATTAACTTCAAGGCTGATTCCATTTCCTCGATCGTTCCGAAGGGATCGCGCGTGCCTTGGACAAACAGCGCAGGCGTTCGTAGCTGGGGAAAATGTTGCGTGCGTAATTGTTCCGGTTTACGTGGAGGATGCAGAGGATACGACAGCAGCAACAATCCTCCGGCCAATCCGGGATTGGAGGCACAGAGCATGGTCGCTTGCCGCCCTCCATAGGAATGCCCTCCGAGAAAAAGGCGCCCGGTGATTTTGCTCTTTAATGCCTCAACCGCATTTTGTATTCCTGTGCGATCTTCAGTTGCGTTTCCCGGGCCGGGCGGCCCATTTGGACGCTTCTGGCGGAAGGGCAGATCACAGCGAAGAACGGCGAGTCCACGGCCAGCAAATTCATCCGCGAGAGCAATCAGCAGCGGTGCATTGCAATTTGATCCAGCGCCATGGGTGAGGACGAGTCCATCACCGTTGGGATGATCTGGCGTATGCAGAAATCCGCGGACGGGAGGATCTGCGTTCGCATCGGAGAATGGTTGCACCGAGGCGGGGTTCACACTTCTTCCAGTGTTTCGTAAATCTTCACGATATTGATTTCATGTGCAAGGCGCGCCCAGCAGCGTTGCAAATCCGGATTTTCCTGGGCCGAGCGACGCGTCTCTTCCGATTTCCAGTAACGCAACAGCACGTAGTGTCCCTGTTCATTGTGATATAAAGTGTCGCGGCTGTAGCCCTGTTCGGAAAGAATGGACATCAACTCTCGCATCGTGGCGAGCGATTGCTCTTCCATCCCTGCTAGCGGTTCGTAAATGGCAATCGAGAAAACTTCGTCAGACATTTCGTGCTCTCTTCCGATTTCGCTTGGGAGCAGTCACAACATGCAAGCGCATAAAATTCGTAGACCCTGAAGCCATTTGCGTGCCTGCAACTACGCCCATCACGCTTCCGATCTGTAGATGGCCGCGCCGCAGCAATTCGCGTTCAGCAGCCGACACCATGCTATCTGCATTCTCCGCGCGCTTGTGCCGCACTGGATTTACTCCCCAAAGCAAGTTCATACGATTACAAATCTCCGGAGACTGGCTGAAAGCATACACTGCCGCCTTCGGCCGATATTTGGAAATCAACCGCGCCGTGTTTCCAGTCTCCGTGAAGATCGCGATCGCTCCCATCGGCAGGTCCTCAGCTGCGTGTGCGATCGATTCGCAAATCGTCTCGGCAATAGTCAATGCCGGATGCTCACGCCGTCGCCGACTTTGTGTAGAAGAAGCAATACTGCTCTCCGCTTCGACGATGATTCTTGACATCATGGCAACGGTTTCACGAGGATAAGCGCCACTAGCGGTTTCGGCGGAAAGCATTACCGCATCCGTGCCATCAAAAATCGCATTGGCTACGTCGCTCGCCTCTGCTCGGGTGGGACGCGGGTGTTCGATCATGGATTCCAGCATCTGCGTGGCAGTGATCACCGGCTTCCGCCAATAGGCAGAACGTCGAATCACATGCTTCTGGATCACGGGGACTTTCTCTGGCGGCATCTCGACGCCCAAATCTCCCCGTGCGACCATCACGCCATCGCACGATGCGAATATCGCTTCCAGATTTTCGATAGCCTGCGGCTTCTCCAGCTTGGCGATTACCGGAACATTGTAGCCGCCGCGCTCAATAATTCGTTTGGCCGCAATCACGTCATCGGCTGACCGCACAAACGATAAGGCGACTGGGTAGTGGCTCAGTTTGAAATCTGTGGAAAAATCAAAAGGCACGCGAGAGGCGTGCCAGAGGGTTAATGTTTGTTCCGGCCTTTAGTTGATAGGGCCGTTTGCATCGTCCGCGCTCAGATCAAACGCTTCCATCTTGCCGAGCACTAGAGCTTTCAAGGCGAAGTACGTGTGATAATCCATGCGCGATTTAATTAGAGTGTCCATCATTACATCCAAGGCCAGTAGATCGCCTAACTTTGGAAGGATGATCGGCTCTTTTTCTCCGGCGGTCGCAACTCCCACGTGGTCTTTCGTCTCCGAAAGAACCCAGTTGTATTCGTCTTCCACGATTGTTTGGAATCCGAATCGCTCCAAAATCTCTTTCATCGCCCAAGGGGGAATACATGCTATTGCAGGCATTGCTCATTCTCCTGTACCGTCAACAAATTAATAGGGACGTCACGCCAGAACTCTCTATCAAACGATTGTACCGAAATAAATTCTTTTTGCGCATCGTTTTTTATCTGGTTAACGACCATTGAAGACGCCCTTGTCATCCCACGACTACGCAAAGCACTGTGGAGAATGTCGCGCTCATAACAAGCTACGAGAAAAAGTTTTACCGCGCTGACAATAGCTTCCTCGGACTCCTGCTCTGTCGTGCCTTGGCTGTACAGTTTCAAAGCAGGGCAATATCCGACGTACACGTTAGCCTCATCGTCGCGGCGCGTTGCAAACTGCAATCGAAACGATACTTGTACGTTGTTCATAACCCCTTCCGGATGCGGAAAATGATGTGGCTCCCGCCTGTTACGAAGTATAGCACTACATAAATTCGCGTGAAATGGTTAAATGCATGTCAAATGGTGTGCGACCTTGGTGCTACTGAATCGCTAGTAATTCTTCGATTGTCCAAACGTGGTTTGCTAATCCGGCTTCCATTGCTGGCGTAACTCGTAGCGTTTGGTGAATGCGAACGAAATTGCAATACATAAAATGCAATGCGACAGCATAAGCATGATTCTCAAGTTTTTTCGAGAACGCGTTAGTTAAACGAGTGAAGCGTCTCATGCTCATTCGCATGGTTAAGTTCTGACGTTCAACATACGATGTGCTGACATGTTTCGGATCGGGATTGCCGCTTACTACTTTCACATCGCAACCGATGCATTTCGCAGGACTATATCGTTTCTCCGGTTCGTCAGATGCGCCAAAGATTTTTTGAATTTGTGCGTAATCGCAGTCCATACCAAATGCAGCTTCGACTGCTTCCAAATATGCTTTGTGGCCATCCGTCGTGACCTGTACTCGCCCTTTAATACGACGAGCGCAATCTTGCATGAAGTCGTGTGCCCAACCCGCACCGCGACCGCCGATGAGATACGAAACGACTAACTTCGTGTCGGCATCAAGTCCTACCCAAGTCCAAATATCGCCCCAACCGACTTCCTTTTTCTCGATAGTAACGTTCTTCGCTTTCGCGCCGATGTATGCCCATATTTCGTCACACTGGAGACGACGCACCGTCACATTGCGAACGTGTTTGTCGTGGTACTCCATGCACGCGGAGCCGAGATCGACTAGTAATTTGGTCACCGTATTTCGTGCGACGCCAGTCATGCGAGACGTGGAACGGATGCTATTTCCCTCGACTAAGGCCGCGACAACTCTAACCTGATCGGCAATCTCTAGCCTGTTCATATTGAACATTATGCTTGAGTGGAACCATATGTGTCAAGCATTTTGTTCACTTTAATTTGCTTTTTCTGCTCAAAAATGCTAATTTTTACTTGTCTGTACAGACAAGTAAATTTCTACGACGGAAGTAATCTGTTGGGCTATTGACAGAGGATATATAGTCGTAGGGTATAAAACTTTGGTGTATCAGTTCGCGTCTAACCGTTCTTAGGAGAGGACAGATGGACTTGAACGTAAGGGCTTTCCGAACAGCACAGGAAGCTATTAACGGAAGCTCCCCCACTAGTGATCCTAAGAAATTGTCCTCAAGTAAGGGTGGCCGCATAGGTGGCCCTGCGCGTGCACGTGCTATTAGCCCAGAGCGCAGGACGGAGATTGCCAAAAAGGCAAGTCAGGCGCGCTGGAAAAAGTCATCCAACGGCTAACGTCGGAACCAGACGGAAAACGGAGTACCAAAATGGCTACATTAACACTTCCAATTAGCGAATTGTCCCCGGTGGTTTTTGCTGCCAAGGAGCAGACGGAGTGCGTTGTTTCATATTCAAAGGCTGTTGTCGCGGACTTCGCGACCGCGTGCGCCATCATCACTAAGACTCTTTCGCTGAGAAGTAAATTCTCTCGGCTCGTTACTAGACAAGCCAAACTTATTGATAGCCTTGTTGAGCGCGATTTCAATTCGTCGCCCACAGGTGAATTACTATCCTTGGCAGTTTCCATTGATGATTTGGTCGCAGATGAACGGGCACTGCTCAGCCTTGTGGGAGAGCTTGGGTCTGAAATTCGTGTCTGGTGGAACACGTCTCTCATCGCTTTATCGGAACAGGTAGAGCATTTGGATTCACTTGCCGAGTCTCTGCACTTGGCCAGTGACGATGAAGCCTCATCTCTGCTGGCGTTTGCATTAGAAGAATTTTCGTCACCACGCGTAGAGCAATTAGCTATGAGGTAAACGGGGTCATTTCTAAATCTTCCAGTGGCAAACGAAAGACAAAGTCTTGGCCAAATGCAGTCTGGATACAACTGACCCTAAATTTCCGATTGACCCTGACGACCCTGACCTTCAAGCTGGATTAACTGCACTATCCGTACTCCTTGCCAGAGACCATAAATTGTCGGGATGGATTAACCATCCCATGCCCAAGTACCCCCAATATCAGAATAAAGTTTGGAAGTGGGATTTCAGGCCAGAGGGAGAGCGCAGCGCCACGCGCAAAGGCTGGCGATTGTATGCCTACGTGCCAGACCCAAGGGCACCAGAGCCAGTTCCCGCTAGAGCGTTCCTCTGTTACGACAAGGACGAGGCTCCAAAAGGCGACCATGTCAAATATATAGCGAAAAAAATACAGGCCTTTCTATCGGTCACGGTAGTAGTCGAGGCCATAGAAAACCCTTTCAGACGCCAAAATCTTTCGGATGGACGCATAGTTTCTCTCTGTGAATCCTGCTGCGGAGACCCGATGTTCTCCGAAGATCAAGATGAAGCCGATTTAGTCGAAGCTACGCACAGGGACGAATGCCCCGGTCGTTATATTTCAAACTGAGCCACTACCGGCGACTGCGTCCACTCCATGCTTCAGGCCGAATGCTAAGTCTTTGCGGTCTTTATCGGTCAATGCTGGAATCGATAACGCGATGCCCGGCAAATTGATGCCTTTATTTTCGCCAAGCCTTCCACCGTTTACGACCTCGCAATGAACGTCCTGACCTCTAATTTTCAAGACTCGCAGCTCGATCAAGCCATCGGACAGCAGGATTCGCGCACCCGGCTGCACTTCCCGAGCGAGCGTCTTGAATGTGGTTGAGATCACGCTAGCCGTGCCCTCCACTTCCGACGGAGTAATCGTGACGTGCTCGCCTGTCTTCAACAATACCGGGGCGTGATCCTTGAGAACGTCCGGTGCGAATCTTCGGGCCCTGAAGGTCCTGCAGGATACAAACAGTTCTCTTTTCCCTCTCGGCAGCGCGGCGCAGGCGTTGGATATGGTCTGCGTGTTGTTCATGCGAACCGTGCGAAAAGTTCAGACGCGCAACATCCATCCCAAGGCGCAGAAGCTCGCGCATCATCGATTCCGAGTTACAGGAGGGTCCAATCGTGCAGATAACTTTCGCGCGGCGCCCAATTAAGGGACGCGCATTCGAAGAAGATGGATTTTTGATTCTGTTTTGGCTCATTCGAGCATTCACGTGGTGCAACGATTGTAAATGCGAGTCGCGGTAGGGAGTCTACCGTTGAGCCGTAATGGCCGAGCACATTTCTCTCAACTCTTTGCCGAGCATGGCCCGAGGAAAGAGCATGGCATTAAATTCAGCGCCAATAAGAATGATGAGGGAGATCATGTACATCCAGACCAGTAGCGCTATACCCACGCCGAGTGAGCCGTAGAGAACGCTATAGTCCGCATACCGCTGCAGATACCAGCCGAACGCCAGCGTTGCTCCAAACCACATGGCGGTGGCGAGCGTTGCGCCAGGCAACACACTGTGCCAAGGCTGAGTTCGAGGGACGGCGTTGTGGTAGATCAGTGAAATGACGGCGATGCTGGTCAGTAACGCAACGCTCCAGCGAATCATCAGGCCTAAAACTACAATTAGCGGACCGAATTCATGGCCCATTAGAAATAGCACACGTGTCTCGATGCGGTTGCCGAATGCCACAAATACAGTCGCGCAACTCAGCGGAACACCCGCCAGGATCACTAGGGAAAACGCGATGAAGCGTTCTTTGACCAGTCCCCAGGTCTTAGGCAACTGATAACAACGGCGGAAGCCTTCCATCCACGAGATGATGGCGCCGGAGGCGGTCCACAACGTCAGCAGCGAGGCGCTGATCAACAGGCCGACTGGTTTGCCGAGCGATGGTCCCTTTAGGTAAGCAAGCGCGGCAGCGCTGCCCGCAGGCAGGATGCGGCCCACGGCATAGGATATTTCGCGCAGGTAGACTTCGGTCTTCCGCGACGTCGCCAACACCGATCCGACAACCAGCAATGCAGGAAAAAACGTAAGAATCGATGAATATGCCGCAGCCTTGGCAATGGCAAAGCTATCGTGCTCGAAAGCACGCCAAAACGCCAGACGCAGCAAGCGTAGGAAGCGGAGAACCAATGGCCAAAGGGTAGTCCCCGGCGAAGGCGGACGCAATGGGGAAATGCGGGCAGGTTCCTGACCCGGCAAATACGGCCCCGGCAGATGATGAGGGTTGGCGTGCATAAAAGAAGCAAAAAACACATGGAACGGATTGCTCCGTCCCATGTGAATCTTTCTTACTCCGCAGCCATTTCTTCGGTTTCGCCTTCGGTGCGCATCAATTCCAGCGCGCGTTCGGCTTCTTCGTAGGCAGCGGAAACTTCCTCTTGTACCCGTGCCGCCGCTTCTTCCATTTCCGGCGACAGACGAACATTGCGGTAGTATTCCATGCCCGTTCCAGCCGGAATGAGCCGGCCGACGATGACGTTTTCCTTGAGGCCGCGCAGGTGGTCCACCTTGCCGTTGATCGAGGCTTCGGTGAGTACACGCGTGGTTTCCTGGAACGACGCCGCTGAGATGAACGAATCGGTCGAGAGCGAAGCTTTCGTGATTCCGAGCAACAATGGGCGGCCAGTAGCAGGTCGTCCACCTTCCCGGATGACACGCTCGTTCTCTTCCGCAAAGTGGAACTTGTCCACTTGTTCTTCCAGAAGGAACTTCGTATCGCCCACGTCTTCGACTTTGCGCCACCGCATCATCTGACGAACGATGACTTCAATGTGCTTGTCGCTGATGTTGACGCCCTGCAGCCGGTAAACTTCCTGGATTTCGTTCACCAGATAAGACTGCAGTTCCTTCTCTCCCAGCACGGCAAGAATGTCGTGCGGATCGAGAGGGCCGTCCATCAACGGTTCGCCGGCCTTGACGCGCTCACCTTCCTGAACGTTGATGTGAACACCGCGCGGAACCGAGTACTCTTTTTCCGTTCCGTTATCGGCGATCACATACATCTTGCGTTGTCCCTTGGCCACTTCACCGAACTTCACTGTGCCATCAATTTCGCTGATGACGGCAGTGTCATGCGGCTTGCGAGCTTCGAACAATTCGACAACACGCGGCAGACCACCGGTGATGTCTTTGGTCTTCGTAGTCTCGCGCGGAATCTTTGCCAGAACGTCGCCCGGGAATACCGTGTCTCCGTCTTGAATCATCAAATGGGCTCGCGATGGCATCAGATACCGCTTGTTGGCCTTGCTCTTGATTACGATCGCAGGCTGACGTTTTTCGTCCGGTGAATCCGCGACCACGTGCCGTGAAAGACCGGTGACTTCGTCGACCTCTTCGTGAAGCGTGACGCCGTCCTGCAAGTCCTTAAACTGCACAGTGCCGCCGATTTCAGTCAGGATGGAGAACGTGTAAGGATCCCATTCCACAAGAACCTGACCGAGTTGAACAGGAGCTCCGTCGGTGACTTTGACCTTCGCTCCGTATACCACGCTGTAACGTTCGCGCTCGCGACCCTTTTCGTCGACGATTGCAATCGAACCCTGGCGGTTCATGACTACCAGGTCGCCCGACTTGGCTTTCACGGTCTGCATTCCGACGAAGCGGACGATGCCGTTATTCTTGGCATCCAATCGCGACTGTTCGGACACGCGTGAGGCCGTACCACCGATGTGGAAGGTACGCATGGTGAGCTGTGTTCCGGGTTCACCGATGGACTGCGCTGCAATGACGCCCGTGGCTTCACCCAGTTCGACCAGGCGTCCCGAGGCCAGATTGCGGCCGTAGCACATCACGCAAACTCCGCGTTTGGATTCGCAAGTCAGCACAGAGCGAATTTTCACGCGCTCAATGCCGGCAGCTTGAACGGTGGCCGCCAGGTCTTCAGTGATTTCCTGGTTGATATCCACCACCACGTTGCCGTCGTAATCTTTGAGTTTTTCAAGCGATACGCGACCGACAATTCGATCACGCAATGGCTCGATAATTTCGCCAGCTTCCACGATTCCCGCGACATAAATGCCGTCGACGGTGCTGCAATCGTATTCGCTGATGATGACGTCCTGCGCCACGTCCACCAAGCGTCGAGTCAGATAACCCGAGTCGGCAGTCTTCAGCGCGGTGTCAGCCAGACCCTTACGAGCGCCGTGCGTCGAGATGAAGTATTGCAACACGGTCAACCCTTCACGGAAGTTAGCCGTGATGGGCGTCTCGATGATTTCGCCGGACGGTTTCGCCATCAATCCACGCATGCCGGAGAGCTGACGAATCTGCTGTTTCGATCCGCGAGCGCCCGAGTCGGCCATGACGTAAATGGGATTGATGAATCCTTCTTTATCGCGCTGCTGCATCTGACCGAACATTTCGTCGGCCACTTTTTCCGTGATGCCAGACCAAATTTCGATGACCTTGTTGTAGCGTTCACCGTTGGTGATGGCGCCGTCCAGATATTGCTGTTGAACCGCGACAACCTGCTTTTCACCTTCGCGGACCAGCGTCTTCTTGTTGTCTGGAATGACCATGTCATCGATGCCGATGGAGAGACCTGCGCGGGTCGCAAACCTGAACCCGAGTGACTTCACTTCATCCAGCATTTTGACGGTCGTTTCCAGCTTGAAACGCAGATAGCAATAGTTCACCAACTGGCCGATGCCCTTTTTCTTCAATAGTCCGTTGATGAAAGGCATGCCCTCCGGAAGGTGATCGTTTAGGATTGCCCGTCCGACGGTCGTGTTGATGTACTGCCGCTCGAAATGGATCGGCTCGGTGTGAGTAATATCCTGATCGTCGTAAGCGGTGGTCAGATCCATTACTTCGCCGGTATAGCGCAACCGAATCGGAGTAAGCGTTTCGACTGCTCCGGCATCGAGCGCCAACAGAACTTCTTCGGTCGTAGCGAACGCGCGACCTTCGCCTTTGGCGCCGGGCTTGGACTTGGTCAGGTAGTAAAGACCAAGAACCATGTCTTGCGTCGGAACGGTAATTGGATGTCCTGAAGCTGGCGACAGAATGTTGTGCGAGGACAACATCAGTACGCTGGCCTCGACCTGCGCTTCAGGCGAAAGCGGAATGTGTACCGCCATCTGATCGCCGTCGAAGTCCGCGTTAAATGCAGTGCAAACCAGCGGGTGGATCTTGATAGCTTTACCTTCCACCAACACCGGCTCGAATGCCTGAATGCCAAGACGGTGAAGGGTTGGAGCGCGGTTCAGCAATACTGGATGGTCTTTGATGACCTCTTCCAGAATGTCCCAAACCACGGCGTCCTGCTGCTCAACCATTTCTTTGGCTTGCTTGATGGTTGTGCAGTGTCCTGTCTGCTCGAGCCGGTGATAAATGAATGGCTTGAACAATTCGAGCGCCATCTTCTTCGGTAGTCCGCATTGGTGCAGCTTGAGTTCAGGACCGACGACGATGACGGAACGTCCCGAGTAATCAACGCGCTTGCCTAACAGGTTTTGACGGAAGCGGCCTTGCTTACCTTTCAGCGTGTCGGACAGCGACTTCAGCGGACGATTGTTTGCGCCACGCAGTACTCGGCCACGGCGTCCGTTATCGAATAAAGCGTCTACCGCTTCCTGCAACATGCGCTTTTCGTTGCGCACGATGACTTCAGGAGCATGCAGGTCCATTAACTTCTTAAGACGGTTGTTGCGGTTGATGACGCGACGATAGAGATCGTTCAAATCCGAAGTCGCAAACCGGCCACCATCCAATGGAACGAGAGGCCGAAGCTCCGGCGGAATGACAGGAATTACATCCAGAATCATCCAGTTCGGCTTGTTACCGCTCTTGCGGAACGCCTCAACAACTTTCAGACGCTTGGTATATTTCAACCGTTTCTGCAACGAGTTTTCGTGCTTCATCTTCTCGCGCAGTTCGACGGACAGACCCTCGGTATCGACACGCTTGAGCAATTCTTTGATTGCTTCGGCGCCCATCATTGCTTTGAAGCCCGCGGGACGATATTGTTGGTCCAATTCGCGGAACTTGGCTTCGTCCTTAATTACTTCGCGTTCTTTTACCGGAGCATCGCCAGGTTCGACAACGACGTAAGCCTCGAAGTACAAAACCGCTTCAAGATCACGGAGCGAAATATCGAGCAAGTGTCCAATACGGCTGGGCAGACCCTTGAAGAACCACACATGCGAACAGGGCGAAGCCAGCTCGATGTGTCCCAGGCGTTCGCGACGGACTTTTGACAGCGTGACTTCCACGCCGCATTTATCGCAAATAACGCCACGATGTTTCATGCGCTTGTACTTGCCGCACAAACATTCCCAGTCGGTTACCGGTCCGAAAATACGCGCGCAAAACAAGCCGTCGCGTTCCGGCTTAAAAGTACGATAGTTAATGGTCTCAGGCTTGGTGACTTCTCCATGCGACCAGCTCCGGATTTTTTCCGGTGAGGCTAAGCTAATGCGGATGGCGTCAAAATCTGCCACGGGATTTGCCAGGTCAAAGGGGCTCGAACGAAACAAGGTGTTCCTCCGCTTCCTGCTCTCAAAGGCAGCTAACCTTTATCAAGGCCGTTGCCGGATATTTGTTCCGCTGGCTGAGAGCGATGGCCAGCGAAACTATCTTCATAACTTAAAACCAAATCTGCAAAAAACTTAAGCTTTTAGTCCGCCGCTGCTGCAGTGCCGACAACCGGCTTTCGGTCGCCCGCCTTGATCAATTCCACATCAAGGCAAAGCGACTGTAGTTCGCGGATCAGCACGTTAAACGATTCAGGTACGCCGGGTTCCATGGCAGCTTCACCTTTGACGATGGCCTCGTAAATCTTGGTACGGCCGTATACGTCGTCGGACTTTGCCGTCAACAGTTCCTGCAAGATGAACGCTGCACCGTATGCTTCCAGCGCCCAGACTTCCATTTCTCCAAAGCGCTGACCACCGAACTGCGCCTTGCCGCCCAGCGGTTGCTGAGTGATGAGCGAGTACGGACCGATGGAACGAGCGTGAATCTTGTCGTCCACCAAGTGGGAGAGTTTGAGCATGTAAATGTAGCCAACCGTTACCGGCTGCTCAAATTTTTCACCCGTCATGCCATCGTATAGATCGGTCTTGCCTGACTCCGGCAATCCCGCGCTCTTCAACAGTGCCTTGATTTCCGATTCGCGCGAACCGTCGAATACTGCCGAACCGGTGAAGACTCCACGCTTCAATGTTGGAGCGATAGCCATCAACTCTTCGTCGCTGACTTCGGAGATCGTATTCGCGAGCACCGTGTCCTTGAACAGGAGCTTCAGTTCTTTGCGAATCGCATCTTCCTTCGTGTTTTCCGCCAACATGGCTGTGATCTTCTTACCCAGTTCATGTCCAGCCCATCCCAAGTGGGTTTCGAGAATTTGTCCCACGTTCATACGGGATGGAACGCCTAGCGGATTCAACACAATTTCCATCGGCGTACCGTCGGGGAGGTAAGGCATGTCCTCTTCCGGCAGAATGCGAGCAATGACACCCTTGTTACCGTGACGGCCTGCCATCTTGTCGCCAACACTCAACTTACGTTTCATGGCGATATAAACCTTGACGAGCTTAATCACGCCCGGCGGCAGTTCATCACCCTTGGTCAGCTTTTCTTTGCGCTCGTTGACGATCTTCTTGAGAACGTCAATCTGGCGTGAAGTCATTTCTTCGATCTCGTCAATCTGCTCATTAACTCGCGGATCTTTGTCCGCATACTTAATGCGTTTCAGATTACGAGTCGAAATGCGCTCGATGGCGTCGCGGTCCAGAACAGTGTCCTTGGTCAGTAAGCGCTTATTGGTGCGCTCGTCGTGCAAATCCGCCTGCACAACTTTGCTGCCTAGAATACCTTCGAGACGCTTGAGCCGCTCGTCAGTCAGAATTCGGATTTCATCCGACAAGTTCTTTTCCAGCTTCGCAACTTGCGTGCCTTCAATGAACTTGGCGCGTTCATCCTTTTCCTGGCCCTTGCGGGAGAAAATCTTGACGTCGACAATGATGCCCTCAATGCCCGGTGGGCAGTAGAGTGAAGCGTCGCGCACATCGCCGGCTTTTTCTCCGAAGATGGCACGCAACAATTTTTCTTCCGGCGTGAGCTGAGTTTCGCCCTTCGGCGTAACTTTACCCACCATGATGTCGCCCTGCTTGACCGAAGCGCCGATACGGATAACACCTGCTTCGTCCAGGTTGCGCAACATGGTTTCGCTGACGTTAGGGATATCGCGAGTTACTTCTTCAGGTCCCAGCTTGGTGTCGCGAGACTCGATTTCGTACTCCTCGATATGCACGGAGGTGTAGTAATCCTCTTTGACCAACTTTTCGGAGACCAGAATCGCGTCTTCGAAGTTGTAGCCGCGCCACGGAGTGAATGCGACCAGGACGTTACGTCCCAACGCCAACTCGCCGTGATCGGTGCAAGGTCCGTCGGCCAGTACTTCGCCCTTAGCTACGCGCTGGCCCTTGATAACGACCGGCTTCTGATTGATGCAAGTGTTCTGGTTCGAACGCTTGAACTTGGTGAGCTGATAAATGTCGCTGCCCACTTCGCGCGAGAGCTGTCCCGGATGATGTTCGCCTTCAACGCGGACGATGATGCGCTCGGAATCGACTGAATCGATGATTCCGTTTCGCTTGGCCAAAATTACCGCACCGGAGTCGCGAGCGGTAACACCTTCCATTCCAGTTCCCACGATCGGAGCTTCCGCACGCAACAAGGGAACTGACTGGCGCTGCATGTTCGCACCCATCAAAGCGCGGTTCGCGTCGTCATGCTCGAGGAACGGAACCAGCGATGCAGCCACCGACACCAATTGCTTCGGGCTGACGTCGATGTAATCCACTTCCGCCGGGGTTACGAGGACAAAGTTTCCAGCTTTACGGGCGTTTACCAACTCGCCCACAATGCGGCCCTTCTCGTCGAGTTCGACGTTTGCCTGCGCGATAACGTGACGATCTTCTTCCCAAGCAGATTGATAAAAGGAGAACGGCTCGAAGTCGATTTGACGCTTCTTCCGGTCTTTTAATTCCGAATTCAGCTTTTCCAATTCGTGCTTTTCGAGATGATCGTTGACCTTCAACTCGCTATCGCCAGCATTGACGACGCTTACATAGTCCTGAACCTTGCCAGCCTTAACGCGGCGGTAAGGAGACTCAATGAATCCGTAGTCGTTGATGCGGGCATAGCAACTGAGCGACGAAATCAATCCAATGTTCGGACCTTCCGGCGTTTCAATCGGGCAGATACGTCCATAGTGAGTAGGGTGAACGTCGCGGACTTCGAAGCCTGCGCGTTCACGCGACAAACCACCCGGCCCAAGGGCTGAGAGACGGCGCTTGTGCGTGATCTCCGACAACGGATTGGTTTGATCCATGAACTGCGACAACTGCGAGGATCCGAAGAATTCGCGGATCGCTGCCATGACCGGCTTGGCATTGACCAAGTCGTGCGGCATGGCTGTCGACATTTCCTGATACACGCTCATCTTTTCCTTGATGGCGCGTTCCATGCGGACCAATCCGATGCGGAACTGGTTTTCCATCAATTCGCCGACGGCGCGAACACGACGGTTGCCGAGGTGATCGATATCATCCACAGCTCCGATGTTCTTGCGCAGCTTAAGCAAGTAACGGATGGTCGCGTAAAAATCCATTGGATCGAGCGTCCGATTGTCGAGACTGCTCGCGTCCTGGTTTTCAAACAACTTGATGTTGAACTTCAAGCGACCCACGCGTGAGAAGTCATACTTGCGTGCATCGAAGAACATTCCATGGAACAACGATGTTGCTGTATCCAAGGTCGGCGGATCGCCTGGACGCAACTTGCGATAAATCTCGATCAGAGCTTCCTGAGGAGTCTTGACCGCGTCGCGCTTCAACGTCTGGCAAATCACCGTTCCCACATCGTCGCGTTCCGGGAAGAACAGGTTCATTTCGACGACACCGGATTCGAGAATCTTCGAGAGCTTGTCCGCGGTCAGTTCGGTGTTGGCCTCAACCAGCACTTCGCCGGTCGTGGTGTCGACTACATCGCCGGCAACCCATGCTCCTTCGAGGTCGGAGATATCAACTTCGACTTCGGAGATCTTTGCCTTGTGAATTTCCTTCAGCATTGCCGCATTGATCTTGCGGCCGGAGTGCGCGATTTCGTCACCAGACTTCGACTTGATGCTGTGGGCCAGCTTCATGCCCAGCAGGCTTGTAGCTTTCTCGCCCGAAGGATCAATCGTCCAAAATAGCTTCTTGTCGCGAACTGCCAGACGATCGACGGTGTAGAAGGTACGCAGAATATCTTCGCTGGAGCGTAAGCCCAGTGCGCGGAGGAAAATCGTTCCCAGGAATTTACGCTTGCGATCGATGCGGACGTAGAGAACGTTCTTCTGATCGTATTCAAACTCAACCCACGATCCGCGGTAGGGAATAATCTTTCCGAGGAAATAGGTGCGGTTGTTGGCGGTTTCAAAGAACACGCCAGGCGAACGATGCAACTGGCTGACAATAACGCGCTCGGTTCCGTTCACGATGAACGTACCGTTGTCCGTCATTAGAGGAACATCGCCGAAAAATACTTCCTGTTCCTTAATATCGCGAATCGATCGGTTACCGGTCTCGGCGTCCTTATCAAAGATGGTCAGCCGCATTGTGACTTTGAGCGGAGCGGAATACGTCATGCCGCGCTCTTCGCACTCAGCCACGTCATACTTCAGTTGCAAGCCAACTGGATCGCCGCACTTGTTACAAAAGTCTGGCGTATTCGCGTTGTAGGTTCCGCAACGGGTGCAAAGCACATCGCCGGGGTGAAAGGGGTCGGTAATAACGGTGTTGCCGCAATTCTTACAAGTAGTTCGTAGATGATGCAGACCCTTGAGGTGTCCGCATTTGCACTCCCAGTTACCAATGGAGTAATCCACAAACTCAAGTTGTGATACGTTTCGGAAATCGGCAATAGGAAACACCGATTGAAAAACTGCCTGCAAACCCGCATCATCGCGTTCGCTCGGCAGACGGTCCATTTGCAGGAACCGCTCGTAAGAACGCTTTTGGACCTCAATGAGGTTCGGGATTTGAATGGTGGCTGGAATCTTGGAGAAGTCGAAGCGAGTGCGAAAACCGGTTTTCTTAGCCATGGATACTCCCAACTTTCCTGTGCAGCTCTTGGGCTGCTAACAACCGCGGGATGTGCAGGGCGCGCCATCGCGCCGCAGTGTTAAAAATTTATGAATCGCCAGAAACGCGTGTTCGCCCACAGGGACATGACTCCCCGCAGGCGCCAATCACGGCACTCAATCTCTGTTAAAAATTTGTCTTTTTCGCGCCAGTTCGTAAGGCCTGTTTCCGTCCCGCCGCCCGCGAGACAGCTTGCCAACTCGTGCCCGGCATTATCGCTTTCACTTCCCTAAAATTAAAACCGCGCGAAATTGCCGTTCACATCGATGAATGGGGAAGCAAGTGGTTATATAGATGCTACCACTTCTTCCCACGCTTCACCAGTAGGTACCGATTTTTCAAAAAAGTCGCCAGCCCTACTTGATTTCGACTGTTGCTCCGGCATCCGCGAACTTCTTCTTGATGGTCTCCGCTTCATCTTTGGAAACGCCATCTTTGATCGTCTTCGGCGCGCCGTCGACTAGATCCTTGGCTTCTTTCAAGCCGAGGCTGGTGACTTCGCGTACCGCCTTGATGACATTGATCTTATTGCCGCCAACGTCTTTCAAGGTGACAGTGAACTCGGTCTGCTCTTCTGCCGGGGCTGCACCAGCCGCCGCGCCGCCGCCAGCCATCATCACTGGGGCTGCCGCTGCCGCCGATACTCCAAGACGCTCTTCGAGCTTCTTCACCAGAGCCGCTGCATCAAGCAACGACAATCCAACGATTGATTCTTCCAACTGCTGTAGATCTGCCATGTTATTTCTCCACTTTTTTGATTGATTTCGTGATTCTGTCTTGCAATTTCGTTATTTGCCAGCCAAAGTTTCCAGTGCGCCCTGCCATCCGATCTGCCGCGCCAGACAACG
This sequence comes from Terriglobia bacterium, assembly GCA_963716165.1. Classification (GTDB taxonomy): domain Bacteria; phylum Acidobacteriota; class Terriglobia; order Terriglobales; family Acidobacteriaceae; genus JAJPHW01. The sequence continues at coordinate 1,135,726 of OY970291.1, read as the reverse complement.
CCACAAATCTCCAACCGCGCAACCCCTAGCTAGCTATAACCAAAAACTTGTGCGTAAATTACGCTTCCTTGAACTTTTTCTTTTCTACGCCCTGATTGATAACAACAGCCAAATCCTTACCAACGGCATTCATCACCGTCACCAGGCGTTGCGCTGGAGCACTGATCAGGAATAGCAGTTTCGAGTAAAGCTCTTCCTTAGACGGCATAGTCGCCAGCGCATTGATGTCCTTAATAGACACCACGCGGCCTTCGACTACTCCGGACTTGAATGTGAATTCCGGATTGTCCTTGGCATACTTCGACAATGCCTTTGCCAACGCAACCGGATCGCCCTCTGTGTAGGCAATCGACGTGACGCCAGACAGATTCGTCAGCGCTTCTTCGAGCTTTGTGCCCTTGGCAGCGCGCTCGGCCAGCGTATTCTTTACAACCGCGTACTTCGCGCCAGATACGCGAAGCGCCTTGCGCAATTCAAAATCCTGATGCACCGTGAGCTTCGAATAGGTGGTCACTACCAAATTCGAGACATTCTTCAACTCGGCTGTCAGCTTTTCAACTTGCTCAATTTTTCTCGCTCTTGTAACCGCCATATTTCCATCCTTCAAATATTGTCGTTATTCCTGCCAGATTGCTGGACTACGCTTTTGCCGCCGTCTCGACCATCGAGGTGTCAATTGAAATTCCCGGCCCCATGGTGGAACTCAAATAGCAAGCCTTAACGTATTTGCCTTTGGCAACGGCTGGCTTTGCCTTGACTACGCTGGTGATGACCACCATCGCGTTGTCGATCAGCTTGTCCGGGGTAAAAGAAATTTTGCCCACGGGAACGTGGACCAGCGCAGTCTTGTCGGTGCGGAATTCCACCTTGCCGGCTTTCACTTCCTGGACAGCCTTAGCCACATCGAACGTGACAGTGCCAGTCTTCGGATTCGGCATCAATCCCTTCGGTCCAAGCACTTTACCAGAGACGTTCCGACAGATTTCATTACATCCGGCGTAGCAATCAGAGCGTCGAAATCAGTCCAATTCTCTTTGCTGATTTTATCGACCATCTCTTCGCCACCGAAAAAGTCGGCGCCCGCTTCTTCAGCTTCGCGAAGTTTATCGCCGCTCGCTATGACCAGGACTTTCTTGGATCGTCCTAGCCCGTGCGGAAGCACGACCGTGCCACGCACCATCTGATCTGCGTGCTTGGGATCAACTCCAAGGCGCAAAGTGACTTCGACCGTTTCATCGAATTTGCTGAATTTAACTTTCTGCAGAAGTGGAACTGCATCCTGCAGAGTGTAAGCACGGGGCTCAATGGCCTCACGCGCTTTTGTGATGTTCTTTCCTGCTTTGTGCATTGCTCTCCTCGTCTCCCACCGCGAACCGCTGTTTCGATAAGCCGTGGTGCTGTTGACTGGTACTGCTTAACTCAAAATTCTTAGCCTACGACTTCAATGCCCATAGAACGGGCGGTGCCACGAACGCTCTTCATCGCCGATTCAACCGTTGCCGCATTGAGATCCGGCATTTTCTGGCGAGCAATCTCTTCAATCTGCTTGACCGTAACTTTTCCGACCTTGTCTTTATTCGGAGTGCCTGAACCCTTCGCGATCGAAGCTGCACGCTTCAACAAAATCGAGGCCGGCGGAGTCTTGGTGATGAACGTAAATGTACGATCGCTGAAAACGGTAATCACGACCGGAATAATAAGCCCTTCCATCTCTTTCGCGCTGGTGCGGGCGTTGAACTGCTTGCAGAACTCCATGATGTTAACTTGCGCCTGACCAAGCGCCGGGCCGACTGGCGGCGCCGGAGTCGCTTTACCAGCCGCGATCTGCAGTTTTACAAAACCTGTTGCCTTCTTTGCCATAATCTCTTTCCCGCTTCTACGTTGCTACAAGATTTTTCGTTATTGCTTTTCTTTCGAAATCCCTATGCGAAATCCTTACGCTGCGACCTTCTCAACTTGATTGAATTCCAATTCAACCGGAGTCGACCGTCCGAAAATCGTGACCATAACTTTCAAAGTCGAGCGATCTTCGTTCACTTCGTCTACGATCCCGGTAAAGCTGGCGAATGCGCCTTCCGTGATTCGAACCGTCTCGTTCTTCTCAAACTTAACTTTGAGCTTCGGCTTGTCCTTCGCTTCACTGACCCGATAAACAATATGCTGCACTTCTTCTTCGCTGAGCGGAGTCGGCTGCTGACCCGTTCCTACGAAACCGGTGACTCTCGGCGTGGATTTCACCACATGCCAGACTTCGTCGTTCATGTTCATTTCAACCAGCACATAGCCGGGATAGAACATCCGCTCGACCGTATATTTCTTACCGTTGCGAATCTCCGTCACGGCTTCGGTTGGAATCAGAACGCGGCCAATCTTCTCTTCCAAAGCAAAGGCCCGCACGCGCGATTCCAGTGACTCTTTTACCTTGCGCTCAAATCCTGAATACGAGTGGATGATGTACCACCGCATGTTCGGATTGTGCAGTGGATCGGACGAGGCAGTACTCTCCGGCACTGGCTGCGTCTCAATTGCCGCTTCCGCCGTTTGGTCTTTTTCTTCGTCCTGCATAGTATTCTGCAACCCCAAGATTGCCTTCCTAACGCTTAGCGGTGCGTGAAATATTTGAAAACATAATTCACGGTGTTACCAATAATATTGTCCACAAGCCAGAAATACATTGCGAAGAGGAATACCGTGATGACGACTACCGTAGTCGTGCCCTGCACTTCTTTGAGCGAAGGAGCGCTGACTTTCCGCATTTCCGCGCGCACATCATTGTAGAACGTCTTGACACGTTCCGGCCAGGCCTTCATTCTCTCGCCGAGATTGTCGCCACTATTTGCGGTCGCCGTTATTGACTTTGCCATTTTTAACTCTTTCAGCCTGCGGACTCGAAACCTTCGCTAGCGCTTCAGTTAAACCTCAGTCGTTCCAAAATCTGGCAGGGGCGGAGGGATTCGAACCCCCAAGTTCGGTTTTGGAGACCGACAGTTTAACCGTTGAGCTTACGCCCCTAAATTGCCCGCCCAATTATTTTACTTCCTTATGCGGCGTACGCTTGCGGCATCGGCTGCAGAATTTCTGGAACTCCAGCCGTTCCGTAGTAGTTTTGCGGTTCTTGGTCTTGGAATAATTCCGTTCTTTGCAATCACCGCACTGTAAAGTCACAATTTCTCGGGGCATCACTCACTCCCATTCTGCTAGAACTTTGAATTGAGGCGGGCCCGATGGCCCACTCTCGTTAATTTTCTACCTACTTCACGATTTCGCTGATGGTGCCGGCGCCGACTGTGTGGCCGCCTTCACGAATCGCAAACCGTAATCCTTTTTCCATTGCCACCGGAGTGATCAACTCAATCACCAGGCTGACATTGTCTCCCGGCATCACCATCTCCGTGCCCGCCGGCAACTCCGCCACGCCCGTCACGTCCGTCGTTCGCAGATAAAATTGCGGACGATAGCCCTTGAAGAACGGGGTATGACGTCCGCCTTCTTCCTTCGTCAGAATGTAGACTTCGGCCTTGAACTTGGTGTGCGGAGTGATCGATCCACTCTTGGCCAACACCATGCCGCGCTCAACATCTTCTTTCGCAATGCCGCGCAACAACAAGCCCGCATTGTCGCCCGCCATGCCTTCGTCCAACTGCTTCTTGAACATTTCAACGCCCGTCACAACCGTCTTGCGCGTGTCGCGGAAGCCCACGATTTCTACTTCCTCGCCGACCTTCACCTTGCCACGCTCAATACGTCCCGTAACTACCGTGCCACGTCCCGAGATCGAGAAAATATCTTCAATCGGCATCAGGAACGGCTTGTCCAGATCGCGCGCCGGTTGCGGAATGCTCTTGTCCACCGCTTCCATCAACGCATCAACCTGCTTTTCCCACTTCTCTTCGCCGTTCAACGCGCCCAGAGCCGACAACCGCACTACCGGCACATCGTCTCCCGGGAATTGATAGCTCTTCAACAGTTCACGAACTTCAAGTTCAACCAACTCGAGCAGTTCCGGATCATCCACTGCATCGCACTTGTTGAGTGCCACGACCAGATACGGCACACCTACCTGCCGCGCCAACAGCACGTGCTCGCGGGTTTGCGGCATTGGACCGTCCGTCGCTGCCACCACCAGAATGCCGCCATCCATTTGCGCGGCACCGGTAATCATGTTCTTGATGTAGTCGGCGTGGCCTGGGCAATCCACGTGCGCGTAGTGACGGTTTGCCGTCTCGTATTCCACGTGCGCAGTGGCGATTGTGATTCCGCGCGCTTTTTCTTCCGGCGCGTTATCAATCGAATCGAAGCTGCGGAACTGGATCTTCGGGTTATGCTTCGACAACACCTTCGTGATCGCCGCCGTCAACGTCGTCTTGCCGTGATCAATGTGCCCAATCGTCCCTACATTGACATGCGGCTTATTCCGTTCAAATTTCTCTTTCGCCATATGAGTACTCGCTTGCGTCCTTCCGTTAGTAATAGCTGTACAATTTCTGAAATTTGGTACGAAGTTCCGGCTCGATTTCCTCAATCTTCGACAGATAAAACTCGCGCACCTGCGCCTGGTCGGAAACTGGGAGTTCTTCGTAAAGCTTTAAAGCCGAACCCTTCGGACCCTTCTGCATCCGGTCGAAAATTCCATCTTTCAGCACCGCGTCAAAGCCGCGAATACGAAAGCCGCCGCCTTCCACCATCTTCAGGAAGGATTTCGCGTTCGGCTGACTCAGGGCGGAGTTCACAATCCCTTTTAGTTCACCGAACTCTCGAACTTTTTCTACAGCCAACGGCGCTTGCTGAAATTCCACCACTACCTGCCTTGTTCGATTCTGGAGCGGGAGACGGGAATCGAACCCGCGACCAACAGCTTGGAAGGCTGTGACTCTACCACTGAGTTACTCCCGCCCTTCCCTACTCCAACAGCAATTTCTGGAGCCGATGACCAGGATTGAACTGGTGACCTCTCCCTTACCAAGGGAGTGCTCTACCAACTGAGCTACATCGGCCCTGCCCTAATGAAATCTCCGGAGCCGATGACCAGTACCAAAAAACTGAACTGGCGACGGCTACTTTAACTACTGTTGCGGCAATGCTTCGCTGCCGCAACGCTTACCAAGGGAGTGCTCTACCAACTGCGCTACATCGGCAAAATCAGCTACTCGCGGCCTTTATCGCGATCCGCAGACATTACATGCTTACGATGCATCACTGTTCGCAACGCAAACATTGCCAAAATCGCAATCGTCGCAAGCCGTATCCGCTGATCGCTTAATGTTGTCCAGGATAAAACTCCTAAAGCAACAAAAGCCGCAAGCGCCACATACAAACGATTCACGAGAGTCCCCTCGCCCGGTCCACGCTTACTGCGTTACAACAACTCTGGTGCACAGGGAAGGATTCGAACCTTCGTACCCCGCTAGGAGGAGCAGATTTACAGTCTGCCGGCTTTAACCACTCACCCACCTGTGCGAAATTACTCCGGCATGGTCACCGGATATTGCATGCGCGCAGGGCCATGCTGCGACGGGTATTGCTCAATCACTCAATCAGAAGAAACCAAAGATTCGCGCGTATGTACCGCTTCGCGCAAACATATTAGGAAGTTCCTTATGAAGTGCCGTGGGAAAAGCTTAAAGCCGTCGCGTATTAACTATCTCGCCCTGCGTCCGGAACCCAATCCTGGAGCTGGCGAAGGGATTTGAACCCCTGACCCTCTGATTACAAATCAGATGCTCTACCAACTGAGCTACGCCAGCAAGTCGGAAATCGCTTAAGCCTTTTCAGGCACAACGAATCCCAAGAATCCCTGCCTGCTGTTGGGACAAGGTTAAAAGTTACCATATCGGTTCCCGCCATGCAACTTGGCGATAATGCTTGCAGGCACGATCAGATAATGAAAGCCACAAATCCGGTGCTATCATTCAAATTCCCGATGCTTTCTGATGACGCAGTAAGTAAAATCGGCACCCGCTAAATGCGCCTTCGCAGACGTCTTCCCGTCATCGCCATAGTGCTGCTGGTTGTTGCGGCGGTATTCATTGCAGTGGTTCTCCGCAAGCACGCGCCGCCTGAACCCGCCCGCCTGCTTCCGTCAGCTGACGGCTTCGTTTATATGAATTTTTCCTGGATGCGCCGCGGCATTTTAAACTCGCCGATGCCCGAAGTCCCGCATGATCCGGACTATGAGCAATTCATACAAGCCACCGGATTTCAATTTGAACGCGATCTCGATGAGGCTGCTTTCGCAGTGCATTATCCCGTGGCCAATGGGCCGTCGGAGAACCGATTCTCGGAAGTCTTTACCGGAAAATTCGATGGAGAGCGTCTTCGCGCGTATTTGCAAAAGATCTCGACTTCTACCGAGTCCTACAATAGCCGCGATATTTACAGCATCCCGCTTGAAGGACGCACGCTGCGCGTTTCGATTTTAGGCGTCGACACGGTCGCGGCTTCCAATCACCCCGATCCGCAGGTGATTCGAGGAATTGTGGACCGCTCCCGAAAACTCGCTTCGCCTTTTGGTGGACCGGCATTGCTGCGGCAGTTCTACAAGCATGTTCAGCTTGCCAGCATTGCTTGGGGAATCTTTCGCGCTGGGCCAAGTTCCGATGGCACCTCATCGGCTAACAACTCAGGGACCAGCGATTCAGGAATGCTTTCCAATTTGTCATTTCTATTTCGTAAACCTGCGGTTGTGGTCGCTTCGGTCCGCTATCTGGCGAATGTTCATTTACGAGCAGAAGCGTTTACAGCCAGCGATGACGATGCGAAAGCGCTCACTGAACAGGTTGCTACATTCTTAAGCATGTTTCACGCCGCCGAAAACTCTGTGGGGACTCCCGCTCCTGATCAGGACGTGAAAATGTTCTTCGAGAGTTTGAAAGTTGAACAGCACGGCGATCGCGGAGTGCTCACCGCCAGCATTCCTCTGGGCTTCATCCGCAAAGCTATCTCGGAGGCGCCAGCAGCCGCGCAGCCTCCTGCCGCTATTCCTCCACCGGTTCCAAGCAAGCCCCATTCACGAAGGTGAAGGATGACGAGAAGTCCCCTACCGCACATTCGGAACTGCTGAAAGCGAGAATGGGTATTCCGCGTTGTTATCGACGACAGAATTTAATAGAGTCACAGAGGCGTCGGCGTTTATGGAGTAGACATCAATGATATTGGGAAATTCGGCAAGCACGATCACATTGTCGACGACCGCTAAAGTTCCGATACCGTCGAGACCCGCCTCAACTACTGTCGCATTGAGTAGGGAAAGCGCCGGTGGATTCTCGCTGAAACTAGCCGCGATGATTCCGGGAAAACCGCGTCCGCCGGTTGAGCTAAAAAATATGTTGCCATTGCCAGCGTATCCCGACGCATCAAAAATCGGGAATGTTGGGATCGTCACTTCTTCAGAATTCGTAAGAAAAATGTCGTGAGGGTTCGCCAAACCATGCGACGTAATCTGGGACACGAAGGCGCTAGGCTTTCCGTTTGTCGTGCCAGCAAAGACCGCAACTTTGCTGTCCTTAGTAATGTCCAAACCATAAAAGCCGCATCCGCCGTTGTGACAAGCGTTTATCACCTCGAAGTCCAAATAGCCCTTGTCCAATAACTGTCCCGATCCAGCGTCAATAGCAAACAATTCTGCCTTGGCACCGGATAGTGGAAGTACGAGCGAAGTGCCGTTCGGGGTCACGCGCAGGTTTGAAAACGGCTGTGCGCCAGCCGACGGAACGTAAATGTCTATAAGAGTCAAAGAACAGTCTGCGTTCACCGTCCAAGCCGCGAGATTCTCTGACTGGCTATAGCTTGCGTAAAGAAATCTTCCATTGGGGGCAATTGCAACACTTCCGCCTGAGCCAGAAAACGCCAATACGGAATTGGTGTACCGCCCGACCTCCTTATAATCTGTCGCTTTCGAAAATGACGAAATGTCATTCGTGCCGAAGTTTGCAAGGAAAATGCAAGTTCCGTTAGAGTTAATTGCTTGCGCGCTATTTAACTCTGCCGGGTAATTACCTGCGCCCGCACCGCCCGAGTTGAGGATAGCAACGAGGCTGAGTTCTCCCGTTGTCGCGTTCAAAGTGTAGACACTCGCGGAGTTGTTCTTCAAACCATTGTTGTTAGTGATGATGTACTGAGGCGTGGCGAGGCACGATCCACAAAGAGTTGCGACCAAAACCGCGAAGGAAAAAAAGATAAAGGTTGGTTTCATTGAGACTCTTCTCGCCGTGGGGGTCGGCTTCGGATAAACAGGGAAATCGTACTACGCATTGCCATGTCGCAGCAATGGAATTTAGACGGGCTGCCTTTACGCAATCGTTTGCATTCCCGCCCGCGTAACTTATTTGACAAGTAGTCGTCCTATAGCAAGGTAGAATAAATTTCGCATGGCAAATCTTCCTCTTCCGTTGGCCGCCTTTACGGCGGGCCTGGTTTCGTTCCTGTCGCCGTGCGTGCTTCCGCTTGTGCCGGGCTACGTTTCGCTGATTTCCGGCGCTGGAGTGGACGAACTTAAGTCCCGTGAAGACGCGCTGCTCAGCAAGCTGATGCTGAATTCCGTCGCGTTCATTCTAGGGTTCAGCATCGTCTTCATCACGCTGGGTGCGATTTCTACCGAAGTCGGCCAACTTCTGGCGCGCTACAAGGCGGTGCTATCGCAAATCGCCGGAGTCGTCATCATTATTTTCGGATTGCACTTGACCGGCGCATTCCGCATCAACTTTCTTCTCGCAGACAAGCGACTGCACGGCGTAAAAGGCGGCAGCACGGCGTGGGGCGCATTCGTAATTGGCTTCGCTTTCGCGTTTGGCTGGACTCCTTGCGTCGGCCCGATCCTCGCGGTGATTCTTGGATTCGCGTCCGAACAGGATTCCGTATTCAAAGGCATCCTGTTGCTCGCGATTTATTCCATGGGCCTGGCTGTGCCATTTCTGTTGGCCGCATTTCTCATCGAACGCTTTCTTAAGTTTTACAACCGCTTCAAATTTTTCATGCATGCCATCGAAGTCAGCAGCGGAGTGCTGCTTATCCTCCTCGGAATTTTGCTGGTCTTCGGACGCTTTACCATGATTTCGAATTATCTTTCTTTCCTAAACCGCTTCGCATTGTAGAAGGAGTTTTACCGTGAAACGTAATCCTGTTGTTCTGGTTGTGATCGCGCTGATCGTGGCATTGATGTTGTGGGCCGGCATCCGGCAAACGCGGCGAAAGGCCGGGTCCTCGCCAGAAGGTTCTGCGACTGCGATGAAAGGTAAAGTTGCGCCCGATTTTTCGTTGATCACATTGGACGGCAAACCAGCCAAGCTTTCCGACTTTCGCGGCGAAGCCGTCCTGCTGAATTTCTGGGCGACCTGGTGCGAGCCCTGCAAAATTGAAATGCCATGGTTCGTGGATTTCCAGAAACAATACGGCCCCCAGGGATTACAAATTGTCGGCGTTGCCATGGACGATGCCGATACCAAAGACATTGCCAAGTTTGCGCAGGACATGCACGTGGATTATCCGATTCTGGTCGGCAAAGACGATGAGCGTGAAAGCATTGCCAACGCGTATGGCGGGGTCCAGTTTCTTCCGGAGACGCTATATCTCGATCGTGACGGCAAGATTTTAAATAAGATGTTCGGCCTGGTGAATCGCAGCGAGATCGAAGACAACATCAAGAAAGCCATGGCTTCAGGTAACGCAAGCAGCGGAGAATAAATCCAGTGAAAATGATGACATCGAGAATTACGAAATTAACCGCCGCGATTCTTCCGATCGCGTTCATCGGCTTCCTTGCATTCGCACCCGCTGCCGCCGCTCAAGGAGCGGACGATATTCCCGGCAAAAAAGCTCCCTCAGTGAGCATGGCCGCCGCGCCGATAACCGCCGTTACTCGAGGCAAAGAAGAAACGCTGACATTGCATTTTCACGTCGGCGAAGGGTTCCACATCAACTCCAATACTCCAACTGAGGAGTATCTGATTCCCACCGAACTCAAACTTGATGTGCCCACGGATATCGTTGTCGGGCGGATTGGCTATCCGGCGGCGCAGTCGATGAGCTTCGCTTTCGCTCCTGATGAAAAACTCAGCGTGTATAGCGGATCGTTCGACGTTGCCGTAAACGTGCGACCGCTATCGAGCGTGCTGCCCGGGAAATACGAATTTCGTGGACGGTTGCGCTATCAGGCTTGCGACAATGCGTCGTGCTATCCGCCGAAGTCGCTGCCGGTAAGTTTTGAAGTGAAAGTCTTGAAAGCTCCTCCGCCGCGTACCGCAAATCCCGCGCAAAGCCCGCACGTGCATTAACGTTGATACGGCTCAGATTGCGCTCAACCGCTTTACGGTTCGTTCTTTTCCAAGCGCCATCATCACGGTAAACAAGCTTGGAGCGACTCCCTGGCCAGTCAACGCTACTCGCGCTCCGTTAATACATGCTCCGGCTTTTATGCCTTTTTCGGCGGCGAGATCGCGCAGTATCTTTTCGGTTTCAACTTCCGAAAATTCGGATGCAACCTCATAGCGCTTCCCAAGCTCAATTAACAATCCGCGAATGTTTTCATCCTTCAGAAACTTCTCAGCGGCGGCCGGATCAAGTGTAAAGTCGTCCGTAAAAAATGCACGAAACGAAGTTGCGAAATCTTTCAAACTCCTCGCGCGCGCCTTCACCAGATCAATCGTCGAGAACAGCCACGCGCGATCTTCGATCGCAGTGTTAACATTCATTCCCGCCGACTTCCATTCTTCTTCAATCAGCGGCAATAGCTTTTCGGCGGAATACGCGCGGATGTATTCCGTGTTGAACCATGCCAGCTTATCGTTATCAAATACGGCATTGGAACGAGAAATTCCATCGAGCCCAAACAGCTGGATGAGTTGATCATCATTCAAAATTTCCGGAGTGCCTTCAGGAGGCGTCCAGCCGAGAAGCGCCAGGAAATTGCGGAACGCCTCCGGCACAATCCCGAGATCGCGATATGAAATCACGCTGGTGGCACCGTGCCGCTTGCTGAGGCGCGTTTTGTCCGGACCCAGGATCAGCGGCACGTGGGCAAACACCGGCAATGACGCTCCCAGAGCTTGATACAGCAACACCTGTTTCGGAGTATTTGAAATATGATCGGCGCCGCGGATGACATGCGTGATCTTCATATCAATGTCGTCGGCCACGACGCTCAGGTGGTACGTAGGTCCGCCGTCGGAACGAAGCAACACGAAGTCTTCGAGTTCGGTGTTGGCAAACTCAATGCGTCCGAAAACAGCATCATCGAAAGCCGTGCTGCCTGAAAGCGGGACGGCAAATCGCACTGCTGCGGCTTCTCCACCAGCGCGGCGGCGCCCCGCTTCTTCAGGCGGAATGTTGCGGCAGGTTCCATCATACTTCGGAGTGCGGGCTTCAGCGGTGGCAGCTGCCCGGCGCTGTTCGAGATCGGCCTTCGTGCAAAAACAATAGTAGGCATGTCCGGATTCGACAATCTTCGCGCCCGCGGCGCGATACAGATCCATTCGTTTGGTTTGGAAGTACGGCCCGTCATCCCAATCGAGCCCAAGCCAGCGCATGCCTTGCAGAATTCCTTCGACCATTTCGTCGGTGGACCGTTCGAGGTCGGTATCCTCGATCCGAAGAATCAGGGTTCCACCGGTGTGACGGGCGAACAGCCAGTTAAATAGCGCCGTTCTAGCGCCACCTACGTGAAGATATCCGGTAGGCGATGGCGCAAAACGCACACGTGGCTTGTTCGAGCTGATGGAAATATTGGAATTCATATTCTGGATGGTGGGTAACCGCTCTCAGGTTACTTTCGTGTGTAAAGAAGCGTCAAGCGGGCCAGGGCTTGCTCACGTGACTGTTAGGCTGTCGATGTACCCCGCGCGCACCCGACAGGAGGGCTAATTGTGCGCTGAAAAAAGAGACTTAGAACACGCTTATTTAATCCAATCAAGCTGTAGTCCTTAGCCGGTTTTACTGCCTGTAAATATGTACCTAAATATAGTTGCCATGCTGTGTGCGCTATGAAACATTAATCGTGTTTAACACGCCCTACTGGATTCGCACGAACTCATGAATGGAATTGTCATCAGCGTAGTGGTCGTCCCGGGGATAGTCGCCCTGCTGCTCTTCTTTGTTTTTACGTATCTCTATGAGCAAAGCCGGCAACTTTATTTTCGCGCATGGCAGCTCGGATGGGCAGCCTACACATTGCACTATTTGCTGGACGCATGGGGCGTTTACCGCAGCCGTTCCGAGGTAGTTTCGTTCTTTGCCTCAGTCATGCTGATGGCGATGGCATTTTCGATCTACGCCTCCACGCGTCTGATCGGAAAAAGAGCTAGCGCTGATAAGCGCGACCGGTTTCATCCCAAATGGTTCGACATTGCAGTCGGCCTTGTAGGCGGAATCGTCGCATTTGCAGACGCCCAGGCTCACGTGGTGGACGGCGTGTTTCATGCGGAACTCATCCCGTTGCCGTATTTCCGCGTAGAGGTTGCGTGCGCTGTTTTGCTGCTTTATTCGTCAGTATATTTCTATCGCCATGGCCGTCGGAAGAACTCGGTAGCTTATAGCATTCTTTCGATCTCGCTTACTTTCTGGGCTGTGTTGATGGCCTTCGGACAAGTTCACGGGCCATATTTGGATATGTTCGGCGTTGCTGGAGGTTTGCTGGGTCCGGTCCCGCAAATGTTGCTCGGCATCGCCATGGTTATGGTGTTGTTTGAGAACGAGCGCAACGCGGTCCAGGAAAATGCACTGGCATTCTCCACGCTGGGTGTCGACCCTGCGCGACTGCTTTCTGCGGCTGACCTTACGCCAAGCATGCAAGCCACTCTTGATCGGCTGATCGCTCAGCTTCCCGCGCGGCAGGCAATGATCTGTTTCTCCGGCCGATGGCGTCCTTTGCTGCCATCGGTACAGCGCGGCTTCTCCGATAATTTGCTTCGCAACATGGAATCAAGCGGAGCCGGGGAATATGTGTCTGAACTTGCGTACAGGCGCGGCGGGTTCGTAACTTTTCATAATGTTGCCGAAATGAGCGAACCTCTGCCAGCTTTTCCGGGAGGGCGATTTGAACAATTCCGCCAGGTTCTGGTTGAAGAGCAGATCACGAACCTGACGGCGGTAAGTTTGCAGACTCGCGAGCATCATTTTGGGGTGATCGTATTTCCGCATGCTGAGCGGCGCATTTTTGGATCTTCCAACTTACGGCTTCTGATTGGCTTGGCATTGCAGATCGGACTAACGCTAGAAAATTACGTCGTCATGCACGACGCCCAGCGCCGTACCAAAGAATACGAGTTACTCACGCAGATCGGGCAAGCGATCAGTTCTCGTCTTGATCAGGATGAAATCTTCCGCACCATCCATCAGGAGCTCGGCCAGATATTCGATACCACTGAGCTATACATCGCTTTTCAGGAGGGCGATCAGATCCGTTTCGAGTTGGAAGTCGATGGCGACAACGTTCCGCCTAAGCGTACTCGTCCCATGACAAATGGCCTGACGGAATATATTGTCCGCACAGGGCAGCCGTTACTGATTCGCGCCGATTTAGAAAGAGTACGCGAACGATTGTCGGTCACGTTCGTGCCTGACAAACCGGCAAAGAGTCTTTGCGGAGTTCCAATCATGCTCGGTGGTCGCCCCGCCGGCGTGATCGTGGCTCTTAGCACTCGTCGTGAATATGCGTTCGAGGACCGCGATCTCGAACTCATGCAGACCGCTGCTGGACAGATTTCCGTGGCCATGGAAAATGCCCGCTTGTTCGCAGGAGAACAGCGAAGGTCGCGCCATCTCGCGTTCCTGAATAATATTTCGAAAACGGCAATCTCCAGCGAAGACTCAGAACAGATGCTTGCGGACATCGTTGCCGACATTCAGAAGAATTTCCGTTACGACCACATCGGCGTGGGCATTCTGGATTACGCCACCAAAGATATCGAAATCAAAGCTGAAGCAGGTACAACTGCGAAATCGCTCGGTCGTCGTATTCCTCTGGGAACGGGAATCGTCGGGCGCGTTGCCCGCACCGGCGAGACCGCATTAGTTCAAGCAACCGCTCCAGGTGGGCACGTACAAGGTGTGATTGACGGCGCCCGCGCAGTTTTATGCATTCCCATCAGTTATGGCGACACGTTGATGGGCGTGCTGAACGTCGAGAGCCTTGAGGAGAACGCTTTCGCGCCACAGGATGTTCTCATCATGAATACGCTCGCCGATTTGCTGGCGACGGCGTTGCACAATTCGTTCGTCTTCCAAAAATTGCAGCAGCAATCGATTACAGACGGATTGACCGGGATCAAGACGCGGCGCTTCTTCCTCGAAGCACTTTCTTCGGAATGGAAACGCGCTTCACGGTCGGGACGTCCATTTTCAGTTGTGCTCATCGATCTCGACAAGTTTAAAGAAGTCAATGATTCGCTCGGACATTTGGAAGGCGACCTGGTTTTGGCGCGAGTGGGACGTCTCTTGGAGCAGAAATGCCGCCAGTCAAACATCGTGGCCCGTTATGGCGGAGACGAATTCATCATCCTGATGCCGGAAACCAGCGCAGAACAGGCGCAGATCCTGGCCGAGCGGTTGCGTCTCTGGCTGGCGAGTGATCCGATGCTCACCGAGCATCACATTACCGGCAGCTTCGGGGTGGCAAGTTTCCCTGTGCATGGCTTTTCAGCGGAAAGTATTATCCGAGTCGCGGATGCAGGCATGTACGTCTCAAAGCATGCTGGTGGAGATCGTGTTTCAGCCGCTGACGAATATGCGGAAGACGAAACCGGAGTCGTGCAACGCCAGCTTATTTCCGCCTACATCGAAAAATTCCTGCAACGCGACCATGTTGGACTGGAGCATTTAGAAGATCTCACAGCCACGTTAAAAAAGCTCAGTGGCGGCGACGAGTGCAATCAAAATGTGCTCCGGGAATCGATTGAGTCGCTGACACACTCGGCGGAACTTCGCGAAGTAAACGGCGCTGGACACGGCGAGCTGAGCGCTCGCTACTCTGAGGTTATTGCTCGCGCACTGGGACTACCTGCGAATGAGGTCGCTGAATTGGCTTATGCCGCGCGAGTGCATGACGTCGGAAAAATATTTGTTTCCGAACGAGTCCTCAATAAGTCGGGCCCGCTGAGCAACGAAGAGTTTGAGCAGATGCAGACACATGCGACTGTCGGCGCAGAAATTGCTGGGATCATTCCTAACAGCGAACAACTTCGAAAATCGATCGAGCACCATCACGAATCTTTCGATGGCAGCGGATACCCCGCCGGATTGCGCGGTGACACCATCCCCATGTGGGCACGCATTATCGCCGTCGCCGACGCATACGTAAATCTAACTGCGCACCATTCCGCAGTTGGCACGCGAACCAGTGATCAGGCTCTTGCCGAGCTTGGCAACATGAGCGGAACGAAATATGACGGAATGCTGGTGCGCATTCTCGCGCGCGAACTAAGGCCGGAGAAAGCTTCGATCAATGCTCAGTCGGGTCATTCTTCTTAATCACCGCGTAACCTCCATCGCTTGCAAGCCCGTTAAAAATACCTCAGACTAATTGTCATGCCCGTTCCTCTCTCACTCGATGGCAAAGTCGCGCTGATTACCGGCGGATCTCGCGGCATAGGCGCAGCGGCAGTTCGCCTGTTCGTGGCCGCAGGCGCGAAAGTTTTTTTCAATTATGAAAAAGCGAGCGATGCCGCGTCTGCTCTGGTGAAAGAAGTGGGCAATGAAAACTGCGCGACCATGGCATGCAATCTATCCGGTACGGAATCGGCCGCGTCTCTCATAGCCGCCACGGTAGCCCACTTTGGACGATTAGACATTCTCGTGGTCAATCACGGGATCTGGCCTCCGGATGACGCTCCCATCGACAAAATGACGGACGCTCAATGGAGCAACACCGTCGACGTCAATCTGAACAGCGTCTTCGCGCTGGTCAAGCACTCGGTTGCACAGATGAAGATGAAGAAGCAGACTCCTGGTTCCGACCCTCGCGGGCACATTGTCCTCGTCAGTTCCACGGCCGGCCAGCGAGGAGAAGCCTTCCATTGCGATTACGCTGCCACAAAGGGCGCTGTGATCAGTATGGTGAAGGGACTATCCAGCGAGCTAGCGCGCGACCACATATACATCAACTCGGTCGCTCCGGGATGGGTACATACCGATATGTCGCTGTCAGCGCTCAACGATCCTCCAACTCGGGACAAGATTTTCGCGACGATCCCCTTGCATCGCGTGGGTACGCCAGAGGAGATTGCCGGTCCGATTCTCTTCTTGTGCACGCCGCATGCTGGCTTCATTACAGGCGAGGTTTTCAACGTAAACGGCGGCGCTGTCCTCGCCGGATAATTTCTGCAAGCAGCTACAATGGCTGTTGGCGGCGTCTAACCCGCCAGGCATGCAGCGTTTTCTTCTCGTTTTCGTCCTCGCAGTCGCGGCATTCGGCCAAACATCTTCCCAGCCGGATTCGCAGCCAATGTCTGTGGACCAGCAGAACTCGGCAAAGGCCAAGGCCGCTGTACAGGCCGCAATCCAAGCACTTGGCGGACAGGCATATCTCGACATTCAAGACATAACCCAGGAAGGCCGGACATACAGCTTTCATCTAGGAAACTCCAATAGCGTTGGAGTACTTTTCTGGCGTTTCTATCGGTTTCCCGATGAAGAGCGAATCGAGCTCACTAAACAGCGTGACGTTGTGAATGTGTACAAAAACGACGAAGGTTTCGAAATCACCTACAAGGGCGCGAAAGCCCTCGAGCCAAAGCTCCTGAGTGAATACTTGCGCCGCCGCGAATACTCGCTGGATTGGGTGCTCCGCAAGTGGATCCAGGAGCCGGGTGTCGCGTTTTTTTATGAAGGCTCTGCGATCGCTTCGCAGAAGCCGTCCGAGCAAATCACCATCATGAATACCCACAATCAGGGCGTAACGCTCTATCTCGACGTGAATACGCACCTGCCGATCAAGAAGTCTTTCACCTGGCGCGACCCCACAGACCGCGAACGTAACGTCGAGGACGAGGTATGGGACAACTACCGCGAAGTCCAGGGCGTGATGACACCGTTCAGCATTACGCGTTTTTACAACGGCGACATGGCCAATCAGCGCTTTCTAAACTCGGTTCGTTATAACCAGGATGTGAAGCCATCGTTGTTCGCGGTTCAAACGCCAAATCAAGCGCCTAAGAAATGATCACCCCATATTTATCAACAACTTAAGGCTTAGATATCTGCGTCCCAACAAAACAAATCCACATTTAAGTGTGTCTAAATTGCCACAGACGAAATATTAATATTCCGTGTAAGCTGGCTTCGATCCGATTAATTTGAGGCCCGAGCAAACAATCCGCTCCGCGGTGGAGTGTACAGGCATAGGCCTGCACAGCGGGGCACCCGTCACTCTACGGATCCTTCCGGCGCGGCCAGGGTCAGGGATCGTCTTCCGCCGCACCGATCTTGACGGATTTGAAGTCGAGGCCATCGGACGCAATGTTGCCCGCGTCAGCTACGCCACCAGTTTGATGAAGAAGGGCGTGCTGATCTCCACCACCGAACATCTGCTTTCCGCATTCATCGGAATGAATATCGACAATGCGATTGTCGAGCTCGACAACCTCGAGCTGCCAATTCTGGACGGCAGCGCTCTTCCATTTGTCGATCTCATCCGCGAAGCTGGAGTGCGATCGCAGCGTCGGCCGCGAACCTATCTTCGGATTCTTCGCGAACTTGAGTTGCGCGAGGGCGATAAATTTATCGCAGTCTATCCGGCAGAATCGTATTCGGTTTCCTACAGCATCAACTTTCCGCATCCGCTGATTGGCAGCGAGAAGTTTGCGGTCGACTTGTCGGAAGGAAACTACGTTCGCGACATTGCTCCGGCGCGCACATTCGGTTCGCGCGAGGACGAACAAAAAATGCGCAACATGGGACTGATCCGCGGCGCGTCCCGGGATAACTGTGTAGTGCTGACGCGCGATGGAATTGAAAATCCGCCGCTGCGATTCTCGGATGAATTTGTTCGGCACAAAATTCTCGATCTGATTGGCGACCTCGCGCTGCTGGGAAAACAGATCTTGGGAAACATTGTTGCGGACCGGGCTGGACATGCCATGCACACTGCGCTGGTCTCTCGGTTGCTTCGCGATCATTCTCTGTGGGAAGAAACCACGCTGGACGGGGTTTCTGTGACGTTTGTTCCGGTGGCGGCCACTGCGGTTGGACAACTGACGTAGTACTTCTTTTAATTTGTCATCCCCGAGCGAAGCCGTTCTTCAGGCAGAGAGAGGGATCTCGCGCGGAGCTTGTCGAGTTAGCCCCTGTCCTAATTGCGCGGTCTGAGTCGACAATTCCTGAATTTTTTTTTATTGATTATCTTTTGTTCTCAACAGCTTGCAGCGTCCCGTTTTTGCAAAATCTAGATTGCAATCCACTTATATGGATAATATAGAAAACATTGGAGTTAGTGCCGTCCTTCGATGCTTTCGTTCACACGCGATTAGATTGTCAAAGAACGAGGGATGCTTACTAATTCGACCATGCGCTTTCTGAATTGCGAGGTCAAGAGAAAAATGAAGGGTGAACGAAAATATGTACAAGCGAGTTCCCAAAATGGAAAAGCCCGCCACGAGAGGGCGGGCTGTAATTCTAAGATCGCGGAAGTCATGGGGTGATCTCGAAAACAACCCCTTGCCCGTACAATCCGCCATACACTGTTGTACCGAAAAGGTTACCGCTCTTATCCTCTAACAAGCTAGCAGTAGGCTGATGCCCGTCCGTACGTTGGTTAGTTGGCAAAAGGTATAGAGAACAGTTTCGACGCCCGACGGTTCGATCTTGAAAACATTGCCAACGCCTTGTTCTCCTGCCGTAGTACCGTACGCAGCACGTCTTTTTGGATCGAGAATTAAACCAGCTTCGGGTCTGTCCCCATCTGTGCCGTTGAATAAGAAGGTGCGCTGGACGCGAGAGTTCTTAACTATTTCAAAGACGGCGCCAGCTCCGTTACCACCTTGCGAGAGCGTGCCGTATATGTTTCCACCGGAATCGAGCGCGACGGTTCCTAGCGGATCGCTTAGATTAGCGCTCTGGTAAAAAGTTACTATGTTCGTGAAAGTCCAGCTATCCCCATCACGAGACATCCCGTAAACCGTTCCCTCGCCAGTCCCATTAGCCGCTCCTCCCACCGCTGTGGTTCCATACAAATTGCCTGACTTGTCGAAAGTTACACCGGCATAGGGTCGCGTTCCATCAGGGCAGCCTTTGTGTATTTCTCCGTTCACACAAAAATTGTGCAGAATGGAGTGTGTCCAGCCACCAGTTCCGGGCGATAACTGGAACACAGTGCCACCATAAAGAAATCCGGTACCACCCAGATTTGTTGTCCCAAAAAGATTTCCTGCGGCATCAAAAACAAGCTGGCCGCCCGGCGCTTCACCATCAAGACAGGTGAAGCCGGAGGCCTCGCCACAGAAGTTGTACAGAACTGTTTCGTTCCACAACGCGCCACGCTCAGACGGAGGCGATAGCTCAAATACCGTGCCGCAGCCTACGGTTGGATCCGAACACGCTACTCCTTCACCACCCCCGGCAGTAGTACCGTAAAGATTGCCGGCCGCATCGAAGACCAGTCCAGTGTTAGGAGACTTGCCATCTAGGCACTGGCGACCGAGCGCATTCGAGCAAAAGTAATAGAGAATCGTTTCACTCCAGGTGCCATCGGAGTTAGGGGACAGTTCGAATACGGTTCCACAGCTGGAAAATTTACATGGCGTCGCGATGCCTCCCGCTTGAGTAGTTCCATAAAGATTTCCACTTGCATCCGCAATCAGATTGCTGACTGGCTGGGCACCGTCGCTTGGCGAAGATCCAAAACTCCACAGAACCTTGTAAGTCTGCCCGAGCGAGACAGTGCAACTCATAACGATCAATGCCAAGCAGAAAGTTAGGATCTTCACGGAAGCCTCCAAATAGGCGTCTGAATCGTAGCATGTGGCCGTCCAGAGCGGAATAGAACCGAAAGGCCCTATCCGAAATGGTTAGAGCGATGCAGACGGAATAGCTGACAGGCCTCGAAATCTGTTCCAACTTCTAGCAAAAGCGAAAAACTGGCAACAGTCTAAGGAGTGACCTCGAAAACCACGCCTTGATTGAAAGCGCCGCCGAGCTGGGTCGTGCCATAAAGATTTCCTGCACCGTCTTCGATGAGGCTCGCATAGGGAAACTGCCCGTCAGCGCAATTTGCTTGCTGACAGAAATCGTAGAGAACTGTTTCTCGGCCAGATGAAACGATCTTGTAGACAACCCCACCTTGCTCCGAGCCGCCTCCTACAGTAGTTCCGTATATCGCCGCACTTTTTCCAGCTACCAACACTCCAGAACCTGGGCCGGAACCATTTGTAATATTAAACATAAACTTGCGTTCGGTATGCGTTTTTAGCTGTAGCTGGAATACTCCGCCGCCGGGATTCCCTAATGACCCGGTACTGTAAAGGTTTCCCTGAGGATCGAAGCTCACTGCTCCAAGTGGAAACCCCAATCCGTTACCCGTGGGCGAAAATGCCAAGACGATGGTGTGGGTCCAACCATTTGAACCTGGCGAAAGCTCGAATACAGTTCCCGTGCCCTGGCTGTTCTTCGATCCTCCGAGCATAGTTGTACCGTAAAGATTGCCTGCCTTATCGAACGTTACAGCCGCCAGAGGCTGTGCCCCATCCGGGCAGATTCGCGCATGGCCGCTAGAGCAAAAGTTATAGAGCGTTAGATGAGTCCAGCCCTCTACTCCCGGAGATAGTTCAAACGCCGTACCGTAACCACCGTTTCCCGTGCCGCCCGTCGATGTAGTACCGTACAAGTTTCCAGACGCATCGAAAATCAACTGACTTTTGGGTTCTGCACCATCTTGACATTTATTGTTCGAACCAGCGCAAAAACTGTACAAAACAGTTTCTGTCCACGCTCCTCCGGAAAGTGGTGGGGAAAGCTCGAACACAGTTCCGCACCGGTATCCGCAAGATCCTGCTCCTCCATATGTCGTCGTACCGTAGAGATTTCCTGCGTTGTCGAAGACAAGTCCGGCAACTGGCAATTGTCCGTCGAGGCAGAGGGAGTTCTCAAAGTCGCTGCAAAAGTTGTACAAGACTGTTTCGCTCCACGTCCCGTCAGAACTTGGCGATAATTCAAATACGGTTCCGCAGCCGCTGTTACAAGCAATCCCTGAACCGCCATATTGCGTAGTTCCATAAAGATTTCCTGCGCTATCAGAGACCAAATTGCCTAGAGGCGCAGCGCCGTTTGCGTTGTCAAAACTCCACAGGACTTTATAGGTCTGTCCGAACGCGAGGGTGCAACTCATTACGGTCAATGCCAGGCAGAACGTTAGGGTCTTCACGGAAGCCTCCAAATAGGCGTCTGAATCGTAGCATGTGGCCGTCCAGAGCGGAATAGAGCCGAAAGGCCTATCCGAAATGGTTAGGAGATTCGCGGGCGAGGGGCCGCTACCGGCGGCGAGCCGTAGGACGGGAGAGCTCCGCGCAAGATCCCCTTCGACTTCGCTCAGGCAGGCTCTCTCCCCGGCTGAAGAACGCCGGATCTTCGGGATGACGGCGCAAGGAGAAAAGAGAAAATACAGATCCCCTTCGGCTTCGCTCAGGGCAGCCTCTCGCTGCCGCTCGGGATGACAAAGCGGGCGAGGAAAACCGCTTGACGACACAGCAGTGGTGCCCACACTTCAAAAACCGCGAAGTGTGGGGCAACCAATCTCAGGAGATGTATCGACAAGGCGTCCCAATAGTTGGATAGCCTAGTCACCTCACAACTGAAGTTTGACGGTCGTCATCGCTGAACCTAAGATTAAAAGTTCCTGACAAAGACCCATACATGATTGGCGAGACAATTTCGCACTACCGCATCATCCGGCAGCTGGGAAGCGGCGGCATGGGCATTGTCTACGAAGCCCAGGACCTTACGCTTGGACGCAGTGTAGCGCTGAAGTTTCTGCCTCCGGGACTGGCGAGCGATCCGGCGGCGCTTGATCGCTTTCTGCTGGAAGCCCGCGCTGCTTCGGCGTTGAACCATCCGAATATCTGCACTATCTATGCAGTCGAGAATGCGGACGGACAGTCCTTCATTGCCATGGAGTTACTCGACGGGCAGACGCTGGATGGCTTAGTAAACGCTTCGCCGAATCAGGGCGGCATGCCGATGGACCGCGTTATCGAGTTCAGCACGCAAATGTCGGACGCTCTCGAAGCGGCGCACGCGAAGGGCATTGTTCATCGCGATATTAAGCCGGCAAATATTTTTGTCACAAAACGCGGGCAAGTGAAGATTCTGGATTTCGGCCTGGCAAAGCTTTTGCAGACGGCAGAAACGGAAACTCTCGGTGCCACCGCTCATCTTACGACCCCGGGATCGACGGTTGGCACGATCGCCTACATGTCCCCGGAGCAGGCGCGAGGCGAAGCGCTCGACGCCCGTACTGATCTTTTTTCTTTAGGAACGGTGATCTACCAGATGCTCACCGGGCAACTGCCTTTTTCGGGCGCAACATCTGCTGTAATTTTTCATGCGATTCTGGAACGCAATCCAGTGCCGCCAATGCAATTGGCGCCGGCGACTCCTGCGAAGTTGCAAGAGATTGTAGGAAAGCTACTTGAAAAAGACCGCGACCTGCGCTATCAGTCTGCCGCCGACCTGCGTGGCGATCTGAAACGCCTGAAGCGTGACAGCGATTCGCAGGGAACACCCGCGACGGTGCCGAGCAGTCCGACAATTCCAGTGGCTGTCTCTTCTCGTCCTAAGCCAGCGTCGAGCTCTGCCGTAGTTGCTGCGGTCCGCGAGAATAAGCTGGGCACCGGAGTTACCGCGATCATCCTGCTGGGAATTCTTGCTGTTGCTGCCTACGGTGTGTTTGCTTTTCTCCATCGTCGACAACCGCAAATTTTCCAAAACGTGTCGGCGACAAAAGTAACCGACTCCGGCAAAGTGATTTTCGCGAACATCTCGCCGGACGGAAAATATATTCTGAGCATGGTCCGGGAAAATGGACAGGCCAGCCTTCGTCTTCTCAATGTTCCTACAAATAGCAATACTCAGGTCGCGCCGCCGGCGCCGCTCTATTATCTTGGGGTTCGTTTTTCTCCGGATAGCAACTATCTTTATTTCATTCGCAGCGAACCAGGAAATGGCGAGCTGAAGTATTTATTTCGAGCGCCACTTCTCGGAGGCTCCGCGCAGAAAATTGTCGCGGATGTCGATTCGAATATTACGTTCTCTCCCGATGGATCGAAATTTGCATACATCCGGAATGACAATCCGGATCCCGGTAAATATCAACTGATTATTCGAACCACGGATAGCGGCCAGGAGAGCGTGCTTACCAGCGGCCCAATCAGTGAAGGTCTTTTTCAACCCGCATGGTCGCCCGATGGCAAAGTGATTATGTGCGGAGCGCTCCACGTTGGAACCGCGCTGGCAGGGCTGGTTTCCATCGATGCAAATACCGGAAAGCGTTCGGTATTTTCCACAGGCGGCGGTCAAATTTTGGAATTACCCACCTGGTTGCCGAATGGACACGGCTTGGCCGTATTGACGACCGATCAAACTTCTAATTTTTACGGCAAGCAAATTGGATGGATCTCATACCCGGATGGAAAAATTTCTCCAATTACGCACGACACCAATAACTATACCGACCTGAGTGTTTCTGCCAGCGGCAAGGTAATGGCCGCAGTGCAGTTCGAGAATCATTGGGGGCTCTATGTAATTCCTTCCGGTTCCGATGGAGCACAGGCAAAACAAATTACAACTGCGGATTCCTCCACAAACTTCGCCTGGACGAAAGATCGCCAACTGATCGGGGATCAGCAGAATACTTTAAGTCTGATTAATCCGGAAACCGGCGAACGAAGCGCTTTTCCAACCGAGCCGGGCCATGCCAGCGGGAATCCCACGGCATGCGCGGATGGACGCTACGTCGCGTTCATACTCGTTGACCACGCGAATTCCGGCAACCAAAATGTTTGGCGAATGGACTCTTCCGGAGGGAATCTTAAACAACTAACCAGTGGCAAAACTGAAGATTCGCCATGGTGTTCGCCCGACAGCGGTTGGATTTTTTATATTGAAATCGGAAATGAGAGAACGCTGTCCAAAGTTTCCATCGATGGCGGACAGGCGCAGGTTGTCGCGACAATCCCAATGTCCAGCGTCTTTGATATCTCATCTGATGGGCAGATGGCGGTGTTCACTACGCTGGATCATTCCGGCGGACATAAAGAGAAGCTGGTCCTGGTACAGACTGATTCCGGGCAAACAAAACAGATGGAGTTGGAGCGCGAGCGCTTCGGATTGATTCGATTCAGTCCCGATGGGAAATCGGCGATCTATCCCACGCGTGAAAATGGGGTGGACAATTTATGGTCGCAACCTCTGGACGGATCAAAAGGAAAGCAGCTGACGAGCTTTACGGCTGAACACATCTGGGATTTTCGCTGGTCGCCTGATGGAAGCAAACTCGCTATTGGCCGCGGACATGCGGAAGCCGACGTCGTGTTGATACGGGATAACGATAAATAACAGCAAAGAAAAAGCCCCGTCTCTCGGCGGGGCTGCTGATTAATACGTTATTCGACTATTTTTCTTTGTAAGTTCTCGGGGTACCGATTCCAGCGCATTCATCCCATCCAACCATGCAATGAGAATCGCCGGAAGTGATATCGAAGAAACCGGCTTTGTATTCCTGCGAGTTTCCGTAAATTTTGTAGAGCTCGGTGAGTCCCTGAAAACTGGTTTTCGGAAATCTACCCGCTGCGTTTACGATCCCAGCGAAAGTCGGGGAAGCCCAGCTGGTGCCGCCAACCTCACCCCAGCCTTGCTGATAAATCGCAGCGCAACAATAATCGGAAGCAACGTCGGGGTATCCACGTTTGCTGCCGACGATGTTGGAAATACCGTTCTGGTATGTCGGTCTCGGCTCGTAGGGGCTGATATTCCCGCCGCCGCCGCCGTAAACTTCACTTACAAAATTCCCGTTGTTATCGCGGTTGAAGAACGTGCCGCCAACCGAGACAACATTTGGTGACGCTCCGGGATAAATGCTAACGCCGATTCCGGAATCGCCGCTGGCCGCGAAGTAGACGACGTTCGGAGCCGTGAAATATTTGTCGAAGTTAGCTTCATTCGCAACTTCAGGATCACCCCAGCTCATGCTGACCACGCCGCCACCGTTTTCAGATACAAGTTTCCCGGCAACTGCAACTGCCTGCCAGGTCGGATCTGTGTTGACCTGATCCGATTCCACGAGGAACAGCTTAGCTTTCGGCGCCATGGCATGGGCCCACTCAATGTCGAGTGCTTCTTCGACAATCCATTCCTGATATACGGGAGGCTTGGTGCCATTTGCGTAGACCACCTGGAAATCAGCATCTGGAATGCCGAACTGAGCGGAGAATGCGTGCAGATCCTGTACGGCGGTCGGGTAGTCACCGGCATCCACAATTGCGATCGCGCCGATGCCACCCGTTGGAATTGCTGTGCTGGTGGCAATTGGGCAACCGGCAGGTCCAGAAACCAATTTATATACACAGGCAAGTGAGCCCGGTGTCTCGGCATCTGGCGGCGGCTGAGGAGTTCGTTCACCATCGCCCATCAGAAAATAGTTCGTGTGAATCTGTCCGACATGCGGCGTGTTCGACGCCGGAACTGTAATTTTGCGACCGTTATACGTGCCAGTCGACTGGGCCACGCATAGCGACGACAGCGATAATGCCAATGCAGCAATTGCAAAACCTGCTTGAATACGTCTCATCCAAATCTCCCTTAGATACATTTTGAAGAATTCACGAAAGCTGGCTATCCGCGCCCCATTGACTGTACCAGCCCGGCCGCCGGAACGAAAGAGGA
Source organism: Terriglobia bacterium (assembly GCA_963716165.1). Taxonomy (GTDB): domain Bacteria; phylum Acidobacteriota; class Terriglobia; order Terriglobales; family Acidobacteriaceae; genus JAJPHW01. The sequence goes on along the minus strand of OY970291.1, from coordinate 1,109,872 downwards.
AATGTGTAATTGGTCCAACTACGCACCGTGTCGTAGTGCGATCCGCGGGCCAGATACAAATTCATTATTTGCAAGCAGATATCGTAGTGGCCGTTCGGCAGCCTTGGTGATCCCAATACGCGGAGTTAAGATTATGCGGCCTTTGCGAAAGCCATCATCCGCTATAAACAAATCGGACTTCGCGCTGGTAAAGTCTTTGCCATTATCGCGTTCGCGAGTGACTCCCAAAGCCTGACCAAGCCGGCCCGGGCCAGTGGTGAGCAGTCGCAAGTCTCGTGGCTTTGAGATCACCATACCTCGCGCCTTTGCCATGAAGTCAATACCTGCTAAGGGCTCCAATGCGCGAAATAGGATTGCGCCGGCTACGCCTTCTTCCTGGCAGGAAACATTGAGGCAAAAGTGGTTTCCGTATATGAAGTAGACGTAGGCGAATCCTGGCGGCCCGAACATCACAGCGTTGCGCGGAGTCATCCCGCCAAAAGAATGCGCGGCGGGGTCGTTCTTGCCGAGGTAAGCTTCAACTTCCACGATGCGTCCGGAAAGCACGCTCTTCCCGTTGCGTCGAATGAGCACTTTGCCAAGAATATCTCGCGCCACGCGTCGTGGATCCCGATTGAAAAACTCACGCGGCAATGGAGGCAAGGACTTGGTCATGTTGTTTTTGACTTCGTCCGACAGTATAGATGGTGGCTATGCCGGCCTGAATCGCGGCGTTCAGCGTAACATCTAATGAGCACGGAACTCTTATGGGAAATACTTTTAAGACCGCATTTTTACTGACTGCATTGACGTTACTGATGATGGTTGTCGGACGCGCGCTCGGCGGCTCGAACGGAATGTTGCTTGCCCTGGCAATCGCGGTGGTTACGAATTTTTCTGCTTACTTCTTTTCGGACAAGATTGCGCTCGCGACTTATCGAGCCCAGCCCGTCACGCGAGAGCAGTTGCCTCGCGCCTACGCCGTGGTCGAGCGACTAACGCAGAAGATTGGCATTCCTATGCCAAAGCTTTACGTGATCCCGACCGATTCGCCCAATGCGTTTGCGACGGGACGAAATCCGCAACATGCTTCGGTGGCGATGACGCAGGGAATTCTCGATCTGCTGAATGACGAAGAGCTGGAAGGCGTTCTTGCGCATGAACTTGGGCACGTCAGTAATCGCGATATTTTGATCAGTTCTGTCGCCGCGACGCTTGCTGGCGCGATCACTTTTATTTCGCGATTTGGCTTTTTCTTTGGAGGAATGGGCAATCGTGACGACCGCCGCGACGGCGGTATGGGTGGACTGCTTATGCTGATTCTGGCTCCGATTGCCGCCATGATGATCCAACTCGCGGTATCTCGCTCGCGTGAATACCAGGCGGACGCCACGGGTGCGCATTTCACCGGGAATCCATATGCGCTGGCAAGTGCGCTATCTAAACTGGATGCGTACTCGAAGCGAATGCCGATGGCGGCAACGCCTTCCACTGCACACTTATTCATCATTCAGCCGCTGCTTGGCATGAATTTCGGCAGCCTGTTCTCGACGCATCCGCCAATCGCGATGAGGATTCAGAGGTTAACCGGTAGGCCAGCGGATGTGGCGTAATCTGGGCCAAAGAGCCTGCCGGACGGCAGATAACCTTCTACTACCCCTATGGCCGGGATCGGCGTCTAATAGATAGGACAGGGATGTTTATCGACCTTCAATCCGGTGATTCTCGCAGCGGCTTATTGACCCGATTTCTGTGCATTGCCGCACATGGTGGCGTGCTTCTGTTTCTTTTGCATGCGCCGACGCCCGTCGTGCTGATGCCAACGTCTCTCAAGGCTGGAGACAGCAATGGATTGGTCGCTGAGCTTTACTGGCCGAAGATGGGTAGTCGAGCGACCGAAGGTTCGGAGGCGGCCACGTCCCACCTGATGTCTCAGAATGCTGCGCTGAACTGGCGGCCTCCGCATAAGGCTGATCGCCACGAGCATGGACAATCCATTTCAACATCGGAGACCAAGCCCGCAGACACGACTGCCAAAGCAGGATCGCTTCCGCCAATTGGATCTCCATTCGGATCGCAGGCTAACGGACTTTATTCCGGCGCTGACGTTCGTCCAGCATTGCCGGTGAATGCATTCGAACCGCGAGTGGATTCATCGGAACTCCAAGGTGTTCCTGAAGGTGATGTTGTTGTCGAGATCACGATTGACGAAAAGGGAAACATCGTCGAGAAGAAAATCGTGCGAAGCCTCGCACCAAATCTCGACTTGAAAGTATTAGCAGCTCTCGAGGCGTGGCACTTTGAGCCGGCTACTCGCAATGGTTTGGCGATTGCGTCTAAGCAGGATATTTATTATCACTTCCGTCCAGAATAACGCGCTCCTAGCGACGCATGCGACCGCAGTTCACGCCGGTTTTCTTCACAAAACTTGACAGTTCTGCTAAAATCAAGATGCGCTTGATTTGCATCGCTAGCCGATCTTTCTGCGCACCCAAATACAATAATTACAAAGGAAACAAGCATTACCATGGCCGAACAAGGAACAGTTAAGTGGTTTAACGATGCAAAGGGTTACGGTTTCCTCAGCCGTCAGAGTGGCGAGGATGTATTTGTACACTTCTCAGCCATCCAGGCAGGTGGTTTCAAAAGCCTGCAAGAAGGTCAGAGCGTAGAGTTCGACGTGACCAAGGGCCCGAAGGGCTGGCAAGCGGAGAACGTTCGTCCGCTGTAGTAGAAGTTAGTAAACCTTACAGACGCTTCTTACTGCATAGCCGGACGCGTCTTTTGAATCAAACATTTAGCACCTCCCCAAAGGAGTTCATCTGCGCGACGAAAGCAAGGCATCCTTCGCTATCATCCGGCACAACATTCGCACTTATGAATCAGGCGGCGTTGTAGGCGTTCTGAAAGGCCGCGTAGCGGCCGAAACCATGCTCATGCGGTTTGAGACTGGGCAGGACGGCTCCGATCGCCATGCAGGATGGCGCTATTTCATTGAGAAGACCGACTTGAGAGTCGGAATGGATCCAGCCATCGCTACCAAACTGCGTCAGACGCGTCTTGAGTTGCGTGAATCCGAAGCGGTTCCGATTGATCCGCAAAGCATTCCGCTCACGCGACAAAACTAAATAGGCAGGCATTGATCGGTAAAAAGTTGATCGCTTTGAATCAGGCCCGCTTTTTGGGGGCCTTTTTCGCTTTTGCTTTCGGCTTTGGAAGTTTGCTCTTTTCTGCTTTTACCGGTGTGGCTTTCTTTTTTAGTTTTGCCCGCGCGGCGATTAATTCCGATGGTTCCATTCGCTTGGCCGACTTCCACAACCGCTCCAAATCATAAAATTTGCGCGCCTTCTCGGCGAACACATGCACCACGAAGTCGGTGTAGTCGATGAGGATCCACTCGGCCTGTTTGTAACCTTCAATCTGGTGGGGATAAAGTCCCAGCTTCTTCTTGAGCCGAAATTCAACTTCGTCGGAGATCGCCTGCACCTGCCGGGGATTGCTCCCGCTGCAAACCAAGAAGTAATCGGTGAAGGCACCCGAGTCTTTATCGAGTTCGAGGATGGTAATCTGTTCGGCTTTTTTGTCCTGGCATGCTGCAATGGCCTCAGACACTTCCTGCACAAGAGTGTTCTTTTTCATAATTGATTCATTTCGATAGGTGTCTTAATTGTATCTGAGGGTCCAAAGGAGGATTTCCAAAGCTACTTTGATCGGTAGAGCTTGTGCTTGGCGATGTAGTCAGCGACGGCAGGATCCACCAATTTTCCAAGCGCACGTCCCGCCCGAATCGCTTCTCGCACTGACGTGGCTGACACTTTATCGTGCACATTGTCGAGAAGATGGACGTGAACTCCGGGCAGGATGAGATCTCCTGAGGCCTTCTCTTTATTGAAAGGCTTAATCGCCGCAGCAGACGGACGTAATTTTGCTGGTAAGGAATTGGCCACGTCAGCCAATGAAAATCCGGGGCGGCTCGCGACGATAAATTCACATTCGCGGAACAAAGCTTCAGACTGATGCCATTTGGCAATGTCCTTGAAAGCGTCGATTCCCATCAGTACAAATAGCTTATCGGCTTTCTTTAGTTGCGGCTTCAGTGATCGTACGGTATCAATGGTGTAGTTTTGCTTCTGCTCTTTCGAACTCTTAAACTCCGGAGCCTCCAGCGAAGAGACCATAAAGGACTTCTCTCCAGCGGTTGCGAGAGCAGCCATCGTATACCGGTCGAGATAAGGCGCTAGCGATCCGCGCGCTTTGTGTGGCGGGATATTCGCGGGAACAAAATACACGCATCGAAGCTGAAACGCTTCCTGCGCAGCTCTAGCCAATGCTAGATGTCCGCGATGAATGGGATCAAAACTGCCTCCAAAAAATCCAATGTTCATGGACTAAGCCTCTCGTGTCCGGTTGCGCGATGCACCAGGAAAATAGCCAACGACCGCATTGCCCGGTCGACCAATGCATTCGAGCTACCAATGTCGACGCTTGCATGTACTACCGTTACTCGCGGAAGTCCCATAGTGGGACTATTCTCAAACTGGTATGCGATTGAAGATTCCCCCGCTTCTTCGCGCGCAACCCATCGCGCCCGGCCTGGCCACCGTTTTGCGCTATTCAGTGGCCGTTCTCAGCATCATTCTCGCTCTAATTCCAGCATTCTTGCTCTCAAATCTGGTCGAAAGCCGCCTTGTCGTCTTTTCGGTCGCCATCATGGTAAGCGCCTGGTATGGCGGCTGGAAGCCTGGCCTGGTGGCAACTTCATTTGCATTAACCGTAAGCGCTTATTTCCTGCTCGCAGGAGCAAAAACGCAATCGGATTATCGCACAGCCCTATTACATCTCACTCTATTCGTATTTGTCGCAGCGCTCATTTGCTCATTCAATGCGGCCCTCCGATCGGCGCAGGAAGCGTTAAGGCGCTCTGAAATTAATTTCCGTTCGCTGGTCACTCATGCGCCCTACGGAATTTGCCGATGTAATTCCGCGGGCATTCTGCTCGATGCAAACCCTTCGTTGGTTCGGATGCTGGGCTTCTCTTCAGCTGCCGACTTAGCAGGGCAGAATCTGGCAAACCTTTATGCCGACTCGCAGCAATGGTTCGCGGTCGCCGATCATCTCCGCTCCCAGCAGGAGTTTAATGGCATGTCCGCAGAATGGACTCGCAAAGATCGCGCGACCATTAGCGTTCGATTGTCCGGACGAACTATCTCCGAAGAGCATCGCCCAATTTATTTTGAACTCTTTGCTGAGGATGTCACGGTCCAACGAGCTCTCGAGCAACAGTTGCGGCAGTCGCAAAAGATGGAAGCAGTCGGCCGCCTGGCGGGCGGAATCGCACATGACTTCAATAACCTGCTGATGGTGATTTCGGGTTATTGCGAATTCCTGCTGGAAAGAGTCGGCGACAATCAGGACCTCCGCGGACCAGCCCAGGAAATTGCAAACGCCGCCAGCCGCGCCACATCTCTTACACGCCAACTACTGGCCTTCAGCCGTAAGCAAGTCCTCGCACCGAAAGTGTTGGACTTGAATGGAGTAGTTACAGAAAACCTGAAAATGCTCAATCGCGTGATCGGAGAGGACATCGCGTTAGTTATGGAACCTGCGACTGAACTGGGAGCGGTTAAAGCTGATCCCGGCCAGATTGAACAAGTCATTATGAATCTCGCGGTCAATGCTCGAGACGCGATGCCAAAAGGGGGTCAGCTGACTTTGGTGACGTCAAACATGACGGTTGACGCAGAATATGCGCGCTTTCATTCTCCCATCGCTCCGGGCGAGTATGTCGTGTTGTCGTTGAGTGATACCGGTTCCGGGATGGATGCAGATACTCAGACTCGCATTTTCGAGCCGTTTTTCACGACGAAGGGTCACAAGGGAACGGGCCTTGGGCTGTCAACCGTGTACGGCATCATCAAGCAGAGTGGAGGTTACATTCTGGTATCCAGTGAGATAGGCAAAGGTACGACGTTCAGAATTTACTTACCGCGAGTTAGCGCCACCGGCGAGACTATCGACGTCCAGCCACAGGAAGCCGCGCCTCCGGTTGAAGAAGGACATGAAACGATTTTGGTCGTCGAAGATGAGGGCAATTTACGACGACTCGCGCGTCAATTTCTGGAAAAGCAAGGCTACAAAGTGCTGGAAGCAGCGGACGGCGCGGCCGCAATCACAATTTCCAATTCATATTCCGGACCAATTCACCTGCTTTTGACCGATGTGATTATGCCGGGGATGAACGGCCGCGAACTGGCTCAAAGACTCACATCTTTGCGTCCGCAAACGCGTGTGCTCTTCATGTCGGGCTACACGGAAAATGTGATCGGTCACAATGGCACGCTCGACGCAGGAATCACGTTGTTGCCGAAGCCGTTTACGCTGCCAGCCCTCAAGGCCAAGGTTCGCCAAGTGCTATCCGCACAAACTCCGGCGGAGGTGGCGATGTCCGCTCAAGCTGCCAGCATTACTCACGCGCCTGCGAAATCAAAATTGTCACCATTCCGAGCGCAACGGTTCGAAATTACTTTGCCGTTGAAGTATCGGCCTATCGGCGAAAATGATTGGAGAGATGGGACCACGGAAAACATCAGCCGATCGGGACTTTTGTTTCAGGCGGAGGAAATGCTCGCTCCAAATGTTCAGCTGGAAATCAATCTTGTGTTGCCACCGGAGATCGCTGGATTAGCTGCCGCCGAAGTCGTTTGCCGCGGCGAGATTGTTCGCAACGCCGCCGAAGCGCGTCAAGGAATAGGTCCCGCTCTGGCTGCCCGCATTCTGCAATATCATTTCCAACACGGTGCTCCGATGCATCAAGCGTAGATATATATGTCTATGCCTATTGACGCTTGTAGTGGATTGGCCATTGCACGGTCCAGGTCTTGCCGTCGTCGGAAGACGCTTCCCAACTCCAATCGAATTCGTTATGCGAAATATTTTTGAACACCATTCGTTGCAATGACTTCGGGCCGTCCCGTTTGACGAATTCACGGGCAAGAATCATCTGGCCGTCCTTGGCGTTGAAGTCGCCGACAAAGTCCAGATAGCTGCCTTCGTTGTCTACCCAGGTCTGCTTCCACTTGCCGGCGTTCAGATCGAATATTGAAACGCTGGTTCCGCGTAGGGGGCTGGAATCCTCGCCGCTGAAATTCTCTTGCACAACACAACCATCCATAATGCGCTTGACGATGTTCTTTCCATGAGCAACTTCGCCGGCTTTGTTTCCCGGCCATGTGAGCGCCCAATCGCCCACCCAGAAATCCATCTGCTTTTGGCGGATGTCAGAGCAAGGTTGCGGAGCGGTAGGCTGAGTTTGTGCCGACACCGTCACGGCAAGTAGAAGACTGGTCACAAGGATTGCGGCTCGCATGATTGGTTAACTCCTGGCGTTGAGACGAGCAAGATTTGAAATAGTTCACAAGTTATTTACAGAGTGCTCCTACACACAACCATTCCTGTGTGTTAATTCTTTAGTTTGACTATCGAAATCGTCAGTTTTCTTTTTGTGGCTGGATTGCTTGCTGGAGCGCAAAACTCCGTAGCCGGCGGCGGCAGTTTTATTGCTTTTCCTGCTTTGTTATTTGTTGGGGTTCCACCAGTTCCGGCCAATGCGACAAATACTGTCGCCCTGTGGATGGGCATGGCCGCTAGTGGCGGAGCATACCGCGAAAAATTCGATGTACCGCGCAAGCTCTTGCTCACTCTGTTGACAGCAAGCTTTATTGGCGGAGGTTTGGGCGCGATCCTCTTACTAAGAACTCCGGCTCATACTTTTTTGCGCGTATTGCCCTGGCTCACGTTAGGCGCAACTCTGCTGTTTACTTTCGGTAAACGGATGGCGCGCAAAAATACTTCCGGAGTGGGACATGAAGCCACCAAAGCCGCGCTCGCAGGTGCGGGATTATTCCAACTGGTAGTTGCAATCTATGGCGGATACTTCGGTGGCGGCATGGGCATTCTCATCCTCGCGATGCTGGCCATGATGGGCATGGCTGATATCCACGCAATGAATGCCCTCAAAACTGTGACTGGATTTGTGATCAACGGCGTCGCAGTCGTGACATTTGTCGTAGCCAAGGCCGTATATTGGCCGCAGGCGATCGTTATGACAATAGGCGCGATCATCGGCGGTTATTTCGGCGCGCACTATGCTCAACGCCTGCCGCAAATCTGGATTCGCCGATTCGTGATCGCCGTGGGCAGCTTCATGACGGTTTACTTTTTCGTGAAGGCTTACTAGATCGAACTGCATTAGTCGTGGTGAAAATAGAAGATATTTCCGTCGAGGTCTTCGACAGTGAACTGCCGCAATCCCCACGGCTTTTTTTCCAGAGGATCCACAATGTTCGCACCTAACGATTTCAGCTCCTGATACGCGACATCGATATCTTCAGCGAACACCCAGTGAACGGCAGGTTCAAACGGTGGCGTCCTCTTCCGGAAAAATATTGGCCCCATGTCATTGCGTGACACGGCCCCAATTCCTTTGTCCGGATAAAGCCATCCAATTTCAAAACCGAGCGCGTCTTTGTAATGCTGCTGTGCGCGTTCGACATCGGCAACCGGCAACTCCGGGACTGGCTTGCCAATCGGGCTGATTTTTTCTCTTGTGTTCATAGAACTCCCTAGCCCTCCTTTATATGCCGTTGGCAGCGTCATCCCCGTCTATTTTTCCTAAAGGCGTTGTGAGGGAGACGAGCGTTGATTTGTAAAACTTTTTTAATCCGAGTTAGGGTGGATGGATTCAATACAGCACATTCTTTGATTCTGATGACTACCCATCCATTCCGCCGTAATGCCTTCGAGACACGAACATCTCTGCGCTTATTTGCCTCAATCTTGTCACGCCAAAAATTGGTATTGGTGCGCGGTAAATATTTGCAACTACAGCCGTGCCAAAAACAACCATCGACGAAGAGGGCCACTTTACGGCCAGGCCACGCGAAATCGGGCTTCCCATCTACGGGCCAATGTTTACGGTAACCTCGGAGATTACCAGCCCAGAGGATTTTTCCAAGCGCAACTTCGGTCGTAAAGTTCCCGCGGGAGCGAACCGTCGCCATTATTTTGGAACGGATCTTTTTCGAAACATGATCCACAAATCGCTACCGTTTTGCATATCGTTTGAGGTCGTCCATGCTGATCTGATCGCATGGAACCAGACGATAATGTTTCTCTTCGACTAGCTTTACATCGGCACCGTCTAGAGCCAGTTCGAACATCGCGATCACGTCATCGGACATGAACTGCGCTGAAACCGGGCGGCAAGTGAGACCGGGAAATTTTTCTCTGCAGCAAGCGATATCTTGGGCGGTCTGCACGACGCTGAGACGGTCGTTTCCACCCTTTGCCTGAACCGGAAGGGCAAACTGCTCACCATACTTGTTAACGCCGATGTAAATCTCATCGATCTCAATCTGCGCGTCACCCATCGACTTTACAGTCGTTCGCAAGTGATTTTGCAATGAGTAACTCGTCAGGCCGAGAAAGGTGTCAATGAGCCGGTTGTAGCGAACCTTAGCGAGCAGAGCCTGTTCGTCACTTAGGGCGTAGGCCGTGATAATTTCTGGAGTTGCATCTGGAATCTTAACTGCGATCATGCTTGGATTCGGAACTATGTTTGCGAGTTTTGTAAGCCGAAAGCGATAAATTGCGCGGCCAGCCAACTCGATGACCCACTCCATACCCTTTGGAGCAGTTAATATAATTTCTTTTGGCAGGGCATTTCTAAAGCGGAAAGAATAGATCGTATCGCCTAAATTCTTTGGTAAGACGATATTGAGAGATCGGGCAATCTCAGCGAATTCTTCGCGTGAAAATTCAAATGAAGTCTTACCTCGCCGGTAATGTTTGGTAAATATGTTACCGATGATTGCAGAATACCGATTTCGTTTCTTAGAGCTATCTTTGGTCATTCGTCCTGTATTCCTGCGGAGGCCGAGTGCGCTTGGGAATTGTGTCGGGTCGCACGCCATAGTACGCTGCCGCGGCAGACATATTTAACTTCAATAACGATTCGTCCCCTAAGCTAACGAATTCTTCCGATTTCTTAGGAATCGAGAATGTCTCGCGAATCTTCGACGCAACGGCACGCGCAAGAAGAGGAGGCACAGAATTTCCGATTTGGCGAAAACCATGCCATTTGGTCGTGTGAAATCGAAACCAGTCGGGATAAGAATGCAAACGGGCAGCTTCGCGCACCGTTATACATCTGCCCGAATAAGGGTGTATGGGCCTCGGCGACGTAAACGCACCGTGATCGCTGGCCGTGCCCGCACGAATCGTATTGCATTGGCCCGTGGGATCGAGCTTATGGAAGCGACTTACGGGTTCGGTCTCGCCAGGTCGCGTTTCCAGGAAGCGTCTCTTCGAATCGTCAGTATGGATCGTTCGCAAACTAGACGTGAGTAAACCGGCATTGAACCGCCTAGGTTCAGAGTAATCGGAAGGGTCAATTTCGGGCCGTCGCAGAATAGCGCCGTAATCGCTAGCTCTTTTAAATTTAGCCTTAACCCAGTCCTGGTGAAGCAATTCTTCGTAGTCGTCGGCCTCGGGAAGGTCTTTTAATGCATCCCAAACGGTTGGTGCGTTTTGCAAAAACATGGCATTAGTTTGGCGTGCGCGCTTCTTCGGCACCTCAAACGTTGGCAGCGGATAGTTGGGCAAGGGGAAACCCTTGCGTGCGCCCATCAAGAATAAGCGCTGACGATTCTGGGGTACTCCCTGATCGGCTGCATTCAGAACTTGATAATCCTCCAAAACCCGGTAGCCATTCTCAGAAAATTCGTTAATTATTTCCTCGAGAAACTTGCGATGTGCTCCCACCGTCAAACCTCGGACATTCTCAAAAACGAAGTACGATGCCTTCATCTCAACAACGATACGGACAAAGTGATGAATTAGAGAATTTCGAGGGTCGTCGAGCGCGCGTTTGCCGATCATGCTGAACCCTTGGCACGGCGCACCTCCAAAGACGACATCAACCGTGTTTTTCCCGATCCGCGAATGGGATCGAATATAAGTCGCAGTAACGTCCGCCACGTTGCGGCATATACTTGCGCAGTTAGGGAAATTAAACTCGTGAGTAGCGCAGTGAACAGGATCGTATTCTACGGCGGCGGCTACGTCGAAGCCCGCCTGTTCGAACCCTAGACTCATTCCCCCAGCGCCTGCGAATAAGTCGACGCCAATCGGTTTTTTTTGGTTTTGTCTCATCAGTGAAGTCTTACAGAATATCCGAACTTTAAAATGATTCTATGGGGAACGAAGGTGCTAATCAAACGGATTAACAACGCAGCATCGCACTATCAGCCAGTGCCGAAACTCCGCAGGCGTTCCGCTTGCTCTGTGCCGCCCGATCCGCGTATGATTCAGCGTTCATGACTCCTCGAATTTCACAGCGCCAACCCAACGCCCAGGCTAACCTCAAGGAAAAGTCTCAATTAATGTCGGCCTCGGAAATCGAGCGCACCATGGTGCGTCTGGCACACGAGATTGTCGAGAAAAACAACGGCGCGGAAAATCTCGGGATTGTCGGCATCCGTCGCCGTGGCGTCCCGCTGGCACACCGCCTGGCTGAAATTATTGGCCGGATCGAAAAAGTAGAAGTTCCAGTCGGAACTCTCGACATCACGCTGTATCGCGATGATCTTTCGACGATAGGCGCGAAGCCCGTGGTGCAAAAAGGCGCCATCGGATTCCCAATTGTCGGCAAAAATATCGTTCTCGTGGACGATGTGCTCTATACCGGACGCACCGTACGCGCTGCTCTGGACGCACTCTTCGATCATGGTCGCCCGAATCGCGTCCAACTGTGCGTTCTAATCGACCGTGGCCATCGCGAATTACCCGTAGAGGCTGCCTTTGTGGGACGCAAGGTACCAACTACGTCCAAAGAAATTATCGAAGTGAAGCTGACGGAAATCGACGATGCGGAAAAAGTGCTTCTAATCGAAAGACAAGATTGATCACCTGCGATCATTCCCAGAAACGCAGCAAATTATTAATAAGCGCAACTAATCAGCAATGAACAAACCGGCTCGCGGATCCCTTCTCGACATCGAACACATGAGTGCGGCGGAAATCTCCGCCTACTTGCAGCTCGCGCGCAGGATGAATCCACAGAAGCCCAAACCGCTGCTTCGCGGCAAGCGAATATTTCTTCTGTTCTATGAAGCTTCGACTCGGACGCGCAGTTCATTCGAAGTTGCCGCGAAATCGATGGATGCAATGACAACGCTCGTGCTCTCAAGCGGATCGAGCATCGAGAAAGGCGAGTCGCTACTCGATACTGGCTATACGCTGCGCGCGGTTGGAGCAGACGCAATTGTTATTCGCCATCCTGAGGCCGGAGCGCCCTTGCTGATGGCTCAACACCTCGACATTCCGGTGATCAATGCTGGCGATGGAATGCATGAGCATCCTTCACAGGCGTTGCTCGATGCCTACACAATTCTGAAGCATAAGAAAACTTTGAAGAATTTACGAGTCGCAATTGTAGGCGACATATTTCACAGCCGCGTGGCGCGGTCGTTAATCCATCTGCTCGCAAAATTTGGCGCGCATACGACTCTGTGCGGTCCAGCGGAATTCTTGCCCGATTTGGCAACCACACTTGCTCCAGGGTTGCAGCTAACTCGCTCGGTTGAAGAAGCGGTTCGTGGAGTAGACGTGATCATGGTGCTTCGCGTTCAGAAAGAACGGCTAGGTGGCCAACGGTTAAGCGTTGCTGATTACATCTCGCGTTATCAGATGAATGCAGCCAGAGTACGGCTCGCCAAGAAAGATGCCATCGTGATGCATCCCGGCCCCGTGATTCGGGGAATGGAATTTACCTGGGACGTGGCGGATTGTCCGCAGTCGGTGATCGTGGAAGAGGTTCGCAACGGCGTCCCGACTCGCATGGCAATTTTGGCGAAGGCGCTAGGCAAAGCAAAATAAAAAGCATGGCACATACCAAATCCAATTCTGGCTCTTTGTTGATTAAGGGCGGGCGCGTGATCGATCCCGCGTCGAACATCGACAAAGCGATGGATATACTGTTGCGCGATGGTCGCGTGGCTGAAGTCGCGGCACCGAATTCCATTCGCGGCACTGCGGACGGAAAGTTCGATGCGCGTGGAATGATAGTGGCTCCGGGCTTCATCGACATTCATGTCCACCTGCGCGAGCCCGGCCAGGATTACAAAGAGACGATTGCTACCGGAACGGCGGCCGCAGCGGCTGGCGGATTTACATCCGTATGTTGCATGCCCAACACGGTTCCCGTAATCGATTCGGCGGATTGGGTTACCTGGTTGCAGCAGCCGGAACGCGGGGCCGTCGTAAATGTATTTCCTATCGCCGCCGCGACCAAGGCGAGCAAAGGCGCGGCCCTCACCGATTTCCGTTCGCTGCAACGCGCCGGAGCTGTGGCTGTCACCGATGATGGACGTCCTATTCTCAGCGAGGACATTATGCGCGATACAATGCGCGTCGCCGCTGAATTGAATCTGCCCGTCATCCAACACGCGGAGGACACACGCCAGACCGAAGGCGCGTCCATGAACGAGGGGCCAACTTCGTTTCGTCTTGGCTTGCTGGGCATGAAGGCGTCTGCCGAATCGAGCATCGTTGAGCGCGATATTCAGATCGCTCAACAATTCGCTGGAGCGCGCTTGCACGTAGCGCATCTTTCAACCGCTGAGGCGCTCAAGTGGGTACGCCAGGGAAAGCGCAATAAAGTTCGCGTGACTTGTGAAGTCACGCCGCATCATTTTGCGTTGACGGATGCAGACGTTGGCGACTATGACGGCAACTTCAAAATGAACCCGCCGTTGCGATCAAACGAAGATCGCGAAGCCATTATCACTGCATTAGTAGATGGAACGATCGATGCGATCGCCACCGATCACGCTCCTCACGCGAAGCACGAAAAGATCATCGAGTTTCAGCGCGCCGCTTTCGGCATAACTGGACTGGAAACTGCTTTAGGATTGGCAATTACGCATCTCCATCGCGAGCACAAAATTCCGCTGACCCGCATCGTCGAGCTCTTCACGGCAGGACCTACTCGTGTGATCGATCTTCGCGGACGCGGCACGCTTGCTCGTGGCGCTCACGCCGACGTGACTATATTCGATCCCGCAAAGCGCTGGACTTATGACGTAAATAAATCACGTTCGAAATCCCTAAATAGTCCGTTCGGCGGGCAACAGTTCACGGGAAAAATTATGGCGACCATTGTTGGCGGGCGTTTCGTTTATCAGGCTATCTAAAAATTAATTTGATTTAGGCAACAAAAATGCCCTGACGAGATAAACCGTGAGGGCATTTGTTTTCTGAAATCACAAAGTTTGCAGGAAGTTCACTAAGTCCTGAATTTCGTGCTGTGTAAGACTCATCTGGAAACGCTGATTGTAGAAATTCGCAACCTGCGTCAAGCTCGCTGCTGCGCCATTGTGAAAATATGGCGCACGAGCAGCAAGTCCTCGCAATATCAATCCTTTGCCTCGAGTGATATCACTGCATTGGCCGGTGATCATGGCTTTGCCCGGGTCCGATGTGTAGAACGTCTGCCCAGCCAGCGCACCTTGTGTACAGGCAATCTGGAAGACAGGCATTGTCGGCACTGAGAGCTGTTGTAGGCTGGCAACGATGACGGAGTTCTGTTCGTATGCCAGCGGATGACTTGTGCCAATGTCGAGCGGAAGCGCAAAAGAATGGTCGCCGACATTCGGAGTGTCATGACAAGTCGTACACGTCCCAATAATCGTCGGTTGACCCAGCACGTCATTCAATCCGCTGACCGCAGTGATCGTGAGCGGAGTAGTGTTGAAAATCTGCTCACCGCGATAAATCGATTGTTGCTGTTTGGAACGCGAGTTTTCCCAGGCGGAGTAAATTGTAAAAACGTTAGGATCGAACTTCTGTCCATGGGGATCGCCGCCCAGTGAATCGTTGATCCCAGGATAGAACTCTTGTGTGGAAAGAAACGTCGGCCCGCCATTCCCGCCGTGTGTCGACAATTTTCCGGCCTTGAAATCGAGCAATTGGGCCGAGTTAAGGGCCAGTTCGAAATTCACAATCGAACTGAGTTGGGTCGGGGTCGGAGGATGTTCGGCCTGGGCATGCGTCAACGTCGCATCAAGCGCTTGCTGAGTCAGATCTGTCGTCAAGTTTGCGGTGTACGTGCTTTCCTCGTTCAACGGAGCTACGGTCTCGCGTCCGTCAAACATTACCGAACTCAAGAAATTTAAGTTCGTAGTGGGTAACGGACGGCGATAAAACGATACGACTGTCTGCCCGGAATCGTTGGTCGTCAATGCGCAGCCATAGGGGTCCTGTGCAGCAGTAATCGTGAATTGGGCGTCGTCGGGAATCGGGAGCGCAATTCGCACTAACCCCGATTTCAGCATGGGAGTGTAATTAAGATGTTTCCCCGGCGCTGCAGTCGGACAAGCTGCTCCGTCAACCGCTGCGAAAAGAGGGTCCTTTCCGCCGGTTACCAAATATCGAAGTTGCGCGTCAGTAGCGCTTAGGCCCATACCCTCGGCAGGTAGGTGGCAAGTGCCACACGTCCTGCCGTTCGTTCCGAGACTTTGAAAGAACGTATTGGTGCGATCAATGGATCCAGTGCTGCTGTAATTCGCCACCGCTCCGGTCAGATCAAAAAAAGGAAACAGGTTGGGAATCGATACGACAGCAGTCGCTGTACCAGCAAGAATCAATATTCCGAATGCAATCCAGGCTTTGGTCATGCTCGATCCACCTGGCAGCCGGTTGAGTACGCGCTCCCCCCAACTCGCGCTTTTGTGCGTGCAATTTTTCGGTTCCATGGTCATACCTTTCCTCACAGATTTGATTTTGATATTCCGGTCAGCAATTCGTGCGGCCGTTTGGGGGAGGCCTTGTGAGTTCTAACGCGTGGGGTAGCGTCTCGACTCCTTATCCGGAGTTAGTGAATCTTACAACGGCTGTCAAGTATGGGTCTAGCGGAAAATCTAAGAGGCGCGGCACTAATCGGCGATGAGCGCGGGTTCCGACACGCCTGCCTTCAAATCCGCTGCTAA
Source organism: Terriglobia bacterium (assembly GCA_963716165.1). GTDB lineage: Bacteria > Acidobacteriota > Terriglobia > Terriglobales > Acidobacteriaceae > JAJPHW01. Next base: position 1,093,847 of record OY970291.1, on the reverse strand, counting down.
TAAGCGGTGAAATAGGTGCTCCCCAGCCTCGCGCCGTACGGAAAGCCTGCCTGCGCCGTAAGCGCGAGATTTCAGACCCCGCTGTACGGCTTCGCAGATTCCGAGGTCTTCTTCCTGCACTCGAGCGCCGGTTTCAACACTCATCTCGTTATATGCACGGCTGGCTTCGCTAATGTCTCCGAAATAAAAATCGAAAATTACGCGGCAATGGTCAACATCAATTGGGATCACGAGATTTGTATCCATGTAGCCTTCGTAGCAATTGATCATTAAGTTCGGATATTGCCAGAAATACCAAGCACGGTCGCCTTTGCGCGTCGCTCCAGTTGCGGCATCTTCATCCGAAGAAACCATGGGACTCGATTGCAGGCAGTAACGATCTTCGTTTTCGATGGTGTATTGTTTGTAGTCGAGGACGGAATTCAGGCCCTTATGAAGATGCGGAACGTGGTATCCGCCATCGAGAAAGTTATCGACAAACACTTTCCAGTTGCAGGCAATGTCATAAGTGCGGGAATCGAAGTAGTGCAGCCTCGTGACTTCGAGTGGCGCAACACGCTTGATCAGTCCGCCGAAATAGTTGGCCAGTGATTCCGCTGCTGGATCCAAGTTTACGAAAATGAATTTTTCCCAGAGCTCCGCGCGTAGCGGCACGAGACCATTTTTCTCGCGCTCAAAGTTTTTTACGCCATCAAACTCGGGCATCCCCTTCAGTGAACCATCGAGTCCGTAATTCCATCCGTGATAAGGGCAGTGCAGGATCGACGCTTGCCCACAAGGCTCCGTCATCACCGCCGCTGCATGATGACGGCAAACGTTGTAAAAGCCTCGCAACACGCCATCGTTGCCGCGCACGACGATCACTGGCTCTCCAGCGACTGTAAAGGTAACGAACTGGCCGGGCTTTTCTACCTGGTCCGCACGCCCCACCATCTGCCAGCTATTGCTGAAAACCGTTTTCGATTCCAATTCCGCAATTCGCGGATCGACATACCATGGGCCGGGAATCGTAAGCGCATCGGCGAGCTCTGCTTTGTCGTTATAGCTTGAAAGAATCTGATGGAGTGAGGCAGACATTCATCGTTCCTGAGTATTTAGGGTTATTAAGTTTTTTCGGAGCCGATCGCGCGCCGCAAAACGTCCAAAAATTGCGTGATGCGAGTTTCTTTTTTCTCAACAACGTTACCCTGACGCCGGAACAGTCCCGGATCGAGTTCCTCCGTCAGCAACGCATCCTGAAAGCGTTCCATAGTCCAGTCGAGAATGGACACGACCATTTCCTGGTCCATGTCGTCACGAAGTTCTTTGCGCTGCAATCCGAAGCGGACAAATGCAACTGTTCCGTAAGGATCTTCCGCCAGCAGGAAACGATTGATCTCGCGTTTCAGCGCAAGATCAGTCCCGTAATTTCCCAGCAGAGAAACGCGGTAGGGAATCCAATCCTCGCGAATCAAGTGATCGGTCGAAGACAACCAATAACGCAGCACTTCGAAGAAGCCTTTTGAATGAACTTCTGCGGGCGCGTCGAGGTAACGCGGAAAAGATCGTACGGCTTTTTTATAAACCTCGAAAAACAGACCGTCTTTGCTGCCGAAATGTTGGAAGACTGATCCTTTAGCGATCCCGAGGCCATCAGCAATATCGCCGACGCGTGACGCATGGTAGCCGTGTTCGGCAAAATGCCGCATCGCGGCATCCACAATTTTTACTCGCTTTGCTTCCGACCTTGGCCGGGCAGGCATGTTGCGATACATCGGCGGCACGGCGATGCTGCTTCCAATCCCACTCATTCGTTGACCTCAAGTCAGGAAACTTTATCCCAACTTTCAATCAATTTCAATGAAATTTTCAGCCGAATGCGTTAATGTGATTGGCGAACCAGCTCTCCCCCTGACCATTAGTCAACAAGTTTGCAGATGAACAGCAGTAGTAAGACCTACGACGCAATTGTTGTCGGCGGCGGGCACAATGGCCTGACTGCCGCTGCGTACCTCGCGCGTGCCGGACTTTCGACTCTAGTTCTCGAGCGCCGGGAAATCGTTGGTGGATGTTGCGTCACCGAAGAAATCGCCCCGGGATGTCGTGTCTCCACCACGTCGTATATTGCGAGCATGTTGCGGCCTGAGGTGATTCAGGATTTGCACCTTGCCGATCACGGATTGCGCATGGTTCCGTGCGATCCATCGATTCAAGTTCCTTTTCCCGATGGCCATGTCTTGCCATGGTGGGCCAACCGGGACCGCGCCAAAGCCGAATTCGCCAAGGTTTCCGCGAAGGACGCCGAAACTTTTATACGCGTCGACGATCAGCTCAAGAAGTTGGCGCGCTATCTGCAGCCATTTTTCCTAGAGCCTCCACCGGAAATCGATACTGGCAGCCTCGGTGGATGGTCTGATTTATTTCGTGTCGGCAAACGCTTCCGCCATATATCCAACGAAGAGATTGCACAGTTAGTTTCGTTTCTTACCGGAAGCCTGGGCGAATTTCTCGATCAAAATTACCAGTCCGAAAAAATCAAAACGATGTTTCTGGCAAACAACGTTTATGGCAAACACGGCGGCCCTTATCAGCCGGGCACTGCTATTGGTTTGCTTTTCCATCTACTAAGCAGCGGAGAGCATGAGTTACAAGGCTTCTACGGACACGTCATGGGGGGTATGGGGTCGATCTCGCAAGCGCTCGCCGCGGCTGGAAAAAAGTTAAGCGTTGAGATTCGCACATCGTCTTCGGTGGCTCAGATTGATGTGCGCGATGGCCGCGCTCGTGGCGTGATTTTGGAGGATGGGAGTGAAATCCGAGCGCGTGTCGTTCTCTCGAATGCCGATCCCAAGCGAACATTTTTAGGGATGGTCGAGGAAAAAGACCTGCCAACAGAATTTGTCCATGCCATTCACGGAATCAAGATGGACGGTCCTTGCGCGAAGGTAAATATGGTCCTGTCGGAAGAACCGCACTTCACGGGAACTTCTGCCAACGCGACCGCGCTGGAGCGGACGTTTTATACGCTTGTGCCTTCGTTGGAATTTGCAGAGCGATGTTATGACATCGCGAAATTTGGGGAGATACCTGAGCAGCTTTGGGTAGACTGCGTTGTCTCGTCGAACGCGGACGCCTCTCTTGCGCCGCAAGGAAAACATATTCTCACTTGTTTCGTGCAGTATGTGCCCTACCATTTGCGTGCAGGAAATTGGGATGAAAAGCGTGAACTACTCGGTGATCGAGTGGTCAAGAAGATCGCGGAGTATGCTCCGAATGTTCCGAATGCAATTATCGCGCGTCAAGTTTTAACTCCGCTCGACCTGGAGCGCACTTACGGCCTGACTGAAGGCAACATTTTTCACGGTGACTTGCGATTGGAACAACTGTTCTTCATGCGGCCCGTGGCAGGATGGTCGCAGTACCGCACGCCAATTGACGCGCTCTATCTCTGTGGAGCGGGCGCGCATCCCGGTGGAGGAGTTACGGGCGCGCCAGGACACAATGCGGCACAGCAAGTCTTGCGAGATTGGAAAAAGGGCCGCCTCAAGGAGGCTGCCGCATGAGCGGCAAAGCGCTTCCTAAGACTTCGGACATCGTGATCGTCGGGGCCGGCGTGATGGGCGCGTCCATTGCGTTTCAGTTGGCTAAACGCAAGGCAGGCACCATTACCGTCCTCGACAAGGATCACGTGGGACGTGGAGGGAGCGGACGGAGTTCGGCGCTGGTGCGTATGCATTACAGCTACCCCGCGGAAGTGCAGCTCGCGGTTTTGAGTCTGCGTATATTTCAAAACTGGCATGAGGTCGCCGGACATGAAGGGGATTTTCGCAAGACCGGATTTGTCCGGATTGTCGCTCCTGATGAAATTCATCTTCTTAAGCAGAACGTTGCCATGCAAAATAAGATGGGTGCGCGCGTCGAATTAATCGACCAAAAACAACTTAAGGAACTTGAACCGGATTGGAATGTGGATGAAGTCGAACTGGCCGCGTACGAGCCTGACTCTGGCTACGGAGATGGAGCTGGTGTTGCGAACGACTTCCTGAATGCAGCACGCGCGATGGGCGTGAATTATTTTCCGCGCACAGAAGTTACGGCATGCCGCACCAGCAATGGCAGGGCACGAGGCGTGAGCACTTCGAATGGAGACATCGAAGCGGCGGTAGTGGTAGCGGCGACCGGGCCCTGGTCTCAGCCATTGTTCCGGGATATTGGATACGAATTGCCAATCGAGCCCGAACTTCACCACGTCGCAATCCTAAAAAATCCGCCTGACATGAAGGGCGGCGGATGCGCCTGCATTGATTCGGTCACCAAAACATACTTCCGCTCCGATGCGCACGACAAATTTCTGGTCGGAGATTTCTACGGAACCAGACCGGTGGACCCCAATAATTATCCACAAATTGCTTCCGATGAATCGCTGGAAGAAATCATTGAGCGCGCCAGCCACCGAATTCCTAAATTAGAAAACGCCGAGGTCATGCGTGGAGTGACTGGCGTTTACGATGTCACTCCGGATTCGCGGCCATTGTTAGGAGAAATTCCCGGAATAAGCGAACTGTACGTTTGCGCAGGATTCTCTGGAATGGGGTTCAAGATATCCCCTGCCATCGGAGTTGTGATGGCAGAGCTATTGATTGATGGCAGCGGCAAATCCGTAGACATCACTGCATTCCGTCCCAACCGTTTCGCGGAGAACCAGCCGATTCGCGCTGAACACGAGTACGTAGACGACTAAAGAACTGAAGAGGAGAACTATGGCACAAGCCACAAGTAACAAGAAGAAGGGGATTCTTGACCGCCTGAAAGAAGGCCCGGTGCTGGGCGATGGAGGCTATCTACTGGAATTGGAAAAGCGAGGATGGGTACGCGCGGGTCCGTTCACTCCCGAGGTGGCGTTGCTTCATCCGCACGCTTTGCGTGAATTGCATGTCGAGTTTCGCGAAGCTGGAGCGGATGTTCTGCAAGCACTCACTTTCTACGCAAGCCGCGACAAGCTCGCTACGGTAGGCCTCGAAAATCGGCTCGAGGAATTGAACCGGGCCGCTGTGCGCATTGCGCGTGAAGTCGCAGGTGATAAATGTCTGGTCGCGGGAAACATAAGTCTGACCTGGATGTATGAACCAGGTAGTCCGTCGGCTGCTGATCGCGTCCGAAAAACATTCGACGAACAGCTTGCGATCCAAGTTGACGAAGGAGTGGACTTCATCATCGGCGAGACTTTCTCGTTTCTCGGCGAAGCTTTGCTTGCGGTTGAATGCGCAAAAAAAACGGGATTGCCATCAATGGTCACCATCTGCTTCGAAGATAAGGACGAAACTGCCGACGGCAAATCGGCTGCTGATTCCGCGAAGGCTTTACTCGATGCTGGAGCTGACATCGTCGGAATGAATTGTCTACGTCCGCCGGAGCATATTCTCGGGCCGATGGAGGAGATGCGGAAAGCAGTTGACGGCTACATCGCCTGCCAACCGGTAGGCTACCGCACTCCGAAATCCAAGCCGGATTTCACGAGCCTTCCGGAATTTCCGCTTGGACTTGATCCCCTGCAGCTCACTCGTAAAGACATGGGCGATTATGCTTTGCGCGCCAAGGATATCGGCATCAACTACATCGGCTCGTGCTGCGGATCAGTCGCGATTCATGTGCGCGAAATGGCACGCACGCTCGGCAAGGTCGGCGAGGATGGCCGTGTCTGGAAAAAGGGTGGGGAGAAACCGATGTCAGCCTATGAGTACTACGATCACGATCACATGACTGAACAGCCGCAAAAAAAATAGTTGCGCGCATTGTTTTTCAGCAGCAATAAGGCGTACACTCGCCAGTTCTCAGGAGAGACTCATGAAAATGTTTACTAGTCGCCGCACCCTCACGGCTCTTTTTATTTGGGCCTTCGCCACGATAATGGTGTTGCCTTTGGCGGCGCAATATACCGATCCGGTTGTCATTAACGATTTAGGCGGCCCGCAGGAATTCGTGCGACGTCGCTCCGACCTCGCAAAGCAACTTAAGACTGGAGTGGTGCTGCTATTTGCCCGCCATACTCTTCCCGAAGCGAACCACTATCGCGAAGACAATGATTTTTTCTACTACACCGGGCTTTCGGATCCCGGCGCGGTTCTTGCGATGGATGTCGCAACCGGACGAACCGTAATTTTCGAGGTGGAACAGTCTCCGCGAGTCAAACAGGTTTACGGCTCCAATCTTCTTTCAATGACTTCCGATCAGCGCGAAAAGGCGGGTTATCCAATCGCGTTGCCCGTAACCGATCTCGATTCAATGCTCGCATTCATGCTTGGCCACGAAACAGATCTTTGGGTTCGCCTGAGCTATCCAGATAAGGCCGACGGTGCACGATTCGAAACCGGACGCGATTATGCGGAAGAGTATGCCGCGCCGTATGGAGATCCCACGCCGGGCGATCGCGCAGCATTCCAGAAGCTGGCCTTACGCTATCCTGGCGCACATCAACGCGACGTTACTCCATTCATCGACGACATGAGAAATGTCAAAACCTCACAGGAAGCTGTTGTTCTGCGACGCAATGGCGCGCTCAGCGCCGAAGGCCTGAAACAAGCGATGGCCGCGGCTCGTCCTGGAATGTATGAATACCAAATCGAAGCGCGCGCCGACTATGTTTTCCGTGATGGTGGAGCGCAAGGCTGGGCCTATCCTGCAATCGTCGGCACCGGCGACAACATCAACACGTGGCACTATTTCAACGACCGTCGCCAGATCCAGGCGAATGATTTAGTTGTTTTCGATTTCGCCGCCGACTTGGACCACATGGCAATGGACATCACTCGCACGTTTAACATCAGCGGTAAATTTACACCCGAGCAAGCGAAGTGGTACGCCGTCGATTTGGAATCGCAGAAAGCGTCCATCGCGATGCTCAAACCTGGTAACACCTATGAGCAAGTCGCAGACGCCGGCAAAGCGGTGTTCGCCAAGTATGGAATCGAGAAGCAGTGGTACGGGTTCCCGGGACACTTTGTCGGTCTCGCTACTCACGATGTCAAGATGGCCACCGGTCCTGTGAAAGCCGGACAGGTTGTCACCATCGAACCTATCGTTGAGTTTCCCGAGAAGCATATGCATTTCCGTGTTGAAGATACGATTCTGGTTACTGACAACGGTCCTGAGATCCTGTCGTCCGGTGTCGTCAAGGAAGCGGCGGATGTTGAGAGCCTTATCGGCAGCAAAAAATAGTTGCGGCACTGGAATCTGAACTCTAAGACGTATACCCTTGATGTTTGCCACCGTTATGTTGAAGCGGTGGCATGCATCTGAGAGGGAGTTCGTCATGCGAAAAACGCTGATTGCAATTGGAATTTTGGTCGTCGTGGTGATTATCGGAGTCGGCATCTTTGCCGCCACTTTTGACGTAAACAGTTATCGCGGACGCATCCAGAGCCAGTTGCAGCAACAGCTCGGCCGCAACATCAGCTTGGGCAACATGGATCTTGGATTCTTTCCTCTGGAATTCAAAGTTCAGAACATTGTCATCTCCGACGACCCGAAGTTCGGCACTGCTCCCTTCGTGCAGGCTAAGGAGTTAGACGCTTCGGTACAGTTGCTCCCGCTGCTGCACAAAGACGTCCAGATTGATTCGTTGAGCTTGCAGCGTCCTGTTGTTGAGTTGATTAAGAATAAAGATGGCGTGTGGAATTTTGCGTCGCTGGGCGCCAACAAGCCGGCCTCACAATCTCCATCCTCTTCAGGGCAATTTGCGCTCAACAAACTGACGATTCTGGATGGAGAAGTGGCACTTACCGATCGCCAGACGCCAACTCCGCGTTCCGTTTACGATCACATCGACTTAACGCTGTTAGACTTCGCCCCGACGACGCCGTTCTCGGTAGATCTAGCAGCCCACTTGCCCGGAGCGGGATCGCAGGAAATCCGCCTGCAAGGAAAAGGCGGGCCGCTGGCGACTGACCCAGCAGCGACCCCGTTTCAGGGAAATCTGACGCTGAAGCAAGTTCAAATCGCAGGATTACAAAAGTTTCTGAATTCGCCGGCATTGGTTGGGACCGAGGGCGTGCTTTCCGGAGAAACCAAGATCAGCAGCACCGCAGGAAGAGCCGCAGCAGCCGGACAAATGACTCTGCAAAATGCCAAATTAAAAGGCACCGAAGTCGGTTATCCAATCGCGTTGGATTACGACGTGAACGACGATTTGCGCAACAGTGTAATTTCCATCAACAAGACTACCGTGAAGTTAGGGTCTACCCCGTTCCAGGTAAATGGCACGGTCAACACGAAACCGGCCACTGCGCAGATTGATCTAAGTCTGAAGGCCAACGGAGTTCCGGTTGCCGAACTGATTCAACTCGCCGCAGCATCGGGTCAAGCGTTTGCTCCGGGGATGAAAGTAACAGGCACCGTGACCGCAAACATCCAGGCGCGGGGTCCAGCTGACAAACCAACACTCAGCGGCACGGTCAACGGACGTACCATTCAAGCAAGTGGCAATGGCATCGCCCTTCCAGTCCAGGTTCCGGCGATTGATCTAACACTCACCCCCACCGACGTGAAATCGAACAGCTTCAACGTGGTTTCGGGAGGCACAACTGCAACAGTCCAATTTGCGCTGCTGCAATATCTTGCCAAGGCGCCTTCTGTCGATTTTTCGATGCACGCGCCTAACGCTCAATTGCCGGCAATTTTATCCATGGCGAAAGCATACGGCGTGACCGCTCTTAACGGTGTGACCGGACAAGGCACGTTGAATCTCGATTTGAAAGCGAATGGACCGATGTCGTCGATGACCGGTTCCGACGTTGCGAGGCTGCTCAACGGTACGATGAAGATTGCGCTTAACAACGTGCGCTATTCCGGTGTCGACATCGATCATGAGTTCGCAAAGATCGGCGGATTGAATACCGCGGCCAAAGCTGACAAAGGCTATACCGACATTTCGAAAGTTACAGGTGATGTCGCCATTAAGAGCGGCATGGCACAGACCAGCAATCTTCAGGCACTGCTCAACTTGGGCAATATCGGAGTCACCGGTACCGCGAATCTCGTGGATCAATCCTTGAACATGCACGTGACGGCAGTGATATCAAAGCAAGGCGCTCAGCAGGTCGGCGGATCAGGCGTCGGCGGATTCATGCAGACAGCTCTCTCGAACAGCAATGGAGAAATGGTGATTCCAGCCATCGTGACCGGAACATTCCAGCATCCGCACTACGCGCCTGACTTACAGCAGATTGCCCAAATGAAACTTAAAGGCCTGATGCCAAATTTCAACAATCCACAAGGCGTGGGAGGAATGTTGGGAGGATTGCTCGGTCAAAAAACCGCGACTCAGCCGGGACAAAAACCGGCGCAGGGAGATCCGGTACAACAGCTGATGGGGATTTTCGGAAAGAAAAAATAAACGGAGGCTTAGTCATGCTCAAGTCCATCGCCGTAGTTATCGGGAGTTATCTACTCTCAGTTGCGCTTGTACTCGCAACCGATCCTTTACTATCTCGAATATTTCCGGGTGATTTCGTGCCTGGACGGGTTCCATCCAATGCAGCTCTAGAGGCGAGCACTGCGCTTTTCGTCATTGTTTCGATACTATGTGCGTTTCTTTGCGCTCGCTTCGCTCCAAATCGCCCCGCACGCCATGTGCTCTGGTTCTTTATCGCCGGAGAAGTAATGGGCATCGTCGCGACTATTCCTAATTGGAGCAAGGGTTGGCCTCACTGGTACTGGATGTCCTGGTTGCTAACCTGGCCGATAAGTTGTTGGATTGGGCTACAGTTGTCAGGACGCCAGCGTGATTCAGTGAACGCTTAGTTCAGACCATGCGCTCGGTAGATTGTAACGATGGGATGCTGGCGCTCAGCTTACTGCTCCGACGGCGAGCGAGATCGACAATCTCGCCTATCATTTTGGAATACGACCGGCCAGATTCCTTCGCGGCCATCGCGAACTCATGCTGACTGCACAGCCATGGATTCGGGTTCGCTTCGATCACATACACTTCGCCTTTGGGCGACAATCGCATGTCGATACGGCCATAGTCGCGCAGCTTAACCGCGCGGTATGCTGCCAAAGCAGTCTCTGATAACAATTCCGATGTGGCTTCGTCCAGATCGGTGGCAATCGCAGATTTCGTTAGCCGATGGGCTTCTGTATCTTTCTCAAACTTGACGTCGTAGCTGGCGATTTTCGGAGTACCCGGCGGCAGCTTTGATAGATCGAGTTCCACCAGTGGCAGAGACTCGGTGTATTCATAGCTGCCAAGTATTGCCCCGTAAATTTCACGGCCCTCTATATATTCCTCAATGAGGGCAGGCGAGTCGAATTCATCCTGGATGTATTCGATCCTCTCCATCATTTCCTTGATGCTGTCGACAACGGCTCCGGCATCGATGCCGATCGATCCGTCTTCCCATAGCGGTTTCACGATCAATGGGAACTTAATATCGTGCGCATGGTCGATTTTTCCCCGATACGATGTTGCGAAATATGGACTGCGAATACCGTGAAATGCAAAGAGTTTCTTGGCTAATGCTTTGTCTTGCGCGAGCAAACATGCGTGCGGACCAGCGCCAGTGTAAGGAATGCCGAGTAAATCGAGATATGCGGCAATGTGCATATCTTTAGTGTCATCACCTGCAAACGATTCTGTGAGATTGAATACTAAATCTGCGCCGCATTGCGCTATCGCTTGCAAAGACTGCGTTGTTCCATCGAGCGAATAATAAAAAGGCTGGTGTCCGAGCTCTTGCAGCGCTTCAAAAATTTCTACACGGTCTTCTTTTTCTGGCGGTTCTGCTGCGACCGGGACAGCGTCAGGTTCAGGCACAGAAGCGTATGCGGGATCCTCCCACGAATCGTAAAGAATCGCGACCTTGAGCGGATTGTTGGCGGGTTCCGTCATGGCTGCACGAACTTCCCTCTCGCCATATAACTCATTGCGAGTGCCGTAGCATAAACCGTGATGTTGGCGAGATGTTCTGACTCGCGCTGCTTATCGGCGAACAATCCCAGCTCGCCAATCCTTTCGCCGATCACCTCGATTAGTTTTTTGATCAGTGGGCGTTGCACGCCGGACCAATACGCGACTTTGTCCACGATCAATTTGCGATGTTCATGCAGGAAAGCCTTCGCAGGTTTTGCGGTCTTGCGGCGCTTCGATGCATCGAAAATATCGGATAGATCCGTATCTAGAGCCAGATCAACCAATGGGATTTCCTGCGTTGTTCGCTGATAAAACTCGCCTACCGTCGTTTCCATCTCATCGACGGTAATGTCGGTGTGACCGCGCCGGCGCAGCGGTTCGGTGTTACCCAGTTTCCGTGCAATCCGATCCATATAGCGCAGCTTCGGCATTGCTCCCCAGCCGCGGTAACGCTTTTTCCAGCCGGAACGCGGAGTCAGCCAAACCGCAAACGTTTCCGCAAAATCTTCATCCGGATGCTTTTGCGCGTACCAGCCAGCCATGTGGCGAACGTAATTTTTGGAAAAAGGAACGGGTCGGTAATCGTCGTGATAAGGGCGCCGGAATGATCCAAAAAGACTTTTCCATTCCTCAGTCCGATGCAGCCGATAGGCATAATTGAATGCGTGTCCGGCTTCGTGGCGCAGATACATCATGACTTCGCGCGAATCTTCTAAATCGTTTACTTCTTTTTCAAGTAGCGACAAATCGGTACGCGCCAGGTAAAACGGAATCCCGATCACGGGTTCCCCTGAAGGGCACCCCCACTCGTCGCTCAGATAGCACTGCGGATGGAATTTCATCAGTTTCTTAAGTTCGAGCTCTTGATAGAGCCGCTGTACATAGCGATCGAGTGGCGAACCTTCAATTTTCAAGCCAAGCTCTTTAATCGGCTTGGAAAGAAGCTCTTCGCTCGCGTTCACGGTGAGGGAGTCAGACATTTGGGGGCGCACAAGGATTCGCCCTTTATCAGCGAACGAACACTTGTTCTATGAATACGCTAACAAACGAAGGGATTAGAAGAAAGTTACTGGGGTTACTATTGTTTACTTCGCGTGGGCGGCTGAGGCAGTTAGGAGAGAGTCGGCGCCTGAACGGATGTGTCCGTCTTATTCTCTGGAGTCTTGTAGCTTTCAGCTCCGGCTTGTGCGCTTACGCCTTCTACTCTATTGTTCAGGCAGAATAACGCGAGTTCCAATCGATCAGCTACGCCGAGTTTGTCGTAGACTTTTCGGAGATAGTTCTTTACCACTTGCTCCGTCGTGCCCACCCGGACAGCAATCTCGCGGTTCTTCATGCCTTGGGTCACACAAGTCACAATCAAAGCTTCTTTCGGCGTCAGCTGCGCCTTCGCACGGGCGCCAGCGCCCTTCGGTCCCGGAGTGCGAAATGCATCCAGAGCCCATTGCGTGCTTTGCGCGTCGAGCCAGGTCTGGCCAGCGGCAACTTTTCGCAGGCAGTCCACAAACATTTCCGGATCGATCTCTCTTGAAACCACTCCGTGAGCGCCGCGGCGGAACAGTTCGACGGTAAGCTCTCGATCAGAGCCGGCAACAACGACAACAATTTTCAGGCTCGGAGCCTGATGAATTAATTCCAGGATCGCCTCGACTGGATTGGTGGCAAGCGCTGCTTCAAAAATCAAAATGTCCGCCGAGAACTTGGCCGCTGCTCCCAGGCTCTGGGTCAGTGTCTCCGCTTGTCCGACCACCCGAATGTCGTCTTCGAGGGCAAAAATTTTGCGCAGGCCGGCGCGAAAAATTGCTTGAGTATCAGCAACGATGACGCGAATGAACTGCTGCGACTCGTCGTGTGCCCGGTCGTTCTCTCGAGTTTCTTCCAAACCGAACGCTGTGCCTGCCATATTTTTTCTCTCGCGCCTACTTGCGCTCGAACTTATATTCGTCTATCACCACCGCGACGCCACGACGGCCAGCTTCTTCCGAGCTTCGGACGACTCGCCCGCGACAATCCACCCGTACGTCCACGTGCGCTCCTACAACATCTGCGGGAAGTGAAATCGTAAAATCTATAAGCGAGCCGACCGGCATCGCCGCGTCCACTTCGAACAGGACTCCATTGGCGGAGATATTTTGGGTCTCGCTAATCCGCGGCCCAATACTCGATTTCACTGCGATCGGCAATTTGATGGGAAAGCGCGCAGCTCCTTGAACATTTTCGTAACGGCTTTTCGTCGCCTGATCCGCGGCCAAAGACTCGATGTTCTGGCCTTCGTGCATCACATACTCGTTGTTCGCGACTGGATTCTGATTCTCCATCACGAGCGCAGATTACACCCACGAACCAGAGTCGCAAAGTTACCGAAGGCGTGGAACTGTTAGTGATAAAGCCTTCGGATTCAGGCAGTTGAGTGATTTATTAGAGCAGTAGTAGCGTGGGGCTACAAAGATGCAACTCCGTGAGCGGATGGTGTCGGAGTTAGACAGAAACTTCCCTTTAGAAAGCAAGGTTTTCGAAGAATTTCCGCGCATCCGACAAACAGGGAAAGCATATATTTTCTCTTATGTAGCAACTGTTTTCCCAAACAAATGGCAGTTGAATCTTCATCAAAAATGCTTCGAACAAAATCGCTGCCCATGTATAATTCACCACGACGGAGCTTCATCGCCGCAGGTTTTCTCTCCGATCCTGTGTCGAAGACTGTGATCGCCCCCGTTAAATCAGACCTCAAATACAGGCACAACCACGTCTTTCAAGGAGACCCTACAAAATGTTCAATGAAGTGAAGAAAACCTTCCGAAGTTTCGGAATTGCGACCATTGTCTTAGCACTGGCGGGCATCGCTCTTTCCCAGGAACCGACCACCGCAGGCACATGGGCGAAGCTCAAGAATCAGCCGAAATTCCAAACCGATCAAGCCCTGTTGTTGACCGATGGCGGAGTCATGATGCATCAGTACAACAGCAACAACTGGTGGAAGCTCACGCCGAGCAGCACAGGCTATGCCAATGGTACTTGGACACAGTTGGCATCCATGCAATCGGGCTACGCACCTCTCTATTTTGCGTCAGCGGTTTTGCCTGACGGTCGCGTACTCGTCGAAGGCGGAGAATACAACAACCTGCAAGGCGTAGAAACCAATATGGGCGCAATTTACGATCCAGTACAGAATTCCTGGACTGCGGTAAATCCACCCAGCGGCTGGAGAACCATCGGTGATTCACCGGCTGTCATTCTGCCAAACGGAACTTTCATGATGGGTCAAGGTGGACAGCCGGCGAAACTGCAAGTTCAGTTTAACGCCAGCAACTTAACCTGGAGCCCGGTAGGTTCAGGCAAGGCCGACGGATTCTCCGAAGAAGGCTTGGCTCTGCTTCCGAACGGTTCGGTTCTGACCGTTGACACTGAAGATGGAAGCAACTCCGAAACTTACAATCCGTCGAATACAACTTGGAGCACTGCGGGCAGCACAATTGATGTGTTACCCAACAGCGGCGGCCTCGGAATCGTTCCGGAAATGGGTCCTCTTATGCAGCGCCCTGATGGCACCGTCGTTGCCTTCGGCGCTACCGTTCACAACGCGATTTACAACACCACAACCGGTACCTGGAAGTTAGGACCGGATTACCCGGGCGGAAACGACATGGCCGATGGCCCTGCCGCTCTTCTGCCTGATGGTAATGTTCTCGTTTACACCAGCCCCGGTGTTTTCCAGGGAACCGGAACTTTCTACGAGTTTGACGGAACCGCGTTCACCCAGGCTCCTTCAACTGCAAGTTCGACGAGTCTGGAATCATGGCAGGGACGCCTACTGCCACTGCCCACAGGACAAGTACTCTACTGCGGGGCGGACGGCAGCACGATTGACGCAGAACTCTATACGCCTAAGGGCACACCGAAAGCCGCTTGGAGACCGACGATCACCTCGGTCCCAAGCACCGTCACTCATGGAACTTCGTACACAATTACGGGTACGCAGTTCAATGGTCTGTCGGCGGCTTCAGCTTATGGCGATGATGCTCAAAACGCCACTAACTATCCTCTAGTGGTGATTCAGAATCACGCCAGCAAGCATTTCTATTTCGCGCGAACGCATGATCACAGCACGATGGGAATCGCGACAGGCAGCACGCCGGTCTCGACTACCTTTGATGTGCCAGCGAACGCTGAAACAGGTGCAAGCACGCTCTATGTCGTGGCCAACGGAATTCCGTCGGCTGGAAAAACCATAACCGTTAACTAAAACCACTAATGAGAAATCCCGCCTTCCGTTGATTGGAGGGCGGGATTTTTTGCTTGAAACGCGATCTTAGAACTTGGTCACTTCAGTAAAGTTGAAATCTTTGATCTTCATGGCGGGAACAACCATGTCGAACGATTCTTCGCCGCTGGCCCGGACTGGCTGGCTCATGGCATCCACATTTGAAAGCATGTGAAGCAAGCTTTCGTTGAAACGAAAATTGCGCAGGCCATAGCAAACTCTTCCATCCTGGATCAGGAATGTTCCATCGCGTGTCATTCCGGTCAGCATCTTCTCATAGGGATCTACTTCCCGGATGTACCACAAACGCGTGACCAGAATTCCGCGCTCAGTCGAAGCAATCATCTGTTCCATTGTCGGTGGCTTCGCGGGTGATTCAAACACGATATTCATCGGAGCTTCGCCAACTTCATTCGGCAACGGAAAGCCATGACCCGTCGGTTCTATCAATCCTACTTTGCCGGCATGTTCGGAAGCCTGCATCTTCTTTACGCTTGATCGCGCATAAACGAGGCGTTCCACCACGCCATTCTTTACCAGCTGAACGCGTTCCCGGCGGACGCCTTCGCCATCGAAGGGCGATCCGGATTGCAAAGGATGATTCGCATCATCCCAAATATTTATGTTTGCGCCGAAAAGTTTCTGGCCGACACGGTCATTTAAAAACGAACGCTGATCCAGCACTGCAAGTCCGCCGAAATCCCAAAACATGAATCCGGTTATGTCGAGCACGGCTGCTGGCTCGAGAATTACTGTGTACTTTCCGGCAGCAATCTCACGTGGAGATACCGATGCTTCTGCTTTGCTCGCAGCAATTTCCGCAAGCATTGCAGGATCGAGCACCCTCACGTCTGGTGAATTTGCTTTTTGCCATCCCGAAGAATTGCCACTGATCATAGTGATCGAAACTTCAGCCGCTGTCTGAGCGTGCCATTCGGCAAATCCTCGCGAATTGAAAATTCCTTCGACGGATTCTGCCGTCGAATAGATCCCAGCGGTAGTGAGATTGTGTTTCTTCGCACGCGCAACTATTTTGCCGACTGCATCGGCGCGCAACTCCGGGGTGATCGCTGCGGTCTGGGCAAAGTGTCTACTCGGCGACGTCTGCGCACTATCGTTCGATCTCCCCGAAGGCAACGGCAGTAAATCTGGATCAGGGTGCTGTACCAATGTCAGATCTTCAGCCGCCTTGACGACTCGCTTGAGGCTATCTTCATCCAGACGGTTCGTCGTCGCCCGCGCTGTTCGTTGGCCGAAAGCGGATCGAACTGAAATTCCGTAATTTTCCTCCGCCACGTTTTGATGGATGACATTGTTAGCAAAGCGCGTGAGGGCACTCTTTCCGCCGTAGAAAATGACTTCGAGCTCGTCCGTGGTGGAGTATCTGCGGAGCCGGTCGAAAATTTCAGCGGCTTGTTCTTTAGTGAGCATCTATTCAGGAGGGCGGTTACGTCCCCTTGTAGGCACTCCCTACTGTGATCT
The DNA here is from genome assembly GCA_963716165.1 of Terriglobia bacterium. Lineage (GTDB taxonomy): Bacteria > Acidobacteriota > Terriglobia > Terriglobales > Acidobacteriaceae > JAJPHW01. Next base: position 1,077,216 of record OY970291.1, on the reverse strand, counting down.
TTCGAAATCTTGCCGGCGAAGCTCCATGGCTCGTTCCCATCACCTGTTGTGGCTGCCCCTTGCCGCAATTCGGAGTTCCCCACAATACCCACTCGTCGCGCGAGCAGATTGCATCCATTGAATTCCAGAATTCGGTTGTGATTCCGGAGTAAGACGGATTTTTTAGCATGCGGACACGCTTCCCGCCTTTGATCTCCCATCCCATCTCGCAGCTGAATTGGAAGTTGTAGCGCTTGTCGTCAATCGACCAGGATTTATTCGTCTCCATCTCGATTGCGTGGTCGGTATCTGCCGTCAATTGATTTCGATTCAGCGGGTTTTCTCCAGGAGCGATACTCACATTCGTCATGCGAATCATCGGCAGCCGATTCCAGCTTTCCGCTCGCACCATACCGCCAGAGCGATTTTCTCCGATCATGTGCGCTGTATCGCGCGAACTGAGATATCCGGTAAACAAACCGTTTGTGATGATAGGGACGCGCTGGGCAGGCACGCCTTCGTCGTCATAAGCGAATGTACCGAGTCCGGCGCCGTGATCGGGACGAGCATCCGCGACAACATTTACCAAATCGCTCCCGTATCGCAGCGTGCGCAATTTATCGAGAGTCAGAAAAGATGTCCCGGCAAAATTTGCTTCCATTCCCAGGACACGATCGAGTTCTATTGGATGCCCAACCGATTCATGAATCTGCAATCCCAGTTGCGATCCATCCAGGATTAAATCGGATGTGCCTTCAGGACACTGATCGGCTTTCAGCAACGCGACCGCTTCTTCGCCAACTCTGCGCGCGTTCTCCACAAGTTGCATCTCGTCGATCAGTTCGTAACCACAATTCTGCCATTGCCCGCCGAACGAATTCGGATAAGACCTCTTTTGTATTTCACTTCCGGCAAATGCGTAGGCGGCGTAACCCGCGCCAGTCGTGTATTTCGTCTGATGAATCTCCGCACCATCAGAAGAGAAGAACCATTGTTCTTCCCGGCGAAAGCTCATGTTCGCTTCGGCCAGGGTGACGCCCTGGACCGATCGCAATTCTGCATCGACTCGCAACAGCAGCTCGATATTCTCTTCGACCGAAGTTGCGAACGGATCCTTTTTTATCGGTGAAGACCACTCCGCTATCACGGGCTTTTCCGGCACCAAGCGAAGATCAGCTTCTTTTACCTGCGCCGATGCCTTCGCGATTTCGACAGCTTGTTCCGCTGTGGCTTCGATCGAAGCGCGGCTTAGGTCGTCGGTTGCGGCAAATCCCCAAGCCCCGCTAGCAACCACGCGAATGCCGATCCCCATCGATTCAGCCTGCGACGAACTCCCAACTTTGCCGTTCTTGGTGGAGAGCGAGCGGCTACGTTCTTCGACGATTCGCAGGTCCGAGTAGGATGTTCCGCGCTGCTGCGCGACGTTCAACGCCCAGTTGGCAATATTCTTCATTTTCAATGTTGGCGCTGAGTCAGAATCTAACACACGGCCACCTCTTGCCGACCTGCGTCCAATTTCTGCGGGGCTGATAAAATTAAGAATTACTCATCCTGCTCTAGGGGTCTCTAATGTCCAAGATTGAGCGCGCGATTCTAAGTGTGACCGACAAAACCGGACTGGTCGATTTTGCGAAAAAGCTCTCTGCCGCTGGAGTGGAATTGATTTCCACCGGCGGCACTGCAAAATTACTGCGTGATTCCGGCCTTACGGTAAAAGACATCTCTGAGCACACGGGATTTCCCGAAATGTTAGATGGCCGCGTGAAGACTTTGCACCCCAAAGTGCATGGCGGCATTCTGCATCGCCGTGATCTGTCGTCCCATCGCGCTGCGGTCGCGGAGCACGGCATTCTTCCAATCGATATGGTGGTCGTAAATTTGTATGCGTTTGAAAAAACGGCGGCTAAGCCCGGCGTCCATTTCGACGAAATCATCGAAAATATCGACATCGGCGGCCCGTCGATGATTCGCTCCGCTGCCAAGAACTTCCATGACGTGGCTGTGGTTACATCGCCAGCGGATTACGAGTCGATCGCCGATGAGATGTCGAGGTTTGATGGCAGCTTATCTCACGCCACCCGCTGGCGGTTAGCGCAAAAAGCATTCGCCACGACTGCTGCATACGACTCCGCAATCGCGTCTACGCTGGAAGGAATTATCCGCGAAGACTCGTCCGACACAGGCAGCGCATTCCCACAAAACTTAAGACTGTCTTTCCAAAAAAATATGGACTTGCGCTATGGCGAAAACCCTCACCAGAAAGCCGCCATGTATTCCGACGGCTCAGGCACTGGAGTCGCCAACGCGCGACAGTTGCAAGGGAAAGAGCTTTCGTTCAACAACATCGTCGACCTTCAAGCTGCCTGGGATTTGGCGCAGGAATTCGATGAACCGGTCTGCGCGATCATCAAGCATACGAACCCTTGCGGTACCGCTACAGGCAAAACACTGGCGGAAGCATTCAAGAAGGCGCTCGAATGCGATCCGGTATCTGCATTCGGCGGTGTGATCGGAGTCAATCGCCCAATCGATGCTGATGCCGCGGAGGAAATGGCAAAACTCTTCGTTGAGGTCATCGCCGCGCCATCCTTCGACACCGCCGCGAAGGCGAAGTTCGGTTCCAAAAAGAATTTGCGCCTCGTCGAAATCACGGACGCACCTCAAAAATGGGTACTGAAGAATGTTTCAGGCGGAATACTGGTTCAAGATAACGACATTCGTCCGCTTACCGAAGCTGACTTAAAAGTAGTCACTAAGCGTCAGCCGACGGCGGAAGAAAAGCGGGCATTACTGTTCGCCTGGAAAATCTGCAAACACGTGAAATCCAACGCCATTCTTTATGCCCGTGATGGCCAATCGGTAGGAGTCGGAGCAGGCCAGATGAGCCGAGTTGATTCCTGCAAAATTGGCGCGATGAAGGCGATCCTGCCTCTAAAAGGAACGGTAGCTGCCTCCGACGCATTCTTTCCATTCCCTGATGGAATTGAAGAGATCGCCAGGGTAGGCGCGACGGCAATTATCCAGCCGGGAGGTTCCGTTCGCGATCCGGAAGTGATTGAAGCTGCCAACCGCCACGGGCTAGCCATGATTTTCACTGGGGTTCGCCATTTCCGGCACTAGAATGCGGCGTGACATCCGATTCGTTCGGGCGTGTACCTTCGTCTGGCTGTTGCGACGAACTTTTACAATGGTTTACTAGGTCGCCGGTTTACCTGGGTTTACAATAAGCGAGCACCCGAGCGTGTTGCAGCCGCATCCAATTGACATGTATTCTTCGCTCCGAAGGGGCTCGATGAAACGCACTTCTGTCATTTTCTCCACTGTTCTGATGGCCGCTTCAGCTGTGGCCCAGCAAACGACTCCAGCCGAGAACGCTCCCAAAGCAACTGAGCCACCGGCAACTACGAAGGCTTCCGCTGCTCGCAAATCCGATCGCGCCGATTCCTACTATCACTACGCTCTCGCGCACATGTATGAAGAGCAAATGGCAATGTATGCCCGTAGTGATCTCGCGACGAAGGCTATCGAAGAATACCGCTTAGCAATCGAGGCTGATCCCGGTTCCGAGTATCTGACATCCGGACTCGCCGAACTCTACGCCAAAACTGGACGTATCCGCGACGCTGTAACCGAAGCGCAGGATTTGCTGAAGCATGATCCCAACAATCTCGAGGCCCATAAGCTTTTAGGCAGAATTTATTTGAAGTCGTTGGGTGATCTTCAATCCGGTAGCGGATCCGAAAGCGTTCTGAAGCTGGCGATTGAGCAGTATCAGGAAATTGTAAAGCTCGAGCCAGACAGCGTTGACGATCATCTCCTGCTCGGCCGTCTCTATCGCCTAAATCACGAATTGGAAAAAGCCGAAGGCGAATTCAAAATTGCTGTGAAGTTGGAACCAGATTCCGAAGAGGCAATCACCACTCTCGCCTATTTGTATAACGAAGAGGGCGACAGCGTTCGTGCAACCCAGACTTTAAACCTGGTGCCGGATGCGTCGCGCTCCGCGAAGCTTTACTCCGCGATGGGTTTTACGTACGGCCAGCAAAAACAATATAAGCAGGCAATCACTTCCTATCGCAAAGCGGTTGCGCTCGATCACGACAATCTCGATGCGGTCCGCGGACTTGCTGAAAGCCTGATGGACGATGGCCAGACGGACGCAGCTCTCGAACAATACAAAGTAATTGCGGATGCTAACCCCGAGGATGCGCAGACGTACGTTCGCATGGCGGAGATCTACCGGCAGAACGGGAAATTTGATTTAGCGCTCGAAAACCTGAAAAAAGCCGGATCCATGGTGCAGGATTCCATGGAAGTTCCCTACAACGAAGCGGCAGTTTATCAAGCCCAGGGCCGATACGAAGATGCGATCCAGGTACTGACTGAGCTTCTCAAGAAGACCGAAAAGACAGACGGGAATTACAGCCAAAGCGAAAAGAACAACCGCGCTCTTTTCCTGGAGCGGCTTGGCACGGCTTATCGCGACAATAATCAGATTCCTCCCGCTGTAGATACGTTCCGCAAAATGCTTGCTCTCGGCGACGATAATGCCGAACGCGGCTATCAAGAATTGATTGATACCTATCGCGAAAACAAACAGTGGCAGCAGGCGACTGACGCTGCCAAAGAGGGCACCGAAAAACTGCCTAAGAACCGCGACCTAAAGATGGTCTATGCTTCGCAGCTTGCCGATATGGGTCAAGCCGATGAAGGATTGAAGCAGGTTAAAGCGCTTTTGAACGGCTCTCCAAGTGATCGCGAAGTTTATATTTCACTGGCCCAGATGAACACCCGCCTGAAGCGTTGGCAGGATGCGGAAGCCGCACTCGACAAGGCAGAACAGCTGTCGGTTAAGCCGGAGGACAAAGAGTACATCGGCTTCCTTCGCGGCTCTACCTTCGAACGCCAAAAAAAGTTCGACCAGGCTGAGCAGTCGTTCCGTAAGGTTCTGGCGGACGATCCACAAAATGCGATGGTCCTCAATTATCTCGGATACACTCTGGCAGACCGTGGCGTTGATCTCGACGAATCGCTGACGCTGATCAAAAAGGCAGTTGCGCTCGATCCCGCTAACGGCGCGTATTTGGATTCTCTCGGATGGGCATATTACAAGCTCGGGAAATATGACCTAGCCGAAGATAATCTCACGAAAGCTTCGCAACACATGGGATCTGATCCTACTGTCCAGGACCACCTCGGCGATCTCTACCAGAAGACTGGACGCCTGAAGCTCGCCGCCATTCATTGGCAACGTGCATTGGATGAATGGAACAAAACCGTAGCGACCGAAGTCGATACGGACGATCTCGCCCAGGTACAGAAGAAACTAGAATCGGCGAAAGTGAAGCTGGCGAAGGAAGAACCTCAGAAGTAGGTAGACTCTTCGCTGGTTCTGCTAGACTTTTTCCATGCTCGCCGACTATGCGGTACGCGTGGAACAAACCCGCGGACGCCGTCATCCCGAGCCCGCCCATCCCTATCGCAACGATTTTGAACGGGACCGAGACCGCGTTGTACATGCCCGCGCTTTCCGCCGGCTGCAAGCAAAGACACAAGTGTTTACCCGGCGCTATTCCGATCACTTTCGCAGCCGCTTAACTCACACCATCGAAGTTTCCCAAATCGCGCGAACCATTGCGGCCCAGCTGGATCTAAATGTTGACTTGGTAGAAGCGCTGGCTTTGGTGCACGATCTCGGTCACCCTCCATTCGGTCATGCCGGCGAAGAAGCGCTCAACAAAGCGATGAAAGAGTACGGACTCTCGTTCGATCACAATTTGCATGCGTTGCGAATCGTTGAAGATTTTGAACTTCGCTACGCCGCATTTCGTGGACTGAATCTCACCTTTGAAGTTCGCGAAGGAATCATCAAACATTCGCGAGACTATGCTCCGGGCGAATTTCCGGAGTTGGCCGAATACCTCCTTCATCTCCGACCTCCGATTGAAGCTCAGTTAATCGACATGGCGGACGAAATCGCCTACAACACAGCCGACCTCGATGACGGCTATGAAGCGCACTTATTGACGCTGGACATGATCCGGCAAGGCGTGCCAATTTTCGACAGGTTCTTTCGTGAAGTGGAGAAGCTCTATCCCGACGCACCCGAGAAATTGAGATTCAACGAAGCTCTAAAGCGGATGTTGAACCGTCTGGCAGATGATCTCATCAGTCAGACGTGCCGGAGTATTTCCGATGCTCACGTCCAAACATTGGACGACGTTCGCGCATGGCCGAATCGACTGGTCGGTTTAAGCGCCGAAGTCGAAAAAGACCGAAGCGATGCCAAAGAATTCCTGTATTCCAATTTGTATTTCAGCCCTACGCTGAATCCCGAAAAGGACGACGCCGAGCGCGTTATCGGAGATCTATTCGCATTCTGGATGAAACAACCGGAAAAGCTGCCATTTTCATACCAAGAAAAAGCCGAGCGGGAACCGCTGGCCCGTGTGGTTTGCGATTACATTGCCGGAATGACCGACAACTATATTTACGAGCAATACGAAAAATACGGCTAGCGATTTTCAGGCTACTGTTTTGCAGCGACGGCTGTGATTACGTCATACAAGACTCGAAATCCGCGCCGTACTTCGTCCACTCGGATACGTTCATTGTCACCATGCTCGGTGTCGCTCTCTTCCCGAGTAGCCACGTAAGGACAAAATCCATACGCTTGCATGCCTAGCGGACGATAACGCTGATTCTCCGTGTATCCGCTGTCCAGTTTCGGAATCACCGGCGTTCCGGGAAAATAATGCTCGGAAACTTTGCGAATGGCTCCGTAAAAAACAGAGTCAGTCGGCGAACTATTAGCTTCGCGAAAATCTTTTTCCAGCGGCTCAACCGTGATATTTGAATCTTTGATCACATCCCGCATCGTCGCTAAAAATTTCTTTGGATCGGATCCTGGCAGCAATCGCACGTCGAAATTTGCCCAAGCTTCAGCGGGAACAACGTTCGTCTGCCCGGATCCGCCAAGCATCGTCAACTGAATCGTGTCATGAATCATGTAATTGAACGACTCTTCATGCAGGATTTCCTGACGGAATGCATTGTCTTTCAGTGACTCTTTGAAATTTCGAAATTTCGCGGCGCGATCAGCCGGCTCGTAAGCGGCCATCTCGCGGAAGAATTCATCCACGACCGGCAAAACAGTGACTGGCGGCTGATAGCTCGCAATGCGATCAAGCGCTCGCACTAGCCGGTCTGGAGCCGAATCTGCATTGGGTAGCGATCCATGGCCGGGGCGCCCATGTGCAACCACATGAAGCCAGAACGGAGATTTTTCGCCGACGTCAACGCCAATCAATTTCACATGGCCATTTGTTTCTTGTAAATTCTCGCCGCCTTCGTTGATCAGGAATTCGGCATTGCCTAATAAATCCTTCTGGTGCGCGATAAACCAATCAGTCCCGGTTCCATCGACTTCTTCGTCCGCAACGGCGAGCATAATGATGTCACGATCCAGCGCGATCTTTTCACGCTTCAGCATCACCATCACCATGAGTTGCGCAAGGCCTTCGTCCTTCATGTCCTGTGCGCCGCGCCCATAGATCGATCCGCCCACGACTTGCGCAGAGAACGGGGGCACTTTCCAATTTGCTGGAGTGCTGGTAACGACATCCATATGGCTGAGCAAAATAATCGGACGCTTGGCAACCGCGGTCGTGTGCGAGACGCGGGCCCACATGTCGGCTCTGCCCGGAGTAAATTCGAAGACACGATTTTCTATTCCTTCCTGATCGAATATCTTGTGCAGAAAAGAGGCTGTGCGAATTTCATTTCCCGGTGGATTGGTCGTGTCGAGGCGTATGTAGTCCTGCATCCACTGAACAGCCAAATCGGAATAGGCGTTGAGGCGTGAGTCTGGGATTTTGGCGGAAGGTAAGGATATAGCTGAATTTTGGGCGATTCCGAATGCGCCGAACAACATGAAAAATAGCAAGTAAGTCCGGACTGAGTATTTCAACAGAGATCCTCCCAAAATCAGAATTCCAACCTGAAAATGCCAAAATTACCGTGTCCCAGCATTTTGTACTTATTTGGCGGTGTGACAGCGCATGTTATGTTGTTACAAACAAACAAGTTACGGAGTATTAACTTTGGCCCTCTAACTGTAACATAGAACGTTGCTGCGGAAGTCTAGCCATATGTTTCACAAAGGTTTAGGCTATTTAAAAGCAGACAAGATTGTTGAATTTCGCCGTTAGAGGACGCGGCTGAACAATAGTCCTCAAGCTGGCAAGCATCTTAAAGCCTAGCACTCATCTCTCGGAGGAAAAGTAGACCATGACTAACCGTACATTGATGTCGTTGTTAGTGGCATCGGCACTGGCCGTGCCCGTCCTGGCCCAGACGAACACCGCCCCGGCAACTGCGCCTGCCCAAACCACCACCACCGATCAAACCACTGCCGGAGCAAGCGGCAAGCAGCCGTTGCAGCCCGAAGCGCGCGAAGGCTTCTGGGGACGCGTCAATCCATTTGCGCGCAAAAAGTATGTCGCGCGTCAAACCGGACCCATCCGCGACCGCGTCAACGAACTCGATGAACTGACATCCGCCAACAGCAAGATGATCAAGGATGTTGATTCCCGCGCTCAGCAGGGGATCCAAATGGCATCGTCGAAAGCCGATGCAGCCGATCAGCACGCGACGGACGCAGCCAGCAAGGCGCAGCTCGCGCAGCAGACTGCAACCCAGGCCAACACCCGTCTCGGTAATGTCGAGCAGGTTGTCGGCAACATTGATCAATACAAGCCAGGCGCGCAGACTGAAATCCGTTTCCGCCCCGGCCAGAGCGTATTGAGCACGAATGCGAAGTCTGCACTCGATGAAATGGCGACCCCGTTGAAGGCTCAGCGTGGCTATATCATCGAAGTCCAGGGCTTCTCGTCCGGCAAGGGTCAAGCTGCAATCGCCACTTCACAGAAAATGGCCGATTCAGTTGTTCGCTACCTGGTCCTCAATCATGACATTCCGGTTTACCGGATCTTCGTGGTCGGCATGGGTAACGCTCCGGTACAGACCGCAGCTGCAACCACCGACGCACCAGCAGCAGGCAAAGCGAAGCGTAACAGCGGCGGACGAGTTGAGATCAGCCTGATGAAGAATGATCTTGAACAGCTTGCTTCGACCGATCAGCCGGCCACCAAGCAGTAACTTTAACTTTGGCGGCGGATAAAACCGACGCCCTCCCCCGAAAAGCCTCCTGCAACGCAGGGGGCTTTTTATTTGACGTTCAAACGTCCTAGCTCGTTACCTCGATAAGAATGAAGCCAGTGAGCGGCATCACTGCACTGTCAACGTCATCGTCGCAGTATGCTGATTCGAGCCTGCCGCACCAGTAACCGTAACGACGTAGTTTCCGGCTGGTGTGCCACCCCGGATATTGTTGTTCCCGGTTCCGCAGGCTATCTGCAACAAACACCCACCGACCAGAAGGAACATAAGGAAATGGTGCACGAGTTTTCGGCGTTTAGGCCGAGCCATGCCTGTGCCTAAAATCATGGCCGGCAGCACAAGCCACACTGCGTAGAGTGAACCCAGCCGGCGGCCAAGCGGCGTAGTCAGGGAAGCGGTATGAGATTGGGTAGCGATAGTCAGGGTAGAGGTTACAGTGCTGGCGTTCGGAGTGACCGTCGCAGGGTTGAACGAGCAGCTCGCAAATGCGGGCAATCCTTCGCAAGCGAAGCTGATCGGGCTGTCGAATGAGCCTTGCGGCGTTATCTTCAGGGTGATCGAGGCGGACTGTCCCGGAGGCACGGTGATGGTCATCGGGTTAAACGACAATGTGAAACCAGATCCACTGATTTGGAAGCTTCGATTAACGGGTGTGGCAGCAGTGTAAGTAGCGTTCCCCGATTGTGTCGCCTGGATTGTGCAGGTGCCCGCCGCGATCAGTTTCACGGTAGTTGCAGAGACGGTGCATGTCCCTGTCGTCTGGGAAGAAAGGCTTGTCGCCAGCCCAGAACTTGCGCTCGCGCTCAATGCGAAAGGAGCGGTACCAAGCGTCTGATTCGAAAGCTCCGCAAAGGTGATGGTCTGAGTGACTTTCGTGCCGGTGCCGGATAACTGCACAGTCTGAATGCTTGCGGCATTGTTGAGCGCGTCATCGGCTAGCGTAACTGTGCCAAGAAGACTTCCGCTGGTCCTTGGAGCAAAGGCGACTGCGATGGCGCACTGTGAGGACGAAGATAGCTGCATGTTGGAGCTGCAATCTCCTCCGCCTGAAGACATTTGCGTGAAGTTCGTCGCGATCGCGAGATTCGAGACGTTCAACGTCTGGTTTCCTGAGTTGGAAACCATCACTGTTTGCGAGGCACTGGTCGAGCCTACGTTCGTACTGCCGAAAGCCAGTGCCGCTGCCTGCGTCCGATTAATCCGAATCACGTTGTCGGAATCCGTTACAAGAACATTGCCTGCGGCATCTACTGTCACTCCTTCCGGATGTGTAATGCCCGTAACCAGCAGGTCTGTCTGCGAAGAGCCACCCGCCGCCACCCTCACAATTCGGGCATTGCCGGTGTCCGCGACATAAACCGCGCCGGAAGCATCGACGGCCAAACCGCTCGGGTTAGCAAATCCACTGCCGATCGTTATTGGCGATCCGCCCCCAAACGGATATTCCGTTATTGAATTGTTAGTGGTGACGTATACGTTTCCATTGGCATCCACCGCCAACGCACCTGGACTGATCAAAGCGGAAGCGACTGTCACCGGTGTTCCACCTAACGGAAATCTGACGACGTCGCCGTTGGCTCCATCAGACACGTACAGGTTTCCGGCCGCATCGACAGCCAACCCAACTGGGGAGCCCAACCCGCTGATGCCAACGCTAGACATATCCGCACTGTTCAGCGTGCCATTTTCATTTGGCACCGTCTCCACCCGGCCGTTCCCAGTGTCGGCGATATACAAATTCCCAGGCCCATCGAGTGCAACTGCCGTTGGACCTGAAAGGCCGGCAGCGACCACCACCGTTGGCGTGAAGCTGCCCGCAGCCAACTTAATCACCTGACTGTTAGCATGATCCACGACATACACGTTTCCGCTGTCATCAATCGCAGAGCCATAGCCCTGCCCGGCATTGCTCAACGTTGCAATCTTCGACTGCATCCCGAGGTCGATCGTGACCGCACTAGATTGGCCAATACCGCTCAAGTAAAAGGTAGTGAGAGGGAGGGGGTTGCCTTGTGCGAATATCGTTACAGCTCCGGATCTAACCCCCGGCGCCGACGGCGTAAACGCTACTGTCACCACGCATCTCTGACCGGCGATATAGGCTGTCCCCGCCGTGCAGGTACTGCTTCCCCCATCTGAGTAATCCAGCCCGGACGCGCCGCCCGTCAGTATGTCCACCGCTGACAAAGTGGTTGGGTTGTTGAACTGATAAGCAAACGTCTGTACTGCGGCCGCCGTGCCGACATTCAGCGGGCCAAAATCGAGAACCGAATTTACGCCGAATTGCTGTGAAGCATTGTCCGCGCTGTACAGGATTCCATCCACTTTGTTCCAAATGTATAAACGGTCGATGGTTGGATCATAGAGAGTGTTGCTCAAATATAAAAAGTTTGCCGGGAGTCCAGCCAGAGTGTATGAGACGGGCTGGTCGATGCCGGTCAAAACATTAAAGTCATCCTCAATCGTATTTACGTCATACCAATCTGCGGTTAAGAGGTGGCCTTTGATGGCAAACGCATATCCCAGTTCATTGCTTGGAGGGTAGATCAACTGACTATTGTTAACGGAGAGGTCGGTATTCATTAAGTCCACTTGCCATCCATTAACATCATCCGTGCCGAGAACATACAAGCCGGTTGAATCCTGCATCCAATTGACGCCCGAAAATCCACCCCACTCGAAAGTACAAGTACTGTTAGTTCCACACATGTTCAGGACCGCAGACGTTGAAATCGACTGGCCGGTGACTGCATTCCATGAAGAGATCGCCGAAGTACTTTGATCGAGCCGTCCGAAGAGAACTCCATTTTGCACCGCGAAATAAGTACCGTAAAAGCCCCCGGAAAGGGTAACGCTGGATGAAGGAGTATTCGTCGCCAGCGCAGCTGCGCCAAGGTAGACGCTTATCGGACCAGATCCGTAACCTGGACCATATGATGCGCACGCATAGTAGTAGCCCGTTGCTGGATCCATAGAGAAATCATAGAAATTCTGAAGGTCCAGCCCGTTAAATGCAGTGGAAAAAACATTGAAGTTGACTGTTCGGGCCGAACTTGATTGACGAGACGCGTTTCTTACTCGTGGGTTTCGGCTGGTACGTGCAGCTTCGGAATGTACCACAGCGATCAGGCTGGACGTCCCATTCTCTTGGGCGCTCAGGATCGATCCGGACATCAAAAGAGTAACGGCAGCCACGAAAACACCCAAACTTCGCGAAGCAAGAGTGAAAGAAAATATACGCGAGCAAGACGCCAGGAACGTACGAGGAGCAGCGGAGAAGGCGAAAGTCACTTTGTGTCCTTGAATCTCCTGGGATGATTTGACGGCACTGGTGAGTGTGAGGCCTGCCAAGAGTAGGAGCTAACAGTAGGCGATGTGGACTGCGGGTACTACTTACCCAAGTAACATTTCACCGAAAATAAAGTGATTCGCGCGAACGGAATTGCTCGTGTGGTCGCGGAAACCAGTCCGCGAAGATCTGAGATATCCGATCAGTGGCAGCGACGCACGCTTAGTTTTTTCCCGAAGTTTCTCACGCTGTCTACGCCTCTTTTGTTTGTAGAGAGGGTGGCACAGCCTCAAAAGATTTAATTCGAACGACGGGCTCTGCCTAGAGCTTCTACACGCGCCAATAATCAGGACGCCAATTGCGCACGGCCTTTTTGATATCCTTCGGATCCAATTTCTCATTCAGCGCCCTTTCGGCTAGTGCTGCTACTTCTTGATCAGAAGCAAATCTCAAGGCGATAAGTTGCCGCTCGCTGAGTTCAACGATTCTCGGATGCAATGCCGGCGATAGTGCCGCTAGACGCATGCGCTCTTCCAGCCGGATTACACGGTCCTGTACTTTGAGGGCATAGGTTCGGGCCTTCGCGAGTGTCACAAATACGGCGGCCGCGACCAACACCATCCAAACGGAATGCAGACCGGGATGCCGCACCGCATTCACCAGCGCCGCAATCATGGTGATGGCGAGAACCGGTAAGGCAAAGAAATGAAACCAGGGATCAAACCGGCCGTGATTTGCAAACATTTGTGGAATTTTTTCAGACATGAGAATTTTCTCCTCCGAAACTCGGATGATGGAATGTAGACGTGTATGTGGGATTGAAAATGGCCGCGGCTGAAGTCTAACAAATGCCCCCACAGACGATGTATTCGTACGCGTGAAATTTATTTGTGTCATTGAGCTTCGGCATCCGTTACACTGTGTGGCTCTAACAAGCAATGAATCTGGGGGTGCCGTAGGTGATCGTAGGAGTGCCGAAAGAAACCTATCCTGGTGAGCGCCGTGTGGCGCTCACGCCCGCAGTTTTGCCCGCACTGGCTAAAGCAGGTCTCGAAGTCGTAATCGAAAGTGGAGCCGGAAGCGCGGCCGGTTATCCTGATTCGTATTACTCCGATAAAGGCGCCAAAGTCGTGCCCAGCCGCGCCGACGTGTTCAGTGCCGCCGACATTATTGTGCAGGTGCTTGGATACGGAGCTAACGATCTTACCGGCAAGGCCGACATTCCGTTGCTTCGCAAAGGCCAGACGCTGATTGGCTTTCTGCGTCCTTTGGGATCCGCCGATACCGTCAACCAGATTGCTTCGAGCGGAGCGACAGCATTTGCTGTCGAGCTGATGCCGCGAACTACGCGCGCCCAGAGCATGGATGCACTGTCGTCCTTGGCGACGATTGCGGGATACAAAGCGGTGCTGCAAGCGGCCGACGCTTTGCCACGAATCTTTCCCATGATGACGACTGCGGCCGGAACCATCACTCCGTCGCGCGTGTTGATCATCGGAGTCGGCGTGGCCGGATTGCAAGCCATCGCCACAGCTCGACGGCTGGGATCGGTTGTCTCCGCATACGACATGCGGCCCGCGGTGAAAGAGCAAGTCCAGAGCTTAGGCGGACGCTTCGTGGAACTTGCCATCGAAGTGAAAGACGCGCAGGATGCGCGCGGCTACGGCAAAGCCCAGGACGAATCGTTCTATCAGAAGCAGCGCGAGCTGCTCGGAAAGGTAGTTGCTGAAAGCGACGTTGTCATCACGACTGCCGTGATTCCAGGGAAAAAGGCTCCGGTGCTGGTGACCGAAGAAATGGTCAAAGGCATGGCTCCTGGATCGGTTATTTATGATCTCGCAGCGGAGCGCGGCGGCAATTGCGAAATCACAAAGGCTGGCGAAGCCATCTCCATTCATGGCGTCACGATTATCGGTCCAATCAATCTGGCAAGCGAAGTTCCGTATCATGCCAGCCAGATGTATGCGAAAAATCTAACCACGTTCATGCTCCATTTAATGAAGGACGGGAAATTGCGCCTCGACGATGCAGCTACCGACGACATCATCCGCGAAACAATGGTGACTCGCGGCGGCGAAGTCGTAAATGCGCGCGTTCGGGAGTTCTTTTCATTACCAGCACTTGTGGCACAGCAGTAGTCGCATTCCACGGAGAGTATTCATGCTGATCAATAGTTTGTTTATCTTCATGCTGGCTGGCTTCATCGGATTTGAAGTCATCAAGCGCGTCTCACCTCTGTTGCACACTCCCTTGATGTCGCTCACGAATGCGCTGGACGCCATCGCAGTGGTCGGCGCGATCGTATTAGTCGGCGAGCACAAGAGCACATTTTCCGCAGTGCTAGGAGTCATCGCGGTAGTGGCCGCGACCAGCAACATAGTTGGCGGATTCCTCATCACCGACCGCATGTTGAAAATGTTCAAGACCAGCCGTCCGACAAAACCATGAACACATTCGCCGGGTCCGACACACTTATCGAAATAATTTATCTGGTAGCCAGCGCGCTTTTTATTCTGTCGCTGCGCTGGATGAGCTCTCCCGCCAGCGCCCGACGCGGCGTCTGGGCTGGCGAAATTGGCATGGTGCTGGCGATTGCCGGAACGCTGTTGCATCACGGGATCATCGACTACACATGGATCGCCATCGCTCTCGTGCTTGGCACGATCATTGGCATTCCGCTCGGCATGGTGCAGATGACGGCGGTCCCGCAACGGACTGCGTTGAGTCATGCTGCCGGCGCGCTCTGCGTAACTCTCGTCGGCACGGCGGAATTTTATCTGCGTTCGCCAAACGTACCGGCCTTCACGATGTCGGTGCTGTCGATGGAAATCATCCTCGGCGGCCTGACATTCACCGGCAGTTTGATGGCGGCAGGGAAGCTCCAGGAAATCCTTCCGCAACGCCCGATCACGTATAAAGGACAGAACATCGTCAATCTGTCATTCCTCGCGATTGCCATCGGGCTGGCGGTTTATCTCGTGATTCATCCCGGCGCGAGAGAAGTGTTTCCTTTCATGGTGGCGATTCCTCTGATCTTCGGCGTGCTGATGATTATTCCTATCGGCGGCGCGGACATGCCGACTGTAATTTCGCTTTTGAATTCCTACGCCGGGCTTTCCGCAGCGGCCATGGGATTCGTGGTGAACAGCAAGTTACTGATTGTCGCCGGAGCACTTGATGGCTCGTCGGGACTCATCCTCTCGGTGATCATGTCGAAGGCAATGAACCGGTCGTTTTCGAATGTACTATTCGGCGCATTCGGGCAAGTACAGGCGACGGCTGCGGGTAAGCAGGAAGAAAAAACGGTACGCAGCGCCACCGCGGAAGAAGCTGCTGGCATCCTGGCGGCGGCAAACAAAGTTGTCGTTGTCCCCGGATACGGCATGGCGGTTGCCCAGGCTCAACACAAAGTCCGCGAGATGTACGATGCTCTTACCAAACGCGGAGTGGATGTACGTTTCGCAATCCATCCGGTCGCGGGACGCATGCCGGGCCACATGAATGTCCTGCTCGCAGAAGCGGACGTTCCTTATGATCGCTTGATCGAAATGGACGAAATCAACGGGGACTTCGCGCAAACCGATGTTGCTCTTGTTATCGGCGCCAATGATGTTACGAATCCGGCGGCGCGTTCCGATCAATCGAGTCCGATCTTTGGAATGCCGATTCTTGATGTCGACAAAGCTCGCACCGCAATGGTAATTAAGCGTGGCATGAGCCCCGGATTTGCGGGTATCGATAACCCGCTTTACTATCTCGACCGCACCCTCATGCTATTCGGAGACGCCAAAGCTTTCGTCAGCGATATTGTTCGTGAACTTAGCGGCGGACACTAGCTTCGCATTACGCGCCTTCATCGCGGCTCACAATGTGATAGCGGTTTAGCACAGCCTCGCTGGAGATCACGCCTTCTAGTTTGCGAAAATCCGCACGGCTGACCACCGGCACAAGCGGCGTTTGATACACATAGCGCAGCGCCATCTCCAAAGGATAGTCCGGATGCAGATGCGGCAATCGCCCAACCGGCAGCACCGAGCCCAGCGTCATTTCTGCTTTACCTTCTCCCGCGAGGCGCTGAAGTAAATCGCGATTCATGCTGGCCCATCCCGTGGGATGCTGACGCACCAAAAATATATCCTGCTTTGATTGCTCTGCGATGGCCAATGCCGCAGCGACAGTCGCGTCCGATTCTAGAATCGGTCCATCCGGCGCTTGCATGGCATCTTCGACTCGCAGGACGCTTTCATCTCGCTGCTCTTCCATCGACGGAAGCGCCAAGCCGTCCTGTTGTGCCAGCAAATCAAAAATGGGGACTGGCTGTAAGCCACGCGATACCACATAAGCAATCGCATTCGCGAGAATTACTGGAACGATGATCGAATAATTTCCACTCACCTCCAGCACCATAAAAACCGACGTCAAAGGTACACGCAGAAACCCGGCAAATAGCACTCCCATGCCGACCAGTGCGTATGTCCCGACCGATCCCGCGAGATGCGGATAGAAATGATGTTCCATGCCGCCAACTGCGCCGCCCAGCATCGCACCGATAAAAAGCGTCGGCGCAAACATTCCACCGGGAGTTCGGCTGATGAACGAAAGTGTCGTGGCGATAATTTTCAGTCCGGCGAGCATCGCTAGAATTTGCCAGGTAAACTCGCCGTGCATCGCTTCATCGATGTATTGGTATCCCGCCCCCATCACCTGAGGAGCGCCGTAGTAGCCCATCAGTCCGATGAGAAGTCCGGCAACGGCGGGGAGAAAGTATTGTGTCCATGCCGGCCACGCTCGCAGGCGAGGACGAAAATATCCGATTGCTTTGGCGAAAATTACTGCGGCCACGCCGCCGGCTAGTCCGAGGACTGAATAAGCAATCAACTCGACGGGTCGCACAGGTGCAATCGGAGGAATGCGAAAGAGCGCATCAGATCCGAGAAACCAGCGCATCACCACCACGCTTGAGAGCGCCGACAGTACTACAGAGCCAAGAATTCCAGCGCTCCATCGTCCCACGACTTCTTCGATCACAAACAGCACGGCTGAGATCGGAGCATTAAACGCGGCCGCGAGTCCGGCTGCCGCTCCTACCGGAGCGAGAAGGCGCAATTTGTCGCGCGATAGTTGCATGCGGCGTCCAAGGGCCGACGCAATGCTGGCGCCGATTTGCAGAGATGGATCTTCCGGCCCCAAAGAATGTCCTGCGCCAATCGCAAGCGAGGAAGTCAGAAACTTTCCCAAGGCCGTCCGAAATGGGATGTATCCATTGAAAATATAGAGCGCGGATTTAGTCTGGCTGACGCCGCTGTCGCGAGCGGCAGGGAAGACGTGGATGATCACGACCGCAAGCAGCAGGCTTGCCAGCACTGGCACGGCGATCAGCCGCCAGTCATGGGAATGCGGCGCGGGGCCGAGCAGTCCGATGCGGGTCCATTCGATCGCGAGACGAAAGCATACGACGGCCAATCCGGAGAACACGCCGATAAAAACAGCGAGGACAAGAAAGAAGCGCTCTTCGTCCAAAACGCCACGAAAATAGGATTTGGCCTTGAGGACTTTTAACGACTCGAGCGGGGAGGCGGGCAGATTCATTTTCCCGACTCCGATTCAGAGGCAGAGCGGTCGGTTGAAATTCGCAACAACGCTGCGTCGATCCCTGCGGGAGAGCCGCACAGTTCCGCCGTCTGGCGTTCGATCTCGCCAACCAGATCGATCGCAGAGGAAGCTTCGTCTTCTTCACTTTTGGGATCGGCGCGCTTCATCTCACTCTTCATCGAATCTAGACGCGATTGAAGGGTCTGCGTTCCATCGGGAGCATGATTCGCATTGCCGTTGTGAAGATCGACCCCGCGCGCCTGCGCACACGATGCCAATCTCGCAGCCGCTTGTGTCAGCGCGGAATTGATGCGTTCCCGCCGTTCTGCAGTTGAGATGTGGGGAGCCATTGGATCGGACTGCAAAATCATATTCACAAGTTGGAGTGAGGAGCTTGCCGCCAAGTCATTGGGGTTAAGCTCCGCAGCGGCCCGCAAATAATTTTGCGCGATGCGATAGCGGCTAAGGGCCAGCGCAGCCTGTCCGGCTCCGTTCAATGCATTGATGTCATTGCGATCTCGCAGCAATACTTCCTGATAGCTAGCCAGTGCATGCTCGCTGTCATGTGCACGCGCAAAAAGCTCCGCGATGCGAAGTCGTGTGTCTAGGTCCGCAGGGTGCGATGCTTCGAGGCTTATCAATTCCGCCTGAGCTTGCGGGATCGCTCCTTCGCGCAAGAGAAATTCTACGAGTTCGAACTCGGCGTCAAAGCGATGCCTGTCCGCATCTTCGGGCCAAATGCCGTAAACGGCGTTGTGATAATAATGGACCGCGTTCTCGATTGACCCTTCCCGCACAGCCAGCCGGCCTAAAGCAAGATTTATCGCGCCGTCTTGCGGATTGTTTTCCCACAACGTCAGCAGGTAGTCTCGAGCTTCCGCCGTGCGTCCGGAATCTCTTAGCGCGCGCGCAAGACTTAACTGATAAGTGAAATTCGTGCGATCGTATTGCAGCGCGGCCCGGTAATCTTCAAGGGCCCGTTCCGGCTCTCCCGCGGCTTGCTCGGAGTTACCTTGAGCGAACATTCTTCGGGCGAGGGCTTTTTCCTGTTCACCGTACCGTCGAACCAAACGGCCAACTAACAGAAATGCCACGATGGCCAGGACGAGCAACCCAGCAAGAATTACGAGCCGACGATTTGTTACGGAATGGAGCGCGGATGAGAACATCTTGCCGACTCTATGCTAAACGAATCGGCTTCCAAACTTCGACTACGTCATAAACCTAGTTACCACTCAATGCGGACTTTACTGCATCACTAACTGCTTTGCCATCGACGCGCAGACCTGCTGCGGTAAAGCGTGCCATCGCATTCTTCATCACCAGGCCCATGTCTTTCATGGTGGGCGATCCCATTTCTGCGATTGCATCTTTCACGGCGGCGGCGATCTGATCGGGAGTTGCGCCTTTCGGTAAATACGCCTCAATCATTTCGATTTCGGCGGCTTCCTTGTCCGCCATCTCCTGGCGCCCACCTTTGGTGAACTGCTCCACCGAATCCTTGCGCTGCTTGATGAGCGTACTGAGGACCTGCTGCGACTCTTTATCGTCGAGCGGCGCCATCTTATCGATTTCGCGATTCTTGAGCGCCGCCTTGACCATCCGCAAGGTGGACAACCTATGTTCATCGCGGGCCTTCATCGCGGTGGTGATATCTTTTTGGATTTGCTCGCTAAGGTTCATGCTGGAATTATAGCCGCCTCAGTCCACATGCTCGCCCTCGTCGGTGAATCCCATTTCCGGGGCAGGCAACACATCAGTCGGACGAGCCCAGAAAACATAAAGCGTGGGCAGCAAGATGATGCTGATGAATAATTCTACTATCAGTCCTCCGACTACAACGATTGCGAACGGACGCTGAGAGTCCGATCCAATGTCATGGGACATGGCCGCTGGCAACAAGCCCAGCGTTGCCACCAGCATGGTCATCATAATGGGGCGTAAACGAAGCGAAGCGCCTTCCTTCGCGGCTTCGCGCGGATTCATTCCACGAGTGCGAAGTTGATTGATGTATTCAATCATGATGACGCCGATTTCTACGGACACGCCGATCAACGCAAGGAATCCCAGTCCCGACGATACCGAGAAGTGAGTTCCCGTAATTAGCAGGCTCAAAAATCCGCCAAGGGGTGAAAGTGCGACCACTGCGAGAATCATCCATACCCACTTCCACGATTTGAACGCGGAATACAAAATGAATGACATCAGCAATAGCGTGATGGGAACAATGAATGACAAGCGGCGATTTGCGCGCTTCTGACTTTCGTATTCTCCAGTCCAATCAAGGTGGTACCGCTCCGGGAGTTGCACTTTTTGACCCACAACCTCGATTGCCTGACGGACCGTGCTACCAAGATCGCGGCCGCGCACGCTGTATTTAATTGCGATATAACGTGAATTGCCTTCGCGATAAATCGTCGACGCACCATCATCCAGGCTGATATGACAAAGTTGGCCAAGGGCCACTCGCTCTCCGGAAGGAGCCGGCAGCCGTATGTTGGAAATGTCATCAACGGTTTGGCGAAACGGAGCCTGATAGCGGACCGTTAAATCATAGCGTTGCTCGCCGATCAACACCTGACTGACAGCTTTGCCGCCGACTGCCGCTTCTACCGCATCTTGTATGTCGCTGACATTGATGCCGAAACGGTCAGCCTGTGCGCGATCGATCACAAGATTGACGTTGGGCTGTCCGCGAACCTGAAACGTACCGAGGTCGGCAATGCCAGGGATCTTGCTCATCGCGGCTTGTATTTCATCCGCCTTTTCCTCCAGGACTTTCAAATCCGTGCCGAAAAGTTTGACCGCCAATTCGCCTTTAACGCCGCTGACGGCCTCTTCGACATTGTCGGATATAGGTTGCGAGAAATTCCAATCGACTCCGGGAAACTCCTCGAGTCGTTTGTCCATTGCGGCGATCAGTTCATCCTTACTCTTAAACTGATGACGCCATCGTTCTCGCGGCAATAAATCCACGAAGAATTCGGTGTTGTAAAAGCCGCTCGCATCGCTGCCGTCATCGGGACGCCCTACCTGGCTCACGACCTGCTTTACTTCAGGAAAATCGGCCAGTACCAAACGGACTCGATTCGCCAGCGAGATACCAGCAGACGGGCCGGTACTGGGCGCGAGCGTTCCGCGCACCCAGATCGCGCCTTCGTCGAGATGAGGAAGAAATTCCGAACCGATGATTCCGCTGAATGCCAGCGCTACCATCAGTGCTACGGCTACCAACGCGAGTCCCAGAGTTAATTTCTGGCGGTCAAAACACCAATCGAGTGTGGCAGCATATCGTTCCTGTAAAAAGATAAGAACGGGATTGCGCCATTCCTTGTTCGTCCCTTGAAACAAATAGCTGCAAAGAACGGGTGCAAGGAATAGCGCAAACACCAACGCTCCCAGGAGAGCGAAAGCGACAGTCCACGCCATCGGACTGAACAACCGACCTTCAACTCGCTGCAAGGTGAAGATCGGAAGATAAGCGACAATGATGATGATTCGCGCGAAGAAAACCGGCTTCTGCACCTCATGGGAAGCGATTGCGATGATTTCCATGAAAGGCCGTCGACGGTTGGGCATGGAGATGTGGCGGAGAATGTTTTCCACCATCACCACAGAACCATCCACGACCATGCCGAAGTCCAGCGCACCGAGCGAAAGTAAATTAGCCGGAATATGACGAAGATCAAGAAGGATGGCCGCAAACAAAAGTGAAAACGGAATCGTGAACGTGACGATCAGCGCACTGCGTACGTTGCCTAGAAACAGAAACAAAATCAATGTAACCAAAAGCACGCCGTCGGTGAGATTGCGCAGCACTGTATGCGTTGTGTAGTGCATCAGGTCGCTGCGATCCAAATGTGGAACCAGTTTCACGCCCGGCGGCAGCAAATGATTGTTGAGTTCCGCAACCTTCAGATGTAAGGCCTGGAGTGTGGTTTCAGCCTCCGCGCCTTTACGCAACAGGACGATGCCCTCGACCATATCCGCGTCGTCGACAACCGTGCCGTCTTCGTGACGCACGGCTTTTCCTAATTGGCCGAGGCGAACTTTAGGCGCCTGCATCACCGTGCCCAGGTCGCGAACTCGCACCGGAGTTCCGCCTTGCACCTTCACTACGGTCGCGCCCACATCGTCGGTGGTCTGCATGAGTCCAACCGCGCGAACATTTAACGCCTGTTCGCCGCGCTCAATGAACCCTCCGCCAGAGTTGATGTTGTTTGCAGCCAGCGCCTGTTCGACCTGCGTCAGTGATAGACCGTATGAAACTAATTTTCCAGGATCGATTTGTACTTGATATTCGCGCGTCGGGCCGCCAAACGGATTTACATCCACCACATTCGGTACCGACTTCAACTGGTTTTGCACAAACCAGTCGTTAAGGGTCTTCAACTCCATCGCATCGTATTTTGGATTGGAACTTTGCAGCGTGTAGAACATGATCTGGCCGGTCGGACTGGAATCCGACGCGAGCGAAGGATTCACATTCGGCGGGAGATTCACCTGCTGCAATCGATCGAGCACCTCCTGCCGCGCGTTGAACGTCGTGATGTCGTCGTCGTAAATAATCGTGATGACGGAAAGCCCAGCCAGCGAAACGGATCGAAGATGCGTGAGGTGAGCAACGCCGTTGAGATCCACTTCGAGCGGCACCGTAATTTGCTGCTCAACTTCTTCAGCGGCATGCCCAGGCCACTGCGTAATGATCTGCGCATAGGTGTCGGCAACATCGGGATACGCTTCAATCGGCAGGTTGTGAAACGAAACTATGCCCCACGCAAACAGCAGTATTCCCCCGGCGAGAACGGCGATTCGATTGCGTAAAGCGAAATCAATCAGGGCCTGAATCATGGCTAGTTCCCCGCTACTGCGGATGAGAATTCCAGCGCATTCACGACCACCGAGTCGCCTGCGTTTACTCCCTGCCGTATCTCCTGCATTCCGTCAGTTGTGAGTCCGCCAGCTTGTACCTCGACTCTTCGGAAACGGTTCCCTCCCTCGGACCGGAATATCCAGTCTTTGTCTTGCAACCGCATGAGCGCGGTCGCTGGAACGACGGTATGGTCTTGGAGTTTGGTCGAACGGAACTTCGCGGTGGCGAACATTCCCGGCCGTAACGCGCCGTCAGAATTGGCTAGCACGATGCGTACTTTTGCCGATCGTGTCGCAGGATCGAGCACCCGAGAAATATCCACGATCTTTCCGTGGAACGCGCGATCCGGAAACGCATTCAGATGAACTTCCGCTCCGTCGCCGATATGCACATCGCCGATATCGTTTTCGTAAACGTCGCAAACTACCCACACGGATGTGAGGTCTGCGATCGTGAACAAATTCGGAGTATTGTCGAGACTTTTCACTCCTTCCGATCCGGCTACGTTCTGTTCAACAATCGCGCCGGATATGGGAGCTCTCACTTCGATCAATGGGCTCGGATGAGAGGGATCACCGCCCAGGATGCGTACGCGTTCAGCGGAAGTTTCCACATCAACTTTGGCTTTCGCCTCCGTATCCTCGGCGATTTGTAGATCTTTTTCGGCGAGCGCTCCGTGAGATAAGAGCAGTTGCGCCCGTTCCAGTGCTTTGTTTGAAAGAAGCTCGTCAGCGACCGCCTTACGATAATCCGAGTTCGCCTGGGCCGAATCTGGGCTGGAAACTACGAGCAGCACTTGTCCCTTATGTACGTAGTCGCCAAGATGAGCCCTGATCTCAGCGACACGTCCTGATCCCATGGATGTCACGTGAATGGTTCGAGCAACGTCCGGCGTTACGCTGCCATTTGCCGTGAGTTCAGTTGGCAAAGAACGAGTTTGGACTTTATCCAGCTTGAATCGCTCTGGATTCTGAACGTCGAATACGCCGGGATCAAGCGTTGCTTCCGATTTTGTTGGAGCAGGCGGAGCGTCGTGGGAACAGGCTATCGCGCCTGAGATCAGAAAGCCCAGAAGTCCAGTAACAGTTAGCCGCTTGAGTTTCGACATTTCGCACTTCCACATAAGAGATCCGTTCACGGAATTACCTCGTGACCTGCCGCAAGGTTCAGTTGGCCCGCAGCCATCAAATAAGAGCCGATTAAGTTTGCATAATTCAATTCAACTGAACGGTAATCGTTTTCGGCGCTTAAGAAGTCGAGCAACGATGCGCCACCGTGCTGATACGAAAACGTAATGGCATCGCGTACGCGCACTGCCTGTTGCAGATATTTCGCCTTGTACGGTCGAAGCAGTGTCAGCGAGCTGTCGACGGACGCGTATGCGGAATCCACGTCGCTGAAAACCTGCGCCTGCGCGGCATCGAGAAGACGTTCGTTGCGTTCCACATCGATTTGCGTGCGTTTTTTCTCGCCTTGATTCCGGTCGAAAATACGCAGCGGAATGCTGACACTCACGCCGAAGTAAGCGTCGATCGGTGGATTTCGGCCAACGTCGAATCCTACGGTTGGATCCGTGGATCCGTCTGCTACCGCAAGCTTGTGATCGGTACGTGCCTTTTCAACTGATTGCATGGCCGCCTGCAAATCTGGACGCGAATCCAAAGCGACTTTCCGTGCTTCTTCGAGCGGAACAATGGAGTCGGGAAAATCAAATACTCCAGCTACATCAAACTGGTCGACTGGCGTGCGTTCATTCAGGAGCGCAAGCATCTGGATCTTTGTAGTGTGTAAGTTAACTTCTGCGGTTTGCAGGTCGGACTCATATTGAACCCGCTGCAACTCCAGCCGGTCGAGATCCATTTGCGCGATTCCGCCAGCCTTAAACTGCTCCCGGCTGACTCCGAGAAGGCGGTCGTAGTAGCTCAAATTGTCGAGTGCGACGCGCCGAACGGCCTTCGCTTGAAGGATTCCGACAAACGCGCTTCTCAGATTAAAGAGCAGAGTGCGTTCGAGATCAGCCTGATTTGAGGCCGCGACCTGCGTCGCTTCCTGCGCGCTCTGGCGGCGAAGTTCACGCTTATGCCGCCGCTCGAATAAATAGTCGACGCTCGCTCCGTTGAGCAGATAAGCGAACGGTCCATGCGAGGCGCCGCCATTGAACGGATCGATCTGGTCGATAGCAACTCCAAGCGTCGGATTAGGACGTAAAAATGCGGTGATCTCGTCGGCTTTCGATTCCTCAACGTTTAACTTGCCTGCAAGCAAAGTGGGGTTGCGGGCTTCAAAACGTTCACGCACTTGTTCCCACGACAAAACCACGCGCTGTGCCGATGAGGGCGGTGGTGGCGGCGATTGTTGTGCGTTCACCGATAGAAATGCGGCAAACGTCAGCCAAAATATGAGAACTCGGTTTAACATCATTCACTCCGCTTCGGCATCGGGATATCCCAAATGCGAGCAGCTAGCGACCGGAATAATCGGCGCTTAAAACAAATAGAAATATGGGGATTGATTGCGTGAATCAGCTGATGCTGATTAGGTAAACGAAAGAGGCGGAGCGCGTCCGCGGATGGAGAGACCGCTGCGCGAGAATGACTGGACAAATGACGAAGGGACAACGAACTCGCCAATCCGAACAAGAGAAAAAGTTAAGCCTGCCGCAGCGACAAAATTCCCATGAGCAATAGGGGATGCCTGAGTATGTGTGGTCGCCTGCCTGGCGATCCGTTTGCCTGGGCTGGATTCTTCGATATCAGGCCGCATGGCGTGCAAGTCGTCCGAGGCCGAGACCACCGGGAACAGCAGGACGAGCACGCAGCCCAGCAGAACAATTGCTCCCAAACCGCGCAGCAGGCGCGCGCCTTTTTGGTGGGCGGGCGTATGCATCCAAATCCAGATCGCTGGAATGGACAGCATCAACCACGCGATATTAAGGAGCAGTTCCATCTAGGGTAATTGGGCCTAACCTCTTTGATGCTAGCAATCTCCTAAGGCACCGTCAATGTTACTTCTGTCAGAAAAAGCAGCCTTTAGCTCACAAAACATCCAATCGGCTCCTATCCGCGTACTTAGTCTGAAAGCAATTCAAACAGGAGATAAACCAGTGAATAAGAAATCAATCGTAATTTTAGTCGGCGTTATGGCTTTGGCAGCTTGCGCATTCGCCGCGGACAAGAACCCCATGGTAGGCGGACAGGAAATGTACCCCACCAAGAACATCATCCAAAACGCTGTGAATTCCGCCGACCACACCACCCTGGTCGCAGCCGTTAAAGCCGCAGGCCTCGTGGATACTCTACAGGGTCCCGGACCATTCACCGTATTTGCTCCAACCAATGAAGCATTCGCCAAACTGCCTGCCGGCACGGTGGATACGCTGCTGAAGCCGGAAAACAAAGATCAGCTCGTCAAAATTCTTACCTACCACGTAGTGGCGGGCAAGGTAACCGCGGCTGACCTCAAGAAGATGATTAAAGATGGCAATGGACAAGCCAGCTTGAAAACCGTCAGCGGCGGAACTCTAACCGCCATGATGCAGGGTAAGAGCATCGTCCTGAAAGACGAAAAGGGCGGAACGGCCACCGTCACGATCGCGAATGTGATGCAGTCAAATGGCGTGATCCACGTTGTGGATAGCGTCCTGCTACCCAACTAATATCTCGTCGCACCAAAAGAAAAGCGCTCTCGAAAGGGAGCGCTTTTTCATTTCCAAATGTTGGGATGAACTAAACTTTTACGTCGCTTTTGGTCTGCGTATCTGGAGACGCAGCGGTTTTCGGAGGATCGGCTGGCGGATCTTTGATTCCATCCTTCATGCCGTCTTTGAGCGCACGAATGCCTTCACCAATTCCTTTGCCGAGCTCAGGCAGCTTCTTCGGGCCAAAAATTAAAAGTGCAATGATGAAAATTATCAGTAAATGCGTGGGCTGGAACAGGCCTTCAAACATGTGAACCTCCGCGGAACGACAACCTTAACGTTACCGAACCGCGGAGTCCAAGTCAAACAGACGCGGCCAAGGTGCGCGTTACGCACTACTGCTGGGTCTTATTCTCGACCTTTTGCGCGCCTTCATCGGTCTTCTCAGCAGTTTTGTGGGCAGCCTTTTTGGTACCCTTCTTTACGTCGTGAGCGCCGGCTTTGGCGGTCTTCTTGGTCGCGTGGCCCACATCTTTGGCTGCGCTCTTGGTCGAACTTCCAGCGTCTTTCATGTCCTGCTTTGCGCCTTGTCCTGAGTCTTGAGCAACCATCGGGGAACTGGCAATCATGGCACCGCCCAGCAGGATTGCAGCAGCAAGTCTTGTTGTAATAGTCATTATGGTTTCCTTTGTTTTTAACTGATTTCCGTTCTATTGCAGACGAAAAGTATCAGATTAGGCCTGCCAAGTCCATAGGGTGGTAACGGCAGAGTTATTGGTGCCTGGTGACTGCTATTTCTTCGAGGGGAGAGCAAACTTCATGATTCCAAACACAGCGGGTACATGGAAATTTGGCTCAGGCGTATTGGTCGGTTGCCAGGCCAGATAGTTCCGCGGTTCTTTCGCGCCTTCGACACGGTAGAAATTCACTCGCCAATCGTGTGCGGCATCAAACTTTTTGGTGATAGCGGCCAATGGGATGGCCAATTCAGCCGTCCAGGTTTGGGCGTGTCTATCTAGATACACCGATCGTTTTAAGCCACTTTGGAGGTCGGCTCGACCGCTGGGCGATATATCAAGATCGATCCACATGGAATTCGGAGCGACTTCAAACTCTTTATAGAATTTCTCAGGCGAAGGTTCCGGCTGGAGGAAAGCCTCGACCACATCGCGATCCCATAGATGATCGCGTCGGCCGTCGGGATCGGAATCCGCGAAAACTGTGATATCGCGATAGTGACACTCGAAACGCAGGTACAGCGTGGTGTCCGACCATAGCGCACGCACGATTGTTTGGCGCGTCGGATCGGAATTCTGCCCCTGCCAATTCGCCGAAAACGCGATCGGTCGCGCATCTTTCCATTCAGTAGCCGGATAAGCCGCGTCCAACTGAAAGTCGCGCGCCACATGAGTGGCAACGATTTGATCGGACGATTCGGCATTCGTGTATTGCACCATTGTTAAGACCAAACCAAATAACACTAGAACCGCAATGAAAATCGAGTTTACCGTAAGCAGGACTTCGCGAGATCCGCGAATGTGCCAGCCGGGGTCGAAAATGCTTTGACCACAAGAACCGGATGGCTCACGGTTGGGCATCGGATTAGATTCTTGAATCATGAGCGCAAATACAATAGTCAATATAAACCCAGTCGAGACGATGCCGAGAAACTTACAACCACGCGACCAGGAACATCACGAAGGCGAACGCTGGCAAGCCGTGATGGCCCGAGATGCTGCCCAGGATGGCGCATTCGTGTTCTCTGTCTCGTCAACCGGAATCTATTGCCGTCCCTCATGTCCATCTCGACGACCACGCCGTGAGAATGTCTCATTTTTTGAGACATGTGACCACGCCGAAAAGGCTGGCTATCGTGCCTGTCTGCGATGCCGCCCTAAGACCGCGAACAGAAATCCGCAAGCCGAAATGGTGAAAGCTATTTGCCGCTACATCGAGCAACATCTAGATGACAATGTGACACTCGCTCGCCTGGGCAGTGAGTTTCGACAAAGCCCTTTTCATTTGCAGAAGGCGTTCAAAGCTGCACTGGGAATCACCCCCCACGCGTACGCGGATTCATGCCGCATGAAACAACTGAAACGAAATTTGCAGGCTGGGCATTCTGTCACACGCGCAATGTACGACGCTGGATACAGTTCCAGCAGCCGCTTGTATGAGCGCAGTTCTTCGCAGTTGGGTATGACTCCGGACAAATATCGCCGCGGCGCGATTGCGGCGTCCATTCGCTACACACTGACCGACTCTCCACTCGGACGCATGCTGATCGCATCTACCGACAAGGGAATTTGCACGATCCAATTCGCGAATACCGATGACGAATTAGAGCATGGGCTGAAACACGAATTCCCTTTCGCAATTCGCCGCCGCGATGACGCGGCCTTGCAGTCTGCGAAAACGAATTTACTGCGCCAGATGCAAGGCCAGAAACTCAAATCATCGTTGCCGCTCGATATCCAAGCAACCGCGTTTCAGCGGATGGTCTGGACGCATCTGCAATCGATACCTCGCGGATCGACGCGTTCTTACGGGGAAGTCGCGAAAGCAATCGGCCAGCCTAACGCTGTCCGCGCCGTTGCGCGAGCATGTGCGACGAATCGATTGGCAGTAGCCATTCCGTGCCATCGAGTAGTGCGTGGAGATGGCGAACTTAGCGGTTACCGCTGGGGCACAGAGCGCAAGAAAGCGCTTTTGCAAATGGAGAAAGCGTAGCGTTATTTCGCTTTCTCCGAGTAGATCTCCCGTGCGCGGCCGAGCGTTTCAAGAACGTGTTGTTTCTCTGCGTCGGTGTTCCAATCCCCATTGGAGTTCACGGATTCGGTCATGCGATCAATCCATGCGACGAAATACGTAGCATCTTCCGGAGATCGCACAGGCGCATCAGCGACTGTTACATAGATCGGACTTGTCGTCGCATAGGGATAGATATCGAGAATCGGATATTCGGCCTTATCACTCCACGCGCGTAGCAAGCACCACCCGCTCTGTGAAATGGGTATGTAATCCTGGAAATCACCGGACTGGCGATTTCCTGTGACTGTGAGATCGCGCACAACATTTCCATTGCAGACGATTTGAAGATGATCAAGCGGAACGATAGATCTTATCCACGCAGTGAACTTCATCTTTTTTTCGGGCGAGGTAAGCTTTAACTCTCCGCCGATCGTTTGATCGCCTAACGTGAATCCGATGAGAGGGCCATTGGTTGCGAAGGAGTGCCCCTGTTTAAGTGAGTCGAGCCAAGTATCGATATCCAGCTTGCCTTTCGGAACTTTCACGTAGACGCGATTCAGTCCGACTGGCCCTCGCAGGGAAGCGAAATTCGCCATCGCATCTGTGCCTGCCGCAGTGGGTAAATGGAAACCCAAATTCAAAAGCCGATACCAAACGTCAGCAGTGGATTTGTGATCGCTGAACCCAATCGCTTCGATGTAATCGACTTTGCCCAGCGCAACATCCACTGGAAGTTCATGCGTAAGCGAACTATCGTGCGCGGGGTCAGGAACGGCATCGTAAGGATGCACATAGCCGACGAGTGCGTTCTGCGCGTGTGCGAGGTCCGCAATGTCCGCATTCATGGGATATAGACTCGCGGCAGCAGTGCCGGCATATGCAGCGTATCCGGGAAGCAGAAAATGATTGGACAAATTCAGCAGCCCGAGATGTCCCCAATAGCTGGTATGAAATTCTTGTCCATGGAATAAGCGCGTCGACGCCGTTGACTCTTCATCCTCACTGGCGGCAAAGTATGAAATGTCCGGGATGCGCTGCTCCTTATTTACGATCAGATTTTCGACCACGCCCAAATTTTCCGCGGAAGC
The DNA here is from genome assembly GCA_963716165.1 of Terriglobia bacterium. GTDB lineage: Bacteria > Acidobacteriota > Terriglobia > Terriglobales > Acidobacteriaceae > JAJPHW01. Next base: position 1,046,827 of record OY970291.1, on the reverse strand, counting down.
CTGCGAAACCAGACCTTTGGGCATATTGCGATACGCTCCGCCGTAATTCATGTGGACGTGGACATCACCGCTGATCCATTGAGAACGATTCTCTGATGGAACATCGAGCGCTTTCAGCTTGATCGTAACTTCTGTTCGTTTATTTTCTGCAATCAGGGCCGTTCGCGTTTCAACCGCGTACTCGAATCCCTTCATGACGGTGACGGTTGCTTTTCCGGCTGGTGCATTCAGCAATGCAGTGCCATTCGAATGAAAATAGTGAGCTTCGAATGGGCGTTCGGAACGATCAAAACTGTCATCGGCATGCATCAGCGCATCGCGTGGCGCATAAGCGCGACCATCTTCGCCCGTGACAAATATCCGCGCCGGAGTTGGGTTACCTGCTGGATCCAATACTTTGATCGACAAACTGCCCGTGGGCTTTAAATATCGAAGCGTCGTGATCTGAAAAGAGACGGGCTCAGCACCAGGAATTCTTCGGATCTGAATGGAAGTGTTCGCCGACTGATTCGAGATATAGGCAATTAACTTTCCGTCTGGCGACCATCTTGGATTGATGGCATCGAAGCCCCCACGAAACGCTGCGCGAACGCCTTCACCGTAGGTAAACGGAAAAGCATCTCCTCCATTTGAAGGCATAAGCCACAACCGGTGCCACTGTTGGCCTAGGTAGGATGAATAGACAATGCGTTTCCCGTCCGGTGAAAATTCCGGACGGGCTTTCCACGTCGTCTCTTCGTAATGAATCTCGTGGGCTTCCGCGCCGGGTTGCGCCTTCATCCGCCAGAATCCACCGGTACCGTAAATGTGCCCACGGTTGGAGACAAAAAGAATTTCGGTTCCATCAGGCGACCACGCCGGACTAATCTCATGATCGAATTGGCTGTAGTAATAACGAGGTAGCGTGCTGCGCGTCTCTCCAGTGAGCCGCTGGACGTTGTTCAATTCTCCGTTTGCAAAATCGCCCACGAAGATATGGAAATGCTTGTTATAGCTCGTAGAAACAAAAGTGATACGTTTGCCGTCAGGTGAAAAGCGCGGCTCGACATTAACCGCCCCGCCACGCGTTAACTGGCGTGTCTGCTTCGTTGAAAGGTCCATCGCCCAAAGTTCGAGCGCGTCTTTGCAATAAGAGCTGTAAACTACCCATCGCCCATCCGGCGAGACGTCCGGCTGATAATCGTATCCCGGCCCTGCGGTGAGCTGCTCAGCTTCATCCGAGCCCAGGTTTTGCTTCCACAGCGTTCCCGCCATCGAGTAAACCAGAGATTGTGAATCGGGCATCCATGCCACCGAACTTGGACCAGTCGTGAGTTGCGGCAAATACATCTCACGAAAGTAATAAGGATGCGGCAGGTCGATCTGCTTAAGGACAGGCTCTCGTTGGGCCAGCAACGGTAGGGCTGCTAACAATACGGCTGGTAACACGATAAGGGTGACCACGAGCCGATTTATTAACGCCAAGGATCCTCCGGGACGACAATACTGCTGAACGGCGGAATTATATAAGACTATGGCTCCAACCCTCCTGTTCTCTTCAAAACCCTTGCTGGAAGCCTGATGTCATGCATATTCTTTTTAGCTGGATAGTTAGGAACGCCCTGCCGGCTATCGTCATCCTAGGTGAAAAGCACGCCATCCCGCATATCCGGAACCAAGGTAATTCACCTTAGTACACGCTCTTACCAAAGCGCATGCACATGGGGCATCTGTCAGCTCAAGGACTGGAATGAGATGGTGAACATGCGCCGCAACACGAGGACGGATTTCTAAGAATGGCTAAAGAAGAATACCTGGAAGATGTACATAACCGGATCCTGCGAGTGACCGAAGACCTGCGCGCCATTCAGCGGCAGTTGAACTGTGCCGCCATGGAAGCTCCCGCCGACCCGGAACTCATGGAAGCTTTGAGCGCGGTGCCGGAAATGGAATCTCTGCAAACATTGCGCGTCGCGCTCGACCAGATGCGCCACTTCCTGTTCTTTTACATGCAGGTGGTGATGAACGAATCCGAGGCAGGCGACAAAATCCGTCAGACTTTGCGTCAGAAAAACACCGACGGAGTGGTGTTGAGCCCGGAAATTACGGAGTCGGAGCGCTTGCGCGCAGCGGCTGATCTCGCTTTGCTTCAATATCTTGCCGAAGGCAAAACCCGCAAACCCAACTAACCTTTATTCCAGCGTAACCGACTTCACTAGGTTGCGGGGATGGTCCACGTTCAGCCCCTTCTTCACGGTTATGTAGTACGCCAGAAGCTGCAACGGGATTATCTCGAGAATCGGCGAGAGTAATTCCGGGGCATCGGGTACATAAACTACCTGGTCGGCCAGCTTTGCAATCTTGTCGTCACCCTGCGTTGCGATGGCAATGACACGTCCACGCTGCTTTCTGAACCCTTCAATGTTCGACAAGCTTTTTTCGTAGCGCAGTACCGAACCGGAATCGCTCTTATCATGCGTCGCGATAGCCACCACGGGGAGATGCTCATCCACCATGGCGATCGGGCCATGCTTTGTTTCACCGGTGGGATAACCTTCGGCATGAATGTACGAAACTTCTTTTAATTTGAGCGCCCCATCCATCGCGACAGGATAGTGAATGGCCCGTCCTACGAAAAGAAAATCTTCGAACTTGTAATAGAGGCTGCCGATTTCTTCACACACCGGCGAGGATTGCAGCACCTGCTCAACTTTCCCTGGCAAATCAAGCAGCTCGCGGATATGCGCACGCCTTTGCTCCTTATTGAATTTACCTCGTACCTGCCCCAAGTAAAGTGCGAACAAATAAAGGACCGCCATCTGCGCGGTGAAAGCTTTTGTAGATGCAATGCTGATTTCGGGGCCGGCATGTGTATACAGGACGCCATCGGCTTCACGAGCTATCGTCGAATCGACCACATTGGAGATCGCAATCGTTTTCGATCCCTTAGCTTTTGCTTCACGCTGAGCAGCTGTGGTGTCAGCGGTTTCACCTGACTGTGTGATGACAATCGTCAACTCACCGGGCCCAATCAGCGGATTCCGATACTCAAACTCACTCGCGTAATCCACATCGACCGGAATGTTCAGCATTTCCTGAATCATGTATTGGCCGGCCATGCCCGCATGACGGCTGGTTCCCGATGCCACGATGTTGATACGTCGTAACGAACGCAAATCTTCAACGCCGATGCGGATCTCGTCTTCCAGATGCACGATCGCATCGTCGAGCGATACTCTCGGCTCAATCGTGTCTCGCAAACCTTTTGGCTGATCGAAAATCTCTTTCAGCATGTAATGCGGAAATCCAGCCTTGTCGGGCGGCGCTGAAGTTGTCATTGTTTCTGATCGCTCCTTGAAGAGAAACTCATATATATTGGCCGCCGATAACTGTACGTCGAACTTTCCCTTCACTGTCTAGTACGACAAAATCTGCGCGGGCGCCAGCTTCTATCCGCCCACGATTTTTCAGTTTCATGACTTTTGCGGGATTCGCCGTAGCCAATCGGATCGCTTGCTGTAAATTCCATCCTGCAAATTGCATGACGTTTCGGACCGCGCGATCCATAGTAAGTACGCTGCCCGCGAGTTTTCCTCCAGCGGTGCACTTGCCGTCCTTTACTTCAACTTCAATATCGCCGAGCTTATATTTCCCGTCCGGCATGCCTGTGGCAGAAATCGCGTCAGTGATAAGCACAGCCAAGTCCGGCCCTTTTGCTTGCAGAAATAATCGAACGATCGCTGGATCAAGGTGAATCCCGTCGGCAATGATGTCTGCGGAAAGTTTCGCATTGGTTAGCACTTCTCCCAAAATCCCCGAATCGCGATGATCCAGCGGGCGCATCGCGTTAAACGTATGCGTAGCGTGTCTGGCACCCGCAGTGACGCCGGCATGAGCTTCATTAAAGCTGGCATCGGAATGTCCAAGGCTGACACACACTCCGCGCTTTGCTGCTACGGCAATCACTTCGAGTGCGCCTTGCAGCTCCGGCGCGATCGTCATGATGAGAATTTGCCCGCGCGAAGCCTGCCAGAAGCGGTCAAATACGGCGAGCGTCGGCAACACCAAGTCTGCTGGCGGATGCACTCCACGCCGAACATGACTGATGAACGGTCCTTCAAGATGAATTCCAAGCGGCATCGCTCGTCCCGGAGCCGCCTTTCCAGCCATTTCGATTGCATCGGCCATCTGTTCCAGCGCGGCCAATGTCACATCCATCGGAGCTGTGACTGTTGTCGGAAAATAGCTTCCTACTCCATGTCGCGTCAGCATTTGCTCCATCGCGGCACGTCCGGCAACATCTTTTTGCATGACATCATGTCCTGCGCCGCCATGAATGTGCACGTCGATGAATGCAGGAACAAGTATCGCGCCGTTCGATCCATCGCCCAGCGAAATCTCTTTCACGCCCGCCGCGATCTCTCGCGCATCGCGCGAAAAGACTTCAGAGATAATGCCGTCTTCGACCAACACAACCGGACTTGTGATCTTCTCGTCCGGCGTCAACGACGAGCTGGCAGTGAATGCGATCATTAATATAATGAATTGCGTCCAGCCGGACGCGATGCCTAACTATAACGGCAAATCGCATGATTCCGGTCTACAAAAACGATTCAATGGAAATCGTATGGTTAACGCAAAGCCGCTAGATGTGTGGCGATCGACGCACGTGCTCCGCTCCAGTCAATATTCACTGAATGTTATAATTTTCAAGTCGCGCCGGTTCGCGTGCGCGACGCTGCCCGCGTTCTTCCTACATTCGCGCAGCTCGTACAGTCGGGGAGTGGCTCAGCCTGGTAGAGCACCTGGTTCGGGACCAGGGGGTCGGAGGTTCAAATCCTCTCTCCCCGACCAATATTTTCAAAGACTTAAACTGCACTTCTGGTTTTCCGTCTACAGCGCTGTAGTCGATTTTGTAGACGGTGTGATCCTTTGAGATATGTAAGTGGCTTCTTCATCACTCGTAGCCGCTCACGAGTCCTCGTCTTTTTTTGTAGATAGTCGTGATGGCTTGTCTTTGAGAATTGCCTTTTAAGACTTGCCGTCTGTCCTTTTCCTTTGCGGTCATTCATGGACTAATCGCAGTACCCATTCCCGTACCAATTCGGGCTTTTAATTCGTAGAACGTTTCGATGCCGATTGAAATGGCACCTTAGCGCCTTTGCGCTAAAATGCGGCATGGCCGAAAAAGAGCTCGTGTTGGGTGTTGCCGATTTTAAATGTTGTCAGTGTTACTTGCACAAACTGTGGTCAGGGCACGATCTTTGACCTTGAAAAGGTTAAGCCGAATCCCCAAGGGGGAAGAAGCGTTACTCATTACCTCAAGTTTGAATGTAGCTGTGGCGATTCTGCTGACAATGAAGTTCGCGAGATGCTCACGTCATTTTGGAGTGTTTATCAAAAGCTGAAGAGCTTGAAAAAGCAGCGAGTGGAATTTCGAGTTCGCCCCAGTCTTTCACAGATAACGACATTTTGATTCGAGCGCTCTCGGCTCCGCCTTTTACGTCGAGCTAATCTGAAGATGAATGTCGCGGTGACGTGAATAAAAAACTGAAAGCGGACAGGCTAGAGGCCGGGTCAGTACGATAAAGCTGAAGCGAAGACGCGCCATGAAACCACTCTTCAATCAGGTCGATATATTCTCGGTCATCGAGAACCAGAAACGAGCACTTAAGGACGCCTTTCAAAAAACCTCGAACACCGAACTCGATGGCGACCCTGTCGCTGTCGCAGCCCGACTGATAGAACAGTTCAGCATCAACGTTCCCGTGCTCGATGAAGATAAGAAGTACGCGCTCACAAAGGAAACACAGGTAGATGCCAGCAGGGATCCTCGACGAATCATCAGCGACCGTTCACGGCCGTTTTACATCGCCGGCACTGAAGTCAAAGTGGTTATCCCATTTCAGGGCGATGCTGGTCTGTTTGATGTGCGACCGACTTCTTTCACCCTCAGCCCACCATTCGGTGAGATTCAAGATCACGAACTGCACCTCATTTACGAACTCACTGACGCACAGTTCGATGTGGATGCTGCAACGGGCCGAACCGTCGGCCAAGTCAAGCAATACCTTCAGAGTCTGCAAGGTTCGGGAGAGCAATTGAAGAGTGACGTTCAGCAGCTTGTGAACACACTGATAGCGAAACGAAAGCAAGAACGTGGTACGCATTCACAGATCGTCGCTGGTTTGAATATGCCCGTTAGGCAGATACCACCTGAGGTAGCAAATAACGCCACGAGTTCAAGCCCGGCAACGAGTCACTCCAAGAGACCTGAAGATGAATGGGACGTATTCATATCGCATGCCAGTGAAGACAAGGATGCAATTGCCACACCACTAGCAGAGTCTCTCCGGGCCAAAGGCTTACGGGTCTGGTATGACGATTTCTCGCTGAAATTAGGAGACAGCATTCGACAGTCTATAGACCGTGGACTTGCACGTTCACGCTTCGGTGTTGTCATCCTGAGCGGTCGTTTCTTCGAGAAGCATTGGCCACAGCAGGAACTGAACGGTTTGGCCACACGCGAAGTCAACGGAGCAAAGGTGATACTCCCTGTATGGCATGGCGTGGGCTTTGTCGAAGTGCGCAACTATTCTCCCATGTTGGCCGACCGAAGCGCAGTTCAGACGAAAAACGGATTGGCTAACGTCGTTGAGAAGATTATGGACGTTGTCGGAAGGAAGTGAGCCGTCACATTCAAGCTTTAAACCACGCTACCGCCAGGTGGATTTCCAAACTTTTTCCCTGACAAACTATGCAACATGTCAGAAGTTAGTCGGGTACATTTAACGTTAAGTCAATATGACGAATCAGAATCAGAACAAATCTCCCCACCATTTAGTGCTGAGTCTTAATGTAACCGGCGGGTTCTTGGCGGGTGCGCAAATGGAATTCGCCGATGGCTTGAACTGCCTGATCGGAGGGCGAGGCGCTGGAAAGACAACGGCCCTTGAATTTCTTCGCTACGGTCTCGGACTCATGCCAGATCCCAAGGTGAATCTGCAGCGGTATCGGACCATAGACGCCTTGGTGAAAGCCAATCTCGGAAACGGGCAGCTCAGGATCGAGCTCCGCACGAAGACGGACATGCGATATACAGCCGGACGTGGTGCTCACGAAACGGTCCAAGTTCTAAACGAAGCGGGGACAGCTGTGCCGATTTCACTCGATCGTGATCAAATATTCGGCGCAGACGTTTTTAGCCAAAACGAAATTGAAGAAATTGCATCTAGTCCGGCAGCCCAGCTAGAGCTCCTCGACCGTTTTGAAGAACGTGCGACGATAGCTATTGCTCACGAACTGGAGCAGCTGCAACGTCAGGTGGACCAATCCAGCGTAGACCTTCGTCGCATTGATCAAGAAGGAGACGACGCTCGCGTTCGGGCCTCAGAGCTGCCAGTGCTCCAGGAAAAATTTAAAGGTCTTTCTGAGGTCTCTGGTCCCGACGCTGGTCGAATCAACACGGCACATGCGGCAAAGAGCCAGCGCGCCCGCGAGGAGAAAGTCTCAGCACTCGTGACTGCCGCCTTGCAAAAACTCGTGCGGGAAATTGGCTCAAGCCAGTCGGCTTTTCAAATAGGTGTCGAGGCCCAAGTCGATAATGAAATTCGTCAGGGGGTTAATCGCGAACTCTTTCAAGCCTTTCAATCCGACCTTCAAGCCTTTGCAAGCCACCTCGCAGCGGCCGTCAGATCTATCGAGAACGAGGCTCGTGCCGTTGAGCAACGCATCAACACACACGCCGCTGTACTTGCAGAGCGCCATGCGCTGCAGGAGGCCGAGTACCGAACCATCCTAGCAACATCGGAAGAACAAGGCGAACGCGCCGCCGAGCGGTTGGCACTGCAAACAGCCCTTGCGGTTTCGCAATCGGCCGCACATGAACAGTCGGCGAAGGTACAACAGCGAGACAGCATGCTACAGGCCCGCGCAGAGCTTCTGAAACGAATTTCGGAACTGCGCGATCAACGTTTCGCACAGAGAAAAACAATTGCCGAACGCCTCTCAAGCCAATTTCCCAGCATTCGTGTCAGTGTGATGCAAGCGGCAGACTTGGGCGAATATCAAGACCTTGTCACTGACGCTCTAAAAGGCTCCGGCGTTAAACAGGGCGCAGCGGCAGAACGGTTGTGTCATATATTTCTTCCAAGCGAGTTGGCCGAAGTGGCCGCAAAGAACGATCTCAACACCCTCACCCAGAAGTCAGGATTCGACGAAGAACGCTCAAAGAAAATTCTCAGCGCATTGCGCAGCGAAGGTGTTCATTACACGATAGAGGCTGTGGCCCTTGATGATCGACCTTACATCGAACTTCTCGACGGAGACACTTTTAAAGAATCAACGCATCTATCAACCGGCCAACGATGTACCACGATCTTGCCCATCTTGTTGACACAAAGCGAACGGCCCTTGTTGATCGATCAACCTGAAGACAACCTTGACAACGCTTTCGTTTACGAAACAATCGTTCGAGCGCTACGAGCGATCAAAGGCAGCCGCCAAGTGATCTTTGTGACGCATAATCCAAACATACCAGTCCTTGGCGAGGCCGAACGTGTTTTTGTGTTCTCCTCAGACGGCCTACACTCCACTCTTAAGCAGATCGGAACCGTCGATCAATGTAAGGAGCAGATTGAGAAAATCCTCGAGGGTGGACGTGAGGCTTTTCTGCTAAGGAAAAAGCGCTATGGCCACTGACCAGGACTTGACGTACCCGGAGTTGCTGACGGCCCTAGACGCTCCCGACTGGTCTATCACACTTCAGGCAGTTTCTGTTGCTGACAAGCGCATACGCTCCGCCGTTGTCGGCGATCCCAACGTCGAAGAACTCGTTGCGAAACTCGTTGCGCTGGCGAACCACACCAAATGGGAAGTTCGTAGAGCCATCGCAAACGTCGCCGCATACGCGCCTCACCCCATTTTTGAAAGTGTATTAGCCAAGCTTGCCCTCGACGACAATAGCCGCGTGCGGCAGGCCGCAGAACATGCTGCGCTCCGACGCCGTGACTCGCGCCACGCAAGCACGCTTGGAAAGCAACACGAAGATCGCATCAATTCCGCTCTCGACGATATCGAAGCCCGGTTCGGCCTAAAAGGTCGGGATGCCGTAAAGCGTGTGGCCGAACAAATCGCTAATACCTTCGCCCGCGAACTGTATCACGAGGTCATCAAGCTTCTATCGCCGCTGGCGACGTCGGCCGAGCGCCTACAAGGGCAACTTTCGGCCGGCAACGTTCCAGCGGAGGCCCTTGCAGAGGAAGCCGATCGTATCCGTCGTCGTGTGACACAACTTCGCGCCGTGTTGGACGCCATGCGAGCCTACACTGCGCAGCCCCCACTCAATTTCAACACAGAGCTTCTGGGTGAAGTCATTCAAGAGGCCGCCAGCTTGGCGGTTGAAAGCGATGGGGCTAGGTCGCAACAAGTGCCAATTGACATTAGCGTGGAATCGAATATCGGCGTTGACATCGCACGAGCGCGATTGGTTCAGGCTTTTACCAATGTGTTCCTGAATGCAATTGAATCGTATCGAGATGTGAGTTCGCCAAAGCCAGTTCAAGTTAGGGCCGAAGTCCAGGACGGCCTGGTCACAATAGCAGTTGAAGACTCAGGATGCGGCATGTCCGCCGAGGTGCAACGTGACGCACTCACTCTATTTGCGACAAGTAAGCCGAACGGGACTGGTTTCGGTTTGCCCCTCGCAGCGAAGATAGTTGAGGCTGAACATGGGGGCCGTCTCAGCATCGACAGCATTAAAGGCCATGGAACCACCGTTCGCATCGTTATTCCAAAACATCGCCCTGGGGAGCGTATATGAGCAAACGGCATATCGCGCTGATCGTCGAGGACGATCAAGAAACAGCGGTTGACCTCCGCGAGATCCTTCAATCTTGCGACTGCGACAGTATCGTGGTGGATAATCGCGATGATGCCCTCGCCGCGCTGCAGAACAACTCATTCTGTTTTGTCTTGTTGGACTTGCAGATCAAAAGCGAAGCCGAGTCGATCAAAGGTCATATCGACCATGGCAAGGGGCTTCTGCGCAAGATTCGAGAGAAATACGGCGACCACCACGGAACCGCCTTCTGGTTGCCCGTGCTCATTGTCAGCGGATTTGCGCGTGAGGTTGATGAAGCGGTGGACGTAATGAAAGACGGCGCAAGCGATGTTATCCAGAAGCCTCTTGAGAATCAGCAAGTTTCGCAACGGATTCGCCAAGCCCTCCAAGCCAGCGGACGCCAAACGCACGAGCAATGTCATGAGTCACCCCCTACACAAGGTACGAACTTGAAAAACGGAGTCCTTATCACCATTCCGGGCGACAGGATTAAGCGCCGGACACGGGTCACAATCGCGTCTAAATCGGTAGAGCTGCCTGACGCCTCACTTAAGGTTCTGTTGCTCCTCATGATCGCTCGACGCAAGGAAAAGTCGGTGCACAAGATCGATCTGGGCGCGACGGCCGACCAAGGTTTCAAGGGCATTTCCATATTGCGCAATGAACTCAAGCCAGGCCTGGATGGCATCGATATTATCCAGAACGATTACCATGGCAACTACAGTTTTGTGGATGATGTGACAATTGGCGAATGTGCCGTTGACAAGCTGCTCAAAATTGGCGACCACGCGATATCAGAGCTCGCCAAACAGCTTCGGCTTCGAACGCCGCGCCAGCCCAAGAAAGTCTGAAGGAAACTCTTGGGAGTTTCCGACACACCTCCGCCGTCGTTAGGAATAGCCGCCACGTTTAAAGTGATATTAGGTGCCGAATTGCTCGTCAACGGTGCCCGAAATGAGTGATTGGCTGGTAAGCGACAAAGGAAGTCCCAACTGACAGGACCGCAGTCCTTTCCAAACGGCTCCGACGCACGCCATCAGCAAATCACGACCAATTTGCGTTAGGAAAGGTAGCCTCTATGGCTCGCAAAATTTTCTTTAGCTTTCACTATGAGCGTGATGCTTGGCGCGCGGGGCAAGTTCGAAACTGCAATGTGGTTGCTGGACAAGACCAGTATGGCTTCATTGACGCCGTTGAGTGGGAATCCATCAAAAAGAAGGGCGATAGCGCAATCGAACGCTGGATCGATGATCAACTCAAGAACACGAGTGTCACGGCGGTTCTTATTGGGGCGGAAACTGCTGACCGTGAGTGGGTTCAGCGCGAAATCCTCAAGAGCTGGAATCGCGGGAACGGCATAGTTGGCATTTGGATCCACAACATCAAAGACCAAGACCAGAAAACGGATACACCAGGCCGAAACCCGCTGGAGGGTTTCAAGTTGCCGGACGGAACAATGCTGTCTTCCATATCTAAGACATATGACTGGATAATTGGGGATGGGAGAACAAATCTCGGCAAATGGGCTGATGAAGCCGCCGACATACGAGCCAAGTACGGATCAGACGACACGATTACTGAGGTCAGCAAGACACATCGGGCTTCGGATACCTCTGCAACCGCGGGTTTTTCCCCAAGGTCACCATGGTGCGCAGAATATGCTGCAAGAAAACGATAAAGAGTGGTTGCACCACAACCATCCAGGGCTGATCCCAGCGGAAAACGGAGTCGCAGGAAGGCTTGAATTCTCTGCAAGCTACAACGAGCAGAGCAATATTTTCGTGATTGATGCCGATGGCGTAAATGACCAAGAAGGAGCGCTGACGCTAGCGGGCAGTTTCACAATCCGAATCGAAGAGCGAATTACTAGGTCCACTTCGCGATTACCTGCACTTTATGTCGAAGGGGTAGACCCTACCGATGATCGGCACTTTAATCAGCAAGATAAAAGTGCCTGCCTTTGCATCCCTTTCGAGGAAGATGAATTCTTTCAACCCGACTTCCAATTCAGGCTGTTCTTTGAGCGCCTAATAATCCCTTTTCTCTATGGCCAGATCTTCTACTCCTCACGAGGACATTGGCCATGGACAGAATACGCGCACGGTGCTACCGGCATCCTTGAAGCATATTCCAAGATGTGTGATCAGAATCGGGCGACAGAATGCCTCCGTCTATTAGCTAAAGCCCGGGTTTGGCCGAGAATAAAGTCCGCGTTGAGACAGACCCCTCAGATCAAGGGTCATACACCTTGCTTCTGCCCAAAGAAAGATCACATCAGACGATGCCATCCAGTCGCCCTGAAAGGCGTACTGCGCTTACAACAGGATATCGACGCACTCGGACTTCTTATTCCTTGACGTGGAGACAACAATGTTCCGATCCACAAGAGACGACACACTAGTCAGGACAATCGAGGCTCGCTACGGCATCGATCTTCATGCCCGTGACGATACGAAATTGGGGAACCTCCTTGAGAGGCGCGGATTCGAGTCCCTCACCCAACTTTTGAAGGCGTATAGGGGAAACCTGACATATCATGCATGCAAGCGGCGCATCTACCTCAGTTTTCATGTCGAGGACCTGCCTCAGGTGAGGGGGTTCCGACTCATGGCGCGTGCACCACACCTCGAAATCAGGTTCCATGACGGCAGTCTGCGGGAAGTCATAAATAGTACTCGTAGTTCCTATATTAAGCAGCAGATTAGATCAATCATTCAGAAGAGTTCGGTTGTCGCCTGCCTTATTGGCAACGGGACGGCGTGGCGGGACTGGGTAGAGTGGGAACTGAAGACTGCTTTCGAGCTGGGCAAGGGTATCTGCGGTATCCGATTAAAAGACTCTCGCGGGCGTGTGCCTCAACCGCTGAGGAACATAGGCGCACCAATCGCACGATGGGGCGATGTTAAAGACCTTATCGCCGCGATCGAGTGCGCTGCGGCACGTCGTTGCTAGAGAGTCGTATCAATATAATGGCGGCACAAGTAAACGATCTTGGCTTTTGAGCGCTACACTTGGGTTTCCTCAGATATGGTTGTAATCCTTTATCAATCCGGTAGCCAGAAAATCGCCAAGAAGGCTGCGGCGGACTTGGTCAAAGCATTTGCCGATCATGTGCCAGTTGCAGTCATGGCAGCTAATACGCCCTCGTCTTGGCCTGCAGACGCTTCGTGGGACGATCTCTTGATAGTCATGTTTGATAGCAAGAAATTCCCTGACGTGGGCAATCGCTTCATTCGGAAATATCTTGAACACAGGCCAGACACTGCGATTCTTCTTCCAGTGGCCCTCGATCCGAGTTCCCAAAAACCGCCAGAAGCGGCAGCTGCGATAAAGGCTCTTAAATATGATCGTGCAGCAAAAGGTCCGAAAGGCAGATTAGCGAAGCGAGTCGGAGGGATGCTTGGTCTCCGCGTACAAGGTCGTGATACCAACATATTCGTTTCTTATCGACAGACTGATGGGGCAGCAATCGCAGAGCAACTTCACGCTTACTTGATAAGCGTAGGCCATCGTGCATTCCTCGACAAAGCAATAGAATTTGATGACGAGCCCAGCATCTTGCCAGGCACTCCTGTTCAGACACAGATCGACGACGCGTTGGCGAAGGCAAGCTTGGTTTTGCTAGTAGACACTCCATCCGCGCCCACATCCCCGTGGATCAAGCATGAGGTAGACACGGCCGACGCTTTATTGCTGCCGATTCTTCCACTTTGTTTCCGGGACAAGGGCGATCGAACAGTTGGACCTCGATTTCCGTCCCTCGTCGCCTTGCAGCGGTGTGTCCTGATTCAGAGACCAAATCCGGCTGTTGATCCACCTCTCAGTATCAAGCAACTAGAAAACATCGTTTACGAGGCGGAGACCTACCTCTGTGAGATATTCCAGCGGAAATGTAAAGTGCCATTCATCGTCAAGAAGGAGTTCTTTTCTCACGGTTTTGCATGGAAGGTTCTTGATCAGCGCTTGCTGATGTTTGAGTCTTCAAGGAGCCTAACCCCGCGATTTCGGACGAAGGTGTTGAGTCATTGTTCGGTGTTTGCCCCAGCGTACAGTCCAGCACTGAAAACGTTTGCAAAGTTCCTTAAAAGCACTGCGCGTTGTAATCACTCTCTCTTCATTTACGATGGTGAGCTTTTGCCGGAGCCAATACTCAACGACATCTCGGAGGCTCAACCTGAACCTGTGATTATCCTGCATCATCAGGAATTAGCGGCATTGATTGATTCCAATTTCACCACGGTGGTAGCAGCGTGAGTTTCACAAAGCTCGACGTTTCATTGGAACAATACGAAATTGGCTTGTCCGGCGCGATTCCGGACCGAAAGGACTGGTCCGAGCCAGCAATGGATCGTGGAATCCTAGAGTTCGTAGCACTTTTCAGCGGCATTGTTTTCAAATATGGAGGGCGAATCGTGCATGGTTGCCATCCCACATTCACGCCCGTGATTCTTCGGCAAGCGCGCTTGCAGGGCAGTAAACGCCTTCGTAAGCCGGTAACCTTGATAATGTCCGAACTTTGGGCACAAGACTTGGAGCCTCAAGATATTAAATCTATGACCGACATTGCAGAGTTTGTGATCACAAAGAAGATAGGAGACGGCGGCCCAGCAGACGTGGCCACCCGAAACCGAAGTTTGTCAGCAATGAGACGAGTTCTGATCGACGCTCAAAACGTCATGGTCGCAGTCGGCGGAAAAATGCACAATCAGGACGGTATTGTACCTGGGGTCGCTGAAGAGATGACACTCGCGGAGAGAAAGGCGATTCCCCGATTCTTGGTTGGGGGATTGGGTGGATTTGCCAGGAGGCTTGCAAAGCAATTAACGCCCTCGTCACTAAACAATTCACTATCTCAGCAAGCAAACGCGACTCTTTTCGGCACCGGCGACGTCTCGGCGTGCGTTAATGTCCTTTTCGAACACCTGGCTCGGTCCGAACCTCTCGTAAGATCAGCGTTTCAGCCAATCATGTGGAATCCTGGAAACCGCGCGATTCTGGACCACCGTGATGGAACAGTCGATTATCTTGCAACGCAAAACATACTCAGTGCACTGTGATGCGCAGCGCTCGCACTACTATTTAGGACCTAATTATGGCTCGCAGGGTATTTTTCAGCTTTCATTACGAACGTGATCTTTGGCGCGTCAACGTCGTTCGCAATAGCGGAGCGATCGAGGGGGTTGCCGCCGCTGGCTTCCACGATGCATCTTTGTGGGAAGAAACGAGGCGAAAAGGTGACGTAACTGTCAAAAAGCTTATCCACAGCGGCCTGGACACCACGAGTGTAACGGCTGTATTGATTGGGGCGGAAACCGCAAATCGCGAGTATGTTTCATACGAGATAGAGGAAAGCGTCGCACGTGGGAACGGGATCGTGGGAATCAGGATCAACAATATCAAAGACAAAGACGGTCGTATGGATCCGACCGGACCCGTTCCGGCTGCCCTAATCAGAATCGGCGCAACGATTTATGCGTGGGAGTATGGAAAGCTTGGTGAGTGGGTCAACAAGGCTTATGAGCAAGCGCATCCAGACTCCTAGCTATGCCTGGTTCACACGGGCGAAGATGCAAATTGAGACGGAGGCGGCACACGACTTATGCCAATTGCAATTGACGAACTCAGAACCGCAGCAGCCCAGTCTAGGGTTACTAAGTTCGCGGACAGTGTCACAGATGCGCGTCGTCGCGGTGTACGTTCTGCGTTCTTGTGTCATAGCCACAAAGATGCCCAACTAGCAGAGGGTCTGATTGCCCTCCTTGCCCAACACGGCTGGCGGCTGTATGTAGATTGGAAGGACGCCGAGATGCCTGAGAAGCCCAATAGAGAGACCGCAGAACGTATTCAATCAAGAATTATAGAATGCAATTACTTCCTATTCCTCGCGACGATGAACTCCGCCCAATCGCGATGGTGTCCTTGGGAAATTGGCTATGCAGATGGCAAGAAAACCCTCGACGACATTTTTGTCGTACCTACCAGAGACTCCTTTGCCACGTATGGTAGCGAGTACTTGGATCTGTATCGCCACGTAGACTTTTCTGCCACGCGCAAACTTGGCGCGTGGCGACCGAAGCAAACACAGGGTATCCTAGTAGAAAGTTTATGATTACGGTAGTCTGGTGCGACCATTCAACCGTACTCTTGCCATCACGCCCCCAGGGCGATTTCGCGGCAAATAACGGTTCTCGATTTTCTCTTTCATCGAAATCGTAAAAAACAACGCAGGCGGGCGGCGGCACGCACCTATGAGGTGATACGCGAGCGCGATGAAGCGCGAAGACGGATTGACGAGCTCACCGCGCAGAATCCAAGCACTGAGGCGAAGTACGCGGCCGCGCAAGAGACGCTGCGCATCGAGCGAAATTCCCACGAGCAAACCCTGAAGGAATTAACGCAGGTAAAAGCAAGCCACGCCGAACTCAAAACCTCTGCTATGGAAGCCACCAACAAGGCCGTGGAGTTTGAAATCCGGGCCGAATTTTCCGAGGAAGAAGCCCGGATGCTCGGGGACCGTGTCGATGAACTGGAAATCGAGCAGCTCGAAGAGGAAAGCAAAGAGCCGGCGCACAAAGCCGCCGAAGGGGTTCTGGCGCATCTTTTCCCGACATGGCTGCCTCGCCTGATCCGCGTGTGATCGGCGGCCCCTATACCCTGCGATACGCACTTTTCCTCAGTGAGTGGACAACGCCCCTAGCCCCCGTGCGCGCTATTCCTTCCAGAACCGATGTTCCGCCGGGACGGTTGCGCGCCAGACAATAATGCTTTCCACCAGCCTGGGACAATTCTGCAAACTTGCGCGGGAAGGCGCACAAATGGGTCATCCGGTTCAAACCTCCGAACTCTCTCCCCTCACCAATCTTTTCAAAGAGTTGAACGATGCTTCTGGTTTTTCGTCTACAGCGGTGTGGTCGATTTTGTAGGCGGTGATAACCCCATGAGCCTACAAATTTGTCTGGCCAAACGCGCGTTGCAAGAATTTGGCTTCTCGTTGTCCGCCTGCCTGTTTCTGTATTATTTTGTGGTCTTCTCGGAAAATCTGCACAACTTAGAAAACCAATGATGTCCGCTGGGGCTACTGGTTTAGGTTCGTGTGCACTTGGCATTTTGGCTGCGCCATTTAATGCACGTATCGCCTGCGACAGGTTTCAATCTATTCATAGGCCTGTGACTATCAGCAGGGTCAAAGGGGTCTCCATGCTTCAGCTTGTTTGAACGAGATTGAACTCAACGTCTGATCTACTACGGTGTAGAGATTATCGGGGTTGTGACTCGCGATTGCTGAACAAGCCACAATTATCCGAATAGGGGGTTTAGGGGAAGCAAAAGGTTCGGCAAGCCTCCGGCTGCGCCTGCCTTGGTAGCGCTTGGCAAAATTAGTCTCCTCTTAATTATGTTCTACTGTGTTTCAGTACCTATGAAGGCGGTCGAACCTTACACTTGACATCTAGCTCTGATTTGACATACTGACCGTGACTTCAAGTGCCTGCACGGCTACATCAAAGATCCGCGTATTAAGATGAGAAGTGAAGTTGTTCTCACCGGCATTCACTGAATAGAACCATAAAAATATATGGACTCATGGAAATCAGAATAGCAACGCTTAACATCGGAGCTGCCGCAAAAGAGCGGGTGAAGCGCATTTTTTCGGATTGGGTGGTTCCACGATCTTTTGATATCTACGTGTTCACTGAGATTTCTGACGGCGAAGGAACGAAGTGGCTCCGCGGCGAATTCGAGCGGTCGAATTGGCTTGTTTTTCAACGCCCCTGTTTAGCGAATGATCGCGGAGTGCTCATCGCAACACGAATTACCGGCACAGAAATCCAAGACTATCCTGAACGAGACCCAGCGCCCGGCAGG
The DNA here is from genome assembly GCA_963716165.1 of Terriglobia bacterium. Classification (GTDB taxonomy): domain Bacteria; phylum Acidobacteriota; class Terriglobia; order Terriglobales; family Acidobacteriaceae; genus JAJPHW01. Next base: position 1,029,144 of record OY970291.1, on the reverse strand, counting down.
GCCGTGGCAATCAGGCTCGGTACGTCTCCGGAGATCGAGCTCCTAGGTGTTTACGTGCCAAATCGTGGAAATGATCCGCAAAAAACTACTCGGAAGCGGGCATTTTTGGAATGGTGGATGCAATATCTACAAGAGAGAACTAAGGCCAGTAGAGAATGCATACTGATCGGCGACATGAATATTGTTCCCCCCTCGCAGCACCCGAAATTTCTTCCGCAAAAACCCTTCGAGGACGAGTGGTATCGAATGCTAACATGGCGTGCCCGCATGGTTGATGCCGCACTACTTAACAATGGGCCTGGACACGAGAGTACGTGGACCGCATTTACCGGGGAGGGGTACACTTATGATCACATTTTCATGACTAAGTCGCTTACTAGTCGCGAGGTTAAGTTTTCGTACGATCATACTCCGCGGGGGGAACAACGAATAACCGACCACTCTGCCGTCGCCGTCACTCTGCGCGTCGAGATGGCCAGGTTTATGAAAACGGTTGAGCCGGGAACTCCAGCACAAGGCACGTTGTTCTCATTCTAAGTGCCTAGTTGAGTAGGTGCGCCAATGAATCGCCAAGACATACCGCCCGGGGCAGCCTGGATCAAGTTGGATATCTTGTGTCGTGGAATCGAAATTGATCGTCGCGCTCTATCGTACTTTTCTGGCGGGGGGATAGCGCTAAGAAAGCATGTATACAACACTCCTTTGTGGTCTGTAGAATCCACGGCGACTCTTCCACAAGAGCTGCGGGTTTTCGGGTTGGTAATCGGATTAAACGCTTATGGGCCTTCTAGGTGGAAGCTTGAGTTTTTCGAAAAAGATCAGTCATTCCTACTTGTAAACCGCGAAGCGGAGTGTGAGATCAAGCCTGAATTCATAACTGATTTGGAATTGTTCAAACAAAATCCGAAATACCGCATGATTGCGAATCTTTATGGTGGTCGTGCCCTTGCTTTTTTTTCCCCGCGCCGTTGCTATTTCTTTGCGGATAAAACAGAGTGCGGGTTTTGCTCGTTAGATGGGACTGCTCGGCAGTACACGTCGTTCAAAAGTATTCTCGATGTTGAAGATGTCGCATCGACAGTTCGCACAGCACTCGAAACGGATCGCGATCGAATCGAACAAATAATGATTGTGGGAGGAAACCTCCGCGACCTGGATCGCGGCTTTGAGCATCACGTTGCCCTTGCGAAGGCCGCCGCTAGGGAGATAGAGAGGGCAGGAACGTCAGACCGAATATCCGTTCATATCGCCACCATGCCACCTAGAAACTTACATCTGATATCTAAGTTGAAAGAAATCAATAACATACATGTGATGTTTAACCTCGAAGTATGGGACGAAAAGCGATTCAATGTTGTCTGTCCCGGGAAGGCCAAGGACTACGGCCGCATAAAAATCCTAAAAGCTTTGGAGGTTCTTCGAGATACTATCGGAAGATATCAGGCTCATTCCTTATTGGTCACTGGTCTCGAATCCCCAGAATCGACCATTGCTGGAGCCACCGCACTTAGTGAGCTAGGTATTTCCCCAATCATAAACGTATATCACTCTGACCAATACTCTAAGCTCGGCTTGGGCGAGCGTCCAACATTTGAAAATCTTCGGAATGTCGCACTGGCAGTTCATAATCTGTATAGAACGTTCCCGTTGCATCCATACTGGGAAAACTGTGGTCGCAACGCACTTGACGCTGAGGCTCAGTCGGGCCTCTTTGGAGATCTCGTTCCAAAATTTTTGACTTTCGCTCCACATGCCGATGCCTGATTCCCCTTCACTGTCAACGATTTCGAGTTCCATCGCAACTGCATTCGTTCAAGGTTTGTCCGGAACAACGACGGATTGGAACTATAGGGAAAAAGCCGCGTGGGCGCGCCTTCTTCGGCATTTTGGCGGCAGTCTGCCCCAAAAGAATGTGTACCTTGGCGGAGATGCTCTAAGGCCTTATTTATCTGTACGGACGGAAGATCTCGCGTGGGTAGCTACTGTCAGCAGTGAGAGCTTACATTGCCCGAAATTTCTGTCCGAATTATACGGGGGACAGTTCGGATACCCGACTATAGTGCAGTCCCAGTGTGAAGGAAGAAATGTTGCGGTAACGGAGATCTCCCTAATTCAGCCACTTCGTGAACGCTTAGCAGTACCCACACTCTATCTAGCATCTCTGACGAATGCTTCACGATATCAAGCCAGACGGTATCCATTAAACATTGCGCGGTTAGCTCAGTGGGTTCGCTTCCAGCATTGCGCTCGCGCAATCGTCCTCGATTTACCCCTTACTCTCTCCGGCAATATCAGGGCTCTTGCTGAGGTAATTATTGAGGGTAGTCCTGACATATTAGGGATTTCAGTTAATTTTGGAGAACTCGAAGCACTGAAATTCTTAATGTCCCTTATAAAGACATCTGGCATCCGTCCCCAAATTTGTCTTGGAAACGTTCTCGCAGCATGGGCTCAACAGGAAGTCAAGAATATTTGTGCCGGTTTTGAGGTAACGATTTCGCCTTCGTATGGGGAACACGATATCGAAATGGTGTGTCGCTCCGCTGCTTGCAACGATCCCAAGGCGATCTCTGTCTTGAAAAATAGAACAATCGAAGAAGCTGAGACTGTTGTGGTACCAGACGAATTGTTAATGGTCAAGACGATTATGTCGGGTGGACAAATGTCGATTGAGACCAGCTTTGGATGCCAATATTCAAGGTGTACTTTTTGTCCACGAACCCATAGAGGTGCGTCATGGTACCGATCGGGGCGAAATGACGCCATTGCCGTTGTAGACTACATAGCATCTTCCATGGCGGCACTTGGCAACGAGAAGGGCTCAGTGCTTTCAATCGTTGATGAAGACGCTTTTGGCACTGAGGAGTCCCGCACATTCGAAGATAGCCCCCCTATTATCGTTGATATTATCCGCGCTGCTACACGCCATGGAATTCCATGTGAAATATATGCGCGGCTCGATCAAATTTTCAATCGGCGACGAGCTTCGGAGCCATCAATTGTTCGTTTTCAGCAACTTCGTTTGATTAGCCCGGCGCTTAAGAGGTTCTTTGTCGGGGTTGAGTCAGGAGCTGACTCACAGCTTCGGCGATATGGTAAGGGTCAATCCGCGTCGGATATAGTCGACGCACTCCGCGCAGGCTCCCTTTTAGGGTTGCCGCTAGAATTCGGGTTTATAACGTTTGATCCGCTATTGACAGCTGACGAATTATTACAGAATCTACGATTTCTTGGCCGCAAGGACATTTTGTTCGCGGAGTCTCTGGATTCTGCTATCACAATCGATCGCAAGCTCAGAACTAACGACAGTAAGGAATGGCCAAATGGTATCCCAGTCTTCATGAGGGTTGCATACATGGCCACCGAACTCGAGCTGTTTGCGAATAGTCCATTCAAGAAAATGCTTGCCAACGGATATCCCGAGCTGCTTCGAAGTTACGATGTTGAATTTGCACGCTATAATTATTGCTTTCGTGACCCGGTAATAGGCCACATTGCTAGTTTGTGTAGGGTGTGGACAGAAGGGACATTCAATCCTATCTACCGAATACGCTTGGCCTCTAGATCGGCGCAAAAACCACTCGAAAGATATGACCCCATCGTCCGAAAATACCGCCATGCGACCTTTGCGTTGCTTCTAACACTCGCACATGCCTTCGGTGTTCTTTCTAATGAAGAGTTCGCCGCCCATACATCTATTGGGTTGAGCGGAATGCCACTCCCATTCCACAATGAATCCACGACTCTTGAACATATGAAAGAGCTGTGGAGATGGGTTGCTGGATCCGAGACGAATGAGACCAGTCCCGACATAGAACCACCTAACTTCAATTTAGATAGTTTGGACAAGCGTCGTGCGAACTAAGAAGCAGATCATCTGCGTCGGTACAATGGCCATGGTGGACATTTGGTATATTCGCACGAAATTGAATATGCCACGCTCGTCTTGCGGACGGTGGGACGGCGGTTTGGTCGGCAACGATGCTGTAATTGTTGCTCATCATGTGAAGCATGAAGGGATCGCAGTTGGTTGCATTTTGATTCAGCCTACGAATACGGATCTCGAGCTCGCGAGAAGGATGATTGGTCGCGAGGTGACTGGGCTCGATATCTGTCAAGGAACACTGACGCGGTCTCTTTGTATAGAAGGGACCCATGGAAGCCGAAATTGGATCATGTCCCGGCGATTCAATCCGTCCGGAAATCTTGAGGCCTGCGACGCCGCGATTCTCTATCTGGATTATTATCCAGAGCTGAGAAAATTCCTGAATCGCTCAACCAGAGAGATTCGTAAGGGCCACTCTTCTGTTTTCGTAAATCTCAGTGATACTTCCGCTATCGCTGATTTACCACGGCTGCCATTTACACCTACCGCCGTGCAGTCTAGTATTGGCACCTCCGGTTCTAAAATGAAAGCGTTCCAGCTCTGCTCACAGTTGCGGGAGCGGACTGGTGCAGCATATGTATTTGTGACGATGGGACACCTCGGGGCAATACTAGAAACTTCCGATGGAAGGTGGTACTCAAAGCCTCCAGTTGCCTCAGAAGCAAACATACTTGGTAGCGGTGCAATTTTCTCAGCCGAGGCGATGATAGGTCTGTTAAGAGGCATGAAGGGGCAAGAACTACTTGACCACATAGTGAAGAGTACAGCTATGAGTCTACAAACCGATGAAGGTCATAGTATTAGAGGGAATAAACGGGTCGGGTAAATCCTGTTTGGCTGCGCTGATTAGAGGTGCGCTCGATGCTGCCAATATACCTAACATCACAGTGGATCCGGCAGCGGTCGGACCCATCGGACAACTTCTGCGCGATAGGCTTGTCCACCCTGAGTTCGGCGGAAACCCAGAACGTTGATACTGTCCTTTTCGCTGCACTAAGAGCAGAGGGGTTCCGGCGGCTCTGCGAGACGCTCGATCATTCAGATACGGTCATTATTCTAGAGAGGTGGTCGCTCGCACTTGGTGCTTACGGCAATGTCGATGGTGCTCGTGCTCAACTCATTGCAGAATTACGAGGTGTACTATCACGTATCACATATGTTGATATCACCTTCGTGATTGATGTGCCAGGATCAATAGCTATGGCAAGACTTACCGGAAGCAATATGAATCGATTCGAGCTGAAAGGAGAAGCTTATCTAGACCGTGTTTCCAGTGTTTATCGAGAACTTGCACAAAGTGAGAAAGAAACATATCTCATGGATGGCGCAAAAAATCTCAGCATAATCTTCGGGCAAATGCGCCCATTACTTACGCGTCGTTGGCCACAATTTCGATTGTAACGAGAATCATAGAGGACGCCGGTTTCTTCATATATCTGCACCATCAAGATGGGGCAGTCGAATCTCGTTAACACTTGCATGTCGCGGATTTTTCATCGGGAATATGAAACACCTTACTAAAGAACTGCGAGCGAACCTCTGCGCGCCGACATTGACAACTAGGTCCGCCAGGCGTCTCTCTGTCCTTGAGTCAGCGGAACTGTGATCAAATCGTTAACCGTCCGATAGGCGGGTGCCATATCCTGCAGAAGTATCCGTAAGCATTGCTCCTCAGAAATACCGCCCACAAATGCGATTGGCCTCGTGGCCACATATATATGGCCGGATCCTCGAACAACCTAGCTCCTTAACTGAGGAGTTTGCCCATCGGCAAGGTCCACAAGGCAACCCTAAAACAGACAAAGCTCTGAAACCATAGCGGGTAGGCAACTCCACATGGACGGACAATCAAGCTGTCCTAGGTTGAATGAAATAACCTCTTTAATCCCCACGTACGTATAGCTCCAAGCAACACCTTCGCAGTTGACAATGTGGCTATCGCCGTCTCGGAAAACATCCTTTATCCCATCCGTCGTCGCGCGGCCCGTTGCGTTGCAACTTTCGGTCCGCCGGAACACTGCCCTTATTCGGAAGAGTCAATCTTCTTGCTACCCTGCCAATCCTCCACTATGGGTTTCCAATCGGCCTCTCTTACAACTGGATTTCCTTCTGCATCTATCCCCGTCCAAACATTCCAGAAGTCAGGATCATCTGAGCGTGGCTGATGCGACCTTGGGAGGTCGTTCATTTTAACGAGCAGGGGCAGTTCGGTGGCCCAGCCGAGCAACACCGCGTTCTGCGATGGTAACGACGGAAGCTCTCGTAAGAGCCCTTTAAGATTGTCGGGAACCAATCGATGAACCAATTCCTGGTCTCTATCATTGCTGATCCTGTGCAGTAGAAACGTGTTGCATTGAGAAAGAACTGTTGGCGACAGCTCCGAAGGTCGTTGGGAAGACAACACCAGACCGAGTCCGAATTTCCGACCCTCTCTCGCGATACGCTCGAATACCTGGCAACAAACTGATGCGGCATCTTGGTTTTCTGCATCGTCCTTGTATCGCTTCACAAATGTGTGTGCTTCTTCCATCACTAGAACGGTTGGCAGAACGACGTGGTTCAGCTTCAAGTACCGCTGGAGGGCATCGAACACAATCCTCGCAATTACCGCCGTCACAACATGTATTACCTCTGAAGGAACGAGTGATAAATCAATAATCGTTATGCGTTCGTCTCTCTCTTCGCTTCCGATGTATTCTTTCAACCATCCGTGGAGGGTCACGGTTCCGCTATCGCCAACGACAGACACCATTCGGGCGTCGGATAGGAACGTGCGGATGCGGGAAACCAGAAAATCAACGTATTGGCTCACGTTCTCTTGTTCGGCTAGCATCTGGAGATGATCTGCGAAATCGGCCCCTTTGAACGGAACAGGAATGTCTTCATCTGGCCCCTCGTGATAGACAATCCCTCCGAGGGTACCGAGTGTCGTTTTCAACGCCTCGACGATCTTCTCAATTTGGGCATCGGTGAAAGCACGGTAAAATTCGACTAGCTTGCCCGTCGATTTATCAGTAAAACTGTTATAAGTGCTCTGCAACGCGCTCGTGATTGAAGTTCGGATTGACTCCAAGTCGTAAGCCGGGTGCAGCTCTTGCTTGTCTTTCAAGTCCTGATAAATCGCTTTGATACGATACCCAAACTTAGTTTCATCTGTCTTAATTGCTCCAGCTCGCAAATCCTTTTGGATCGAAATCATCGCCGAAGATAAAGACCTACGCAGCCTGAGTTTGAGCTCTTCGCCAGAGGTTTCCTCCGCGTCCAGTTGTCCTGATTTGACTTCTCGGAGCGCCCTCTTGAGAAGAGGACGCTGCGTCTTGGCGCTGGCCTGCGTAAATGAGCACCACTCTGCACTGTTCCAGAACCAGAGCGGCACTCGCAGCAACAGTTCGCCAGCCTCCGCACTGGGAGCTACTTTGAATATTCGTGCCTGTACCGGTGGTGTCGAATCTGCGAATGCTCGGGAGTATTCTCCATTGGGATCTAAGATCATAAAACGCGCATTCGGAGTTTTACCACTCGCTGCATGAACCGCCTCTAATGACCACCGAATTAGCCCTGCCACTGAGCACGACTTGCCACTACCTGTATTTCCAAGTACTGCTAGATGACGTTCCGAACAACCGGTCGGGGTCAATGCAAACCTCAGCATTTGCGGCTAGTGGACTGGTGCCAATCTTCACTCTCCTTTTTTCACCCGATTCAACGATGGACCGGAGCTGCTCGTCGGTAGGCAATAAAACGGCAGCGCCTATCGAGGGCAGAACATCCGCACCTCGATAAAAACGGTATTCCTCTCTCTTTCCGATGGCTCCGGGCTTTTTGCGAAGTGTCCCGAGTGGATTGAGACTCATCTTACGGAGAGGGTACGGGAGGTCAACAAGTCCGAAATCTTGCATTCCACGGCGCTTCGGAAATGCTGAACGCTCCACCGTCAACCATTCGATTTGTCCTACGAGGTAACTGTCATCAACAGGTATCAATACGTAGCTGTTGACACGGGGAAACGGACGCGGGCCGCCTGCATTCAATGCCACCGACTCGGGGGCTTCAATATCAAGGACGACCTTAATCTCATCAGGTGAGACGAAATCGACTACCGCAATCTGAAGGCTTTCAGAGTATCCAAACGGACTAGCGCTCATTGTGAGGTTTGTCCTGGTTCATCTTGCATCTCATCTTTCGTAGAGACATTGGCCTTGCCCGTCCCCCAGCGAGATTTCAGAAGTTCTGCCATACGAATAGTGTTTCTATCAATGGCAGGTTTTGGTAGATAATTGTCTATCAGGGTCGCAAAATTTCCGAGATGGTTGCCAATCAGGAGCGTAATTTGAGCATGTCTACCAATTCTTCGATACGTCTCCATAATGCGACCAAGCGGGTCGCTATATGAAATGACAACGAGGTGGGTTGACGGTATCGTCAGCATATCCTCAATCACGCGGTTGAGATGTTCGTCGCCGAAGCTGTAACCAAACGACACAAGGGTACTATTCGGGCGGCAAGTCGCGGCGGCGAAGTCGCGGAACAATTCCACATAAGGATAAGAGGCTGTCTCTCTATCCTTCGCCGAATTGGGATAGATCATTAGTTGTTGGGCGTCAGCTCCAGCTAGGCCTGGCGCTTTCAGATAGGGCTCGATGCTGTCAACGCCGAAAGGTAATGCGATTCGTCGGATGTTTCGGTCAACGTATACCCAATCCATCGATCCGTGGAGTTTGGTGAACTTGGCCACGCCTTCAAGATAGCGCGGCTCGCCTCGAATGCCCGGGGGGTTGTAGTGCATATCAATATCAAGGCGAGAGGACCGAAATATTGGCGCGAGTGATCCAACAAATCGATCGAGCAGATGGAGACCGGCAACTTCTGCTCCCGCCTCTATGTAGCGATCATAGTTAGTGGTGAAAATCTGCAACCTGTCTCTTGTCCCGGTTCTGCTTGCAAAGCTCATCAAGAAACTAACGAGATAGTTGAATGCGTTTTCGATCTTGTCAGCCGGAGCTGTTATCAACCCGGCTTCACCCTTCAGAATATCCGCTGCAAACTGGGCCAACACCTTCTCAAGCGTCGCTTTCAACGCAGTAGGTTTTTTTATTAGCTCTTTGTTGTGCCCTGCTAGGATCTCCAGACCACGCAACAATTCATTGGCAACGCGAATCTGGTCTTCGATGTTGCCCTTATTTCTAGCAGCCCTTGTCGCGGACTCTTCGGCTGCGGCCCTGATTTCAGCGCCCGATTCTCCAAACGTAGCAGCCGCCATCCCAGGAAGGAGTTTCCCTGTGGCGATGTGATGAACTGCATGTGTCAATCCAGAGCCCACCAGGAGCGCGAAGTGCTCTGATTGAAAAAGGGCTGTTAACCAGGGCTCAATCCGCTCACGCATGGTGGCATTGCTAAATATCTCACCTTGTTTTGCCCATGAACAGGTACTGTCTTCGGCCAGTTTGAATGATTCTGCGGACGCCTCGGCGTTAGAGGCGCTGGTGACCACGACGGGCATTTTGTCGTCGCGTGACTTAAGAATTTGATCTTCTTTATTCATTGCCGTGCACAACTTGTTGGCAGGAAAGCTCTCGCGATTGCATTCACACTAACAGAAGAACTTTGAGTGTCAATTTGAATTTGGCTGTCGGCTTTAAGTAGACGTTGGTTTACATATCGAAAATGATAAGGACGTATGTGCCTGCGAACCAACAGTTTTTAAATCAACTTGAGCTTTAACTGGGCGTACGATTCCGTGATGGGTGCCGCAATAACCACAAAATAGATCACAAAAATCGGGCGGTTAATTATGTACTTGCCGTACCGTGAATGATATTATTTGCTCGATATGACTGATGAGCAAGAGCGAGAAACGCCATCCAATCCTCCGCCGCCTCCGCCACCAGATAACGAGCCACTTAGAAGAGGGGCGTAAGAGCCTGAATGGATAGCAGGAGTAGTTCCGACCCTAGCGCCGCAACTAAAACCCAGAACGAAACGCATAGGTATTTCAATTTGCTTCGGTTTAGCTTGTAGTTCTCGTTGATGCGAGCCAGAGTCTTGGCACTGCTACCACTGCGGAATTGATGGAACACTTCGAATTCAGCATCCGGCTTTCCGGCATAATGCTCACGAAGTTTTTTCAACCATCCCTCGTATTCATCTGGCCGTTTCTCCGTGGAATAGTCGCGGGGTTTGAGAGATAAAACCGCAAAGACCGTACTCACAGCCAGCAATGAAGTGACGATTTCGTGTCCGAAGCGAATCAGGGTGCTCAGTTTTTTTTCAGTTAACAGGGATGCGGTCAGTCCGGCTAGAAAAGTAATCAGTAAGAGAAGAATGCTTGCCTTCACGTCCGTGCTGTCGCACAGAGAAAATTCTAGCTTGTCGCGCTCATCCATTTTCCGAAAAAGCAACTCATCCGCTGGACTAATTTGTGATTGCATAACGTCCCGCACCTATGTCATCACGTGTCTCGTGTGGACAAATGTCGAGGCTCGGACTGGCATCCGAGCTTTTTATTCTGCCAGTTACGCGAACAGGCCAGTCAATAAATCATCAATGCCGTGATTCAATAGGTGCTGTGCCACGGTCTGACAACCCTGGCTGCAATTCGGGTTGCGTGTTAAAAGCCAGCCTGCTCCAACCAACGCCGCACCGATGATTACTAATTGTTCTTGGTTTTGCTTCATAGCTTTATATGCCTCTTGCTGTTTGTCAGGTGTATCAATAAATTCCAAACCCATTGACGGTCTGTCATGGGACGGAAGTGTTTTCCGCAATCGGAACACACCCTAACTGTCTTTTCCATCCACATACTATACGCCTCGAATCGACCCCGAAACACTAATTTCAAACCCCTACAATAACCCCACAGCAAATTGGCAGGTCACGTTTTTTCTTCCCGCATTCCAAGTCAAATCACAATCGGCCTGAAGTTACTTTGGTTACTTAGTCTTCACGCGCGTCCGCAAGGCGTATAGGCTTGGAAAATGGAGGTCAGACATGTCTTATCGTAAACTCGCTCATCCGGCGCAAGACGGAATTTTCGGGCTCGTAGGCGTCAAAGTTTCTGGATTGCTATCGAAATTCGTAGGTGTTGATTATTGCGAGAATCAAGAAACAATTGGACTGCTGGTTGTTGGAACTGGCGAAGCAAACTCTCCGTTACGGAAGCCGTGGCGACTAACAATGACGGTCCCATTGGGAACCAAAGATTTCCGAACGCTGCGAATAGTCTTATTCAATCAGATGAAAGATCTACCTGTCTATTAAACAACTTTGTCGAGTCGGCGTTTCATTTCCAGAAACATGGATTGCAGTCAGTATTGCCGCGTGTGAGATAGTTTCGCCGATCTTATAGCAGTTACGTCTCACCGCTGTAACTGGAGGCGATGCTTCAAAACAGGCTTCGCTGAATAATCGCCTTTGGTGAGTCAGGTGCCGCACATTCTGCGTCATCGTTATTAGGGTCGCTTACGCGATTGCTCACTGCATACCGCTCCATGAAAGAAGCGTCGAAAGGCATGAGCATCGCGCTTAGAGTGTTTGAATTGTGGAAGCTCGGATCGAGCCACAAATCGTAACTGTCAGGATCAAGAATTACGGGCATACGATCATGAATGTTGGCTACCAGAGAATTAGGCTTAGTCGTTAGGATCGTGCAGCTTTCGACGATTTCCTTGTTCGATGACCGCCATTTGTCCCATAGTCCGGCGAACGCGAACAATTCGCCATGCCCGACCTGAAAACAATATGGCTGTTTCGTTTTTCCCTCTGACTTCCACTCGTAGAAGCCGTCCGCTGGAATCAAGCATCGTTGATTTTTGAACGGCTCTCGAAACGCTGGCGTTGTGGTTATGGTTTCAGAACGTGCATTAATCATCCGCGCAGAGCCGGACAAGTCTTTAGACCATGGGGGAACCAATCCCCAGCGCATCGAAGAAATTCTGCGGATCGGTTGGCCGGGTGCTTGTCGTATAGCAAGAACGTCCTGAGTTGGAGCAATATTAAAGCGCGGTGGAAAATCATCGTCGGAATCAAAGTGAACCTGAAACATCTCTTCAAGAATCTGCCTCGATCGTGATTGTCTAAACCGACCACACATACAAAGTCTTATACTCGCTTGCCTCTGATTCTGGTGAAGAAACTCTCTTGGGTCGGATCATAGGTGAACTCTAGTTGCACTTCCCACTTAACATTTCTCGCTTCGTATTGTACCGAAATCGGAATCTTGTACCACTCTGACCGTAAGCCCGTATTGTCGGGCGTATTTTGAAGCAAGCCTTTTTGTCTCGCCTCTTCTTCTACATGAGAAAAGAAATAGATGTACTGAGTTTGTTGAGTTGACTTCCCATCCCATCTTGCCACAGCAATGTGCTCTTTATCAGGCGCGAGTTCGGTAATTAAGTCGAAAACCATATAAGAGCCGAGTTCAATTGTGCCGATTCGGACGTTGTAGATATATTCATTACTTCGGTTATGGACAATGATGTCCTTTTCCGTGTGCCCCATGAGGTTGTTAATCTTTTGCACGTCTTTTGGAAATTCCCACTTCAACGCTACGTCTGGTTGCTGTGTATTGGGTTCCTGATGTACTTTCGTCAGCAAGCGGTCAGTCACTTTCTCGGCAGGAACATCCGATAGCTTGACCATTTGTAGCGCACTGTTCCTTCTGGCTCTAATCGTAAAATTCTCCGTCTTGTTGGATTCCGCGCCGAGAATCGTGACTTCGATGTCATATTCGGGTGTTTTATCGCCAAAATTCCAGTTGCTGCTATTGGGCTGCATATGGCTGTCGAAGGCTCGCAACTGCATCCATTCCATCCCGCTTTTTCGATCTTCTCCTGCTGTCGCAATTAGAAGATTTCCGACCTGCCCTGTAGAGAGCACATTGAGTGTGCCACCATTCTGCCACTGCAAGTCATAAGTTATTCGTTGGGTAAGATTCGGATCATGACGCCTATTCAGTATCTTGCCTTGTCCTGTAAATCCTTGTCGAGCGCCTTTGTTCTTCACCGCCAAAAACAGTTGGTCACTTTGCCCTTCCGACGGAGTAAGTTCAACATCGACGGGTACAGCTTTTGTATCTATCGCGATATCCGCAGTTGATGCTGCAACTGATTCACCCGGTCTCAATTGCCGCCTCTTGGTTCCAACTGGGCTGTCCGTTGCCGATTCAAAGGTCTCGCATGTTGAGACGACTTTCTTTTGTATTTTTTCAGCAAAAATCAACCCTATGCCTATAGCCAGGACTGCAACTGTCAGATATGCCGGGCCAGAAAGACCAAACGCTAGATAACGATGGCTATAGATTAGCTGCGCGTATTCCCTAGTTGCTTTTATGCTTTCAAGCAGGTCAACGGTCCCACGGCCTGCGCCGAAAATCGTGAATAATCCACCTATGACTCTTCTAACTTTTTTCATTCGAGCGTCTCAACGCGAATGGTACGTGATTACATAACATGAGTAAATATCTTGTGGAATTATTTCCAAACAAATCAATAGGTTAGCCCGATCCGGCCTATTGAGGCGTTGACAGGCACTTTAGGCGCGGACTATGGTTTGAATCTCATTGGCGAACAAAAGGCGAATATATGAATCCGGTCATCCTCCGAAAGCAAATCGAGTCAAAGCTCCCTTCCGCTTTCACTGTATACGAACATAGAGACTGCGGGCACATCCCTACCGGCGTTGCCAAGATTGATGAACAAATCTCCGGCGTGCCGCTTCATGCACTTACTGAAATCTGCGGCAGCAGCCTCGTGTCATCGGGAAAATCATCTGTTCTCATTTCACTACTCGCCCAAGCCACACGTGAACATTACAGCGCTTTAGTGGATGCAAGTGATTCATTTGACCCGTGTGCGGGGCAAGCTGCCGGAATCAACTTCTCTCGATTGCTCTGGGTGAGGTGCGGGAAAAGTAGAGTCAAACTTCCACCTCTCGAACAGGCGTTTAAGGTAGCGGACACATTGTTGCAAAGCAACGGTTTCGGTTTGATTGCGGTTGATATTGGAAGTATTCCAGAGAAGATCGTCCGCAGAATTCCGCTCAGTACATGGTTTCGTTTCAGCAGAGTTGCTGAAAAGCAATCTTCTGCTCTGGTGTTTATTGAGCAAGAACCACACGCCACAAGCTGGGCCGGACTCGTACTGAGAGTGCAAGCACAACCTGCTGATTTATCCGGCAAGCTATTCACTCGCCTAAATCTGGACGTTCGAGTATTACGCGACCGGATGCGAAAACCTGTCCAGTCTGCATCGGAGTTTTCTTACAAATCACAATGGGCTTAGTTCAATGTACGCGTGTCTCTACGTTCCCGATTTTCCATGCCAAGCTGCATTGCTTGCGGAGTGTGCAGATGCAAAATACCGTTTTCAGCACTTTCCAACCGCTGTGATAGATGGCCGAGCAAATCTGCTCAAAGTCGTTGCCATGAACGATCGGGCGCGTAAAACCGGAATCAGGCTTGGGATGACAAAGCTACAGGTCGAGATTTGCGGCGGAATCGCACTTCACAAACGAGTACCAACGAATGAGACCTCTGCACATGAACGATTGCTCGAATGTGCAAATGCGTTCTCGCCTCAAGTTGAATCCACTAGTCCTGGTATAGTGCTGCTTGATTTAGCGGGAACCGAAAAACTCTTCGGTACTTCGGATGATGTAACGCGCCAGATAGTGCACGACGCGAATGGGCGAGATTTCGTTCTTCATATAGCAATCGCGTCGAATCCTGATACCGCGCTTTATGCGGCCAAGGGATTCTCTGGGATCACTGTTATCCCAAACAGAAAAGAAACGGTCACACTCTCGCGTTTGAGTGTTGATCTTCTACCAGCAACACCGGAAATGTTAGAGACGCTCGAAGGCTGGGGAATTCACACCTTCGAGGCCCTCGCGTCACTTCCAGAAGTCGCATTGACTGAACGACTAGGACAAGCTGGGCTTCATCTTCAACGACTTGCGCAAGGTCGAGTGAGCCGCACGTTGCTGCCGATCGAACCTACCGCGAAATTTATTGAGAACTACGAGTTCGACGATCCAATCGAAACTCTAGAGTCACTTATGGTCGTACTCAATCGACTCTTGCAGCAACTCTGCGCGAATTTGCTTACCCACTCTCTCGCTACAAACGAACTGCGACTGACATTGCAACTGGAAGTGAGGCATCACAACGACTCAAGCGATGGTGAACAATATCACCATCTATGGAAACTCCCGTTTCCGACGCAGGACAGGAACGTATTATTTGGGTTGCTGCGGCTCGATCTTGAACAGCAGACCTTCGCTGCGCCAATAAAGAAAGTCAGCATCGAGGGGGTACCGGTAAAACCTCGACTAGCGCAAGGAAATTTGTTTGCACCGCCCTCGCCAGAAGCTGAAAAACTCGAAATTACCCTGGCGCGTATTAGAGGTTTTGTTGGCAGCATAGACGCAAACGCCGTCAGTTGCGTCGGAACGCCAAAGACCACAGATGCACACAAGCCAGACTCTTTCACGCTTGAGCCGTTTTCATTGGCCAACGCTCCTAATTCAATGCAACCGCAAACTCTGCCTCTCACCTTGCGAATGTTCCGGCCAGCAATGGAGACATCGGTAGAGCTTACGGGGATGACCCCTCATTTCGTGAGGCTTTGGAGCAAGCATCGGCGCGTGGTTGCTGCATCGGGCCCGTGGTGCAGTTCCGGCAACTGGTGGAATAAGACATTCGCTTGGGCGCGGGAAGAGTGGGATATAGCTCTCAAGACCTCAGCAGGAATCGGGCTTTATCGCATCTACCTCGACCGCCTCTGTGGACAGTGGTTTGTGGAAGGAATGTTTGATTGACCCACCATGCAATACGTGGAATTACATGCACGATCTGCTTTTAGTTTCCTTGACGGCGCGTCGTTGCCTGAGACGTTGGCAGCGGTTTGCGTTGAACGAGAAATACCAGCGATGGCACTGCTCGACAAAAACGGCGTGTATGGCTCTCCGCGTTTTCACCTTGCGGCGCAGCGTGCGGGAATCAAAGCACACCTTGGTTCTGAGGTTTCATTCGCAGAAGGGACCTTTTCGCTGTTAGTTCAATCGCGCACCGGCTACCAGAATCTCTGCCGACTGATAACGGCCGCAAAACTTCGTACACCTAAACATGACATTGCGACCTCAAGCTTAGAAGAGCTAGCGGCGCAACATGAAGGATTGATCTGCCTCACCGGAGACGAAAACGGCCCGTTAGCTCTCGCCTTGAACAAGGGCGGCGAAGTTGCTGGCCGTGCGGTATTGCATCGTCTCGTTTCCATCTTTGGAAAAGACGACCTCTTTGTCGAACTTCAACGCCACGCTAGCCGTGAGCAGGAATTCCGCAACCAAGCGGCTATCTGTCTCGCAAGAGAGCTACAGCTTCCCTTGCTTGCGACAAATGGCGTGCGTTATGCAACACCCGCAGAGCGCGAGATAGCCGACGTTTTGACCTGTATAAAGAACAAGACACGTCTCGATACCGCAGGCAGATTCCTATCTCAGAACTCGCAACGATACATCCGTGATGCGAAGGAGATGGCGAACATCTTTGCTGACTTGCCAGAGGCCGTAGCTAACACGGTAGAGCTATCGTCTCGACTGGAATTCAATCTGGAAAAGCTCGGCTACGAATTCCCGCGCTATCCCATCCCCCAAGGCGAAACGATGGATTCTTTCTTGCGAAAGCGTGTTTGGGAAGGCGCACGTTGCCGTTATCGTCCTATCAGTCAGCGGGTGCGGACACAGCTAGAAAGAGAATTGGCCCTTATCGAAAAACTCAAGCTGGCAGGTTACTTCCTTATCGTTTGGGACTTGATTTGCTTCTGTGAGCAGAATGCCATTCTGGTGCAAGGGCGAGGATCAGCCGCGAACAGTGCCGTGTGTTACTCGCTCGGTATAACGGCCATTGACCCTATCGGCATGAGCCTGTTGTTTGAGCGTTTCCTATCGGAAGAACGCGGCGAATGGCCGGACATTGACCTAGATCTTCCCAGCGGGGACGAACGCGAGAAAGTAATTCAGTACCTCTATAAGCTCTACGGGCAGCGTGGTGCGGCCATGACGGCAAATGTGAATACCTATCGCGGACGCTCAGCGGCGCGTGAAATGGGCAAGGTGCTTGGCTTCGATGAGGACACACTTTCACGTCTATCGGCTATCGTCGGCAAGTGGGAATGGAAAGACCCGGACGAGACGATGGATAAGCAATTTACTCACTCAGGACTCGACCTGCGTCACCCGCAAATCGCCACATATTTAGACCTCTGCAAAAGAGTACAAGACTTGCCGCGTCATCTCAGTCAGCACTCTGGCGGAATGGTCATCTGTCAGGGACAACTTGATTCTGTGGTGCCTCTTGAACCTGCCACTATGCCAGGGCGTGTCGTCGTGCAATGGGACAAGGAAGATTGCGCTGATCTAGGAATCATTAAAGTAGATTTGCTTGGCCTCGGCATGATGGCTGTTTTGAAAGACAGTATCAGTCTGATTCAGGACCATTACGGCGAAGATGTGGACTTGGCGCACCTACCTCAAGACTGCCCCGATGTTTACGACACGATCCGCAAGGCGGACACGATAGGAATGTTTCAGATTGAAAGCTGCGCTCAGATGGCGTCACTTCCACGCAATAATCCCACGCGCTTCTACGATCTGGTAACTCAAGTTGCATTGATTCGTCCCGGCCCGATCACGGGTGAGATGACTAGCCCTTACCTCAAGCGACGGCAGGGCAAAGAGCCTGTTACCTATCCGCATGAGTCGCTGATTCCAGTTCTGGAACGAACTCTCGGAGTGCCGCTGTTTCAGGAACAACTTTTGAAGCTGGCGATGATCGCCGCGAATTTTACAGGCGGCGAAGCCGAAGAGTTAAGACGAGCAATGGGTTTCAAACGCTCTCAGGGGCGTATGCGCGAGATAGAAGCCAAGCTGCGCGCTGGTATGGCGGTAAACAACATTCCACTAAACGCGCAAGACCAGATTGTGAAATTTATTAGTTCGTTTGCGCTCTACGGATTCCCTGAATCCCATGCGGCTAGTTTCGCATTAATCGCATACGCCAGTGCGT
Source organism: Terriglobia bacterium (assembly GCA_963716165.1). Classification (GTDB taxonomy): domain Bacteria; phylum Acidobacteriota; class Terriglobia; order Terriglobales; family Acidobacteriaceae; genus JAJPHW01. The sequence goes on along the minus strand of OY970291.1, from coordinate 1,011,199 downwards.
TTCTAAAGGTTCGCTATCTTGGGGCGTTTACTGCCGGACTGCTCAACAACTGGCCTATGGGCTTCTACCATCCCGCAACTATCGTGAAAGACGCACAGCGCCATGGCCTGAGGGTAAAGCCGATTGATGTAACTCGTTCTGAGTGGAACTGTTCACTGGAACTGGACAATGATATGCACAGCCTTCGCATGGGGTTGCGCTATGTGCGGGGTTTGCAACAGACAGCTGCGGTGTCGCTAGTCGCTATCAGATCACAAGCACCATTCGGAAGCATCGAGGACTTATCCTTGCGAGTGCCGGAACTCAACAGAGCAAACTTAACAATGCTGGGGCGAATCGGCGCATTAAATCATATTGTTGGGAAAGACAGACTCCATCGGCGCGATGCGTTGTGGCAGGTTGAGCAAGCTGTGCGCAAACCAGGGCCGTTACTGGAAGGTATTTCAGCGCTAGAGTCTGAATCGCCACTACAGCGGATGAACGTTGACGAAAGACTATTCTCAGATTTTTACGGAACAGGACTAACGACTGGGCCGCACGCAATGGCATTCCGCAGAGAAGCATTGCACGCTCAGGGAATTAAGTCAGCAATTGAGTTAAAGCAACTACCGCATGGAAGAGAAGCAACGACCGCGGGATGTGTCATCACTCGCCAGAGGCCGGGGACCGCAAAAGGAATCATCTTTATGACGCTCGAAGATGAGACCGGAACGGCGCGAGTGATCATCGGTCCCGACTTCTACGACGATAACCGAATGACAGTTTTGCATGAGCGTTTCGTCGTGGTCTCAGGAGTGGTCCAGAATCAAGACAACATAGTTCATCTCAAAGCTAGGCGGATTATGCCTTTGATTGGCAATGCCCCGGCCGTTCCTTCGCATGATTTTCATTAATGTAAATCCACAATCGCTATAATCTCCGGCGGTGCTGCGCGCTCAAAACAGATTGCCCTAACAACCGTGCGAGGCTCCCTCGCGCAGTTTACGCATTGCTCGCGATAGAGCCTTGCTAAAATCAGAAAGTGCAGATCCTTCGGTTAAGGGCAGATCTTCTTTGTGACAGATGAGCCATCGGGAAGCTGGTAGGTGACCCATTGGGGCACGCTACCGTCGGGGCACAGATTAGAATCGTCGGCCAATTGGGTCTTCCCGAATCCAACTGGTCTGCCTGACCAGTTGTGTTTGTCAAAGACATCCTTGAGATCGGCGATCATTTCGGGTGTCGGGTGTTGCAGCGTTTTCTGGGTCATTTTATTTATCTCCTTTGTCGATGCACGGTGCACAAGTTATGTTGATTTTCTTAGCAGCGTCCGCAATGGGCTTACCTTTGGCGTCGAGCACGTTCAAATCGAGAGTCCCGGACTTGGCGGTTAAATCTCGCGTGATCTCCACGTTAATGATTTGAGGCCTCTTGTCCGCTGCTGCCTTGGATTCGTCTTCCTTTGAATTATCGATCCTCCACTTCAAATCCTTCCCGTTTGCTTCGACCGCGCTCGCCTTCTTGCCCACGGGAAGGGTGATTGAAATCCAAGTGGAATCGCCCTGCTTCATCTCTATCGGCTTAGGCCCAGGGTCCTTCTTATCGGTCAGGTCTGGGATGTCAATATGGTAAGCAGTGCCGTCCGGTGCCAGAAGAACCGCATGGCTCGACATCTTATCCACCGTCGCCGACACCGTGTTCGGCAGGTTCGTGATCGAGTTCGTTGGTTTGCCGTCGTCTTTGGACGAGGATCTCTTGAGTGCGCCTTTCTTTGGCTGGGCTGGCTCTGACTTTGGAGGCTTACAAGTGCTCGTGGGCAGCAGCACATCAGAGTCGCCTGCGATGAGCCGCCAGCAATGATCGCCGGTATCTTCCGGTGAGATGAAATGGTTCTTTGGATCGTTTACGAAAGCAAGCCCGTTGATTCGTGAGATAACCACTCGTTTATCGCTCGCTCGAGTGACTTCAAAGCCCAGCGCGGGCGCGTTGTAGCGGAAGGTGGCCGTCCACTTATCCGTGTTGTAGAAAGGCCAACTGACTTTCACCGTCGCGCCGCCGCTGCTGAGAAGAGAATCCTTGAAGCTAACGTGGACAACGACGCGCTCGATCTCACCGGGGATTTCTACGTGAGGTGGTTCATACACGTCGTATGGCAACTCGATCGCGGAGCCGTTTACAGAAACGATGGGAGTCTGGAACGATGTGCTGCTCTGCGAAATCCTCATCTTAGGCAGATAGGAAATCCTTAAGTTGTGCTCAACTCTTTCCAGATGGGCTTGTTTCGCATCTAGATCAGCCTGAAATCGTTTCACTGCGTCCCCGTCATACGGAACATGGAGTTTTTGCAACTCTGCGACGCTACGATCTTTTGGCTTCTCTTCGTCGAGCCTAGCCTGTGCTTCACGAACTGCCTGCGATGCCACATGTACTGCGCTCGTTCTTTCCGGTGTATCTTGCCCGCATTTCCTTGACTGGAGAGTAATGTTCATTCCTAGATACCCTGCGATCGAATGAGTGTTGGTGGCGCTCTCAATCTCGACTCCGCAAGGATCGAGTGGCCCATTGGGCGAGCCGTTCAGAATAAGTGGGGTGGATATGCCATACCGGCCGACGATTGCGCCCGGCCCGTTGACGAGCTGGTCGATGGTGGTTGCAATGTCGAAGGCCTGGTTCGACTTGAGGAGCAGGCCATCCGCAGGGGTCGCGTAAATTTTGTCCCCAAGCGCTACTTGGGTACTGATGAAGAAATTATTCCCCTTCGCAGAAACGATCACATTCTTGGCCCCCGCCGGTCGCCACTCCACGGAATCGACCACCGGCGCTAGTTGCGTCTGGTAATGATCTGTCGAAAATACGGTCAGTTCCGAGTAAGTCTTACCGTTCTCGAAGCCATCCTGGCTGAAGAGTTCGGGACGGGCCTGGCCGAAGGACAGACCATACCAGTATCGTTTCGCGCGGTTTGCATCTGCGGCGGTGAAGGAAGTCATGGTGCTGCGGTCGTACTTCTTCCAATAGGTTCGCACCTTACTGGAGAAATTGAACTTGTGGTTCGCACCATCGACCTCCGGAAGACCTACTACGGCGAACATCTGCCGCAAGCCTGGAGAAACCGAGCGGCGGCCTAAAACGGGGCGGAACATCCAGCCGAAGACGAGATCGCCTTCGGGAGTCATACGTTCGTAGGAGAGAGTATCGGTGTCGCGATACACATAGAACGTTTGCGAACGCTTGCGGGCGCTGGCCCCGAACTGAAGTACGTTCACAGCTGCTGCACCGCTGAATGCGTTCGACTTTGTGCTGAGCGCCGCTGCATTGTAGGTTTTTTCTTGAGGCATCAGCGCTACGAGAGAAAGATTGCCCGGTTCGGACTGCTCTTCGGGGTGAAGCTTGATTTCGACGACAGCCACCGCGTCATTCGCCCTCCTTGGCGGGTCAATCGTCACATTGAAGCCCAAAATCGCCTGCGCGCGAGTCTGACCGTCTTCAGTCAGTCTGTCCGACAAAGCTCGGTCCAGAATCATCTGAAGGTTGAAGATCTGGTAGGTTAGGTTGACCTGATCGTTCAGCAAGTCGCCGGCGCTATTGGCGAACATCGGACTGAACCCAGAGGGCAGGCCGGGCTGGGTGTCGAGGCCCGGAGCTTGCGGTGTGACGCTCGCCTGGTTCGTATCGGTCTTGCGGTCGAACGTGTTGGGTAGGCGATTGCCGTTAGCGTCGACGTTGCCCGCGTTGAACTCAGAACTCACATCCCTTGCAGGCGTCGGGTTTCCTGTGATGCTTACGTTCGTGCTCGTTTCGCTCGTGCTAAGGCCCTGTAGGTTGGCCAAAGCGGTCATCAGCGATTTTTGATCGATGAAGTTGTTCTGTTGCTTTAGTTGTTGCGTCAAGGTGTCGAGCATGATCGTGAGCGCGCGATTGTCGAAAACTTTCGGCGCGCCTACGCTAATACCATTACAGTCCGTGCTGCCGGAACTGCCCGGGCACTTGTTCTCTTGTGCCAAGGCTGCGCCGAGGTAGCATACTAACATTCCGCAAATCAAGACTCTCACTCGCATTGAAGATCCCTCCTAAGGTTGGCCGACTCCTGCTTTACACCTGCGGCTGCGGATTCACCGCGGCCAGCTGTTTCGGGTTTAACTTCGATATCTTGTCGGCAGCGTCGGCCTTACTTGCATCTTTCTTGTAGCTCGCGAACTTCATCAGACTGTTGAAGCCTTCTGTGCCAGCGCTGATGAAGATCGCGCTAAAGAAATGGTCCCAGCCTGCGGTCATGCACACCCCTAGCGCGTGGAACACCGTAATATCGGCGTAGTGGGCTAACGTCATGCCGAACCCAAAGGAGATCAAGCCCATTACCGATCTCTTAGTGTTGGGATTGCTAATTCTTGCAGTTAGCAACGGGTCAGTAATCTCTAGTACTCGTTGCACAACAAACCCGGCTATAAAGGGTGCGAGTAACGATTGTGTTAAGTCAGAAACATTTGACATGGTTCGCTCCCGGCCGTCTTTGGTGGACTCGATCGCGGCTCTATCATCAATTACGACAACGGACAAGAAAATCCTTTCGGGTTGTCTCACGGAAAGTTCCCGCCCGCTTGGGTAGGCCGGGCGATTAGCCGTACATCTCTCGGGATCGTGTAAAATTTCGCCACTACAGATTTGGGGTCCGAGCTGACACGCCATTCGTCCATGTCCGCGGAGGAGTTGATACACGCTTGCGCCGAATCCAATCACGGTGCGGCGTGGGAAGAGTTCGTCGCCCGCTTTCAGCAGCCGATCAGTCTCTCCATCGCACGCACGGCTTCTAAGTGGGGAAAGAAACCGGCGCAGTTTGTCGACGATTTACTGCAAGAGGTCTATTGCAAGCTCTGGGCAAATAAGTGCCGAATGTTGTTGCAATTCGCCCAGAAACATTCTGAGGAAGCGGTTCTTGGGTACATAAAGACAATTGCGATCAACGTTGCTCACGATCACTTCAAGTCACTCCATTCTCGGAAACATGGTGCGGGAGAGACCGATCAGTTGCACGAAGACTTCGACCCAGCAGCGCAGCGCGGTAGCTTTGGCGGCCCAGCGGCCATGGACCGCGGGGTTTTTCTAAAGCAAGTTGACGACCAGTTGCAGGCTTGTGCGGTCGGCTCCAATCAAGAGCGGGACTGTCTTATCTTCTGGTTTTACTACCTGCAAGGTATGAGCGCTAAGGCAATTGCTACCATGGCGACCATCAAACTCACTGCAAAAGGCGTGGAGGCCGTCATTTATAGGCTCACCCGCTGCGTGCGGGAGCATTTGGGCAACTCGGGAATGCCAGACTCGGCGGTGCCATAACCAGCGGAAACAAAAGGATTCTGTCCGCCAATATCGTACTAGAAGGAGTAGCAAATTTTGACAGGGCCATTTGACAAACATCTCGACAGCGACGAACTGAATAGGCTCGTTTCCTTACAGGAGACGCGAGTGTCGGGCTCGGAGCAGCTCTCGGAGCCAACCCTGAGAGAGGCCCAACGCCACGTTGAGTCTTGCCAGGACTGCAGCCGAAAGGTGCAGAGGCACAGGTCTTTGCAGAGCGAGATTTTGCGCATGCGAGCACCTAAGCCACCGTCGCCAACTCCGGAATGCATCGGAGATGCCGAGTGGCTGGAAGTGGCTGCCGGGTTGCTCCCAGAGGCGAAGACAAGGGAATTGATGAAACACGCAGCGCAATGCGGGCATTGCGGACCGCTCCTAAAGAGCGCTGTAGAGACCATCTCGGACGAAGCAACCCCGAGTGAGGAGATCCTGCTGGCCTCATTGAGTAGTGCGCGGCCTGAATGGCGGAAGAATATGGCCGCGAGCCTGCGAGGCGACGTGCGACAAGGGCAGCAGAAGAGGGCGTGGCCGATGGTGCTCGCATGGCCGAACCCGGCGTATATATTTGCAGCGGTTGCTGTTGTGACCATGGTTGTCTGGATTGGGATGCGGACATTGTACCCACCGTCTGCTGAACAATTGCTCGCACAAGCATATAGCGAGCATCGGACGTTAGAAGTAAGAATCCCCGGCGCAAAGTATGCGCCGATGCAGGCAGAGCGAGGCGGCGGGGAGTCGGACTTCGACAAGCCACAATCCCTGTTGAAGGCCAAGGATCTGATTGGCGACGCTCTCAGGAAGAACCCGAACGACCCAAAGTGGCTCCAAGCGCGTGCTCGCGCTGAATTACTGGATAGTAACTACGAATCCGCCATCAACTCGCTGCAGCGAGCACTGGAAAGCCAGCCCAATTCGCCCAGTCTTCTGACCGACCTAGGCTCGGCATATTTCGTACGAGCCGAAACCGTAAATCGGCCTATCGACTACGGCAGGGCTATCGACTCGTTCGGCAAAGCCTTGGCCTTGTCGCCAGATGATCCCGTCGCGCTCTTCAACCAAGCCCTGGCCTCCGAACGTATGTTTCTCTATACCCAGGCCCTCGAGGATTGGCAACGTTACGTGCGCGTGGATCCACAAGGCGAATGGTCGGACGACGCTCGCCGGAGACTGACTGCTCTCAAGCAGAAATTGAAGGAACACGAAAAAAGCCAGTCAGAGCCGTTGTTAACTCCGGCAGAGATCGCAGAGAGCGCGACGAACGCCTCAACTTTACAGGAGAGAGTTGATGAGCGCATCGAGGACTACCTTCGCGTTGCCACAACTGACTGGCTACCGCTTGCGTTTCCCGTGTCGTTTGAGCATCCTTCGGTTGAAGCTCGAACTGCTATCTATGTGCTGGCCGAGGTTGCCCGCAAGAGCCACGGGGACACATGGTTGGCAGATTTGCTCAATGACGGAGCGTCAGGGCAATTTCCCGCTGCCATTGAGGCTTTGGCAGCATCTCTTCGAGCCAACGAGAGGGGTGACTACTGGGAGGGCCAACGGTCGGCGCGCACTGCGGCTCTCATGTTCAGGCTAGCGTCGAATGCTGCAGGAGAATTGCGGGCACAAGCGGAAGAAGTTTATTCAGATCACCTGATGTGGGAGGGGCCGCACTGTTTAGCGCTGTTGAACCAAATGGCCGTGCGGCTTGCCCGCAGCAAATACGCGTGGATAGATGCTCAGATGAATTTGGAGCGGTCCAACTGCGCCAATGCTGTCGGTGACCTCGGAACGTACGAAACCGCCATCGGCAAAGGACTAGAGGAAGCGGAACGTCACAAATACCCTAGCCTCAGTTTACGCGCTTTGGGATTCCAAGCTCTGTCACACGCTTCTCTCGGAGAAACGCAGGCTGCTTTCTCTAATGCATCGAAGGGATTGGGCCTGTTCTGGTCCACCCGTGTTGACTTGATGAAGGGATACAACCTTTATTACGACTTGGATTCAGCCGCCGACGGTCTGCGGCTTCGTAACCTGCAAGTCATACTTTGGCGAGAAGCCTGCGCATTAATTGATCGCCATCCAGACATCCTGCTCCGGGCAATGGCGCACCGTTGGTATGGAAGCGCAGCCTATGTTGCCGACCAGCCGACTCTAGCGGCCACTGAATTTTCTAAAGCAAGTGCATTATTCGCTACCTCTCCTAAAACTGTCGCCACCGCCAGAGATCATATGGATGCAGAGGTGTGGTTGGCTCAAGCGGAAATCCGCCAAGGTGACCTAAAACAAGCAGATACGCGGCTCCAATCCGTCAAGGCAGATATCGACCGAGCGCCCAGCTTTGACCCTGAAATTGTGTTCTACACGGCACAAGCGGATCTATCAATGCGGCGCTCCGATTCGACCTCTGCCGAAGCCGCGCTTCGGTGCGGCATTTTTCTAGCAGAGTGGGCTCTCAATTCTTTTCCTTCCGAGACCGGTCGGCGCGAATGGGCTGAACAAACTCGGAATGCATACAGAAATCTCGTGGAATGGAAGCTTCGGCAGGGCGACGCCACCTCAGCCCTTGAGCTATGGGAATGGTATCGGGGGGCCGACTTGAGAGCGTCTGACAACACATTCCCGCACCTTCCAGGAACTCTCGATACGAATTTGCCTCCCGATCCCCGCGACGCGCCACCTCTCCCTTCGCCTAATGTCGTAACCTCGCAACTACCGCTACTCCACGACGAAACAGTTATTGCTTATGGCATTTTCCCAGATGGAATTGCTATTTGGGCCTATGACGATCGTGGCGTTTCATCTCGATGGATTCCTACTTCCTCGTCGACTGTACGGGATCTGGTTGTCCGCTTCCAGCGTCTCTGCTCAGATCGGAATTCCGACATCGCCGCATTGCGAACAACTGCGCGTGCGCTATATGACATCCTCATTGGACCCGTCGAGGAGCGGTTTGTGAGTGGCAGAACGATTGTTTTCGAACCGGATGATTTCCTCGAAAACCTTCCGTGGGAGGCATTAGTGCAACCTACCTCACACTATCTCTTGGAGCGCTCGCCCATATTTGTCGCACCAACTCTCTATCGAACTATGCATCTCCGGCCAACATTGGCCATTGCCCCGGAAGTGCAAGCCCTAGTCGTCAGTGTTCCCGCTGCCGCGCGAGAAGGTTTACCGCCGCTCGGCGATGTCGTCATTGAGGCTCAAACTGTAGCGAACGGATTTCGGTCTGCTCATTGGCTTCAAGGCAGCAACGCGACACTCTCGGTCATTCGTAGAGAAATTCGCGGCAGCGTTGTCTTCCACTTCGCCGGACACGCCATTTCATCACCGCAGCGAAGCGGTCTCTTGCTCGCGGAAATCGATCCTGGCACTCACCTCCCTCGGCTAGTCGATGGAGAGAGCCTTTCGGGGAGAGAAACAAAGAATCTCCAGTTGGCCGTGTTGTCCGCGTGCGAGACCGGGGGAAAGGGAGAGTCAGGTGGTTTCGGCACCGAAAATTTGGCGCAGTCTCTTCTCCATGCTGGCGTCCCGCATGTGGTCGCCAGCCGATGGAATGTAGATTCACGCGAAACAGCGGAATTCATGAAGGGTTTTTACGCGAACCTGTTGTCTGGAGACGACGTTGCGGAGTCGATTCACAAAGCGCGCTTAATGCTCGCCTCTCAGCCCGCCTCCGCGCATCCGTACTACTGGGCCGCATTCGAAATCCAGGGCAGGAAATGATGATCTCTAAGGAGAGTTTCAAATGAAACGTCGATCAATGTTTGTTCTATCTGTTGTCATGCTATTGGGCCTCTGCGCTCCAATATTCGCGCAAACCTACAGCTTAGACATTGCTTTCGAGGGTCCATGGATTTTTTACGAAGAGCAGCAATTCAAGAGTAGGAGTCCTACTGGTACTGATATCTCGGTTCCGGTGCTCGTTGCCGTATCACCATCTGGCGCAACCGCTTATTCGATGTCGCCCCACGACGTCCAGGACCATCATGAAGCCCAGATGAGCACCGGCGAAGGCTACTACATTCGCAGCAATGGCATTTACTGTCTGACGTTCGGCGACAAATGCTATCCACAACTCAATGGGAAATCACTAACAGTCGATCCCCAATATCCTGCAGGATCGACCAAAGGAGCAATTCTGCAAGTGCCCTTTGGCGCGCCAGGAGATACAACATGGCCGTGGCAACTACAGGGTGTTGCTAACCGTGTTTTGATCCTCCCCATGCCCGATTCCTACCACAACGACGGCGTTTGGCCCATGCGTTTCCGTAGCAAGCACGACATGAGCTCATCTTTCAAAGAGATCCGGACGAGTATCGGCATCGTTCTACACTATTCGAAAGGCCCGGACAAGTTGGGCCTTTATGGTTGCGACACTAGCCTTCCTGCGTGGAACAATTGCACAATGCCCGAGATCGACTCTCAAGGTGACCAGGTATCTCTTGCCAATACCGGAACCCTTCGGTTGCAGATGCGTGCGCCTGACAACGAAGATGCATGTGACCACCATGTGCGTCGCGGATACCATGTGCTGTTCCATATGATCTCAAGCTCAGCCAATCAGGCTTATGCATTTATTGAGCCCGGTAAGCGGATGAATGCGAACGGGACGGTCGAGTTCGAGTCTCCCGACACGACCAAACATCCTTGCTGGACGAAAGATCAGAAAATGCATGATCAAGACGATTCTCTTGCGAAAGTGGAGACGCCTTCAGTTTCAGGGAATAAGAAAGCAACTCCTTCGTACAGCAAAGAAATCTTTTCTTCGATGATGTTTGTCGCCCCGCTCCAAGATATCCAGAACCAGCTCGAGCAGCTCATAACCGCTCCAGATAGCAAGCTCCAGGTCCTCGACACGGCGGAGGACGATATCGCGAAAGCACTGAGTATTGCCAATAGCCGATTTCCTACATTATCCGATGTGCGTCGCATGAAATCGTTGCCGGATGACGGGGCCGACAGTATCAAGGAGGTTCTATCTGGCAGAAACACCGAGATCAAACCGTTGGTACGCGCCAGACTCTTGATCGTCGTGCGAAAGCTTAGAGCTCTTTCAGCGACTATCAGCGGTGACACAAAGAATGGAGCCGATTGCCGCGCTGCAATGGTTGTTCTACGACAAAATCCTTCAAATTGATATGCCGACCGTCATCAATCGATCAGACGGAGAATACGGTTTTTTCAACCGCAGTAATCGCTTTGACTTTTCTAGGTCTGGTTGCTCATTGGACGCAGTTGCGCTACGGTCAACGCTTGCTATGAGGAGCAAACAACAAATCCGCGAAGGATAACGATGGCAGCCCCTTACGCGCGACCAGTAGGTTCCTTTTCCTCTGCCATAGGGAATCGTTCGCGGCAGGAAATGCTGCATTGTGTTCACGACAACTATACCCTCATCTTGCGAGTTTCAGGAACCCCCCGGTCAGACACGAACATACCAAAATCCTTTCGTCGGCCCCTCATAATAATGACGGCTCATATTCTAGCTACGCCACCGAGGGGCCGGCGAAAGGACTCTGTTCTTCGGACTCTAACTGTTCGGTCTGCAACACCATCGTGCCTTGGGAGCCGTAAACAACCGCAAGCGCAACCGCATCGAAAATAGCGAATCCCCAGGGTTCTGCTTCCCACGCTTTTCTTCGGGTGCGCAGTCTCCATGCAAGTTCGGGAAACAGTTTGACGATGAACGAAGCGACCTCATGTTTGGTTATCATCTTTCCATCGCCCAAGCGGGCAAGCACCGTCCGTTCTGAAAGGTACGCGAGCGGCAGACCTAGTTGGATTGCTGTGAGCCGTAGCTCACGCCGTATAGACCTAACCTTTGGATAAGTCCGTCCAGCTCGCACAGACTCTTTGCGGAATACAATCGCTGACGGTCGAAACACTTCGCATAAAGCGGCCATCCGAGTGCCAGCCACCTTCGGCGATACGAATCTCTTAACACCTGAATCGAGAAGTTTTCCGGTCGTCTCGAGCACTGCATAGCCGAGTCTGTTTACCCTGATATCAACCGCGATGAAGCGGCGGTCATCGAGTTTTGTCATTGCAGTTGGTTAGTGATATCCGAAGTTTCGGCGTTCATTCAGCCACTCCAATTTCCGCGCCGTCGCCGACGCCTCGACGCCATACCCGCTGCGTTCTCGCAGACTGTTTTCGAATTCGGCTAGGCGTTCCTCGACGCCAGTTTCGACCGTTCGTCGAATGCCGGGAAATATTTCGGATGCTGGCACCTGAAAAACAGCTTCATACCCTAACGCAATCAGCAGTGGCGGCAACGCAAGGCGCTTCTCGTGGCGGGCAACGGATCCCCCGTCTTCATAGCCAACTATCTTCCCCAGTTCGTGTTGACTGATACCGGCCCTACGACGGTGAATGCGCAGATAGTTGCTGAGCGAATCCTCCGACGATTTAGTTGTGAATGATTTTTTCATGCGACCTTTTCTTTTAAGCGTAACAATCGGTATCGCATTGCAAAAGGAAATCAAACTTGCATAACACGCTAGGTTTGACCACGAATCGGAATGAGATATCCCCAGGCATGGCAACGAAAAGCAAAGTGATCTCGCAGTTCTATGTCTTTCTTGTGGGGAAACATGTGGGAAAAGTCGCGATGCCTTGTTGAAATAGCGTCACAGAAGACCAGACACCCGTTCTATTTGGCGAAAACTGTCACCTTTTGCGTTCGCCCAGGCAAGCCATACTGAAATCGATGCCAGATAAGAACCACGAACAGAGCAGCAAGGATGAGGTAATCGCTAACCCAGCTGCGTCGAGCATGTTCCCTGCTTCCAACCAGTCGAATCAAGCCACGAACCCTCCAAACGCCGGTGACGGAGGTTCAATGTTGCGTTTCTTGTTTCCAACGATTCCACTCAAGGAACTGATGGAGATTGAGGAAGTCTTTAGTGTGCATTGCGCCATTGTCCAACGCATCCACCAACGGCTTGAACGCGAGCAGCCCGAGGTCATTGACGAAATGATCCGTAGCCGTAGGATTGAGACAAAGGTCGATTCCTCAAAACAAGAGTAAAAAACAAAAATGCACAGAAGATATTTTGGGTACATCCGCGTCTCCACCGCCAAGCAGGGTGAGAAGGGAGTATCCCTGCAAGAGCAACATGACGCCATCGCACTATATGCCCAGCGTTTCGGTCTTGAGCTTTGCCAGTGGTTTGAAGAACGGGAGAGCGCAGCCAAGCGTGGCCGCCCGTTATTCGCTCAAATGCTGGTTGGACTCCGCCGGGGCGAAGCTCAAGGAGTGGTAATTCACAAGATAGATCGAAGTGCGAGAAACTTAAAGGACTGGGCCGACCTCGGGGAACTCATCGACTCGGGTATCGAGGTGCACTTCGCGAATGAAAGCCTCGATCTACATACTCGCGGTGGACGCCTTTCCGCCGATATCCAGGCGGTAGTCGCCGCTGATTACATCCGCAATCTCCGCGAAGAAACGAAGAAAGGGTTCTATGGACGTCTAAAGCAAGGAGTTTATCCTTTGCCCGCTCCGATTGGGTATCTCGACCGCGGCAAAGGGCGAGTCAAAGAACCCGATCCAATTGCCGCGCCTATTATTTCGAAAGCGTTTGAGCTCTACGAAACAGGCGGTTATTCTCTTAATCGACTGCTCGAAGAAGTAACTCGGCGCGGGCTCCGCAACCGGCATGGAACCGCACTCAGTCTCACGGGCCTTAGCACGGTTCTGAACAATCCCTTTTACGCAGGTCTTATTCGCATTCGGCGAACCGGAGAAATGTTCGCAGGCAATCATCGGCCTCTCGTCAGAAAATTGGTATTCGACCGAGTGTCCTCAATCCTTCGCGGTAAGACTGTAGACCGACTCGTCCGGCATGATTTCACCTATCGTCGGCTGGTGCGGTGTACCGGATGCAAACGTTCCCTGATCGGAGAATTACAAAAATCGCATGTGTACTACCGTTGCCAAACCCGTGGCTGTCCGACGAAAACCGTGCGCGAAGAATTGATCGACACCGTGATCACGAGGATGATGACGCAACTCGAGTTCGACAATTCAGAACTAGAATGCTTTCAAGAGCGGGTGAAAGAACTTCGTATGACCCACGACGTGCAGTGTGAAGAGCAGCTACGAAGCTGTAGGCTACAACTTGATGGTGTTAAGGCCCGACTCAATCGTCTTACAGATGCCCTCCTAGACGGGCTTATTGAAAAACTGCCGTTCGAAGAACGCCGCGCTACGCTCGGAGTTGAAGAGAAAGAAATACAGGCCACTATCAGTGGTTTGGAGGCTGGTATTAACGATAGTTTGCGTCAACTGGAAAGATTTCTCGAACTCGTAAAAAACGCGCCTTTTGTTTACAAACAGGCGAATCCGGGTGAAAAACGTGAATTACTGCGGAACCTGACCTCGAACCTGTCTGTGACCGGAAAAAACGTAAGCGTAGAGCCTAAGGCGAGCGTGTCCGTATTACTAAATCGGCCAAAACTCTCACACGGTGCTCCGTCTCGGGACGTACATCGAACTTTACGACTATTGGTAGATAAGATCATGAAAGTGATCCAAGAAGAAAGAGCTCCGATGCCCGACCGGTTTCCGTTCGCGTGTGAGGCAGGAGAGCTCGCTGCTTAGTTGTCCTCTTATTGTAGGGGAATTCTCCCACTGGGCAAGGTGGGAGAATTTGCGTCGACAGGGCAGCCTGAAGAAGCGTTGGGGGGCCTTTACCACCGCATTGCTTTCTATCCGCTCCCAAGCAATCGACCCAGCAAAAAATTGCTGCAATTGACATGCCTTCCTGTAATTGCTTCAATTTATGAAAGATGCCACGCAACACACTCTCCAGCTTACAAGCAAAAATTGCTTCCCTCGAAGCAGATAAGGTCAACTTAGAGGCAGAAAATAAAATTCTTCAGGCGGCAATCGAAACCGCTGCGAAGCTTCATTTAGCCGAAGTTGAACAACAAAAGGCAAACCAGGAAACTGCCGAAAAAGAACGGGAGACAGAATTTGCGCTCACAAAGGATGAACTCATTCAGAAATTTGAAACGACCGCCGAACAGTTGAAAGAAGTTCAGTTGAAATTGGACGCGCGTGAACTAAAAAAACTTGCTTCAGCTTATAAAGAGCAGGAAGACGAATACTCACAAGATACTTCGCGCTGGCTAATTGCTCTCATAGTTGTTGCTGGATTATTACTTACCTCTACAATCACCTTATTAGTCGTGACAAACAATAAACCTTGGAGTCAGAAAATTGATTACTGGGTTGTAGATTTAGTATTCGTGAGTGCGGTTTGGTTCTGTGGGGCTCAATATACAGAATATGAAAAATTGAGAAACGAATACGCGAATAAGAAGACAATAGCTCAATCTTTCCATAATATTCTCGGCAATTTGTCTGAAGACGAAGCTATCAAAGAAAGATTTATCGATAAAGCCACAGACATCCTGTGCTCTCCAAATCCAATCAGAACTCGAGAGCCGGTATTATCCAAAAAGTTAGCAAAAGATATGGCTGAAATAATTGGTACTGCCGTAAAAAGTGCGAAATAGTAACTTAACGTAATCGAAAATACACAAAAGCGTAGGGTGAATTATGGCATCCCGTCGGTCGTGAAGGGATGGCGGGAGCCTGGCTCCGCGTATATCGTTTTTGCAACTGATCTCGCTACCTGAATGGCAGTCCTCCTCCGGGTATATAGTGCATCGATCCTATGCCCGCACCAGTAACCCAAGTAGTTTCGTAATGCTTCCCTGTTATGTCTTGATAATCTAACCCGATCCAGGTTCCGGGTGAGCCCAATTCACTAAGAGTAACGCCTGGCACCACAAAGAGAACCCATCCCGTTGTCTGCGCTCCGCTTTGAATTGGCTGAGCTGTCTTTTCATAGATCGCATCGGTACTAGTATTAAAAACGAAAATTGTTTTTCCTTGATCCGATATCTTGGCCGGAAGTGGAAACCTCGGTTGTATATCATTGATTGTGGATGTAGCACCGACCAATTTAACATTCAGATTGTAGCCATCCACAATCGATGGAGATCCTAAATTGTCGATGGCAATCTCAATGGTGAGGACGCCTTCATTTGTATTATTTGTATCTGTGCCCACTCCGCCAACAAATACATTCACTATGTGCCCTTGTAGCTCCGGCTGTAAATGTTGCAACGATACGCTGATAGAAAACTGCAACCACCCAATATAGGCAGCAGCTAAGATCCCGATTATAGTCAGCGCGAGACTCGCCTTCTCAAATTTGGACATCTTATTGTTCTAGTTTCTCTGCTTTCTCCATAATTCTTTGGCGAACGCAATTATTAATAGCAATCCTTCGACTCCTCCAACCACACCGACGAAGAATCGCAGGGTGTAGCCAACGATATATGTGACGAAAGCAGCTATATAGATAAAAATCCCCGTTGTCAGAATTGAGGTGGAGAGCAGAACAAAAAAGTCATCCGTACCCTTCGATGCAAATCCTACAAATGTATCTGAGAGTACTATCACGTTGAAAAAATCCAGGGGAGCCATGATTGCGCCTCCAAGCAGAACAAGCTTGATCCAATCCAACGCCATAAAAGTTGTTTGGGCGTATACAAAGAGCAGACCCACCCCGGGGAGAATAAGAAGAAGCAAGTCGAAGAATAAAAAGAGAAACTCCCGACCCTTCATGACGCGGACCCATTCTTTGATATTCATGGGCTGTTATTGATTATTTGCTTTGAATCCTACTCTGGAGTATCTGAAAGTCAAAGGTCGATTCAAAGTATGAAGGTTCCCATGAAACCCACACCGGACGATCCCCTATTCAGACTCCACCAGCTCTATCCAAAGCTTAACGAAAAGCAACTCCAGGAGTTAAAGGATTCAATGGAAGAATATATTGCAACGTGCCACGACATCTTCAAACGGCTGCAGAATGATCGCGCTTTCATGATGCGGTTAGACGCTCGAATCACAAATAGGAAAAAGCAGAAACAGAAAAAACGCAGAAAATAGAGGCGGGCCTAATTTCTCTGCTTCTTACTCTCCGGCGCAGGGCCTACATCAAACGGTTCGATTTCTTTGACAGCCGTCCTGCGCCGAGTAGGATTTAAGGAAAGCTTGCATCTGCGATGGCACAAGTCACGAAAGAACAATTGAAGTCATATCTAAAAGATCGGTGGGACGTACAGCTCGCTTTCATAGTGAGCGACTTAAAGATAGACGAAGAGAACTTGGAAACATTGAACATTCTCCTCTCCGAATTGGAGGAAGAAGGGTTTGTAACCAAAGCTCACTGCACTACCCACCAGTGCGACGAATACGATCCAGGGCCTTCCCAAGCCACCTTGGTTTGAAAAGACCCTGTTTCGTTACTTCTTGGTTTTATCCTGCGTTACGTGTCCGCCGGTACCTTTTTCCACGTGATCTTTCTCTTGCGTCAGCTTACCCTTTTCTTCCTTATCCCATTGCACTTTGTCATCATGGTCTTTTGCACCATGATCGACGTACTCGGTCGTCTTAGCGTGATGTTCACTCTCTTTGGCCATAATGCACCTCTCGCTTTCTCACTTTGAGATGCCTAAAGGCGTTGGAGCGTTTGCCAGTAAAGCAAATCTGAAGTTCGATTCCCCTAGGGGCTCGCCGCAAAATTGTGAATTTTAGAAATTTCGGACAAACAAAAAACGCTGATTTATCAGCGTTTTTGTGTCTAGGTAGGAGAATTTGTTAATACGCCAACAGGGTGCCCCGTCTCAGGACGTACATCGAACTTTACGACTATTGGTAGATAAGATCATGAAAGTGATCCAAGAAGAAAGAAGCCCTCGCCACGGCGGTTTACGATGGCTGGTGATGCAAAGCCCTTAGCTGCTTAGTTGTCCTCTTATTGTAGGGGAATTCTCCCACCCGGCAAGGTGGGAGAATTTGAGTGTCCTGAAACTGCTGGTTGCGCCCTCTAATTGGCCGTCGCGGGCTTCGCTAGGCTAATTGGCTTCAATTTTTCCAATTGACTTGCTCGTGTTTTTCCAAGGCAATGCTCTCGATCCTCCAAGGACAGAGCCCACAGTTGGGCTGGTGTCGAAACCCCCACCTTTATTAGCTCTAGATATTCTCCCCGCGTAAGGGAGAGCGGAAGTGTTAGCAATTCGATTGCATTTGCCGGAATGCCAATCTCCAGTTGCTTTAGAAGAATCTGTATTTCTTCTTGAGGATTCCGGTCTAATAAGAGTACCGCCAAAATGCTCGATGCCGACTGGAGATGAAATCGAGTAATGTCCGCAAATCTTCGGATATCACCGTACTCGATTCGCCCGAAATACTGAGAACGTCGAAAATTCTCCTTCAATTTCGTCTAGCCTTCGACCGGAAATCCAATCGTACAAGACGGCAGCCCGCTTACATCGACCAAAGAACTCGCGCTGATCTTGCGCATATTTTTGTAGTGAACCAACGATCTCTGCACTGAAGCGCGCCGTTGCCTGACCGACTCGAATCGCTTCGCGGGTACCTTTTATGAGCGGAGTGTAGCCCATTTCCTCAACAGGAAGCCCTTGCATTAAAGCTATGAGGTTCGTTGCATTGATCAGGTGCATTGGCGCAGTTCTGATAATTTCAATGAGTCGCATCGCCGAACTGAACGACAGCGATGATCGACCACATGCTCTTCCTAATAGACTCAACGACACGTTGTCGCCTTCGACTTCGATGAGCCCGAGACTAATCATTCGTTGTACTAACCGATTTATATCTTGTTCCACATGGGCCCGCCACTGCGGACTGCGCCGAGTTTCTAAATATCCTGCAAACGTATTGATGAGCAAGAGCGAAACATCTGATCGGGGTACCTTTCTCACTTGAGCCAGGAGACGTACGAGCCAAGTATCAATGTGGCTAGGATCGAAGGATGACTGGAGCCGCTCTAGTGTGCCTCGAACATAACGATTAAATAGTTGCGCTCGTTCGACGGGAGTTTCCGCATAAATGATTGCTTTGCCCTTTTCATTGAACCCCAATCGCCCCGCTCGGCCTGCCATGTTCTTGTATTCAGCAACAGTGAACGGTCTGCCATCTTCTCCCAAGAATTCGTTCTCTGCCAAAATAACTGTGGACGCAGGAGTATTAATTCCGGCCGCCACCGTGGTGGTAGCTGTAAGCACTCGTAGAGCGCTCTTTGGGTCGCGGAATGCTTGTTCTACAACGATGCGTTCTTCCCGCGTGAGGTTCGAATTATGGAAAGCCGTTCCGCCCGCGAGGCACTGGCGAAGCACCATAGTCGCAGTGGAATTATCCCCACTAGGCAACTGGCCAAGAGCATCCGAAGCCGGAGGCAATCCCAAGTCGGATGCAAGATAAGCCGCACAGCCTTGAGCGGGACCGCGAGCATTTCTGAAAACTATAACTTTCTCATTTTCGCTGATCAGCTTCTTAACCAGCGGGACAAGAATATCTTGTGCACTTGGTTTCTCTCGTCGAATTTTGATCTCGTTCGGATTGACCAGTTGCATCGTGCTTTCCCGCCCGTCGGCATCGATGAATTGATATGTCCCCTGGCGGTCAATTACGCCCTCGACAAGCGGGACTGGTCTTTCGGTATGAAATAGCAGTTCGGATCCAAGCCATTGGTGAAAATTATTGACATCTCCTATCACCGCGGAAAGTGCAATTACTTGAGAAACGATTCCTCTCTGTCTTGCGGCAAGTATAAAAGTCAGCATTAACTCAACATTGATTCCGCGGGTAGGGTCGGTTATGAACTGGGCTTCGTCGATGACGATGAGACCGATCTGGGTAAGAACAAAAGGGCTACTCACAATTATCTGGAGAAACATCTCGTAAGTGAGAAGCGCGAGATCGTACTTGCTCTTAAGAAATGCGCTAATTTCGTCGTTGTAATCACCTGAACAACGAATAACCCTCATTCCTAATTTGCTTCCGTACAAGTTAGAAAATTGATCGTACTTCTCATTGACCAGCGCTTTATACGGAAGTAAAAAGACTGCCTTGCGTCCTTCTGCGATTGCTTTCGCCGCGGAAATCTCTCCCACGAAGGTTTTGCCCGCGCTGGTCGGAGCGACGACTACCAAGGATTGTCCCTCTACGATTCCGTGTTTGTTGATCGCATCTAATTGAAGTTGGTTAAAGCCCGATGGATAACGAGCGCTCCACTCTTCAAGAATGGCGATAGGAAAGCCAAACGCGGATAGATCATTGATGTTAGCCGTTATAGTGACTCGTTTTAGTTATGGAAATGCTGCGTAAAAAGTTTTCCCAGGTTGTAGGCGAGGTAGTAGCAGCCCGCCCTTCACTGATCCAAAAAGCACCGGGGTTTGCACGACGCCCATTCGTGCAGCGTCGGCTTGAACCCGTTGCATTATGTCGCCGAGTGAGGCGAGCAAGTCCAGATCACCGACCGCTGAAAGAAATACATCGAGTAATGCTTTTGTCAAAATGCCATGGCGTGATTGGGGAAGCTCATAGGCAACCTCGTCCGTGCTAGATGCTGACAAGAGAATTCGACCTTCGCCGACCATAATCTCAAGTGGGGATCCTGGACCGCGCGGTACTGGACTATCCTCCAATACCTTGGCAGGCGCTCCGCCACTAAAGCAACAATCTAGGATGCATAGTACCGCTCTTGCTCTCGTAGATTTAAACAGCTCTGCCAGTTCGTCCATTCCGATGGAAGACTCAGTTAGAGCAGAAAGCACAGTGTCTGACGCTGCAAGTCTATGATCGTGCGATCCATGGCCTGAGAAAAAGAAAAGGACCGTATCTTTTTCGGTTGCCATTCCAAGGGTAGTTTGCAGTGCATCGCGAATATTTGCAGCGGTTGCGGCGAAATCGACGAGAAGTTTCGGATTGCTTTCCGGAATCGTGTCAACGAAAAGAGAGTGGAGCGCCTTCGCGTCTCTCGTCGCACCAATCAAGTCTCGGATGCCTGGATCTTGATGCTTACCAACTCCCACGAATGTCGAGAGGAATGCCATTTATTTTATGATTGCTTCACTATGGTTTGGTTTGAATCCTACTCCCCATTAACGGTATGTCAAAGGTCGAATGTTTCTCATTTAGGCTTGGCCCATACTAATTTGTCCAATGAAACCAACACCAGACGATCCCCTGTTTCGGCTGCACCAGCTCTATCCAAAGCTCACTGAAAACCAACTCCAGGAGCTTAAGGAGTCACTGGAATTCGTACAAGCGATCCATACCTTATGGTGAAATTGACAAAATAAAGGACAGCAGTACAGTGAATGTAATATCGATGCCCGAACTACAACCCGAATCTTATATCCATAGCCACGACGAATGGAATAATGACACCCGCCCGCATTCACTTAGCTCAGAGGAATGGCATGAGTTGATGAAAGTCCCAGAAGTTCGTGAATCTTGGGGATTGACGCATGAGACAGCGGAGGAGTTTGCCAAGATAGCCTATGCCGCCAAGTTCCACTTCATTTCCGGCAGTCCTGGATATGTCGGCGATCTCTACATATTGCAGGGGGATACACTAACTGGCGACCACCCGTTCGTGCTGAAGCGCGACGGAGACGGACACTTGTTGCTCGCCTAAGCGCCGCTACCATTTAGGGATGGGAACGTCTAAATCGATCTGTTTTTCTTCGTCCCGCAGTCAATCGCCAGATGATTCTCAGCTCGCCATCTCTAGCCTTATTTTGGTTAGCCACGATTCCTCGCCCCGCAAGTACTTCGAGGCGAGCCAACAATCTGCTTGGTTTTATGCCAGTCCTTCCCTGAAGCTCGCTTTCAGACATTACTCCGTAAAGGCGAAGATGCCGCATGATTGCAACGTCGTCTCTATGGTCCAAATATGAGGTGACGATCTTATAGATGCTCCCAATCGATGCGACTGTCGCAATCGCGGTCGATTTCAAGTGGGTCTCAATCCATTGAACGAGAGCGTGCTCAGGTATTATGTTCATCATTGCCAGTTCCGAAGTCCTGAAACGCAGCATTTCTTTACCCGATACCTCATCACATAGTCATCGGCAGATCAATCTTGCATATTCAGCAAGTTTAGTCACCTTTTAATTTCTTTCCACACCGCTAGACTAAGTGCACGCTTCGATCCGTGGTCGTAGATTGAAGTTCATGAACAAAGGTCGAACAAATAATTTTCTTAAGCCGTAATGCGATCACCACTGTCCTACATAGGTGGGAAGAACCGGCTCGCGAAGCAGATCATTGACCTCTTCCCAAAACACACAACCTATGTGGAAGCCTTCGCGGGTGGCGCTCAGGTTCTTTTCCGCAAAGAGCCATCGAAGGTAGAAATATTGAACGACCTCGACGGGGAAATCGTCAACTTTTACCGGGTTTGTCAGCAGCATTTCGAGGAATTGCTCAAGTATTTCCGCTACGTTCTGGTCAGCCGGAAGTGGTTTGATCTGCTACGAGTCACCGACCCCGATACGCTGACGGACATCCAGCGCGCCGCGCGGCACTTGTATCTTCTGAAGAACTGCTTTGCGAGCTTGGTAAACAATCCCGTTTACCATCGCAATGTAGTTCAGCCAGCCAGCTTCAATCTCGACAAACTTCCCCAGATCATTGAAAGCGCACATAAGCGGTTGGAACGTGTCCAGGTCGAATGCGCTCCCTACGAGGAAATTCTGAAACGATACGACCGTCCAACAACACTCTTCTACTTGGACCCACCGTACTTCGGACGGAAACTCTATAGGCACAATCTGGAGGACACCGATTTTGCGGGCTTGGCGGATCAGCTCAAACACCTTAAGGGGAAATTCATCTTGTCACTGAATGATGTTCCCGAAGTCCGCAAGCTCTTTGCCCAGTTCAGATTCCGGAACGTCGAGCTTCACTACACGTCGCAGCGCGCCGCTGGAAAACGATACAAGGAAGTCCTGATTACGAACTTCACTCGCTCGTAACGCTCCTTCAACGCTAATGGGTCGGATGTCCGGCCCCTCCCTTACCTATTCTCGGAAGTGAATGACTGCCCGCGCTGATCATCCCAAATACGGGATGCCGACGCGTGTGACTAGGCGCTTGAAGCGCATTGTGTTGCGTACCGCGTCCCATCGTCGTTCGAGCACTAGATGAATCAGCCAATCACAATGCTGATCGAATGCTCGCTCAAGCTCGCTAAGACACTTGTTAGTCTGTTTCAAGCCAGCGTAAATGAGAGCGCGGCAGTAGGCTGGAACATATTTGATCGAACCGCGTTCATGCAGCACTTGCAGTTCGTCCAGCATTGCAAGAGCTTTATCAGTTCTTCCGGTCTTACCATATAGATGACCCAGTGATGCGAGGGCCGCAGGAGAATATTCGGCACGAAGCGATGATTCGTATTCCTTAAGCGCCAAGTCGTACTGCCGATTAGCCTCATAGGCCCAGCCCAGCATGATGTGCGCGGGCGGGAATCCGGGATGCAAAAAGAGCGCATGTTTCGAGAGACGTATTGCCTCTTCGACATTGCCCGCAAGCAATTGTATCCATCCCCAGCTTGCATAAATGATTCGATCATCAGGCGTGAGACGCGAGGCCCGCTCGACTGCCTCGATCGCCTCGGCGAACTTGCCGCTCGTCACATAAAGATGCGCGTACGACAAGAGGGTGGCGGGTTCATCAGGATCAAGCTCAAAGGCGCGATCAAATTCGTCCTCCGCTTTTTCCCAGTTGTAATCGTAGATCAGATCGACAAGCCCTAAGACACCACGCCCCGCAGCCTCCGATGCCTTGTGTTTGATCGCTTCCAGTGCGTGGACACGCGCTTCAGGGAGCACTGTTTCCGGTACCTCCGCAGCGTATGCCGATTGGCTCAAGTTGATGTAGTCGTAGGCTACGGTCACATGGGCCATCGGAAGGCCGTGGGGATTTAGTTCTAGCGCCTTAAGGCTTTGCTGAAGGCTCGCCCTCAAGAGTTCAACGGTATGGAAGTTGAAGTTGAACTCTGAGGCTTTGAAAATCTCGACGCCTTCCTGGCGGTCTGATGCGTAAACAGGACGCACAGCGGTCTCCAGTGTCATACCAACCCTTCTAGTTCTCACAAATATTCCCTTGTCCTCGTCTCGCAATCCAAGTTTGCGGTTGATCTTCGCCACGTAGTCATCCAGAGGGACGCGCGAGTACTCCCGGGAAAATTCATTTAGGGGTGTGACCTTCGTAGACTCAATGAGTTCGTGCGGATGCCGCAAAAAGAATTCCAGAACAGCGAATTCCATTGGTGCAAGGGGTTCTTTGATCGGCGTACCATCCCTCAACACGCGACGCCTTTCGACATCGGCATAAAGATCGCGATGAAAGTGGAAGCCTACGATGTCTGAATTCATAGCTTAACGCTATGACGGATTGTCAGGTTCTGCAAGGTTCACTACCGACCAACCACTCTCTACAAACTCTCTACATTTGGCCCTTCTGAAGTTCGTTACCGTGAGTCCATGCCTTACCAACAGTGCGGAAATTTACCAACTGAATGGACTACTTCATGATTCGCTTTTTCGAACAACTCATCGCAGGCATTTGGAACCGCCTTGGCGGACGGCGCGGCGAAGCACGGAACGAGGGCGGAAGTCTTGATCTTGGATTTCGCGTAACGGACGGCCAAGTAACCCGGCGGCATGTGGCGCTCACGAACACCCGGCGTTCCATGCACATCGCCATCTTGGGAAAAACGGGAAGTGGCAAGAGTTCATTCCTTCGATATCTGGCCCAGCAAGACATCGCTCGGGATAGCGGCTTTCTCTATTTCGATCTCCACGGCGATGCCACACCGTTTCTTCTGCGAACGATCAACGAACGTGAGCGCAAGGAACGTCATCATTTGAGCGACCGGCTCATCATCATCGAACCGGCCGATCCGATTGTCTCAGTAGGTCTTAATCCTCTCGAGCAGTCCGGAGACTTCGTTCGCATTGCGGAGATCGCACAGCTCCTCAAGGAACGGTGGCGGCTCGATACCTTCGGCGCACGCACCGACGAACTCTTGCGGAACGCGCTCTACGCGCTGTCGGTAAACGGCTTAACGCTAGTCGAGCTTGCCCCGTTTCTCTCCGATACCGGCTTCCGCGCTGCGTGTCTCAAACAGATCGACAACGCGGAAGTCCGGCAGTACTTCGAACTCCGTTATGACCAAGCAAGCGAACCGATGCGTGCCACGATGCGGGAGCCCATCCTTAATAAGACATCGGCCTTCACGGCGGACCCGCACTTCCGCCACATCGTAGGACAGCCCTCGACATTCTCGATCAAGGATGCAATGGACAAAGGTTATTGGGTCATCGTGAATCTTGAAAAGGGAAAACTGGGAGAACAAGCGGCAACTTTGGGCAGCCTAATTCTTACGGTGCTAAAGAATGCACTCTTTACCCGCGAGAGCCATTCGCTTTTCACCGTCTACTGCGATGAACTCCAGAACCTCGTCGCCTACGGTTCAGGCATCGAGACCATGTTTTCCGAATCTCGCAAGTTCGGAGTAGCGGTGGTCTCAGCCAACCAATTCCTCGATCAGTATCCGGCAGAAATGCGTGCCGCCATTTTGGCCGTCGGAACGCACGTGTTCTTTCAGCTTTCGAGCAGTGATGCAACCCAGATCGCGCAGGTACTCGACGGGGGCAAAGCCTTAGCAGAAAGACTGAAGAACCTGCGGCAGCGCCACGCGATTGTCAAAAGCGGTTCAGACCGGTGGACGGAAATTGCCGTACCCACCGTGAGCGTTCCCCGGGTCGATCCAACGAATTTGGTAAATCGATCTCGGGGCACGTGGGGACGTTCTCGAGTCGTAATCGAACGCGCAATCGCCAAGCGCCAAGCGGAATTCCGCCGCAGCACGGATGAGGTGCTCAATGAGTGGGAATAACGGCAAGCAAGCGCCAGGCATTGTCATTCAGGAGCGCGACCGGCACTTGCTTCGGGAGCTTGTCGTGATGCGTGTTATCGACCGCGAGCAAGCAAAGACCGTTGCCGGCTTCGGCTCGACGACACGGGTAAATGTTCGCCTTCTCGCACTCACGCTTGCGGGACTGCTTCGCCGGTTTTTTCTCGGGACGATTGCTGGTGGCGCAAAGGCGATCTACACGCTCTCGCCAAAGGGAGCGCAGTTGGTAAACGTGACGGCCCATGCGCCGCGAAGACGATCCGACGAAGCACTCGTCGCCGACACCTTTGTGGTCCATCAACTCGCGATAAACGACCTGTACTGTTCTTTGAAATACCAAAAGCTTCCAATTCCCGACGTGTCTTTCCGGCACTGGATGACCTTCTACGAACCGATTCAAACCGGACTTCGCCTGATCCCCGATGGATATTTTGAACTCGAAACATCATCAGGCGTGCTCTCTGCATTCCTCGAAGTCGATCTCGGCAGCGAAAGTCTCAAAGTCTGGAAAGAGAAAGTTAGCCACTATCTGCAATTCGCGCTTTCCGGCCAATACCAAACTCGCTTCGGGCAGACGCAGTTTCGGGTACTCGTCCTTGCCCCCTCCGAGCGAAGGCTGCAATCCATTCGACAAGTGGTCGCCGCTTTAACCGAGAAAATCTTTTGGTTTCGGAGTCTGGAATCAATTCACCGCGACGGCTTCTCCGCTCCCCTCTGGCTTCGGCCTAAGGGAGAGGAACGGTTGCCGTTTATGCCACCAACACCATGAAGCACTGCCACCAATGCGGACGAATGACGGCGGGTGAACCGCTCTTCTGCAATTTCTGCGGACGCAGCTATGACGCAAAGCTATGTCCTCGAATGCACGCCAATCCGCGCAACGCCGAGGTCTGCTCACAATGCGGCAGCCGGGAGCTTTCAACGCCGCAACCTCGCGTCTCGATCTGGTGGAAGGTTCTCGAAGTCTCAGTCGAGATTGGCCTAGGCGTGATGCTTGTCTACCTATCGCTCTCGATCATTGCCGCATCGCTCCAGAGTCCTCAAGTACAGGTCGGAATTATCTCACTAGGAGTTCTTGCAGGAATTCTTTGGTGGCTGTGGAGCCTCATACCCGATTGGTTCCGAAAGGTGATTGGCCGATCCCGTAGACGGAAGGAGCGAGATCATGAGCGCTAATCAGAAGGCAGATGGAAGCCCATTGGGAACTGTGTCTGATGGGTACAAGTCGGACTTTGCGCACGGCGCGAAGTCCGCGGAAAACCTGGGCTTTCTCGACTCCAGCCTAGGGCAGAGGAACCCGCAGCATTGCCCGCACTCACACGATCCGTCTTCGCCGCCTTTGCTCCAAACGATTTCCCCCAAACCGGCATCGCTCGGCGAACCGCTCACCATCTCGGCGGTAGCGCAACTTCTCGGTTGTTCACCCTGGACGGTTCGGCAACGCTACCTGCCGCAAGGCCTGCCCCATCTTCGGACTTGTGCCACGGGGAAGCTTGTCTTCTTCCGTGAACAGGTAATCGCTTGGATTGAAAAACGACAACAACGTCAGAAAGGAGGAATGCTTCGATGACTCTCTTCAAGCGGGGCCGTATCTTCTGGGCATATGTCTGGATCGATGGCATCCGTCACGCAAAATCAACCGGCACCGGACACCGCCGTCAGGCGGAATCGGTCGAGCACGAGTTCAAGGAAGAACTGAACCGCAGGCGGCACCAGATTCGCGAAGCATCTCCCGACATGACGTTCGGAGAGCTCGCGGCCCGGTTCTTGGCCGACGGCTCACCTCGTCCGTATCACTTCGACCGATTGAAAGTTTTGCTTCCCTATTTCGCAGACCATCCGATCGCTCGTATCTCCAAGCCTTCGGTGCGCGAATATCGCATTACACGGCACAAAGAGAAGCGACTTTCTGAAACCACCCTCAACCGCGACGTGGAAGTCCTTCGCCACCTTCTTTATTGGGCAGTGGACGAAGGCTTCCTGACCATGAACCCGATTGCTCGCATACGACTGGTACGCGAGCGACGCAAACCCCGCCCCGTGATGAACCTCGATGAAGAAGATAAGGTCATTGCGGCCGCCGCACCCCACTTAGCCCCCATCATTATTACTGCGCTCGACACGGGTATGCGCCGGACAGAACTCCTCACCCAGCTTTTCGAGCATATCGACTTCAATCGCCAGGTGCTCTCGGTCACTCACTCGAAGACGCCCGGCGGAGAAGCTCGCGAGATTCCACTTACTGATCGAGTCTTCAAACTCCTCTCGGGAATGGCTACGCTTCAGACAAACCCGCACGGCTTGGTCTTCACCTTCAAAGACCGTCCTATCCATCGGATCAAAACGGCATGGAAGGCGGCCATTCGAAGGGCGGGCGTCCGCCCCTCCCGGTTCCACGATCTTCGTCACACCTTCAACACGCGGCTCATGGAGGCCGGAGTCATACAGGATGTGCGGAAGGCCCTCATGGGCCACTCCTCAGGCGAAGACGTGAATTCCGGTTACACCCACGTCGAGATGCCGATCAAGCGTGAAGCGATCCGCAAACTCGAAGCCTGGATTGCAAGCCAACGCATGGCCCAAACAGAGATCCAAGCTCAAGTGCAAACCCCAACGCAAGTCCAACCAAATCAAGGAGGAAAGCAGCCAGAAACGACGGCATATAGATAAAGGATGGAGATTGAGGAGGAAAACGATGAAACAAAGGACGACGAAGAAGCAGGAAACGACGGAAAGAAAGGCCAAGGCAACGACCGAAGACATTATCCAGGTCATGTGCGAGGAGGCGGGACGACGCGCTCGCATCATGCAGGAACGTATGGGTGAAGCCGTTGCCGCTCTTCGGGACGGAAACCTTCTCGGCGCGTTTGGAGCGTTGTCGGGCATGGATGAGGAATTTCGCGATCTCTCCTCCCTGCTCAAGCTCGGGGCAATGCTTACCGTCCGCAACACAATCGAATCGGCTGATCTCGCCATGAAAACCGCGAAGAGAACAAGCCAGCCAAAACCGCAACGCGCAGCAACGCCCGCAAAGAAACAAAGAAAGAAAAAAGCACGCGAGGCTGACGCATAACCAATAGCTCTTTCACACGCCAAAGGAGGCGCATATGACAGCACAAAAGAAAGCGGACCCGGCTTCAAACCGGCCCGCAACCCAAACCACAACCCCACACCTTCAAACCAGAAGTCTCGCACCCGGAGCACGCAAGCCGTGGAAGAAGAAGAGCCCGGTCGATGTCGTGCTCGATCAAATCAACCGCCTGCGCGACGACGTTTCTCGTAAAGAGGAAGAACTCAAACTGGCCAAGCAGCAACTGCACAAGCTCGATGAAGTGTTGAAGGTGCTACAGACTTAGTTTTCAAGGAGTTTGCCTCGTGCAAGCTCCTTTTTATTGGCGGGAAATGGGAATTTGAACCCTATATATAAGGAGGGATGATATATGGACCGCGAAATCGAAGCCGAAGACATTGGCGCACAACTGGGAGCCGAAGGCGTTGGCGGCGTGGTCAGCAATGCGGAGGCCTACTGCGAATGCGAGGCACAACGGATAAGCCTTACGAACCAGCCTCGGATTTTGGCTCTGCAACACGAAGGTTGGAGACTCAGCGAAGATGAGCGGGATCTCGTGGACAGGCTGAAGCTCGCACCGCCACCCGGCGACCTTCGCAGCCGGCGAAGGAAAGCACGCTACTACTGGGCAGTCGCGTCGGTGCTTATGGTGTCTGCCCTGGCCTTCTCTATTTATTCATTGCGGCCGTTTGATTTCGGCCCTGAGGGATACCTTCTTTGTTTGGGGATCGCAATTATTGTGCCAGTGCTGACGGATATGACATTCAAGCATTGGAATTCCAAATTGCTCATCAAATACGTTACAACCGCGACCTGCGCCGTCGGCCTAACCGCCGGGATGTTGCTCGCCGTTGTTCGCGGCAATATTCTTGCGGAAACTATCAAAACCGCAAGTCCGGTCATTGTGCTCGATGATGCCCAAACGCCGGATTCTCAGCCCCAGAACAACTTTTACGAAAACTCTACTTCGCTCCTCATCATCCTTACGTGCCTACTTACCATCGCGATGGATCTGGGAGCGGGGCTATTAATCCATGAAGCCGGACGCATAGGTGTGAACTCGCCGGGTGATTGGGATCAGTTGCGAGATCGGCTCAATGAGATTCGTCGCCAGATGACTGTTTTAGTGTTTGAAATTCAGAAATTGCAGATTGAGCCACGGAAGTTTGTGGCACAGTTCTGGGCCGCCTTCTATCGAACGATGTTGTCCCACGCGACGCGCAGCGCGAAGGCCAAGCTCCTGATAATTGCTATCGCTTCTCTTACGTTTGCTATGCAAGGGCGCGGATTCGCTCAGACTGGCGCGTCGCTCGTGATCGCCGTAGACCTAACGAAATCGGTGGACGTTCGCGGACCAGACGGCAAGACCGAATTTAGAAAGAATATTGATGCCGTTACCAAACAACTCGCCCAAGCGCAGGCCGATTCTCGCATCACAGTGATTGGCATCACCGATCACAGCTTCACCGAAGCCGACATACTGCTTTCGGCAACGATTCCTGCAAACCCCGGCTACTTTGGCGAGAGGTTGAGCGCGGCACGCAGAGAGTTAGTACGCGCCTGGAACAGGCGCAGTGCGGAGTTAAGGCCGCGCTTCCGCGAAACCGACATCATCGGTTCCCTGTTATTGGCTGGCCAGATTTTCAAGCAACAGGCGGACGCGAAGGAAAAAATACTGATCATCTACTCCGACATGCGACACCACACACGCGAACTTGATCTGGAATCGCCAGCGATTATGCGGAGTACCGCACAAACGGTCACCGCGTGCGCGACTCTTAGTGACCTTCAAGGAATAGAAATACGCGTGTTGGGAGCGGACGACTCTGGAAGATCAATTGCGGAGTGGCAAAAACTACGCGCCTTTTGGAGCGAGTGCTTTGGCAGGGCCGGAGCAACGATGAGAACCTACATCGTGATGCGCTAAAGAGTCACGGTACAAAATGGTCACCACTTTCCATATTTTGATTTTGCGATGTCTCCGAAAAATGCTCATACGAAAATAATTCACTTTGGCATTGTCTCATCATTACCGCTGTAACTTGCGGAACGTTGATGAATGAAACTATTATCCGCTCTGTCATAAGCGAGGTGTCAACTTGATGAAACGCCAATTTGCATTTCTTCCATTAACGGCGACGATACTTTTTGCGAGTATTTCTCTGTTCGCGCAATCTAACAATCCAATCACGCTGAACGTTACTGGTGGCCTCACCACGAGTCCGTTGGCTACTCCAGGGCTGACGAACATAGTGTCAACCTGCCCAGGCGGTGTCAACGCGTGGAACTACTCATTTGTCGCTGTCGACGCGGCTGGCGGCACGACGAATGCGGGCACGGCGACTATCTCAACGAACTGTAGCACATTAACGCTGACCAGCTACAATGCCATAACCACTACTCCTGTTGTTGGCTCAGTGACATGCAACATCTATCGAGCTGCAGGACCGGGATCGGGAACGCAAGGTCTTATCGCCCACATAGCATGTGGAGCAGCCTTCCTAGATCAATCAATGCCAACCCCGGGAGCGCCAGTACCGGTTGCGAATAGTACCGGAAGCGTATACGGAACGACAATGACAGCCCAGGCGTTCACCGCTGGAAGCGGTGGCAGCGGCGCTGGGGCTGGAACAGACATCATGATGAGTGGTAGCGCGCTAAGCTCTTGTCCAGGCACCTCAGGATCAATTTCCTGCATACCTGTGAACGGCGCTTTTTTTCAGCAAGCAGCTAATGGTTTTGGCGGAAATCCGAGTCTCGGCATCACGTGGCCTACTTCTTTAGCGTCCTCAATATCAGGGACATTTACTGGGCCTTTTCTTTTTTCCGCGGCAACCGGCTCTCCGCTGACTTCTCAAGTTGCAGTCGGATCGCTCTCGGACAGTGCTGACCCAATGTTGGCAACGGCGCTTGCCCCCTTCACCGATCAGAGCCTAGCCATATTGAGCAAGAATGGATCTACTGGTTATGATGTCGCCTCTTCTACGATTGTGCTGAGCGGCGGAAAAATTCCAAACGCCGGACTCGTCAATTCTGCTGTTACATTCAATGGCCAATCCGTGTCCCTCGGTTTGACCGGAAATGTGAACGCTGGAAACGTGGCTCACACTGTGTCTTTAAATGAAGGCAACGGTGCTCAATTGGGGGCGACTGGCATTGATACTACGACGACACATGCTCTGTTTGCGGGAGCAAGCGATCCAGGTTTTAGGGCCATTGCAAGTGGGGATTTACCAACCATTCCGATCGCGGGAGGCGGCACGAACACAACCACAGCTTCTCCCGGAACTATGCTCAATGCTACCAGCGGAACCGCATCCACATGGACAGCGACTCCTATGCTCGGCGCAACAACAGGTACGCTTGGGACGATCGCATTTGGCAACAGCACCAGCGGATCTATTACTCTCTCGCCGCCTGCAACTGGAGCCTTAGGCGCCGTGAGCCTTACAATGCCCAGCACAAGCGGGACGTTATTAGACTCGGCTGGCACGAATACCGGAACAGCCTCGATGACGCTCGATTTGAGTAGCTCAACAAGCTTTAAGGTGCCCGTATCGACGACCTGCTCTTCGGCGACCGACGGAGCGATTTGCTACGACTCTAGTACCAAAAAGAATACTCACATTCGCGCCGGTGGCGCCGATGCGATCGCGGGGGCGTTCGCCACCGCTCCAACATCGAGCGGCGACTGTCTGATAGCCACCGTTTCAGGCGGCAACGTATTGCTTGGGGATTTTACACATCCCTGCATGACGTTGGCCGGTGACCTCAACAATACTTATTCGTCCCCGCAGGTCACTGCTACCCACCTCTCCTCAGCATTACCTGTAAATCAAGGTGGCACGGCCAGTACCAACGGGGCTGTAACGAATCTGTGCGCAGGCGCATCCGCCGTAACCGCAACCCCCACTGGGGTATTTCTTGGTTTTGGCATTAGCAATGTTACGGAATCGAAAGTAGCATTACCCGTACCAGTTAGTGGAACCATATCTGCTATTCACGTCGTAGCTGGAACAAGCCCACCCACAATGGTAACGATTACGTTCACTGCCCGATACACAGGAATGTCTCCTATCTCATGTTCCATAACCGGCACAACCGCAACAACCTGCGACGGAACCGGTACGCAAGCAATTGGAGAAGGTGGGGGGAATAGCTGGGATATCGAAGCAGTCAGCAGCGGATCGGGTACTCCAATCGCACAAAGCTACGCAGTGTGCTTAAAAGTAATCGGAGCAAACTAACTCTATGGTTCGACAGAAGATAAAAGCCGCGCGGGTACAAATAGCGCGGCAAGGGGAAGTATATGGGATTAATACGACTACTGTTTGGAAAAAGCATGATCGTTACTTTTTCAGCGCTGTTATTTTCGGCGTACATTTCCGTACCCATTGAAGCGCAGAATGCGCCACTCGTGATCGCATTTGCCGCGCCACAGTGCAAGTCTTCAAGCTGCGGCTCTAACGTCGCCTTTAACAACTTCATGAATAATCAGATCAACACGGTTTCGGGTGTGGGAGTTTTTGTCCATTGGGCTGATATCGACAACTGCTCGACTACCGCACCATGCTACGACTGGTCGAGTCTGGACCAAATTCTGCTGAACTATATCAACTTTACAAATTCGGCTAGCCAAAAGACATTTAACGGCAAGAAAATTGTATTGATTATCTATCCAGTAAACGATGCCAGCCCGAACAACCCGCAAGGAGGACCAATATATACGCCCACGTACGTGTTTACCTCGCAAAGTTGGGCCAACACCGCTGGAGGCTGTAGCGGAACTAATTGTCCACTTCAAGATGTGGTTGTTTGTGGGGCTTGGCAAGGTGACATACCCAACACACCTCCCGTTAGTTGTCCCGTCTCCGGTAGCTTTGGCACCGCGGGTGATTATGCAATTTGGACCAGCGGTAATACAGGTCCCCCAAACAGCTGTTTTAGCAGTAACACCACGGATCTTGTGTGTGCTTCATCCTGCTCAGGTGGCGTTACCGATTTCACCGGCATCCCAGTAGTTTATGAAAAGCCATTTTACAAGGCGTATCAACAATTTCTTACCGCATTAGCGCAGCGCTACAATCCATCTTTCGGCGGTAATCCAGCACTGATTTCCTCTTACATCGCCTATGTTCGCGTCGGGTTAACTCAAGGAGGCGAAAACTATCCACCATGCACAACGGCGGGAATCAGTTCGCAACTTCCATCTGGAGCCACGCATCAAAACGAGTGGGCACCCACCACGTACTATCCTCAAGGCTTCATCATCAATACGGCAGTGCCCCCCGCAACGGGCACGGAATATGTCGCCCTCGGATCGGGCACTAGCGGAACTGTTCAACCGTCTTGCGCGCCTGCTGGCTGTACGACTGCACCGGACGGAAATGGTTCCACCGCCATTTCTGGCTGGTACAACGCTGGCTCTTGGGCAACCGGCACAACGAATATCGCAATCTGGCCTGGCCCGAATGGTGAATTTGGCCCAGGTGCTTCTCGAAATGGATACTTGGATAATGGGTTCATTTCTTTGTGGCCTTCAAGTCTTGGCGCGACAGGATATGTGGCCATGATGACTAGTTTCCTCAAAACGTTGAATGCTAGTTTTCCGTTCGATATAAATAGTCACAACGGAGATCCGTTGTCCACGCCAACTAATGGGAACGTGGCTTACTCGGATAGCGAGGCCTTATTGGCTGCCTCGAGCGGAGTCGGTTTTGGCATAGAATCACTTAGCATTTCAGACAGCCAAAATTATGCAATCGGAAACTTTCCGACATCCGCAGCCGATTGGGCTCATAATTTTTCCGCGTTTCCTGCCCCCGTTCACCATCTCCAAACCTTCTATCCCGGAGATCAAAACTATCGGGGAATCGTGAACCGGGCGGCCGGATTTCCCATTTCGTCTATGTCGCTAGATCCTGCTTCTGGAATTGTTTCAGTATTTTGCTACTCCGACTGCAGTTCTTTCTCCGGGAATTCGCTACCTAGTCCTATCTTCATTTCCGGTAACTCAAATCCTGCATTCAACGGGACATGGGTAACATGCCGCAATGCTGTGCCCGCTACCTGCGCAAGTTCAATGAATACGCTTGAGTTCAAGCCCGATCCGCTGTTGCCAAGCGGCACCCCTCCTGGAGGCACTGGAGGCACGGTTTGGGCACCGGATTATTGGCCCATAATTATGCCCTTCGCAGTGATGCATAACGCCACTTCGATAGAGGTGTATGAATGCGACCTGGATTATGCGGTTGGAGCATATACGCTTGCCGGTGTTATCGGAGGCACGAATTTTCCAACAACTAACTGGGTCCCAGCGAATACTCTGCTCAATAACGGATGTGTAGAACCCGTTAATTCTCCGCCAGTTAGCCCTGTAAGCGGCTTGGATACAACGTATTTAAACGCTGTCACTAACACGCAAGCCGGTCAGCCAACGGCTACCAGCGTGCGTACAGGAAACAGCGTGTTGGTTAATGGACAACAATTCTGAGCTAACTTATAACCCCGAGCCTTTTCCTGCATCTTATGGGTCTTTCGTCTCTATCCTAAACTCAAGAAGTTAAGGTATATTCTTAGGTGTTTGTAGAGAGGCATCTATGCGACGAACAATCCTTTGCTTAACAGCGCTCATTCTCACTTGCGAGCTTATGTCAGGACAAACATACAAAGTCCTATGGAATTTCGGCACAACTGCGAACGACGGAGGTTTTCCGGTAAGCAGCCTTATCGCCGATAACTCAGGCAATCTGTATGGAACCACTAAATATGGTGGAAACTCCTCTGCAAGTGTTTGCTCCGACGGTGGTTGCGGCACTGTATTTGAACTCTCTCCCAACTCAGACGGCACTTGGACTGAAACAGTTATTTATAACTTCTGCAGTGTTGTCGAAAATAATCTCTGTCTCGATGGGGAGTTGCCAATTGCCGGACTCGTTCTGGATCTAGAGGGTAATCTCTACGGAACGACTACTTATGGCGGCATTGGAACGGGTAATTGCGGGGGGCCCTGCGGCTCCGTATTTGAAGTAACGCCACCATCAGTGCCGGGTGGATCATGGACGGAGTCAGTGCTCTATAGTTTCTGCGCAAACTCCAATACGAAGTGTCAGGACGGAAGCACACCAGCCGGCCAACTGATCGTTGACGCGTCCGGCAATTTGTACGGGACTACGACAATGGGCGGACTTGGAGCGGGATCGGGCCGAGAGGGTGGAACGGTTTTCGAACTGTCGCCAAGCCTTAGTGGCTGGACGCATACCACGCTTTACAATTTCTGCGTTAACGGAAATGCCAGAATCTGCCCAGATGGTGATCAGCCTCAAGCGGGAGTAACTTTCGACAAAGCTGGCAATCTCTACGGCACGACGATGTCTGGCGGCACGAAAAATTCCAAAGGTGCTGGAACAGTTTTTGAAATTTCCCCAGGATCGAATGGATGGACGCACAAAACGCTGGTCGCATTTAATCCAGTCGGTCCTTTGGCGAGTCCGCTGGGAACCGTAAGTTTTGATGCGGCAGGCAATCTCTACAGCACTGTGTCTGGCGCAGCAGGAGGAGTCTTTCAGTTGCAGCGCAAAGCTCGTAAAGAGCGTAATTTTTTGTTCGATACTCAAAATGGGGGATCACCAGCTGCCGGGGTGATCGTTGATGCCAAGAGCAGTTCGCTTTATGGTACTACGGTAGGCGGGGGCACCGTTCAAGATGGGGTTGTTTTCAAAATCGCGAGCTCGGGACGAGAGACGGTCCTTTATGACTTCTGCCAACAAACTAGTTGCGCGGACGGTCAGTACCCTTATTCAAGCTTGATCGAAGACAGTGCCGGAAATCTCTATGGGACAACATACAAAGGCGGCACTAATAATCAAGGCGTCGTATTCGAGATCACACCTTAAGCATTAGACCGAATTCTAGAGCCTGCCTAAGTGAAGGCAGGCTTTTTTATTATTTGCGCTTGAAACCGTCTTTTCACTTCCGAGGTTACCTTGGTACTTCTTCCGTGTATTCATTATTAAACGAAGGGCAGACACCGCCTGTCCGCCCTTCGTTTATTTATGCCACCTTCTTGGCGGTTGATTTCACTTTCGCCCACCGAGCACGCAACGCCAACGAAATCTTCTTTCTGGCGGCCGCGGACATAGTCCGTTTAGTCGGAGTCGGACTAATAGACTGGACTGGGCTTTTGGCAGCCCAACGTGCCTTCTGTGCGATCGATAACTTTCTACGAGTTGCGTCCGACATTGCGGTTCTCGCGGGCGCAGTCGTGATTTTCTTCGTGGAGTCGGCGTTTCGCGATACCAGCTTCTCGATGACCTGAATCGCCTGACCTAGCTGAGCGACGTGTTGTTGTGCTTCCTCGTGTTCCCTCCTGAGTTGCGTTAAAGCTGCTGCCAGATTCCCCATTTTGTTGTGTCCCCTTGGATTAAAGTACTCGAAGAGTTTAAAGGGTTTTGACGCAGGAGTACACAGCCTACGCGACACTTTGGCGGAGTTCGCCGTTTCTAGTAGCCACACCTAGTGAACTAAAAAGTGAGCCTAGTATTGCATAGCATTGTTTAGAGTACTGGTTCCGGTACGGACGCTTGTTGTAGAAGGCTGTCCGATTAAGGTATCTACGATCGCGTTCGGGTATCCCGCATCCGAGGGCTGAATGCCCCACTCGGCACAGCCATTGCCACTCATTTCATCTGGAACCCACTGCGTCGTGGGATTAGTGGGAGCCGTACCTGCCCCTCCCGAAAATGTACCGTATGCGTAGTCCAGGTCACACTCGTAAACCTCGATCGATGTGGCCCCGTGCTGCACGGCAAAGGGTAATAATATAGACAAGTAATCAGGGGCCCATACCGTACCACCTGTGCCTCCAGCGCCAGCGGAACTTGAAAATTGAAGCGTATCAGTAAGACATTCAGCTCCTGTTCCATTCGTGCACTTAACAGGCCAAATTCCATTTAAAGACGGATTGGAATTCCCCATCACGTATATGCTCAAACCAGAATAGGTGCTGCAATCGGTAGTACAGGTTATGGTCGCAATTCCGCCGGACACCGCTATAGCAGATATCGTGTACCCGGCAGCAAAGTAACTGTTGCCGGTCACGATGTTGGGACTGCTCGGATAGTTGGTCTGGAGAGGGTGAACCGGAGCTGGATGAGCCTTAAAGTTATACACCCAGTCCTGAGATGAAGTCGGATATATTCCCGTGGCTAACGTTGAACTGTCTCGAATGCTTACTGACTCCATTCCAAAACCAATGTTACTAGCGGACGTTGTAATTGCCTCGCTATCGGCGTAGGCGGTGTTCAGATCGGCTGGTGGTCCATTATGAGAAGAAATCGTGAATGGAAAACTCGCATTCAAACTCTTAAGGAAAGTCATCATGGATGCGATGTACCCGGTGCCGTCTGCCGGGGATGCCCATGTGGTTAGGTAACCGTTGTCGGTATACTGGGAATTTTCGCTCACCATACCTTGAGGCCCAGGCCAAATTGAGTTAGTTAACGTTCCGCTTTGGCTGTATGATCCCGCTCGATACCAACCCGGGATCCCACCATCAGGAGCAGTCGTGCATCCATCTGGAGAACACGTTGGCATGGAAGCCCCCGTCGTACCACCACCCGTAGCGATATATTGTGTTCCGGAGGAGTTCACTAGGTAGCCTGCGGGTAGTGCCACTGAAGGGCTCCAACTATTTTGCGCAATGCGTCCACTGGTGGCGCAGAAAGGCTGATTCTCTCCTCCTTCTGACATTCCCACACGTACATATGCAATATACGGGGCAATGGTCTTACCGGCTGCCACTGGGGAATTCGGGCCGTATCGAAGGGCGAGAGCCGCGAGAAACTTCTGGTAGGCCGTCATGAAAGGCTGCTCGTAAACGATCGGTAATCCAGATACGTTAGGGGTTGCACATGTTAGAGTGCAGGCAAGGTCAGGGCTGGTATTTCCATTAAACGTCGTTAAGCAATTCCCATTGCCGGAAATTCCGGTAGTATTCCAGACAGCATAGTCCGATGTGCCCAGAGTACCGGTGAGTTTCACGGGGCAAGTGCCACCCGAGATATTTCCGGGGTATCCACTGCAAGCCACTACATCCTGCGTTGGGCAGCCAGTGGTACACGTACCCCCCGGAAGGTTATTCGCCCAATACTGAGAAAACACATACGATGGGGTGCTCGAATTTGCGGGTGGGTCGTTTGTCGGCCAGACAATTAGGACAATTTTCTTACTTCCCCATCCCGGTTCTCCGATGTAAGTAGATAATAAAGTGTCCAAATTACAGAATTTAAAATCGGTCGCCATCGTACTGCAGGTTGCAGACTGGGTCGAGCATTGAGTGCCATTGGCTCCAGAACTGCAACCGGAATCGATGTCAGCCCAGTGAACGATGACACCTATGCCTGAGACATGCGGCATTACATTTGAAACAAAATTTGCCATGCACGACCCTGCGCTTCCTCCGCCACAACTGCTCGTGAGGTTAGGGGCCTGCCATGCAATCACTAAGGGCGCTGTTTGACTTAACACAGTATTGGCTAGAACAAAGGGAAATAAAAGGAAAAGAAATCGCGCAACCAGTTCCCGGCAGTTGATGCTGGGTGCGCGCGAGCTCCCCAGATGGACTGGCCCGCGCGCCTCACCATCTCCGACAACTGGTCCACAATCCATTGCTAATGCGAAAGGTAAAAGTAGTAAGCGCATTGAATCCTCGCCTCAATGTAGCCAAAATGTTGGAGTTGTAATGTTGATACCAGTCGTCAAGTCTGCAGGCGTACTGATACTGGTCAAGCTTCCTCCCGCCGTGAGCCCCTCGTTAGCATTTCCAAACACCATGGTCAAAAGCTGGCCCGCTATGGTCGCGCACGACGCTGTGCAACTACTAGTGATAGCTACGTAATATCTGCCTGGGCTTAAGTAGATTGTCGTGCTTCCAGACCAACTTAGTGTGTGCCATTGACCTGTACTCGGGGCGAAAGTGGTACCGGCAGTGGAGCCTATATGGACCAACGGCGATTCCCCGCCGCTGCTAGGAATTCCCGCATAGATTCCGATGTCGTAAGTGTGCGCGGAATTGTCTGCCGCCTGGTTCTCGTAGCTAATTTGACTGGTCACAACGCCGGGTGCGGGAATCACGATTCCATAGATGGTTGCTTGATTCGCGCTACCCGAAAAAGAGACAGCATTAGCAGTGGCAGCAGTCGGGTTAGTAAAGTAGGACGTCAGAGCCGACGCGGCGCCGGTTGACGGATTGGTAAGTTGCCATTCGGTGCCGTCATAGACGGCGTTATAAATCACACCAGTCAGAATATCTCCGAAATTTAAGCCGCTTGTTCCGTTCTTGGTTAGGTTCTTAACGCCCAAGGAGTTTACGTTAATGTCTGAGGCACCATTGTTTGGATTGCTGCTGGTGCTAAAGGAGACGACTGTCCCAGCCGTGAGCGTGGCACCGGTAATCGGCACTACGTAATGATTCGCCGATCCCGTGGCCGCAGCGAAATAATTCGGGGTCGTGTCATTTGTTCCGATCACGCGAAACGCGGGTGCTCCCGCAGTCGCGAAAAGTGCATGGGTAGTCGTTGAATCAGATGTAATGTATCCCACGGTAGAGGCGTTCTTCCCCCCTGTATCCGTAAAGGGAGCGGACAAGTAAAGAAGCTGAGCGGCGGTATTTGCGGAATTAGGTAGAGTCCAACCATACGAGGTTGAAATACTTGACGCTGATTGCAGGAAGAACTCACTTGCGCTGGTAACGCACGGCGGTATTCCGCAGGCGGACAGTGGAGAACCATTCGTCAAAATGTCTATACCAGCCGCCGAACCGGTCGCATTGAATGCCTGGGAGCTAACCGTTCCGGTCGCCGTCATGTTCGCTGCTTGTAAGTTTCCGCTGACGTTAATGCCGCCAGTGGTGTTCGCCGATGGTGCCGAGGTCATGTCTCCTACGAGCGCAGTGTCGTTGAGAACTCCACCGCACGCTATATTTCCGATTTTGCCGGTCGTGGTAGGCGAAGTTCCAACAACAGTCCGGTAAATATTACAGCTCTGCGCACCACTAACAGGACTAGTGGTTATGATGTTGTAGTTGCTGACGCCGAGGGTAGCATTTCCAGTTGCAGTAGATCCCGCTGTACTAGCTGATGTGGTTCCCCCAGCCTCGTCCACGGCTACGACGACATACGACCAAGTGACTACGCCGCCCGTGCCATGAGTAGTAATCACGGGAGGGTTAGGCTGAACAAGCTGATTAGTGACAAGACTGGTAAATCCGATGGAAGCATTCGCCGCTTGCCCAGATGCCTGAGTGTCGAGTGAGATAAAGAACGCAAGCAATGCGAACGAGACTGCGGTTAAAGCTCTTGGCATAAGACACCTCTGACTGAAGGAATATGATCGTGCGGACAAAAAGCACAAGTGACTAGGTAGGAAACCGGTTTTCACCGGCCTACCGAACTGCAATGAACCTAAGAAGCACTTGCTCCACTGTTCGAGCGCGGCAAAGGTCAAACTCTTGAAAGCCATGCCAGACCGTTCGCTTCTCATTCAGCACCTTGCTACAAATTTGTTGGTAATTTCTGTCTAAAACCACTTTCTGGAGAATGGTGAACGACGAGGGCATTTCGTTTCAATAAATCTAATAAATCTCATCCTGTTCAACCACCGAGCTATCCTCGGCAATTTTTACATGAAGTTAACTAATGCTTCTGTTTTTCCGTTTAGAGCTGTGATCGCTCGACTTAAACGTGATTACTAACCGATCGGATAGGGACTATCCATTCGGCTAGACTTCCGTCAACGCAGAAGACCCTGATTCGCCCGTTAACGGGTTGGGCATGAAATTGCTTCTCTTCCTAGCGACGAAAACAAGGACATTGTGTCCCTGTGCGCTGTGCTCATGAAAAAGATCGCAGAATTTGGAATTGATCTGATCCAGTGAATGAAGGCGAAATCCGCGCAAGGAGGAGAAGATGATTTCCAAGTTAATAATCTCAATTTTTTGTACGCGTTGCCGGTTTTAGCCCAAAGAATTGACTTAGAAACCCCTCGGAAGCAATGTGAACTGGCTCTCAAGAATGGTGTAGCAGGCTCCCCATGCGCTGGCTAGGTGAGCGGACTCTTGGACGCAAATGAACTCTGGTATGCGGCAATGCTGAAGGAGAAGCATCTTCAGGTTTTAACAAAATTCTATAGTGCGCCAGACAAGTTGCAAGCAAAGGATGCAGCAAAGGTTTTCGTTGAGTGGCTTGTAAGGCATCCGGATTTTGAGAGCCGATCCGCAGCAAATGCGTTTGTTTTCGCGATGCGTGACAAGTATTCTTGTAAATGACAGATATGCACACAACTGCAGGTCTTTCGGACAGTGCCATGGCGCAGTCTGCCGGCAACGATCCGCTACTCATCTCTTATCTCTCATTGCGAAAGGCAGTGGGCGTCATCGGAGTTTGCCTTCCGATTGTCCTGGCGGTGGGAAATTGGTGGATATTTCGCTCGAACGCCATCGAGGACTCGATCAGTTATTACTACTACACGGGGATGCGAGGGGTGTTCGTTGGAAGCCTTTGGGCAATCGGTATATTTCTGTTGTCCTATCGAGGTTATGAGAAAAGAGATGCGATTGCAGGCCGCCTAGCGTGTGTCTTTGCCCTCGGAGTTGCACTGCTTCCCACTGCGCGCAAACCTGGCACCTGTGACATAGTGCATGTTTTTACAGTGGGACGCGGCGGCTGCGACGTGGAGCATATCATAAGTTTCGTGCATGCAACGTTGGCTTCGCTTCTCTTCCTCGCGTTGGCATACTTTTCGCTTTTTCTATTCACACGCACCGCGCCAGGGCGAAAATCCGAGATGACAAGGATGAAGCGTGAACGAAACATCGTTTACTACGTTTGTGGATGGCTTATTGTGGCGTCTATTGTGGCAATTCTGGTGTTGCATATTGCCCTACGTCTGGACAAATTCGGCCCGATTCCTGTGCTGTTCGGTTTCGAATCGTTGGCTGTCGTGGCGTTCGGTGTTTCTTGGCTTGTTAAAGGGGAATTCGTTCTAAAAGACTAACGGGATTGTTATTGGACTGACCATTCAACATGATTTCGTGCCATCGGGCATTCGGTGGCGATGATGCTAGATGTGGATGAAATTTGAGACCCATATGAAGGCTAGTCGTTAACTACTCTGGGCGCGAAGGTAATGGCTGATGTAAAATTGCAGCCGTCCGGCGAGTAAGCAAAAGGAGAAACGAAATGATAGTCGCAGCGCGCTGTAGCAACGAACGCCTCGTCGAAGCAGCCCATCTCACATATCCATTTCACCACCCTTCTTCTACTCGCGGCGACTGTCGTCGCTGTGGTCTCGATGCCATCAGCCCATGCGGCTCTCGGTACAGGAAGTTTTTCCCTTAGTGGAAAACTGCAATCGTGTCCCGTAGCGAACGGGCACCATGCCGCTGAGTCAGGCGGTTTGTTATACCGCGACCATCACCAACTGCCAAAAGCTGGCGTTTTGGAATCTGGAACACGCGGTACTGGTGACAAGCTGAGGTTAGGAAGTTCGCTGCGGCTGGTAGCCGAAGCTCTCTCTCATTCCGGAGGATCATTTGAGCGATTCCTCGACATTGCGACGAAACTTAAAGGACAGCCTACCTGAGGCTTTTGGTACGGCGTATTTGTGAGACCGATCACTCGGCGTTT
This sequence comes from Terriglobia bacterium, assembly GCA_963716165.1. Lineage (GTDB taxonomy): Bacteria > Acidobacteriota > Terriglobia > Terriglobales > Acidobacteriaceae > JAJPHW01. The sequence goes on along the minus strand of OY970291.1, from coordinate 968,315 downwards.
GTTCTTCGGCTTCCAATCTCAGTTTTGCTTCCGCAATGAAATAATCGACCACGCGCATGATACCGGTGTCGTGGCAATCACGACGAAGCATTTGCTGTCCGCTCGGATTTGCATCTCGCGTTCGGATCGTACCGTCATGGATGATCCATGCGCTAGGGACAACTAACAAGGCTGCGAAATCGGGGCAGACTCCGCAGCCTTTACGCGACGGGGAGCCTCCCATAGTTTGCTGCCCCGCTGTCTATCTCCTGGTGCTTCTGGGAAATCATTTGCAACCAAGTTACCAGCAATCATTTTTGCGGAATCGAAAGGTTTAGGTGATTTTATATTCAGGATGGTGCCGATATTTCGGCACTCTGCCGACGGCTCGGCAGTTCTTTCTCTCGGAAAAACGAATAGCCAACGCCGCAGGGTTGCGGCCACGACGACGATGGCGTATGCGAGGTTTACCAATGGGAGACCATAGCCAAGACCAAGTTGAATGTGAATCCCCGATTCACATCAATCCTGCAAAAAGGGACTGCGGAATTAATAACTCTAAACGAAGTGACCGGAGAGCGACTCCTGGTTTTACGTAAATGACTCTGTTCACAAAACACGGGAACGCGTTTGTTTGGAAATTGAAGCAGACTCTCGACACATATCACTTTTCTGACACGCACGAGACAGCGAAGGCATCCTGTTGACTTTAGTCGCGGTGATCGGGATTGATCCACCACTTGCAGATGGGTTAAAGCCTGGAGCTCGGGTCCGTCTCGGAGGCCGCGCCAGTGCTTGCGTGTCGATATATTCCTTGATGTGCACTTTGCCATCTCGAACGGTAATGTCGAAGACCCACTCGTCCTTGTAAGGCTTATTCGTAGCATAGATTTTTCCCTTAGCGACATCGATGGCTAGAACCCGGTTTCCCTGGGCCAAGAATTCGGGCGGCTTTTGTATTTCATTTCCACCTCTTTGGATGCCTACTTAAGCACAGCCACCAATTGCGCGTGCCCGAGCGGAAGAGTCTTGGCGCGCATGGTCCGTTCATCGCGCCAAGACAGGCTTTTATCGCGTTACATTGATTTTTTCAAGCCGCATTTAAAATACTGATCTACCATCTTGCGTAACATCCAATCATTCGTCAGAATCTGAATCGTCTGTCCGCTACAGACAAGAGGCGTTCTGCTAACTCTCGCGGAGACACCATTGTCAGAACTTCATGACGAGGGCTGGCTGTAGACGAATTTGAGACGGTCAGAGCATCCAACATCAACAGAGATCAACAGCCACGTATGCCGAGCCGCAAATGATTCATCATCAATCACTTGCGTCCTACAAAATTCAATAGAGTTCAATAGTGTCTGAAATCTGGTTCGGGACCAGGGGGTCGGAGGTTCAAATCCTCTCTCCCCGACCAATCTTTTCGAAGACCGCGCGAGATTCCTGACAGGTGCGGTTAAGCTGGCGCGGTGTAGCGCGTTTCTATGGCTTCTTTGATTTTCTTTCGGCTATCGCCGGCCGGTACTGAAGCGTCTCGTTTCGACGTTGGCAACATCGGGCACGGTGATTTCGCCGCCTTGTGAGTCGACCGTGTATCCGCCGAACAGGAAAGCTTCGCCATGCGCAGCCACCGCGGATGCAGCAATACGTCCCGCAGGCCATGGAACCGTGTTGATCGGCGACCACTTACCCGTGTCTTCATCCAGCGCATAACTGTTGTTGGTCACGGAATCCCAAGTCTTCTTCGCGCCAAGCCCCATGAAGGAAAAAATGTAGGAATGTTTTCCGGCTTTGACTTGAGCTACCGCATTATTTGAAACGGGCACCGGGAGCGGATCAAATTTGGATTGCCCGAAAACCGCGCCTGTAATGAGACAGACAATCAGACCACGTTGGAGCAGCTTTGAGAACAACTTCATGCATCCCAAAATATCACGGGCGCCTCCGATCCGTGCCGGTGCGGTTTAGAATTGCATCCGTGAACAGCTTGTCTACATCACGCGCCAGCCTCCTGTATCTGGCGATTTCGCTGATTATTTGCGCAGGATTTTGGCACTGGGCCGAGGATATCGTCTTGCCCGCAAATGGAAACGCGGCTAAGGCAGCGGGACGCCCGGTGGGAAATAATTCAGATCTTTATCCGCGATGGCTGGGATCGCGAGAGTTGCTAGTGCACGGGCGCGATCCGTACGGCGACGATGTTACCAGGGAAATTCAGACTGGATTTTATGGAAGGCCGCTGGATGCACGCAACCCTGCTGATCCAACCTGGCGCGAGTCATTCGTCTATCCCGTATATGCGGTGTTCTTGCTTGCCCCTACTGTGAATATGCAGTTCGCCACAGTCCGACAAGTGGCGAGTTGGTTGGCATTAGCATGCATAGCGTTTGCAATTCCGCTTTGGATGCGTGCCATCGGATTTCGCAAGGACCTGCTGACGACGCTGAGTTTAATGACGCTCGCCGTTAGTACTTACCCTGCTGTGATGGAATTTCACATGCAGAACATGGCCGCGCTAGTGATATTTTTTCTGGCAGCGGCGACTGCTGCGATGGCACGAGGGTGGATGCTGTTAGCGGGCTTCCTTTTAGCGCTTGCCACAATTAAGCCGGATACGGCTGGACTTTTTGTGGTGTGGGCCTTAATTTGGGCGACCGGACAATGGACTCAGCGTAAGCGTCTCGTCTGGTCATTTGCCGCAACCATGGCAGCTCTTCTGGCAGCGTCCCTCGCGTTGATGCCACACTGGATTCCCGAATTCATACGCGCGGTCGTAGAATATCCTTCCTACGGCGGCGAACCAAATCTACTGCAAATAATGTTGCCGCATGTGTTGGCGATCCCAGCCGTTGTAATTCTTCTGATACTCCTAATCTTTCTGTGGTATCGATGGCGCGAGGCGACGCCGGGGACGGCAGTCTTTTCGTGGTCGATGACTCTTACGATTGCGGTAACACTAGCCATTCTTCCCAAGCAATCGGCATATAACCATGTGTTTCTTTCTCCATTGCTATTGGTTCTCTTGTCGCAATATTCTGCGATCTTGAAGTCAGGCCTGTTAGCACGCGCGCTTACTAAGGGGGCGTTTGTTTGCCAAATATGGCCATGGATAGTGGCTTTGGTGCTTTCCTTGATTTGGGGAACGCTCCCGCAAGCAATTCAGGTGAAGCTCGTCTATCTCCCTGTGCTCACTTCCTTAACTTTGCCGGCAATCATATTTTTGGCGGTGTTGGCGGGTATTCGCAAGGATGCGATTCGGGCGCTTTCGTTTGGCTCCGACGCCGAGCTATTCAACTAATCTGTTCAACGGCGCTCTATTCAACCAACCTATTCGACAAGGCCGCTTCTAGTTGCATGAATAAAATCTGTAAGCGCAGGAATGTTGCCAGCGGTGCGCATTTCTGCGGCAATCTGCCCACGATGATGCTCCGAGTGAATGATGATATGTTGCAAAATGTCTCCGACAGTACTCGTCCAGGCTTGGCCTTGGGTGTTTTTATAAGTAACACTTCGCGAAAGCCCATCAGTCGGCAGTACGCGGAAGAAACTCTCCCATAGGTTGGCGACTTCAATTGCCTGGGATGCACATTGCTCGAGGGTGAAGTCCGGCCAAACCGGAAATGTCTGCGGCAGCACTTGAATGCGTTCATACCAAAGCCGTCCAGCGGACAGAACGTGAGCAAATAGCCGGATGGCTTTCGGCGGAATGTTTTCGGCCGCATAAAATGATTTCAAAACCTCACGATTGGCCCATGCATCATAGGTAAAAAGGCGATTCATTTGTTGGGGCATCTCGTCCTCCACAAACTAATTTACACTTTGAGTCAGGAGCAATCTTGCATGACGAACTTACGCGAAAAAATGTTGCCGGTTGTGCTGCTTGCTGTGACTTGCATTCTGTTGGCTGGTTGCCCACCGCGCGAAAGCATCGCGAAGATCAATCGCGATCCCGGCCGTTATGCCGGTAAAGAAATCTCCATTGCCGGACGCGTGACCAGTTCTTTTGGTGCGATGGGTAGCGGCATCTTTCAGATTGACGACGGCACCGGCACTATGTGGGTAGTCAGCGGCCACTACGGCGTTCCGGCCGAAGGCGCGAAGCTGGCGGTGACCGGCCATATCTCGCAGGGCTTCACATTCGGCGGAAAAGGCTTCGGAACTGTCCTCCACGAAACCGAGCGGCGGCACTGATTCTCAGATCTCGCAAGCAAGAATTCATTCATGAAACTCAAGATCGCATGGATTGGCAAGACGAAAGAACCGGCGATCCAAAGTCTGACTGACGAATATCTGCAGCGGATCAAGCACTACGCCGACGTGCAAGGCGTGCAGTTAAAAGATGAAGCGGCACTTATGAAATTGGTTGCGCGAGACGCTCGTCCCGTTCGGCACAAGTTGGTTTTGCTAGATAGCCGAGGCAAGCAATTTACTTCGGAAGACCTGGCAAAATTCGTTGGCGACTATCAGGAGCGGAATTCACAGCCGCTCGTTTTCGCAATCGGCCCGGCGGATGGATTTTCCGACGATGCCCGAAAAGCCGCGCTGCTCGTGCTTTCTATTGGTAAGATGACAATGGCGCATGAAATTGCGCGAGTCGTGCTGCTCGAGCAACTCTATCGCGCTTTTACGATTCTTAAAGGACATCCATACCATTTGGGCCATCGAGATTGATCTCGATAATCGATTAGAAAATGGTTAGAACCTTCGTGATCTTTGCATTCATTCGTTTGCAGACTACAGTCGTTATAAGACCTCCCCATGAAAAATATTGCTGATGTATTGCGCGCCAAGGAAGAAGAGATACTCCGAGTAAAGGCTGAAGTCACAGCATTGCGGATTGTTGCTCCGCTACTCGGTCACGAAGAACCGAAGAATGGCTCCAACCGTCCCACGGGACCGCGAGCGGTGGAGAATCTGCCCTGAATAAGGGCATTTCCCATCTATGAAATCATGCTTAGCTGGGCGGATTTCGGGGAATAGGTTGACCACAGTCGCGTTAAGGTTTTAACCAAACCTTGTAGCGCTTCAGACTCAAGAGTTGATCCTCAAACACGGGAAACACAAATTCTACGAATTGAATGTCCTTGTCGCGGTCTAGTTCGTAACGCGCGCGCACATGCCACAGGTAGGTTCCATAGTGTTTCTGGTCAGTGAAGCCCGCCGCTAGGCTTGCGGCTGCCTTCCTATTGTCGAAGATTAAGACCTTAATGCGCTCTTCGTTTGGAAAGTCCGCATTCAGCTTACAGCCAAGTCTAGTCATTCCAGTTCCGCTGACCGATTGAGGTGAAACGCCGATCTGTAGAACCAGCGTGGGCGGCTTGACCGAACCTCCGAAACGATTCTCGATCCTATAACTTGGGGCCGGTTCGTAGTCTGGATAGCGGCCAGGTGCAGATAGTCCCGAGCAACTCTTGTGGGTTTCTTCATCCTGTGCCGCGCAACTTGCCGCGATACTGACTAATAAAGCGACGACAATAAAACGTTGGATCGATCGGATTAGCATGCACATTTGTTATCCTGCAACGCTTGGGTGATATTTTTAGTATCGCCTCTGGCAATCCGCAGCTCAAACTAACTGCGACTGGTGGCACTTTCAAGCTGGTTTTTGGCTTGAGTGGGACAACTTGACGGCGGACAAATCTGCCCGAGCAACGCGCTCACGCCATCGCTCTAAACACTCGCATCAATCTTCCGCCGAAATCATGCTCTGTTCTGAGGCGGCTGATACATCTGAATTAAATTGCCGCAAGTATCAGCGAAGATCGCAAATTTCACCGGCCCTTGCTGCCTCGGGTCCATCGTAAACTTGATGCCGCTCTTTTTCAGCCGCGTTGCCTCGGCTTCAATGTCATCCACCTCAAATGCCGCAAGCGGGATTCCTTGCTTAAACATCGCTTCCTGAAAAGCCTTTGCGGCTGGGTTTGCATTCGGCTCCAGTACCAACTCCACACCTGGATGACCATCCGGCGAAACCACTGTAAGCCAGCGGAATTCGCCAACAGGAATGTCCTTGTAGTTTCTCTACGGAGCCTCTGGTATCGCCTGAAGGCCGCTCATCGAGCCAATGTCAATGCGGAAGAACACGGTCTCAATAGATAGGTCGCTTGTCTGTTCCCGTCTTTCGGACAGAGGTATTTGCCAGTATCTGGAATTCTGCTCAAGTTGCTCCAGCGCATGTTCCCGTTGAGCAGTGAATTCAGGTTCACTCAGCTCCAAGTATGTTCCAGTCACGATCACGCTCATCCAGTTTGATCGATTCCCTATCTCATCCACTTGCAGGCACACTTTGGCGTTCTTGCGCATCCACTTAATCTTCTTTCCGGCAGTCGAAAATATGTAGATGGAATCTGACTCGTACGAGAATTGCACTGGCACGACGTAGGGCTGGTCGTCCAGCGAACACCCGAGCCTACCAATGGATACCCGCTTCAACAACTCACTGCATTCTTGATTGGATATTGGAACGATTCTCATGAAGGCTTCTCCGGCTTAGCCACATTTGAACACAAACTGGCGCTCATTGCAGCGCTAAGGTTTTAGCGAGTCGCCATCGCGAACGCGGCTTTCCTTGACCACATTCCTGCATGATCGCTAGTCAGAAGCCAGCCTTCTCTCGCGAAACACTCGACGGGAAGTTGACTATGAAGTGATCCTTCGACTTCACTTAAAGTTCCGAGTCGGCGTGATCAGCAACAGTTAGGTGCGGGATAATGTCGGAATGAATGCCGCCATATGGCTTGCATGTGGGCCAAGTCTTGACGACCATGCTGGTGATTTCTGCGAATGCATCTGATTTGTCAGGATCCAGATATACAGCTCCTGGAAATCTCCGGACCGCGGTAAACGAAAACAAGAACGCGTCAATCGACGCAAAAATGTCGCGAAGTTTGTCGATCTCGGCGACCGCTAGCTCCGCTGGATAAAAGGGATAAAGAATGGTGATGTGAGCGGGACACCAAACGGGCGGCAGGATCGTGCTCCCATCTCAATTCTCTGACAGTCGATTCAATCCCAGGAATCGGAATGATGATTGCCGACTCGTTTCCCATGCTGAAATCATAATCCAGAGAAACCTAAAGGGAGGGCGGATCAGTCCGCCCAAATCCCTTTTCCACTCAAACCGAAGTAGGGCTTGAGTGGGACTGTTCAATGGCCGGACAAGCCCCTCCAGCCTGCCTTCTGGAAAGTGTGGTACAGTTTCGACCAGATTGGATGTCCGATCCCGGATCCAGTCTCTCGCAGCTTGATAAATGGAGTCGTGCGGAACTTGAGACTGTTCGCTGTAAGTGTGATTGTGATCGTATTATTTCCAACTATTGCAGTCAGCCAGACTACTAGTTTTGCAAGAGTAGCTCGCTCACCTGTGCTAAATCAGGTCGCAGAACTAACGGCCTCGGATGGCACGAAAGATTTTCACGTAGGGTGGTCGGTCTGCATTAGCGGGAACACCATCGGAGTAGGAGCTAATGGTGCGTTTACGGGCGACAACGATGAAGCCTACGTTTTCGTTAGCGCTCAAAACGGATGGAAGGATGCGACACAAACCGCCGTGTTGACGGTCCTTGACCCTAGCGGACAAGCGTTGGGCTATTCGATCGCCTGTACGGATTCCACGATTGTCTCTGGCGCTCCAGTCTTTGGTAGCTTTCAGGTTGCTTCACAGAATTACGTCTTTGCACGTTCTCCAGCGGGGTGGATCGATGAAACGCCAACAGCGGTCTTAAATTTCCCCGGCCGATTCTCTCGCATAGGTTTAGGTGTGGCCATTGATCCAAGTAGTAGCTTTATATTCGGCGGAGTATCAAACGGGGCGGTGGGCATTTACGAAGAGCCTCCCGATGGTTGGGCGAATTCCAATGGCGAGCCGACTTGGATTCTTTGGCCGACTGAAGGCGCAGGCTTCGTGGAGTCGGTCGCCGAGTCAAGTAATACTTTGGTAGTCGGAGCGCTATATCCAGGTAATGTCTCGGTGTTCGCCAAGAAAGGGCAGACGCTGAAATTGGTAGCACTGCTTACTGCCTCAGACGGTGCCAATCTCGACAACTTCGGGTATTCGGTCGCGATAAACGGAAACACTATCGTTGTCGGAGCACCCGGACACAATGCCGGTGTTGGCGCAGCCTACATTTTCGTCAAGCCTGCGAGCGGCTGGACAAACATGACGCAGACCGCCGAACTAACCTCTTCCGATATGACTGCGAACGGCGAGTTCGGCACCTCCGTTGCCATCAGCGGCAAGGTAGCTATCGCGGGCGCGCCGGGAACTATCGATAGTCCGGTGCAGGGCGCAGCTTATGCATACGTAGAACCTGCTGGAGGGTGGGCCAATACAGCCGAGACTTACAAGCTTCTATCGACTGACGCACAATCGCAAGATATGCTTGGTAATTCCGTCGCTATCAGCGGAAAGACGGTCGTAGTTGGTGCGCCGTTGCACCCGGTCAGCGGTATTGTGGGTGAAGGTGCGGTTTACGTATTTGTGCCGCAATAGTCTCTGAGCAACAGGTGGGTCCCTCCTCAAGTCAAACAACAAAGTCCGCTTGAATGGGCTCCATAGATTCCACGTCAGCTCTTCAAAGCAGGTACAATCTAGTCTCGCTTATGGCAGACGTGCGGCGGGGGTTGATCATCGTAAATACCGGACCAGGTAAAGGTAAAACTACTGCCGCGATGGGCACAGCGCTGCGCGCGGTTGGGCAGGGCATGAAAGTGCTCATGCTGCAATTCCTCAAGGGCTCGTGGCACTATGGAGAACTGGACGCCGTCCAGGCTTTTGGCGACAAGTTCATCATGAAGCAAATGGGACGCGGCTTTGTGAAAGTCGGGGCCGAGAAGCCCGATCCTGAAGATGTGCGGATGGTAGAAGAGGCATGGGCCGAAGCCGAAAAGGCGATCCAGTCCGGCGATTGGGACCTGGTGGTCCTCGACGAGATCAACTACGCCATCAGCTACGGCATGCTGGACGCGGCCAAAGTCGTGGAAAGCCTCAAAAAAAAGCCGGAGATGGTGCATGTCATCTTGACGGGACGGAACGCGCATCCGACAATTGTCGAACTAGCCGACACCGTAACCGAAATGCGACAAGTGAAGCATGCCTACGAAAAAGGCGTGATGGCACAACGCGGCATCGAATACTAAAACCTTATGACATGGTTTAAGCGGCAATCCGGCGAACTAGATACTTCGGGCGAGAAAAACGTCCGCACAGAAGGGTTATGGATAAAGTGCGAGAGCTGTCGCCAGATTATCTGGAAGAAAGATATGGAAGAGAACCTGAACGTGTGTCCGAAATGCGACAAGCATTTTCGCATTGACGCACGCACACGTCTGGCTCAGCTGCTGGATGATGGGCAATACGAGGTTTTCGACGCCAATCTGGTTTCTACCGATCCGCTGAAGTTTGTCGATCTGAAGGCTTATTCTTCGCGGCTGAAAAAAGCGCAGGCAGAAACTGGACTGAATGATGCCGTCATCAATGCTCGCGGAAAACTGAATGGGCGTCCGGTGGTAGTCAGCGCGATGGAATACTCGTTCATTGGCGGAAGCATGGGCGCTGTGGTGGGCGAGCAAATTGCGCGAGCGGTAGAACATTCCGCGGCCAGCCGAAATCCACTGATTATTGTTTCGGCGTCGGGCGGTGCGCGGATGATGGAAGGCGTGATCAGCCTGATGCAGTTGGCCAAAATATCCGCCGCATTGGCGCGATTGGACGAAGCGCGAGTTCCATATATTTCGGTGCTTACGGATCCCACAACTGGCGGAGTAACGGCGTCGTTCGCGATGCTTGGCGACTTGAATATCGCAGAACCGGGCGCGCTCATCGGATTCGCGGGGCCTCGAGTGATCGAACAAACGATTCGGCAAAAACTTCCTCAAGGCTTCCAACGCAGCGAATTCCTGCTTGAACACGGGATGCTCGATGCGGTCGTTCCTCGGAAACTGATGAAGTCTTATATTGCGCGGGCACTGGAGTTTATGGCTGCGGCTCCGGTTGGTGTATCAGCTTAACTAGCAATCCGCTTCTGTGTTGCCGGTCGAACCTCATCTGGCTGGTCCCACTTGGAAGAATCGCGTAAAAGCGAGACAATAGTGGGTTGGCCTTCGGGCTGTTTTGTGTCTGTACTCTTGACGCCCGTCCGCGAGCATGTCTCAAAACGCGTGGTCCCGGAGGTTCGTAGCAAACCGATACATCCGGAACGCAATCATATTGCCGGCGTGATCGCCTGCCGGAAGAGGAATTATTCATGTCGAGTCTTACCATAGAGGTCGAGCACGCCAGCAGCGAACCAAAGCACCAGAAACTAGCGCAGTGGGTCGCGGAAGTAGCGAAGATGTGTGGACCTGAGCAGGTGTATTGGTGCGATGGCTCTCCGGCTGAATATCAGTTAATGCTACGGCAGATGGTGCAGACCGGCACGGCGATTCCCTTGGCGGAAGACAAGCGGCCAAATAGCATTCTGGTGCGGTCAAGTCCGGCGGATGTGGCCCGCGTTGAAGATCGCACCTTCATTTGTGCTCGCACCAAGGATGAGGCTGGTCCCACCAATAACTGGGAAGATCCGGCCAAAATGAAGGAGAAACTGAAAGGGCTGTACGCAGGCTCCATGGCTGGACGCACGATGTATGTCATCCCATACAGCATGGGGCCAGTGGGATCTCCGATCGCCAAGATTGGCGTCGAGATCACAGATTCGCCGTATGTAGTCGCATCAATGCACATCATGGCTCGTGTGGGAACACGCGTCCTGGATGCACTTGGCGAAGACGGAGAGTTTGTCCGCGGACTGCATTCGCTGGGAGCGCCGCTCGGACCGAATGACCAGGATGTGACGTGGCCGTGCAACGCGGCCGAGAAGTACATTTGCCACTTCCCCGACACGCGCGAGATATGGTCTTACGGTTCGGGATACGGCGGCAACGCTCTGCTGGGCAAAAAGTGTCATGCGTTGAGAATTGCCTCGGTACAGGCGCGCGATGAAGGCTGGATGGCGGAACATATGCTCATCCTGAAAATGACCAGTCCTGAAGGCAAAGCGAAATACATTGCTGGAGCGTTCCCGTCGGCGTGCGGCAAGACCAACCTTTCCATGATGATTCCGACCATTCCTGGCTGGAAAGTTGAAACGATTGGCGACGACATTGCCTGGATGAAGTTTGGTAAAGACGGCAAGTTGTATGCGATCAATCCGGAGCACGGGTTCTTCGGCGTGGCACCGGGAACGAATCGCAAATCGAATCGCAATGCGATGCTCACGGCAATGGAGCACGCGATTTTCACGAATTGCGCGATGACTCCGGATGGCGACATCTGGTGGGAAGGCATGACCGAAGAAAAGCCGGCAGAATTAACCGACTGGCTGCGCCGGCATTGGACGCCGACATCAGGGCGTAAAGCGGCGCATCCGAATTCACGTTTTACGGTTCCAGCTGAGCAGTGTCCGAGCATTGCGCCGGAGTGGGAAGATCCCAAAGGCGTGCCGATCGACGCCATATTGTTTGGCGGGCGACGGGGCGGTGTAGTTCCTCTGGTCACAGAGTCTTTTAACTGGCAGCACGGAACGTTCCTGGCCGCGACCACCAGCAGTGAAACTACGGCTGCTGCTGCGGGAAAAGTTGGCCAGCTACGGCGCGATCCCATGGCGATGTTGCCATTCTGCGGATACAACATGGGAGACTATTTCTCCCATTGGCTGAAAATTGGACAGCGCGCGGGAGCAGTCTTGCCAAAGATTTTTTACGTGAACTGGTTCCGTCAGGATGACAGCGGCAAGTTCATGTGGCCAGGGTATGGCGAAAACAGCCGCGTCTTGAAATGGATTTGTGAGCGATGCGACGGAACTGCGCCAGCAGTGGATACTCCGATTGGGCGGCTGCCTGCGACGAAGGATTTGGATCTGGACGGCATCACCGTTGCGCCACAAAATCTTGCCAAGCTGCTGAGCGTGGACCTTGCGGGGTGGATGGCCGAGGTTCCGCTGATCCGTCAATACTTTGAAAAATTTGGAGACCGGTTGCCGCAAGGCCTGCACGATGAAGTCGAGGCCCTGCAGCAACGGTTGGAATCCGCGAAAGCCAGCTAGGCTTTTTTGATAAGGCGGGTAATTCCTACGAGCACTACAGCGCCTAGAATTCCGACGATGATGTCGGCGATAATGCCGCCGGACGTGGCGAAGCCGAGAACTCCAAGAAGCCACTGACCGACGAATCCGCCGACGATGCCGAGGATGATGTCGACAATCATCCCATAGCCGCCGCCTTTCATGATTTGCCCGGCTGCCCAGCCTGCGATCAATCCGACAACAATTGCGTAGATCATGGTTAAATCCTCCGTGCGGTGTGAGGTGCAAATCCGCAGGCCCGCAGACTACGCGCTCAAGGGGAAGGTGTCAACCAAGGGGGAAAGGAAGAGGGTTAAAAGCCGAATACATTCCTTAGCGTTTCGAGTAATGATAACTTTCGAGCACTCATAGGCATTACCGATCTGCTCTAGAACCGACAAAAGCAAACGCTTAAATAAGGAAGTCTTTGATAGTTAAGAGGTTACCTGTCATAGGCTTGGATTGCTCAGGCAAGTTTTAAATAAGCTCTAGGCCCAGAATGGCAGATATCGTGCAAACTTTCTCGACCCGCCGACTTTTTCATCCGGTTTCACCCATTTAAGGTCAATAGCCGTTGCAATTACCTGGGATACAACAGCGCTCTTACTTTCCGGAAGATTGAAGCGCAAACGTAGGGATTGATTTGTCATGTGCTCTGACATCACGTACTTCAGGGCGCAATGCTGATAGCAGGCCCGAATTCGATCATCTCTGCCCATGTCGTCAAAATCCTTCGGCCCGAATAATGTCACTATCGTATTGTGAAACCCGATTCTAAAATCGGGAGCAGGCAGTTGGAAAAATTCTGCCGACTGCACGACCTTATCGATACCACTACTTTTCTCTTCGCATATGCCAAAACGTCTCATGAGCGTTGCCAGATGCTCGTTCCGAGACTGACACCCGTCAATAAATCTTTCTACAGGAACAAGCGGCTCCCCGGGATTTGATATTTCTACCCGGTTTTCGTAAATCTCAACCATCACCGATGTACCTTCCTGGTTGAAATCTTGGTGGATCAGTGCATTCGCCAAGAGCTCTCGAATGACATCGTCTGGGACAAGCTTGACTTCTTTTCGAATCGCATCCTTGATGACTTCGTTCTGCGGCAATTGCTCTCCGATAAACCTTACGGCATTACGAAATCCGACAGCATAGCCTGACACCGCTTGCCTCTCGAGCTTAGTGTTTAATTTCGAATTGCCGTTGTAAACGATAACTCTGAAGGATTTCCTGGCCAACTCGGGGAAGAGAGCAAGCTCCTTGGCTAGCAAAATCGCTGCACATCGCCGGATTCCAAATGTTCCCGCTCCTAAATCATCAATCAATCCTTCTTTCGCGAGTCGTGCAACTGCGGCTTCGTTGTTTGTTGGGTATGGGAAATTTAGGAGTTCGAAATATCTGTTCAAATCGAGTAACGTAGCAACTGCTTCGACGTTCGCAACGCGAGAATGTTCTTCAAGCCAATTCGGCTTATTCTCAGCAAAAATCTTCCGTAGCTGAGAATCGGTCATCGGCTGGAGAGACTCGCCGACCCTCATGTAATAGGCACCTTTGTAGTGGTAGGGCGTACTCGGTGGGCGTGGCGGAATTATCGCTACTAACACGCGACCATCAGGGTGTTCGATCTGTTCAAGATCAACCCGAAACCCCAAAGCCTGAAGTATTTTCTCTTCGGTCTTTTGGGTATCGCGAAACGCACCCGTTCCTACTACCTCTCGTGGCAGATTATTGGATATTCCAAGCAGTAAGTGGCCGCCGCCTTCGTTGGCAATCGCGACGCAATAGGCAAAAAGCTTGTCACTATCAAATTGTGATTTTGCTTCCTTAAATTCAAGCGTCCCGGTCTCCGACGGGAGAGATATCCATTGGTCAATCTGTGCGATTGTAATCGGCATCAGCAGTCGGAAATTTATGCTCGCTGATTGTATCGGAAAACTAAGTCTTCGATTGCCGCCTGTGACCTCCTCGCGGGCAGTGAGCTTATCTGAGAAAATAATCTCCAGCGCAGAAGGGTAATCTCATTGAGATATTGTCGTTTTATTTTGGATAGTAAGTCCGAGTACGGATTAGTCGAGTCCGTCGCCGGCAAAGACACAATCACACGGCTTTTGCTTAAATCACCCGAGAGCGGGCTGGCGTTGGAAGACTTGCCCTCCAAAGGGATCACGCACGTAGCTTTGGATCACGCGCAGCTTCGCGCGCCGGTGACCCCTTCGAAGATTGTTTGCGTCGGAAGAAACTATAAAGAGCATGCCGCCGAGATGGGCGCGGAGATACCGAAAGAGCCGCTGATATTTTTTAAGCCGCCGTCTTCGGTCCAGGATCCAGGGAAAGATATTCGGCGTCCGAAGATTTCTCAGCGGACGGATTATGAGGGAGAACTTGGAGTAATCATCGGCAAGCCTTGCTACAAGTTGGCGCCGGACGCGGACGTTCGTCCTTATATTCTCGGCTACACGGTGGTGAACGATTTCACCGCGCGCGATATTCAGAAAAAAGATCCGCAATGGACTCGCGGCAAAGGCTACGACACGTTCTGTCCGGTTGGGCCCCTGGTCAGTGACGAGGTCGATCCCTGGGCTGGACTCGACATTGAAACCCGGGTGAATGGCGAAATTAAACAGAAAGGCAATACTCGCGATTTTATTTTCCCGCTTGATGTGGTGATTCGCTACATCGCCGAAGTGATGACTTTGTATCCGGGCGATTTAATCGCCACTGGCACTCCGGAAGGCGTGGGGCCGGTGGTCGTGGGGGACGTCGTCGAGATCTATGTTCAAGGTATTGGAACGCTGCGAAACCCGATTGTGGATGAGTAGTTGGTCAAGAGCCCAGGCCTAGGGTACCTGAGTGCGGATTGGCGCATGCTTGTAGCTTAGGCGGCAGGAAGTATCGTGTACAAAATACGATAATCGCCAGCACCGGTATCACCCCAAGGCACACACCAAATATTAGATATGGTCCTCTAATTCCAAGTGCATAACTGACCAGCCCAGCAAGTATGAGCGCGCACCACATCGAAATCATGTGGTAAGCCCGGGGGTTGGCTAAGCACAGGTATTCGTTGCATCGCGGACAACGAAATGGGAATTGCAGATCCACATCGTTGATGTCAAATGTGGAGTGGCACAGAGGGCAGATTGGAGAATTTATGTTCTTGCCCATCATAGGGTTTATCTCGGTACGTTACATTACTTTCCGATGCAGAAGGTGCTGAAGATCAGATTCAGGATGTCGTCGGTGGAAGTCGCTCCCGTGATTTCGTCCAGCGGACGCAGCGCGCTGTAAAGATCGAGCAATAGCATTTCGTGCGGGATGTGGTTATCCACGGCAGACTTCGCAGATTCCAGCGCGGCAATGGATTGCGTCACCAACCCTTGATGGCGCGCGTTGGTAAGGAACCCAGAGGAAAGTTCGGAGCCCTTCTCTCCGCCGACATGGTGCAGAATTTCGGCCCGTAATTCTGCGATTCCCTCGTTGGTGAGTGCTGAGGTCTGAATCGTAGGCAAAGCAAACTTGGACTGAGTCGGCCCTTCACAGCCAGCTACAAGGTCACATTTGTTTTTTACCAGGATGGCGACGCGGCATTTGACCTGGCTGATTAACTTCTCATCTTCTTTACCCAGTTCCTGTGACGCATCGGTGACGATCAAAACGAGGTCCGCATCGGCAAGTGCTTCTTCGGATTTACGAATGCCGATTTGCTCGGCTTCATCCTGCGCGAGTCGAATTCCGGCTGTGTCGACGAGGCGAACGGGAATACCTCCGAGAGAAACGGTTTCGCTGACCAGATCTCGGGTTGTGCCCGGGGTCGAGGTCACGATAGCTCGTTGGCTTTCGACCAGGCGATTGAACAAGCTCGACTTGCCAACATTCGGACGACCGACGATAGCTAATGTAAGCCCTTCGTGCACGAGCTTGCCGTACGCAAAAGACGAAGCAAGGGCTTCGAGCGGAAGCTTCACTCCATGGATGCGTTCGACGATTTGTGCCGATGGCAGCGTCGAAATGTCGTCTTCGGCAAAATCAATTCCGGCTTCCAACGTTGCGATGAGTTCTACCAGCTTTTGCTTGATGGGCTGCAAGCGGCGGGAAAGCTCTCCGCCTAACTGCCGCGACGCGACCTGCGCCTGATAGAGAGTCTGCGCATCGATAAGATCGCGGACGGCTTCGGCTTGCGTGAGATCAATGCGTCCGTTCAGGAAGGCGCGCATGGTAAATTCGCCGGGCTCGGCAAGACGCGCACCGGCTGCAATCGCCAATTCCACAATGTGTCGGAGGATCACTAACGATCCGTGGGCCGAAATCTCAATGATGTCGTCGGTCGTGTAGGAATGGGGCTTGGCGAAATACGTGACAACGACCTCATCGAGGCGGTCTGCGGCGGAATCGTGATTCGGATCAATCAATTCGCCGAAAATCGCTCGTCCGGACTCGAGATCGTACTTCAGGCGGAGCATTGGCATCGCTATCAATCGCGCTTCGGGGCCAGCCAGGCGAACCACACCGATTCCCCCTCGTCCGGGCGGAGTTGCAACCGCTACAATAGTGTCATCGAGGTTTGAAGTTGCCACGAAGAAGATTGTATCCGGTGCGTAGCTTCGGCTAGGGAGGGTTAACTTTTGTCAGTTACCGATGAATTAATTGAGGCCAATCAGAATTTTGCCAGCCATTTTGATTTTGCCGGCCTGGCGGTACGTCCGCGACGAAAACTGGCCATCCTGGCGTGCATGGATTCCCGCATACTTTTCGAGATGTGTATGGGAGTTCGCTTGGGCGATGCCCACATGATCCGTAACGCGGGCGGAATTGCCACTGAGGATGCCCTGCGGTCATTGATCGTGTCGCATCACCTTCTGGGAACGGAAGAATTCGTCATCATCAATCACACCGATTGCGGATTGCTCAAGAAGAATGAAGATGAATTACAGGCCGAGATGGGAAGAAAAATGCCAGGCTCGCCTGAGCACCTGCTGCATTTTCATGCATTCGACAATCTGGAAGAGAATGTGCGCGAACAAATCAGGAAGGTGAAGGCCCATCCGTGGATTCCGAAACATATTCCGGTCCGAGGATTCGTTTATGACGTGAAGACGGGCCGGTTGCAAGAAGTAAAGGAAAACCAGCCTTAACGCGCTTTGGTTACGTGCTTATAGTCCTTCGGATAGACCACCAGGCAGCGACGACTGCCTTCTCCCTGACTTTCCGTATGCAGATCTTCGTGACTGCGCAGCGCGAGATGAACGATCCGGCGTTCACGGGATGACATCGGCGCAAATTCGTGAGGCGCGCCGCTTTTGCGCACTCGCTCCGCGGCGACGCCAGCCGCGATTTTCAATTCTTCAATTCGTAAAGCGCGCTGATTGTTGCAGTCGAACGAAATCTTCTCATGCTCATTTCCCGGCAACCGGAGCATTTCGATCGCGAGCAACTCGATTGCACGAAGCGCTTCCCCACCGCGATCAAGCAATAGCGCGGAGTCGGGGCCGGTGAACTCGACCAGAATTTCAGGATGCTCCCAATCGCGTTCTTCGGGAATCGGCGGATCTACGATGATGCGGTACTTGAGGCGAAGTCCGCCGAGCTTGATGACTCCGGCAAGGAATTCGTTGATCTTATTGGCGGCGGCGACTTTATCGAGAATAGGCATAGCGGAATTTCTCAACTTCTCTGAAATTTCTATTTCTGCTTTTTGCGGGCCCGCTTCAGGGCGATTTCACGCATTTCGCGTCCCAGGCTGGTGCGATTCATCACCGCCTGCTGAATGATCGTAATCAGGTTGCTCTCCGCATAATACAGATTCAGTCCGGCGGCGAGATTAAAGAAGATGAAACCCATCATCAGCGGCATGGTGATATTCATCATTTTTTGCTGCGCCGGATCCATGCCTGCCTGCGGAGTCATGCGCTGAGTCACGACCATGCTGATGACAAGAATAATCGGCAAAATAAAATAGGGATCGCGCGATGATAGGTCGCTGATCCAGAGCCAGTGCGCGTGGCGAAGATCGATTGCGGTGCCCAACATCTTGTAGAAAGCCCAGATGAATGGCAGCTGAATGACTAAGGGAAGGCACCCGCCGAGCGGGCTCACGCCCTGTTCTTTCATGAGCACGCCGATTTCAGTATTCATTTCCTGGCGGCGCGGATCGCGCATACTGTACTTCTTATATTTCTCTTTGATGGCATTCATCTGCGGCTGAATTTTCTGCATTTTCAGCGCCGACTTCATGCTGGAGATACGCAGCGGCAACAACGCAATAGTGATGATCAGGGTTTGTAGGACGATGGCCCATCCCCAGTTGGCGATTACATGTAGGTACGTCCAGCGCAGCCATAAGAAGAGTGGGCGCGCGATGAACCAGAAAGTGCCGAAATTGACGAGGGATCGTAGATCCTGTTCGGCGCCGACAATCGTGGGAACAGAGATTGTTTGCAGAACGTTGAGCGACTTCGGTCCTACAAACAGCCGAGCGACGGTTTGTCCGGATGGGTCGCCAACCGCTATTCCCGGAACGTTTGCCGGGGTGGTTTCTCCGTTGGGCTTGGACGCATCTTTCGGAATCGGTATCTCGCTGCGCAACGTAATTACATTGACGCTGTCGGGATTCGCGGGAATGAATGCCGCCGCGAAATACGAATCGCCAACTCCGGCCCAGTTGAAGGGACCGCGCATTGTGTTGCCGCCGCTGACTTTCTTCAGCGCGAGCTGCGTCGTTTTATCGTTGACCTGATATTCGATTTGTCCAGCGGCATAAGCCGCAGCGCTGTTCTGATCGCCGAGTCCGGCAGGCCATGCAGGGTAGGCCGATACTCCCGCGCCATTTGCGATCACGGATGTTTCTACGCCGATGGCATAGCTGTTATCGAAATGAAAGGTCTTGCGAACGACGATGTTCTGACCTGCGTAGTCGAAGGTCAAATCAGCAGGGGCAGTCAAACTTCCTGAAGCTGACGGAACATATAATGCCGAGTTCAGCAGGTTGCGCTGGGTTTCGTCGTAGGTCCAAAGTCCGAGGGGATATCCGTATTTGGCAGCTGCAGCCTGATTCACCAGGTCGAGAGGACGCTGCTGGTCATTCTGATACTTCTTCATGATCCAGGACTTGACCTGCGCCCCCCGGTTGGTGAACGTGATGCGGTAGAGATCATTCTCGACAACGATTTCCGACTCGGCGCTAGCTTGTTTCGCAGTGCCTGAGGGCAGGGTGATTTTGGCCTTGGCCGGGAAAGCCGCCTGCGCAGTCGCTTCTGTGACGGGCTGAGCTTCAGAAACGGGAGCTGACGTCGTCTGCGTTTGCGCTGCTGGTTTCGCTGGAACGGGCTGAGGGAAATATTTCTTAAGTAATGGCTGCGACGCCATTATTACGCCAAAGGTCAAAACAAAGACCAACAGGAGCCGCCGCTCCGTACCCGGATCTTGCTGCGGATTTTTAAAGTCTGGCAATTTGTTACTGGGCCTCTAGTGTCTGTCTAACAGGCTGTCGACAAAATTCGGAATGGGATATCTCTGGCGTCATCTTCACGGGATCGTAACCACCCTTCACAAATGGATGACAGCGTAGCAATCGTTTAGCCGCCAGCCACAAACCACGAGCGGCGCCGAAATGTTCGACTGCTTCGACGGCGTAATCCGAGCAAGTTGGAACATAGCGACAAGCCGGAAGAAACATCGGCGATATTGCCCACTTGTATCCTCTGAGCAATGCCAGCACGAAACGTTTCACCACATCATTCATAGCTTGGGTGCTGCATTCGCTTTTTGTACTACCTGCAAAGCGCGGGTAATCTGATTTTGTAAGTCGGTGAAATCCATGGTCAACAGCGTCTTCTTCGGATTCACCACTACATCCACCGGCACAGCTGGCAACCCACATAATCGGACTGCTTCACGCAGCCGGCGTTTCATGCGATTCCGTTGCACCGCGCCACCGAGTCCGCGTCCGACCGTGAAACCGATTCGGACGTTCGGAGCTTTCGAAACAGCATCCTCGGGACGCGCTAAATAAAATACGGTTAAGTTGGCAGCAAAATGACGCTTGCCCTGCTTGTAGACGCGCTCGAAATCTGCGTGGCGAAGCAGCCGGATCGTTTTCGGAAAACGCTTACGCGTTCCTGAATTAGACGGACTTCCGTCCGGAAGCACCCCGTCCGCCATTTATGATCCAAACTCGGAATATAAATTCACGACAGTTCCGGACTTGCGGGAAGTCACGTTACTCGCGGAACCCGGGCTTCACTGCGACTCGTTTGCGGCCTTTGGCACGCCGACGGGAAATTACGGCCGCGCCGCTCTTGGTCTTCATTCGCGTGAGAAAACCATGCGTCTTTGCGCGTTTGCGCCGATTGGGTTGGAAAGTACGTTTGGGCATGAAACCTGCTGCTCCTGATTCGTTTGATAGCTGAAAGACAAACTATGAGTATAAATGAGGCGCGCCAACCCGGCAAACGACCAATTCGGCTGGGCCCAAAATGGGCCGGGAATCGTGAGCGCCCACTCTGCCAAGTCGCCTGTGATTTTTGAACTGACCTGATCGAACTAATTCTTCGTTCATTCGTTCGGCTGCACTGCTTCTGCGGCAGTTAGAGATTGAATACTTGACAGAGCTTCAGCGAATGTTTCCAATCAATGAAAGTTTGAAAATAATTCCAATAAAGATTTCCACACATAGAAAAATTTTGTGCTACGATTCCGCTCTGTCCCGCACGGAGAGAATTTTCAATTCAGCACCTCCCCCGGCTGCCGACTTGGCGGGACGATGATCGATTTTTGATTTAACGACTATCGATTTTTAGATTTAACAAAGTTTTCATTGCCCGCCTGCCGCACGCGGACAGGCCTCGAAAAGTTCTTATATATGTCAGTGTCCAGCACACCGCTCGCCCCCAATCCGTGGTTGCGTATTCTCGACGCGCTCGAAAAGAAAATTAACCGTCATTCCTATGACACCTGGCTCAAGCCCACGCGCTATAGCCACGCCAAGGACAAGATTCTTTTTATTCGTGTACCCACCGCAGAGTTCCGCCATGTCGGAGACAAGTACGCAGACCTGATTCAGGAAGCTCTCGATAACCTCGGACTGGAATTTCAAGATGTGAAGTTTGTGGCGCCGGAAGACGACCCGGCTTCCACTCCGGTTCGTCATGATGGCGGACTGTCGTCCCGTCCCAGCGCTTCCCCCGCCGCACAACTGAGTTCATCTCAATCGCGTTTTGACTGGGATGGAGCTGCGCAACTCAATCCTCGCTACACGTTCGACGCGTTCGTCATTGGAAGCGCGAACCAATTTGCCCATGCCGCCTGCCAGGCTGTGGCGGAGCGTCCTTCCAAGGCATACAACCCGCTCTTTCTCTATGGCGGGGTCGGAATGGGAAAGACCCACCTGATGCAGGCGATTGGGCACGAAATCAAACGCCGCCAGCCGCAAACTGCCATCTGTTATCTATCCAGCGAGAAGTTCACCAATGAAATGATCAATTCGCTGCGCTATGACAAGATGATCAGTTTCCGTGATAAATTTCGCGGAGTCGATGTTCTGCTGATCGACGACATCCAATTCCTCGCGCAGAAGGAGCGGACTCAGGAAGAGTTCTTCCACACATTCAATGCTCTGCACGAATCGATGAAACAGATCGTGATTGCCAGCGATCGGCCTCCGAAAGAATTAGCTGAGGTTGAGGACCGCCTTCGCAGTCGCTTCGAATGGGGGCTTATCGCCGACATTCAACCGCCAGACCTGGAAACCAAGGTGGCGATTCTGCAAAAGAAGTCCGATCAGGAGAAAGTTTCACTTCCGACCGATGTGGCGTTGTACATCGCCTCGAATATTCGCTCAAACGTGCGCGAATTAGAAGGCGCGCTCATCCGCTTGGTGGCTCACTCTTCTTTGATCGGGGCGGAAATCACACTGGCATACGCGCAGCAGGTGTTGAAGAATTTTATTGATTCGCAAGCCAGGAAAGTAACGATCGAGTCAATCCAGAAAGCAGTGGCCGAGCAGTTTGGCCTTCGTCTGGTTGAAATTAAAGCGAAAAATAATTCGCGATCGATTGTCTATCCGCGGCAGATTGCGATGTATTTGGCGAAGCATATGACGGAAGCGTCGCTTCCCGAAATAGGACGCCAATTCGGTGGTAAGCATCACACAACCGTTTTGCATTCCGTCGACAAGATCGACACTGCTCGCAAGGAAGACAAAGATTTGAACAGGTTGCTCAATAAAATGACGGAGCAATTAGGGGGATAAACCGTGTGTGCGGCTGCGATATGCTCGCAACGGTTTAGTTTTCCTCGATAGCGCCTGTGCAGTAACTGTGGAAGTTGTGGATGAAAGGGACGAATCCTAAACCGCAGGAAAGTAATAGGTGGTCGTACACCAGATTCGGGACTCGTAATTTACAGCAGCGTAGGCGTCGTAACGGGAAGCAATGTTTGGAGTTGGTAAAGTTATCCACTTTTCCTACCCACCTACTGTTACTACTGGTTATATAGCTTTTTATTTTGATATAAGAGAAGTACTCAAAGTAGCAACCGCCCGGGGAGAGCCTAGTCTTATGCCGGTAGAAGCCATCGCATCCGTCCCAGCAACCGCGACCATGGAAATCACTCTTAGCAAACAGGAACTCCTGCGCGAGTTGACTGCGACCCAGGGAGTAGTGGAACGCAAGACGACGATTCCAATTCTTTCAAATTATTTATTCGAGGCTTCTGGCGATAAGTTGTCGCTTACGGCGACGGACCTCGACTTAAGCCTGCGCACTTCGTGCAATGCGAAAGTGAAGAAAGAAGGCTCATGCACTATCCCGGCGCGCAAACTTCACGACTATGTGAAACTACTGCCTGATGCGGATATAACTATCAAGCTATTGGACAATCATTGGGTAAGTATTCGCTGTGGGCGTTCGAACACAAAGATGGTTGGGATGGCAAAGTCGAACTTCCCCAGCCTGCCAGTTTTTCCGACCGCTGGCGTAGTTCAAATTCCGGCGCAAGTATTGAGGTCGATGATCGCCAAGACTGGATTTGCAATCGCCAGCGAAGAATCCCGCTACACCCTGAATGGCGCGCTGATGGTCTTGAAACCGGAATCGATCACCATGGTGGCGACCGACGGACATCGTCTTTCACACATCGAACGTACTGGAGAGAAGTTCACCGGCGTTTCAGGCGAGATGAAGACACTTGTCCCTAAGAAAGCGATGGATGAACTGAAGTCACTGCTTGATTCGACCGATGCAGAGTTTATTGAATTTGCCAAAGACGATTCGACCCTTTTCTTCCGTATTGGCGGGCGCTTGCTAACTTCACGCCAACTCACCGGACAATTCCCCAACTACGAAGCGGTATTGCCGAAAGACAATAACAAGAGCATCGCGTTGCAAGGAGCGGAACTTATGTCCGCTATTTCCCGCGTGGCGCAGTTTGCGGATGAACGCTCGCGAGCGGTCCGCATTAAGCTGGAGAACGGAGAATTGAAGCTTTCAGCTTCTTCTTCGGAGAGCGGAGAATCAGAGGATTCACTCGAAGTCGACTATAACGGTGAAACTCTGTCGATCGGATTCAACGCGCAATATTTGATTGATTTCCTGAAAGCCACTGGCGGAGCCGATGTAAAACTCGAGCTCAAAGATTCCCAGTCCGCCGGCCAATTGCGTCCCGCCGAGGGCGAGGATTACAAGTACCGGTATATCGTTATGCCGATGAGAATCTGAGCGAAGCGCTGGTCCAAGCCTCCAACCATTTTCTCCTTGCCCCTTGACGAATCCCTCGTCGATGATTAAAGTTCTCCTGACTTAAGGAGGGTGTATCCATGCTCAGCGGATTCAAGCAATTCATTCTTCGTGGCAACGTAATCGACATGGCTGTCGGTGTCGTGATCGGCGCAGCTTTCGGTGGCGTCGTAACGGCCCTGACTAAAGACCTGCTTACACCGCTCATCGCTGCGATCGTCGGCAAGCCCGATTTTTCCGCTATTGTGTTTACCGTGCATGGAGCGATCTTCCCGGTCGGCGATTTCATTAATGCCGCCATCTCGTTCCTGCTGGTTGCTGCAGCGGTGTATTTCTTTGTGGTGACGCCGGTCAATGCGTTGATTGCGCGCATGCGCAAAGCGCCAGCTCCGGCTGATCCGACCACCAAGAAATGTCCGGAATGCTTGAGCGAGATCCCAATTGATGCTCGCCGCTGCGCGCACTGCTCACAACCAGTTCTGGGACGCGCCGCGTAAGCGCTGGAGCGGGGTTCCGATCCTGTAACATTGGTTTATGAGGTTGATGATTATTCCTGTGATGCTTGCCCTGCTGCTGAGTGGGCAAGCGTCGCCAAATCAGACCTCAGCTAAACCTACCAATCCCAATATCGCGGGTGCCATCGCGGACGGCGTGTATGCCAACTCCGCGTTCGGCTTCAAGTGCAAAATTCCCTTCGGATGGGTCGACCGCACCCAGGACATGCAAGGCGATGCCGATGCGGCGAAATCGCGCGTCCTGCTGGGTATTTTTGAACATCCGCCAGACGCAACTGGCAGCACCGTGAACTCCGCAATTGTCATTGCGGCTGAAAAAATCGCTAACTACCCCGGCTTGAAAGGCGCGTTGGATTATTTTGACACGCTCACGGCATTGACCACAGCCCAGGGATTTAAAGTGGTGAACGAACCATACGAATTTCCGATAGGAGCGAAAAAGCTGGCGCGGGGAGATTTCAGCAGGACTTCCGACAAACTTACCATGCAGCAAAGCTCGCTGGTAATGCTGGCAAACGGCTACGTGGTCTCATTCACTTTTGTCGCCGGCAACGATGACGAGATAAACGATCTGATCGATAATCTAAGCTTTTCCGTCGTTCGCAAGTAAATTTCCGCGCTACCGCGCTGCGGCTTTTTTGCCCATCAGCATCTCGACAACACGATCAAAGTCATCGATTGTTGAATACTCGATCACAATCTTGCCCTTCCCTTTGCGATCACTTACCTTCACGCGCGTTCCCAAAACTCGCTGCAATTCAGTCTGAATCGCCCGCACGTTCGGATCCACCCATCGATCTGCGCCTGATCCAGGCGCTTGCGGATCGAGCGCGTATTTCCGCGCCATGATGTCCGCGACCAAGGCGTTGACTTGGTGGGACGACATTTGCTTCTTTACGGCTTCTTCAGCGGCTTTCAGCATCGCGTCCGGGTCGTCATCAAGTTGCAGCAAGGCTTTGGCATCGGAGAACGCGAGCGATCCGTTGGTCAGGAATTGCGCAATAGTAGGCGGAAGCTTCAGCAGCCGCATGTAATTCGATACGGATTCGCGAGAAACTCCAACGCGCTTGCCAATTTCTTCCTGAGTCAGACCGAAGGTGCGGCTCAGCTTACTGAACGCCGCGGCCTGCTCCATGCAATTCAGGTCCTGGCGCTGGAGGTTCTCGACGACCGTCATCTCCGCCGCCTGTTGGTCGGAAACGCGTCGGACGATGGCAATGATCGTCGTCTTCCCTGCCAACTTCGAGGCGCGGCAACGCCGTTCGCCTAACACAAGTACGAACCGGCCAGCTTCTCCGGGACGCACAACGATTGGCTGCGCTAACCCGCTAGCTCTGATTGATTCAGCGAGTGCTTTCAGTGGCTCTTCCGCAAATTCGAGGCGAGTCTGGTAAGGATTCTTGTCAATGGCGTCGAGCGCGATTTCCTGAACGCTGTCGTGAACGCTGACGGCTGGAGCGATCTCGCGAGCCAAGGCACCGTCGGAGATTGGCGCGGGCTGAGGGTTGCTCGAAACTACGCGCGGCCCGCTGGGCAACAGCGAGTCCAGACCGCGTCCTAGTGCTTTTCGTTTGTCCATGTCGCTCCTTTAATCTCGCGCTAGATATATCGATGGTCGTCAATATATAGCTAAACCAGGATTTTACTTGCCTGATATATTGATGGTGGTCAATGTATTTCTTTCTTTCCAACGCTTCCAGCGACCGCCGTCGTTTACCGCTGGCTTCTCTTCGGATTGCGCTAACTCCGGCATAACGCGTCCCACGATTTCTTTAGCGAGCTGCATATAGCTCTCTGCGCCTTTGGACCGCTCGTCATAAAGGAGTGCAGGCTTGCCATGGCTTGGAGCTTCGGCAAGTTTCACGTTCCGCGGGATCGCCGTTTCGCAGAGCGTTTCTCCGAAGTGACGCTTAAGTTCCGCAGTGACTTGTTGCGCCAGGTTCGTGCGGTCATCGAGCATAGTCAAGACGACGGCGTCGACTCGAAGGTCCGGGTTCAGGATCGACTTAATACGCTCAATGGTATCGAGGAGCTCAGAGATTCCTTCGAGGGCAAAGTATTCGGCTTGCATTGGAATGATGACGCCGTCTGAAGCCACCAACGCGTTCAGAGTAAGAAGATCGAGAGCGGGCGGACAATCCAGCACGATCAGCTGAAATCGATTGCGAAGCGGGGCGAGCGCGTCGCGAAGTCGAAACTCGCGGTTTTCGGCATCGACCAGCTCGATGTTGGCGCCAATCAGGTTCTTGTGGGCTGGGATTAGGAAAAGCTTAGAGAGCTCGGTTTTCTGAAGGGCTTGCTCCCCAGACGACTCCCGCATCAGCAAGTGATAGGTGCTTAGGCGTTGAGGATCCTTAACTAAGCCGAGGCCGCTGCTGGAATTCGCTTGCGGATCGCAATCCACCAGGAGGGTTTCGATTCCGTATGCGGCGAATGAAGCAGCTAAATTGATCGCGGTCGTGGTCTTTCCGACCCCGCCTTTTTGATTAGCAACAGCTAGAATGCGAGCCATAAATTAATCTCTGAGAGGAAAGAATAGTACCTTTACGTTCGGGATAGCAATGGCGGATGGTGAGTTAAGTGTGGAAATATAGGTGAAATGCCCCAAAGTGTTCCTCGAAGAACATCCTGGCTGGCAGGGTAATGTTCCTTGAGGAACATCTGTAACGCTATGCCGATCCGATTAGCAAAATCCGTTCCTCGGACAGCGGAATCCCGGTGGGGATTTGCCATTTGAGTTCGGGATATTGCACCCGAGTCTGTTCCGCTTGGCCTTCGCCTATTAATAAGGCGATCAAACCAGACCGCCTGAGAAGTTTCATAGCGGTTTCCAATATCTCGTTGTAGTGCTCGACCGCCCGCAGAGTGATGATCGTAAGCTGATCTGTACCTGGCGTTGCCTCATAGTTCTCAGCCCGATCAGCGAAAACCTTCGTCTCACGCGAGTCCAGTTCTCGAATAACTTCGCGGAGGAAGGCCACCTTCTTGTGGCTAGACTCGATCAAAGTCACGGATATCGCCGGATTGAAAATTTTAATCGGCAAACCAGGAAAGCCAGCCCCTGAGCCGATATCGATCAAATGGATTGATTTTTCTGGATATTCAGCGGCGGCAAAATCGGAGATCTTCTGGGCGGCGAATAGAGATTCTCCAAAATGCCGCGTGACGATATCTTCTGGATTGCGAATCGAAGTCAAGTTCATCTTCGAATTCCAGCGCAATAATATATCGATGTATGTCGATATACTATTAAGTTGAGAATCGCTTAGCGGATCAACCAGGAAAAGTTCGAGCAGCTCGGCAATGCGGGCGTTATCCATACGTGATGACAGCGAGTGTAAATGATTCGCTGATTGCAGCGTGATCCTAGGCTAAGAACCAAGACAGTAAAATGTGGGCAACGTAGCTGAAGAAAATCGCCGCGAAGGACAACCGGTAGGCCCAGAGAGCAAATAGTGGAAAAGCGTGGACGTAGTGACGTGATGAACCTAAGCAGTAAATTGTGGGATGTTTGTGCCAGATAACTAATCTGGCGACAGCAGGAGCGCCGTCGCCAGAGGCAAAGTGGCTAACACCTACGGATTAGCGCCTTGATTCTAGCGTCCGGCTGCTTTGGCGCTCGACTTCTGAGCATTCTGCGCCATCATCGCAGCGATCTTCTCGACGAGTTCTTTAATGCTGCTGCCAGTATCGACATTGGCGTCAACGGACGGGTGTCGTCCGCCATCGGCATGCAGGACCAGCACTTTCAATCCTGGATGAAATTTCTTGACCATGTAAGGCAAATGGTGGCGATCGTCGCGAGTGAGGGTTGCGCCCAGAATCACAAGGTCGAATTTACCGGCTTTCAGCGCGGCCTCGACGCTTTTGCGATTGTCGGCGGTTTGAACCTGATGTCCTGCTTGTTCGATTGCTGACTTCTGCGAAGCCGAGACTTGAGCATCGGACTCGCCATAAAGAATATTCAATTTTGCGGAATTTCCCATAGATTTGGTGGCTACCTTTCTCCACCGAACCTTACCAACGGGATGACGGGAAGAGAACGTCACCGAAGACCAGTGCCGAAGGGAATCTCGCCGCAGGAGTTGCGACGATATTGCTGCCTGAAAAGACAGCAACTAACAGGAAATTGTTACAATCAGCGGTAGTCGGTTTACAATTGCGCGACTGCCGAAATCTTGGCAGGGAACGCACCTTTCCCCGGGGGTTCGAAATCCAATGCGTTTGCTTGCGATTCTTTTGCTGCTTGTCTCCGCAGCGTTTGCCCAGCAGGAACCATCCACGACTCCGTGCGATTTCGACGACAACATGCAGATGTCGGTGCAATACAGCCCGGCCGGGCACGACGAACCTAAGAACGGCAAGATATGGACGCCCGGAGGCGCTGCGTTCACGTTGTATACGCAGACGCCGATTATTTTGAACAACGTGACAATTCCGGTGGGTGCGTTTAGTTTGTCGGTAATTCCGGGGAAGAAGGATTGGACACTGGTTGTGAACAAGAACGTGACCGCCGGCGCGAAGTACGACCAGACTCAGGATATTGTTCGAGCACCGATGGAGACGGGTGAAATCGGGGAAGCGGTCACGGAAGCGCAGGTGACACTGGCGCACATGGGACCAAAGACCTGTAGCTTCAGAATCTATTTCGGAAAGATTGGCGCGTTCACGGAATTCAAAGAGAAGTAGCGCGCTGCTACTCGCGCGTCTGGACAGCCTTACGATACGCCGCTACGTTTCGATTGTGCTCTTCGAGATTTTTCGCGAAACGGTGCCTTCCCGATCCATCAGCGACAAAATATAAATAATTTGTAGTGGCCGGGTGCATTGCTGCTTCCAGTGCGGCTTTGCCCGGACTGGCGATCGGTCCCGGGGGAAGCCCGGAATGGCGATACGTGTTGTAGGGCGAGTCGAATTGCATGTCGTTATGGTGCAGGGCGCCAGTGTAATTGCCGCTGACCATCTCTCCGTAGATTACGCTGGGATCGGCTTGCAGCGGCATGCGATCGCGCACACGATTCGCATAGACACTCGCGACGACGGTGCGTTCTTCCGGAACGGCAGTTTCTTTTTCCACAATGGACGCCAACGTGACCGTGTCATTCACGTTGGAGTTCAACCCGATTTCATTTGCGACCAGACGAAACTGGTTTACCATGGCGGCGGCCATGTCCGTTGCGGTTTGAGTGCGAGTGAATTCGTAAGTATTCGGGAAAAGGTAGCCTTCGAGAGTGGTCGCATCAGGCGAAAGATCGTGGATCAAATTTGCATCTGTAGTGGCGACTTTCAGAAAGTCTTCTTTGGGGCCGAGTCCGGCGTCCTGCACGGCTTGGGCGATTTCGAACAGGTTGAAGCCTTCGGGGACGACTACTGTGCGAATGTAGATATCGCCACGAACCAGGCGGGAATTGACGTCCAGCGTGCTGGCCGGTTTATCGAACAGGTATTCGCCCGCTTTGAGTGATCGGCCGGGATGAAGGCGCCGCCACAACAAAAACGCATTAGCGCTGCGAATAACCCCGGCAGACTCGAGTTCAGATGCGATCCGGCGTGTGGAATAGCCAGCGCGCAACATGACAAACTGCTGAATGGGTGGAGTAATTGGCGAATAAAGGGCCCAAGCCAGCCATCCGCCTCCAACCAATGCGATCAACAGAAAAGTTGTAAGAAGTGTGCGCAAGCTGCGATTAGTTTAGATGAAGATTGCGGTGGTCCAAGTGCCGTTAGTTGTTCGACGATGGTTACTGCTATTCCGCTTTTGGCCTGACCATTTCGAAACGCTGATTCGTTCGCGAATATTGATGTCCACCCATGCGACCGATGAGATCGAGCGCATCGCGATCAAGCTTGCCTTCATGTAATACACATTCGTCCAAGTGGACGAAGACAATTTCTCCGATGACGAAGTGGCCGGTGGCTGGCGGCCCTCCGAAGTCCAGGATCCGAGATAGCTTGCACTCGAAGCTGACAGGTGATTCGGCCACTTGAGGCGCTTTTACGATTTTGGAACCGCGAAGATTCAGTTTTGCGCGCTCGAACTCGTTTACCGAGTGAACATAATCTCCGCTTGTTATGTTCATGGATTCAGCTTGATCGAATGTGACGACATTGACGACAAACTCTCCCGAGTCGCGAATGTTGCGCAAAGTGTCTTTGGTCTCGTGCGTTTTGTCGACGCGACGGGGAGCGGGGGAAAACCCCAACATTGGCGGGGTTGCGGAGACGACCGTGAAAAAAGAAAAAGGAGCGAGATTTGGCTGGCCATTCTTGCCGAGCGTGGAAATCCATGCGATCGGGCGGGGCCCGACAGCGCTAATCAGGATGTGGTAAAGGTCGGGGCGAGCAACCGCGGCTGGCTGAATGTCCATACTGCCAGTTTAACCTTCCGGAGATAAATTCCCTGCGCTGCGAGTCTCCATCCAGTTTTGCAGAATCAGCACCGCCGCCATCTGATCAACCACTTCTCCGCGCCGTTTGATGGACATGTCGGTTTCCCGCAGTAAGCGATTGGCCTGCGCTGAAGATAAGCGCTCATCCCAGAGATGGACGGGAATCCGAAATCGCTTGCGTAGTTCTTCCGCAAATTCGGCCATTTTAGCGGATTGAGTTCCTTCCAGCCCGCTCATACGCAGGGGATAGCCGACGACAATTTCGGCGACTGCGTATTGACGCACAAGGGCTTGAAGGACGCCAAGGTCGGTGCGCTTATTCTGTCGCTGAATAGTATTGAGGCCTTGGGCGGTGATTCCTAAAGGGTCGGATATGGCAACGCCGATGCGGCGTGCTCCGACATCCAGACCGAGGACGCGAGGATAGGTCTTGATGTCGTACGTCACAAAACGATTATATGGGACGATTTTTGGAAAGATCAGGCGGCAAAATCGGCGGCATCCGGGAACCGAAGCTCGGATTTCGATAACGCTGAGCTAAGAAGGGTCTCGATATCCGACTCATCGCATTCACGTGCCATCGCAAGTTCGCTGACCAGTAAGTAGCGGCAGCGATCCAGCATCTTGCGCTCACGCGAGGAGATTGGCTTGACTTGATTCAAGACGAGCAATCCCTTCAGCACGGAAGCGATCTCCAGTAGCGAGCCAGTACGCATACGCTCGGAGTTTTCCTTGAAGCGGTCTTTCCAGTCTTCGATGTTTTCGCAGTTTCCGCTGGAAAGATAATCCACAATTTTCTGGATTTCAGGATTCTTTACAACCCGGCGCATTCCCACGTGTTCAACATTATTGAACGGGATCATGACCTTAAGGCTGCTGGACTTAATGGTCAGAAGATAGAATTTCTCTACATTTTGGCCAATTGTCCGATTGCTGATTTGTTCAATAATCCCGACACCGTGATTGGGATATACGACCTTGTCGCCGATATGGAAGGAACCGTTGCCGTTCATCGTAAAATGACCGCCTGGCAGGCAGGGAAGTAGCAGAAACAGCCTAGGTATTAGCTTATCCCATAGCGGGATGGGAAGCAACGAATTTCGGGCGATCAGGCGCTGCTTTCAGTGAAGAATTATTGCCTTTATCTACCTGATTCCACGTATGCTTATGAAGGACGCGAGGTCAGAATATTCGTTCAAAGCGTTTATTAGGCGGTAAACAGAGCTGAATGTGGCGCAACCCTATATAATCATCGCCTACCCGCATGACTGAGTTAATCAAAAGAAAGCTGCAGGAAGAGATCAACCAACTGGAGCATGAGTTGGTACATGAGCTTCCTAAAGAGATAAAGAAGGCAGCAGCGCTCGGTGACTTGAGCGAGAACGCCGAATATCACATGGCGAAGCAGCGCCAAGAGTTTGTCAAGGCGCGTTTGCGGCAACTGGGCCGAAGAATTGCAGACTTGTCCATGGTGAACATGAATAACATTCCCAAGGACAGAGCGGGGTTGGGCTCGACCGTTACGGTCCACGACAATACGAAGAATTCGGAAGTGGAATACAAGCTGGTCACGAGTGAAGAGTCGGATGTGACGGCGGGCAAGATTTCGACGACTTCTCCAATTGGACGCGCGCTTTTGAATAAGAAGGTTGGTGACACGGCGACGTTTGTCACTCCGAACGGAGCGCGGGAGATGGAAATTCTAAAAGTGATTACCATTCACGATCAGGTGGAAACCGCGTGAACAGTGCGGCCGTGAATCAATCGCCGCAAGGTCCGAACAAGAGGCCGCAGACTACAACCTCTCCGCAAGGCAAGCCTCAAGCTCAGTCGCATGCCAAATCTCAAGCCAAAACATGGACGCGTGCCTTTGGCCGTGCCTGTGGAGTATTGCTCGATCTCATCGTCCGATGGCTGGCATTGTCGCGTATAAATCCCAACGTTCTTACGTTTATGGGATTGGTCGTTAATACCTGGGCGGCGATTCTTTTCGGGATGGCGAACGCCAACGACCAGCAGCGCATGTTCTTTTATGCAGGCCTCGTAATTGTGGGTTCGGGATTCTTTGACTTAGTCGACGGAGAAGTGGCCCGCGCCACCAATCGCGTGACCCGATTCGGAGCGTTTTTCGATTCAGTCGTGGATCGCTATAGCGACGCCTCACAATTCTTCGGATTGCTAGTTTTCTATTCGCGCGGCGATCGATTCTTTTACGTCGTGCTCACGGCATTTGTAATGATCAGCGCGATTATGGTGAGCTATACGCGCGCCCGCGCGGAATCGCTGATTGGATCCTGCCGCGTGGGGTTCATGGAACGTCCGGAGCGGCTGGTGCTGGTGATTATCGGAGCGTTATTCAACCGGATGGCTCCGGTGCTCTGGATAATCGCTGTGCTATCGACGATCACTGTTATCCACCGCATGCGCTACACCTGGACGCGCACCCAGGATGCGCCCGCAAAAGCGCAGGCCGCGTGAGGGGCGCATAAGGGATGAAGGAGCCTCACACAAATCTGGTTACCGACCGCGTAGTTGCCTTAACCATTTAGTGAGTTGTTTCGTCCCAGAGTTTGCAGGAGGATTTCCGATTCCTCGGTATTTCGTAAAAGGGCTATTCACGGCTACAGAAACAATCTTCGTGGCGCAGGACTGTTTTTGAAGATCCGTCTCGCTTATCTGATCGACATTCTCTGATGGCGTGATGTCTTGGTGCGCAGTAGACGGGTGCGCGCGGCGAATTCGTTTCTTCTCTGACATTGTTGTCGAAAGACTCAAGGTTAGCCTACGCTTCGAAGCATTCGTTTTCCAACTCCGAAATCCTGCTATCCTATCCCGTCGTTGAGTGAGGAATTTTTGTCTACGAATCCAATACTCGTGGTGCATGGCGGCGCGTGGGCGATGCCTGACGATACCGTCGAAGCGCATCTCCGAGGTGTGCGGAATGCTATGGCTGCGGGATGGCGCGTCCTGGAACGTGGAGGCGCTGCGCTGGATGCTGTCGAGGAAGCTGTGGTGGTCCTCGAAAATGATGAGACTTTTGACGCGGGGCGCGGGAGTTTCCTCAATCGCGATGGCAAAGTGCAACTCGACGCGCTCATCATGGATGGCGCGACGTTGCGGGCCGGCGGCGTCGGTTGCGTGGAACGCATTGCGAACCCGGTGAGGGCAGCGAGAAAGATTCTTAGCGAGAGCCCGCACGTGTATTTTGTCGCCGAAGGAGCGGAACGCTTTGCTGCGGAGCACGGGGTGCGGTTAATCGATAACAAAGAGCTGGTTATTCCGCGGGAGATCGAACGGTTGCGTGACTATCAGGCGCGGGTTGCAGATGGTTCGGCTGGAGACGGCAACGATCTTTTTGCTCCAACAATTTCGCACGACACGGTAGGAGCTGTGGCGCTCGATTGCAACGGCAACATCGCCGCTGCAACGTCTACCGGCGGAACGCTGGACAAGGCTCCGGGGCGTTTAGGGGACTCATCTTTGATTGGCTGCGGGTGTTATGCGGACAATTTGACGGCGGCTGCTTCCACCACTGGATGGGGCGAACCGATCATGAAGCTGGTGTTGGCAAAGTGGGCGACGGACCGAGTCGGTTCGGGTAGTCTGCCGGAGTGGGCGGCTGCAGAAGCGATCAATTATCTAAAGGATCGCGTGGACGGACACGGCGGAATGATACTGCTCGATGCGCAAGGACGTTTCGGCATCGCACATAACACTCCGCGAATGGCATGGGCGATACGAACTGTCGAAGAAGAACTAAGCGGCGTCAATCGAAACGAGTAGCTGCAGCGCAGCCAAAAATCCCAAACCAGTATTCAACAGCATTCCTTTTTCGTTTCGCACTTGCTTTCTTTCTTCCAAGTGAATATAAAGGCGAGCGTTATTCTTTTCAAGGAAAGCCCATGTTGGTGATTACTCCCAAACCACCACGATCCAGCACTGCGGCAGAATCCTTTTTCGATAAACCCCAGATAAAAATCTTTCGGCACGGAGAATCTCGATGAAAACCTCGCGGCTGGTACTTTTGTTTGTCTCAATTGTTGGTATGAGCGCATTGGGATTGGCTCAAGGAGTGGCCAGTGGCGATCTGCATGTCACCGTAAAAGATCCGAAGGGAAATGTTGTCACCAATGCGACGATCACAGCGGATGATCCGACCAAAGCATTCGAGCGCGCGGCGATAACTGGAGGCGAAGGCGAATATCGCGTCCTGTCGTTGCCACCGGGCGCCTATTCGGTAACAGTTTCAGCGCCCGGCTTTGCGAAAGCCACGATCACAAACGTCGTAATCACGGTTGGACAGTCCGCCGATTTGCCCGTTGTGCTTGGTATAGCCACAGGCGAAGAAACAGTCACTGTGAGCTCCGCAGCGGAATTAGTCGAAACGCAGCGCAGTTCGTCCACGAACACGATCGATCAGCAAAGGATCGATAATCTGCCGATCAACGGGCGCAACTATATCAACTTTGCGCTGACCGACTCGCAAGTCGTGCGCGATAATGCTCCGAATATCGGAGCGGCGCCGACCTCCGGCCTGAATATCAGCGGCCAGCGCGCTCGCGCGAACCTTGTCAACGTAGACGGAGCTGACGCAACAGACAATGCGACGAATGGCGTGCGGTCAACAGTTTCGCAAGAGGCGGTACAGGAATTCCAGATTATCAATACGGGATACGCCGCCGAGTACGGGCGCGCGTCCGGCGGCGTGGTCAATATTATTACGCGATCCGGAGCGAACGAATTTCATGGCGACGCATATGGATACCTTCGCAACCGAAGTTTTCAGGCGGTGAATCCTTTTAGCACTGTGAGCGATCCGGCTTACACGCGCGCACAGGCGGGAACTGCGTTCGGCGGCCCGATTAAGAAAGACAAAACTTACTATTATTTTTCGTATGAAATTACGCGGCGCCATGAGACTGGCTTTGCCAGCATCGGACAGGATAATTTCGGATTGGTGCCGTTCGATTCGACACAAGTCGGCTTGCCATTCGGCACATTGCAACTCACGCCGCAACAAGTTCAATTCCTGACCGACCCCGCGACATTACAGATGGAAGCAGGAAATCCGGTATTCGCTGGCGAAGTGGCGCAGTATGCTGCCTTGGCTGGATCTTCGTCGGGCATGGCCCTTAACGGGGTGTGGCCGACGAATCTCGGAGGCGCATTTGGATTGCGCGGCTTTCCAACATCCTGTCCACCGCCGACTCCAGGGTGTTTCGTGCCATCGTCTTATCAAACCTTGGAATCGCAGGTGGGAAATTTTCCTGTTTTCGAAGGAACAAGCCTGTACTCACTTCGCCTTGATCACAAGATCAACGAGAGCAATCATTTGATGCTGCGCGGCAACGTGAGTCCAAGCACGGTCACGGGAATTGAAGTGAACGGAGAAAACCAGACGTTCGGACAAAACGCTTATTCGAGAACATCGCAACAAACGTATCGCGATCTGGCGATCGTCGCGCAGGATACGTGGACAATTGGCAGCAACAAGATCAACGAATTAAGGTTCCAATTCGCGCGCAGGGGATTGCTGTACGACTTCTCGAGTTCTGCGGGTGGCTCCGATCCTGCGATTAACATTGTTGGGTCGGCGTTCTTCGGACGCGAGCCGTACTCCTACATTCAGCGTGTAGAAAAACGCTATCAGTTCACCGACAACTTTTCTTGGGCAATTGGACGGCACGACATGAAGTTCGGCGTCGACTTCAACTACATCCCCACGGACGCGACGTTCACCGTCAATTACGGCGGCGTCTACGATTTCGGAAGCTTTACTCCAGTCGCTGGGTTTCCGTCGTTGTCGCCGGTGCAGGCTTACGGGGCCGGCATTCCACAGGATTTCATCCAAGGCATAGGCAATCCAAAAGATTCGTTCACCAACAAGCCGCTGGGCGTGTTCTGGCAGGATTCATGGCGCGCCACCCCGCAGCTCACTTTGAATTACGGAGTGCGTTATGACATCGAATTCCCTCCACAGTTTGCTGCACCATCTGCACTGGCCGGGGCCGCGTATCAACAGTTGGGGTTGCAGAAGGGAATTCAGACCGATACGAACAACATACAGCCTCGTGTTGGTTTTGCATGGGATCCGAAGGGAAACGGCAAGAGCGTGATTCGCGGATCGTACGGAATGTATTACGATCATCCGCTGCTGGGCTTGTATTTCCTGGGCGACGCGTCGGACGGATCGAAGAGCGGTCAGCTCTTGTTCTTTGGAGCTAATCCGTGTAACGCTGCCAGTCTTCCGGGTCCTTTGAACCTCAATGCCAGCAATGTTTTCCAGGGAAGCCTTGGCAATGCGAATTGCTTTCCTCAATCGGTCCCAGCATTTGGCTATGAGGCTAATCAACAGCAGTTCAATGCGTTTTTGCCGAACTCTCAATTTATCAATCAAGGATATATAACAAACGGCTTGCCGCTAATTTCGCAGCCATTCGGGTATCCGCAATCGAAAAACTTTGTGTATGCATATTCGCAACAAGCGAATCTCGCATTTGAGCAGGACCTAGGAGCGGGCTATGCGTTGACATTGAGTTACAACTTCAATGGCGGACGGCATCTGAACCGCCCCATCAATGCAAACACGGCGCGCGGCGACTTGCTGGCACAGAATTGGGAAGCTGCGGTGCAAAAGGGCGGTGCGCTTCCAACCGACAGTCCGCTGTCCGTTGCGAGTTGCGGTGCAAGTCCATTTGCCGGTTTGCCGGGGGCGCTTCCATATTATGTTCCGGCGGCTCTGGTTAGTTTCTTTCGGCCTTCGGGATTGAATCCTTCTCTAGCCGGCGGAGCATTCGCTCCGTGCATTGCTCCGGCGCTTGCGGATCTCGCCGCAGCCGGACTAAATACCAAATGCAATCCCGGCGCGACGGGTCTGACGGATTGCGTTCCGTTCAGCGACATGGACGCCAACTACTCGAACGGCAGCTCGGTCTATCACGGATTCACTGCCAGCCTGCGGAAGCGCTTCAGTCAGCATTACGAGTTTCTCGCGTCTTACACTTACTCGCACGCAATCGATGATTCGACAGACCTGCAATCTCCACTGGCACCGCAGGACAGCTATTTTCCTTACTACAATTCTGAGCGGGCGAATTCGTCCTTCGATCAGCGCCATCGGTTCGTGTTCAGCGGCGTGTATCAGAGCGGCAAAGTTAGTGGCGATGGCGTGCGTTCCAAGCTATTAAGCAATTGGACGGTGGCGCCAATTGTCGAATTTTCCTCGGGCCGGCCTTTCAACATCATCACTGGAACAAGCGACAACTTGCAGTTTGATCCGAGTGGCGCAAGACCAAACGTCGTGGCTGCGGGCACTCCACAGAATTCGTGTGGGTACCAAACGGTCGCCTCTAAATTTTCACCTTCGGGATATTTGCAAGAAGTGTGCTTCGCAGACTTCACTCCGCAACAGCTAACTTCGCCGAATGCGTTGCAACTTTTGGATGGCAACCTAGGCCGCAATGCCGGGACTACCCCTTACACGATCTTCAATGACCTCCGCATCGCCCGGCGTATCAACTTCGGAGAGCGCCTCAGCCTCGACGCGATTACCGATATGTTCAACCTGGCCAACCGGTTCAACGTTGCGGCGGTTAACGTGATCTATACGAATGCCGGGGAGCCGACGGCATCGTACGATCCACGGCAATTTCAATTCGCGTTAAAGCTAAACTGGTAGGGTTGATCCGACCTCGTGATCAGGGAGCGAGTGACCCTCGCGCGCTTAATTCAATAATTTGCGGGACTAATAGGGCCGGTCTTCTCTAGCTCTAGAGAAGCGTGTACTTATCGGCGATGAT
The DNA here is from genome assembly GCA_963716165.1 of Terriglobia bacterium. GTDB lineage: Bacteria > Acidobacteriota > Terriglobia > Terriglobales > Acidobacteriaceae > JAJPHW01. The sequence continues at coordinate 929,800 of OY970291.1, read as the reverse complement.
TCTATGGCTCTATAGCCGAAGGCAGAACCAGACTGGTAATAGTGGGTCCTTCACGTGAATCCCCGTTTGAGAACCACAGAAGTAAAAAGTGGTCTAAATCTCGCGGAATTCGTGTTTATTTGAGATCCTTAAACACCACAATCAAGCCGTTCGGGCCGGCGGCTATCGCATTTCCGTTTTTTTCTAGCGCAATCGAATTCAGATTGAAGTCCCAAATACTCGACCAGGATGTTGAATTTTGGTTCTTAACTACGGAAGTGTGGGAAGAACCGGTCACAATAAGACCGTCTTTACCGATGGTCGCAATGCCAGAAATGTAGGATTGCGGGCTAACTTTTAGCAGTTTCCACGTTGCGCCCCCATCGTCAGTCGCTGCTAAGTTCGATATCCCTTTCCCAGGCTCTTTGTAATCTCCGCCGGCAATGATCCCGTGGCGAGCATCGCGGAAGGCGACGGAGAAAATTCCAGCGGATGCGGGGCCATGCGTGATCGGAGCGTCGGAAACGGTCCAACTCTGACCTCGGTCAGTTGATCGGAACACGCGGGCGGCGGAGCCTCCAGTGACAAACCACACGTTGCCTTTCCCTTGTGTGATTAGGCAGGTTCCACTCGCGGCAAACGCGCCTTCGCCAGTGATTGCTGGTGGGAGTTTGGTGATTGCAATCGGATTCCAATGCTTCCCGCCATCATTGGTGGCAATGAGTTCGAACTTAAATTTGCCGTCGCGGTCCTTCACAGGATCGCCGATGGCGATGCCATGATCTGGATCCCAGAAACCCATGCAATCGAAAAAGCCGTCTGGATTAGCGTTGGTAAATTGCAGCGTCCAATGAGCGCCGGCGTCAGTCGTCTTATATATCCGCGATTGTTCCCCCGGACCCGCGGCAAGAAGATAGGCGTCGGTCGTTCGGAAAGCTTCAACGTCGCGGAAGTCCAAAGCTTCCGCCCCAGGCACTTGGGAGGAGATCCAGGTCGCACCTTCATCACGCGACGTCAGATAGGTTCCGTGCGTGCCACTCGCCCAAATAATAGAAGAAGTTACGCTGAGGCCGCGGAGGCTTTCCGTCGTGTGGCTTACAGGCGTGGACACTTGTTGCGCGGCCAGTAATGAGGCGTAACCGAGAAATAGCGTTAGACATTGGGATCGCATTTGTTGAGTAGGATACTCCGGAATGTCGACATCCACTAGCGCGGCATGCAACGCGCCCGAAAGTTACACAGCGGGGACGATGCCTGGGGATAACGGCAGACGCGCGATGACGATGGTTCCCCGGGGATCGGAGTGGAGTTCGAAAGTCCCTCCCAATTGGCCGACGCGTTCGCGCATTCCGCGAAACCCAACTCCGGCACGGCCAGTCGAATCTAGTTCGACTTGACGGGCTTTCGATATTCCTTTTCCGGCATCACAAATCTCAATTTCCAAATCATTGTTGCTTCGGTAGATTTTTACTGAAGCTGTCGGGCTCGAGGAATGGCGATGAATATTTGTCAGACACTCCTGCACGATTCGGAATATGGCGATTTCCATATCGCTGGAAAAGCGCCCTAAGTCCGAAGGAACGTTGATTGCCACTTGAATTCCGCTGCGCTTAGAAAATCCTTCAACATACCACTGGACCGCCGACGATAGGCCGATTTCATCCAACAGAGGGGGATGCAGCAGATACGAGATTGTTCTGGTTTCGGCAATGGATTGATCGAGTAATTCGATTGCTTCGGTTAGGCGTTCGTCGGGCGCCTGCTTTTTGGCATAACCTTGCAGATTCATTTTTGCTCCGGCCAAATATTGGCCGAGACTGTCGTGCAGCTCGCGAGAAAACTTACGCCGCTCTTCATCTTGCAGTTTCATCAGCCGCGTGGTGAGAAGCCGAAGAGCTTCTTCACTAACGCGCGCGGCTTGTTCCGCCTTTTGTCGGGCCGCAAGCTCCGACGATAGTAAACGGTAGTGAATTGAAAAGAGCCATAGCGAAAGAACGAACGCCGAACCGAGGACGATGCCGGTCCAAATAAATAATCGCCTCGCTACATTTTGACGGCCCGCCAGCAGTCGGGCTTCTTCGCCTCTGATCTGCTCTGTCACCGTCGACACTTCGGCCGCGATCGGCAACCCCTGACGAGTGAGATCGCTCTGGCCTGCTTGATCCGTGGGGTCGGACTCTCGGAGCCTCACCGATGCCACAAATAACGCTATCCTGCGTTGCGTCAGGTCTTGTAGGTGAGCGCAGTATTCTTGCTCCTTCGGGCTTCCCTGAGAGAGTTGGCTTAGAGCGTCCAACTTTTTTGGGATCTGAGGGAGTTGCTCCAAGAAATCGCGTTTGAAATCTGCGTCGCCAGTGACCTGGTAAGCGACTCGAGAACGACCTGCTATTGCTACCGCAGAATCGACGTCTCCTACAGCAGCTTGAACCTGGTGAGTGCGAATTACCCAAGCCTCACTTTGGATCAGGCGGCGGATGGCTAAGTATGTTGCTGCGGCACTGATGACCAGTAGAACGATTGCGAAGACGAAGGCGATTCTGGCTCTTTTGGCGGCAGACATGTGGATGGGAACAGGAGTATTAGCCGAGCTTTAACTCGTAGACGAACTAACTCAGTCTCCAATCCAGGAAGGTCAAGTGGCTATTGCAAGAATAACAAGAGTACGACCAACAAAGAACAATTAATCGAGGGGACGTTTGCCACCCAATCGTTCTGGAACTTACGGATTAGGTAATCACTAAGCGCAATACCTCAGTAATTTGCGGCCAGTCCGCCTCTCCCTGAAAATTGGGCGATTCGCAACGTTCAGGGAATGGTTCGTATGCACTACAAATATTCCGGCCGTTTTACACTCTTGGGGCTCATCGAGAGTACAGTCGCCGGCCTGGCGGTCGGCTTTCCACTGGCGCTTTTTTACGCGTGGGGAATAATTCGCATTCCCGAGGAACATCTCGCATGCTTCGCGACGCTTGGGTACGGAGCCCTGATCGGCACTGTTGTCGCGCTGGTCGCCAGGTTGGGCAAGGTTCGCAACGTCCAAATCGTTGTGGTCGTAGCTATTTGTACCGCAATCGTGTCCTTGTACTGGAGTTGGGCATTCTGGGTCACGGATATTTTCCATACCTATGGCCAGGATGAACTCAGCGCATTTGCACTTATGCAGCGGCCTCACGCGCTATGGGATTTGGTAAGACAGATCAATCAGCACGGCACTTGGGGCGCGACTGCCGACAACCCCACCAAGGGTACCGAGCTTTGGATACTCTGGGCCGTCGAAGCAGTAGCCGTACCCGGTATAGCAGGGTCCGTCGCGCTTACGTGGATCCAGGCACAACCATTTTGCGAAGCTTGCAAACTATGGTGCTCGTCTTCGGAAAAACTCTGCCTCTCGCCAGTCGGCAATCTGGCACAAGTTAAACTACAAATACAACAGCATGACTTCAGCTTCCTACAAAAGCTTGGAATCGGCAGGAAGAATGCCGTGCATCTTCATGCGGAATTGCATAGCTGCCCGAGTTGCCGGGAATTAAACACTTTGACCTTGCGCCAGACGGCTGTACCGCAGCGCCGATTTAGGTCGCCACATGTGACGCTGGCTAACAAGCTCCTTGTGTCCCACATGGAAGCAGAATCATTCCGTCACACCGCCGCCGGTCTTAAACAGCTGTCAAAGGCAACGCACGCCTAGTTCTCCGGACAACCACAAGCGCGTCTGATCGCATCCGTTCTATCGAATGGTTTGACCCCACCCTCTGAACAATACTGTGGCGAGATGCAGCAAATGCTGGAGGAAGCGATGAAGCGAAAGAGATTCCAGGCTATAGCCTATTCAGGCTTTGCAATGATCGTTATGCTCAGCACGGCCTGGCAAGCGCGGGCACAGGCGCAGGATCGTCAAATGTTGTATCCGAGCATGGCTCCGATCGAGCAATACCTTATGACAGACCGCAATGCCGAGATCGCGCTCGCACGAAGTGCGGCACCAGAAGCTATTTCCCGCGACGCAAAAATATTGGTCCTTGAACGGAATGGCTACGAGACTGCCGTCGAAGGCAAAAACGGTTTCGTGTGCCTGGTAGAACGAGGTTGGATGTCCCCATTCGATGGCGATTTTGCGGTGAATTTTTGGAACCCCAAAATCCGTGGCCCACTCTGCTTGAATCCGCCGGCTGCGAGTTCCGTCCTGCCAATTACCTACAAAAGGACGGAGTTATTTTTGGCGGGAAAATCGAAAGCGCAAGTCATTGACGCTCTCAAAGTTGCATACGCGAAAAAAGAACTGCCGCCCCTGGAGCCAGGAGGCATGAGCTACATGATGTCGAAAGACCAGTACCTTACCGATAAGGGCGACCACCGCTGGATGGCTCACCTGATGTTCTACGCGCCAGTCATGGATGGCGCTGTCTGGGGCGCGGACGTGCCCGATTCGCCGGTCATGCTGAATCCACAGTTCCATGGCGCACCGGAACCGATCAATGTGTTCATGGTTCCCGCCGGCAAGTGGTCGGATGGAACCGCTTCGCCGGCAATGTAGGACGGCACCGATGAACGCTCCAGGCCGGTCTATTTTTGCGACAACAGATAAACCTCGTACTGCCCGCCCGGTCGCGCGTAAACAACTTTCGATAGATCGCTCGAAACATCATAAGCGTTACCGTCAAAGCGCTGTGGAAACGCAAACGGAAGCTTAAAAGCAATCTGGGCCTTTCCTGTTATTTTCCCATCCGAATATGGGGCTCGATAGAGCGTCACCTCGCCGCGAGAGGAAATGGAATACAGGAGTGATTTTCCGTCAGAACTGAATTTTGGGAAGAAAGTTGTAACATCTGGAACGAGCATCGTGCACTTTTTGTCCACCAGCGATAACTGGGATATGCCGAGTTTGCTTCCGTACATCATTGGCATCAGAAGATACTTGCCGTCGCGAGTGGAATCCATTGCGAAGCCACAACCATCCACAAAACGCTCTGCTGTTAGTTTCTCAAGATCAATTCGCCAAGTTTCCAAATCATTACCGCTATGTGCGTTTTGAACTCCGGTCGCATAAAAGGTTTTACCATCCTTTGTCCATGCGCCTGCTTCGGTATTACCGACCGAACGCGGAAGTTCTCGTAGATTTGTGCCGTTTACGTTCACGACGAAATTACGATCTGCATTGGTCTGTGCGTCTGTGTAAATAATCTGTGAACCATCGGGAGAAAAATCTCCGACGCCAATGTCGTGCGGCGTTGCAAACAACCTCAACTTATTGCTGCCATCCAGATCGGATATCCAAAGTTCATTGCGTGAGATGTCGGTCCGGGTGACGTACATCACGCGCTTGCCATCGGGCGAAATCGTCGGCTGCGTTGCCAGATTGGAGACAATATCGATGGTTGATTTTGTACGAACATCGTAAACCGAGAGGTACCCCGAATCCTTGCCGTTGACGAAATAAATGCCTTTACCGGCCGGATCCCTCATAGGAGAGAAATCCGGGCCTGGCCCAAACGTAATTTGGGTGTAAGACTTTTCGGCAAGGTTATACTGCCAAATATTAACGATGCCGTTTACGGCGCGCGGGAAAATTACCGACGAGCCCGGGTCGCTCCATCCAAACACGGGCGAACCGACGGGGACCTCTCCGATTTTCTTTGCTTCGTGGCTGATGAGATCGAACCGATAGAGCTGCTGTCTTGCGCCGGTTGTCTTGTTTGCTGTCGTTATCAGAAGAAGGGCTGAGCCGTCGGGGTAAGCAAGTGTCCTGCCCGGCGTCAACTCCATTTTCGCGAAGTCGAAAATCGCCCTGGCTCCGGTGCCATCGGCCGCGACCTGCATAAGTTCGTGGCTGTCAAAATTTACATAAAACAAGCTTTTCCCGTCCGATGAAGGAATCAGCCCGATGCCTTGCGCAAGCCGGGTTGCAGTTCCTCCAAGGGTTGGCATGACCCATATTTCGTTAGCTCCGAGTTCCCGCTCGTAATAGATGAGTGTGCTGTCCGCCGAAAAACTGCTGATAAATTTGCTGCCCTCATCGCTCGTGACTTGTAGCGGCTCGCCGCCGGAAGTCAGCATGACGAAGATTTGCTCGTATCCGTCTATGTAAGATGTAAACGCAATGGTGTGTCCGTCTGGCGAAATGACGGCTTGATATATGGGCTTTCGCCAATGACTAACCTGCGCAATCTTGCCGGGGCCGTTTGAGACGTCGTGTTTCTGAACTAGGTGATAAACCCCATAAGCCGCCGCTGCGACAACTAGCAGCATCGCGAAAGCGACTCCCGCGGTCTTTCCTTTATTGCGGGAAGCGGTCGCGGCGATGATGGAACCGCTGGAACGCTGCGAAGCAGCTACGCCGGAATAAGAGGGGTTTCCCAGCGGTGAAACTGCCAGCGCCGAAGCGGAGGACGAGATGGGGGTTTTGGCGCTGCTACCGGCCGCACTATCTCGCTTAAGACGTTTCAAGTCGCTGTGAATGTCCGCGGCGTGCTGATACCGAAGATCGCGATCTTTCTCCAGTGCCTTTCCCACGATGCGTTCTAACTCTGCAGAAACGTCGGGGTTCAACCGAACCAGCGGAAGCGCGGGCCGGTTCAAAATAGAATCGAAAATTTCGCCAGTTGCTTCGCCCCGAAAGGGCACTATTCCAGTGGACATTTCATAGAGCACGCCACCGAATGAAAACAAATCGCTACGCGCGTCGAGTTCTTTCCCTCGCACCTGCTCGGGTGACATATAAGCCACCGTACCCAAGGCCATACCCGGACTCGTCAAATGTTGCTCATCCATGGTTTGGGTGTTTTGCGAAAGGATCGCACTCGACGAACTTGCCGTTGCCGCAACTTTAGCTAAACCAAAATCAAGGATTTTCGCGTGCCCGCGTTTGGTAACGAATATGTTGGCGGGCTTAATGTCCCGATGTACGATTCCCGCGCTGTGCGCCGCGTCGAGAGCATCGCTAATCTCAATCGCGAGCGAAAGAAGCGTCTCGACATCGAGCGCCTTACCGCTGATCTTGTGCTTCAGTGTCACGCCGTCGAGAAATTCCATCACAATGAAAGGACGACTTTCGTCGCTACCGATCTCGTGAATGGTGCAAATGTTGGAATGGTTTAACGCCGAAGCCGCTTGCGCTTCGCGCTGAAAGCGAGCCAGTGACTGGGGGTTTTCGACGACGTTGTCAGGCAAAAACTTTAGCGCGACGAAACGATGGAGATTCAAATCCTCGGCTTTATAAACGACACCCATCCCTCCGCCGCCGAGGCGTTCGACGATTCGATAATGCGAGATGGTCTGGCCTATCACTGGCGGAATCTTACGGTTATAGAAAAGCCAAGTCAACGAGCCTGGATTGACTCGTTATTACATGCGCGCCTGGCCGCGCGGCTTCGATGATCCTGTCCCTACCTAGATCTTCTGTTTCTTCCATGTTCCACGCTTGAACAGAATGGCACTGGCTATCGCCATTGCACTCTCGGCAATCGCAATCGAGAAGAACGCACCGTTGGATCGCATATGCATTGGGATCGCGAGCCAATACGCCAGCGGAATTTCGAATAGCCAGAATCCAAAGAAGTTCACGATCGTGGGAGTGATCGTGTCGCCGGCGCCGTTGAAAGCCTGCATCATCACCATGAAGTAGGCATATCCCAGGTTGCCATAGCTAACAATTCGCAAGCATGCAGCCGCCAGCACCACAACAGCGGGATCGTGCGTGAATAAGCTAACCACTCGTTCCGCGAAGAATATAAAGAAGATGCCAGCGGCGCCGAGAAAGGCCATATTGTAGAGTCCGGTGCGCCATACCGCTTTTTCGGCCCGCTCGGGATGACCCGCTCCGAGATTTTGCCCGACCAGCGTGGCCGCCGCATTGCTCAATCCCCACGAAGGAAGAATTACGAAAATGACTATTCGGATGGCGATCGTATATCCGGCGAGTGCGGCCGCTCCGAAGATGCTCACAATGCGGACGAGTCCAATCCAACTGGTATGGGCAATCGCAAATTGCAGAATTCCGGTGAGCGATACTCGAAGCAAGCGAAACAGCACGGCGGCGTCTATGCGAATCTGCCGTTTCAATATGCAGATACGCTCAGTCCCATGGAGCAAGCGATAGAACTGGTAGAGAACGCCGGTACTCCGCCCGATCAGGGTTGCGACAGCGGCGCCAGTCACGCCCAGGCGCGGGAACGGCCCGACTCCGAAAATCAGGCAAGGATCGAGAATCAAGTTAATGATGTTCGAAACCCAAAGCAAGCGCATCGCGATGGCCGCGTCGCCAGCCCCGCGGAAAATCGCATTATTCAGAAACAGCAGCAGCACCGCTCCGCATCCGCCTAAACATATCCTTGTATACGTACTTCCCACGGCGATGATTTCCGGCGATGCACCCATCAAGCGAAGCAGGTGCGGCGCAAGAAAAAAGCAGGGCACTCCAATGGCGACGGACACGATCACACCCAAAATGATTGCCTGGACACCGGCCACGGCCGCGCCTTCTGGGTCTTTCTCGCCAATGCGCCGGGAGACCATTGCCGTCGTCGACAAACTAAGTCCCATTCCGACGGCAAATACGAGGGTCAGCATCGACTCCGACAGCCCCACAGTTGCAACGGCATTGGCGCCAAGCCGCCCTACCCAGAAAACATCGACCACGGCGAACAACGATTCCAGTACCATCTCCAGAACCATCGGCACGGCCAGTAGCAAAATGGCCCGGTTAAGGCTGCCGACGGTATAGTCCTGATGAGATCCGCGGACCGCTTCAACGAGGGACTTCCAAAGCGAATTCTGTTCGGGGTTTTTGATGGCAGCATCGTTCATGGATGATTTGCTTAGCTAGATTGAGAGATGAGGTAGCGCTCTCAAATTCTATCGTGGTCCGGCAAGTTGCCAATCCTTACAAAATTTTGACAACTGCGCGTCGGGGTATGACATAACATGTCAGGGATCGCGCTTCTGTCACGCCGTTCGGCAATAATATGGTGCGCGAGAGAATCCAGAAAACGGGGAATGCAATTATGAAATGCTCGCAGAATTTTCTTCTAAGCCTAGTAATGGCGGTTACGTTGCTTTGCTTATCTTCACTCATCGCAACCCCTGCCCTCGCCCAAGCGAACGCCGCGAACTCCAAAGCTCCCATCGGACCCGGCAATGCTATCGTGAAGAGCCAATTCGGTGGCCAGATTTTTGGATTCGACATTGATCAGAACGGCACCGAAGGTTTGCTCACCGAGGCGCACGATTTGGGCGGAGGAAAAGTTCTGGCGGCCATTGAAACCTTCGATCAAGCTACCGGCAAGATCCTGAAAGTCGTCAAGAAAATCGAAAGCAAAAGCGACTTCCTAACGCTCGGCGTGGTTGGTAAAAGCATCGGATTAGTGGAGCTTGAGCATGTCACAGACCTTTACGTAGACAAGCGCGTCTATGGAGAGCTCAATCCACTGAGCTCGAACCAGTTCACCGCTTTGTGGAAAGCTCCGCTGACTGCAAAAGACATCATCACGGGCGTGAGTCGAAATCAGTCATCCCCGATCACCGCCGTGCTCGCTTTCGAAAATGGCGGCAACGACGAAACATTCGTGTTCGGATCCAACATTGGGGCGAACAAATTTGGTTCGAAGATACCTTTGACTGATCCGGTATTTTTCTTCAGCAACATACCTTCAGTGGCTTATGACAGCCAAACCGGACAAGCCGTTATCGCGGCTTCAGATGGCACCGTCGGAGGCCCAGCTCCGGTAATTGCACTGGCAAACTTGAGCACGGGCAAAGTCACGGAATTCAACGGACTGCTCGGACCTCCTCCATTTCATCAGGGTTTCATCAATGGACTTGCTGTAGATTCTGCGGACGGAATTGCATGCACAACCACGGAACTCGATTTTCGCGTGGAGTTTTACGATCTAAAAACTACACAAGGTTTCGCGGTTACGCTTCCAGGCGCATCCGGCCAGCTACAAAGCGGTTCGGACGTTCGAGTTCGACCCGGTCAACAAACTGTTCTTCATTGCCCAAGGCTTCTCGAGCACCGGCGCCGGCAGCAGCATTCAGGTTTATGACACTAAGGGAAATCTCGTGGAATCGTTGAATGGATTCAATTTTTCAAACGGGTCTAATGTCATATCCACGCACATTGCACTGAATCCGAGCAATCGCACCGGCTATGTGGACGGCCCCGACAGCGGCGTGACCGAGCTTCAGTCGTTCACTTATTAAGGCCGCAGCTTACTTCTTAACTTCCGCGGCTGCATCTTTCTGATATCCGGCAGACAGCGTGCCTTTGGCTTTCGCAATCGGTAGCAGTGTCGGATAGAACTGCACAAACGTCGTGTCGACCGCGGCATGCGCTGCGTGACAACTGTAGCATTCCGCTTTCACGGGAACCATTTTTGCTGTCTTGCTGTCGTCGAAGCCGAAGAATGCCCAGCCGCCAGGAAATCGAGCTGTGTCTTTTACATGGACTTCCAGTCCCATCACATCGGTGCCCTGGAAATTACCTTTCTGATTGATGGATCCTTTACCTTCCGCGCCTCGCACTTCAAGCACTAGCATGGTCTTGTCGGGCCAGGTTCCGGTATCGACAAATGCCTTATACGATTCCGGGCTCACGAAAACATTGTCGAACATGTGATGGTCGGCCATCTGCATGGATGGGTTATAGCTCATATCGAAACCAGTTGTCAGATACACCCATCCTCGATAGTTCGCCGGAAGCTTAAGCTGAGCATCGCCTGTATATTCCGGGGCGTTTTGTGAAAAGCCGGGCAATGAACATGTCGCCATCGTAAGTAGCAATACGATATGGAATTTGTTAAGCATGGCAGTAGTATCTGCCGGGATGCCGGTAAAGGCCAGTCCGATGGCTGCAATCCGGCGTGCGTTCGCTGCATTTTCAGCCTGAAGCACGCCCTCTGGACTACGATTCAGAAGATAGAGATACGATTCCCCTATGGATTCGATCCACCCAAATTCCGGATTACGCCAATGGATTTGGATCGCATCCATTTGGTCAGCGTTCGGATTTTTCGATGCGATGCAAACTGTTTTCCTTATGCATGCTGAAGGAATGCATCATGCGTGGGTAAGGCTATTTCTGACCACGATGTTCTCGTGGCTGCCGTGGGCATTGTCAACGAAGCTAGTGCTTCGTCTGGAGCGACGATTTCCTCCAGCTGGATTGAAGCCGATTTCAACTTGGGCGGCGCACATTTTAGCCTGCGCGAGTATCGGTCTGATTTACGGCGCGTGGACCAGTTCACTCGAAGTCCTGTTCAATCCTTATGCTTACTCGTCAACTGAAGGGCCGTTCGTTCATCTGACATTGCACAAGTTTTATAACGGAACTTTATCTTTCGTTGTTCTGTATGCCGCCATTCTTACCGCCGGATATCTTCTGGATTCCACCGAGCGCCTGACTTTGCAGCGGACCGAAGCTGCTCGCCTCAGCGAGCAACTTTCAAAAGCGCAGTTGAATGCTCTTCGCCAACAAATCGAGCCGCATTTTTTATTCAACGCACTCAATGCAGTTTCAGGATTGGTGCGTGAATCGAAAAATGACGAAGCCGTCAAAATGATTGTTGCGCTTAGCGACTTCCTTCGACGCGCATTGGAAGATTCATCGCGCCAGCAAGTACCATTGAGCGAAGAAATAGAATTCGCGCAAAAGTATCTCGATATACAGAAAGTCCGGTTCGCCGACCGTCTTCATTTCAGCATCGATATTCCTAAAGAACTTCATCCCGCTCAAGTTCCGAGCTTGATCCTCCAGCCGATGATTGAGAACGCCGTCATTCACGGAATCGCGAAACGCACGCAGGGCGGAATGATCAGGATTTTGGCGTCGCATTCGAATGGGAATCTAACGCTATCGGTCTCGAATGACGGCCCCAACCTTCCCGCCGATTGGGACATCACTCGCGCCGGTATTGGGATCTCCAACGTTAGGCTCCGACTGCAAAGCCTCTATCGAGATGCAGCCCAGTTGAGCATTCGCGATCTAGCATCGGGCGGGGTTGTGGCCGCGGTTTCGTTGCCGTTCGTTGCTGTTCCCATTAAAGAAGGTGCTCTGTGAATGCCACAGACAGCGTACGCAAGATCCGTACCATTATCGTCGACGATGAACCTCTCGCCCGGAGCAATTTGATTGTGTTGCTGCGACCGGATCCGGAAATTGAAATTGTTGGTGAGTGTGCGTGCGGTAAAGAAGCTCTTGCAGAAATTCGCGCGAGAAAACCTGATCTGGTTTTCCTTGATGTGCAAATGCCGGAATGCGATGGGTTTGACGTTTTGGAAATGTTAAGTAACGCTGAAATGCCAACTATTATTTTCGTCACCGCCTACGATCAATATGCGTTGCGTGCCTTTGAAGCGGGCGCCATGGACTACTTACTCAAGCCGTTCGACAATACCCGGTTCGAACGAGCTCTTGGCCGGGCAAAAGAGACGATAAATCAAACTCGGGGAACAAATCCCCTTCCGGCAAAACATTTCACAGTGAAGACTGCAGGCCAGATTACTTTCGTCAAAATGACCGACATCGATTGGATTGAGGCGGCTGACTACTATTCCTGCCTTCATGTAGGAACAACGTCACATCTTCTACGGCGCAGCATGACGGACTTGGAGCAAGAATTGGATCAGAAAATGTTTTGCCGCATTCACCGATCGACCATCGTAAAGCTGGATCAGGTTAGCGGCCTCAAGCTCAACGAAGGCGGAGAGTACGACGTCATTCTAAACAACGGAATCAAGCTTCCCTTGAGCCGGCGCTATCGAAAACAGCTGAAAGCCCTGCTGGGTCTTCCATCGAACTGAATAAATAGCCGGCGGATTTCTCCGCCGGTCCATTGTTAGAACGTACGAAGTGGATAAGCCGCTACCGAAAGCAATGACGAAGTCTGCCCGTTATTAAATGGTGATCCTGCAACTTCTGTTGTTGTTCCATCGGCGTTGATCTGCAATAAGCCGACGAAGCCGTCCGGAGCGCTAAACTCAGCAACGTAAATGCCTCCGCCATTACCTGTTGGCGATGCTGTCGTGAGACCTCCAATAGAAATAACCTGACCCGAATTGTTCAGGGTGGTGATGCCGACATACGACATGCTCACCTGGCTCTCGGAGAAGCCTACTGAAGTAACTTGCTTCGACAAATTGTTTCCCACATAAACGAATTTGCCGTTGGGACTGATCCATACACTGCTCGAATCCTGCCCTGTGCCAAGGCTGCCATCTCCGCCAAAGCTCGCTTCCGAACCGAGGGTTCCGTTGGATTGAATTGGATAGACTTCAAGTTGCGTGGTTCCCGCGGTAGCGTCGCCAAAGATCGCATACTTGCTGTCGCTGGTGATGTCGACGCCCGCCGGACCGTTCAATGCAGGATAAGGACCGTTCTCTTTCAAAACTCCCTTGGAGCTGATCGAGAAAGAATCAACCGAGTTCGCTCCATATCCGTAGCCGACAACCAGTGTCTTGCCGTCCGGGCTCACTCTGAGTCCTGCGACCGACCCGGCTGCGTTATACGTACCCAAAAGCGTCAGCTTGCAACCACCACTGATTTGAAACACTCCAATGTTCGCCGTTACTCCATATGCAACAAACACAAGATCGCCACGCGAAGCTAAGCCGAGGCTATTTCCAAAACCGGCGCTGCTGCCTTTGGGATCGATATAATTGCCAGCCTTCGCCAAACTCGGAAGTTGGAAAGCCGCCACATCGCTCGAACCTGCGTCTCCTACAAACGCGCAGGTAGTCCCGTTATTTGTTGCCAGCACAATGCGCGGCAACGCGAAGGCTCCGCCTCCGTTACCTTCCGCTCCTGTCTGCACCGTCTTCAGAATCTCAAGACCTTGGTGATGCAATTGGAGAATCGTCGCCGAGTTCGCAGCCGACGGCGGATCGTTATTTGTCACGGCGTAGTATCCGCCTTGCGCAAACAACATTGGAGAAAGAGCAATGACAAACAAAGCTGCTAGGGGGAATCGTGTTTTCATGTGGGTCTCCTTAAAGTCAGATTGATCGTGGTGGTGGTGTTCCGTCCGCATCGTTGAAGGCTCCAAAGTCGGTACGTCAACTTGCGCGGAGCGATTCCAACCTAGCGTGATATATCAGGTGCGTTGTTTGATGCGTATTCATTGCTAACCCTTACGGCCTGATCTTAAAAACCAGGCCCTGATTCTGAGTCCCGCCAACAGCAGCTGTGCCAAAAACATTTCCATTACTATCGACAGCTACGCTGCCATATGGCAACGCGCCGTCATTGTCCCCTGCGAAGTCGTGGAGATCGGTAAATGTCCAACCACCGTTGAACGGAGCCAATTTAAATACCGATCCGAAACCATTCGCGCCACCAGCGTTGGTGAAGCTGTAAATGTTTCCCTTCGCGAGGGTGAGCTTGTTGTACGGACCGCCATAAGCGCCAGTGAAGCTATAGAGCGTGGTAAACGTCCAGCCTCCGCGAGTTGGGGATAATTCGTAGACGGTGCCTCCGCCATTTACTCCGCCGTCGAAAGTGGTGCCGTACAGATTGCCGGCTTGGTCGACGACAACGCCTCCAACTGGATTTTGGCCATCATCGAGACCTTGGAAGGTATACAGCACGGCTTGTTTCCAAGTGGCACCGGAGCGCGACAGTTCGTACACCACGCCATCATTGTTAGCTCCGCCGAAAGAGCTGGTGCCGAAAAGATTGCCGTGAGCGTCCACCGTGACGCCGGCTGGCGGGTTGCTGCCATCGTCCCCGCCGGTGAAGTTGTAGATCACACTCTCAGTCCAACTCTTCCCGGAACGCTTTTCTTCGAAGACTGTGCCGTCTCCGTAGGTGCCTCCCAGGCTAGTAGTCCCATAAAAATTTCCTGCTGAATCAAGGACTACTCCGCCAATGGGCTGAGCGCCATCTGTCCCGATGCCAAATTGGTGGATTTGGACTTCAGTATGCGGGCAATTGCAGATCGCGAAGTCAGTGCCGAAGTTTCCACCTGCTTCGGTGGTCCCAAACAGAGCGCGGCCTCCGCCGATGACGAGAGAACCGAAAGCGGGTCCGGCTCCGTCTCCCTCGCCTTTAAAGCTATACAACGAAGTGTAGTTCCAGGCAGAACCCTTCGGCGACAGCCTGTATACGCTGCCACTTCCGAAAGTTCCGCCAAGATACGTGGTGCCATAAAGATTTCCCGAGGGATCCAGGGTCGGCCCAGCGTAAGGACTCGCGCCATCAGTACCTTTTCCGGTGAAGTTGTAAATCACACTGTACGTTTGGGACTGCGCTGGCTCAGACGCGCTTGCCACGACCAGGAACACAGCAATCATAAGAGCGAAAAAATTCGGGATCACTCGCCGCGCCGTAGGGCAGCAGGCAGCTTCGGATTGCATCATCGGGAAATCTCCTTCTCGCTGGTAAGGCCCGTTGGACGGGCGAGACCACGCGACCCATTATGCACTAATTGGATTGACCAGTGGTTGGAATTCTCACCGAAACGCCGGACAGGATGGGATTTCGAGAAAACGGCTTCGTGCTCCTCGCCTGGGTCGATCGCAATATAAGCGCTGGTCCCGGGCTGCGCCGGGGCTAGTTCTTAATTTTTACTTTTTCTACTCTACCGTCAGCAAAACTCTTGCGGAGCCCGTGCAAACCAAGTATCGTTGCAAAGATTGAAGTTGACCTTCTCTGTTATTGGCTGCTCCTTGGAACTCCCCGCCAGGCGGCCTTGAAAGAGTCTGAGTTTCAGTCCGATTCGCTATGAAGGGCCCGCTATTCGGTCTGTTTATCTACGCAGCGCTGCTCTGAGATTTTGTCTATGCCTAATGACCTCAATTTCGATCACGCCAATTTTGAACAACCCAACTTCAAACAACCCAGGGAAAATTTGATGAGTGTCTGTTCGCCAAACAATGCCAAAGTTTCAGTGCAAACAATAAACCGTTCTGCTCCGACTAAATTTGCCATGGTCGCACTCGCAATCTGTTTTGGGCTGCAATGCCCGCAGCCTTTAGCCGCTCAAAAGCTTGCAGGTAGCGCCGTTCGCGCCCAGTTGACCCTGAACGGAATGTGGAGTTACGTGCTCAATCAGAGCCAAAGTTCGATTCCGACATCCGGCTGGATTCCAGCCCGCGTCCCTGCGATGCCAATCGAGGATGGCACGTCTTCTGTTTGGTACCAGCGAACGCTTAACGTGCCTTTGACATGGACGCAGCCCGGACGGAGTTTTTTTTTGGAACTGGAAAAGACCGGACATTACGCCGCGATCTACATCAATGGGACCAAGATCGGCGAGCACTTCGGACAATACAGTCCATTTGAAGTTGATATCACCAGCGCTCTTGTCCCCGGCCAGGTCAACACAATCGATATTTACGTTCACAAGGCCGATACCACTTATGTGCGTGCAGGGGTAAATATCAATCAGAGTTCATGCATCCCACTAAATCCGGATTGCATAGGCAATTCTTATCGCAGCGCAGCGTATCGGCCGCCGCCCAATACTCCGTTCGTTCAGCGCAACTGGGTGGGACTTGTAGGCGACATCACATTTTCATGGCGACCCACGGAAAATGTTTCCGACGTTTTCGTCGTGACCTCTGTGCGAAATTCGACAATTACCGCGAATTTGCAGGTCGTAAACGCAAATTCCGGGAAAACAACTGCCCGGGCGACGGTTCTGGATGGAAAAAATGTTGTACTGACGCTGCCTGCGCAGCCAGTAGTCTCGGGCGTGGCTGCGCTCCAGGCTCCGTGGACCAATCCTATTCTCTGGGGGCCATCGCCTTATGGTCAGCCCAAGCTCTATATGCTGCAAACACAAATTCTCGAATCTGGCGTCGTTGTGGATACGACCTACACGAAGTTCGGCTTCCGAGAAGTTTGGGATGAAGGCAAGACTACTTACTTAAACGGCATTCCTTTATGGATGTCCGGATATTTAATGACCCGGCTTGCTCCGGTCCGCTATCTCAATGACCGTCGTGGTGAAGCCTTTCAACTTTACGTGCTTGAGAGTGCGGGATTGAATGTATTCCAGGATCACTGGGACAGCGACGGCCGCCCCTTCCTCGATTTGGCTGACGAAATGGGCGTTTTAGTTCTGGGAGCATTCTATTGCGATGGCCGTCCGGAAGGTCAGTCGCAAGTGGATGATCCCACTGCGTGGAACAACTGGATGGTTGCTACTGCCACGGAATGGTTCCAGGATGTGAAGAACCATCCATCCATTATCGTTTGGCGGCCTGTCGATGCGCTTCCAAAAAAGGCCAGAGCGAACACGCTGGGCCCCCTGCTGAATCAATTGATCCACAACGTAGATTTGAGCCACAGGCCGATTGCAGACGACACAGAGGTTACAGATATCAAAGTCAGGACCGAAAACATCGACAATCCCCACGACACACTTTGCGATGACGGCGACGTCATGGCTGATGAACTTGCCAAAACTACAATTCCTCTTTTCACCAGGGAGATCACGGGAACTCCCGACTCCCCGTGCCTTGCCAGCTTCATGAACAGCTACTACACCAAAGCGTTTGAGGGCGGCGGAATTGGGTTGATGCAAGGCTTGTGGGATATGTCCAACGACTCAAGCTTTACTCCGAGTTGGTTCAGCATCAGCGGCGTAGGCAACCGGACAACGGCGCCGGTCACCATGCCGAACTGGATAACCGAACAATTCACTCCGACTCCGCTTGCGGTGCAACTCACCGGCCTTTTTGAGGAGTTCGTGCAGCCTTCACCTCTGAATACAAGTCCCACGTCGGGTGAATATAAGACTTCGAGCATCCCGCTGGATGTGCAATCGGCATTCCTCGTCTCCACAGACGGAAATTCGAATCCCACTGGGCTCGTGGTCGCCGAGGATGGCAGCGGGACGGCTTGGTTTGTGGTTCCGCAGCCGGGCAATTACCAGCTGAACTACACTTCGGGTGGAGTCGATTTCGTCCAGCACGTGGTCGTCAACGCACCTGCGTCGTTCGCGAAACACGAGCAAGCGCGCCCGTACATCTCCGAATGAAACGACCACGAAATCCGACTTGAATCCGTATTTGCGGTTGGCTGATAATGATTCCGAGCCCTAATAAAATCAGACACACGGAAAGATGAAGGAGAAAATTCGATGGACACTAAACCCACGCACGAACAAGCTCAACTTCACCTGCAGGTCTTCGAACAAAGGCGGGAACCGCGACTCCGCCAGGCGCGCGATTGGTTCTTTAAGAATTACATGGCCGAAACCTGGGGCGATGCCATGCGGATCGCCGCTCCGGGCACCGAAGGCGGCACCAACTTCATGATGGTCGTCAGCTATTGGGAACAAGCGTGTGCGCTGCTGAATTACGGCTTGCTGCATGACGATCTGTTCTTCGAGACCACAGGTGAATTCTTTGGTGTATGGGACCGGATCAGACCGACCATCGCTGAAGGAAGAGCGCAATGGTCCAACAAGATATTTCTCGCGAATCTGGAGAAGGCTGCCCAGCGTTACGAAACCTGGATCGAAAAGCGTTCGCCGGGTCATCTGACAAAAATGCGCGACTTC
Organism: Terriglobia bacterium; assembly: GCA_963716165.1. Taxonomy (GTDB): domain Bacteria; phylum Acidobacteriota; class Terriglobia; order Terriglobales; family Acidobacteriaceae; genus JAJPHW01. Next base: position 911,321 of record OY970291.1, on the reverse strand, counting down.
ATGAAGCAAATGCGTCCGCAAGCCGCCGCAAGGTAGCGTAACGAGTTATAAAAAAGAATGCCCACCTTTACAAAACCCTAGAGGTGGGCATTTCGTCTATTCAAAGTAAGGACTAGGGCAAAATTCCGATTACCGTTCCGCAAATTTTGTTGTTAGGGCATGAACCGCCTTGTGAAGTGGTTCCATACAGTGCGCCCCATTTGCCGACGATAAGTGCGGTTTGTGGTTCGCAGGGTTGATTCTGTTGCTTATAAAAATTGATCCCAGCTTCGGTCCAAACGCCGTCTTTGTTTTGTAGTCGGTATAGCCCTCCACAAAAAGGCCCAGCAACTGGCCCGTATATATTACCTGCACTATCGAAAACTACTCCGCCAACCGGATTGTTATTCTTCCCGCCAAATGTATATAGAGTAGATTCATTCCAGGTTCCATTCCCCAGAGGTGAAAACTCTAACACCGACCCTGGATTTGCCACAGAACTACCGTACAGATTGCCTGCACTGTCGAGCACGATCCCACTGTTTTCGAAACCAGCTATGCCTATCGCTAGGAATGTCCAATTCTGACCTTGTTGCCCCGGAGGAGTAAGCTCAAATACGGAGCTACCGCTCGTTCCGTAAAGATTTCCAAGCTGGTCAAATATCACCCCGGCGAGTGGCAGCGCTCCGTCTAAGGCTCCTTGAAAAGCGTACAGTGTAGTCTCTATCCAGTTCTGCGTGCCATTCTGTGTTAGCTCGAAAACAACTCCGTAACCAAAAGGTTCAGAACAGCCAGATTGGCAAAATCCCCCCAATTGGGTTGTGCCATATAGATTGCCTGCTGAATCGAAAGTTACGTTTGCCTGTGGATACGCACCGTCGAGATTTCCGGTAAATGCGTAAAGCGTTTTCTCTGTCCACACTCCACTGGCCTGCGGAGACAATTCGAATACCACTCCGCACCCGAGATCATTGACTGCATTATTACAGACTCCGTCGAATGCTCCTCCCTCTTCAGTGGTTCCATAAAGATTTCCTGCCGAGTCGAAAATCAGACTCGCCTCGGGTACCGCACCATCAGATCCACCCGTGAATCGGTATAGAATGGTTTCCTTCCATGGACCTCCAGCCTTACTCGGAGGTGACAGTTCGAACACAACTCCGCATCCGATCTGACCAGTATTTAAACAATTTGTGTTCGTCCCTCCCACGGGCGTGGTGCCATAAAGATTACCCTCACTATCGGCAATGAGACTGGCGTGCGGACGTTCGCCATCGCTGCCACCAAGGAAGGTGTGCAGCACTTGCAGCTTGGGGCCAGCAGCGAAAGCGCCGCCCGACGCCAATGTGAACGCGACTAGGGCAATAAACAAAAAAGTGGACTGTTTTTTCATAAACTAACTCCTAGCAAAAACCGCATACCGAGAATAGCCCCTACTCGGCGAGAATGCACATACAAAAATGGCCCGGATTCCGCACCTATGCAACTGTTTGCACAATGCATTTTGAATCGAGTGATATCTCGATTTCAGCTGGACTCTACAAAGTTTGGTTTTCAAAATTATTGGTCGGGGAGAGAGGAACGTGAATCGTCACTGGTTCCGGCGGTGCGTCCCATGCAGTGACCGTGATAATTTGGGATGCATGAAGTTGTTTCCATTTTCCCCCAAGTACCTTCAACTCGCCCTGGTTATCTGGCTTATCACTGGCACCCTTTCTGCGCAGTCCAATTTCGATCCGCTACCATTCCCTGTTTCCAATAACGCTGTCGCTCAGGTCAAAGCCGGCAAGCATTCCTACATTTTTTCTTTCATGGGAATTGGCGCCAAGAAGACTTGGGATTCCGTGACTAACACCAGTTATGCGCTGGATGAAGACACCGGCAAATGGTCGCCGATCAACCCGGTTCCAGGGCCTGCGGGACGCATCGCTGCATCTGCGGCGGCTGCGCACGGCGAAGCGTTCCTGTTTGGCGGTTACAGCGTCGACTCACAAGGCGGAGAGATCACCGTGCCCGATGTCGCCATTTATGAGCCCATCAGCACGCGTTGGTATCGCGGCCCGGATATGCCCGTTCGCGTAGATGATGCTGTCGCGGGGGTGTTTCACGATCGCTACATTTATTTGATCAGCGGCTGGTCAAATACGGATGCTGTCAGCAATGTGCAAATGTACGACAGCGAAAAAGATCGATGGTTGGTTGCCACGCCGATTCCCGGGACACCAGTATTCGCCCATGCCGGCGCCATCGTCGGCGACACCATCGTCTATATCGATGGCGCCCACAAGACAATGATCGATAATCAGCCGCACTATGTTGCTTCCGATGAATGTTGGATGGGGAAGATCGACCGTCACCATCCGGAACAAATTCAGTGGAGCAAGTTGCCTCCGCATCCAGGCACGGCGCGTTTTCGAATCGCAGCAGGCGGTTCGGAGAGGGACCAGAAAATTTATTTCTCAGGCGGCAGCGACAATCCCTACAGCTTCAATGGAATTGGCTATGACGGCAATCCCGCGGAACCTTCGCCGGTGACATTTGATTTCAATCTCCGGACCAATCAATGGGAAACCATCAACGAGCAAACGCCCGATCCTACAATGGACCATCGTGGGATGATCGTTACCTCCCAGGGTTTGGTAGTAATTGGCGGGATGGAAAAAGGCCAGCAGGTGATTGCAAAGGTCACCGTGTTGCCGAAGGACAATAAACCGGCAAGGACGAAGAAGAAAGATGCAACCTCGAGTACTCCCAAGGAAACGCCGCCTCAAAAACAGTAATTCTGTAATCCGCTTTTTATCGGACTCTGGCGAGAACTAGGGTTACATCATCGGGCTGCTCGTTAGCGCCGATCCAATCCAGCACAGCCGCTGTCACGATTTCTGTAATCCGCACTAGTGGCAGGGACCGGTTCTCCTGAATCAATTGGATCAAGCGTTCTTCGCCGAATTCTCCAAATTCATTTTCTGGCTCTGTGACCCCGTCGGAATAGGCAACGAATAAATCGCCGGGACGAAGCTGCAAACCGCCTTCTTCATAGGAGCAATCGTCAAATAGTCCAACCACGGTTCCACCACACTCCAACCTTTGCACCGAGCCGTCCTCGCTCAACACCAGCGGAGGCAGGTGTCCGCCATTGCTATAAGTGAGTTTTTGCTTTGGCCCGTCGTACGCCGCCAGAAAAAGCGTTGCATATTTTTCCTGCGGAGTGCTCTCAAACAATTGGTGGTTGAGTAGTCCCAAAAGATTGCCTGGCGAAGTATCGCCGCTATATTCCGCTGCGAGCAAAACCGCGCGACTGCCACCTTCGTCTGAATTGCGGCCTCGCATAGCAGGCATTCCTTCCACGCTGTATGCGCGAACCGCTGAGTGAATGGTCGCCATCAGCAGTGCCGCAGAAATTCCTTTTCCGCTGATGTCGCCGACGGCAAGCAGCATGCGCTCGCCTTCCATCGTCAGAAAATCGTAATAGTCGCCGCTTACGGTTCGCGCGGGACGACAAAATCCGTGTACTTCTAAAGACGCAAGCTGCGAAATTTCACGCGGATAAAGCTGCTCCTGAACTTCCTGCGCGATCGCGAGCTCGCCCTCCAGACGTTGCTTTTCTTTTTGTTCTTGGATAAGTTCTTCCAACGATGCTGTCATCGAGTTGAACGAATTGGCCAGCGTCGCGAGTTGATCGCTGGATTTCACCGGGATGCGATGTCCCAAATCTCCGCGATTGACGTGACCGGTCGCATCATAAAGTTGTGCGACTGCCCCCGTGACGGTGCGAGTAAGGCTGGTGCCGATGATTAACGCGACCAGTTCAATGATGCCAAATACTACGGCAACGATCAGCAGACTGTATTCAATTGCTGGAGCGAAGTCTCCCAGCGCTCCAAACAATCGGTCATAAAGCTGGGATAGTCGCGTTTGTACACCGATTGCCGCCGGATTGGTTGTCGCGCCAGTGTCCCAATCGACTACCGAAATTGCCGTCGCAAACGATACTTGCCGATCAAGCATTTGCGTCGGAGGTGGAACGTCTCCAACCACATAAGTGGGGCTCGGCTGCTGACTCGTGTCAAATACGTAGCTGCTGCCCAGACTGCCCACAGAAACAGAATTTCGGTATGGCACGTCGGTGCCGCCCGGCGTCGTGCTCTTCTTTACCCCCGTCGAAACTCGACTTAGTCCGCTGGCGTAGAGCGTGATCTGGCCCAGATTGCTGGCGAGACTTTGCAGAAAGTGTTTATCCAGCGGCTCACTGGATAACACCGTCAACGTCTCATTGCCCGCTTGCATGGTTTCAAACGACCGCAGGTAGAGCTCACCATGATCGCGGACCACTTCGTGAAACGGGCTCTTCAAATATCCCGGCAGCGCAGGCACGGACGCTACTGCTCCATCCGGAGAACTACTAAGCACCAGCTTTCCGTCGCGCCACGCATGTACATGACGCGCGTTCCAGGCCTTACTGGTCCGCCGCAGACTTTCAAGTCCCAACGCTTCCGGAGTAGCTCCATGCTGCAACTGCGCGGCCAACTCATGCGTGATTGCCGAATTTGATGTGTCGAGACTCTTCAGCTCAGAATTGAGCGACGTGGTCACAATGAAAGTCGCGAACTGCCCCGCAAAAAGGTAGAACGATCCGAGGGCCAGTGCCACCAGCAGCACCGCTGGAATCACGCCTATGAATACGTATGTAACGATCAACCGATTGCGAAGACGCCAAAGCAACCGAGCTTTCAGTTCGCGCACGCCCAGGATAAAAAAAAGCAGGGCAGCGATGAACCCAAAAAATATGATCGATCCCGAAAAGCTTTTCGCCCACGATACTCTTGCTGCCGATAAACCTTGTTCGAGGAGAATCAAGAGGACTGTCTGGCCAAGTACGTACCAGGCTGCACGCGCCAGCTTGCTGGTGGGAAATAGTCCCAGCTGGCTCAATCGAATTCTCCAACGAATCGGTAACAATCTCATAGGGAACTGAATTACAAATTCAAATTTCAGGATAAAAATCGAAAAACGAGTCGAGACTGATCTTCAGCTGTTTCTCAATATCTTCCCGGCTGCCTTCAAGTACATGCATGGTAACGCTGGCATCGCGTCCGTTCTTGAGTTTCAGTGGAGCGTCCCCAATCTCCGCAACCTCATCGGAGGGTAGAAGGCGTAAACCGTAAATCAGCGTCAAATTCGCCATTGAAGGATTCTAGTCTTTCTGGCAGTTCAGATACCGCATAGATGATCGGAATCTATTTTAGGGTGCGGGCGTTGCCTGATAGAATCTTGCGGTGCTCCGCAAAATAATTCTCATCATATCCGCCACAGCTTTGGCCTCGCTTTGTGCCGCCCAGCAAAAAACCGCACCTCAGGTGAAGGTCAACATGATCAATGCGTGCTCACCTTCACCGGAGGACAGGCAACAAATTGTAGCGGCCCTTGCCTTAGTGCCGCGACAGCCTAAATTCGGGCCGGATTTTGAAGTGGATCGTGGCCGTTCGACGTTGGACGAAAAGCCCGATTTCCTTCAAGCTGCAGTAGGGGGACAAGTTACCGACGCGCTACCAGGCTCGGCTAATTGGGTACGGGTTCGCCGCGAATTTCCCGCGCAAGCAATGTTTTCGACGGTCCAATATTCCTTCAGTACTGATCCTAAGACTATGGTCGAGACTCTGGTGTTTCGCGTGCGCGATCCCAAAGATTTACTCGAATTGACGATTGAAGATAGCGCATCCGCTGTAACAACTCCGGGAGCGATGTTAACCACAAATACTCCGGCGAGCCGCATCAAGCTAGAACGTTTCGGCAAATCTTCCGTAGTTTTGGCTCGCTGTTTTGCAACAGCAACATCACCAGCGCCTGACCAAACCGCATATGAACCGCTGTTCCAGAGCGCGACTTCGATTGTCTCTGGCTATCGTGGATCGCTTGGCGTACGGCGCACCGTGCCCGAAGAATTGGCGCGGGTTGGCTCACACGGCGCCTCCGAAATGAAAGCTGCTTCGCCAAAGAAAGCCGTCGAAACAAAGTCATCAAATACAGATAAATAGCGAAAACGTAGCGCTTGCGACTAAATTGCCGCGATACCATCTAAATTGTCTGAAAGTTCATTATGGAAAATGTTCGCAAAGTCGTAATTATGGGCACCGGCTGCGCCGGACATACCGCCGCCATTTATGCTGCCCGCGCCAATTTAAAACCACTGGTCCTCGAGGGCCACGAGCCCGGAGGACAACTTTCGCTCACGACTCTCGTCGAAAACTTCCCTGGCTTTCCCGAGGGAATTCAAGGGCCCGACCTCGTCGAAAACATGCGCAAGCAGGCTTCGCGATTTGGCGCTGAGTATCAGCTTGGCCACGTCAGCCGTGCCGATCTGTCGAAGCGCCCCTTTGAACTTCAAGTTGGCCAGAAAACCATACACGCGGAGACCCTCATCATCGCCAGCGGCGCTTCAGCGCGATGGCTTGGACTGCCAAGCGAGCAGGCGCTTATCGGTCACGGCGTTTCTTCCTGCGCAACCTGCGACGGGTTTTTCTTTTCCGGTAAGGAAATCGCGGTCATCGGCGGTGGAGATTCCGCGATGGAAGAAGCTCTCTTCCTCACCCGCTTTGCGACAAAAGTCACGTTGATTCATCGCCGCGACCAGTTCCGCGCTTCCAAAATCATGTTGGAGCGTGCGCAACATCACAAGCAGGTTGAATTCCTGACCGACACTGCCGTTGAAGAAGTGTATGGAGTCGAAAAGAAAGAAGTAACCGGCCTCAAGCTTCGAAACGTCAAGACAAATAAAGTTTGGGACCTCCCGGCCAGCGCTATGTTCCTCGGCATCGGGCACATCCCCAACGCAAAAATGTTCCAGGGCCAACTCGATATGGACAATGAGGGATACCTGAAGACAACCGACAACGTTCACACCCGCGTACAGGGCGTTTACGCCTGTGGCGACGTTCAGGACCGCCGCTACAGACAGGCCATCACTGCTGCAGGATCAGGCTGTATGGCCGCGCTTGAAGTAGAAAAATTCCTGGAAAAGTTGGAGATCGTCTAGTCAGTTTCGATTATTTGTTGAACGCGGTTCGCAAGAAATTCGCCAGGTGCCAGCCGTCCATATATTTGTAAGGCGTTTCGCCAGTCGTGTAATGGCCGCACGGCAGGACGACAACTTTATGGTCCAGGTGGAACTTTTCAAACTGCTCGACCGTTTCAATCGAAAACTCCGGCAGAAAAGTTAGATCATATTTCGCATAAATGATAAGCGATTTCCGCCGCCATCGTGCGAACTTATCGAAGTAGGACATCGGACTCACGCAACTCCACAAGTCCCGCAGCCGGTCGATATCGATTTCAGATTCCAGTCCCTGCCGTATATGGCGTGTGGACTGCCCGTGCCAAACGACGTCAGCTACATAAGTTGAAGCATGGTTGAACGCCGCCGCTTGAATCCGGCTGTCGTGTGCGGTCGCCAGAAACGCATAACATGATCCGAGGCTTGTGCCGACTATCCCCAGTTCGTTGTAGCCCTGCTGCTCCAGCCAATCGTAGCAACACCTCACGTCGATGACGGCCTGACGACAGGCATCAATTGTGCGGCCAATGTTAGCGGAAACTGCGTAGTCCGCACGCTTGATTTCCGCCGGACGCCGAATGTCGTGATAAGGCATACTCAGCCGCAACACCGCAATGCCAAGCCAGTTGAGCATCTTGCACAGTGCGGTATAGGCGATTCCGTCAGAATTCCAATGCGGCAACAAGACAACTGCTCGAGTGCCTTTCGCCGGAAACCAGCGGGCATTCACCAAATTGTTTTCAGGATACGGAGTGTGCACTGGGGAAGTGAATCGCAGAAAATCGGCCGACGTCCCGCGAACTTGTTCTTCTAGCTTGGGATCAGGAATTTCTCGCGTGCTAAAAACTTGGACTTCGCGCCGTTCCAGCCGAAAATCGGAGGGCGTCTTGTACGAATAGAACTCGTCGCTGCATCCGATAATCCGATGATTGTATTCGCGTAAATATTTTTCGGGATCTTTCGGCAATTGGCCGGGAGCATACCCGTTGCGGCATGGCCAGGCCTGCGTCCATTCGATCCCCCACTCGAGCGGCCGCACCACGCGGTTGTTATCTACCGAGGTCAGCCGGTGTTCCCAGTCATACATCCATTGTGCGTAGCGCGAAGGCATCTCTTTCAAGGATAACAAACGCTCGAGGCATTCCAGCGCTGGCTGAAGATGCGGTCGGGTCGGATGTCACGGACTAAATGCCGTATCTACTGGGCGATATATTTTCGCGGCACTCGCTTAGAGATATTGCAGAGAATTTCGTAAGGAATGGTTTCTGCCAATTCTGCGTGTTCGTTCGCACTCACCAACAATCCATCCGCCGAACCCAACAAAACGACTTCGTCAGCAACGCAGACACTCGAAATCCTCGTGACGTCCACCAGCGTTAGATCCATCGAGATTCGCCCGACGATCGGGGCATAAGCTCCTCCAACAATTACTCGACCATGCGACGAGACTTTTCGATTAAGCCCATCTGCGTATCCCACTGGAAGCACTGCTATGCGCGACGGCACCGTTGTCACATAAGTCCCGCCGTATCCCAGCGCTTGGTTCGCACCCACGTCGCGGATCGAAAGAATCCGAGTCTTCCACGTTAGTACCGGTTCGATTTCCAGTTCCGAGATTGCTTCGGGTACGCCTGTGCATTCCAGCGGCAGATGATATCCATAAAGCGCCAGTCCAGGACGCACCATTGTGTTCCAGGATGTCGGGCGTGAAATCATTGCAGCCGTATTCGCCGTGTGGATGAGTGGCGGACGCCATCCCTCTGATCGTAAATTTTTGAGCGCTTCAGCGAAGACCGACGATTGTGTTTCTACTGACGCTCCACCAACGATTTCCGACGACGCAAAATGCGTCGACACACCCTCAAGCTCAAGGTGAGTAGACGATCGCAGCGAGGAATAAATTTTCGGCAGTTCAGCTGGCGAAACTCCCAGGCGTCCCATCCCTGTGTCGATCTTTAGATGGATGGCAAAGCGATCTACTCCAAGCCGGACAGCCGCTGCCTCAAGAGCTTCGATTTGTCCGGGCTCCCAGATTGTTGGCGTCAGGCCAAGACGAATAATTTCGGCTTCCTCGCCTCGCCAGAAGCCCGTCATCAGCAGAATTCGCGCTTTGATTCCCGCTTCTCGCGGCGGGATCGCTTCGTCGAGCGACGTTACGCCTAGCCATGTTGCACCTTCGTGCTCTAAAGCCTTCGAACATTCCAGAGCACCGTGACCATACGCATCAGCCTTTACCACAGCGCAGACGGTCACATCTTTGCCAACATGCTTCTGCACAGCGCGGAAGTTCTGGCGTAAGGCGGACAGCGAAACTTCCGCCCACGTTGGACGTGTCGCAGTGCGAGCTTTGCGTTCAGCAGTAATAGTCACAAGGTGCGATTATATCGGCTGTGTGAGTACAGCGATGGTTACCACGGTGACTGGCAGCCGCGCGTCATCTGCTGCCTAGCGTGAAGTTCACAGTGATCTGCGTCTCGACTTCCACCGGCTCGCCGTTGAGCAGGTATGGACGATATCTCCATTGACGGACCGCCTCAATCGCCGCCTGTTGAAGCATGGGTTGGCCATTGATCGCCTGTAGATGTTGAATCGTCCCCTCACGGCTGATGACAGCACTCAGCACGACCGTACCTTGAATTCTCGCCTGCCGCGCCAATGCTGGATACATCGGCTCAATCCGGCGAACCACGTTCCCTTCCATGATTCGCGAAATCCGCACTGGCTTCGCCGCAATCGGTGGTGGTGGAATTACAACATCCAGTTCGTTACCTGCCCCGAAGGGCACACCAACGCCTCCTGAGTTGGCACCCAGCGATTGGATGTCTACGGAGGGCGCTGCAGATGATGCTCGCTCGGGGGCAATCCCCTGAGGCTCATAACTAGGCAGCATTATCGGCCGCGACGTGATCATCTGATGGCTCGACGCATGAATTTCCTGATGCACAACAGCAGATGCTTGGTTCGGCACGATCAATTTCGAAACAAGTTGGGATTGCGGCAGTGTTTCCATGTGAAGCATAGAAAAAACTAGAAGGCCTCCAACTGCTATCGCCTGCAGGGTGATCGAAGTTAAAGTACTGCGCCTGCGCTGGCGACCTCCGCCCGACGCATCAAGAATTGAATCGGAAAACATTGAGTGCTCGAGAATTTGATCTGCGACCATGACATCCTCCGCGAGTGAAATTCCTTCTTCACTTATTGACACCGCTGGAGACCGACGTAGATGTGCGTGCAATAAAAAAGGCCGCGATAAATTGCGGCCTCTCTCGGAACTTCGTGGACGTTATTGGTGTCGCGCTATTTAGGTGCGGGCTTGGTCGTCGCCGGAGCTGCTGGTTTAGTCCCCGGAGTCGTTGATGACTTGGAAGGCGTTACCGGCTTGCTGCCTGCGGGACGCACCGGAGCTGCCACACCTGATTGTGCATTGTAGGTATCCACCACTGGCTTAGTGATGTCCACTGCGGCTCCGGACCACAATACTGGCCCATTGGGCCACGGATTCGACGTATCGATGATCATGCCGTAGCCGTTATCGCCGGCATACTTCACAATCACGGGACCCATCTTCTGCAGAATACGTTGAGCAATCTCGTTTTGCTGGGCTTGTGCATCGTCGCGTGCATCCTGGACCGAGCGCTCGAGTTTCTTTTGCTTTTCTTCAATCTGCTTGACCAGCGTTGAACGCGAATCGTCGTTCAATTTGTCACCCTGCGCGGTCAGCTGCTTCTTCAGGCTTTCGATCTCGTCGTTCTGGCCTTTTAGCTCAGTTTGCTTTGGCTCCAGTTTCTTGCTCAAGGTCTCAAAATCGCGCTGACCTTCGTTGCTGGCAAAAATAGCCTGTTCCACACTGATGGTCCCGACTTTTGTTCCAGTCCCAGTAGCAACTGCAGGTGCAGCAGCGCCTGGTGCAGCCGGCAACGGGTCAGTGGCAGTAGCAGGAGCGGCTTGGGCAAAAGCCAGGCCGGGAATTACAAACGCGCTTAGGGCGGCAACTCGCAAAAACTTGCTCTTCATGGATTATGGTCCTTTTGGGTAAATTGTCTTCCGGATTTTTTCAGATCTTTTCCACGGCCAACGCTGGACTGCGCCTCAAGACCGACCCGGGACAAACCCGACTCCCAGTGGAGGCATACCTGGGCTGCTCAGCTATTCATCGCTCGCGCGAAAATCACCTGGCACCTTTACAGTTCTTGGTGATGGATAGTTCATTATAGAAATACTGCCCACCAGCGTCAAACCTGCTTTCTAGAACGTTGTCGCTACTGTAAACCTAAACGTCTTTCGCGGGTCCCTCAACCGATATGGTGGAGAATACGCGTTCTTGGCAAGCTGGTACGTGTAATCACCCGCTGCTCCCGTTGGGAACATGTCCCGTGTGATTTGAACTGGTGCCTGTGCCAACGTATCCAACCGCATCGGGTTATATGCGTAGTAAATGCGGAACGGTGCGTTGATTACGGGCAGGAACACCTGCAATTCCAATCCAGTGGACATTCTCACCGTCCAGTTGGTTCCGTCTGCCGGTTTTAAATATTGCGAAAACGAAGGTATAGATGAGCCTGGCGCTCCTGGAATCTGGCCGCCAGTGCAGTTGAGCCCGATATCCAGCGTGGGACAACCAAATGAAGTGCTATTAATCACCTGTAATTCTGCGGTGCTCAATTTCAACTGCGAACTTCGCAAAATCGGATCAATTCCTGCGTCAAGAAATGGCGCCAGACTCACTGGCCCCGCAATCGTGATTCGGTATTCGAGGTTGCCAATCAAACTGGCGTCGCCACCTGGGAATACAATTTGATCCAGTGGTACGGGGATGTTATAGGAGCCCCGCAATGGATTGCTCGGGTCTTTCGGAACGACACTGCCATCGGGATTGCGGAGCGGTATCAGTGTGGTACTTGGCAGGAATGCCACCGGCGATACCGATCGTATGTCAAAGCCGCGGATATCGTTTTCTCCGCCTAGATACGAACGCTCAAATGGCGGTGGAACGATGCCGCCATAGCCTGTCAGGAAACTTGCCTGTACGCGGTAGCCAATGGTATTACGGCGATTTTGGACTGGCTTGAAATGCTTATATTCAACGATGGGCCGAATAGTCCGAACATTGCCGCCCAACCCTGCTATCTCTGCCGCGAAATAAATACTGCTGCCTTTGTGAGGAAACAGCCCGCTGTCTAAAGTATTTTTTGTGAAACTTGGGACGACCTTACTCGTGATGATTCCATTCAGCTGGTTCTGTCCGCTTACTCCGCTGAATGCCAAAGAGTTGAATAGCGCCTTTGAAGCATCAGTCAGCGCGATGATCGTTGAATTATCAAATGAGTAACTCAATCCCACCCGCTTGAACGATCGATGTAACGGATAACTCAGCGAGACTGTGAACCCCTTACTCGATTGCGAATAATTTTGCAGATTTTCCAGCAATGCCGACGGAATATTTACTTGTTGGCCACTGAAGATAGCCGCCTGCCGCGCCTGGTTGTAGTCGAATTTACGACCATAAACCGTGAACCCAAGCTGCAGCGGCTTATCGAACAAATAGGGTTCGGTGAATCCAAACATGATGTCGCGCTGCAGGTTGCCGATGTTTGCCGACACGCTCAGCGTCTCGCCGAGTCCCAGGAAGTTATTCGTGCTGTAATTCAATCCGATGAATGAGCCGGAGAGTCCGCTGACGCCACCGCTGAGGCCAATACTGTTCTTCCCTTTTTCTTTTACTTTGAGCGTCAAATCGACAGTGCCGTTTTTCTCATCCAGATGGCGTTCCGTCACGTTCGGATCATCCGGCTTAAGCTGTTCGAAATACCCCAGCTGATTCAATCGCTGCAAGCTTACTTCCCACAGTTGCTGGTTATAAACCTGACCTTCTTCCAAAATGATTTCGCGGCGAATGACTTTGTCTCGCGTCGTGGTATTGCCGGCGAACTCAATCCGTCGAACACTGAATTGCTTACCCTCATCAAGATCGATGTCCAGAAATACCTGCTTCTTGGTCTCATCAAACCGCGTGTCGGGAATCGAAGTGAAGTTGATGTATCCAATTTGACCGTACGCCTTACGTAGAGCCTCTAACCCCTTGGCGACCTTGCTGCGATCGAAGATCTCGCCGTCTTTGATCGGAAAAAGCCCGCGCAGTGCTTTCGTGTTACTCACAGCCTTGTTGCCTTTGAAAGTGATTTCGCCCAGCGTGTACTGATCGCCTTCTTCAATTGGAATCGTGATGTTCACAGCTTTGCCGGGTTTTCCGGATATGAGCGGTATATGGAAGCCCTTATGTCCCGTGTCGTGGATTGCGGTCTTAGGGTCTTGCACCAGCACCTTGAAATATCCACGATTTTGATACTCGGCGCGTACACGTTCCGTATCTTCTTCAAGTTTGGTCGCGTCGTATGTCCGGCTCAATAGGTTCTCAAGAAAAATTGAATGAGGCAGGCCAATCGGCTTCAAATTTTTCATGGCGCTGCGCAGGAGCCTGCTTTTGACGTGTGTATTACCGGTGAAGATGATCTTGCCAACTTTGACCTTCGGGCCTTCTTTCACAACAAATGTCAGGCTCACAGCTGCGGGAGGAATCGTCCTGATTTCCGTTTTTACAATTGCAAATTGGCGGCCGTGCTCGGCCAGCAGGTCTTTAATGGTAACTTCTGCCTTCTTTACCTTGGTCGGATCGTATTGGCTCTCGGGCGACAGCCCGACTTTCGCCTCTTTGAACCGGTCAAGCACATCGCTCTTCGATACTGAATTAAGGCCTGTGTAATCAATCTCGCGGATCGTGGGCCTTTCTTTAACATAGACATGAATTAGCCAGCCCTTCGCGGTTTGCTCGCGCTCAAAGCGAATGTCTTCAAAGTAGCCGGTGTTCCACAATGAATTAAAATCACGTTCCAGTGCCGCTTCGTCGTAAACGTCTCCAGGCCGCGTAAAAATGCGCGCTTTGATGGTGTCCTGAGGAATGCGGCGGTTGCCACGAACATCGATTCCGGCAACCAACTCCTGCTGCGCAGGGCTGATCGCGGTAAAAATCACCGTACATAACAAAAACGCCGCAAAAAAACGTCCGCGAAGACGCAAAAGCTTCAGAAATGAACGAGTTGGATTGGATAATAAAATTGGAATTTGCCGCAAGCGTCCGCGCCCGCCCTCTGAAGTTGGAGAGCTATCCTGTTGAGAACTAAGAATCCTGCGACCTCAAATGCTGTGAGTATGGAAAACGGTAATTATACGGTAGAGCGGAGCAGTGCGTCCAAGCTGCCGGTGCTCTGTTCTACTAGTTGAAGAGGGAAAAAAACGCCGTCGAGTTGCCCGTCGTCCCACTTTCGCCGCAAATAAAAAGCGGGAGACCTTCCGGCTACCCGCTTAACAATCGCGGAACTGTTCTGTGAGGAGTTACTCCTCAGACCTCCATCACTTCCTTTTCCTTGTTCTTGCTCATCTCTTCCATTTTCTTGATTTCGTCGTCCGTAAGCTTCTGAATCTCTTCCATCGACCGTTTTTCTTCGTCTTCGGCGATCTTCTTATCTTTCATTGCCTTCTTGATCGCATCGTTGCCGTCGCGTCGAATGTTGCGGACCGCAGTCCGATGTTCTTCCAGCACCTTGTTCAAGTGCTTCACCATGTCGCGGCGCCGCTCTTCGTTGAGTGGTGGCACGGGGACGCGAACCATTTTGCCGTCATTCATGGGATTCAGGCCCAGCTCGGCGGTCCGAATCGCTTTTTCAATGCCGGCCAGGGCAGTAGGATCATGCGGCTGAATCGTGATCAGCTGCGGCTCCGGCGCGTGTACCTGCGCCACTTGGTTCAGCGGCATAAACGACCCGTAGTACTCGACATTGATGGAATCCAGCATGTGGACGGATGCACGCCCGGTGCGCGTCGCAACCATTGCCTTGCGGAAATCGTCGACCGCCTTGTCCATGCGGGACTTGAGTTGGATATATGTATCTTTCAGTGCGGGAATCGCCGCCATCATCGATTGCGCCATGCGTTTGCAACTCCGTCATCAATAAGAATAAGAACAACGACTCAAACCTTGAATTATAAACGTTTGGCGGGAAGCTGTTCCGATGAGACGAGCGCACTGGAGCATCGCTCAAATCCCTATCGGTAAGCGATCAGGGCGATCACGGCTGCTATTGCGACGATTGCCATCGCAATCCACGCTCCGTGTTGCGTGAACGCTCCAAAGCTGTCGAGGATGATGGCGTGCGCAATCACAGTCAATATGCGCAATACTATGCTCAGGATTGCCACGAGTAGAATTGTACAGCGCAACAAACCAGACAAAATCGATGCGTCTTCTGAGCCAAGCGTAGCCTGATCTAGCAGGAGTCAACACAATGCTATCTGTATTCATCGGTACCAGCCTCGATGGCTTCATCGCGCGCAAGAACGGCGATCTCGACTTTCTTCCGGAGGGTGGCGGCGAGCCGCACGGCTACAACGAATTCATCGCCAGCCTCGATGCGATTGTCATCGGACGCAATACCTATGAAAAAGTTCTGACGCTGGGCCCGTGGGCTTACGGCAAGAAGCGTGTCGTTGTGCTGAGCAGCCGTCCTCTAGATCTATCAGTCGTTAAGGACGGCGTTGTCGAGCAGATGGCAGGAACTCCAGCTGAGATCGTAAAGAAACTTGCAGCCACGGGCGCTCATAATCTATACATCGACGGAGGAATTACCATCCAGGAATTTCTTCGTGCCGGACTCATCGAGCGCCTCATCATCACGCGTGTGCCCGTCCTGATCGGCGAAGGCATTCCTCTCTTTGGGTCTCTGCCTCACGACATTCGCCTTCAGCACGTATCGACGCGCCACTTCCCAAGTGGCTTGGTCAGCAGCGAATACAAGATGCTTACCTAGTACTTGATCGACCATCGGCAGGTTATTGGTTTTTGGGGAGAGGTACGCGCTTAAGTTTTCTTCAAAAGGGCTCGTGTTATCTGCTTGATTCGCGTATGGTTAGCCCTGACAAAACCGAGTCCTCGAAGCCCGAGGTATGAAAATCGACCCGAAAGGTATTAATGAAAATTAATACGGTACTTTTGATTCTCAGCCTTTGTTCCGTGATGCATGCGGAGAACCTGGAAAAGAGCCAGAAGAAAGAACTTGAGGCGCAAGTCAAAACTATGACTGCGCAAGCCGAAAAGCTCGAGAAAAGTGGTGAGCTTGCAGAGGCGCGCGCTGTTTATGCCGACTCTCAAGCTCTGATCGAGATGAAAGACGTTACGGACGCTATCAAACGTCTCGACGAAGAGATCCGCAAAAGAGTTAAAGACACTCTGAACGAATCGAACAAGCTCTACGAATCCCGCAAGTACACTGAAGCTGCTGCTGTGCTTGATAAAGGGATGAAGCTGCAGTCCTTTCAGGCTGTTCTTTCCTATAATCTTGCTCTCTGTTACTTCCAATTGGGGCAACGCGATAAGGCGTTGGAATATGTACGGAAAGCCAAAGCAGGCATGGGCGATCCAAAACAAAAGACTAAAGTCTTGCAACTTGTTTCGCTATTCGTGACCGGGGAGCACGGCCTCACCGTCAGCGATGCCAACAGGGACAAGATCAGTAGGATCAATCGTCTTTCAGAGAATGTCGGAATGGATGCATTTCTCGAAGATGCTGCCGGAGAGGAAGACTCTTTAGCAGAGTCGACAGCACCCCCCACTTCTTCTACCGGCGCGAATCTGCCGTCGACTTCTAAAACGTCCTTGCCCGACGGAGTCCACGACGAGCATACTTCGAGCCGCAGATCGAGTTTGTGCAATGGACTGAGCGATCTTCAGGCAGTGGTGACAACTAGTCCGTCAGCGATTTTCAATCTGGCAAATTGCTCCGAGAGCAACTCGCGGGCAGCAGAAGCACTGAAGAGATTGGAAAAATATTTACAGATGGCACCTGATGCGCTGGATGCGGAGGAGGCCCGCGCTCGCATATCCGATCTGAAAGCGCTGTTAAGTATTCCGGGACAGAATGGGGTGGAAATTCGCAGGCTTTATGCGTCCATCTATGAAGCCCTTGCCGAGCGCAAATACGATCACGCACTCGGGGACCTCAAAAAGGCCAACGACGTGGATCCCGAGTTCGCTCTCAGTAAGTGGAAACTCGCATTACTGTACGAGGCGATGGGAAACATAGAATTGGCGCGAGCAAATTTTGTCCGCTATGAGCAGATGGAGTCGAAGCAAAGTGCTAAAGATGAAGCCAATCTGCATTTGAGTACCCTGGACGCGAAGCGAGCGAAATATGACGAGGAGACAGACGAAGCTGAGGACATCATCGCAGACTTGTTCAATCGTTCAATGAATCTGACGTTTAATGGGTCTGAGAAACGCAGTGCCTTACGTGCAAAGAGGGCACGAGTAAAGAAGAAGGAACAAGCCAAAGCGCGAAATCGAGTGGGAGGTTTTTCAATACCCTTCGCTTATGCGCAGCAACAACTGTCCGAAGCGAGCGAACACCTCCAGATCGCCCTTGCACTCTTTCCCCTTGGGGCTGAAGCCAATGAGCTCATGGGGCTCATTTTTTTGCAGGCAAACGATAGTTATGCGGCAATTAAGAACTTTGACGTGGTGGCCAGTCAAGGTCTACCGGTTTCGTTTTATGCTGAAATGCGGGGGCACAAACAAGACCAGGCGGTGAAGTGCGAATTAAGCCACGACCGAATGCGTTTGATCTACTTGTCGTCATACGACAAGAAGGGAAATCCTGCTCCTCCAAACAAGCCTGCGGGCGATGATGGCCTTGGAGACATGGTCGTAGAACCCTCTGCAACCCGGCAACAAACCTTTGATTCCCTGGACCTGAATTTGACCGACATCAAGAAGGTTGAGACCGACAAGGGATTGCTGAAGCTCAAATTGGCTCAACAGGAGATTTATCTATCGCCAATTTATCTACCTTCATTCACGCCCATCGAAGGTCCACCTGCGAGAAGGTTTGCCAATAACTATACCCGCCTGTTTGTTCGCTACCCAGGATTGGAGGATTCAAAACTCGGCAGCGAAGGCATGACCGGCGGCGAGAAATTCGTGATGGGATACAAGATAGCCACGGCGGGCGTAGATATCGCCATGTCAGGCTTTAGCCCGATTAGTGCGATCGGAAGTGTCCAGGACGCCATCGATATTACTCGCACGATCCATTCCGCAATGGCGTCGTTGAGTGTGAGCTTCTCGACTTGGGAGAAGAGTGTGGATGATCAGCAGCATCTCCTGGCTGGGAAATCGTTCAAAGCGATTCCCATGCAGCCAGTCAATTTAACATTTGTCCAGGACGTTAAATAATTAAAGTTTTGATTAGTAGTGGCCTACTGCATTAGCCGACGTTTAGCCCCGCTACGCGCTAACTAACGACCCGATCTTCTCGCCAGTAACGACTTTCCGGATGTTTCCACGCTGATTCAGGTTGAAGATGATAATAGGCAGGTTGTTGTCTTTGCAGAGAGAGATGGCAGTGGAGTCCATCACTTTAAGCCCCTTTTTCAGCACATCCATGTAGGTGATCTGGGAGAACTTCTTGGCGTCATGCACCAGCATGGGATCGGCATCGTAAATGCCATCGACTTTCGTGGCCTTGAGAATTGCGTCCGCCTTGATTTCCATTGCCCTGAGTGACGCAGCCGTATCCGTCGAAAAATAAGGATTGCCGGTGCCTCCGGCAAAGATCACGATGCGTTCTTTCTCCAGATGCCGCAGCGCGCGCCGGCGTATGAACGGCTCGGCCACCTGATTCATTTCAATCGCTGACATCACACGCGTATAGACATTCTGTTTCTCAAGCGCATCCTGCAGCGCCAGCGCATTGATGACCGTCGCCAGCATGCCCATGTGGTCGGCGGACACGCGATCCATCTCTTTGGCTTGCTGCGCCACTCCGCGAAAGAAATTGCCCCCGCCCACGACGATCGCGATTTGGATGCCGAGAGAGCGCACGTCAGCCAGCTCGGCCGCGATTTCGTGAATGCGTGTGGGATCAACTCCAAAACCCTGAGTTGCGGCAAGGGCCTCACCGGAGATCTTAAGCAGAATGCGTTTGAACACTGGAACTGGAGTTGTCATCAGGTCTTAAATTGTAGGCGAGAAGTTGGTTAGATTCACAGAAAACGAAGCGAGGCGAAAAAAGGCGCCGGTTAGGCGCCCTTTTCAATTACTCAGGTTTTTGTTCTGTTGGCTTGGTGATGGCAATTGTTTCTCCGCTTTCGCCGACCTTGAAGCGGGCGAAGCGCCGTACCGCAATGTTCTCGCCCAGCTTGCCGACTTTAACGGCAATTAGCTGCGAGATGGTCACGGTCTGGTCTTTGATGAAAGGCTGTTCCAGAAGGCAAACCTCTTCGTAGAACTTTTCCATCTTGCCGGCAACCATCTTTTCCGCAATATTGGCCGGCTTACCAGAGGCAACTGCCTGCGCCAGATAAATATCCTTCTCGCGCTCGAAAGCTTCTGGAGTGACATCTTCCTTGCGGACAAACTTTGGATCAGTCGCCGCAATGTGCATGGAAATGTCGTGTACCAGTTCCTTGAAGTCTTCGGTACGGGCGACGAAATCGCTCTCGCAGTTCACTTCGAGGAGCACGCCAATCTTGCCTCCAGCGTGGATGTAGCTCGAAACTGAACCTTCGCTGGTCACACGTCCAGCCTTGCGCTCAGCTACAGCCGTGCCGCGCTTGCGCAGTAATACCACGGCCTCTTCGAGATCGCCTTTGGCCTCAGAGAGTGCTTTTTTGCAATCCATCATCGGAGCCCCAGTTTTGTCTCGGAGGTCCTTCACTTGCGCAGCGGAAATATTTACGGTAGTTGTGCTCATAATTTTGTCCAGTGTTACAGGGCTGATAAAACAAAGTTGAATTTGCTGTAGAAAACTCGACCCACGCCAGACCTCGCGCGGGTCTCAGATAGCTTCAGGAAGCGAGATTCCGACAGTGAATTCGCTTTAAGTCCTACAGTGTTTGATGCTCGACTTGCGGAATCGGCTCATCAGCGTCTTTCGCTGCGGCCGGCTGCTTGCGCTTTCCCGCTTCCAGCACGTCTTCCATGGACAGGTCATCGCCGGGGCCAGCTACAGCGCCCAATTCGGCAGCAAACGACGGTTCATCTTCATTCGGCACTCCGGTATCAACCGGCTCGGTGTGTACCGGACGCACATCGCGCTGCGCCGCGGCCGCCATATCGGCATCGCGCTTGTCGTTCATAAACTGCGCGCCTTCTGCGATGGAATCCGAAATCTTCGAGGCAAACAAGCGAATCGCACGAAGTGCGTCGTCATTGCCAGGAATCACGTAATCCACTTCAGTCGGATCGCAATTCGTATCCACCACCGCGACTACTGGAATGCCAAGCTTGCGGGCTTCGCGGACAGCAATCTGTTCTTTGTTCGAATCGATTACGAAAATCGCATCTGGCAGGCGGGTCATGTTCTTGATGCCAGCCAGGTTCGCCTGGAGGTGCTTACGCTCGCGCTCCAGTTTGATGACTTCTTTCTTCGGCAGCAGCTCGTAACGGCCATCAGTGGCCATTTCATCGAGCTCTTTCAGCCGCTTCACCGACTTCTGGACG
Source organism: Terriglobia bacterium (assembly GCA_963716165.1). GTDB lineage: Bacteria > Acidobacteriota > Terriglobia > Terriglobales > Acidobacteriaceae > JAJPHW01. The sequence goes on along the minus strand of OY970291.1, from coordinate 890,742 downwards.
GTCACCCAGTTGGTGAGCAATCCACCCAGCCAGCGCTGGTTAATGTAGTATCCGCCGCACTTGTTGGCCTCTTCGGCGATGGCGTCTTGCGCCTGTCGCTTGGTGCCCACGAAGAGAATAATCTTGCCATCGGCAGCCAGGTCCTGCACAAACTTCGACGCTTCCTTGAACATCTTCAGCGTCTTTTGCAGATCGATAATGTAAATTCCATTGCGCTCGCCGAAGATGAATTCCTTCATCTTAGGGTTCCAGCGTTTCGTCTGATGCCCGAAGTGAACTCCAGCTTCGAGCAACTCCTTCATGGTGATGTTAGCCAATGAACCTCCTTATGTGGTCTGCATCCGGCGCTCACCCATAGGCTGCCCCGGATTGCCATTCCCGCACCCGAGCCGTAAAGCACGGGAAGAATTGAACTCCCAAAAACAGGTTTCGCAGGTTTCAAAAAGCAGGTTTCAAAGTTTCAAATGCATTCGAAACCTTGAAACTCGGAAACCTTGAAACTTTGCAACGTTGAAACTTTGCCACCTTACCGCTTGCTGAACTGGAAGCGTGCGCGAGCACCCTTCTGTCCGTACTTCTTACGTTCCTTGCCGCGTGAATCGCGGCTGACCATGCCTTCGCCTTTGAGTTTCTTGCGAAGCTCGCCGTTGAAAATCATCAGAGCGCGGGCAATGCCCAGTTTCACGGCATCCGCCTGGCCATTCACGCCGCCACCGGAAACGCGAGCGATCACATTGAAGGTCGCTCCCGTATCGGTCGAGGTCAGCGGGGCCTTGGCGCTAAACCGCTGCGCCGGAGTGACAAAATATTCTTCAAATGCACGGCCATTGATCTTGATTTCGCCATTGCCCGGACGAAGATAGACACGCGCGATTGCCGTCTTGCGACGACCGGTTCCGTAGTATTGAACTTGTTCAGCCATTCTCTTGCTCTCAGCTTTCCAGAAAATTCAAAATTTGCTTCGTGAACTAATTTTGTTCTCGCACTTCGAGTTGCCATGCCGCCGGCTTCTGCGCTTCATGCGGATGCTTGTCTCCGCGATACACATTCAGCTTGGTAAACATCTGCTTCCCCATTTTGTTCTTTGGCAGCATACGCTCCACTGCGGATTCAATCACCGCTTCCGGCTTGCGGATCATGCGCTTGTTGTAATCTTCCGTGCGCAATCCACCCGGATATCCCGTGTAATGCTGATACTGTTTCTGTTCGGCCTTCATGCCGGTGGTCTTGATTTTGTCGGCATTGATGACAATGACATGGTCACCGGTGTCGAGAAACGGAGTGTACATCGGGCTTTCTTTGCCCATTAGAATGCGGGCCACTTGCGAGGCAAGGCGGCCGAGCGTCTGCTCGGCGGCATCCACGACGTACCACTTGCGCACAATTTCCCCCGCTTTGGGGAAATAGGTAGACATGAGAAATCTCCCTGAAAACTTAAAAGAAATTAACTTGCTAAAGAAGGCCTCTGTGTTCCCTGACAAGCGCTGAATGCGCAGGACATTATCAGGAGGGCAACCGCAGGACTTCCGAAGCTTCAAAGATAACGGAATACGGCCCTTATTGTCAACGGACGGCTGAAAAGGGCCCAATTAGTGGGTTGAAGACAACTCGCAATGTGTGCCCTTTGTGGGTGTTCCTGCGGTTTCAGCCGCGCGAGCTTCGGCTGAATACAGGCCACGTAGTACAGTTCGGTGAGAGACTGCTATGAAATTACCTGTGTGGCTCGTGTTTCTCGCTTTGCTTACCTCAGGCCTGATCCGTGCGGAGTCCGCCCAAGTGAGGATCACGCCAATGCCCCTGCATCCAATTGTTGAGAGGCACGGAGATCTCTACCAGGTCAACGTCGACCTGGTGACGCAGAATCATTCTAGTAAGACGCTCCGGATCGCCGAATTCGAAGCACGCTTTTTTGACCGGCAAGGCGGGTTAATCTCCTTTCGGACCGTGAATAACGATGCCTTTGCCCCAAGCATCGCTGTTCTAGGACAGACCTTGCTCCATCCGGGAGAAAATCTCGACGTATTCAACCCGTTTGCCACGGTAGATGTTGGCACCGAACCCTCCCAGGCCCGCTTTTCTTACTGCTTCCAAATCGAGAATACCCAGAAGCAGCGCGATTACAATCAGCATCGGGACACCGGCGACTGTGATGCGATTGAATCTACGATAGTGACGTTCCGGCAATACCAGAGTCAAGCGACGTTTACACTCCCGCTGCGCGGCCCTGTACTCGTCTGGGAAGGACATGACTTCTACGCACATCATGTACGGGTTCCGCTCGGGCAGCCACGGGTGCAAGCCAAGGGGATCGTTGCGAACTCAAATGAGTTTGCCAGCGATTTCGTGTATATCGACAAGATGGGCGCCATGTACACCGGCGATTCTACGAAGTTGACGAATTGGCTTTCTTACGGCAAGACGATTTATGCCCCTGCCGAAGGCACAGTCGTAGCCAGCGAAAACGCTCTCCCGGAAAATCACTTTGCCCACCCGCATGACGTACGTGAGCCGGAATTGAAAGGCCGAGACCCCAAAGGCTTGGGCAACTTCGTGCTAATCGATCACGGGGACGGGGAATACAGCCTATTACTACATATGCAGCTTGGGAGTGTGCTCGTTAAGAAAGGCGATCGAGTGGCGATGGGTCAGTCTATCGGGCGCATTGGCTTCTCAGGAGACGCCATCTTTCCGCACCTGCATTATTGCTTGATGGATGGCCCGGAAGTTTCTCGTTCGTGGGGTCTCCCCGTTTATTTCCACGGGCTACGTCACGTCGTAGGCGATTCGATTGGTCCTTCAGCAACGGACTCTGTCAATTCCGGCGATATCGTCGAGACCACCGCCCCTTGAAGGGACGTAGCGGCTGGGTCCCGAATCTCAAAAGCATAAGTTCGCATGCGCCGTAACGCTATCACTACAACCGGGCATTCTGCATCTTAATGAGACCGACAGAGGACTATGCTCTGACTAAGACCCGAGGCCACTTTACGTATGACTTATTTGCCGATTGAAAACTACGGCGTAATTGGCAACATGCGCTCCATCGCGTTGGTTGGCATCAACGGATCCATTGATTTTCTCTGCTATCCCGAATTCGATTCACCCACGGTTTTCGCCGCCCTGCTCGACGAAAAAAAAGGCGGCAGGTTCCAGATTCAGCCCCAATTTAACGGAGCGCGCACGCGCCAGCTTTATCTACCCGACACCAACATCCTTATTACACGCTTTCTCTCCGATGACGGAGTTGCCGAACTCGTCGATTACATGCCCATCGGCATAAGAAACGAACAGCCAAATGAGATTGTCCGGCGAGTTTCTGTGATCCGCGGCAAAGTGCATTTCAAAATGCAATGCCAGCCTCGCTTCAACTACGCCAAGTCATCGCACACTGTTGAGACCGGAGAAGGCTTTGCCAAGTTCACTCCCGAGGACGACTGCTGCGCTGCTTTAGCTATTTACTCAAGCGTGCCAATGAAGCAAGAATCCGAAGGCGCTGTTGCGGAGTTCACATTACAGGCTGCCGAAGCTGTCACATTCGTATTCGGAGAAGTTCGTCCGGGAGGCGCTCCGCCAGAGATGGAATTTCTCGATCGCCGGTTCCGCGAAACGTCGCGCTTCTGGAAAACCTGGGCCGCAAAATCAAACTACAAAGGCCGCTGGCGCGAGATGATCAACCGCTCCGCGCTGATGCTAAAACTCCTGATCAGCCGCAAGCATGGATCGCTGATCGCCGCTCCTACATTCTCTCTGCCCGAACATATCGGCGGCGTACGCAACTGGGATTACCGGTATACCTGGCTGCGCGATGCATCATTTTCTTTATATGCGCTGATTCGCCTCGGCTACGTCGACGAATCCGAATCATTCATCGAGTGGCTCAATGGACGCCTCGGTGATGACGCCGAACGCGGTCCGCTCCAGGTGATGTACGGAATCGACGGCCGCCAGAAGCTCGATGAGATCACGCTCGACCACCTCAGCGGATACGAAAACTCGAAGCCGGTGCGCATCGGCAACGCTGCGTATCAGCAACTGCAGCTCGACATCTATGGCGAGATGATGGACTCCATCTACCTTGCCAATAAGTACGGCCACTCCGTGACGTACGCTGGATGGGAGGGCGTGCAGCGCATTCTCGCGTGGCTCGAGAAAAACTGGGAGCGTCCGGATGAAGGCATCTGGGAAGTGCGCGGCGGCGCACGCGAATTTCTGCATTCGCGCTTGATGTGCTGGGTCGCATTCGATCGCGCATTTCGTCTCGCGCAAAAACGTTCTCTACCCGGACCATTGGGCTCGTGGCTGCGCACCCGCGACAAAATCCGCGAAGACATCTTCGCAAACTTCTGGGACAAAGACCTGCAATCGTTCGTGCAGTCCAAAGGCTCGAAAGATCTGGACGCGTCCGTTCTGCTGATGCCGCTCATGCGCTTCATCAGCCCGGTCGATCCCATGTGGGCATCGACCATGAAAGCGGTCGAAAGCCGTCTCGTCGAAGACACACTGGTCCGGCGCTACGAAGTCGAGAAGACGCACGTCGACGGACTCCCCGGCCCCGAGGGCAGTTTCACCGCCTGCTCGTTCTGGTACATCGAATGTCTTGCTCGCGCCGGCCAACTGGAGAAAGCCCAACTGCTTTTTGAAAAGCTTCTCGGCTACGCCAATCATCTCGGACTCTATGCCGAAGAGCTTGGTCCGGACGGACGCCACCTGGGAAACTTTCCCCAGGCATTCACTCACCTCGCATTGATCAGTGCCGCGACTTATCTGGATCGCGCGCTATCCGGCAAAGGCGACGAAGTCTGGCGCTAAGTTGAAAATCGGCTACGAGTCGTTGCACTTCACCCCCGCAAGCGAAGTTTTTGGATGGGGCACGCTTCCTACCCACTACGCCTCTGTCATCCACAATTGACTATGGATGGGCGCGCGTGAAGTTTGTGGGTCCCGGCGGCTATTTATCCGGAAGCGTTTACGGATACGCCTATGAATCCACTCCCAACCAGCCCATCATCACTGGTCAAACCAACGGAACGGCGGAGACCAAACAAGCTGGCCGGACCACCTTGGGCATGCTCGCCGCGGGTGCACCGCCGCGGCAATAGCTATAGACCTAAGCCCGAAGTTGTGACCTCGAACGAACAATGCAGAACTGAACATCGGAGAATTAAGATCATGCAAAAACGAAACGCCAATTCCTTCCTATCTTTTTTCGCGATCACCGTTATTGTGTTGTTGCCACTGCTTAACACCGCTTCCGCAAAAGAAATTCCGATCGTCCGAATTACAGCGGTAAAAAACGGGATAGAGCCGCAAAACGGTTTGATTGCCGACGCGAAAGGCAACCTCTACGGCGTCACCGAGAATGGAGGAGATCTCAAATGCAATCGTGGTTGCGGCGTTGTCTTTGAGGTGTCGCCCTCTTCGGGAGGCACATGGACGCAAACGGTCATATACGCCTTCAAAGGTGGCTCGTCCGATGGGGCTGCGCCGCTCACCGATCTCATTTTCGATGCAAAGGGCAATCTGTTTGGGGCGACCGTTGTCGGAGGAACCAGTTCTAACGGAACCGTATTCGAGTTGATACCAGGATCTAACGGCAGGTGGACCGAACAGATTATTTATAACTTCAGCAATCAGGATGGTTATTTTCCTGGCGCACACCTCGCTTTCGATAGCAAAGGTAATCTCTACGGATCGCTCGTCCAGGGCGGATCCAGCAGGAACGGGGCCGTGTATGAGTTGAGTCCGCATTCGGGTGGTTCGTGGACAGAGAATCTCATCTATTCGTTTACAAATTCAAATGGTGACGGATACCGTCCATTCGGCGGTGTGGCTATTGATGGCAATGGCAATGTCTATGGGACAACCCAGGACGGTGGTTCTTCGAATCAGGGTAGCGTCTATCAGTTGAGTCCAAATGGTACCGGTGGATTCAATGAATCCGTTATTTACAGTTTCATGGGTTCAAATGACGGAGCTTTTCCTCTCACGCCTCTATCTATCGACACTGCTGGAAACTTGTACGGAACGTCCGACGAAGGCGCGAATTTTAGTGGAACTGTATTCGAATTGTCCCAAAGCGGCGGCAAGTGGGCCAAGAAAATTCTTTATAACTTTGGCGCGGTCCCCGATGGAGCCGGTCCGTCCGGCGTCGTCTTCGACACAAAAGGTAATCTGTACGGCACCACTCAGGACGGCGGTTCGGGATGTAACAATCCGGGATGCGGCATCGTATTTCGCCTCAGTCCCCAAGGTAACGGCTTTTGGAAAGAAACGATACTGCATCAATTTGAGGCGGCGAGCGACGGATCACAATCCAAGGCTGGTCTGCTTTTGGACAACGCTAACCAACGTCTCTTTGGCACCACGGAATTCGGCGGTGGGCGATATGGCTATGGCACAATTTTCGAGATCGAAAAATAGCGATGCTGCCCCACAGCTTGCCCTGAGCGAAGCCGAAGGGTTCGCGCGGTACGTTGGCGACAACGTGGAAACGTCGTAACCCGCAAGCTTGCTAGAATTCTTTCGTGATCACAATCGTCTCCGGACTGCCCCGCTGCGGCACCTCTCTCATGATGCAGATGCTCGCCGCCGGCGGCATGCCTGTCCTCACGGATGGTGAACGTCAGGCCGATACCGACAATCCTCGTGGATATTACGAGTGGGAACGCATCAAGCAACTGCCGCAGAATCCCGCAAACATCGACGAAGCTGAAGGCCGAGTCGTGAAGTGTATTTCCCAACTGCTTTTTGCTTTGCCCAACGGACGCAGCTATCAGGTAGTTTTCATGGACCGCCCGCTACATGAAGTGCTGGCATCTCAGGCGGAAATGATTCGACGCCGCGGCAGCACCGGCGCTGCGGTTAATGACAAAGTCCTGATGCAGGCATTTGAAAACCATCTCAAGCAGGTCGAGTCGTGGTTCAAGACCAAAGCGAACTTAAGAGTCTGTCGCTTGAAATATCACGATGTCTTGAAAGATCCAAAGAGAACATCCGAAACAATTCAGAGTTTCCTACAGCAGCCACTAGACATCGAGGCGATGGCGGCGCAAGTCGATCTCGCGCTCTACCGCCAGCGCGCAGAATAATGGACAAACGAGATTAACGTTTATCGTCTAACAAACCGTACACAGTCAACCTTTTCACGGCACCGACGTAGACTTTCCCATTCGCGATTGTTGGAACAGTAAATTTCACGGCAGGTCCCGCGTCGTCGTTTCGGTTTTGCGTAGAGTTGTAAAGCTCATTCGCCACATTCGTGGCATCGTAGGCATGCAGAATTACCGACCCACCATGACCGAACGCGCCGGTTTCTAGCGTCCAGACAATCCCGTTGGTATTGCCATTCGACGAAATCGACGGCACCGATCCGGGAAATTTGAACAGCGTACTCGTTTGCGCGACCGAGACATTGGAGAGCATTCCAGCCTTTGGATCGAAAGTAAACTGACGCAGGTTGTCCGAAGTTCCGCTGATGTAAACGTTGTTGTTCCAGAACGCCGGAGTGGAGAACACGCCGCCGACGGCGTTTTCCAAATCCTGAACAATCTGATTGTTGTTAGTGGGGTTATACCCGCCCATCGAATCCCGGTCGACCAAATAGATCGAGCCCTGTTTTCCGGCTACGAGAAGCAAGTGTTTGACGGGACCTTTCGGCTGGTCCGGCAAAAGTAGAACTCCGCCGGAGCCAAGGTCCTCGTCATCGTTATCCAGTATTTGCTGATTGTAGGGAGTAAAAGAATCCGCGATTCTAATCTGCAGCGAGGTTGCCTTGGAGGTTAGTCTGGCGACCGTGTCGCCGAAGTTCGTAAGACCGTCAAAATCGCCGTTTCCAGTGGCCATGAAAAGATTCTTGCCATCGCCGGCGATTCCCGTTCCGCTTTGCCAGATTCCACCATCGCTGCCATTCGGCACCGCATTCCACACACCCGTTTGCGCGAGCGTATTTTCATCGTAGGAAATGACCCATCCTTGATAAGGACCAATATCGCAGTGCGACGCCCAGGTAATAAAAATATTGCCGTTCTGCAGCAGAAGTCCGGCACGTTGATTTGCGCGCAGCGGTCCGAAGGTGAGCAATCCGTGGTTCGATCCACTACCGTTTCCTTTTGCATTCGCCTTTATCTCGATGGGAGAATTCGCGCGCTCCAATCCCGTCGTGATGTCGAGCGCATGTAATCGCTGGACGATGTTGCTGCCTTCTTTGGTTTTCGCCACGAGATACATCGTGCCGGTCGCAGTATCAATGACCGGCGTGCTGGTAATGCCGATTTCAGGAGTCAAGTCGATACAACCTACGAGACGGCTCGCGACAGGCAACACGTCCGGGGGACGACTAAACGGTGTGTACCAAAGCGGCTTAGCGTTGGTGCCGTGGGCATCGTCCGCATCGAACGCAAATACCGTGTCATGCTCGGACACCACATATATAACGTTATGCTTCACGCCATCGATGGTCACGTTAGGCACGTAAAGCGGCTGCCCGTATACATAGCCATCAACGTAATGGGTAAATAATTTGCCAAACTTGCTGGCGTTCACGTTCGACGGTTTCAGGATTGTCTCGCTGTTGTTTTGTCCGTCCCGATTATTGTTATTGCGGGAAGTGGTAACACTGACCTGAGTAAAACTCTGAAGCGCGAAGAATAAAGGCAAAACGAACGCGCACGACGGGATGGCAAAGCGGATACGCCACATCTTGGGATTTCTCCGTAAATCCATAAAAATGCAAACTGGGGAGGATAATTATGCGTGCAGAGCAAACAGAGTCTCAAGTACTTTCAAAATCACCGAACTCGCCAGCAGGGCCAGATCTGGCTTGTCTTGAGTCAATATTCTGCCAGATTAGGTCTTCACCTGAATAGAGTCTTTCTTCCCCTAAATTTAGGCGAAAATGGGGTCCGGGTGAGGAGTCTCTGGCTCTCTGCAGCCAGCTTCCGGCGGGTGCTACAATTTTCTTGAGCAAAGATGCGGGAATTGCGCGTTCTCCATAGTTAAACGGCCTAAACTTATGGCACATCACCGAGGGCGTTCCACGAGATTAACCGATATTTGGATCCTGATTTTTGGCTTATCGCTGTTTGCCTCGCCTGGCTCCGCAACTCAGCGGCGTTCCATCCGCAAATCCGCCCCCACGCCTCCCGCGGCCGCACCACAGGAACCCATTGTCCCGGGGCCATTGCTACCAATGACGCTGGAGCAGGAACCCAGCTCCGCGCCTCAGGTGATTTATCAGGCGCAGCAACTGACAATTGTCGCCAGAAATTCAACATTGGGCGATGTACTTCGCGCGGTGCGCCTTCAAACCGGAGCTATTGTAGACGTTTCAGGAAACGCTGGAGAAAGAGTCGTTGGCCAATTCGGTCCGGGGCCCGCGCGTGACGTTGTTGCTGCATTGCTGAATGGTTCACACTATAACTATGTCTTGCTGGGTTCTGTGCAGAATCCAAACATTTTGGAGCATGTGATCCTTACCCCTCGACCCGCAGGGTCGGAGTCCTCAGCTCCAGCTCAAACGCCTGCCGCTGAAGGCGCAACTGTTGGCCCTCCTGGAATCGCACAGATCGGTCAGCCGGCGGAGGAACTACAGGGTTTCGGTGACAATAGCGACGATGCCATGCCGGAAATAACCCCTGAAGATGACCAAGCCAATGCCCAGTCCGATGATGCGCCTCAAGTTCCGCAACCACCGGGAGGAATGCGTTCACCTCAGCAAATGTTGCAGGACCTACAGCAACGCCAGCAGCAGATGCAGCAGGGCAACGTGATCCAGCCGCAGCAAGGCGCGCCTAACCCTGGTACGCCCGGAACGCCTATCATGCAGCAACAATAGTTTGTTTATTGGGTGATCGTCTCGGTTTTGCTGTTGGTCTTCAGCTTAAACGCACCATCAGGCAGGTTTTTGTTGATCTCGATGTCGGAATATTTTGCCAGTCTATAGCCATTAGCTTCATACATTTTCTGCTGTATGGAAATGCCTCGTGCAGGATCAATCCATAATGTAATCCGAGGAATAGTGCCTCGCACCTTTTCGGATTTTGGGACCAAATCCATCACGCGAGTCGCGATCCCTGCTACCGTCTCCGTACCTTTGTCGGATACATCGAAAGACTTGAGCAGGTCGCGGCCTGATCCTCCGAATCCCAAAACAAGAAATGTTTCAAACGCTTCGCGATTCTTCGCGGCATTGTGCACCGTGACGCGGTTGATCCCTGTTTCGTACAACTCGATTCTGCCGTCGGTAAAGAGTACGAATTTAGTTGGCTTCGGCTCATTTACCTCAGCCGCCATTTCCACTTGGCCGTTCCCGCGGCGGAAGTAGATCTTGCCACGTTGCGTGTCGCCAAAATCGTTAAGTACGGTTTCAAATTGCGCCCATTCGAAATTCGCTTGCGTAGTATGGAAATTCCCTGCCGCCACATCCATGCTATGCAGTACCGATTCCAATGACGCGCCTGCGGAATTTTTAGGCGAATTTTGCTGAGCTACTGCCACCCCTAGTAGCGCGAGTAGAACAAATCCCTTCCGCAATGTCGCTATGAATCGCATTTATTCCCTATCCACCCGGACTTGGTATTTAATGACGCGTCCCGAAGAATCGCGGACGGCTTCGTAGGTTTTGATGCTGATTCCGCCCGAGATGGGCTCGATGATTTTCAGTAATTCCGCACGTATTGCACTGTCGCCGGTCGCATGAACCGCCGCACCGTCGATTTGGTAGATAAAGCCGCCAGCCGGATCGGGCGTAACTAACACTCCGGTCGCACTTGGATTGTGCTCGGTAGGTTTGTCCTTAAAGTTAATGAGCCGCGGCGAGAGAAAAACAAACAGCAGGATCAGCGTGACCATAATGTCGTACTGAATTGTCCCGCGTTCATAGGACCACAGCACGAAATCGCGGATTGTGCGCCCAATGGTCTTCATAGGCACTTCTGGTATGGCCACGACCGGAGATGCAATCGCTCGAGTCAAATCTATCTTATTTAAGTCTAGTATCGGGCTTCCACGCAACTGTTAGAGCTGCCGCGGAGTGATGCGGTCAGCACCCATATAAGGACGCAAAGCCTCGGGGATCACAACGCTTCCATCGGCCTGCTGATAATTCTCGATGATCGCCACCCAGGTGCGTCCCACAGCCAGCGCGCTTCCATTCAACGTATGTAGAAATTCCGTTTTGCTCTTGCCCGCTGGACGATAGCGAATATTGGCACGCCTCGCTTGGTACGCCTCAAAATTGGAACAAGAAGAAATTTCGCGGAACAAATTCTGCCCCGGCAACCAGACCTCCAGATCATAAGTCTTCGCGGACGATGGCCCCATGTCCCCCGTGCTCAATGCCATCTTCCGGTAAGGAAGTCCGAGCTTTTGCAGAATGTCTTCTGCGTCCTGCGTAAGCTTTTCGAGTTGATCGTATGAGTCTTCCGGACGGGAAAACTTCACGAGTTCTACTTTCTGGAACTGATGTTGCCGAATGATTCCGCGAACGTCTTTGCCATAAGAACCAGCTTCACTGCGGAAACACGGCGTATACGCGGTGAGTGAAACCGGCAACTGAGCCGCGTCCAGTACTTCATCACGATAAAGATTCGTGACCGGAACTTCAGCGGTTGGGATAAGCCAGAAATTGTTATCACCATTAGGGACCCGGAATAAATCAGACTCAAACTTTGGCAACTGACCGGTTCCATACATGGACTCCGAGTTCACCATGTAAGGCGGCAGCACCTCGGTGTATCCATGTTCGCGCGTATGCATGTCGAGCATAAAATTTGCGAGAGCCCGTTCCATGCGTGCGCCTAAATCCCAATAGACAGCGAAGCGAGCGCCCGTCAGTTTCACTGCACGTGGCAAGTCGAGGATTCCCAGTTGCTCACCCAACTCCCAATGCGGCTTCGGGGTGAAATCAAATTTAGGAACCGTGCCCCATCGGCGAACTTCCAGATTCTCATCCGCGCTCTTGCCTACCGGCACGCTGGAGTGTGGAAGATTCGGAATCCCTATGAGAATCTCGCGCAGCCGCCGATCATAATCTTCCGCAGCTTTCTCCATCTCCTGAATCTTTTCGCGCGCTTGTTTGGTTTCGGCAACTAAAGTGGAGGCATCTTGGCCGCTCTTCTTTAATTTCGCTATCTCCTCGGTGGTTCGGTTGCGATCGGCCTTCAATGTTTCCGCGACGGTAATGGCCTGGCGCCGTTCGGAATCAACGGTCGTAAAGTCACGCAGCAATTCATCGGGGTTAAGGCCGCGCTGGCGCAGCTTTTCCTCAACCAATGGCAGATTGTCGCGAACAAAATTCAGATCAAGCATGGAGATGTTACTCTACCGAAAATTGTGGATGGTTGCACGCACGGTACCATGCGGGTCGCGTGCAACATCCCGATATTGTTGCAGGATCTTGGCAGCGGAAGCGTCCCACGAAAACTTCTGCGCTTGCTCATATCCTCGCACCTTAAGCCTATCGCGTAATCCGGTATCCAAAAGAAGCTTGCGCATCGCCCGCATGATTTCGAAAACATTTTCCGGATTTACCAGGACAGCGGCGTCTCCCACAATCTCCGGCACAGATGACGCATTCAACGTCAGCACCGGCGTCCCATGGGCCATTGCCTCGAGCGGAGGCATTCCGAATCCTTCATAAAGCGACGGGAAGACAAACATTTTCGCGACGTCGTAGAAAATTCTCAACACTTCGATCGGAACGAACCCCAGAAAACGCACATCATTTTGCACGCCGCCTCGAATCACTGTTCTCCGCAGATCGGGATGCTTCGAGAGTTCATCTCCGATGATGATTAGCTTCAAATCTGGATACTTATCGTCTTTCCCCAGATCGGCTTTCAGCGCCGAGAAAGCTTCGATGATGCGAACCAGATTCTTATGCGGACTGATTCTTCCCGCATAAAGCAGGAACGGAAAATTAATCTGATAGCGCTCCGCCAACAGCTGCCGGTCCGCCTCCGTTGCATGGCCGCTAAGGAAACGTCCGTCAATCGCGTTATAAACCACATCAATGCGGTCGGCAGGAATTTGAAACAGTTTCTCGATTTCGCTGCGAGTAAAATTCGACACTGCGAGAATCCGCGCCGCTCCCTGCAGAACCCATCGTGTCGAATAAAAATGGAGAGACCGCCGCAATCCCGATCCGGTCTGCACTCGAATCATGTGTTCGAGTACGTCATGCACCGTCATCACATACGGACAAGGCAAAGCCCGCGGCATCCAAAATAAATGCGGGATGTGAACTAAATCACAGTTGAGGCCGCGCAGTATCTTTCGGCACTCAATGTATCCCTTAGTGCTGGCGTCGTGATCGAGAAGCGGGACCGTCCTGAAGTTCGGAGGCAGTGGCCCAATTTCCGCAACCTTCGCCGGAGAACCAATCAGGAAATAGGTTGTTTCGTGATCTTGCCGGCCGAGAGCGCGAACAATATTGCGCGTGTAGGTGCCGATGCCAAATTCCGTCATCCGGCGAATATCGATGGCGACTTTCACGGGAGCGGATTCACCATAGCGCGCCGACCGAAATCGTAGGTGCACATAATAAAGAGGACTAAGCTTTCACTTCAGCCGTCGCGCGCCGTTCGGTGTAAAGCGGAAACGCTTCGGCCATCGCCAGTACTTCTTTGCGGATTCGCGCCAACGCCGCCGGCTCGTTGCGATGACGCAAGGCTTCGCTGATCCATTTGCCAACCTGTCGCATCTCGTTCTCTTTCATCCCACGAGTCGTGAGCGCAGGAGTGCCGATACGTATGCCACTAGGCTTCATCGGCGGGTTCGTATCAAACGGAATCGCATTCTTGTTTACAGTAATGTGCGCTTCGCCAAGTGCCTTCTCCGCTTCGCTGCCAAACATTCCCTGCGCGAATACATCGACCAGCATCAGGTGCGTATCAGTTCCACCAGAAATAATGCGGAAGCCTTCTGCCGCCAATGTTTCCGCCAGTACTTTAGCGTTGGCCACAATCTGTCGTGCATAGTCGCGGAACTCGGGTTGCATAGCCTCCAGAAATGCCACTGCCTTGGCGGCAATGATGTGCATCAATGGCCCGCCCTGTGCTCCCGGAAAAACATATTTATCGATAGCTGCAGCAAACTCCTGTCGCGAAAGAATGAGTCCAGCGCGCGGTCCTCGTAGCGTTTTATGTGTAGTCGAAGTGACAATGTGAGCATGCGGAACAGGCGAAGGATGCGCGCCTCCAGCCACCAATCCTGCAAAGTGGGCCATGTCCACGAGAAACAACGCGCCAACCTTGTCAGCGATGCCTCTCATTCGTGCAAAGTCGATGATCCGAGGATAAGCACTACCGCCACCAATAATTAACTTAGGACGTTCTTTCTCCGCGATTCTTTCGAGTTCGTCGTAATCAATCGTCTCCGTTTCTTTGGTGACGCCGTACGGAACAACCTTGTATGTCTTGCCGGAAAAATTTAGTGGATGGCCGTGAGTAAGATGTCCGCCATGAGCCAGATTAAGTCCGAGAATCGTATCGCCGGGTTGAATCACCGCGGCATAAGCTTCCATGTTTGCTTGGGAGCCCGAGTGCGGTTGCACATTGGCGTGCTCAGCTCCGAAAAGTTTCTTCGCGCGATCACGTGCGACTGTCTCGACTACGTCGGCGAATTCGCAACCACCGTAATACCTTTTTCCCGGATACCCCTCGGCATACTTATTCGTAAACACGGAACCCGCAGCTTCCAGCACAGCCTCGCTGACGAAGTTCTCTGAAGCAATCAACTCCAAGCCTTCGTGCTGACGGCGTGCTTCGTTATCGATCGCTGCGGCAATCTCAGGATCTTCGACATGTAATGATTGGGACATCGCAGAATTTTTCATGGCTGCTCCAGTTTACGTTGTCTCTGCCGGATTCGTATATCCGCGATTTTTCATCGTTATTCCCTAAAGTTTCCCAACACGCAACCCTAACAAATGACGCGCAAAACTCATGCTTTCAATCACTTCACATCTTTTTACACCCTTTTACGGCGGATTGACACCTTGTCGTCCACGTTCCACTATGGTGAATCTCGGTCATGAAATTCAAAGCATTCAAAAGCGAGCGGACACGGCTGATTCTGACGCTGGAACTCGCCGTCGTTTTACCGGCAGCCGCTTTAGTGTTCCTCGGCGCAATGCATCTTCGTTCAATCCAGCGTAATCGTGACGTTGAAGCTGCAATCCAGCGTGATTTCTATCAGGTGCTGGCTATTTCCGAAAAGCAAATCAACTTGCGCGCTTACGATCTTGTAGATGATGCTCGCGCCGACATCCCTGGCCCTGATCAACTTTGCGCAGGTTCCCTGGACAAAGTTCTCGTTTCGCATCCTTATCTAGCGCACGCCTTCATGTTCGATCCGGACCATGGCCTGACGTTTCGATCTCAACCCTATCGATCCACCGAGCCCGGTTTTCAACTGGAAACCAGCGACCTCTCCGGCATGATTAGCGGCTGGGTTAGGTCGGACATGGAATACAAGAGTTGGGTGGACGAGATTGAACGTGCCAATCAACACGGCATGAATTACGTGTTCTTCATGAACTCCGCCCCACGTGGTGGAAAGACGATGATGAGCCAGCCGGTCGCCGTTTTTCTGGCTGATACAGGTAATGGCAAGAAGGCGCTTGTCGGCTTTGCGTTCGACGCCGACTACGTTCGCGACAAGTTCTTACCGGAAATGCTGGACAAGGTCATGGCCCGCAATCTTGCCGAAAGTGGACCGGAAAAAAATCCCGCCGTGTTGATGATCCACAGCTACAGCGACTCCACGCCGATCGCAACTTCTGCTGGATGGGACGGCGGTGATGCCGAGATTGAACGCAAATTGGAAGGCGCAATGCGAGGCTTTACCCTCGCCATCAAACTTCGCGGCACCACTCTGAAAGCCATTGGAGACCGTTTCGTTCGAACCAGCTTTCTCACGTTGGGCGCGCTTGCACTCGTACTGGCTGGAGGATTGGTGCTCACGCATCGCAATGTCGCCAAAGAAATGGCACTCGCCCGCCTGAAGTCAGACTTCGTTTCCAACGTGTCACATGAACTGCGCACCCCTCTTTCATTGATCCGCCTCTATGCCGAGACCCTGGAAATGGGGCGCATCAGCTCGCCCGAGAAAACACAGGAGTATTACCAGATCATTCGCAAAGAAAGCGAACGGCTCACTGCGTTGATCAATAACATCCTGGATTTCTCACGGATTGAAGCAGGCCGCAAAGAATACGATTTTCGCGATACAGACTTGGGAGAGCTGGTTCGCACTACTCTCGATTCTTATCGTTATCAGATCGAGCAAAGCGGATTCAAATTCGAGGAAAAGATCGCCCAGGACTTGCCTCCCATGAAGGTGGACCGCGAAGCGATGGCGCGATCGGTGCTGAACCTGGTCAACAATTCTTTGAAATATTCGCAGGACAGCCGCTACATCGGAGTGAATCTGTTCCGCGACAACGGTTCCGTCAGGCTTGAAGTGATCGACCACGGAATTGGCATTGCCCGCATCGAACAAGAAAAGATCTTCGATAAATTTTATCGAGTCGGCGATCCGCTGGTTCACAACACCAAGGGGAGCGGCCTGGGGCTTTCCTTGGTGCGTCATATTGTGCAGGCACACGGTGGCGAAGTGCTGGTCGATAGCGCTCCCGGTCAGGGCAGCAAGTTCACCATCGCATTACCGGTTGTCGCGAAACGCGGCGAAGCAGTTTTGCAGGAGCATTCCTAATGACGAAGATCCTCATTGTCGAAGACGAACCCAACATGGTGTCGGGCTTGCGCGACAATTTTCAGTTCGAAGGTTATGAGGTCATCAGCGCTTCAGATGGCGTCGCAGGATTGCACACCGCGCTTACAGACTCGCCCGATCTCGTCCTGCTCGATGTCATGATGCCGCGTATGAGCGGGCTTGAAGTTTGCCGCCAGATTAAAGCTAAGCGTCCATCGTTGCCGGTAATCATGTTGACGGCACGCGGTCAGGAAGTCGATAAAGTCGTCGGCCTCGAACTCGGAGCGGATGATTACGTTACCAAGCCTTTCTCTATACGCGAATTGCTCGCGCGGGTAAAGGCCGTGTTGCGCCGTTCGTCTACTAAGCCCGCCGACGTGGAAACGTATTCGTTCGGCGATGTCGAAGTAAACGTTCGTAGTTGCCAGGTGTCGCGTCTAGGTAAGCAGTTGGAATTTTCATCCAAAGAATTCGACTTGTTGAAATATTTCTTGTGCCATCCCGGGGAAGCGTTAAGCCGGGACCGTTTGCTCGAAGAGGTTTGGGGATACGATCGTTTCCCCACCACCCGCACTGTGGATGCTCATATTGTCCGATTGCGGCAAAAAGTTGAACCAAAGCCAGAAGAACCGCGTTTCATTCTCACAGTGCATGGTACGGGGTACAAATTTGTCAACTAACTGCATCGCCCACAGGCCCGCAATGGAAAACACTTTACCAATTCGTGTGGTAACTACGCCGAATCGCCCGACCCGCGCCGACGACGATCTACTCATCCGCGCCGCGCAGAATGGCGACACCGCTGCATTCGAGGAATTGGTGCGGCACTATGAACGCCCCGTGCTGCGCCTGGCCGCGCACCTTACCGGTTCGCAGGACGATGCCCAGGATATTTACCAGGAGGCATTCTTGCGCGCGTACCTGAACCTCTCCCGCTTCCGTTTCGAATGCTCGTTCTATACGTGGATATATCGCATCGTCAGCAATCTTTGCATTGATCATCTGCGCAAAAAATCACAGCGCAATCGCGATCTGACGACGACTCTAACTGCCGAGGGTGAAGAAGAATCCATTTTTGATCGCGTCGCGGATGATCGCGCCGGAGCCAGCCCCGAACGCAATCTGATGGGCGGTGAAGTGCGCAAACATGTTGTCCGCGCCCTAAAACGGCTGTCGCCGCGAGAACGCATGGTGTTCGAGCTCAAGCATTATCACGGCATGAGATTGCGCACTGTCGCTGGCATCCTGAAAACCAGCGAAGGTACCATCAAGAACACGCTGTTCCGCGCCACCCACAAACTGCGTGGAGAACTCGCAGAACTGCGCTAACGTTTTCGCCACGTAATTCAAACGGGAGTTCAGGCCATTCTGACTCCCGTTTCGTCTTATTTCCCGCCAAACTGATAACCTTTAGAAGCATTATCTCCACCTACGAATGACCTACGAGACTGCCATCTCGAGCATGTATGCGCTTGGCCATGAACTGGCACAAACGCCGGCGCGCAAGTTCGATCTCGACCACATGCGGGTCTTGCTGTCCGCGCTTGATAATCCGGAGAAGCGTTTTCCCAGCGTGCTCATCGCAGGAACCAACGGTAAGGGCTCAACAGCCGCGACACTTGCGTCGATCTTACAATCCGCTGGTTTCGCCACCGGCCTCTATACGTCTCCTCATCTCGTTCGCATCAATGAACGCATACGAATTAACAGCGCCGAAATCGAGGACGACGAATTCGCCTCAATCCACAACACAGTTGACGATGTTGCTGAGAGTCTCGTTGCGAGTGGGGATTTGCCATGGCATCCAAGCTTTTTTGAAATGATGACAGCCATCGCGTTTGAGCATTTCGCTCGCAAGAAAATTCAAATTGCGATTCTCGAAGTCGGCATGGGTGGACGCCTCGATGCTACCAACGTCGTCGAACCATTGGTCAGCGTGATCACAGATATATCCCTAGATCATCAACAATTTCTCGGCGACACCGTCGCCAAGATCGCCGCTGAGAAAGCCGGGATCATTCGGCACGGCGGTGTCGTCGTGACGCTTCCACAACAACCTGAAGCGAATGACGTGATCGGCAACGCCATCATTAATATGGAAGCGACCGGAATCAGCGCTGTCAAATATGTTCCGCCCGTATCTCCTGCGAGCGCGAACGTATCAGGACAAGATGCGTCGGGACATCCGGTCTCGCGGTATCCCCTCCAGGTGATGGGCGAAGAAATAACGGTCGAGACGCCACTCGTGGGACGTCATCAATTGCGCAATGTTGCGTTAGCGATTGCAGCGGCAGAAGTACTCATCAAAAAAGGTTTCGCCATAACGCCGAGCGCTATCGCCAAAGGGATTCGCGAAACGCGCTGGCCCGGCAGATTTCAAGTTCGGGCTGCCACCGCTGTCAAGCCTGAATATGTTTTCGATGTGGCGCACAATCCAGCCGGAGCGTGGGCGCTGCGCTCATCTTTATCATCCGCTTACGATGGGCGTCCGCTAATTTTCCTATTTGGCGCCATGCGCGACAAAGCCGTCCGCGAAATTGCGGAAATATTGTTTCCATTGGCGGACCACATCATCGCCACTCAGGCGGACAATCCTCGCGCAGCATCACCAGACGAAATTCGCGCTGCCGCAAGCCGTATATCTGCCGAGATGGAAGAAGCACCTAATGTTTCCGCTGCGCTGAAGCGTGCAGAAACGCTGGCTTTGCAGAACCCCGAAAGCGTGATTGTAGTCACTGGCTCCATCTATGTTGTTGGAGAGGCAATTCAGTGTTTGAATATCCGCATCTAGTTCGAGATATGAGCATCTGAGTTACACATAATCATCGTTACGCATAATCATTCGAAACATGCCGCTTGCTACCACTGAACTCGAACCGCCGATCCGATCACGGCACGCGACTACCGAACACAAACACGGATGGCCCAGCCGTCTTCGCTCCTATCTCATTTTCGATCCTCTGATCTGGATGTACACAGTAACCCTCGGTGCGCTTTCGATCCCTGTGTCTTTACTTGGCAACGCCGAGCGCATTCTCCACGGATTTGCACGCTTCTGGTCTCAACTAATCATGATGACCATTCTGTGCCCCGTGAAAGTCACCGGCCTCGATCAGATCGACACATCGAAGACCCGCGTCTATGCCGTGAATCATGCTTCCGCGCTGGATATTCCAGTCCTGTACGCGTATCTGCCGTTTCCATTTCGAATCGCGTTCAAGAAGGAGTTGCTGGCGTATCCCATCGTCGGCTGGCATCTCCGTCGCTCCGGCCAAATTTGCGTGGACCAGCAAAACTCAGCAGCCTCCGTTTCAAGTGTGCGCCAGGGATTGAAAACTTTAAAAAGCGGTATGCCGCTGGTGATTTTCCCAGAAGGCGGCCGCACTCCCGATGGTGAGATCAAACCCTTCATGGCGGGCGCGTTTTTTATGGCGATCAAAGCTAAGGTTGACGTCGTGCCAGTCGCCCTTGTTGGCACATACGAATTGCTCCCGATGAACACCTATCACATCAAATCGCGGCCGTTGGAAATGCGTGTGGGTAAACCGATTTCGACATCTGGCCTCACGATTCGTGACATGGAACAGGTTTCCGCTGAAGTGAAATCCGCCATGGAACAGCTCTATCTGCCGCAGGAGGCGCCAGTGTCATGAATCCGGCTGACACAACTTCCGTATCTTCGAAGGTTCGTCTCACCGAAACCGTGAAGGCGGGCGGATGCGCATCGAAACTCAGTCCTGCAATCCTGGAAAAGATTCTTCCGAAGCTGCCGCGCCAGAACGATCCCAATGTTCTTGTTGGTTTCGACCACGCCGATGACGCTGGCGTATACAAGATCAACGATGATCTCGCTTTGGTGCAGACCGTCGATTTCTTCACGCCGATGGTGGACGACCCTTACACCTTCGGCCAGATCGCCGCGACGAATGCCTTGAGCGACGTATATGCGATGGGTGGCCGTCCAATTACGGCGCTGGCCCACGTTTGCTTTCCCACCAACGGCGATACAGATGTCCTTGAACAAATCCTGCGCGGTGGATTGTCAAAAATGATCGAAGCAGGATGCTCGATCATCGGCGGCCACAGTGTTCGCGACGAAGAAACCAAATTTGGCTATTCAGTAACGGGTCTGATCAATCCACAACGGATATATGCGAATCGCGGTGCGCAACCCCGTGATCGTCTTCTTTTCACCAAAGCTCTAGGAACTGGCGTGATCACAACCGCCATCAAGAAGGGAAAAGCAAGACAATCCTGGATCGATGCGGCGATCAAGTCTATGACGACGCTAAACAAGACTGCTGCAGAAGTCATCGCGAAGCATGAAACCAATGCAACTCCAATTATCCATGCAATGACAGACATCACCGGATTCGGCCTCATCGCGCACGCCCGAGAAATGGCACTGGCTTCCGAAGTCTCGTTGCGAATATTTGCGAATCGCATTCCTATTCTCGACGGGGCATTGGATTGCATACGCGCCGACTACATCCCTGCAGGATTGAAAGCCAATCGCGAGTTCGCCGAATGTGTCGTCGGTTATGAAGGGAATATTCCAGAGGAAATAAAGACCATCCTGTTCGATCCGCAGACCGCCGGAGGCTTGCTCATCGCCGTCGCACCGTCAAGCGCAGGCATCCTTGCAGACGCCTTGAATGCCGCTGGAGTTCCCGCTGTCGAAATCGGCGAAGTCATCATGCGCACGACGCCGTTAATCACGGTGATGTCTTAACTTTTCAACCTCTTCTTCAAGGCTTCGCGCCACAGGGAAACCTAGATCCCCATCCTTTCCGCCTTCCCAGTTCAACTTGCCGCCATATCGGGGATTAAGCTTAAAGTAGAGTTCCGCTCCGATGATCTCCATCGCTAACTGCAAAGCCTGGAAGTCGTCAATCCCAGATGCAAAACGAACCTTTTCATCACCAATACCCCTTATTTGATAAGGGCAAAAGTACCGAGTCGTAGCCAGCAGCGTTAAACTCGCGCTGCGGTCTTCCAAGGATGACCTGGATATCGAGTGTGGGCTGTTCTTCCAAACGCAGATGCCTGATCGCAACCGCATTTTCTAAACCAATG
This sequence comes from Terriglobia bacterium, assembly GCA_963716165.1. Classification (GTDB taxonomy): domain Bacteria; phylum Acidobacteriota; class Terriglobia; order Terriglobales; family Acidobacteriaceae; genus JAJPHW01. Next base: position 868,953 of record OY970291.1, on the reverse strand, counting down.
TCTTCCGTCATATTATTTTCACTCTTGCGGTTTAAGCGGATTATCGTATCCTACCGCAGCAGTACTGAACTCCGCTCAGATTCTGGAACGTTCCCTACCCCAACCTGCAACTCCCGTTCCGTCCCCTGCAAAAGTGTTACATTTGTGTTTAATAATTTCGTGAGGATATTCCGTTTTATCCCATGAAACGCTTCTGAAACGAGCCTCGATTCCATGTCTCAAATCGGCAGTTTTGCGCTCCTGCTCGCGTTAGCGCTGGCCGGCTATTCGTTTCTTGCCGGATTCGCGGCGCTCCTGCAAAAGGGTCCCGGATCGGAACGCCTCGGCGAAACCGCCCGTCGCGCCGGTATTTCTACGTTCATTGTCATTTTTTTGGCGGCACTGATTCTCGTGATCTGCGCGTTTCAAAACGATTTTTCCATTGCCTACATCTACCATCACAGCAATCGCGATCTACCTGCACCCTATAAATTTGCAACATTATGGTCCGGGCAGGAAGGCTCCCTGCTCTTCTGGTCTTTGCTGCTGTCCGCTTACGGATTCGTCCTCCGCCTCCGCTATAAGACCGATCCTCGCCTGTTCGCTTACGCGTCTGTAGTCATTGCTGCTGTACAGATTTTCTTTCTGCTTCTTCTGAATTTCGCGGCGCATCCATTCGCGCTGATGCAAGGCACGCTTCCGGATGACGGTACAGGCCTCAATCCGCTGCTGCAATATCCCGAGATGGTTATCCATCCGCCCATGCTGTACATGGGCTATGTCGGATTCACCGTACCTTTCGCCTTCGCCCTCGGCGCCTTGGCAATGCGCTATCCCGGCGAGAAGTGGATACACATCACCCGCCGTTGGACCATGGTCACATGGGGTTTTCTGACCTGCGGAATCTTCCTCGGAATGCACTGGGCTTACTCCGTGCTCGGCTGGGGCGGCTACTGGGGATGGGACCCGGTCGAGAACGCTTCACTCATGCCCTGGCTCACCGGTACTGCGTTTCTGCACTCTGTGATGATGCAGGAAAAACGCGGCATGATGAAGACGTGGAACATCTGGCTAATCTTCTGCACGTTCATGCTGTCGATCTTCGGCACCATGCTTACGCGTAGCGGATTGGTTAGCTCAGTCCATGCATTCGCGCAGTCGTCGATTGGCGATTGGTTCGTCATTTTCCTGGCAATTATTTTCGCAGTTTGCCTGTTGCTTTATCTAAAGAACCACGAGCATTTGCGGAGCGAACACAAGCTGGAGTCGTTGATCTCGCGCGAGTCCAGTTTCTTGTTTAACAATCTGCTTTTTCTGGTGGCCTGTTTCACCGTTTTATGGGGGACGTTGTTTCCGAAAATTTCCGAATGGGTGCAGGGAACAAAAGTTACAGTTGGCGCTCCATTCTTTAATCGCGTAAATATTCCGGTCGCGCTTTTGTTGCTTTTACTCACCGGAATCGGGCCGCTGCTCGCATGGCGCCGCACCTCGTTCGAAAGTCTCAGGCGTAATTTTGCATTGCCTCTCATCGGAGCAATCATTACCGGAATCGTCCTGATCGCCGCAGGCATGCGGCCGTGGCAGGACCAGTCGTATCTCTACTCTCTGATGACCATCATGCTCGCAGTGATGGTAGCCCTCACGGTTGGCTCGGAGTTCGTTCGCGGCGGCCGCGTGATCAGCCGGCATACCGGCCAAAATCTTTTTGCTTCCATGCTCCAACTGACCCGCCGCAACACGCGACGCTACGGCGGCTACATCGTACACTTCGGCGTAGTCATCATCATGATCGGATTCGCCGGCTCCGCTTTCAATCAAGATAAAGAGCAGGAGATGAGTTTCGGCGACAAGCTCCAGATTGGCCCGTACACGCTGGTTTGTGATTCCTATACCGAAGACGACAATGCCAACTACGGCAGCCAATGGGCAGTCATGGACGTTTTCAAGCGTGGGCAAAAGCTTACGACCATGACGCCGGAGCGGCGCTTCTACAAAGCCAGCCAGCAAACTTCCACCATCGTCGCCAACCGCTCCACTTTGGCCGAAGACCTGTACGTCGTGTACGAGGGTCAAAATCAAGATACAGGCCGGCCCATCATCAAAGTCCATCTGAACCCGCTTGTCATGTGGATTTGGATCGGCGTCTGGATCATCATTGCCGGAACTGTCGTTGCAATGATCCCCAATGAAGCTGTCGTTCGTGTGGCCGTTCCCGCTGTTCTGCGCGCGGAACCAGTTGGAGCAGGCGATTGATGATGCGCCGCCTCGCCGGATGTTTGCTTCTAATAATTGGAATGTTCACGTTCCTCGGAGCGGGCGACGAAGGCGCACGCGTCAACGATCTCGGCCACCGCATGATGTGCGTTTGCGGGTGCAACCAGATCCTGCTCGAATGTAATCACGTTGGCTGTTCCTACTCTGATCGCATGCGTGCGGAGTTAGTCGCTGCAGTCGATCACGGCGACAATGACGATCTGACGCTGCAATGGTTTATCCAAAAATACGGAACCACCGTGATTGCGGCCCCGACGAACAAGGGTTTCAATCGAGTTGCATGGATTATTCCGTATCTGGTCTTAGTCCTTGGGATCGTGTTTACCGCGTCAATCGTCCGCGCCTGGAAATCTCGCCCTTTACTGGCTGTGCCCGGTGCGGTTCGTCCCGCCGAGGGCGCTGATCTCGACCGCTTCCGCGAGCAAGCGCGAAAGGACACTGAACTATGATTCCCTTGCTCACGTGCATGATGCTGACGTTGGCCATCCTTGTCTACGTGTTCTATCTGCCCGGCACTTTGCATCTTGGCCCGGAGATGACGCGGCTTTCGTATTTGAAGGAGCGCAAAGAGGCTGTTTATGAAAACCTGCGCGACCTGAATTTTGAATTCAAAGCAGGCAAGTTTCCCGAAACCGACTACGAGAGCATGAAATCGTCACTCGAAGAAGAAGCAGCCGGCATTCTCGCCGAAATGGCACGAATACAAGAGGCGTCGTCGTTGAAACCGTTCTCCAAATTGAGTTCGAAACTAAAAAGGAGCTAGCGTTTGAAACTGAGGTTTTACTCTGCCATTTTGTTGTTGCTTTCCAGTCTGTGTTCCGCCCAGACCCTCACCGGCACGGTGAACAACGGCACGACCCACCGGCCTTCTGCCGGCGACGACGTCATTCTGATTAAGCTCGGCCAGGGGATGGAAGAGTCCACCCACACGAAGACTGACGCCAAAGGCAGCTTCGCGCTAAAGATCGAAGACCCCGGGCCGCACCTCATTCGTGTCATCCATCAGGGCGTCACGTATCACAAGATGGCGCCTCCGAATAGCACTTCAGTCAACGTCGACGTATTCGACACGGCAAAAAAATTGGACGCCATTAGCGTCACTGCCAACGTCATGCGATTCCAGGTTGAGAATAATCAACTGGAAGGCATCCGCGTGTTCGCCGTCAACAATTCGTCGGAGCCGCCGCGGACCCAGAACAATCCTCAGAATTTCGAGTTCTTTTTACCCGATGGCGCTCAGGTTGATCAGGCAATGGGAATGACTGCTGGCGGTCAGCCCGTAAATATTTCCGCCGAACAGCAGAAGGAAAAGAACCGGTATGCTTTCAATTTTCCGTTGCGCCCCGGCGAGACCCAGTTTCAAGTCGTCTATCACTTGCCCTACTCCGGAGAAATGAAGATCGCTCCAAAACTTCTCTATGGCGCACAGCATTTTGTCATCATGGTTCCGAAGGCCATGAAATTTTCGGCCGCTCCCGGAACCGTATTCCAGGCAATGGATGATCCGCGGCAATCGGACGCAACTGTTCAAGTTGTAACCAACGCCGCCGCAGGTCAAGCCCTGGGATTCAGCATCAGCGGCGCTGGCGTTCTCGCCGCAGCACAAGATGACAGCGCGGGATCACCGCGACCTGCTGCTCCAAATAGTTCAACCGCCTCGGCAGCGGACCGTCCGGGCGGCGGACTCGGGCCGCCAATCGAAGCGCCTGATCCGCTGGAAAAATATCGCTGGTTCATCCTCGGAGGCTTCGGCGTCGTCTTGGCTGCCGGAGCGATCATCATCGCGGGTAGGTCGAAATCCGGACCTCCGGTTTTCGTGTCCGATGTCGAAGCCGCCGATGTCGCTTCGCAAAACTACAGTGGAACGCCTGTCGCCAAGGGCGCAGGTCGATCCGCTCTTCTACTCGAAGCTTTAAAAGAAGAAATGTTCCAGCTGGAACTTGATCACAAGCAAGGACGCATTTCGTCTGAGGAATACGCCAAGGCCAAGTCCGCGCTTGATCAAACTTTAGATCGCGCACTGAAACGCCAGGCCTAACTAACGCTTGTAACGTTTCGCGTAATCCGGCGGCGTCTGTGACGGCAACAGCCTGTCATCATCAAGCGGCGAGCCTGCCGTCATCGCAAGCGGCACGACTCCTGCCCATACAGGAAAGTCGTAGTCCTCTTCATTGTCGATAACTGGGCCCTGGCGAACCTTCGCGGAGAACTCCGTAATAGGCAGCCGCAGTACTGACGTGGCTTTCATCTCTTTCTCGTTCGGCTGGCGAACATCCTTCCAGCGGCCCGGAATGATGTGTTCGGAAAGCAGTCGCAACGCTTCCAGCTTTTCAACGGGATCGCTCACCAGCGTTGCCGTCCCCAGCACGACCACAGAACGGTAATTCATGGAGTGATTAAAGATCGAACGCGCCATCACCAGCCCGTCGAGCAGCGTGACCGTGACGCAGACGGCTACTCCGTTATCCAAAGAACGCAACATGCGGCTTGCCGACGAGCCGTGAATATAGAGAACATCGCCCGCGCGCCCGTAGCTGGTGGGGATCACGAACGGCTGACCGTCGACCGCAAAGCCGACATGGCAGATGAAGCCTTCGTCGAGAATCTTGTATGCCGCGGCGCGATCATAATTAGCGCGCTCGGGTTCTCGAACCACACGGGTACGCGAGGTTGGATTATTAATTTCTGACATCAGGATGGGAACTCCGAGGCAAGCGCCAAGAGTGGAACACCTTGCACTGCCGTGCAAAGTATAAAGAAAGAGTCTAGCAGGAAGACTCGAAACTTCACCAACGCGGTGCTGACGCCCGAATTTGCTATCATCAATTTTTAAGCTTCACTCTTGGAGGAAAGTCTTTATGGCTGAAGAAACACAAAGTGTATCCGCGGGATTTCGTCGCAACGAAGACATCGCGCTTGATCTAATGAAGTTTGTTGCGATGACCACCGGTTACGGACGGACGGCGTCCACCGGCGTGGGATTTCAGGGTACCGGGTCAGCTGCGAAGCCCGAAGATTACGCCACACATCTCCTCGAACTCTACGGAAAATGCCTCCAAGCCATCGCGCAGAAGTAGCGGATTTACATCCTCGCGCCTATTTCGTTTGGGCGGTTGCGGCAACGGGTGATTTTGCGGGCGGCTCTGGCATTTCGACCCGAATCTCGAATTCCGCCAAATTCCCTGCATAGCTTGGGTCTTTGGCTGGCTTGTAGCGCACGAGAGCATGCATACCTTCGAGGTGGTGACAAAGGGCGAAGTGGTCGTGGCCGTACCAGAGGCTATCGGAGTAACCCGTGGTAAATCCGCCGTCGCTGTGAAAATGCAAAGACTTTCCATCCTGGTTTAGCACCAGTTCAAACTTCACGCCTTTCTCTTTATCGGCACAAGTGATGGACTCAACGGTTCCCACGGTGGTTTGCGTGCCCGGCGGAATAGTTTCGGTAAGGTTTTCGATTTGAGGGCGCTGCGCCTGTGGAATTTTATCCCAGATGCTTACGGCTTCGTCGTGATCGGGACCGGTCCAGCGGGACGCCACAAAGGATGCAATGTCTCCCGCCTGCTGATATTGCCCCATAAGCTCCAGCACATGAGCGGTCAAAATGAAATAGCCGGCGCGGCTGGGCTCGAGGTCCGAGGCTTTTTGCGCCATGAGCAGGGCATTCTTTAGATTGCCGGCGCGTAACTGATAAAGCGCCAATTGCACGTAAGCCTCGGCAAACCCGGGGTTGATCATGACTACACGCAAGCAACCGGCATAGATCGCGGCATCATCGAGGGTCTTGCCTTGTAACGCATTGATCATGGTTTTGTAGTAAAGCGAAAGATATCGTTTCGGGTCCAGATCGTAAGCCGCAGCGAACTCTTTCCCGGCATCGGCATCTTTGCCCTCGCCGAAATCGATGAAGCCAAGATTCTCGTGAGCGAGGGCCAGTTTGGGGTCGTCTTTGATTGCCTGCTCGACGAGGGTGCGGGCGTTTTTATAATCGTGCCTCCAGATGTGGTAGCCGCCGATTTCGGCCTCGCTTTCGGCAGGAGAAAGCGTCCGCACGGAGAATTGGGATTCATCGACGCGAGGCAGGCCGCGTAGGATCCAATGCCTGAGCGTCGGTTCCTGTATGTAGAATCTCAGCGCGTCGCGAAACTTGGAAGTGTCGCCGAAGATTTGTGCGAAAGCTTTTTTCTGATCCATCCCTTGATCAATCAGTCCAAAAAATTGTTCGAGCTTTTTGCCCTCCTCCATATCCTTCCCTTGTTCCATGTAGTGAACGGTGATCCACGATTGCGCATAAAACTGTCCAGCGAGCCGGGAATCATGATAGTAGGGTGACCCTGGGCCAACACCGAGAAAAGTATCGACGGGGATCAATGGCATCGATTTAACTTCAACCAAACGCGGTGAGGGGTATCCCACCAATGCGTTTTGTCCGTCAAAATGTGTACTTCCAAAGAATTCTGCGAGCCCCTCGTCGAGCCATATGGGCAACCAACGGGTATTGCGATGAAGAATGCTATGAACATACTCGTGGTAAATCACGTTCATGCTACTTGCTCCGTCCATCCCAGCCGACGATACCTCAGCCTTATGGAGGCGGAACGCCGCATATTGCTTTTCCCACTGTTCATAATAAATTCCCAAGACACCGCTTTGAGCTTTCTCTGATCCAAATGTGGGATCAAGGGAGTCCGCGGTCTCATCATTTCGCGGGGCAAAAATTGAGAGCGGCGGGCCGGAATCGAGTCTGAAGCTCGGGTATCGGTTGGCAAAGACCTCGCGCATCTGCTCGAGTTCGCGCGCGACATGGCGCGCGTCTTTTTCGTTCCCATCGGTCAGGATGCGAAAGTGCTGGCTGCGGATTTCAAGCCAGGGATTATCGGAAGCTTTGGCCAAGGCAGACAGGACGAAGCAGAAGGCCAGTAACAGGGCAAAACGATGGCTGCGCATATTCGCGCTATTTTGCCTGTCGGAGCGGGCAGAGTCAATGTTTTCGTGAATACATGATCACTAGCCACTCAAAGCACGACGGCTACATCCACACGATGGAAATTAACTACATAAAAACAAATGCCTTAGCTGGACTAAGGCATTCGTGGGGACGGGAGTTTTAAAAGCTCCTAGCGTCGTTTTTTCTTGGCGGCTTTCTTTTTGGCTGTCGACTTCTTTTTGCCAACATTCTTCTTTGCCGTCTTCTTTTTTGGAGCAGCTTTCTTCTTACTCGCCTTTTTCGCTACCTTCTTCTTGGGAGCGCTTTTCTTCTTTGCAGCTTTTTTCTTCGGAGCAGCCTTTTTCGCCGGCGTCTTTTTCGTCGCGGGTTTTATAGCGGCAGGCTTCGATTGCGTCCGCGCAACGGGAGTCGGCATGGAGTGCTCTTCCTCGTCCTCTGGCTCTGCATCCTCCACTACCATAGCGGTCGCTTCCGGTTCTTCTTCGTCTTCCTCTTCTTCAAAGTCTTCTTCCAGAGAGTCGCCGTAACTACCGCCATCGCTGAAGTCGTCATCCTCGTCACGCATATAGAAGATTCTTTCGAAACTCATTGCTCCTCCTAAATCGCCGCTTTAGATTTTTACCGGCCAAAATGGCTGAACTTCAACCCGAGCGCGCAATTGTAGCACGCGTTCTTGAATCAGATGCAACAAGGCGCGCATATGTGCTCGCATGGTTGTAACTCCGGCGCGATCACAAGTCAATCGAGTATTTACACTGCAGGTTTTTGGGGCAAGAGCACTATGGCGTGTCGCGCAGAATTAAGACCATCCCAGGACGCAAGACCGCTAGGTTTCCGTTGTCTCGCTTAATGGCCGCGACGGTGGTGTGATTGGTACTGGCAATCGATGTAAGGGTTTCTCCAGTCTTCACAATGTGTTGCCGCGTAGCCGCCGTACTATGTAACTTGCTGTGGGAAGAAGACTTATGCGCCACGGTCGAACTTGGCGCATCGGCATTAGGCGATATCGGCAGGTGTACATAAAGGATGTGCCGCCGCCCGAAGCTGTCCCCGTGCAGGTGGTTCCAGCGCCGAACCATCGTCGCCGAAACTCCAAAATTATCAGCCACAGTTTGGACGGTATCCCCGTGGCGAATTTTATAAACCGTTATTCCCTTCGCGTATGCCTGTTGTGTGTCCGCTAGTCGCCGCCCCGGCGCGACCGGAATGATCACTTTATCGCCAGCTTTGAGCTCGTTATCCTCAGCAAAACTGTTGGCTTGGGCGATCGCACGCGGCGTAGTGCGATAGGTTCTCGCAATCGAGTTAAGCGTATCTCCCGGAGCAATCGAGTAGAAACGCCACCAGACTCGCATGTCCTCGGGAATTCTGGCGACAGATGTTATGTACTGCTCTTTCGTGCCCTCTGGAAGGTGCAGATCATACTTCTGCCCTTGAGGCGTCGTCAGGCGCAGCAAACTCGGATTGAGGTCCTGCAAAGCTGTAGCCGGAACATCCACGCACTCCGCCACCAGACGCAGATCGACCGGATAATCAATCGTGATCGTGTCGTAGGGAAGCGGCGTGTCGCGATGCAGATCGGCCAGCCCATACTGCGCCGGGTTCTTGGCCATGATCGTCATAGCCACGATGATCGGAACGTAATTTCGCGTTTCCTTGGGCAGGACATTGCGGTTGTAAAGTTCCCAGAAGTCGGCGTATCCGGTGCGTTTTACCGCGCTCTGGACGGTACCCGGCCCTGAATTATAAGCAGCCATCGCCAGATACCAGTCACCGAACTGGTTATAGAGGTCGCGCAAATGATGGGCTGCGGCGCGCGTAGATTTTTCGGGGTCCTGTCGGTCGTCAATCCAGGCATTCCTTTCCAACCCGTAACCCTTGGCCCGGCTTGCCATGAACTGCCATATCCCGCGAGCTCCAGCCCGTGACAACGCCAGCGGATGAAATCCCGACTCCGCCTGCGCCAGATAAATAAGGTCTTGTGGAACGCCTTCCTGCTTCAGGATCGTCTGCATCATGTCCTGATATCGCCCGCCGCGGATCAGCGCTCGCTCAATAACTCCCTTGCCGCGCGTCGAAAAATAATTGATGTAGCTGGCCACCGGATCGGTAAGCATCAGCGGCAGATCGGAATGCGTAGCTTTCAATTCGGCTTCGGCCTTCGCCTTCAAGGTCGGATCGACCGGATAAGCAACGTCGTTCGTCTCATCAATAGGGGCCGGCTCAGACTTCTGTTCGTCGGAATTTCCCTGTTTTAGATCAGCCAGTTCCAGCTTGTTTACGTTTTCCAGAATGTGATCGAACTCTTGTTGCAGCCGCGCATCGGAGTGCAGTCCCAGCGGACTGCCCAGCAGCAGATCGAATGCGCGATCAAAATTCTCCTGCGCCGCATCTTTATTTCCGGCGGTGTAGTTGGCGTCGCCGGCTTTGTATTCTTCTTCGACTTGCGCGATGAGAGCAGCAACCTGATCCGCCGGAGCAGCAGTTGCCTGTTCTTCGGCGGCATTTTGCGCAACCACTGGCGCTGGTTTGGGATCAGCTACCGCAGGAGTTTTCGTAGAAGCAGAAAGTGCTGGCGCGCTCGCTTGTTTCGCAGGAACCGATGCTACCGGCTTATGCGCAGACTGACATGCGGATGTCCCTAAAACCAAAGCCGCAGCGAATACAAGCGCGTAGGATTGCGTAATCTTCATATTTTCCGTGAGTTACAAACCCACCGCCGCTTGATTCGTCCAGCAACTGTGCGCAATTAAAAAAGTCTATATGCCGCTATTGAAACGGGTCAATGCGGAAACCAACCTGGTTACCGTTACTTTCGGAACATTGTCTCCGCATTTTTCGGCTGCCCAAATCTCTGAAAGCATCGGCGATCAAAACTCCTCTAGAAGAAAAGTTGCTTCTCTTCATCGCTTATACTCATCAAAGGAAGGATTTTGCTCCGGCTCCGCACGTTTTTGCCCATGACCCTGTCCGCTCGACTTCGCGCTTTATTAGTAACAAGACTTCGCGCTTTATTACTAATAGGAATGGCCGCACCGCTGTCAGGTTGCCTGTTTCATTCCCGTGTCGTCGAACGCCCTTTCAGCGCCGCGCATCTACAGACCGCGTCCCAGGCCCAGCTTATCGGATACCTCAACGACCAGGCAGGACGAGTTCGTTCCATGCAGGCGACTGTCGATATCGACACCTCGATCGGTGGCGAGAAAAAAGGCAAGATCACCGATTACAAAGAGATCCGCGGCTACATTCTGGTTCGGAAGCCGGAAATGCTGCGCATGATCGGCCTGCTTCCCGTGGTTCGCACTCGCGCGTTCGACATGGTCAGCGATGGCAAGAGTTTCAAGCTGTCTATCCCTCCGAAGAACCGTTTTGTGATCGGCCCCGGCGAACTCGTCACTCCGAATCCTGAACGCCCGATGGAAAACCTTCGCCCTCAGGTCATTTATGATGCCGTCCTCGTCCCTGGCATCGACGCGCAGAACGAAATTGCCGTGCTCGAAAATGACGTGCAGACTGTAACAGATACTAAGGGCCACAAAGTAGAGCAAGCCGATTACGTAATCAACGTCGTCAAGAAAACCGGCGACAGCGGATGGTTTCTTTCCCGCAAGATTATCTTCAGCCGCGTCGACATGGAACTCCATCGCCAGCTCATCTATAACCAGAAAGGCGATCTGGTCACGAACACCCTCTACGCGAACTATAAAGACTACGATGGCATCAGCTATCCTTCACAGATTGAAATCGTGCGCCCGCAAGAGGAATACGACATCACTCTCAACATGCTGAAGCTCGATTTCAATAAGCCGCTGACCGATGCGCAATTCGTTCTTGATCAACCAGCCGGAGCGGAAGTCGTTCACCTCGGCGAATCCAAGACGACCACCTCAGCCCAGATGGGTCTGCGTTAATGGTAAAAGCCGATGAATAAGATGATCGTCGCCAACCTGGTGCACCGGCCCGTAAGGTCCATCATCAGCATGGTCGCCATCGCGTTGGAAGTCACACTGATTCTGCTGATCGTCGGCCTGTCCCTCGGCATGTTGAGCGATTCCCGCCAGCGTCAGGCCGGCATCGGCGCAGATGTCATCGTCATGCCTCCCGGGTCGTCTTTCATGGTTGGACTCTCCGGCGCGCCCATGTCCATCAAGATTGGCGACATTCTCGCGAAGCTGCCGCATGTGACGTCAGTCGCTCCGGAAATCACGTCAATCTCGACCGCCGGCGCAATCGAAGTGATCGCTGGAATCGATTTGAAGAGCTACGAAAGCATGTCCGGGCCATTCCGCTATCTCGATGGCGGACCATTTCAGAATCCGGACGACGCCATTGTTGACAGCATCTTCGCCAAATCCAAGCGCGTGCATGTCGGCGACAGCATTGAGATCCTGAATCACACATTCCGCGTCGCCGGAATCGTCGAACCCGGCAAAGGTGCGCGCAAGTTTCTGCAAATCACCGAGCTTCAGGATTTAATCGGAGCGCAAAATAAAGCCTCGCTCTTCTATCTCAAGCTCGACGACCCATCGAACGCCGACGCGGTCGTCCAGGAAGTGAAACAAGTTCCGGGCATGGATAAATATGTCGCCAGCTCCATGGCCAATTATCTTTCCATGATGACGCCCAGCCACTATCCCGGCCTGACAACGTTCATCGATGTGGTCATCGGCATTTCCGTCATCATCGGATTCATCGTCATCTTCCAGGCCATGTACACCGCCGTGATGGAGCGCACTCGCGAAATCGGCATCCTCAAATCGCTCGGCGCGTCAAAGCTCTACATCGTAAACGTCATTCTGCGGGAGACGGTTCTGCTCGCCATCGGCGGCATCGCGTTAGGCGTAGTCGTCAGCCTGCTCGCTCGAGGAGCGATCCACCACCGCATTCCGACTGTGCCCATCATCGTGAACTGGGGATGGGTCGTCCGCGCCGCCATCATCGCCATCATCGGAGCAGTCCTCGGAGCGCTCTATCCCGCATACAAAGCCGCCCAAAAAGACCCCATCGACGCCTTAGCGTACGAGTAAGAATAAGCCGCCTAAGTTTTAGCTTGTTGGCGCAGGCCGCCCTCACCCGCGAATCGTGTAGCGCGGACACTCTTGTCCGCGAACAGTGGGTAGTGCCTTAAAATTGGTCGCCTCACACTTCGCGTTGTTCGAAGTGTGGGCACCACGAGCCTCGACCGCTCTTTTGTGCGTTGCCGCTTCCCCTTAGGCCGTCATCCCGAAGAACCGGCGTTCTTCACCCGGGCGAGAGCCTGCCCTGAGCGAAGTCGAAGGGGATCTCGCGCGGAGTGCCACATGTTCTTCGCCCGTCGGCATCTCAACCACATTGGCTGCCCCACCCTTTGATTTTTAAGGGTGGGCACCACGAACTCCGACCGCTCTTTTATTCCCGTTGGGATGTCATCCTGACAGCCCGCGCTTTGCATCGCGGGCCGAAGGATCTTGCGCGCAGCGTTCCCGCGCCACGCCAATTTCTCCCGCGCTCTTTGCGCGAAGTGAGAATCGGGTAAACTTCCGAGAGGTAGTTATGGACGACGCTACTCGAAATGAAATTGCGGACTGTCTTGAGGCGCTGGCGGCGCAGTCGGTTTGGAACGCAGCAGTTTGGCAACGCTGTTTCGACATAGTAAACGCGAATGCGGATGACGAACTCGTAGCTGAGTTCACTGACGACCTCATACACTACTCCGGCATACCACTATTCAGGCGTGAGCCCGGCCCGAAAGACATTAAGCGCTATTCTGGCGACCTCCGATACATGGCACAAGCGGTAAGGTCGAGCATGTCATTAAAAGATTTCAAAAAAAGCTTCTAGCCGCGTCTACCGACCCCTGGCGTTTGACCGTGTAACGCGGACGCCCTGGACCGCCCTATTCACGTATCTCCCCAAACAGGCTGCCCCACCCTTTGATTGTTAAGGGTGGGCACCACGAACCTTGCGAGTCATTCTTCTCGCTTAGATTTTTATCCGCGCGTAATCCGTGTGATGTATTCTGCCTTCGTTCCACAGATGGTGCATGCCGGAAGCACCTAAAGTACGTGGGCGACTTCTTGCCAGACACAATTCCTTTTGCATCGGATAACTACGCCCAGACACTGGAAATCTATTTCTGCGATTGGGAATTTGCCTTTAACAACGCAAACAGCGCCAGCGTTGGATGCCAAGGTACTGATGCCACTAATTCGCAACTTTACCGCAACGTTTTAAACAACCCATAACCTGGACATGCCGGACGGGGCGGTGGTTCCGTCCGGCTTTTCTAGCGCCTCAATTATGGGGTGATTTCGAACACAACGCCGCTACCAAAGTCTCCGCCAAATTCTGTCGTTCCGTACAAATTGCGGTTTCGGTCCGGCGTCAGATTAGACCACGGACTTTCGCCGTCGGTACAGTTACTGAATGAACAGAAATTGTGTAGAACGGTCTCCTTGCCACTCTTAACAATCTTAAAAACATTTCCAGGTTTTGACCCGCCTCCGGACGTTGTCCCATACAGCGTGGCTGACTGAGAATTCACATACGAGCCACCAAGAGGATCCAATCCGTCAACACCATTAAAAGAAAAAATTCCTAGCTTACGAGTGGCGGGATCTAAACGGTATAGCCCGCCATTGGCACCGGAAAAGGTGGTGTACAGATTGCCACCTGAATCGATAGCTATCGGAGCCAGAAGCCAATCGGATCTCGAATTTGATGGAATGGCAGCAAGCGTTTGATGTGTCCACCCGCCGCCTCCATGACTTAGTTCGTAAACGGTGCCCCCGACAAATGCGGATGCGTTCCCACTGTAATCGGTAGTGCCGTAGAGATTGCCCGATCGATCAAAAATTAGTCCTGCGTTTGGAATGTACCCGTCCGGACAGGAATCGCCCGCGCCTTTCGAGCAGAAGTTGTATAGCACGCTCTCCGTCCACGTCCCAGCTCGCAAACTTAGCTCAAACGCGACTCCGCCGCCTGCTCCACTCGACTGTTTAATATGGCCGGCCCCTCCACCAGTCGCGGTGCCGTACAAATTTCCCACCGAATCGAGCGCAAGTTGGCCGGTGGGGCCTTGTCCGTCCAGACATGCTCCGTTCTGAAACCTGCTGCAAAAGTTGTACAAAGTAGCTTCAGACCACGCAGCCCCGGGAGTAATCGGCGGAGAAAGTTCAAAAATGACGCCGCAACCTAGAGTTCCCAGTGGCGGACAGGGAACTCCCCCTCCTTCACTTGCGGTGCCGTAGAGATTTCCGGAAGCATCGATTATGAGTCCGGCATCCGGATAGGCACCATCTTGGCAAGCATTGCCGCTGATTACCGAGCAGAAGTTATAAATGACAGTTTCGGTCCAGCTACCGTCCTTATTCGGCGAGAGTTCGTATGCTGTCCCACATCCGTTGTCGCCACAGACAAATCCGCTGCCACCTCCCGGGGTGGTTCCGTACAAATTTCCCGCCTGATCAAAGACAACATTGCTGATCGCAGCCGATCCGTCATTCGGATACCCGCTGAAACTATGAATTACTTTAAAAGTCTGGCAAAACGCTGGAACGCACACCAGCATCATTGCCAGAACACAATAAAATAACTTCTTCACATCCACCTCCAACTAACCCTGAAAGCATATCCCACGCCCAATCCTTCGCCAATAGAGACAAAAGTCTCCTTATTTACACGCATCGAGTATTAAGTCTCAGCCGCCCACGGCTATTACCGTTGGATTTTCAGCTGCGGACACCACAACCCGTCTATCAAGCCACTGCGCTTTTTCCCATTTCGGGAACTCCTCAACTATTTTCATCCTTTCTTCATTTTTCTCTTGACCTCGCAATTTGAAAAGCGCACGGTGAATTTATAAGCAGTACGCACCACCCATAACCAATGGCGACCAACACCAGCCGAACGTTCGATCAGCGTCCGATCAAACCACCGATCAGACGACAGATCGAAATAAACAAAAGACGTTGGAGCCGAAACTTCATTCATAACGCCATTGTTTTCTTTATTTTGACTCCAACTCTTTTGTTCTCTTTATTTTGCAAACTTTCATTCGCTAAACCGTTTCGTTTCAATATCAATTTCATAAATTTATTCACGAGGCTTCATTCATCATGGACACTCCGCTTCCTCTTTGCACTCATATCAAAGTCACCGGGCACCGCTGCGGATCCCCCGCTCTCCGCAAACAATTACTTTGCTACTTTCATTCCCGCGTTTTAAAAGGCGTAGACAATCGCATCGATGCCGTCAACGATCCTGACACCATCTTCGAAGACGCCGCCTCCGTTCAATGCGCGCTGATTAAAGTCTTCAACATGCTGCTGCGCGGAACCATCGATCTCAAACCCGCCGCACTTTTGCTTCGCGCCTTGAAACTCGCCGCGTCCAATTTAAAGACCGCAAAATTCGAAACACGGATCGCCGAGATGGTCACGGAAGTCCCCAACTACAACGTTGTGTACATGAAAGAACATCCTGGAGCGAAGAGCGTGCCCCTTCCCGACTCAGCCTGGAAAGGCGAGGGCATTCACTATCCGGACACATCCGACATGCAAGTAAAAGATTTCCGAAAAGCCTTCATCGGAGCACAGAAGGGATACTACAAAGACATGAAATTCGTCATCAAACACCTAGCCTCCCAGGTCAAAGCCGCCGCCATGAACCCTGGCTTGGACCCGGCCTTCGCCACCGACATGGCCACCGGATAGAAATTTAGCTTCAACGGGGATGGTGGCCCATTCAAGTCGTTCTTTGTTCTTTGACTTGTGGTCGAGAGTGGTCTTGCCGGCGTTTTCTTAACTGAAGATAAATGCCGCGATGGCGCGCAGCTTTCTCTGGATCGCCGCCGGCTTGAGTGCATAGAGCGGCAATCCAACGATGGGCAGCCAACAGACCTGGGAGCATACTCGCCGCGGTTTCGAATGCGAGGACTGCTCGCTCGCGATGTCCAAGACGCGCCAGGGCCACGCCGAGATGGAAGTGTCCAACCGGAAGGAAATGCTGTAGGCCAACCGCGAGCAGCGCTTGTTCGGCAGCATCTTCGTTACGGCGCTGACGTAGGCGAACGACGGCGAGGCCGAGGTGAGCGTCGGGACTGTCGCCATCGATTTCGAGTGCCTGAAGAAATGCGCGCTCGGCATCGGCGGTGCGCCGTTGCCGCAAATAAGTTTGTCCGATGCGGAGATGCAAGTCTGGCATGCGCGGGTCGGCGCTCTCAGCTTTGAGTAGGCTGGCGAGCGCTCCGTCCATGTCGCCTTCTTCGAAGCGGACGATTCCGAGTAAAAGATCTGCCCAGGGCCGCGGAGCAGGCGGCGTCTTTGATTCTTCAGCTTCGGGGGTTTCGGGCGCAGAGGCGGCTTCGCTTTCTTCTGCCTTCTTGCGTTTTGGCGGTTGATACGCGATAAGTTTTTCGAGGAGCGCTTTGGCTTCGGCGCGATGTCCTAACGCTAGATGACAGTGCGCGAGATTTTGTTGGAAGCGTAATTCATCAGGCGATTCGTTGACCAATTCTTCGAGGAGCGGCAGAGCGTCCTGATGACGCCGGGAATCCAGATAAACTCGCGCGAGATTGTAGCGCTGTTCCCGCACTGCCGACTCGACTGCTTTGGCTTGGTTTTCGCTGGGTGGCTGAATGTAGCCGAGCGCAACGAATTGCTGCAAAACAGCTTGGGCAGCCGCTGGATCCATACGTAAATCGGCGGGGTGCATTCCACATTCTCCGGGCTCATCTTCCCAGCTTGCAATGCGGGAAATCTCTGGGGGCTGTTCAAAAGCCTGGGCGAGAACACGTCCATCCATGTCTTCACCAACGGGCAAGCCGAAAAGAGTGAGGATCGTCGGAGTTACATCCAATAAATTCGCGCCGTAGATGCGTTCATCTTTTTGAATGTGTGGACCCTTCATGCAGAACACGCCGAATGGGCGATGCTGCATGGCCGGTCCAGCAGGCTCTTTGGGAATACCAATGGGACGAAGGTGATCGGAATGAAAGCCGTGGTCGGAAACGAGGATGACTGTGGCTTCTGGACCAGCAAGCTGAAGTAAAGTGTCGAGCATCATGTCGTGAAAGCGGTAAGCGCCGTTGACGACATCTTTATATATCTCGAATTGCTTCTCGGGAACGCCCGCCATTCGTGGTGGATGGTAGTGCATGAATCCATGGCAGAAGTGATCGATGCCGTTGTAATAGACGGCGAGAAAATCCCACGGCTCGTTTTGCAGGATCCACGTGGCGGCATTGTGGATGGAACAATTCTCCGAAAGAATCTTGGAGAACGACTGCAGATGCTTATCTTTTTCCTGGTCGATTTCCGCGGCGCGAGGTATCCAGGGAAGGATGGCAGCTTCGGTCACTTCGGCGGGATGCATGCGCAATTTCGCGAACAGATCGCGCTTGTCTTCGGGATAAACTGCGCCGGGAGGAAGCGGCCATTCTTTATCGAGCGGCGCAGTCGCATACGGATAAAGATCGGAGGCCGAAATTCCGTTGATAGGCTCGGCAGGATGTCCGGCGAACCAACCGAGGACGTGCGTCTTGTAACCACGCTGCGTCAGGATATTCCAGATTGCTTTGACCTTACGCGAAGTGCTGGTGACCGGACGGATTCCGCCGTTTTGTGGATCGGGCTCCATAAAGCCGTGGATGCCGTGCTTGTCCGCGCGTTTGCCGGTAGCAATGGAATTCCAGAGCATGGGAGAAAGAATTGGGCGGAGGGTAGCGATGTTGCCCATGACTCCATTGTTGATGAATTCATCAAGGGTAGGCATCAATCCCTGGTCGAGCAAAGGATTGATTACTTTCCAGTCAGCGGCGTCCCAACCAATTAATAGGACTTTCTTTGCGAGTTGCGCCATAACAGATACGACTCAGGTAGAACAGCATTTTAACGTGGAATGCCAGATTCACACGAGATTTTGAATTCAGGGAGATGAGAAGCTTTGGCCACTTTCGTGCATCATAATAAACGTGCTTGTCGTCGGTTCCAGGTCGGTTAACCAGTTAGTTAGCAGCTTCGTGCTGCTGCTGACGCTGTTGGTGACGGCAAATCCCGCGCTGGCGGCATGCTTGCCGGGCGCACCCGTGCAGCCGGTTGGCTGCCATCGGCACGCGCCGATCCATTCAAATTCGGGCACGCATAAGTGTTGCGTAGATAAATCCGCTCCGCCTATTCCCGTGAGTTTGAGCTGGGAAACGCCGATATCGACGGCGTTTTCTCATGATCTGGCATTGTGGAATTTCGATTCGACTGGCGTCACGTTTGATGTCGGGACTGTAATTTTCGTCGATAGCGGGCCACCGCTTCGAACAAGTCCTCTGCGCATTTGATTCCCCTGACATTCCTGTTCTGATGTGCCGCGCTGCCCGTGCGTGGCGTCCTTCATCGAGGTTTCTGGAATTTGCATTGGAGTGAAGAGTGCGCAATATCTTTCTTCTTTTAGTGACATTGGTTGCGGGTATGTCGTGGCCGCTGGTTGCTCAAATCGCGACTCACGAGGAGGAATCCGTGGACATTCCGCACGACATGGGTGGCGACAGCATGCAGGGAATGACAGCAGATGATGGAATGAAATCCGACTCTGATTCTGTGATCGCATTGATCGAGCAGCACACCTCAAGTGGGACAGACCTTCAACCAATCTCCACGCCATCTGAAATGTTCATGAAGCAATTTGGCAGCTGGACTTTCATGTTGCACGGGGAAGCATTTATTTCTGACATCCAGCAAAGTGGCCCGCGTGGAGCTGACAAATTTTTCTCAACCAACTGGATCATGCCGATGGCACAGCAGCATTTTGGAAGAGGCACGCTAACTTTGCGAACGATGCTAAGTTTGGAACCGGCTACGCTCTCGGAGCGTCGCTATCCTGAATTGTTCCAACAGGGCGAGACAGCTTTCGGGCGTCCCATCGTTGATGGGCAACATCCGCACGATTTTTTTATGGAAATTGCAGCCATGTATGACTACCGCGTGCGAAAGAACTGGTTGCTTTCAGTTTATGCCGCGCCGATGGGCGATCCAGCCATGGGACCGCCAGCTTATCCTCATCGAGCATCGGCGTCGGAGGATCCCATTGCGCCGCTCGGTCATCATTTGCAAGATTCGACGCACATTGCCGACGATGTGATTACGGCTGGCGTTTCGTACAGGAATGTGAGATTGGAGGCGTCCGGTTTTCATGGTCGGGAGCCGGATGAGTACAGATGGAATCTGGATTCGGGGAAGATTGATTCGTGGTCGACACGGGCGACGATAAGTTTCGGTAACAGTTGGACAGGACAGTATTCGATTGCGCAGTTGCACAGTCCAGAAGCGCTTGCGCCGAACGAAGATGTGAGACGGATGACGGCGTCGGGGATGTACAACCGGTCGATGGATAGAGGCAATTGGGCGTCGTTGCTTTTGTGGGGACGCAATCAGAGCCTTGCAGACGGTAACGTTGGCAACAGCTACTTATTGGAATCGACACTTCGATTTCTGGATAAGAACAATATATGGACGCGGATTGAGAATGTAGATCGCACCAACGAATTGTTGTTGGGCGAAAATCCGTTACCGCCGAATTTCAATGAGAAATATTTCGCGCGCGTGCAAGCGTATACAGCTGGATATGACCGCGAGGTCGCACGTCTGCAACATCTGTCAGTCGCGTTCGGGGGACAGTTTACAACTTACGGAGTGCCCGATGTTTTGCAATCGACTTATGGGACACATCCGGTTTCTGGGCTGATGTTCCTGAGATTAAGGATCAGATGAAAGATTCAAGAATGGATCAAGCCATCCTGCGGCGTGGTCGCCGGACTGGGGCGCGGGATGCGGACTCTACGCGATTCCGGCCGGAACGCTTCGCGCGATACAAAGCTTTGTCGGCTTCTTCGATGACGAATTCAGTGCTGGCATCTTTTGAGGTCGCTTCAGCCAAGCCGATGCTGACGGTGACGCGCAGGCCGCCATCTGGATCCGAGACCATTGGTTGAGGCTCAACCTTTTTCTTAGTTTTCCTGGCTGCGTGAATGCGTCGGTCAGGCCCGCGCAATTCGGTGCGGCGTTCTGCAGCCCCGCGTACCCGAAATGAAGATTGCTCAATTCCTTTGCGCAAGAATTCCAAGTGGGCTTCGGCATCGCTGGCTGTCGTCCCGCGGAACAAGATGTTGAACTCTTCACCGCCCACGCGAAATGATTTGCCTCCGCCAGTGACGCGGTCAAGTTTGGCGGCTACCAGACGCAGCACTTGATCCCCAGTGTCATGTCCATATTGATCGTTGAATGATTTGAAGTGATCGATGTCGACGACCGCGATCGTGTAGGGAGCTTCGAGACGAAGCAAGGCTTCGTTGAAGGCGCGGCGGCTGGGCAGCGTTGTGAGTTCGTCCTGATAAGCGAGTGCGTAGGAATTTTCAATCATTGAGGCTACGAGCACCAATCCAGAGGTAGCGACGAATGCGCTGGCAATGGGACTCAGGCCGCCATGTTGAAAACTCATACACACAGCAGTGGTAGTCCAAAACATGCCGCTTTCAACTGCTCGTCGATTTTCGAGCCAGCGGTATAAGAAAAATCCGAGTGAACTAAGAAAGACGAGTAAGGCGAGGTGCGGAATTTTAGTCCAGTGGGAAAGGGTATCTCCCAGGAAAGTGCTTCGAAATAGAGCGGGCGCGAGTTTGGCGGATGGGCGGCAAAGAATCGCAACGAAGGTCGATTCGAAAAATAGGAACACCAACCTCGGCCCCATAGATGCGAGTACGAGGCCACGTTCGCGAAGCAGGGAAAAGATAATCAGGTTGGCAGGGACAAGCAAAGCGAGAACGTCGAAAGCAACGCGGCCCGGACCGATCACGGCGGTTCGTCCGTTGGAGAAGAACACAAGCGCGTGGTGCGCAAGTAGAAGAGTAGTTAGAGAGAAAAGTATGCGGCTGGAATTGAAGCGCCAAGCCAGGAGAAATCCTGCGAGAAAAACAGCTGCATACGAGAAATTCACGGCCGAGGAGGATATTGGAACGAGTCCAGATTCGAGCGTAATCCAGGCGGCAAGAAGAACTGCACCTCCCGGCAACAGGAAGGATTTTGTAGAAGTGATGGCCACTTGGGGGAATTGCGCTCCTTTACTGGCATTGTAGTGCCCCGGCGAGAATCCATGGGAAAGGAAAACTTGGGAGCCAAGTTGATTCCCGTTCTGCGCCTATTCCCAATTCAGCGGACCACTACCCATTCGTGCAGGACGATAAATGTTCATTCAAGTTAAACGCCGCCTAGAATCGCTTTGGAGTGATTAATGAAAACTTATGAGAGTTCTCTTAGTGGACGATGATGCGGTACTCGGCGGAACAATAAAGAAGGGGCTGGAAGGCGAACGCCACACTGTTGATTTGGCAATGGACGGCGAGAAGGCACGTGCCATGGCGGAGGCCATCGACTACGACTTGATAGTGCTCGACCTAAATCTCCCGAAAATCGATGGCATTGCTGTGTTGCGATTTATACGTACGCGAAAACCGACGGTACCGATTCTGGTGTTGACTGGGCGGGTACAAGTCGAAGACAGGGTGCAATGCCTTGATCTGGGCGCGGATGATTATCTGGTGAAGCCATTTTCATTCCTAGAGTTATCGGCGCGCATACGGGCGTTGGTGAGGCGAAGTCACTTGCCCGCTGAATCGGTGCTGGCGGTTGACGATTTGAAGCTTGATCGAGTAGAGCGGCGAGTCGAGCGAGGCGGGCGGAGAATTGACCTCACCGGCAAGGAGTTCGGCCTGCTGGAATATCTTATGCGCAACGCCGGACGTAGGGTAACGCGGGCGATGATCATCGAACATGTGTGGAATCTCTCGTTCGATACGAGCACCAATGTGGTCGATGTGTATGTCAACTATTTACGGCGTAAGGTGGATGACGGATTCGACAAGGCGTTAATTCACACAGTTCGGGGTGTGGGATACGAATTAGGTAGCCAATCCAATCCTCAAGCTTAGGACAATGTCTTGCGAACTGATGGCAGGATAAGTCGCGATGAATTGGTCCGTGAGCTCTTTCACGAACTGAATCAGCCGTTGAGTTCACTGACATGCAGCTTGGAACTGGCGTTGGAATCGCAGAAGAATGTCGCAATCAGCCAAGCTGGTTATCGAGAGGTCCTGCTTCAATCATTGGCACAAACTCAGCTTGCGATTGCGCTAGCCGGTGATTTGCAAGCGCTATCAAGTTCTCAAACACCAGATGATTTTGAAGTCATCGATATGAATGAATGCTTGCAGGAAGCTGTTATAGATTTCCAGCCAGTCGGGGAAACTGCCGGAGTTAGGTTATCTCTTAGTTCTGAATCCTGCAAAATTCGCTGGGCGCGACAACCGCTGCGGCAGATTCTATTTCGATTCATGGAACACGTCTTGGCCGGTGCCGCGTCTGGACATACAATTCCTATCGTGCTCAAAGCTATAGAGGGCACTGCCATTCTCACGATGAAGTGGGCTGCACCAGATCAATTCGGCCATTTGCGTAGAACCCAATTGCGTTGGGCCGTGATGAAGGAATTATTACTAACGCCAGAGTCGATATTAGAGGAGCACGTCTCAGGTAACGAACATTCGCTGGTATTTACTACAGCCCTCGCCAGCCGGGTATCCTGATTTCCATAAATTGTCACTTTTGCTCTTGCTAACGCATCCTTTAAGCTAGAGAGCGGACAGGAGATTAAGGACATGGCTAAGGCTACATTTGCAGCAGGGTGTTTTTGGGGAGTGGAAGCGACATTTCGTCAGTTGCCAGGAGTGAAGTCTACGCGGGTCGGGTACACGGGTGGTTCGACTGAGAGCCCGACGTATCAGGATGTTTGCACAGATCGCACCGGACATGCGGAGGCGGTTGAAGTGGAATATGATCCGGCGCAAATTTCTTACGATAAGTTATTGAATGTGTTTTGGGAAAATCACGATCCCACTCAGGTCAATCGCCAGGGTCCGGACCACGGATCGCAGTATCGGACGGCAATCTTCTTTCATTCGCCGGAACAGCAAGCCGAAGCGATAGCTTCCAAAGACAAACTGGAAAAGTCGCATAAGTTCAGCAAGCCGATTGCAACCCAAATTGTTCCCGCAGTCACTTTTTACGAAGCCGAGGATTATCACCAGCAATATTTGGAAAAACGTGGCTTGGCGACCTGCCACATTAAGGCTTGAGCTGAATTTTGATTCGAAATTAAGACCCGGTGATGCGTAGACGAAGTTCTTCCGGCAAATGCTGTCGAATTTCTTCGGGAAGCCGGTCATGAACGTGGCGGGCCCCAAGCTTGGCCACGTCCACCATCACCATCGGGGCAGGCGTGGCTACTGCAACGATAAGCCATAGCAGGGCGGAGAGACCAAATCCCGTCAGGGCGGCCAGTTCGAGAAGGAACGCGTGGCGCGGCTCAAAGTAATGGATGGCGCCGAAAGCCAGAAGAAACACTGCAGCCGACAGTGAAGCGAGCGCGATTAGCGCTATATCGATGGTGCGGTGCAGGCGTTGACGTGAGCGGCAATGATCGCAGGCAGCGAAATGGTCTTCGTATCCCGCTCCCATTTCAGGAGCGATCCCCGAGGTATCATAGCGCCACCCCGCCAGAATCTTACCCACGATGGGATCAACACATTGGCTCATACTGACACTACAGTCGAATAGGTTCTAACGGCGCCGTTTGTGAAGCCAGACTGACCCGGTTCTGCAACAGCGTCCGGCGTAGCCCTAACGCATTTTCTGCCTCGCGCAAAGCCACTTCCGGATGGTTATTTTTTTCGGAAAGATGCGCCAGTACTATGTAGGATGCAGCTCCATCATACTGCGCTCCAAAGAATTCCGCGAGAGCGGTATTCGACAAGTGGCCGACGCGGCTCATCACGCGCTGTTTCACCGACCAGGGGTACGGGCCGCCACGCAGCATTTCGACGTTGTGATTGGATTCGAGGATGAGCACATCGCATCCATGCAACTGATCGCAGACGTTGGGAGGCATGAATCCGAGATCGGTAGCGATGCCAATTTTTACCCCTTCAGCGCGAAAGGTAAATCCGACCGGGTCGGCAGCGTCGTGGGGGATGGTGAATGGGCTGACCTCGATGTCGCCAATCTGAAATTTTCTTCCTGCAGAAAAAAACTCAAGTTCGGGAATATGCGGGAGCTCACATTTTTCGTCGCGAACCGCGCGCGACCAGGCTTGATGCGTGGCTCCTGTCATGTAGACGGTGGCTTTTAATTTTTTAGTCAATACGGCCAAGCCGGCTACGTGATCGGAGTGCTCGTGCGTGAGTAAAACCGCAGACAACGAATGAGGATCGTCACCACAAGCCCTCATTCTTTTGAATGTTTCGCGGCATGAAAGTCCAGCATCGACGAGGATGCGCGTGCGTGCGCTCTGCACGATCATGCAATTTCCTCGGCTGCCGCTCGCCAGGACGGTTACTGTGACACTCATTACCGAAAGCATACTCGACTGGGCTGTGGAAACGGGAGTGACTTTCTGTGTATCCGAGCCTTTCGGGCGAAGTTGACTTTGGGGCGCGACCTATTTGCGCAGCTCGGCAACCGCTTTGCGAAACACCGAGCCGCCATAGGCTCCGGCAATGCCAGTTAGAAAACCAAGGAACGATTCGTAGATTTGCGCTCGATAAGGTTTCTGGAAGAAAAAAACGAACGCCGATAGTTGAACCATCGGAACGAGTGATGCGACCGAGACGATCCAACGCCACGGACGTTGCGGGCGCAGAAATCCGAGAACCATGGTCGAAGCGAGGACGAACATTGCGGTCAGAAGCAGGTCGCCGACTTTTACATCCAGGATGCCGGCAGAAATACCGAGAATTGCGGCAGCTGCGTAGAAGGCGATATCGCTGCCACCGGGTTCCTGGTTGTTCTTCATGATTCAATCCAGCTTCGGCTAATGCTAATACTGATAGAACCCTTTGCCACTTTTTCTACCGAGCCAGCCAGCGTCGACCATCTTTATTAGAAGAGGGCAAGGCCGATACTTAGGATCGCCTAAGCCGTCCTGCAAAACGCGCATGATGTCGAGGCAGACATCGAGTCCAATAAAGTCAGCCAGCGTTAGGGGGCCCATGGGGTGGGCCATGCCGAGTTTAAAAACTTCATCGACTGCATCTGGGGTTGCGACGCCCTCCATGACTGTGTACATGGCTTCGTTAAGGAGGGGCATGAGAACGCGATTGGAGACGAAGCCAGGGGCGTCGTTGACTTCAACTGGCGTCTTTTCCAATTTCGCGGAAAGATCGCGAATCCTGGAGAATGTTTCCTGAGATGTGGCGAGTCCGCGAATGACTTCTACCAACTTCATCACAGGAACCGGATTGAAAAAATGCATTCCAATTACTCTGTCGGGCCGTTTGGTCAAAGCGGCGATCTTCGTGATCGAAATTGACGAAGTGTTGGTGGCAAGAATCACTTCAGGACGGCACATGCGGTCAAGCTCGCGAAACATCTCCGCTTTGATTTCGAATTTTTCTGTAGCTGCTTCGACAATCAGATCGCAGTCTGCAAGCTTAGAGCGGTCGGTAGTGGACGAAATGCGCTTGAGAGTTGAAGCCTTATCTTCAGCTGATATCTTGTTTTTCGTAACTTCACGATCAAGGTTCTTTTCAATGGTCTGGGAAGCGCGATCGAGAAAGCGCTGTTCGATATCGCACAGCAAAACCTGAAATCCGGAGCGGGCAAAAACGTGAGCGATCCCGTTGCCCATGGTTCCTGCGCCGATGATGCCGACTCTTTTAATTTCCATGAATGCATCTCCTTAACTGAAGCTAGTATGAAACTCCAAAGTCTAACACTGTGACAGCATGGGACTAACGCGTTGGTAGAGACTTTTCGCGGACATGCGGGTTTTTTCTTGTAAGCCTTCCTGATTGGAATTCGGGTGGCGATAAGGGGGAGATCATGTTCAGGAACGAAATTTGTACGCGGAAGTCAGTGTTGGCAAGATTGGGAACGGCGATTCTCGCTGCCGCCATCGCTGTAGGATGCGCAGGTTCGGCGATGGCGCAGAATTACTATGATCGCGGTAATTATCGCTATGATGGCCCTGGGCTGCGTGTAGCGCACGATATCGGATTTGACGACGGAGCACTCGTGGCCCGCCAGGACTTCATGCAGCGAAAACCTTATCAGCCTTATCCACGAGGAAAGTATGCACACGAGGACCGCGGATATCGGCATGAGTACGGCGATCGGTACGCATATTCGCAGGAATATGCAGCGGGATACAGTCAGGGCTATGAGCGGACATTCCGGCGTTATTAACTTTGCGCGAAAAAAGCCCGCTCCAGTTAGGAGCGGGCCGTCTCAAGGAGTAAAGTCTAGGAGTTACTGGCGTTGCAGAACTTCGTCGATGGCTACTTTGCCGCCTTTATCCACGTTCACCACGCGATGAATTCCGTTGTATCCCGATAAAGTCACGTCAATCACATAGGTGCCCGGATTCAAGGAAAAGTCCACCGGCGAATTCTTGTCGATGATGCGGTTGTTCACCGCAACTTGAGCATTTTTCGGCGTGGTCTTAATGCTCACCAGGCCCATACCGGCGGCATCTCCGCTGCCGCCAAACATTTTCTTAAGCTTGCCGCCAATCTTTATGTCGTCAGTCGATCCGAGCGCATGCAACGACGGCGAATAATGCGAGGTCTGTCCAGCCTGCAAGTTTTCAGTGCTGGTGTCGTCGAGATAGCCTTGTTTGCGCAGAACGAAACTGTGGCTGCCAGCCTTGTCCACTGAAATCTGGGATGGGGTGACTTTGCCGGTATCGTGACCATCCATCAGGATTGAGGCACCGACCGGATCGCTGCCGATGGAAATCGAAGCGAGCAGCGATGCGAGTTGAATGGATACGAAAGACTTGCTTCCGGAAGCGACATCGATGCTTCGGCTCTCCGATCCATAGCCAGACTTGCTGACGATAATCGTATGTGAACCGGGCCCAATTCCAGCCATGTTGTAAGGCGTAACCCACGAGGGATCGGCGTGCCCATCGATCTGAACTTGCGCTCCCTGAGGAGTCGAGTTGATAGTCAGCTGTCCGGGAATCACTACCGCCGCGACTGGTTGTTGCGGAGCTGCTTTCAATTTCTTTTTCGCGTAACGCGGAGTGACGGAAACCTGTGGTTCCGGTGCGACGGCTTCCGGAGTGACTTGCGCGGTTTCAGGAACAGAGCCTACAGACGCGGGTGCCTGAGCCTGCGTATTGGCGTTGGTTGAGGCGGCTGCCGGTGCTGCAGCAACTGGAGCGGCGGCTACCGGTGCAGCAGGGCGACTTGCCACCGCTGGAGCGGTGTTGCTGTCATCATCCGAGTTTTCGGAATGAATGCGAAACGTGATCCACACCACCGCGAGAATGATGATCGCCAAAGCGCCGGCGATGGAATACATGAACAGCTTGGGCGGAGTCTTTTTGATTTCCGCCGCGGCTTTCATTGCAAGTTCTTTAGGCTGAACTTTTGGCTTTTCCGGGGCCGCGCTCTTATTGAAAACCGCTGCGTGAGCCGCATCCGGCTCGGGAGCGAAAGATATAGGTGCGATCGGTTCGGGAGCGATTACCACCGTCTTCATAGGTGGCAATTCGCTGATGTCGGAAAAACTCTTGCTGGGCGGTGCTCCCGCTTTTGGCTCCGCCATCGCAGGATCGACGGATATTTTAGGGGTCTTCACTTCGGGTTCCGCAACTGCTGACGACATTTTTACTTGAGGTTGCGTTAACTGATTTGGACTTGCTGAAGAAATGCTCAGTGGATCGATCTTCGGCGTGATCTTGTTTACCAGCAGGGTCTGAGGTCGAGCATCAACGCTGCTGCCTCCAACGGTAGCGGCAACAGCTTTCGCTGGAACCTCGGCGGGTGTTGCCGGGATAGCGTGTGTTGCAGCCTGAACCGCTTCGTTCGGCTTCACTTCTGATTCATTTGTCTTTGCGATAAACGGATTAGCCGTCGGTGCCTGGACTTTCTTCGGCGGCATGACCAGCCCCTGAGCTTTTTCTTCCGCTTTCTTTGCGTCTTTTGCTTTTTGCGGGCTGTCTTTACAGCGCTCCAGATCGAGTACGAGTTCACGTCCGGATTGATAGCGTGCTTCGGGATCCTTGGCGAGCGTCTTCATGATTAGCTCGCTGAGCACCGGATGGATTTTCGCTTTTACGCCGATTGGGGCAGGCGGCATATGCTCGCGAATCTGCTGACGAACCTGATCGGCATCGTCTCCTGAAAAAGCTTTCTGGTCGGTGGCCATTTCGTACAAAATTGCGCCGAGAGTAAATAGGTTGGAACGGGTGTCGAGCGTCTTTCCGTCCAGTTGCTCGGGCGACATGTAGTGCAATGTTGCGGGAGGCGCGCCGACTGCTTCGGCAGCTGAAGCTCCCATTTTCGAAATGCCGTATCCAAGAAGTTTTACTGTGCCATCCCATCCGGCCATGATCTTGGAAGGTTCCAGACTGTAATGTGCGACTTTATGTCCCTGTGCGTGGTCGAGCGCCTGACATACCTGACGGGTGATGTCCTGAATGTCCCAGATGGAAAAGCCTTCGTTGCGTCGTAGAGTCGTTTCGACACTGTTGCCCTGGATGTATTCGAGCGAGGCAACAAACTGGCCTTCCATTTCACCGGCTCCATAGAGCGCGGCGATATTAGGACTGTTCAGGGCTTTAGCGGATTCGATTTCTTCCTGAAGACGCTGAACAAGGGCGGCAGCCTGCTCGCCAAACAATTCAAGCTTGAGCGCTTTCAGGGCAACCGTCTGATTGCTTTCAGGGTCGGTGGCCTTGTAAATCGAAGTTTTTTCTCCGGCTGCGAGCTCACTAAGGATTTCGAATCGGCCGATTTTGTTGTCCATTTTCTGAAATTCTTCCTTGGTCCCCGCGGACGCAGTGCTGGTAAAGGAACTGGTGGTTAGGATAGCTCCCAGGTCTACAGAATCCGAGCATTCTGTCGCTGTTTGGAGTTACGAAGGTCATCCGATCCTGGCGATGACATTTGTCACGAATTGCGACTCACTTTTCGCACTGGTCACTATCCAACCCTTTGAATATAAGAAGATAAGAAGGGCGAACGGTTGTCGGCAATGAGCTGCGTCCGCTATGCTGGGCTATTAGAATTTCCCAAGGTTAACGAGCTGTCGAGTATAGCCAACGAGTGCAAAAATGACCCTAACTAGCTTTGTCAGCAAAAACGCGTTTCGAAACAAACGACGCAGCATTCTTACAGTACTCAGTATCAGCTTTTCGTTGTTGCTGCTGACGCTGATGATGACCGTTTGGCATACGTTTTACATCGATACTGGGAGTGCCGAGTCGGCGCAACGTTTGGTGACGCGCCACAAGGTTTCGTTGACGTTTGCTTTGCCAAGTTTTTATCGGGAGAAGATTCGGGCGACGCCCGGAGTGTCGGCTGTAGTCCCAGTGTCCTGGTTTGGCGGCCTATATATAGATGAAAAGCCGGAACATTTTTTCGCGCAGTTCGGCACTGATCCCGAAGAGTTTTTCAAAGTCTTCACTGATTTCAAGATCCCCGCCGATCAGTTGGCGGCGTGGCAGCGCGACCGCCAAGGCGTGATTGTCGATGCAATGCTGGCAAAGAAATTTGGATGGAAGATAGGCGACCGTATCATTTTGAAGGGCACGATTTATCCGGTAAATCTTGAGTTGAACATACGAGGAATTTTCAGCAGCGATCCGTCGAGCCAATCGGTGTATTTCAATACGAAGTATGTCGAGGAAGCGGTACCGTTCTTCAAAGGAACGGCTGGGACGTTTAGCATTCTGGCGGATAGCGCAGGAGATGTTAGCAAAGTTGCCACAACTGTGGACGATATGTTTCATAATTCGCCTCAACCAACAAAGACCGAAAGCGAGAAGGCATTCCAGTTGAGCTTCGTCGCCATGTTGGGGAACGTGAAGGCGTTCATTCTAAGTATTTGTGGGGCTGTGGTATTCACGATTTTGCTGGTATCTGCTAACACGATGGCAATGTCGATCCGCGAACGGACGCGAGAGGTTGCTGTATTAAAAACATTGGGCTTCCGCCGCGAAACCATTCTTGGTTTATTTGTCGGCGAGGCTGTCACGCTGGCGTTAGCCGGTGGACTGTTAGGTGCAGTCGCTGGCTATGGGCTCATTTACGCGTTCGGCCATTCCAGCGCGGGCGGAATGTTTTTCGCCGGAGTGAAGGTTAGCCCTGGCACTATGGCAATCGCGTTGTTGGTGGCGGCGTTCGTGGGCTTCGTAAGCGCAATTATTCCCGCTTACAACGCGTCGCGGATAAACATCGTGGAGGGCTTGCGGCATATCGGCTAATCTCCATGACCCTCACCGGATTCATCGTGAAGAGCGCATTCCGCAATAAACGCCGCAGCATTCTGACCATGCTGAGTATTGGCTTCTCATTGCTGCTGCTGACGCTGATGATGACGATTTGGCGCAGCTTTTATCTCGATAAGGGAGCTCCGGATTCGGCCAAGCGCGTAATCACGCGCGATAAAGTTTCGATGGCGTTTTTTCTGCCGGCTTATTATCGCGAGAAGATTCGCAGCATACCGGGCGTGGTGGCGGTTGTGCCGATGACGTGGTTCGGCGGCAAGTATAAGGATGACCGCCCGGAAAATTCATTTACGCAGATGGCGACCGATCCTGATGATTACTTGAAAGTCGCGTCGGATAAAATCGTTCTGCCGGACCAACTGATCGCATGGCAACGCGATCGTGCCGGAGCGATGGTAGATATAGACCTCGCAAAGCGATACGGGTGGAAGATCGGCGATCACATTACGTTGTTGGGAACTATTTTTGAAGTGAATCCCGAGTTGACGATCCGGGCGATTTATACGATGCAGCCTCCGCCGCGTATTCTTTATTTCAATGCGAAGTATTTGGAGGAGGCGGTACCTTGGTTCAAAGGACAGGCAGGATTTTACGATACGCGGGTGGCGACCGAGAATGACGTTCCGGCGGTTGAGCAGGCGATTGATGATCAGTTCCGCAACGCTCCCGCGCCAACGAAGTCCGAGACAGAACACGCATTCCGGCTGTCGTTTGTAGCACGACTGGGCAATGTGAAAGCTTTTATTCTTAGCATCTGCGGGGCGGTTGTTTTCACGATCCTGCTGGTTTCGGCCAATACGATGGCGATGTCGGTGCGGTCTCGAACCAGCGAGGTTGCTGTGCTCAAAACTTTAGGGTTTACAAAGCAGCGAGTGCTTTCACTATTTGTTGGCGAGTCGGTCGCGCTGGCGGTTTGCGGCGGAGTGCTTGGCATTTTTGCGGCCGCGGGTTTACTTCAATTTATTAGCAAGTCTCCGATTGCACTCGGAGTTCCAGCAGGATTTGAAGTTACGATTCCAACGATGATTACCGCATTGCTGGTTGCGGCTTTCGTTGGATTGTTGAGTGGATGGCTGCCCGCTTACAATGCAGCTCGAATCAATATTGTGGAGGGCCTGCGGCACATCGGTTAAAAAATCTATGGCAATTCCCATTAAGTACAACCTCCGCAATTTGATGATGCGCAAAGGGCTCACCGGCATGACTGCGCTGGGCATTGCACTCACAGTGACGACGGCAATTTTTCTAATGGCTCTTCTGGCAGGCTTGGATCGGGCTTTTACAACGACGGGCGATCCGTTGAATGTTTTGGTATTGCGCAAAGGATCATTGGCGGAGCTTTCGGGAGGATTTGATGCTTCATTGTTCCCGACATTGAGGGAGCTTCCCGGCGTTGCGAAAGATTCGCACGGCGAACCTGCTGCTTCTGGGGAGCTGGTAGTTGTAATCGTGCTACCGCGAAAAGATGGCACCGGCGAAGTGAATGTTACCGTCCGCGGAATGATGCCGGATGGTCTGGAGTTGCGACCGAAAGTAAAGCTAGTCCAAGGCCGCTGGTTTACTCCGGGACAGCGCGAAGTTGTAGTCAGCGATTCGATTCAGAAGCGCTTCTCCCACGCCGCGGTTGGGGACACAATCCAATTTGGTAAGGGCCCATGGACCGTTGTCGGAGTGTTCGACGCCGGGGGCAGCGCGTATGAATCCGAGATATGGGGCGATGTGAATCAGATGTCGTCTGACTTTGATCGCCAGGGTGGATTTTCATCCGCCTACCTGCGCGCGACTGATGCGGTGAGCGCTGATGCACTGAAGCATCGGGTGAGCGACGATCAGAGATTGAAGATGGACGGATTACTCGAGCCAGAATATTACGATAAGCAAACGAGTTCTGGAGGACCGATCAAGTTCGTCGGCATTCTTGTGGCTGTGATTATGGCGATTGGATCGAGTTTTGCCGCCATGAATACGATGTATGCAGCGGTCGCTTATCGCTCTCGCGAGATTGCGACTTTGCGGGTTATCGGATTTTCCAAACCTAGCATTCTGACTTCGTTTGTCTTCGAGTCTGTGGTGCTGTCGCTGCTGGGTGCTGCGGTTGGTGTTCTTCTTATGCTGCCGTTCAACGGCATGACGACGGGAACATCGAATGCGGTTACGTTCAGCGAAATTGTTTTCAGCTTGCGAATGACTCCCGCAGTTGTGGGGACGGCCGTGCTGTTTGCGGTGATCATGGGTTTGCTGGGTGGCATCGCTCCCGCATGGCAGGCGGCACGGAAAGATATTTTGAGCGCATTGCGAGATTAGTATGCCGATTGATGCAAAACACGATGAACTGCAAGGCCTGCGTATAGATCGTTCTGCGCGCAATTCGGGCGGAGAAGGGCCGGTGTGGGCGCGGCGTTCAATTGTTGCGGGAATTGCGATCGTCGTTGTGCTGGCACTGATTGCTCTCGGCTATCGCTTGTTTGCAACCGACATTCCTGAAGTTGAAGTTGCGAGAGCAACTGCCGAAAGCAGCGATGTCGGCGGCATTGTTCTTTCGGCAAGCGGATACATCGTTGCGCATCACAAAATCAACGTGAATTCCAAAGTGACTGGACGGGTCTCGTGGATTGGGGTGGAAAAGGGCGACAAAGTAAAAGAGGGCCAGGTGCTGGTTCGTTTGGAGGATGAAGAATTCCGGGCGCAGTTCGAGCAGGCTAAAGGCGCGGCTGATAGCGCGCATGCTTATCTCGAGGAATTGCAGAATGGGTCGCGGCCCCAGGAAGTCGATCAGGCACAACACAATCTCGACGAGGCCCGAGCGACATTGGTGGATGACAAAGCTACCTTGGACCGCATGCGACAGTTGTCCGAACAAGGCGTGGTTTCAAGACAGGTGATGGACGACGCAACCGCGAGATTTGGCGCCGACCAGCAAAGAGTAAATTCGCTGGAAAAGGGATTTCAGTTGGTGAAGATTGGTCCGCGCAAGGAAGAAATAGCGCGGGCACAGGGGACATACCAGCAGGCGAAGGGTTCGGCGGACTATGCGAAGTCGCAACTTGATGCCACGCTGATTCGCGCTCCCGTAAGTGGCACGATTTTGGAACGCACGGCAGAAAAGGGCGAGCTAATCACAGCACAGTTTGCCAGTTCCGCAGAGGGTGGGCCGCAAGGGTCGGTGGTCGCGCTGGCTGACTTGAACGACATTCAGGTGGAGCTCGACATAGCGCAGGATGATTTTGCGAAGCTTAGCGCGAATCAAAAAGGAAATGTTTCGGTGGATGCGTTTCCCGACCGAAAATACAACGGAGTGA
Organism: Terriglobia bacterium; assembly: GCA_963716165.1. Lineage (GTDB taxonomy): Bacteria > Acidobacteriota > Terriglobia > Terriglobales > Acidobacteriaceae > JAJPHW01. The sequence goes on along the minus strand of OY970291.1, from coordinate 835,140 downwards.
TTGCGCAGATTTCACCGGAGGCGAATCGACAGAAAGCGACAGTGCAGGTGAAAGTCCAGATTTTGAATCCGGATTCGTATTTGCGGCCGGACATGAATGCGACTGTAAAATTTCTATCGAACGAACCGGATAAGAAGAGTGCGAGTTCCGCTCCGACTGGAGTCTTTGTTCCCAGTACGGCGGTGCGGGATCGCGATGGCAAGAAAGTTGTTTTCCTGGCATTCAATGGCAAAGTTCTTATGCGAGAAGTACAAATCATCTCGCAGCGTAGTGGAGGAGTTTTGGTGCAAGGGCTAGTTGGCGGTGAAAGCGTTATCACAACCGCACCACCGAATTTGAAGGACGGCGACAAGATCAAATTGAAGGGGCAATCATGAGCGCAACGGCAACGAACATCGCGACACAAACGAAAGTAGTACAGGTTAAGAACGTCAGCAAGATATTTAAGCGCGATGCATTCGAAGTTTGCGCTTTGGACGCCGTGTCACTCGACATCGCATCTGGCGAATTCATGGCGCTCATGGGCCCGTCGGGTTCTGGTAAGACGACGCTGCTGAATATGATTGCGGCGATCGATCGTCCTACGAGCGGTGAATTGCTGGTGTTGGGAGAAAACATTTTCCGCTTCAGCGATTCTCAGTCCGCGCATTGGCGAAACGAGCACATCGGCTACGTGTTTCAGACGTTCAATCTGATTCCTGTGTTGACCGCATTCGAAAATGTTGAGTTGCCTTTGCTGCTGACGAAATTAACGACTGCCCAACGTCGCGATCATGTGATGACTGCGTTGAAGCTGGTGGGATTGGAAGAACGTGTCCACCATCTTCCAAAACAGCTATCCGGCGGACAAGAACAGCGCGTCGCAATTGCTCGGGCGATTGCCAGCGATCCGACATTACTGCTGGCCGATGAACCAACCGGAGATTTGGATAGCCATTCCGCAACGGAAGTGCTGGAAATTCTGAAGCGCCTGAATGAGGATTTCAAGAAGACGGTGATTATGGTGACTCACGATCCGCATGCAGCTACTTACGCACGGGTCACGCGGCATCTGGAAAAGGGCATGTTACTGCCGCAATGATGGCTTTGATTTAGTTGCGCGCTATGCAGGAACCAGTTTTGACGCCATTGGAGTGACGACAGGCTTCAATAGTTTGAAGAGTGCTGCATTGATCAGAATTGTAATCAGAGAAGCAGCCAAAGTTGCGTTGTAAACATCCGCGCCGATGAGTCCGGAGTGCATGGAAACCTGCGCGAGGATGAAAGAGAACTCACCGATTTGCGTTAATCCGACGCCGACCCGCAAGGCGGTTTGCGCAGGATAGCCGAAGAGACGAACCACTCCAAACCAAACTGAAAATTTGCCCGCCAGGACAAGCAGGACCATCACTGCAAGTAAACGCCAATTGGCAAGCCATGTGCGGGGGTCGATGAGCATTCCTATGGTTACAAAGAAAAGCGCGACGAATGCATCGCGTATAGGAAGAGTCTGAGCGGCGAGTTTGTGCGCATAGTGAGAACTGCCGAGAAGCAAACCTCCAATGAACGCACCTAGTGCAAGTGAGAGGCCGATGGCTTCCGTGATTGCGGCTACGACCAGGCAAATAGTGAGTGCGAGAAGAAGAGAGATTTCGTCATTGCAAACTTTTTCAATGCGGGCGAGCAATGGCGGAACAATTTTCCAGCCAGCTAAAACAACAGGAACCAGCAACAGCAACGCCTTGCCGATTTTCCAGGCGATCTGGCCGCCATCAGCACCGTCAGATGAATGCAGACTCGGCAGCAATACAGTAAGAATGACGACGGCGAGATCTTCCACGAGGGTGAGCGTGATCATAACGCGGCCAGCTTCAGAACTAAGCTCGCCGCGGTCCATGAGCAGACGCATGAGGACCATGGTGCTGGCGACGGAAATGATGCAGCCGACAGCGACTCCTTGAAAGAATGGCCAGCCGAGAAGTTGGCCGACGCCGATGCCGAGGGCGATGGAAAGCAAGATTCCAATCGGGGCGCCCACAAGCGCGACCCACTTCACGCGGAGCAACTCGGGAATGGAAAATTCTATGCCGATGGAAAACATCAACAGGATGACGCCAACCTCAGCCATGATTTCGAACGTGTGAACGTCATGGACGTGTGGACCTGGGGTAAGCGGGCTAAGCAGGAGGCCCGCGAAAACATAGCCGAGAATTATTGGCTGCCGAAGCCGCCAAAATAGAAGTCCGACGATAAGTGCTCCGGTAAAGACCATTGCGACGTCGCGAAAAATGAGAACGTTTTCGCTCATATCGGGTCCGTGTGATCGGAAGAAGGTTGGTCCATGATTTTGCACAATCTTACGGTGGTGAAAACCGATGCGTCAATGAAGCAGGAGAGACTCGAAGATGCAAAACGCGCAACGGTCGCGCGACGGAGGCCCAATGAAGAGCATCTAATTAATGCGGAAAGTTGCGTCTCAAAAGCGATGTCCAAGAAGAAAACTCATTCGACGCCATCAGCCGCTCACGCCCTGGATATCTTCCATCCAGCGGCGCGAGATTGGTTTAAGTCGGTTTTTCAAGGCCCAACACAACCCCAAATCCTAGGATGGCCGGCGATTGCGCGTGGTGAATCCACTCTTATTCTCGCCCCCACCGGGACGGGGAAGACACTAGCAGCGTTTATGTGGTGCATCAATCGCATCATGTTTACGCCGGTGCCTGCCAATGCAGAGCGATGCCGAGTGGTCTATATATCACCAATCAAGGCGCTTGCAGTGGACGTTGAGCGAAATTTACGAGCGCCTCTAGTCGGGATCGCACAAGCAGCAAAGCGATTGAACGTTCCATTTCATGAACCGTCAGTCGCGATTCGAACTGGCGATACGCCTCAAGCGGAACGTGCACGATTCGCTAGAAATCCCAGCGACATTCTTATAACTACTCCAGAATCCCTGTATCTCTTGCTGACCTCGAATGCTCGCGAGGCACTGCGTTCAGTTGAGGTCATTGTGGTCGATGAAATCCACGCCTTGGTTCCTACTAAGCGCGGATCGCATCTTGCGCTGTCTCTAGAACGGCTGCAACACCTGACTGGAAGGACGATACAGCGTATTGGCCTTTCTGCGACCCAAAGACCGCTCGAAGAAGTGGCACGTTATTTAGGCGGCGCTGAAGTTTCAGACAGAGATGGCACCGTGAAGCAGACGTTGTCGGCTGCGAAGCGCAAGGATGATTCGACTCAATCTCCATCGGCTGATCCGCCACAAGAAGTCCTGTCAGAATTTGAAAGTTCGGCGTTTGCTCCTGTCTATCGCCCAGTAACGATTGTCGATGCAAGTGCGCCCAAGCGTCTCGACTTGCGGGTTGAAGTCCCCGTGGAGGACATGGCTAAGCTTGACGATTTGGATACGCTACCCAGCGGCCCGGCTTCGCAGGGGCCCAAGCGCCAATCGATTTGGAGCGCAATTCATCCTCAACTCTTGGAACTGATTCGCGCTCATCGCTCAACTTTGATCTTCGTAAATAGCCGCCGCCTCGCTGAGCGGATATCTGGCGCGATTAATGAACTTGCTGGCGAAGCGCTCGTTCGCGCCCATCACGGCAGCGTTGCAGTCGCACAGCGCAAGGAAATTGAAGACAAGCTGAAGCTTGGCACTCTGGGCGCAATAGTCGCAACGTCTTCGCTGGAGCTTGGGATTGATATGGGCGCAATTGATCTGGTAATTCAGATTGAATCGCCGCCATCAGTCGCGAGCGGTATGCAGAGAGTGGGCCGGGCCAGCCACTATGTTGGATCCACGAGTCGAGCGGTTATTTTTCCGAAATATCGCGCGGACCTGGTGGCTTGTGCGGCGATCACACGCGCAATGTACAGGGGGCAAGTGGAATCCGTACATTACCCTCGGAATCCTCTTGACGTATTGGCGCAGCAAGTCGTGGCGGCGGTTGCGATGGATGAGTGGACATTCGATCAACTGTTCACGCTTGTTCGCTCGGCCGCACCATACGCGGCACTAACGCGTCCCATTTTCGAAAGTGTGCTTGACATGCTTTCGGGTCGTTATCCGTCCGACGAGTTTGCGGAACTGCGTCCGCGGATTACCTGGGACCGGGTCGCCAATAAGTTGACGAGCCGACAAGGATCGCAACGCGTGGCAATCATCAACGGAGGCACCATACCCGACCGTGGTTTGTACGGAGTATTTCTTTCCGGCGCGACCAAAGGCGCGCGCGTAGGAGAACTGGATGAAGAGATGGTTTTCGAGAGTCGCAACGGCGACACAATTGTTCTGGGAGCGTCGACTTGGCGTATAGAAGAAATCTCCCATAATAAGGTAGTGGTATCGCCTGCTCCGGGCGAGCCCGGAAAGATGCCATTCTGGCGCGGCGATTCGGCAGGGCGGCCGGTCGAGTTCGGGCGCCAGATCGGGGAGATGAGCCGGGAACTTTTGCGAATGCCTCGTCCTGTTGCATTCAGCACTCTGATGGAGGACCACAGTCTCACTGCTGTCGCCGCGGAAAATCTCCTCAAATATCTGGAAGATCAGATTGCCGCAACTACCCGCATTCCGAGCGACGAAGATATTGTTATTGAAACGTGTCGAGATGAGATGGGTGATCGCCGAGTATGCGTCCTGACCCCGTTTGGTACTCCGGTGCATGCGCCGTGGTGCATGGCAGTCACTGCGAAACTGCGCGCCGAGCGCGGGTTGGAAGTTGAATCCATGTGGTCGAACGATGGATTTGTTCTGCGAGTACCTGACAGCGACGATACGATCCAAGCTGAAGATTTATTGCCGTCGCCAGCAGAATTTAAAGACCTCGTTCTTCGTCAACTGGGAAGCACTTCGCTTTTTGCGGCGAAATTTCGTGAAGCGGCGGGTCGGGCGCTCTTGCTGCCGAAGCGCAAACCCCGGCGTACGCGCGCCACTGTGGCAACAACGAAAGCGATCTGCAGATCTGCTCGCAGTTGCGGCAAGGTATTCATCCTTTCCGATCTTGCTGGAAACGTATCGCGAGTGTATCCGCGATGTTTTCGATTTACCGGCTGCGGCCGAGATTTTGTCCGGCGTTCAGCGTGGAACGATTCGCGTAACCAGTCTCGAATCAACCCGGCCTTCTCCATTTTCCGCGTCGTTACTTTTTTCATACGTCGCCAATTACATCTACGATGGGGATGCTCCGCTGGCAGAGCGTCGAGCGCAGGCTCTCTCCATCGATCAGTCGCAACTGGAAGAACTACTGGGAGACACCGATCTTCGCGAGCTTCTGGATTCCGCTGCGCTGGACGAAGTCGAGGCTCGACTGCAATTTCTCGACCCGGACTATCGAGCGCGCCACGCAGATGGTGTTCACGATTTGCTTCTAAGGCTGGGCGACTTATCTGACGAGGAGATCCTCGCACGCAGCGAAACTCCGGAAGTAGCGGCGACAATTGTCGATCTCGTGAATTCGCGACGAGCGGTGAATGTCAGAATCGCCGGCGATCGCCGATACATTCCTGTGGAGTATGCATCACGTTATCGGGATGCGTTGGGCACTCCTTTGCCGCCAGGATTAGCAGATGTTTTCCTGGAGAAAAGTGAAGATCCACTTCGCGCGCTGTTGCGGGGATACTCGCGTACGCATGGCCCGTTCACCACGGCAAATGTTTGCGAGCGCTACGGTCTGCCGACGGCGACTGTGGACCAGGCGTTGCACGCTTTGCACGGAACAGGAAAATTGCTTGAAGGAGAATTTCGTCCCGGAGGTACTCATCGGGAATGGTGTGATCCGGACGTCATGCAACAGGTTCGCCGCAAGAGTCTTGCTCGGTTACGCCGCGAAATCGAACCGGCAGAACAGACAACATTTGCGCGATTGACGGCCCGCTGGCAAGGCGTTTCTGCGCGAAGGAGAGGACTCGAAGCGCTGCTAGATGCGGTGGAGAATTTGCAAGGATCTACTCTGCTTGCATCGGAATTGGAACGTGAAATTCTGCCAGCTCGAATCGCTGAGTATCGCCGAGAGGACCTCGATACGTTGATGGCTTCGGGGCAGGTAGTGTGGGTGGGAATGGAGCAAGTCGGAAGCCGCGATGGGAGAGTCGCACTTTATCTGGGTGAATCGATCGCCGCGCTTCTGCCTCCGGAGGGAGTACGGAGTAAGCCGGAAATTATTTCGGAACGCGCGACCCAGATCAAAGAATTTCTTTTGCGGAATGGTGCGTCGTTCTTTTCGGCGATCCATGCGGCGATTGGAAGTGGTTTTCCGGGGAGACACGCGCGAAGCTTTATGGGAGCTTGTTTGGTCTGGGCAGATCACTAACGACACATTTCATCCGTTACGAGATCTGTTAAGACCTGATGACAAGAAGCGGGAGCGAGATGGAGGACCCATGGCCAGTCCGCCGGGGTCGCCCGATTTTGTTCGGCGAATGCGCGCAAGATCAGGACAACCGCCGCAGGGCCGATGGTCCCTGATCGGACAGCATGTGGCGACGCCCGTCAGTGTGACGCAATGGAGCGCAAATGTTGCGCGGCAATTGCTGGTGCGGCATGGCATTGTGCTGCGTGAAACTGCGATCGCCGAAAATATTAAGGGTGGATATCCGCCGATTTATCCGGCGTTGAAAACCATGGAAGACAGTGGATGGGTACGCCGGGGGATGTTTGTTGCTGGACTGGGAGCTGCACAATTTGCCGTGCCAGCAGCGGTTGATATGCTTCGGAGTCTGCGAGCCGATCAACGTAATGGTGACGAAGTCCTTTATATAGCTGCGACTGATCCGGCGAACTTATATGGCACGATCCTCCCATGGCCGCGCACGGAGGATGGCATATCCGACGCTGCTGGCGAAGATGACCAGTCAGGCGAAAGCGCAGATACCGCTACATCGCATTCAATGTCGCGAACCAGTGGCGCGGGTGTCATTCTTATCAACGGCAATCTGGTCGCATTCTTGCGGCGACGGAACCAAGATGTTCAGGTATTCCTACCGGAAGCCGACCCGGATCGTACTCACTTCGCACGTGAGTTGTCGAAGAAACTGGCGGAACTTGCGATCAAACGACAAGGCAGACGAAGCGGGCTGCTTATCGGTACGATCAACGGCAAACCTTCGCAAGAACATTTTCTGTCACGCTTCCTCGAACAGTCTGGTTTCGTGAATACCGCATTGGGATTTCAGATGCGCCGCGTAGTCGCGGTGCCGATCAAGAGCGAAAAAACCGATAGTGATCTTGATTCGGACGAAAACGATCTTGATGTCGAAGAGTCCGCTTAGTGCCAGAGGGAGACACAATCTTCCGGGCGGCGCGAACGCTCAACCGTGCGCTTGCAGGCCAAATAGTGACTGGGTTCGAAACGGTTCTCCCAAAGCTTTCTCGTGTTGACTACGATTCCGCAGTTACTGGAAGAACAATCGAAAAAGTGGAGGCCAACGGAAAATGGATGCGCATGGATTTTTCCGGCGACCTGATTCTACTAACGCACATGTTGATGAGCGGAAGCTGGCATATTTATCGTCCCGGCGAGGAGTGGCAGAGACGTCCAGTCGACATGCGTGTCGTGGTTAAGACGGAAAAGATTTGGGCGGTTGCGTTTAACGTACCGATTGCCGAATTTCACACTGCCGATACGCTACGGCGACGACCCGGCTTCAAAACCCTGGGCCAGGATGTATTGGCGACAGACTTTGATCCCGGGCGCTCAGTTGCAAGCCTTCGTGCGAATGGAAATCTCGAGGTTGGTTCGGCGCTGCTAAGTCAATCGATCATGGCGGGATTAGGGAACGTTTTCAAATCCGAAGTGTGCTTTGCCTGTGGGATTAATCCATTTCGAAAGGTGAATAGCTTACGAAGCGATCAGCTGGAAAATCTGGTAGCGACCGCGAGAAAATACCTGCTGGCTAACACTAGGGAAACCTCCGGCGATCAGATGGTGACCTACACCGGTATGCGGAGAACTACGGGACGGGCCAATACTGAAGAGCGACTTTGGGTGTACGGTCGCAGGAACAAGCCGTGCAGGACGTGCGGAACCTTAATTGAATCGCGTAAGCAAAGCGAAGATGCCCGCACTACCTTCTGGTGTCCTCGTTGCCAGCCGATTATTGATATTTAAATCTGCGCCAGACAATGGATTTGGCTGTTCTAGCCGCATAAAGGAACTTGACACGGATGTTACTATTTTCATAACCAGAACGAAGTACTTTTCTGGGTCCTGAGCCGTCTGCTTTAGGTGAGTAACCCCCGCTCCGACGTACCGGTGATTCCCCAAGATTACGCACTTAAGTGGTAGTTGTTTGAATGGTTTAGCGGAACTGTAAATTGTCCACTTGAGACCAACTTAGGTCACATTGACCCGACTTGCCAGTCGATTAACCAGTAAAATACAGATTCTGCCGGATTTTTTCCGGAGTTGACCAGGGAGAAATGGAATGACTGAAAAGAACGAACTGATAATGGTTGCGGGAGCGGACGGCTTCATAGGTGGGTCTCTCGTGGCTGATCTTCGCCAGCAGGGGTACACACGTATTCGAGGTGTCGGCCTGAAGGCTTTCGACGATTGGTATCAACTCTTCCCTGATGTTGAAAACTTGCAGCTTGATCTGAGAGAGCCTCAGAATTGCGATGCCGCATCTAAAGGCGCCTATTCGATTTTCATGCTGGCTGCAGACATGGGCGGCATGGGCTTTATTGAGACGCACAAAGCGGAATGCATGCTTTCAGTTCTCATCAGCACCCACATGCTAATGTCCGCACAGAAATACAAAGTCCAGAAATATTTTTATTCCTCCTCCGCGTGCGTGTACAACGGCAGCAAGCAGAAGGAGTTCAATTCTCCAGCGCTGAAGGAAGAAGACGCGTATCCTGCCGAAGCTGAAGACGGCTACGGATGGGAAAAATTATTCAGCGAACGCATGTGCAGGCATTTCCGAGAAGATTTTGGACTACGCACACGTGTGGCGCGTTATCACAACGTCTATGGTCCGAACGGAACATGGATGGGAGGGCGAGAGAAAGCGCCGGCTGCGATCTGCCGCAAAGTGATCGAAGCCAAGATGAAAGGTCTCAATGAGATTCCGGTATGGGGGGATGGCAATCAGCGGCGCAGCTTCATGTACATTGACGATTGTCTGAAGGGTACGCAGATGATCATGAACTCCGACATTATTGATCCAATTAACCTTGGTTCAGCTGAGATGGTTAGCATCAACCAACTCATCGATCTCGCTGAAGACATTGGTGGCACGAAGTTGAAACGTGTTTACGATCTTAATGCTCCGAAAGGAGTCGCTGGCCGCAACAGCGACAACACATTGATCAACGAACTCTTGGGTTGGGAGCCGAGCATTCCTCTGCGGGAAGGCCTCGAAAAGACTTATCGATGGATCTACGATCAGTGCATGGCCCGCGAAAGAGGCGGGAAAGTCGTGGTCTAAGATTGTTGGATCGGCGAAGTTCAGAGGCCCCGGATGGATTCCGGGGCTTTCTAGTGTCCGAATAATTCGGAGATACTTTGTCCGACGAATTCCAAACGGGGGATTTCGCACGATGTGCAAGCATCGTAAAATAAAGAAAATGGCATTCCCGATTAAAATTTGCGCTGTTTGTGGCGAAGAATTTGAGTTGAAGCCGGACAAGCCTGGTTTCGCCAATCGCTGCCCGGAATGCAGTGAGTCCGAAGTATCCGGTACTGAAACCAAACGGCGGATGGATGCGGACGAACGCAAAAGCGTAGCTGAAGCGAATGAAGCCCGGCGGACTGCAATGCGCGATCTCTTATATCGCAAAGATAGCTAAGGCTACTTTAGGACTTTAGCCGAACCTTCGATTGCTAGCGTGAGGTCGTGGAGAAATTGAGCGGCTTGTGCGCCGTCCACGACTCGATGATCGCTGGATAGGGTCAAGGTCATCATGGGACGAACTTCAGCTTTTCCGTTTACTGCGACGACGCGATCCGATATGGCTCCGACCGCGAGAATTGCGGCTTGGGGCGGCGTGATGATCGCAAGGAACGCGTCCACGTGGTACATGCCGAGATTGCTGATGGTGAACGTTCCGCCGGAGATGTCGGCAGGCCGCAACTTTCCAGATCGAGCGCGTTCGGTCAATTCGATTCGCTGAGTCGCGATCGCCGAAAGGTCTTTTGAGTCGGCATTCGAAATCACGACTGCGACCACACCGCCGCTGACCGCCATTGCGATGGAAACGTTGATGTCCGAATTTTCGCGAACATCATCGCCAGTCCAACTGGCATTCATCCGAGGATATTTCGCCAGAGTTCGCGCAACTAGAGCGACGAGTGAATCGGTATGTGTCAGCTTAACGCCATTCGATTTCTCGATATCGCCGCGAAGTTTTTCGCGCGAATTCACAAGTGCGCTCGCGTCAACATCACGGACAAGGAAGAAGTGCGGAACGGTGGTCCAACTTTGCGTAGTGCGCTCGGCCATCAGCCGCGCTACTGAATATTGAGGACGGGGGGCGGCTGAAGCTGCGGGTTCGACATGCGTGGCAGCCGAGCTGCCTGACTTGGTGTCAATGAGGGATTGAATGTCGGAGGTTAGGATTTCGCCGTCCGCTCCGGTCCCGCGAATATTCGCAAGATCAATCCCGTTTTCTTTGGCCAGCCGTCGAGCTTTCGGAGAAATGCGCGAAGTTCCTGCTTGTGATGATGGCGTTGAGGCTGCCTTATCTGGAATCGTGGCCGCTTTAGTTTCGACGCGAGAAACCGGAACCGCAATACCTACGGGAGGAGCCTCACCGGGAGCGACTAGCCATGCGATTGTTTTGCCGACAACAACTACGTCGCCTTCTTTTGCAGTTATGCCAGCAAGAATTCCGTCGCCGAGAGATTCCACTTCAAGGACTGCCTTATCGGTCTCGACCTCAAACAGGATGTCACTCTTGGCGATTTTGTCGCCTTCTTTTTTTCGCCAACTGACGAGCTTTCCTGTTTCCTGGCCCATTTCCAGCGCGGGCATTACGATGCTGATCGCCATATTACTTTTTCCGTTTCTTGCTTGCCTATGCTGGCTTTGGTTTTGCGCTTGCCACGATCATGTCTTTCACATGCTGGCTCGGAGCAGATTCACTTTCTCTAGTGGTCGGCAACGGCCCTTCGACTGTGACGTAGTGAGCCCCGGCAACCATGAGTTTGTCCGCAGGGAAACGGGTGATGACTTCGTGGCCGGTTTCGGTGACGACAATTTCTTCCTCGATTCGGGCCGCGCTCCATCCATCGGTTGAAGGCCAGAATGTTTCCAACGCAAAAACCATTCCGGGTTCGATCACTGTTTCGTGTTCAAACGAAACGAGGCGACTGATTACCGGCTTCTCCCAGATCGCGAGTCCAATTCCGTGGCCGTACTGTAGGGCGAATGCGGCCTCTTCGTTGGGAAATCCGAAGTCGGTAGCTTTAGGCCACACAGCTGCGATTTCCGCAGTGGTTCGGCCCGGACGCACAAGTTCAATTGCGGCGTCAAGATAATCGCGACAACGTTTGTAGGCGTCGACCATCGCGTGTGAACCGTAGCCAATCGTGAAGCAACGGTAGTAGCAAGTGCGATAGCCCATGTAGGAATGGAGAATGTCGTAATAGACCGGATCGCCGGGACGTAAGACACGATCGGAAAAAACGTGAGGATGGGGATTGCAGCGCTCGCCGGAAATTGCGTTTACGGCTTCTACATATTCGGAACCGAGATCGTAAAGAACTTTGCTTACTAAGCCGACAGCTTCGTTCTCGCGCATACCCGGCTTCATGGCGCGATAGAGCTCGTCGTAAGCTGCGTCCACCATCATGGCGGAAGTGTTAAGTAAAGCAATTTCGTCCTGAGTCTTAATGAGGCGGGCATGGGACATCAGTTGCTGGCCGTCGATGACCTTAATGCCTTCGTTCTGTAATGCGAAGAGGACCGGCAATTCAATAATGTCGATACCGACTGGTTCTTTGTGCAGACCGCGCATTTCCAGTTCGACACGGATTTTTTTGGCCACGTCTTCGGCGCGACCCATTTCTGGAGACATCGCGCCGCGAAGCATGGAAATCCCCGGGCGAGACCGGCCGTCGCCGAGCCATGGACAATTCAGTTGATGGTGTTTTGCCGCGGAACCGAAGTCCCACAGGATCGGGTCGTCGTTTTGAGGCAGTAGGGTAAAGCGGTTGGCTTTGTCCTGCGCCCAAGTACCGATATGTGTCGACGTGAGGTAGCGGACGTTGTTCATGTCGAAACAGAGTAGGGCGCCCATCTCGGACTTCGCAAGCAAAGCTTTCGCACGCGCTAAACGTTCGCGGCGCAGCCGGTCGAAGTCGATCCGCTGCTCCCAGTCAACTGCCATTGTGCCGTGCGTTTTCAATCCCATCTCACGCCTCGCAAATAATTAAGTGAATTTTTCAGAATCAAATCAGCCGCATAGTGTGCGCGCAGCTGCAAATACGGAATTCTCTGTCGGTACGGTCGCATCTTCCAACGGCGGCGAAAAGGGGATCGGCACGTGCATCGCACCCATCCGCATGACTGGCTTGTCCAAATCGTAAAAAGCGCCTTGACCGATTACGGCCGCAATTTCGGAAGTTACACCGTAGCGTCCATAGCCTTCGTCGATCACGATGGCACGCGAAGTTTTTCTGGCGGACTCGACCAAAGTTTTTTCGTCCAGTGGCCAGGTTGTGCGCGGATCGATCACTTCTGCGCTGATACCGATTTCTTCGAGAAGGGCGGCGGCTCCTAGCGCGACTTGCACCATACTGCTGGTGCCAACCAGAGTGATGTCGCTGCCTTCGCGTTTTATGTCGGCGACACCGAAAGGAATCGTGTATTCGCCTTCGGGCACAGGCCCTTTGAGTTTGTGGTGCATCATCTTATCTTCAAAAAAGATGACCGGATTATCATCGCGAATCGCTGTCTTGAGCAATCCCTTGGCATCGTAGGGAGTTGATGGAAGCACGACTTTTAATCCGGGAACGTGACTGAACCATGCGTGAAGAGATTGAGAGTGTTGCGCTGCGGAACGCCGCGTAGCTCCCAGTGTTGTCCGCATGACCATCGGGACTTTCCACTTTCCGCCCGACATGTAGTGGACTTTGGCGGCCTGGTTCACCATCTGATCCATGACCAACGTGAGGAAGTCGCCGAACATGATGTCGGCGATGGGACGCATTCCGGTCATTGCCGCGCCAACAGCAACACCAGTAAAGCCGGCTTCAGAAATCGGCGTATCGATTACGCGATTTGTCCCGAATTCTTCGACTAATCCGGATAAGACCTTGAAAGGCGTGCCGGCTTCGGCTACATCCTCGCCGAAGATGCACACGGTGGAATCGCGCCGCATTTCTTCCGCCAACGCTTCGCGGACTGCTTGCGCAAAAGTTAGTTCTCGAATGGCTTCAGGCATAAACGTCTTGATCGACCTCTTCGACACCGGGGTAGGGAGAATCAATGGCGAACTTCACAGCCGACTTCATCTCGTCCGAAACTTCCGCTTGTATGCGATCAAGAGCGGGTTGGTCTTGAATTTTTTCGGAGGTCAGGTATTCCGTGAAAAGTTGGATGGGATCGCGCTCCGTTTTCCAATGATGTTCTTCCGTCTTTGCCCGGTAATAATCGCGATTGATGTCGCCTACATGGTGACCCGTGTAGCGATAGGTTTCGCAAAGCAGGAATGATGGTCCATCACCTTTGCGTGCTCGCTCGATAAGCTGGTTGGCAATGGTGTAGACCGCGCGGACGTCCTGGCCGTCAACTTTCTCGGCCTGTAATCCGAAAGCTGTAGCGCGCTGAAGAATATCGCCAGCGGTGGTTTCAGAGAAGTGAGTGTACTCCGTGTAGTGATTGTTTTCGCAGATGTAGATCACTGGCAGTTTCCAGAGCTGGGCCAGATTCATTTCTTCGTAAACGATGCCTTGTCCGAGAGCGCCTTCACCAAAGAAGCAAGCAGCTACGCGTCCGTTCTTGAGATATTTGGAGGAGAATGCGGCGCCGGTAGCGATTCCAACACTGCCCGCGACGATCGCGTTGGCGCCTAAGTTTCCGGTTGCGGGATCCGCGATGTGCATGGATCCGCCTTTGCCTTTGCAGTATCCGGCGCGTTTTCCGAGAAGTTCGGCGAACATGCGATCCGGAGAAGCGCCCTTTGCAAGACAATGTCCATGGCCGCGGTGTGTGCTAGTGATGTAGTCGTCAGGACGAAGAGCTTCGCAGATTCCGACGGCGATTGCTTCTTCGCCGACGTACAAATGAGCCAGACCCGGCATCAAAGCGCGAGTGTAAAGCTCGTTAACCTGCTCTTCAAAAATTCGTATGCTCACCATCTGTCGATACATGCGGAGAAGTTTTTCCTTGCCGATCGCGATGCCGGGCTGTGGCTTTGCGAGAGTTGTCATTGCGCAACTCCAGACATCTGAGCCAGAACGTCGAAGACAACGGCGAAATCTTTTTTCTCCATACCCATGCCGCGCGCGGCGGTTAGAAATTCATTCGTGACCGCGGTGGTCGGTAATGGAACGTTGAGTTGTCGTCCCAACTCCATTGCGAGGAGCATGTCTTTTTGCATCATGTTGACGTTGAACCAGGCTTCTTCCGGTTGTTGGATTACAAATGGACCGCGATATTGGATCATCGGGGAAGCGACTGCACTGTGCGTGAGCACGTCCACTGCGGTTTCGCGGGCAATGCCACTCTTTTCAGCTAATAGAACTCCTTCGGAAAAGGCAAGCATCTGAACCGCGAGACTGAGGTTGATCGCGATCTTCATTGAGAGCGCTAAACCGTTGTCACCCACATGGGTAACTTTCGGGCCGATGTCGAGCAAGAGCGGCTTCACTTTGTCGAAAGTCTCGCGCGTTCCGCCGACCATTACGGACAATTTGCCTTCCTGCAAAGTGATCACGCTGCCGGAGACTGGCGCGTCAAGCATGTCCCCGCCTTTTTCCCGAACCTTTGCAGCGGTTGCGCGACTGAATGCTGGGCTCACGGTGCTGATGTCCACAAAGATTTTCCCCGCATCCATTGCTGAGAGCAGGCCATCGGGGCCGTCTGTAATAGCAGCGAGCGCGTCGGAATTGGTCACCATTGCAAACGTTACGTCCGATGCGGCCGCAACATCTCGCGGTGTTGCTCCCCACCTCATCCCTTTGTCGATAAGCCATTGGGCTTTGGATTTTGTACGGTTATAGCCTGTGACAGTGTGGCCCTTATCGAGAAGGCGGCTCACCATCTGACTGCCCATGACTCCGAGACCTACGAAACCTAGCTTCGCCATTTTCTATTCACTTTCAGAATTTAATTTGCAGGACGTACAGATTCACCGGTAGACGCAATCTGAGCGTCCTGACGAACTTGTTCCAGATGGGCGCGCATTGCTTCTCGAGCTTTTGCAGGGTCGCGCTGCTCAATCGCCTGCAAAATACGCAAGTGGTGTAACTGCCCGCGGTCCGGTCCACCTTTTATGTTGAAAATCCTCAAACGCTGCTCTCGCAGCACGCCCACGATAGAATCGATCAATGCCAAAATAACTGGATTATCAGCGCCTTCGGCAAGTGCCAGATGGAAGTCGAGATCGGCTTCGATGAAGCCCTCGGGATCGGTGCGCTTCCTGTCCATCTCTGCGTAAGCATCGCGCAGGGCGTTCAGATGCACTTCTTCGATACGTACGGCAGCGAGTGCAGCGATTTCAGGTTCCAGAATTGCGCGTACTTCCGCAAGTTGCAGCGAACCTTCTGGCTGACCGATTTTGATCATCCGATCCAGCGATTGACGAATCGACTGATTGGTTCCGTCCGTGATGAAGGTTCCACGTCCTGAAAATGCCTCGCACAACCCTTTTTCTCGAAGCGCTTTTACAGCTTCGCGAACAGCAGTGCGACTTACTCCAAATTGAAGCGCAAGTTCACGCTCTGCAGGCAGTTGATCTCCAGGCTTCAGCGTCCCCTTCATGATCGAATCTTCGATTTGCTGCACGATTTGTTCGTAGAGACGCGAGGTCTGTACGGTGGTGTAACCCGCGAACGGAGCTTGTTTGGCCATAATCCGGCTACTATACCACTTGGAATTTGCCGCCTTGCGTCGATGTGCTTTGATTTCCGACATTTACTAAACGTATTACGGAAAGCAGACAGTCTTGATATTGGTGAATTCCCGAATGCCGAACGGGCCTAGTTCACGGCCATGTCCGGACTGCTTTACTCCCCCGAACGGGAGACGCGGATCGGATGCCACCATGCGATTCACGAAAACCATCCCCGACTCCAGTTCATCAATGAACCGTGCTTGTTCCGATGCATCGTTGGTCCATACGCTAGCGCCTAGACCAAATCGAGTATCGTTGGCGACTTGGATTGCTTCCGAAATATCTTTCACTCGAAACAGGCATGCGACGGGACCAAACAACTCTTCGCGATACGCTGGAGAACTTTTTGGAATGTCAGTCAAGACAGTCGGGGGATAAAAATTGCCGGCGCCCGGCATAGGCTTGCCTCCGATTAGGACACGCGCGCCAGCGTCAATGGATTTCTGAACATCGCGTTGCAGGTCTTCCACGGCCCCGGGAGTCGCGAGAGGGCCAAGTTCGGTAGCGGGGTCGAAAGGATCACCGACTTTAAGCGCCTTCATTCGCGCTACAAACTTGCTTTCAAATTGGTCTGCAATGGATTCGGCGATGATGAAGCGCTTCGCGGCAATGCAGGATTGACCGTTATTTCCTACACGAGCTTTTACGGCGGTTGCGACAGCGTCATCCAAGTTCGCGCTCGGCATGACGATAAATGGATCGCTGCCACCCAATTCCAGCACCATTTTTTTAATATTCTTTGCTGCTGCAGTGCCCACTTGAATTCCGGCGCCCTCGCTACCCGTGAGCGTGGCGGCAACGATGCGAGGATCTTTCAGAATTCCCTCGACTTTGTCGGATCCCACTAACAATGTTTGAAACACGCCTTCGGCGAAACCAGCGCGGGTGAAGACGTCTTCCAGCTTCAAAGCGCATTGGGGAACATTCGAAGCGTGCTTTAACAATCCAACATTTCCTGCCATGAGTGCGGGAGCAATGAAGCGCACGGCTTGCCAGAATGGATAATTCCAAGGCATAACCGCGAGTATTGCTCCAATAGGCTGGTAGCGAACGTAGCTCTTGCTGGCGGCGGTTTGAACCATCTCGTCGGCGAGAAATTTTTCGGCATGCTCGGCATAGTAACGACACGCCCATGCACACTTGACCGCCTCATCGACGGCGGATTGCAGTGTCTTGCCCATTTCAGCCGTCATGAGGCGCGCGAGTTCCTCTTTTTCGGTCTCAAGAATCTCGGCTGCCTTCATCATTAGTCGCGCGCGATCGGCAAAAGATGTTTTCCGATGGATTCGAAATGCGGCGGCCGCACGCGCCAGTTTCTGTTCAAGTTCGTCGGCTGTTAGAGGCTGAAAAGTATTCAGAACCTCGCCAGTGGCGGGATTGATGCTTGCGATTGCCATATTTTGTATTGCCGCCTAGACCCGAGTCGAACTGATAGCGGTCATGTGGTCATACATATATACCACTAACAAGATTTCAATGTCTACTCGCCGACAATAGGTAATTATTTCAAAATCTTGACTTCATAGTCCGAAAGGTGGTACAGCTGTCCGACCAGATATTTTCAGATTCTACGGACTCTGGATTTTTTGCGCGTGGGATTAACTACCTTTCATTAGGAGTTGAAATTGTCTAATAGAACAGTCTGGGCAGGCGTTTTGGGATGCAGTCTCTTGTTTGCGAGTGCAGGGTTCGCTCAGGCTACCGGGGAACGCACTCTAGAGGAAATCAAAGTGGAAGCGGTCCATCGCGCTGAGAATGGCATGTATCCGATGATTGGCCTGGATCCCGCCGATGTTAAAGAGGCGTTCGAATCGGTCCACACGAAGGACAAAGACGAATGGGCGACGGCCTTTATGAAGGTTGCAGACCGCTACATGGTGGAAGGCCGATCTCTGGAAAAGATAGATCCCACGAAAGCGAATGCCGATTTCATTCGAGCCTGGCGCGTTTATTCGTTTGGGCGCTGGCCGGTGCCGACCTCACCCAAGAAAGAAGAGTCCTATCACAAAGCCATCGAGGCGTTCCTTGCGCACGCCAGCTATTGGGACCCGCACATGGAAGTGGTGCGAATTCCATTTGTGGGCAAAGAAATTATCGGGTACCTGCGTCTGCCGAAAGATGCGAAGGGTCCCGTACCGATTGTGATCGCTGTCAATGGTCTTGATAGCCGCAAGGAAGACTTGACTGAAAGCTTTTCCGCGATTCTTCCTTTTGGCGTCGCGTTCATCGCTGTGGATGGACCGGGTACGGGACAAGCCCCGATAAAAGCCAGCGAAACTGCCGACCGGATGTTGTCACGCGTTATCGACTATGTGCAAAGCCGGCGAGAGATCGACAAGAACAAGATTGTGCTTCACGGAGTGAGTTGGGGAGCATACTGGGCAACGAAGATGGCGATCGTTGAACGAGATCGCCTGCGCGGTACGAGTGCGCAATCGCCGCCGATCGATAATTTCTTTCAAGGCGAATTTCTCAATAAGGCCTTGCAGGGTAATCGAGAATACCTGTTCGATCAGGTTCCAGCTCTCATGTCAATTTGTGAGGGCGTTAACACGGTTGACGATCTGGCAAAATTTCTTCCCAAGATGTCTCTCATTCGACAAGGGCTATTGGGGAAGCCGATGGCACCGATGCTCGTGATTGGCGGAGTCAAAGATACGCAAGTTCCGATTTCAGATCTCTACTTGCTGTTGAGCAGTGGCGATGTGCCAAAAGATGCCTGGATCAATCCGCAGGGCGGTCATCTCGGCCGTCAGGTAAAAGTCTGGCCTGACCCTCGAATTTTCAAAGAAGTAATTATTCCGTGGGTATTGAAGACATTAGATGTTAAGCCCGTTGCGCCGCAAATGTAATCGACCAGCAAACCGAATCGAATGTCATCAGTCCTAATGTCGCCGCCGCAAGTCCTGCCGAAAGAAAGGAAGCCATTCTATTCAACTTTGTGGGTTCAAGTCCTCGTCGCCATGGTTCTGGCGGTGATCTTCGGATACCTCAGTCCGGCACGCGCAGTCGCGATGAAGCCGCTGGGCGATGCGTTTATTCGCCTGATCACAATGATCATCACCCTGATCATTTTCTGCACTGTGGTTTCGGGCATTGCGGGAATGCAGGACATGAAAAAGGTTGGACGCGTCGGAGGCAAAGCGCTGCTTTACTTCGAAGTGGTTTCGACTATCGCATTGGGCATGGGATTTATCGTCGGGAATGTCGTCCATCCAGGGTCGGGATTTAATGTGGACGCAACCACGCTCGATTCAAAAGCAGTGGCCGAGTATTCAGGGCAGGCTAAAGCGCAAAGCGTCACCGACTTTGCGATGCATATCATTCCAACCACCGTGGTGGATGCATTCGCCAAGGGCGACATACTTCAGGTAGTGCTGGTTGCGATCCTGTTCGGCTTCGCGCTCTCAGCTGGGGGCGCGGTATGCAGGCCAATTGTTATTTTCGTGGACGCCTTGATGCATGCGCTGTTTGCTGTCGTCAACATAGTTATGAAATTTGCGCCTCTGGGCGCTTTTGGGGCAATGGCTTTCACTATCGGAAAGTACGGGCTCTCATCTTTAGGCCCGCTGGCGAAGTTGATTGGCACGTTTTATGGAACCTGTTTCGTGTTCGTGCTGGTGATATTGGGCGGAATCGCCGCGCTAGCTGGATTCAACATCATCAGTTTTTTTATTTACATCAAGGAAGAAATCTTGCTGGTCTTGGCAACGAGTTCATCCGAGACGGCATTGCCAACGCTGATGGAGAAACTGCAAAACCTGGGATGTTCCAAATCTTTAGTAGGTCTGGTTGTTCCGACCGGTTACACATTCAACACGGACGGCAGCAGTTTGTATATGACGCTTGCTGCGCTGTTCGTCGCCCAGGCGACGAATACGCATTTGACGGTGGCACAACAATTCACGATTTTTGCGGTGGCTATCTTGACCTCAAAAGGAGCCAGTGGAGTGCAAGGAGCTTCCTTCATTGCGCTGGTCGGTACCTTGCAGGTAATTCCGACGATCCCTGTTGCGGGGATGGCTTTGATTTTGGGGATTGACCGATTCATGAGTATGTTCAGAGCGCTCACGAACATGATCGGAAATGGCGTGGCCACAATTGTTGTTGCTCGATGGGAACACGAACTGGATCGCCCTAAATTAGAGGCAGCACTTCAAGGGTAAAACGTTACGAAATTGGAGCTGTGCGATTATTCGTTGAAAGAATTAACAGGCAGGATTCGTTCAAGATGTCTTTCACCCAATTACCCGAGTTACAAAGTATTTCGTATCGATCAGGCCGCTTGGCCAAGCTCGCCTGCGGCAGGCATTTCAATTCAGTCTGAAGAAAACCGGAGGTCGCTATGAATTTCGCTCACAAATATACGCGCGCGCTCAGTCTGGTGGTTGCGGTACTCTCCCTTTGCTTGCCTTCGCTCGGGCAAATCAGTGCTGGGCGAATTTTGGGCACCGTAACCGACCAAACAGGAGCGGCAGTTGCTGGTGCCACCGTCATCGTCACAGACACGGAACGTGGAACTTCTCGCACGCTGACGAGCGATGCTTCCGGAGACTATGTCGCCCCCAATTTGGATCCCGGCCAATATAAGATTCACGCCGAAGCTGCAGGCTTCAAGAGCGTGGAGCGGGTGAACGTGAGTGTCGAAGTTGCGCAAGACGTTCGCATCGATTTGGCGCTTTCGCCTGGACAGGTCACCGATGTCGTCACCGTTAACGAGGAGGTGCCGCTGATCAACAGCACCACGTCCACCTTGGGCGGCACGCTCAGTAACAAAGAAATCAACGATCTCCCCCTCAACGGACGCAACTACGAGAACTTGTTGCAACTGCGTCCTGGCGTGGTGCGGTATCCCGGCGGCGGTTTCTCTACCACCAGCACCAACGGTCTACGTGCCGAGGATAATGCCTACATCGTCGAAGGCTTGTTCAACAGCGAGCCATTTTCCGGTCAGGGCATCATCAACGGGGCGGGAATCGCAGGCGATTCCGCCACAATTCTGCCCATCGATTCTATTCAGGAATTCAATGTGCAGGAAAATCCGCCCGCACAGTTCGGTTGGAAACCCGGAGCGGTCGTCAACGTGGGTCTGAAATCTGGCACCAACTCTCTGCACGGGACTGCTTTTGCTTTCGGACGCGATGGTGCGCTCGATGCGCGCAATTTCTTCAACTGCGCGACCGCCCCGTGCGCATTCGGGCAATCCCCCGCTCCGAAGACTTCCCGTACGCTCGAACAGTTCGGCGGCAGCGTCGGCGGCGCGATCATCAAAGACAAAGCCTTCTTCTTCGGTGCCTATGAAGGCCAGCGCTACGACGTGGGCAACTCATTCGGGGGCGTTTCGAGCCCATCGATGGTAGCGTTCCCTCTGGCTCCAGGCGTCGGTGTGAATTGCACATCGCCGGGTCTCGCGGGAGCGGACTGCGGCGGAAGCATTCCCAACGCAATCGCGGATCTGGTGGCTAGCGGCGTGCCCATCAGCAAAGTCAGCCAGACCATCTCCGGTTGCACCGTCACGGGCGCGACGGTCACTTGCAACGGCACCGGCTTTCCCACCAACAACAACCCCACCATTAACATTGTTAACGGATTTCCCAACCAGGTCGGCGTGGACAACGGCGTCGCCAAGCTCGACTACAACTTGAACCAACGCAACACTGTCAGCGGCTTTTACTTTTTCGGCAACAATTCCGGCACCGTCGAAGATTTTCCCGAATATCAATCGAGATGGCGCACGGACATCCATACCCGCGCACAGGTTTTGGGTGGAAATTGGGTGTTCGCACCAAGCTCCCGATGGGTAAACGAAGCTCGCTTCGGATACAACCGCCTCTATCAGCCAACCTATCCCGGCGACCTGAATACTCCGGCATCAACTTATGGCTTGGATACCGGCGTTAGCGGTCCGCTTACCGGCGGCTTGCCTCGCATCGGTTTTGCCGGCGCTTTCATTCCGGGACTCGGTGGCTTCAAGTGGCCCAAACTTCAAGGCCCAGACAGCATCATCCAATTCATCGACCAGGTCTCTTACACCGCAGGCAAGCACGCCATGAAATTCGGCGGAGAGTTCCATCGCAACAACGTCAACGGTGGTGCATTTGGCAATGCACGCGGCAGCATTACTTTTCTCGGCGGGGTCGCGCTCGCGCCTACTGCGACCAATCCCAACGGATCGACTGCGCTTGAAGATTTCTTTGCCGGCGATCCCTTCAAAGCATCTGTCCAGACTGGCGATCCGACCCGCCATCTTCACAACTGGGCGTACGCAGGATTTTTTCAGGATGACTGGCGCGCCACCAAAAACCTCACCGTTAACTTCGGCGTACGCTACGAATTCAGCACGGTTGTCAAAGAGGAACATAATCTTCTCGGCAACTTCGATCCCAACTCTCCTACCGGATTGATCCAGGTGGGAATTAATGGAGTCAATGGTCCGTACAATCCAGATCACAAAAACTTTGGCCCACGCGTCGGCTTCGCGTGGGACGTAACTGGCAAAGGCAACACCGTTCTCCGCGGCGGCTTCGGCCTGATCTACGAAACTGTCAACTGGGAATCGTTCCTCGCTTTCAACAATAGCTTCGGGCTCACCAACGTTCCCACAGGCGCAGTAATCGACGCGGCTGGAGACACCGCCGGCGGGACCATCACTGCCGGCAACCTCGCCATTCCGCCGACTCCACCGCAGTGGGACAGTACCACTCCGCTCTTCGGCAATCTCAGCGGCAGCCACATCAGTTGTGATCCGGTCAACGCGAATCCCTGTCCTATCATGAGCGTCGTGCGCGACCTGAGCACACCCTACGTCTGGACTTACTCACTCAACCTGCAACACTCGTTCACGCCGAACCTGACGCTCGAAGTCGGATACGTCGGCAACCACGGTTCCAACCTGGTCGGAATTCGCGACGCCAACCAGGAAACTCCGGGCACCGATTCGCAAACCACCCGCCCTTACAACGCGAAATTTCCCTTCCTGAGCAACATCTTCCAGATGGGCAATTTCTACAAATCGAATTACAACGGCCTTCAGGCAACATTGAACTCGCGCAACTATCACGGCCTCAGCATGGTCATGGGATACACTTTTGCCCACGCACTGGACGACGTCGCAGCCAACTGGGATTTTGGAGCAGGTTACGGGTTGCCTCAGGATTCGACCAACCTCGCCAAGGAATACGGTAACAGCGACTTCGATATTCGCCATCGTTTCACCCTGTCACTTACCTACGCCATTCCCGGGAAGAAGGGTTACGGCCAGATGCTCGAAGGCTGGGAGCTAAACAGCATAACGACCTTGGAGAGCGCGCAACCCTGGGGTCCGATTGATCTGACCACGGACCTGGTTGGCCTCGGCGGCCTTCCCGTGAGCCCGCCGCAGGCCACCCCGCAACGCTGGGATTTTTTCGGCAACCCTTCCGACTTTAATGCCGGACCGCAACCGATCCCTTATTACTCGGGAACCACGAACGCCGCCTGCGTAACCAAAGCTAACACTCCCGCGCTGCTCACCGCTCTGGGTACGTGGGGATGCTATGCCAAAGGCAACTCGGTTATGATTCCTCCCGGCTTCGGCCAATTCGGGACCATGGGCCGCAATACGTTCCGCGACTCCGGCTTCCGCAATCTCGATTTCTCCGTCGCCAAGAACTGGCACCTGGGCGAACGTCTCCGCGCCCAGTTCCGCGCCGAATTCTTTAACATCCTCAACCACCCCAACTTCGCCAACCCTTACGGCGGACAGAACGGCTATGGCCAGAACGATCCCGGCGCGCCCGGTTCATTCGGATGCGAGTGTGCTACGCCTGACGTGGCGGCGGCGAATCCGGTGGTTGGTTCCGGAGGAAGTCGTGCTGTGCAACTTGGCCTAAAGTTTCTCTTCTAGAGCAACGGGCTGGGGAATAAGCAGTGAAGTGCGGAGCGACGAAAGTCGCTCCGCCGTCTTAAAGTATCATCGATTCGCTTGAACGCTCAGCCCGGGTTCAATGGGCGCAGATACGGCGTGAGGAATTGTTACCTCGAGTGCCGTTACCGTCTCGCCCAAAGGCGAGATCGTCAACTTGCCGTTGAATTCTCTGATCCGTTGTCTCATCCCTCCGATTCCCATGCCGATGCTCCCACTTTCAAGTAAGGAAACCTGCTGGGTGATGCCGATTCCATCATCAGATACCACAATTGACATATCTTTGCCCTGGAGACCGATCTTCACAGATGCCTTTTGCGTCTTCGAGTGACGGAAGACGTTGGTCAATGCTTCCTGGATGATGCGGAAGACGCAAGTTTCCATTTCGCCGGACAAGCGCGGAAATTTCGGCGATCCTGCCTATTTCGTGCGTCGTATTATCGGGCGATTTCAGTCAAACTAACAATTGCCGCAGAGCCCTCTCTCCTGGCCAGCATTGCGCTATACAAGTGGTTTTCACGCCGAGACAAACCGGGACGCTTAACGGTAGCGTGACCGTAACCGATGCGGCGGGTGTGCAACTGGTCCCAATAAGTGGCACCGGCGTGGACGGCCCTGTAGTTGTATTTCCACCAATTACGAAATACTCAATCAACCTATTGGTTACCCAAGTCCGCCACTGAGTATTGTGGTGTCGAACCTTGGGAACAAGAAATTACAAATAAATTCCGCGAGTCTCCAAAACGGCGGAGTTTGGAACTTTTAGGGGAGTACGAACTGTACTAAACCGGTAGAGCCGAATGGTCAATGTACAGTACGCGTCGATTACACTCCTGATTTTTATTGTTCCAGTGGCGAAACCTCGAGCCTCGAACTGTTCGACAATGCCGCGAATAGCCCTCAATATTTCGGCCTCTTTGGTCAATGCGGATCAGGCAACTTGGTATTTGGGAGCGACGGCATTCGTTTCGAACCGGTTGACATAGGTAGCAAGAGCGATCCACAGCTGGTCGCTATGATTAACGGAACTTCGGCTCCTATCGGTATCAAAGCGATCGCTGCTACAGGTGATTTTGCTGAAGCTAACAACTGCCCCGCGAGCCTCGATGCTGGTGCATATTGCTATTTCAATATCAGCTCAACCCCGAAGCACGCCGGAATCTTACAAGGAACCGTTACGGTTACTGATAGTTCCAATGCAGTTTACGCCTTGGCCCTACTTTCAACCGGCACGGCGAAATAATCAGGAAGCTTGCGCCAGAATAGGCTAGCTTGTTTCACTGATTCCACGGCTGGATTTTTCAGGATGCGATCGCACCAGCGCCTCCCTGACATAGGTCGCGATAAAGTCAAGTGGCTTTCGCAAAATGATCGGTTTGTGATCGATGTGCCTTCGCCGCATGAATGAGACAAACCGGACTGCTCAAACGCCTTCGGGAGAAAACGGGCTCACTTTTCGATCCGAGCGCCACCTAGCGTAAATTTCTCTGGTGCGGGTTGATAGGAATATTCGCGAAATTGCCGCAATCTGTCGATGTTTCGGTAGAACTTCAGCGTGATTCTCTGCGGCTCAGACTCGATGGCGGAGAGTAGTAGATTCGAACGCTCAATACCCGTTTTGCCATGCTAAGCCTCGACGTGTCCGTAAGTTGCAGATAGCAAAACTTGAGCGGAGAATTTCACCCCAAAACTCGTCATTGGAACTTGGCAATCAGTCCCCTTTCGCGTGGTAGCAAACGGCGAACAATCGGCGATAGTGTGCTATTTTTCGCCCGATCAACCCAATGGAACATTCGAAATAGTTCGCATCCGGCTCGTTGCTAAGCAAAGAGTCTAGGAAAACAAAATCGTGTCCTATTGGTCTACAGGGTTTCCCCGATCCCCACTACATCCTTTAACCGATACCGCTACGAAACAGAACCCCTACCATCTAGAAAATTGGCCACTATCGTCAACAGCCAATCACTCTAATTTTTTGGGATTGCTATGAAGAGAACTTCCTCTCCTAAGGCTCCGTCTGTGGCGAGTTTACAGGTCGACGATTGCGCTGACAAATCCGCTACCGTGACCAGTAAAAACGGGAGCGGCGACAAGCATTCGAGCGTAATTGTGCCCGAGGAACTTGAAGCCCTCTTGACCGCACTGCAAGCGGTTCGCGAAGGCGATTTTTCGGTGCGTCTTCCTCATTCATGGATCGACCTACCCGGCAAGATTGCGGACACATTCAACGAAATTGTCGCGGCCAACCAACAAATGGCCAACGAGCTCAAGCGTGCCGGAAAAGTTATCGGCAAGCAGGGGCGCACCCGGGAGCGCATTCGCTTCAAGGAATCGCGCGGCTCTTGGGGAGAGATGGAAGGCTCCGTCAACACACTCGTCGAAGATTTGCTTCGCCCCACCACTGAGGTTACGGGAGCGATTGCGGCGGTCGCCAAAGGAAATCTCGCGCAAACTGTGCGCTTGGACGTTGATGGTCGTCCTCTTGAGGGCGAATTTTTGCGGTCTGCAAAAATCGTCAACACCATGATTCAGCAGCTCGGTGTATTTACCGCCGAAGTTACGCGTGTCGCCCGCGAAGTAGGGACCGACGGAAAACTGGGCGGACAGGCTGTTGTTCCCGGAGTCGCCGGAACTTGGAAGGATCTCACGGATTCAGTAAATCAGATGGCCAGCAATCTCACTGGTCAGGTCCGCAATATCGCCGAAGTCGCGACCGCCGTGGCAAGCGGGGATCTTTCACGCAAGATCACGGTCGACGTTCGCGGCGAAATTCTCCAGCTCAAAGAAGCCATCAACACGATGGTGGATCAGCTTCGTTCTTTCGCTTCCGAAGTAACGCGTGTCGCTCGAGAAGTCGGAACCGACGGAAAGCTTGGTGGACAGGCCGTGGTCCCCGGTGTCGCAGGCACTTGGAAAGATTTGACCGACTCTGTCAATGCAATGGCTGGCAACCTGACGTCCCAGGTGCGTAACATCGCCGAAGTCACAACCGCAGTTGCCAGAGGAGATTTGTCCCGCAAGATCACCGTCGATGTGAAGGGCGAAATCCTTGAACTCAAGAACACCATCAATACGATGGTGGACCAGCTGAACGCGTTCGCCGGAGAAGTCACCCGCGTGGCCCGCGAAGTCGGTACCGAAGGCAAGCTTGGAGGACAGGCGCAAGTTCCGGGAGTCGGTGGTACGTGGAAAGATCTCACTGACAACGTTAACTTCATGGCCAGCAACCTGACCGGGCAGGTTCGGAATATCGCAGAAGTCGCAACAGCCATCGCGCGCGGAGATTTATCGAAGAAGATTACCGTAGACGTCCGCGGCGAAATCCTTCAACTGAAAGAAACCTTGAACACAATGGTGGACCAGCTCAATCGGTTCGCCGGCGAAGTCACCCGCGTCGCCCGCGAAGTTGGAACTGAAGGCAGACTTGGAGGCCAAGCCAACGTCCCCGGTGTTGCCGGTACGTGGAAGGATTTGACGGACTCCGTCAATTCGATGGCAGGAAACCTCACCGCACAAGTCCGTAACATCGCTGAAGTCACAACTGCTGTAGCTGGAGGCGACCTTTCACGAAAAATTACGGTAGACGTCAAGGGCGAAATCCTTGAATTGAAAGACACGATCAATACGATGGTGGACCAACTCAATGCATTCGCCGGAGAAGTAACTCGAGTGGCCCGCGAAGTCGGTACAGAAGGCAAGCTCGGCGGACAGGCCCAAGTTCCTGGAGTTGCCGGCACATGGAAAGATCTCACCGACAACGTTAACTTCATGGCCAGCAACCTGACGGCGCAGGTTCGAAACATAGCCGAAGTCGCTACAGCCGTGGCCCGTGGCGATCTCTCCCGCAAAATCACAGTGGACGTGCGTGGAGAAATTCTCGAACTCAAAGACACGCTCAACACAATGGTGGACCAGCTTAACGGATTCGCCGGAGAAGTCACTCGTGTGGCCCGCGAAGTAGGTACTGACGGCAAGCTTGGCGGTCAGGCTCAAGTCCCCGGAGTCGCCGGTACGTGGAAAGATCTCACCGACAACGTGAACTTCATGGCCAGCAACCTCACCGGCCAGGTGCGTAACATCGCCGAAGTTGCGACGGCTATCGCTAACGGAGATTTATCCAAGAAAATTACAGTAGACGTGAAGGGCGAAATTCTCTTGCTGAAAGAAACCATCAACACGATGGTCGATCAGCTCCGCTCATTCGCATCCGAAGTCACCCGCGTTGCGCGCGAAGTCGGGACCGAAGGGCGTCTCGGCGGTCAGGGCAATGTCCCAGGAGTTGCTGGAACCTGGAAAGATCTAACCGACTCCGTGAACTCAATGGCCGGCAATCTTACCGCACAGGTGCGAAACATCGCCGAAGTCACGACTGCTGTGGCTAAGGGCGATCTGTCACGCAAGATTACAGTAGATGTGAAAGGTGAAATTCTCGAGTTGAAGAACACGATTAATACAATGGTGGACCAGCTCAACGCATTCGCCGGAGAAGTTACCCGCGTCGCCCGAGAAGTTGGTACGGACGGCAAGCTTGGCGGACAGGCGCAAGTACCCGGCGTTGCTGGTACGTGGAAGGATTTGACTGACAACGTTAACTTCATGGCCAGCAACCTTACTGGTCAGGTTCGAAACATTGCTGAAGTCGCAACCGCGATCGCGAGCGGCGACTTATCAAAAAAAATAACGGTAGACGTTCGCGGCGAAATTTTACAATTAAAAGAAACCTTGAACACGATGGTCGAGCAGCTTCGATCATTCGCCGCAGAAGTCACTCGTGTGGCCCGTGAAGTAGGTAGCGAAGGCCGTCTCGGCGGCCAGGCCAACGTGCAGGGTGTCGCCGGAACTTGGAAAGATTTGACGGACTCCGTGAACTCGATGGCCGGAAATCTTACGGGACAGGTCCGTAACATTGCCGAAGTCACCACAGCTGTGGCGAGAGGCGATTTATCCCGCAAGATCACCGTAGACGTGAAAGGTGAAATTCTTGAGCTGAAAAATACCATCAACACGATGGTCGATCAGCTCAACGCGTTCGCCGGAGAAGTTACTCGCGTGGCCCGCGAAGTCGGTACCGAAGGCAAACTCGGCGGCCAGGCACAGGTGCCAGGCGTCGCAGGAACATGGAAAGATTTAACCGATAACGTCAACTTCATGGCCGGCAACCTCACGGAACAGGTCAGAGGAATCGTTCGCGTGGTTACCGCTGTCGCCAACGGCGGCTTAACTCAGAAACTCACGGTAAATGCTAAGGGCGAAGTCGCCGCGCTCGCGGAAACCATCAACAACATGACCGACACGCTGGCGACGTTTGCCGATCAAGTCACTACCGTCGCACGTGAGGTCGGTGTAGAAGGGCGACTCGGCGGACAAGCCAACGTTCCCGGAGCCGCCGGTACGTGGAAAGATCTCACAGGAAACGTCAACCTTCTGGCCGACAACCTTACGAACCAAGTCCGCGCAATTGCGGAAGTTGCAACCGCTGTCACCAAAGGTGATTTGACTCGTTCGATTCAGGTGGAAGCCAGAGGTGAAGTGGCCGAACTAAAAGACAACATCAACACGATGATTAACAATCTCCGCCTTACGACGGAGCGTAATACCGAACAGGATTGGTTGAAGACAAACCTTGCTCGATTTACCAGCATGTTGCAGGGGCAACGCGACCTCGGAACTGTCGGACGAATGTTGCTGTCCGAACTCACTCCTCTGGTCAACGCACAGCAAGGCGTTATCTATCAGATGGAAGACGAAGAGTCGCAGCAGATGACATTGCTATCCGCTTTTGCTGGCGATGGCGATGACAATCATTTACGCCGCCTCAAGCTGGGAGAAGGATTGGTAGGACAATGCGCTGCGGAAAAGCGCCGGATGTTGATCACCGATCTTCCGGAAAATGCTGTCTCGATCCACTCGGGATTATTCGCAGCCATCCCAAAGAATGTTATCGTCCTTCCGGTTCTATATGAAGGTCGCGTGAAAGCTGTCATCGAATTGGCGACGCTTAGCCCGTTCACTGCATCGCACCTAGCCTTCCTGGAACAATTGACGTCCAGCATCGGCATCGTGCTCAACAGTATTGAAGCCACCATGCAGACCGAGGGCTTGTTGAAGCAGTCCCAACAGCTTGCTACGGAGCTTCAAATTCAGCAAGCAGAACTGCAACAAACCAACGAGCAGTTGGCGCAAAAAGCCCAACAGCTTGCCGAACAGAACGTCGAAGTCGAACGCAAGAACCAGGAAATTGAGCAGGCCCGTCGGGCTTTGGAAGAAAAGGCAAAGGAACTCGCTCTTACGTCGAAGTACAAGTCCGAATTCCTGGCGAATATGTCACACGAACTGCGCACGCCGCTCAATAGCATTCTCGTGTTGGGTCAGCAGCTTGGCGACAACCCCGATGGAAACCTAACCGGGAAACAGGTTGAATTCGCGCGCACGATTCATGGTGCAGGAACAGATCTTCTGAACCTGATCAGCGATATTCTCGATCTTTCCAAGATCGAATCAGGCACGGTTTCGGTCGAAGCCGAAGAGGTGTTCCTGACCACAATGCTAGAGAGCGTGGCTCGTCCATTCCGTCACGAAGCCGACAATCGCCATCTCACTTTTACAGTCGAAAGCGGCACGAGTCTTGGACGCAGTCTTGTGACCGACTCAAAACGATTGCAGCAAGTATTGAAGAATTTGCTTTCCAATGCGTTTAAATTCACCGAACAAGGTGGGGTGAAGCTGACAGTGTCCAAGTCCGAGGATGGTTGGAGCGAAGAACATCCAATTCTCGGCAAGACCTCATCGGTCGTGGCTTTCGAGGTATCGGATTCTGGTATCGGAATCCCACCAGAAAAACAGAAGATCATCTTCGAGGCATTTCAACAAGCAGATGCAGGTACGAGCCGCAAATACGGCGGCACCGGTCTGGGTCTTGCCATCAGCCGTGAGCTTGCAGGATTGTTGGGCGGCGAAATTCAGCTGCGCAGCACGCCCGGTAAAGGCAGCTCATTCACACTTTACTTGCCACAGTCGTATGTCGGCCCGTTGGGCGGAAATGCGCGAATAGAGCGCTCTAGTCCACCGCCCCCAGCATTGCAATTGCTCGGAGTAAAGGTCACGGAATTGCCGGCGGCACGCATTGAGGACGACCGCGATCGTCTCGAAGCCGACGATCCAACCCTTTTGATTGTCGAGGATGACCCCAGCTATGCGGTAGTCTTGCGAGACCTCGCGCGGAATGAAGGCTTCAAAGTCTTAGTAGCAATGCGCGGCGCCGAGGCACTGACGTTGGCACGAGAATTTCATCCGACGGCGGTTTCATTGGATGTTTTCCTGCCCGACATGTTGGGATGGACCGTACTCAATCACCTGAAGCAAGACTCGGCAACCCGACACATTCCCGTCCAGATGCTCACGCTCGATGAGGATCGCCATCACGGTCTTGCTCGCGGCGCATTCGCATTCGTGAACAAGCCTGCTGCACGGGAACAAATCGAACTTGCCCTCACTCGTATAAAGGATTACTCGTCTCCGCGCCGTAAGCGGCTCCTGGTCGTGGAAGACGATCCTCGCGAACAAATGAGCATTCGCGAACTCCTATGGCACGACGATATTGAGATAAGCACCGCAGCCACCGGAGAAGAAGCTCTCAGCATGATGATGGAGAGTGTATTTGATTGTGTCGTTCTGGATCTCCGGTTGCCGGACATGACCGGATTCGATGTTCTCGGACGCATGCGGCAAAAGGAGGAATTGAGTGATCTTCCTGTAGTCGTATTCACTGGCAAAGAACTGTCCCCTGAAGAAGATGCCCGATTGCACGAATTAGCACGCAGCGTCGTCGTTAAAGGTGTGGAGTCTCCGGAGCGTTTGCTGGATGAAACCGCGCTCTTTCTGCATCGCGTTGTGGCGGATCTTCCGCCGGAAAAGCAGCGCATGCTGGATCGGCTACACATCTCGGACGAAGCGTTGGCTGGACGAAAAGTATTAGTCGTTGACGACGACGTCCGTAATATCTTCGCATTAAGCAGCGTTCTGGAGCGGCGTGGGATGACTGTACTCACTGCTGGCACTGGCCGCGAAGCTATTTCGACACTTGAATCCACACCGGAACTTGCTATCGTGCTAATGGATATTATGATGCCCGAGATGGACGGGTACGAAACCATGCAGGTCATTCGGCAGAGTGAATCGTTCCGCCGTATTCCGATCATCGCTCTCACAGCAAAGGCAATGAAAGGCGATCGCGAGAAATGTTTGGAAGCGGGAGCTTCCGATTATTTGGCGAAGCCAGTCAACACCGACCAGTTACTTTCTACTTTACGAACATGGCTGCACCGGTAATCGAAATGACAGAGGACAAAACGCGGCCAACCCATAGCTCTGATAAAGTCAACATCCTTATGGTTGACGATCAACCGGGTAAGCTGATGAGCTATGAGGTTATTCTGGCGGAGCTAAACGAGAATCTGATCAAAGCGACGTCAGGCAAACATGCATTGGAATGTTTGCTAAAGGAGGACATCGCGATCGTCCTGATGGACGTGAGTATGCCCGACCTGGATGGCTTTGAACTCGCAGAAATGATCCGCCAGCATCCGCGTTTTCAAAACACCGCAATCATTTTTATTTCAGCCGTCCACCTTGAATATTCCGATCAGCTGCAAGGCTATCAACGCGGCGGTGTAGACTACGTTTCGGTCCCAGTGGTTCCGGAATTGCTTCGCGCGAAGGTGAGGGTATTCGCGGAACTTCGCCGCAAGACGATTCAACTGGAAAGGCTAAACGCCGATCTAGTGCAACTTTCCGGGCGCCTACTTACGATGCAGGACGAAGAACGTCGCCGGATCGCACGCGAGTTACACGACGGTTTGGGCCAGGAACTAGCGGGAGCGAAAATGCTTTTAGATCAGCGCAACAAAACTCCACAACGATCTGCTGAAGTTGAAAGCGAAGTTGTGACAATTATTGATCGAGCGCTTCTCCAGGTTCGCAGCATATCCCATCTCTTGCACCCGCCGTTGCTCGATGAGGTAGGGTTGGCATCGGCTCTCGAATGGTACATTTCGGGCTTTAGTAAGCGCAGCGGGATTGATACTTCCATTGAGATTCAGCCGCCGACGTTTCCCCGGCTGGCCAGCGAAGTGGAAACATGTATTTTTCGTATCGTCCAGGAGGCGCTGACCAATGTTTTCCGTCACTCTAAAGCGCGGAAAGCTGCAGTAAAGATCAGGATCAACGGCAAGGATATGTCGGTGTTCGTGCGCGATGATGGTATCGGCATTACCGATCAGGTTTCTCTTCAGGAAAACGCCAGCCTCGGTGTGGGAATTGGCGGGATGAGGCAACGCATCAGGCAGTTTAACGGCACCTTGACGATCATGTCCGTGGGCGAGTCGGGTACAACACTCGAAGTGACTATTCCCAACGCCTTGCCCGTTGAACAGAGCATGCCTGTTCCAATTGGTCTATCGTTCCGCTAAAGTCAAGTCGAATTCGCCGAACGATCGATTCGTAATCGCTTTGCGTTCGCCGGGCAACTGGTCGAAAGCGGACTGCTCCAATGCCTTTTGGAGAAAACGGGCTCAGGCTTGAACACAAGCCGCAGCTGTTCTAGGTTTCTCTGGTGCGACTTCTGTGAAATACTCTCGAAATTGCCGCAATTTATCGATGTTTCGGTAGAACTTCAGCGTGATTCTCTGCGGCTCAGACTCGATGGCGGAGAGTGAGGGATTCGAACCCCCGATACCCGTTAAGGTATGCCGGTTTTCAAGACCGGTGCCATCAACCACTCGGCCAACTCTCCGCGTATAAGAAAGTTTATCGGAAACTACGTCGCTGCGTAAGTGGATATGAAACCGTTGGTTTTACAAATGAAATTGGCTCCCCAGATCCGCACAAGAGGCGGAAAAGGAGAGCCAAGTCCTAGATCGGATTACGCTTGCAGCTGGAATGACTCGCCGGGAAGGCGAGACATTTTTGATCTGTCGGTCGATCCGACTTCGGTCGACCTCGCCTCGCTCGATCTCGAGTTTGATCGTGAATGGCTCGATCTTGATTCGCCAGATCTTGAACTGCGGGACTTAATTGCGCGTGTCCTGCGTCGGGGTTCTGTTTTTGCCGATTCGAACTCGCGTGATTCAACCTGAGGCTGCATCGCGCGGGGTTCAAATGCACGCTTCTCTCGTGAAGTAGGGGTGCCATCTTCCAAACTTTTTTCCACGCGAAGATCAGCCGACTTGCGCTCGATCTTCAGTCCCAATGTCCGCTCGAGGGCGCGGAGATCACCGTGTTGTTCACGTCCGTAGAAAATTGAGGCAACCCCAGTCTCGCCAGCGCGGCCGGTGCGACCGACGCGGTGAATCAAGTCTTCGGCAACCGCCGGTAAATCGTAGTTAACGACGTGCGCGATGCTTTCGACGTGAATTCCACGTGATGCGAGATCGGTGGCTACCAAGACGCGGTAACGTCCCTGCTGAAATCCGGTGAGCGCAGAAGTCCTTTGTGATTGCGAGCGGTCGCCATGAATCATGGCCGCCGCAAATCCTGCACGTGATAACCGTTGCGCCAGGCGTTCGGTGCCATGCTTGGTGCGAACGAATATCAGGCACGTACCACTCTCTCGCCCGAGCAAATCTTCCAGCAATTGCTGTTTGCGATCATTCGAAACTTCGAATGCCTGAATGCGGACGTTCTCACAGGGCTTGGTGGTTGATCCGACGGCAACACGAACCGGATCCTTCGTATATTGATTGACGAGCTGAACAACCGACGCCGGCAAAGTTGCCGAAAAGCAAAGTGTCTGCCGATTCTTAGGAAGGGCGGCAGCGATACGCCGGAGCGAAGGTAAGAAGCCCATATCCAACATGCGGTCTGCTTCATCAAGGACCAGAAGCGTCATGCCGCGAAAATCTACAAGTTTACGGTCAAGAAAATCTTCAAGCCGTCCCGGAGTGGCGACGATCAATCGAGCGCCTTTGCGGACAGCCATTAGCTGAGCGCGTTCGGGAAGGCCTCCTACAACTTGTGCGGCTGCGGGTAGGCGATTGCCTCGAAGCGCGTCATATTGTTCCGCGACTTGCATTGCGAGTTCGCGAGTCGGAACCAGCACTAATGCTGTAACGCCCGGAACGTGATGTTTCAGCATCTGCTCCATCATCGGGATAAGGAATGCCAATGTCTTGCCTGTGCCCGTTTGCGCGGTAGCCATTACATCTTTGCCAGCAAGGGCTTGCGGAATTGCGGCGGCCTGCACTGGAGTCATTGTGGTGAATCTTGCTGCCGATAGCTGCTCCTGTAATTTAGGAGAGATAGGCAGTTCTGAAAATTGAGTCATGAAATAGGTGTTCTTTCTGTCTGGCGGGGGCGTAAGTCTCTGGATACACGTATCCCAGTTGGCGCCATGGCCAGTCTGTGCAAAATTACGCTTGAAACAACGGAGGAAAAATAGGAGGCGGGAATTCTCAGCTTAAACCTTGAGCAACCGCACCACAGCAACCGTGGTAAGCGCAACACCAGTATAGCACTATGTATGGTGCGAAGTCGCTTTATGCTAACCCATAGTAACTTCGATGGTTACCGATACGGACAAAACCCTAAGCAATCAAACGTGGGGCGTTAGGTATAACGCCCGATGGCCGATCTTTGCTAGGATCTCTAAGCTTCAACCTGGCTGTGGCTACTAAATCCGAGGAGGTACTCATCATGGATGCAGATCGCGTAAAAGGCAAAGCCAAGGACATTGCTGGACGAGTGGAACGTCAAGCCGGCGAGTGGACCGGCAACAAGGAAATGGAAATTGAAGGCGCAGCAAAACAAGTTGAGGGCAAACTTCAGAACGCCGTCGGCAAAGCGAAAGATGCAGTCCGTGATGTTAACGACGATCACCGCCGCGAAAAGGAAAAAGAAGCGGACGACGATACTGCGGAACTTAACAATCGTCGCACAGCGTAGTCGCAAGTAAACGAAAGAACCGAGCCCGTCGCTTGTTAGCGGCGGGCCGTTTTCTTTGCCGTGCTCTTCTTCTTGGTCGAAGTAGTTGACGCACTTTCTTTAGGCGCGGCCGCCACTCGCTCCTGCAATGCAACTGTGACCACACGCAGCATGTCGTCCCACGGCGCGGGCTTGCCAGTCCAGATCTCAAACTGACGCGCGCCTTGATGGACAAACATTTCCAATCCTGAAATCGCTTCCGCGCCGCGTGCTTTGGCCATCTTCAATAGCGCCGTTTCGATAGGATCGTAGACCATATCGAACACATAGCGTGCATTAATTTCCTCTTCCTTCAGCGGCGAGTCTTTGAAATTGCCCATGCCAACAGGTGTGGCGTTGATGATCACATCGAAGGTCAGCTTCTTGAGATCTGCCCGCTTGACGGAACGGGAATGGGAAGATCGCGCTAATTTCTGTCCGGTCTCCGCAGTGCGATTGACGATAAAAACCTCCGCACCGCGTTCTTTCAAACCGTAGACTGCGGCCCGCGCCGCGCCGCCAGCACCGACAACTAGGATCTTTGCTCCATCGATGGTGATGCGCTGGTCGAGGGGACGAACTACTCCAGCTGCGTCAGTATTGAAGCCGTAGAGCTTGCCATCCTGCGCGCGAACTACAGTGTTGCAAGCGCCGATCTTTTGCGTGTGCGAGTCTGTGTTGTCCAGGTGCTCAAGAATGGCTTGCTTGTAAGGCATGGTGATCGACAGCCCGTGCAAAGGTACATCGCGTACGCAGGCCATCAGGTCTTTGAGTTTCTTGGCATGCAGTGCGACATAAACTCCATTCACATTTTCGCGACGCAAAGCGACGTTCATCATGGCTGGCGAAAGTGACTGAGATACGGGGTCGCCAGCAACTCCATAAACTCGTGTAGCGGCATCCACGGATTCAATTCGATAAGTGCTATCAAGTTCCTGTGCCGTGACCTGGCCTGGAGCCGTCTTTTCATCGGGACTGACTGCTCCAAACGTAAACACACTGCCTGCCCTCACACCCAAAACGCGGCTGGGGACGCCTTGTTCGCCCATGCATAAGCCGATCAAGGAATACTGATGGCTGTGCTTTTCCAGAAACTTCATCATCACGACATTGTCGTAAAGAGAGGTTGCCGTGGTTACCAGCTTGTAGTAATCCGCTGGGATCTTGACCATCTTCTCGAGGGTTTCGTCCAGCGCCTTGGTGGTATGGAAATCGTGGTGTGAAAGGATCAGCGCACCACTCGCGCGCAAGGTCTGAAGCTTGTCGGCCTTGGTGCGTGACGCACTTTCTAGCTCAATATCGACCAACTGGCATCCCGCTGCTGATGCCTTGGCCAGGACTTCGAGCTGGGCTTCGATTGTCCCTTTGAACTTTCCGCCGTTTGCTGCACGTCGGCAGGTGCCGATAGCGATCACGTGCGGATGATAATTCAGGAACTCTTTGACTTTCGCCAACGCGAGAAGCGGTTTGGGAAGGTAGTCTAACCTGAACTCAATAAAGATGTTATCGCGAATTATCGGTTCGGCCTTTTCGATCATGTCGGCCGGATCTATGCCGGTTACGGCGACGCAAACGCGCGGCAGCCGTAAGGCCCGCAGACGGGCCAGGGAGTTTTTCAATTGAGGTTCCATGTATTAAAGGTAGTCGGCGAGATATTACAGGGGTGTAAGTCGAGATGCAACAGTGGATTAACAATTTTCTGCCTTAAAACCGAATAACCGGTGGCCCATGACACCCTCGTAACCTTGACCAGTAACACCATGCTTGGTACTGTCCAACGTGAAAGCCCTTTATTTGCCGCAGATAGCTGGGATTAGCATCCGGCCGGGGCAGCGAAATTTGGAGGTATCATGAAGAAAACAGGATTATTGCTGGTCTTGGCGCTGGCCATGACCGCGGCTGCTCAAGATAACAATTCCGGTATGGCGACCGAAGCTGCGGCCCTTACCGCACCCCAAGGTACCATGCCCACCTCGGCGAGTTTTCCGATTACGCGGGTTGAAACCCCTAATGAAGCGGACATCTATTGTGCCGGCTTCATCAATCATGAACTTTTGCCAAATGCCCATTATGTAGCCGGTGGGCTGGAAACTCCAACAACGACCCAATTCGTCAATGGCGACGTCATCTACTTGACCGGATCGGGATATCAGGTTGGCCAGCAATATTCCATCGTGCGTGAGTTAAAGGATCCGAACCGCTACGAGCTATACACCGGCCAATTTGCTCAGATTAAGCAACTAGGCCAGCCTTATGCGGAATTGGCTCGTGCTCAGATCATCGATACGCGCAGCAAAACGGCCGTCGCGCAAATTCAGTTTGGCTGCTCCCCGGTGGTTCCAGGTGACATCGCGATTCCATTTGTCGAAAAAACGCCGATCACATTTCATGGTCCTCTGCACTTTGATCGCTTCGCGCCAGCCAATAGCAAGACCAGTGGACGCATTGTCATGACGAAGGATTTCGACTCCGAAATTGGTACCGGGGCGAAAGTCTACATGAACGTCGGCGCAAACCAGGGCGTGAAAGTCGGAGACTACTTCCGCACCGTGCGTGGCTATGAAGCCGATCTGCACAATGCGGTCGATTCACTTTCATTCAAAGCCTCGCTCAGCGAAGACACGCAGAAGAAGCCACCTTCCGTTGAAGCCAATATGTTTACAAAGACCGGCGGTGCAGAGATTCACGTAGCTGATTTTCCGCGACGGGCCGTTGGCGAGCTTGTCATCATTGGCACAACGCCGACAACCTCAACTGGAATGATTGTGTTCTCAATGGAAGATATCCACGTCGGTGACGGTGTGGAGTTGGACCAGATGCAGTAGTCCGAAGTCCGTGGTTGGAAAACCAGACTGGAAGGAAGGAAACTTCTTTCCAGTTTTTATTTTCTAGTGCCGCGGCGACAACATCGTGAGAATTTCTCGCAAGCCTTGGCGGATGGGCTTTAGATCGGCTGCAGCGGTGGTGGGAAATGGCAAAGGTGATTGTTTCTGTCCGCTCTTAACTTCTGAACGCAGATGCTGCCGCGCGCCGGCGATCGTATATCCCTCTTGATAGAGCAGTGTCTTGATATGCAGTACCGTCTCGAACGTCTTTCCGGCGATACATACGCTGCCCGGTGCTGCCTTTCACCGGTTTGATCTGCTGAAATTCTGTTTCCCAAAATCGCAGAACATAGGCGGGTAGATCGCATAGCTCCGACACTTCACCGATGCGGAAATATAGTTTTTCAGGAATAGTGACTTCCGAACTTGGTGTTGATTTGGCGGCGGCTTTAGTCCGGGGGCTCATGAAGATTCGCAAAACCGGCTTCCGGTAAGGATGCCGATGAAAAACTCCTACAGAAGTTTCTAGCACTATCCGGCGTCCGGAACAACAGCGAAATTACACTTCGTGGCGGTATACAACGAAAAGCCCCTCGAGAGGTGCTTCTCGCGAGAGGCGTTAAAACTCGGCGGTTCGTGCGGGCTGTACGCCCGCAGACCATTTAGTGCTTCTTTTTCTTGGCCGCTTTTTTCTTGGTTGCCATGGTGAAGTCTCCTCCTCCGTTGAGATTATTTTCCCTTGAGTAATCTATCGAGTGCATTTTTGCCATGCTCTCAATGGTGGCCCGAAATATGCCACCACAAGATATTGCGCACTATTATGCGAGAAGTCAACAACAATCTGCGTAAATTTTCACAAAGAAGAAACCAAATTGAAGTTTACGCGACTGCAGGTTCGGTTTGCGGCGGCTAGACGCACTGCTTATAATCCAGCTTCGATAGTTTTTTCTTTTCCGCGAAGAAGCGTTCGTCAAGTTGGGAGAGACCTTGTGCCAGTAGGAACCGCGTTTCACGAAAGAACATTTCCGCTTTGCCAGAGCCTGAATTACCGCGAGTGGTCTGGTTACTACACGGTCAGTGTGTATGAAGTCCACCATGAGCATGAGTACAACGCGATTCGAAATGCGTCGGCGCTCATCGATATTTCCCCGCTCTATAAATATTTACTAAGCGGCAAAGATGCCACCAAACTTGTAAATCGCGTAATTACCCGTGACGTAGATAAAGTTGCAGTCGGTCAGGTTATTTATTGCTGCTGGTGCGATGAGCAAGGCAAGGTGATTGACGATGGCACCGTCACTCGCCTTGAGGAAAATAAATATCGATGGACGGCAGCTGACCCGAGCCTGCGCTGGTTCCGGCAAAGTGCCATCAATATGGACGTCCAGATCGAAGACATCTCCGAGAAGACAGCAGCGCTTGCGTTGCAGGGTCCGACGTCAGGAAAACTGCTGAAGTCCGTGGCGGAAGCGGACGTTGCGAATCTCAAATATTTCCGGATGACGAGTGGAAAGATTGCAGGTGTTCCGGTCGACATTTCGCGAACTGGATACACAGGCGACCTAGGTTACGAGATCTGGATTCCTTGGAATGACGCCGTCAAAGTGTGGGACGCGCTTATGGAAACAGGCAAGCGCTTCGATCTTCATGCTGCCGGAATGTTGGCGTTGGATGTTGCTCGAGTTGAAGCAGGCCTGCTTCTGATTGAAGCGGATTACACCAGCAGCAAGCGGGCGCTGATTCCTTCACAAAAGTATTCTCCTTACGAGCTGGGGTTTGGCAAGATGGTGCACCTGAATAAAGACAATTTCATTGGGAAATCGGCTTTGGAAAACGACGCGAAAGATGGCGTTGCGCGCCAATTTGTCGGACTCGAAATCGATTGGACGGAAGTTGAAGAGCGTTACGAGAAGTTTGGATTGACTCCGGCCGCCCCCGCGCAAGCATCACGAGTTGCGGTTCCGCTTTATTGCGGAGAGAAGCAAGTCGGCAAAGCGACGACCACCACGTGGTCTCCCGTGCTAAAGAAGATGATTGCGCTAGCGAGTATTGAAACCGAACACGCGCAATTGGGAGCGCGCGTACAGATGGAAATCACGATTGAAGCGATGCGACAAAAAGTGACGGCCCGCGTCGTGAAGATGCCGTTCTTTAATCCCGCGAGGAAGACGGCTGTGCCGGTGTAGAACGCGCCATGATCATCGCAGTTCGCGCATGGCCCGCCTTTTTCCGGCCCAATAAATCCACGCACCAATCGATACCAACACGATCGATCCGCCGACAACCTTCAGTACTGCCAGAGGCTTGT
This sequence comes from Terriglobia bacterium, assembly GCA_963716165.1. Lineage (GTDB taxonomy): Bacteria > Acidobacteriota > Terriglobia > Terriglobales > Acidobacteriaceae > JAJPHW01. The sequence goes on along the minus strand of OY970291.1, from coordinate 794,113 downwards.
TTGGTTCGTCGGGCTGCGGGATCACCGACAAAATAATGGTGAGTGTTGTGGTAATCAGTCCGAGGATCGCGATCACATACGCAACCGGCTTCCCGCCGGGGACATGGATGATCTCCGGCCCCGTAGGTTCGCCCTGCAATTTGATCATCGCGGCGAACAGATAAAGAAACGGGATGAAATAAGCAATTACTGTCATTGCTACAAGCACGTCGTATGCGCCCTTCACGCTGGTGCCTGCCTGGCCCAGGAAAATAAATACGCCGCCGAGAACAGATTGTGTAAGCAATGACACCCATGGAGTTTTCCAGCGAGGATGCAACGCACCAAAAGCCGGAGGAAGAAAATGGTCTATGCCCGCTACAAACGGCAACCGTGCGGTCGCTGCGAGATAGCCTCCGCACGCGCCGATGTTGCTAAGAGCAATGAGAAAAGCAGTGAGCGGAATTATGCCGTCAAAGCCCACGCGGCTTGCGGTCGTGGAAACCGCCTGCATCAAGCCTTGCATGGTGCCTACTTCGGATGCAGGCAGCGCGACAAGTACACTTGCGGTTCCCAAAATATAGCAAAGGGCAACCGTCACTCCGGCGATAAATAGCGCCCACGGCACAGTGCGGCGCGGATTCTTGATTTCCTCGCCCATCATGGACCCGGTTTCGCATCCCGCAAACGCGAAAATTAACAGCGACCAGAAAATCATGTCGTTGAAGTGCGCGCTTGGAATCATGCTCTGGAGAGTGAACTGAGTGGCAGGACCGAAACGGTGAAATGCAATTGCTCCCATCACAATGATGATGGCGACAGGAATCCACATAGCGACGGCGCCTATGTTGTGCAGCCAGCGCGCAATGTCGAGTCCGACAATGTTGAGAACAGTAGCCAGGGTAAGGGCAACCAGAGAAAAGACAATGTAATAAGTAGGATTAGCTGACAGATGGGCCCAGGCAGCGTGGCGCACATAGATTGCATTGCTGGCCGCGAAGTAAAGCACGGCAGGAAAATACGGGAGATTGCTGGTCCAGTAGGTCCACGCCGCCATGAATCCGGAAAAGTCTCCAAAGGCGCGTTTGCTCCAGACGTATAGTCCGCCTTCATTGGGATAGCGCGATGAAAGCTCAATTACGGAAAGCGCAAGCGGCGTGTAGAAACAAAGCCACGCGCCGATCCATATGACGATGGAACTCGGGCCTGCGGCGGCGGCAGTTGCGATCCAGCGAAGGCTGATGCCGGTGACAACATAGAAGAGCACGAGGTCGCGAAACCCCATCACGCGTTTGGGTTGGTTTAGGGATTCGTGCGCGGCGATTTGGTGTGGCTCTGTTGAATTCGGCTCTGGCACTCGTTCGGGCCCCGGGAGTTGCGTCGTTAAGGAATACCACTGGTGACTACGTGAGAGCAACGCCATTCTTTGGCGGTAAGTCTGTGGAGTTCGCTCAAAAGCTGAGGCTTTGGCCGGAATTCACATCCATTTAACAATGCTTTCGTATACTCCGCCTTCCTGAGTCCGCAGTTCAATTCATAATCACAAGGAAATTATGGCCACAACATCGTCCGCGCTTAACGCCAAGCTTTCAAGATCTCCTGGCGCAATTGGCATTGCAATCTTCGGTGCAATCGTAATTGTCGGATTTGCTTATGCAGGAGTCAGTTTGGCACACGATTTAGGCAGCTTCCACAGTACTTCGCTTCTGCCCTACGTCTTGCTGGGCGTGGCTTTGCTGGTAGCGCTTGGATTCGAGTTTGTGAACGGTTTCCATGACACTGCCAACGCGGTGGCTACGGTGATTTATACACATTCTCTTGAGCCGCATGTTGCGGTGGTGTGGTCGGGCTTCTGGAACTTCGTCGGAGTGCTGACGTCATCTGGTGCAGTCGCATTTGGAATTATTTCGCTGCTCCCGGTTGAACTGATTCTGCAAGTCGGCAACAAGGGCGGGTTCGCCATGGTGTTCGCCCTGTTGGTGGCGGCGATCATATGGAACCTGGGTACTTGGTATTTTGGACTGCCAGCGTCCAGTTCGCACACGTTAATTGGATCAATCATTGGGGTTGGAATCGCCAACCAATTGATTTCCGCGAAAACCGGCACCAGTGGCGTGGATTGGGGCCAAGCGGCAAATATCGGGAAGTCACTGTTATTGTCTCCGATTGTAGGATTCACCGTCGCGATACTTTTGCTGATGGTTTCAAAGGCGGTGCTTAAGAATAAAAAGCTCTACGAAGCACCTGAGGGTGAGGAGCCGCCACCATTCTGGATCCGCGCATTGTTAGTACTGACTTGCACAGGCGTAAGCTTCGCGCACGGTTCGAATGACGGGCAAAAGGGCATGGGCCTGATCATGCTGATTCTGGTCGGCACTGTTCCAACCGCTTATGCATTGAATCACGCAATCAAGCCATCGCAGACACAAGACTTTGTCGCGGTATCCCAGCAAACTTCGAACCTGCTGAGCGGATACATAAGCCCTACCGCCGTTATTGCGGATGAACGCGATGAAGTGACGGACTACATTCGTACACGTCAGTTGACCCCGAACACCATGCTGGGCATACGCGGAATGGTGAGCGACGTGAGCAACGAAATGTCACTGTATCAGGACCTTTCCAAAGTCCCGGACAATCAGGTACGGAACTTCCGTAACGATATGTACATCGTCAGTGAAGCGTTGCGGCTCATGCAAAAAAGCGGGCAACCGTCATTTTCCGCAAACGACAAAGCCATATTGGCAAACTACAAGAAGCATCTCGATGGGGCGACGCGATTTATTCCAATTTGGGTAAAGGTCGCAGTGGCCCTGGCTCTTGGGCTTGGAACAATGGTTGGCTGGAAACGAATAGTGGTTACCGTTGGAGAAAAAATCGGCAAAGATCATTTGACCTATGCCCAAGGCGCTGCCGCAGAGATCACGGCGATGCTCACGATTGGAGCTGCAGACGCTTATGGATTGCCGGTTAGCACGACCCACGTGCTGTCGTCCGGAGTCGCAGGAACGATGGTTGCGAATCATTCAGGGCTTCAGTGGTCGACTGTGCGGAATCTTCTGATGGCGTGGGTGCTGACACTGCCGGTTGCGATGACGTTGTCCGGGCTGCTCTATTGGGCGTTCCGCAGTATCTAGTGTTGAGCCAAGGGCAAGTAGTGCCCGTTTGCGCTGATGTCGATTTCAACCTCCTTGCTCACCCGCAGGACGAAATTGCTTGGGTCTTTCAATCCCCAATCAACATATGGAATCGCGAAATGGAGTTTCGCGGTAGTCTCGCCGCCGTTTGTTTCAACGGGGACGGTCAGGGTCATTTCGTGGTTCTCGCCGTGTAGCCGAAAGACGCCTTGCACCTGAATTGATGACCGACCCTGCGCTACGACCCGACCGCTTACATGGCTGGGAGTGAACGAAATTTCAGGATACTTCTCACTCTCCAAAATTTCCTTGTTCATCTTTTTGTCTCTTGTGCGATTGCCCGTGTCCCCTGTGGTGGCATCCACCAGGAACGATCCGCTCGCTTGGCCTGATGTGGTATCGAATGTAATGCTGCCCCGCGCCGCCTTGAAAGTCCCGTGCACGGTATGAAGAGTGTCCCCCAATGTGAATTCGACAGAGGTTTTGGCCGGATTGAGCTCGAACGCAGCTTGCTGGGCCAGTGCGCTGGCTGCGGTGCAAAGGGCGACCAAAATCCATGATATGCGCTGCATATTCACCTCAACGGTTGCGGATGCGACTGAGAAATTCTAGTGTATATGCCATGTGTCTTCGTAGTTCCGCGCGGATGTCATCAGGAGGTAAATTTTGAAACGCATTCTTTGCAGCACAACCTGCTTCGTTTCTATTTTCTTCTTTGCTACGACTTGCATCGCTCAGCAGGTTGATCCCAGCTTGTTTCAGGAAATGCGTTGGCGGTCCATCGGGCCTTTTCGCGGCGGCCGCACGGTTTCCATCGTTGGTATTCCGAATCAGCCCAACGTGTTTTTCATGGCGCCCAATAACGGCGGAGTCTGGAAGACTACTGACGCTGGGCGCACGTGGAATCCCATTTTCGACGATCAACCAACGGGATCGATTGGGGCGCTGGCGATTGCGCCTTCAGATCCACGCATCATTTACGTAGGTAGCGGCGAAGGCTTGCGGCGACCCGATCTTTCAACCGGTGATGGAATCTATAAATCAACTGATGGAGGTTCAACCTGGCAGCACTTAGGACTGCGCGACGCTCAGCAAATCGGCGCAATTCTGGTAGATCCACATGATCCCAATCGCCTGCTGGTAGCCGCCTTTGGCCATCCTTACGGACCTAATCCGGAGCGAGGAGTGTTCCGTTCGCTCGATGGCGGTGCAACCTGGCAGAAAGTTTTGTACAAAGACGAAAACACCGGAGCCATTGATCTAGCGTTTGATCCCAAAGATCCACAGATAATTTACGCAGACATATTTGCCGCTCGCCGTCCGCCATGGACGACCGGTGGTTCCTACAGCGGGCCGGGGAGCGGACTCTACAAATCCTCAGACGGTGGTACGACGTGGCGTGAACTGACGAAGGGTCTACCCACATGGGCCGACCATCTTGGACGCATCGGAATTGGTGTGGCTCCGAGTGACGGAAATCGTATTTATGCGCTGGTTGACTCGCCCAAGCTAGGCGGGTTGTACCGATCGGACGACGCGGGCGAAAGCTGGCAGCGAGTGAGCGATGACGAGCGTGTCTGGGGACGAGGCGATGACTTTGCATGCGTGACTGTTGATCCAAAAAATCGCGACACGATTTACATCGCGAACGTTTCTACTTATCGTTCGACGGACTCTGGCCATACGTTCACAGCGAGCAAGGGCGCTCCCGGTGGCGATGACTACCATCGCGCGTGGATCAATCCCGACAACCCTCAAATTATTGCGCTGGCTGTTGACCAGGGCGCGACCATCAGCGTGAACGGCGGCCAGACGTGGAGTTCGTGGTACAACCAGCCAACCGCTCAGTTTTATCACGTCGTTACCGACAATCAATTTCCTTACTGGGTGTATGGCGGACAGCAGGAAAGCGGCAGCGTTGGTACTTCGAGCCGCAGTGATTTTGGGGAAATCACTTTTCGCGATTGGTATCCGGTTGGAGTCGAAGAGTACGGATATGTTGCGCCTGATCCGCTTGATCCGAACATGATCTATGGTGGCAAGGCCACGCGATTTAATCGCACGACCGGACAGACGCAGGATGTTTCGCCGGTGATTCTGAGAACAGGAAAATATCGCTTCAACCGGACTGCGCCATTAATTTTTTCTCCAGCCGATCCGCACGTGTTGTATCTCGGCTCCAACGTTTTATTCAAGACGATGGACGGCGGCAACAATTGGCAAGTCGTAAGTCCGGACTTGACTCGCGAAGATCCAGGAGTACCACCGACTCTGGGTGTATTCGTAGAGTCGGACCCTGCGAAAGGGAAGCACCGTGGCGTGATTTATTCGCTTGCGCCGTCGCCAAAAGACGCAAACCTGATTTGGGCCGGAACCGATGACGGATTGATTCATGTCACGAACGATGGAGGCAAGAACTGGAAAAACGTCACGCCGCCTGAATTAACTCCATGGAGTAAGGTCGCGCAGATGGACGCATCACACTTTGATATGGCGACGGCCTATGCGGCGATCAATCGTTTCCGACTGGATGATTTACACCCGTACATTTACCGCACGCATGATGGTGGTAAGAGTTGGAACAAGATTGTAGCTGGACTTCCAGACAACGAACCCGTGAACACTGTTCGTGAAGATCCGCGACGCAAAGGCCTGCTGTTCGCTGGGACCGAGCGCACAGTGTATGTTTCATTCGATGATGGCGATCACTGGCAGTCTTTGCGTTTGAACCTGCCGGCAAGTTCGATCCGCGATTTGGTTATTCATGATGATGACATCGTCGTCGGCACGCATGGCAGGTCGTTCTGGATTCTCGATGACATAACTCCGCTCAGGCAAGTGGATGCGAAAACGTCGACTGCGAGCGTCTACCTGTTTGCTCCGCAACTGACGTATCGCATCCGGCGGAACAACAATACGGACACACCATTACCGCCGGAAGAACCCGCTGGCCAGAATCCTCCAGATGGAGCGATCTTCGATTATGTTTTGAAGACGGCATCATCGGGGCCGAGCATAATCGAAATATCGGATGCTGCCGGAAAATTGGTTCGCAGATTTTCCAGTGCCGATCAGCCTCAACCGGTCGATCCCAACGAACTCAATATCCCGACATATTGGATTCGTCCGGCAAGAACTTTGTCTGCTGCTGCGGGAATGCATCGCTTCGTTTGGGACATGCACTATCCAGCGCCTGACTCGTTGACGCATGATTATCCGATTTCGGCGATCTATCACGACACTCCGCGCGAACCGCTGGGTGCTGCGGTGTTACCGGGGCAATATCAGGTGAAGTTGACCGTGGACGGTCAAAGCTCGAGCCAACAGCTGACGGTAAAGATGGATCCGCGCGTCAAGGCGAGCGCGAAGCAATTGCGTGAACAATTTGAACTTGAGATGAAGATTGCGGATGCGCTTCATCTGGACTTTACTACGCTGCGGGAAGTACGCAGCTTGCGAGAGCAATTGAAAAAGACAAAAGTCGATCAGGCTGCCGCGATCAACAAGAAAGTTGAGCAACTCGAAGGCACGGATGGATTTCAGTTCTTGAGCAATCCTGAAGGGAGAAGCTTGACCCGATTAAATTCCGGATTCAGCACATTGCTCGGGGCCGTCAACAGCGCGGACGCGGCTCCGACGACTCAAGCGATTGCGATGTTCAATGATCTGGAATCCGCCCTGCGCGAACAAGTTGCGCATTGGCAGGAGATCAAAATCAAAGATCTGCCAGAATTGAACAATGAATTGAAGAAAGCCGGTGCGTCAGAAATAAACGTTGCACTTGCCGACATCGAGACAACATGGAGCAGTCCCGAAAAGGCCGCGGGTGAAGATGAGCCGTAGGGATGATTTGCCGCAAGCGAAGCCCGACAAGGCGGGGCTAACCTCGTTCCGCCAAGTATCTCGCTAGCGCATGCTGCCAGTCAGGCATCGTGACTCCATAGTGCTCTAGACTTTTTGGAGACAACACCGAATAAGCAGGCCGCGGCGCCGGACGTACAAACTTATCGCTCGTTGTGGGCCGAACTTCGGTAGACAGTCCCGAGCGAGTGACTATCTCGCGTGCAAGCTCGAACCACGAGCAATCTCCTCGATTGGTAGCGTGCACGATTCCTTTTACGTCCGCGTGGCAGAGTTGAATGATAGCGTGCGAGAGGTCGACAGAATATGTGGGACTACCCCGCTGGTCGCTGACAACATCAATTTCTTTTCGCGTGGCAGCTAACTTCAAAATTGTGTCGGGAAAACATTTGCCACCAGTTCCGAACAACCATGAAGTACGCGCGATACAAGAGTCCGGCGAAATTCGGAGCAGCTCTTCTTCAGCTTTCGCTTTCGATTGTCCATAGACTCCCTGCGGAGCGCGGGGATGGTCAGTTTCGTAAGGCACATTGCTTTTGCCATCAAAGACGTAATCCGTGCTAATGAAGAGCAACCGGGCACCGTGACTCTTCGCGGCTTCTGCGACATTCACCGCGCCTTTAGTATTTACATCGAAAGCAAGTTCGCGATTTGATTCGCAGCCATCAACATCGGTGTAGGCGGCAGCAAGGACGATCCAATCTGGCTTGGTGCGCTGGACCGTCACTTCGACTTGGCGGGCATCGCGAATGTCCGCATCGCTCGATCCGAGGCCGACAACTTCGTCACCATTGGATTTCCACTCCCGGATCAAATCCTTGCCGAGAAGGCCGGTCGCGCCGAATATTGTAATTCGCATTGAAATATCCGCGGCTAGGCGAACTTCATCGTAGGATCGCCCTTTTTCCAATTGCTTGGGCAGAGACCCTTAGTCTGCAATGCATCGAGCATTCGCAGGACTTCATCCGGATTACGTCCAACCGCGCCGTCAGTCACATAAATGCAGCGGATGACCCCCTCAGGATCGACAATGAACGCGGCACGTTGCGCCATTCCGTTTGGCGAAAGCACGCCGAGCTGTCCGCAAAGATCTTTCTTCACGTCAGCCAGCATTGGGAACGGCAATGTCTTTAATTGCGGATCAGCCGCACGCCACGCACGATGCACCCATTCGGAATCGGTGCTGCCACCCAAAACTTGCGCGCCACGCTTTTGAAACTCGGCGTCGAGCTGTCCAAATGCAATGATCTCGTTCGGACAGAGCAAACTAAAGTCCGCAGGCCAGAAAAAATATACTTTCCATTTTCCCGAGTAGTCCAAATCGGTAATGGTCTTGAATGACTTACTAAGATCGTCGTCTCCGCTGATTGCGGCATTTAATGAAAAAGCCGGAAACTTCTCACCCACTTGCAACATGAAAGAATTCTCCAAAAAAGATTATTAATAGCGCACTACTAGAAAATCGCCGTCGTATATAAGTATCCGACAATGACGGCGATTTAGAAAGTGAACGCAGAACCTGGAGAGATTCAGGCCACTTTGGATTGATCACTTCTTGGTGAAACGTTTACCTGACGCTCTGGCATTGTGGCGACGGGAAGTTTTTTGGATGCTGGGTTGAAACTCGGCAATAACGATCTGTAAGCATCCTCGATGTCACTGGCTATTTGCGGCCAGAGATATTGCTGCCGAACTTTTCTTAAAGCACTTTCGGCCGCGATTGCGCGCATCCGAGGATCCGAAAGCAAGATGCGAATCATCCCGGTGAGATCCGAGAACGTCGCCTTTGCGGAAGGTGTATCCGCAGCCATCGACAACCTCGACATTTTCTGGAATATCGCTGGTAAGCACGCACACACCTGCCCCCATTGCATCGAGAAGGGCAAGAGAAAGGCCCTCTAGATCGGACGGAAGCACAAATAGCATCGCATGCGTCAGCAACTCGGTGAGCGCGTCGCCAGTGACCCAATCGAGAAATACGATGTTGGCGTTCTTACGTGAGCGCAATTTCTCAACGTATAGGTCTGAGTGGCTGGAACCCCCCGCAAAGACAAGCTTCACTGAAGTATCGAGTCGCTCGTAAGCCTCTATCAGCAGATCACAATTTTTCTCAGGCGAGAGTCGCCCGGTAAAAAGAATGTAATTATCCGATCCCAATCCCCAGGCGGTGAGCCAATTCTTTCGCGGCTTTTTGCGGATAGAGGTCCCGTTGGGGATATAGTTCGTCTGAGCGCTACGGTCGTTGAGAAAATGTGCCTCCAAAGTGCGTGAGACAACGATTGTCTTATTGGGAAATGTGATCGCGGCATGTTCGCCCGCGCGCAGGATCAGCCCAGCTATCCATCCCCACTTTTTGCGTTGCCAATCCAGTCCCTGAACGGTTACTACCGTTTTTTTCCCAAACAAGCGCGGTAGGAAAGAAAATAGCGCCGGACCTAACGCGTGGTAGCTAACGACATCGTAAGGGCCGAAGCAAGCGTGAACCGTGCTCAGCAATGTGTGGAGAATTGTTTCTACATGTTTTGTTCGGATCGTAGGCAGGCGAACGATGTTAATACCGCTGTGAACTTTAACGTCGGGAGTAAAGTAGGGACGGCAGTACGCGGTGACTTCATGTCCCATAGCGGCGAGGCGGGATCCGACTTCTTCGTAATAGGTTTCGATGCCGCTATATTTCGAAATCACCCCTCGTCCGCCGATAAAAGCGATTCGCATCGACGAACCGTCTTTAGGTACAGCTAAATAGAGCCGCGCGGCGGGACGCTTCCGTCGAATCAACGACTCATACATCAGCGAAAGGTTTTCAATGTGCGCATTAGGGTCGTGACGGAGACGCAAGAGTTCGCGGCCTGCTCGACCCATTTGCTCGCCGAGTTGCGGTCGGTCATTGAGAAATCGAATCGCCGATGAGAGTTGCCCGGCATCGCCTGGGCGGAATAAAACTCCAGTTTCGCCCTCACAAACAAATTCGCGCCGCGAACCCAAGTCAGATGCGACGACTGGCCGCCCCCAGGCATATGACTCGAGAATGCTTTTGCCGAGAGTTTCGTAAGCAAGCGAAGGAAAGACCGTGAACTTCGCGTGGGATATCTTACGGTCAAGTTCAGTACCTGTAAGATGGCCGAGAAACGTTACGTTATTGAGAGCGAGGTTCGAAGAAAGCGCCCCCAGCTGTGCGCGCTGCGGACCATCACCGGCGATATTCAGCTTGATATCCGGAAGCGTCTTCATCGCGTACAACAAATCAGTTACGCCCTTTTCCGGTGAGAGGCGCCCGGCGTAAAGAATTGCAGCGTCCTGATCGAGAGGCGGAATATCTGCGCGGAGCTCTTGGAAATGCGGCAGAACGTCTATCTTTTTTGAGTCCCATCCATGCTCAACAAGCTTTGCTTTAACGAAATGGCTGGGCACCAGAAAGCGGTCAACGCATTTCTCGTAGGTTTTTAAAAATCTGTGCGTGTAAGCTTCGGCCGCGAGAACCGCTGCTGTAGCTACTGATCCAGAGTGACAACCCTGCGTAATCACATGCCAAAACTGTTTGCCTTTGCACCGTTCACAGATTTCGCCTTGAGCAACGAAGTTGTAATTCGGACACAACAGCTTGAAGTCGTTAAGGTGATAAATGACTGGGATGTTATGAGCCTTGAGCTCCCACAGAATCGAAGGTGACAGGTGGTGGTAAATGTTTCGTACATGTGCGACATCAGGTCTGAATTCTGCGATTAAGTTTCGTAAACGCGATCGAGCATCGGGTGAGTAAATGGCGTGTCCTGCTCGCTTGATTTGAATCAGCGGAGAAGCAGGGGCTTTGAAATCCATATGCGGAAGAAAATGACGGTCATGGGGCGTCGGCTCCCCACGCGGATCCGTCATCGAAAAGAGTGCGACCTCGTGACTCTCCCGCATGAGGTTCATCACGTCAAACAGATATGCTTCAGTACCGCTAAACGCGAAGTTATATTTGTTGCAATAAAGGATCCGCATGAGCGTCTGCCTTTCTGGTGTCACGCGATTGACTGACGTTAAGTTGGTTGAGAAATGTGGTAGAAAAACTCATGAGATTGGTGCCTCGATTGAAATACCGGAGAATATGTTGACGAGCGGCGGAGATGATCGTCGATGTATCAGTCAGATCGTGTACGCGTTCGACTTGACGGATGAAGTCGTCGATGCAGCCAGGCGAATAGACGTAGCCAGTTACACCATCGACAATTAGCTCGGGAATTCCTGTAATCGATGGAGCCAACACAAGCTTGCGTCGTGCCATAGCTTCCATAAGGACTAACGGAATTCCCTCGCTGCGGCTAGTGAGCACAATCAAATCTGCATTGCGGTAGCACACATCGACCTGGGCACGTGACAGATGGCCTAGGAGATATACTTTGTCTTTCAATCCAAGATTTGTGATGAGCCTTTCGAGACTTGCCCGTTCCGGACCTTCCCCTGCGATCCAGCATGAAAAATCAAGCTTTCTGAGTTGAAGTTCTTTGCAAGCGTGAATAAGAAACGCATGATCTTTGACGCCATGTAGTCGCCCGACCGCCAACAGCGTAAAGCGACATTGTGGTGCAAGTATTTGAGGTTTGCCGTCAGATACATCAACCCCGAGATGCTGAACCAAGATTTTCGATGTTGGGATCTCAGGGTAGTTGGTGAGAATGTGGTCGCGGTTGAATTCTGAAACGGTCATGCAGAACTCACAATTCGCCAATTTCAGATCCAGCCATGCGGGGTTGAGCAACAAATCGGAGCCATGCAACGTTAAGCTGAAGCCAACGTCAAGAAATCGTGCAGCGGACAGCGCAATCCACGAGCTGAAGTATCCGTGATGAGCGTGAATGTGCAGCACATCCCTGTCCTGAAGAAGCAATGCATAGCAAGCTCCGAGCCATGTGTGGATCAACGCGCGGAATCTGCGATTCAGCGACACGTGTCCTCGAAACAAAACAAATCGAACGATATCCGCGATTGATGCAAAGCGTTTCAGCCAGAACCAGAGACCTCGTAACGCAAGATGCACGGAGATCGGTAACAAGGACAAGACGTCATCGTCGGGACCGCCAGCGTTGTTCTCTCTGTTTACGCGGCGCGCGCTACAAGAAATCACAATGCAGCCTCGCCGCCGAAGCTCGCGGATCTCTTCCCGTACGTACGGTTCTACCGGCGACGGATACGAATTCGCAATGTAGGCGATGGTTGCCATGATTTATGAGCAATATAGGCCGGACAGAAAATCAAATGAACAGAATTACTAGAAACGTAGCCAACAATGGTGTGAGACTTCGATAAGAGACTGAAAACCGTTTTGCCGTGGCCAGGTGAATAACTAAATAGCTACCGCATGCGATGAGTTCAGCCCACCCGTAACCGATAATGCCGAAATGCGGAAGCAAGATCCACGCCGCCGACGCCAGAAGCGCTACATGCAGGACGAAGGCCCGCATCACGATCCACTGTTGCCCTGTTACGAAAAGGGCTGAAGCTTGCAAGTTGTATATGGAATTGATCAGGACTCCTGCGGCGATGAAGGGGAATACGCGCAGGCTCGGCAACCAACGCGTGCCCACGATGTGCCGGAAGATCATAGGACTCGCGATTGTGAAGGCACACAGTAGTGGTCCCAGAGTGAGAACTTGCCAGTAGGTTGCTCTCTGCAGTAGAGCATAAAATTGCTTTCGATCTTGTTGCATGCGGGCCAATGCAGCGAGTGCCATACGAGCCGCCGCTAGCCGGAACGTCCCCAGCGCTTCTGCGATGCGTAAAGCGAGTCCAACAAAAGCCACGCCTTCAACTCCGACGAAACGACCTACCAGTAAAGGATTGACAAGCGCTCTCAATTGCCACGCACGTAGAGAAGCCGTACATCCCAAACCGAAGCTGATCATGCTTCGCATTTGCCGCCGGTCAATACGCCATCCAATTCTGAGATTCGAAGCTTTCCATGCTGCGGCGAAAGCGAATACTTGCCAGGCAATTTGTCCACACGCAGGCGCCCACACGCCGCAATGCAGCCAAGCGAGCGCAGCCGAAACTATCAGTCCGAGGCATTGTCCTGAGCATTCGATTTGTGCGACGGCGCGAAAGTCTAGCTCGCGCTCCAATTTCGCCATCGGTATGCCGGTCAAACCGATTAACGGAACGGTGAGAAGCATTACCATATATGGCACCGCAAATTCGCGGTTGCCATACCAGCGGACTAAGAATGGAGTGAATGCCACTCCGGTCATGAGCAAGCCAATGGAACTTACCGTGATTAGCGTCGACGCTACGTCGTACAGATGGGCAGTGGGCGTTTTTTCATGCCGGACTAAATATGTATCAACGCCGGCCCGACTAATATTGGAAAGAAACGCGACGATCCCGATTCCGGTAATGAATATCCCATAAGCATGTGGTCCAATCCACCAGGTGAGTACCAGCATGTTGGCAATGCTGATGCATACTCCCAATCCGTAACGCGCCGCCAGATAGCCTGCTCCGCGAATCGTAGCGGTGGATAGCCCAATGTCGCTTTCGCTTTTTCGAGATCGCTGAAGCCCGTCACTCACTTCCGAATGCGATTGGATCGGCTGAGGCCTAGTTGCTGTGAGCATAAGTGTTCTGACCTCGGCGATTTTGAGCCGCGAGAATTCCGGCCACCGTGAATAAAAGTCCATTCACAAATTGATAGTTCATTACGACTAGACAGGCATTTAAGAAGTAGGCGATCAGCAACACCGGCCAGAGAGAGCGAACGCCGGCATCCATGAATGTGCCGATTGAAGAACAGTCGGCTCGAGCTCTCGGTCGAGCGAGCCGAAAAAGGCCAATCGTTAGCCAAATATACAGAGTCAGTCCGATAGTGCCGTGCTGCACTGCAATCTCCAGGAAAGTATTGTGGAAGAAATACTCGCGCTGATGAAACTCAGTTACTCGACGCGTAAGCTCAGTTTGCATTCCATCAAATCCCCATCCGGAAACCGGTTTACGCAGGAACATTTCCCATCCCGCTTGATAGACCGCCATCCGAAACGCGACGGGGCTTCGCTCTTGCAAACGATCATTAAACGAAGATGCGCGATCAGTGGTTGCTAAAGAGACCGCCAAACCTGCAACGATGATCAATGCGAGCGACAGGCACGCCTTTCGCACTCGAGAATCTCTTGAAAAGATAAGTAACATGGCCAGCGAAACAGCGAAGGACAGCCAGACCCCGCGCGTCTTGGTAGCCAGAATCGCTAGAGGAAGACCGATCAGCAAAAGCGCAGTGAGTAGAAAAGGAAGAACACGGCGTCGGAATTGATCGATCGCTAAAATACCGAGCATGTTCAGCGCGAGGCCGTTTGCGACCGCCTGAAGGAACGGTCCTCGGGCGCGATCTGAATGGATGCCGATGTTGTCGTCAACGATGAAAGCTGGAAAGATTAACTGCTTTTGATTGAAGAGAAACAGCACAGCGATCAGAACCAAATACCCAAGTATGACCACGCAGAAAACATCCAATTGTCTTAGGGCTGAAGTGTTTTCAAACACAAGGCCAGCAACCACGAATAAGACAAGGGGAACAGCCCATTTTGCAGCCAGAACGCTCCACGCATCAGGCTTGAAAGGATGCAATGTGAGATCGACTACGGACAAAATCAGCAATCCCACCAGAGGCCATACGACCGGACCGCAGACCATCAACGGTAGACGTAGAGTGAGAACCCGCAAGAAAGTAACTATGAGCAATACACCGAGCGCAATCCGATCAATGCAAAAGAACTGCAGATCGGGCGGGCGAAATAACATTGCCGTTAGGCATGCCAAATAGACAATCTCCGGACGGCTAATGAGCAAGTGCAACGGTATCGATAACTCCGCTATACGGCGTTGGACAAACGCGCCGCTGCGATGATCCCGAACGCTCCATGTTGCGAGTTGATGTGTGGACGGCATCGGAAGTAATTCCCTAGACGCGTTTGTAAATGTTTTCAGGGATGGGAAATGTTCGTCCGTTGAGAACCGCGCCCAGCAGGCGAATGTTCGCGGCCAGCAGCGTTTCCTTTATCTTTAGCGCTGTGACTTTACGAGTCTCGTCCGCATCAAGCACGAGGATCACTCCTTCACAAACGTTTCCAAGTATTACGGCCTCGCTGTATAGAGCCAGTGGCGGTCCGTGGACGATGGTGTAATCGAACTCCAGGCGTAGTTCGGCGAAACGCGACTTTAGCCACGCCGTTTGTAATCCATGGCGCTCGTCCATTAAAAGTTCAGACGAAATGTGCCAGAGGTTTTGTGTGACCTGTCTCGCATTGCTACGGAGCGAACCGAAATCATTGCGTTCCCTAGATCGCCCAATACTCGACTTGTCGGAATCGATTTGAACCTCAGCATCGTACAAATTCGCTTCAACGACGCAGATGCTTGCTCCCACTTGATCAGAGAGGGCATAGCCAGCCTGCATGCAAATACTCGCGACATCGCAGTCTCGATCGATGCCGGCAAATACCACTTGGCGTGCAGGGCGCGGCCATCCGGGGCAAAAGACTTGGCGAACCAAGCCGCGCATCTGTTCTTCCGCAAATCTCCGAGGATTTGAAAGTGGGGTAGCTCGAGGTAATGGCTCCCGCGGTGGAGACGATGGTTCCTCGAAAGAGTACGGTTCCTCAGCCGGATTCAGTACTTCGGGATGTGTGCTCATAATTCTCCGATAATCAGTATTCGAGTCGTTTCGGCAATGAAGCCAAGACGGGCGTTCCGAGGTAGCCCAGCACCTCGTCAGGGGTGCGGAATGCTGGATTGCTGTAGTCGGCCACGAAAGCCGCTGCGGTGCTTGCAGTCCCGGCCAGGAAGAATGCGAAGAATGCGAATGCGGCGACGGAATGTACAGGCAATACAGGAGTGACCGGCGGTTCGGCGATGGCGACGTTAAGAATTCCGCCTTGATCCATTGCATCGGCGATGCGAGCTTCCTCGCGCTTATTGGCGTACATTACATATTCGTCTTCCGCAGTTTTGAGATTTTGTATTAAATCCTGCTGCTCTACTGCTTGATCCCCTAGATCCCGTGCAGAGATTCGATACGTCGCTAATTCCGCCGTTGTCGCACCAGACCGTGCTAATAGTGCGTTCAACTCCACCTGCGCTTTCAGTAGTTCCGATTTTGTCCACTCATGATTGGCGTCGAGTTCAACCGTTTGCTCGCGAAGCGGCAATTGTTCCTCTGCTGCGATAGCAGCGCTTGCCTCAGCGATCTGTTCATCCACTTCTTTCACTAGACGATAAGAAGACCCAAACTTGGTCAACAATTCGGTGCGCTTCAATCGCAATTCGAGCAATTTGGACTTCATCTTCTCCTGCAATTGCGGATTGTCCGTGTTGCGTGTTTGAGTGGTCGTTCGTTCTGGGAGGGATTGGAGTTTCAGCTGTAAAGTACGAATGCGCTGCGCCGTCTCAGTTATCGCGATCTTTGTTTGCTGATTGTCGGCATCCGTCTGGCTGAGCTTGGCCAGCGTACTGTCACGTTCAGCGCCAGCTGAAACCACCCCTTGATCGTGACTAAACTGCATCAGTTCGAGTTCTGCCTGATTAAGGTGGCTTCGAGCCAGGCCCATCTGTCGTTCGAAGAAAGTGAACTCACCCGCCGGGCGTTGGACTTGCTCATGACGAGCCAAATATGCGTTCGCGAGACACCGCAATACTTTCGCAGACATTGAGGGATCGTACGAACTGTAACTAACGGAGATGATGTTGGCTCGCTTCCCGGGCTGCACATCGAGCTTGAGGAGAAGACTTCGAGACGCTCGAGCCGAATGTTGCGCGGGATTTTCTCCCATCAGGTCGTACAACCATGAACGTTTGTCGTTCAACCCAGATGTTTGAGCGACCGCAGTCATGATTTCGTCGTCGGTGAGTAGGTCAGCTTCGGAATTGAGCTCTTCCTCGGTAACTTCATCGTGATTGATTTGCGGACTCTGGCTGGGAGTGGAAGCCGCCATCGCATCAATACGAGCGCGCCGCACCAGAATCTTCATTTCAGCCCTATAGGAAGGAAACAGAATTCCGTAAAGCAAGACAATTGTGAATACGACTAGGAAGAACCGGATAAATAGTTTCTGCTGTCGAAAGAAAACCGCCAGCAAATCGCGCGGGGTGGGCGCCGGTACTTGCGGAGATCGCGACAGCAGTTTTAGTTCTTCCGTCATAAATTGCAGATTGAGTGTCGAGTTGTGCGTTAAAACGCTTGTGGATTGGCGTAAAGGCTCAAGCTGGACGTTGGTAGATAGGGCTTTATTTTTGAGATCTCGTTTTTCGGTACATACAGAAAGTCTCCGGATTCAATGTGGACATCTTCTGCCAGGTCGCGCTTGTTCAATAGCGATTTGACGTTCACAAGTCGCGATTGCGCGGTGTTGTCGGATACATCCCTGAATAAGACGACCTGTGAGTGCTTCGATTGGCTTGTGAATCCGCCAGCGACCATTAATGCTTCCGTCAAAGTGATGTCATCGCGCAGTTCATACTTGCCCGGATGAGCAACTTCTCCACCGACCAGAAAATACGGCTTATCGAAATCCTTTAAGACGATAGCAACCTCAGGATCGTTGAGGATGCTCGAGTATCGAACTCGAATGGCTCCGACGAGCTCGGGAACTGTCAGTCCTTGCCCATAGATTTGTGGCACACCACGCAACGTAATAAAGCCATCGGGCTGGATGCTCACGAGCTGATTGAACTCCGGCGAAAATGTGAAATTAATTTCCAACTGATCGCTCTTGCGTAACCGGTAAAGAGGACGGCGATCCCCCGTCAGGGCTGGACTCTGCGCGCCGTCCGCTAAACCGGTTTTTGTGGATACGCTGCCATTCGTGGCGGCCATAGGCGCCTGGGTCGCGGCATCCACCGAGACCTGCTGCGCGAAGCAACAGGCAAGAACGATAACTGCGTAATTAAAAATCGATTCCATTCGACGAAAAATGACGATGTGAACCGCAGGCGTTCGCAAGTCCAATACGAGCAAACTATTCCCGATGGAAGTTGCGTACAAGATGCACAAAGGGGCGTATACAAAAGTAGACACAACACGCCTGGTTCGCATAGGAAGCGTCCTCTTTCGGACATGAAGCAAAACCGTTGATAAGTAAACGGGTGCTGGATTGCTTTGATGTTCCGAGAAGACCACAAGAGCATTAATTCGACTTCGCCGACAGAACTTTGATGACGATTGCTTTACAGATTTCCACAGCGGGCTGCGACGAAAACATTTTTGCATCACAGCAATCTCTTCAATCTCGCGCATAGGATCGGATGCGGAATGTCAATCATCCACAAGCGAGGTGTAGATGCAATCCCCACGCGTCACAGAATCAAACGCAATAGAGGTGCTGATTGCGGATTCCAACAAAATGCAAGCTCAATTGCTCATGCGAACAATCCGCAGGCGTCGAGACTTCGTAGTTAGTCATTGCGAGTTTGAGCTGGACCCAATTCTAGATCGCATGGAAGAAGGACGAGTGAACGTGCTGGTGGTGAACGCCGATCGTTCCGGCGAACCGGACATGATGGTTCTTCGCCGCTTGCATTTGGCTTGCCCTCAGGCGGAGAAAATATTATTGATCGAGCATTATGACCGACGCTTGGTCGTGAACGCATTCCGCTCTGGCGTGCGCGGGCTATTTTGCTTTTCCGAACATCCTTTTAGGCTTCTTTCAAAATGCATTAAGTGCGTTCATGACGGACAAGTTTGGGCGACCAGCGAACAGCTGCAATATCTTTTGGAAGCGGTCGCGCAAGTTCCATCGTTACGCGTTGTGAATTCAGGAGGCGGAAAACTACTGAGTCCGAGGGAAGAGCAGGTGGTGGCATTGGTTGCGGATGGTTTGAGCAATCGGGAAATCGCTCAGGAGTTCAGCTTGAGTGAACACACGATCAAAAAATATGTATTTCGAATATTTGAGAAGTTGGGAATTTCAAGCCGGGTTGAACTAGTTCTATACGCTGTGAATCACGGTGATCATCGCGAAGCCGAGTGGCTTTCCAGATAGGGAGTCAGTAAATCATAATTTGCAGTTACGCGTATCCACTCTACAATGGTGCCGTGCCTGAATCGTCTACTTCGTCGGGGCGCGGCTCGCGCCGAAATACAGTCATTGCTTCCGGGCTACTCTGTGGAGTTCTGGCGCTGCTTGTAATGTTTACGAACCGCGCGACTTTCTTCAGTCCGTTGGCGGTCGTGATTGTGGCAGCGATTGGAGCGGTGGCAGCATTACTGCAACTGCGCTTTCGGAATCGCGGTGAAGAACATAAAGTGCGTCCGCCGCTGTGGCTCAGCGTCGCAGGAGCGGTATTTGCCTTGGGCGCAGTTCTATCGGAATCCCTACATTTGAGCGCGCAAGTTGCGCAGATCCTGGCATTGGCCGCTGTAGGAAGCTTCGCAATCAGCAGCGTTATTATTCTTCAAGCATTTCGCAAACGCCGCGCCGGAAGATAGCAGGCCCTATCAATTTGGACGCGCAGGAACACCTATCCCTAAACCCATTAAGTGAGACGCGGGTCGCCGAGAGTTACAACCAGACTATTTGCATCGATGTATCTTAGCCGCTTCCGCCGGGGGTACGGGAGTGGCGCCAGCCTTTATGGCCAGCGCTTGGCTGTGTCTTCCCATCCGGCTGCGCGGGCGGGCTGGGGATTATTGTTAATCGCTGGCTGTGGCACACGCATCGAGGGCTGCATCGATCCCGATGCCAGAACCGGCTTGTTATTGGTAGCTTCCATGGCCACCAGTTCCTTGTCTTCGGAGAGGAGTGGCGCGGCAACGCGCAGCGCTTCCACTTCCTTTTCCAGGCGGGCCAGTTCGAGCTCTTTCTGCCTCAGAACCTCGTACACATTTTTCATCATTGAGCACCTGTTAGAGATGAGTTCGCGTACAACCTATTGCTGCAAACTGTAGCAGGACTTGGAGTTTTGTCAAGATGGAATAGTGTCTCTAGTTGGCGCTCGATCAATCTCAATTCAGCCAAAGCCAAGCTCATCAGGCGATTCAAGGGTAGAGCCACATTTTCTGCAAATTACCGCAGAGCAGTCGCCACAAATGAGCGGATCCGTAACTTCTACCGCACACTTTGGGCAGTAAAGGAGGGTTTGGGAGTGTTGCGGGGTGGGGTTATTGGCCATGAGTTCCGGCCCAGTATAACGCACTGCGAATCGGTTGATTACGAGCACGTTCGCGTTGCATGTTATGTGTTGAACCGAGCTGATAGACGCCTGGCCGCGTCCGGATGTGTTACTTTTTTCCGAGGTCAGGTGTCGCCGATTTCTTTGCTCGACAGGATCCCGAGGAAAAATACTCATGCTCAAGAAAACTCTTACATCTTTCGCAATATCTATCCTGATCGCGACTTGGTCGCCTCTTTCTTTCTCGCAGGCTGCAGCGCAAGCGTCGCCCGTCATTGAAAAAGGAAGCTTCAAGTTGCACAAATTTGAGCAGCCCATCGGCGAAGAGACATACGAAATGACGCGAGACGGAAAGTCGATTTCCGTAAAAATTGATTTCAAGTTTACCGATCGCGGCACTGCCGTGCCGCTGTCCGCATACTTTCGCGGCGCCGAAGATCTGACGCCGCAAAATTTCGTAGTCAAAGGAAAGAACTCGCGTCTTTCGGAGATCGATCAGGCTGTTGAAGTCGAATCTAAAACCGCTCGCCTGCGAGATCGCGACAAATGGACCGAAGTTCCCGCTCCGCCACAATTCTTTACCATCATCGGCTATGCGCCAGCCACCATGCAGATGTTGATGCAGCGGTATTGGGCGTCACACGGTTCTCCGGCTGTGCTCGACACGCTTCCAGGCGGCCACGTCAAGATCGAGCCCCGAGGTGAAGACGCGATTCCTGTAGATGGAAAGCCAGTAAAACTCAACCGCTTCACCGTTGAAGGACTTATCTGGGGGCGGGAAACGCTCTGGTTCGATGTGAATCGCAATCTGGTGGCGGAGATCAGCACGGATGCCGAATTCGATCACTTCGAAGCCATCCGCGACGGATACGAAAGCGCGCTCGGCGAGTTTGTGGCACGAGCCGGCGCGGACAATATGGCTGCGCTGGAAGAATTATCAAAGGGAATCTCCGGTAGTCACGCTGAAACCCTAGCTCTCGTGGGCGAAACTTTAATCGACGGCACTGGCAAACCCGCGGTGACCGACGCAGCGGTCGTTATTACGAAGGGGAAGATCATCGCCGCGGGTCCGCGAGCAAGTGTGAAAATTCCGGCGGACGCGAAAGTTATCGACGAGACCGGGAAAACCATCCTGCCCGGCTTATGGGACATGCATGCGCACTTCGAACAGGTGGAGTGGGGACCGATTTATCTGGCAGCTGGCGTGACGACTGTCCGCGATTGCGGAAATGAATTCGAATTCATCAAAGCGGTGCGAGATTCGGTTGCGGCCGGGCATGGTTTGGGTCCGCGCCTTCTGCTCGCCGGAATAGTGGACGGTACCGGCGAACATGCGATTGGCGTAGAACGTGTCGACACAGCAGCACAGGCGAAGATGCGGACCGATCGTTACCACGATGCTGGATTTCAGCAAATGAAGATTTACAGTTCGGTAAAGTTGGCAGAAGTGAAGGCGGTTGCCGACGAAGCACACCGCCTTGGCATGACGGTGACTGGCCACGTGCCGCAGGGACTTGATGCATTTCAAGTGATCGAGGCCGGCCAGGACCAGATCAATCACATTGGCTACATTGCCGACATCCTGCGGGCTCCACTGCCTAAAGATGCGAAGCTTGCCGATCGATTAAAGGCGACTGCTGAGATCGATGTGAACTCTAAGGAATCGCAGAAAACATTTTCTTTCCTAAAGAAACATCACACGGTTGTGGATCCGACGCTAGCTCTGATGGAATTTTTTACTGCGTCGACTGCGAACCCTCCGGCAAGTTTCGAGCCCGGAGTAAATAAGCTACCAGTAGAACTGGCGCAGCCATTGATCGATGTTGGGCCTCCTCCGCCCAATGCCGAGGCGCAGGAGAAATCATTCGGAAAATTTGTTGAGATTGTTGGCGCCCTGCACAAAGCTGGCATTCCGGTAGTGGCGGGCACGGACCAAACCGTCCCAGGCTACAGCTTGCATCGCGAAATCGAGCTATACGTGCAGGCGGGATTCACTCCGATGGAAGCGATTCAGGCTGCCACGATTGTTCCTGCGCGGGTAATGGGCGTGGACCAAGAACTCGGCACCGTCGAAGTAGGCAAGCGCGGAGACCTGATCGTGATCAACGGCGATCCGTTGCAGGACATCCACAACACGCGCAACGTCGAGTTCGTCGTCACCAATGGAGTGATGTATAACTCCGCAGAATTATGGAAGAGCGTGGGATTCAAGCCGTGGGGAAAATCTGGCGAGCACTCGTTCGTCGAAGCGCTCGCCAATTAATTTATCTGCCCTACTGAATCAGCGTTCCGTCCCCGGCTGCCGGAACATCTTCTGGCGGAATCACGACTGCCGCTGCAACGCGATCTCCAACTTCGATATTCAGCAAACGAACTCCCTGGGCCGCACGTCCCGACTCGCGAATGGTCTTCGATTCGATGCGGATGATCTTGCCGTACTGGCTGATCAGCATAACTTCGGACAATTCATCCACCTGCGAGATGCTGACAACTTTACCATTGCGTTCGGTGGTCTTAACGTTGATAACGCCCTTGCCGCCGCGATTGGTGAGGCGGTATTCGTCGGCTGCGGTGCGCTTGCCATATCCGTTTTCGGTAACAGAAAGAATTAGTGAGCCCTTCTTCGCGAGATCGACCACTTCGTCGTCGGCCTTCTTGATTTCAACTCCAGGCTTGGTTGTGGTGGCCATGCCGACGATGTAATCTTTCTCGCCGAGATTCATGCCGCGTACGCCGGTAGCATTTCGCCCCATTGGGCGGACATCGCTTTCTTCGAATCGAATGGCTTGGCCGTCGTGGGATGCGAGGAAAACAATCTGCTGCCCGTCGGTAATGCGCGCGGCCACGAGTTCATCTCCCTCTTCGATGTTGATGGCGATAATGCCCATCTGACGCACGTGAGAGAAGTCTTTCAGTTCAGTTTTCTTTACCGTGCCGTTGTGGGTGGCGAAGAAAATGTAACGGCTTTCTTCTTCCAGATTGCGGACAGCCAGCATGGTGCGAACAGTTTCGCCAGCTTGCAATCCGACGAGATTACCAACATGTTTGCCCTTGCCCGCGGCACTGACGTTCGGGGATCTCATAAACCTTGAGCCAGTAGACCCGCCCAGTGTTGGTAAAAATCAGAATGTAAGCGTGCGTCGAAGCAATGAAGAGATGCTCGACAAAATCTTCTTCGCGAGTCTTCATTCCGGTGCGACCCATGCCGCCACGACGCTGGCTGCGATACGTAGAGATTGCAGTGCGCTTCATGTAGCCGGTATGGCTTACAGTGACGGCCACCTGCTCGTCGGCGATGAGATCTTCAAGATGGATTTCGGCAGCTTCGTCTTCAATGACGGTGCGGCGCTCGTCGCCGTATAGTTTTTTGACTTCTTCGAGTTCCTTGATGATGACGCCGCGCAACTTCTTTTCGGAACCGAGAATCGATTCAAACTCGGCAATGTTGGCGCGAGTCAATCCCAATTCTTTGGTGATGTCATCAATCGAAAGCCGCGTCAGACGATGCAATTGCAATTCGAGAATTGCGTCCGCTTGGATCGACGTGAACGGCTTCTCTGCGTCGAGCTTTGGCGCTCGCCCGGAAACATTAATATCGATCTTCTTGCCGCCAAAGTAGGCGGCGAGGTTTTCGCGGGCATCCCCGCGATTAGCGCTGGCGCGAATAATGGTGATGACGTTGTCGAGATGGTCGAGCGCAGTCAGGTAGCCTTCGAGAATGTGTTCGCGGTCTTTCGCCTTCTGCAACAAGTAAGCGGTGCGCCGTCGGACTACATCCACACGATGATTAATGAAATGCTGGATCGCCTGAATCAGCCCCATTTCCTTGGGCTGGTTATTCACGACGGCAAGGAAGATCATGCTGAAACCTTCCTGCATCGATGTGTGCTTATAGAGCTGATTGAGCACGATTTGCGGCTCGGCCCCGCGCTTGAGTTCGATCACAATGCGCATGCCGTCGCGATCGCTTTCATCGCGAATATCGGAAATGTCATCCACGACTTTGTCGTTCACCAAACCGGCAATGCGCTCGATCAGACGGGCTTTATTCACCTGATATGGAATTTCCGTGACGATGATTGCTTGGCGGTCTTTGTTAAATGTCTCGATGCCGGCTTTCGCACGCATCATGAAGCGTCCGCGTCCGGTTCGATATGCTTCGAAAATTCCGGCGCGGCCATGGATGATTCCGGCCGTCGGAAAATCCGGTCCTTTTACGATTTTAAGAATTTCCGGCAACTGCGCAGTCGGATTGTTAACCAGCGTGATGGTCGCATCGACAATCTCCGTCAAATTATGCGGAGGAATGTTGGTCGCCATGCCCACAGCAATTCCGTTCGATCCGTTCACCAGCAAATTAGGTATACGCGAAGGCAATACATCCGGCTCGACTTCGCTGCCGTCGTAATTGGGGCGGAAGTCGACCGTGTCTTTATCAAGGTCTTCGAGTAGCGCTGTGGCAACTTGCGCAAGTTTCGCTTCGGTGTAACGATCTGCTGCCGGCGGATCACCATCCACCGAGCCGAAGTTGCCTTGTCCGAAAATGAGCGGATAGCGAAGGCTCCATGGCTGTGCAAGCCGAACCAATGCGTCATAGACCGCCAAGTTTCCGTGAGGATGGTACTTACCCATCACGTCTCCGACGATGCGGGCGCATTTACGCGTTGCGCGATTTGGAGCCAGGCCCATCTGCTGCATGGTGTACAGAATGCGGCGATGCACCGGCTTCAATCCGTCGCGGACGTCGGGCAGTGCGCGTCCGATGATCACCGACATTGAATAGTCGAGATAGGACCGCTTCATCTCCTCTTCAATGTTGACCGGCTGGATACTTAAAGCGCCGGGATTGCCACCCTCGCCCGGCGGTGGAGGAGTTAAAGGCAGTTCTGGGTTTTGATCGTCAGCCATAAAATGTGCTCCGAATAATCACGTTTCGACCGGTTAGCGGCCGACGATTATTTTCCTGAAAATCGAGGAAATCTAATCGCCGCGAATGCGCTAACGCATTGTATTAACAGACTTTAAGGGTAGTGAGCTAATTACAATTATAACATGATGAGGATGGGCTCCGAGGAGTTACATATTGACTCCGAGTAGTCAAGGAAGCGTTCAGCGGAACATCTCGAACTCGAGTAGCATCGAACTGCTGCGCTCCTGATCAATCACTTAAGTACATAAGGAATTGTCCAATATGAATGCTATTGCCCGAAGTTTCGCCGTCCTTCTGACGCTCGTTATTCCCGCACTTTCAGATGCGCAAGATGCGCCGAAGAAAACTCTGGTCGTCAATGGGAACAGTAGTCCCGGGACAGTGCTTCAGATCGGTGGGCACTCCTACGTGGATGTGGAAACATTTGCCCAGGCGGTGAACGCTACCGTCACCTTCGCGCCAGGCAAAGTTATATTGACTATGGCCGGAGCAGCCCCAGCGGAAGCCAAGGCAGAGCCGAAGAAAATCGGTTTGTCCCGCGAATTTTCGTTGACGGGAATCGCCGCGCTATCAGACATACGTGAATGGCGAGCCGCGTTGGCATCCAGTCGCCGTTTTGGAATTGCGGCGGGGAATTGGCTGGCGCCGTATTTGCGCGACTACCAAAATCGCGCGCAGAAGAGCGTCGATCAGGCTGGCCTGTCAGCAACCACCGACTCCGATCACAAAGCCGCGGAACTCCTCAGAAACGAACTGGCAAATGTAACGCAATGGGACGCGCAGACGCAGGCAACGATTCAAGCGTTAAACGCCGAGCCATCCGTCAATCCCGCAGCTACTGACAATGATCCTCTTCGAATCAAGATTGCAGATTGCAGCACTGCCTTGACCGCGATGCTTGTCGGCGGACAGTTTGCCGACAACGCGAATTGCCACTAGGGATAAAGTGACGGCCGAATCTGCCTACCTAAGTTCGTCTAAGTGATCTTTTCGCCAACCGACTTGGCTTGGGTAAAGAGGTAAAGATAATCAGGACCGCCCGATTTCGAGTCGGTTCCCGACATGTTGAATCCGCCAAACGGATGCGCTCCGACCATTGCGCCCGTGCATTTGCGATTGATATAGAGATTGCCGACGTGGAATTCACGAATCGCGCGATTAATTTTTTCTTTCGACTTCGTGTAAACCGCACCGGTCAAACCGAACTCAGTATCGTTAGCAATTTCCAGAGCATGTTCGAAGTTCTTGGACTTGATCACCGCCAGCACCGGTCCAAAAATTTCTTCTTGTTCCAGCCTTGATTTCGCAGGAATGTCCACGATGACTGTCGGTTGCAGGAAATAACCATCGCCGGTGCCAGTCGCGCGTCCGCCACCGGTCAGAAGGCGGCCATCTTTTTTGCCTTGCTCAATGTATTCCAGGATCGTCTTCATTGAGCCTTCGTTGATTACAGCGCCCATGTTGGCATTCTCAGCCGGATCGCCAACCGTGATTTGTTCTACTCGTTTTTTGAGTTTTTCGAGGAATTTATCGTAGATGCGTTCGTCGATAATTGCTCGCGAACATGCAGAACACTTCTGGCCCTGGAATCCGAAGGCAGCGGAAGCAACGCCTTCGACTGCAACATCCACATCTGCGTCGGCGTCCACGATGATCGCGTCCTTGCCACCCATCTCCAGAATTGTGCGCTTAATCCAACGCTGGCCCGGAGCTTGAGTAGCAGCGCTCAGGTTGATGTGCAACCCCACTTCGCGAGAGCCTGTGAAGGCTACGTAGCGCGTCATGGGATGTCCCACGATGGCATCGCCGAAACTGGCGCCTGCGCCTGGGCAGAAATTCACTACGCCTTCCGGCATCCCAGCTTCTTCGAGCATTTCGATGAATTTGGCAGCGATGGTCGGAGAATCACTAGATGGTTTGAGAATTACGGTGTTGCCGCTGACGATAGAGGCGAGGGTCATTCCCGCCATGATCGCGCATGGAAAATTCCACGGCGGAATTACAGCGCCAACTCCAAGCGGAATGTAGAAAAGGTGATCGTGCTCTCCCGCTAACTGTATGGGCGTTTCCGCCTTTGATAGCCGCAGTGCTTCGCGGGCATAGAACTCGCAGAAATCTATGGTTTCGGCGATGTCCCCGTCAGCTTCAGCCCAGTTCTTGCTGACTTCAAAGACCAGCCACGCAGAGAATTCAAATTTGCGCTCACGCAGTAGATCTCCAACGCGGAAAAGCAAACTTGCGCGTTCTTCCATCGAAGTTCGGCTCCAGCTCTCAAACGCTGCGAGCGCTGCCTTCATCGCTGGCTCCACGTGTTCTTTTCCCGCTTTCTGATGTATGCCAACGATCTGAGAAGGATTGGCTGGATTCAGGGATTTGATTTTGGCATCCGTCTTGACACGCTTGCCGCCGATAATCAATTCGTACTCGCGACCCAATTGGCCGCGAACCTTCTCAATCGCGGCGCGCATCTTTCGCGCGTTGTCTTCTTTGCTGAAGTCAACAAAGGGTTCGTTCACGAACGGGCTGGCGTGAATGCTGATTTGGGGGCGTGTGGGGGCTTCAAGAGTTGCCATAATCACCTCGAAATATGGATGCTATTGCGCGTAGAAAGGACTACTAAATTGTAGCATCGGCGGACTTACGGCGCCTTCACCGGATCTTCGCCGTGAGGCTGATGGGTCATCGCCGCAGTGCGTTCGAGCTTGTCCCAGGCAAAGCGTTGTCCCTGAAATGCCCGCTTGATGGTCTTGAATAAAACGATGGAAAAAAGTTGCCGATACGCGAATCGCTGCAACCATACCTGGCTAAGCAGCCAAACGTCTTCGGGCGCGTCAGGCGTCCGGCGTTCGAGAGCGAACGCTATCGCTGATGTGATGAAATCGATGATCAGGAACGCAGCAAAAAATATGACAAGTCGCGTAAAGCTCGCGGGATCAGTCGATTCAGGGTGGAAGTGCTTCTGAACGAAATACCAAATCGTACCGACAACAAACATGAGGTCGATGAACGGCGAAACCAGGGGTAAAAGAATCTGGAAAATCACGATGTTGGGCAGGGCCACCCATCCCAAAGCTCCTTTGCGGGCAAACACCTTGCGATGTTTCCAGACGGCTTGGAGGATTCCGAAAGACCACCGGAAACGCTGGCGCATTAGCCCGTTCGCATTTGTCGGAGCTTCAGTGTAGGCGAGTGCGAGGTCTTCGTATTCCACGCGATAGCCGAGTCGCAAGATCGCCATCGTCAAATCTGCGTCTTCCGCGACGGTGTCTGTGTGATAGCCACCGGCTGCGCGTACTGCTGCCACCCGCCATGCCCCGATTGCGCCGGGCACGACGCTTACCGCGCCGAAAGTGTTCAACGCGCGGCGTTCAAAATTTTGGCTGGTAATGTATTCGAGTGCTTGCCATCGCGTCCAAAGATTAACTCGATTGCCGACTTTTGCGTTGCCGGCAACTGCTCCCACTTTAGGGTCGGCAAAGTGCGGCACTAATCGCGTGACCGCATCGCGTGCGATTACTGTGTCGGCGTCGATACCAACAAAAATCTCTTCGTCAGTAAGATGTTGCAGTCCAAAATTAAGCGCTTCGGCTTTGCCGGAATTCGGTTTCGTAAGTATCAAAACCTGACCGGAAGCTTGTTCTTCGACGAATACGGAACGCGCGACCTCCAGAGTGCGATCAATTGATCCGTCGTCGATCACGATTACCCGCATGTTGGGATATTGCAGACTCAAGACTGAGCGTACTGTGCGCTCGATCACTTTCTCTTCGTTATAGGCGGGGACTAGCACCGCAACCTTCGGTTGATACGTCGTGGGATGTGCAATCGTCATGTAGTGCGGGGTGCGGAAGCGATCGTAGATCGCGAACACTCCGACGAAGAGTAATCGTCCCGTCATCAGCAAATCGCCGAGAAAGAATATCCAGGTGATGCCGATAGTGCCGAAATCGAAAAGCCAAAATCCAATTCTGGTAAGGCGGGCGGACCAGCGTTCGTTGGCCGGAATCGGAGGCATCACATCCGCTTTAGTCTTGCCTAGTAATTCATATAGCGGAACGATCTTGAGTCCCTTGGCGCGCGCCGCTTCAATGATGGTAGGCACTGCGAGCGCAGTCTGACTACGATTGCCTCCGCCATCGTGCATCAAGATAATGCTGCCGCAAAAGCGGTCATTGGCGGCGCATGGCGGCAAATGTTCGATTACGCGGTCCGCGATTTCTTTGGCTGAAGGATGAGGATCGTCGCGCCAATCATTGGGATCAATCTTGTCGCCGATTGTGACATAGCCCATGTCCTGGCTGAATTCGAGTGGGCGTACTTGATCTTCAGTGTCAGGCTCGGCGTCGATCGAATACGGCGGACGAAAAAGAATTGTGCGCAATCCTAAACGGCTCGCAAATAATTTTTCCGTCAAATTCAATTCGAGCTTCATGTAGCGCCCCGAAAGGTTGCTGATATCAGGATGCGTGAATGTATGGTTCCCGATTTCGTGGCCTTCATTCACGATGCGTGAAGTGAGACTGCCGAATTTGTCGGCCTCGAGGCCGATCAGAAAAAAAGTGGCGGGGGCATTTTCACGCTTGAGCGCGTCGAGAATTTTTGGCGTCCACTGCGGATCGGGACCGTCGTCAAAAGTTAGCGCGATTGCATTCGGATTGTAGCCATAGCGTCCAACGCGATAATTTTCCGGCAAGGAATCGAAGTTCTCATCCGTGATCAAGTTCGTAGAGCTATCAATGGTTAGTGTTCGTTGACCATCGGTGGGACGAGCTTCAATGCTAAGAATTTCGCCCTGACCTTCCATGTCGACATCCTGGCCGGGCGGAACATCTTTCAACTTATCGGCGGCGCCAGCTTCGCCGGGAACGTCCCAGACTTTCCACAGCGACCGGTCTTCGGCACCCAACCGCCACAGGGCGAATGTGTCGACTCCGAGCGCTTGAGCGGCCCGCATTTGATTCAGGGCTGTGACCGCATCGAGGAACCAAACATCGTGACGCAAATTGTGTTCGTCGGAATATTCAATGTGGGGATTGCTGCTGTCGCTATCGAAATCTACGTCTGCTTCCGAGTCTTTCGCTGTAGACCAGGCTTCCTGTACGGACACGTTGAAATTTCTGACACCCGGAGGCAACTTACCATTAGCTGGTTTGTGGACCCAGTCGTATCCATAGTTGGCAATGGCACAGATCAGTTTTTCGATGGGAATCTGCTTTTTCGCGTATGCCAAGTTGGCAGTAAACCAATCTTGCGCAGCGACCGGTCCAGGCTCGTGCTCTGGATCATGCTGGTCGTAGTTCATCAGAACTACTCCGTCAACGGCTGCCGCCACGGCTGCATACGGATAGTCGAGTGCGCCCGCGGGCGCTCCTGCATATAACTTCATGCCCTTACCGTGTAGGTCGGTCGTCAGTTCGTGCAGCAGTGCAATGTAATTTGGGTACGCCTGCACCGGAT
Source organism: Terriglobia bacterium (assembly GCA_963716165.1). Classification (GTDB taxonomy): domain Bacteria; phylum Acidobacteriota; class Terriglobia; order Terriglobales; family Acidobacteriaceae; genus JAJPHW01. Next base: position 763,615 of record OY970291.1, on the reverse strand, counting down.
AATCCTCAAAATCGAGCATCAGGCCGCGGTACTTATCACTGGCCAGAAATTGCGCAACTTGCTGACGGAAGCGGACACGAGATTCCGGGTTCTGAAGAAAAGCGCTGACGTCGATCCAATTGGCTCCGTCGAAATTGTTGACGAGCGGAAAGACTTCCATGCCAGTGCCTTCTGCTTTGAGGAATGGCATAACTTTGCTGTCGACTGGTAGAACTCTTGCGGGCGATCCCTGCATGACGTCGAAGTCTTCGTTTGTCTGCTCGTCGACAGCCTGCAGGCGGCCGTCTGGCGTTAATACGTGCAGCCATTCTGGGTAAAGGAGATCGACCTGGTGCGCGTATTCGCGTAAAGAAGAGAAGCTGGCGGCATCCCATGGAACATAAAAAGCGGCGCGAATGCCTTCCTCAGCGTTGAGCTTTACTTGCGAAGGGGAAGATTTCGATTTGCGATGACCACGGGCGACGGCCTGCTTCTTACGTCGTTCCTTGGCTTTCTCTTTCTCGCGCTCTTTCAGTGCGTGATACGGACGCTTCTGTAGCGGCAGCAAGAGTTCGGGGAGCGGTTCATTGCGCAACGCGGAGTAGGCGAAATAGATGAGCAACATACTAAACATGAGTGCTGCTGCATCGAAGAACCGACGCAGGCGTTTCCACCGTGCCTGCCGCGGATCGTAAAAGATTGGTTTCGCCATGGGAGAGAGTCGATTTCATCCTAAGCTGTGAAAAATCGAGCGTCAAACCTTGGTGCATTTGGTATTGCCCGAAGTCATTGGTTTGTTCTGCGCTAACGGAACTCGTCTGAAACACGCTATTCTTCCAGCGTGCGTGAACTGATCCTCAAACATCGGCGTTTTTTTGCGATGACCGCGATTGCTGGGTTCGCAATGCGCTTAGCGTTTATTTTCTGTCTGCCTCGTCTAAGCAACGATTCGTTCGTCTACGGGGACATCGCCAAGAACTGGTTGCAGCACGGTATCTACGGCATGACCGATACCGGCGTTGTGGTTCCGACTTATATACGGCTTCCAGGGTATCCGGCCTTTCTGGCGCTGATCTTCACGATTTTTGGCATGGAGCACTATCGCGCTGCGCTGATCGTTCAAATGTTTGTTGATATTGGAACCTGCGTGATCATCGCGGATCTGGCGCGACGAATTTTTTCCGATCGCGTAGCTCGTGCCGCATTTTTACTGGCGGCGATTTGCCCATTTCTGGCAGATTATGTCTCGGCCGCGTTGACCGAAACGCTGGAAATATTTTTTACGGTGCTGGCGCTCGATTTCGCGGTGGTCGGCCTGCAACGTCTCTCCGAACGCCGTGCAACGCCTTGGGTGGGATGTGGTCTCGCGTTGGGCGCGACGATTTTGCTGCGTCCTGACGGAGGACTGTTGCTCGCCGCAATAGAGATCTTTCTGGCGATCATGTTGGTGCGAGGCGTAAGAATATCTGCTAAGGATTTTTCAGCGTACCTTCGGGCAATTGCGATTGTTGCATGTCTCGCGCTGATTCCGCTGATCCCGTGGACCGCCCGCAATTGGCATACGTTTCATCGAGTCCAGCCACTCGCTCCGCGATATGCGAACCAACAGGATGAGTACGTCGCCGTAGGCTTCAACCGCTGGATCAAAACCTGGATCATCGACTACGCGTCAACGGAGGAGGTTTTCTGGGCAGTGCCGGGAGCGCAACTCGACCCGGAAATCCTTCCTGATAGAGCATTCAATTCTCTGGAACAACGCGACCAAACGCTGCAAGTCATTGCGGATTACAACGAATCGCACGTCGTATCCTCGGAGATTGACGGCAGGTTTGCCAAGATTGCCAGCGAGCGCATTCATCATTCGCCCTTGCGATATTACGTATTGCTTCCGGCGACCCGCATCGCCGATATGTGGATGCGTCCCCGCACGGAAAAACTCCCCTGCAACAGCCGCTGGTGGGAGTTTGACGAAGACTGGCAATGGATGACTCTCATGATCGCGCTGGGCGGAATCAATCTTCTCTATCTTTCAGCTGCGGCTATTGGCTTGGCGAAAGCACGCCTGACAGCTCCATTGCAAATGCTGTTGCTGTTCGTAATTCTGCGTTCTCTGTTCCTGGGAACAATGGAAAATCCCGAGACACGCTACACACTGGAATGTTATCCGGTGGTCACTCTACTGGGAAGTGTCTGGCTACAGCGACTAACATGGTTCGCTGACTAGCAGTCATCTGCAAAAAGTCGTATCCTTCTTTACAAAATTCTGTATACTTCCGCTCCATACCGTTAGTAAACCGTTTCAATCGAATCCGATTTGGTGGTGTCGCAATTGCACGAGCTATCTACACAGTCGTCTTCGCGTGAATTGAGGATTTCAACTACTGACTGGAAATACTACGGAGCCCATCATGAAGCGCTTTTTGTATCTGCGTCAGACTCTTCCCCTCGTCGTTTTTGTTCTTGCGATCACTCTCACTTCGATTCACGCAGCCGAAACGACTGCTACTGTTTCAGGCACAGTCCAGGATTCGAGCGGCGCTGTTGTTGCCAACGCTCCAGTGACGCTGACCAATGTGGGGACAAATATTTCCAAGAGCATTCACACAGGTAGCGACGGTTCATATCTGTTTACGCTGGTGCCGATTGGAACGTACCAACTGACAGTGCAGCAGTCAGGTTTCCGGAAATATGTCCGCGACGGCATTATTTTGAATGTCAATCAGAACGCCAAGGTAAATATTACGCTCGTGATCGGCGCGACAGATCAAGTCGTCGAGGTGAACAGTGATGTCACTCAAGTGGATACGTTGAGTGCGACTTTGGGTAGCGTCGAAACAGAACGTCGGATCAACGCTCTTCCGCTTGTAGAGCGCGATACGTTTCAGCTTGGATTGTTGCAAGCCGGAGTATTTCCACCTGACGAAGACGATGGCAGCGGTAACGCTTTCTCGATGAGCGGACAACGCTCAGAATCTGTCAGCTTCTTGATTGATGGTACGGATAACAACGACTTTCTTGGCAACAATGCGGTGGTGGATCCCAACCCGGACGCGGTCGGCGAATTCAAAATTCTTACCAATAATTATGGTGCTGAGTTCGGCCGCACGTCCGGCGGTATCGTCAATCAGATTATTAAATCAGGCACCAATAAATTTCATGGAGATTTGTTCGAGTTTTTTCGTAACGAAGCGCTGAACGCTCGCAATTACTTCCTACCCGAAAGAACGCCATTTAAACGAAATACCTTTGGAGGAACGCTCGGTGGCCCGATTCGAAGGGACAAGACGTTTTTCTTTGTTTCGTATCAAGGAGTCAGGAAACACGAGGGAGCCGTCGCTCCAATCTTGCAGGTCTTAAGTCCAGCTGAGCGAACAGGAGATTTTAGCGAACTACTGCCGACGACCCAATTGGTCAGTCCTGTTGACGGAAGCGACTATGTGAACAATCAGGTGCCCGTCAATCCGGTTATCGCGAACTACATCGCGAAGTACCTCCCGCTTCCAAATCTGCCGAATAACAATTTTGTAGCATCGCCGATCGCACTTCTACCAGACGATCAGGGAATTGCGCGATTAGATCATAGAATCAGCGACAAGGACTCAATTAATGCCTCCTACATCATTGATGACTTCAGAGACAGTTATCCATACGCAATTTTCAACGGGGGGGCAACGGGAGGTAACGTACCTGTCGGGTCGGGCTTCAGCACTCTCACCCGATCGCAATTATTGTCGATTACATGGCTGCACACATTCACGCCGAGGATTGTCAACGAATTCGTTTTCGGAGTAAATCGCGACGCGAGCCTAAGCGGAGTTCCACACGACACTACTCCTCCTTCGTCACTGGGTTTCACCAACGTCAATCCGGACGACCCAGCCGGTACCGCGCCGCCAATCTTGCTAACGCCCTCATTTGGTTTGGGGCCGAATCCCGAGGGTCCGACGAAGATACATGATGTGACCTTCCACTTCCAGGACAGTGTTTCGATCAACAAGGGGCACCACGATCTGAAGTTCGGCATCGATGTTCGCCGCGTTCGAAATAATTTCGATTTCGATTACCAGAACAACGGCGTGTACGATTTTGCCGATTTGTATGCATCTAGCCCGGGCGGTTTCACAGGCAACCCTCTTGCGGATTTTGTGGGCGGGTTCTATGACAATTTCCAACAGTTTTCGCGAGCTGTCTACGGAATCCGCACGACCCAGATGCACTTCTTTGGGCAAGACGCTTGGAAAATCTGGCCACGTTTCACTCTGAACTATGGCATGCGCTACGAATACAACACACCGTTGGAAGATCCGCACAACGAGATCCAGGGATATTTTCCTGGAGAACAATCCACTCGGTTTCCCACGGCGCCACGTGGCATTCTGTACTCGGGCGATCCCAATACGCCGAACACGGCACTGACCTATCCTGACCGGAACAATTTTGCACCTCGCGTTGGCTTTGCGTGGGACATGATGGGGAACGCGAAATTAGTAATGCGCGGCGGCTTTGGGATTTTTTATGACATTGAAGACGGAGCTTTGAACTTACAGTTCGGAGGAGAAGCTCCGTTTGGAAAAGTTGTTAGCTTGTTTCCGAGCGACTATAGCACTTTGCCGACTAGCCTAAACCCAGTCGCCGATCCATACACTGCCTTCAGTTCGTCGCCGAATCCCTTTCCGACTGGCGGTGTGGTTGGCTCTACATTTGATATTCCTGCTGTATCGTTCGCTTACGTCGTGGATCCACACTTTCGTACTCCGTATTCCGAAAACATAAACTATGGCTTTCAGTATCAGATCGCGAAGGACACCGTCATCGAAGCGGATTACGTAGCTAGTTTCTCGCGTAAATCCATCGTCACCACTGATCTAAATGCGCCCTTGCCTAGCCTGTTGCAAGCGCAAAATGCTAACGGATTTCTTAATCCCGACTGCGCACGCCCACTCGCGGGATGCGTTAATCCGACTACGGATCCCAATGCGACACCGACCCAGATTGTGCAACTGTTCACTGATCTCAGTGCGGGCAATTCCAACAGCAATCAGTTGCAATTTACAGTGGACAAACGGTTCAGCCAAGGATTTAACGTTCGCGGCGCGTACACATTGGCAAAGACGATCGACGACCAATCGGGATTCCGATACAACAGTTCAATCTACACTGATCCTTTCGATCATTCATTTGACCGCGGTCCTGCGAATTTTGACGTACGTCATCGACTGGTGATAAGCGGATTGTGGGACTTGGGCTTGGATCGTCCGTTCCGCAACGGCAATGGGGTAATCCGTAAAATCCTTGAGGGCTGGGAGACTAGCGGCATCGCCAGTTTCCAGACCGGAACCCCGTTCACGATCTATTCAAACTCGAATTCAAGCCAGGAAAATATTTTCCTCGATCGCGCTGACATCGTTGGACCCATTCGGAATTTTTCAGCGCGATCCCTGCACAGTTTTGATCCTTCAACCGCGAATTGCTTGGGGTCCGCAGTTACAGGCGGCCATTTCTATTTCGATCCAACTGCGTTTGACTGTGTAAATGTTCCAACATTTAGCTTTGGTAACTCGGGAAGGAACATTCTCCGTGGGCCAGGGCTTAATAACTTTGACTTGACTATCGGACGTACCTTCAAATTTAGCGAAGCTAAGTCGCTGGAAGTGCGCTCTGAATTCTTTAACGCGTTTAACCACGCGCAGTTCTACAATCCGGACCACAACGGAGGCGACGGTAACTTCGGCCAGATCACGCAGGCACACGATCCTCGAATTATCCAGTTGGCGGCGAAGTTTTACTTCTGACGAGATGAACACGGGTAGCGGGAGGCTTCGGCCTCCCAGTTTTATGTCGGGCTGTTTTAAAGGCTGTCGGAGACAGAGAACAGCGGGGAATCGCTCATCCGGAAACGTGTGCGAACGTGTTCGGAAATCAAGGCCACGGCATCCCGGTTGATGACCGGATCGGCTTGCGTAAGATATTTCATGGCGTCGACGAGCAACCGCTGTCCGTCGACGTAGCGCGGGTCGGAAGTTCGCTCCCGACGTTTGCGCCCGAGGCTGGGAGTTACGGGAATAGTGAAAACTTTAGCCATTTGTTACTTTTCTTCTGCGAGTATAACGCGTGGTGCAAAAGTTTTCAGCTTTATTCTTTCATTCGACGCCGCAAAAGTGTGTAATCAGGATGATTCTCGATAGCTAATTTCTCGCCCGCATCATTGTCTAGGGCCTATTCTTCCGTCGGAGCAATGACGCCGATAGTGCTCCGCCGATACTGGAGAGAACTAGAAACATTGCCAGCATTACGGCGAATCCCGCAACCATCACCAGTTGGAGACCGGGCGGCGTGCTTAAGTAATCCAGGAATGGCTGGGCTTGGGGGTCGTGGGCGCGAGCCGCAGCTTGCTTTACGGAATCGATCAGATCACCGCGAAGCTGGTCGCCAGCATGAAAAACCAGAACCTGGACCGCGGTAAAAATCGAAAAGACAGCGAAGCCTATGAGTCCGCTGAGTGCTCCCAGACGGCCGCCGAGCCCGGCGTTGAGTTGTCCCTGAGGAATGCGGCGGCGATAAAGCATGACGCTCAAGGAACCGCCCGCAAGCATTCCAAGGGCAGGCCCGGCGAAGGGAATCATCATCAGGATGGTCGAAATGATTCCCGAAATGGCTGCAGCCGGGAGCGCCTGTTGCCAGTTGAGTCCTAAAGTTGGGGAGAGGGATCGCAGTATTACTTCGGGAGTTGAAGGAGAGAGTAAATCTGCTCCCATCACCCGTATCTGGGGAGCATTGCACTGCGAACAAAAAAGCGTGCCTTCCTCTACGCGCGCCCCGCACTTGTAACAGGCATTATCCACTTACTTCTGACGTTACAGGAGCGCGTGATAAAGAGGCAAGGATAAGGCCTGGAGCGGGTTTGATTTCTGTCCAAGCTTATGACATGCCGACGATCTCCCCATCTGCGTCAACGTCTATCTGGAGCGCCCGCGAACTCTTCGGCAAACCAGGCATCAGCATCATTGCGCCGCAAATGACCACCAAGAATCCGGCGCCCGCTGACAGCGCGATGTCGGTCACGTGAAGCTTCCATCCCGTAGGAGCGCCCATAAGTTTAGGATCGTCCGAAAGCGAGTACTGCGTCTTCGCAATGCAAATGGGTAGATGTCCGAATCCCCAGCGCGCGAAGAGGGCGAGCCGCTGTTCGGCGCGCTCGGCGATTTCAATGCCGCTGGCGCCATAGATGGAGGCAGCCACGGTCGCAATCTTCTTGGCTGCAGTGCTGTCAAGACCGTAAAGTGGGAAAGGCTGTGCGGCTGGATTGGAGTCAAGCACTTCCACTACTTTGTGGGCGAGCGCAGTCGCGCCTTCTCCACCTTTGGCAAAGGCTTCGGATAACGCAAAGTCTGCGCCACGCGACTTGCAGAACTCCTGGAGAATTCCTAATTCTTCTTCGGTGTCGTTGGGGAACCGATTGAGAGCGACGACTGCTGGCAAACCAAAGCCGCGCACGATCCCAATATGTTTCTCGAGATTCTTAAATCCTCGATCGAGGTCACCTTCACCCTGGCTTCGCACGCTCTGCACCGTGGTGACCAAAACAGCGATGGAAGGCTTAATGCCCGAGGAAGGCATGACCAAATCCATGTATTTCTCGAAACCAAGGTCGGAGCCGAAGCCAACTTCATTGACTAGATAGTCTGCCAGTCGCAGGCCCATCTTTTGCGAGATGACCGAACTGGTGCCGTGAGCAATGTTGGCGAACGGTCCGCAATGGACGAGAGCGGGCGTGCCATCGGTAGTTTGAGCCAGATTCGGCAACAAGGCTTCGTTGAGCAGAGCCATCATTGGGCCGACAGCGCCGAGATCGGCGGCGCGAACTGGCTCGCCGTTGCGATTCGATCCCACGATAATTCGACTCAGCCGCTGCCGGAGATCTTCGCGGTCTGCGGCCAGGGCCAAAATGGCCATGATCTCAGACGCAGCGGTGATCACAAATCCGCTAGAGCGATTACTGCCGTCGCGCTGGGCCTTTCCTGGGGCGGTCACGCTGACGATAATGTTTCGCAATGCGCGGTCATTCATGTCGAGCGCGCGAGGCCATGTTACGGCGGCTGGATCGAGATCAAGCTCGTTGCCGTGGAACAGATGGGAATCGATCAATGCGGAAAGAAGGTTATGCGCTGAAGTAATCGCGTGGAAGTCGCCGTTGAAATGAAGGTTAATCTTGTCGGCGGGCTCGATCTGCGAACGGCCTCCGCCGGCGGCTCCGCCTTTCATACCGAACACAGGGCCGAGCGATGGTTCGCGCGATGTAATGATGGCACGCTTACCAATTCTTTCCAGACCCTGAACCAGACCTATGGACGTGACGGTCTTGCCTTCGCCGGATTTCGTCGGCGTGGTGGCTGTCACGAGAATGAGCTTGCCCAGCTTTTCGCTTCCCGACGATGCTTTGAGCAAGTCAAGACTCAGCTTGGCAGTTAATGGACCTCGTTTCTCGTAGAGATGTTCCGGAAGATGCAGCTTGGCCGCAATCTGTTCAATGGGGAGAAGTTGTTTCAAGAAGTCCTCGCAGTGCGCCGATATCGTCGAGAAGCGACTATCCTACATCAGTGACGGTGGATAGAGTCATCAGCACTTGCGGCAAGACTTCCGGTTAGATGTCGCCTTGCTTGCCACGCAGACGGACATATACTAGGCTGAATTCCGTCCCTTTGCCTTGCGGATCGATCGAAACCAGGCGCTGGTTATTCTGAGTCCCTACCTTAAGTTCGAGCACGCTGCCGCTATTAGATCCACCACATGTGACCGGATCGGATGCATGATCGTCGTTCTCTGAGTGAACATCCATGTGGTTGTTTCCCATCTTGTCGGTATGGCACTCCAGCACCGTACCGAACTTCTTCAATTGGCCCTTGTAGTAGGCGGCGATTTTGTCAGACGCATCGTCTGAAACATAGTCTGCGGCCACCACTTTCATGCCGAACGCGCTGGTCATAATGGAAAGATTCGCGCTTTGGTCGTCGCCATCATCTTTTTTATCTTTCAGCCTTGCGCCGGGATAGATGGCGAGTCCAGCGTCGCGCACGTCGACATCCTTACCGACGTGCAAATTCCCAACTGGAGTTTCAATGTCCACATTCTTGTTATTGTCACTACCGTCCGCGCTTTTTTGCGTATGTACGCTGCAGCCGGCGAGGGCGAGCGTCGTAGTGAGTGAAAGAACCAAGCAAAGCAACTTAATTGTGCGCATGAGACATTTCTCCAGAAGGGATTGTAGCTTGGCGCTCAATGCCTGCGCCACGAGCAGCTATGTTGGGAATGGTTACCGGTAAATGACCGTTTATTCTGATTTCGCCAAACAAGGCTTTTACAGCAGCAACCTCGGATACGGAAGTGTTAGAAAAAGCGCAAAGATAATTTTGAACGGCCGGAATGTCCTGAGCGATATATGGCGATCCCATGGAGACAACGGCCGTTTTTGCCAGTCCGTGATAGAGAATGCGATGTAACAAGTCGCCGCTTTCTTCGCCGAGGCTGGGCGGTCCCGGGTTAAGTGTCGTGCCGGCGACGTTCTGCGTCTGCCTGCCGGGCACAGGTACGGCGTAAACAGCCGCGACGACTGCTTGGGCATCGTCAACTGCTTTAAGCACGTCCGGTGCGACTGCGGTCGTAATTCGCGGGTCCACGTAGATCACATTTGCTTCTGGCACGCGGGATTTTATTTGCCGCTCCAATGTTCGTCCTTCGTCGGTCCGCACATCGTCCGACAGGATAACAACGACGAGATTGTTATGTACTGCTTCCACCATTTGATACGGAAGACCAAGCTTGGAGGTTCCATTCGATTTTAGGGGCAGAATCTTGCCATTGTCGCGTAAGAGAGTGATCGCCCGATCAGCAATTGTCTGGCCGATGGCAATATTCTCCGGCTTGCCCACGGATTGAGAGATCGCCGCGATGTCCACCAGGCGGTTTCGCTCCAATCCAAGGGCCGCCTTGGCCTGGAGAAGCTTTAATACGGAAGCATTCAACCGAGCCATTGGGATCTCGCCGGAGCGGACTGCATCTAACATGGCGCGGTAAGAAGCGCCAAGATCGGCAGGGATGAGCAAGAGATCGTTGCCAGCTTTAAAAGCGTCCACCGCAGTGCGACCGATGTTCGATGCATAAAGGCGAGTCAGACCGGCCATGTCTAATGCATCAGTGACGACGATGCCTTTAAAACCCAATTCGTTCTTTAGCAATCCTGTGACAATCGTCGGCGAAGTTGTTGCGACCTTTTCCGGATCAGGTTCAAGTGAGGGAACGCTAACGTGCGCGACCATGACGGCGTCAGTGCCTGCTGCAATGGTTTGCCGGAAGGGTAGTAGCTCTATGGTGCTAAGGCGAGTTCGATCACCCGTGACTTGCGCGATCCCAACGTGCGAGTCGGTTGCGGTATCGCCATGTCCCGGAAAATGTTTCGCGGTAGTCATTATTCCGCCACTGTGCGCGCCGCGAATGTAGGCTGCCGCCAGTTGCCCGACTTGTTGCGGATCTTCTCCGAAAGAACGTGTGTTAATAATCGGGTTTGCAGGATTGGAATTCACGTCGGCATCGGGAAAGAAATTCCAGTGGACTCCGATGGCACGAGATTCTTGTGCGGAGATGCGTCCGAAGGCTTCTGCATATTCGGGATTGCCCGCCGCGCCAAATGCCATTGCATGCGGGAATTCAGTCGTGCTTTGTAAACGCATCGAGAGGCCGCGTTCGAAATCGGCCGCAATCAGCAAAGGCAGCGGCGAGTCAGCCTGCAGCCGATTGAGCAGTTCGGCTGCCTCATAAGGTTGGCTGCGGTAGAGAAAAGGAGGCTCCCAACGGACTGTCATAGTGAATCCGCCGATATGATATTTCCGCATATCATTGAGGAGTTGCTGGTAGTCGGGGCTCTCCACATTCATGAAAGATGCGCGTACCCAAATCATGAATACCTGTCCGACTTTTTCTTCAAGGCTGAGCTTTTGCAGAGTCTTCTCGGCCCACTTTGCTCCGTCGCGGTCCAGATGAATGAAGTTGGTCCGCTGAGTTTTGTCTTTGGCGAGGGCAAAAGCAGCCAACAAAATGAAAGCCAGAATGCCGGCGGTGCTTACCCAACAAGTGCGATATCTAAGTGAACGGGATCCGGTCATACGAGAGAACGATAGCAGAACGCCTAACATCACAGCGCCGATTTGATGATCGTCAGAGCTTCCTGCTGAACGTCTGGATCATCGCCAAACCCTGTGAGCCACGACACTTCAGGTTCGCGACGGAACCACGTCATTTGCCGCTTGGCATAATTGCGATGGGCCTGTTGTGCTGACTGAATCGCGGAATTGAGGTCGGCTTCTCCTTTCAGATATTGTGTTGCCTGTCGGTAGCCGAGCGACTGGAGCGGCCACGCATGATCGCCATATTTCTCGATTAGAGCCTTCGTTTCTTCGACTATTCCGTTATCGAACATATCTTGTGCGCGCTGATTGATGCGGTCATACAGCGCTACGCGATCTGGATTCAGCCCGATTCGCAGAATTCGAAATCCTTCGAGCGGGTCTCGACCTTGTTTCCACATTTCGGTCATCGGTTTGCGCGAGGCCAGGGATACCTCAATTGCGCGAATTAGTTTCGGAGTGTCATTCGCGTGAATGGAATCCGCTGCACTCGGATCAAGTTTGCGTAGCAGGCGGTGAAGATAGTCAGGGCGTTTGGCCGCGGCTTTATCGCGAAGTTTTTGCCGAAGCTCTTCGGAGCGCTGAGGGCCCGGAAATAATCCATCCAGCAGAGCACGAAGATACAGCCCCGTGCCCCCGACGACGATCGGCAAAAATCCGGTTGAAGATATTTCTTTTATTGCTTCGCGGGCCTTTCGAGCATATTCCCCAGCCGTCATGGATTCGGTAGGCTCCACGCAATCTACCAAGTGATGACGAACCCGCGCACGTTCCTCGAGAGTCGGTTTAGCGGTTCCGATATCAAATTCGCGATACATTGCGACGGAATCGCAATTTACAATTTCGCCGTGGAATTTCTCGGCGATCGCCAAGGATAATGCAGTTTTTCCGCTCGCAGTTGGACCCAGAACGACCGCTAGCAATGGATAAGACGAACCTATCAGCGGGCGCTCCACGCAATATTGTGCCAGTAGCGGACCAGCGTGATGGCGAGAATTACGATGGCGATGATAACGACTCCGACAGCCTCCCGGCTTAATACCCGCTGGGTAGGCGACTGCTTAATGGCAGGCTTGGAGCGTAATGTAATCACGCCTGAATTGTAACGCTCGGTTGCGCCAATGCTAAACTTACGCGTTCGTATCTCTGGAATTTGCGTGCCGACACATGCCAGCTTTGCCTCAGGATTCCGTAAAGCCATTGCTTCAGTTCGGAGTGTTTGAAGTCGATTTGGCGGCGGCCGAGCTGCGCAAGAATGGCGCCAAAGTGAAGCTTCAGGATCAGCCCTTTCAAATTCTGACGATGCTTCTTGAAAGGCCCGGCGACATCGTTGGACGCGACGAGATCCGGCAGCGGCTGTGGTCTGCAGACACATTTGTGGACTTCGATCACAGTCTGAACTCCGCGGTGAACAAGCTCCGCGAAGCTCTGGGAGATTCTGCGTCGAATCCCCGGTATGTGGAAACGTTGGCACGCAAAGGCTATCGATTTCTAGCGCCAGTAACGCGAGCGGGTCTGGAGCCCCGCGTAACATTGGCACCGCCTATATCGGCAAAATCGTCGCATCCTAACCTGAATGTGGCGTCTTCGAACCGTGGCTTTATCCGTGGATTATTCGCGCTGATCCAAGTCATGTATGTAATTTTCTATGTTGAAGCGTTGTTTCATCTCACGGGAGTGGAACGGGTCGCCGAAGTATTGGTGGGAGCGCGTGCATCAGTCATCGTCGAAATTGTGGTGATCATCACAGCAGGGATTGGCATTCCCGTAAGATGCTATCTGTTGTCGGCTGTCGGATTCGACTTTCGTGGATTAGGAGAAAAATTTCGCCGATTGTTTTCCTTTCTACTCGCGTTGGACGGAATCTGGGCGGTTGCACCGTTTCTGCTGACAAACCAGATCGGCTTCGGGGCGGCGTTCGCGTCGACTTGCGCACTTCTGTATGTGCCATTTTCCGAGAGAACGTTAGTGCGATTGGCGTATCCGGATATCGAAAAATGACGGATGCATTTAAGATTGAGAACGGCAAGTATTTATCCATATGGCATACGAAAACATACTCCTCAAAAAGAAAAATTCAATCGCATACGTCGCTGTTAACCGGCCCAAAGTTCTCAATGCGCTGAACATGGCCACAATGGAAGAATTGCGCGCCGCGTTTACTGATATCAAAGATGACCGCGCGATTCGCGTTGCAATTCTTACCGGATCCGGTGAAAAAGCATTCGTGGCTGGGGCCGACATCAGCGAACTGGCGAAGCACGACGCGGTCAGCGCGAAGGAATATACGCATCGAGGTCAGTCCGTGCTCGATTTGATCGAGAATCTCGGCAAGCCGGTGATTGGCTGCATCAATGGATTCGCGCTGGGCGGCGGATGCGAACTGGCAATGGCGTGTACTTTTCGTCTGGCCAGCGACAACGCCAAGCTCGGGCAGCCAGAAGTGAAACTGGGGATCATCCCAGGCTATGGCGGATCGCAACGATTGCCCCGATTAGTTGGAAAAGGAATAGCGAATCAATTGTTGCTCACCGGCGAAATCATCAGCGCGCAAGAGGCTCATCGAGTCGGCTTGGTGAATGAAGTCACCACAGCTGCTGATCTGATTCCACGGGCGGAAGCGATTGCCGCGAAGATCATTGCGAACGCGCCGCTCGCCGTGCAATACACGCTCGAAGCCGTGAACAAAGGCATGGAGATGAATCTTGCCGAAGGCTTATTCCTGGAAGCGACGCTTTTCGGAGTCGCCTGCGCTACCGAGGACAAAAAAGAAGGTACCACAGCATTCCTGGAAAAACGTCCGGCGGTTTTTAAGGGGAAGTAGGAAATCACGCGGAGCATGACATTACGTCTCAAGCAATAAAAGTCGAGACAATCGAGTCCGAGCTAAAGTCGAAATTCCCTGCGATTGAGGGGAATCTCAATGGCGCAGGAAAGCGTTTCGCCGTGGTCGTCGCGAGATTCAATTCGTTCATCACGGAAAGGCTTTTTCAAAGCGCGCTCGATGGATTGCTGCGGTTCGGAGTAGAGAAAAAGAACATTGCTTTGGTTCGAGTTCCAGGCGCATTTGAAATTCCGTCGGCTGCGCGCACTCTTGCCGAAACTGGAAAATATGACACGATTATCTGTATCGGATGCCTTATCCGCGGCGACACCGCGCATTACGATGTCATCATAAACGAAGTAACTCGCGGCATCGGACAATCTGCGCAAGAGACTGGAGTCCCGCACGCGTTCGGAGTTCTGACTTGCGACACGCTCGAACAGGCGATTGATCGCGCCGGACTGAAAATGGGCAACAAGGGATTTGAAGCAGCTCTGGCCGCCATCGAGATGGCGAATTTGAAAAGGGCGATTTTCGGCAAAAGCGCGCCGAAGAAGAAGCCCTCACGCAAATAGCCTCCCGCTACAGTAAACTGACACTCAGCCTTAAATAAGTTTCTTATGGGGACTCGCCGTAAATCCCGTGAACTTGCGTTGCAAATGCTATTCCAGGCGGACATGGGAAAGCAGAGCGCGCAGGATGTTCGCCAGAGTTTTTGGCGCGAGCGCGATTCCGTGGGCAAAGATGTTCAGGGTTTCGCGGACGATATTTTTCGCGTTGCCACCGACCGTACGACTGAGATCGACCAACTTATTGAGCATCACGCTGAGAACTGGCGCATGGAGCGCATGGCTGCTGTGGATCGCAACGTATTGCGCGCGGCTGTAGCCGAACTACTGGCCTATCCAACGACGCCACGCGCGATCATCATCAACGAGGCGCTCGAAATAGCTAGAAAGTTTTCCGCTCCTGAGTCGGTGCATTTCATCAATGGAGTGCTTGACAGCGTAGGCAAAGAACTTACTCAACGCGAGACTGTAAAGAACGCATAGCGGCTTTTAGAACCATCCTGCATTATCATTTCCTTGCATGAAAAATCTAGGCATCTTGCTTTCGGGACGAGGCTCGAATTTTGAGGCCATCGCTCGAAACGTAGCCAGCGGAGTGGTTCGCGATGCACGCATTGCCGTCGTCATCTCGAACAAAGCAGATGCTGGCGGTCTCGAAATTGCCAGCGAGTTAGGCCTTACGTCCCTGGCAATCCCCTCCAGAGGGAAAGATCGTGAGGCACACGACCGGGAAGTGGTGGCCGCGCTTCGTGAGCACAAGGTCGATCTCGTTTGCCTCGCTGGTTACATGAGGCTGCTTTCACCGTGGTTCGTGCAGCAGTTTCCGCACAAGATTCTCAACATTCATCCGTCGTTGTTGCCGGCATTTCCCGGCCTGGAAGCTCAGGAGCAGGCGTTTGCTTATGGTGTGAAAGTCGCCGGCTGTACGGTGCATTTCGTGGATGAAGAACTCGACCATGGCGCGATCATCATGCAGAAGACGGTTGCGGTGCTTGATTCGGACGACGAACATTCGCTAGCGGCAAGGATTCTCGAGCAGGAACATATTGCATACTCGGAAGCGATCAATGTTGTCCTTGAGGGAAAATTCAAGATCGTAGGACGCAGGTTGATGTGCAATGCTCCAAGCGGAAACATTGCCGAGAACCTTGCGGTAGCGGGCCCGACAATGCGAATTCCCCTACCCGCTCAAGTTGCAAAAATCTACGAGGCAACTGCCGCACTTGAGGCTTTATATCCGGGAAGAAAATTTACTCCGGATGGCCACCTTGTGGGTTCTATCGGAGAAGTTACCGTTGCGAATGCATTGGGTTTAAAACTTCATCCTATGTCATATTCTGGCCACGATGCGTATGACGATGCTGGCGATGTGCAGATAAAGATGACGGCAGGAAAGAGCATTGCGCTCTATGCAAATTGCGTTCGGTTGGTTGTAGCTCGAATTTTGTCACCTAAAGAAGCTGAGATTGTCTATGACGGACCCGGGCAGCCCGTCTGGGAAAATGCCGGCAAAGTCGGGAAAAATGGTCAGCGCGTGATTAGCTTGTCTCGACTCCGCGCTATAGCTGCCGCCCCTCTCTAACCTTTTACGTTCAGGACGTAGCGAATGGGACGTTCTCGGGAATGTAATTCCAGTATTAAACTAATAACTTATTAGTGTCCGTGACATATAGATATCCAACGTAGCAACTTAGGAGCCTCATGCCTGCCATTACTCGAACCGACCCGCTTTCCTACCTCACAGATCAGATGAATGAACTAAAGGCCAAAGGCACGCACTTCAAGCTGCGTGTCCTTGACGACGAGCAAGCTGCCGTATGTACATTCGACGGCAAGAAAGTCATTAACCTGGCGTCCAATAATTATCTCGGTCTGACAACACACCCAAAACTTCGTGAAGCGGCGCTGGAGGCAACTCGCACGCTCGGTGTGGGATCAGGCGCAGTGCGGACCATTGCGGGCACGATGAAAATTCACATGGAGCTCGAGGAAAAGATTGCCCGATTCAAGAATGTGGAGGCGTGCGTGGTCTTCCAGTCGGGGTTCGCTGCCAACGCTGGAACGGTTTCCGCAATTTTAGGCAAAGATGATTTCATTATTTCCGATGCATTGAACCATGCATCGATTATCGATGGCGCGCGTTTATCGCGAGCGAAGATTCTGGTGTTCGAACACAAGAACATGGCGCAGGCAGAAGAACGGCTTGCCAGCGTCAAAAATGAGCCCGGAAAAAAATTAATAATCACCGACGGCGTGTTTTCGATGGATGGAGATATTGGCCCGCTGCCCGAGTTGTGCGATCTGGCAGAAAAATACGGCGCCATCATGATGGTGGATGACGCTCACGCGTCCGGCGTCCTGGGTCGAAACGGACGAGGCACAATCGACCATTTTAAAGTCCACGGACGCGTAGATATCCAAGTCGGTACGCTCTCCAAAGCAATCGGAGCGCTGGGTGGATATGTCTGCGGATCCAAAGATCTGATCGATTTCCTTTACCACCGAGCTCGCCCGTTTTTGTTTTCGACTTCGCATCCGCCGTCGGTCGCGGCAACCTGCATTGCGGCATTCGACGTGTTGGAAAACGAACCGGAGAGGATGGAGAAGCTTTGGGAAAACACGCGCTTCTGGAAAAAAGAACTAGGCCTCCTGGGGTTCAATATTGGCGGCAAGACTACGCCCGCCAGTGAGACTCCGATTACACCCATCATCATTGGCGATGGCAAGCTCACCATGGATTTCTCCCGCGAGCTATTTAATGAAGGCGTTCTAGCTACCGGCATCGCGTTCCCGACAGTGGCTGAAGGCAAGGCCCGCATTCGCACGATCGTTACCGCAACACATACTCAGGAAGAATTGAAGCAGGCCCTCGAAGTGTTAAGCAAGGTTGGTAAGAGAATGAAGATTCTAGGGAAGGCCAGCTAGCTCTAGACTACGCTGATGGGTTGCGTAGCAGCGGCTTGCTCGTGAGCATGATAACTGGAGCGGACAAGCGGTCCGGATTCTACGTGCCGGAAACCGAATTGCAACGCCGCCTGTTTCAAATACACGAACTCATCCGGCGTGTAATAGCGCGTCATCGGCAGATGATCTTTCGAAGGCCGCAAGTACTGGCCCACGGTCAGAATATCGACTCCGCGTGAGCCCAGATCGCGAAACACTTCGACCAGTTCTTCCGTAGCTTCACCGATCCCGACCATTACTCCGGATTTCGTAACAGTGGACGGAGAAATTTTCTTCGCATTTTCGAGCAGCCGCAAAGTGCGTTCGTAGCGTGCTCCGGAACGTACGGCGCGATAGAGCCGCGGAACTGTTTCCGTATTGTGGTTGAGAACGTCCGGTTTGGCATCGAGGACGACCTTTAGTGGCTCATCCAAGCCTTGGAAGTCGGGAATCAACACTTCGACGCGGCAGTCGGGAATCAGTTCGCGGATCAGTCTGATCGTTTCCGCAAAAATCTTGGCTCCGCCTACGTTGTCGTCATCGCGGTTTACGCTGGTCACGACGGCATGCTTCAGGCCGAGAGTCGCTACGGCTTCGGCAACGCGCCGAGGCTCATCCCAATCGATGGCGAGTGGACGTCCCTTGGGCACCGCACAGAAACCACAGCGCCGTGTGCAGATATCGCCCAATAGCATGAATGTGGCGGTCTTGTGGTTCCAGCACTCGCCGATGTTGGGGCATTGCGCGGATTCGCAAACGGTGTGCAGTCCCAAATCGCGGGCTAATTTCTTCAGATTGTGAAAGTTGTCGCCGACCGGAGCTTTGGCTCGCAGCCAATCCGGTTTTGGTTGCCGGACCAGCGGGCCAGTTTCGATCTGAATCAGTTGGGTCGAGCCCGCCATGTGTATTCATTCTACAATATCGCGTGGCTTCCCCAGACACTTCGTGGCGCACCTTCACTCGCTGGCAGCGTGTGCAGCTTTGGTTCATTACGTGGTCCGGCTATCTCGCGATCCGAGTTCTGGCTTCGACTCTTCGCTACTCGATTTCATGGGAAGAAGGTTCCGCCGGGGATCGGTCTGTTCGTCCGGTAATTTATTCGTTCTGGCATTCCTGCATGATTCCGTCGATCTACTTATGGCGAGGGTTACGCGGCCGCGTGATGAGCAGCGATAGCTTCGACGGAGAATATACCGGCAGAATAATCCGCAAGTTCGGGTACGTAAAGGTGCGTGGATCGAGCAGCAAGGGCGCGGTGCGGGCGCTACTCGGAATGAAGCGCGAGATCAACGAAGGGTGGTCAGCGGCATTTACGATCGACGGTCCTCGCGGTCCTCGCCACCTCGTCAAACCCGGCCCGGTAATCTTAGCTCGCTTGACTGGCGCACCCATGGCGGGTTTCCATGTCGCGCTTGAGAATCCGTGGATTCTCAATACATGGGACCGGCTGATGATTCCAAAGCCATTTTCCCGGGCCCTTATGCGTGTCAGCAAGAATATCCAGGTGCCTGAAGATGCGGATGACGCAGGTATGGAGCTTTGGCAGAACGAATTGCAATCCGCGCTGGATCGGGTTGAGGCGTTTGCAGAGGCCAACATAGCGAAAGTCGGAACCTCTGAATTTCCCATCCAGAAGGGATAGCTGCTAGGCAGATTCGATCAAGCCAGCCAGCAATGCCGCGCGCTTCGGCAATTCAGAAATCAAGATATATTCGTGGTTCGCGTGCGCCCCTTCGCCGACGCCGCCCAAACCATCAAGCGTAGGAATGCCAAGTCCGGCGGTGAAGTTTCCATCGGAGCCGCCCCCAACCGCGGCTTCCGAAAGCTTCCATCCGAGTTCTGCCGCAATTTCTACAGCCTTGGCGTAAAGCCCGGCGACTCCTGCAGTTCTTTCCATGGGAGGCCTGTTTAGCCCTCCGGTGATGGTTATCTTACAGTTGCGATCCGTGGGCCGAAGAGCTCGTAACTTGTTGTCGATTCCCGAGGCGTCTTTCATTTTGGAAATGCGAACATCTATATCAGCGCTGGCTTCCGCAGGAACGACATTGACGGCGGTACCTCCGCGAATCAGGCCCGTGCTCAGAGTGAGACCACGTTTCAGCTCTACGAAACCAGCAATCTTTTGAATTTGATGGGCCAGTTCCAGAATCGCGCTGGCTCCATTTTCAAAGTCGAGACCGGCATGGGAAGCTTTACCCGTCACGGTGATCCGATATTCACCAACTCCTTTGCGCGCGGTTTTGGCGGCGCCGTGCAATCCATAGGAAGGCTCGAGCACGAGGACGCCCGCGGATTTCTTTGCAATGCTTTCTGTGATCCTGCGGGACGAATCGCTGCCTATTTCCTCGTCAGAAACCAGCAGCAGGCTTACGGGACGCGGAAGAGAGTCATGGTGCCAGGTACGCAACGCTTCGATGGTGTGGAGGGCGAGCGCGATGCCGGATTTCATATCCAGCACGCCTGGTCCGTGGAGCTTGTTGCCGGCAACGTGGCATGGCATGGTTGATAAAGTGCCAATCGGATAAACCGTGTCGAGATGTCCGAGTAGCAGGATGGGCTTGCCACTGCGTCCCGGGAAGTCGACTTGCAGGTGATCGCCAAAGCCGGATACGCGATGAAATTTTGCATGCCCTGCTAATGCCTCGCAGCGACGAGCCAGAAGCGCTCCCAGACGATCGACGGCCCGCTTATCGCCGCTGGGAGACTCGATCTCAATTAATTGTGAGATTGTGCGGACAATGTCGTCGGTGCGCTCAGCAAACCATTGCACGCGCGCGTGAACGGCGGCGATATGCTTCGATGAAGTTCGCTTTTCTACAACTTTGACTTGTGACTTTTTTCTGGACGGCTTCAATTCATGTCTCCGGTGTGATGCGGTACAGTATAATCGTGCGTCTCGACGGAACACTTCATGACTGATTCGACTTCATCTGCTAACAATCCGACCGAAGCGTCAAAAACCGCATTGGATATCAATGATATCCAGCGGATTTTGCCTCATCGGTATCCCTTTCTGTTGATCGATCGCGTCCTCGAACTTCAGCGCAAAGAGCGTATTGTTGCGATTAAGAATGTGACGGTAAACGAACCATTCTTTGTGGGGCATTTTCCCGGCGCACCGATTATGCCCGGCGTATTGATTATTGAAGCGATGGCTCAGGCGGGCGGTGCGCTGCTGCTCACCGAGGTCGAAGATCGCGACAACAAGCTAATGGTCTTCACTTCGATTGAGCGCGCAAAGTTTCGCCGCCCGGTTACTCCCGGAGATCAGTTAAGACTGGAAATCAAAGTTGTGGGCTGGCGGGCCGTGCGCGGCATGGTTGCAGCCCGCATGGAAGGCATCGCTTACGTGGACGGCAATAAGGTTGCCGAAGCCACCGTGGGGTGCCAGCTAATAGATAATGTCCGAACCCAAGCTAGCGTAGGCAATGCTGGGGAGTCCGAATAGTCGCGCCGTCGCGCCCAGCATGACGATCCATGCCACTGCCGTAATTGATCCCAGCGCAAAAATCCGCGCTTCGTGCGAGGTAGGCCCATATTGCGTTGTCGGGCCAAATGTCGAACTTGGCGAGAATAGCCAGCTTGTTTCCCACGTTGCGATTCAAGGACCGAGCAAGATTGGATCTCACAACAAGTTCTTTCCCTTCTGCTCAATCGGCATGGCTCCGCAGGATATCTCTTACGTCGGCGAGCCAACCCGCCTTGAGATTGGCGAACACAATGAAATTCGCGAATTCGTCACCATCAATCGGGGCACAGTAAAAGGTGGCGGCATCACTCGCATCGGCAGCCATTCGCTAATCATGGCTTATTGCCATATCGCACATGATTGTCAGGTTGGCGATCACGTCATTATGGCTAATGCAGCGACACTAGGCGGACACGTCACCGTCGGAGAGTGGGCGCAGGTCGGAGCGCTCTGCCCCGTGCATCATTTTGTTCGCATCGGGGCACATGCGTTTATTGGTGGCGGGACGACGGTGACGCGCGACGTGATGCCTTTCTCCAAAACTGCTGCCGAACGCGGCACACGCGCCTATGGCATTAATGCTGTGGGTCTTGAGCGTCGAGGATTTAGCAAAGAGCGGGTACGAAAAATTCATCATGCTTACAAATTGCTTCTGGCCTCAAAGCTCAATACTTCGCAGGCAATCGAAAAATTAAAGACTGAATCTGATCGCGGCGAAGATGTAGATATGTTGATTCAGTTTATCGAGAGTTCCGAACGCGGCGTGATTAAGTAGGACTTTTTATTCGTCAACACCTCTGGCATTCAGCATGTCTTCCAGCACCCCACCTCCGACGCAGACGAACAGCCGCATCGGTTTGATAGCAGGCAACGGAACGTTCCCACTGCTGGTACTCGATGCGGCACGCGCTCAGGGCATGGAAGTGGTTGTTGTAGCGATCAAAGAGGAAGCTAGTCCCGAGATCGAAGCTCGCGGGGCGATGGTTGTACATTGGCTCTCTCTGGGGGAGCTGTCGAAATTGATAGACACGTTCCATGGAGAGGGCGTTCAGCGTGCGGTCATGGCCGGACAGGTCAAGCATAAGCAGATTTTTTCCAGTATCCGTCCGGACTGGCGACTGGCGAAGCTTCTCCTATCGTTAGGCACACGCAATACGGATTCGCTTTTGGGAGCGATCGCCAAAGTTCTTGCCGACGAAGGCATTACGCTTGAGAGTTCTATATCATTGCTGGAACCGCTTCTTGCGAAGGCCAGAGTACTTACTCGCCGCAAACCCTCCGAAGCGGAACAAAAAAATATTTCCTATGGCCGCAGCGTGGCCCGTCACTTAGGCGAATACGACATTGGCCAAACTGTCGTCATCGCCGAGGCTGCCTGCGTGGCCGTTGAAGCTATGGAAGGCACTGACGCGACCATCGAGCGCGCGGGCAGCATAATGAAATCCATGGATGCCGGGGCGTCCGTCCTAAGCCGCGCCCTCACCGTCGTAAAAGTTGCGAAGCCGAAGCAGGACATGCGCTTCGATGTTCCAGTCATCGGCGTGAAGACAATCGAAACTATGATAGGGGCCGGAGCCACCTGCCTCGCTCTCGATGCAGGCAAATGCCTGCTTCTGGATGGCTCCAGGATTATCGACGCCGCAGATGCTGCCGGGATCTGCATCGTCAGCGATTGAAGCAGCGAGACCGCGCTGATTGAAGGTCTGTGATTAAATCTTAAAAGGTTGGCTTACCAAGGCACTATCAGCGATCCCATCAACGTCGCCGTCATCGGCGCGGGCGCATTTGGACGCAATCATGCGCGCATCTATCAGCAACTTGCAAAAGACGGCGAAGCGGTTCGACTACTGGGAATTGTGGATTCGAACGTCGCCCGCGCTGACGCGGTTGCGAGCGAATTCGGTTGCCGGGCATTCGGATCGATCGATCAACTCGTCAGCACACATAGAGAGCTCCAGGCTGCGTCTGTCGCGGTTCCGACGGTTAGCCACAAGGATGTTTCCCTTGCCCTCATGGACGCGGGTGTCGACGTTCTGATAGAGAAGCCACTCGCGACATCACTTACCGAAGCTGACGATTTGATCTCCGCAGCGAAGCGTTTAAAACGGATAGCTCAAGTTGGTCATCTGGAGCGTTTCAATCCCGCGGTCCGAGCGGTGCTGCCTCTGATCACGAAGCCGATGTTTTTTGAAGTGCATCGCCTAAGCGTATTTTCTCCGCGTTCGCTCGATGTGGATGTCGTCCTCGACCTGATGATTCACGATCTCGATATTGTGCTTTCATTTGTGAAATCGCCCGTCAAGGAACTCCGCGCCGTCGGGCTTCCCATTTTGTCAGGCAAAGTCGATATCGCCAACGTGCGGATGGAATTTGAGTCTGGTTGCGTCGCTAATTTTACAGCGAGCCGGGTTTCGACGGAGCGGATCCGCAAAGTCCGTTTCTTTCAGCCCAAACAATATATTTCGCTGGATTATGGGCGTCAGGGTGTGATGGTTTTCAGTGTGGGCGATTCGGCAGGGGCGTCGAATGTAAATCCCAGCGTCAATCCTCAGATTGGTATTCACAAGCCGACGGTAACCAGCGAAGAACCTCTTTGGGCCGAACTCCGAGCGTTTCTGGCGGCAGTCGGCTCCCGCAGTGAACCATTGGTGTCATTAGCCGACGGTCGTAAGGCACTGGCCGCTGCGCTGGACGTGAATGCCGCGATTGAGCTACATAGCAAAAATGCGAACCTGGAGCGCATAAGAACTCAGCCGTAACGCCCTCGCGTTTACACTTCTTGACATCCTCGATCCATCTTCCTAGTTACCTTAAGTACTTGTACTGTCAGCTTTTCGCGGAGCGCAGGGAAAGATGCGAAAATATATTTAATCCCGAATGAAAATGGATCGCCAGCACAGCAACTAATCAAGTGCGGATCGTGTCTAATCGGGTAACCCGGCTTAATGTCCACGACTCAAATCCCGCCCGGCGCTCCGGTCACGCCAGCCGATTCCGGACCGCGTCGCGAGGGCGACATTTATGACTCTCGAAATTGGGAGTCCGCTTACCGCGAACTGCACGACGCCCCGGCACTATTGCTGCAATTGCAGGATGATGTATCGCGCTCGCGCAAGCGCGAAGCCTTCTGGATTTCGGTTGCAGTCCATCTGACCTTGGTTTTGCTGATCGTTAATTCCACCCGGTTTCTGCACCTTATTCCTCGTGGCGCAGTGGTCGTGAACCCTTCAGTGCATGACAAAGATATGACGTTTTTGGAATTGCCGCCGGACGCCGAAAAGATTCCGAAGCCGCCTGACACCAACAAAATCTCCGATCAGAATCGGGTTGCCACGCGCAAATCGCCCCAGCTGAACCGCGAAGAGCTGAAAAAGATATTGTCTGCGGGCCGAGTTGGACGCCCCGGACAGAGTGCACCTGCGCAACAGCAACCTGCGCCACAGGCACACGCTACGCCGCCGCAACAGGCTCCGCAGGAAACGCCGCCGCCGAAATTCGCTACTCCTGAACAAGCGCCGAAGCTACAAACGCCGCCAGCGCCGAAGCCGAGTTTCAATACGAATACCCTGTCAGCGGGATCCTCGATAGAAGAGGCAGCACGTGCTGCTCTCGCCAATCGTGGCAATTACGCGGGCGACAGTGGAAACTACGGCTCCGGCGTCGGTGGACGCCAGCCTACGGCCCGTATGGGGCCTATGGACGTGCTTAGCGACACTATGGGAGTGGATTTCGGCCCATACCTACAACGCGTCCTGCATGATGTGCGAATGAATTGGTACAACCTGATTCCGGAAGTCGCCCGCGCTCCACTGATGAAAAAGGGAAAGCTTTCGATTGAGTTTGCCATCACCAAAGATGGCAAGGTCGCCGGTATGAAGTTGGTAAGTTCGTCAAGCGATGTGGCGCTTGATCGCGGGGCGTGGGGCGGAATCACCGCGTCGAATCCGTTTCCGCCATTGCCTAAAGAATTCGGTGGGCAATATCTCGCTTTGCGTTTCACGTTCTTCTACAATCCCGATAAATCAGACTTGCAATAGTCTTACGACTTCTGCAAGTTGATGGAACCGTCGCCGGTGTGGACCGTTAACGTATTCCCTCCGCCGTTCAACTTGCCATGAATATTCCGCTCGCTAATATGTCCTTCGACCGCCAGAGGCATGTCTACGCGAATATGGCCATCACCGGTATGCATATCGAGATCCGCGGCGAAGTGTTCAGGCAAGTCCAAAGTTACGCTGCCATCGCCGGTTCGCACCGTCCAGCTTGAATTCATGGTCGACCCACTCATCACACGCGCATCGATCGCGCCATCGGAAGTACTCAATTCAAGATTGTCAAAGCGTCCACGGGCATGGATATGGCCATCGCCAGTGCGGGCGCGAAGGGTGCCGTCGACGGAATCAATCTCCTGATGACCGTCTCCGCTTTCGAGTTCCATAGCGCCTTTGAAATTCGCAATCTGGATGTGACCGTCGCCCGTGCGAAGATGCATGCGGCCTTCTCGCGGCATGTGAATCGAAATTTCCACGCGCTGGTTCTTGCCACCGAAACCGAAAATGATCGGATGGGAAGGGAAGCGCAACGAAATCTGGACAATGTCCCCACTCTGGTGTTCGTCGAGTTTTAGGTCGCTACCGCCAATCTTGAAGCGGTTGGAGGTAATGTGCGCCTCAATCGTATTCTTGTCCCAGGTGTCGACGGAAATGTTTGCGTCGGAAGTGTCGACGCGAAGTTCCGGTTTGCCGGACACGGTGTAAGTCTTGGCCCATTCGTCGGCACGAGCCAGGGGCGCCGCCGCAACGCAAATTCCCAGAACAATCCAAACAATCCGTTTCATACATTTCTCCGAATACCGATATTTTCGAGTGGACACAACTCTTCGTAATTTCTGATACGAGAACAACCGGTGTGCAGTTCCGCTGACGCTATGTCCTCGGGGGAGCCGACAGGCCTGGTGCATAATACGTGGCTTCGCTTGCCGCGATCCGCCGGCCTTGCTTGTTGAATATCGAAAAATTCGCTAGCTTCCATCTTTGCAGGCCGAACTGAAGGGACGTGGCCACGACGCCAAATCCGTACTTCACGCTACGCCGAAAGTTGATCGACGACGCTTCCTCGAAATAGCGTGTTGGGCATGAAACCTCGCCGATACGGAAGCCGAAATACGCGCACTGCGCCAGCATCTGATTGTCGAAAACAAAATCGTCCGAATTTTCGAGGAGCGGCAATTCAGTGATCGCGCGCCGACTAAATGCGCGATAGCCGGTGTGATACTCGGATAGCTTGATGCCCAGAAAAAGATTTTCGAATGCAGTCAGAAAGCGATTTGCCACGTATTTCCAGATAGGCATGCCGCCGTGGAGCGCGCCTCCGCCAATGATGCGCGAACCTAAGACTATGTCATACACATCGTAGGCCACCATGCTGGCCATGGCAGTTACAAGTAGTGGAGTGTACTGGTAGTCGGGATGCACCATGATGACTACGTCCGCGCCCGCAGCCAGCGCTTCACGGTAGCAGGTTTGCTGGTTGCGTCCGTAGCCATAATTACGATCGTGGACGAAGGTGCGAATCCCCAGCTTCGATGCCACTTCAAGAGTCCGATCGGAACTGTGGTCGTCGACCAGGATGACGGCATCGACTAAATCCGGAAGCTCACGAAACGTTGCTTCCAGCGTCTTCGCCGCGTTATAGGCGGGCAACACGACCGTAATGTGCTTGCCATTAATCATGGATTAAGAATCGTTTGCTCGACTATTTGAACATATCGCGACAGTAGGCGTTCGATTTCTTCACCACTCATAAAGCGATCAGAGGTACCGCCACAAGCGCCGCAATCATACCCACAACACGCCAACGGGTGAAATGCTCCTTGAGAACGATGCGGGCCAACAAAACAGTTACCACTGGATAGAGCGAGCTAATAACGACAGCGACGTCGAGAACGTCCGAGCTGGTTCGCCCGGACAAATAAAGCGCTCCCAATCACATCAACGCAGCCGATAAACAGGCCAAAGTTGATGCCTCTCCGATCCATAGGACCGAAACTGCGCGTGCAAAAAACAATGATCGTCGTCAACACGAACGAAGCGACGCGGGCCAGGCCGGAGAGCCAAAAAGGAGAACCGGAGCCAGCCTGTCGAATGCAAAGGTAATAGCCTGCGAAGCCCGCGCCAGCAAGGACTGCCATACCAATTCCTTCAGGGCGATCATTTCCTTCGCTGCGCGATACTAACCAAATTCCGATTCCAGCGAGAACAAAGCCACTAATCGGGGCTGCTCCGGGAAATCCATCGTGGGCCATGGTAAAAATTACTGGAATAGCTGCGCTCACGACTGCAGCAACGGGCGCAGTCAACCCCATGTTTCCGGAAGCCAGGGCACGATAAAACAAAGCGAGCGCGCCGCCGCCTGACAGCCCGGACGCGCATGCCCACGCAATACTGGAATGCGAGGGGAATTCGGCGCCGGTGACGAGTGCCAGAACGATCATGAAGGTAGCGCCGGCGGCGTGAGCGATTGTTGTCAGCAGCAGCGCATTCGCTTTTCTAGCGGCGTATCCCCCGAAAAAATCGCTGGTTCCCCAGGAGCACACGGCCCCCAGGCTTAATGCGGCAGGCAGAATTGTGCTCGGCAGGGGCATTCGATGAGTGAATGGAAAAATAATCAGCGACCATCAGCCTAGCATGAAGGGTGACATTTACCGTCGTACGGCGGCCGCGTCGAGCAGATCCAAATAGGCTAGCTTTTTCTCTGGATCGAGAAACGATGCTTCAAACGAATTGCGGGCGAGTTCGCGCAAGTGTTCGTCAGTGAATCCAAACGATTCCTGCGCGATCTGATATTCGTACAGCAAAGACGTTCCGAACATCGCGGGATCGTCGCTGTTGAGCGTGATCATCAATCCCTGATCGAAGTAGTTTCGTACGGGATGTTCGGCTAGCGATTTGCATGCACCGGTGCGGAGATTGCTGGTGATGCAAATTTCGATGGGAACTTGCCGCTGGGCCAATTCTTCCACGAGCTCGGCATCTTGTGCCGCAGTTAAACCGTGGCCGATTCGTTCAGCATGCAGATTGAGCGCGCCCCACACCGAGTGCGGACCGTCAGTTTCTCCGGCGTGTGCGGTCAGTCTCAAACCACTATCAGCAGCAAAGGCATAGGTCTCACGAAAAAGTTCCGGCGGTGCTTTCTGCTCGTCTCCCCCAATTCCGATGCCGACTACATTTCTGTCGCGATAGCGCGCCGCCAACTCGAAAACGTCATGCGCGGCTTCGGCTCCGAACTGACGGACAGCGTCGAAAATCCATAGCAGCGAGATTCTAAACTCGCGCTCCCCCCGTTTGCGTCCGCGTTCAAGGCCTTCGAAAATGGCGTCAAAATCCTGCTTACGCCACAAACAGACGCCCACCGAGACATACACTTCTGCGTGCAGTACGTTCTGTTCCTTCAATCGCTGCATCAGCCGGTAGGTGATTAATTCGTAATCATCGGCCGAACGCAATTCTTCCGTTACAGTCTTGAATGCAAGTAAGAACCCGTTGAAATTCTGGTACTTGTACAAGGCATCGATTTCGGCGATCGAACCGGAGCTTCCGTGACGTTCTTTGAGTTCCAATAATGTTGCAGGTTCGATGGAACCTTCAAGGTGAAGATGGAGTTCGGCCTTGGGCAATGCCAACAGAAACGGGCTGGGGCGCTTTGGATGCAAAATCGGATCTCAAAGATCTGCGAAGGCTCGAATGACTGCTACGAACTCTTGGCGAACTCGCTATGGTGGCGGCTGTAAAAGATGTAAATACACAAACCCAGAATGAGCCACACGATGAAACGGATCCAGGTGATTACCGTTAACCCCATCATCAGGCCTCCACACAAAATAATGGAGATCATCGGAAACCAGGGGACAAACGGCACTCGAAATCCACGTTTGCGATCAGGTTGACGCCGCCGCAAGAGGATCACGCCCAGCGACACTAACGTGAAAGCAAACAGCGTCCCGATATTCGATAAATCTGCTGCGTCGCCGATATCAACTACACCCGCAGGAATGCCGACGGCAAAGCATGCGATCCAAGTGGACCAGTGCGGTGTCTTGAACTTCGGATGAACAATGCTGAACAGCTTCGGCAGCAGGCCATCGCGCGACATGGCATACCAGATGCGAGCCTGTCCATATTGAAAAACCAGGATGGACGAAATCATCCCCATCAGCGCGCCGAGAACAATCACTGAGCGGTAGAACGGATGTGCGCCAAGCACTTTAAGGGCATATGCCACAGGGGCATCGGCGGCTGGCCCCGAGACGAAATTCGTGTATTTCAGCATTCCCAACAGAACGATGGCGACGCCGATGTAAAGCACCGTGCAGATAATAAGCGAGGCAATAATTCCGAACGGCAAGTCATGCTGCGGATCGCCACATTCCTCAGCAGCTGTGGATACTGAATCGAATCCGATGTAGGTGAAAAATACGATCGCTCCTCCAGTGACGATTCCGGAAAAACCAGAAGGAGCGAACGGCCGCCAGTTATTAGGATTGACCAGCATGCCCCCTACAATGAGGAATGTCAGAATCGCTCCCAGCTTTATGGCGACCATGATGTTGTTAGCTTTGGCAGATTCTTTAACTCCGCGGACAAGCAGCAGCGTGATCACGAATACAATCAGAAATCCAGGAAAGTTAAAGTAAGCGCCCGTCCAATGGCCTCCCGCAAAAACCGGGCTCGACCATTTGTCGGGCAAATTTATCCCGAACGCTGCTAATTGCGCTTTTGAGTATCCACTGAATCCGACTGCTACAGCAACATTGCTGACGACATATTCGAGGATCAAATCCCAGCCAATGATCCAGGCAAAAATCTCGCCCAGAGTGGCGTAGGAATACGTGTAGGCGCTGCCAGCAATAGGAATCATTGAAGCCAATTCCGCGTAACACAAACCCGCGAAACTGCACGCCACGGCAACCAGCAGGAATGAAATTGCAATAGATGGTCCAGCGGCAGGGCGTCCGTGCATCAAGACGCCAGCTGAACTTCCGGTGCGGATGAAGTTAGCAATCAAGTCGAGCACTTGCGCGTGCAGAATGGACGGTACCTCAAAATGCTCGCCAGCAGCCGCCGTGCCAGTCAACACAAAGATACCGGAGCCAATAATCGCGCCGATGCCAAGCGCAGTCAGAGACCACGGGCCCAGTGTCTTTTTCAGGCTATGCTCGGGCTGCTCCGCTTGAGCAATCAGCTTATCGATTGATTTGCAGCAAAGGAGCTGATTATCTGATGTTCGCGCGGAAGGAGGCTCGGAGGTCGAGGATGGTTGTGCCAACGGCTATTTCATCTCCCAAAATTCGAAGCATGCCCCGTCTCTTTGTCCTGCTAGAAACGGGGCTTTGCTAATCATGGATCGCGGCCTTAGCGTTTTGCTGCGCCGCGTACTAACTTCTTCACTTTGCGCTTTTCCGATCCGCGAGCATATTCGCGGGGCTTTAACGGGGTCTCCGTGGCCTTCTTCTTGCGCGCAGTGCGTTTCTTCTTCTTGCGTTCGTCTTTACTTAAAGCTTTGGTGTTTGCCATGAATAATTCCCTTGAATTCGTAATTTAGTAGCTAAAAACGCTTGTTAGGCCCGCTCCAGTTGGGCATATTTCTCAACCAATTTTTTCAAACCAAACCGAGGGAATTGTACAGTAATCTTGGCCTCTTCGCCGTCACCTTCGCGCTGATAGACCGTTCCCTCGCCATATTTCGGATGAATTACCTTTTGCCCAGGACGGAATCCGCTCCGTCCTTTTGGCGCTTCCGTTGCCAATTTTGGAGCCGAAAACTTCTTTCCACGCGAGGCAAAAAACTCGGCAATGTTGCCAATTGAATTGTAAGTCTGCCTAGAATATTTAGTGACTGCGGGCTTTGAATTGGCGGCATTCCGCCGATTCGAACCCTGGTCTCTACTCTGATCTTCGTCCTCGTAAGCATAATGCGTGTCGCTCGGTTCGTGTGCGCCAGATCTCGCGGTTGAGCGTTTTTTTGTGCCGAGCTCTTCAAGCAGCGCACTCGGAATTTCTTCCAGGAATCGGGACGGCACACTGGCTTCCGGCAAGTCGGTCCCATAACGCCTTCGGTAAACTGCGCGGGACAGAATAAGCCGATCCATGGCGCGGGTCATGCCTACGTAGCACAAGCGGCGTTCTTCTTCGATATCGTCGGGATGAAGGAATGTACGAGAATGAGGGAACAGTCCTTCCTCGAGCCCACCCAGAAATACCAATGGGAACTCGAGGCCTTTGGCCGCGTGCAGTGTCATCAAAGTGATTTGCGCTCCAGCGTCATAAGCGTCGGCATCGCTTACTAGCGCTGCGTGATCGAGGAACTGGTCCAATGTTTCTCCACGATCGCGTGAATCCATTGCAGCGTTGACGAGTTCCCGAAGATTCTCGACGCGGGAAAAGGCTTCCGGCGTGTCTTCTTCTTCCAGCAACTTTATGTATCGAGTGCGGTCAATGATGAATTTAAGAATATCTGCGACATTGGGCAGGATTGTTGGAGTGTCTACGGCAGCAGATGGAACGGGTTGGTCATCATCAGGTGGAAACTCGACTTCCGTGGAGTCCGATGCCGAGATGGTGAGGCTTTCGTTAGCCGCGCCGAAGTCGAAACTGAAATTATCCGGATCGAACTCAGTTACGTCTTCTTCGCTTTCGAACTGCGATTCGTCCGCAGCGACTATCGGCTTATCCAACTGGCTGGCGCTGTCTTCCAGATGTTCGACCAAAGTTCCCGTCAGCATTGCGCGCGCATCTTCGATAAGTGTCTTAAAGATTCTGAGCGCAACTAAAGCACGCGCCGGCAGAAGTTGGCGCTTAATTACTTCGTTCATCGCTCGCCAGAGGGATAGTCCGCTTTCTAGC
Organism: Terriglobia bacterium; assembly: GCA_963716165.1. Classification (GTDB taxonomy): domain Bacteria; phylum Acidobacteriota; class Terriglobia; order Terriglobales; family Acidobacteriaceae; genus JAJPHW01. The sequence goes on along the minus strand of OY970291.1, from coordinate 731,753 downwards.
GCCACGCGTTCCAAAGTCTCAATCGTCGTTTTACCGATTCCGCGGACAGGTGTATTGATCACTCGCAAAAGCGAAATCGTGTCGTCGGGATTGTGGATGACTTTCAGATACGAAATCAGGTCCTTGATTTCGGCGCGCTCATAGAACGAGAATCCGCCGACAACGTGATATTTCAGTCCGTATCGGCGCATGGCTTCTTCAAAAAGCCGCGATTGCGAATTAGTGCGATACAAGACCGCAGCACGTGCAGCTTCGCGATCGCCATCATGCTGCTGTGCAGCGTCGCGGAGGTATTTCGATACGCAATCAGCCGCGAACAACGCCTCATTTTCGCCATCCGGAGCTTCGTAGAAGCCGATTTGAGCACCGCCCTGGCGATCAGTCCAAAGATTTTTCCCTTTGCGTTGCACGTTATTGGCAACCACCGAAGAGGCAGCTTGCAGAATGTTTTGTGTCGAACGGTAATTTTGTTCGAGGCGAACAATCTTCGCTTCAGGAAAATCTTTCTCAAATTCAAGAATGTTGCGTATGTCAGCGCCGCGCCAAGAATAGATCGACTGATCTTCATCTCCAACGGCGCAGATGTTATGGCTCGTACCCGCCAGCATTCGCATTAATTCGTATTGCGGACGGTTCGTATCCTGATATTCATCCACCAGAATGTATTGGAACCGGCGATTGTAGTATTCGCGAACTGCTGGAACGCTTTTCAGCAGGCGTGTGGCTTCCAGCAACAGATCATCGAAGTCGAGCGCGTTGGCTTTGACCAATTCCTTCCGATACTCGGCATAGATCTGCGCGACTTTTTCGGTGTTAGGATCGCCAGATTGCAGATAAACTTCCTGCGGATCCAGCATGTGATTCTTCGCATAGGAAATATGCGACAACACGGCACGGGGGGTGGTCTGCTTATCGTCAATCCCCATCCGCCGCATGATCGATTTCACAGTCTGTTGTTGATCATTTTCGTCGTAGATTACGAAACTCTTGCTGTGTCCGATCGGAGGTTTACCCGGCACGCTGGACGGAATTCGCAGTGCTTCAATGTCACGCCTCAGTACGCGCACACAAAAGGAATGGAAGGTGGCAATAACTGGCTTTGCAACGGATAGGACGCCGACAAGTTTTTCGACACGCTCGACCATTTCCGCAGCGGCTTTGTTGGTGAAGGTCATCGCCAGAATGGAATCCGGCATGATGCCGTGAGCTTCAATCAGATGGGCTATCCGATAAGTAATAACGCGCGTCTTCCCGCTTCCCGCGCCGGCAAGAATGAGCAGAGGGCCTTCACTGGTCTCGACGGCCTCGCGTTGCTGCGGATTAAGTTGATCAAGGAATGACAAAATTCAGGTTTTCCAAGTGAGAAAGTAGCTGCTGATATTTTATAGGAAAGCGAAGATTGCACGAAGGTGTTACGCTCTGCGAGCTTTTTCAAGAATCCCACCAAGATGCTTCTGGATTGTTTGCAAAGCTTTTCTGTTGCCCTCGATGCGGCCAACCATCAGTGCGCCTTCCAGGGAGGAAATGATTAAAGTGACAAGATCCTCCGGAACCACTTTCTCACGATTCCCGATTTATCGTGTACGACGACCCCCCTCGGAAGTTACCAATTTTAGCCGTCGCTCATGTTCGTAGTCGGTTGTGTAACTGGAGCGACCGCAGGTGATTTGGTTACACTGAGCCAATCATCGCAGGATTTCATCCGTATTCCCGCTGATGTGCTTAAATCGAAGCTCCATGTCCGTAACCGTTCGATCTTTCGCGAAGATTAATCTTGGACTTTGCATCGGGCCAAATCGTCCCGATGGATTCCACGAACTCCGCACGATTTATCAGACGATCGCGCTGCACGACATCATTCGCGTCGAAGTGAAACGCGGGGGCGGTATTGAGATCATCTGCGACGACCCTAGCGTCCCGCGAGATGCGTCCAACACTTGCTGGAAGATTGCGGACCTGACCATGCCCGCTCTGAAAGCTCGCGGACGAGTTGTCATCGAAATCGAAAAACAGCTTCCTGTGCAAGGCGGATTAGGTGGTGCATCCGGTAATGCGGTATCCGTGCTTCTCGCCTTGGAACGCGTTGTGAAGAAGCCTCTGACCGGCACCGAGCGATTGCGCATTGCCGCCGAGGTCGGATCCGATCTCCCCCTCTTCCTGATCGGTGGCATGGTTTTAGGAGCTGGGCACGGCGAGGAAGTCTATCCTCTAACCGACCTGCCAGCGACCTATTGTGTGATCGCTACGCCGGACATCGGAGTTTCCACTCCGAGGGCATTTGCAGACTGGGATGAACTCGCCGAAAAATCCACCTCCAAATCCCAAAAATTGACGGTTGCCTCGCCCTCCGATAGAATTGAATCATTCAGTCGCATGATATCTGCGTGGCTGAGTGGGCAGTCATCCGGTGTCCCTGTGAGTAAAGGCAGGGGCCGGGCCGAGACCCCGCTTCTCGACCTCGTCCGTACCGGGATAGAAAACGACTTTGAACGGGTCGTCTTTCCTCAATATCCCAAATTACGGCAGGTTAAGCGTTTTCTCGAGCGAAATGGCGCGATTTATGCGTCGCTTTCGGGCTCAGGGTCGGCGTTGTATGGATTGTTTCGCTCACGCAAAGTGGCGGAGCAAACCGCTGCCAGATTAAGTAATTCTGGCACACCGGCAGTGGCGACCACCACTCTGACGCGGCGGCAGTATTGGAAGAAGTTTCCAGTTTCGAGTTCCTAAGTTTGCCGATCTGGCCTTACACTTATTTGGCAACCGGAAATTAGTAACTGACTTACTGGGCCGTCGACTAATGGTAGGTCAAGTGCCTTTGACGCACTTTGTCTAGGTTCGAATCCTAGCGGCCCAGCCAGACTTTTGTACGCAGCTTTGCGCTGCGAGCTGTTGGAAGCTGAAAGCTGACTTCGAGAGAGACAACTTATGGCGACCCTGGCAACCGCGGCGGAAAAAAAGGCGATGGTTCCCGAAGAAAAAGGCGAGCGCAAGCCACAACGTACTCGCGTGGACGATAAGTTCAAAGTCTTCTGCGGCACAGCCAATGAACCGCTGGCCGACGAAGTTTGCGCTTTTCTAGGACTGGTTCGCGGCCAGGCGCTGGTCAGCCGTTTCAGCGACGGTGAAGCTTATGTTCAGATTCAGGAGAATGTGCGCGGCGCGGATGTATTCGTACTGCAGCCGACTTGCCGTCCGGTAGACGAGCATTTGATGGAACTGCTGTTGATGATGGACGCTCTGAAACGTGCTTCTGCACGACGCATCACAGCGGTGATTCCATATTTTGGTTATGCGCGCCAGGACCGTAAAGATAAGCCGCGAGTTCCGATTTCGTCCAAGCTGGTGGCGGATTTATTGACCACTGCGGGCGCGGACCGTGCGCTGATTGTTGATTTACACGCTCCGCAGTTGCAGGGATTTTTTAATATCCCGGTGGACCACTTATTTGCTTCGCCTGTGTTGGTGGATCATTTTAAGCGCCTGAATTTGCCCAACCTCACGGTAGTGTCGCCGGATGCGGGCGGCGTGGAGCGAGCGCGGTTTTTCGCGAAGAAGATGGACGCAGCTTTGGCCATCGTCGATAAGCGCCGCGTAGAAGTGAATGTTGCAGAAATCATGAACGTGATCGGAGATGTCCGAGGCCGCACTTGCCTGGTCATCGACGATCTGATCGATACAGCTGGAACACTGGTAAAGACCGCGGCGGCGCTGATGGCGAATGGCGCCAGCGAAGTTTATACCTGCTGTTCGCATCCGGTGTTGTCAGGACCGGCAGTCGAAAATATTGCGAATTCGTGCATTAAAGAAGTGGTTGTGACGAACACAGTTCCCTTGTCGGAAGCGGCGAGGAAAGAACCGAAAATTAAAGTGCTGTCCATCGCAGGCTTAATTGGACGCGCCATTCAGTCGATTCACGAAGAAACATCCGTCAGCAAATTGTTTTTATAAACAGGACTCAAAATTATGGCTACTGCAACTGAAAGCAACGTTTTACAAGCGCAACCGCGCACCTCTGGAACCAAAAATGACGCTCGCCGCGTGCGCGCTGGCGGCAAGATTCCGGGTGTCCTTTATGGGGCCGGCAAAAATGCCATTCCAGTGACGCTCGATCCGCGGCACGTCACCCGCATCCTCCATTCGCGCACTGGTCACAACACGATTTTTGACCTTTCGCTCGAGGGCGGAGAACGGGCCAAGGCCATGATCGTCGACTGGCAATACGAACCGATTAAAGGTTCGCTGATGCACATTGACCTCAAGCGCATCGCCATGGACAAGAAGCTCACGGTCAGCGTCCCCATCGTCCTCAAGGGCGAAGCGGTTGGCGTGAAGGTTGACGGTGGCGTGCTGGAACAACTGCTGCGCGAAGTCGAAATCGAGTGCTTGCCGGCGGACATTCCTTCAACCATCGATGTCGACATCAGCAATTTAACCTTTGGCGTCGTACTTCGTGTATCTGATCTGGCACATGGCGACAAACTGACGTTCCTTACTGACGCGAATCAGCCGGTTGCCCACGTCATCACGATTAAGGAAGAAGTTGTCGCTACACCGGATGCGGTCGCCGCCGACGCTGCTGCGCCTGCCGAGCCTGAAGTCATCAAGAAGGGCAAGCAGGATGCGGAAGAAGAGGGTGAGAAGTCCGATAAAAAGGAAAAGAAGTAGCTCGTACGAGCGAGGAAAATTGAGTCGGCGTGAAACTGATTGTCGGTCTTGGCAACCCGGGTATCGAATATCAGTTCACGCCACACAATGTTGGCTTTCTCGCGATTGATCGTTTGGCGAATGAGTTGGGTGTAGAGGTACGAAACCGCCAGTGTCGCGCGCTCACCGCACGGGCGACGATTGGGTCTGAACCGGTGCTTTTGGCTAAACCGGAAACATTTATGAACCTGAGCGGGTTGTCGGTGAGGGAGTTGATTGACAAGAACGAGGTTGAGCCGGAAACGGCCTTGATCGTCATACAGGATGAACTCGATTTCGCGCTGGGCACGTTGAAGTTGCAGACACGGCGCAGTTCGGCGGGACACAACGGGATTGAGTCCATTATCGGATCGCTGGGCACGAATGATTTTTTGCGTATACGGATTGGGGTCGCTCCGGAACGCAGGGTCACGGACGGTCAAAGTTATTTGCTTTCGCCGTTCCGCAAGAATGAATTGGAAATCATAGGCGGCGTTCTGGATACCACCTTGGACGCCGTGAGGATGATTGTTGGAGAAGGCGCGGCGGCGACGATGAATCGCTTTAACCGTAAGCCGGAGCAGGAAGATCAGAAGACTTAGTCGTTAGGAATTGGAGAGCTTAAATGAATCGCACTTATGAATTGATGTTCATCGTTCGTCCTGACATGACGGAGGAAGATCAAGACAAATTGATCTCGACCCTGGAAACCGCCGTCACCTCCTCGGGAGGAAATGTTAAGAGCATGGAAAAAATGGGCAAGCGTCGTCTTGCCTATATCGTGCGCCGTTTTCACGATGGTCTTTACATGTTGCTGACCGTCGAAGGCAGCGGTGGGTTGATGCACGAACTGGAACGCCGGCTGCGCGTCACTGAGCCGGTAATCAAATTCTTGACCGTGCGCATCGACGAAGAACAGAAGCGGATCGATAAGATCAAAGCGCTGAAAGATGCGCGCCGCAAAGTTTCGGCGACACCCGCTCCCGCAGTGGAAGCAACTCCGGCTGAAGCGCCGGCTGCCGCCGTTTAACAACAACATTCATTCAGGTTTCGAAAGAATTCGAAGAAGGAGCATTATGGCTGACGAAGTGAGAGCAATAACAGCGCCGGCGGAACGTTCAACCACAGACCGCCCGAGCGGAGATCGTCCTACAGGAGATCGTCCTGATCGTGAACGACGTCCCCCGCGTCCTGGTGGCCCCGGTGGCGGACGCGAAGGTGGTGGCGGTCCTGGTGGACGCAAGTTTTTCCGTCGCAAGAAAGTCTGCAAGTTCTGCACGGAGAAAATTGAAGCCATCAACTACAAAGACGTTCGTCTGCTCGCAGGTTTCGTCGCGGAAAGCGGGAAGATCGTGCCCCGGCGTTTGACCGGTGTATGCACTCCGCATCAGCGGCGCCTGTCGAATGCGATTAAACAGGCCCGTAACATTGCATTATTGCCATTTGCCGGCCGTGCATCGTAAACAGCAGACGCCCACGCAATTGAATTTTTGAACATTTAAGGAGTCGTCATGGAAGTCATACTGAAAGAAGACATAAACTCGTTGGGCTCACGCGGCGATGTCGTTAAAGTCGCTGAGGGCTACGGCCGTAACTATCTGCTGCCACGGAAGCTGGCGATACAGGCGTCAGAAGGCAACAAAAAAGTTGTCGAGCAAATGAAGGCCTCTGCAGTTCGCCGCTCCGCCAAAGAAAAGGCCGGAGCAGAGGCGCTTGCTGCACAATTCGAAGGCGTATCGATTACGTTCCAGCGCCGTTCCAGCGAAAACGATCAGCTTTTCGGGTCGGTGACGTTGGGCGACGTTGCCGACGCTCTCGCGAAAAAAGGCTTCGACGTGGATCGTCGCAAGATTCAATTACACGAGCCTTTGAAGAGCCTGGGAGAGTTCACGCTTCCCATTAAGCTGCACAAGGAAGTCACCGCTCATTTCAAGGTGACCATCGAAAAAGAAGCAGCAGAGTAATTGCTCTCTACCGTGGGGCGGACTCCTTGTCCGCCCCGTTACTTCCCTACCATATTCCCATCGCAACTGCCTGTTAGCATATTCCGTGGGCAATCCCTTTAGATCGTCATGATTATCACTACACCATGGTCGATGACCGATTTCGCTAGTCACGTAGAGCAGATTCCGATTATGAAAACTCGAGGACGTGGTTGATCAAAACCATCATCCATAGCATCGAAATCGTTTCCATCATCGGAACGTGCACCAGTATTTCCTTTTACTTCTTATGTACGTGGAGCGCGATCAAATTTCTTCGCAAGCGTGCTCCTTCAAGCATCGAAACTGCGAAGCTGCCTCCGGTTTCTGTTCTGAAGCCATTGAAAGGCACAGACCCTGATATGTATGAGAGTCTGCGCAGCCACTGCGTACAGACTTACCCCGAATACGGAATTGTTTTTGGAGTCAGCGACCTTGCGGACTCCTCCGTACCACTGGTGCGCCGGTTGCAACGGGAATTCCCGCAGATTCCGATTCAGCTTGTCGTATGCAAACTGAATTTGGGGAATAACACCAAGGTCGGCAATCTCGCACAAATGCTCCCCGAAGCGCTTCACGAATTTCTTGTCGTCAATGACAGCGACATCCGCGTTCCTCCGGACTATCTCCAGACAGTTGTGTCGCCACTGAATGATTCTGCGACCGGACTCGTGACTTGCCTTTACAAAGGCATCGCCGCTGGAACCATCGGATCACAGCTCGAATCGCTAGGCATCAGCACCGATTTCGTTCCCGGGGTATTGGCAGCATGGCAATTGGAGAGTGGCATCAGTTTTGGACTAGGTTCAACGCTTGCCTTCAGGCGGGATGACCTTAAGGCTATCGGCGGATTTGAGACCGTAGCCGATTATCTTGCTGACGACTATGAAATTGGTAACCGCATTGCCGGTTTGGGTCGCAAGGTATTGCTATCCCAGACCACGGTAGCGACGTATCTTCCCGCGTATTCATTTCGCGACTATTTAGCACATCAACTACGTTGGGCCCGGACTGTCCGTGATTCGCGCCCCAGCGGCTATCTCGGATTGATCTTTACTTTTGGGCTTCCATGGAGTGCGCTCGCACTTCTATCTTCCAGAGGAGCTCTGTGGGCGTGGCTTTTGTTTGGTGTGACGCTGGCCGCTCGTTGTTTGATGGCTTGGACGACAGGCAAGAAAGTATTGCAGGACGATCAGATGATGCCATCACTTTGGCTCTTACCTTTGCGAGACTGTTTTGGCCTCTTAATCTGGATTGCCAGCCTCGCGGGTCACACAGTCTCCTGGCGTGGCAATGTCTTTCGTCTGGATCATGGAAAACTGGTCCGAATAAAATCCTGACTCAATTGTTCTTGGGCTTAGCTTGGCGTAGTACGATTCTCCCACCTTCCGCGAATTCATAAAGATTGTTGCGCCACATAACTTGTCGAGTGAGGTAACTGGCACACCACATCACGAATCCGGAAATATCTCGCAGCGGATAAAGCCAAATTGATCGTTGCGCAGCAGGATCATGTACCACCTTCCATCCCACCACCCAACATTCCAACAATCGATTCGAGAGTGCAGCCGCGAGTAACGCTATACCCAATTCCGTGTGACCTAAACTTGTCGCCGCAATAAGTCCCAATATGCCATACGGCATCGCAAAGACCAACCCGGAGCCAACATGACCCCACGGCCGTGAATAACGCGTGCCTTGCGCCCAACGCAGTTGCCTGTCCCACATATCCCTGAATTTCATAGGTGCCACGACATGGTCTATCACATGGTGCGACAGGACGACGCTATAACCGGCTTCGGCAATAAAATTGCCAATGACGAAATCGTTGGAAAAATATTGTCCGACGCGCGTGTAACCGCCGATCTTTTCGAGCGCTTCCTTGCGCACCGCGATGGTCGGGCCCAATCCAAATTTCATTCCTTCCAACATGTTTGCGACCAATACGCCAGCCGTCATTTCCACTGACATCCCGATTGCATCGAGCGCGGACCAGAATCCGCCAAGGTTCTTACCTCGGTACACACAAGTAACCATCCCGTTCTGAGGATCCGAAAATGGCGCGGTGACATCCTGCAAATATGTTGGAGCGACTTGTACATCGCTATCGCTTGTTACCAGGATGTCGTATTTACTTATTTGCGACATGCAATGAAATGCATGGGATGGAGGATTTGGGACTTGGGGCGGCCCAGTGATTAAAACCGTGCTGGGGATATGCGGATATCGAGCGCAAACCTCGCGGATGACGGGGAGCGCAGCATCATCCTCCTCGGCAACAGCAAACAGAATTTCGTAAGTGGGATAATCCTGCTGAAAAAAACTCCCAATATTTTCGCGAAGATCAGGTTCGAGTCCGTGCATCGGTTTAAGCACGGAAACCGGAGGCAAATCATGTGCTAGATCCCTCGGACGCTGGCGCACGTGGTACCAAGCGCCAGCCAATGTGAGGCCAAGGAATACGGTGGAACTAACCGTTCCTATCAGAGCTATACCAAGACATATCCACAGGAAAACTATCACGGAAGTGAATTATACCGACTGCACGGAATCGAACCGGGATTGACGCCAGGTTCAATCCGGACGATTAGTGAAGATCGATTTGCCGCCGCTTCTGGCGAGCAGAAATTTCGGCGCTCCATGGAGTTCTTTCGGATCATCCTGATCGCTCCACAGAAAAACGCGAGCGCTTCCGCGCCATAATGTGCCGAGCGACTCCTCAGTTTGCCAGATGGGCGGCGCGTCAGCGAAACGCGAGCCGTACCACAGAGTTGACGTCGGCTGATGCAGCACTAGAACATGTTCGAGGGTGTAGTAGTTCAGCGTCGAGGCCGAAGCGTAATCCCCATCAATCACAATGGTGTCGCCGGACTGAAAGCGCTTATTAATGGCTCGTGCCAGGGGTTGCGATGAAAGAATTGGTGAAAACGTTGAATACCCGCTGTGTACGCACGTGAGTACCACGATCATCATCAACGCTAGCGCCAGATTCCCGCGTACAGTATCGCCTCGTTTGCGGGCACGCCAATTAAATAATGTTCCAATTAGAAATGCGATGGAGAAGCCGGCAAGTGGGATGCGGAATATCCCCATAGATTCAGGCGTTAAGTCTAGAAAATGCCCCAGAGACAGCGCATAGTCTTCCGGATTTTTCTTCAACAGATCCGCAAGCTCTACATTCGGCGAGGGTGTCTTCGAGAAAGCAAGAAGCGATATGCCCGCCGCGAAGATGATTACGCCGAGCGCCAATAAAACGACTGAAGAAATGTACCCCGCACGGCGTTCCTTACTTGGAGCTCTAGAGCTTTCTTCGCGCTGTAGCCAGTAGCCGACGAGCAGCGCGATCCCAGGTACGACTGGAATCGTGTAGTATTCCTGCCGCGTCGAGAAACTAAAAAACGCGAGAACCACGAATATCCATAAAGCAAAGAGCAAATTGGCGGACTGCTCGCGAGTCATTTTCGATCGCCATTCTCGCAATCTGACCGGCACACGCCTCAATGCCTGCGGAAGGAATGCAACCCACGGTAGCGCCCACACCAGCAATAATCCCCAAAACAGCAGGAGTGGAACGGTGTCATAGTCGCGCGGGACACGTTTATTCAGAAATCGAAGAAATTGTTCGTTGACGAAGTAGAACCAAAGAAAGCCGCGTACTGCTCCCTGGTCCGGATTGCGCAACGCAGCCATCACGTGCCATGGGGCCGCAATAAGAAAGAATATGCATGCGCTTGAAACCAGTTGCAACCTCTTCAGCAATTTGAGGCTGCCGGTGATTAACAGGTAGAGTCCGATGGCGGCAAATGGAAACACCAAACCAATCAAGCCTTTAGTCAGCGTATTCAGCGCACAAGCAACGGCAAAACCCCAACAAATAAATCGAGAAGGCTTCTCCTCTCCGAGAATTCGCAAGAAAAAGTAGAAGCCCAAAGTCAGCCACAGAGCGACAGTTACATCGGGAATCTGGAAACGCGTAAAGATGTACGGCCCAATCATCGTGGCCAGTGCAACGCCCGAATATAGTCCCGCTCTTTCGCCATAGGCGTAGCGAGCCAGGAAATATACAGCCATTAACAACGCGAGCACCGCGAATGTAAGGGGAAGCCGGGTGCTCCAATCGCTAATCCCAAATATCTTGTAGCTGGTGGCAATCGCCCAATACGGTAGAGGTGGCTTCTCCAGATACCGCACTCCGTCTATATAAAGAGTCACCCAATCGTGGCGAAGAACCATTTCCCTTGCAGCTTCGGCATGCATGGTATCTACGTCGTCGAGCAGAGGAGGGTGGAACAGACCAGGCACATAGATCAGAAACCAGAGCCCGAAAATGATTGCAATCGATTTCCAGCGGAAATTGGGAGACGTATGGCCTGGGGAGCTAAAAGGGGAATTCGCTGTTAAAGAGGTTGGGAGTGGGCGCATGCAATCGTCCACTCGAATTATACGGGAGGAAGCCGAGGATTCAGTTCGAGGCAGCTATGGCTTTGGCGGCAACCGGTTCCTGATGGAGAACGGTGTGGACCTTACGAGATAAAGTCCTCAACGAAAACGGCTTTTGCAGGAAGTGAGACACTGTGGCATCTCCATTGGGTTGTAGGCGGGTCTTCTCCGCGTATCCGGACACAAAGAGCACTTTCATTTCAGGTCGGCAGACAAATAGTTCGTCGGCCAAAGTGGGTCCGCTCATTAGCGGCATGACGACGTCGCTAATCATGATGTGGATAGGGCCGCGAAACTCGCTGGAAATCTGCATGGCCTTTTCTCCACTCGCGGCTTCTAAAACAACATACCCCTGCAGTACCAAAAATTGGCTCGTGGGAACGCGAACGGCGACTTCGTCCTCGACCAACAGAACTGTCTCCTGGCCTCGCATCGGCTGTTCCTCGTCCAACGGAATTGGTACAAGAATCGCCGTTCCAGCTGAAAATCGAGGGAAGTAAATTTGGAAGCTGGTTCCCTCGCTTGGCTGGCTATCAACCCAAAGGAAGCCGCCGCTTTGTTTGACGATCCCGTAAACGGTGGCTAGTCCGAGGCCGATTCCCTTGCCTGGTTCTTTCGTCGTGTAGAACGGTTCGAAGATATGGCTGATGTGCTCAGGCGCTATCCCTTCGCCTGAATCGGTGACTGCAAGCAAGACGTAGTCTCCGGGAGGCAGCACTCGAAGATGATCTCGGTAGGCATCCTCCGCAGATGTTGCGCTTGTCGCGATCGTGAGGCGTCCTCCATGCGGCATCGCATCACGTGCATTAGCGGCGAGATTCATCAGGACTTGCTCGATCTGCACATGATCGACTCGCACCAACCCAAGCTCGGTCCCAGGCAAGAAATCAAGTTCAATATCTTCTCCGATCAATCGAGGCAGCATCCGATTGATTTCCTCGATGATTCGATTAAGATTCAACAATTCCAGGGACTGCGCCTGCTTACGACCGAAGGCCAACAGTTGGCGAGTGAGATCGGCAGCACGCCGGGCAGCATTTAGAATCTCGTGCACATTGTGGCGCAAAGGGTGCTCGGGAGACAGTGCATCCTGCGTAAGTTCGGCGTAGGCGCCAATCACCATCAATAAATTATTGAAGTCGTGCGCAACCCCGCCCGCCAGACGGCCGATCGCATCCATCTTTTGCGCTTGCTGGAGCTGAGCTTCCAGGCTGCGCCGCTGAGTGATGTCGCGCGCACAAGCTACGAAATTTGTAATCTTGCCCTCAACGTCGCGAACTGGTGTGACCGTTTTGTCAACGATCAACATCTCTCCATCTTTTTTTCGATTCAACACCACCCCACGAAATGGCTCGCCCGAAAAGGCGAGTTCCCAGGCATTCGGAGTTAGCCCAAAGCCCTGCTGATCGGAACGCAGCATTGAAAATCGCTTGCCGATCACTTCCTCTCGCGAATACCCGGTAACGCTCTCAAAGGAAGGATTCACATATTCCATTACGCCATGGGGATCAGTAATCACAATCATTTCCGCGGTTTGCTCTACTGCACGGTGCAACTTCCGCAGCATTTGCTCAGTCTTTTGGCGTTGCTTATCTTTGCAATAAGCTTCGATGGCATCACAGATTGCCCGACCGTGACAGGCATTCTTCCCGGGAGTTGCGCTTCCAACAGCACGCTTGAGCACAGCCTGATTGATGTGATCGCTAATGAAGACCATCGGTAATCCGCGCTGCCGGCGTACTTCGTGCAGAAGCTGCAACGCCCCGTCGCCAGGCTGATAGTCGCAAAGAAGGAGGTCGTAGTTTACGGACCGCAAACGGGCCAGCGTCTCTTCCAGATTGCATGTGTGGTCCGTATGGACGTGGCCGTCTGACTCGCGGTTCAATAGGGCGGCAATACAGTCAAAATCCTTCTCTCCCCCGCCTACAAACAGCAAATGCAGTTCATTGAATGGCGCTGAAATGGGAGGATGAGCGATTGACATTGGACACGACCATGCCTAGTTCGGCATCTGCCGGATCATCGTCAATATTTGGAGATGGCATTAGAGAGATGTAAGTCTGCCGCCATTTCGGGAATACTTCAATTGTGAGAATGGCCGAAGTGTGCTTACCTAGCCCACAAGATGAGGATTATCACTGTAAGCAACGAAACTAAGATGATGCCGATTGTATAAAAATGCTCATCCAGCCAGGACTTCTTGCTGGCAGCCGAGGATCCGTAAGAAAAAGTGGCGAGGTCGTGAGCCCCAAATGTCCCACGGGCAATTTGTTCTGCTTCGCAATCCAGGCAGACGGCGCGGCCTGCCGAAACCGGGAAACCACACCCTTTGCAGCGGCGTGCATTGTCACTTCCCGCGAGCCGGGCCGCTTCTTCCTGGATCGGCTCATTGCCCGTATTCGCTGGAAGCGGAATTCTCCCCTTACGTACGACAGGAATGTTGGTATCGGCTTCGATACCTTCTGCATTCGCGAAATCATGTAACGCCCCGTCCTGCTCAAGCGCAACGACCGCGATTGCGGCCAACCTTTGTAAAGACTCGATATCGCGTTCCTCAAATGCAAAGTTTCGCTCCGCGATGAGTTCGAATATTCCAATCACATCGCCAGCCCGCAAGAGTGGCGCCAACAAAACCGACCCAATTGTTAGGGGACGGCATACTGCGATGTCGGTCCGGTTGTCCGTTGCTGTGTTCTGACACCGCACCGACGCCCGTGTTGAGACACACTCTGCCATCAACTCGGATGTTGGCCCGTCATCCAACTGAAGCTGTGTCCCAGGTATAGGCGCGGTCGGGCCTGAGCTTGCTTTACAGACCAGGACATTCCCTTCGCCAAGGGCAATTACGGCCTGACGTGCTCCTGTAATGAAGCAGGCACGGTTGGCGAGCAATTGCAGCGCCGGCTGCGAATCCCACGTTGCGTTAGCGCTGGTCACTGGCAATGCAACCTTTGCTTCGGTATTATGTTTCGCATCCATCGATTAATCAACTCTTAGTGCTTCAATTTTGCCGGCAAATACTTCTTCTCAATTAAAGCTACAACAACGTAATTCGGGTCAACCATTTCGTTCAAATGGATCTTCGCGACCTGCGACAGCAATTCATAAGCGTCAAATTCGGATAAGCCGTAGTCTTCATGAATCCAGCCGACGAGCTCGGTGAAGGCGATGCGTACGCAATCATCGAGTGGGCGATAAGCGCCGACCGCCATGATTGCCTGATCATTTTCGAAACGAGGCCAATTTATCCTATGGCCTTTGATCACGCTGATCTGAACGCGTGCCTTGAGCGGGACTTCGATAGCAGTACCGGCGACTTCCCCGTCGCCCATGGCAGCATGTCCATCACCCAGAAACAGCAAGCCGCCGGGAACATTTACTGGAAAATACACGGTGTTACCTGCACTCGCCTCGGGAGAATCCATATTGCCCCCAAATTCGGCCGGCACGATCGAACTGCGAGCTTCTCCATTCGCCGGAGCGACGCCGATGCATCCGAAAAATGGGTGAAGAGGAATTTTCACGGAAAACTTTGAGTCGAGTCCCTGGAATGTCGCCGTATTCGCGGCACGGTCAATGGGATAGAACCAGATTTTCTCAGGCAGCGGAGGAGCCAACATTGGCGTGTAATTTGTCGAGTTGATCGCCCCAAATCCAGGAGCAAACGCTCCTAGCCCTTGATCGCTGTCTACTTGAAGATCGAGAATTTTCACCGCCAACGTATCGCCCGGCTCCGCGCCTTCGATGTAGAAAGGACCGGTCAGTGGATTGTCGCCTTTCGCCAAGGCAAGCGTGTCACCAGGTTTGCGGATGGCGTTGCCGAAACAATCCAGCGTATTCGTATCTAAAATATCTCCGGATTTGAGGCGAGCCACAGGGTTCGACGAACTATAAACGTACTTCACATTCTGGATCGTGGCTTGATATTTGACCGTTGATCCAGCGTGAGCCGGCACGATACTTGGAATTAGCACAGCTACAAACAAAAGGACGTTCTTTTTCATTCTCATCTCTTCTAGAAAGTTTGCCTTACACCTACAGTAGCGTGTGTATTTGCCGCGAGCCAGGCCGGGTCTATCTTCACTTTATGCAAAACCCTCTTCGAGAATCCTTCCTATCAAGCGGGTCACTGGTTCGGAAGAGCTGGTACCCGCTTCTCGCCTTCTTGAAGTAGACTTGTCCGAAGTATGAAGCCGAAAAGGCCTAACCGCAATATCTTGAAGTGGACAGTCGCCCTACTATTTTTCTGCCTTTCAGTCAGTTCAAGCCAGAGCTATTCTGTCCTAACCCACGAAGAGATTATCGACCTCGTGTGGAAAGACCAATTTAAACCACTGCTCCTGAAGCGATTTCCGGCCACGACCGATGACCAATTGCGGGAAGCCCATGCTTACGCCTACGGTGGCAGCCTTGTGCAGGACATGGGTTACTACCCTTTTGGCAGTCACTACTTTAGCGATCTCGTTCACTACGTTCGGACCGGGGATTTTGTTGAAGCTTTGCTTCGGGGTTCCACTTCCCTGGACGAATATGCATTCGCACTCGGCGCGCTAGCCCACTATTCCGCGGATAACGCCGGCCATCCAACGATTAATAAAATCGTAGCCATCGAGTTTCCTAAACTAAAACGAAAATTTGGCAATGAAGTTACTTATGCGGATGATCCCAAAGCTCACATTCAAACCGAGTTCGGTTTTGACATGGTGCAGGTCGCAAAAAATCGATATACGTCGGACAGTTTCCATGACTTCATCGGCTTTGAAGTCGCAAAGCCATTACTGGAACGCGCATTTCAGGAAACTTATAACATCCCGCTGAGTGATGTAATCGCCAATGAAGATTTGGCTATAGGGACCTTCCGGCGATCAATCAGTAGGGTCATTCCAGAAATGACGCGGGTGGCGCTCTTGTCCCGGCGCAAAGAGATTGTGAAGGACACGCCTAATTTCAGCGAAAAGGAATTCTTGTATCACCTGTCCCGCGCGGATTATCAAAAGCAGTGGGGAAATGGATACCGTAAACCAGATTTCGGGGCACGAGTTTTGTCGGTAATTCTGCGCATCATGCCAAAAATTGGCCCGTTCCGCGCAATAGCGTTCAAAATCCCATCGCCGCAAACAGAAGATCTATATATAAAAAGCATCAACACGACCGTAGATGGTTATCAGACATTGCTTCGTCAACAGGGCGCCGGCAGCCGCGTCAGTCTTGAAAATCTGGATTTTGATACGGGCCGTGCGGGACGCGCTGGAGAATACGTCCTTGCGGACAAGACATATGCACATCTTGTAGATCAACTCGCGAAGAGCGACTTTGCGCAAACTTCGCCGGAGCTTCGCGCCAGAATCCTGAGCTTTTATGAACATCCGGAGAAAGAACTGAGCACAAAGACCAAACCGTCACCCGAAGTCACCAAAGAACAACTCGGGAAGTTGAAATTGGCCACGAGTAGCGGCACGAACGATCAGCCAAACAAACCAGCTAATCCAAGTCAGCCAAAGTAAGCGACGTGAAGCCGGTTCCGACGCCGTTGATTCCGACGACGGTGCGAATCTGTCCTCCGGTTAGCACGAGCGAAACCGAACTTAGATAAGCACTCTTGGTTCCGGGTACCGTCAAGAAAACCTGATAAGTTCCTGCGGTCAAAGTTTGATATGACGTTGCGGCTTGAAATGCCAATGAAGTTGCGACCGGGGAAAGCGTCGAAATATTGCTGCCAGCAGGCACAATATAAACGTCCGCAGCCGCGATGCCCGGTGCGGCGTTCATAACGCGTATCTCGATATCACCCGCCGTCGGGGCAGAATTGCTGTCTGCCAGAATTACGGGTTTAAGGCTGCCGGAATTTCCGGTAAGCACCACCGTGGTTTCACTGCTGCTGGTTACTGGAACTTTCGCGTCCAACACAAGTGAATTATTCGTGTTGAGTTCTAGCTGCAAATCCTTCGTTCCGGGATTCACGCTCAGATATCCGGTGTTTCCTGCGTACGCAACGTCACTTACTTGAAGTTTGCCATCTATCAGAACGTTTACAGCGGCCTGATCGGGAGATGCCTGAACAACTCGCAAACTAGCCGTAGTACCGCCACCACCGCCGCAACTCGTGATCAGCGCCAGTACGATCAAGACGCTCCCGCCCACGGCAAATCTACAAAGTTTTCCCGCCATGCTGACTACTCCAAAATTCTTGGATTGCAATGCTTGAGAAGATTATACGGCGCGCGCCCTGGGAGGCGGCGAAGGAGCGGGATCAGGCTAGCGTTGGAGGCCTGGCTGTTCGTCGCGCCGACGCAACCATTCCAGATACATTGTCTCGATAGGCTTGTCGTAGGTCATCAACACATGACGGACTGTGTGACCGCTCACCAGATGGCATACTTCTTCGGCCAGGTTCTTGGCATGATCGCCGGCGCGTTCCAACGATTGAGCCATGAAGATTACCTGTAAGCTTGCCTGCCGCTGCTGATTCTCAGGATTTTCAATATGTCTCAGGAAAAGCAAATTCCGCAGGCGATCCATTTCCGCGTCCACGCGGAGAACAGCGATGGCCTTCTTAACATCTCGCGTCGAGAACCCTTCACCGACATCCGTCAGCATTTTTTCTAGCACGGTAGCCATTTGCGTGAGGTCGCGGGTATCTTGCGGATCCACGCGTCCAGCCGCCGCCAGAGCACTGCTGGCAAAACTTAGAAGAAGATCGCCAATGCGCTCCAGACCGATCATGAATTTCATGCAGGCAAGAAGCTCGCGAGCTTCGATCTCTGATACGCGGGTGATCACCATCGTGACGCCTGCATCAATTTCGCGGTCGACAATATCGAGGTCTTTTTCTTTGTCGCGAATCGTATTGAGTAAAGGAGTCGAACCGGCGGCAATGCCTTCGGCGGCAGCGCCTGCGGCTTCCTTGGCGACGCGACAAGCTTCAATGGTGCGCTGCACGAGATATGCGTGAGTGGGGGCCAAGGGCAACGTGTCTGCTTTGGCAGCTGTCATGGCAGTGCTCCTCCGTCGACGCATATTAGGAGATGCATCCGCTCCCATTTGCCTTCGTCGTCCAGGATGGAATAACACGCTTACAGCTTAGAACTGGTTTTCTACAATCCGATTACAGGTAGATGAATAGAACATCAATTTACCTGATGGAATCCATGTTGTTACCATGCACAGCCAGCCGAACACTAACGATGGCTGGCAAAACGCTATACAACGCAGAAGCTAGCCGCAACCAGACGTACACTCCCCTTCGGTAACCCTTAGTAACCATACGATTTTGGGTACTCCGTCTTACAATGACCTTGGTTCGAGCACTATCTCTCGCGCAGTTGTGCCATGTGGACACTTGCCGGACGGACTATCTGTAAACCTTTTTCGCTGTGATATGGCGATTAGGAAAAAAGCAGCAGAGCGGGGTTAGCAGTTATGGCTTTCGGTTTCGGCTTCAACAAAGAGAAGGTCCTAAGCGCCGCGGAGAAATTCGTCCAGCAGGGCAAGCTGCCGAATGCCATCGCGGAATACGAGAAGATTCTCAAAGCGGACGCGAAAGATCTGACGGTAATGAATACTGTCGGCGATCTTTATTCGCGACTCGGCGATAACGACAAAGCAGTGGAATGCTTCAAGAGCGTCGGCGATGCGTATGCGACCCAGGGCTTCACGGTCAAAGCGATCGCGATGTACAAGAAGCTCGCCAAATCAAAGCCGTCCATCGAAACCGTGCTCCGTTTGGCCGAACTCTATACGCAGCAGGGTCTTTTCAATGACGCCCGGGCACAATATTTGCAAGTCGCCGAAGAGTTCCTTCGTGGAGGAGAACTCGAACAGGCTGTCAGAATTTTTCAGAAAACATTGGAGATGGACCCCGACAATCTGCCCATGCGAACTCGGTTGGCAGATGTGTACGTACGATTGGGCAAGAAAGAAGAAGCGAAGCAAGTCTATTCTGCCGCGATTGAGACCCTACGTTCCAGAAATCAATTGGACGCAGCGGAAGATCTACTGCAACGCTTGATTAAGCTGGATCCAAACAGTGGCGATGCGCTTATCATGCGCGCTCGCAATGCTGTCGACGTTGGAGACTTTGCCGCAGCAGCTCAACATTTCGAAAAGCTCACCGACATTGCCAAATACCCGGAAGCGCTGCGCGGATTGTTCCAATGCTATCTGCAACTCGGACGCGTGGCCGACGCGGGATCGCTCGCGCCTAAACTATTTCCACTCGAAACCAGCGTGCCCTCGATCAGCAGCTACGTCGACGCGTTGCTGGGAGCGAGCCAATACGACGAAGCGCTAGCGATCTATCGAACCTATGGCGACCGATTGATGGCGCACGATTCCACGCGCTATCTAAATAGCCTTCACTCATTGATAGGGCCGGTAAGCGTGGACACAAACGCGCTTGTGAGCATTCTTGGACTGCTCAATAAGGCCGGGGACAAGAGCCACGACACTGAGATTTACGAATTATTGGCAAATGCGTTTGTTCAATCTGGCGACTTCGCAAAGGCCCGAGACTACTACGCTCAGCTGATGCAGCTCGAGCCACAAAACAATTTACACGCACAGAACCATAAACAGGTTTTGGCCAGGCTGGGTGACAGCGCAAAGTCTCCTTCGCTACTGACACCAGAGGAAGGTCTGGTACTGGTTGAGGAGTTAGAAGCATCCGCTCCATCAATTGATCAGCGTCACGAAGACGCAGTCACGCTGGCGGTGCGTGCCGCGATCACTGATGCAGACTTGTTCCTTTCGTACAACATGCCGGAGAAGGCGCTGTCGCCGTTGCTGTCGATATTGCCTCAAGCTCCGCGGGATCTGCGGCTGAATCAACGCCTCGCCGCTTTACACGCTCGCGCTGGACGCTTTGCCGAGGGCGCAGTTTGCTGCCGAACTCTGGAAAGTCTTTATCATGACGCCGGTTTCGCGTCTGAAGCGTCACGGTATGCGGATTTATCTTCAAAGTATGAAGCGCGAGCCGCCGCCGATGGCGAATCGGGAGCGGTGACCGCGTCCGTTGCTGCTACAGTCGAAATTCCTCAAGTTGAGCAATTGAAAGTTAAGGCTGTCGTCGCGCCGCCAGTCGTCGCAAAGCCAGTTGAGTCTGCCGAATTCGTGATGCACGCGCCTCCAGCGTCTCAGGATGCCGAAATTGATCTTTCGGGCGAATGGGATGGTTCGGCGACCGAAGAAATTGCACCAGCAGAGCCTGAACACGATGCTATTGGAGCGGTCCTGGGGAAAGCTGCTGCAAGTGGAGCAGAGCACGGAACTGACGACCTTGCAGTTGCGGAAACTATCGAAGAAATCCGTTTCTATCTCGAAAACTCCATGCCGGAACAAGCAACTGCCGGCTTGGATAAACTTAAACGCTTAAGCTCCGATGCCGCGATGGTCGGCGCGTTGCAGGCTGAAATTGATGCGTGTTCGGCTTCTCCGGCTCCTGACGCAGTAGTCGAACTTGCGAGTACAGATGAAATTCCCGAAGCGGCCCAGGAAGTTAGCGAAGACGCTCCTGTCGTGGCTGAAATAACGCCTGAGCCGGAAGTTGTTGAAGCGCCAGTCGAATTGTCCGTCGCGCCAGTTGTTGCGGACCAGGCGGTTGCCGAAATCCAGGAAATTCCGCAGCCAGTCGTCGTCGAAGAAGTCGCGCCGGTTCAAAGCGTAGCGCCAGTTCCGGTGGTCCCTGAAGCAGCGCCTGCTCCATTGAACTCATTGGTATCAGATTTGGACGCTTCGCTTGGCAATGATTTCCTTGGCCAGCCGCCGACGGCCGCCGCTCACGCTGCGCCGCCAAGCGCGACCGCTAAGGTCGTTCGACTGGCAGCCGAACCAATCGCGATTCCCGCCGCCCCAGTCGCTGCTCCGGCAGTGCCTGCAGCTGCCGCTGAAAGTACCCTGAGGAATCTCGTTTCCGATCTGGAATCTGCACTCGGAGACAATTTCCTGCCGAGCGCAGCAGCAATACCCGCTCCTACGCAGGTACCCGCGCCGGTTGCAATGTCCGCCGCCGCCGGTGCGTCCGCAAGCCCGACAGTGAGTTCGCAACCCGTACCCATCCCGTCTGCCTCTGCCGTTGAAGCTAGCGCCGGGGTGGACCTTGCCGACATGTTCGGCGAACTCAAGCATGAACTCGAAGAAGGTCGAACGGACAGCGAAGAAGATCCGGAGACGCACTACAACTTGGGAGTCGCTTTCCGTGAAATGGGACTGCTTGACGAAGCTATCGGCGAACTCCAGAAAGTCTGCCAATCGGTCGAACGCGGTCATCCGTTCCCGCTATTGATGCAGACCTACACTTGGCTGGCGCAATGCTTCCTGGACAAGGGAATGCCGGAAGCGGCGGTTCGCTGGTACAACACGGCGCTAAAGCTCACCAACCTGGAAGGCGAAACCAAGACGGCATTGAATTACGAACTAGGCTCAGCCCACGAAGCAGCGGGCGACAAGACGGCAGCTCTCAAACACTTCACAGCGGTATATGGGAGCAACATCGACTACCGCGATGTCGGAGATCGAATCAAGGCGCTGAAGGCTTAATGGCCGTTGTAACTTCGTCCATCTTTGACGCACGCAATTTTACCCTGCTAGACTAAGATGTTGTTACCCACCCGCCACTAGAAGGGAAGTTCGTGCGCGCAGAAACCCGCCATCAACTCAAAGAAGACCGATTTAGCCGCGTCACCATCGACGCAGCCGAGGCCACCGTTCATTGGTCGGTCGAGCATAAACCGACCATTATTTACGGGGCGATTGCTGTAGCCGTGTTAGTCGCCATTGTTGGAGGCGGCTGGTTTTATATCAATCAGCAGGACCAAAAGGCAAGCCTTAGCGTTTCTCAAGCAGTGCGGACTCTCAATACTCCGGTGCGTCCGGCGAACATGCCGCCAACGCCCGAACAACCTAGTTTTGCCTCCACCAAGGAACGTTCTACCGAAGCGCACAAGCAATTTCAAGCTATCGTAGATAACTATCCCCACACCCGGGCTGCGGAATTCGCGCGTTATTTTCTCGGCTTGACCTCGGCGGACATGGGAGAAAATGCCAGCGCCGAAGCTGATCTCAAAAACACCGCATCATCGCACAATGCCGACCTTTCTTCGCTCGCGAAGTTCGCGCTGGCATCGATTTACCGTGATTCGAACCGCAGTTCAGATGCCATCGCCATCTATAAGGATCTGATCGCTAAGCCGACGGCGTCGGTAGGCAAGTTAACTGCGCAAATGGAATTGGCAGCGACCTATAAAGCGAGCAATCAACCGCTCGAAGCAAAGCGAATTTACGAACAAATACAGAAGGAAAATCCGAACAACGAAGCCTCGCAGTTGGCTGGTGAAAAGTTGCAAGAGCTGAAGTAGCTCCATTTTTTTCTTATACCCCGACTCCTCGCAGCCAAGACTCCTGATTTTGGCGCTCATTTCGAATTTCGTCCACCAAGCCAGCCGCCCTTTGGGGGTTACGTTTTGGACTTCGGCGGACTATAATTGCCACTGGGCGATAATCCCATGCGCATCCAAAATCCCAATTCACACCTGCCCGCGTGCTGGCTACACTTTCTTGTGTGTCCGCGCCGCCATTTGGCAGTGCTGCCTTCGCAAGTTCGTCCGAGTCTCTTCGGTAGCGACTAGTTAGACCTACCTTCCTAGCTTCGATTTGATGTATCCGTGTTGCTTTCCGGATGTTCAGGTCTGCCTTTAGCACCGCTCACGCCCACATTCTTTTGGAGGATTCCATGTCAACTCAGACAATGACTACAGAAAAGACCACGACCAAGGGCCCAAAGATCATCACCGCGCTGCCCGGACCAAATGCCAAGCGCGTTCTCGCAGGCGACGAGAAATACATTTCGCCGTCCTACACACGTTCCTACCCGATGGTGGCCAAGACCGGTCGTGGCATCGTTGTCACGGACGTCGATGGTAACGAGTTTTACGACTTTTCAGCTGGCATTGCCGTCACTTCTACCGGCCATTGCCATCCTGATGTGGTCGCTGCTATCCAGAAACAGGCTGGCGAATTGATTCACATGTCGGGTACAGATTTTTATTACGAAAGCATGATCACGCTGTCAGAGCGTTTGTCGAAGATCGCTCCCATGCCCGGTCCGCACCGCTTTTATTTCGGCAACTCCGGCGCCGAAGCCGTCGAATCGGCATTGAAACTCGCGCGCTACCGCACCAAGCGTCAACAAGTAATCGCCTTCTTCGGAGCATTCCACGGCCGCACCATGGGCGCGCTTTCACTAACCGGATCAAAGCCGCAACAGAAGCGCCGTTTCTCGCCAATGGTTCCGGGTGTAACCCACATTCGCTATCCCGACGTTTATCGGGGATGCTCTGGCGGCCCGCAGGATGCCGAAGCTTTCGCACTTGGTTGTGCAACCTTCATCGAAGAAAAACTTTTTAAGACGATTCTCGCTCCTGAGGAAGTGGCGGCAATTTTCGTCGAACCGGTGCAAGGCGAAGGCGGATACGTCGTTGCTCCGACAATCTTTATGAAAGAGCTGCGTCGCATTTGTGATAAACACGGCATCCTGTTGGTCGCCGATGAAGTCCAAAGCGGTATAGGACGTACCGGAAAATGGTGGGCGATGCAGCATACCGGCGTTCATCCTGACATCGTTTGCATGGCGAAAGGTATCGCTTCCGGCATGCCGCTGGGCATCATGATGAGCAAAGCCGAACTGATGGATTGGGTGCCGGGGTCCCATGCCTCTACTTTCGGTGGCAATCCAGTTTGTATTGCCGCTTCGCTCGCGACCCTGGATGTGATTGAACGCGAAGGACTCTTGAAGAACTCCGCTGAAGTTGGCAATCACATGGTTAGCCGTATGAAGGACTGGCCGAAAAAGTACAAGAACGTTGGAGATGTTCGCGGGCTCGGCCTCATGATCGGCGTCGAGATGGTTAAAGACCAGAAGACGAAAGAATATGCTCCTGAACTTCGCGACCGCGTCGTCGAGAAAGCATTCGAAAAGGGTGTGCTCTTCCTCGGCTGCGGACCAAGCACCATCCGCATCGCTCCGCCGCTGGTCGTGACGAAAGAGCAGGCTGATGTAGCGGTAGACGTTCTCGAAGCTTGCATCGCTGGTATCTAGAAAAACACTTGGCCCCATTTTTCGGAACGTTCGAAAAGTGGGGCTTTATTTTTAGATCAAACCAGATTTCATTGGCGCGGCCATTCGCATCTGCCGCGAGAAAATTAAGCGCAAATTGTTCTATCATCCTTACCTGCGGACCTATAAATGCCCAACATCACTCTTCACGAATTAATCCACGGCAAAGGCGCTCACGTCGCCCCAATTGCCTGCATTGAAGACCTTGCGACCGACCTTGCCAATCGCACTGTTAACGGATACCCGCATTCGATCTGGCAGATCGTCGATCACATGAATTACTGGATGGAATATGAGATTCGGCGCATCGCATGTGATCCACCAGAGTATCCCGATCACTCAATTAAAAGTTGGCCGGAAGCAGGCATGGCAACCGATGAACAATGGCAAACTATCAGCAAGCGTTTCGTGAAGTTACTCAATCACCTCTCACGACTGTCTGAATCGGACTCTGAGACGCTGGGTCAGATCGTACGGTCCGACCCATCAAAAATCACTCGACCTGTTACCGTCGAAATGGTCCTATGGCAAATCTCGGCACATAATAGCTACCACATTGGACAGATAGCACTGTTGCGCCGCCAGATGGACGCATGGCCTCCGAAGGCAGGCGGCGATAGCTGGTAATTACATGCGAATCAGTGTGCCGCGCCACCTCCGCCCTGATTAAATTTCCGGATCCAAATCGCGGGCGACCTGCTAACGCGACAGCGCCCAGCAGCCAAGAGCAATCGAGGAATTAAAACGCTTACTTTTTGGGTTCAAGGAGCGATAGAATATTTCCAGCCGGATCCTTGAACCAGGCAATTAGTGGCCCATGGCCCCGATGGATCCCTCTTGCGTCGGTTTCGATCTCGCCATCGTAGCGCTCGAAGGTGACGCCTTTTTTCGTGAGATCATCGACCGCGCTTTCGATATCAGGGACATGAAAGTTCAGGACGGTGAAGGTCGACGGAACGTGATTAAGCTTAGGGTAGATCATTACTTCAAAACTGCCCGCGAGCTTGAGTTCCACCAAGCCATTGCTTTCGGAGAGTTGAAGTCCGAGAGTTTCGCCATAGAATTTCTTTGCCTTGGCAATATCGTTGCTTGAGAAACTGCCAAACGCCTTGCTGTCTTTCAACATATTGTCGCTCCCGAATATTTCCAAAATGTTTGTATTGTGATTCTTAAAGATGCGGATTGGGTTACATACGTCTCGCGAGCGGAAGAGAATTTGTACATAGCAGACCGCACATAACAGTTAAAAGTTAGGAAGGGAGCTAGGTCTTGCGCTTGTAGTGGATCGCGAACTCAAATCCGGGATTCGCAGGAAACAACTCCGCCACTTTCTTTAACCGCTCTGCCAACGATTGAGGAGCAAGCAGCGTGTAGTCGCGCTCGCGCAGGTCGTAGTAGTCCACATCGATAAATAGCGAGAGCAGATAAATCGAAATTGCATCGGCGAAGCTGGCGGTTAGATATTCGTTCTTATGCTTCTCAGTGTCAGGGCCGACTTCCGATGAAAGTTTGCGCGCTTCCCATGCGTCAAGAGAAGTTTCCCCTCGCACTCCGGCTTCAACTTGCTTCCAAACTAGGTCAGCAAAATCTTTCGAGACGCCCGCTTTTTCGACTACCGCATGTCCCACGTTGATATAGAACTCGAAAGCGACGGAAAATTTGTCGTCCATCAGGCGGGTGGAAATGAAAACGCATTGCGATCCGCCGAGATCGAGATTGCGATGGCAAACTGCATTGTCGCTGAGTGCGACATCGTAGCGGTCGGCAATCACCGTTTCATCACCCTGATTTACGGTGAGCGGAACAAAATAATAAGCTTTGCGGTCGAGAGCGCGAGCAGCGGCGTCGGGTACAGCAGCAACCATGCGCAGTAAATCGGATTCAGGGACGGTGATCTCGCCGGCTTTCGCGTAGCAAACGCCATTCGGCGCCTGCGCGACAGGGGACTGGCGGACAACCTCCGCCGGGGAGCGCGTAATCGCGCTTGCTGCTTGAGCCATAGTTATATTCTAGCAGCCATATTCTAGCGCACGTTTAACCTGAGCGGACGGTTGCATGCGCCGGAGTTACAATAAAGTTTGGCTTCTTCTTATCAACCCGCTCATCATCCGCAAGCGCATAAACCTGATTGGCGGCTTGTCCCGGTGCGGGCCCTTATCATCACATTTGTGACAACGCTCTTGTCGTTTGCTGTTTGCCTGTTTGCAGCAATCATCGGCACTGCCCTGGTCGCGAAAGCGCGAGGATCGCATCCGGATATGACTTTTGCATATCGTCACGTAGCGGCTCCTGCTGCGGTTGGAATTGCGACCCTCATCTTGATCTCGTCGCTGATCATGGAAATTAAACGCTATCGTCAGGCCAGGACGCTCGCACAAATTGAAAGAGCCAGCCGGTGAGCAAAGTTACAGCTAACGACACAGGAGTGGTTCCGCGAATCGCGATTCCGATCCCACATTCTGCCCGTCCAGACTATGTAGATCGATCGTTGCCTAAATATGAACACGCCGTGACCATGGCTGGCGGAGAGCCTGTTCGCATCCCGTTAGACCGAACTCCGTCTGATGTGATGAAACTCATCGAGCGCTGTGACGGGGTGTTGCTTCCCGGCAGCAGCGCGGATGTTGATCCCGCGAAGTACGATCAGGAACGAGATCCGAAGACAGCGGAGGCTGACAAAAAGCGCGACATGGTGGATGAGTTGCTAATGCAGGATGCGTACAACATGCACAAGCCGATTCTTGGAATTTGTTACGGCCTGCAAACGTTGAACGTTTATCGCAGCGGCTCATTGCTCCAGGACATTGTTTCGCCCGTGAATCACTCGCCCGGACGCACGGTTCCCATTGCTCATCAGGTTGATGTTGAGCCAGATTCGAAGCTAGCGAAAATTATTGGCGGACATGCCGCAGAGATCCCCGTGAATTCAAGCCATCATCAATCGGCAGATGTCATCGGCGATGGATTGCGCGTCGTTGCACACAGTCCGATTGACGGGATTGTAGAAGCTGTCGAAGGAACTTCGCCCGATCATTTTGTTCTCGCTGTGCAATGGCATCCCGAACGCTCGGTGGATCAAGATGAACCTTCGCGAGCGATTTTTAGCGCACTCGTTCAAGCCGCGAAAGAGCGCCATAGCAAACTTGCCGGGGAATTTGAGTCAGTCTGAGTTTCGCCATTAGATGGGGAATTAATGACTCTCTTCTTCCGGCGGCGCGACATCCGAAGTATCCAAACGTTGCGTGGTCGTCCTGAGAGGCAAATCCGGAGGCGATTGGAATGTCCCTGGATCTTTTCCGGCGAGCGCAACTTTCATAAAATCCATCCAGATTGGCAAAGCTGCACGAGCGCCAGTTTCTTTGGATCCCAACGTCTTTTTCTCATCGTAACCAACCCATACTCCCGTTGTTGTTGATGGTGAGAAACCGACAAACCATGCGTCGGTAAAGTCATTCGTAGTTCCCGTCTTGCCGGCCAATGGAGCTTTCATGCTGAGGGCCGCACCGGCAGTGCCGTGCAAGACTACATCACGCAACATCGACGTCATGATCCGCGCGGTTCGTGTGCTGACCACATCTTTCGCGTCTGGATAGTCTTCTTCCAAAATGCGGCCTTCGTAGTCCGTCACTTTGGTGATGTAGCGCGGAGTGACTCGCACTCCATCGCTCGGAAAAACGCTGTAAGCGGATGTCTGTTCGATCAACGTAATCTCGGCTGCACCCAGCGCTATTGGCAAATACGGAGGTAGGTTCGAAGTGATGCCAAAGCGCCGTGTATACTCGATCACAGTTTTAATTCCCAAAGTATCCGCAAGTTTTAGTGCGGGAATGTTTAGGGATTGCGCAAGGGCGCGCCGAAGCGTGATGGCACCCTCGAATCGTTCTTCGTAGTTATGCGGAGTATATGGGCCCGACTCTGTCTGGAAAGTAATCGGCGAATCAAGCACAGTGTCGTCGGGACTGGCTCCGCGATCGATTGCGGCGGTGTAAACGTAAGGTTTGAATGATGAGCCCACCTGCCGCAACGCTTGCGTCGCTCGATTGAACTTCGATTGATTAGCGTCGCGGCCTCCGACCATCGCCTTGATTTCGCCAGTGGCATTATCGATTGCTACCAGTGCGCCTTGCAGTCCAGAGTCCTGCTCAAGACTTACGCGCACCTTACTCTCCGCCAGCGATATGATTTTTACGTAAACAATATCACCAGGCTTCAAAATCTCGTGGGGCTTGCGTTGCGTCCATGCAGCGTCGGCTTGCATGACCGGCGCTGTGTATCGCCCAAACTTCACAGTGACTGAGCCTGGTTCCTCGGATACGACCAGGGCGTGAACATAGCCATTTACCTGCGGTTCATCATCCCAATCAGGATGCGCATAGTCTTTTAACGTCGCGCCCGAACTGAGAACATTTGGCAGATGCCCTTTCCATCCATGTCGCCGTTCGCAGGCAGCCAAGCCATCGAGCACGGCTTGATTGGCTGTACGTTGCAGATCCATGTTGAGTGACGTATAAACGCGAAGCCCGCCCTCGTGGACTTGATCGCTGCCATATTTCAATTCGAGGTACCGCCGAATGTCCTCAACGAAATATGGAGCGAGCGAATTCGGCTCGTGATGCAGATTGAGATTTAATGGCTGACTACGTGCCTCGCTGGCCTGCTGCGCTTTTATTTTTCCGTCTTCAAGTAAATTATTGATTACAAGATTCCGCCGTTTCAGCGCCCGTTCGGGATGAGTAATTGGCGAGTAAAAAAGCGGTGACTTCGGAAGGCCTGCCAACAGAGCGGCTTCATCCAACGTAAGTTGCTTTGCCGGCTTGCTGAAATAAAATTCGGAAGCCGCTTCGAATCCGTAAACTCCGTGGCCCAGATAGATCTGATTTGCATACAAAGTAAAAATTTGTTGCTTGGTAAACCGTCGTTCAATCTGGACCGCCAGCACTGCTTCCTGAATTTTGCGATGGAAGGAACGGTCTGGCGACAAAAACAGATTGCGCGCCAGTTGCATGGTGAGAGTTGATGCTCCCTGGACTTTCCCTCCTGAAGTAATGTCGCGATACGCAGCTCCGCCAATGCGCCAGGTATTGATTCCCCAGTGCCGGTAGAACGCCTTGTCCTCAGTAGAGATCAGCGCATCGCGCAAGATTTGAGGGTAGTCGTCATAGCTCGCAATCACGCGGCGCTGTAACGCAAACGATCCAATGACGTGCCCCTGATCGTCGAATAATTCTGTGACTGAACTGGGGCGAAACTGCTCAAGCTCTTCCACTTGAGGCAGATCGGTTGAATAAATGAGAAAAAGTCCAGCACCGGCGCCGACGATGGCAGACACGACGATGAGGGCGCCGAATATTACGCGTCCCATAGTCTTGCTGCGCCTTGCATTGGGTGGGAGAGCTTCATGGAAAATCGTTTGCATAATCTCGAAGAATTACAACTGGATGATACCGCGTGCGGTCGCGCTGCGTAAGAAGATATCGGGATCGCGTGGGACAAAAAAATTGCCCACCGAAGTGGGCGATAAATTTCTAATTCTTAGTTACTAGCTAGTGCGGTTCTTGAGAACTTCAATAGCTTTTTCGAGTTGGACATCTGGTTGCTGGGCCACCGGCTTCTTGGTGGCTTCGTCCGCCGGTGTCGCGTTCTCGTCGTCATCAGGAAGCGCAGCGCTATCATCGACGTCAGCGACCACGACATTCGGAGTCACGGCTGCGTCCTGAATCGCTTTTCCGCTCGGAGTGTAGTACTTGGCTACGGAGAGGATCAATGCCGAGCCATCCTTCATCTCAATAACCTTTTCTACTGTGCCATCGCCGAAAGTCTTATCGCCAATCACGTCCGCGCGGGCATTATCTAGCAGCGCACCTGCAACAACTTCTGCCGGACCAGATGTCCCCTTGTTTACCAATACGACCAGAGGCAGAGCCGTGACAGTCTTCGCGGGGTCTGCATTGAATGCTTCTCGCGGATACTTCTGACCTTGTAGATAAGTGATCGTTCCGTGGTTCAGAAATAGGTTCGCGGTCGCAATTCCTTCAGTCTCATCGCCAGCCGCGCAATTCCGGAGATCGAGGATTAATTTCTTAACGCCCGCCTTTTGCAATGATTTAACTTTAGCGGCGATTTCCTGTGACTCACCTTTGGCAAAGCTATCAACGTGGATTTGACCAATGCCATCGGCAAGTTCCTTATCTGACGCTGGCGGGATGTTAACGATTTCGCGAGTGATCACGAGCTTCTGTGGCTCCGCCTTTCGCGCGCGAACAATCGACACCGTAACGTTTGAACCGGAGGCCCCGGAGAGTAAGTTATGCACTTCAGCGAGAGACATCTCGCGAGTGCTCTTGCCTTCGATGGCTTCGAAAATATCCGTCGCTTGAACACCCGCCTTGTCGGCCGGACCGCCGGGGACGATAGCAATCACTGAGGCGTATCCGAATCGTTTCGACATAGCCGCGCCGATGTCGCCTTTAACATCCGTTTTGTGCAGCTTGTATTCTTTGTATTGCGCCGGACTCAAGTAGCTGGAATTAGCATCCAGAGATTCCAGCAGCCCATGCAGTGCTCCATCGGTCACGGCCGGAATATTGGGATCTTCAACATATTCCTGTTGCACGCGTGACAAGACTTCGCTGTAAACCTGCATTTGGCGATAGGCGCCTTCGTTGCTGGAGGCGCGAACACCGTTCATCCCTCCGACAACTACGAAGAGCAATAAGGTTGCGGAGCAGGCAAGAATCGCGACTTTAAGTTTCATGGACATCTTTAGAATTCTCTCTTTGGTGTGGTTCGCCCAAGTAGAATTTAGGAACGACGGCTCACACTACACCGATTATATTCCTATTGGATGCTCGAATTCATGGGTTAGATGGGGCCGATATATCTTCGGTAATCGTCAGGAGGGAGCCACACAAACAGCGAAACTAGACATAAATATGCCCAGGCTCCGGCTGAGGCTACACAGGTTGAAGGGAAGAGTTCTTCGCCACAGCGTCCAAATGCTCCAGCGTCTGAGCAACTGTCAAGGAGTACATATCGCGGCCAACGCCTTCTCCCGACTCTAAGGCGGTCTTAAGATAATGACCGGCTATCTGGACGGCAAGCGGATCCGTGATCATAGTTCCGGTACGACTCTTGTACTCTACCCAAGCAGGGAGCGGGAGGGCGACCCAGATGGTTCGGCCATCCACCAGGAACTTGATGTCAACTGCGTCGGCGTGGCGCGTTGCAATTGCGACGATCAGTGCCTGATAAACGCAGTGCACTTGCTTCTTGGTCCAGCGATCGGTGGCAGTGAAATCTTCGTACATGGTTTCCTGAATTATAGCGAACTGCGCTTCGTGATCTATTCCAACCTTCTTAAATTTATGGCTGCACAGTTATCAGATTTGGCCTGCAAGTCGACGAGTAAGGCTGTCCAGCCGTGTTCTGGCATAAATTTTGGGGGAACGTTATCTGAGTGATATCGCCGCCAGCTACTGTGTTTATGACATGAACGGTTCCGTCGGTCGCCGCCACAAAAAGTTCAACACCATCAGGGGCGAGGGCCGCCTGTATTGGCGTTACATTCCCGGCAAGAGCCAAGGCAGCCGTCGTCTGGCCAACGATATCGAACACCACAATGTGATTGAGAGACGGAGACACAATGTACGCTTTCGTTCCATCCGGCGACAGGATCATCTGTGAGGGCGTAAAAATTCCCTGACCGAGGTTTGTCGAAGTCCCTGCCGCAATTGAAAGCGTTGGATCGCATCCGATCGGCATTGTCGCCACATTGATCGTGTCCACATTTGGCGGATTCAACACCAAAACTTGAGTCGAGTTCGGTAGTGGAAGAATGACTGTTGGAGTCGCGTTGCTCGCCAGAGTCAAAGTCGGCCCAGGAAGGTCACTGCAAGTCGTGTACGACGAAATCGTAGAAAAGCCAGTTCCGGGACCGCTCTGCGAGAGAAGCGCGAAAGCTCCAATTGGCAGAAACGAAACTGAGGATGCCGTGCTCGTCAGGGGAATGGTCTGAAGTGCATCCAGCCTCGAATACACATACAAGTTATCGCCAGCGACAATAAACGCTTTCAGGCTGTCAGGAGAGAAACTCGCCGCCGTCGCCCCAACAATCTGCAACGCCGTCGATGTGTGTGCGGTAACATTCACAACAAAAACCTGGTTGGGGGTGTTAAGAGTGTCTGAAACAATCACAGTCGCCCCGTCGGGAGAAACTGCCAAAACTTTCCCGGTAACTCCCTGTGCTCGGAAGGCATTGCTTCCGGTCGGGCTAATGAGCATCAAGCCTTGACTATTCTGATTGTTGAAATCGGTGCCGAGAAAAAGATTTGCTCCCACTCGATCAATCGTCAGACCATTCGGAGTCGCGGGCAAGACGATTGGTGTGCCAGTTAAATTGTTAGAAGCCGTGATTGGGACAATCTCGCTGACGCAATCGCTCTTGGTGCCGCAATCCGTGCTGGAAACATAAAATGTTGCAGTTTCGCTGGTTCCCGAGCCTCCATTAGCCTGTGTCACCGTCATGTTGACAACATTTTCGGGATAGATCGGCTGCGAAGGAAGAAAGCCGATATTGCAATTAGGTGGCGTGCACATAGCGACAACGGTCGCATCACCCGGGGCGGATGCAGAGACCGACACCGTGCCACCGTATTGAGCGGTATTGGACGAAGCGTTTGTCGTGCATTCCCCGGACACGCTCACCGAAGTTGGCAGCGAAGTACACCATGTGAGCGGGATCCCGTAAATCTGAATGTCCAATGTGTCGAACACGTTCGCATCAATGATTTTCGCTGCGGTGCCTGTTGGCACATTGAAGATAGTTCCGATGCCGCCGTTTCCGGCAAGAGTAATCGATTTAACCGCGCAGGTCGTGTAATTAAATGGAGCGCTGTTGACTCCGCTGGCCGATCCATAAATGGTAGTAATTCCCGGCACGTTCGCCGTAGCCTGCACTTGTCCAGGCAACAGTCCTTTTACAGGATTGCTGATAGACGCTGCATTCAGCGTGACTACAGAGGCGTCAGCAGCTTGCCACGTGAATGGGCCAACCGTTGACGTTATATCAGTCGCGCCACTAAAAGCCTGTGCCTGGTAGTTGTAAGTTTGTTCTTTGGAAAAACAAGCAGTCGAAAACGGAGGTGGTTGTCCCGGAACCGCGCTTACCGTTACCTTATCAATGCGTTGATGAACGTAAACCGTGGTTGACGGACTGCTAACTCCTTGCGCGATCGCTGTAACAATTGCCGTGCCGGTCTGCCCTGGCGTACAAATTTGTGGAGTAGTAAGCGAATTCCATGTTCCCGCGCATGCGATTCCGTTGGCCGCAACAGTTACGACGGCCTGATTGCTGGATGCATAAGAAATCGTTTCGTTAGTGATCGGACTGTTCTTGGAATCAACCGCCGTGCCGGTAAACGTCAGCGTTGTTCCGACTTGCAAGGACGCAAAATTACTCGGCGTGATCAGAACTCCAGAAGGAACCGCCGCTTCGACGCTGGTAACAGCATTACTTCCGCCGCATGCCGAAAGACCAGCGATCAATGAAATCGCAATTGCTGACGCAACAGCGGACAAACAACGGGACACCGAGTTCCTGCAGCGCATTCAACCTCCCCGCCCTGAACGCGCAGGGCGAGTACTTGAAAATACTTGGAATTTCTAAGTGTAGAGTGTGGCAAACCTTTTGAGCAACTTGGCAGGAGGAGTATTCGAGGAGTGGAAGTGGTAGTTGCGGATGATTCGCTCATTCGCCGCAACACACATATGCCTAAAATCGCGAACGGCCATGTGTGTTAGTCGCCCCTGCCTTCGGGACTAACCCTATGCGCGAAGCCATCGCTAGAATGCCGGACGCACGCAACAGGTAGCGTGGCATCTTCTGTTGCAGGTTAGCGAATTCGTCAGGATACTCATTCGCCAAGGCCGCTATTCCGACTCCTGCAGCGACGAACCCAGCTGACTTTCTGCCCTTCAAGAAAAGGATGGTGCTGGCGCCAGCGGCGCTGGCAAACATGAATCGCTTCCAATTTTGCATGAGATTTCCTTACAAATTCCAAGAGATCATTCCACTATAACGCGAACTGTGATCTATACTGCCCGCTCGAAAACTTTAAAATCTTGTTGGAGCCTCTGATGCCTAAAATGCGATATGCGATGGTTATCTGTTGGTTGGCTTTTGTTTCGATTTCGGCCAGCAGCCAAGTCAAACCACGCGCACGCGATCTTGGAGTTCCGTTTGATGGAACAACTGGCCGCTACAACGCCATTACCGACGTGACCGGAGTGGAAGTCGGCCACACCACCCTCATTTCCGGTGAAGGGAAACTGGTTGTCGGAAAAGGTCCAGTTCGTACCGGAGTAACGGCCATCCTGCCGCGAGGGAAGGCTTCCACCGATGCTGTTTTCGCGGGATGGTTCACGCTAAACGGGAATGGCGAAATGACTGGCACAACATGGCTTGAAGATTCCGGATTTCTCGATGGCCCTGTGATGATCACCAACACCCACAGCGTTGGAGTCGTGCGAGACGCGGTGATTGCGTGGAAAGTGAAACATGGCACGGCTGACATGGAAGGCTACTGGTGGTCACTTCCAGTAGTTGCCGAGACCTGGGATGGATGGCTTAACGACATCAATGGTTTTCATGTGAAGCCAGACGACGCTTTCCATGCTCTCGACAGCGCCCATGGTGGATTGGTGGAAGAAGGTAATGTCGGGGGCGGGACTGGTATGGTTTGTAGTGAATTCAAAGGCGGGATTGGAACCGCATCCAGAGTGCTCGATGAGAAGTCTGGCGGATACACCGTCGGTGTATTAGTGCAATGCAACTATGGACGCAGAGATCAATTACGCATCGCAGGTGTACCGGTTGGAAAAGAAATCTCGGACCATCCAGCTTATGAAAGCGATACAGGATCGATCATCGTGGTTGTCGCGACCGATGCTCCGTTGATTCCGACACAGCTCAAGCGTGTAGCGCGCCGCGTAAGTTTAGGCTTAGGACGCAATGGAAGTTATTCGGGCGATGGTTCTGGAGACATCTTTGTCGCATTCTCGACTGCCAATCCAGGGGCCGCATCGCCCAAGGGCGTTCATCAGTTAAACATGTTGCCGAATGACAGCATGGATCCAATTTTTCTGGCAACCGTTCAGGCTACCGAAGAAGCTGTGGTCAACGCGATGATCGCCGCTGACACCATGACAGGGATAGATAATCACACAGTGATCGCGCTACCGCATGATCGTCTAAGAGAAGTGCTGAAGAAATACAACCGTCTCGAAAAATAGGCAGACTAGATTTTATTTCTTGGGATTGAGTTCGTCGCGTTCCACTACACCGTCCTTGATGTAGATCACACGATGCGCGTATTCAGCAATGTCGTGCTCGTGAGTCACGACGATGATCGTGTTTCCTTGCGCCTGCAACCTGTCAAACAAAGCCATAATTTCCGTACCGGTTTGTGAGTCCAGGTTTCCCGTGGGTTCGTCCGCAAGGATGATCGAGGGCCGGTTCACCAGTGCGCGAGCAATTGCGACTCTTTGTCTTTGGCCGCCAGATAACTCATTGGGCTTGTGATTCATGCGCTGGCCCATTCCGACGGAGTTCAGCGACTCCTTGGCGCGTTCGGCGCGCTCTTCGGCGGGAACGCCAGCGTAGATAAGAGGAAGTTCGACATTATGCAACGCAGTGGCGCGAGCCAATAGATTGAAAGTCTGGAAAACGAACCCGATCTCTTTGTTGCGAATGTGCGCCAGTTCGTCGTCGTCGAGTTCGCTGACTCGCTGATTATTAAGCCAATATTCGCCTTTGCTGGGCGAATCCAGGCATCCGATCAGATTCATCAAGGTTGATTTGCCCGATCCTGACGGGCCCATAATGGCAACGTATTCGTTGCGACGGATCTGCAAATTCACGCCGCGCAGGGCCTGGACCTGCTGCTCTGAGCCCATATCGTAGGTCTTCCACAAATCGATCGTCGCGATCATCACCGACTCGGGAGGAGCCGATACCACGGGCTTGTCGATGCTTAGAACCTCTGCCGTTGCCATTCTTGTCTCCTTGTCCCGCTCGGACACTCACCGCTCCAGTCTTTGTGCTAGTTCGCCGGATTCGTCGTTTATCCAGTGGCCGGATTTGTATTGGACGCACCAACTACTCTGTCGTTAGTTAGTTATAGTCACTATTTACATGAAAAGAATATGACTTTTCGTCTTCCTTCTTGCTTCTTGCAGGTCGAGTTCTCAACCCTGGGCCGCCATGCCGACTCACGTTAATACATACGGCGCCGGGAGAAGGAAAGTTCCTGGCTCCATTGCATAGGGTCGCTATCAACGCCGACAACTCCGAATTGAAGTATAACCCGTTGGAATCACGACCCTGTGAAACCTCTCAGAATTGCCGCAAAGCGTCCGGAATTACCTTGCGAGGGCGTCCTTTCCTTGCCTTGACGCATCAAAATCCATAGAATTGTGGTATTCGGCTAGCGTTAGGAGTATCCCCTTCATGCCCCAGGCAGGTTTCAGGTTCAGGCGTTTCAGATTGCAGTTCGGTTTAGTCGCCCTCGTGTTAGTAGTTGGCTTTATGGGGTCGCTAGCCGCTCAGGACGCGAAACCTGCGGACACCCCCGCTTCTCCGACCTCTAAATCTGACACTGCGTCTCCTGATACGCAGTCCAACGACCCTCTTAAGCGTCCGATCAGCGATAAACAAAAGAAGGAAAACGCTAAAGCTCTGAAACAAGAGCTGGGGAAGACCTACAAGAAGTGGCTGAACGAGGACGTTCTCTTACATCATTACGGATGAAGAACGTTCGGCTTTCAAGCAGCTTTCGAACGACGAGGAACGTGACCAGTTTATTGAGTCTTTCTGGCAGCGTCGCGACCCGACGCCAGACACGGAAGAGAACGAATACAAGGAAGATCACTATCGCCGCATTGCCTATGCGAACGAACATTTCGCAGCGGGCATTCCCGGATGGAAGACCGATCGCGGCCGTATGTACATCGTGTTCGGCCCCCCCGATGAGATTGATGCACATTCGTCCGGCGGTACTTATGAGCGTCCTTCAGAGGAAGGCGGCGGCGAGACTTCTGCATATCCATTCGAAGATTGGCGCTATCGTTACATTGAAGGTATTGGCCAAGAAGTCATCATTGAGTTTGTGGATTCCTGCATGTGCGGTGATTACCACATGACGATGGATCGATCCGAAAAGGATGCGCTTAAAGAAACGCCCAACGGCGGCGAGACGCTCTACGAACAAATGGGCCTTACCAGCAAAGCCAGCCGTTTTACTGGCGGCGGCCTGGAAGATTTAGGTGCGGGACCAGGTACCGCGATGAATGCCAGCAAGCAATTTGACCGGCTCGAACAGTTTGCCAAGTTGAGCAAGCCACCTGCGGTCAAGTTCAAAGATCTTGAGGAAGTGGTTCGAACGAAGATTACCTACAACCTCATGCCGTTCGATGTCCTCACCGATTTCGTCAAGGTCACAGCTGATACCGTGCTGGTGCCGATCACGGTTCAACTTAAGAATCGCGACATCACATTCGTCAATAAGGACGGCGTACAACGCGGTACCGTCAATATTTTTGGGCGCGTCACTACTGTGGCTGGTCGCGTTGCTCAAACATTCGAAGATACAGTGCAAGCCGACATCCCTGCGGAATTATTGCCGAAGGCAGTGGAGAATTCTCAGATCTATTGGAAAGCGCTTCCTCTGCGCCCAGGCCGCTATCGTCTCGACATTGTCGTTAAAGATGTAAACGGTGACCGAAAAGGAACCTGGAGCAGGGGCGTGATCGTCCCAGAGTATTCTGACGATCGTCTATCTGCTTCGTCGTTAATTGTCGCTGACTCGATGGAGCCCGTTGCAGCAAAGAATGTAGGCACCGGCATGTTCGTGATCGGCGCAACTAAAGTCCGGCCTCGTGTTCCCACTGCGGAAGGCAAGCCGGCTAGTTTCAAGCGCAATCAGAAAATGAATTTCTGGATGCAGGTTTATAACCTTGGTGTCGACGACAAAACGCATAAATCGTCCGCTACCGTGGAGTATGATGTCGTTAATGTAGCAACCAACAAACCCGTGATTCATACAGTTGAATCGACGGAAAAGATGGGGAATGTCGGCGACCAGGTGACCCTGCAAAAAACTCTCTCGGCCGCCAACCTTGATCCGGGAACGTATCGCATCCAAATCAAGGTAAGTGACAATATCTCCAAGCAGTCGCTGGATCCAACCGCTACCTTTGCGGTTGAATAGTAGGCGACTGTCCCAGAGGGGCAGAGAATGATGTTCCGCAAATTCGGACTTTTTCTCGTACTCGCGCAGTTTAGCGTCCTATCGGTGTTTGCCGCAGGCCCAGACGCCTCCGTAACCGGCCAGGTGCGCAACACCCGTGGAGCGCCTCAAATGGGTGCAGTCGTAGAAGTCCTAGGATCCGCACTCGGCACTTTCAAAGCTCTCACCGATGAAAACGGATTCTACGCGATTTCGGGTTTGCTTCCTGGTACTTATAACGTGCGCGTATCAGCGCCATCGTTTCTTCCAGCGCTTCGCGAGCGCATCGGCCTGCACGCAGGTGTGGGCGCTGTTGTAAATATCACCCTTAATTCTCTATTCGAAGCCATCCAAATGCCGCCGCTTAGCACCACAGGCGATGGCGATGATTGGAAGTGGGTGCTGCGATCGGCCTCCAACCGTCCAATCCTTCGTTTCGAAGAACATGGCAATGGGGTAACGCTGGCGTCCGCAGAAAGCCACAGTCACACATCTGCTTTCCGCGATGTCACCGGGACCTTGTCATTTCTGGCCGGATCAACTGCTTCCGGGTTTGGCGGAAGTTCCGACATGAGTACTGATTTTTCGCTTGAGAAGCCTCTATTCTCAGATGGGCTGGCCTCTTTCAGCGGAAATCTGGGCTACGGCTACTCCACCCCTGCAACCGTCCTTCGGGCGTCATACACGAAGGTCGGCGCTTTTGGCTCGGGCCCTACAATTGCAATCACTGCGCGGAGTCTAGCTTCCCCTGACCTGAATCTGCACAATTCGGATTTCCAGTCGATCGCATTAACTACTTCGGACGATGTGAAGCTAGGCGACATTCTGGAATTGAAGTTTGGCAGCGAGTTGCAAGCGATCCAGTTTTTAGGCCGCGTGAGCGCGTTTCGTCCATTCGGATCGGCCGATCTTCACCTGTCTCCCGATGCAGTTGTCAGCTATTCGTATGCCACGTCCGAGCCGGACAACGTTGCAGAAAAGGGATTTGATCGCGAGGCTGCCGATCTAAGTGATTCCGGTCCCCGAATGAGTATTTCCGGATATCGAGCTTCTCTGGAACGGGCTCATCATCATGAGGTTTCATTTTCCCACCGAGACGGCCGCAACACCATTCAGCTCGCCGCCTATGCCGACCGCATTTCTGACCCCGCGCTTACCGGCGTCGGCGTTTATTCGGCTGTGAGTGGAGAAGTACTTCCAGATGTCTATTCGGGTACCTTCACATATCGCGGGCGAAGACTTGACGCCAACGGCGTGCGGATGGAGCTCGAAAGCAAACTTACTTCTGCCGTAACATCATCCGTCACATACGCATACGGCGGCGTGCTGGATCTCGAAAATCCGAACTCCACGCTCGAAGATGTCCGTAATTTTAGTTCAGTCAGACGGCGTCATGCCTTGACCGGCAAAATCAAGGGTACGCTTCCCGGAGCAAAAACCGGCTGGATCGCTTCTTATCGATGGACCAGCGGTGAAGCTCTCACCCCGGTGGACATGTTTGACTCGTCACACGGGCAAGCCGATCCTTACTTGAATCTCTTCTTCCGCCAGCCCATCCCGAGCATGGGATTTCTCCCCGGCCACGTGGAAGCGATGGTTGATCTCCGCAACTTGCTCGCGCAGGGGTATGTTCCAGTCGTTGGATCTGACGGCCATACCGTGTATCTGGTTCAGGCTGCCCGCAGCGTGCGCGGTGGCGTCGCGTTTACTTTTTAACTCCCGCCAGAACTTAGTCATCACTTATCTTTTAAGGCTCCCTCAGAGTTTTTGTTCTTCACATTCAAGCTGTTACCAGCTAGACTTCTCCGCACGAACAAAATGCACGCTTGATGCAGTCGGCAAGGTGCGAAATTTTCAGAATTGAATGCTGATATCGCTCCACATTCAGTTCTAATCGGAGACTTCAATATGAGAGTGAGGACGATCCTCGCTTGCGTTCTACTGCTTGCTGGTTCTCTGACAGCGCAAACCTTTCGCGGTACGATCCTTGGCACCGTGACCGATCCATCTGGCGCGGTTATTTCCGGCGCGAACGTCACGATTCATAACGTGAACACCGGCCAGGACCGTAACACGTCAACCAGTGGCGACGGTTCCTATGCAGTGACCGAGTTGCCGATTGGCACTTACGATGTCACCATCACGCAAAATGGATTCCAGACATCGACCACGAGGACGGTGGCAGTAGACGTAGCCAGTGAGCGCCGTGTGGATGCCTCGCTTAAGCCTGGCCAGGTAAACGACAAAGTGGAAGTCTCCGGCGAGAGTTTGCCCCAAATTAATACGAGCAGCACCGACTTAGGCGGCGTGCTAACGCAGGAAACTGTGAAGGACCTGCCGATCAATGGCCGGGATTACACCAAGCTCATATTTCTGACGCCAGGTGTCACTGGATCTCCCGATCAGATTACCGACTCTCCCGGTTCGTTCGGTGAGTTCAGCATGAACGGTGCGCGTGGCCGCTCGAACAACTACTTGCTTGACGGTACCGATATGAATGACGGTTACCGTAATGATCCAGCTATCAACCAGGCCGGCGTATTCGGAACTCCGTCGGCGATTCTGCCGATCGACGCTGTCGCGGACATGCGTGTGCTATCGAACTTCCAGCCGGAGTTCGGCCGTAACGGCGGCGCCATCGTCAATATCGTTACTAAGAGCGGAACTAATGCTCTGCACGGCGGTGTATTTGAATATTTTCGTAATGATGCGCTCGACGCACGAAACTATTTCGATCCAACTACTTCCCCGAAGGCTGCGTTCCACAATAATCAATTCGGCGGATCACTCGGCGGTCCGATCGTAAAGGACCGTACCTTTTTCTATCTGGATTACGAAGGTCAGCGCGAAAACGTCGGCGTCGTGTCCCTGGCTTGCGTGCCTACACTGGATCAAATTGCTCAGGCAAAGAACAATGTCGCGTTGTCTGGTGGGACAGTGAGTCCAGTTGGTCAAGCTTTGCTGAACTTTTATCCGCACAACGCAGC
Source organism: Terriglobia bacterium (assembly GCA_963716165.1). Taxonomy (GTDB): domain Bacteria; phylum Acidobacteriota; class Terriglobia; order Terriglobales; family Acidobacteriaceae; genus JAJPHW01. Next base: position 690,271 of record OY970291.1, on the reverse strand, counting down.
GAACTACATTCCCGGAATAACTTCCAACGATTCGGGATGCTTCAATTCGGCTGGACAGAGCACCCCCGATTACACCGCCGTTGCTCCTTCGTTGAATAATCTGAGCAGCGTAATCGGCAAGATTGATCACAGCTTCAGCCCGAAAGACAACATCAGCGGACGTTACTTTTTCGGTGACAGCACACAACAATTCCCGCTGGCTTTGAATGCAACCGGTGGGCAGCTTCCTGGCTTTGATACGGTCACTCCCACCCGGGTGCAGTTGGTTTCGATTTCTAACGTAACGATTATTTCTCCTACCAAGGTGAACGAGATTCGCTATGGGTGGAACCGCTTCGCGGAAGGATTCTTGCCGGAGGACCACAACTTTGATCCGAGTTCCATCGGACTTTGCAATGTCACCACGGACTCCCCGAATTGCACTTCCTCAGGTCTGCCAATCGTCATCCTGTCGCCAAATCCTACCGGTGGAGTGGGTTACTTCTCGCAGCTTGGAGCTACCTCAGGTGATCCCCGTCAACGTGTCGACAGCAATAGTCAGTTTCTTGACAGCTTCTCATGGAAGATAAACAAGCATGATGTGAAGTTCGGGGGAGAATTTCACCGAACCAGCATCGAACAGAGTTTTGACAAATACTCACGTGGCCGGGTCCGCTTCAGCGATGTCGAGAGCCTTCTTCAGTTCATTCCGCATGACGCGTTCAACTATTCCGGCGACAGCAGGCGCCATACGAGCCAAAATGGATACGGTTTTTATGTGCAAGATTCTTATCGTGCGACTTCGCGGCTGACTCTGAATTATGGCTTGCGATGGGATTACTACGCTCCGGTTAAAGAGAAGAATAATCTCTTTTCTGATTTCGTCCCGACGTCGGGAACGACGGGAAGCCTGGTCCAAGTCGGCTCCGGGGGATTGTCAAATGTCTATCAACCTGACTACCGGAATTTTTCGCCCAGGGTCAGCTTTGCCTGGGATGTAACCGGAAAAGGCAAGAGCGTCATCCGCGCTGGGTATGGCATGTTCTTCGACGCGTTCTCTCAAGACATGCTTTTGGGCCATCTGCCTTATCCGACGTTTTACGCTCCGGGCCCCGCATACAACAATATCGGACCCAATCCCATTCTCGAAGCTACGCTCAATCCTGCAGCTGTCAACGGAGCGGGCGTTTATCAGCCCGGACAACCCCTGTATGGCGCGCGCGGCTGCGGTGAATGCGATATTTTCTCTTTCGATCAGCATATAAAGACGCCCTATATCGAGAACTACAACGTCAACTTCCAACAGCAGCTCTCAAACAATATGGTGCTGCAAGTTGGTTATGTTGGCTCGCAAGGCCATCGCTTGATGCGGTTTTTCGACATCAATCAGCCTACCCAGGCAACTATTACCTCGTCTGATCTGGCATGCAACTGCATTAACGATGTGAGCGTGCCGCGACCCTATGGTTCTCCGGCCGGGTCGTTCTATATCTTCCAGGAAAACTCAACTGGCCAATCAAACTACAACTCCCTTCAGGCTAGCTTGCGGATCAATAACTACCACGGATTTATGTCCGTCATAAATTACGTGTATTCAAAGTCTCTGGATAACTCGAGCGACGGCGAAGACTTCGTCGTCAACGCTGCACAGCCCCAGGACAGTAACAACCCACAGAAAGAATATGCCCCCTCGAACTTCAATGTTCCGCACAGGTTCGTGTGGGTCTCCGGATATGAATTACCCAAAATGAGCGGCAGTTGGTCGCGGCTGAAGAATGGCTGGGGAATCGATAGCACAGCGACCCTTCAGAGCGGCCAGCCTTTCACCCTCAATTACAACTTTGAAGATGATTACAGTGGCGGTGGCGATGGTTTCGACCGGCCTGATGTTGTTGGACCTATCGTTTACAACAAGAGCAATCCGGCAAATTTCCTTCAACTAAGTTCATTCGCTATGCCGTGTACGCAAGCGGCCGGTCAGTTCTCAGGATTCGCTTCAGATTGCGTTCCGGGAACGCGCCACTATGGCAACCTTGGGCGTAACGCGCTCGTGGGTCCGACTTATAAGCAATGGGATGTAGCGATCTATAAAAACACTGCGATCACGGAACGCGTGTCAATGCAATTGCGCGCCGATTTCTTCAATTTGTTGAACCATCCCAACTTCTCCAACCCGGTTCTCCCGTCGTTCATTGCTGATCCAGCTGCGAATATTAGCCAATCCTGCGGATGCGGTTTTGCTCAAGGACCGAATAACCGTGAAGTTGGTAATGGTGCCTATCAGATTGTTGCGACCGGCGACGTAGGTGTTGGTAACCCATTCTTAGGAGGCGGAGCTCCTCGCGGAATTCAGATTGCTGCGAAGTTTTCTTTTTAACTCATTGCTTTAATCACGCCCGTTCCGCTTACCGGGAGGGGTTTTTCCTGTACTAGCCGCCAAACATTGGATAGTGACTCGCTGCGCCCATCAGGAACAGCAAAGGAAAAGACAGAAAGAAATTAGCGCGTGAGCACAGAAAAGCCATCCGCGACATGGCTTTGGCTTTTTCGGGCATTGGACCGCCGTCTTTGGTCCAAAGAATAATCCGTTTCTGAATTCGCCAGATCACTCCCCAGACATTCAGCATCATCACCCAACCGAACCCTCCACCAATTCCGATGGATAGCATTCGACTGCTCTCCCAGCCATGATGGTTGAGTGCGAGGAAGAGCCCCGATGCAGCAATCAATATCACGGCATAGAGCACCGCCAAAACAGGGCCTTTGTTTAGAATTCCTTTTCCGGGGATGAGCAGCACGTACATCAGCGCCCACACGATTGTCCAAATGCCGAAAAAACTCCCCATCGCTATTCCCGAATTGGCACCGGCGTTGCGCGCGTCGGAGGCGACGATGTCGCTCCAATAAGCGATTCCCGCCAGAACGGTCACGACGGCAGACACTCGGAACCACCACAACGCTCGCGGCAACAATAGTGGAATGACCTTACCTCTTGTGGAATCATCCATTTCCCGCATGAATGGCACGTTAACGAGGTTAAAGAAGTAGAGTAGTCCGAGCCATGTAATTCCGGCCACAAAGTGGATCCACCGTTCCAGCATCAGCACATTTGTGTGGACATCCTCCGGAAAGTTGAACAACGGCGAGTTGATCTGGACCCCAAGATTCGTGAGCATCGGCATCATGGTCATAAGTTCCTCGACCTGTAATTTATCGCACAGTTGAAAAGTCGCGCGCCAGGAAGTATTGTACGAGTGTCGCCCGAATCTGGCCGAATGGGTCGGGCAATATTAAAAGGTTGAAGTTGTGCGGGGCGTTTCACTTCGTCGAAGTGATTCTTTAGCGCGGTCCGTCGTTGACCAGCAAGTGGGTTGCGGCATCAAGGAGATCGGCATGGAAAATAAGCCAACGCAGAACATACAAGATACTTTCCTAAACACCGCTCGTAAAGAGCGGACCAACATCACAATTTATTTGCTGAGCGGAGTAAAACTGACGGGCCGTATCCGTTCGTTCGACAAATATTCTTTGGTGTTGGAGACCGGCAACCAAGAACAGCTTATTTTCAAACATGCCATGTCGACGATCGCAATGGGTCGCAATGTGCACACCCATGCAGATCACCCTCATGCCGAACGACCGGCGACCGCCCAGGCTCCCGGACGCGAATCTTCTGCTGCCGCCGCAGGCGCGCTGAGCACGGAAGCTTAGGCAGTTTCTTTGGCGTTGCAAAAGAAATCGTCCGGCAAGAAGCCTTCGGGTCGCAAAGCCTCTTCCCATCCGGACGATAAAGCGGTAGTTCGCAAAAAAACGGATGTAACGGAGCCGGGCCTCCCGCGCCGGGAGCGTGCGTTTCTCGTCGGAATCGATTATCACACCCGGTCGTTGGGCGGTGGTAAGCCGAAGAGGACTGTGACCAGTCAGGCTCGTGCAGCGCGGGACGCCAGTTCTGCCGGCATTGCGTCGCAAGCTCCGCCTATCCCCGAATTTACCGCTGAAGAATCCATGGCGGAGTTGCGTACTCTCGCGACCAGCGCCGGAGCTGAGATCGCCGGCGAATTCCTGCAGCATAGGGACCGCCCGGATCCTGCCACATTGATTGGCAGCGGCAAGCTTGAGGAGATCGCCGGCGCCGCGGCTTCCGTTGCTGCCGATTTAATTCTTTTCGATCATGATCTCACCGCATCGCAGCAGCGCAATGTCGAGCGCATCGTCAATACACGCGTGATAGATCGCACTCAGCTGATCCTCGATATTTTCGCGAAGTACGCACGCACTCGTGAAGGTCAACTGCAAGTCGAACTTGCGCAGCTGGAATACATGCTTCCTCGTCTGGCTGGACGCGGTATTGAAATGTCCCAACTCGGCGGCGGCATCGGCACGCGCGGCCCTGGTGAAACGCAGCTTGAAACCGACCGCCGGAAAATTTATCGGCGCATCCGTCACGTAAAGGGACAGATTGATAACGTGCGCCGTATCCGAACGCAGCAAAGACAAAGGCGGCAATCGGTCCCGATCGCGACCATCGCACTTGTCGGATATACCAACGCGGGCAAGTCCACGCTCTTTAATGCATTGACGCATGCCGCAGTGCTGGAGTCGCCGCGAATGTTCGCCACGCTCGATCCCACGATACGCGGCGTCGAGTTGCCGTCTCGGCGAATGGTGCTGCTGTCCGATACCGTCGGCTTCATCCGCAATCTTCCCCATACGCTGGTTACAGCCTTTCGCGCAACCCTTGAGGAAGTCCAAAAAGCGGCATTGATCTTGCATGTGTCGGATGCCAGCAGCCCTTTATCTGCGGAGCAGGACGCGCAGGTCGACAAAGTTCTTCGTGAATTAGAAGTTGAAAACAAACCACGCCTACGTGTGATGAATAAGATGGACCTGCTAGCGCCTTCGCAACGTGATTCACTCAAAGACGATGAGCGCACGGTCCATGTTTCCGCCGCGAAAGGCGTCGGTATGAGCACATTGCTGGATCGGATCGACGAAATGCTCTCGGACGATGCAGTCCATCGCGTCCTACTTCGTATCCCGCAAAGCGAAGGGAAGATGCTGGCGCTTTTGGAAGCGAAATCGCGGATCTATTCGCGGAAATACAACGGTGGCTCTGTAGACCTTGACGTTGGCGCCCCAGAATCCGTGCTTAGAAAAGTGAAAGTCTGGGTCGTCAATTCTTAAGGCGGAGCCTCTTAAATAGGCCGGTAGCCAAGAAGCGGTGACATTCCTTGGCTAACGACCCATTCGATCCGGTCTGGATCGGAGGTGATAGTTCAATGCTAGTCCCCGAGGACGAGAAGTCAAGCATTGTTTGCCTCTGAGATTAAGAATCTCACCAGTTTTCGGGCTGGATTTCTCATTCGCCGTTGACGATGTAACTTCGCAATGTAATAATTATTAGTTCCATAAGCCCTCATAGCGTTCAGTACGCGATCCGCCCAGACATGAATGACACGATTCAACAATTAGGCGAATTACTGCTCGGAAGCATTCCGACCATGATCCTTGTCATGGTGATCTGGGCTGCCTATGCGACGCTCGTTCACAAGCCGCTCATGCGAATTCTGGCGGAGCGTAGAAGCAAGACGCAGGGCGCGATCGAAAAAGCCAAGGCCGACGTAGCGGCTGCGGAGGCCAAGACTTCCGAATACGAGCAACGCCTTCGTGAGGCCCGTACCGCAATGTTCCAGCGGCAGGAAGCCCGGCGTCAGCAAGCTCTCCAAGTGCGGGCAGAGGCTGTTGCACAGGCGCGTTCCACTGCTCAGGACCAAGTTAAGCAAGCCCGCGAAGCTATCGCCAAGGATAAGCAAGCTGCTCAATCGGCATTGCAGGCAGAGAGCGCTCAGCTGGCCTCGGAGATTATCCGTGCAGTGTTGCAGCCTTCGGGTGGTGTGCGATGAGAACGTTTCGCACAAGTCTATTCGCGCTGATTGCGACCGCGTTCCTGGTGATCGTCGTTCCGGCATCGTCCCCCGCGGCAGTCAGTAGTACGCTCACTATTTTTCAAGACTCAAACAGCGGCCAGCCCGATCAGTCTGTGGGATCCAAAGCCGCGCAGGAAGCGGAGCATGATGTTGCTCCCGATTCGCACCCGGCTCCTCACGAAAACGAGAATGAGCAAGATCAGTTCAAACATTCTGCCTCAGTACGATGGATTGCCAATCTCACTGGTCTCTCTCTTAATAACGCCTACTGGCTGAGCGTAATCGTTAATTTTGCCATCATCGCATTTCTCATTGTTTGGGCTTCGCGAAAAAACCTTCCTCCAATGTTCAAAAATAGGACGGGCGAAATTCAAAAAGCAATGGAAGACGCCCGTAAAGCCAGCGAAGACGCCAACCGCCGGCTTTCAACGGTGGAATCAAGGCTCGCGAAATTAGGCGACGAAATCGCGCAAATGAGCGCGGCTGGGGAGAAAGAAGCGGCCGCGGAAGAAGAACGCATCAAGGCTGCGGCGGAGCTTGACGCGCGTCGCATAATTGAATCTGCAGAGCACGAGATTACTGCCGCGGCCAAAGCAGCGCGGCGCGAATTGACCGCTTACGCGGCGGATCTGGCAGTATCTTTAGCGCGCAAACAGATTCACGTCGATGCCGGCACCGACCAGAACTTGGTCGATAGTTTTGCGAGCCGCCTGTCCTCCGATGATAGTGCGCGGAAGGGTGGCAGATAGCTTATGGCTTCTGTGATCAACACGTACGCGCGGGCATTCGCGGAAGCTGTAATGGCAGGAAAACTGGACCCCGAGAAAACCGTTCAAGAAGCTCGATCGCTGGTTGCATTGCTGGCCGACAGCCGCGAGCTACGTGAAGTTTGGGAATCGCCTGCGATCACACCAGACCAAAAGCGTAAAGTGCTGGACGCGATTGTGGCCCGAGAAGGAATATCGAAAACCGTACGTAACTTCGTCGCCGTTGTCATCGATCATCAACGCATGCACGAGTTCACCGCCATCGTCGCTCAGTTCGAAAGAGAACTGGACGACAAGCTTGGTTTTGTCGAAGCTCACATCACCGGTTCTCGGGAACTCGATGATAAAGAGAAGCAAACTTTGGAATTGCAGGTTGCCGCTCTCACCGGAAAGAAAGTCCGGGCACGATATTCGAGCGATGCGAAGATTTTGGGCGGAGCGATCGTTCGTATCGGCAGCACTATCTACGACGGGTCCGTTGAAGGACAATTGGAACGAATTCAAGAACAGCTAGCAGGACGCTAAAACCGAGATTAAGTAAGACAGAATTTAAGAGGCGATTGCGGATTTTATGGCACAGATCAAAGCAAACGAGATTACTCAACTCATCCGGCAGCAAATCGAGAACTACGAGTCCAAGATCGCGGTCGATGAAGTTGGGACCGTGGTTGCACTGGGCGACGGTATCGCTCGCGTTCACGGCTTGGATAAAGTCATGGCCGGCGAGCTTCTTGAGTTTCCACATAACATTGCCGGCATCGCCATGAACCTGGAAGAAGATCAGGTTGGCGTAGTCATCCTCGGCGAATACACCGAGATCAAAGAAGGCGACGAAGTCAAGCGTACTGGACGCATCATGAGTGTGCCCGTTGGCGACGCGATGATCGGACGTGTGGTCAATTCCCTCGGATTGCCCATCGACGATAAAGGACCGATTGCCACCGATAAGTTCATTTTCCTGGAACGTCTCGCCCCCGGCGTCATTGACCGCCAGCCTGTCCGGGAGCCAATGGCTACAGGACTCAAAGCTATCGACAGCATGATTCCGATTGGCCGCGGTCAGCGCGAACTGATCATCGGCGACCGCCAAACCGGCAAGACAGCCGTGGCGCTCGACACAATCATCAATAGCAAAGGCAATGACCTGATCTGCATTTACAACGCGATTGGGCAGAAACGCTCTTCGATCGCCCAGGTGGTGAAGATTCTCGAAGACGCAGGAGCGATGGAATACACCATCGTGGTGGCCGCTTCAGCTTCTGAGCCTGCTCCAATGCAGTACATTTCTCCCTACGCGGCCTGCGCCATGGGAGAGCACTTCCGCGACACCAAGCGCCACGCCTTGGTCATCTATGACGATCTCTCGAAACATGCGGCGTCGTACCGCGAAATTTCATTATTGCTCCGCCGTCCGCCGGGTCGCGAAGCCTATCCCGGAGACGTTTTCTATCTTCACTCGCGTCTGCTAGAGCGTGCGGCCAAGGTCAGCGAAAAGATGGGCGGCGGATCCTTGACCGCATTGCCTATCATCGAAACTCAGGCGGGCGACGTTTCGGCATACATTCCGACAAACGTCATTTCGATCACCGACGGCCAGATTTTTCTGGAAACCGACTTGTTCAACCAGGGCATTCGTCCTGCAGTAAACGTCGGTCTCTCGGTAAGTCGCGTCGGCGGTTCGGCGCAGATTAAGGCCATGCGTCAGGTCGCTGGAAGCCTGAAACTTGAACTCGCGCAGTACCGCGAATTGGCTGCGTTCTCCCAGTTTGGCAGCGATTTGGATAAAGCGACGCAGGCCCAATTGAATCGCGGCAAACGGCTGGTTGAAGTATTGAAGCAGAAGCAATTCTCGCCGCTGCCGTTTTCGAAACAGATTCTCGTGATCTTTGCCGGAACCAGTGGAGCGTTCGATGATCTGCCGGTTGAGCAAGTGTCGGACTTCGAAGCCGCACTCTATAAATATGTAGACGCAAGCAATCCGCAATTGCTGCGCACCATTATGGAGAAAAAGGTCCTGGACGATCCTCTCAAGGCAGAAATGACGCGAGTAATCAAAGAAGCAAAAGACACATTTCTTGCGCAACAAAAAGCAACCGCAAAGTAGTCGTACGTTTTTTGACATAAATATGGCAAGCATTCTCGATATTCGGCGCAGGATCCGCAGCATTATCAATACGCGGCAGATCACCAAAGCCATGAAGATGGTGTCGGCTGCACGTCTGCGCCGCGCACAGGAACGCGCACTTGCCGCCCGCCCCTATGCGCAGATGCTGAATGCCGTCCTAAAATCGCTCGTGTCCCGCGCCGAAATTTACGATCCAATCACGGGTGAACCCAGGCATAAGCTGCTGGAACACCGTCCTGAGAAAAACATCCTCTTGGTCGTGATCTCGGGAGATAAGGGCCTGGCCGGAGCTTTCAATACGAACATCTTGAAAGCTGCCTCCAAATTTCTCGCGGCGAATTCCGCCAAGAACATCGAAGTGGAAGCCGTTGGCCGCAAAGGGCGCGATTTCTTGCGAAGGCGTTTTCCGGTGGCTGAACCGCGACGCCTCGATTCACAAGAAGCGGCCCGCACCACGCTGATCGGCGAACAGGTAGGCGTGCTGAACAAGATCGAGTTTTCGCTGGCGTCGAAGTTGGCGGAACGCATCATCGAGCGGTATAGCAACGAAGAAATCGATTCCGTATATATCGTCTACAACGAATTTAAATCGGTGATTGCACAACGGCTCGTAGTCGAGAAGATTCTCCCCATCGAACACATAGGAGAACACGAGATCAGTCAATTCGACGGGATGACGCAGGAAGAAAAAAAGCTAGCCGTTGAAGCTGCAAAGAGCACCGGTGCTGGCCTGCGCGAGCAGGACACTTCCGCGATCGATGAAGAATCAGCGCAGTTTGGTACGTCCAAGATCGACTACATCTACGAACAGCCGCCTGAAGAGTTATTTAATGCTCTGCTGCCGAAATACGTAGGTATCCAGATTTTTCGTGGAATGCTGGAATCGGTTGCGGCCGAACATGCGGCCCGTATGACCGCCATGGAAGCAGCCACCAGCAATGCTTCGGACATCATTAGTTCGCTGACGCTGGCCATGAACCGGGCCCGCCAGGCGAAAATTACTAAAGAGATTATTGAAATCGTCAGCGGCGCAGCCGCATCAAGCTAGGAAGAATAATTTATGGCAGAAAACGTAGGTCACGTAATTCAAGTATCCGGGCCCGCAGTGGACGTGCAGTTCGCCGAGTCCGCCATGCCCCCGATTTATCAGGCGTTGCGCGTAGTCAGCGACGGCTTCAAAGTCCCCACGCCCATCAACGTCATGCTGGAAATCCAACAGCACCTCGGCGAAGGACGCGTCCGTTGCGTCGCCATGGAAGCCACCGACGGCATGGTTCGCGGGATGAAGGTGATCGACCAGGGCAATCAGATTACCGTGCCCGTGGGCCGTGGCACGTTGGGCCGCGTCATGAACGTGATTGGCGAGCCAGTCGATCAGTTGGGCCCGGTGCAATATACCGAACGCAAGCCGATTCACCGTCAAGCTCCCCTATTTGACGAACAAGCCACCTCAGCCGAGATGTTTGTTACCGGCGTAAAAGTCATCGATCTCATCCAGCCATTTTTGAAGGGCGGAAAAATCGGACTATTCGGTGGTGCAGGCGTTGGCAAAACTGTCGTCATCATGGAACTCATCAACAACGTCGCCAAACAGCACGGCGGGTTCTCCGTATTTGCCGGCGTCGGCGAGCGTACTCGTGAAGGAAACGATTTGTGGCTGGAAATGACGGAGTCGGGCGTAATCACGCCAGGCGATCCGGAACATTCCAAGGCTGCGCTGATCTACGGTCAGATGACTGAGCCGCCAGGTGCGCGTCTGCGTGTCGCACTGACGGGTCTCACTGTCGCTGAACATTTCCGCGATGCCGAAGGTGCGGACACGCTTCTGTTCATCGATAATATTTTCCGATTCACGCAGGCTGGATCGGAAGTCTCTGCCCTCCTCGGCCGTATGCCCAGCGCTGTAGGCTATCAACCAAACCTCGCAACCGAAATGGGTGAACTCCAGGAACGCATTACGTCTACGAAAAAGGGTTCAGTCACGTCGGTGCAAGCTGTCTATGTCCCTGCTGACGATCTTACCGATCCCGCTCCAGCGACGACGTTCGCTCACTTGGACGCGACCACGGTACTCTCGCGTGCATTGACGGAAATCGGAATTTATCCGGCAGTCGATCCTCTAGCATCGACATCGCGCATTCTCGATCCGCGCATTGTCGGTCAGGAACACTATGATGTTGCCCAGGCAGTAAAGAGAACTTTGCAGAGCTACAAAGACTTACAGGACATCATCGCAATTCTGGGTATCGACGAACTCAGCGAAGACCAAAAAGTTACAGTTGCTCGCGCTCGCAAGATTCAACGGTTCTTGTCGCAGCCGTTCCACGTTGCGGAGCAGTTCACCGGCGCGCCCGGACGCTTCGTAAAAATTGAAGACACCGTAAAAGGCTTCAAGGAAATCAACGAAGGCAAGTATGACGACATCCCGGAACAGGCGTTTTACATGAAGGGCACGATCGAAGAAGTGATCGAGTCGGCTAAGAAAATGAAAGCGGCAGCGTAACTGATTTTTATGGCAGACACTTTCCAACTCGAAGTTGTCACTCCTGAGAAGATTTTGGTACGTGACACTGCGGAGGAAATCCAGATCCCCGGCAAGGATGGGTTTCTCGGAGTTCTGCCGGGCCACGCACCACTTATCACTGAGCTTGCAATTGGCGAGATCAGCTACAAGCGCGGCGGCGAGACCCATCGTCTTTCCGTGGCCTGGGGATTCGCGGAAGTTCTGCCTGATCGTGTGACGATCCTGGCCGAAACCGCGGAAAAGGCGAGCGAAATTAATGTGCAGCGTGCCGAAGCCGCCAAGACACAAGCCGCGCAAGCGCTTGCGAATCCGGCTCCGGACCTTAACTATGCAGAAGCGGAAAATGCTCTGAAGCGTGCCGAGACTCGTTTGGAAGTTGCCGGAAAAAAGAGTTAAGCTCCGGTTAAGTTCCAAGCGGACGAGTTGCTAGGCCGAGATACTCCATCCTTCGACTATTTACTCACTGCTATTCTTGAATAACATCTCCAGGAGTTCAATCACACTTGCCACCTATTTTGAATGCGCAAGGCCTAACCAAGGCATTTGGCGCGTATCCTCTGTTTCAGAATATTGCGTTCACCGTTTCCCCCGGTGATCGCATTGGATTAATTGGTCCAAACGGCGCTGGCAAATCGACGCTGTTGCATATTCTTTCGGGAGAGGAGAGCGCGGATAGCGGTGAGGTCGCCATACGCAAGCGCGCCCATTTGCTCTATGTTCTCCAGGATTCGCAATTCGCACCCGGTGTGACCGTCAACTCCGTAATCATCGCAGCACTGGACCGCATCGGCACGCCTGAAACTGAGCGCGGGTTGCGCTCCGCAGAAATTCTGGGTCGAACCGGTTTCGAAAATTTCGATGTCGAAGCTGCTGCCCTTTCCGGCGGATGGCGCAAACGACTCGCGTTGGTCGAAGCGCTCGTGCAACGCCCCGATGTGTTGCTCCTGGACGAACCTACAAATCATTTAGATCTAGCTGGCATCGAATGGCTGGAAGAAGTTTTGCGTAGTGCAACGTTCGCTTGCGTGGTCGTAAGCCACGATCGCTATTTCCTAGAAAACATCGCCACGGAAGTAGCTGAGTTGAATAAGGCCTATCCGGACGGGCTGTTGCGGGTAAAAGGGAATTACAGCAAGTTTCTGGAACGCAAAGAAGAATATCTTGCTTCGCAGGCCAAGCATCAGGACGCACTGGAAAACCGCGTCCGCACCGAGATTGCATGGTTACGCAGAGGCCCGAAAGCGCGCGCCACAAAGGCGAAAGCCCGTATCGACAATGCACACGAGTTAATTGGCGAACTAGCGGACGTGAAGATGCGCAGCAGGACTTCCAGCGCAAAAATAGATTTTTCTGCAACCGAGCGCCAAACCAAAAGACTGATCGAGCTCGAAGATGTCAGCTATGAACTTGGTGGCCGCCAGCTTTTCAAGAAGCTAAATTTTGTTATCACCGCTGGAGTGCGGGTCGGCTTGGTCGGTCCGAATGGCAGTGGCAAGACAACTCTTCTGCGATTGCTGCGTGGCGAATATACACCCGACACCGGAGTCATTCGTCAGGCTCCGACGCTGAGAGTGGTCTATTTCGATCAGAATCGTGCACTCGATGGAGACCAGACCCTGCGTCGAGCACTCGCTCCGGACAGCGATTCCGTTATTTATCAGGATCGCGTCGTCCATGTCGCCTCATGGGCAGATCGATTTCTCTTCACCAGCGAGCAACTGAATCAATCCGTCAGTCGCCTCTCTGGAGGAGAGCGTGCTCGCGTTCTGATTGCGCAACTGATGTTGCAGCCAGCGGACGTTCTGCTTCTGGATGAACCCACTAACGATCTCGACATTCCGACGCTCGAGATTCTAGAAGAAAGCTTGCTCGAATATTCCGGCGCGCTCGTTCTAGTCACGCACGATCGCTACTTACTCGATCGTGTTTCCACTGTCGTACTTGGACTGAACGGTCGTGGTTCAGCCGAGCCCTTCGCGGATTATCAACAATGGGAAGAGTGGCAAGCTGAACAGGGCCCATCTGAAAAAGAGCAGCAGCTTTCTCCGGGTAAAGGCGAGCGTGGGGCGACCGCAACTTCGAGCAAGAAGAAGCTTTCTTATCTTGAAGCTCGAGAATACGCGACCATCGAAGACCGAATCGCTAAAGCTGAAGAACTTCGTGACAACAAGCGTGATACCTTGGAAGACCCAAAGATTGCCAGCGACGCTTCCAAGCTTTTGAACGCGCAAACTGAAATGGATCATGCGCAAGAAACCTTGGACGTCATGTACGCGCGCTGGGCTGAACTCGAGGCCAAGCAAAGCTAGCCCGCGAAAACGCTCTGTCCTAATCGGCATCTAACTGGCCGAAGGAGAACCATCATGCCGAAATCAGAAATGGATCCGAGTCGTCGCGGCCCCGACGAAGCGCAGCTAGACGAACTGGGCGATGATCCCGGGCAAGTGGGATCCGAGAGCGCCGGCCAATCCGGTGACATGCAGGGGCTCTCCTCCACCGAGGATTCGAGCGACGAGAGTGTCGTCGAATTAGCCGAAGAGCAGCAGAGCCTCGAAGCAGCGGCTGTGTGGGGTGTGGAGCAGGCTGCGGATCATCCTGAGCGTCCGGTTCATGCACATGGTGACTTTGGCCATCCTGAAGATGAGCCGCCCAAGAATAACCAGTAGGCTCCAGTCTCTCTCACGTGTTTCTGCCGACGGTATCGCCGTGATATCCTAAGGACTCTGGCTGCGCACCGTTTTTAGGCGGAATTTCCTCGCAGTTTCAAGCAAAATCAATGCTTTCTGTTAGCAATATTTCCATGCGCTACGGCGCAAAAGTCCTCTTTGATGAGGTCTCCACGGCTTTCACAGCCGGGAAACGCTACGGTCTGACCGGGCCGAATGGCGCCGGAAAATCTACGTTCATGAAGCTCCTGAGCGGCGAACTGGAACCGCAAAAAGGTACAGTTGTGCGGCCCCGCAAGCTCGGAATCCTCAGCCAAGACCAATTCGCTTTCGACGCCTTCAAAGTTATTGACACCGTCATCATGGGCAATAGACGCCTGTGGGCCGCGATGCAAGAACGCGATGCCATCTACGAAAAGCCGGAAATGACCGACGAAGACGGCATGAAGCTTGGCGAACTGGAAGGCATCGTTGGCGAAGAAGACGGATACACCGCTGAGACCGACGCCGCAATCCTGCTTCAAGGCCTCGACATCCCAGATGAGCTACATTCGCGCAATATGGGCGAACTTCAGGGCGGACAGAAAGTCCGCGTGCTGCTGGCACAAGCGCTGTTCGGACATCCGCAAGCGTTGTTACTCGACGAACCAACCAACCATCTCGATTTGGATTCGATCCACTGGCTACAAGGCTTCATGAACCAGTACGACGGCGTGCTAATCGTCATCTCGCATGATCGTCATTTTTTGAATAGCGTTTGTACGCACATCGCCGACATCGACTACGAAACCATCATCACCTACACGGGAACATATGACGACATGGTGGTGGCGAAGACGCAGATACGTTCGCAAATCGAATCACAGAACGCCCAGCGCGAAAAGAAAATTTCTCAATTGAACGAATTTATCGCGCGCTTTGCGGCCGGCACTCGATCAAGTCAAGTACAGTCTCGGCGTAAAGAAGTCGAGCGGTTACAGGTCACGGAACTCGCACGCTCCAATATCGCGCGTCCGTACATTAAGTTCGATATGAAACGGCCATCTGGCAAACACATTCTTGAGCTGGATAAAGTCGAGAAGGCCTACGACGACAAGCTGGTGGTCAAACACTTCACCGCGAGCATCGTCCGTGGAGAAAAGATCGCTTTGATGGGTCGCAACGGCGCGGGCAAAACTACTTTGCTCAACGCGCTGCTGGCGAACTCTCCGACGACGCCAATCGAAGAACTCCGCCAGACCACTGGCTACGAAGGTCAATTCATCGACAACGGCAGAGTGGTTTGGGGACATGAGGCATTAGTCGGCTACTTCCCACAGGACCATCGCAGCCTGATCGAAAAAGGTACGACAGCTTTAGAATGGCTGCACCAGTGGGATCCCGCCGCTTCCAACGAAGAAATTCGTGGACTCCTTGGCATGATGTTGTTCCAGCGCGAAGAAGCCAGCAAATCCACAAATATTCTTTCCGGTGGCGAAGCCGCGAGACTGCTCTTCTGCAAGCTCATGCTGCAGAAACCCAATGTTTTGGTCTTGGACGAGCCCACCAATCACCTTGATCTTGAATCTATTAATGCATTGAATATCGCATTACAACGTTATCCGGGAACGGTGTTGCTGGTGA
This sequence comes from Terriglobia bacterium, assembly GCA_963716165.1. Taxonomy (GTDB): domain Bacteria; phylum Acidobacteriota; class Terriglobia; order Terriglobales; family Acidobacteriaceae; genus JAJPHW01. The sequence continues at coordinate 674,660 of OY970291.1, read as the reverse complement.
CGCACGATCATGATTTGATCGACGAAGTTGCGACTCGCATCTGGCATTTCGAAAGTAATCACAAAATCACGGACTTTAAGGGCGCATACGAGGAATACCAAACCGTCCCCGCCTAAACGTGACCTCGCAAACGGGAGTGATAAGAACGTAATGATTCGAAACATAATCTTCATTGTTCTCGTTCTCGCGGCGATTTGTTTACCCAGTTTCGCTTTCCAAAGCACACCAACTATCACGTTGGGCTCGTCGATCAATCCTGGCATTACGGGACAGCCAGTCACTTTCACCGCGACGGTCGCCGGCACTCCTGGAAATCCGCCGCCACCGATTCCGACCGGTACCATCACATTCCTGGATTCTGGAACCGCGCTCTACTCGCCCGTCACATTGAATGCGAGCGGAGTGGCTGTTTTCACGACATCGAGCCTGTCGGCAGCGACCCACAGCATTACTGCTGTTTATAGTGGGGATACAAATTTCCTTCCGGTGACTTCGACCGCTGTCAGCGAAGTAATCGTGCTCATGCCTGGCTCGGATTACACGCTCAGCTCAGACGTTACCACCCAATCAGTTTCCTCCGGAAGCCCGGTCACATTTTCACTGACGGTTACGCCGACGGGCGGTTACAACGGAACCGTTTCCTTTACGTGCGACGGCCTGCCCACGAACGCAGTTTGTACTTTCAGTCCTGCGTCTCTGGCCCCGACGAACGAGGGAACGGCACTCACAACTTCATTGACCGTAGCGACTAACAACGGAGCAACCACCTCTTTTAACAAATCGCCAAAACGCAATGCCCTGAATTTGTACGCATGTTTGGGTGGCTTTGGCCTACTAGGAATCGTCTGGTCCGGTTTTCGCAAGCAGTGTGGGGCAGGGAAAACAATTTCGCGTGGGCTGACGATTTTAACTGTTGTTTTGATAGGTTTTCTGGCGGGCTGCGGTGGCAGCAGCAACTCAGCCACCGGTTCGGATGTCGCCGTCGGAACTTACACGTTCAATGTGGACGCTACTGGCACCGCTGGAACCAATCAGGGAAACACTACGCTCCACCAACTCAGCATTACACTCACAGTCACCGCTTCGACGATGTAGCACTACGCATCCTGCGTGGAATTTTCGCAATCCCCAGCCGAAGCGGCGTCGGCTCTTTCCCTTTCAAGAACGTATGCGTCCAGCAACGCCTGATCTTCCGGCAACATTCGCACAAATCTCACACCGTTGCCGAATGACGGGTCGCAAGTTGCTACGACCGCAACCGCGGGAAGCAGCGTTTCCAAGTGCAAGGTGACATCGAGTTCCATACCGATTGGCATAGTGAACATGGTTTCCAGATAAAACCCGCCGGAGCTTAGATCTGAGGTTGCCGCGCGAGATGAAACCAGATCCCCCGGCCGGCGGAATTCGATCGGCACACTCAGTTTTGCCCTCAGATATTTACGACGTTCGCTAGCCGAGTCCATACTCAAAAGGCCGCCTCTGAAGTCACCGCTGAACTAACGTGCTGATGTTCGTTACGAAGCATTAGAAAAGTTTTATGCTTTCGGGCATGGCCGAGCAAGGGTACTTAAGTTCTTCTACCAATAGGGATTGGAAGGGTCGCGCCAAACAAATGGGGAGCGGTGAGCGCTTCCCTTGTGCGATTTCGTTGACGCTATGGGCGGTCTAGACTACTTTTATCGTTCGCCAGACATAAAAACTCATGTCATCCGCCAATGTCTCGATCTCAACACCCGCAGTGGTTGCACCGCGATGGACAGCGGAACGCAGGTTCGCGAGCCCAATGCCGCCAACGTCAGCTAGAGGAATCTCCAAGGCCGAGCCCAGCTCCGCTGTCGCAAGCTCGCTCAGGATCCCCTGTATTAAATCGTGATGTTTCCCGCGTCTTCCGCGGTCAAGGGAGACGATATCGACGCGCCGATATTTTCCAATTGCTCGCAATGAGCTTGGCTTTGCCTTCTCATCTTTTGCCATGATGCCCTCCTCGAAAATCTTGAAACCCATCCTACAGCTAAATTATGCCTTACCGATAACTAAATTGCAATAATATTATTGAAATACTTTAACGATATGTATACGATAACAATTCTTAATGTTGGTTGTGCCTCGAATTGCTTCTCGCGATGGTAATGCTGAAGCTTTTTCCTAGGCTCGATACAGGAACTCAATATCTTCTCCCTTTTTTAGTGGACGGCGTATAAATCAATCAGGAAGCAAAGAGGTGAGAGTTATGGATAGCAACGGAATGTGGCAGGAACTGTTCAAGGCCGCGATGCTGGAATTGAACCCGGCGGAATTGCCGAAGCGTATTGACCTGGCGGATGCAGCAATTCGCCGACGTACTGAGGACTTGCGAACCAACTACGATCCGAGCACGTCGTATGAACGTCAGCAAATCGCAGATGCCCTGAGTAGCCTCAGAGTCTTGCGAAGTATTGAATCAAAAACAAGCAACCTGTCGCCGGCACCAGGGCTTCAGGCTTGCAGCGAAGGCGGCCTTCTGTGAAACGTCAATGTCGAAATCATGTATCTGTCATGCGGCGACGGTCGCAGTCCATGTCGGTGGTATTGCGCCATGCTCGCATCGTCACCGAACCAACGAGGTTGGCACAACTTCATGCGGAAGCAAAAAGGCGGCAAGTTTACGCTGAGGCTGTCCGCGCCGGAGCTTCGCGTCTACCGGAACTTTAATATCGAATAACTGAGTTAACTCTCCTCTGTAGGCACATCAAAATTTACAAGATCGTTTTGGAAGCCTTTGGTTTTCCAAGCTCCGTACGCGATTCCCACAATCATCCAGATGGAACCGACCACCATCGCCAGCCTTGATAAATGTATCCAGATAAATAGGCAGATGATAAATCCCAGGACAGGTGGAATCAGCTGTCCCATGCTTCGGTCCTCACCTCGAATGTAATAGTGCGTGAGCGCGGCTAGATTCACTCCCATGAACGCAATGAGCGCACCGAAATTCAGCAACTCCGCGCCATTGTCATAGCTGATTAGGAACGCGCCCACCAAGGCAATTGCACCGACAAACAGCACATTGTTTGCCGGAATTCGTGTTACGGGATGAATCGCGCCAAAAAACTTCTTTGGAATTGCGTTGCTGCGGCCCATGCCATAGAGAAGTCGGGCAGCTCCCAGTTGCGAGCCCATGCCGGATCCGATCGTCGCTACCAGCAAAGTGACGCTAATCACTTTCGTTAGCAAGGCGCCACCGGCAATCGCAGCTACGTGGCTGAAGGCGTTTTCAACTTCATTCGCTCCGAAAAGGTATTGTGAGCTCAATAATTGAGCTCCGTAAACTTCTGCGGCGGCCAGGAACCCAGTGACGACACAGACCAAGACCGTAGCCAGGAAAATATTTCTTCGCGGATTATCAACTTCTTCAGAAAGCGTAGAAATTCCATCAAAGCCAATATAGGTAAGCACGGCAACAGACGTGCCGTGAAAGACGCGATTGATAGTAAACGTCTGCGGATTGTAGAACGGCCGCAGGAAATAAGCTTCCGGATATTGCGGCAGATTGAAAACATAACGAATCGTGTACCAGAAGAAGGCTAGAATTACGGCGCCCATAATCGCGCAAAGAATCTGGTTGATGCGAGCGGATGTCTGCACTCCGCGCAGATTGAGTGCAGTAAACAGTCCAGCGAATACGAGTGGCCAAATTAATCCGGGATAGGGAATCTGGAAGCGTGTCCCACTCAGTAGATCGGCCATCGCCTTTGCCGACCAGATCGTGCAGATCAGTGGATTGAGAATGTAATCCATTGTCATGCTCCACCCGGTGACATAGCCGAGTGAAGGATGCAGCTCGCGCCCAACATATGTATATGCCGATCCCGCGCTCGGATAGACACGAGCCATGCGCCCATAACTCATGGCTGTGAATACCATCGCGACCATCGCAATCAGAATCGAAGTGACGACATGGCCCTGTCCCGCATTGCTGAAAACCCCATATGCGGGCATGGGCGCCGTAGGCTGAATGACGATAATGCCGTAAAGGATTAAGTCCCAAAGCGTGAGAGAACGCTTGAGGCTTGGAGCACTGGACACGAGGATTTGAGTTTCCATCTGCGCGCTATTGGATTATGTGCCGAGCAAACTGTCAACTATTAAAACGATTTGGGCCGAAATTTGAGCTTTTCGCCGCTCACTTTTCCTTCGGATAGTCGAACGCATATCCCGGCGCTTCATGGCCTGAAACATAACGCGTATTGAACTGCAAGAGATAATCGATATGTTCCTGATCTGAAGGAAAGATCCCAGTGTACGGATAACTCTTCATGTGCTGAAAAGGCAGCGGATCGACTGCGAAGCCCTCGTAGGCATAGAAATCCATGTCTTTTTCGTAACCATCAGCGGCGAAAAAATAATCGCGCGTCCAGCCAGCCGACAATGACGGCAGGCTCGTGGGATCAAATTCCAGCTGCACTTCATCGCCAGAAGCAAAAACCGCAAGCTCGTCATCGATGTTAGTTAGCAGAGGAAGCACATCGCCATACCGCGTGTAATTTCCTGCTGGGCGTGTGTATGGCCCGGTGGAGCTGGCTTGCTCATAAATGTATTCCACATTTCCCGGTGGCTGATTTTCAATCTTCAGCGGAAAGCCGTGGAAGTCGAGATTTGCGCTCGCAAGCGCAACGGAAGTTATCTGCGCAGTTTGTTCTTGATTCGTGCGATCGATAAGAATGCTGTCCCAATAGATTTGCAAATTCGTCGTGATACGAATTATTCGCGTGCCAAGCGGCAGTTTGCCCGTTAAATCCGCCGTCATGGTCCGCGCGCTGCCAGCAGGGAAGCCAAGGTCGTCCATCACACGCGTCCATTTTCCATCCAGTCCAAGGGCTTCAACGAAAGGCGAGACCGACTCAAGTCCGGCTTGGCTGGCAGCGTACATGCTGGTCGCCGAGTAATACTCAATCTCTCCGTGCATCAACAACCAAAGCGGTCCGCCGACATACTTGCCGCCAAGGTCGAGTTCGAGCGTGTGAGTTTCGGCATACCCCATAAACGGCAACAGTTTGAAGTCGCCGAAATAACGATGCGCGACCAGATCAGGCAGAACGTTATGGCCATGTTCGTCCAGGGCAGCGGCCGGAGGTTTCGCATTCTCGCTGAACACAATCTTGAACGGAGGATAAGGCGGGTTCGAGGCGAAATATTCATTCGGAAACACATCCAGATTTGCTGGATGATCAATCGCCAATAAGCGAACGCGATCCAGGTAAACCGATTCTTCCAGTGGCTCCATAAAGCGAAGGCTTAATTTACCGTCTTTCTCCTGCAAACTTCGACTGAGCTTCATGTATTCAACAGGACGCGAAATATTTCGCTCGCCGGGGGCGACCCAGTGACCGACAACGCCAGCTCCAAGCATGTCCCCGACAAGTTCGTAAGATTTTCCATTCCACGCGAATAGCGTCGGACACGAACTGCCGCGACGATCAATCTCCTTGATCGACTTCGTCTGGTCCGCAGTGATTTCGATTTCGTCCTGCAAGACCCCGGTCGGCCATAACAGACGCACAATGTCCGCTTGTTTTTCTTTGCCCAGACCTATCACGATGTCCGTAGAATTTTGGCCTAGGTATCCCGAAGAGCCAGCAACCTCAAACTTCTGATGATTGGCTCCAGAAAAAATCTCTACTTTTGTTCCAATCGCACTCTTGTTATCGTTCAAACCTTTTAACGAGAGTCTCAACCAATGATTTTTATTACAGCCCTCATTCTTCAGTAGGACCGCCGGGCCGTGGCTTTGCGTGATGAGCAGGTCTGTAGCACCATCGCCGTTGTAATCCCCGTAGATGATCGTGCGTGGATCTTTAAGAACGATTTTGTCGAGTCCGACCTCAGCAGTGACATCTTTAAATCCATCGGGCCCTAGATTGCGAAATAGTTTTATCTCGCCTTTGCCGTCCTTATTTTCACCAACGGCAGCAAGATCGACCCAGCCATCATTGTCGTAGTCGAATGCGGCGACACCCCAGCCTCGTTTCCAGCCGGTAGCCGGAAGTGTAATTTGTTCGAAGCCCTTGCCTTGATTGTTGCGCCATAAAGTAAGCACGGGTTCTGCGCTGTGCGTAAAGGCGATGTCCATCCAACCATCGTGATCGAAGTCAGCAACCGCAATTGCTTCTGTACCTGATGGCATCGACGCCGGCCACAACTTCTCGAAAGCGAACAACCCTTCTCGTGGATTTCGAAAGATGGTTGGCGAAGTTCCGCCAGCTGCGACGATATCGACGGCGCGGTCGTTGTTGTAGTCGCTTCCGACCATGCCGCCAAATAATCCAGTTGCGGTGAGGCCGACGGTATCTGTTACATCCGTGAATGTACCATTCCCATTATTGCGCCACATGGTATGAGTAGCAGAATCGGGGTTGCCGGACGCGCGGCTAACATACAGATCGATGTCACCGTCGTGATCGTAGTCAACAAACGTCATTCCAAGAATGGAACCGCTCATCTGAATGCCGGACACGCCAGTTACATCTTTGAATGTGCGATTCTTTTCGTTGTGCTCCAGCAGTAGACTTCCGTCGAGCCCAATGGCGAGATCGGCGAACCCGTCATTATCGTAATCGCCAGCAGTGCACCCGATGGCGTGCACTGTTGGATCGAGGCCTGTCTTTTTCGTGACATCCTCAAACTTGCCATTGCCCAGGTTGTGGTACAGCGACATGCCGCCTTCTTTGCCATTACTCGCAAGAAAGATGTCAGGGTGGCCATCATTGTCATAGTCAAGAAAGCATGCTCCTGGCCCGAGAGATTCTGGACTCACTTCAATCGAAGCTTTGGTTAGCAATCCAGCTTCCTGCGTTGCTTGTACGAAGTGCACTTCGATCTGCGGAGGAACTTTAAGCTGCGTACTTGGTGATTCTTCCGTCAGTGAATACTTTCCTTGCTCGCCATATGCCAAGCTGATGGGCGTTCCGAGTTTCTTCTGGGTAACTTCTTGAAATCGCTGTAAGTGTTCCTTCGCACTCGTCGAATTCCCGGACTGTTGATACGCACGCGCCAATCCGAATTGCGCCGACGCATGCAGCGGATTGATTTTCAATGCGTGTTGAAAAGCCGCAATCGCAAGATCGAACTTACGCGCCTCTGCGTAAGATGTGCCGAGAAAATACCACGTGTCAGCGTCGTTGGCATCGATCTCCGTGACTCGAAGAAACGCGTCAACGGCTTTCTCAGGATGACCGTTGTTCTTTTCCAATAATCCGACGTTGTACAAGACATGTGGATCGTTAGGAACAAGCCTCAGCGCAGCGTTCAACTCCGTTGAGGCATTCTCAAGCTGCCCAAGATTGAGCAGCGCGATACCGTGATTGATGCGCGCAATACCCAACGAAGGGTCAGCTTTTGCAGCATCTTGAAATACCTTTGCCGCTTTCTCGAAAACCTGTTGATTCATGTACGCGGTGCCGAGATTATTCAACCGTCCCGCAGTGGCTGAATTAGCTTTCGTGGGGGTATCGCTTCGAATTTGCGCGATCGCGCAAGAAGATGCCAACAGAACTACGGCCAAGAAACAAGATGTACGGATCATCACTGAAGATTTAACCACAAAGACGCTGCACTATTTTTTGGAGATCGACGCCATCGTGCTGTAAGGCCTTGTCGTCACCACGCCCTTACCTTCTTGTACGGCGATCGTCTGTCCCACAGCCAAGCCGCCGATTTTATCGATTTGTCCGCTGGGCCAGCGAATCTCCACCGAATCCGCTTTGGTTGCGCCGTTTAGCCCAAATGTAAGGGTGAGTTCGCTTTGCGAAAGATAGCTTGATCCGCTATGCACGGTTTTGGTCTGATCGTCTTTCCCCGAGACAACACGAACAACTGCGCCAATTCCGTCGCGATTCGATTTAGTTCCTACAACCTTAATCCGTAAGGATCTATTCGTTGTGCCTTCACTGCGAAACAGATGGGCGCGGCCGCCATTCGTGGCTAGTAACACATCGAGCGCACCGTCATTATTGATATCGGCATAAGCCGCGCCGCGCGCTACTTTCGGTGCCGCAAATTCAGCGCCCAAGCTTTGTGTCACTTCCTCAAACTTTTTGCCGTCCAGATTTCGGAATAAATGCGGAGGTTCCGCATAAGCAACTCGCTTCTGAACCTTCTCAATTTGATTCTCGATATGTCCATCCGCGACAAAAATGTCCTGCCAGCCGTCGTTATCATAATCAAAAAAGAAACAACCAAATCCCAGCGTCACCAATGTCGCTCGCCCAACTTCCGATGTGGGAGCATTGTCTACGAACAATCCATTGCCCTCGTTGTGATAAAGCGAAAGCATCTGATTGGCAAAATTGGTAATGATAATGCTTGGACGACCGGTGCGATCATAATCGGTCGCATCCACGCCCATACCCGCGCGTGCCACGCCGTCCTCGCTGAAGGCAATACCGGCGGCAACTCCTTTTTCTTCGAATGTCCCATCGCGCTTATTGATGTAGAGCTTATTTGGCTGCGTATCATTCGCGAGGAGAATATCCGGCCATCCATTGCCATCTACATCGAGAATCGCGACGCCTAAGCTCTTTGAGGTCGGCTCGTAAAGCTTCGCTTTCTGTGTGGCGTCTTCAAATTTGCCACTGCCGAGATTGTGCCAAAGTCGTGCGGATGTTCCTTTGTATGATTCCGGCGTGCAATACGACTTGTGCGTCCCATCCAACGTGCAGTAGAGATCGCCCTTCTCTGACCACTGAACGTAGTTAGCCACGACCAGGTCGAGCTTTCCATCATTGTCGTAATCCACCCAGGCGGCGCTGGTCGAAAATTCCTGCGGACCGAGCATGCCAGCGGACTTGGTCACATCCGTAAACGTGTCGTTACCGTTGTTGTGGAATAAATGATTTTGTCCGAGCGCAGTGATGAAGATATCGTCAAAGCCGTCATTGTCGTAGTCACCAATCGCGGCGCCCATTCCGTAGATGGAGATATCCAACCCGGCTTTATGGGTAACTTCCGTGAACGTATTGTTGCGATTGTTGTGATAAAGCTTCGGCGTCGAAGCCGTGCCAACATGACCGGGCCAGTTGCGACCATTGATCAATAAAATGTCGGGCCAGCCATCGTTGTCGTAGTCGATGAACGCCACGCCCGGCCCCATGGTTTCCGGAAGATACTTCTTTCCGAACGCTCCATTATTGTGACTGAAGTGGATCCCTGCCTGCGAAGTGATGTCTCGAAAACGGACAGCTTGCGCAGAGGAGCGGACCGGGAGGCAAAGCAGGACGAGTACAGTGGCAATCTTATGCATCATTTCGGAGTCTTATTTGGCAGTGCCAACGCGACCGATACGTGCTCATGAATCGCCTGCCGCTCATTATTGTCTTCAGGATGCGATTGCCGATAGGCGCCGGTGATCGCCTGCGCCGATTCGTCCGCCTTAAATCGCCGATAGCGCTGCTCATGTTCGCTTGCCATCTTTTCATTACCGAGACCCTTATAGCTGAGCATTAAATTGTAGTGTGTTTCCAGGTCTTCAGGATCAATCGCAAGCACTTTCTGAAGCGTCACTACCGCCTCGGCGAATTTACGCTGCAAAAATAAAACTCGGCCGAGATCATTCAGCGCGACGCGATCTCGAGGATATTGCGCCAGCACTTCGTGAAGATGGCTGGCTGCGCCGTAGTAATCTCCATCGTTGCGCATCACGCGTGCGTAAAAGTATTGTGCACGGGCCAGCTTTGGGCTTATTGCTAACGCCCTTTCCAGCGCCGTCCGAGCTCGTTGCGTATCTCCCTCCTGCAGAGCGCACCGTCCGATATTCACGAAGCCATCTGGATTGTCGGGGGCAATCAACGTTACTTTTTCAAAAGCGGCTGCAGCTCCCTTTAAATCTCCCTGCAAAAATAATCCGATTCCGTAGTCATTCCAGCGTTGCCAGTCATTCGCTTGCAAATCCTGCTTTGGTTGCTCTGGCGCTGCGCCGTGCGGAGCAACATTCACAGTCACTTCGTCTTCAGCGACAGTAACGATCGGCAGAGTCGGTATTTTTTCATGCTTCGCGGACACTCCAGTCAGCGGAGCTGTGAATACAAATTGATGGTCGTCGAAATTAGGCGTGACTTGCGCGTCGCCATGCTGAGGATCTGGCATTCCGGCAAAAGAAAACTGCGTATTCCACCATGAGAATTTTCGATAACAGAGGCGAGCATGTAGCGTGATCTTGCTTCCAGCATTTTCTGGAATAAGAAGTCGATAATGAACGGTGTCGGCCGCGCCGGGCGGAATCAAGTGCACGTAAACAACGGCGCGAGTGCTCCAGGTGTTTCTCTTGTTGATGGGATTGCCGTGCTCGTCGATTTGCAGCGAACGATAGAAGTGCGCACCTTTCTCGACGGGCCCGCTCCCGTTGTCCTCGACCATTCCGCTCCAGAAAATCGTCTGCTGTTTGTCGTCCCTAGCTTTCAGCTCCAGCCATGTGTCGTAAGCATCGACAGTTCCGCCCGGGAAGAAATGTCCAACGCTCTTTGTTCGGACGACGACTTCGACGCGAACAGTGTCTCCTTGGCGAACGGTTGCGCCGACTCGATTCAACGGTGCGGTCACCGGCATAGCGTCCGTGGTTGTGGCGGCAACCTTGGTTTCCGATTCTTCGCCGATTGCAAAGTTGGTTGAAAGGTCCGGTTGGTAAGTTGCATTCTCCGTGCCTTCAGCCCGCTCAGGCGCCAACGCAAAGATATCCACGCTCAGCTTGTTGTCTTTGAGGAATTGTTCTTCGATCCCCAACTGCGTGGCATCTTCGTTTGCAGTAGGGACGGCAGTGTTGCCGCCGGGGAATCTATGGGAGTGAACGAAGCCGTTCACATTTCCCATGTCGGCAGAAGCTATCATGGGCATATGACAATCCGCACATTGGGCTGCTTTAGCCGGATAGTAAAACGACCTGGCTCCTTCGCCGGAAACGCCACTGGCTTGCCAATTATCGTATTCGTTAAATCCGCGCGCCCAGCGATAATGGTTCACCGGAACGTCCATGTGGACCTTGTGGCACGTGGAACAGAATTCCGCAGTTTGCTCCCGCATAAACGGCTTCAAAAAAACGCGTCGATGCGGCTCTGGATTTAGCCTCACCAGAAAATCATGCAGCGTGCGCACAATCGGGTTCTTGCTGGCCGCAAGTTCGTGGAGCGTCGGGTATTCGAGATAGAAATCTGCCTGCCCCATCGTGCTCTTCACTTGCGAAATCGAGTGACACATCATACAGCCCAGTCCCGCCTGGGCCGCCGGCGTGTGCACGAGCTGTTTGATCGGAGTGTCCATCTTGCCGCTGTAGAGCACTGCCGGATCATGGCAGCCGCCGCACCATTTTGATGGATTGGTACCAACGGTGTCTTGCATGTATTCAATGCTCTTGCGATACCACTGATTGTTGAATGAAGAAAAATGATGAACCGAACTGAACCACTGATTGTAGATATCGGTGTGGCAACGCTTGCAGGAATCCGATTCCATGAAATATTCGCTGGGAATCTTTTCGCCGCCCTTAACTTGCGCGGAGCTGGGGAAGAACGGGCCGTTCTGGCCATCGCCCTCGGCATCCATGGTCGCAGGAGGCATTGTCGGATTTTCTATCCGCGCATGATTTTGCCAGCGTGATTGCCGAATGTACCGAGCGCCGCTAGCTATACCGGCAAGCAGTAAAAAAATTATCGTTAATCTGCCAATTGATCCGACTGCCCCATCTGGAAGCCACTCAGGAGTCTTCGCCCATTCCGCTAACAACAGTCCCAAGCCTAAGAGGGATAAGAGAATGTGAATGTACAGCCAGTTCCATTCTGCGCGCGGGGTTCCGATCTTGATGAGGATGCATCCCATGATCGCGCCACCAAAAAACAACGACCAGCCCGCGCGATTTATTGTTCCCAGCGTGCTCCACAATCGGTAGAGATAAATCGCAACAAGTATGGTGGCAACGATTCCGCCCATAGCGTGAAACAGTACGATGACCGCATAGAAAATATTGGCTTGCGGAAATGTGTAGAGATACGCGGCAGAAGCGACAAGAAAAATCAGTAGCCAGCGAAACGCTTTCGTGCTCGATATCTTACGCGGTTCGATATTTGCTGGTTGAGATGGCAAGGGATTTGCAACGGCTCGTCCGGACAATTATGCGGTATTTTGCGTAGGCTGAACAGTGCATGCAGCCAACCACATCGGAGCATGTCTAAATTGGAGGACGCCGCCAACCACCACATTCTTTTTCTAAGACTTCGGCAACGCTCAGAACTAATTCTTCTTCCCAGGGTCGTCCAGCCAACTGTACTCCTATCGGTAGGCCCTCCGCGGACTTTCCAACGGGAACGGCCGCAGCTGGATTTCCCAACAGATTAAACCACTCGCAATAACTCCACGCGTCGAGATATTTCACCGTCTGACCTTCGACTTGCCAGGAACGCTCTCCATGTTTGTAAGCCGGAATCGAGGCCACCGGGCATAGCAGAATTGGATACTCTCGCATCTGGCGAAAAACCTGCATGCGCACCGCGTCTCGTTGCATCCATGCTTCGAGCAGGGAATCAGCGGTGTGGGAAGGCTCCGTGGCGACCCATCCTGAGAATTCCTGCAGAATCGGACTGAGATCAGCCTCGTGGCCGCGAAGCATCGGCCCCAACAATATGCCACCAGCGGTACCGAAAAATTTCCACCAGACCTGGCGCGCGAATTCCAATCCTTCAGGTCGAAACGGTTCGACTATGAAGCCTGCGCTTCGCACCGCATCAACGGCTGTCTTTACGGCCTCCCGCGTTTCGGCGGTTACCGGTGTTCGACCGTCGTCTTCAAAGTAACCAATCCGCGTTTTCTTAAGTTCCTCATCAGTCGGCCATCGAAGCGGTACACGGGCCGCTGACGGATCGCCATCGTCCGGACCTTGCATCACTTCAAACAATAATTTCAAGTCTGCTACCGTGCGCGCCATCGGCCCAACTACTCCGAGCATTGCGAACGGGCCGACGGACTCTGGAAAATGGCCTGTCGCGGGAATTCTGCCGGGAGTTGGCTTCAGCCCGCAAATTCCAGAAAAATGCGCAGGCACGCGAATGGATCCTCCTCCGTCACTGCCGACGCCTGCAGCCGAGAGTCCAGCCGCGATGGCCGCAGCCTCTCCACCGCTCGATCCTCCCGGTGTGCGCGATAAATCCCGGGGATTATTCGTCCTTCCATATAAAAGATTGTTGGTCTCCCACGCCATCAACAATTCGGGAGTGTTAGTTACGCCTAAAACAATCGCTCCCGCAGCGCGTACCCGTTGCACGAGCGGCGCGTCTCGAGCTCCCTCTACTCCCTGTCTAAGCCGTGTTCCTGCCTCCCACGGCATGCCCGCCACTTCTATGGAACTCTTAATGCTGATAGGAACGCCATGCAGTGGGCCTGTTCGCGAGTTATTTACGAGAGCTTTGTCTGCTGCACGCGCTTGTTCGCGGGCGCCGGCTGCGTCAACCCGGATGAACGCGTTCAGCGCAGGATTGAAGCGTTCGATCCGAGAGATGTGTGCTTCGAGCAATTCAAGCGACGAGAACTTTCTCTCGCGAATGCCGGCGGCCATCTCTGTGGCGGAGAGAAAAACAAGATCGGAAGCTGAAGAAGGAGAAAGCAAAAGCGAGTCTAGCACGACCAAACTGTTCGTCCCGTGAACTAATATAGTCTGGAAATCAATTTACAACCGAGGTGAACAGTCATGGCCCATGATCATCCGCCGCGCTTTCTTAAATTGGTAGATGAAGCGCGTTCCCGCATCCGTGAAACAACTACCGACGACGTTAAGGCGAAACTCGATTCCGGGAAAAAGTTCCTTTTAATAGATGTTCGGGAAGAAAGCGAATTTGCCAAAGATCATTTGCCTACCGCAATACACCTCGGTAAAGGAATTATCGAACGTGATATTGAAGCGCGCGTTCCCGGCGTCAATACGCCCATGATTCTTTACTGCGGCGGTGGATTCCGGTCAGCGTTGGCAGCCGATAACCTTGCGAAGATGGGATACACGCAAGTCATCTCAATGGACGGTGGTATTCGGGATTGGCGCGAAAAGCACTATCCGCTGACGTCCGATTGATCGGTTTCGGCATCTGCGAGCTAGCAGAAGTACCTTGGTAACTTGATGGAATTACTGACTCCGGTGAACATGGACGTGCGGTGGACTGAATACGTCTTAATGATCCGGCGCATTGTTCACACAAGGGTATCAGGGTCCTCATAAAATGACTGCTGGAAGCGCGCAAGGAACCGCCACTGTAGCGTCGAATCGTTCTGTCGAGCACGTCCTCGCGCAGGCCGACAATCCAGATAAATTCTGTATCGCTCTCGCAAAGTTGTTTGCAGTGCGCCCCAAGGAAGTCGCTCTACTCAGCCTGGATAAACTGCTTTTGAAATTTGTCTATCCCGACGAGTTGAAAACTGTGGGGACGATTCCGGTTTCCAGTTCTTCGGCAATTGCTGCGCACACTGCGACTACCAAACGGTTCGAAATATTCAACAATTTTCCACTGGTTAAGCACGCGCAGATTTTTGAAGTCGTCAAGCTCGAGAGCGTGGAAGATGCTGATGTAAAGGAGCACAACGAACAGCCGGCAATTCAAAAGTTAATGTCGGCGCCCATCCTCAGCGCCCAGTCAAAAACCTTGGGTGTCATTCAAGTTTGCCGTAAAGGTTTTAGTCTGACGTCTTCCGGCCCTGATTTTACGGAAGGTGACCTGTCTCAACTCAAACTAGCCGCCGCAATCGCTGCCAAGAAAGACTTCATGGTCGCGGCACCTCGTCGCTAGAAGCAAGAAGGGCTCAAGTTTTTCTCAGAGCCCCTTCCATCAGATTCCTTTCAGGATTGCTCAACGTCCTGTAACTTCCTTTCGCGATTTCTCCCAGGGTTATGGGACCGATCGCTACACGAACCAGTCGCAGTGTTTCCACTCCGACCCGGTCGAGCATTCGTCGAATGTGACGGTTTTTTCCTTCTTCCAACACAACTTCTATCCAACTGTTGCGGATGCCTACGCGCAATCGGCTCGCACTTTTCACTCGGAGAAAATCGCCAGCATCATCTACACCAATAAGCATTGAGCCAAGCAATACATCATCGGTGATCGCGCCAATCTGCACGTGATAAGTCTTCTCTAGATGTGTCTCAGGATCGGTGATTCGAGCGGACCACTCCGAATCATTGGTTAGCAGCAGCAATCCCTCGCTGGCTTTATCCAATCGGCCGACGGGAGCTACCCACGAAAGGTTGGGATCCAACAGCTCATAGACCGTCTTGCGACCTTTTTCATCGGACGCGGTTGTGACCACTCCGCGTGGTTTGTTCATCGCAAGATAGATTGGTTTGGCCTGCGAAACGACAATTCCGCCCACGGCAATTCGATCGGCCATGTGCGTAGAAATTTCCGGATCGTAGCAAATCTTGCCGTTTAGAGACACGTGCCCGGCACGGACAAGGTCTGCCGCCTGAGTCCGCGAACAATATCCCAGCTTTGAAAGCATGCGAGCCACACCTACTCTGCGACCCGTATCCGCTCTCTTCATCCGGCCATGCTAAATCACGCAAACGATCCATGCTTAAGCGCCGAGTCCAGATCGCCGAGGAACCGTTTTCTCGAATCGGTGTTAAGTTGCATTATTTTGCTGTAAAGGCCTTGACGTGGCCAGTGAATGTGCTAATCTCCGTATCCCATGTGGGAAACAAAATCTGAGCGCCGTTCCGGTCTGCGCGTCCCCGTGCGAGTGCCGGTCGCGATCAATTCGCCGGACGGTAACCTCCAAACCACCGGCTATACAAGGGACTTGAGCGGCAGCGGCATATTCCTCTATAGCGCGGGGAAAATCGGGATGGGCAGTGATCTGGAGATGGTCCTGATCCTCCCGCCGGAGCTTACCAACGGAGAGAAACGCTGGGTGTGTTGCCAGGCGTCGGTAGTGAGGGTTGAACCCGGTGCATCGCCAGGGACGTTCGGCGTCGCCGCCAACATCCGCGGACTGCAAATGTTGCCCGAAATCAGCGGCTGAAAGGCTCAGCTCGGGCTGCACGTCTTGTGTAAAACTACTTCTTTAATTATCCGAATAAAGGCGCTTCTTCAATTATTTTCCGAACATTGCAAAATTCCCTTGGACAAGCCTCGAATTTAGTGCAATAATTCGGCCCTTGAATTGCATTTAAGTATAAGCACTAACCTAAAAGTTTAAGGGGCCGTTGAACATGTGGATGGACAAATTGTTCGGAGGTGTACTGCGGGTTCTCACTCCCCTGGGCCCACGCTACCTCAAGCCAACTTTGCTGCAGCGAATTTATCTGCTCTGGATCTTTCGCAATTTTCAAACTTTGCCAGTCAAGGTTCTCAGTCCTTTTCAGCTGCGTTTCCTTGACGGAATGCAGCGCACTCAAGGATTCAATTCTGCGGGTCTTATTATCGGATTTGAAGATGCCCCAATATTAGGCACTCTCGAACAACGTCCGCCGGCGGAATCAGTAGGCAGTTCATCGCGGCGGCCGAATGCCTCCGTCACAGAAGCCGTTTCGCCATTCGCAGCCGATCAAAGTTCGTAACAGATCAAAGCTCGTAAATTCTGCTCAACGCGACACCGGAATCGCCGATCTCGCGTCTTCATCTACGAGCGATGTTCTTGCGAAGGAAAACCGTTGCTTGCGGATTGTCGTTGTAGCGTTTGCACGAAACGTATCCACGCTTTCTATACAACGCGATAGCAATTTTCAAATCATCATAGCTATCCAGGTAGATCCAATGCAGACCTTTGTTGCGGGCGAAATTCTCCTGCACATCCAGCAACTTCCGAGCGAGGCCATGTCCACGGGCTGTAGGCCGGACATACAGGCGCTTGCACTCACTCGCGTGTGGAATGTCGGCGAGTTTTCTCAGCACGACGCACCCGACAGGTTTTTCTCCCAGATAGGCGAGCCACATCCCTGAAAGTGGGTCTTGGATGATCTCCTTGATCGCTTCTGGCGCATCCCGCTGGACGACGTTCACTGCGTCGTAATATTCATCCAGTAATCGAATCGCGTCATCAGTAATTTTGTTTAAGCGAACAATTCGAACGGATTGCCTTTTGGGATCGCCCAAGATGCTCTGAATCTTAGACAGAGATTCGATCAGTTCATCCCTGTCACCCGAATTGACCTCAGCCAGCAGCGTCCGGATTTGCAACTCCGACTGTTCGTTGAGGCGAGCTACAGCAACGTCTCCCGTAGAAGAGAGCATAAGCAACCGCTCTCGGCCGTCATACTTTGATATCGTCTGTCGCACTAGCCTTCGTTTGGTTAACGCGGTCAGGCTGCGGCTGAGGTATCCGGCGTTGAGCCTTAGCGTTTCCCGCAATGCAGACGCTGTAAGTTTGGGATTGGCGCTGATCTCATACAGGACGCGCGCTTCCGTGAGAGAGAAATCACCATCGAGATGGCGCTTGCGCAATAGGCCTAAACGCGCCGTGTAGAAGCGATTAAACTGCCGCACTGCGGAGATCTGAGCTTGGCCCTTAACGTTGGATCGTGTCACTGGATGAGTCTAAATCCATATAGTTGCTAAAAGCAACTATATCTAAATCATTCGAGTGACATTGCGTGTGGACACTTGGCGCCTAATTGCGCGGTGGCGATGCTCCGCCCTCAGGCCCAGCAGCTCCATTTGGATTGGCGTAAGATCGAGGACATCCTCCCAAGTCGGCTCCCTCACGTTCTCCAGTTCGCCGTTTACGACACGCTAAGTATGCGTCGGCCTGTTCCGGCGATACCAGTCCGCGAAGTTGCTGGATCGCCTGCTCTCGCAAATCGCGCACCTGCGCATGCTTCTGTTGCGGATCAATCGAACTGTTGCCGCAAACTGACATCACTTGTGCGTGGGTGTTCTGCTCGATCTGTCTTCCTTGCTGTTCGATCGACGGAGAAATCCCTGCAATTTGCCAGCAATTTTCACGTCGCGCGAAACGACCACGTCCCGGTGGAGGACCGTTGGGTGCGGAAGATGTCGCGCCCGGCGGTGGAGTGGGTGGCGGCGCGCTGTTATCCTGCGCCAGTGTGGAGGCTACCGACAAAAGCAACAACATCGCGGTAGCCGGTACGAGCATTCTTTGTGTTTTTCTGAAAATTGACATGAGAGCATTAGCCTCCATCTCACAAACCCGGACCTTGGGTGGAAGTCGCGCACGCGCTCGAAACTTGCTGACTTCGACACACGCAAGTTACACTACTTCAAGGGAATTGTCTCCTGCATCCCTCTTCGTTTCCGGCGACACATCGAAGATTCTTCCGCATCATCGTAGGGCGCGTAGCTCAATTGGCAGAGCAACTGACTCTTAATCAGTAGGTTGTAGGTTCGATTCCTACCGCGCTCACCATCTTTTTTTATTACCGTCCCGGCTCGTAGCTTAACCTTTGCCCGAGCCATCGTTCGATCTCTGTGATCGTCATTCCTTTGCGGTCGCTGTAGTCGGCGACCTGATCGCGATCGATTTTGCCGAGGCCGAAATATCTTGATTGCGGATGCGCAAAGTACAATCCACTTACGCTTGATCCCGGCCACATAGCAAATGATTCCGTGATCAGCATTCCGGTATTGGCTTCGACATTGAGCAAACGCCAGAGTGTGCCCTTCTCGGTGTGGTCAGGGCATGCTGGATACCCCGCGGCCGGCCTGATTCCCCTGTACTTCTCATCTAATAAGTCTTTACTGGTTAAATTTTCCGCGCAACCGTAACCCCATTCATTACGCACGCGCTTATGCAGGCATTCCGCGAAAGCTTCTGCCAGGCGATCGGCGAGAGCCTCCGCCATGATCGCGTTATAGTCATCGTTCTTGGTTCTATATGAATCACATAGTTCCTTCAGGCCGATTCCGCTTGTCACGGCGAATGCGCCGATGTGATCGGCTAAGCCGGTTGTTTTAGGCGCCACGAAGTCGGCGAGAGATCGGCATGGCTCGCTGCCTTCTTTATTCGATTGCTGGCGGAGAAAGTGGAATCGATCGAGTATTTTTTCGCGTTTATCGTCTTCATACAACTCGATATCGTCGCCCACAGCATTGGCGCGAAAGAAACCATAGACTCCTCGCGCCTCGATCAGTTTATTTTCGAGGATGACGTCAAGAAGAGCATTGCCTTCAGTGAAAACCTGGCGCGCCTGCGCTCCGTAATCTGCGTGTTCGAGAATGCGGGGATAAATTCCCTTCAGTCCCCAGGTATGAAAGAAGGGACTCCAGTCGATGAATTCGCGCAGCGTCACCAAAGGAAAGTTGTTTAGCACCCGCATGCCCTCAAAAGTTGGCACCGGTAGATCTTCGGCACGCCACTCGATCGGAGTTCGTCTCTCGCGAGCAACTTCGATTGAAACCACCGTATGGCGCGGAGCAGAATGCGCGTTGCGGAGCGCTTCATAATCTGCGCGATGCTGCGCCACGAACGGGGCTTTCCCGTCTTCGCTTAGAAGACTCGTTGTCACGGGAACTGCGCGACTTGCGTCGAGGATGTGGACGACCGGCTCGCTGTAATGTGGCGCAATCTTGATAGCCGTATGGGCGCGGCTGGTAGTAGCACCGCCAATTAGTAGAGGCAGCTTGAATCCCTGGCGCTCCATCTCCCGGGCTACATGCACCATCTCGTCAAGTGACGGCGTGATCAAACCGCTCAATCCGATCATGTCCGCTTTTTCTACCTTGGCGCGTTCGAGGATCTTTTCGCATGGAACCATCACTCCCATGTCAATCACTTCGTAGTTATTGCAGGCGAGGACGACGCCAACAATGTTTTTCCCGATGTCGTGCACGTCGCCCTTCACCGTTGCTAACACGATCTTTCCCTGCGCCCTGACCGTTTCCCCGGCAGCAATCCTTGCTTCCTTCTCGGCTTCCATGAACGGTGTCAGATGCGCAACCGCTTTCTTCATGACGCGGGCAGACTTCACGACCTGGGGCAAAAACATCTTGCCGGCGCCAAACAGATCGCCAACCACACTCATGCCGGCCATCAGCGGACCTTCGATGACCAGTAGAGGACGTCCGAGTTTGACCCTGGCTTCCTCGGCATCTGCCTCAATGAATGCATCAATTCCTTTGACGAGCGCATGGGTAAGCCGTTCCTCAACCGTGCCATTACGCCATTCTTCTGCCTTCTTCTCACTGACTGCTTTGCCGACGCCCTTGAGTGCTTCGCCATAGTCAACCAGCCGCTCAGTCGCGTCAGGACGCCGGTTCAGGAGTACGTCCTCGACCAGTACTTTCAGTTCCGGCTCAATCTCCTCATACACCTCGAGCATTCCGGCATTGACGATTCCCATGTCCATGCCCGCCCCAATTGCGTGATAAAGAAACGCCGAATGGATCGCCTCGCGGACTTTGTCATTGCCGCGGAAGCTAAACGAAATGTTGGATACCCCGCCGCTCACTTTGGCATGGGGCAAGTTCGCCTTGATCCATCGCGTGGCGTTGATGTAATCGACCGCGTAGTTGTTGTGCTCCTCCATCCCGGTGGCAACAGTCAGAATGTTGGGATCGAAGATGATGTCCTCGGGAGGAAAGCCCACTTCATCAACCAGGATCCGGTACGCGCGCTCACAGATGCGGATTTTTTCGTCGTAAGTTGCAGCCTGTCCCTGCTCATCGAAAGCCATCACGACCACGGCCGCGCCATATTTCAGGATCTTCGATGCATGCTGACGGAACTTCTCTTCGCCTTCTTTGAGGGAAATTGAATTGACTATGCCTTTGCCCTGCAGGCACTTCAGGCCAGCTTCAATGACCTCCCATTTCGAGGAGTCCACCATGAACGGTACTTTGGCGACCTCGGGTTCACTGGCAAGCAACTGCAAGAATCGCGTCATCGCGCTGACGCCGTCGATCATTCCTTCGTCCATGCATATGTCCAGGACGTTGGCGCCGTTCTCGACCTGTTGTCTCGCTATACTTACCGCGTCTTCATACTTGCCTTCTTTGATGAGTCGGGCAAATTTCGGCGAACCGGCTACATTGGTCCGCTCTCCAATCATGATGTAGACACGGGGCTGCTGGGTAAATGGCTGCGATCCCGAGAGGCGAAGTGGCTTCGCAGCTTCAAGTGCGATTGCGCTGTCGGTTTCGTTCACGCGTAACTTTCAATTCCGATGTGGGGATTGAAAGATCGCTCACGCTCATTGTTCCATCTTCGCGGAGGCTGGCCTTCGAGCGCTTTCGCAATAGCTGCAATGTGTTCGGGGGTATTTCCGCAGCATCCGCCAGCGATGTTAATCAGCCCTCCCCGCGCAAAGTCGCCCAAATAACGGGCCATGTCTTCCGGCCCCAGATCGAAGCCAGTTTCCGATAGAGGATTGGGCAAACCAGCATTCGGATAACAAGAAATCGCAACATCCGCTTTCTCTGATAGCTCTTCCAGAAACGGATATATCAAATCAGGGCCAAGCGAGCAGTTGAGACCTACCGATAATGGTTTCACGTGCCGTACTGCATTCCAGAACGCCTCGGTCGTCTGTGCGGAAATCATCGTTTCCCCGCCGCGCCCTACTGCCGCAGAGATCATGACTGGCAGTTTTTTGGCGTCCGTGTCGAACACCTCTCGAATAGCGACAAGCGCTGCTTTGGCGTTTAAGGTGTCAAAGATCGTCTCAACCAGCAGCAAGTCTACGCCGCCGGCGATAAGTCCACGGATCTGTTGAGCATAGGCCGTTTTGACCTGGTCGAACGTGATCACGCGAAATCCGGGATCGTCGGCATCGGGCGAGTTTGATAGAGAAACGGTCAGCGGTCCGATGGCCCCGGCAACAAAACGCTGCCGCGACGTTGCAGTCCCCACGCGATCGGCCCATTCGCGACACTGTCTTGCCGACTGTTCATTGATATCCCAAGCGAGGCTGCCGAGAACTTGATCGTCAATAATCTTTTGATAGAAAGCCGGATCTTTACGCCCTCCACGCTCCCGCGGATCGTCGACAAAGAATTCACTTTGCGAGATGCTGGTTGCTCCGAACGTGTTTGTTTCAATGATGTCGGCCCCTGCTTCCAGAAACCGGCGATGGATGTCGCCGATCATGTCTGGCTGAGTCACTGAGAATAGGTCCCCGTTGTTCAGAAGACTTTTCGTCGCATCCTTGAATCGCTCCCCGCGGATATCAGCTTCCGTCATACCATAGGTTCGGATCGTCGTCCCCATGGCCCCGTCAATGATCGCGATTCGATTCTCGAGGATCTCTTCCAGAGGATGCTCGTGGACTGTATTCATATCTTTTTGATGATCTTTAGCAGCCTTCGATTCGGCCCCAAACTTACGAAACTTCACGGAACTAGGCCTCTTTTTTATTATAGCGAGTGACGGAATATCCGGGCTCTGAGTATCGTGATCATGAATTCATCGTGATAGCGGTGGAGCTGTCCCGCGGCAGGTTGATCAAGTTGACCCTAGGCCTTGACGAAAGGATTTTTCGAGGAGAATCAGAAGATAGGTGTGATTCCATTTACGTCTCAGCCGAAGAAAATTAAGGCCCATAGCTGTTGAGTTGGGTCAAAACCTGGGCGTCAAGCCTACAGCGGTTTGGCCACCGACTCCAAGCCGCAAACATGTCCCAGTAGCAGACTCGCTTCCTAATCGAGCCAGCGTCTTTCAGTCTTTCATCTGCTTGGCTTGCCGGTTTCTCCAGTTGATTCCGAGATTTCCACAGTCGAAATCGGGCTATTGGCGCACACTGCAAGCGAAAAATAAGCGAAAGACTCAAATCCTAAAACACAATATCTAGCGGTCATCGCTTCGGTTAGCCACAATTTACTGCGCTTTCCGAAATTTGCCTCGTCTCAACTTGAACACCTCGAAGTTTGTGATTGACAACAAACGAGTTAGGCGTAAGATGTGGATGAAAGTGGTACAAAGTGGTAAGGACGTAGCAATCGGTGGGCAGCAATACAGATTTCGAGGCGCCAGTGGAATTAGTGACTGACACTTCAGAAACCGGCCCGAACGAGCTTGAAACGACCGCCATTTTGACTGCTTTACCTCCCCTGATGTTCGTTATGGCTTTTGTTGTAGCCAAAAAATTTCTCAACCCGGTAACGGGCATAACAAATGTTTCGCGGCAATCACCCAACTCGCGTCGACGAAAAGGGACGGCTCAAAGTTCCCGCGGAATTCAAGCGCGTCATCGACGAGAAATACGGGAAGGCGCAATTTTATATCACTAGCCTGGATGGCAAGGTTGCTCAACTGTATCCCTTCGAGGAATGGGAACGGATCGAACAGAAGCTGGCGGCGCTGTCGACCTTCAATCCGACGAAGAGGAAGTTTTTGAGCCGGGTCAATTATTACGGCCAGGTAGTGGAGATGGATGGTCAGGGCCGGTTACTGATGCCGCAATTGCTGCGCGAATCGGCGCAGATCAAGGGCGAAGTAGCGGTGATGGGAAATCTGACGTTTCTAGAAGTGAGGAATTTGGAAGCGCTCCGTAAAGAAGTCGAGGAGGAGCAGTTCACGCCGGACGATGAAAGCACGCTCGACGAGCTGGGAATCTAGTGGCGGAAGAGTTCAACATCCCCGAGCGGGATGGGCATGGTGGTGGAAGCCATGTTCCAGTTCTTTTAGAAGAAGCGATCGAATTTCTAGCCATCAAGCGTGGCGGAAGGTATTTCGACGCCACGATGGGGCTGGGCGGGCACAGTTTCGAAATCGCAAAACGCCTCGGCAAACCGGGACGTTTGATTGCGGGAGATAAAGATCCCGCAGCAATTGAGATAGCGCGGCAGAAGTTAACGAGCAGCGCGGATGACTGGCCCGAGATCGAGTTGCTGCATGGATCGTTTGCGGATTTAAGCGAACGGTTCGATTCCAAAATGTTCGATGGAATCCTGGCTGACATTGGCCTAAGCAGTTTGCAACTCGGGGACCCGGCACGAGGCTTTAGTTTTCAGGCGGAAGGGCCGCTGAACATGCGTATGAATCCGCATGATGAGCGCACCGCCGATCAGGTGGTAAACCAGGTGGACGAGGTCACACTCGCGAATCTGATTTACGAATTCGGTGAGGAAAGGAGGTCGCGGAGAATCGCCAGAGCCATTGTCCGGTCGCGGCCGATACGGACTACCGCAGAGCTTGCGGATGTCATATCAGCTGCGGCCCGGCCAATGAACCAGGCGGAACGAAGAATTCATCCGGCGACCAAAACTTTTCAGGCAATCCGAATATTCGTAAACCGTGAATTAGAAGATCTGAAGCGGCTTTTGGACGCGGCACCGCGGATCTTGAAAAAAGGCGGCAGAGTAGTGGTGATCAGTTTCCACTCCTTAGAAGACCGCATAGTAAAAGACGCATTACGTGAAGGCTTGAATCAGGGGCAATACAAAGTACTAACGAAGAAACCAGTAGTTGCCACCGACCAAGAAATTGAAATAAATCCGCGATCGCGCAGTGCGAAGTTGCGAGCGGCGGAAAGAGTTTAGCCACGATGGCATGATCGTACCGCCATCAGGCACACGAGATTCCACGGCTCTGTGGTAGAGCTCAAATTAGTGGAGGCAGGAAATGCACACAGGAACATTGATTGACGACTTGATGGCAGCAGTGGAACGGGCGGAGGCCAATACTCCGCGTGATCCGCAGCCGCAAGAACAACGCCGGACACGCTTTTATTCGTGGGATGCAATTTCCCGCGAGAACCATATGGTTGGGCAGATAACTTTGGCAGGAGTGGCTTAATGGCGGCAGCGGCAATGGCAACGGCAGCGATGCAAGGGTCCAACGTTTCTAGACGGCGCGAGCCCTGCTGGACGGGCACTCCGGAAATCTATTTTGCAAAATCGGTCGACAATTCACGACTGGTCAAAGTAGAAGATCCTAAACGCACTCGAGAGATGCGGCAGTTTGGCGTTGCTCTTTGCTTCCTGTTTGTTTTCGTTATGGGCTACGCGTTGCAACACTTCAAAGCTATTGAATACGGCTACAAGATCGAGGCTTTGAAAAGTCAACGCAATGTTTTGGTCGACCAAAACCGTCATCTGGAAGTACAAGAGGCGATCTATAAGAGTCCTGCTCGAATCGATCAAATGGCGCGCGGCTATGGAATGGCGCCGTTACAGGCTGGGCAAGTGATTCATCTGGATGCGACCACGGCCGACTCTAGCTCACCGGTAATGGCGAAAGCTATTACGGTTGGATTGATCTCGGTGCAATAAGGAATAGGTTGGTCTGTAAGGTATAGGCACGAAAAGTCTTAAGGCGGCCAACGCTGTGAAAGCGGGCCGCCATGTTTATCTGTGAAATCAACCGCAGAATTTACAGACCGGCGTCGAAGTAAATATTAGAACCAACGATTTCGGGTGGGAACATGTGGGCTAACAAGACGGGAAACAATCCGCTGAGACTCTACGTTCTGGGTTCGTGCCTGTTGTTGTGGTGCACAGGAATCTGCGTGCGCCTCGTACAATTGCAGATTTTTGACTACGCTCAATTCTCACAGAAAAAAACTCACGAACAAGACCGTGTAATTGATGTTTCTGCCAAACGGGGATCAATATACGATCGTTTCGGCAAGGAGTTGGCCGGCTCGGAGTCCGTTGAATCTGCGTTCGTAGTCCCCAAAGATGTGCCCCATCTGGCCGACACGCTATCGCTGATTGCCCGAATCACCCACGAAGATCCACACCAGTTGCTGGCACGATGCCATAACAAGCCGTTCTGCTGGGTGGCCCGCAAAGCAGATTCGGAAACGACGAAACGAATTCGTGACCTTGGCCTGAGCGGGATTTTCTTTCAGAGTGAATCGAAGAGGTTTTATCCCAAGCAGGAATTGTCCGCTCAAACATTGGGCTACGTAGGAATGGACGACTCAGGACTTAGTGGCATTGAGCGCGAGTTTGATGACGAACTGCGCGGCAAGCCCGGGAAGCTCGCGATCTCTGTCGATGCCCGAAGAAACACTTTTGCCAGCGTTGAGCAGGAACCCGAGCCCGGCGAGAATGTCATTCTAACCATTGACCAGCAGATTCAATACATCGCCGAACGTGAACTTGCCGCTGCGATTCAGGAAACACACGCAATCAGCGGAACCGTCATTGTAGAAAATCCGCATACTGGCGAAATTCTTGCATTGGCGAATCAACCCACATTCGATCCCAACCAGACGAAACAAATTTCGGCTAATTTAAAGAATCATGCTGTCAGCGACGTCTACGAGCCAGGCTCGACGTTCAAGCTGGTCACGATCGCAGCTGCTCTCGAAGAAAAAGTTACCAATCCCAACGAAGTCTTCGATTGCCAGATGGGTTCCATCGTATTCAATGGGATGAGGATCCGCGATAGCCGCCCGCATGGATTGCTGAGTGTAACCGATGTGCTCGCTAAGTCAAGCGATGTAGGCTCCATAAAAATTGCAGCCAGGCTCGGACAGGACCGGTTTTATAAATACATTCGCGATTTCGGTTTCGGGCAGCAAACTGGCATCGAACTGCCCAGCGAGACACGCGGCCTTACCAAGCCCGTCAACAAATGGTCGAAGGTTTCAATCGCCGCAATTTCCATGGGGCAGGAAATCGGAATCTCGCCCATCCAGTTGGCGAATTTGATTTCTACTTTCGCCAACGATGGCGTTGCCATTCCTCCCCGCATCGTCGCCGCAAAAGTCGAACCGCAAAAAGTACCACAGATGGTCGCATTCCATCCTGCGGAAGGTCACCGCGTGATCTCGAGTGTCACGGCAGGTGAGATGAAACAAATGATGCGAAAGGTAGTACTGGAAGGGACTGCGCGTAAAGCGATATTGGTGGGCTACTCTTCTGCGGGCAAAACCGGAACGGCACAGAAAGTAGATCCTGCCACAGGTGCCTACTCGCGCACCAAGTACGTTGCATCTTTTGCTGGGTTCGCTCCCATCAACAATCCTGCGATCGTGGTTGCCGTAATTCTCGATTCGGCCGTGGGGCTTCATCAGGGTGGCCAGGTTTCCGCCCCCGTGTTTCAACGCGTGGCACAACAAGTTTTGGAATATTTGCACGTCCCTCACGACGAAGAACTGCCCGCAACTCGCCAGACTCTGCTTGCAAAGCAAATAAAAGAACAGGATTTGGCGGATGGTCCTACCGATCATCCCGGCGCAGAAATTGAAACCGCTGATGTGAACGCGCCGGAAAATTTTGTAGCCCCAACCCCTGTACAAAATGTTGGGAAGCCACTACCAACGAATAGTCAGATCGTCCAGGCATCAATGAAGCAGCAGGTTCACGACGACCCGGCATTTGATTCCACGCGAGAGCCGCAGCAAGATCCGGTGAAAGTCGCTTCTGGGACGAGAGTAGTGCTCGATGTCCAACAGGGTGGAATTGTTGTTCCATCGTTTCTCGGTAAGACGGTACGTGCTGCCGCGGAGATGGCCCAGGAAAGCGGTCTCGACATGAACTCTATTGGCAGCGGCATGGCGCGCGATCAGTCGCCTCCGCCTGGTACACATGTGACGTCAGGATCTCAAATTATTGTGAAATTCGCGCGCTAGAAAAGACTCCCCCATGGCAGACCGATCAGAACGATGCCCGAATGCGCCGGACGCTCGCGCATGAATTTCGCTGCCATTCTTGAGGGTGTCGAAGTATTGTCACAAAGCGGCAATCCTTCAATCAGTGGCTTGCAATACGACTCCCGCAAGATTGAACCAAGAAACCTTTTCGTCGCCATCAAGGGTGAATCAAGCGATGGCAACCGCTTTATCGATCAAGCCATCGCTAAAGGCGCCGTAGCCGTCGTTAGCGATTCCGACGTGGAAATTCCACGATCCAATATCGCATGGGCTCAGATCAAGCATGGGCGCAGGGCACTCGGCGGCTTGAGTGCAAATTATTACGGTCATCCCGGAAAGCGAATTGCGATCACCGGCATCACCGGGACAAACGGGAAGAGTACAACCGCATTCATGATGGAAGCGATCCTGCGCGCCGCAGGTCGCGTTAACATTCTGATTGGAACTATCGAATACCACATAGCCGGGAAAATTCTCCCCGCCCCGCATACTACGCCGGAATCTTTGGAGCTCAACCGTTACTTTGCAGAAGCGATTGCAACTGGAGCAACTGAAGCCGTGATGGAAGTCTCGTCGCATGCTCTAGCGCAGCAGAGAGTTTTCAGCATTCCGTTTGATGTCGCCGCATTCACTAACCTGACGCGCGATCACCTCGATTATCACGGAACCATGGAAGGGTATTTCTCAGCCAAGCAGATGTTGTTTGAAGGATGTGCCGTAACGGCTCCTCGCGTTGCAGTGCTCAATATCGACGATGAATACGGCAAAAAGCTGGTCGATGTAAGCGGTAAGCGCGGATCGGAAGTCTTGGCTTACGGATGGTCGAAGGGCGACTTCCATGTGATCAAAGCGGAAGTGACATCCCAGAACACTAAGCTCAACCTGGCGACGCCGACGGGAAATATTTCTGTTGTTTCCAACATCATCGGAAAAGTGAACGTCTATAACTTGATGTGCGCCAGCGCGGCGGCATACGCACGGGGCTGCAATGCCGAGTCGATCGCCCTTGGTATCTCAACTCTGAAGAACGTTCCGGGACGTTTTGAGCGGGTCGATTGCGGCCAGCCCTTTACCGTTGTTGTGGACTATGCGCATACAGACGATGCTCTACGTAATCTGATCACGCTCGCCCGCGAATTTGTTTCACAGGCCGGTCATCAGGGTCGCGTCATCGTCGTCTTCGGATGCGGTGGTGACCGTGACCGCAGCAAGCGTCCACTGATGGGCGAGGCCGCGGGGCGAGGAAGCGATTTCGTAGTGCTGACATCGGATAATCCCCGCAGCGAAGACCCTATCGCCATCATGAATGACGCGATGGTTGGCCTTCAACGATCTGGCGCAAAATATAAGATGGAACCGAATCGCAAACTCGCCATCGCAATCGCCATTGCCGAAGCTAAGCCCGGAGATATGGTTCTCATCGCTGGCAAGGGTCACGAAAAAGTTCAGGTCATGCGCGATGGTCCGCATCCATTCGACGATGTCGAAGTGGCTTCCGGAGCGCTCTCCGATGCTGGATTCGAATGTGTCGGTTCGCCACGCGAGGGCATGTCATGAAGCTTCCGCTTTCGCGGATCGCCGAATTCGTCGGGGCTAACGGCGTCTTCCCGCGCGATGCCATTGCTTCTGGATATTCAATCGATTCGCGTTCGATTCAGGCGGGAGATTTATTTTTCGCAGTTCAGGGCGAGCGGCTCGATGGCCATGATTTCGTGGAACAAGCGCTTGACCGTGGCGCTATCGCAGCCGTCATAGATAAAGAGCAAGCTCATCGCTTTCGTGGTCCTTGCCTTAGAGTGGATGACACCCTTGGCGCGTTACAGGCTCTCGCTGCTGCGGTCCGCCAGCTATGGAATAAACCGCTCGTCGGAATTACGGGTTCAGCAGGCAAGACCACGACTAAAGAAGCCGTGGCTCATGTCCTTGCAACGAAGTACAAGATCTTGAAATCCGAGGGAAACTTCAATAATCATTTCGGCCTACCTCTGATGCTGTTGAAGCTCGAACCTGACTACGACATCGCTGTGATCGAAATGGGCATGTCGCACGCAGGAGAGATTGCCGCCCTCGCTCGAATCGCTTCCCCGAATGTTGGAGTTGTAACCAACGTGGCCCCTGTTCATCTGGAATATTTTGACTCCGTCGCTGGCATTGCCCGGGCAAAGTATGAACTCATCGAGGCTTTACCCTCCGATGGGACCGCGATACTAAACGCTGACGACGAATATGTTTCACATTTTGGAAAAGATTTTCGCGGCAGAGTTCTAACCTACGGTGTCCATATCTCTGCGGACATTCGTGCCGCCAATATCGAGACACATGGCGCAGAAGGTTCCCAATTCGACGTAATTGCAGGGGGCAAGACAACTCGAGCAACTTTGGAGCTCGTCGGCGCCCACAACATTCATAATGCGCTTGCCGCCATCGCCGTAGGGTTGGACCGTGGATTAAGTCTGAACGATGCTTCTGCAGCGCTGGTGTCGCTTCGTCCGCCTGACAAACGCGGAGAGGTCATTCGGTTCGGCAACATCACGGTGATCAACGATTGCTACAATTCGAATCCAACAGCCCTTGCCGCTATGGTGGACGCTTTGGCCGCAATGCCCGCCAAGCGCCGAATTGTCGCAGCAGGCGAGATGCTAGAACTCGGCAGTGCCGCGGAAGAGATGCATATACAAGCTGGCGTGAGTATCGCGCAGAAGCACAAGGTCGACATACTGATTGGAATACGCGGCCTCGCGCAACCCATGGTGAAAGCGGCTAACGCTGCCGGATTGCATGCGGAGTTTATGGAAACTCCGGAAGCTGCGGGAGATTGGCTGGCGCAGAATACTCGCGATGGTGATGTCGTATTACTTAAGGCATCCCGCGGAGTGAAATTGGAACGCGCGCTCGAAACGTGGAAAGCTCAGATTGCTCATAAGACCGCTCAAACGAAATAATGATTTTTGGCACGGAGGCTGATTGCTTTACTGGCTGCTCTACCTGAAGCTTTACCATTATTTTCCGCCGTTCCGCATTTTTCGTTATCTGACTTTTCGGACGGCGTTTGCCAGCCTCACGGCCCTCTTTACAGGGCTTGTAATAGGTCCGCTGGTCATCAATCGTCTGCGCGATTTTCAGGTCGGCCAGTACATCCGCGAGGATGGACCCAAATCGCATCAAAAGAAGTCCGGCACGCCGACCATGGGCGGATTGTTGATCGCTATCTCCATCGTTATCCCTACATTGCTTTGGGCTGATCTAGGTAACCGCTTCGTCTGGATTGCCATTTTTGCCACGTGCGCTTTCGCAGGAATTGGATTTGCCGACGATTACATAAAGGTTGTGAATCGCCGTAACCTCGGACTCACCGGCAAAGCTAAGATCGGATTGCAAGTCGCCACCAGCATTGTGATTGCAATTGCCCTGATCGCGATGCAGACGCGCGGATTGTATTCCACTAAGCTAGTGGTCCCGTTCGTAAAGCAGTTTCGTCCCGATCTCGTCATTGGAAGCCTGTTGCGCGAGCCCGCGCTCTGGCCGCTAGCCTTCCTGCCATTCGTTGCCTTTGTAGTTTTGGTAATCGTGGGATCGAGTAACGCCGTCAACTTAACAGATGGACTGGATGGCCTAGCCATCGGATGCACCGTCATCGCCGCCGGAGCATTATCGATCCTCACTTATGTCAGCGGACACGCTACATTTTCAACATATCTTGAATTGCAGCGCATGCCGCAAATTGGCGAAGTCACAATCTTCTGCGGAGCGATGGTCGGCGCATCGATCGGCTTCCTTTGGTATAACGCTCACCCAGCGGAAGTGTTTATGGGCGATGTCGGCTCGTTGGCCCTTGGTGGCGCAATCGGTACAGTTGCCGTCATGATCAAACAGGAACTCCTGCTGCCTTTTATTGGCGGAGTATTCGTCATTGAGGCCCTTTCGGTAATTCTTCAAGTCGGTTCCTACAAATTGCGCAAGAAGCGGATTTTCAAGATGGCTCCTCTGCATCATCATTTTGAATTACTAGGCTGGTCCGAATCGAAAATCATTGTTCGCTTCTGGATCGCGTCCCTGGTATTTGCTCTGTTCGCGCTAACCACCCTTAAACTGAGATAATCTCACCGCGGCCTGAAGTCCATCTCTGTATCAAGCTTGTGACGAAGCATGCCCATCGAACTCAACAATAAGCGGGTGTTGGTAGTCGGGCTGGGAAACTCCGGCATGGCATGCGCGCTTTTTCTTAAAGCTCACGGGGCCCACGTCACAGTTTCAGATAGCAAACCTCGCGCTGACCTGGACAATGACATCCGAACGCTTCTGGATCAAGGTATCGTCGTCGAAACTGGCGGTCACGGCGAGCGCACGTTTCGTGGACAGGATCTGATCGTCGTCAGCCCCGGCGTCCCTGTGGACACGCCCGCCATAATCCAAGCTTTGGCGATGGGTGAATCTTTGATAGGCGAGATCGAACTTGCAGCGCAATTTCTGCCAGGTCAGATTGTCGCCATCACCGGATCCAACGGCAAGACAACTACAACTACGCTCATTGCGGAAATCATTGCAGCAGGTGGACGCCCAACGCTAGTGGGCGGAAATATTGGAACGCCTGCAATCTCGCTGGTTGCGCGCGCCACTCGCGAGACAGTTACTGTGCTTGAGGTGTCAAGCTTTCAGTTGGAGACCATTAAGACGTTTCGTCCCAAAGTCGCGGTCGTATTGAACGTCACCCCAGATCATCTCGACCGGCATCGCACGTTCGAGCTTTACGCGAAAGCGAAAGCGCGGATATTCGAGTATCAACGGCAAGATGATTTCGTTGTCTTGAATGCCGACGACCCGACTTGCGTCGAGATGGCAAAGAGCGCCGCGTCGCAAGTTTTCTGGTTTAGCAGGAAGAAAGAAGTTACACAGGGCGCATGGGTGAGGGAAGGGCAGCTCGTGTTTCGCGATTCCAGTAGCCAGCGCGAAATCATGCTCGCTGTGGAAATTCCTCTCAAAGGACAGCACAATCTGGAAAACGTTCTCGCCGCTGTCTGTGGAGGAATGCTATTCGGCTGCTCGCCGGCACAGATCGCGGAGACGGTCCGCAATTTCAAAGCTGTCGAACACCGTTTGGAACTCGTCGCGACGATTGGTGGAGTCGAGTACTACAACGATTCCAAAGCCACCAATGTCGACGCCACGATGAAGGCCCTGGAATCGTTTCCCGGAAACATTCATTTGGTTCTTGGAGGAAAAGACAAAGGCAGCGATTATTCAGTCCTGAACTCTTTGCTGAAGGAACGAGTAAAGACCGTCTACACAATCGGAGCGGCTGCAGAGAAAATAGAATCCCAAATTAAAGCTCAAATTGTACGTGCAGAAACGCTCGAAAATGCGGTAAAGCTCGCCAACGCTGCGGCTGCCTCCGGCGATGTAGTGTTGCTTGCCCCAGCGTGCGCCAGTTTTGACCAGTTTAAGAATTACGAACATCGCGGCAGGACCTTCAAAGAAAGCGTCTTGGCTCTTGCGAAGAAAATAGATGGATATTTTTAAACAGGATTTCAGCTGCTTTCCCTGCGAAACGCCTGAATCATCAGGCCGGCATTAGGCGAACTGATTAAGTATTTAATATATTGCGCCCTCGTTGTCCTCAGGCATAGACTTTCAGACGTAAGGGTTCGTACAGCGCACGGTTCCCCCGCCGGCGTTAACAGTCCGAGTGCAGTCCGGGCTAAGGATAAGTGACCCCATGAATTCCGCGTCTCGTAGTTTCCTCTTTTCTTCTATCTATCGAATACTCTTTTGCTTCTCGATAGTTTTCCCTTTCGCCGTTGTTACCTCTGCCCAGAACACAATCAGCACCGTCGCGGGCGGCGGGTCCGTAAACGGACCTGCCACGGGGCCGAATGCCGACATCCCCGGGGCTAGTGGCGTAACGATAGATAGTAAAGGGAACACGTACGTGGCTGTTCCGGCCGCGAATCAAATCTTTAAGATCGACACGATCGGCAACCTGACGGTATACGCAGGCATGGGCTGGCCAACAGAATACCCGCAACATTTGGACGGCCAACCGGCCACATTAGCTAGTTTGAACAATCCCACTGGGGTGGCCGCAGACAGCGCAGGAAATATTTATATTGCGGACACTACGGACTATTTAATTCGCAAAGTCGGTCCGAACGGCAATATGCACACAGTTGCGGGATCAGGTCATCAATGTCCTATGCCCACGAGCAACTGCGGCGATAACGGACCTGCGAAAAGCGCAAACGTTCTGATGAGCAGTCCATTGGGGGTTGCGGCTGATGCGGTCGGCAACGTTTATATCGCTGATACGAAAGACAACCGCATTCGTGTCGTGAACACGCAAACCACCACTATTGTTATCGCCGGCGTTACGATCGCCCCCGGCAATATTGCGACTGTGGCAGGTACGGGTGACAAGTGCACGACCCCGACATTGCCCTGTGGCGATACAGGCACCGCGATAGCCGCATTTTTGAATAGTCCTCAGGGAGTGGCTGTTGACGCAACTGGCAACATATACATCGCGGACTCTGGCGATCATCGGATTCGCATTGTATCTGCGACTGGAACCATCAACCCATATGTGGGAACGGGCAATCCTTGCGTTCCAAAGGCGGGTTGCGGTGATGACGGACCCGCTCTTGCTGCAACTCTAAGTGGCCCTTGGCAGATGTCTCTGGATACTGCGGGAGATCTATTCCTCACTGACGCTCCGGAGAACAAGATACGCGAAGTCAATGCGAGCACGCTCACTATAACCACGGTCGCGGGCAAAGGAACGCAGGGATTTACTGGAGATGGAGGGTCTCCGCTCTCCGCACAACTTAACGCCTCACATGGCGTGTGGGTGGATTCGTCAGGCAACTTTGTAATTGGCGACACCGGCAACCAGCGCGTCAGACTCGTGACCAGCCAGATAACTTCAACGTGCCCTGTTCCGCCTTGCATCACAACATTGGCTGGCGGAGGACTGGCCGATTCGCCTATCGCAACGAACGCAATCCTAGCTGCTAACCGTGGAGTTGCGCTGGACACGACAGGTAACTTGTATATTGCCGACACCGAGAACAACCGTGTGCGGGAGCTTTCCAGCGCAGGAGTTACGACTTTTGCTGGAACCGGCATTGTCGGAGGCACTGGTAACAACGGTCCTGCAACCGCAGCCACGTTTAATGCGCCCGACGGGGTGGCAACAGATGCCTCCGGAAATGTCTATGTTGCGGACACTGCCAATTTGGTTATCCGTGAAGTTAACGCAAGCACAAACATCATTCAAGTTGTTGCAGGAACCACTGGGAAGGTGTGCACTCCTACTACCGCGCCTTGCGGCGACGGGGGTCCCGCGACTAGCGCGATGTTCACCATGCCGTCAACAGTTTCGCTGGACAGCGTGGGAAATATCTACATTACGGACCAGGGCGCGAATCGCATCCGCAGAGTCGATGTCACTACTGGCATCATAACGACCGTTGTCGGCACGGGAGTGGCTTGCACCAATTCTGCGATCGGAATGTGCGGTGACGGCGGCCCGGCCACTTCCGCCCAACTGAATGGCCCGTTTAGTGCGGTCGTAGACGCGAATGAAAACATCTATATTGCCGACACCAACGACAATCGGATTCGCGAAGTACAGGCCGGCACTCAAAATATCATTCCCTACGCGTTTAATGGAATGCCGCTATTGTTCGGTCCAATGAATGGACCCGCGCTCAGTGCAATGTACGACACGCCTCAGAATCTGGCGTTGGATCCTCGCGGAAACCTGTATGTCAGCGGCAGCGCAATCTTCTATGTGATTGTGAGAATTGACGCCAATGCAACCGGCAATCCTGTTACGGCTGTCGCAGGAATGCCGGGAGACCCAAAATTCTATGGGTTCGACCCTGCATACGTCGGACCCGCTATAGGCGCCGCGCTGAACAACACGGGAGTTGCAATCGACGGCTCAGGACACCTTTATGTGGCCGACGCCGGCAATGATCGTATTCGCGAAATTTTGCTGACTCCTTCGGCTACGGTGTCGCCTGCCAGTCTGACGTTCCCTGCCCAATTGGTCGGCACCACAAGCTCTCCGATGACATTCAAACTGATCAATCAGGGAAGCGACGATTTGATCATCACTTCCATTGTTCCGACCGGCGATTTTGCACTGACCCCAACTAATCCTTGCCTGAATAGTCAGGTAGCTCCCGGACAGTCGTGCGCGTTCACCGTGACATTTACGCCAACTGGGACAGGAACGCGGTCCGGGAATATCACGATTAGCGATAACGGCTATCAGAACCCGGCACAGATCGTGTCCTTAATTGGTGTGGGCATTTCCCTTGTCGCGAATCCAAATGCCTTGGATATGCGATAGGAATACGGTTGTCACGATTGGAAACGCAGGTTAGAAATTTGGCTCCTCAGGTAGGACTCGAACCTACAACCCTTCGGTTAACAGCCGAATGCTCTGCCATTGAGCTACTGAGGAGTGTCGCTGGCGCCAGCCGGGAGGCCGGCACAAAACTGCTCACATAATCATACCATCGCATACATTTACGTAAAGTCCTTAGTCACTAGTCACTAAAAAGCCCAGGCGTCGCGCCTGGGCCAATGTCGGGGAGGGGTGAGTCGCGGACTTTTACTTCTGCGCGGTTACAGGGGCCGTCTTTGCTGGCTGTGCCAACTGCTGATCAATGATCTGGTGTAACGCGGAATAATCAAGCGCTCCACTGAAAAAGTGTCCATTGATGAAGAAGCTTGGAGTACCGCTCAAGCCGAGCTGCACGCCTTCTTGCCGGTCCTGCTGGACTGCAGCCGCGGTTTCGCCGGAATCGACGCATTGGTCAAATTGCGCGCCATCAAGCTTCAAGGCCCGCGCCTGAGTTTTCAGCTGGTCCACATCGAGTTGTTTACTGTGGAACACCTGATCGTGCATCTCCCAGTACTTGCCTTGCTTGCCTGCGCAGCGTACGGCTTCTGCCGCCTTCTCTGCATGAGAATGCATCGGAAGAGGGAAATCCTTAAATGTCACTGCGACTTTGCCGCCAAAATCCGTTTGTAGTTTCTGAATGTCAGCCGCCACTTTCTGGCAGTATGGGCATTCGTAGTCTGCAAACTCGACCAACATAACAGGAGCGGTCTTTGAGCCAAGAGTGTTGGCATTCGCCAGCTGTACATTGGCGGTTGGAGGCGTCAGGGTAACGACAACTGTGGTTTGCTCGCGCAGCTTATTAATGTAAGCCGCCTGGATACGGTCCGCGCGGACCTGACGAATCTTTTCTAGAATCTTGTCGCGTACCGATTCATAAGGTTGATCGGTCCCTAGTCCCTCGTAATAAACTTTCATCTGATCGTCAGTTGGATCTTGGACCTTAGACTTTATGTCGCGGTCAATCAACTGGCTGACAGTAAGGTTTTCACTTTTTGCCTTTTGCTCGAGTAACTTCTTCTCGATCAGGTCTTCAAGCGCTTTGCTTTGTGCTTGGTAGTAAGTGTTTCGCGCTTGTAATAACTTGGCAGACTCTTCCTGGTCCAGATCTCTTGCTGTAACTTTTTCCGCGCCAATTTGGGCCACGATGCCGGATTCGGTTTGTGCAACCGAGCTTCCGCAACCCAAAATCACCATTGCAAACGTAAGCCCCATCGCCGAACACAACTTCAAGAACTGCATAAACCCTCCCCATTCTTTTCTAAAATAAGTTCTAAAAAAACTCGCCAGACAAGGGCAGAGTGACCGCTGCCTGGCGAGTTAACACTTCCCGAGGATGCTGCATTGCTGCAACACCATCCGGTCTTGCGGCAAACTAGCTGCCAGTACCGCAGCTGCAGATACCTTTGCCGCTGCCAACAATCGCGATGCCGTAGCACTGAGTTTGCAATGCGTTCAGTTCGTTGACGCTCAACGTTGCATCAGGAGAAACGGTCTCCGTCAGCGTTCCGTTGTTCTGGATGTGGGTAACCCATTGACGCAAAGCTGCTGTCGGATTGACTGCAGTTCCGCCGGTGGATGGGTGGCCATCAGGCAATGCGCAGGTATGACCAGCTTGCGAAGCTGCAGAAATTACCGCGATGCTGCCTGTTTTCGGAGAGGTTCCCGTCAACGGGTTGCTGTTCAAGTCAGTGTTCAACGACAAGGTGCGAAGATCGTTGGGTGACAGAGGACAGCTGCAGCATTCGGTGAGTTCTTCCTGGTTATCGAAAACGTAGAAATCCGCGCACAGCCAGGCATAGGCAGTTCCAGGATTTACGATACGAATGGTGGCATCTGCCGAGCCGCCGGCATTTGCGTAATAGTCCACTTTCAACGTATCAGGCGCAGTTTGGCCGGTGGCGGCGAAAGCACTGCCCGCAAGCAACACCAACGATGCTACGAGCGCGCAGAGAGATAGTACCTTTATTCGTGACATGCATTCCTCCTTGAGATGGCGTCCTTGCCGGCAGGGGGGAGGGTGCGCTCGGCGTGTTACGGACGCTCCCCGCACTCTATAGTGATCTGAAAGCTTTACAAGTCCCCAGGTTCACTAGCCCAGATACGTTAGGCAGAAGAATTAGCCAAACGGACTACGCCGCGGTGACTTTGTGCTCCGTCTTGCGGACCTGCGATCTTGCCGATGATCCCAGAACGAGTGGAAACATCCATCTTGACCATTACTAGACGGATAAAAGCCTTCACGGTGTTCGGGCTGATTTTCATGCGCTCAGCGATTTCTTTACTCGTGAGGCCTTCCAAGAGAAGACGGACAGTTTCCTGTTCACGCGGAGTCAAGCCGAAGCGCTCAGCAACTTCGCGCATGGTGATCATGCCGTTGGAATTTCGTTCCAGTAGCAATACCAACGCAGGAGTTGTTGGAGCAATTTCACCCTTCGCTACGCTCAATGGAAACGTCCGGCACACATAAGTCCGGTTTTCAGATCTGAATTGGCTGACGAACTTGCTGTTACCGGACGCGCGGCGATCCAGAAGGCGCGTGCGGATGCGGTCTCCGAGCCATGCCTCCAGGCCAGGGATTTTTTCCGGGTGTTCCGGAAAAGTCAGAATTTGAATTGCTTCCGAATTGGAAGCCACTAGATTGCAGGACGGATCTACAACCACAAGACCCGTACGCGCGGCGCAACTTTGCTCGGGCGTTTTACCATCATGCATAGCAACACTCTCAGTGTCCCCCTCCGCTGGTTGTAACGTCAGATCGTCTCAGCAGATCTGATCGTCCCTCAGCGGTCCCGAAAACCTCGGCAACCCAGCGCTAGCCACCGGGAAGCGTTCCTCAATACAGAAACTATTCTTGTTACAATTCACAACTATAATTTCGCCGGTCGAGGGAAGTCGTACCGGATCATAAACAACTCAAGATTCCGGGGAGGACAGAATCTTAAAAGCTTGGCTCACACTTATCGGGGGAGATACGGGCTCGAACGAATCTTGGACTAATCACAGACCAATGTCAAGTCCTTGTTCTTTATTAGCTTACGTCTAATCCTTTCGGACTAACCATAACGATTAAAGCACCATGAGGGCAGGATGTTGAATCGATCTGAATGCTAGAATTCGTGCCTGCGACCTCGAGAATCAATTATGAAAATTTTTTCTGCAATAAAGATTTCTGGAAGATTAATAATGACGACGGTTTTTCTCTCTAATTGTTACACCGTTGCCCAGGTTCCGGCAAGCGCAAAGCCGCAACCAGAGCCGATTACAGCTAACGGAACGAAGTTGCATCTTGAGGTGTCAGGTGCTCGTCCACTCGCGGACGCATTCGACGCTCTTCAAAAAAAATATGGTTGGTTAATCAATTATGAAGATCCGCGGTTTGTCGACAAGTCAGACATCGTTGAATCTTCAGACAAGCGTTACGTTGTGACCTCTTCTACGGGACGACCTCATACTCCGAACGGGACTGCTTTCACCGTTGACCTTCCCGCAAATCCGGCGTCTGGCGAGCCTGATGCGGAAAAGACTCTCCGCTTGGTGATCGAGGCTTACAACAAAAGTACTAATCCCGGGAAATTTGAATTAAGGCTGGCTGAGGGCCGGTACGATGTAGTTGGAGTATCCGCTCACGGGACCGACGGTAAGATGGCTCCCCAAACTTCCCCGCTCGATTCGAAGATAACTCTCGCAGCTCCTAACGAAGAAAAGCCCGCGATCGATACACTGACTTCAATTTGCGAACAGGCTGGAAAAGTCAGCGGACAGACAATCGCTCTCGGAGTTTTTCCCAGAAACCTACTGGCTCGTCCGATCAATATCTCCGGAACGAATCTCGCGGCCCGTGATCTTCTAGTCAAAGCCCTGGCTGCTACCGAACACAAAGTCTATTGGCGGTTGCTCTATGATCCCGACACCCACGGCTATTTCCTCAACTTGCATATCCAAAAATAGCTGGCATTATTTAGCGGTCTTGGTGTCCAGCGCCGTGCATTTGTGTTGGTTGAACTGTTCCTGGATCGCAGACTGCGAGTTTCCCCGATTTGGATCTCCGGAGAATTGCATGTGACACATTTCACAAGTCCCGAGCACGGGTGTGTTCCTGATTTTCTTGATGATGCGAAGGTTGCGCTTTGCCATGAACTCAGTCTCCCACACTAAAGCGAGGATTCATAGTGGTCGAAATAGGGTACCTAAGGTTGACCTGCTCCTTCGCAAAATGTTATAAAGACTGGTTTTAGTGTCTGCTCCGCAATCCACTTCCTAATGGAAGCCGGAGTTGGCCAAAATGATCCGACGCGGCCAAACTCAGCACTGCTGAATATGTCGTGTGGTGGAAGCGTGTTCGGAACCCTGGCAATGCACTTCAAACTCTGCATCTTGTCGCAGGGTTGCAAGTTTCGCATCGAAGTGCAGCGCCAAAGCACGTAGTCATCCCAATTGTCCGTGGAGGATTGTTATGCGCATCTCGCTCGCCGATCTTGCGTCTCGCGCAAATCGGCTCGGCAAGTTCCTTGCAGTTTGTATGGGACTTTTGACTCTCTCTGCATCTGCCTTCGCCCAACCTGCTGAAGTTGGGGGCGAAGCCAACCTTAGACTTCCCGACCTTTCCTCCGTCAATTTTTTAGGTATCGACGGTCACCGCCTATTGATGATCGGAATCGTGTTCTGCGTTTTGGGCCTCGGCTTCGGTATGGCGATCTACATGAGGTTGAAAAACCTGCCGGTACATCGCTCCATGCTCGAGATTTCCGAATTGATTTATGAGACTTGCAAAACCTATCTATTTACCCAGGGAAAATTCCTGCTGATCCTGGAAGCGTTTATCGCCGTGGTCATCGTTCTCTACTTCGGGGTGCTTCTCAAGTTTGAAGCAATGCGCGTCATCATCATTCTGCTATTCAGCCTGGTCGGAATTGCCGGAAGCTACGGAGTGGCGTGGTTCGGCATTCGCGTCAACACCTTCGCTAACTCGCGAACTGCATTTGCCAGCTTGCGCGGGAAGCCATATCCCATCTACCAAATTCCACTTGAAGCTGGAATGAGCATCGGCATGATGCTGATCAGCGTTGAATTGCTGCTCATGCTCTTCATCCTCCTTTTCATTCCTGTGGATTACGCTGGCCCATGCTTCATCGGATTCGCGATTGGGGAATCATTGGGTGCTGCAGCATTGCGTATCGCTGGCGGTATCTTTACCAAGATCGCCGACATTGGGTCCGATTTAATGAAAATCGTCTTCAAGATTAAAGAAGACGATGCGCGCAACCCTGGCGTAATCGCCGACTGTACGGGCGACAATGCCGGCGACTCAGTCGGACCTTCCGCCGATGGCTTCGAAACCTACGGCGTCACTGGCGTCGCGCTCATCACTTTCATTCTGTTGGGTGTGAAGAGTCCGACGGTCCAAGTCCAGCTTCTGGTCTGGATCTTCGTCATGCGCATCATGATGCTGGTAGCAGCAGCGGTCGCTTACTTCATCAACAGCGCGATCGCAAAGGCCCGTTTCGCCAATGCAGACGTCATGAACTTCGAAACCCCGCTTACCTGGCTGGTGTGGATCACGTCGATCGTTTCAATCGTTCTGACCTTCATCGTGTCGCATATCATCATTCCCGACATCGGCGGAGACGGCACCCAATGGTGGAAGCTGGCGTCCATTATTTCCTGTGGAACGCTGGCAGGCGCCGTTATTCCTGAGTTGGTAAAAGTCTTTACTTCTACTGATTCGCGGCACGTGAGAGAAGTGGTCACGTCCGCCGATGAAGGTGGGGCGTCACTGGGTATTCTTTCCGGATTCGTGGCAGGCAACTTCTCTGCTTACTATCTCGGACTTTCCATGGTCGCTCTCATGTCCCTTGGATACTACTTCAGTCTGCAAGGCCTCAGCGCTGTGATGATTGCTGCGCCAGTCTTTGCTTTCGGCTTGGTGGCCTTCGGCTTCCTGGGCATGGGTCCAGTGACGATCGCTGTAGATTCCTACGGGCCGGTGACTGACAATGCGCAATCGGTTTATGAATTGTCGCTCATTGAGCAAGTACCTGGCATCGTCAACGAACTGAAAAGCAAATTCAACATCACCGTGAACTTCGAGCGCGCCAAGCATTTGCTTGAAGAGAACGATGGTGCTGGAAACACTTTCAAAGCTACCGCGAAACCTGTTCTGATCGGTACAGCCGTAGTAGGCGCGACGACGATGATTTTCTCCATCATCATGGCGTTGACCAGCGGCCTAACCATCAACGTGGAGAAGCTTTCCTTGCTCCATGCTCCGTTCATGCTCGGCTTGATCACCGGTGGCGCAATGATTTACTGGTTCACCGGCGCATCAACTCAGGCGGTGACTACTGGCGCATACCGCGCCGTCGAGTTCATCAAGGCCAACATAAAGCTTGAAGGCGTAGAAAAAGCTTCGGTTGAAGACAGCAAGAAGGTTGTCGAGATCTGCACGAAGTATGCGCAGAAGGGTATGTTCAACATCTTTCTCGCGGTTTTCTTCGGAACTCTCGCATTCGCCTTCGTCGAGCCATTCTTCTTCATCGGCTATCTGATGTCGATTGCGATCTTTGGTCTGTATCAGGCCATCTTCATGGCCAACGCCGGCGGCGCATGGGACAACGCCAAGAAGATTGTCGAAGTCGAAATGCACCAGAAAGGAACTCCTCTACATGACGCCACTGTAATCGGCGACACAGTGGGCGATCCCTTCAAAGACACGTCTTCGGTGGCGTTGAATCCAGTCATTAAATTCACGACGCTCTTCGGATTGCTTGCCGTTGAGCTTGCAGTGAAATTGACGGCCGATCAAGGTGAAAATCTGAGCCATGCTCTAGCGCTCGGCTTCTTCATTGTGTCGTTCTTCTTCGTCTACCGTTCGTTCTACGGCATGCGGATTGTGAAAGAAAAGACTGCATAGTTTTTCGACTAAAAATAGAAACGCCATTTCTCGATCAAAAGAGAAGTGGCGTTT
The DNA here is from genome assembly GCA_963716165.1 of Terriglobia bacterium. Taxonomy (GTDB): domain Bacteria; phylum Acidobacteriota; class Terriglobia; order Terriglobales; family Acidobacteriaceae; genus JAJPHW01. The sequence goes on along the minus strand of OY970291.1, from coordinate 631,787 downwards.
TGTTTTTGCTTGATTAATGACGGCTACGGCTGACTAGTACTCACCGACGCCAGCGCAGCATGCACTGCAATCAATTCCCTCAACACGCCGCGCAGCTTCGTTGAATCAAGCGCAGTCGCTCCGTCTGATTTCGCTTCTTTGGGATTGTCATGCACTTCCATGAAGACTCCATCCACGCCTGCCGCAACCGCCGCGCGCGCAAGTATAGGAATAAACTCAGGCTGCCCCCCGCTCACCGCGTGTTCCCGCTCTGTAGATGCCGAAGGCAATTGGACAGAATGAGTAGCATCGAAAACGACAGGAGCAAATCTCCGCATGATCGGCAGAGACCGCATGTCTACGACAAGATTGTTGTAACCAAAACTTGCGCCACGCTCAGTCACGAACACTTTGTCATTTCCTGCCGTCCGGCATTTCTCGACCGCGCTTTTCATGTCCCAAGGCGAAACAAATTGACCTTTCTTGATGTTGACGACACGTTCGCTCATCGCCGCTGCGACGACGAGATCGGTCTGCCGGCACAGCATGGCTGGAATCTGAATGACGTCGACCACTTCGGCCACTTTGGCGACATCATGAACGTCGTGAACATCAGTCAATACGGGAACGCCCACATCTTTCTTTACCTTCTTTAGGATGCGCAGGCCTTCCGCCAGCCCAGGGCCGCGAAAGCTGCGAATCGAAGTCCGATTCGCTTTGTCGTAGGACGCCTTAAAGATAAACGGAATGCTCAGCGACCGCGTCACTCCCTTAATGATTTCCGCCATACGGATCGCATGATCTTCACTTTCGATCACGCAGGGCCCTGCAATGAGAAAAAGCTTGCCGTCGCCAATTCGAATATCGCCAACCTGAAACGAAATGCTCATTTTTGCTCCGTTCCTAAAAATACCAGAGGTTTTATGGCGCCGTGAAACACACTGTAAGAATGCAATGTACTTCTCCTTTTGACATTAGTTTTTCACACTTGACGCGCCACGGTCGAAGCTCTACGCTGATCGACAAGTTTTCTCGCCGCCTCGAACGCACTGTCTACGAAAAATCTATTCCAAATTGGAGCATGCGATGAACAACTCTCCCGACACCGGAACCCCTATGGATGCGTCGCCCACTGAAAAACAGTCGAAGCCACCAGCTACCGCAAAGATTGATTCCCCGAGCCGCCGTAGCTTCCTGGGCAAACTAGGTGGAGTTGCTACGGTTGCAATGGCTGCTGGCGGCATAACAACATTCGAGCCTTTTTTAGGCGGCAAAGAGTCGATCGCCCGCGCGGACGAAATCGGGCCACTGGGCGATCAGGCCCGTGCCGATGCTTCTTACAATCTGCGAGTCGCTCAGGCTACTACTCAGCATAATCTGCCATTGCTGCCTCATCCCTCAAACACAGATGAGTCTTTGTATGCCGACAAGGGTGCGACATTCACGAAAGCGCTGCCTCACGACAATTATGGCCGCGTAGATTTAAACGCCTATAACAGCATGATTAATGCGTTTACCACTGGCAATCCTGCTGACTTCGAAGCGATACCTCTGGGAGGCAGCGCACGATTGAACGATCCGCAAGCAGGATTGGCCTACGACCTCGAAGGCACGGACGGCCACAATTTTACCGTCGACCCCGCTCCGGCAATGGCTGGTGCGCAACTGGCTGCAGAGATGGTTGAAATGTATTGGGGTGCTCTACTTCGTGATTTGGCGTTCATCAACTACCCGACTAACTCGGCCGCAAATCAGGCAGCTGCGGAATTAGGTGGCTTATCTGGGTATGCAGGCCCGAGAAACAGCGGCGGTCAGGTCACCACCAATGAACTCTTTCGAGGCAGTTTCCCGGGCGAGACTACAGGCCCTTATGTTTCGCAGTTCATGATTCTGCCGACCTACCTTGGCGCGCAACCTATGTCGCAGAGATTTCAAACCTACATGCGAGGAGTCGACTACCTGACCGATTTCAATTCCTACGTGCTGATACAGAACGGCGGAAGCACAGGCGACTCCGTAGTCTTCGATCCAATTCTGCGATACATCCGGCAAGGCCGCGACCTCGCGGCGTGGACCCATGTGGACGTGCTGTATCAGGCGTATTTTGTGGCACTGATGGTTTTGCAAACTATCGGCGCTCCAGCCAATCCGGGGAGCCCGTACGTAACCTCCCATAACCAGGCAGGCTTTGGGACCTTCGGAGGTCCCGATTTCGCGGCGACCCTCGCAGAAGTCGCAACCCGAGGCTTGAAAACGGTCTGGTTCCAGAAGTGGTTTGTCCATCGGCGCGCACGGCCAGAAGTACCGGGAGCGATCGCCCATTTGATCAAGACTGGGCAAGGCGCAAACACCGATGTTACGCTCGGTTCCGATCTGCTGAATTCAAAAGCGCTAGCGGATACTTTCAAGCTGCACGGCAGTTACATGCTCCCGCAGGCATTTCCCGAAGGCTCGCCGACGCATCCGTCATATCCCACTGGTCATGGAACTGTTGCTGGAGCTTGTATCACCGTCTTGAAATTCTTTTACGATGGCAACTTTACAATTCCGAATCCAATGGTGCCAAACCTTGCAGGGACCTCTCTCTCGCCATATACCGGAGCGTCGCTGACCGTGAACGGAGAGTTAAACAAGTTAGGGCACAACGTCACGTTCGGACACGGCATTCACGCTGGCATTCACTATCGCAGTGATAGTGATGAATCGTTGAAACTGGGCGAGGCGGTGGCGTTAAGCATCCTCCAAGACAAAGCACCCACCTACAACGAAAAATTCACCGTCAATATCACAAAGTTCGATGGCACTGTCGCGACGATCAGCAACCAGTAGTCGGAACAATAGAAGAAGGGCGGAGAAATATTCTCCGCCCTTTCTTACGATTCGAAAAAGCTAACTATTCTTCACGCTGCCCAAATTCTGGGGACGATGGAATAATTCCACGGTCGCCGATTCTTTTTCCGCGCGCCGCTTCATCCCACTCTCGTACGCTGCCCCCACGAATGCTTTAAATAGAGGATGCGGCTCCAAGGGCTTTGACTTGAATTCAGGATGGAACTGGCATCCAACGAAATGCGGATGGTCCGGCAGTTCCACCATTTCCACGTATGTGCCATCGGGCGTCGAGCCCGAGATTCGCAAACCTGCTGCCGTCAATAATTCTTCATATTCGCGATTGAACTCGTAGCGGTGGCGATGCCGCTCGCTGATTTCGGATTGGCCATAGATGCTATGTGCAAGCGTGTCAGGCTCAATCTTGCAGGGCCATGCACCAAGTCGCATCGTGCCACCTAATTCTTCAACTCCAGTCAGCTCGCGCAGCTTGTAAATCACGCGATGTGGCGTTGCCGGGTCGAATTCACTCGAGTTCGCTTCGGCAAGTCCGACAACATTGCGCGCGAATTCAATGCACGCTGTTTGCATTCCAAGACAAATGCCAAAGTAAGGAATTTTCTTTTCTCGCGCGTAACGGATTGCGTTGAGCATGCCTTCGATCCCGCGCTTGCCAAATCCTCCGGGAACCAGCAATCCGTCGTAATCCTGGAGTTGTTCTTCCGCTGCGCGATCGCCCGCTTCGAGACCCTCTGCTTCAATCCAGTTCACTTGTAGTTTGAGATTGTGCGCAAGCGCGCCGTGTACCAGCGCTTCTTTAAGAGATTTGTAAGAATCTTCATACTCCACATACTTGCCGACAATGCCGATCGTGACTTCCGCCTTGGGGTTATAAACGCGATGGACCAGTTCTTCCCACCGCCTCATGTCGCGATCTTTTGCTTCGATCCGAAGATACTTCAGGGCTAGCGTGTCCACGCCTTCTGCCGCAAAGTTGAGAGGAACTTCATAAATGGACGCGACATCTTTTGCGGTGATAACAGCTTCATCTTCTACGTTGCAAAACAGCGCGATCTTGCCCTTTAGCTCTTTCGACAGAAAGCGGTCGGTGCGGCACAAAAGAATGTCTGGCTGGATTCCAATACTCAAGAGCTCTTTCACAGAATGCTGTGTCGGTTTCGTTTTCAATTCCTGCGCGGCTGCAATAAACGGAACCAGCGTCACATGCATGAACAGTGTGTTGTCGCGGCCAAGTTCCTGGCGCATCTGCCGGATCGCTTCCATAAACGGCAAGGATTCGATATCGCCCACTGTACCGCCGATCTCAACGATGGCGACATCCACATCCTGCGCGACCTTCTTCATCGCAGCTTTGATTTCGTTGGTCACGTGCGGAATAACCTGCACTGTCTTGCCGAGATAATCGCCGCGGCGCTCTTTAGTGATGATCTGTTCGTAAATGCGGCCGGTCGTCCAGTTGTTATCGCGCGAAAGCTTGGCGTGCGTGAAGCGTTCGTAGTGGCCGAGATCAAGATCGGTTTCCGCGCCGTCATCGGTGACGAAAACTTCTCCATGCTGGAACGGAGACATGGTGCCGGGATCCACATTTAAGTAAGGATCGAACTTCATCAGGTTGACTTTCAACCCGCGGCTTTCCATCAGGCAGCCAATGGACGCTGCCGCTAATCCCTTACCTAAAGAAGACACAACACCGCCGGTCACAAAGATGTACTTTGCCGACATCGGTTCATCACCTCAAATTGTTTTGGAGATTTGTGCAGGTTGGGGCGCACAAACAATTATGCCAGAAAAAATTACAGAGGAAAGAGGAAAAAGAGAATTAAAAGGTGAGAGCTATTTCCGTCAGCGGCGAACACGCAGACTGCGCAAAATTCCGGCCCAGGCCGCATGAGCCGTGCCGGCGTTTAGATAAGGAGCGCCGAAAAACGCACCGGCAGCGCCAACCGCCCACGATTCCCAACTCGCCGCAGAATCCTCATTGTGGGCGTTCTCTTCCGAGAGTCGATCCTGTTCTTCGGCAATCTGTTGCGTGGCGCCCATGGTTCCATCCTAGGCAGCAACCACTTTCCGGTAAAGTTACGGACGACACTCCTCGCTGGTCACCAAGGTTTCCCAGCCAAGGTTAAAGTTTCCCAGACAATCGCCAGTGATTTCGGCATCTCCAGTGGCATTTGCGGTACACTGAGCGCGCTGAATTATCGGCTTATTTCTGATACACAACGCGAGGATTCATGCCCACTAGCGACGACAAGTTTTACCGCGTCAAAATTACCAAGCGTGCGGATTTCGCGCCCGACCTTTGGATGATCCGCGTTCAAGCCGATGGCGCATTCAACTTCTCACCTGGCCAATACGCGACCCTGGGCGTCGATACTCCGGTGAAGCGCTTCGAAAAACCGTACTCTATCGTGTCCTCGCCGATTGAGAGTGAGATTGAATTCTTCTTCGAATTAGTGCCACAGGGAGAACTGACTCCATTGATCTATCCTCTCCAACCTGGCGATGAATTGTGGATGCGCAAATCTGCGAAAGGCCGCTTCACGCTCGACACCAAAAGTCCTCGCACCAACCATTTCCTGGTTTCGACCGTCACCGGAGTTGCTCCTTATGTGAGTTACGTGCGGACACTCCATCGAGAGTGGAAGGAAGGCAAATTTTCCGGTGAACACAAGCTCTTCGTTCTAAACGGAGCCAGCCGATCGTGGGAACTGGGCTATGTCGAGGAGTTGCAGAAGTTCGCGGAGGAACTCCCGTGGCTGACGTATGTCCCCACCGTGAGCCGTCCCTGGGATGACGAAAAATGGACCGGCGAAAAAGGTCGCGTCGACGAACTCATCCGCAAATACACCGACATGTGGGGACTGACTGCGGCCAACACTTCCGCGTATCTTTGCGGACATCCTGACATGATCGAGAACGGCAAAGGAATCTTGAAGCGGATTGGCTTCACCAAGGAAACCATGAAAGAAGAAATTTATTGGATTCCAGGGAAAGAGCCAGCGGCCTGATTAGTCGTCAATCGCTTTCAGCTGGTGCAAAGAACACCAGCACCGCCAACTCTTCTTCCACGTCGTAGAAGCGATGCTCCAAATTCGCTTCTACGAAAATTACACTGCCTGTTGCGACGGCTTGATCTGCATCGCCCGCCTTGAAGCGTGCCCGTCCACTGACCACGTAATACATTTCATCTTGCTTATGCGGCGATTGCGGATCGGTCCCGTTCGCCGGAAGAGCATACACCCCCGCAGTCATCGCGGGGATACGCAGGAATTCAAAATAGCGTTTGCCCAGCTTCTGCCGCTGATCGAGTAAGTCCTCAATTTTCCAAAAATCAGGCATGGCTGATGACGAAAATTATAACGGCGCGTGCGTATGCAAAGCGGATGTGGGACTCGGCGCCGCCAGCTGTTCCGCATTATCTCGAGTGCCTTGCGGTGATTGGCGAGATCTCTAAGTCGATTATGCTGAATTTTTTTTTATTGCTTTTCCTTTGGACTCAACAACTTACAGCGTCCCGTTTTTGCAAAATCTAGATTGCAATCCACTTATATGGATAATATAGACAACATTGGAGTTAGCGGAGTCTTTCGGCGTCTCGTCTCACCCGCGATTCAATTGTCAAAGAACCAGTGATGCCTACTAATTCGACCATGCGCTTTCTGAATTGCGAGGTCAAGAGAAAAATGAAGAATGATTAAAAATAGTTGGCAAGTTCCCGAAATGGGAAAGGGTCTTGGCGAAACCGCTTGTTTGCCACCCAGTCTGGATATAGGCTTTTGACGGTAACAATTCAACGATTTCGGAGTGCCCATGAGAACAACCGCAATAAAGCTAACCCTGATAGGAGTTGCCGTCGTTTACCTGACTGCACTGAGCGCTTATGCAGCCTCAGGGCCGAAGCTGCAAGTGCTGCACAGTTTCGCGGGAAAGACCGACGGCAACGGCCCGCACGCGGCGTTGTTAGCGGATAGCGCTGGAAATCTCTATGGAACAACCCAGGTTGGTGGTAGGTCAAACTGTTTGTCCGGCCAGTATGGATGTGGCACGGTGTTCGAGTTATCCCCGCCACAAGGATCCGGCACAACCTGGACAGAAAACGTACTATACCGTTTTTCGGGCGGCAGCGAGGGATATGACCCTTATGGCAAATTGATTTCGGACCAAACCGGCAATCTGTATGGAACGACGTATTTCGGCGGGGACTTCTCCACTCAACTGTGCATGAAGAGTGGCTGTGGCGTCGTGTTCGAACTGTCACCTCCAACGGTGTCAGGGCAGGCATGGAAGGAGACGGTTCTGCATAGCTTCGCCGGCACCGATGGCGCACATCCGCCCGCCGGGCTGATTTTTGATGGTGATGGAAACCTATATGGAACGACATATGGCGGTGGGAGTTCAAGTATTTGCGGCAACGTGTTCGAGCTATCACCGCCCAAGAGCAACGGGGCATCGTGGTCGTTGACAGATCTTCACGACTTCAATACCAACGACGGATGCCTTTCTCTCTCCGACCTGATCTTCGATTCGATCGGTAACATTTACGGTACGACGTGCGCCGGTGGGTCTAATAGCGGCGGCGTAGCTTTTGAATTGAGCCCGCCCGGCACACAGGGAGGTTCGTGGATCGATACTACAATTTCTGATTTCCCGCTTAACGCATGCCCGAGGGCAGGTCTTGCATTCGATTCGGCGGGTAATCTATATGGCACTTGGACCGGAGATACATTCGAACTTACGCCCTCGGCGCAGGGCGTATGGACCGAGACTGTCATAGGCCATTTTGTCTCCCAGGAGTCCGGTGTGCTGATCGATTCTGCGGGAGAAGTTTACGGGACCGAGTCGGGGGAGGGATGTGGCGCGGTTTATCGCCTTTCCAATCCAGCTGGAAAATGGATTCAGAATGCTTACCGGTTCATCAACAATGGCGGCCAGCCTTGTCAACCTGCGGGTGGGTTGATATTTGGCAATAATCAGAACTCCGTTTACGGAACAAGCGTCGTAGGTGGAACCTACAAGAAGGGTACCGTCTTTGTTATTACGAAGTAGCCGCTAGAATTGATAGCGTAGCTCATTCCAGTTCACAAGTTGAATGAGGGCGGCGCTATGAATCGCAACTTTTTTTGCCACTCGCGCGTATTTACCACAAATCTGTTTCGTTTTCTTCTTGCCGGCGGAACACTACTGGCCTTTTGCACGTCCGCTTTCGGCCACCAGCCATTGAACATGAAGCATTGCATAACCTGCTCCACCTCCCTGACCCTGCTTTGCAGAGCCAATTGGGATTACAAGTGAATCGTCGGGACACAACGAACATCAATCAAGCTCTGCAGGATCACAAAAGCACGAAATGAGAAGAAGAAGAAACTTGCGAGTGATATTGCTAGTCCTGTTGCTAATAGGCATTGTGGCATTTTGCTCAGCACAAGACCAGGAGATTCACAAAAACTGTTCGGAACTGTCCGCACCTGGGCACTATCCCGACTATGAACCGGCCCCCAATTATAAGATCGACAATCGCTACGAAACTTCGGTTAAGCCACCCACACTGGTTCTACAGATCAGCGTTTCACCTCAATCGTTAAGCGGTACTGAGATGACTCGACTTGGCTGTAGGTTGAACGCGGATTTTCCGACACAGAAACGAATATACGTTCTAATTTTCGATGATAGAAAGTCAGCAGCAAGTTTAGCTGTTGGTGCCACGGACGAGAAAGATTATGGGACGTTTTTGTGGCATTTGCGAGGGCGTTACGAACTAGACCGTGAGAAGAAAATTCAGTTCGTAGAATTTCTGGTTCCCTTTTTTGAAGATCAACTCTTGAGCCTGCAGCGCTATAAGGTGTGGTTAACTCCTTAACAGCTCGAGGAGCGGCGGCGACTAAGAGAAATGCAGATCCCTCGCTGCCGCTCGGGATGACAAAGCGGGCGAGGAAAATCGCTTGACGAAGCAGCCTGGTGCCCACGCTTCGAAAACCGCGAAGTGTGGGGCAGCCGATTTCAGAGAATGAGAACCCCTCTCGTTCGGCAGCAGAAGGTTAGGTAATTTCCTTCACGGTAATTTCATACTTGAAGTTGTCCGGATCGAATGGATCCACACGTCCTTCTGCCGTTTCAGCCTGCGGGTACATGAAATACGTAAGCGGTTGTTTGGCGGAACCTGGCAACGCGACATCGTGCGCGTAGTTGTAGGCCATCCAATTCATCTCCCATGAGCCAAACAAACGCTTGCGCGCCTTCGACACCATCTCGTCGCTCAGAGGACGATTGCCAGGAGGTTCTTCCAGGACTACTTTGCGTACGTCTGCCGGATCCACCGGAACCCAGCCGTGGTCGTGAATATATACTTCCGAGCGGCAGTGCTGGCCTTTGGTGGCTTTGTCCGTCGCGAGCCCAAGGCTCTTGTAGCCGAGGTCCGACTTGGCAATTCGCAAACCATAAACGTGCCGCGCCGGCAGGCCTACGGAGCGTGCCAAGCCAACGTAGAGGGCATTTAAGTCGGCACATTTTCCGCCCAAATCGCCCGATTCCAGCATGAGCCGAATGTCGCCGCGCCCGCAGCCACGGATCTTCGGATCGCGGAAGGTGTTATCCACCACCCAGTCGTAAATCGCGCGGGCCTTTTCCTCCTCAGTGGTTGCGCCCGCGGTTGCTTTTAGCGCAGTTTCTTTCACAATACCGTCGGTAGGTACATAGCGGCTGGGCTGAAGAAAGTAGTCGAGTTCCTCTTTCGAAACATGCGGCGCTCTGGCGGGCACCGACAGGTCGACAGCATAGTTTTTCAGTGAAACCTGGCTGGTCAGCGTCAGTACGGGCTTCGAGTTCACTGGGTAAATTGCGGAGACGATGCCAAGTGCGTTCTGCTTGTCCTTAGTCAGCTTGGCCGATCCGCCGTCTGCATGGAACTTGTTGGCATGCGTTCGCTGAAATGGCGTATCGCGAATGAGTGCCGACGGCAACCAGATGTGAGTCACTCCACTTGGCTTTAGTACTTCGACCCTGGTCGTAACCACGAAAGTCCGCCACCCGCCACTCGCCTGTAATGCGTCGGCAAAGACTGGTAATGATTTTGTAACTGCCAACCCGGCGCAGATTGCGCCAGTTGATTGAAGAAAGTTGCGCCGATTCATAAGCTCCCCGGGTGAAATGTAAAAATCGGTGTTTGCCGACTGATGTTCATTGGGAACCGCCGCATGAACGTAGTCTGTGTGGAAGAGAATACATCGACACTTGTTCTGCAACAAGTCGAAGGCGTTGAATCAATTGCACGTTCCCACTCAAGCCAAAGAGCGGCTTGAATGGGCTACCGCCTCGCCGGAATTTCCTTAGTGACTTCCGTCACTCCTATGACGCGAACCCAAGATTATCTGGCGGTACAATTGAGTTATCCCGTTGCAAAAAGCTGGTCAGATAACTCATGTTTGGGCGCGATGAAAAAGTCTCGACTGTTCGCCTAACCGCAGTGCAATACATTATCCTCGGCATTTTTCTGATTCTTGCTTATGGATTGTGGCGGCTACAGGTATCCGAGAGCGATTTGTATTCGCAGCTTGCGGAAAAAAATCGGACACGCGATGTTCCCATACTCGCTCCGCGCGGCAGAATTCTCGATCGCGAAGGCCGCACGATTGTCGATAACTATCCGTCTTATACTGCGTTGTTATTGCGCGATACATCGCGTGATCTGGCGATTGATTCCGATCTGATTGCGCAAGGCTTACACATGGACGCGAAGGAAGTTCGCGAGCGCGTGCGTCATTTTGCCACCATGCCGCAATATCAGCCGATCTATTTGAAAGACGACATCACGCCGGACGAACTGGCATTCATTGATGCGCACCGTAATGAGTTGCCCGAACTGGACACGATCATGGCGCACCGCCGTCTGTATCCAAAGGGCGGATTTCTTGCGCACCTGGTCGGCTACGTTGGTGAAGTCAGCGAAGACATGCTCAATCAGCCGCAGTGGGAGTTCTACAATCCGGGGGACGTGGTGGGCAAGTCCGGAGTCGAGTTGCAATACAACTCGATGCTGATGGGCAAAAATGGATCACGGCAGGTGCTGGTTAACAGCCACGGAAAAGAAGTGAAGCAGTTGGCGGAGAAGCCTGCCGATGCTGGCAAGCCGTTGAGGTTGACGGTAGATATCGATTTGCAAATCGCAGCTGAGCAAGCGCTTCAAGGGAAAAACGGCGCGGTGGTGGCGATGGATCCGCGGAACGGGGACATCCTGGCGATGGTGAGCCGTCCGACGTTTGATCCCAATGATTTCACGGTGCGGGTTTCGAAGGGCGATTGGAAGAAGTTGGTGACCGACCCGGACCATCCTTTACTTAATAAGGCGATTCAGGCGCAGCTTGCCCCGGGCTCGGTTTTCAAAATCATTATGGCGACTGCCGGCATGCAAGAGGGAATCGCCGAAGATATGCGTGTGAATTGCGCGGGCGGCGCGACTTTCTACGGACGATATTTCAAATGCTGGGTGCTGGCAGAGCATCGCGTACACGGCGTGGTGGACATCACCAAGGCGATTTATCAATCCTGCGATGTGTTTTTCTACACGTTGGCTGAGAAACTTGGCATTGAGCGTATAGCCAAATACGCAACCATGTTTGGCATGGGACAAAAGACGGGAATCGATCTCCCGCAGGAAGTCAGCGGAGTGATGCCGTCGGAAGAATGGAAGCTGCGCAACTATCGGCAGAAGTGGTTTGCGGGTGAAACGATTTCCGTAGGCATTGGACAGGGCGCGATAGCCGCGACTCCTATTCAGCTGGCACGTGCTATTGGAGCGATTGCGAATGGTGGCGATATGGTGCGTCCGCATGTAGCGTTTCCGAATGAGATGCCGGCGAATTTAGTTCCGGCGTCGGATGCGCAGGACCATGTGCACATTCCGATTGATCCTAAAAATTGGGAAATTATTACCGACGCCATGGCGGACGTGGTTAATCCAGGAGGCACTGCGGCGTTGTCGCATCTGCAAGGAATTGATTTCGCGGGAAAGACAGGCAGCGCGCAGACGATCAGCAACCTGCTGAAGGCGAAAATGGGCGCGGAAGGGAAAGCCAAATTTAAAGATAACGGGTGGTTCGCGGGAGTTGAGCCGCGGCGCAATCCGGAAATCGTCGTATGCGTATTGCTCGAAGAGGGTGAGCATGGATACCTCGCGGCCCGTGCGGCGGCACAGGTCATCCGCGCCTACGTGGAGAAGAAGCAGCGCACTCCGACGAAAGTTGCGGGCGATTCGAAGAAGGTAGAAATCGGCGGAGTGTGGACTGCTCCCGGTGAGGAAGATGGGAAAGAAGCGTTGCGCGGTGGACGGTTCTTTTTGGATACGAATATGAAACAGCTTCCGCTGGCGACGGCTGCTCCGGGAGTGATTCAGCAGTAGGCGTCTCAAGATTAAAACAATGTCACGGTATATCTCATTTCGCGATTTCGACTGGCTGCTACTTCTCTTCGTCCTGATGATTTGCGGACTGGGCGTCATGGAAATCCGCAGCGCGACCGAGCACACTAAGTTCGCTGGTTCACACATTAAGCAGCTTTATTGGATTGCGGGCGGACTTGGCGGCATGTTTTTGATGAGTTTCATCAGCTATCAGAAGCTGCTTGATGGGGTGCTTTGGATGTACTTGATCTCCATCGGTTCGCTGATGGCGGTGATGGCCTTTGGGCAGAAATATCTTGGCGCGCGCCGTTGGGTGAAGCTGCCGGGCGGACAGCATTTCCAACCGTCGGAATGGGTAAAACTCATTTTGATTCTGGCAGTTGCGAAATATTTTTCCGATCTGCACCAGCGTGAACTCACGTGGCCGGACTTCATCAAAGCTGGCGCGATGGTCGGGTTTCCGATGTTGATGGTTTTGGCCCAGCCGGACTTGGGCACCGCACTCACCTATCTCCCGATCGCGGTGATGGGATTATTCCTCGGCGGAGTGCGTTGGCGGCAGGCCGGGGCCGTCGTCCTTCTAGGCGCGTTAATGTTGCCGGTAGCGTTGCATGTGCTGAAACCCTATCAGCGTGAAAGACTTACGAGTTTTATGTCTCCCGAAGCGGATTCGCAAGGTTCTGGATATCAGGTTAACCAATCAAAGATTGCAGTGGGATCGGGCGGAATTTGGGGTAGCAGAAACGGCTCCCAAACCCACCTGGACTTTCTGCCAGTCCCACAGACCGACTTCATTTTCGCCGCGTTTTCGGAGGAACATGGCTTTGTCGGAGCTTTAGGCGTGTTACTGCTATACTTTATGGTATTAGTAAGGTTGACCCAGAATGCACAAACCGCGCCCGACCGCGCGGGGACGTTTCTGGTTATGGGTGTGGTGGCCGTGCTTAGCTTCCACATTTTAGTCAACGTAGGAATGGTGGTCGGCTTTATGCCTGTCACCGGAATACCTTTGCCATTAATGAGTTATGGCGGGTCTTCAGTCCTGTTCATGTTTTTAGCGCTGGGCATGGTAATGAATGTCCGTATGCGCCGTTTCGTCAATTAAGTTTTTGTGAACGGGCCACCCGCGGGAGCGTCGACCCGGCGCGGAGAGTTTAACAGGGTAGGTTTTGGGTAGTAATCAAGATAGAGCTGTACCAGACAATTGAAGTATCGAAGTACAACGAATTAAAGATAACGATCGTCCTCGCGTTAAGAGGACAATCACCGGTGCAGCAGTTGGAAACCGGATTAGGATTGAAGCTAAAGCGTTAAGCGGACTTGGTAACGGCCCCCTCCCGGAGCATTTGAAGAGAGAGCGGCCACAATCCGGCAAACGCGCAAGCATTAAGTGCGAAAGATTCTCAACACCTCGCAACCCAAGCGGTCACGGAGATCACTCCGAAGGCCGAGTCGTGCTTTGCGGGGACCGACCATCTCAGCGCTCAATCCCTTCCTTTTTCAGCCGCTTATCCGGTGAAGATTCGCAGCCACGAGCTGGCGCGAACCGGAGTTTTGCATGTCAAAAGAATTATTTGTATCGTCAACGCCACATGAAACCAAAGTTGGCTTAGTCGAAGACGATCTTCTCGCGGAAGTTTACCTCGAACGCGAAAACGAATACACCCTCGCTGGATCCATCTACAAAGGACGTGTCACCCGCGTCCTTCCCGGAATGCAATCGGCATTTGTCGATATTGGCCTGGAGCGCGATGCTTTCCTCTATGTTTCCGATTTCATGGAAATGGAGGAAAGCGACGATGTGGATGACGTTCCCACCGGCCGTGCGCCCAATGGTATACCCGCAGAACAACGGAATGGACAGGAAGCGAGGCCGAGAGAACACTCGGGAGGCCGCGAGCGGTTTTCACGCCCTGCACCACAGACTGCCGAGCCGATTGAAGGGGAAGCCACTGGCACCTTGGATACCGCAGGTTTGCAAGCCGAAGGAAATCGCACTAGCGAACAGCGCGATCGCGGAGCATATCGCGGCCGCCGGCGGCGTCGCGGTCGTGGTGGGGAACATTCCTCGGAATCGCGTCCGACACGGACCGCGAGTGCGCCGGTAGAAGAAAATGCGCGTCCAGAACGGAGCGAGCCTGTCGAGCGGGTTGAACGACCTGCACGCCAGAGTTTCGGACCTCCGGCTGGGTATCAACCGATGGTGCTTCCTGGAGAATCCATTTCTAAGTATTCGCGCATGAGCGGTGCAGCGTCCGCTCCGGCACGCGCGCATCAGGTTGAGGACTCATCGGCGCACGCTAAATCCGAAATTCCGACTGTGACTGAGAAGTTTGCCGACGATGAGCCGCTGTTCGCTATGAATCCTTCCTCTCAGCAGAATGAGAACCAGGAAGTTCAAAAAGCTAGTGCAGCTCCTGAGATCGGCTCAGCCGATTGGGACCGTGAACAGAAGCGACAGCATGAAGCCAACGTGGCCGCCGTTTTCGGCCAGACGGAATCGTCACACCAGCACGAATCCAACGAGCCTGTGTTTGTGTCCAGCGCGATGGTGGAAGAAGAGATCGATGACGAGGAAGCTGAACTTTCCGAATACACCGATGAGATGGAGGAGGACGCTCCACTCGAGGACATGGAGGAGGAGATTCGCGCGGCCGACGAGTTCGACGAAACTGAGTCGGATTCCGACCATCACAATCACGATGAGAGCGAAGCCGGTGTGCGTGTAGTTGAAGGCCAGGACCATCACGATGAAAATCATCACGAAGTCGAACTCTTTGTGGATCATGAAGTCTCTCACGAAGAAGGCGATCAGCATCTGGCCGCTGACGCTTTAGGTGAGCACGAGATCGAACACGAAGAAGAGGAAGCCGACACTGAGATCGATGATGCTCAAGCGCAGGCTGAAGCGATTCTCGAGGCCGAAGCTCGGGGAGACGGCACGGTAGATGCGAGTGCAGAGGTTCGAGCACCTGCAGCAGCAGTTCCGTTCACGCAACGTCCGCAGCGTCAGGGATTCGATCGTGGCCGCGGTGGCCGCGGCCGTCGTGGTAGTGGACGGCGATTCCAGCCACGCGCGCAGCAGAACGTCCCGCTGATAAGCGATTTATTAAAAGAAGGTCAGGAAATTCTTGTCCAGATTGCGAAAGAACCCATCGGTAAGAAGGGCGCACGCATCACCAGCCACATCGCTCTTCCCGGACGCTTTCTTGTTTACATGCCGACCGTGAATCACACTGGTGTATCGCGCAAGATTTCTTCGGAAGAAGAGCGCCAGCGCCTGAAGCGCATCATCATCAGCGAACGTGAAAATGGGACCGGTGGATTCATTGTTCGCACTGCCGCTCAGGGAGCCGACGAAGAAGAGCTGAGGGCCGACATCCGTTTCCTGAAAGGCCTGTGGAACGAAATCAAGACGCGCGACGAGAACGGCAAAGGCCCCACGCTGATTTATCACGACCTCAATGTTGTTGAGCGCATTCTGCGCGACCAGGTTACGTCAGACTTCTCAACGATTTGGGTAGACACGGAACAGGAATACGAACGCATTCTGCGCTTTGCCAATCGCTTCCAGCCCGCTTTGGTGCGGAAGATAAAGTTCTACACCAAAGAGACTCCGCTGTTTGAGCAATTTGGTTTGAGCGAAGAAATCAACAAAGCGCTCAAGTCCAAAGTCTGGCTGAAGAGTGGTGGCTATATCGTGATCAACCAGACGGAAGCGTTGGTCGCTATCGACATCAACACCGGTAAATATGTCGGCAAGACGGCGCGACTCGAAGACACAATCGTAAAAACGAACGTGGATGCTATCAAGGAAATTGTCCGCCAGATCCGCCTGCGCGATCTTGGTGGCATCATCATCATCGACTTCATCGACATGGACGAGCGCCGTAACCGTCAGCGTGTTATGCAGGCCCTGGAAGAGGCCCTGCGTAGTGATCGGGCTCCATCCAAGGTCCTTCAATTTAACGATTTCGGATTGGTCGCCATTACCCGTAAGCGCGTGAAGCAATCGCTGGAACGGACGATTGGTTCTCCATGTCCTTATTGCGACTCGACCGGATACGTTAAGTCCGTTGCTACGGTTTGCAACGACATCTACATCGAGATGCGCAAGATGGCAAAGCATCTTGATCATGCGGACGCAATGTTGCGCGTGAATCCGGAAGTCGCCAAAGCGCTAAAAGCTAACAATGGAAAGATGCTGCTCGAAATGGAAGAACTGGCGAAGAAAACCGTGATCGTGAAGAGCGATCCCGCGCTGCATCAGGAACAGTTCGACATCAACTAATAGTTCTTGGTTCAAAAATAAAGGACGGGCGAATTTGCCCGTCCTTTTCAGTTACACGAATTTGAATCTATCTCCAGTGGCCGTCGCGCCAGTACCATCCGTGGCCGTTATGGACCCAGTGGCCCGGAACCCAGCGATGCCTTCCATAAGGCGCGCGCTCATAGTGGCCCGGCACCCATACGTAGCGATTGCCATTCCAGGATTGGTAGCCTGGAACCCAGAAATATCCGGGACCCGGGGCGACGACAACAGTTTCTGCGAGCGGTGGAGGTGGCGGAGTGCGTACATAGACGGCTACGCCGCCTGAATGTTCGCAAGCCGTGCAGATCATGATTAACGCAAATATCGGGATCGCGAACAGCAGTGAGAGTTTTTGCTTGGACATCGATTCTCCAATCCGTTGAAGTAAGAGCCTCGAAGTTAGGACGCTGACGAAGAGTATAAACAAATTTGCGTGGCTATTTCAGGATGAGAACGGATATTGTCAGGGGACTTAGCTGGCGCTGACGGCGCTGCTTTTTTCGCCGGGAACTGTACTGAGCGTGTGGACTGTGAGCTCGCAGACTTGTCGCAGCTTTTTCAGAGACGTCTGAATCGCCGAAACTTCTGCAGGTGCGCTCTGTTGTTCAGCCAATATAAGCACGCGTCCGGAGCCCTCATGAACTGCGCGAGCGATCTCCAACAACGTGAGTAGCGAATCCGCATGCATCTTCCATACGGACGGTGTGTTGGCGGAGCGCTTCAGTTCTTCCAGTTCGGTACTGAGGCGTGCAAAAACTGCGACCGAGCGCAAACAAACTCGCGCCACGCCCGCGAGTAGGGTCTTCTCTTCCAGATAGTCGGCGCAATAGGCCGTGGCTTCTTCCGGAGTTAATGTGAGATTGAAAAAGCGCATCGGGACAACCTGACGGAACTTAGGATCCGCAACCCGCACAAACACGCGAATCGAATCTTCCACTTTTCGCAATTTTGCTTCTTCACTGGAAATTTGTTGCGGCGTAATCGCAGATCGCAGAGCTTCAATATCCAGTGCCGTATGCGCACGCGCGATTGGAATCGGTTTTGGCGGGGCAGTCTTTACCAGTTCAGGCTTGTTTCGGATGGGCGGCCTGCGTTCCAAAGCCTGCTTCAACCGGGACACGCGGCGGAACTTTTCCAAAGCCTGACTGTAATCGATATCGAGAAGTTCGCTTTCCTGCATGGCAGCGACATGTTCCACAGTTACGTCCAGGCCGTCGACGTTGCCTAGAATGCTGCCACCCTGGTCCTGTACAGCTTCCGCAAAATTCTTGATTGCGATGGCGGCATCGTGAAAAAGTTGATCGAATCTTTTGCCAAAAGCCACGTTATACGGAGCGATCGTCGCCAGCACGCCGGGATGATAAAAAGACGTGCCGAGCGATTGCTTGATCTCGCGCACAGCAAGAATGATGCCCGTATCGAGCAATGCATTTAAATCACGGCATTCTTGCGCCTGTTCCAACAACGGATCGAAACGCCGCAAAAGCTGGGCATGTTCTTCGGGTAGCGGTGGCGCTTCAACGTCCGCCAGAATTTCGATCATCGCGATTTCAAATGGAGATAGCGGCAGCGAACCATCCAGGCCAAAACCGCGGCGCTCCCATTGGCCGGGAACGCGTGGCCTGCGGTAAAGAAACGTTGAAATCAGGTCAGTCTTGTCGCGATTGTCGTCACCTGGGTCGCGTTTGCGCGTGAAATAACGCAACATCGCTTCCGCAATTTCGGGATCGACATCATCGCTGAAGGCGCGACGCAGCATGGCCGGAGTGATGGCCATATCGAGGATCCGCAGCCAGCGGTACATCGTGGAAAGCGTCGCGGTAACGTCGCCATCACCTTGCAAAGATTTCGCTTCCAACGCTGTTGGGACGGGAACCTCGCCGCCAATTGGCCCCTGCAGCAGCTTTTCGTAAAAGCCCTGCACGGTCGCCAGAATAGCGAGCTCCCATTTCGGATCTTCAGCCAAACAGACACTCCTGTCGCGGCCCGGCTCGATGGCTGGCACGCATGACACACATAGTCGTACTTATAAGTAAAAACTATGAGGCCTAATAACGACACCCATAACGAGCAAATTGGGGCACTAAAGTAACCATGCGGGCGATATAGGGACTGATTTCGTTGGACTTAGCGAATCGGATAAATTGAGCGTATTGAAGCTGCAAGCGAGGTCCCTCTCCCCGCCTGAAGACCAGCTTCGTTCGGGATGACAGCTCTAAACGGGGTCATGTCTCATTACTTCTTGATGTGTTTCAGGATCTCTCTCGCGGCGTTCGCACCTGAGCCGCCGGTCAACCCCACTCCGGGATGTGTTCCTGATCCACACAAATAGAGATTTTGAATCGGAGTGCCGTAACGCGCCCATCCGAGTAGAGGGCGCATCGTGAAGAATTGATCCAGAGATAATTCTCCGTGGAAAATGTGGCCACCGGTTAATCCATATGTGGTTTCCAGATCCTGCGGAGTGATGATCTGGTGCGTCAAAATCAGTCCCGGCAAGTCGGGAGCATATTGGGTCAGCGTCTTGACCACAGTTTCTCCGAGAGCTTTGCGCTGCGATTCCCAATCTGTACCCTTCAGTTTGTACGGAGCGAACTGCATGTAGATCGACATCACATGCTTGCCCGATGGGGCCAGTGACGAATCGGTGAGCGAAGGAATCGCAAGTTCCAAATATGGCTGCTTTGAAAAGTTGCCATATTTCGATTCGTCGAATGCTTTCTCCAGGTAATCGATCTCCGGGCCGATGTGAATCCGTCCACTAAGCGCGTCGTTGTTACCGTTCAGCGCAGTGAATTTAGGCAGTGCGGACAAAGCGAGATTCACTTTCGCAACGACTCCGGGCATGCGGAAATGTTGCAGCTTCATGGCAAAGTCGGGCGAAAGATGTGCGGGATCCAATAACTTCAACAGCGTACGCTTCGGATCGGCATTCGAAATCACTGCTTTTGCGGTTATCTCTTCACCGCTGGCAAGTAACACACCGCTGGCAATGCCGTTCTTCACTAGGATTTCTTTTACTTCGGCGTTGGAGCGAATTTCCGCACCCGCTTGGGTCGTGGATGCTGCCATTGCTTGTGTTAGTGAGCCGATTCCGCCTGCGGCAAAATGCGCTCCGCCCGCAGGATGAGGGTCTCCCGCTGCACGCAGCAACATCACCAACGCACTTCCCGCCGACCAGGGGCCAAGAAAAGTCCCGAAGATTCCGCGTGCTGCGATCGTTGCGCGCAATAATTCAGTTTCAAAATATTCAGCGACAACATCTGCAACCGCCGCAGGTCCCCATCGCAAAAGGCGATATAGGTCTTTCTTGCCAAGGTTGCGAATGTGGCGGCCAGTCTTGAGCAATCCCCAGACATCAGTTGAGTCAGGACTATCAATATTGGGCGGAGTCAAAGCAAGAGCTTCTGCGACGACCTTGCCTATCTTGGCGAGTGACGCTTGAAATTCTGGATATTTCGCAGCGTCCTTCTGCGAGAACTTTGCGATCTCCTGCACGGATTTTGCTGCGTCGTGATAAAGGGTCAGCGCGCGGCCGTCCGGCGACAATGCTGTGACGGCCACATCTGGTGCAATCATTTTCAGGCCATGCTTATCCAACTGCATATCGCGAGCGATGTCTGCGCGAATCGGGCCAGCCGAGTGCGAAAGAATCGGCCCGCGAAATCCGGGGTGAAATTCTTCGGTGATTGCAGCGCCACCAACTTGCGCGCGACGTTCCAGCACAAGCGGCTTGTATCCAGCCTTCGCCAGATAAAATGCGGTCACGAGTCCGTTGTGGCCGCCACCAATAATCACGACATCGCGAGTGTCGGCCATTACGCAACCCCCTTGTGGTCTTTGAGGATTTCCATCGCCGCTAATCTACCTGGCGCGCCCATGATTCCTCCGCCCGGGTGCGTCGCCGATCCACACATGTATAGATTTTTAATTGGAGTGCGGAACGCCGCATAGCCCGGCACCGGACGCAAAAAGAAAAGCTGTTCCAGCGAAAGCTCGCCCTGAAAAATATTGCCTTCACTCAATCCGAAATCGCGCTCCAGATCAAGCGGGGTGACCACCTGCCGGTGCAGAATGATGTCTTTGATATTCGGAGCATACTCGGCGATCGTATTGATGACGGTATCGCCGAACGCTTCTTTCTGGTCGTCCCAATTTAATCCTGGTCGCAATTTGTATGGGGCATATTGCACGAAGCAACTCATAATGTGCTTGCCCGGCGGCGCAATCGACGGATCGGTCAGCGTGGGAATGACCATGTCGATGTACGGACGGCTGGAAAAATTACCATACTTGGCTTCATCGTAGGCGCGTTCCATATATTCGACGCTGGGCGAAATCGAAATCGCTCCGCGTAAGTGAGCGCCGACACCGGGAATCGCTTTAAAATTTGGCAACGCGTCCAATGCAAGGTTTACTTTTCCCGACGATCCTCGAAATTTATAGCGATTGATTTCTTCGAGAAAATCTTCCGGCAAGACACCTTTCTCGATCATTCGGACGAAAGTCATTCTCGGATCGACACTTGAAGAAACGATATCTGCATGGATCTCGTCACCGTTTGCGAGAACGACTCCCTTTGCTACTCCGTTCTTAATGATGATCTGAGCAATCGGCGCCTGCTTGCGGATTTCCACTCCTGCTTCCATCGCAGCATCGGCAATTGCGTTTGAGATTGCTCCGGTGCCGCCGCGTGCGAATCCCCAGGAACGGAATGCACCATCAATTTCTCCCATGTAGTGGTGCAGCAAAACGTACGCTGTGCCCGGCGAGCGCACTCCTAGAAACGTTCCAATGATGCCCGACGCAGACATGGTCGCCTTGAGCACATCGGTTTCAAACCACTGGTCCAGAAAATCAATGGCGCTCATGGTCATCAACTGGACCTGGTTGTATTTGTCCTCACTGGTC
The DNA here is from genome assembly GCA_963716165.1 of Terriglobia bacterium. Lineage (GTDB taxonomy): Bacteria > Acidobacteriota > Terriglobia > Terriglobales > Acidobacteriaceae > JAJPHW01. The sequence goes on along the minus strand of OY970291.1, from coordinate 610,344 downwards.
ATCGCCTGAAAGCGCTTACCCAGAAAGAGAAGCTTCATCAGTTCTTTCGGATTCAACGTTGCGGGATCAGGCGGCACCATGGAAAGAATCGGCTTCACAAACCGGCACATTGCCTGCATCGATTTGCCGAACTCGTCATAAGCTTCGGCATCGAGCTTGGAGTGGCGCGCGATTTCGCGATGCGTCTTGCCGTGGTCATTCACGCGCCACAGATAATCGCCGCTGGGCATCGGAGTAAACGTTCCATCGAGCGGAAGAATTTCCAAGCCGTGACGTGGAAGATCAAGATCGCGGATGATTTCCGGACGCAACAACGAGACGACATACGAGCAAACCGAGAATTTAAATCCCGGGAAAATTTCTTCCGTGACGGCCGCTCCGCCCAGTACATGGCGACGTTCGAGCACCAGAACTTTCTTGCCAGCGCGCGCCAGATAGGCGGCATTGACCAGTCCGTTGTGGCCGCCGCCGATGACGATCACGTCGTATTTTTGCGATCCCTTGGAAGCCATAGAGCTTTTGCCTTTGTTTTTCGAGAAGTCAGATGGTTCGCTGCTTTGAGGGCCGGAAATCGCAAGGATTGTAGCAGGTACGGCCCACGGGAAGAACGGCGCGCTTCAGCAGGTATTAGAGTCCGCTGGTGAGAACGGTCCAGGTGCGAATTACGTTCCAGGGCGAGTGCATTTTAGTATGCCGTTCGAGCAGGATCATTCTAGCGGTTTAAGCAGGGTTTGTCGCGGTAAGCTCCACCAATTCCTTCAAACTCAAAGTAAGATAGGTCTTCAGTGAAAGCATTGTCTGATCATTCCAACACGCGAGGCATGTGGCTAATTTGCTCGCGAATCTGCGTCCTCATTTTGCTGATCGGGGTATCTGCTTCGTGTGGAGCGCCGGGAGCTCCTCTACCTCCATCTTTATATCTGCCACAACCAGTGACGGACTTGAAAGCAGTGCGCAAAGGCGAAAGCGTGACCTTAAGTTGGACCGCGCCTATGCGAACCACCGACCACTTGCCGGTCAAAGCACAGGGCGTCACTGACATTTGCAGAAGCGATCAGACGGCGATGGCGGATTGCGGAACACCGGTCGGAAAAATATCATCCGTAGTTTCGGAAGTGGCGAAGAGCCAGCTTTGGGTCGATACGCTCCAGCCGTCGATCCTGAAAAATGATGGGACTGCGCAACTTACCTACGCAGTCTCTGCGCGTAATTCGAACGCGCGCAGCGCTGGATTATCTAACCAAGTGCAAGTGCCAGCGATTCAGACGCCGCCAGCGCCGTCCGGGCTGCAAACCGAAGTTACAACTGATGGTCTGGAATTGAGTTGGGCAATTGTATCGGTGCCATCGTCTAATTCCGGTACGCGTTATTTGTACCGGATATTTCGTCGCGAAGACGGAAAAGCAGCGACAACCGTCGCCGGGGAATTACCAAACGATTCCGCGCCTAACTTCGTTGACCATAATTTCGAATGGGAAAAGACTTACGACTATCGCATCACGGTGGTGACGGTACTCCCGCAAACGCAGATAGAAGGTGACGATTCGGCGGAAGTCAAGATTTTCGCGCATGACGTTTTTCCTCCCGTGATCCCGTCAGGACTGCAGGCAGTGTTTTCGGATGGATCTCCGCAAGCGTTCATTGATCTCGTCTGGTCACCTGACGTGGATGCCGATCTCGATGGTTACAATATCTATCGCAGTGAGGGAAGTTCAGCGGCCGTAAAGATTAATACTCAGCTGCTGAAGACTCCAGCATTTCGCGATATCAACATAAGTTCGGGGAAGAATTATTCCTACGCAGTCTCTGCAGTTGACGTTCGTGGAAACGAAAGCGAGCGGTCAACAGTCGCAACGGAGAGCGTTCCGAAATAAAAAGCTTAGGTTTTGATGCGAACCTGCACAGACGTTCCATCCGGAATTTCGCCATCAAGTAGGTCGATCTTTCCGTCGCGCACAATTCCGTTGAATTCGCGTTTGGACGGGGCAGTGTTAGCGGCAATAACTGGTACCCGTCCCATGCCTTTGTCCATTGCGGCATTTGCCAGCGCATCGGCTTCCTGATTTTTCCCGCGCAAGACGTGTCCTATGGAAAACCATTGCAGCTGCGCAATCAATTCTTTCGCCCGTGCATGCAGATCTTGCAGCGCAGCGTTCTTCACCTTGTAGATGCCCTTAATTTGCCGGACGAGCAACTCCGAATCGCTGACGATTTTTAGCGCTTTGTGACCATGCCTGGTCGCATATTCCAGTGCGGCGATCAACCCTTGATACTCCGCAACGTTGTTGGTTTGATGACCGAGATATTCGCTGAGCGCGGCAACTTTTCTTCCGGATTCGTCCTGAATGACGACACCATATCCTGCGGGGCCAGGATTTCCACGTGCTCCGCCATCGCTGAACGCAATCAGATGTTGAGCTGGAGGATTTTCACGGGACTCAAATAAACCTTGAGAGCTAGGGCGGGAAACTGGCATCTTCTATCTCCCAGCGGCGAGTCGCGTCGCCAATCGTGGAGGAAGATTCGCGGCAAAGATACGGTCTTGCGCGTCTTTCAATTTATAAGGCACGCGGCAGTATATGACGACGCTAGCGTCTGTGTCGTAAAGCGCGAACGCGGCACGCCAGTCTCCATCGCGAGGCTGGCCGACCGAGCCGGGATTCACCATATAGCGAAAGTCCCGCCGGATCGGCAACTCGACGATTTCGCTTTGCCCAACTGTTTGATATTGCGGATACAATCCATCTGATTTTTCCGGAGTGCCTTCCTTAAACGTAAAGCAGCCTTGCAAATGTGTGTGCCCGAAGAACGTCACACGCGCCGGTGAAGTGAGCAATGGTGCGATTGCTTCCTGCGGTGTGACGATATATTCATCCTCGTCCAGCGGAGAGCCATGCACGAACTGTGCATCACTGACGCCATCCATTTCAATTGGTCCCTGCGGAAGAGTGCGAAGCCATTCCAGATTGTCCGGCGTAAGTTGTTCGCGTGTCCACGTGACAGCCAGAGACGCAATGGGATTGAAATCGCGCATGTCCATCAATCCACAGACGGCTTTGTCGTGATTGCCACGGACGAAAAGTTTTCCCATCGCGCGGCAGCGGTCAACCACTTCGTTTGGACTCGCGCCGTAACCCACGACGTCGCCGAGATTCATAACAATATCGTGCGCGGGTGCCGCTTCCACGCAGGCTTCTAGAGCTTCGAGATTGGCGTGGATGTCGCTTAGTAAAAGGATGCGCACGGGCCACCGAACGAGGAATCGAGATTATAGCCGAACGGGGGACGTTACGCGGTGATTGCCGATTTTAGGGGATTCAAAACTGGACAACGCGCCCAATGCCCTGGAGCAGTTTCAATGAGCGGAGGAAACTTTTCTGCACACTCCGGGATTCGAAATTCGCAGCGCGGCTCGAAAGGACATCCGTGAAGAATTGCATTCGCCGGTGGCACCGTGCCATCTATGGTTTGCAGTGGGCGCTCACGATCAGTTCTTAATGTAGGCACCGCGCGGAGAAGGCCTCGGCTATAAGGGTGAGCGGGGTTCTGAAAAATATCGTGCTTGCTGCCGAGTTCGACCAGGCTGCCCGCGTACATCACAGCAACGCGATCTACTACCTGCGAAACCACCGCGAGGTCATGCGAAATGAAAAGCATGGTCAGTCCAAACTTTTCTCGCAGCTGCGTAAGCAACTCCAAAATTTGCGCTTGAATCGTCACATCGAGCGCAGTGGTCGGTTCATCAGCAATCAATAATTGAGGACGATTGGCGATCGCCATAGCGATCATCACCCGCTGCCTCATTCCTCCGGACAACTGGTGAGGATAATCTTGCGACCGCCGTACTGCATCCGGAATCGCGACTTCGTTCATCGCGTCCGTCGCGCGAACGGAAGCTTCTTTCTTGGAAATCTTATTATGGGCCAGAATCGCTTCGGCTATCTGATCGCCTACCCGCATCACCGGATTCAGCGCGGTCATTGGCTCCTGGAAGATCATCGCCATGCGCGATCCTCGAAGCTCACGCATCTTTTCTTCTGGGATGCGCAACAGATCTAAAGCCGTATTTTCGGGCGTAAAAAGAATTTCACCGGAGCACTTCGCCTGTGGCGCAAGCAGTCGCATGAGCGCCAACGATGTGACGGATTTTCCCGATCCCGATTCGCCCACCAATCCGAGGACTTCCCCGCGTGCGATTGAGAAGCTGACATCATTGACGGCAGGACGCGATCCCGTTCCAAACTTCACCGTCAAATTGCGTATCTCGAGCAGGGGATTCAAGAGGCTATCCTAGCAGCGTCACGGCTGCCGATTGTTGCAAAACTCTGCACATTGTCGCGTCAATTCGTCGAGAATAAGCATCATTCATTGACATGGTTCTCCGCTGCGATTATCTTCAAGCGGACGGTATAGTACTACCGCAGGTCGTTGTTTGGCCGTTCGTTGTCTGGTCGCATGCTCCCGAATGTCTCCCCATTTGGGCTGTGACTTAATACATTTTGCATTTCCACAAATCTCTCGGGTCAAGGAATTGTTCTCATGAATCGATTTTTTTCGTGTCGTGCCATGCTCACACTGGCGGCGACTTTTGCACTATCCACGATTTTTGCCTTTGCTCAAGCCCCGGTCTCTCTTACTGAAGTGAGTTCCGATCCGTTCACTGTTGGCCCCGGCCAGCACGCCACCGAAGTTGAACCTCATACATTCGCCCACGGATCGACTATCGTTTCCGCGTTTCAAACCGGACGCATCAGTCCGGGCGGTTCGACTGACATCGGCTGGGCAACTTCCACCGACGGCGGTACGACTTGGACGCACGGATTTCTGCCTGGCATTACTACAGGCGAGGGCAGCGGACCCTACGACGCAGCCAGCGATCCCGCAGTCGCCTACGATGCGAAGCACAATGTTTGGATGATCTCTACTTTGCCCGTGTCGAACTCGCAGACGCCTGCGGTTCTCATCAGCCGTTCGACGGACGGAGGTCTCACATGGCAAAATCCGATCAGTGTCGATCCGAACGCAAGCAGCTCCGACAAGAACTGGATCGTTTGCGATAGCACTTCGACGAGCAAGTATTACGGCAACTGCTACTCCGAGTGGGACAATCCTGCGACGGGTGACGGAATTTTGATGAGCACATCGAGCGATGGAGGCCTGACCTGGGGCGCTCCGAAAGCGACCGCAGACAACTCATCCGGCATTGGCGGACAGCCGCTGGTCCAGCCAAGTGGGAAAGTGATTGTTCCCATCGAAACAAATAGCATGTCAGTTTTCTCGTCCAGCAATGGTGGCCAGTCGTGGAGTAAGGTCACCAACATCGCTTCTATTCAAAGTCATGGGGATGCTGGCGGAATTCGCAGTGGCCCGTTGCCTACGGCGGCTGTCGATGGAAAAGGCGACGTTGTTGTCATGTGGGAAGATTGCCGTTTCCGCAGCGGTTGCTCCACGAACGATATCGTCTATAGCGCGTCGGCTGATGGCCTTAAATGGACCCCGGTCGCCCGCGTGCCCATTGATCCCGTCAGCAGCACGGTGGACCATTTCATTCCCGGTCTCGGTATCGATCCTGCGACTTCGGGTAAGTCGGCTCACGTTGGAATCACCTATTACTACTACTCGAATACCAGCTGTTCAGTTTCAACCTGCAAGCTTTATGTCGGATTCATTTCATCCGGCAACGGCGGCACCACGTGGAATATCCCCGTCACGCTGGCAGGACCGATGAGCTTGAACTGGCTGCCCAACTCGCAAAATGGATTGATGGTTGGAGACTACATTGCGACCGCTTTCAGCAACGGCATCCCGCACGGAGTGTTCGCAGTCGCTGCCGCGAAGAGCGGCAGCACCTATAATGAAGCTATGTTTACCGCTCAAGGATTGACGGCGGCCGAATTTGGCCCACAGCTTTCCTCGGCGGGAGACAAACCGTTGCATCACATTTCCGATCCGGTGGAATTCGATAAACCTGAAAAGGGAATTCATCCTCCGGTCCGCAAGCGCAGCGCTAAGAAATAAATCCGTAGTCGAGCCCCATCTTTACGCTCTCGTGAAGATGGGGCTTTATTGTTTTTTCCGACTGCAAATTCCCTCCTCATTTGCTCTACAATTCCTCGTCATGCAAACAGCGGACGTTGTCATCATCGGCGGAGGAATCGTCGGCTCCAGCATCGCCTATCACCTGACCGCTGCTGGATGTAAGAACATTCTCGTACTCGAGCGTGAAACCTCGCAGGGTAAGGGATCCACCGGTAAGAGCATGGGCGGAGTGCGCGCCCAATTCGCCACGCCAGTGAACATCAAGATGTCGCTGTATTCGATTCCTTTTTATGCGAGCTTTGAGGAGAGGCTTGGCCATCCATCCGGCTATCGTCCACAGGGATATCTTTTTTGCGCGACCTCCGATAAGCACATGGCGTATCTGCGCGACAACCACGTCCGCCAGGTTGAAAACGGATTGCACAATGCGGAATTAATATCCGGCGACGAGGTTCGCGCACGCTTTCCTCAGCTTCGCGCGGACGATATTGTCGGAGCAAGCTTCTGTCCTACTGACGGCTTCGTCGATCCCTACAGCGCCATGGTTGGCTTCATGGCCGCTGCCAGCAGCAACGGCGCAGCGATCTGGAAAAATGCGGTCGTTACGGGAATCCAGCGTGACAGCGATGGTGTGTCGGTCGTCGAAACTTCAAAGGGAAATGTCGCTACGCGAAAAGTTGTTAACGCCGCAGGAGCTTGGGCGGCATCCATCGCAACGATGGTTGGCATTGATCTGCCGGTCGCGCCGTTGCGGCGCATGCTGGTTCCCACCGAACCGTTCGAAGATTTTCCGCACACTGCGCCGATGATCATCGATATGGGCACGGGATTTCATTTTCGTCCTGAAGGCCGCGGATTCCTGCTCGCGTGGAACGATCCTGAAGAGAAGACCGGCTACAACACCGAATTCGATCCGGCATTCGTGGAGAAAATTCTTGTCCGCGCGGCCGACCGCGTGCCAATGTTCGAGAATCTTGCGGTGAATCCGAAACGCGCGTGGGCGGGACTGTATGAGATGACGCCGGACCATCATCCAATATTGGGCGCGGTGCCGGGCGTGCCGGGATTTTTTCTTGCCAACGGATTCAGTGGACACGGTGTGATGCACGCTCCCGCAACCGGCAAAATTCTGGCGGACTTGGTTCTCCATGGGACGACAAACCTGATCGACGCTTCGCTTCTGGATTTCGCCCGCTTCGCCGAAGGCCGCCTCATCGAGGAAACCGCAATTCTATGAATTGTCCGGCTTACAGCTTTGGAATCAATAGTTTATATATAATTTATATTATTACATTTATGTGTAATAATGTCGCAATGGGTTAAGATTATGCCTCTCAAAACGTTTCGAAAGCAACAGGGTTGGAACCAGCATGAATTGGCGGAGCGCCTCGGCGTGTCTCAGACCCTTGTCTCTCTCTGGGAAAGCGGTGTTCGCGATGTGCCTGCGAATCGATTGCAGCAGTTATGGAAGTTAGGCATGAAAGCTGATGCAACTGAGCTCCCGCTCCGGACGGACGTAAATGCGATGAAAGTAGATTATGCCCAGGAGCTTGCCAACCTTGGATACCCTGGGTTCGAACATTTTCGGACAGGCAATGCCGCCTTTAATCCCGCTCAACTTCTGGTAATGACCCTGTCGGAAAACCACCTCAACCGGCGCGTCGCAGAAGCTGTTCCTTGGTTGGTGTTGCAATATTCGGAAATGGATTGGAGTTGGGTGCGAGATCAGGCGAAGCTTCGCGATCTTCAAAATCGTCTGGGATTTACACTTGCACTGGGCCGGAAGCTAGCCGAAGAAAAGAGGAAATTCAAACTTGCAAACGATCTCCGCGAACAAGAGGCAGTGTTGCGCACATCGCTGCTGGCTAGGGAAGATACCTATTGCAATGAGCGAATGACCTCGGCGGAGCGCGATTGGTTGCGAACAACGCGGTCTTCCGATGCCGCCGCATGGAATGTTCTCTCCGATTTGGCCACGAATCACCTGACCCATGTCTGACGATGCGTACATACCCGAGCCGTGGCTGGGGTTTCTCAGCGAACTCGATGAGATTGCGAACGAGCCGGTTGATTTCCATTGCATTGGCGGGTTTGTAGTCACAGAAAAGTATGGCTTTGATCGCACGACTCGAGACATTGACGTTCTCTCCATCTCGCCCAATACTCAGCGAAACGCTTTTCAGGAGCAAGGTCGCGAAGGTTCTCGGTTGCACAGGGAATACAGGGTATATCTGGACGTCGTAACTGTGATTGAGGCGTATCCGGAAGACTACGAAGCCCGGCTAACGGAGTTGTATCCTGGGCAGTTGAAAAATATTCGATTGATGGTGCCGGAAGCGCACGATCTTGCCCTGATGAAATTAGGCAGGAACATTGAGCGGGATCGGGAAGATGTAAAGTATCTGGCTCGGCGCGGATTTATTACAGTCGACGAACTCACGCGCCGCTACCACACAGAAATGCGCTCATACATTGCACTTCCCGAGCGGCGAACAGATCTGGTGCTTGAGCTTTGGTGCGCAATGATCAGAGAAAACAGCGCTGCTCGTCAGAGGCAGCGCGAATGACTTTAGTCGTGCCGCCATATGGTAAATGGATACGGCTTAGCCGGACCCCATTAGACTATTCGGTATTCGCATCATCCCCTATATGCAGCAGCCACTCTGTCATTTAGAAGAATGCACGCACGCAACACCGTCAAGGAGTGTTGAACGAGGAGCTTGTCTCGATCCTGATCATCTGGTTGTGGTACAAACTTACCGCCATGGAACAGGTTGTTCCTGACTCGGCGGACCATCAGTAGAACCTGTTGTGCGCGTGTTTGTCCCCTATCTGGAGGGGCACTGGAAAATTGCAAGACTTCATCTTTCAATATTTGTTTTTTAGGAGGGTGCTCCAAGAGGTAATCGGTAGCCGCGACAATATCTTCACCCTTAGATTGCGCAAAACGACTATCGATGGCATTCGCAAAAGTATCCCAGTTTGCACTGGCTTGCTTCTCATCACCGACCACGAAGCCAGCACTCTTCAACGCATACTCGGCGCGAGCAAACACCCCGAGCAAATCACATGCGAGTTCGGCGGGTAATCTCAGGTTAAGAAACACGGGATCCAATTTTGATCTCTATTCTTAATTACTTGACTCTTACGAAAGTGCTCACTTTTTGAGACGTGAGCGTGATAACTACCACATACGCGCCACCTGCTTCAGCGCGATTCAGAACAACATTTCCATCTTCAGTGTCCCAAGCGACGATCGCCTTACCTGAAGTAGGTGGAGGCCCAAGACGAGATTGAAGTGACTGTTCCAAATTTGCCCATGTTTGATCTCCCTTACTCCGATCTTCAAAGGCTGCAAGGGCCGACACCTTGTAAACGCATTCGCCGACTATACCCAGCAGTATCTGCCAACTGACACCGGCGAATTCAGTGGTTGGGGCATGAACTATTCGTTCGTCCCTAAACGCAATCGCGGCGTTGAGGGATTTTTTCTCTGCTTGAGTTAGTTCGACAAGGGAGGTTTTGGGTGGCATCATGTTGAGACGGTACGGCCCAATTTCCGGGGCGAGACCGTGTTTGATTTTGTGTCCAACATCTTCACCACGGCTTCCTGGTGCCGTCATGTTTCTCTGCATCGTTAACGAAGCATACGCCACACCGGCGAGAATCATCACGACGGAGATGACAATATTCCGAGTATGTATAAGGGAGCTGAGCATTGCAATTCCTCCGAAAAGAAAGAAAGGGAAAGCCAGCGCAGCAAAGGGAACACGCCGCCCGGTGGCCACGACTAGCGAAGATGCAGAAATCGATGACCAAATAAGGCACGGCCATATAGTACTTGACGCTGCCAGTCGATCAGTCCAAACCATCATCATCAGGTCAAGTACGAAGGACGCCGCATATGCACCAATGCCCACTATTGCTAATGTAGCGCCAACAAAAATCCATCTATTCGAGCGACTTAGAAAATTGAGCAGAGTGTTCGCGACGAAAGCGCTAATCACTACAATGGCGGCGATAAGTAAAAACTCGCCCATGTGCACTCACTCCGTGATCCGCTGATCCGATTCGCTATGCCCGAATCTTAGCAAGCCAAGCTTTCGAACTTATGGAATATACCGCAACTCTTGCTTCTAGTTGTCCAATCGAGTGCGATTTGCCAAGGCCGCAATCGTAAGGATTGAACTTAAAGTCACGATCATTCCATTACAAGGTTCCAGATTTTTTCTTCTAGTATCAAACTCTCTTACCCCTGAACCTTCTGCACACTGCATACGCCACCGGGCCGGCGGCGAGGGCGACTGGACCCCAGAGGCGTCCATAGGAATCGCTGCCGACGAGTGCGACGACCGTCATCAGCAAAGTTGCTCCGACAACGTAGCGAATGCCGGAGCGCCCTCCGGGAATCACAAAAGGACGGTGCATCTCTGGACGCTTTTTCCGCAACTTCCACGCCGCTAACACCGTGAGCACTGTGGTGGCTGCGCGCAGCCAGTTATAGATGCTGATGATTTGCGTCAGCGTATGCGCCGCGAGCACGCAATACACCAGCGCGGAGACGATGATTGCGATCCACGGCGTCCCGTAGCGGGGATGAATTTTCGTGAGCGCTTTTGGCAGGAATCCATCTTCGGCCATGGCGAAAGGCATGCGCGTGGACGACAACACCGTGCCGTTGAGCAGCGCGAGGTTGGTGACCATGGCGGCGATGGTCATCCACGCACCCAGCCAGGGGCCGCCGATTAATTGTGCAGCATCGGAAAAGTAGCGCGTGTGCCAGTCCTGCCAGTTGCCCAGCGCGGCCAGCGAAAAGAATGTTGGCAGAAAATATGTCGCGATCGAAAGCGGCACGACAATCGCCAGCGCCAGCGGATAACTGCGCTGCGGGTTGTCCACTTCTTCAGCCACGGTGGATATCTGCTCATAGCCGGAGTAAAGCCACAGGCCGAGCGCGAGCCCGACTCCGAAGATGTTGAATGCGGGCTGATGCGGCGGGATGAGCGGCACAAACGGATTGTGTTTCCACTTCGCCATTCCCATGACGGAAAGCACGACAACGGGAAGCAGGATGAAGAGTTCGAGTCCGGTGGCGAATTTGCCGACGAGTCCGACGCCGCGGACGTTGATCCATGTGATGGTGACTATTACTGCGAGCGCCACCAGATAATGGCGCCAGCCGATGAGTTGCGGAAAATAGAATCCGAGATAGTCGGTGAATAGAACGGCGTACACCGCGCCCAATAAGAACGATGAGCACCAGTTCCACCAGCCGGTGCAGAATCCCCAGAAGTCGCCGAAGCCGGCGCCGACCCAACGGTAGAAGCCGCCCTGGACGGGCATTGCGGCGGTGAGTTCAGCCGCGGCCAGCGAAACCGGGATGCACCAGAACAGCGGTAGAAACAGGATGTAAAGCAGCGACATGCCCGGGCCGGACGTGGTGATCATGTCTTCCAGTCCGAATGGGCCGCCGGTGGTGTAGGAGAACATCATCCAGACGAAGTAGAAGAGTCCGGCTTTGCGGATCGCGGACTTCGTCACGTTGCTGGTGGCCAGAGTTGTCTCCGAGAGCAGTCGCAGGAATCAGCAGAGGATAACACCGAAGGGCTGCACGATGCGCCAGTCCGGCTTTGCAGAGCCTTTCTTCTCTAGCGGACATGCTTGGCGATCATTGAAATGTCGCCGTCTGCATGGTCTACTTTTCATTGCTTTATCTGGCGACGGCCACTATTAAGGATAGGACATGACCGGATTTCTTCGACTTTCTCCCGCGCTCCGCGCGGTGTTGTGCATAACAAAAATCTTCGTGGGAATCGTGTTCGCCAGCGTTTTTACTATGGCGGCGAGCTCTCCACATTACGTCATCACGAATGATGACATCACGGGAAATTTCGTCCAGAACAGCGTCACGTTTTATACGGTCGGAGCTGATGGGCAACTGAGTTCTCCGAAGCAGGTGTTTGCCGGAGTGAGCGGCGCGGCCGGCGGATTCTTCGCTCCGAACCGAGTGGTGGCAATGAATAGTGGTACGAACCTATGTGTGTTTGTGGCGGATGCCGCGACTGGCGGGGTGGGCAGCATCAACGTAAAAACTTTAAGTCTGGTTGGCGGCGCACACGGTTCATCGGGAGACGCGGGCACGTCCAACGGCATGGGGCTCGCATTTAATTCGAAATATCTTTATGCGAGTTACACCGATTCAAACACGATTGGGACATTCGAAATTCTCTCGGGATGCGGACTGACTTTCGTGAGCGACATCTCCGTCGTCGGATTGCAAAGTGGAGTCATAGACGGCATGGCCGTCCACGGCAATCTGATGATTACGACTTACGGTGACGGGTCGATTGAATCGTTCGATCTTTCTTCCGGCGTTCCGGTTTCGAACGGAGACAAACAAAATTCAACTGGCTCGCGCATGGGCAATAGTTATCCCAGCGGCATCGACATCACGCAGGACGGGCATTTCGCCATCTTCGGCGATACGTCGACATCCACGATGCTTGAGGTGTCCGATATTTCATCAGGCAAGTTGACGCCCACGCTGGTTTATAAAACTGCGAGCAGCATAAGCTCCAGCAACATTATGCTCAGCCCCGATGAGACCATGCTTTTTGTCAGCAACACGCAAGGAGACCAGATCTCAGCAGCATTCTTTGACAGTGTTCACGGCATACCGACGAAGGGATGCTTGTCGAGCAAGTTTGCCGGCTACTCTTCCGCATGGTCTTATCTCGGCGGCTTGGCATTCGCGACCAACACCGGCAATGGGAAGGGACTGTACGTTGCTGAGTTCGGCGCGCCGTCATCGATCGCCGTCGTCAACCTGACTTCATCGAACGGCAAATGCACGATGACAGAAGCCACCGGTTCGCCAGTAGCTGATCCGAACAGCAATGCGTTGATTTCGATCACGTCGTTTCCACCACGGACGTTTTAAGGCCTCATCCGCCCGCGATGGATGGCACCAGCAATACTTCGTCCCCATCCTGAAATTTATAATCTTGTCCGCCGAGAAAGCGGATGTCTTCTTCGTTGACGTAAACGTTGAGGAAGCGTCGGACTTGTCCCGCTTCGTCCCGCAGATGCGGAGCGAGTTCTGGAAACTGCTTGTCGAGCGCTCCGAATAGTTCATCGAGGTTCGCGGCTTCAGACGAGACTTGTTTTTCTCCGCCGGTAAGTCGTCGTAATGCAGTCGGAATTTGTACAGTGATCGGCATGTTTAGGCTCCTACCGCTTCTGTTGTTACGATGTCGCCATCCAAAACGGCTTCGAGATATTTGTTGAAATCGCGCAAGCGAGGAGCGATGGCATCTTCCGTTGCATATCGGTCCGCAAGCACGTCAGTCGTTTTCAAGCCGTTGCCGGTGATACAGAGCACGGTAGTTTCGTCGGGAAGAATGCGGTCTTGCTTGTACAACTTCGCCGCGCAACCGACCGTCACGCCTCCCGCAGTTTCTGTGAACACGCCTTCCGTTTGCGCGAGCAATTGGATGGACTTGATGATGTCTTCATCGGAAATATCTTCTGCCCAGCCGCCACTCTTGTTGATTGCTTTGATTGCGTAGTGGCCGTCAGCCGGACTTCCGATTGCAAGGGATCGCGCGATCGTCGCGGCTTTCTGTGGCTCGATTTCCGTCCGATGCGCTTTGACCGCAGCCGAAATCGGCGAACAGCCAGTCGCTTGCGCTCCGAAGAACTTCACTGACTTGGGAGAAACGAGCCCCAGCAGAATTAGTTCGTCGAAGGCTTTTTTAATTTTTGTAATCAGCGATCCTCCCGCCATCGGGACGACGACATTATCGGGCAAGCGCCATCCCAGTTGCTCCGCGATTTCGAAGCCGACCGTCTTCGACCCTTCCGCGTAATAAGGGCGCAGATTTACGTTCACGAATCCCCAGCGCCGTTCATCGGCTATTTGCGAGCATAGCCGGTTCACCTGGTCATAGCTTCCCGCGATGCGAACAAGATTCGTCCCGAAGACTTGCGTGCCGAGAATCTTTGCCGGTTCAAGATCGGAAGGGATGAATATCCAGGACTTGAATCCGCCACGCGCGGCTTGCGCGGCAACGGAGTTAGCGAGATTTCCGGTAGAAGAACAGGCGACAGTATCGAGTCCGAAGTTACGCGCTTGGGCCAATGCGACGGCTACCACGCGGTCCTTAAAACTCAGCGTTGGCAAGCATACGGCGTCGTTCTTGATGTAGAGATTCTTTGCGCCGAAATGGTTCGCCAGCTGCGGGGCTTCGAGGAGCGGCGTGAATCCCGTAGGCAGCGTTGGCCGAAAATTCTCCGGCAGCGGCAGCAATGCGGAATAGCGCCACATATCCGGCGTGGACTGGGAGATGCTTTCCCGCGTTACATTCGCGCGGATCGCGTCGTAGTCGTAGAAAACTTCCAGAGGAGAAAAGCATTCGTCACAGATGGAGCGAGGCTGATTTCCCCAACTCTTCTGGCACTCACGGCAGCGTAATTCGTAATTCATGACAGCGCTCTTTTCTATTAGAGCGGTCAGGGACGAGCCACGGTTCAAACAAACGGCCTAAAATACAAAATCCTCTTTCCCTGGAAAATGGGAAAAGAGGATACGGAATGCGAAAAAGTCGGCACCCCGAATCTCATGTTCCCCCTTTGCAGGGCGAGAGTTGACACCGGGCGACCGAAAGTAAACTTCCGATCCGGTTGTCGTGGCGTCTAAGGGCTCGTCCCTCGGCCACTCTTCATGAAATTCAAGGTCTGCTCCAAAATTGAAGAGCAAACTTAGGATTAGGTTAGCGCGTGGATAGAGGATGAGTCAACTGCGGAGTCAAAATCCTAGCTTGGACGAATACCAACAACAGCCATCATGCGTCCTGTTATGCCGTTTTCTGCGCGGTGGGAAAATACCAAATCGGTGTTACAGGAAGTACAAAGATCGGAGGTAGTTATGTTTTTAGCCCGCACTCCCAATGCGAGTAGCTGGCGGCGGTTTGCTTCGACGAGATCGAGAAAAATCTTCTTTGGCAGTTCGCTGTGACCAGGAGCGCGAGCCGTAAGAAACAGCAACGGATATTTTTCGCGTACAGGATCGGAGTCCTGTGTTTCATGAAAGAGATCGGCGGCATATTCAAATTGCGATTCGAACTTTTCTCGCAACTCAGGACTGACTTCATAACAACATGAGTGAATCGCCGGCCCGATCGCGGCATGCAGGTCTTTGGGCAGAGTTCCGAAGAAGCGCCGCATTTCTCCTGCGCCTTTTTCGACGATGCGGCTGATGGTTCCACGCCAGCCAGCGTGAAAGATTCCAACAGCTTTATGTTTTGGATCTACAAGAATTACTGGGAGGCAGTCGGCGGTCTGGATGCCGAGCAAAATGCCGGGCGTGTTGGCAATGAGGCCATCTCCCGCGAGGGACGTTGCCGATGGAGCAGATACATAGTGAATCAGATCGGAATGGATTTGCCGCAACGTAACCAGTGGCCAGAGTGTTTTCGATTTGCCACCCACAACTTTCCGCACAAATGCTTCACGATTACGGGCTACGGCAGCCTTGGAATCGTTTGCTGTGAAACCTAGATTGAGCGCGGAGCCACCGTAAACCCGCGATGATCCGCCAGTCCGCGTGGAAAATCCGTGGACGAGCCACGGCAGTTTATCGAGATTGTCCGCGTGAAGAACTTTGAGCTGAGTACGGGCAGAAGTTCGAGATGACTTGATTGGCACCTTAATATACTAACCTCCATGCGGAGTTCGTAACTTGCTTGCTCGCTCGGCATTAAGGTACAAACGGGCAAGGATTCTGTTCTTATATGTCTATGCGCCCTACGCGTTTTTCATGCCATTTTGCGTTGCTCGGTCTTTTCATTGCCTCTTGCGCAGCTTCTTTAATTGCTCAAGCAGCACCCAACCCTGGAACCAAAGTTGCTCCGCAATTCTCGATTACTCCCGCGCCGGATTACACACAGGAAGCTTATGTCCTCGAAAAGGTGAAGACGACTTATCGATTCGAGAACGACGGAACCGGACAGCGGGATCTTTACGTGAAAGTTAAGGTCCAAAGTGAAGCGGGAGTTCAACAGTTGGGGCAAGTCGTCTTCGGATATAACTCCGCAAACGAGCGCGTAGATATCCCATATGTTCGCGTTCTAAAAGCGGACGGCACTACCGTCAACACACCGACAGACTCGATGCAGGACCTGAGCATTCCTCTAGAAAAAGAAGCGCCGGTATATACCGACTATCGCCAGAAGCACATCACTGTTCCCGGCCTTAGGCCCGGCGACACATTGGAATACGACATCCACGCCATCATTGTCACGCCCGTTGCGGCAGGACAATTCTGGATGGAGCATGATTTTGCGAAGACCGGCATCATCCTCGATGAAGAGCTTGAAGTGAATATTCCTCAAGGTCGGACGGTCAAACTAAAAACTGCGAAAGACCGCGACGCGAAAATTTCCGAAGCGAATGGCCGCCGTATTTATTCCTGGAAAAGTTCCCATATGGATAAAGACGACGATGACGATACCAAGAAGAAACCGAAAGCCGAGCCTGATCCGCCAGCCGTGCAGATGACGACGTTTGCCAGCTGGGAGGAAGTAGGACGCTGGTACGGAAGTCTTGAGAAAGAAAAGAAACAGCCGTCTGAGGAGATCAAGGCCAAGGCTGCGGCTTTGGCGACTGGCAAGACCACTGATCTCGAGAAGATTGAAGCGCTGTATGACTTTGTCGGTCCGAACTTTCGATATGTAAGTCTCTCGCTGGGAGTTGGCCGCTATCAGCCGCATTCGGCGAGCGAAGTGCTGCACAACCAATATGGCGATTGCAAAGACAAGAACACGTTGCTCTCTTCTTTACTGGAGGCCGAAGGTTTTCACGCTGCGTCGGTGCTGATGGCATCGTCGCGCAAAATTGATCCGGATGTACCTTCGCCGTCGCAGTTCGATCACGTAATCACCATGGTGCCCTTAGGCAAAGATAAAAATAGTGAAGTATGGATGGACACTACTACTGAAGTCGCTCCCTTCCGCCTGTTGTCCTACAACATCCGAAAAAAGCAGGGACTGGTGATTCCAGGCGATGGCAGCGCTCCGCACCTGGAAGAAACACCGACTGACTCGCCAGTGCCAAACAGCCAGAAACAGTATGTGCAAGGCAAAGTCAGCGATTTCGGAAAACTCGAAGCGCACGTCACGTACGAAGCGCGTGGCGATATGGAATTGTTCGCGCGTCTGATCTTCCGGCGAGTACCGAGCACAAGATGGCCGGAAGTATTGAAGCGCATGAACGCCGCGCTAGGCATGGATGGCGAAGTCACCGAGGTTAAGGTTGGCGATCCTGCAGACACTCATCAAGCATTTCGATTTGAATACAAAATTTCAACAACGAATTTTCTGGACTGGTCGAAGAAAAAGTCCGATATTCCGCTGCCGCTTTCGAATATCAGGATGGAATCGGAAGAGACCGATGACACAAACAAGGATGCCGAACCCATTCAACTTGGGCCGCCCGGCGCCTACGAATATAAGATTCGATTGGAATTTCCTGTGAATTACGTATTGCGCGCTCCGTTGCCATTTTCCATGAAGCGCGATTACGCGCAGTATGACGCCAGCTACAAAGCCGATGGAGTCGTGTTCACGGCGGAACGAAAGTTGGCGACCACAGAACACGAATTACCGCAAGTGCGCAGTGGAGATTATGAAGCATTCCGCCGCGCTGTAATGGCAGACACCGCACAGAAAGTTGCAGTTGATAGCACGGCGGCGGCGACTCCTACCGCTTCCCCGGATTTGAAAGGAGACGATCTCAACGACGCGGCCAACGCGGCTTTAACTCGCGGTGATCTTACTTTGGCTGTTGATCTGTTCAAGCGCGTGGTTGCCGCCGAACCGAAACACAAAACTGCATGGATCAATCTTGGACGCGCTTACATGGGTTTACGACAGACAGACAATGCTGTCCAGGCGTTCAAGCAGAGCGCCGTGAACAATCCATATGACGAGTACGGATACAGCAATATGGGCTGGGCTTATGGCTTCGAACGCAAATATGACGAAGCGGAAGCGGCTTACCAAAAGGCGATTGAGATCAATCCGCTGAGCGACTATGCGCATAGCGCGCTGGGGCAGATGTACTCCGAAGAACATAAATACGATAAAGCTGTTGTCGAATTGGAGAAGGCTGCTTCGCTTAAAGCTGATAACGCTCAACTACAAATTGCGCTGGGGGATGCTTATTTGAATTTGGGTCAGGACGTGAAGGCGATGGAAGCCTTTGATCGGGCAGTGGGAATTTCTCCCGACCCAGAAATATGGAATGACATCGCTTATCAGCTGGCGTTGAAGAAAGTCCATCTGGATCGCGCCCAGCAGTATGCCGAGTCGGCGGTGGAATCGGTATCGACTGCATTGCGCAACGTGACGTTGGCGCAGCTGTCGCAACGCGAGTTGGGACTGGTTCCTCAGCTTTATTCTCATTGGGACACGCTCGGATGGGTCTATTTTGCGCAAGGGAATCTGGATAAAGCGCAGAAATATATTTCCGCTGCATGGACCATGGGGCAGCACGGCGAGGTCGGGGATCATCTCGGACAGCTTTACGAAAAGCGCGGAGACAAAGACGCTGCTATCGCCGCTTATGCGGAAGCGATGTCCGGACTACGCCCCAGCCCTGAGACACGCGGCAGGCTTGCAGCCTTGGTTGGCGGCACAGATAAAGTGGATGCGTCGGTGAACCAACATCGCGATGCGCTACAAGCACAGCGCACTATTCACTTGGCCAAAGGAAAAGAAACGGGCAGCGCAGAATTCTTTGTGATGCTGACACCGGATTTGAAAGGCGCGCAGGACGTGAAGTTCATAAGCGGCGACGATGCCTTGAAGACTTACGGCGAGGCATTGCGAAACGCAAAGTATGATGTCAGCTTTCCTGGCGATATTGCTGCTAAAGTTTTTCGGCGAGGGATTCTTGCATGTCCGAAGACCGGTACTGAGTGCGTGTTC
The DNA here is from genome assembly GCA_963716165.1 of Terriglobia bacterium. GTDB lineage: Bacteria > Acidobacteriota > Terriglobia > Terriglobales > Acidobacteriaceae > JAJPHW01. The sequence continues at coordinate 591,319 of OY970291.1, read as the reverse complement.
GTGATGTTGCTCCCCGATGACGTGAGATCGGTTAACTAGCCGCGTTATTTGCGAGCGTCGGCCACTTCTTATGCCATTCGGTGGCTTGTTCGTAGGCCTGTGCCATTTGCAGCAATAATTTTTCCGCGCCGTGCGCCGCGGCAATCTGCAATCCAATAGGCAGTCCGCTTTGTGTAAAGCCGCAGGGGACAGAGATGGCGGGCAGTCCCCACATATTGAAAGGACGGGTATTGCGCAACAGCACGATCTCGCGCGGACGCAACTCTTCTGGATTTTCCAAGAGGAAGTCTAGTCGCGGTGCTGGTATCGGCGTAGTTGGAGTGATAATTAAATCCACGTCATCGAATACGCTACAGATTTTCAGACGCACCAGGTTCAATTCTTCGCGAGCTTTGTCGATTTCTGCGGGAGTAATATTTTCTCCCGCGCGAATGCGAGATAGCGTGGCGGGTTGATAAAGTTCCGGAGATTTCGCCACATATTCCGCGTGAGTCGCGAATGATTCGGCTAGTTGAAGGGTCCGGTCGGTGGGAACGTCAAGAGAGATTTCGCGGACATCACTTCCGATCAAAGACGAAATCTGGCCGATGGCGGCTTCGACGGCTGATTCGACTTCAGGATCGAGATCATCGAAAAAGAAATTACGAGCTACTGCGATGCGTAAACCTCGGGGCAAAAGATCAAGCCAGGAAAAATCAGACGAAGGGTTTCCGCGAAGGGCATGAAACAGGATCGCGGCATCGGCGACGGTGCGAGTAATTGGTCCCGCGTGATCGAGCGATGGTGAAAGCGGAAAGATTCCCTGCACGCTTACCAATCCGAATGTCGGCTTGAGTCCGACAATGCCGCAAAGGGCTGCGGGTTCGCGGATTGAACCTGCTGTATCCGTTCCCAATGCTCCATAGCAAAGCTCAGCTGCGACGGCGCTGGCGGAGCCACCGGAGGATCCTCCAGCGATGCAATCTGTGTTCCACGCATTTCGCACAGGGCCATACGCGCTGATCACGGAGCTCCCGCCATAAGCGCACTCATGCAAATTGTTCTTGCCCAGCAACACAGCCCCCGCATGCTTTAATCGAGTAACGACGTCAGCGTCTTTTGTCGGAACGCGATCCCTGAAGAGATTGCTGGCAGTAGTCGTAGGCACGCCCGCGATGTCGATGAGGTCTTTGAGCGCGATAGGAACACCATGCGATGGCCCTCGCCATTCGCCGCGCATAATTTCGTCTTCAGCTTGTGCTGCCTGGGTCAAGGCCGACTCGGCAGTAACGGCGATAAATGCGTTCAGCGATGGATTGCGAGTTTCGATTCGCTTGAGGCATTCGTGCGTGATTTCAACCGGAGAAATTTTACGATCGCGTAATAGCTTCCCGAGTTCGTAAATCGATTGCATCATTGCGGGATTCTGCTGAAAAATTTGTTCGGCATTTCTGAGTTACACGCGAACTACCAGAAGTCTATAATCTTTTTTGTGCTCCGTCTGGCGCGCTTTTCGCTAGAGCAGTGTGATCGCAGGGAAGGTGGAATCAACCTAAATGTCCCAAATGACAGCCACTCCAGTTGCAACGCACGGATTTTTGTTGGATGGGAAGTGGATGGATGCGGGTGATGAGGTTGAAATTAAGTCTCCCTACAATGGCAGCGTGGTCGGACGCGTGTTTCAGGGTCGGCGCGAACATGCAGAACAGGCGATTGCGGCATCGGTTAAGGCGTTTGGAACTACGCGACGATTGCCGGCATTTGAACGGCAGCGAGTGCTCCGCCGCGTAGCCGAAAATATTTCAGAGCGCAAAGAAGAATATGCGCGAACGATTTCTTTGGAAGCGGGCAAACCTATTCGCACAGCCCGTTCTGAAGTGGAGCGTGCAATTTTTACTTTTACGGTTGCGGCTGAAGAGAGCGTTCGGATCTACGGCGAGTATCTCCCTTTGGATTGGCAGGAATTCACCGTAGGCCGCTGGGGACTGGTAAAGCGCTTTCCGCTAGGGCCGATTGCTGGAATCACTCCATTTAACTTTCCGCTGAATCTGGTGGCACACAAGGTCGCTCCTGCGATCGCAGCAGGGTGCACGATGGTTTTGAAACCGGCTCCTCAAACGCCTATGACGGCACTGTTGCTCGCCGAGTCAGTGCAGCAGGCGGGTTGGCCCGATGGCGCACTGAATGTTCTGCCGCTATCCAACGAAGATGCTGGATTGTTGGTAAGCGACGATCGCATCAAGCTGATCAGTTTTACCGGCAGCGGTCCCGTGGGTTGGGCGATTAAAAATCATGCGGGGAAGAAAAAGGTCGCGCTCGAATTAGGCGGCAATGCCGGCGTCATTATTCATAGCGATGCTGATTTGCAATTTGCTGCCGATCGATGTGTCGCTGGTGGATTCAGCTATGCCGGACAAAGCTGCATTTCCGTGCAGCGCATTCTGGTGGAGCGGTCCGTTTCCGCAAAATTCACGGAATTGCTGGTAGCCGGAGTAAAAAAGTTAAGGACTGGGGATCCGTTGGACGAATCTACCGACGTGGGACCATTGATCCGCGAGAGCGATGTTGTCCGCGCAAGCAATTGGATCCAGGAAGCAGTTCGCGGCGGGGCGCAAATCCTCTGTGGCGGCGGCAGTAAAGGTCAGATTCTCGAGCCTACCGTGCTCACCGGAACTCGAGCCGACATGAAAGTAAGTTGTCAGGAAGTGTTTGCTCCCATCGTTACCGTCGAGCCGTACGACAAGTTTGACGATGCGTTACGGCAACTCAATGCTTCTTCCTATGGATTGCAGGCGGGAATTTTTACTCGCGATGTCAAATTGCTGTTCCAGGCATACGAAGAGCTTGAAGTCGGAGGACTGGTTGCGGGAGACGTTCCGACATTTCGCATCGACCACATGCCTTACGGAGGAGTTAAGGATTCGGGATTGGGACGTGAAGGTCTGCGCTATGCGATAGAAGAAATGACCGAGCCGAGATTACTCGTCATGAATTTGCGCTGATACGCAATATACAGCGAAATAAAAAATCTCAGCAAAAAGTTTTGTATCGCGCTGCATTTCTTGCAAGGATGTCATATAATTCTCGGTCGTTTTCAACTCAACTTTTTTTGTTTGCTTAATTAATGAACGACTCACTCGCTTGTTGATTGATGAAGTGAATTGTTTTTGTTTGTTTCAATTTTAGTGCGGCGGTAGAAACTGTTATACTCACTAGTTTTCTAGCGGAACGTAGCGGTCTCATACATATTTTTATTTGACGTAATTGCTGCAAGTTCCGGGAGAGTGTAGTCTCCCGCTGCTCGACAAGCACTTGTTTCATGCAGATATTTCATCGCAGCACGAACTACATCTCGCGAGCAAGCATTCTGGCCGTAGTTTTTATTGCTACCGGCGCGCTTGGAATTATTCTTGAATTGGACCGTACTCCATACATTACTTACGAAAAAGTGGTTCGTCCGCAGCCCGTTCCTTTCAGCCACGAGCACCACGTAGCCGCGATTGGCATTGATTGCCGCTATTGCCACACTTCTGTGGAGAATTCGAATTTTGCGGGCATTCCTCCAACCAAGACTTGCATGAACTGCCACTCGCAGATTTACACAAATGCGGCAATTCTCGAGCCGGTTCGTGACAGCTACCGCACCGGTAAGTCGTTGGAATGGAACCGCGTTAACGATCTTCCCGACTACGTGTATTTCAATCACAGCATTCACATTAATAAAGGTGTTGGTTGCAACACTTGTCATGGCCAGGTTGATCGCATGCCGCTGATGTATAACAATGCGTCCCTGCGGATGGAATGGTGCCTCGACTGCCATCGTGCGCCGGACAAGTATTTACGGCCTCGTGATCAGGTTTTCAATATGCGATATCAGCAGCCTTCGACTTCGCAGCCGCTCGATTTGGACGGGACTCAATTTACCGATCAGGGTACATTAGGCAAATATTTAATCAAGAAACACAATTTACGCTCGGTAGCTGATATCACGAGTTGCTCGACATGTCATCGGTAATCAGGCATTGAAAGAATTATCGGCAATGAAGATGGAACCAGAAAACGGCAAGCAGCATCGCGAAGAAGTTTGTCCGAGCAAGCGGGGCAAGCTCGATTTGGCGACGGCGCAGGCGCGTATCGTGGAAACTAAAGGGCCCGAATACTGGCGCAGCCTGGAAGAGCTCGCTGGGAGCGAAGAATTCCAGGAAATGATGCATCGCGAATTTCCTAAAGGCGCATCGGAATGGCTGGATGACGTTTCCCGCCGCGGTTTCATGAAGTTAATGGGCGCATCGCTGGCGCTCGCAGGCATGACGGCTTGCACCAAGCAGCCACTTGAATCCATTGTTCCTTATGTGAAGCAGCCCGAGGATTTGGTGCCTGGGCGTCCCATGTTCTTTGCCACCGCTTTCACTTTGGGTGGATACGCGACACCAGTTCTGGTTGAGAGCCACATGTTCCGTCCAACAAAAGTTGAGGGGAACGACAAGCACCCCGCAAGTATGGGCGGCACGGATGTCTTTGCGCAGGCTTCGTTGTTGGGAATGTACGATCCCGATCGTTCCCAGACCGTTGTCCACATGGGCGAGATGAGCACATGGGGCGGGATGGTGGCGCAGTTGAGCGGCCAGCTCAACATGCAGAAGCCGTTGCAGGGTGCAGGCATTCGCATTCTGACGCAGACGGTTTCTTCGCCGACGATGGCGGATCAGATGCGTTCGGTGTTGAAGCTTTATCCGCAAGCCAAGTGGCATGTGTATGAGCCGGTAAATCGAGATAATTTACGCGCGGCCTCGCAAGCTGCATTCGGCCAGCAAGTGGAACCGCAATACAAGCTGGACGCCGCCGATGTTATTTTGTCGCTCGATGCAGACTTTTTGTACGCCGGCTTCCCCGGACATCTTCGCTATGCGCGAGATTTTGCGAAGCGCCGGAATCCTGACGTCGGCGAGATGAACCGGCTGTACGTAGTCGAAAGCACTCCGACTTCGACGGGGGTGAAGGCCGATCATCGCTTGCCAATGCGTGCGATTGAGATTGAGTCTTTCGCGCGAGCGCTGGCCGCGGCGATGGGTGTTGGCAGCGGTCAATCTCTCAACGGAGATGCCGGCAAATGGGCAACACAGGTTGCGAAAGAGTTGCAGGCGCATAAGGGTTCAAGTGTGGTAATGGTTGGCGATCACCAGCCGCCTGCGGTCCATGCGTTGGGATTCGCGCTGAATGAAGCTTTGGGCAATGTCGGCAAGACAGTTTTCTATACCGAGTCCGTGGATGCAAATCCGGTCAATCGGAATGATTCAATCCGTGATCTAGTGGCCGATATGCGCGCTGGCAAGGTAGACATCCTCGTGATCATTGGCGGCAATCCGGTTTATGACGCGCCGGCAGATCTTGCATTCGGCGATGCGATGATGAAGACCAATATTCCTACGCGGATTCATCTCGGACTGTACGACGACGAGACCGCGCAGCTTTGTCAATGGCATATCAACGAGACTCACTATCTTGAATCCTGGGGCGATACGCGCGCTTACGACGGTACCGTCAGCATTGTGCAGCCGCTGATTGCTCCTCTTTACGGTGGCAAGAGTGCATATGAGTTGATCGCGCTTCTTGCTGGACAGCCCGATTCATCAGGCTACGAAGTCGTACAAAATTATTGGAAGGCGCAACACTCCGGATCTGACTTCAGTGACTTCTGGCGCAAGTCATTGCATAACGGGTGGGTAGAAGGCACAACGTTCGTTCCTAAGAGCGTCAGTGCGAAGGCGGCTCCGGCGACGAATCTAGCGCCGCAGCAGGGCGCTATTGAAATCAATTTCCGCCGTGACTCTTCCGTGTATGACGGACGCTTCGCCAATAACGGCTGGTTGCAGGAACTTCCCGCGCCACTGACTAAAATGACTTGGGACAATCCTGTGCTGATGGGGCCGGTAATGGCCGAGCGCATGGGGATCAAGACCGAAGACCTGGTCGATCTAGAAATTAACGGACAGAAAGTCACTGCTCCTATTTGGATACAAGCCGGACATCCTGATAATTCCGTTACAGCGTTTTTGGGCTATGGCCGCAAGCGTGCGGGCCGGGCGGGAACGGGCGCAGGTTTTGATATGTATCCGCTGTTGTACAGCGCGAATTCACCGATTGCTTTCGGATCTGTGACCAAGGTTGGGGGCACATACAAGCTCGCCACGACTCAGGGTTACCAAACGATGGAAACTCCTGAAGGCACCAGTCGTCCGCTAGTGCGCACCGCGACCCTTGAGGAATACCGCAACGAACCTAAGTTTGCTCAGGACGAAGAAACGCCCAAGGCGCTCACGTTGTATCCGGGCTTCGACTACAACAAGGAGCCGAACGCGTGGGGCATGACCATAGACATGAATGCCTGTGTTGGCTGCAATAACTGCATTGTGGCCTGCCAGTCGGAAAATAACATTCCGGTGGTTGGCAAGGAGCAAGTGGTTAAGGGCCGCCACATGCACTGGTTGCGCGTGGATGCCTACTACCAGGGAGATCGAGCCAATCCCAAGGCATATTTCCAGCCCGTCCCATGTCAGCAGTGCGAGAACGCGCCTTGCGAGTTGGTTTGCCCGGTCGGAGCTACCGTACACAGCACCGAAGGCTTAAACGACATGGTGTACAACCGCTGCGTTGGCACTCGATATTGCTCGAACAATTGTCCATACAAAGTTCGGCGCTTCAATTTCCTGCTGTTCCAGGATTGGGAAACGGAGCAGTACAAGATGATGCGCAATCCTGACGTTACCGTGCGTAGCCGCGGTGTCATGGAAAAATGCACTTACTGTGTGCAGCGCATTAATTGGGCGCGTATTGATGCGGAGCGCAACGGGGATGGACGGGTGAAAGACGGCGATTTACAGACTGCATGTCAGCAATCATGTCCGGCGGACGCCATAGTTTTCGGAAACATTAATGATCCGAATAGCCGCGTTGCAAAATTGAAAGCCGGTTCGCGAAATTACAGTTTGCTCGGCGATTTAAATACCCGTCCGCGCACGACGTACTTAGCGGAGATTCGCAATCCCAATCCAGAGTTGGAAGCGTAAGCGGAGCGCAGTGAAGTTATGAGCCAGTTATTGGACGAAGTCGAATCCGGCAAAAAGCATGCTCCCGTAATCGAGCCGGGACATTCCTTCGCCACCATTACCGAAAAAATCAGTTCGGTGGTGTTGACACGACCGCTCTCCTTCGGCTGGGTGTTTGGAACCATGATCGGCTTCGGCTTCATCATGCTGTTGCTGGTCGCTGTTAGCTATCTGTTTGTGAAAGGTACTGGAATTTGGGGTATCACTATCCCCATCGGTTGGGGATTTGCGATCGTTAACTTCGTCTGGTGGATCGGAATTGGCCACGCTGGAACGTTGATCTCTGCCATCCTGATGCTGCTGCGGCAATCGTGGCGCAATTCCATTAATCGATTTGCTGAGGCCATGACGCTCTTCGCTGTGGCTTGCGCCGGCATGTTCCCTCTTTTGCATACCGGTCGTCCGTGGCTTGCTTATTGGATGTTCCCGTACCCGAACACAATGGGTGTATGGCCCCAATTTCGCAGTCCTCTGATTTGGGACGTGTTTGCGGTATCAACGTACGCTACGACATCTCTGCTGTTTTGGTTTGTCGGGCTGATTCCAGATTTAGGTACTCTGCGTGATCGTGCCACTAATATCTGGATCAAGCGCTTGTATGGAGCTCTCGCGCTGGGTTGGCGCGGATCCGCCCGTCACTGGAGTCGTTACGAGACGGCTTATCTGCTCTTAGCAGGATTGGCCACGCCGCTAGTACTTTCGGTGCATACCGTCGTGAGCTTCGATTTCGCAATCGGCATTGTTCCGGGATGGCACACTACCATTTTCCCGCCTTACTTTGTGGCTGGTGCGATTTATTCGGGATTCGCCATGGTATTGATGCTGGCGATTCCGATTCGCGCAATCTACGGCTTGAAAGATTTCATCACCGAGCGGCATCTCGAGAACTCTGCCAAAGTCATGCTGGCCACTGGTCTGATTGTCGCTTACGGCTATGGCATGGAAGCATTCATGGGATGGTATGGCGGCAACCGGTATGACGCGTTTTTGTTGTGGAACCGGCTGCATGGTCCGTATGCTTTCTGGTACTACAGCCTGTTGATTTGCAATATTGGCATACCTCAGCTTCTGTGGTTCCGTAAATTTCGTACCCATCCAATTCTGCTCTTCTTTATTTCGACCGTCGTGCTTGTCGGCATGTGGCTGGAACGGTTCATTATCATCGTGGTCAGCCTACATCGCGACTTCCTGAACTCATCATGGGGAATGTACTACCCCACTCGGTGGGATTGGTTCACGTTCCTCGGAACTTTGGGTTTGTTCCTGACTTGTATGTTCCTGTTTATGCGTGTGCTGCCGAGCATCTCGATGTTCGAAATGCGAACTCTATTGCCTGAGTCCAAGGTGAAGGAATGAAACCGCCAGCGATTTACGGCTTGATGGCTGAATTCGATACGCCCGATGCGGTCGTTGCTGCGGCCCGACGCACCCACGCGGCCGGATATAAGAAGATCGACGCTTATAGTCCTTTCCCGATTGAAGAGCTGTGGGAAGCAATTGGATTCCATCACAACCGCGTTGCATTGGTCGTTCTGATCGGCGGAATCATCGGTTGCATGACAGGCTACGGACTTCAGTATTGGGTTGCTAATATCGCTTATCCGATTAACGTAGGCGGAAGGCCCCTTCACTCTTGGCCGTCGTTCATTATTGTCACTTTCGAGTTGACCATTTTATTTTCGGTCCTCTCTGCCGTGTTTGGCATGCTGGCGTTGAATGGTTTACCTATGCCGTACCATCCAGTGTTCAATGTGCCGCGGTTCTCGCAAGCTACGAAGGACAAATTTTTCCTGGTCATCTTCTCGAGTGATGACAAGTACGACGGCACAGGAACGCGCGCATTCTTGCAAAGCCTGAGTCCGACAGCGATCGAGGAGGTTCCCAGCTAAGTCATGCTGAGACTCCATAACTTTTCGACGCTGGGGTTACTCGCGCTGCTTGCGCTGGCTGGTTGCCGTCAGGACATGCAGGACCAGCCGCGATTTAAGCCGCTCGCTAAAAGCGATTTTTATGGCGACATAAGATCGGCACGACCACAGATTGATGGCACTGTCGCACGCGGTCAATTGCACGATGATGCGTATCTCTATAGCGGCAAAGTTGGCAATGATCCAGGCGATTACATGCCGTTCCCGGTGACGAAGGACGTGCTGGAACGTGGGCAGCAGCGCTTTAATGTGTATTGCACGCCTTGTCACTCGCGGATGGGCGATGGTACTGGAACCGTAGTGCAGCGTGGCTATAAGGCTCCGCCGTCTTATCATACCGACCGTCTTCGCAAAGCCCCATTGGGATATTTCTTCGACGTCATTACCAATGGTTTCGGTGCGATGCCTGACTACGCAGCACAGATTCCCGCTCGTGATCGATGGTGCATTGTTGCCTACATTCGCGCGCTCCAATTGAGTCAGTCGGCAACAATGGCAGACGTCCCGGGCGGACAGAAGATTCCTTCTAGAGCGCCATCGTTTCGAGGCGATCCAGGTTCGGGTGCGACTCAGCCGGAACTGATGGCGCCCAGCGCATCTGACGCTAAAGGAGAAGCAGCGAAATGAGCGCCGAGCGCACACACGAAATGAATTTTCTGGCGCCTCCGGTGGTTCGAATCATCGGCATGCGGTCGCTGGTAATTGGATTAGTATTTTCGGCATTGGCCGGTGTCGGCGCGTATTTGCGTCCCGATGAATTCTTTCGCGCTTATCTTTTGGGGTTCATGTGCTGGCTGGGCGTCACATTAGGATCGCTTGCATTCCTGATGGTTCGCCATGTAACCGGTGGAACCTGGGGTATGGTAATCCAGCGGATACAGGATGCGGCGATGCGCTGCCTGCCGCTCACTACCTTATTGTTCATTCCGATACTTTTCGGATTGCCACGTCTTTACGTTTGGGCGCGTCCCCTCGACTCGATTGCGGACAAGCATTTGCGCGAACACTTGGCCGATATCACGCAGTCATACTTAAATGTTCACGGCTTCATGATTCGCGCGGCGATTTATTTCGCTATCTGGAACGTGCTCGCGTTCTTTTTAAGTAAATGGTCGCGCGAACTTGATCATCCGCCGATGCGTAGTCTCAGTTCGCGTTTCAAGGCTTTGAGCAGTCCAGGACTCATTCTCTACGCGTTCAGTATCGGCTTTGCTGCAATCGATTGGCTGATGTCGATTGATCCGACATGGATCTCGACAATGTATGGCCTGATCATTCTGATCGGCGAAATCATGTCGGCTATGTGTTTCGCAGTCGTGATCGAGCGCATTCTCTCCGATTACGAGCCGATGCGGACCATGCTCAAGCCGAGCTACGTCCACGATCATGGGAAATGGATGCTCGCATTCGTGATGGTTTGGGCGTACTTCTCGTTCTCGCAGTTACTGATTATATGGGCTGGCAATCTTCCGGACGAGATTACCTGGTACATCCACCGCATCGGACCAGAGTGGGGTGGAATGGCGCTGTTCCTCGCTGTGTTTCAGTTCTGCGTCCCATTCGCTTTGCTGCTGTCGCGCCCGCTGAAGCGCAACATACATAGACTCGCGTTCCTCGCGGCGTGGATTATGTTCATGCGCTACGTGGATCTGTTTTGGATTATCGAACCAAATTATTCACTCTCGTTTCATGTGACTTTGCTGGATGTAGTTGTACCGGTGGCGATTGGCGGATTGTGGCTGGCGATGTTCTTCCACAATCTTGGATCACGACCGTTGCTCGCAGCCTATGACATCCAGGCGCAGGAGGTTTTGGAACCAGCCCATGGCGGACATTAAAAAACACGTGCTTCCCGGAGACGACGAGTACGAACATCGGGACATGGGCCCTGGCGTCCTCGTGGGATTCATGATTACCCTGGTGGTGATGGTTGTCGTGGCCAACATCGTTGTGAAGGTCGCCTTCAAGTTGATGGACCATTACGAGATGACCCATCAGAAGGAAGGCAGCCCGCTGGTCCCGCCGGCCACTGGCGATATGCACGAAGTCGATGCTGATGCAGCCAAGCACTTCCCAACTCCTAGTTTGGAGACGGACGAAGATACAGAAATTTATGGCTTTATGTTGAAACAGGAGCAAACACTCAGTACTTACGGATGGGTGGATCAAGGTGCCGGAACCGTGCACATTCCGATCGACCGCGCGATGGATCTGATCGCACTGCGCGGACTGCCCACTTCGCCACGCGCTGGACAAGCGCCTGCGTCTGAAGTGAACACCGTAAATCAAGCGGCCATGAAGTCCGATACAAGCGGTGCTCCAGCGGCACAGAAGTTGAAAACTAAGCCGAGCAAGAAATAGTAACCAGAAAGAATTTCAAAGTGCGCTTAAAGTTGAACAATTCGAAGGTCGCGGCAATGGTACTCGGCCTTGCAATGCTGACAGGTTCAGCATGGGCCCAGGGAGCCATGACGAACGGCATCATGTCACCGCCGGCGAATGTACGTCCGCCAGGATTAAAGCACGTTGGGATTGAGCAGCACTTGAGCGATCAGATTCCCGCTGACTTAATGTTCCGCGATGAATCCGGCAAGACGGTTAGGCTGGGCGATTATTTCGGGAAGAAGCCGTTGATCCTCAACATGGTGTACTACCGTTGCCCAATGCTTTGCAACGAAGTGTTGACCGGCCTGGAAAGCGCTCTCAAGGTTTTAAAGTTTGATGTGGGCAAAGAGTTCGAACGTCTTGACCGTGAGCTTTGATCCGACGGATACACCCGAGCTCGCGACCGCTAAGAAAGCCGAGTACATAAAGCGCTACAACCGCGCGAAAGCGGCTGAAGGCTGGCATTTCTTAACCGGGCCGCAGGAATCGATCACCGCGCTCACGAACGCAGCGGGATTTCAGTATCAATACGATCCGGAAATGAAGCAATTTGCTCATGCTTCCGCGATCATGGTGTTGACGCCGGAAGGAAAAATTGCGCAGTACTACTACGGCGTGGAATACGCTCCCAAAGATTTGCGGCTGGGGTTAATTCAAGCTGCGAATAATAAGATTGGGACCGCAGCAGATCAGGTTTTGCTGTATTGCTACCACTACGATCCGGACAAAGGTAAGTACGGCCCCATCGTGAGCCGAATTTTGCAGCTTTCGGGATTAGCGACAGTTTTAGTTTTGGGTGGATTTATTTTAGTGATGGTCCGTATTGGTTCCGGGACAACGAAGCGGTCTTTATAAACAATTTCGAAGTAACAAGTTCGAATAGCTGTACCTGAATATTTTATGGGTGATAATTTTCCACTTTGGCCCGTAGGGGCCTCGTCGATGGCAAACCAGGTGGATGCGCTTTACATCTTCCTGGTGTTGGTGTCGCTCGCCATGACTGTGGGCATTTTTGCGACGATCTTTTACTTCATGGCGAAGTATCGCCGTCGTCCCGGCGTGGAAGCGCACCAGATTCATGGGTCGGTGCTTTTGGAAGTGGGTTGGTCGGTCATTCCACTCGGCGTATTCATGATTATTTTCGTCTGGGGCGCAGTCATTTTCTTCCATGAACGCACCGCTCCTCGAACGTCCGCGGAAGTTTACGTTGTCGCCAAGCAGTGGATGTGGAAATTGCAGCACGTTGAAGGTGCTCGTGAAATTAATGAACTCCACGTGCCTGTGGGACGCGATGTGAAGCTGATCATGACATCGCAGGACGTGATTCACAGCTTCTACGTTCCCGCATTTCGCATCAAGCAGGACGTATTGCCGGGCCGCTACACTACAGAATGGTTTCGTCCGACGAAAGCCGGGACGTATCACTTATTTTGCGCCGAGTATTGCGGTACCATGCACTCCGGCATGATTGGACAAATTGTCGTGATGGAACCGGCAGCTTACGAAACATGGCTGGCAGGCGGAGGAGCGACCGGAACGCTTGCTCAGAACGGCGAAGCGATGTTCCAGCAGTTAGGTTGCGTTACGTGCCATCGGTCGGATGTGCAGGGACGCGGCCCGAATCTCGTAGGAATTTACGGCAAGCCCGTCCAGCTTGAAGATGGACGCACCGTGATGGCGGACGATAACTATATTCGCGAATCCATTGTGTCGCCGGCCGCCAAAGTCGTGAGTGGATTCAAACCCATCATGCCCGTGTTCCAGGGCTTGGTGACGGAAGAACAGCTAAACTCTCTGGTAGCGTACGTGAAGTCGCTTACCCCAGTTCCAGCCGGAGCGGCGGCAACACCATCGCTTATGCCGGCCGGTACGAAACCGCAGTCTGTGAAGGAATAGCAAATGGCTACCGTAGCAGTAAGCGCCGAACGCGAGAACTATCTTAATAAGGAGTACGGCATACGGTCGTGGCTATTGACCACCGACCATAAGCGCATCGCGCTGTTGTACTTGATTTCGATCACGTTCTTCTTCTTCATCGGCGGATTTTTCGCGTTGATGATCCGTCTGGAACTGCTGACTCCTGCCGGTGATCTGGTGCTCGCCGACACTTACAACAAACTATTCAGTATGCACGGACAGGTGATGGTGTTCTTTTTCCTGATCCCATCAATTCCCGCCGTGCTCGGCAACTTCCTGGTTCCATTAATGATCGGCGCCAAAGACTTGGCGTTGCCTCGTATCAATTTGCTGAGCTGGTATCTCTACATTGCCGGCGGCGCGTTAATGTCTTACGCGATGATCGCGGGCGGCGTAGACACTGGCTGGACTTTCTACACTCCACTCAGCACTGCATTTAGCGATACCCACGTTGTGGAGGCAGGATTAGCAATCTTCATCGCTGGATTCTCGTCGATTCTCACGGGACTGAACTTTGTAGTTACGATTCATCGTATGCGCGCTCCCGGCATGACTTGGGGACGTCTGCCACTCTTTATCTGGGCGCATTACGCCACCAGTATTATTCAGTTACTTGGAACCCCAGTCTTGGCCATCACATTGGCTTTGGTGGTTCTGGAGCGCACGCTGCACTTGGGGATTTTCGATCCGAAGCTCGGTGGCGATCCGCTTCTCTTCCAGCACTTGTTCTGGTTTTATTCCCATCCAGCGGTTTACATCATGATTCTGCCGGCCATGGGCGTCATCTCGGAAATTATCCCTTGCTTCTCGCGGAAACGTGTGTTCGGCTATACCGCCATTGCCATATCCAGTATCGCGATCGCGGTCGTCGGATTTCTGGTCTGGGCGCATCACATGTTCGTCGCTGGAATCTCACTTTATTCCGCGCTGATCTTCTCGTTCTTGAGTTATCTCGTGGCGATTCCCTCCGCCATCAAGGTATTCAACTGGACGGCGACACTGTATAAGGGATCAATTTCATTCACTACGCCAATGTTGTACGCGCTAGGTTTCATCGGCTTGTTTACGATTGGCGGATTGACCGGACTGTTCCTCGCAGCACTCGGCGTCGATGTCCACGTCACTGACACCTATTTCGTGATCGCGCACTTCCACTACATCATGGTGGGCGGCGCGGTAATGGGATACCTCGGTGGATTGCATTTCTGGTGGCCAAAGATAACTGGCCGCATGTATCCGGAATGGTGGGGACGTTCTGGCTGCTTTGATCGTGTTTGTGGGATTCAATCTCACGTTCTTCCCGCAATTTATTCTTGGCTACATGGGAATGCCGCGACGGTACTGGCAGTATCCGCCGGAGTTCCAGACGTTAAATGTTCTGTCCACCGCAGGCTCGACCATTCTTGCAGTCGGATATTTGCTGCCTATGGTGTACTTCATGTGGTCGCTGCGTTACGGCCCAGTGGTCGGGGATAATCCGTTTGGCGCAGCAGGTTTGGAATGGAAGACATCTTCGCCGCCGCCGACATTTAACTTTGACGAAACTCCGATTGTCACGTGGGAAGCTTATAACTACGATGAAATTCCAGCGCCCGCCGAGGAGGTGTCCGCTTGAGCTCCAGCACGATTGAAACCCACGGCACTCATGGGCATGCGCACGATCCGGCGTTGCTCCATCATTTTTCCACGGCGGAGCAGCAACGCAACGCTTCATCGCTGGCGATGTGGCTATTCCTGGCAACGGAAGTCATGTTCTTCGGCGGCATGTTTTGCGCCTTTCTGATCTATCGCTACTGGTATTACAACGAATTCGCCGCCGGCAGCCGCAGCCTCGACATCACTCTGGGCACGGTCAACACGGCCGTACTGATCTGCAGCAGTTTAACTGTCGCCATGGGAGTTCGCGCTGCCCAAATGGGTAAGCGGAAATTGCTCGTCATTCTTTTACTGGCAACTCTTGTGCTGGGCCTAGTGTTCCTTGGGGTCAAGGGCGTTGAGTGGCATGCTAAATTCGTCGAACACCACATTCCAGGATCGTCATTCAGCGTAGCGGATTTGATTAACGACTATCCGCAGCTCTCGATTGATCCCAAGCATGCGCAGATTTTCTTTTCGCTGTATTTTGCCATGACCGGAATGCATGCGCTTCACATGATCATCGGCGTAGGACTGTTTTCTTACCTGACCTACAAGGCATGGAAAGGCGCGTATGGGCCCGGCTACTACACTCCCATCGAAATGGGCGGCCTGTATTGGCATTTCGTGGATATCATCTGGATTTATTTGTTCCCGCTGTTGTACTTGATCGACCGAAAACCGCTTAAGTGAGCTAAGTCATGTCAGAACATGTAATGCCGAGCCGACAGTACTACGTTATCTGGATCGTTCTGTTGATCCTGACAGGCGTCACTGCGGGCGTGTCGTTCATCGACCTCGGACAGTTCAATACGGTAGTGGCCCTAGCAATTGCCACATTCAAAGCGGTGTTGGTTGTCTTATTCTTCATGCACGTTAGGTATGCCAGCGAAAAGTTAATCAAGCTGGTGGTGATCGCCGCGGTGTTCTGGCTTAGCCTGCTGCTTTGCCTCAGTATGATGGACTACCTTACGCGGCACTTGCTCTAGTACGCGGTGGTTAAGTCTCGCCTTCGATGCCGCAGAGTCTCACCCAGATCGAGCAGGCGTCCCGTTCCTCACAAATAAATTCTGTCGCGCTGGAAGCGGCGCTGCGGCGCCAGTTACGAGGCGACGTACGCTTCGACGACGGAAGCCGCGCGCTTTACGCGACTGACGCCTCCAACTTCAGGCAAGTCCCTATCGGAGTGGTCCTCCCACGCGATGCGGATGATGTAGTTACCACCATTGCGCTTGCTCGCGAGTATGGGGCGCCCATTCTGTGCCGTGGCGGCGGTACATCGCTCGCCGGACAATGCTGCAATGTCGCTGTCGTCCTCGATTTTTCTCGCTACATGTCGAGCATTCTCGATGTTGATCCGGTGCGGCGGTTGGCGCGTGTTCAGTCCGGTGTCGTCTTGGACAGCCTGCGCTTCGAGGCGGAAAAACATCATCTGACTTTCGGGCCGGATCCCGCTACACATAACCGGTGCACGCTCGGAGGGATGATTGGTAACAATTCCTGCGGCGTCCATTCGGTGATGGCCGGCAAGACCGATCAGAACATCGAATCTCTCGAGATCCTCACATACGACGGGTTGCGCATGTCGGTTGGGGCGACCAGCAATGAAGAATGTGCGTGCATCGTGGCAGAAGGGGGACGTTGTGGAGAAATCTATTCCCGCCTCCAAAAACTGGGAAGCAAGTATGCGGAGCTTATCCGGACTAGATTTCCGAATATCCCGCGACGTGTTTCCGGCTACAACCTGAATTATCTTTTGCCGGAAAATGGTCTCAACATCGCAGGGGCTTTGGTCGGCTCCGAAGGCACTTGCGTCACTGTCCTTGAAGCGACGTGCCGTCTTGTGGAAAGTCCGCCAGCACGCGTACTTCTGGTTCTCGGCTACAAAAGTATGTTCGAAGGTGCGGATCAAGTCCCGGACATTCTCGCGGGCAAGCCCATTGGACTCGAAGGAATGGACGACCGCCTCGTTGAGTGCACTCGCCGAAAGGGGATCAATTCCGAAGGCCTTGCTATGTTGCCCGATGGTGGAGGGTGGCTGCTTGCCGAGCTTGGTGGTGACACCATCGCTGAGGCGGAAAATCAAGCACGGCGCTTGATGGATTCTTTGACTAGGCTTCCAAATCAGCCACGGATGCGACTTTTCACCGATGCGGCGCAAGCTAAATATGTTTGGGATATACGCGAATCTGCGCTTGGAGCGTCATCCCATGTGCCCGGCGAGCCGCTTACATGGGAGGGCTGGGAGGATTCCGCCGTTGCTCCCGAAAAGCTCGGCGGCTATCTTCGCGATCTTCGCCGGATGACTGATCGCTACAACTATCGCGGAATTTTGTACGGACATTTTGGCGACGGCTGCGTTCACAGCCGGATCAGTTTCGATCTCCAAAGCCGAGATGGCATTGCGGACTATCGTCGATTCATGGAAGAAGCTGCGGACCTCGTCGTAAGTTACGGAGGCTCGCTCTCCGGCGAACATGGTGACGGCCAACAACGCGCGGAGTTGCTGCCGAAAATGTTTGGTCCGGAATTGATGGAAGCGTTTCGCGAATTCAAATCAATTTGGGACCCTGATTGGAAAATGAATCCCGGCAAGATGATTGAGCCTCATAAGCTCGATGAAAATCTTCGCCTTGGCGAAAATCATCGTCCATGGGAACCGGAAACTCACTTCAAGTTTCCTGACGACCAGGGCAGCCTCTCGAGTGCGACATTGCGATGTGTCGGGGTAGGGAAGTGCCGTCGCGACGAGGGTGGCGTCATGTGTCCGAGCTATCGCGTCACTCGCGAAGAGGAGCACAGCACGCGCGGCCGCGCGCACCTGTTGTGGGAAATGACCAAGGGTGATGTGATCCACGATGGCTGGCGTAATGAAAGCGTCAAGCAGTCGCTTGATTTATGTTTGGCCTGCAAAGGATGCAAAAGTGACTGTCCAGTGGGCGTCGATTTGGCGACCTACAAAGCTGAATTTCTTTCCCATTATTATGAAGGCCGCGCACGTCCGCTGGGCGCTTATGCTTTCGGGCACCTCGACTTGTGGTCGCGCGTTGCCTCGCATGTACCGGCGCTGGCGAATTTTGCGACGCAGACGCCGTTGCTGCGTGATATCTCTAAGATGGCGGTAGGCGTGGCTCCGCAGCGCTCGCTCCCAAAATTCGCGAGCCAAACTTTTCGTGATTGGTTTCGCAAGCGGCCATTGCGGGAAGACAATCGGCCCAGTGTGATCCTTTGGGCAGACACCTTCAACAATTATTTTCTGCCCCATACCGCTCAGGCTGCGGTTGCAGTCTTGGAAGCCACGGGCTTTCAGGTTAAGGTGCCGGCACGCGCGCTCTGTTGTGGGCGTCCGCTCTACGATTGGGGCATGCTTGATCGCGCCAAACGCCTGCTGCGCGAAATTCTCGATACGCTGAAAGCGGAAATCACGGCCGGCGTTCCGATGGTTGTCCTTGAGCCCAGTTGCGCCGCGGTATTTCGCGACGAACTCTTGAACTTATATCCGGACGATGAACTGGCCCGCAAACTGTCCTGCCAGACTTTCCTGCTGAGCGAATTTCTCGAAAAGTATTCTCCGGAGTTCCGCTGGCCGCAATTGAAACGCAAGGCGCTCGTTCATGGGCACTGCCATCATAAGTCCATCATGAAGATGACGGACGAAAACGCTTTGCTAGCCAAACTTGGGTTGGATTCTTATCAGCCCGCGGCTGGATGCTGCGGCATGGCGGGATCGTTCGGATTCGAGAAAGCCGATCGCAAGTACGAAACTTCCATGGCAGTTGGTGAATTGGAACTGCTGCCTGCGGTCCGCGCCGCCGCTGCGGATGAGTTGATTATCGCCAATGGTTTCAGTTGCCGCGAACAGATCTGCCAATCGACCGGCCGTCGGGCTATGCACCTGGCAGAGGTGCTACAAGTCTGCTTGAACCAGAAAGGCAAAACTTGGGCATGATTTTTGGTGGAGCTAGTCGGGATCGAACCGACGGCCTCGTCGTTGCGAACGACGCGCTCTCCCAGCTGAGCTATAGCCCCACGATGAGTGAAAGTGCCTTTTGATTTTAACAGTCTTGCTTTGCATGGACAAAGTGAAACCAAACCACGACGCTTCGGTACGACATTACTCATATGTGCCCTGCACCGTCACTCTAGCTTGCGCGATGATCTCACCGTAATTCGATTTAAAAGGTTCTACAAGCGCATGATCAAGCTGCGCCGAAATTTTCCAGCCCACCACTCGCTCCGCCATATGTCGGAAGGGCGATTTCTCCAACACAACTTCTGGTTCCACCTCATAGCGATAGTTAACTTTCTCCCACTCACCTTGTGGTTCTGGCTTGTGACGAAACGGGGATTTCTCCCACGCATCCCTCGCAGCGCGAGCATCTTCCACGTCCTCAATAGTTGCAAGCCATTCAAATAGAACGAGAGCTTCCGCTCTCGAAAGCCTAATCATCACATCGTTATCAGCCATTTGGAGATTTTCCTCCTTAAAAATTCAGCGTAAATGTCCTGGTAGTTCGAATGTCGTACACCTATTGAACGCCGTTAAGGCTACGAATTTCAAGCCAATTGGTCTGTCCATGCAACATGCCGCTTTCCTTTTGCACCTCATTCGAGTTATATTTTCAAGCCGGCACCTAATTAAGGAGAAACAGTGGCGACTCAGACCCGCGTTGAAGGCAAGGCACGAAGTTTCGGCGAAAATCTCGAAGGCGATCTCGCCGCCAGGTTTCTCAAAGTTGTCGAGGACGCAGCTATCGCGTCCGCTCGCACTATGGGCCAGGGCGAGCGCAAGCTTTCCGACCAGGTCGCGACCGAAGCCATGCGTCATGCCATGGACACTATTCCCATGCGCGGGACGATTGTGATCGGCGAGGGCGAACGTGATGAAGCTCCCATGCTCTATATCGGCGAGCGCGTTGGTGCGGAGTTCCCCGATGGACGTGATGTTCCGGAAGTCGACATAGCTGTCGATCCCCTCGAAGGCACGAATCTATGCGCGACAGGCTCTCCAGGCTCGATTACGGTGTTGGCTGCATCCGAGGGCGGTGGATTGTTGAATGCGCCCGACTGCTACATGGAGAAAATTGTTGTCGGGCCGAGTTGCAAGAATGCCGTCGAACTCGATGCGCCGGTTGCCGACAATCTGAAAAATATCGCAAAGAGATTGGAACGCGATGTCGAAGATCTGGTCGTGATCGTCCTTGACCGTCCGCGGCACGAGAAGTTAATTGCCGACATTCGCGCTGCCGGCGCGCGCATCAAGCTGATCGGCGATGGCGACTTATCCGCTGGAATTGCTGCTGCTGTCATCGGCACTGGTGTTCACGCTGTGATGGGATCGGGAGGCGCGCCCGAAGGCGTCATCACCGCCGCAGCGATCCGCTGCTTAAATGGCTACATGCTCGGACGACTTATCATCGATCGTCCTGAACTCGAAGAACGCATTGCGCGGATGGGAATCAAAGATAAGAGCAAGATTTACGAAGCGGAAGACCTCGCGCCGGGCAAGCAACTAATTTTTGCGGCCACCGGCGTCACCGACGGGTCGCTGCTCAAAGGCGTTCGTTTCTTTGGTGAAGGCACGCGAACCCAATCCGTCATCATGACTCATCGAACTGGTAAAGTGCGGTTCATTGATAGCATCCAGCTGGAAAAAGGGCCGGATGTGAAGGTCAGGTTCTCGTAAAGCCTGGCGAGCACAGGCGGTGTATGTAATGTGCTGGGCGGGCGTTTGTCAGCCCTAATGGTGGGATTTCCATGACATCCACAGGTTGACCGTCAGTTATAATTTGGTAGTTGCCCACCTCGTGTTAAGGAGTCGTCATGGCGATCCAAAAGACGGAAAAAATCTGGCACAATGGCAAACTGATTCCGTGGGATGACGCCAAACTGCACGTGATGAGCCACGTCGTGAATTATGGCTCGTCCGTGTTCGAGGGTGTCCGTTGCTACTCTCTGCCGACTGGGCCTGCAATTTTCCGCGCGACCGAACACATTCAGCGTCTGCTCGATTCCGCCAAAATCTATCGCATCGATGTGGACTACTCGCTCGAGGACCTGACTGCCGGCATGGTCGATCTACTAAAGCACAACAGCGTCTGGCCCTGCTACCTGCGGCCGATCATCCTTCGTGGATACGGCGAAGCAGGCGTGAATCCTTTTAACTCGCCGACTGAAGTTTATATCTGCAATTATCCGTGGGGGAAATATTTAGGTTCCGATCCTGATCTCGGTGTGGACGTGTGCGTATCTTCGTGGACCCGGCTCGCTCCGAATACTTTGCCCGCGATGGCGAAGGCTGGCGCCAATTACATGAACTCGCAGCTCATCAAGATGGAAGCAATCATCAATGGGTACGTCGAAGGTATCGCGCTCGATGCTAACGGTTATGTGAGCGAAGGTTCAGGCGAGAACGTGTTTGTCGTCCGCAATGGCATTTTGCAAACTGCGCCGCTAGGCAACTCCGTGTTGCCTGGAATCACTCGTGACTCGGTGCTTACAATTGCTCGAGACCTCGGCATTCCGGTTGTTGAGCAAGGAATTCCTCGCGAGATGCTTTATATCGCAGATGAAGCCTTCTTCACTGGAACGGCTGCGGAAATTACTCCGATTCGTTCAGTGGATAAAATCAGCGTGGGCAATGGCGTGACCGGACCGATTACGAAGGCCGTCATGAACGAATTCTTTGCACTTGTGCGCGGTGAAAAGCCCGATCGTTTCAAGTGGATGACGCCCGTCCCAGTCAATGCCAAGCAGCCGGTCGGCGTCTAGGGACTTGGTTTGCTGGCTGTTTAGAATGATTTGTGTTTTCGAGCAGTTATTTTCCGCACCAGACAATGTCAGCCGGATATTTTCTGAATGCTGCATCGGCCGTCAACACCGGCAAGTCTTCAATCATCGCTTGTGCAATGATCAACCTATCGAACGGATCGTTGTGATGCGAGGATAGATCGAATACTTTGATTGCATGAGCATGGGTTATCGCAAGAGGCTTTAGATTTTGCCGATTCATGAAGAGCGGCAGGGATTGTGCGGGTGGTGACGGTAGCCGCAATTTTCCCAGCCGGGCTTTTATGCTGATCTCCCAGACTGACGCGGCAGATACGAAAATATCATTGGATCCGTCTCCCAGAATTTTCAGCGCGTTGCCGTTTAGTTTGCCAGGCTCACTGATGCTCCATAACCAAACGCCTGTGTCGAGCAGATATTTCAACGTTTCTTTCCGGACTGCGCTGCACGCTTTTTGCTTTTAGGTCTGGCTGGCTTTGATATTTTCCCGCCGTAAAACTGAGCTAACAAATCATCCGGCAATGGCGCGTCAAAGTCGTCAGCCATCCACACCTGTCCCCGAGCAAATCCCAACGGTCGGCGATCAAGCTTATTCTCGATAGCAGTCAGGCGGGCGACAGGTACACCGGAGCGCGCGATCGTAACTTCTTCTCCGGCCGCGACGCGCTGGAGCAATTTGGAGAAGTGGGTCTTCGCCTCGTGGATGTTAACTTCCATGAACTTAGATTAGACTAAGTCTGTGGACTAAGTCAAAACTATTATTTCGGAATCCCATTCGCGTTAGCGTCGTCCTGGACCGATTTCGTGGTGGCGGCCTTGTCGATCTTCGATCCATAATTCAAGCCGCATGACATGGGAGGATTCGTCATCTGCTTCGCGAACACGCGATAGCTTTGGCTTCCCGGATGCAACGTCGACCAATAGCTTGAAGGGGCCAGTAGAGGTTTGTGCTGGGTGATAATCTGATTCGCTAAAATCTTCACGCCACATTCCAGATTATTTTTCGGCTGAAGGATTGTTTTCTTCGGATCGTTCGGCTTAAGTGTGCGGTCCTGTTGCCAATCGAAATCGCAGCTGTACCGCTTCTGATCTGCGTAAGCTAGTTGCAACAGCCCTTCGCTGCGAATTACTCTGCGCGTTACCTCGTCAATCTGCGGCGCGTCTGGCTGGGCGTGCCGAACGCTCGTATTGGGATTGAGTCCAGCTTCAGCTCCGGCCAGCGCCTGAAAAAAATAAGCCCAGAATGCGCGCTTGTCGGTTTCGTCCATTTCGTAAAAGCGCGGACAGAATCGCCGGACGCCGCGTGGGACTTGCGAAGAAAGCATTTCCGGCGGCACTGCTTTTTCGATAATTCCATCCCATTCCGAATCCCATGGCTTGCCGCCAAGCTCGACTTTCTTCTTGTCGATCGGAGTCGGCGGCGCAGGCTTGGTCTCTTGAGCAGGCAAACTTGCCGCTGCTCCTGCGATCAAGACTAAACCTAGAGTGAACCATGCTTTCCGCAAGACGATTCTCATGCTTTGCACTTTACTAGATTGTCGGATCGATACAGCAAGTTATTCTGCTTGAGCCGCTATTACAGGTTCGCATACTCCGTTTTGGCTTCCTTTAGGATCGGCACATCGGCGTCTGCATCTTTCCAAATAGTGAAGAAGTCCTGATACGCGGATTTCGCTTTGTCCTTCTCTCCAGAGATCGCATAAGCGCGACCGAGTTGTAAGTGCGCCAAAGATCCGAAGAGAAAGTTCTGCACGATTCCTGGATGATCGATAAACTTTTGGAATTCTGTCGCCGCAGCTATTCCGTTCTTCTGGCCAAGGTAACCTAGACCACGAAGATATGCCGGATGCATCGTAGCGATGCTCTCAGGCGCAGGATTGCCTAGTTCATAAGAGAGTGACGGCTCAAGAATGATGACCGCTTGATCCGGTGCGTGCTGCCCCAGCACTATGGACGCTTCGATCACCGGGAACCAATAGACCTTGAGGAAAGTGTTTGTGCTTTCCGATTTCTTCAACTCGTCCATCAACGCCTTCGCTTTGGTCGGATCGCCAGAGCGCGCCAACACAACAGCTGACAGCACTCGCACATCGCGCCCTGGCGCGAGTGCCAAAGCACGCGCCACTCCTTGCCGGGCTTCGCTCAGATTTCCTACTTCCGCTTCGCGCATCGCCTGAAACGCAAGCCACTGTGCCGCAGTTTCTTTAGCATCAGCACGGACAGCTGAATCAGCCGCCCGTCGCGCGAGGTCACGCGATTTCACTATGCGTCCGTAATAAGCCTGAGTGTCGGCATGGACGTTGAGCATCTGGTCTTCTTCGCCGGACCGTCCTACCGCCCACGCGACTTCGCGATCCATCTCTGCGTTATCGCCGGACAGGAATGCGAGAGAGTATACGATCCCGCGAATAAATAGTCCGTCAAAATGATTTTGCTGCGCCTCCGTGATGGTCTGCTTCGCTTCCTGCAGCCGATTCACCGAAATGTAATTGCTGGCAAGGTTGGCATAGTTCGTGATGGTCGGCTGCATGCGGCTAGCAGCTTCGGTTTCCGTGATGGCTTTGTCGTACTGGCCGACCGACGCATAAAGGCTTCCAAGATTAGCCCGAGGCACCATGTCTCGGGGATAACTTTCCACCCAAAGCTTATAAGTTTCGATGGCTTTGTCCATTTCTCCGGTGACGTATTGAAAATAGAAAGCGGAGATACGATAGCGTTCGCGGTCACTTACTCGATCACGCAAGTCATAAGCCTTCTTCGCATTTTCCGCAGCAAGGCTGGTTTGTCCTAGATTCGAATATTCGATTCCGATGCCCACATATGCCATGGCAAAGTTTGGATCGAGTTCGATCGCCCGTTTCATGAATGGAACCGCTTCGGAATCTCCTTTAGTGCGTCCTGTGGTAATGCCCATGCTGTAAGCCTTCAATGCTTCGAGCGAAGGCGTGGTCGCTTCCACGGGGACATCGAACTTCTGCACCGAAGCCAGCGATTCGCCGAGACGTCCGCGCAAAGCCTTGGCGGACGTGTCTAATGCCTTGAGGACTCCTTCTTTACTGGAAGCTTCGGCGCGTTCCTTGGCCAGGCTGTCACCCTCTTTGCAGCCGACGGCGTCGAGCGCAACAACATATTCGCTTCCAATGTTTGTAATGGATCCCGAAACTACTGCCTTGCTGCCGGTGCGAAGGCAGATTTCTGCGGCAACGTCTGCAGTGACATGGTCGGACGACTGGCGTCCCATGAGCTTTAAAGTCTCGCCAACCTTGCTGTCCGAAAGAATATTGAGAAATGGAGATTGTTCGAGATCGACGCCCAGCGCCTGCTTAAGTGTGCCATCGAAAACGGGATCGCCTGTGGAATTGGCGAAATCCGCGAGAACGATTGTGTCTTTGGATGTCAGCGCTGTTTTTGTGTGCTCAGAATGCGAATAGAAATAAACTCCGCCAACAACGGTGACGGCCAGGACCGCGGCTGCGATGTACGGAGTAAAGTTGCGTGATGTTGCAGCGACTGCGCGGCCGCTGGCGCTTGATGCCGCCGGAGATGAGTGGGATCCCGTATCGCGCTTCAATCGTTGTAGGTCGGTCCGCAAGTCGGCTGCGTTTTGATAGCGCAAGTTGCGGTCTTTTTCGAGAGCTTTGCTGATGATCCGTTCGAGTTCGGCGGGAACATCAGGATTCAACCGAACCGCCGACGTGGGCGTGCTGTCTAGAATGGATTTGAAAATTACCGCAGAACTTTCGCCGCGAAACGGCAGCGTGCCTGTTGCCATCTCATACATAACTGCGCCAAACGAAAACAAATCGCTGCGTGCATCCAACTCTTTGGCGCGGGCCTGTTCGGGTGACATGTATGCGACCGTGCCGAGCGTCGATCCCGGACTGGTGAGATGTTCCTCGCTGACTGCCGTCTCGAGCGCGGTTGCTCCAGCTGAGTCCGATGTTCTGCCAGTTCGTGTGACCTTGGCGAGACCGAAGTCCAGAATCTTCGCATGTCCGCGTTTCGTTACAAAGATGTTTGCCGGCTTGATGTCGCGATGGACAATGCCTTCAGCGTGTGCGGCGTCGAGTGCGTCCGCAATCTCGATGGCAAGCGATAGGACGGTTTCAGTCTCAAGCGGACGGCCCGCGATCCGGTGTTTCAACGTCAGCCCATCGAGAAATTCCATGGCGATGAACGCATCGGCATGCTGATTATCGATCTCGTAGATCGTACAAATATTAGGATGGTTCAGGGCCGACGCCGCTCTTGCCTCGCGCCGAAAACGTTCCAAAGCCTGCGCATCGCGGGACAAGTCATCGGGCAGGAATTTAAGTGCGACGAACCGTCCAAGTTGCGTGTCTTCCGCTTTATAGACCACGCCCATGCCGCCGCCGCCAAGCTTGTCGATGACGCGGTAGTGCGAGATTGTTCGGTCGATCACTAGGTAGAACCCAGGTTTTCGGGGTTGACTAATACTAAGGACGTGGCCGCCGCCAGTCAATGAATGTGGTTTCGAGCTGTCTTGTAGCGCGGACACTCTTGTCCGCGAAAATGTTCAACCATGCAGTGTCCATGTCGGGACAGCCGCCCTCGGCTGTCTGGCGGCGCGCAGCGTCGCAAGAGTCGTCCTTTCCTCCTTATGCCGTCATCCCGAAGATTCGGCGTCCGCGCAATTATAGCTTCGACAGCTCTTCCAGCAGGAATTACGAGCCTGTGCCGGATCAGCGGTTTTCGGACATGACTGGTTTTCTGTTCCCGTGGCGATGCAATACTGAGCGAGTCAGGTACCGCATTGCTTGTTCGCGCAATAGTTCGTGCGCGGTTGAAAGGATTTCCATGTTTCGTTCTCGCATCATGATGCTGCTCGTTATCGTCTCTTCGGCAATTGCCCTAGGTAAATCCGCGAAGGCAGCGGAGGAACAGACCGCCGCGCAAGATATCGACCATTCCATCAAACCGGGCGACGACTTTTATCGCTTCGCCAATGGAGGATGGCTCAAAACCGCGGTGATCCCAGCGGGCAAACCGAGCTTCGATAATCGCGCGATCCTGGTTGAACGAACGAGCCGGAGAGTGAGCGATCTTATCCAGGAAGCGGCAAAGACACAGCCCGATAAAGGCAACATTACTCGGAAAGTTGGCGACTACTATGCCAGCTTCATGGATCAGGACGCCATTGAAGCGAAGGGCATGGCGACACTGTCCGATGAGATGAGAACGATTTCGGCGATCAACAATAAGGCTGCGCTGTCGGCGTATCTTGGCGCTACTCTGAATACTGAAGTCGACCGGCTTACCGCAAACGCCGACCATATTTTCGGAGTGTGGGTCAATCAGAGTTTCACGGATTCTCGGCACTACGTTTTTCATTTGTTGCAGGGCGGTTTGGGAATGCCCGATCGCGACAGCTATCTCGATGCATCGCCCAAGACGGTCACGTTGCGCACTCAGTATCAGGCGCATATTGCAGCAATCCTGAAACTGGCTGGTGTTTCGGATTTCGGAACGAAGGGCGCAAATATTTTGGCGCTTGAGATTCGGATTGCGCAAAGCCATGCGCCGGCCTCCGATGCGACCGATGTTTTCAAACAGAACAATCCGTGGAAGCGCGCTGACTTTAGCGCGAAGGCTCCGGGTATGGATTGGGACGCATATTTTGCCGCTGCGGGAGTTTCCGATCAGCCGGAATTCATTGTCTGGCAGCCGTCCGCAGTGACTGGCACTTCGGCTCTGGTCACCAGCGAGAGCGTCGATGTGTGGAAGGACTATCTCAGATTTCATTTGATCGAACATTATGCGAGCGTTTTACCCAAAGCGGTCGCCGCGGAAGACTTCGCGTTCTACGGTACGATCCTGTCCGGTACGCAGCATATGCCGGATCGCAACACTACAGCTATCGCCGCCACCAACGCCGCGCTCGGTCAGGCTGTAGGGCAACTCTACGTGACGCGTTATTTTCCGCCTGAGGCCAAAGCGAAAGCACGAGAAATGGCCGATAACTTGATCGCTGCTTATCGGGCTCGAATCCCAACTCTTACGTGGATGTCGGAGGAGACAAAGAAGAAAGCTCTGGTCAAATTGGCTGCGTTCAGAATCGGCCTCGGCTATCCCGACAAGTGGATCGACTATTCCACTTTTGATGTGGTGCGCGGAGACGCAATCGGTAACATGCGCCGGGGGGAAGCGTTCAATCGCGCGCGAAACATTGCCGAGCTGAAACAACCTGCCGATCCCGATGAGTGGAGGATCGATCCGCAAATCGTCGGCGCGATCATCGTGTTCTCTCCCAATACAGAGACGTTTTCCGCCGGAGTTCTTCAGCCACCGTATTTCGATTATCAGGGCGACGCTGCTTCCAATTACGGATCCGCAGGCGCCGGCATGGCCCACGAAATCAGCCACAGCTTTGACGAACTGGGAAATATTTACGACGATCAAGGCCGCATCGGCATGTGGTGGACGGCCGACGACACGGCCAGGTATCACGAAGCCGCCGCCAAACTCGCCGCACAGCTGGACGCGTACTGTCCGCTTGCGGATCTTTGTGTGAACGGCAAGCAGGTATTGAGCGAAAGCATCGCCGACATTGCGGGATTGCGGGTTGCGCATGATGCGTACATTCTGTCGCTGAAAGGGAAGAGCGATGTCGTGGTCAATGGACTGACCGGCGAGCAGCGCTTCTTCCTGGCGTTCTCCCAAAGATGGCGCAGACAGCAGGATGAAGCTGCGCTGCGGCGGCAGATCAAGAACGACACGCATCCGCCGGGAGAATACCGAAGCGATACAGTCCGCAATGTCGATGCGTGGCATAAGGCATACGATGTCGCTCCGAGTGACAAACTATATTTGAAGCCTGAGGATCGTGTTGGGATCTGGTAGTCGGAGTTTGGTGAAAGATTATGCGCGTTGCATTTGTCGAGTGGCCGGAAAATCTTTCTAGTAGTGATGGGCAGTGGGCCGGGCTGAAAGCGTCTGTTATATCTGCGCGTCCCGATCTGTTGCTTACCAATGAATTGCCGTTCGGTCCGTGGCTGGCGGATGATGCCGACTTCTCGGAAGCGAAAGCGCAGCTAAGCATCCGTGCACATGAGCGCGGACTCGAAGCGCTCATCGATCTCAATCTTCCGGCTGTCATTTCTACGCGGCCGGTGTGGAACGGAAAGCGGCTCGCCAACGAAGCGTTCGTACTGGAGAATAGGGCCACTCGCACGCTGCATAAAAAACAATATTTCCCCAACGAGCCTGGATGGTTCGAAAGTGCATGGTATGCCAGCGACAATTCCGGATTCGATGTGGCCGAGGTGTTGGGAATAAAAATCGGCACACTTATTTGCACCGAAGCCATGTTCAACGAACGCGCTCGCGCTTACGGAAAGCAGAAAGCTGCGTTGATCGTCATTCCGCGGGCATCGGGAACCGACATCGACTCCTGGAAAATTGCTGGAGCGATGGCGTCGCTGGTGTCCGGCGCTTACGTCATTAGTTCAAACCGTGTCAGTTCAAAC
Source organism: Terriglobia bacterium (assembly GCA_963716165.1). Taxonomy (GTDB): domain Bacteria; phylum Acidobacteriota; class Terriglobia; order Terriglobales; family Acidobacteriaceae; genus JAJPHW01. The sequence continues at coordinate 562,093 of OY970291.1, read as the reverse complement.
CCTGCCGGTCAATCAAAGAATGGAACGCAGTTTGGCGGCGGCGGGTTCGCCTATGCTCCTCGTAGCGTGAGTCCTCAGGGACGCCTGCTGTCGGAAACATCTCCTGCCAATCCGGTGCAGACGTTCGAGCTCGATTCGAAAATCGTGGTGGCCGCGCAGAATGAATATCCCTGCTATGTGCCGGAGCTGGGATAAACGCTTCCGCGATTATCCGCGAACTCGCCTACTTAACTTTGTCATCGCGAGCGGTCTTGTTCTTGCGGGGCGAAGGATCTGCATTTGTCGATTTTCGCGAATTTTTTTTATGCATTATCTTTGTGAATCAACAACTTACAGCGTCCCGTTTTTGCAAAATCTAGATTGCAATCCACTTATATGGATAATCTAGAAAACATTGGAGTTAGCTGCATCCCTTCATCCCTTGATCCCTTGATGCTTCCGCTTACACGCGATCAGATTGTCAAAGAACGAGTGATGCCTACTAATTCGACCATGCGCTTTCTGAATTGCGAGGTCAAGAGAAATCGTTGGATTGTTAAAAGAATTTTCGGAGTAGTCGTCCCAATTTGGGAGGAGCGACTGATGGGCCAGGTCCTGGATGTCATTGATCGGCAAGATCCTGATCGAGGTTGAGTCTAGTCATCTTGTTATCGGGCAACGGAGGAATTGCCACGCCTATCCACCGGTAATATGCGCCGAGGCCCACCAAGCCCACGATTGTGGTCAAGAAGGCCACGAACGAGCCCCAAAGAGCCCAATGTGAAATCTGAGAAACGTAGATGACATCCCCATCCAATTGCAGCAACATGGGATGCGCGACATCGGGAATTATCACCGACCAATATTTTGAAGCTAGATACCAGATGAGGAACTGAGCGACGAATGCAGCCGCGACCACGCCGCACATGATTGTGTAAAGCCTCGGTCTACCATTTGGGAATTCAAGCTTTTCTGTGCGGGGCATGAGATTAATTATGCACTTGCTATCAGGCTGTCGATAGGAGCTGTTCCGTACATCTCCTCATAATCGGTTGCCCCACACTTCGCGATGTTCGAAGTGTGGGCACCACGGAAATCGACGGATGTTTGTTCGTCACATCCAATTTTTAATGTCTGTGTTACGAATCACCGATGCCCAATCGGCTTCATCGCTATTACGGCGCCGGATACCTGCACTTCATCACCACAAGTTGTTATCATCGGCGTCCGCTCTTAGCTCGGGCTGCCAGTCGAGATTTATTTCTTCAGGTACTTGAGCAAGTTCGCAAACGTTACGACTTCGTCGTTGTGGGCTATGTGGTGATGCCGGAACACGTCCACTTATTATTCAGCGAACCGGCGCGCGAGGATCCATCGGTCGTCATGAAATCGCTCAAGCAAAGCTTCGCAAGGAAATTTCAACGGACGGAGCCGTCGCATGTTGATCCTATCTGGCAACACCGCTTTTACGATTTCGTCGTGTTCTCAGAAAAGAAGCGAATTGAGAAGCTGAATTATATGCACCAGAATCCGGTGAAGCGAGGACTCGTTACTGAACCGGAACGGTGGAGATGGAGCAGCTTTAACCATTACATGATTGACGAGCGGGGTCCGATACTGGTCAATGAGGCGCAGAAAGCCGAGCTCAAAGTGCGGAAAATCGCTTGATGGAATCAGCAGTGGTGCCCACACTTCGAACACCGCGAAGTGTGGGGCAACCGATCTAAATAGATGTGAGATCGACAAGCAGATTTAGGGGCGGCGAGTGCGTCCTTTGGCCGAGGCCTCGGATCCGGGCGGTTCACGAAACGGTTCCACAGGAATGCGCTCGTAACGCACTTCCAGTACGGTCAAGGATTCTACGCCGCCGGGTAATTGAAGGACTACAGTGTCATCCTCTGCCGACTTCATCAACGCGCGCCCCAGAGGTGACACCCAACTGATGTAGTTGCGGGTGAGATCGATCTCGTCGGTGCCCACGATGCTCACCACTCGCTCGGCTCCGGCGGCGTTGGCATAGCGCACGGTCGCTCCGAAGAATGCCCGCGCCGCCGCCTGCCCCGATCTCGGAGCTTCCGGGTCCACAATCTCCGCGGCTTCGATTCGCTTCGTGAGAAAGCGAATCCGCCCGTCGATTTGCCGCAGCCGCTGCTTGCCATATTTATAGTCGGCGTTTTCACTGCGATCGCCGTTGCTGGCGGCCCACGCCACTACCTCCACCACGGCGGGGCGTTCTCTGGTGAGCAGAAAGCGATGCTCATCTTTAAGGCGCTCCAGTCCGCTGGGAGTGATGTAGTTCTTGACTGGCGTCGCGGGCTCGTCCGCTTGCGGTTTTCTCGTAGATCCTTTTCGCATCTCGTCCTTCGTCGTGACTCCAGTGGTTGCGTTCAACAATCGGCAGTGGGCTCGCGCTGGACGACAACTAAAAGCACCACTCCGACAATAGTAAACATTCGGAATGCTTCTTCCTGGCCATTCCACATTTTCGACTGCCACATGAGAAACCATTCACCTCCGACATCGAGGAAGGCGACCAACCACATCAGCAGGCTCGTCGTCAGGGCAATCACGGCGACGTTCTGCGCAGCGGCGAATTGCGCACTGTCCGCACGATACGATTTCAGCAACCGAACACCAGCCCACCAGCAAAGAAGCATCGTGACTGATTCCCAGGCGATGATGCCGATGTAGAAAGCGGTATGTACCAGCGGCGCATTGACGGCGCGCCACATGAGGTGATTGCCCGGAAATGTTGAGTCCATCATTAGGACGTGGCGGACAAACTCATAGTTGGAACCGTAATCCGTGATGTTGTTTAGGACCAGTATCGTGTAGAAAAGTGCGATTGCAAAAACGAGAACCGCTTTGGAAAGGCGAAGCGCGGGCACATGCTGCATAGGTTGTTGCACGCGGGAATTATATCTCGCAGCCGGATTCAAGGATCGCAATCGCGATTTTTCGCCCACTACGGCCCAGTCGTCGTATCGCCGACCATTCATCCATCATGCGATAATGTGGTCGCAGCACGGAGAACTCAATTGCGGTTTACCTTGGCCTTACTCACATTAGCGCTCGCAGGCTGTAACGCGACTCCGGTTTCTCGCAGTCAATCTCAAGCGGCGAAGCCCGGTCCGGTCCCTCTTTCGGAGGGCAAGCAACCCTCAACAGATTCGCCTATGGAATTCCTGCTCACAGCAGCGGCTAATGATTTTCACGCCCATCGTCCCGTTGAGCGATTTCGCGATGTTCGCTTTGGGCACAACATAACTCCAGAGGGAGAAAAGCAGTACCTATTATGTGGTGAATTTCTGCCGAAGCAGCCAGAAGGAAAGGCTCAGTGGACGCCGTTCGCAACGATCAAGATGTCCGACTATGAACAATGGAATGGAGTTCAGGCTGCGAACTTTTGCCAACGTTCAAAGGTCGTATGGGATAACGCCGAGGATTTGTCGTCCTCGTTGCAGAACCGGCTCGATTCGCTGCGGTAGGACGATAACAGGCGTTCTTTGCTCCAACTCCCCGCCAAGGGGAGGGGATTTTGAGTGTCATCGGGATTTTCACCAACTATCAGTTTCGGTATACGATTGCGGTGTCCGCCACGGGGACCATTTCATGAGACTACGCTCCGAACCTCTGATAAGGATCGGATTAGCAGCATTACTCGCCGGAGCAGGCGCGATGTACGCTCCGGCTCAGAATGTCCCCGAGCCGTCTCGGGTGTGGTCGGTAGGCCCACTCACTAAAGCCGAACAAGTGATGAGTTTTGCCGTTGGTAATAGTGGGACAACACTCTCCGGCCCGCATATAGATTCTCAGACAAGCTCGATCTATGCGGCGACTCGCAGCGTTGTATTCGTGGGGGATCGGCTTGTTCTAGCGTCCAAGGTTGGAATGCGACAGGTACATGAGGCCAGGATTCCTGTGCAGGTCTATCAGCTCTTGTCTCTTGATGCCCAGACCGGTCGAGTCAAGGAGAAGCGGGAAATTACGGCATTTGGCTCATTGCCTGTGTTCGCGACGAATGATGCGCATGTCATCGTAGTTGGACGCAACGTACTGCGGCTCGCGCCCGACCTGAAAGATGTAGGCGTTCTTGATTATCACGGACGGGCGGAGAACATGTCTCCAGACGGGTCGACACTAGGAAATGCGACGAATCCTGGATACGGACTTATAAACGCTCGAACCTTGAAAGTGATCAAACTGACGGATAGCCCCGCCTACGATACATCGTTAAGCAGCAAGGGTTTCATCACGGACAACTTGCATTGGACGAAAAAATATCCTAAAGAACTCGGATTCATCACGTACAAGGACGCTGCTGGAGACCACTTGGTTTATCACGGCAATTGCGGCGGAAGACCACAGTTTCTTACGGATAACCTCATCCTTGAGCCCGGCTGTAAGAGTCCGATGATCATCAATGTTCAAGGTGATCTCGTCAGAACGCTGGCTGTAGACGGCGGATTCTCCTACGCGGGGGTTTCACAGAACGGAAGGCGTTTTGCTTTGCAGCTCACAGGTTCGGGCGCGCACGAAAGGTTTGTCATCTTTTCCGTGGAGACGGGGGAGTGTGTTGCAGAGGTGAAACCAGAACTGGACAGCGAACAACAGTCATGGACTGCGTTTTCGCCCGATGGTTCGATGTTTGTTGTCGGGTCTCCGTTGAGGTTGACGCTTTACCGTCTTCCCTAAATCCGCTGCGAAGCCATTGCCGAGAACAGATTTAAAGTCAGTCTGCCACAGAGCCGCTTCGCTACATGTCATCGCTGTGCGTGGTGTCTGCGCTCAGTCACGCAACTACTGACGCGGCTGTCTCTCGTTTTGCCGACAGAAGGGCTAACAGGACAAATCCGATCAGAAGGAATACGATCACATCGGCAAAATTCCGGGGGACGCCGTGAATCCGGGCTTCCACGGTTTGAATAGCCATTACAGTGCTATGGGAGATGTTCCACCAAGCCGCCAGGGCAATCGCGGAGCGATGCTCAGACGGTCTCCTTGCGGCTATGAGCAGAAAAATCCCGACTGGAATAAAAAAACTCAGAAACATCGGGTCGCACTCGTTCTTCTGCACCAAAAGCCAGTTGGAGTGCCGCAGATCCACATATAGAAAATAAATCAGGGATAGATTGACCAGCCCCACGGTGACCAGGACGATCTGTGTTAGAGCTTCTCTTTTTTAGCGTCACATTGACCTCACTATTTCAGCGACCAGTTTAAGACGTGCGGACAGTCTCAGCCCCCGACCAATTCCACGCCTGCCAGACGATGACCGAGGTGCAAATAGTTTCGATCGTCGCGAAGAACAAGTAACATGGAAGAGCGGGAGTCCGTTGACCGAAAAAAGGCGGAACGTAGGTCAGGCCGGCGTTTACAAGAGTTACAAATGTGCCCGCGATGATATTCGCCAGCCGGTTCGGCCTAAACGGAAGTAGTCGACACGCCACAATCATGGCGATGGGTATTTCCATGAAGGCCGATGAAACCAGCAGAATCCATGGGGGGAAATGTGGGGCGTCGGATAGATTTGGCGAGCCAACAATGGCAAACAGGGCAGTACAGTCCGCATACAGGTAGTTCAATAACGCGAAGAGCCAGAATAGAGACAGCCGCTCCTTTATGTCGTGCATGTCAAATTCCTCCGGAATGATTACGGCCCAGAGAAGGAATAAGTTTCAGGCTGCAACTAGCAGGCTGCCGCAATCATTGGAAACCACGAGCCTTAGCCGGTGAGGGGAAAGGCGATTTTTCGCCAGTGAGTGACGGTAGGGGAATGGCTCGCGTTACAGCCGTCAATGAGCAGTCGTTCGTCGTTAGCGTTTCAGTTCGGTTACAGTGCCATATCCAAAGCGCCCCCCACCGTATTCGGAAGTCACGAAGAGGCGTTGGTGAGCTTCGTCCAGGAGCACGCCTGCCAGCGGTGACGATCCTTGGAGCGCGCTCGCAAACTCGTAAAGGATAGTTTCAGTCCAAAGGCCTTGGGCTTGCGGCTGGAGTTGAAACACAATTCCACACCCGGGCACGTTGCAGGAACCGCCGCCCTCAAAAGCCGCTCCATAAAGATTTCCGTGGCTGTCAAACACTACTGGACCGGTTGGATTTTGGCCGTCAGGATGGCCTCCAAAGACGTATAGCAAACTTTCACTCCATGATCCATTGGAATTCGGAGTCAGCTTAAATACAGTTCCGTAAGCATTTGTGACAATTCCGCCTACGTAGGTTGTTCCATAGAGGTTGCCAGAAGCATCGAAGGTCAGCGGAGATTCGGGTGATCCGCCGTCATCTTCGAGGGTAAAGCTGTACAGTAAACTTTCGGTCCATTGACCATTAGTCTGCGGCGATAATTCAAAGACCGTACCGGCTCGACTAGCCCCTCCTTGCAGTGTCGTACCATATAAATTTCCTTTGCTGTCTACGATGACGCCGCCGAAGGGATCGAATCCGTTACCGTCGGAAAAGCTAAAAGAATGGATAGATGTTTCTATCCAACTCCCGCCAACAGTCGGGCTTAACTCGAACACCTCGCCATCACCGAAGGAACCGCCCCATTGATCCGCTCCATAGATATTGCCGGCGGCGTCAATTGTCAAATAGCCATTTGGGGTAACAAAACCCTGGGAAAAAAGATAAATATTTTTTTTCGACCAAGAACCGTTGCTCCCACGCGTTAATTCAAAAATACCCGGAGGAGATCCATCATCTCCGATAAAAGTACCGTAGAGGTTGTTGTTCTTGTCGACGATCAATGTTCCGTTCGGTGTACCGCCGTCGCTTGATCCTTGAAATGTATACAGTACCTTCTCAATCCACGTACCATTTTGTGTGGGGGACAACTCGAAGACATTGCCGCAACCACCGAGGCAAGCGGAAATGACCCCGCCGCCAGACGCAGTTCCATACAGGTTGCCCGACTTATCGGCGATTAGATTCCCCAGGGGATAGGCCCCATGCGTTTGATCGAAATGCAGAATCACGTTCTCCACTGCGTTTCCAAATGCGGGCAGACACACAATCAACAGGATTGCAATGCCAGTAGATTTCATCGAACGCATCATCGTAAAAATTCGATTGAGCATGGATTTCCCATTTCACACGGAAAATATCTTTTTATCGCTACTTCAAACTGGATGCGCCGACAGCAAGCATTCCTAAGCTCTTTGCTCTCGAAGGGCTTGTTGTAGATTTATCCGTCGCTCCCTCAGTTTGGCCGGTAACGATGGGCTGATTGGGCGTGGCTTCATAGGCGTAACCAGAAATGCTGCCTTGGTTGATAAATTGCGGACGAACGAACTTCACGCGGGCCCATCCATAGTGAGTCTGCCCGTTGATCAAAAACTTAAGCCCGAGAAAACCAAACTGGATTTGGTTCCAGCTTCCAGCAGATTTTCTAAAAGACGTCCTGTAACCCTGATAAGCCATGGAAAGCTCGTTTTGGAAATTCCCTTCAGGACCGACTTTTGCTCCCGATGGCAAAGCCGCGGCGAATGCCTGCCCATTAATTTTGACTTGAAGAATCCCATTCCCTAAGCCAGAAATTTTGAGGTGACGGCGCCCTTGCCCTTCCGTCGCGTAGGAATAGTTTGAGAATACGAAATCGGGGGTGCCATCGTTGTTGATGTCGAATTGAGTTAGGGCCGGACCGCCTCCATCAACCGCCTCGGACAGTGGGATGTTGCCGGGAGTGTAAACGATCTGAGCCTGAGAGATTTGGACTAACGCGCAGAACCCTCCACTAGCCGCGACGAGGTAGGCGAGGAGGCGAGCCTCCAAGTTCAAACCAACCCGCAAAGTTGGACGACCGTCCTTCTGTTTTTTAGCATCATTCATATGTCAATGCCCGTCAGGGAAGTAACCAAAAAGATATCGCAGGGAGTCGTGTAGTAGCGCAGGATCACTATGCTACCGCGTTTCGAGGTCTGTCAATATGCAAAAAATTGCACAAAATTACATGAATTCCTGTTGTTCCTAAGCCTTCTCGCAGCATCGGGGAGAACGTACGTCTCGTCCGCCGGGCTTCAAACCTCTGATACCGAGTTTGCGCCCCATCACATAACGTCCGCGGTTTGTACTTCGCTGATTTTTGCAGTGCTAATCTGGCGAGCAATTCCTTGAACCATCCGGAGGAAGGATTAAACCTCGTATAATCTCGTGCGTGCGGGGAAGCAGAGCTATGAACGTGCGAGAACAAATCGAGAAATACATTAGCAGCCAACCGGAATCGAAACGGAGTGACATGCGAGAGTTGCATCGGCTCACACTTCAAGTGTCACCAGAATGCAAACTATGGTTCTCCGATGGTAAAGACAGTAAAAATCATACTGTTTCGAATCCTACGATTGGATATGGATTTCACACAATAAAATATGCCAATGGAAAAAGCAGAGAGTTTTTCCAAATTGGTGTAAGCGGAAACAAAACCGGGATATCCGTCTATATTCTTGGCCTCGAAGATAAGAAATACTTAGCCAAAACGTATGGAAAAAAACTAGGTAAGGCGAGCGTGACCGGATATTGCATTCGGTTTAAAGCTCTAAAAGATATAAACATCGATACGCTTGAAGCGGCAATACGATATGGGCTTGTGGCTTAGGATGAAATAGGGAAGCTGATGAAGTATTTCGAATTGCACACTCCGCACTTTGCAACCAGGCGATTTTTGGGCCTACTAATTCGTAAGCGACATTGGGGAAGCTGCACTCAGTACCCCATAAATAAGTAAAACTCCGAATGCCAATATCCCGATCGCAAACAATTTCATTTGACGAATCAGCATTGGACGCACCGTGTTGCCGAAACGATCGTGCCATTGCCACGGAGTAAGGATTAACACTACAGAGGATAGGACGATGCCACATCCGACAAGCCAGAAGAGCTTCGGCTGCCACATGGCCGCGGAGCGAATCATGAGTGATGCGCCGATTAGTAAGCGGACGACTTGCTCCGTATAGTGCGCTCGCGCAGAACTGGCGAATGACAGAAAAAACACTTCAGCTGCTGCTGGCTTCGCGAAGACTACGACCGCAAGGCTAATCAGGAAGAGAGCGAATGCAACAAGAATGGCTCCTGAGACTGCGATCATTATCGTCATAGCGTAACGTCATTCAGGCCTGGGCGTCTGAAGTCACCGCGTCAACAACCTCCATATGAAGACACTTGAAGGAAGCGCACATGCCGAATGCCGGGTCCAATTCAACAGCAAAATATGGTGAGGGATCGTCAGACCGATATTCCCTCCTCACGGAGAGCTGCAGCAGGGCATTCTGATGATTGAAGCCCTGCATCTGGAAGTCTGAGACATCGGAAAAGTTCAGAGTCGCAATTGTGTGATGTCGGCAAACCAAATGGCCCTTTGAGTTACCTTCCTTCGTCAGCTCCCACAGGTGAATTTTTAGCGTCAATAGCGGGAACTTATAGATACCCTTGTCGGTTTTTATATTCCCACGATCAAAGTGGAGTTCCAGAACTTCCGCATCATGGAAGGAGGGCCAATAACCAAAGACGTTGGTTAGTTTTTCGCTGCCAACGATATGAGACTCGATGTTGTCCATTACTGCCATTGACGGGAAAGGATAAACAGAATTTCGAGGTTTTCCAAGGAATATGAAAGTGATTTACGAAAACAGGAGTGGGTGTTGAAAAAGGGCTAATGGGAAGCAGAAGTTGGTGGGGTGAGTATCGCGCTTGAATAATCTTTCTTGCGAAGTGCCTACGTCATTGCGGGAATCGGTGGTCTCGGCGTTTGACTGAGGAAGCGAACTAGCCGTTTGATATTTTGAGCTGTTGCCGCCAGAAGGAACTGCTCCCGCACAAACTTTAATCTCCGCAGGCGTAGACGACGCAGTCCGATCTGATTCTTGAGTTCGGCAAACAACGCTTCCACCTTCTTTCTCTTCCTCTGCGCATCCACAAAGGCGGCGGTGTTCACTAGGTCGCGAGCCCGTTGCCGCGCCGGTTCATGCACGTGAATCGCGAGATACTTGATGGGTGCCGTGGTGCACTGCGCTTTCTGCGGGCACGGGCCGCAACGTTTGCGCGTCCCGATGTAAACGTGAGTGCGGTTGCGAGCGCTGTGTCCGCCGTAGTTGAGTTGCTCGCCAGCGGGACAAAGATAGCTGTCGCTTTCGGGAAGGTAAGTGAAACGCTCAGGGCCGTAGAGCAAACTGTTCTTGCGCAAGGCATTGTCGCGCGTGCGCATGTACGGAGTGATGTTCCGGTCCATTAACCATTGCAGGAACTCGCCGTTGCCGTAGGTGGCATCGGCGCCCACCGACACGGGCTCGCGTCCTTGCCAGTGGGCGAAGCGAGCGATCATGTTTTGGGCGGCGACCGTCTCCTGACTCATCCGGGCTGCGGTCCCTTGCACACCCACGATCACACAGCTGTGATTGTCCACCAGATAGTTGTCGTAGTATCCCAGCCGGGCGGGCGTTCCACCTTTGGTCGCATAGGTCGAGTCGGGGTCGGTCGTCGATACTTGTTCCTGCTCATGCACTGGCTCTTCGGTCGGATTCTGTTCTTCCAGTTCCGCCAGATACTGGCGCACATTGCGCTTCACTTTCGCCGCTTCCGCTAACTGCTCGCGCGGAATGCGGCTCTCCTTGCTGGCATTGGCCTCTACGAAACTGCCGTCCACGGACAGGTTGTCGCCTTGCACCAATCCCGCTTCCAGACAACGCGCCACGATCTCTTCAAACAACTGTTCGAACACCTTCGACTCCAGAAACCTTCCGTGCCGATTCTTCGAGAACGTGGAGTGATGCGGAATCTCCTGATCGAATCCGAGCCCCGTAAACCAGCGCCACGCCAAATGCATGCGCAGCTCCTCCACCAGTTTGCGCTCGCTGGTGATGCCATACAGATAGCCGATCAACAAAATGCACAGCAGAAGCTCCGGATCGATGGAAGGGCGGCCCGTATCGCTGTAACTCTCTTTCAGCTTTTCCCGCACAAAGGCAAAGCTGATGTGCTTGTCGATCAGCCGTAGCAGGTGGGTTTCAGGAATCTGATCTTCTAGGCGGAAGTAGTAGAACAATGCTTCGGAACGGGAGTGTTGTCCCATCATGATCAGCAGACCTCCGAGAATGGCGATTACGAAAAGCATGGCAAGGAACTTTCTCCATCTTATTACCACGCTTTTGCCGCCACTCATCCGCCAATCGCAGTGACTTTTTCAACACCCACAGGCGTTTTCACTCATTGAGTCCCCGTAGTTCATATTTCTAAGGCCATTTCAGTTCAAGGCACCACGACGACGCACATTTTCGCGTGTCCGCAGCAAGCCATAGCAGCTTGCGGCCGTAACCTTTACGCCTGGTGCTCACCGCGAAATGTGTTGACAGCACTGTAGAATTTGGTGGGCCCTCTAGGATTTGAACCTAGGACCAATGGATTATGAGTCCACTGCTCTAACCGCTGAGCTAAGGGCCCTCCCGGCGGGAAACGTCATTCTAGTATATGCGGAATTGTGATTTAGAAATCAGTTTGCAAGCGCAGGGCGAAGCTGCGGGATGGGCCGATGGCGTTGCCGGAAAACAGTCCGCCGAAATCGATAACGTTCAGAACGTTAGTTAAGTTTTCTCCGTCGGCCTGGAAATTCATTTTGAGCCGGTCGGTCTTATAAACTTCGGCTCCGAGGGATGCGTTCACCTGAAAAGCTGGACGGATTCTGCCGCGAGCAAAATTGATCCTGTTTAAAACCTGCTGGCCGTATTGTGCGAGTACCGTGTCGGGATCGCCATCGAATTCAAATGGCAAACCTGTGTCGTATTGAACCCCGCTGGCGATCCATACACGCGGGAACAATTGATAGCGAACTCGCCCGCGGACGGTATTGCGCTGATCTTGCGAATCGGGAAAATGTCCGGTGAGTTGAGTCGCTGCAGCAGATGCGTCGTCTCCGAGAAAAAGTCCGCCCGTCACCGGGAACCACGCATTGCCGACTGTGTACGAATAGCTGACAAAGCCCGAGAATTTTCCCCAGTGAGGCAATTCGAGCTTTCCATCGGCACCATAAATAGTGGCACGGCGGAATGCGATAGGAAAACTGATAGTCGTGTTGGAAATCTGATCATCATCGGCGTAATTGTTCACCAGTCGCCGGTAATAATTCGCGTCCAGACGAAATTTTCCGAGAATAGATTTCGTCAAACCGGCTTCGTAGTAATTTCCTTCGGACGGTTCAACTGGCAGGCGCAGAAAATTCGTGGGATCGAGTGACTCGATGGCGGTGGAATTCGATAGCAGAATGTTCTCAAACGAAGGGGTCTGAAATACGCGATCATAGGAAAAATGCAGCCCCAGGCCTGCGTCCGGGAAATAGCGAGAAATCGAGAACCGCGGATCGACCGCCTGCCGATTCAACAAGAGCTGATAGTGGTCCCAGCGCAAGCCGACGCTGATGCTCCAATTGTTCAAGCGGATCATGTCTTGCACAAAAACCGATTGTTCGAGGTCAGGGCGGTTCGCCGTGAACCGAAAAGTCAGAGGCGTGCCGTCATCGAATTGCGAAGGATCGGTAATTAAATAATTGAGATGTTCGTTCAGAAAAGTAGCATCGGATTCGACACCAAATTTCCATTCATGGTGTCCGTGATTAATAGTGGCCGAGCCTTTGAAGTATCCTTCGCGGAACGAATTTTCCTGAAAAACAATCACCGGAGTCGAGCTTGGATTGGAATAGAAATCGTTTGAATTGTCTCGCAGCATTCCCCGAAAATCGGCGACGGCGTTGGGAGAGAACGTATGCTGGTCCGAAATGATGGCCATGGTCTCGAAGTTGTCGGCGTTTTGCCGTTGTCCGGCAGCTTGCTGCAGTTGCTCATTAGGGATGTCGTAGCGCGCCAGTTCATGGCGCACGCTCATGGTCAGCCGGTCTTTCGGCGTCAGATCGCGCTCGTAATTGAGTGAAAAATCACCCACGGTGCCAGTGTTGAAGAAATTTTGCGGGACTACCGGATTAAGATAATGTTCGGTTGCGCCGCCACTGGCGCTGCCGCCGAGAGTGTTCTTCCCCCATACATATTGACCCTGAAAGAAAGCGGCTTTGCTATCAAAGCTGCCGCCCGATAAAACAGCTTCTCCATGAAACCCTGGCTTGATGTCCTGAAGCGTATTGATCTCGACGATGCCGCCCATTTTCCGGCCGTACTCCGCTGGAAAACCCGCAGTGTAGATCGTCATCGATTGAACGTTGTCGGCTTCGATCTCCGGACCAAAACTAGGAGAGCGATTGTCGGTGAGTGGAATTCCGTCGACGACAAACTGCGTCTGATATTCCGATCCGCGCGGATGAAGAACAGCGTTGCCTTCATAAAGCCAGCCCGGCTGGGAGTTTACAAGGTCCTGAACGGAGCGTCCGGGTATTGATCCGACGCGAGTTTCAATTGTGTCCTGGCCGATTTGGTTGACAGCTCCCGCCTGGTCCGGATTAATGAGTGTTTTTTCCGCGCCGACAGCGACGGTCTCGTTAACCGAGGGCAACTTCAACTTGACGATATAAAACTGTGGAATCGACGAACGAATCTCCACCGACTCGAATACATCGGCAAATCCCGGTTGCTTGATTTCAAACTGATAAAGTCCGTACGGCAGGCGTTGAACATTCAATTCCCCACGATCGTTAGTCGGCAAATTGTTTTGATATTGATTGGCTTCGCTGACGATCCTGACGCTGGTTTTTACCGGATGTCCGGCGGGATCGTTCACTGTAAGTCGCAATTCGCCGCGATTGCTCTGCCCGAAAAGCGGCCCAAGGTTTAACAAGATCACGAGAATGGCGACGAATGGCTTCATGCGTGTGTGCTAGCTAGAATTATCCTTCAATGACGGATAAGAAGCGATGCGGCCCATTACTATCGTTCCCGTAAATCTTGAGGTTCAATCGCCGTTTGACATTCTTCCGCTTCAACTCCTAACCTGAAAGTGGCCCATGAAAATTCTTGTCATTGGAAGTGGCGGACGCGAACACGCTCTGGTATGGAAGCTTCGCCAGTCGCCGCGTGTCGATAAAGTTTATTGCGCGCCCTGCAATGGCGGGATTGCCGATGACGCCGAGTGCATGCCTGCCGATATAAAGAGTGTCGATTCGCTGGTTGAACTGGCTGGCCGTATCCAACCTGATCTCACTGTGATTGGGCCGGAAGTTCCGCTCCAGTTAGGCGTCGTGGACGAATTCAATCGCCGCGGTCTCCGCATTTTTGGTCCGAATAGTGCGGCCGCACGTCTGGAGTCGAGCAAGAGTTTTGCCAAGGAGTTCATGCAGCGCCATCGCATCCCGACAGCGCATTACGCGATCTGTGATTCCATCGAGGAAGTTCGCGATGCACTCGGACATTTTTCCACGCCCGTCGTAGTGAAAGCGGATGGCCTCGCTGCTGGCAAAGGCGTCGTCATGTGTGCCAGCAAAGAGGAGGCCGCGGAAGCTGCGTCCGAAATGTTGAGCGGAAAGATGGTCGGCGAAGCGGGAACGCGTGTTGTGCTCGAAGAATGTTTGCAGGGAGAAGAGCTATCGTTTCTAGCGATCAGCGATGGCGAGCGCGTCGCCCCGCTGGTTGCGGCGCAAGATCATAAGCGCATCGGCGACGCCGATACCGGCCCGAACACTGGCGGTATGGGCGCCTACTCTACACCGTCGTTGATGGATGATGCCATGCGCGATTGGCTCATTCAACATGTTGCGCGGCCTGTGGTTGCAGGCATGAAAGCCGAAGGCGCGGAGTACAAAGGTATCCTTTATTGTGGGTTGATGATGACGGCGAAAGGCCCGATGGTGCTGGAATTTAATTGCCGCTTCGGAGACCCGGAAACTCAGCCGATCCTAATGCGTCTTGAAAGCGATTTGGTGGAAGCGCTCGAAGCGAGCATCGACGGACGCGTCAGCGAAGGCGATTTCAAGTGGTCCTCGGACGCGACGGTTTGCGTCGTGATGTCGTCTGGCGGATATCCCGGAGCATACGCTGTTGGAAAAAAGATTACTGGTATTGCGGAAGCCGATGCCGTGGAAGGTGTGAAAGTCTTTCATGCGGGAACCAGCAAGCGTGATGGAGAATATTTCACCGCTGGCGGCCGCGTTTTGGGAGTTACCGCGCGTGCCGCCACGTTAAGCGAGGCAGTGCATCGTGCGTACGAAGCAGCAGGCAAAATTAGTTTTGAAGGTGCGCACTATCGCCATGACATTGGCGCGCGTGCGTTGAAAAAATAAACATCAAGGGGATCGAAAAGAAAATGAACAAGCCACAAGTTTCTATCGTGATGGGCAGTGATTCAGATTTGGAAATCATGCGCGAGGCAGGAAAAGCTCTCGACGAGTTTGGCATCGCCTATGAGATGGATGTCACTTCGGCGCACCGCTCGCCTGACCGTACCGGAGAATACGCGAAGAAGGCTGCCGGACGCGGGATTCGCGTCATCATCGCCGGCGCTGGCGGAGCAGCACATCTTGCTGGAGTGATTGCAGCCCATACCACCCTGCCGGTGATTGGCGTGCCAATCCCCTCGACATCTCTCAATGGCATGGATTCATTGCTTGCGATCGTGCAAATGCCTGCCGGTATTCCTGTCGCGACCGTTGCCATCGGCAAGCCCGGAGCAACCAATGCTGGAATTCTCGCGGCACAGATTATTGGACTCGCCGACACTGAAGTCGGTGGCCGTCTCGACAAACACAAAAAGAAGTTAGCGGATGGAGTGGAAGAGAAATCCAAAAAGCTGCAGGCGTCGTTGAAGTGAAAGCAGTGTGCTCCGTTTTTCGCATCGTACGAGAAATGGGGCACGCACTCATATGGCACCCGCGCGTGTTTATAGTTTCAGGCTCTTCAAATATTCGCGGAGTTGGCCGCCCAGGTCTTTTCGTTTTAACGCGAACTCGATTGTGGCTTTCAGGAAGCCAAGTTTGTCTCCAGCATCGTGGCGCGTTCCTTCGTAGACGTACGCGTAGATATTTTCTTTCTTCAGCAGCGCTCGCAGACCATCGGTAAGCTGAAGCTCTCCGCCCGCGCCGGGCTTGGTTTGCGCCAGTGTATCGAACACCGCCGGAGTCAAAACATATCGGCCCATGATCGCCAGATTTGAAGGAGCTTCTCTAAGCTTGGGCTTCTCCACCAAATTGCGCACTTCGAACAGCCGGCCATTGTGTCCATCCATCGGCTTGACATCCATTACGCCGTAGGCGGAAATCGCTTCACCTTCGACGATCTGCGTCGCGATAACAGATCCGTGAACGTGTTCGAAGACATCGATCATCTGCTTTAGCACCGGAGGATCGGCATCCATCACGTCATCCGCGAGTAACACAGCAAAAGGCTCGTGGCCTACAAGTTCGCGCGCAGTGAGGACCGCGTGGCCCAATCCCAGCGCTTCTTTCTGACGAACGTACGCGATATGAATCATGTCGGAAATGGAGCGAACGATCTTCAGCAGATCAGTCTTCTTGCGCTCTTCCAGCATTTTTTCCAGCTCATAGCTCACGTCGAAGTGATCCTCGATTGCCTGCTTGCCGCGTCCAGTGACAATGATGATTTGATCGCAGCCCGAAGCCAACGCCTCTTCCACGCCGTATTGAATGATCGGCTTGTCGACCAGCGGAAGCATTTCTTTCGGTTGAGCTTTGGTGGCAGGCAGGAAACGCGTGCCTAATCCAGCAGCGGGAAACACGGCTTTGCGAACTCGCATGGGCATTAAAATCCAATCTGCGTCGGCTGTTTCAACAAATTGTAAATGACAACGAGTGAAAGGTTTACGCGGAAGTAATGGAAGCTTCCTGGGGAACATCCTCTGCCAGCAGCGATAGCAAATCTTCCAGCCGTGTCAGCACTTCTCCGGGAGCAGTCACGGTGAGCGTAAATTTCAGCGTGCCATCCGGAGTAAACTTTGCGCCGCGATCGGACGCGACAAATTGCGCGAGCTTCGAGGCGTCGATCGGGGCATTCTGTTTGAACTTGATGTTTACCAGATCCCGCTTCCGCTCCATCATGATCACGCCAACGCGGCTGGCATGCAGCTTGAGAGCAGCATAGTCGAGCAGGTGGACAACTGCAGCAGGCGGCTCACCGTAACGGTCTTGTAATTCCGAGCGCACGTCGGCGAGTTGCGTATCCGTTTCAACGCCCGCAATTCGCTTATACATTCTCAGGCGCTGATTTTCTTCTGCGATATATTCGACCGGGATACGAATATTAAGTCCGAGATTGAGTTGCGTCGGAATTTCATCCTGCGCCGTCTCGCCCTTCATTTCCCGGACGGCGCGGTCCAGCATTTGCGTATATAGCTCGAATCCGATGGCTTCAATGTGACCACTCTGCTGGCCGCCCAGCAAATTCCCTGCTCCACGCAGTTCAAGATCGAGCGCAGCAATTTTGAATCCTGCGCCGAGGTCGGAGAATTCTTTCAACGCCGCCAACCTGCGCCGCGCAATCGGAGTGAGTTCAATATCCTGCGGAACCAGCAAATATGCATACGCTCTGCGATTCGAGCGGCCAACGCGGCCGCGCAACTGATAGAGTTCGGACAATCCCAGGCGATCAGCGCGATTGATCAAGATGGTGTTGCAAAGCGGAATATCGAGGCCGTTCTCAATGATGGTGGTGGCGACAAGAATATCCGCCTCGTGATGCATGAACTTCAGCATGATCTTCTCGAGCTCACCTTCGCCCATTTGCCCATGCCCAACCAGAACGCGTGCTCGCGGCACCAGCGCCTGTAGCTTTGCGGCGATTTCCCAGATGCTCTCCACGCGATTGTGCACAAAATAAATTTGCCCGCCGCGGTCGAGCTCCTGCTCGATCGAGGATTGGATCAGCTTTTCATCCCAACTCGCTACCACCGTCTGAATCGCCATCCGATCTTTCGGAGGGGTTTCAATCACACTCATATCGCGCAATCCCGCGAGCGACATGTGCAGAGTACGAGGGATCGGCGTCGCGGACATGGTCAGAACGTCCACTTCTTTGCGCATCTGCTTCAAGCGCTCTTTGTGGCGGACGCCGAAGCGCTGCTCTTCATCCACAATGAGCAAGCCGAGATCGGCGAACTTCAAATCTTTTGATAGAACTCGATGCGTGCCGATGAGAATGTCGATCTTTCCAGTTTCAACTTTCTGGAGTATTTCTTTTTGTTGCTTCTGCGTGCGAAAGCGGCTGATCATTTCGATTGATACAGGAAACGCGGCAAACCGTTGCTTGAATGTTTCGAAATGTTGAAATGCCAAGACAGTAGTCGGTGCCAGCACCGCGACTTGCCGCGTATCGTTTACAGCTTTAAATGCGGCACGCATGGCAATCTCGGTCTTACCGTAGCCAACGTCGCCACAAAGCAGACGATCCATCGGCTGCGAGGATTCCATGTCGCGCTTCACATCGACAATCGCCATATCCTGATCGGTGGTTTCGGTATAGGCGAATGCGTCTTCAAACTCACGCATCCACTGGTTGTCCACGGAAAAAGCCCGTCCCTTGGCTGTCTTGCGCTCGGCGTAGAGCTTGAGCAACTCATCCGTCATGTCCGCCATGGCCTTGCGAACACGGGCGGTGGTTTTGCTCCAGGCTTGCGTGCCCAGATGATTCAGGGCAGGCTTCACGCCTTCGGATGAACGATATTTCTGGATCAGATCGAGCCGCGTGAGAGGAACGTACAACTTCGCTCCGTCCGCATACTCGAGAAGCATGAACTCGGCGTTGCCATCGCCTTGATTGATTTCTTTCAACCCTTGATATTGCCCGATCCCATGCTCGACGTGGACAACGTAGTCACCGACTTGCAGATCGCGGAAGTCGGAAAGAAACGCTGAGACCTTCGACCGCCGCCGCTGAGGCGCGGACGCCACCGATTCGGATTCATCAAACAAATCGTGCGCGCCGAATATTGTCAGGTTCGCGTCCGGAAGAATCACGCCATCCGGGACGTATGCTTTGGTCAACGTTGCGGTCAGCATTTCACCAGCGAAGTATGCGGCTTCGTCCGCGTAAGTTCCGCCGACGCGAGTGCGACTTCCGAGACGATAGGAAACGCCGCTTTCGCTGAACGCGTCCGCCAGCCGCTCGACCTCGCCGATATTGGGGACCGCGACCAGAACTCGTCTTCCGGCAGAAAATTCTTTTGGAACTTCTTCCAACATTCCCGCGACGGACCCATGAAAGCGCGGGGTAGGCTGCGAATGAAAACTTACGGTATCGTCTCCGAACTGCGTGATGCCAAGATGCTCAATTTCGGCACCTGCGCGCTTGCGTAGACTCTCCCACCAATCATCCGGAGAATTCAGCAGGTCGGTAGGACGGACGAGATTTCCTACACCACTTCGCTCGTGGAGTTCCTCAATGCGCGCCCAAACGTGATCGAGTTCACGCTTCAATGCTTCAGGTTCGTCGGCGATCACTGCGGCATGCGGCAGCAATTCGAAAAGCGAGTGCTCTGCGCCAGCTACTGGCGCATAAAACTCCCATCCCGGAAACACGGTTACGCCGCCAGCGCGTACAGTCTGCTCGATAATTTCTTCGGACCCGGTGATGCGATTACCGGAAAGCCGCGAGTGGATCGCGCCTAGAATTTCTTCACTTACCGGCGTCTCGCTCAACGGCAACAACAGAGCTTCATCCGTGGCATCGGACGAGCGTTGCGTCGTTGGATCAAATTTGCGAATCGATTCCACTTCATCGCCGAACAGTTCTATCCGCAATGGCCGTTCAGCTTCGGGAGGATACACATCGAGTAATCCTCCACGCAGCGCATATTCGCCGGGCATTTCAACCACATCGGCATTCGTGTATCCAACCGTGTTGAGATGACGCAGCAGCGCTTCAATATCGACCGTGTCATTGCGCTTCACCGTGCGCGCCAGGCCGGAATAATATTCAGCATCGCGCAGACGCATCGCTGTGGCGGCGATTGGCGCTACGACAATCGATACTCCTCCGGTCGCGATCTTCCACAAACCGGCAGCCCGCTCTTCCTGAATTTCCGCGTGTGGCGAGAGATTTTGAAACGGCAAGATGTCGTACGCGGGAAGGCCGACAACCGATTCCGGCTCGCGGCCGCCAGTGAGCTCATGGAACGCCTGCATGAGTGGAACGAAATCTTCCATGGTGCGATTGTCCGAGACCACAACAATCAACGGCAGTTCAGCCGCTCTCTGGAGCAACACCAGCATCAGAGCTTTGGCGGAAGGGGTCAATCCGGACAAACGTATGCGCCCCGCGTGCGTCCGAAGGTGGGAGGCTACACGTGTGAAAGCGGGAAGCGTTTCCACGTCCGCAAAAAGTTCGCGGACGAAAGGCAGGACCATTGCTCCTTAAGTTTATCCTACGTATGCGGGCAGTGTGCGGCTTAGGTTCGGCGCACGATTCGCGATCCGCTAAGCCCGTAGTAGACGATGTAGAGATAACAAATTGCCGGCAGAAACAGAGAATGATGCACGCCAAGACGGTCCGCGAGAGCACCCATTCCCAAAGGGATGATTGCACCACCCACGATCGCCATGATCAGAATTCCTGAACCTTTGCCTGTAAGCGGGCCGAGTTCCGCGATGCCGAGCGTAAAAATACTTGGGAACATGATCGAGTTGAACAAGCCAACCAGAAGAATGGTCCACATCGCCAAATGACCTGAGCCTAGCATCGAGGTAATCACGAGCAGACACGCGATCATTGCGGCAACTCCGAGAGCAGGTCCAGTGCGAACTTTTTGCAGTAATGCAGAGCCGATGAATCTTCCGATCATCGCGCCGCCCCAATAGAACGAAACGAATCCGGCTGCGGTCCGAATCGAGATGTTGCCAATGTTTGGCTGGCTGAGATAATTCACCAGGAAGCTGCCGATAGAAACTTCTGCTCCGACATATACAAAAATCGCAACCGCGCCGAGCAGCAGATGGCGATAATGCAAAATACTTTGCCCGCCTGATTGAGCCTGCACGCGTCGTTCCGCTCCGGGAATGGGCGGCAGCTTAAACACGGCAATCGCAATTCCCAACGCGAATGCAATTGTTCCCAGAATTAGGTATGGCAATTTCACCGATGCCGCTTGCTCCAAACGATACGATTGCAAAACCTGTGCACTAAAACTTCGGATCTCATCCAAACTTCTCGGAGCGGCACTCAAGATAAAAAGTCCGCCTAAATATGGAGCGAGTGTAGTTCCCAAAGAATTAAACGCCTGCGCCAGGTTCAATCTGCTGGATGCGGTCTTCGCCGGCCCAAGCACCGACACATAAGGATTTGCCGATACCTGCAATGCAGTGATGCCTGCCGCAAGCACAATGAGTGCGCATAGAAATAATGGATACGACGGCACACTTGCCGCGGGGATAAACAGAAATGCGCCCGTTCCCATCGTGAATAACCCACCAACCATCGTCCACTTGTAGCCGATGCGCTCGACGATTTTCCCGATAGGCAGTGAAAACACGAAGTACGCGGAGAAGAAACATAATTGAATAAACATGATCTTCAAATAACTAAGATCAAAGATCAGCTTAAGATGCGGGACCAGAATGTCGTTAAGGCAGGTGAGGAATCCCCACATGAAGAACAATGTGGTGACCATCGCGAGAGGCGCCGCGTAACTCGCGTTGGTTTCCTGTTCTTGTGTATTTGCCATGCGTTCGGATTCTCCGTCGTGGGTTGGATTTTATCAGCAGACAGGACGTGTGATCTGACACCAATAAAAAAGGGCGCTGCGACCAGGAGGTCAACACAGCGCCCTATGTCCGAGGAGAGACGGAAAACTACATGCCGCGTTCAGCAGCGTCCGCAGCCACAGCCAGTTCGTTCAAGGCATTGAAGAATGCTTGTGACTGGCCCGCGAACAATCCGTCATCGGTGAACGAACGAACCGCTCCGGCGGCGACGCCTGCAGGCGCAGTCGGACGAATGACGGCGCAGCGGGGCAAAGAGGCGTCGATGAATTCGCACGGCAACGGGAAAATCAGGTTCGTTTGCAGAAGCGGATTTCCCGACGCGTTGAAATCTGGGAAAGTTAATCCATTCGTAGGATCGGTGAAAGGAGCAAGCGGCGCCTGCACACCGTTGCCAGCGAAGTCGACCCACTCCAGGAAGTGTGCAACCTCATCTCCGCCAATGCTAAGAACGATTCGCAGAACTTCGAGATCGGTCGCTTTTTGTGCCATTGCCGAATACAAACTGCTGCCACCTTGCTCGATGAATCCGAAATGGAAAGCCGCAGTGTTGGCGATTGCCTGGATATGGTTGGTGGGTCCGAAGTCGTCATCAGTCCTTGGGATCGCCGTCACTCCGGTGAGTTTTATAGCTTGTTGAAACGTATCTCCGAAATCGGGGTTCTTGTGGCTGCGATACCGTGTGTACCAGCTAGTATCGATGGTTAGATTCATCAGGTTCGTCAACCGCCCGATTTGCTTTGCGCCAGTCGCCTTGCTGCTGGGCAATGTGCGGAACGCATTCAGGTTTACCGGCTGCTCGCCTTTCGACACCAGGTATGCGTTCAAAAACGTGGCGTGGCTGGCTTCATCGAGCGTATTGCTGGTGATGTATTGCTGACCATCGCCATCCAGTTGCTGGAATGCGAGCTGATAGTTGTTGGGAGCGCCAGAGGTAACACCGCCGAGCTCGTTATATTGCCTCCATAAATCGGTTTCGATAAGTTCCGCAGCTGCGAGGAAACGCAGGATCGCTGCATCACCGCTAGATAGTTTTCCGCTGGCGGGTCGGGTTTGACCCAATGCTTCCGTGGCAAGCAGGCTACCCGCAGTGATAGTCGCGCCAGCAACGCCCAAGCCTCTTATGAAGGAACGTCGTCCAATTGCACGCCCTAAAGCAGAGCCGACTCCTTCTTCATTGGTTGATGGATTATCTGTTTCGGGTAAAGTCGCGAGAGAGGGATTTTCTTTAATCATTTGTCTGTACTCCATTGTGTGCGCGGACCTACGTTCTGCAGTGCTCCGCACAACGATTTCGATTGGATCTGAACTTAAGGTAGGAGGCGATCGAAGACGTGATGTCAGTATTACGTCAAGAACTTGCAAAAATGGTGACACGGCATTTTGTTGAAGAATTAATTTTTTTGAATATGAGGATTGCGTCTTGTTCATGTAATTCATCAGGAATCCGTCTCGCCAATTGAACCGGCACGTGGATGGAGCCATGATGTTGCTACGAGTAATCATGACAGAGCAGTAATGCACAATGGATATCAAACCCTCATCTCGCTCGTCTGATCCCGCATCCAGCCAGTACAAGTCTGCGGCACCGCTGCAAGGCTCGGTGTTGGTGCTGATTCAGTTCGATGTTTGCGAAGAAATCAAGCTTGACCGGCTTCTTCAGATTTTTGGAGCGCGTAAATTAGAGCAACCAACTTTTAAACATCCTTCGCCAGGATATGTTCGCTTTCAGCGTCCGCCCGTGGTCGAACCGATCGAGGCGTTGGTTCTCGAAAGCGGAGAGCAACTTCAAGGTCAGATTAAGTATTACGACTATGGCGTATTAAGCGTAGTTTTCGAATTGCCCTTCGCGGGTGATTGGGACACACTGGTCCAGCTGGGCAGCCGCTGGGTTTCCGACGTGGATTTCTCTGCTCATGCGACTCGCATTGTCCGGCAAAAGCTTGAACGTTCCGCGCCCGCATTAATCAAGCCCTACACGGAATGGCTCGGCGAGGACTATTTCATTTTTCATGTTCGCGAAATTGCGGGTGTCCCAAGCGCGACCGAGCTCATTCAAGCCCAGGGCGCACGTATCGCGCAAATTGTCCGTGGAGAAAAAGTCCAGCTGTCGGACGGTGAGCGCAACGAAATTTTGCAATCTCAGATTTCCTATTATCCCAATGACCTGGCGGTAATTGGCTGGAATGCGGCGTTTATTTATGACACCGCGGTCGGCGCCGAAACCGCGATTCAGTTACTGGAATATGCAAACTCGCAGTTGCTGGAGTTTCGCCACTACGACGAGTTGCTCACGCGCGAGCTTGAAGGAGTGTATGACTTTCTGGAAACCGGC
Organism: Terriglobia bacterium; assembly: GCA_963716165.1. Taxonomy (GTDB): domain Bacteria; phylum Acidobacteriota; class Terriglobia; order Terriglobales; family Acidobacteriaceae; genus JAJPHW01. Next base: position 538,154 of record OY970291.1, on the reverse strand, counting down.
GGCACCGGATGGTGGTCACGGTGGCGAACCGCCCGCGCTGCGGCCAAGCTGCACACGGTTCTGCTTGATGTCAGTGAGCTCACTGAACGCGCCGACAATGCCATCAAGTTTTTGAGCGACATGTTTTCCGCCCGCTTGTACAAGCAAGCCGCCGCGAAAGTTGGGGTCCCCGACTATAAAGATTTAGTGCAACAGAAGTTGAAAACTGCCGAAGACCTTTATCGTTTCATGGTCGATCAGTTCAACCAGAGCCGCGCCTTTGTACTCGAACTAATGGTGGTGGTGATCTTGATTGTCGAATTGATTTATTTTTTTCGCGGAAAGCCGATCTGACAAGTCATTCTGATTTACTGCAAGTTTGCGGCAGAATTCGCACAAACAAAACTGCCAGCAAGATTCGCGTCTCCGCCAACATACTTCGGCCAGCTTGGCCATTCGCACATCGGTCTCGTGCGGTTCGCATGCTTGTTCTGGTCTGACGCAACTAACTTCGCCGGAGCAATCCCCTGACCTGCCCAGGCATCAAGCACTCCGACAGTATCAAATCCCGCCTTAAAAGCTCCTCGGGCATGTGCGTAGCCGGGGATCAAATAAAAACGGACAAAGCCGTCCACGCGATTCTGTCCCATCGCTTCGACGATTCGTTGATAAAGCAATACCGAGCTGTTCGTCGGGATGATTGGGTCTGCGGTCCCGTGGACAATAAGCAGTTTTCCACCGTGCCGTTCATACGGCGTGAGATCAGCGAGGCTGCTGTCTTCCTCCTCTGATTGCTGGATGATTCCGGCCTGCCAATCTCCGCCGGTGTACGTATCAAACTTCAGAGAATCAAAATGCATGTTCTTGGTGAGAAAGTATCGCAAGACCGCATCGCCGACGCGATAGTAAAACGAGTTGAGCAATGGATTTGGCGGATAAAAAGGATGGGCGACGAATCCCAGGCTTCCAGTCAGATCGGCGCCACGGAGAACGTTGTACCCGGGCTCCGAGTCGACTCCGTTCGCAACCTTAAATTGAGACACTTGTTCCTGCGCAAATGCCGTCAGCGTTCTTTCCTGCTTGTCGGATAAACATTTCTTGTGGTCCTTCCCGTCGGGACAGCGCAAACTCATTGGATCAAACTTGCATGCATCCGGGTCACTAATGATGCGATCGTTTAATCCATCCTGTGAATCGCATTGCTTCAAGACCGCATTCTGCAGGAGTTTTGTTTTATGGCGAGGCAGCCATCCGGCTTGCCCATCCGGCCCCTTTACATACATCGCCTGCGCGATCCGGATAATTTGCAGATCAAGCTCGACCAGATTCCACACCGGATATGCCGCCACCACTCCGTCATAGTCGGCTGGCCATCGATCGACGACCATCATCGCTTCACGTCCTCCGGTCGAGCCGCCAATGAAATACATCCTCGTGGGCTTTTGCCCGTACTCACTCTCCATCAACGCTACTGCTACATCGTGAGTCTTCTTCAAACTTTCAGAGGCATAATTTTTTCGCTGCTCATCGTTGAGCGCAAAATCCGCGCGCAGCTGGTTCGCGATGTCGGGGGCAAACAAATAATGATGATGGTGTCCTGAATCGCTGCCGAATGTAGCGTATCCACGATCCAACGGGGCAGGCTGATTCTTGTCGCCCATCACGGTTTGGCTCAATCCGTCGGAATGATGGAGATAGCCGTTGAAAGCTCCGCCACCAAATTGCACCGCTTTATGGTTCCAGTTGGTCGGAAGATTCACCTCAAAGCGAATTGGTTGCGCAGCGGGATCGACGGAGTGTATCTCGCCGAGCAGTTTGCAGAGGTTTCCACTCGCGCGATGTACGTACTTGGCGGAAAGAACGGTGGCGCCGTGTGTAGGAAGCGCAATTTGCGAGGCACTAACTTCACTGCCCGTCAAACCTTTACAGTCGTCAGACGCAAACGCGGGAACGGTTACTAGGAAGCATATGAATTCGGCCAGCAGTAAGGCAGTTGCGGTAGTTAATTTCATCGCTTGTTATCGCGATCGCGCATCGACAGGAAACGAATTGCGATTTTACGATAAATATTGTTATCGAGCTTGATTTCGGCCGTCGTTGCGATCTGGGTACTTCGTACTTTCTTGGAGCGTTGTTACCCTAGTAGCCGAAGCGGAAAACTACCCCGCAACCGTCGACACGACAAGTGCCACCGAACCCACCAGTGGACGTGGTGCTCCACAAGGCATCTTCAAAAATGATCAAATTTGCGGTCGGGAAACCGCCATCTTTTTCAGCTTCAAAGTTATGTAAGATTGTCTCGGTCCAGGGACTACCTTGCTTACCGGGCTTCAACTGGTAGAGGGTTCCAGCAATTTTGAATTTTCCAGCACCACCGAACTCGGTCGTTCCGTACAAGTTTCCAGCGGGGTCTGAGATTAAGCCGCCATAAGGATTTGCTCCGTCGGTATCGCCTTGAAAACCATATAGAACGGTCTCAACGGGCACCCCGCCTGATACTGTCAGCTGGAAGACCGTCCCATATCCATACTGCCCCTGCTGTAAAGTTGTGCCATAGAGTACATTTTTTTTGAGTATTACAGCGGAGTAAGGATTAGCCCCGTCGCTTCCCCCGGCGAATGAGTACAGAATTTGTTCAATCCAACTTCCGCCGTTCCCGGGCTGATGCGAGAGCCGAAAAACGGTTCCCCGACCGGAAGATCCTCCATTTATAGTCGTGCCGTAGAGAACACCTTTGGAGTCCAACACTAATCCGGCTTCAGGAGAATAACCATCAATGCCGCCCTGAAAATTATAAATTGTAGTTTCATTCCACGAGCCCCCCGACGAAGAAAGCTCATAAACGGTGCCCACATTCGCGGTACCTCCTAATTGAGTCGTACCGTAAAGGTTGCCCTGAGCGTCGATCACGAGCGCCCCATATGGATTCGCCCCGTCGTTGCCAGTCGCACACTTGAAAGTGTGGAGCACTGTTTCCGTCCACGGGCCGCCGTCAGAACTCGGCGATAGTTCGAACACAGTTCCGCCACCCCCTGCATTACAATCGTTTCCTCCGAAACCTCCCGAACTGGTAGTGCCATAGAGATTTCCCGCGGTATCGAAAATTAAGCTTCCGGTGGGTGTTGCACCGTCGCTCAAATTAAATCCACTGCCCTGAAAGTTGTACAACACAGTCTCGTTCCATGTACCGTCGGACTGGGGTGTCAACTCAAAAACGGTACCCCATTCTTTCTCACCGCCGGCACTGGTCGTGCCATAAAAGTTGCCGGACGAGTCGGCGACAATTCCCCCGACAGGAAGCGCGCCGTCACTCGGCCCTCCTTGAAAGCTTTTTAGATTGCTTTCGTGGGGTGCCGCGCCCATGGCGATGTTTGCGAGCGTGAAAGTCGCGACGACTGTTAATAACAAACGGATGCAAACTTTCGAAAAGGGGAAAAAGATCATAATTAAGTATCCGCACAGCTATATTTACGACCCCAAAAAGGTAGCGTAAATCCACCGAAGCCACAATATGGTCAAAAGACTCTTATCGGACTGATTAACACAGCTTGGTTTTCAATGAATCAAACGCTCCCCGCTACCATCTTCCCTTTCTCATCTTTTTCGAGATAAGCCCATGGGATGTTCGGGTCGTGGGTAAACATCGTCAGCCATTTTTCTGGCAGAGCTTGCGCGTAGTATCGCTTGCGGCTTTCGATGGTTTCGACAGGATACAAGTCGAACGCCATTACCCAATTCAACTCAATGTGTGCGGACGTGGGAATCAAATCCGAAATATAACAAGCTGTCTTTCCTGCGCTACGCAGCAAGATTGCCTGCATGTCGTGAGTATGGCCCGGAAAAACCTTCACAGATACGCCGGGAACGATTTCTTTATCGCCATGCAGAAGAGTCATCTGTCCACTGTTGACTAAGGGATCATAATTCTCGGAGAGATAGCTTGAAGAATCTCGCTGGCCCTGATGCGCATGTTCCCACTCGCCATGCTGCGCATAATATTTTGCTTTCGGAAAAGTCGCGACAAACTTATCGCCGTCACGAATAGTGTTCCAGCCGCAGTGGTCAAAATGCAGATGGCTATTGATGACGATATCCACATCTTCAGGAGAAACACCGGCCACCGCAAGATTCTCTATCAGCTTCGCTGGCTGGCCGTAGATTTTTCCCATCTTCTCCGGAAGCTTGTTGCCGATTCCGGTTTCAATCAGAATAGTTTTGTCGCCGGTGCGGACCACAACGGAGTTAAGCCCAGTGACGACCAGATTCTTTTCATTTGCAGAAGCTTTTTTCTCCCACAGAACTTTCGGCACGACGCCGAAGTATCCTCCGCCGTCGAGAAAATAAGTTCCGTCGGAAACTGCGGTCAGCTCGAAATCACCAAGTGTTAAACGCTGCATTCTTCTTTCCTTACTTAAGCTGGCTTTCCAGGTGATCTTCGATCATGTGAAATAAATGTATGCTCGCAGTCGGGCCGGAAATCCCATGTGTCTTATCTGGATACATCATGAAGCGAAATTGCTTTCCCGCTTTAATTAACGCGTCGGCCATCTGAACGCTGTTCTGGAAGTGGACATTATCATCGCTCGTTCCGTGCACCAAGAGTAGCGAGCCGTGCAAATCTCCGGCGGCCTTCGTGATGCTGTCGTCGTATGCCTTGGCGTTGTCTTTTGGCAAGCCCATATAGCGCTCGGTATAGACGGAATCGTAATTTCGCCAGTCAGTAACGGGCGCGACTGCGACTCCGGCTTTGAAAATGTTGGAATGGGTAAGCGTATACAGCGTCATTGATCCGCCATTGCTCCATCCCCAAACTGCAACGCGTGCAGGATCAAGCTGGGGAACCTCGGCGAACAGTTGCTCAAGCGCGGTCATTTGGTCTTTCAACTCAACTTCCCCAAATTGATGCCGGATCGCAGTCTGAAATTTTCGATCGCGGCCTGGTGTGCCCCGGTTGTCCACTGTGAAGACGGCATACCCTTTTTGTGCGAGCACCTGGCTGAACAAATCGCCTGGGTCCCAAACATTGTTTACTGTCTGCCCCGCCGGACCACCATAGACGTACACAATCAGCGGAAGGCGCGTGTTTCCTTTTCCCGCTGCGGGCAGCAAAAGCTCTCCGTAAAGTTTGGTTCCATCGTCAGCTTTGAAATCAAGGAATTTTGGCGGCAGCAGCGCGTAGTCCGCAACGCTGTGTGATTCCCAAATCTTTTGACAAGCATGGGCAGGCTTGCAGATCGAAATCTGTGGCGGCTTCAACGTGGCCGAAAAATTATCGACGTAATACTTTGCATCATCCGCAAACATTGCCAGATGTGTTCCTTCGTTGGACGAAACTCGCGTCATTCCCGAGCCATCCAACTTCACCGAATAGATTTGTTGTTGCCGCGGATCGTCCTTGTTGCAAGAGAAATAAACTGTGCCTGCCAGTTCATCTACCGCTGCCAAACTCAACACTTCGAAATCGCCATTGGTCAATTGCGTTTCCAATTTGGCGTCCGCTGCCAGCGGATTCTGCTTATCGAAACTGTATAGATACAAGTGTGTATTGCCACTGCGCCAACTTGACCAAATAAATTTGTTGTCAGACTTCAGCGCCTTGAAGTTGTCATTCACGTTTACCCAGCATTCAGGGCAATGCTCAGTCAATACTTTTCGCGATTTTCCCGAACGCGCGTCAACAAAATAAAGATCCATGTTGTCCTGAGCGCGGTTCAACACCTCAGCCCACATGAGTCCGTCACGCACCCAACCGAAGCGCGGAATATAAATGTCCGAATCGTTCGTGAGCGCAATCCATTTTGGCTTTCCACCTTTGACAGGAACAACTCCGAGACGCACCACCGGATTTGGATCGCCAGCTTTCGGGTATTTTTCCTGATCAACCGTGGGATGAGTCGGCATCCAATTCGTGATCGGATAGGTTGGCACCTGAGTTTCATTCATTTGCAGAAACGCGATCTGGCTGCCATCCGGCGACCAGAAATAATTGCTGCGGACCGACAACTCCTCCGCGTAGACCCAGTCCACTTCACCATTAAGAAGATTTGCATCACGATCATTCGTCAATTCGCGTTCAGAATTTCCAGACATACTTCGCACAATTAAATTGTGGTTTCGCACATAGGCAAGGCGACTTCCATCCGGAGAGAATTTCGGATCCTGAGTCGGCTCGCTTCCCGCCGTAACCTGCGTGCCCTTCCCATCCGCCAGCGAATACAGCCACAGTTGGCCGTTTGAATCAAACAGTAGATTCTTGGAATCGGGCGTCCAGTCATATGCGGCCACATGATAGCGAGTGATGCGCTCTTTCTCGCGTTCGTCCTTGATCCCGCTGATCGGCGGAGCAAGCGTCGAAAGATTTTTCTCGCTTACGAGAATCTTCTTTTCTCCAGTCGTGGCATCGACATACCAGAGCTCACCGTGATCGCCGGCGTCGTCGCGTAGGACGAATGAAAACTTCTTCCCGTCAGGACTCCACTTCGTGTTCTCAGGAGCGCGCCCGCTGATACCGCCCTCGGCAAAAATCGCTTCGATAGTCAGGGGTTTGGTGGGGGCGGTTTGGGCGATCGCGAAATGAACCGTGAACGCAAATACCGACAGTAGACCAGCAAAAGCAGCAAGAACCAGCGAATAAGTAGACGTTTTCAAAATAGTCTCCGTGAAATAAGTACAAATCAGGCAGCCCGAAGAGGCAAACATTGCAGTCTACATCGCTCCGCAGCCTTTTGATATGGGGAGAACTCTACTAGCATGTTAAGATTGAAGACCGGGTAATTCTTCGTTCTTTATGGGTCCAGACATTGAAAATCTGATGCAGTTGCAGGTTGCGGACCGCGAAATTCGGCGTCTGCAAGAGGAAATCGCGGCCCTTCCTAAACGGGTCGCCGTTATCGAGGAAAAGCTGGCCAGCCACAAAGCCGCCCTCGAAACTGCCAAGACAGCCGTCAAAGCTGACGAAGTCGACCGCAAAAAGTTTGAAACCGCCATCCAGGATCTACGGCTAAAAATTACCAAGTATCGCGATCAGTCGCTTGAGGTCAAAACCAACGACCACTACAAAGCACTGATGCATGAGATTCAGTTTGCCGAGCAGGACATTCAAGCCAATGAAGACAAAATCCTCGAGTTGATGGTGAATGTCGAAGCCCGCGAGCAGAAGGTCAAGGCGGCGGAAGCCGAACTAAAAACCGAATCAGCAGTGGTTGAAAAAGAAAAGAATGAAGCGCGAGAACTCGCTGCGGTCGATCAGAATTTATTGGCCGAGTGGACTGCGAAGCGCGAAGCTACCCGCACTGGCATCAATCCCGACCTGATTCGCCATTATGAGCGCGTGATGAAGTTTCGCGGCACCGGAATCGCCGAAGTGCGAGACCAGAAATGTCCGGGCTGCCAGACCATGCTACGTCCGCAAACCTATAACGAAGTACGGTCGGGCCAGACCATTGTGTGCGAATCCTGCCAGCGGATTCTATATTTCGACCCCAAGCGGCAAGATGCGGCGGCCAAACCCGTCCCGGTCGCCAAAAAGAAAGCTCGTGCCAAAGTTGTCGGCGGACGCGCCTGGTTCTACCGTCCCGACTACGACCAACTTGGGGAAGCGTTCATAGCCTTAGCCAATGGTGAAATGCGCGCCAGCTGCCGCGTTTACGATGCTCACAGCGGCAGAAAGATTGGGCCGACACGGAATCGCGAAGGCAGCTTTGTCACTGCATTCGAACACGAAATTAGCGGCAGCCATCAACTCCGCACGGCACCCGAAGAGAAGCAACTGGATTCATGGGGAGACGAGTTGCCATCCGTAATCCTTGATGAGCTTCATGCCGACGTGAAAGCTTTAAAACTCGCGGCTCCGGAAACCCAATCCGCCGTCAGTTAGTTCTGTAGTTTTTCTCACCGTTTTCCGAATCAAGTCAAACAATTCCTTTCTGCATTTAGGATTGATCTATGCCCCCCATCACACAACTTCCCACCGTCGCCGTTTCACGCCGCGGAGCCGACCGCCTCAAAGCAGGACACGTCTGGGTCTACCGTTCTGACGTCGTGTCCGCGACTGGCGCTTTGCCTGGCGCACCGATTCGCGTGGTCGACGATCGAGGAAAGTCTCTAGGCACTGCCCTATACAGCACCGCATCGCAAATCGCCATTCGAATGCTCTCCGGCGATCCGGTAACCGACCTACCTGCTTTGTTGCGTAAACGAATTCAAGCTGCAGTAGCCTACCGCGAGCGATTTGTGCATGACACAAATGCCTATCGTGTCATCTTTAGCGAAGCTGATTTGCTCCCCGGATTGATCGTCGATCGCTACAACGATTTGCTCTCACTTCAAGTCGTTACCCAGGCGATGGATACTGCTCCAATTCGTGACGTTGTTCTGCAGGAGGTAACAAATCTGGGATCAACCACGATTGCAGAGCGCGTGGATCCTAAAATTCGCGAACTCGAGCAATTGCCTCCGCGTGATTCCGCCTTACTTAAGGGCGAGAAGAGTGAAACCATTTTCACGATGAACGGAGTCCAGTTTCACTACGACGCTCTGCATGGACAGAAAACCGGAGCGTTTCTGGACCAGCGGGAGAACTATGCCGCAGCCGCGAAGTATGCACGGGGCGAAGCTCTGGATACGTTTTGCTATCAGGGTGGCTTCGCGTTGCATCTCGCTCCGAAATGCGCCAAGGTCACCGGAGTGGACAGTTCGCGTCCAGCCCTCGAAGTCGCAGATCGTAATGCAACCTTGAACGGGCGCGAAATTGACTGGGTGGAAGCGAATGCTTTCGACTTGTTGCGCGACTATTCTTCCTCAGGCAAACAATACGACACTATCGTTCTGGATCCGCCGGCGTTTGCCAAGAGCAAACGAGCTCTCGATACCGCCATCCGAGGATACAAAGAGCTAAATCTCCGCGCCCTGAAGATGCTTCGGCCCGATGGAATCCTCATTACTTGCTCGTGTTCCTACCATGTTTCCTCGTCTGAGTTCATAGACGTCATCGCAGCAGCTGCCTTGGATGCGCGCCGAAACGTGAGAATCTTGGAGCGAAGGGGCCAGTCCCAGGACCATCCAGTCAACGTTTTGATCCCTGAAACCTCATATCTGAAATGCGTAATTGCCAGCGTTGCGTAATTGCAAAAAATTGCACCAATCTTGTGTAATTGACCACGCATGCTTTTGCGAGTACATTCGCATCTCGCAAATAACATGCCCTCCCCTATCCAACCAATTACAGCTTTATTGCTGAGTTCGATCACGAATTTTCCACGCGCTTCACGACGAAATCCGCATCTGGCTTGCGTCACTGCGCAAACCCATTTACTCAGCGCTGCAATTCCGGACGTAGACCCCTAGTCGACTCCCGCTTTCCGAGCGTTGGACTGCCTGTCGAAAACCTTTGGGCGGTTTGTGGAAAATCGGCTTGATACCCAGAATCTGATCGGTTAATTCCTTTAGATACAAGATGTAGCGTTATCTTGTTGACAGCCACAACATACGGGCGTACTGTGTGATTCCCAGCAGATATATTTCAGTCTGATTAACAGGTATAAAAAACTGAACAAGCGGTACGAAAACGGATAAATTCGCGGCCAGCGGTGACCCTGAATTTTTCCAACAAATACGTGGCTGGTTCCTCCCCCAGAGGCAAGTAAACAAAGCAGTTAAGCGACTTGAACGAGACAAATAAATCTCGGGCGGCATCCGTCCCAACGGACTTCGCCCATCATCTATATCTATATGGATATAGCGGCCTGAAGTTTAAAGGAGAGCACTCTATGGAAAGCTTGGCGCAACTCGTCAGTGATTCGATGGTTCGCAACGGTTTCGATACCGCACCCGATCATCGCCGCCTGCGTTGGTCGCCTTGGTTCCCATGCCAGGAAAGCCTGAATGCGCTGTTTGTCCCCAGCAAACCGGGACTGCTCGCGCTCGGCGAAGAAATCATTGCTCCCCGCGAAACCGGAAAGCGAATGCTCGCCCTCTTTTACGTTGCCGAAACGACTGACTTGGGACTTGCGCTGGCTCGTTTGCTGATCACCGAACAACGTGAACGGCTGGCAAGCGCCATTTGCTTTGCCCGGTTCTCCGTAATTGAGGATGCCGCACAACGCCGAGCCGCGCTTCAAGCTTTCCAGCAATGGATGGCTAATTCTGCGGAAACTGCGTCCGGCATCGCCATGCAGGAGCTCGGTATCGTTTAAGTAAATTCTTACGAAATTTGGAAGCCCCACTTCTTGGCCAAGTGGAAAGAATTGAATCAGAAGTAAATTGAAAGCGGACCACCGAGTCCGCAGGAGACCACAACACCATGGAAGTTACCACTGGAGCCCCCTCCACTACATCCGTTAAACCCGCCACTTCCTCGTCGAAATCGGCAACGCCCGGTCTCTCGTTCCACCGCCTGTTCACCAAGGCTGGAATTTCTCCGTACGACGAAATCGAGTGGGAACTCCGTCTCGCTCAGATCACCGACGCCAAAGGCAACGTGATCTTCGAGCAAAAAGACGTTGAGACGCCCAAGGATTGGTCAATGACCGCCACCAACATCGTGGCCTCGAAATACTTGCATGGCACGCTCGACACACCGGAGCGTGAATCCGGTGTCCGCGCGCTCGTCACCCGCGTCGCTGAGACCATTCGCGACTGGGGGATGGCGCAGGGCTACTTCAAGACCGCGGAAGACGGTGCCACATTCTTCGACGAACTTTCTTTCATTTTGCTGCGTCAGTACGCGGCCTTCAATTCGCCGGTCTGGTTCAACGTTGGCTGCGACCGCATTGAGCCCAATTCCGATGCGCAGAACTGGCACTGGAACCCTCTCGCCGGCCGCGTCGAATTCGGCGTCACCGGATACAAGACTCCGCAATGCTCTGCCTGCTTCATCAACTCGGTAAAGGATTCACTCGACTCCATCCTCACGCTCGCCAAGACCGAAGGCATGTTGTTCAAATGGGGATCCGGTACCGGAACCAATCTGTCGTCGCTGCGTTCGTCCACCGAACAGCTTAGCGGCGGCGGCACAGCCAGCGGCCCGCTGAGCTTCATGAAAGGCTTTGACGCATTTGCCGGAGTAATCAAGTCCGGCGGCAAGACTCGACGCGCAGCCAAGATGGTGATCCTGAACGTCGACCATCCAGACATCGTCGACTTCATTGAGTGTAAGCAGAAAGAAGAAGCCAAGGCACACGCCCTGGTCGAAGCTGGTTATGACGGTTCTTCGCCTGATGCTGAAGCCTACTCTTCAATCTTCTTTCAGAATGCCAACAACTCCGTTCGCGTAACCGACGACTTCATGTATGCCGTGATGAAGGACACAGACTTCTCCACTCGCGCCATTCGTGACGGCCGTCCCATGCACACCTTTAAAGCGAAAGACCTGCTTTGGAAGATTTCCGAAGCCACATGGCATTGCGGAGACCCCGGCATGCAGTACGACACCACCGTCAACCGCTGGCACACTTCGAAAAACACTGCCCGCATCAACGCTTCGAATCCTTGCTCGGAATACATGTTCCTTGACGATTCGGCTTGCAACCTCTCCAGCATGAATCTGCTGAAGTTCGCTCCGAACGGAACATTTGACGTGGAAGCCTATCGCCAGGCAGTAGACATCCTCATTACCGCTCAGGAAATTCTGGTGGATAACGCCGGCTATCCGACGGAGATGATTGGCAAAAATTCGCACGATTACCGTCCACTCGGACTCGGCTATGCCAACCTCGGTGCGCTGTTGATGGCCGCTGGTTTACCTTACGACTCCGATGGCGGACGCGACTACGCCGCCTGCGTTACCGCAATCATGTGCGGAGAAGCGTATCTGCAATCTTCGAAGATCGCGGAACTCTGCCCTGCGCTTGTGCCTGCAACTGAGCCGACGCAAAAAGGTCTGGCTGAAACCAATCTTGGCAGCAACGTGATGCCCGGAGGAGCTTGCCCCGGCTGGTACATCAACCGCGAGCCGTTCCTTGATGTGATCCGCATGCACCGCGCTTCGGTCAACAACATCAACAAGAACAATGTTCCTAGTTCGCTGTTTGAAGCCAGCAAGCAGTGCTGGGACGAAGCTCTCGCCCACGGCGAGAAGTTCGGATACCGCAATGCTCAGGTAACCGTGCTCGCTCCCACCGGAACCATCGGCTTCATGATGGATTGCGACACTACCGGCGTCGAGCCCGATCTCGCTCTCGTGAAGTACAAGAAGCTGGTCGGCGGCGGCATGATCAAAATCGTCAATCAGACGGTCCCCGCATCGCTGTTCAAGCTTTCCTACACACACGACCAGACGGACGCCATCGTCAGCTACATTGACGCAACCGGAACCATCGAAGGCGCTCCGCACATCAAGGACGAGCATCTCGCCGTATTCGATTGCTCATTCAAGCCATCGAAAGGCACGCGTTCGATTCACTACATGGGCCACCTGAAGATGATGGCAGCAGCCCAGCCATTCATCTCCGGAGCGATCTCCAAAACCGTCAACCTCTCCAACGCCGCCACCGTGGAAGACATCATGGAGACTTACCTCCAGGCCTGGAAGCTTGGCATCAAGGCAGTCGCAGTCTATCGCGACGGATGCAAACAGTCGCAACCCTTGTCTACTGCTGGATCGAAAACTGCGAACTCATCCAAAGACGACGCACGGGCATCTGCCGCCGTGCATGAAGAAAATCTCAACGGTCCGCCACGCGCCGTCCGCAACAAGCTTCAGGAAGAACGTGCGTCGATCACCCACAAGTTCAACATCGGAGGCCACGAAGGCTACATCACCGTCGGACTTTATCCTGACGGCGATCCTGGCGAGCTTTTCATCAAGATGGCCAAAGAAGGTTCCACCGTCAGCGGCCTCATGGATAGCTTCGCTCTGGCCATCTCCATCGCTCTGCAACATGGAGTGCCTCTGAAGCTGCTATGCGAAAAGTTCGCGCACACCCGCTTCGAGCCCAGCGGCTGGACCAGCAATACGGAAATCGGATACGCCAAGTCGATCATGGATTACATCTTCCGCTGGCTCCAGCTGCGTTTCCTCAGCGGCCAGCAGCAGATGCTGTTTGAAAACTACCGTACGCGGACGGCGAGTCAGCTACCGGCTCCGGAAATGGGGGATCAGGGACTGCGTACACCGTCGCCAGCCAGCGAATCCGTTCATGCCGCCGACCAACTGCGTGACATTGTCGACCTCGGGGACGCTCCCAGTTGCAGCTTCTGCGGCAGCATCATGACCCGCAACGGAAGCTGCTACCGCTGCGGAAGCTGCGGCAGCACCAGCGGCTGCAGCTAGGGACTGAGTCGAACTTCTCCGAATTGTCATTCCGAGGAGCGTAGCAACGAGGAACCTGCATTTGGGTGGGATGAGTGTAGGGCGGACACTCTTGTCCGCCGGTACGTCAGGATGCATTTTAAGATCATTGGACGGATCGTAGAAGTACAGGTCATTGCCACCGGATCTGCCATTCGCGAGCGTAGGCGGCTCTGGAAGATGTATGGCAAAGCCCGTTGGCGAAAGCTGAAGGGCATCGGTAATATCGAATTTTCGGACGGTACGATGTGCCTCGCGGAAATTTACTGGTATGAAGCCCATGGGATCAGTGCGAAAGAACACAAAATCAAACGCATTATCGATTGACGCAAAGAAGCGTGAAGCGCGCTTTGTCCTCTGCGTGCAGAACAAAGATTATGCTGCATCCTTGGAACTCCGAAAGGTCTATCAGGTTGTGACCGATCAGCAAGCAGCCAAGCTCCATCAATTGCGGGTGATTGATGAATCCGGAGAGGACTACTTATATCCGGAAGAATATTTCGTTCCAATCAAATTGCCACAAGCAGCCGAACGCGCCGTACTCGGCGCAATTTGATTTTGCAGTAGTAATCGTTTAAGCCGCCTCCGAATTGTCATTCCGAGGAGCGTAGCGACCAGGAATCTGCATTTGGTTTGAGTACATTTGCTTTTGGGTGGGGCGGCTTTAGCTGCGCCGCAACGGCAACAATCCTCGACGGCTTTAGCCGCTGAGGGACAAATTAAATTTTTTAGTAGACGTTGTAGCTGTGGGTAGGGCACGGCGAACGCCGTGCCCTTACCTATTGGAGGTTGAAATGAATGAACCCAATTTCGATTTAAGCCGGCTCTTCGCTACGTTGACGCCAGCATCCCCAGAGAATCCCCCTCATCCTCTCGGCGCGTTGGGCGAACTTCTCGCGTTGTCGCCACAGAAGCTAGAAGGCGCTGGATTTTGGGCAGCGATTCCCAGTCTTCCTGACTGCCCTTCTCGGTGGCGTCGTCAGTACTTCGACGAGGTGATCGAAAGATGCAACAAGAGGATAGATGTCCTGCTCGATCGGGTCAACGGCGTTACAGCGGGTCGCGTAATGCCAGATTTAGACCAAGTGACGATCGGAACAGGCAAACGGTTTAGCCTTGCGGTTCTATTCCTCGATATTTGTCACTTCTCCGACCGACCGAACTGGTCTTCTGAAGAGCAGAAACGCGTTCTAGTCGTAATGAACATATTTATGGCCGAGATGCTGAATATTGTGCGAGATTTTGGCGGCACTTATGAAAAGAACACAGGTGATGGACTGATGGCTTATTTCGGAGATGGGGAGTCCACGGATGAGGAACGCGTTCGGCCAGCAGTGGAGGCGGCGACCGTAATGCATTGCATAAACGACCAACTAATAACACCATGGCTGCAGAAGCAAAATATCGAGCCGGTCGTTTTCAGAATTGGTATTGATGTAGGCCCAGTAACCATCGCTCGCGTAGGTCTCCGAGGCGAGGAGAACAGTCGGGTCGCAATCGGTACAGTCGCAAATATCGCTTGCAAGCTTATGAAGCTCATTCCCGAAGGAGGAATTTGCATTGGCCACGCCGCGCAACAAGCCTTGCCCGCTAACTGGGATCGATTATCACAGCTATCTTCCGAGCCGACAGGTTTTGTGTATTCGGTAACCGGAGCGCCGTACCCCGCGTGGGAATTGAACCATCGTCTAACTCGACCGATACTCTGAAAATGCTATGAGCTTACCTCCTGAACGAAAACTACCTCCACCCGAAAAGAGGCTTCGGACGGAAAGTCCACCTTCTAACACTGTCCGACATTCCTCCGAGACGAATGAGCTTGGCAATACCACCGCGAGAAGCTCGCCCTCGGAACCATCCGTAAAGCTAGACTACCTTTGGCATGTTCACGAATACATCAATGAATATATTCGCTTCGGCGATGCGAAAGCCGCATTCGCAGGCACGATTGCATCGGGCCTTTTAGCCGCCCTGTATACCTCGTTGGCTCACAGCCAATTCCTTCAACTCCCCCATGATAGGTGGTCGACTTCAACCTGGCTCGCGATTGGAGCAGCCATATTCCTCGGCACCTCAGTCGTTCTCGCCTTATGGACCGTTCGGCCGCGTCTTCAGAGCACGCAGTCTCGGGGATTTATCTTCTGGGGCAATATTGCCAACCACAAAAATATCGAGGACCTACAGTCTTCCTTCTACTCTCAATCAGAGCAAAATTTAAACGACCATTTGCTTCGGCATCTTTTCGATCTGTCGAAAAAAATATGTGTGCCCAAGTATCGAAGCACTTCTCTGTGCGTGGCGGCTCTTTGCTTGGGCGCATTCCTAGCGGGAGTGGCATTAACGCTTCAGGCTCCTGCGGCGTCATCGACGAATCAAAGCACAGTTGGAATCAGTAGCACAACTCGGCAGCCCGACAGTGTCAATTCTCGTCGCACGACAGATGTGATTCAACCGTCAAAATAATTCTCCGGATGCCCTTAGCTGCTAAGTGACTTGGTTATAGAATGGAACGCAACCAGCGGAGTGAGAGATGCTTAACGGCATGAAAACGGCAGCCTGAGAAATTTGCTTTCGACCGTTGGGCCAGTGGAGTTCAATCGAAACTCTGCAAGGTGTTTGTTAGTGGCGTGCTAATTCTCTCGCGATAGAGGCAGCGTTGGGTGTAATCTTCGCCAGTACTGCGGCAAGTTTCTTAGCCAAAACATCTATTGAGCTAAACGGCGCCTCGATTCGTGCCGTGGCTGACTGTGTCAGCATTAAATTGTATGGGCCCATCGCAGGATCCTCGGAAGACCTAAAATCCGTTCGATAAAGAACTATGGATTTTTTTCCATAAGCATAGCCACACTCCCAGCAAGTACCTGAATCCGGATCGGAACCATCCATGTTGGCCACGACAACATCTGCCCACTCGATGCCCTCGACATCTTTCTGAAAAATAGCGGCAGCAAGTAAATCTCTCGGTTCATGATCTTGGGGAAGCCACACATCGTGGCCTGCAGCTTGTAGGAGAGCCTTCAGTTGCGAATTGAAGGTCCGTTCAGATGTCGTAAAGAGGGGCCCCGCTAAGTACAATTTCATTTTTTCGGTGCTGGTACTTGATCTTTATATGTGGCCCAGTTGCTGACGACCGTGCTCCACTTTAAGCTCGGCTCATTCACACGTGTACTGATGGGCTTCGGCGATTCCTTTTGTTTTAGTTGAGTGCTCATAAGACTCCCCGATTCATCTGATGACGATCTTCTTTGACCAGATGCTTTTAAACTATAACTCGTCCGCTAAGATTAGCCCAATAACCATGGCCATGGCAACATCTCTCTTGTCGAGCGGGTCGAGTCTGTAGAAGTCAAAATTTAGTACTCCGTTACATCTGCCTGTCACACTTGACTTTAGAGGAACACTTAGGAACGACCGGAACGGAAATTTCCTTGAAGACGATGGCTTAAAAATATCAAGCTGGAAATCTAAGTCCTTCAAATCAAAGGTCGGGCGGGGTTGACCTGGGACGGTCTCGGTTTCCCATTCAAAATTGATTGCATGAGGAAAGAATAGCCTTCCCAAGAAAAGCAATGGCATGTATCGGGCCTTCATATCTTCAAATACCTTGCCAGCAACCCCTTCACCAGTCCTGAGTTCTACATAAAAATCTCGATCATCCTCAGGGGGGTATACTTCCTCTGGTTTAATACGCAGAATCTCGTCCTCGCCCTTTCTGAAAATCGAGACGTGGGCCACGCCAGCATTCTTGTAAAGCCGATGAAAAATTTCCAACACATCACGAATCGGTCTACCGGTGCCGCTATTTTGGCTCTTGCGATAGCTTTCCATGAATTCCCACAGTCGCAAGATAAATGCATACTCGTATTCGGGCCTCCTCGCCTCCTCGACATGATGGTGCGCTAGGATCAAAGCACCGACAGCGACCGGGAGAAATACATACAAGCCGTAAGTTTGGCCAAAGAACTTGAGCGCAGCTACGATATGCTCCGCGCCAAAATATTCCGCAAAAACTTCCGCCAGAAGGAGAATCGTTGACAGCACAAGTACCGCAAGAGATCCTTTGCGGAGTACATTTCGAATTTTTCGCTTTTGATCCCAGGCCAGAAAAAATAACGCTACTATCCAATATTTCAGGGCTCTTAGGGTGAGCGAGTGTTTCGACATAGCATTACCTCAATTGCCGACGGAGCTATAACCGAAAAGTGATAAACCTAGCAAAATCGAGCACGAAGTCAAGTCAAAAAGAGTTCCGTCGGTAAGAACGGGTGTGAATCTTACTCCTCAATCTAGCCTCAGAATTATAGCGGGCATCTGCTTTGACACTTGGCGAAGTGGGGCATAAACTCCTCACCCCTTCTCCACCTCCACAATCCTTAGCGGAGGGAACGTGTCCAGCCAATGCATTCCCGAGCGCTTTACCGAAGCGCCCGCCGCGCGAAACGCTTCGGCATACTGCGCAGTCTTTCTGAAGTCGGAAATAAGGGCGCGGCCTCCGGGTTTCAGTACGCGCACGATTTCCCGGCAAGCCTGATCACGGCCCTCGCGGCTCGGAATGTTATGAATGCAAAGATTGGAAAGCACGACGTTGAAGCTGGCGTCGGGGAAGTCCATCTTGGTGGCATCGCCATCGCGGATGTCGATGCGGTCAAGCACTCCTTCGAGTTCCGCATTGTGACGCGTGCCCTGCATCGAGTTGCTGGATAGATCGGTCTGGCTCCAAATATCAATGCCGACGCTGCGCCCGGTGTTCAGCTTCCTGGCTGCGCCGATCATTAGCAGGCCGCGTCCGGTGCCAACGTCCAGCACCTGCTCGTCGCCGCGCCACTTCACCATCGCCAGCATGCGGTCGCGATGGCGAAATTTTCCAATCTTCACATACGCGATCATCAGAATCCCGCTGAGCAGGCAATACACACCTGTGCTGAGCGCAGGCGGACGCAAAAATATTTTCACGGGACCGATCGTGATCCACGGCAGGAACGTGCCGAGCAGAATCAGGCCAACGCCGCACACCAACAAATTGCGGATGACGCCGGGGGCATCCACTCCGTAGTTTGGCTTTGCGTTATTCGTAGAGGACGCAGTATTCATACGACCCACACTATACAAAATTCGGAGCGACTTTACCGACCGAGTTGCCATAAGACGCGTGGCCATAACTGGATAACTGGCGACGCACCATCCTTCCTGCTAACATTCTTTCGAGATGGTGTCTCGCAAAACCACTGCACAATCTATCGCCAATCTGGAAGAACGCGCGGCGGCGATCCATAGGAAGCCGAAGAAAAAGAAGGCGGCTTCGGGACGCAAATCCGGGCGGCGCGAATCCGCCGGCGAGCTTGTAATCATTACCGGAATGAGCGGGTCGGGTAAGGCCTCAGTACTGAAGGCCTTCGAAGACCTCGGCTACTATTGCGTCGACAATCTGCCCGTCGGACTTATTCCCCACTTCGCGGAATTAGTTGGGACGTCATCGGAGATCGAGCGCAGCGCGCTGGTCGTCGATGTGCGCGAAGGGACGCAACTCGATGGGCTTCCGTCGATCCTGAAATCGGTAAAGAAATTATTGCCGACACAGGTAATTTTTCTGGAAGCATCCGACGCAGTGTTGCTGCGGCGTTTCAGCGAAACGCGAAGACCGCATCCGCTGGGGACGAATGCATCGGTGAAATCGTCGCTGGCGGCCGAGCGCCAGCACTTGCGGCAGATACGCGCGATGGCCGATGTCGTAATCGATACATCGAAATTCAACGTCCATGAATTGCGTTCGCACATTATCGAACGATTCGAAAAACAGGAATCGGAAAAACAAGTTCTGGTTTCGTGCGTGAGTTTCGGATTCCGCCATGGCGTTCCAGAAGATGCCGACCTCATGTTCGATGTACGGTTTCTTCCCAATCCGCATTTCATTCCGGAGTTTCGTCCGCTTACCGGGCGCGATCCGAAAGTGGCACGCTACATACGTTCGTTTCCGCAGACCCGCGAATTCATCAGCCGCATTTCAAAATTGCTGATTTACCTTTTGCCCCATTACATCCGCGAAGGAAAAAGTTATCTGACCATCGCTTTCGGATGCACCGGCGGCCAACATCGCTCCGTAATGATTTCCGAGGATGTGACGAAATTGCTGCGCAAAGCGGGATACCGCGTGAAAGTCGTGCATCGCGATAGCCCGAAATAAATTGCACGCAGCAGCTACATTAGAATGGGAACCGTGTTGATTCCGAGCCCCCGATGAAGCAACTCACCCGCCTGGTGCGCTATGTGCTGCCCTATTGGTGGCAGCTTGGAGCGTCCGTTTTATTAATGGCGATGGTGGGTTTCCTGGAAGCGTTCCGGCTGATACTGCTGCGTCCTATTCTGGATCGCGTGCTCAATCCTTCAAGCGGTTCCGACCACATTCAACTGCTTACAATTCCTGGCTCTGGCCGCGTGATTTATTTGCAGAGCTTTGTGCCGTCGCATTTCCATAATGCCTGGACCGTCGTGGCGTATGCGCTGGTGGCGTCCACGGTGTTGAAGGGCATATTCGATTACATCGGAACATATCTGGTGAATTTCGCCGGCTATGGCATGATCACTGACTTGCGGAATCATGTGTATGAATCGATTCTGCGACGGTCGTCCGCGTTCTTTCAGAAACATTCGACAGGGACGTTAGTGTCCGCAATCGTCAACGACATTGAGCGCGTGCAGTATGCGATGTCGAATGTGCTCGCAGAATTTCTACAACAATTCTTTACCTTTGTTTTTACCGCAATCGCTGTCGTTGTACTGGGACGCAAGCTGGCGTGGGTTCTGCTGCTATTCGTGCCCGCCATTATTTATTCAGCGACAAAAATTGGGCGTCGCGTCCGGCATACAACGCGTAAAGGCCAGGACAAGTTAGCCGACATCCAGAACATTCTTCAGGAAACGATTACCGGCAACCGCATTGTAAAAGCTTTCAGCATGGAAACTTGGGAAAGCAATCGCTTCCGCGACGCCGCAAAACGACTGTTCCGCGCCAATCTGCGTTCCGTTGCTGCGGCGGCGATCAGTTCTCCGTTGATGGATATTTTCGGCGCGGTTGGCATCGCCATGCTTTTGCTGCTGGGCCGCGGACAAGTTGTTCATGGCGGAATGACGCTGGGAATTTTCGTCGCGTTTATCGCGTCGGTATTCAGTCTCTACAATCCGGTGCGAAAGTTTGCGCTGTTCAATAACAACTTTCAGCAGGCCATCGGCGCGTCATCCGAACTGTTCAAGTTCATGGACACGCGAGATGAAGTCCGTGAGAAACAAGGCGCGGCTGTGCTTGCGGGCTTTACGCGAGGCATCCGCTTTGAAAACGCCGGCTTTGCTTACTCGACCGATGATTGCGAAGCGCGTGAAGTGCTGCACGGAATCAATCTCGATGTTAGAACTGGCGAAGCGTTGGCCATTGTGGGATCGAGCGGCGCAGGAAAAAGCACGCTGGTCAATCTGATTCCCCGATTCTTCGACGTGACGGCCGGCCGCTTATTGATCGACGGCGTGGACGTACGCGACGTGACGCTATCGTCGTTGCGTTCGCTCATCGGCGTTGTCACGCAGGAGACTGTGCTTTTCAACGACACTTTGCGTAACAACATTGCATATGGCCAGCCGAAAGTTTCTCAAGAGGCCGTGGAGGCGGCATCCCGCGCGGCATTGGCGCATGATTTCATCATGGCCTTGCCTGCCGGATACGACACTGTGATCGGCGAACGTGGCGTTCGATTGTCCGGCGGCGAACGCCAGCGTATTGCCATTGCCCGAGCGCTGCTGAAGAACGCTCCCATCTTGATCCTCGATGAAGCTACTTCATCTCTTGATAGCGAATCGGAATCGCTGGTACAAGCAGCTCTGCAAAACTTGATGGCGGGCCGCACTGCATTCGTCATCGCACATCGACTTTCGACTGTTCGGCGAGCTGATCGAATCGTAGTACTCGAAAACGGCTCGATCTCGGACATCGGAAGTCATGAAGAACTCATGGGGAAGCTCGGAACCTACCGGCGCTTGCATGATTTGCAGTTCGCAGGGAGCGATGAAGCGCGAATCAATGTTTCCGCGGTGAGACAATAACCCATGCCCATCCGTTCAATGACGGGATTCGCGCAGGTCAAAGGGCAGCTTGGCAATCACGATGATGCTACGGCAGAAAACTCAAGTTTCACGCTCTCGCTGAAGTCGGTGAACCATCGTTTTCTCGATATCCATTTTCGTCTTCCATCAGACGCCGACGGTCTGGAAATGAAGCTTCGCCGCATCCTCAAAGAAAAGCTATCTCGCGGACACATAGAAGTGACCCTCAACCTGAATCGCGGCGGCGGCGGAAACTTATCTTTGAATCGCGAGTTAACCGGCGGATACGTTAAGGCATTTCGCGCGGCGGCAGCTGAATTCGGACTGAACGCCGAGCCCGACCTCAATGCGATCCTGCGTATGCCGGGAGCGCTTGAAGCGTCCGCCAACGCAGCAGATGGCGCGCTCGAAGCTGCTGTGCTGGATAAGATTGAGGAAGCAATCTCTCGTCTGAATCAGATGCGATCCGAAGAAGGCCAGAGTGTTGAGCGCGAACTGCGGCAGTTGATGGCGAGAGTGCTCGATGCCCAGGGTAAAGTCGGCAAACATCGCGCCGGGGTCTTGCAAGCATACAAAGAAAAACTCCGATCACGGTTGGAGGAACTGATGGGATCCAAAGCCGAGCCCGACCGCATCCTGCAGGAAGCTGCGTTGATCGTCGATCGCAGCGATATCCAGGAAGAACTGGTGCGTCTGGAAAACCATGTTCAGCATTTTTTAGGACTGTTAGATCAAAACGGCGAGATCGGCAAGAAACTCGACTTCCTCTTACAGGAGATGAACCGCGAGGCCAATACATTGCTGTCGAAAACATCGGGACTAGCCGGAGATGCGCAGAAAATCACGGAAATGGGATTGGCCCTTAAATCCGACATAGAAAAGGCGCGCGAACAGGTGCAGAACGTAGAATAAAGACCACAGCCACTATGACAAATGTCTACATCATTTCCGCGCCATCTGGATCGGGCAAATCGACTCTCGTCAGCGAAATTCGCCAGGTTGTCGCTGGCCTGGATTTTTCGATTTCGTATACGACTCGCGCACCGCGCGGAAGCGAACAGAATGGCCGCGAATATTTTTTCGTAAGCCGCACTGAGTTCGAGGCCATGATGGCGCTGGATGAATTTCTCGAACACGCAAACGTGTTCGGCAATTACTACGGCACGGCGCGGCGGTTCTTGCGCGAAGCCGAAGAAAAGGGACTTGACCTCTTACTCGATATTGATGTCCAGGGTGCAGACCAGATCAAGCGCAAGCTGCCCGAAGCAGTGAGTATTTTTATACTGCCTCCCGATCGGAAGACGCTCGAACAACGCCTGCGGCGGCGCAGTCTCGATGCTGAGGCCGTTATTGAAACGAGATTAATAACCGCCACGCAGGAGATTGAGAATTACGAAAAGTACGACTATATTTTAGTGAATGATCGCTTGGAGGAATCCGTTGAGATGCTCAAGGCGATCCTGCTTACGGAACGGGCACAGCGTTCTTCGCAACCAGAGTCAACGGGAGATCGCGAGCTACATGCCAAGGCTGAATCCTGCCGCTTGAATAATGTGCGGGAGCGTTTGCGGCCTATATTAGCTTCGTTCCAACCGGCTGTACCACGCGGGCGTTAGCGAATTAAGGAGAACACCATGAAGTTGATTGATGGGTTCGACAGCAATTACCGCTACATTCTGGTTGCCGCCCGCCGGGCACGCCAGTTGTTGAGTGGCTCTCATCCTGTGGTCGATTCGGAATCACGCAAACCATGTCGGATTGCGCAGGATGAAATTCGAGCGGGCAAAGTGAAGTGGGTAATTCCAGAACACGCCTTGTCCGACGAGACTCCTCCTGAATTCATGGATAAGCATGGCGATGCTTAGCCTGCTCTGCTTGGCGTGCTGCGCGGAGTTTAACGCAATTTTGCTTGCATCGCGAGGCGCGCTCTCACTATCCAATACATTTACTTTACAGATATGAAAATTGCCCTCGGCGTCAGCGGCGGAGTTGCAGCGTATAAGTCCGCTGAGATCGTTCGACTTTTGCAGGACCGCGGCATTCGCGTGCAAGTAATCATGACCCGCGCCGCACAAGAGTTTATTAAACCTCTGACTTTTGCCGCGCTCTCCGGCGAGAAAGTCATTACCGATTTATTCTCTTCCGAAAATGAACAGCCTAATATCGATTCCGCTGTAGAACACATTGCGGTTGCGCAGTCGATCGATGCCCTGCTGGTCGCGCCCGCTACTGCCGACATTCTCGCCAAGTTTGCGCAAGGCATCGCATCCGATTTTCTCACCACACTTTTTCTGGCGACCACCGCGCCGGTTGTGGTCGCTCCTGCGATGAACGTGAATATGTGGCACCACGCGGCAACCCAGACTAATCTCGATGTTCTGCGAAAACGTGGAGTACGCATCGTCGATCCGGGCACCGGCTATCTTGCGTGCGGCATGATCGGATCCGGACGTCTCGCCGAGAATGAGTCGATCGTCAGCGCCGTCATGGAAGCTCTCGGCGCATCGCAGGACCTTGCGGGCGAGACATTACTAATTACGGCCGGACCAACGCGCGAAAAGATTGATCCGGTGCGCTATCTGACAAATCGGTCAAGCGGAAAAATGGGATACGCTCTCGCGGAAGCGGCGCTTCGTCGCGGAGCACGCGTCCTATTAGTTAGCGGGCCTACGGCGATCATGCCGCCAGGCGGCGCAGACGTGACGCGAGTCGAATCCGCCGAGCAGATGCGCGATGCCGCGCTCAAGCTGTTACCGGAAGCTTCCATCATTATTATGACCGCCGCCGTATCGGACTATCGGGCGAAGTCGACTGCTCCGCAAAAAATCAAACGCGGCGCAGTGGTTGCTCTGGAGCTCGAGCCCACCACCGACATCATTTCCGAAATCGCGCGATTAAAGACTACGCAACTGATCATCGGATTCGCTGCCGAGACAGAGAACGTTCTCGAAAACGCGCGAAAGAAGCTGAAGGCAAAATCACTCGATGCCATCGTCGTCAATGACGTTTCGCGCGAAGGCGTTGGCTTTGATTCCGACCGCAACGCTGTCACTATCATTTCGCACGATGACGTTGTCAAAGTTCCCGAAACCACCAAATGGGAAGTCGCACAGCGCGTGCTGGATCGAATTTCGCATATACGAAAACTACGCGCTTCAGCGGTTCGTTAGAAGCATCCTCCCCATCCTTTGTTATTCTTATCGGAATGTCCCGCGTTCTTGATCCACAGCTTAAGCGCGCTCTAGCCGAACGCATCCGTTATTACAACGATCTCGGCATCTATGATTTTTACAAACGGGACTTGCCTGAGCGCGAAGCTGCTGACGCCGAATCAATCTCACTTGAAACCACGGAAGACATGACTCCTCGCAAATCTGCTCTTGCCATCGCGCCTGCGGAAGATGAACTCATCGCAGCCGCTAATCCTAAGCCTGAAGCGGGTATTGCCGACCCTGTGCAGGCATTGCGAGTGATCCGCGAAGACATTGGAGATTGCATTCGCTGCCGGTTGTCGCAAGGACGCACGCAGATCGTTTACGGTGTCGGCAATCCGAACGCCGATTTGATGTTCATCGGCGAAGCTCCCGGCGCAGAAGAAGATGCGCGCGGAGAACCGTTCGTGGGCCGTTCCGGACAGTTGCTCACCAACATGATTAAGGCAATGGGAATTACCCGCGAAGATGTTTATATCGCGAACATCATCAAGTGCCGTCCGCCGGCCAATCGTGCTCCTGAGCGAGACGAGTGCGAAATTTGCTCTCCGTTTTTGATGCGGCAAATTGCCGTGATCAAACCAAAAGTTCTGGTCGCGCTCGGCGCTGTCGCTGCGAAAACCTTGTTGGCTGTGAATGCTCCTATGACGGAACTACGCGGCCGCTGGTTCGATTTCCGTGGTACGAAACTGGCAGTGACCTATCATCCGGCGTTTCTATTGCGGGATCCACGGCAAAAAGGCGAAGCCTGGAAAGATCTGCAAATGGTGATGAAAGAGTTGGGAATGACCCCTCCGCCGAAGCCCACAGAATAGGGCGGCTTGGAGGCTACTCCCGCGGAATTCCTTCGATTTTGCTTGCACTTTAGCATGGCACAACGCAATATGGACGTGGCTTTTGGAGCCTTTATGAAGAAACGATACGTAATTACGTTAGCAGCGTTCACACTCGCCATAGCGCTCCCGACGTTTGCCTCTAACACGCCGAAGGGCGGAATTATTTATACGTTCAAAGGTGCGAGCGACGGGAACTTCCCCGCAGCAGCGCTGGTCGCCGATGCGCAGGGAAATCTGTATGGAACCACAGAAGAGGGTGGCAGTACTACATTCTGCAGGGGGTATGGCTGCGGCATCATTTTCGAATTAATAGCCCCTTCTTCGCCATCAGGAACATGGCGCGAGATCATTCTGCACTCTTTCACGGGTGGGAGCGACGGTTCCTCACCGGCCAGCGGTTTAATATTCGACTCAGCAGGAAACCTCTACGGCACGACCGCGTCCGGCGGTGATCTCAGCAACATGTTTTGCACAAGCCAGTCGGGCCAGAATATTGGATGCGGGACGGTTTTCGAGTTGTCGCCGCCTACGAGCCCCGGCGGTGTATGGACGGAAACTGTATTGCACATGTTTGAGTGGGGTAGCACCGACGGAGCGTTCCCACAATCAAGCCTCGTGTTCGACGGGAGTGGCAACTTATTTGGAACGACTGTTCTGGGAAATCTTGTTTCAGATGGAGGAGTCGTATTTGAACTTTCTCCTCTGGGCGGCGGTGCCTGGACTGAATCGATTCTGTATTCATTCACGGGGCTAGACGACGGAGGTGAGCCGTATGGCCGCCTGACTTTCGACGGCTTTGGCAACTTATACGGAACAACTGCTTTCGGGGGCGACAGCTCCGGTGACGGCGTGGTCTTTCAGCTAGTTCCGCCAGTGGAGGGTGGGCCGTGGATCGAAAACTCGATTCTCATATTCGATGGCAGTGACGGAGCGAATCCTTTCGGGGGCGTTCTTATTGATCCGTCGGGTAATCTGTTCGGATCAACGATGAACGGTGGTGTGCAGAAAGACGGCGTTTCGTTTGAACTTGTTCCACCGCAATCCGGTGGTGTTTGGACCGAAGTTATCCTTCGCAGCTTCATCGGTGGGGGCAATGCCCACCCATTTGGGTTCGTAGAAGATGGATCGGGCGATTTGTATGGCACGACAGAAGGCACTTACGCTGATACGTGCGGCGAAATTTTTAAGTTGTCGCACTCGGCGGGCGAATGGAACCAGACTGTACTCCATTCGTTCAGCGGAAAGCACTTCAGCCAGGGGTGTTTTCCGGAAGCCCCGCTAGTCTATGGCAAGTGGAAGGCTCTTTACGGCACAACCTCGCGAGGCGGTGACAAGTCTTGTGGCGTGGGCTGCGGCACCGTGTTCGGGTTTCTGCCTTAGCCGTTCTGCACGCGAGAAAATGCTAACCTTTGCGCCAATAATTATTAGCTGCTGCAATCGTCTGGAACTCGATTGCTACCACCTGGCTGGCAGCGATGAGACTATCCGGATTCGCCGAGTAATTGGGTCTTCCGCCTTTGAGAACATCGAGATCTGGTTGAATATTGTGGACGGTATGGCGCGCAATCTTCATCGCAAGTGCGCGCCCTTCTTCTGGCGTTGCAGTAATCAAAGTCCCGCCTGGTATAAGAACTAGCTCACTATCAGGTACGCGGTTCATAAACCCTCTCTTCGTTATTTTGCTATATATAGGACGGCCGTGCGGTTGGAAATAATTCTTGGGTCATGCTGAGCATACACTTTTTTGCTCGGTCAACTGCGATGTTACGATTTTGACTGGCCTTCTTCATGCCCGAATTCTGTGACGTCGCACTTGCCGTGCCGCTCGACATGGTTTTCACCTACCGCATTCCTGAGGGAATGGAACCCGTGGTGGGCGGACGCGTGCTCGTGCCCTTCCGGCAGCAGCGGCTTTCCGGCGTAGTCACCGATCTGCATAATCGCAAGCCGGACGTGCAGACCAAGAACTTGATTCAGGTGCTCGATACCGAGGCGGTGCTCGACGATCAACTGATCCGCCTGGGTAAATGGATTGCGGATTATTATCTTGCTCCAATCGGCGAAGTGTTTCGCGGAATGTTACCGCTAACGGCCGAATTCAAACGCGCCGTTGCTTACCGCATCGCGGAAGCTGGCCAAAATACTTTGCATTTCGCCGGAACTGTTGGATCATCCCGGCGTTCGCACAAGACTGAAGCCGAACAACTGATCGAGATTCGTGTCCTTGAGAATCTTCTTGAGCGGGACAGCGTTCGCGAAGCCAGCCTGCGTTCCGCGACCAGCGCTCCAAAAGCTTTGCTGGCCGGCATGGTGCGAAAGAAATGGATCGTCCGCGAGGATTTATCGGAAGCGCGCGACGCGGCCCGCACCGTCAAGATCGCAGTCCTCAAAAGTGCTGATGGCAAGCTCAATGCAAATCAGAAAACGTTGATCGAAACACTGGCAGCCGCCGGAGGAAAACTATCGGTCGATATTTTGCATGAGCTTGACGTCCCTCGCACCACGCTCTCGACTTTGATCAAGCGAGAACTGGTCGAGATTATCGAAGAGCCTGCCGATCTCATACGTTCAAAAATCAAAGTCCGTCCTTCTCCGCTCAACTTTACCTTTCACGCCGCACAGCAAGAGGCGCTGGTCAAAATCCAGGAAAGCGTCGCCGCGAGAAAATTCGCCGGAATCCTGCTCCACGGAATCACTGGCTCCGGCAAGACTGCTGTGTATCTCGCGGCAATGCGCTCTGTGCTTGAAGCCGGGCGCTCCGCAATCTTGCTTGTCCCCGAAATCGGGCTCACTCCCGCAGTCGCCGCCGATTTGCATCACGTCTTCGGAGATGAAGTTGCCATCCTGCATTCCGCGCTCTCCAACGATGAACGCGCCGAGCAGTGGCATCGCATTCGGCGAGGCGAGGCCCGTATGGTAGTGGGCACAAGGTCCGCAGTGTTCGCGCCGGTGGCCGATCTCGCGCTCATCATTGTGGACGAAGAGCAGGACTCATCCTATAAACAGGAAGAAACTCCGCGATATCACGCCCGCGATGTTGCCGTAGTGCGCGCGCACATGGCGAATGCGGTCGCAGTTCTGGGATCGGCCACTCCGTCGCTCGAATCTTATTTCAACGCGAAGAAACACAAATACACGTTGCTCGAATTGCGCGATCGCGTGGAGCAGCGTCCGTTGCCCGAAGTCGAAATCGTGGACATGCGCCAGGAATTTCAGGAAACCGGCAGGGAGCAGGAAATTTCGCGCAAGCTTGCCAGCGAGATTAAAGACCGCCTCGAACGCAAGGAGCAGGTCATGGTGCTCCTCAACCGCCGCGGATATTCTCCGATCGTTCTATGCCGGAGTTGCGGCAAGAAGCTGGAATGTGCCAACTGTGCTGTGGCACTGACTCATCACAAACGCGAGCGCCGCATGGAATGCCATTACTGCGGATACACCGCGGCGGTGCCGAAGGCTTGCGTCCATTGTGGCAGCGAGTATGTATATTTTCTGGGCACCGGATCGGAGAAATTGGAAGAATTGCTGCACGGCATGTTTCCGCAAGCGCGCATCGCCCGCCTTGATCGTGACACCGTGCGTGGTCACGGAGAGTTTGAACACGCACTCAACGCATTGAACGAAGGCGATCTCGACATGATTGTGGGAACGCAGATGATCGCCAAAGGCCACGACATTCACGGAGTCACCCTAGTCGGCGTAGTCGGAGCGGACATGGCGCTGGGGCTTCCCGACTTTCGCGCCGCCGAGCGCACATTCCAATTATTGACGCAGGTTGCTGGACGCGCCGGCCGCGGACAAACTCCGGGCAAAGTCGTGTTGCAAACTTATTTTCAGGACCACTACGCCGTCCAGTATGCAGCCCATCATGACTTCGCCGGCTTCTACGACAAAGAATTACGCTTCCGCAGTTGGATGCACTATCCGCCATACAGCTCGCTCGCCAACGTGCTGGTGCGCAGCGACAAATTGGACGAAGCGCTGCGCTGGTCGGGCATTCTCGGGCGCTGGTTTGAGAAGACGCGTCACGAAGGCGTCCGCGTGCTCGGCCCGGCGGTCGCTCCCATCATGCGCTTGAAACGGGACTATCGATATCATTTTGTGCTGAAGTCCGCCAGCCGCGAAAAGCTGAATGGCACACTCCGCGCGATGCTGGCCTATGCAGCGCAACAGAAGATTCCGCGGACGCAGGTCATCGTTGATGTCGACGCAATCTGGCTGATGTAGCCGGATTCCCCACCCGGCGCGGGACTCGCTCCGGCTTTAGGCATTATGCTATCGTTAGTTGTACTAAGTTGGACGTCGCGGGCTCATTCGTAGCTCATCGAATTCAGCCGGGATGGCGGAACTGGCAGACGCAGCGGACTCAAAATCCGCCGACCTTCGGGTCTTGGGGGTTCGACTCCCCCTCCCGGCACCATAGAGATAATTCGGCACTCCGGCGAACTTTTCCACCGTGACCTGCCTCCCGAAGACCATCCGCGCTCGGGCAGGCTGTTCCGTTTGCTTCGGAAACAACTCGACCAACGATGACTCGCGAACTGTGGGTTTCTTCCGCCCGAGATCCAGTTTGACGTAAGAAAGCTCTGACGCCGACCCAGTCCGGAACGCAGAGCGGCAATCCTCAAAAAGCGCTTGGGCTGAAAATATGGAGCGGATGTCGATTTTCCGTCCAGCAAACGGCTATCTAATGGCACAAGGCCACGGAGCACGCGACCCATATTGTGCTCACGAAGAAATAGTTTGCTCACGACACATTTGATTACGACAAATATTGAAGAAGCACGTCCCGTATTCAGCTTGAATGCGAACCCGCCCCGAGGAGAACTTTGCGTAGCGGCGGTTCGTCCCCCGGGAACCACCTTCGTTGACTGACGACGGCCGCGTCCTTACTATTAGTCTGCCCCGAAAACTTGGGTTCTCCTAATAGTGATTGACCGAACCATCTCGCACTACCACATCATCGAAAAGCTCGGTGGCGGTGGCATGGGCGTGGTTTACAAAGCCGAAGACACCCGCTTGCATCGTTTCGTCGCCCTCAAGTTCTTGCCCGACGAAGTTGCCCGCGACGCCCAAGCCTTAGCGCGCTTTCAACGGGAGGCGCAAGCGGCTTCCGCTCTCAACCATCCCAATATCTGCACTATTTACGACATCGGGGAAGTCACCGAAGAGGAAAACGGCAAAGCATTCATTGCGATGGAGTTTCTCGATGGCGTGACTTTGAAGCATCGCATCTCTGGCCGGCCGCCCGAGACTGACTTAATTCTTGCTCTCGCGATTGAGATAGCCGACGCCTTGGACGCGGCCCATTCCAAGGGGATCGTCCATCGGGACATCAAGCCGGCAAACATTTTCGTCACCGAACGAGGACACGCAAAGATTCTGGACTTCGGATTGGCGAAGCTCGCACCGGTTGGCAGTTCGTCGAGTCAAATCGCCTCGGCGAATACCATGACCGCGCAGGACCAGCACCTTACCAGTCCCGGTTCTACTTTAGGGACCATTTCCTATATGTCACCCGAGCAGGCCAAGGGCAAGGAACTCGATACTCGCACGGATCTTTTTTCGTTCGGAGCCGTCCTCTACGAGATGGCGACCGGCTCGCTTCCCTTTCGCGGAGAGACGTCCGCACTGATCTTTAAATCAATTTTGGATACCGCTCCCGTACCTGTAGTCCGGCTGAATCCCGACGTGCCGGCGGAGTTGGAACGAATCATCAGCAAGTGTCTCGAGAAAGAGCGTGATCTTCGCTATCAACACGCATCGGAGATTCGCAGCGACCTGCAGCGCCTGAAGCGGGACACCGAGACCGGCAAAATTCCGGCCACAGTCGAGTCTTCCTCCAATCCGAAACGGCTGCGAAATGTTGCCATCGCTGTCCTTGCATTGCTTTTGATCGCCGGCGCGGCGACATTTTTGTGGATGCGAAAGCCAGCCCAGCAGACACGGGCCTCAGCCACAACGGGAACCGGAACGAAGACATCCCTGGCTGTTCTGCCGCTGCAAAATCTTAGCGGCGACGCCGCCAACGAATACTTCAGCGATGGCATGACGGAGGAGATCGGCACGAAACTGTCAAAGATTGACGGAGTCCGAATTTCTTCTCCCGCGTCGGTTGCCCACTTTAAAGGAGTGCAAAAAGATTCGAAGGACATAGGGCAGGAACTGGGTGTCCAGTATCTGCTGCAAGGCAGTGTCCGAAAGTCTGGAGATCAGGTGCGCATCAGCGTCCAACTCATTGACGCTTCAACCGGCTTCCAGACCTGGGCCGACGATTTCGTCGGCAATCTAAAAGATGTTTTTGCTTTGCAAGATCAGACGGCGCTGAAAATTGCGCAAGCGCTCAATCTTAAGCTGACTCCGCAAGAACAAAACGCCGTACAAAAGCACTACACTCAAAATCCCGAAGCCTATGAGGCGTATCTGCGAGGCCGGGCGCTGGTGGATTTCATTGATATCCCAAAAAATCTTGAAGCTGCGCGCTCGAATTTTGAAACGGCGTTGAAGTTGGACCCCAACTATGCCCCGGCCCTCGCCGGCCTTTCGATGGTCGAAAGTTTTTACTATCGCAATCTCGATTCCAGTGAGGCCCATGCGCGCAAAGCCCGCGAACTCGCGCAACGCGCTCTTGCCATCGATTCGCAGTTGGGCGAAGCAGATGTGGCCATGGCCCTCGTGTACGGAAACTCATTCGATTATGTTCACGCCGCCGAGAAATCGCGCGAGGCGACCGCGGTTGAACCCGACAATGCTCATGCCTGGGACGAACTCGCCTGGGCGCTTGGCTATCAACAGCCGCCGGATTCGGTGGGCTCGGAAAAAGCCGCACACGAAGCGATTCGGCTCGATCCAGCAATGTTTCAGGCTTACTACCATCTCAGCCGGGCCCTCACCCAGCAGAAGCGGTTCACCGAGGCCATCTCCGCTCTGGACCAGGCCAGACGAATCAGCCCCGAATCGGGGACGGCGAGTTTTGGCCTGGCCCAGGTGTACCTCGCACAAGGTGACTACGACCGTGCCATCACGATGCTGGCAAGTGAACCCAAAGCGGACCGGAGTACTCCCATCCATCATTACCTGCTCAGCGTGGCCCACGCGGGTAAAGGAGAAAAAGAAAAAGCTCTGATGGAATTGCAAGTGGCGATCAACGGAGGCTACCGCGATTCAGCAGCGATTAACGCCAACCCGCATTTTGATTCTCTCCGCTCCGACCCGCGCTTTCAGAAAATGCTAATCCAAGCTAACCAGTCCCAATAGAGCAAGGAGGCGTAAACCTCGCCCTGCTTACTGCGATTCGATGCCAAGCAAATCGAGACGTGAAAGTTCTCTTGATTGGCGGTGCTTCGCTGGGCCAGGAAATTGTGCAAGCTGAGCATCCGCACCGCTCGGCACCTCCACTTTTCAATTCAGTGTAGGCTCAATTGGTTTGTTCGATTCGTAGCGGATTGTCTCATCGCCCAACTGAATTTGGTCCGTGTACG
This sequence comes from Terriglobia bacterium, assembly GCA_963716165.1. GTDB lineage: Bacteria > Acidobacteriota > Terriglobia > Terriglobales > Acidobacteriaceae > JAJPHW01. The sequence goes on along the minus strand of OY970291.1, from coordinate 505,273 downwards.
TTAAACCCCTTTGACGCCAATCAGCCAGGCTCGTCATCAAGCTTTGCCGCAGCCGAGCCTCGTCCACTTTTGGGGTAGTTAGGTCTTTTTGCGGTGACGTCCGCTAGTTCGGTTCCAGGATGCCCTCCACCCGGAACAGCCTCGTACTTCGCAAAATGCATCGAACACTCGGCGCGCCCTTGCGTGATCAGACGCAGATGCGCTGCATATCCAATCATTTCAGCGAACGGCACTTGGGCTCTAACAACCATAGAACCCTCGCGATGCTCCATGCCTTCGATCAGTCCACGCCGCTGACTTAAGTCGCCCAAAATAATTCCAGCGTGATCTTCCGAAAAGACGACTTCAATGGCCATCACCGGTTCGAGCACTACAGGAGAAGCTTTTCGGGCGGCTTCTTTAAAAGCCATCGAACCGGCGATTCTAAACGCCATTTCGTTCGAATCTTCCACGTGACGACTGCCTCCGACCAGAACGGCCCGTAGATCGACCAACTCATAGCCTGCGAGCACGCCGCGCCTCATGCCTTCCTGGATACCCAGGTTAATTGGCTCGGCAAATTCCTTGGGAAGCGTCTCATCGGAACAATCACGCGCAAACTGATAACCGCTTCCCGCTTCCAACGGCTCCAGCCGAAGTTTCACGTGTCCGTAAATCGATTTGCTGGATACCGCGCGAACATATTTACCTTCCGCTTCAGACGAGCGACGGATCGTTTCCAAATAAATTATCTCGGGGTTACCAACAGCAATCGGGACGCCGTATTCGCGAGAGACCCGGTCGATAGCGATTTCGAGATGCACCTCGCCCACGCCGCTTACAACGGTCATCGCGTCTTCACTCCGGGTTGTGATTCGTAAGGTTGGGTCTTCTTGCGCAATCTTCGCTAACGCCCGATCAAGTCGCTGGCTGTCGTCCGCAGTCTTCGGCCTGATCGCAACTGAAATTATGGGGCGGTCGATGTTCGATGCATTCACGGCGATTCGTCGCTGCTTACCTCCGTAGTGTATCGCGGACACCACCACCCCCACATCCGAAGCTGGTTTTTGACTTGAGTGGGACTGTTCATAAATCGGTTGCCCCACACTTCGCGATTTTCGAAGTGTGGGCACGACAAATTCGGACAGAATCCCGCTTCCCAAATGGGAAAGCCCGCCACGTGGGCGGGGCTGGGATGTGCAGACGCCGCGGCTACGGTGAAATCTCATACACGACGCCGTAAGAAGCGCCTTGCGTTGTGGTGCCGCCTCGTTGCGTAGTGCCGTAGGCGTTGCCCGAGGGATCTTGAATGAGGCTAGCGATGGGATACTGTCCATCTATGCAATTCTTGCGTTGGCAAAAATTATAAAGTGATGTCAGCTTGCCCTGGGTCCCGATGCGGAAGATCGTCCCGGAAAGATGTGTGCCGCCGGCTTCGGCGACGCCATAAACTACGCTTGTATGCTGATCTACAATCACGCCGGTTGCTATGCTGCCGTTGGTACCATCAAGCGAGTAAATATGGGATGACCCGCTTTGGAGATCAAGCTTGAAAACTCCTCCTTTATTACCAGACATACCTCCTTGAGCCAGAGCTCCAAACAAATTCCCCAAGGAATCAAATTCTACGTTTCCATTTGGGGATCGGAAGGACGAACTAGAAGCGTGCAGAACTGACTCGCTCCATCCGCCGGAAATCGGCGTGAGCTTGTAAACAACGCCGTCCCCTTGCATGGTGGCCATTCCGCCCATTGAGGTCGTCCCGTATAAGTTGCCAGCTACGTCGAACGTCAAGCCCGACGAAGGCCAATTTCCCGCAGGACAGATCTGATTGCTGCCGCCCACGCAAAAATTGTAGAGAACGGCTTCACTCCAGCCGCCTGCGCCCGGTGATAACTCGAATATTGTTCCGGCCGTGACGGTCGAACTTTGGCCCATGCCGCCGGATTGGGTCGTTCCATAAAGATTTCCCAATGCGTCGCTCACTAAGGTCGCGCCACGGGCGCGGAACCGTCCAAGCATGAATTATTTACAAGACTTTCGCAGAAGTTATAAAGCACCGTTTCAGTCCACGCCAAACCTGGTACTGCCGGTGGCGATAGCTCGAATACGGTTCCACAGCCTTCGCTTCCTGGACACGGCGTTGATCCTCCAACAAGAGTGGTTCCGTACAAGTTGCCCTCGGAATCCATCAGTAGGCCCCCACCGGGCATTTCGCCATCAAAGCACACCCCGCTCACCCGATTCGAGCAAAAGGTATAAAGAACACTTTCGGACCATGAGCCATCGGAATTTGGCGATAGTTCAAAAACAGTTCCGCATGAGCCGTAAGGCTGGCACCCACTCAGACCGCCACCGACCGTCGTGCCATAAAGGTTTCCGCTCATATCCCGGAGCAGACCTCCGTTTGAATACGCAGCATCGCCGACCTTTGGACCTTTGAAACTGTAAAGAACCTTATAATGCTGGCCGAGGGCAGGAACCGCCATGAACAATGAGGCAAGCACAACTCGAACGATCATCTTCACTGAAGTCTCCAATCGCAAACAGTCAAGGATTATAGCTCGTGGCATGCGCATAAAAAGGGGTAGAAAGGCCCTATTTGGTATGGACACCGGTATGCCGAAAATAGCTAATACTGTTGCGTGCTGACGAACCCACCGGCCCCGGTGTGGATGCTCGCGGTGGAGGGCTGACCGATGATGGTATTCGACAATGCCTGCGTGTAAGTTACGTCCGGGACACCGGAACCACCCCCTACGCCCCAGGCTGCACAACCCTGAGATCCAATCGTGGTATCGGTGAGCCATAGATATGTCGTCGCGGTTGCCCGACAAATTCGGACAGAACCCCGCGTTCCCAAATTGGGACGATTAATCCGAAATTTTTTTAACAATCCAACGATTTCTCTTGACCTCGCATTTCAGAAAGCGCATGGTCAAATTAGTAGGCATCACTGGTTCTTTGACAATTGAATCGCGTGTGATAAGAAGCATCCGGGAGGCATTCAGGAATGCAGCTAACTCCAATGTTTTCTAGATTATCCATATAAGTATTTTGCAATCTAGATTTTGCAAAAACGGGACGCTGTAAGTTGTTGATTCACAAAGATAATGCATAAAAAAAAATTCGCGAAATCCCCTCCGAGCTTCTGCACGAACTCAAGTATCACCTGGGATATTAAGGTCCAAGTGATTGGTCGCTTTCTTGGGAAACTGGGCACGAACCGGACGATCCCCCAGGCGCTATAATTCCCCATAACGAGGTGCCGGATGTCACAGATGACTCCCGAAGTTGCCAAGCTGCTCGAACAAGCTCTTAGCCTTTCAGTGGAAGAGCAAGAGGCGTTGGCCGACTCCCTAATTTCTAATCTCGGGGGAAAAGTGGACGAGGGCGTTATGGCTGCGTGGGACGACGAGATCAAGAAACGTATCGTAGACCTCGGGTCGGGCAAGGCCAAAACTATTCCCTGGACGGAAGTCCGCGAGCGCAATTTGGCGAAGCTGCCACGTGTCCACTAGAGACAGAGATCGGGGATGATACGCCTTCCCAAATTGGGACGACTACTCCGAAATTATTTTTAGAACTTTTACGATTTCTCTTGACCTCGCAATTCAGAAAGCGCATGGTCAAATTAGTAGGCATCACTGGTTCTTTGACAATTGAATCGCGTGTGAGAAGAAGCATCCGGGAGGCATTCAGGAATGCAGCTAACTCCAATGTTTTCTAGATTATCCATATAAGTATTTTGCAATCTAGATTTTGCAAAAACGGGACGCTGTAAGTTGTTGATTCACAAAGATAATGCATAAAAAAAATTCGCGAAAATCGACAAAATGCAGATTCCTCATCGACTCCATCCACCACAAACTTCCTACGAATAAATCCCCGGCGCCTCATGTCCGAGCTTCTGCACGTACTCAACATACGACCCAGGATAGACAGTAGGATTGCGGTCCGTGCCGCTCTCACCGCCCAGTTCCAGCACACGTGAGCCGAGACCGCGAAGGAACATGCGGTCATGCGATACGAAAATCATGGTGCCTTCAAAATCTTTCAGGGCGTCCACCAGCATTTCCTTGGTCGCAAGATCCAGGTGATTGGTCGGTTCGTCCAGCACCAGAAAGTTCGGAGGATTGAACAGCATGCGCGCAATTGCCAGCCGCGACTTTTCTCCGCCGGAGAGTGCGCGGATCTTCTTGTCCGTGTCGTCGCCCGAGAACTGAAATGCCCCCGCCAGGCTCCGCAATGACCCGATACCATCCTGAGGAAAATCCTGTTGCAACTGTTCGATGATGGTGAGATCGGAATTGAGCAAATCCAAAGCCTGCTGCGCGAAGTAACCCATATTCAGGCTGGCACCGAGCCGCACGCTCCCCGCATCCGGAGCGCTCGTCCCGGCAATCATCTTAAGCAGCGTGGTCTTGCCCGCGCCGTTTCTTCCCATGACGGCCCAGCGTTCCCCGCGGCGGATGGTGAGGTTGAACCCTTCATAAATCACGCGCGGACCGTAACTCTTGTGCAGATCCTCAAGGACCGCCACCTGCTCGCCGGATCGCGGAGGAACACGAAAGTCAAACTTCACCACCTGCCGTTTCTTCGGCAACTCGATCTTCTCAATCTTGTCCAAGGCCTTGATGCGGCTCTGCACCTGGGCGGCTTTTGCAGCGTGCGTCCTGAAACGATCGATGAAGCGCTGCTCTTTTGCCAACATAGATTGTTGCCGCGCAAATGCTGCCTGCTGATTGCTCTCTCGCACCGCGCGCTCGTGCTCGTAGAAGTCGTAGTCACCCGAGTATGTGATGATCTCGCCGCCATCAATCTCTGCAATCTTTGTGACGATACGATTCATGAACTCGCGGTCGTGCGAAGTCATCAGCAACGCACCGGGAAATGACTTAAGAAACTGTTCCAGCCAGATGATGGATTCGATGTCGAGATGGTTCGTCGGTTCGTCCATCAGCAACACATCCGGCATTCCGAGCAGTACGCGAGCCAGCGCGACGCGCATCTTCCATCCGCCGGAGAGAGCGCCCACGTCGCCATCAATCTGATCGTCTTTAAATCCGAGGCCGTGAAGCACTTCACGGGCTTGCGACTCGAGCGCGTAGCCGCCTAAATGTTCGTATTCCTCCTGCACATGACCGAAGCGATCGAGGATGCGGTCCATGTCATCCGCTTTGTCGGGGTCGGACATTTCCCGCTGCAAGGCTTCGAGTTCGTGGTGCAGATCGCCGACGCGTCCGCTGCCTGCGATGGCTTCATCCAGGACGGAACGGCCGTGCATTTCTTCGAACGTCCTGACGAAAGTAACCGATCGTCAACTTCTTAGGGACAGAGACCGTACCGTCGTCGGGCGTTTCCTCGCCAACTACCATGCGGAATAGCGTTGTCTTGCCCGCCCCATTGGGACCGACCAGTCCGACTTTCTCGCGGGGATTCAACTGAAACGAAGCGTCCACGAACAGCAACTGCTTGCCATACTGCTTATTGATATTTGAGAAAGAGATCATTTTGTAGGAGAACAGGCGAAAGCCGTGCCTCTTCTAGTGTAGCTGCTTGGTATGCGGGGAATCGCGAACCGAAATCAGGGATCGCTAAAATTCACACTTGACATTACCCAATAATTCACTACCATATGGTTGTGGATAAATTAGGTACAACGTTTGCCGCCTTGTCTGATCCCACGCGGCGGGCAATGATCGAACGACTTTCCCGCGGTCCCGCCTCTGTACATGGATTGACGGAGCCGTTTGCACTTTCGCAGCAGATGATTTCAAAACATATTGCCTACCTGGTACGGGCGCGGATCGTAATCAAGACGAAGCGTGGACGAGAGAGTGTGTGCACGCTTAGGCCCGAGGCGATTAAGAAGGTCAGTGACTGGGCGATCAACTATCGCCGGTTCTGGGAAGAAAGTTTCGACAAGTTGGACATAGTTGTAAATCAAATGAAAAAAGAGGAGGCCGGAAATGACAAAAAACGCGGCTAGCGAAGTTGAGCGGATGGTTGTTACAAGAATTTTTGATGCCCCACGCGAACTGGTTTGGAAGGTTTGGACAGACCCGAAGTACATCATGCAGTGGTGGGGACCGAAGGGCTTTACTTCGCCGTCTTGCAAGATGGATTTTCGCGTTGGGGGAAAAATGCTGCTCTGCATGAAGTCGCCGGATGGGCAGGAAGGATGGAATGCGGTTGAATACCACGAGATTGTTCCTTTGGAAAAGATCGTTTCCTCCATGTACTTTTCCGACTCGAAGGGAAACAAGCTTGATCCCGCGGAATTAGGGCTGGAAGATGAGGCCATCGACGGTGCGTACGACGTAACCATCTTCGAGGATCTCGGAAACGGCCGGACGAAACTCACCCACACTGGAAACGAATCCCTGGAAAGCGCAAAGAATAGCGGTCAACTCGAAGGCTGGAAGGAAATACTCGATAAGGTTGCCGCCGTTGTTGCAGAGATAGCGCAAGCGAAATAACAAGTTGAAGTTTTGGTGATCGTCATGTGCAAGATACAGCTAAGGCGGGCGGCGGAGGCCCAGTGAGAACAGGCTTCTCGCCGCTTGCAATGGTTATCCCAGAAGGACGAAAAAGATCGGCAAATTAGAAAAGGAAGAAAAGGAAAGATATGAAAAAGACGTTTACAGAATTTGCTTTTATCAAAGCTGTTTTACTGATTCCGATGCTTTTTCTTGCAGCATCCAAATCTAACGGACAACAAATCAAACCTGCAGAGAGTGGCTATGCGCCTGTTAACGGCATTAAAGTTTATTACGAAGTATATGGTCAGGGTAAGCCCTTAGTTCTATTGCATGGAGCTTTCTACACCATAGATATGAACTGGGGGGAATTAATTCCAGAATTATCAAAGACAAGAAAAATAATTGCGATTGAATTTCAGGGGCACGGGCACTCACCGTATTCAGATAGAAAATTAGACATTGTTACTTTTGCGAGAGATGTGGAAGGGGTAATGGATTACTTGAAAATCGACAGGGCTGACGTCGCAGGATATAGCATGGGCGGCTCTGTAGCTTACCAATTTGCCGTTCTAAGCCCTAAACGATTAAATCGACTCGTAATTATTTCCTCCACTTACAAAACCGACGGTTGGCTGCCCATAGTCGACACAGCCTTCAAAGATTTCAAGCCTGAATTGTTTGATAACACACCATTGAAGCAAGCATACGATGCAGTAGCTCCCGATAAAGCTGACTGGACGAAATTCTTAATGCAGATGTTTGTTTTCGCCAAGGTGCCATTTGATTGCGGAGACGCCAACATTGCGAAAATTACTGCGCCTGTATTAATCATTTCTGGCGACAATGACGGCTTGAATAAAATTGAATTGATGAAAACGTATCAACTACTTGGTGGTGGTGTTGCTGCTGATTTACAACCGATGCCAAAATCGCATTTAGCAATTGTTCCTTCGCAAAGCCATGTGAGCCTGATGATGCAAACTAAAACAATCGCAGGTTACCTCGACGATTTTTTGAAGTAACCATTTGGAAGGAATGGCGGGGCAACGGACGAAGTAAGAAGTTGATATTTTGATTCGCAAAACTCAATCGTGGAAAAGAAATGAGGAAAGAAAATGAAAAGAACACCGTTTCTCGCTATCGGCATTGTCCTGCTGGCATTCGCATTTCCCGCGCATGCCCAGGAAGCAGTAAATAAAGACGCAAGTAAGAAAAATGCAGCCGTCAAACCTGCCGATCCGGAGATGAAAGTCGTACTCGATTCCTGGAATGAGATTGGCGGCAAGCTGACGGCGATGGCTGAAGATTTTCCCGAGGACAAATATGACTTCAAGCCGACACCCGCCGAGCGGAGCTTTGCCGAGCAGTTGCTGCACGCGGCGGGTTCAACCTACTACTTCACGAATACTGTGACGGGGCAGAAGCTTCCCGCGGAAGATCCGAAGCGCGACCAATACAAATCCAAGGCCGACATCGTTGCGTTCGTCAAGAAATCTTTCGCCGATGGAGCAGCCGCCATCCAGTCGAAAGGCGAAAACGGCATGACGACGGAGGTTGTTTATTTGCCTAACCAGAAATCGCGCGTTCTCGACATTGCATACGGCATCATCGAACATAGCGGAGAACACTACGGCCAGCTCGTTGTGTACTACCGCCTCGCAGGCCTTGTGCCGCCGGAGTCGCGGCCGAAAAAGTGAAGAAGTAAAGAGATGAAGAAGTAAAGCTCGAGAGACCAAGTACCCCGTCCTCATCGCGTGCCGTTTGCGCGAATGAGATATAAAAACCGGGGACAGACGGGACATCGCCAATTGCCATTCGTCGAAAAAATTGGGAACGTCTTGTCTGTCCCGAATTATCCTAATTCCTCTTTTTGTCCATCATGATCCAACCAAGGCACATGAACATCAAGGTGTTCGCGCTCGTTTGTTGGACAATGCTTATATAGGGCAGGAATCTAAATGCGAGCGCCACCAGAAATGCAAAACGGATCAATACGCGTGACCAATCGACATCCGCGAAGTGGGTCTTTCTCTGCTCAAAAAAGAAAACTGCAACCGCCACAATTGGGGCAAGCCACGCTGCAATCCATACGTTTTCTTTCAGCCATTGCACCATGGCTGCGAATTCTACACCATTCATCCGCCATTAATTTTGTGCCAGTTTCATACACCAGGCGGAATTGCCCGGCTCAGGTTCGCGCTACAAAATCAGAGGCTGAAAATCGCAAACATTACATAACGCGGCGCGAACTCGGGGCATCGTGCGTCAAATAGTGTAACCACAGTGTCCTCCGGCCAGCCAACACTGGCACGTAGTCAGTTCTCGGAGACGTGTCAGGCAATTTGCATCGTGCTGCTAAGCCCGTGATTTTAGGCGACTGATCGGCTGCTTCCTTGTGTGGATGCACGGGCAATCGGTATCATGATTCCGTTTGTCGTGCATTTTCGAGGTGAACCTTGGCTAATGAAATCGCAACGAAACAGATCGCTTACTACTATCCGAATCCGATGTGGGACCGCGGAGATTGGGTTAAAAACCTAATCCTGTTTTTCGATGGTGTGGCGCTTCTTGTGCCGGAATATATGAAGGACAAGCCGCGCATCCTGGATCCGGCGATCGTGGCGGGGCTCGAACAATACAACCTACTGCACATACTTCAGCCAGAGACGGTCGTCGACGCGACCGCAACAGCTCAACTCGCGGGCGCCATGCGCGAGATCATCGAAAGTGGGAGGCTAGATTCGCTTCCTGCTGAATCAGACTTCCATGAACTATCCATGTCAAGACTCGGTTATTTCGGCAATGAGGACCTTGCCACGGAAATCTTCATGGAACTAAAAAAACGCGGCCTCGCAAAGGAGACAGAGGATGGCAAATCGATACCAATGCACCCAAAAGTTCGTTCATTGGTGTTGGTTCTCCTTTCGCAAATTCTGCGTTCATACGGACCAAAGATAGAAGCTGACTTGAGCCCCGTAACTGACCGCCCTCTTGCCGTTGCTGCTTTGTCTGAGATGCTTTCCTATAAAGTAATCCCCACAGCAGGATCAGTGATCGCCTTCGATATATCCACCGTAAGTGTGGATGTCGGGAGCATTCCCATAGACGAGGTGCTCTCATTTCGGATGGAGAACCTTGCGTCTTATCGTCGGTATTCGTTGAGCGTACGCCGTTTTGCACATGACCTTTCGAAGATGGGCGATGCCGAGCGAGCAGATGCCTTCAATCTTCGTCAGTCCGAGCTTGATGACTTGGGCGCGGATTTACGGTCGAAGGGGCGAAAGGCATGGAGGAAACCGGCGTCGTTTGCCTTCTCATTGACTGGTGCGGCGGTGAGCCTTGCGACCGGTCATCCGCTGGCTGCTGCTCTGTCTCTCAGCTCCGCAGCCCTCGGTTACGCCCCAGCCTCGAAGCCTGAGACAGGAGCATATTCTTATCTATTCAGGGCGTCTGAGCGGTATCCGTATTGATCGTCTTTATCGTCCGAATCAGCAGCCTGGTGCGCCCCAGTTCCGTGTAGAGGAAGGCGAGCTAACTTGGGATTGCCGAGCAATTCAAGATTTTGGATGATTTAAGAAGTTCCTAGGTTAGCGTACCAAAACTAGAGAAGCGTAAACCGCAGACGTTATGATGCGGCGCGAACCTGGGGTCCGGCGGTAGAGCCTTAGGCTGCGCCAGCCCCGCTAATCCACCGGACGAGTAATACGGATTGACGGATCATCACAACAGCCCCTAAGATACTGATCGTCCCCTAGTTTATGCAGTAGTGGTCAAAACTGCGGTGGCTGGTGTTGAGCCAGCCGGAGAATATTGATAGGAATTCTCCCCCGCGCATAATACCGCGCGGGGGTACGCTTACAGTAGGGGAAATGGCGTCGTGGCTCGCGCATTCGCGTTACATTCCCATTCGCGAAGGATTGATCAATCACCTTCGGAGAACGAAGTATCGCTTCCGGAAGCTTGATCCAGTTATCTTCCTGTGTGGAGCGTCCGAAAGCAAGAGCCGGGAAGCCATCCGTGCTTACCTAGCGAAACACACTCCTGACCTTGACCTGTTTTATGCCGAAAAGGTCTGGGATGAGATTGCAACCCTAGGCCACCGTGACGCTTTGCAGATGGAAGAGGATCTGGCGAAGCTGGCAGATCTCATTATCGTCATTGTCGAGAGCGCGGGCACTCTTACTGAACTTGGCGCGTTCTCCCTAAGTCCCGGCCTCCGCAAAAAGCTCCTTCCCATCGTCGACGAGGAGTACGAGCATCATTCTTCTTTTATAGCCAATGGTCCGCTTCACTGGATTAATGCGGAGTCCGATTTCCGGCCAACTATATACGCGCCCTTTAACAGGGTGCTTGTCGTGATTAATCAGATTGAAGAGAGAATAAAGCGAATTCCTAAGTCACACAGCATCAAAATCAGCGATCTCTCGACTAGCCCAAAGTATTTTCTGTTTTTTATTTACGACCTGATCTCCGTCATCCAGCCGGCACCGCTTTCGATGATCAACTACTACCTGTCCGCGATTGTTCCTTCATTCAAATCCAGCACAATCGACATTCCGACGTTGATCGGACTGGCGGTTGCAATGGGACTGCTTCGGTCATTAACGGTGACCGAAGGTAGTAACAGTGAGGTTTATTACGCTCCAGTCGACACAGACCGTATTGGCAGCCCCTTCCATCACAGCCGTCTACTTTACCTAGAGGCAAGGCGGGTGGAACATGCGTCGGTTCTTATGGCGATCCCGGAGGCGAAGGCGGTGCTCGACCTTCTAAGGACGACCCCATGATCGGGCAGATGGCCAAAGATCTGGGCGTGACAACTCGCTTCGTCGCGGCCTTCGCGCAAGGCGCATCCTATGCGTATAAAACCTACCTAATCCGCAAGAAAGATGGGGGATTTAGAACGATCGACCATCCATCAAAGCAACTGAAAGCGATGCAGCGGTGGCTCCTGTCATACCCATTGAATGGCCTTCCGATACACCCAGCCGCCATTGCCTATCGAAAGAAGAAGTCCATATTTGACAATGCTAGTCTGCATGCTGGCTCCCGATATCTGCTTCGGATGGACTGTAAAGATTTTTTCCATTCGATCACAGACGACGACCTGAAGATGCTGATCTCCAATCGGCCTGCCACATTCTCGGCGTGGACCCCCTACGAGGCGGACCTTTTTTGCAAGCTCGTCTGTAAGGGGGGTCGCTTAACAATTGGAGCACCGACCTCCCCGATCTTGTCCAATGCAGTTTGCTACGACATGGACGCGCATCTCTCTGAAATGTCCGACAAACTGGGTGTCACTTATAGTCGTTATGCCGATGACCTCTTCTTTTCAACTCAGCTTCCGAACGTCCTCCCTGCGCTTGAATCGACAGTCATCTCCGCCATCGCAGATCTGACCCTACCAAAGCACCTTGCGATCAACCCAGCAAAAACAAGGCACTCCTCCAGAGGGCGGACCCGCAGAGTCACTGGCATAACACTCGGCAGCGATGGAAAGCCATATATTGGACGCGCACTTAAGCGAAAAATTCGAGCGATGATTCATCAGATGGACGCGCTCGATGCGAGGAGGCGCAGCTCCCTTGCCGGGCTAATTGCGTACGCAGGCGGTTTTGATCCCGATTTCGTCAACAGCCTCATCACCAAGTACGGTCACGGCACGGTTGCGAAAGCGCGCACTTTACCGGCCGCGTGAATCCCACTGTGAACGTACTGATGGGTGCTGGCCCATCCAAACTACGGCTGCCCCACGCTTCGGAATGATAATAAGGTGGAATCCGAACCCCCAATTTTCCTGTTCCCCGAGCCCTAAATCGAGAATGCCGGATTGCCTTCTATCACCTTCTGCTCGAGATTCGGACGTTCGTGCTTGCCCCAGAGTTTTGCGGTGTGTCGAACCCGATACAGAATAGGTCCGCCATCCGGCTGGTCCGAACGAACGATGGGACGCGGCAGGCAGATGAAGTCCGTCTCCAGCCGGTCCGCTGATGCATGCACTACGGAATAGCCATGGCCGCCCATGTCAACAAACGACAAGTGCGGTGACAAATCGCGATTGGAAAGCTGGCGTGCCTTTTGCACGTCTCCACTCTTCGCATATTCCAGGCATGACCGAACACCGTGACGCACCAGCATATTAATAGTGGGCTGCGGAAGCTTGTCACCGGGACCTTGCCCGATGAACAGAGCCCGCAGCGGAGCGTCTTTGTGCATGTGATGTTCCATGGACTCCACCGTTCCGGGCGCGGAGATTGATCCCACCACGAATGCAATACCGACGGGGTCAAACGTCTTCGGCGGAAGAGACTTCGCCGATAAGCCAGCCCAGAAGCTATGCCGGTCGCCCGCCACCGTGGCAAACCCGGTAATCGCATTCTCTTGAATGAAATCGTAAATTTCACCGCGCTCCTGATAGGCAACGCTGACGTCCCCGCCGCCCATGTTGGCATATCCAGCGCCGGGCCAGGCGCTTGCAACCATTCCTGAAGGAAGGTTCTGCGGGTCGGCACGCATATCTATCGTCGCAGTTGTGCTTCCCCAGATCTTCCAGGCAGCTTTCGAATTCCGCAGTCGTTCCAGAAACCACGCCTTTTGCTCGGCTCCGAGGATGGTCTGCGCGGGATCCGCCTTACGTAGGTTCTGAACTTGCTGCTCCCCGAAACGGATGGTGCTCGGCGGTTTGCCTCCGTTATAATCCCGACCGCCATCGAGGATCTCAAACACCTCCTCAGGCATGAACTCCGCATAGTCCTTATTAAAGAAATCTGCGTCAGCGAACTTGGTTCCGGGGTCCTCCGATCGGTAGCTGCGCTCGTCGGTGATAATGAGCTCTACGTTCCGGCCCCAGCGCAGCGACCGGTGTCCCTTCAAACTATGGATCGCGGTAAGATTGTTGGCCTCCTGCCCGAGTCCATGCTCGTCGAAAACAGTGACCGGGGCATCGTTAACCTTAGGCGGGTTGAACTCTTCTAACGAAGGACCGCCGCTCTTCACCATTCGCGCGGGCTGATACTCAAAAAACGCCTGCATGGCAGCAACCTTGCGGGTCTGCGCGGGACGCGTTTTGCCGTCAAACACTTGCAAAGCTTGCCAGCCTTGCCAGCTGTACTCATGGTTATCCCACATGGGAACAAACGGCCAGCGGGCACGAGCATCCTGCAAGTCGGGATCATGCAGGTAGGCGCGATACACAGCACGGTAGTCATCCACCGTCACCGGGATGTGGAAGTCGTCAATTTTCTCGCCTTGGGGATAGCGGACGAGATCCCTTACCTTTCGGTCGTAGTAGGTGGCGCGGTCCTCGGGATACCAGACCAGCTCGTATATGAAGTCGCCCAGGTGCAGAACAAAGCCGAGCCGGTCCTGCTCAGAAGCGTGCTCATCCTCGAAGATCATTCTTCGGTACGCGTTCTGCGCTCCGAGGTTTGCGTTCTGGCAACTGACGAACGCGAAGTGTACCGGCCGGGAATCATCATCGGCGGGCGCGGTGATGGTGCGGCCGATGCGGCTGCCGAAACCCTCAGGATCGGTAAAGCGATACCAATAGACTTGGGCCGGCTTCAGTCCTCCTACCAGCACTCGGCAGGTCCAATCTGCCGCCGCCGAAATCGACACTCTCTGAGTTGCTATCACACGCTTGAACGTCTCGTCGAGCGCCACTTCGACCATCAATTCCTGGACCGCTTTAGGTTGCGGGACGCGACGAGTCCACAGTAAAACGCTGTTGCTGTCGGGATCGCCGGAGGCTACTCCTTCCGGGAAAAGGTCGCGACGCTCGCGCCAGGAAATCTTCGAAGGAGTCGAGGATGAGCGACCCCAAGCCGCTTCCGCACCAAGCACCGCGGCCATAGCCAGAAAATCGCGACGGCTAATATTTCCCATGCTGTAACTCCTTCTTTCCGCTGTAAGGCCTGTGCGCACTCGAGATGGAACGTTTCGTCCCAAATAGTGAGAGCGAATATGCTGGCCAACGATGTTGGACGGCATTCGGATGCGAGCGTTATCACGAGATTTTGGATTGGGAAAAAACTGGGGAGAAGAAAAACCTACTGATGCAAGTCGAATCCAGACGGCAAAGCTGCTTCAAGATTGATTTGTTCTCCGGTGATGGGGTGTTGCAACTTCAGAAATTGGGCGTGCAGGAAATATCCTCCATCTCCGGGGAGTCCGGGAAGATTTTCAAGAGGCTGGCCGGTTGGGCCGTACAGAGGATCGCCTACCAGCGGATGTCCAATGGATGCCAGATGGATCCTGATTTGGTGAGGGCGGCCCGAACCTAGGCTTACCTCAAACGTTGTAGTGCTTGTCGCACGGGCGATCACCTTCGCCACCGACTTCGACGATTTGCCACTTGGGCTGGCAGCCCACACCGAACCGATAAGTGGGTGCGGTACGAGTCCGATGGGCGTGACAATTTCGTACGCATCTTGCTGTGCAATCCCTTGAGCCAGCGCTCGGTAGATTTTCTGAATTCTGGGTGTGTTCCAGTCTGCGCCTAGTTTAGACGCGGCCTGCGCTGTTTTGGCGAAGAGGACAATGCCGGTAGTTGCTCGTCCCAGCCGATGGACTGGGTTCGCATTCGGGATTTGCTTTTGCACCAGCCGCAGGAGAGTGTTTTCCATGAAGCCGCCGCCGGGGAGGGTGGGCAGCCCGCCAGGTTTGTTCACGGCCAACAGATGCGGATCATCGAACAGTACTTCGAAGTACTGAGGAGAGTCTGGTTCGATCCAGGGTGGACGGTTCCAGACAAGGGTTTGGCCTGAAATAAGCGATTCGTTTCCGGTCGCGGTGATGCCGTCGACGGTGACTTCTCCGTTGGTCAGATTTTGTTGCCACGCTTCTGGCGTTGAGTGAGAGTAAAGGCTTGCCAGGTGGGACAGCAGGGTTCGTCCTTGATATTCGCTGCCGATGATTGCGGTATAGGCATAGCCCCGGTTGAGCATGTTGCTTGAGTGTAAGCCATGGCATCCGGCACAAATCAGCTACAAAAGAATCATTGGCTCGGGGGCTATGCAAAGATTGGCCACCCGCTCTAACTCCATGTTCCGCAAACTGGTAGACTCATCAGCATGTCGACATTCGTTCTCGTTCACGGCGCATGGCAGTCGACCGGCACTTGGGACCTGTTGGCGCCCATCCTGAAAAGTCACGGACATACGGTAGTAGTCCCAGTGCTCAGCGGACTTGGCACAGACCAAGACCGTCTTTCACCCGACACCACGCTACACAAACATATAAAGGATGTTCTGCTCGAGCTATCGCGGTTCGCGGGCGAAGTAGTTCTCGTAGGTCATAGCTACGCAGGCATGGTCATCAGCGGCGTGGCAGAGGCAAATCCAACAGAGGTACAGAAATTGGTTTTTCTGGATGCGTTCATTCCGGAAAATGGGCAAAGCGCGTTGGACTTGCTTCCTCCCGAGATTGGTACCCATTTTCGCAACGTTGCCCGAGAACAGGGAGACGGTTGGCGGTTGCCGGGCGGAGAAGGCCAGCTGGATCTCTGGGGACTGAAGCCAGGCGAGGCACGTGATTTCGTGCGAGCTAGGCTGTGTGATTTCAGCCTGCGTTGCTTTGAGGAGCCGCTTCACCTTCCGGTGAATCGAAAGGCCAGCATTCCAGCGATCTTCGTTGCCGGAATTGCGGACGGATATCCGGCGCGGCCGTTCTTCGCGCCGTTTGCAGAAAAAGCTCGCGCCTCCGGTTGGGAGGTCACCGAACTGAACGCTGGCCACGACTGCCATATCGAACTTCCCGGCGAGGTCGCGAACATTTTGCTATCGGCAGTGCCAGAAGGCAAAGTAGCTATTCAATGAGTGAAAACGCCTGTGGGTGTTGAAAAAGTCACTGCGATTGGCGGATGAGTGGCGGCAAAAGCGTGGTAATAAGATGGAGAAAGTTCCTTGCCATGCTTTTCGTAATCGCCATTCTCGGAGGTCTGCTGATCATGATGGGACAACACTCCCGTTCCGAAGCATTGTTCTACTACTTCCGCCTAGAAGATCAGATTCCTGAAACCCACCTGCTACGGCTGATCGACAAGCACATCAGCTTTGCCTTTGTGCGGGAAAAGCTGAAAGAGAGTTACAGCGATACGGGCCGCCCTTCCATCGATCCGGAGCTTCTGCTGTGCATTTTGTTGATCGGCTATCTGTATGGCATCACCAGCGAGCGCAAACTGGTGGAGGAGCTGCGCATGCATTTGGCGTGGCGCTGGTTTACGGGGCTCGGATTCGATCAGGAGATTCCGCATCACTCCACGTTCTCGAAGAATCGGCACGGAAGGTTTCTGGAGTCGAAGGTGTTCGAACAGTTGTTTGAAGAGATCGTGGCGCGTTGTCTGGAAGCGGGATTGGTGCAAGGCGACAACCTGTCCGTGGACGGCAGTTTCGTAGAGGCCAATGCCAGCAAGGAGAGCCGCATTCCGCGCGAGCAGTTAGCGGAAGCGGCGAAAGTGAAGCGCAATGTGCGCCAGTATCTGGCGGAACTGGAAGAACAGAATCCGACCGAAGAGCCAGTGCATGAGCAGGAACAAGTATCGACGACCGACCCCGACTCGACCTATGCGACCAAAGGTGGAACGCCCGCCCGGCTGGGATACTACGACAACTATCTGGTGGACAATCACAGCTGTGTGATCGTGGGTGTGCAAGGGACCGCAGCCCGGATGAGTCAGGAGACGGTCGCCGCCCAAAACATGATCGCTCGCTTCGCCCACTGGCAAGGACGCGAGCCCGTGTCGGTGGGCGCCGATGCCACCTACGGCAACGGCGAGTTCCTGCAATGGTTAATGGACCGGAACATCACTCCGTACATGCGCACGCGCGACAATGCCTTGCGCAAGAACAGTTTGCTCTACGGCCCTGAGCGTTTCACTTACCTTCCCGAAAGCGACAGCTATCTTTGTCCCGCTGGCGAGCAACTCAACTACGGCGGACACAGCGCTCGCAACCGCACTCACGTTTACATCGGGACGCGCAAACGTTGCGGCCCGTGCCCGCAGAAAGCGCAGTGCACCACGGCACCCATCAAGTATCTCGCGATTCACGTGCATGAACCGGCGCGGCAACGGGCTCGCGACCTAGTGAACACCGCCGCCTTTGTGGATGCGCAGAGGAAGAGAAAGAAGGTGGAAGCGTTGTTTGCCGAACTCAAGAATCAGATCGGACTGCGTCGTCTACGCCTGCGGAGATTAAAGTTTGTGCGGGAGCAGTTCCTTCTGGCGGCAACAGCTCAAAATATCAAACGGCTAGTTCGCTTCCTCAGTCAAACGCCGAGACCACCGATTCCCGCAATGACGTAGGCACTTCGCAAGAAAGATTATTCAAGCGCGATACTCACCCCACCAACTTCTGCTTCCCATTAGCCCTTTTTCAACACCCACTCCTGTTTTCGACAGTTGACTGGAGGCATAATCTCCTAACTTTGACGACGCCGAATAAGAAGTGGTCGCGGCGGACCAGAGGCGTTTGCGCGTGTTTCTCTGAGTGCTCCTATCGATTTATTCTCAAGTCCCGGAGATCCTCTTAGGGCGTTAGCTCATACACCACACCGGCCTTATAGGCTCCGCCGCCGCCAGTAACGCCGTACAAATTGCCTGAGGCATCCTCGAGCAACCCACTAGTAGTTTGGTTTCCATCCGAGCACCCGCTTTGCTGGCAAAAGGAATAAATTAATTTTTCCTGGCCCTGCTTGTTGATTTGGAAAATGTTTCCGGGAACTTCGGGCTCGCCAGAAACGCCAAATAACATTCCGCGTGCATCATCCACAGTGACCGGGTAGTAGGGATTGCTGCCGTCAACTCCGTTAAAAAGAAACTTTCTACTGCCACCTAACGTGAACTCGAACACTTGCCCGCTGCCTAAGGGATACTCTGCGCTCTGATTTCCACCATATACAGTTGCTGTATAAATGTTTCCTACCGAATCGATCGTCACGGGCCGGGGCTGAGCCAACCAGGGCGTGCCTTGGTAATTGACTAGGCTAAAGGTCTTGACTACAGTATTGGTCCAACCAGTGTTGCCGGGAGTCAGCCTTATAAGCGCTCCTCCGGTACTCTGCGTTGCACTTCCGCCGTCAAAAGTTGTGACGTATAAGTTGCCTTTCCGGTCAAAGGCTACTCCGCCAGTTGGATTTGCTCCATCAGCGCAATACACACCATCCATCTGGGAACAAAAATCGTAAACAGTTTCCGTCCACACACCCGCTTTCTGCGATAGCTTGAAAACAACTCCAGAACCATAAAGGCTGATGCCACCATAAAAAGTTGTGCCGTATAGGTTTCCGGCAGCGTCCAGCGTTGGCAAGCCTACGGGACTAGCACCATCCGTACAATTCGTCCCGCCTTCGGAGCAAAACGAATAGAGTAAGGTGTACTTCCAGGTTCCATTTTTAACTGAAGGCGGCGACAACTCGTACGCTACGCCGCAACCTACAACGCCAAATACGCCGCTGCTGCAAACGTCATTTTGTACCTGGTTTCCACCATACTGCGTGGTCCCAAAAAGATTTCCCTTGCTGTCAATCGCAAGGCCGCGGGGAATCCCTCCTTCTTCAGGGCAGTCGAATTTAGTGCCGCCTTGGCAGAAGGTATGAATCGCGGTCTCAGTCCACCCGCCGTGACCATCGGGGGATAGCTCGAAGACAACACCGCAACCGCCTCCGAAACAGGTGCCTACCGCACCACCAGTGTAGGCCGTGCCATAGAGGTTGCCGGCGCTATCGGCAACTAAGTTGTTAACGGGGGAAAGGCCCTCTGCTGAATTGGCACCGAAGCTATAAAGGACCTTGAAGCTCTGCCCTAGACTTAGTCCGCAAGAAATGACGACGAACGCGCACAGCACTACGATTTTTTTCATACACAAGCTCCTTACTATCTTTTCAGGCCGCAATAGTAAAGCTGGCTGGCGACGATTTACAAGGAGACTAAAGTCTCCTCCCAAAGGCTTTGCCCAAAACGTCAGTTCGATTCCTGATGCAAGAAGATATTAAGATTTAATTCCATTCTTCCCAGCGCAAGAGGCTCGCCCTAGAGGTGAAAATCGCTCGCTGACGTTAATACAAATATAGTTTACCTCCAACCCGCCATCTCAGTTGGTGAAAAATCGCCTTTTCACTCGTCAATCCGTCCGTTCACTCAATGCTATCTTTTCGATGTGGTAGCCCATTGCCAGCGACAGTTCGGCAAACGGACTGGCGGCCGGTCGCAAACGGGCTTTGGAAGGACTGAGCGAGGTCGAGCTTATTTCTCGCATCACCGCTTTGGAATTGTGATTGGCACGGGTAAGGATCCGAACCACACGATCATCTATATCACGGCTCTCGCCAAAGTGCGGCGCGAACCTGGTGAACCATGCCCCTGGAATCTAACAATAAAAAGCCCGCCTCTCGCAGCTGCACGAGAAGCGGGCTTTCTTATTTAGCTGTTACCAGATGCGTACGCGGTCAGAGGGAGCGACGTAGAGCTTCTGTCCAACTTGCACATCGAATGCCGGATACCAGGCGTCGATGTTGCGTACGGTGTCGGCGCGATACTGTGCCGGCGAATGGGGATCCGTCATCACCTGCTGACGCAATGAAGCATCACGCGATTTGCTGCCCCAATCCTGAGCGAAGGCAATGAAGAATTGCTGATCGCCGGTGAAGCCATCCTGTGTGGGAGCTGGCTTGTCGCCGAGTGAAGCGTGGTATCCGTCATAAGCGGCGGATATTCCAGCTACGTCCGCGATGTTTTCAGCCAGCGTTTGCTTGCCATTGACCGATAGATCGGGGAACGGCTTGTAGGTGTCGTACTGCGCGGCGAGCTTGGCCGTGGCTTCGTTGAAGTGGGCGAGGTCGGCATCAGTCCACCAGTTGCGGATGCGGCCCTTGGAATCGAACACGCTGCCTTCGGTATCGAAGGTGTGGCTGATTTCGTGGCCGATGACCGCGCCGATAGCGCCATAGTTCGCTGCTGCCGGAGCGGCCGCGTCAAAGAATGGCGGCTGCAAAATCGCGCCGGGGAAATTCAGTGCATTCTGCAGAGGAAGATTTACGGCGTTCACGGTTTGCGGCGTCATGGACCACTCTTTGCGATCGGTCTGCTGACCGAGACGTCCGATTTCGTATTTGAGATCGAACATTCCGCCGCGCCAGATGTTGCCGAAAATGTCGTCCGGCTTCACTTCAAATCCGTCATAGGTGTGCCAGACTTCGGGATATCCGACGCCGACATAGAGCGTAGCGAGTTTGGCTTCGGCTTCTGCTTTGGTGGAAGCGGCCATCCATGTGAGGTTTTCGATGCGCTTACGGAAGGCTGCCTTGATGTTGGTGACCATTTCTTCCGCGGCGGCTTTCGACTCCGGCGGGAAATAACGCTGGGCGTAAATCTTGCCAACTTCGTCGCCGAGAAGTCCGTTGACAACGAAGACTCCGCGCTGCCAGCGAGGGCGCTGCGCCGTCGTTCCACTCAGCACAGTTCCGAAGAAAGCGAAGCGCTCATCGACAATCGCCTTGGGCAATACACCGCCATAAGCTTCAATTAAGTGATAGGAGAGCAAGTCTTTCCAGGAATCCAGCGGCATGGATGCGACCAAGGCCGATTCTCCAGTGAAAGCAGTCGGCTGCCACACAATGAAACTTTGCTGTGCGATCAAGCCCGCGCCGCGTAGAAATTCCAGCCAGTCCAGGCCGGGAGCCTTTGCCGCGAAGTCGGCTTGCGTCCAGGTATTGTTGGCTTTGTGGATGTCGTCGTTATCCGCCAGGCTGATGTGTTTTTCGGCGATGGCGTGTTCGAGTTCGACGATGCGCGCAGCGCGCGTGTCTGTGTCGGTGAGTCCGGCAAGCTTGAGCATCTTTGAAACGTGGTCTTTATATTTTGCGCGGACTTCCTTCATGTGCTCGCTGTCGGAAATGTAGTATTCCCGGTCGGGAAGTTGCAGGCCGCCTTGCAATAAATAAGGAGCGTAGTGCTCGGGATCGTTGAATCCAGGTGCGACCCACAATCCGAAAATGTTAGCGGTATGGAAATTGGTGTTGTTCAGCGCATCGACGTCGGCGCGAACACTTTCGCCAAGGGCGCGAGCGAGTTCGTGTTGATCTTTGATGGCGGCAATTTTGTCGAGCAGCGGCTTAATCGGCGTCAGGCCTTTGGCTTCGATGCCAGCCTCATCCATGTAGGAGTTGTAGAGGTCGGCAATTTTGCGCGGTCCGGAACCAGCAGGAGCGTTAGACTTTGCGGCTTCTTCAATGATGTCGGCAGTGCGCTTATTGGCAAGATCGGACAATTTGGAGAACACTCCGAGACCGCCGCGGTCAGCTGGAATTTCAGTACGCTTGACCCATCCGCCATTGGCGTAGGAAAAGAAGTCGTCGCCCGGTTTTACCGAAGTGTCCATGTTGATGATGGAAATGCCGTGAGAATCTGCGGTTGTGGCTGGAGTTGGGTTAGCAGCCGTTGCATCCTGCGCCTGGCTGGCAAGCGCGGCAAAGGAGAAAATTGCGCAACCCAAGATTGCGAGAAAGAATTTCTTAGAGTTCGGGGTAAACATCATTTTTATAGGGCTCCATTAATCGGGGATGGATGACACACATCCGTCATGTTTAGACGAGCAATAGATCTACAAGGTTAGCATGAAGATTGCAGGGAAACTGAGTCAAAAGGACCAGCGGAGCGGCTTACTCCGCGTAACGGGATTTCGATTTTATGTGGCGCAGACTGCGGCCTTCGACTAGATGAAATAGTTCTTCGCCCAGATTTTTCGTATGATCTCCGGCGCGCTCAAAAGCCTGCGCCATGAATAAAAGATTGACGCTGTACTCGCGGCTGCGACGGTCTCCGGAATCCAGATGGCGGTTGAAGATGGAGCGGCAGAGTTCGTCCATACGCGTGTCGGACTGCATGACTGCGGTGGCGGCATCGAGGTTGTGCCGGCCGAATCCGTCATGGACGGTGCTCAGCATGGCTTCCAGCGCCTCGGCCATGGACATGAGATCCCGCGCGTCTTCGCGCGTGAGCGTGTCTTCGAGACGATGCAGGCGCTTGGTGACTGACCATGTCAGATCGCCGATGCGTTCGAGATCGATAATAAATTTCAAGCATGCTAGAAGTTGGCGAGCTTCGGCTTCGCTGACTTCGGTGATCGCGGTGGTGATTTCCTCGTCTACGCGGCGCTCCATGCGGTCGAGTTCTTTTTCGCAGTCTTTAACGGCGAGGTATGCCATATTCGACGAATTCTTGATGAAGTCGCGGAGATTGAATGCAGCATCTTTCGCTACCAGGCATGCTTGCAGGACGACGCCGGTAAGTGCGCGTGTGGATTCGGGCTCGTCGGAAGTAATGGATGGGGTCCTCGGCTTGCTGATGGCCTTGCGCGGCGCGGTTCGGGAAATTGCTTTGGTGGGCATCTGCGAAGTTCTTATGATAACCTGCGCCGAATTAACGATTGCACCAAACCCGCGGCAGTGCAGGTTTTGGTTCCTCCCGGCAGGGTTTTCCACTTGCTAACACACCTGCACTTTCAGATAATAAAGGGAGTAATCTTAAACCTGTGTACCGCTACAACCGACCAGATTTGCTTCGCATTCTCCACGTTACGGCGCGCCAATTGGCGGGCTGGGAGAAGGCCGCTCTTGTGGCCCCTGCCGAAACTTATTCGTTTTTCGATCTGCTCCAGGTAAAGAAAGTCCGTGATCTGTGTGCGCGCAAAGTGCGTCCGGCAATGATTCGCCAGTCGCTGGAGGCCATGCAGAAGCAGGTTGCAGGCATGGAGAATCCTTTCCTCGAAGCGGGATCGTTTTCTACCGGGCACCGCGTGGCTTTCCGGCATGAGGGAAAAGTATTCGAGCCGATCGCCGGACAATTCATTTTCGATTTTGCCGCCGGACAGAAAGTGATCACCCGGCATTCCACGTTCGGTAACGCCGGCAACTCTGGAAATACCGTTCCGGCGGATGCGGATGTGTCCGAGCTGTTCGCGCGGGGAATCGCGCTGGAAGACGATCCTAACAATCAGTTGCAGGCGATTGAGACGTATCAGCAGGTATTGGAAATCGATGGCGCGCACGCCGCCGCGCACATCAATCTCGGGACGCTCTATTACAACCGACAGGAATTCACGCTGGCGGAGCAGCATTATCGCAGCGCGATTGAAAGCGATCCGCGGTATGCGCTGGCCTATTTCGATCTCGCCAATGTGCTCGATGAAACGGGACGCGTTGCCGAAGCCATTCAAACCTATGCTGCTGCTCTGCAACTTGCGCCGACCTATGCGGACGCGCACTACAATCTCGCCCTGGCCTACGAAAAGATGAAGCAGCCGCGAAAAGCTCTCCAGCACTGGCGTGCCTACGTCAAGCTGGATACTACTGGTCCGTGGTCAACCCATGCCCGGAACCAGATTGCCAAAATCCTGCAGGCCGACGGATTGAGGCTGCTGCAAGGCGGCAAGGCATAGGAACTGCTACCGATCGCGGCATCTAAGGGTTGACGCCTGTCGAATCTGCAATCTGACGCAGTCTTTCTCTTAAAATTCCGGCCCGTCCTTGACTCGCAGGGTCTGGCAGCAAGTACCCGGGGAGTGCGTCGACAAACTCTGGGGTCTTGAGGAGATGTTGAACCGTCTTGGCGATATAGGCCCGTACTTCGGCGCCCGCCCCTCGGATTTCCTGAACGAGTTCTCGACGTCCATCGATAACGGCGACCAAATCTTCAAGGTCGTGGCTGGCTTGATAGTCGCCCTTGCCGCGTCCGGCGAACGCTTCTAACTTCGTTGCACAAAAGAAAACTGGGCCGACCACTCGGATTTGAAGTCCTGACTCCAACGCGCGATCTATTGCCGTATCCATCGCCAGCCTATACCAGCGATTGGAAAAGCCGAGAATTCTCTCATCAAGTGGCATAACATCGAGAATCGTTTTGTTCTGCCGCCAACGGCAGGTCGGAGCGCCCTCCGATGAGTCTTCTGTAAATCCCACATCGCGAAGTCGCTGCGAAAGGGCTGAATATGCAACGTAAGAGCTAACGTCCGCGATTGCATCTACGTCGTAGGTTGGTCGAACTTCGGCAGCAGCCGTGTCGGTGATCAGGAGAGCGGTAGTACTGCCTCCCACAAAGACGAGCTCGCCCAGTAACGGCTTCAACAGCCGGGGCGGCATGGGTGAGCAAATCCAAATTGCGAACCACCATATTATTTTCCGCGATGAATCGTTTCGAGCTTTCGTACCAGATGGCGTTCGGCACTCTTGCGCTCACGTGCCCGTCCGCTACGAATGGCGTCAACCAAAGCTAATAGCTCATAGAGTGCAGAGTCGCGCAGCGCGGCGCGGGGAGCACTTTTATAAAGCGGTTCCAAACTGACACCCCGGGTGTCGCCTTCAGGCCAGGGCCACACTGGCGGCAAATCGTCTCCCGATGATATTTCTTTTTTCAAAGGTAGGGCCGCTAAAGAAGTTGGTACTCCGCGCACAACCTGCCCATACTCTGCTGGAAAGACGTATTTTAGGCCATGCAATAGGAATTCTTCCAAAGCCGAATTGTTCGGTTTGCCACCGAGTTCAGGTCCATGGAGCAATCGCGCGAAGCGCAGCCGCTTAAGGGCGGCATGCACCTCAGAAGGACTCATCGATAGATCATCCGCGATGACTGAAATTGGCGGTCGAGAAGCAGGGTAAGTACATAGCTTCAAAATTACGATAATGTCCTGGGGTTTAAGAGTCACAAGGATATTCTACATTCGCGATTCGCGAATAGCGAATGAAATCTCAACTATAAAGTTACCCCCGGGAAGCAAATATGAAGTTGCTACCGGGATCGGGAGAATGCGACGGCGAGGCCGCGATGCGTGGGAGGAATTCGTGTATGTGACGGCCCTCGGCGTGCATGACGAAAGTTTAGGAGAAGCAGATATGATGAGTAACGCGAATTCCGATTCACCTAACAGAAAGACTGAAAGTAAAAAAAGCATCACCTTCAAGCGAACGGATAATCAACAGGGATTTAAATTTCGCAACTACTATTGCTGCCCGAATGATGGGACCACGTGGCATGACGATTGGAGTGCGACGTGTAATGACAGATGTCCAACTTGTTGGACGGAAATTGAGCCGTACGAAAGCGAAGACATCTGAATTTAAAATTCATGAACCTCCAATGTAAGTCCGATCTCGCTTTAGCTTACAAATCTGGATCGCAGATAGCTCGCGTGATAACGGAAGAGTGGGCTTCACGTGAGATGTTCTGTCCGGCGTGTACTGGCAATCGACTATCTCCATCTAGAGCGAATACGCCAGCGATTGACTTTGCATGTCCGCAGTGTGGTCAACTCTTCCAGCTAAAGAGCCGCAAGAGTTGGAATCCGCTAAAAGTTGTCGATGCTGGGTACGATGCGATGATTCGCTCTATCCGCGCAGATAGAGTTCCGAACCTCCTCGTCCTTCAATATTCATCGACGTGGCTAGTCAATAACTTGTTGCTCATACCAAGGTTCTTTTTTTCAGAAAGTGTCGTCGAAAAAAGAAAGCCATTGGCTGCCGATGCCCGGCGCGCTGGTTGGGTAGGCTGCAACATTCTGCTAAGTCGAATAGCGGAAGACGGAAAAATTGCGATGATTGCCGACGGATGTCTGGTTCCTAAGGCGAAAATCAGGAGTGAATTCAGAAGAGTGCAAGGGCTGGCGAAATTGCCCCCGCAGTTACGAGGTTGGACTTTAGATGTTCTACGCGTCGTTCGTCAACTAGGAACAACGCGCTTCTCACTTGCAGATGTTTATGAGTTTGAGCACCAGCTAGAAGCCAGTCATCCGTTAAATCGAAACGTTCGCCCAAAAATACGCCAGCAGCTTCAAGTTCTTAGAGACCTCGGACTTGTGAAATTCACAACTCGAGGAAACTACCAAATTACCCAATAAAGTCGGATGCAAGAAAATGCCCCAACCGCGGCGCAAGAATCGCCCCGTTTTCGGCGAGCTCCGCTCGTCCGGACAGCGGCTGGGCGGCTGTCCCCACATGATCCACTAGCTCGCTCCAGCCACCGCAGATGAATCGAGCTCCCAGGTGTTAAAATCACAGGTTCGCGATTCCATCTTTGAAGGTTTTCCTATGTCGCATGCAACGCTACAGACGGCCGCACCCGCTCCGCTGACCAGCTTCACTGAAGACGAAGTATTGTTTCGGGAAAACATACGGCAGTTTGCCGAAGAGAAAGTGCGTCCTTTGGCCAAGGAAATGGACGAAAAGGGCGTCTTCGAAAAAGACCTGCTGCATGAATTTTTCCAGCTGGGATTGATGGGAATCGAAATCCCCGAGCAATTTGGCGGCGGCGGCGCCAGCTTCTTTGAAGCTGTCATCGCAGTGGAGGAAATGTCGCGAGTGGATGCGTCCGCTGGCGTCATCGTCGATGTGCAGAACACGCTGGTCAACAATGCTCTACTGCGTTGGACCACCGACGAACAGAAAAAGCGCTATCTGCCACGCATGGCCGCCGACACTTGCGGAGCCTATGCGCTGAGCGAAGCCGGGTCCGGGTCTGACGCGTTTGCGCTTCAAACCAAAGCCGAACTCAAGGGCAGCGACTACGTCCTCAATGGACGCAAGTTATGGATCACCAACGGCAAGGAAGCCGGAGTTTTTATTTTGTTTGCGACGGTCGATCCTTCGGCAGGATACAAGGGAATTACTGCATTCATCATCGAAAAAGATTTTCCCGGATTTACTGTCGGCAAGAAAGAAGACAAGCTGGGGATTCGCGCGTCGTCAACTTGCGAATTGATTTTGGAAGATTGCCGTGTGCCGAAAAATAACGTGGTTGGCGAAGTTGGCAAAGGCTACAAGATTGCCATTGAGACGCTGAACGAAGGCCGCATCGGAATTGGCGCGCAGATGGCCGGAGTGGCCCGCGGTGCATGGGAATTCGCGGCGAAGTATGCGCAGGAGCGCAAACAGTTTGGCAAGAGCATCAGTGAATTTCAGGGCATCCAATTTCAGATCGCGCAGATGGCCACGGAAATCGAAGCGGCGCGGCTGATGGTTTACAACGCGGCGCGTATGAAAGATGCGGGAGTGCCATTCGTAAAAGAAGCGGCGATGACGAAGTTATTTTGCTCGCAGGTGGCTGATCGCGTGACATCGCTGGCGATTGAAATTTACGGTGGCTACGGATTCACGAAAGACTATCCAGTCGAGAAATACTGGCGCGACGCCAAGATTGGCAAGATTTACGAAGGCACATCCAACATGCAGCTGGCGACGATTGCCAAGCTGGTGATGAGCGCAAAGTAGCAATCGATGGGCTAGCAAAGGCCCGTCCAGTAAGGTTTTCAGGGTAGTGCCAGACACGTCCGTAACCCATCTGGGTTACCTAAATGTGCAGAGAGTTGCATCGCCCAGTACCTGCTGCAAGTGGTTACTGCGACCTAAGTCCATTCGATAAAAGCAGTTGCAAACGTTACCTGCCGTGGCTGGCAAGCTGCACTGACGATCATGCCTGACGATCCAAGTATTTAGGACGGGGCCTGAACGGGGTGCATCTTGTCGAGTCTGCCAGTGGAAGCCGTCGTCTCCGTCCCTAAACGCAAACGTTCACTACTCCCAGTGCTTGTCACGCTATTTGTCTTCTCCTATGGATTGCTCACGACCCTGGTAATCGAGCAGGGACAAACCATCGAAAATCAGCGTGGACTGATCTCCGCGATCTTCAGCGATACGGTCCAGCTCACATCACTGAAGATCAAGATCGCGAAGCAGAATTATGCGAACCACGTGAAAACTGGAACGGCTCATGCTCCGGCCGCGCCATCCACCGCTGTACCGCCGACGAACACAGCGCCAAATGGGAAGACGCGGGTTTCCGATAACACCAGCAGCAAAGTACAGAATTCGCATCCGGGAAAGCTGCCTAAAGTTGTGGATGATCAAGCGGACGCGCGAAGAATCAAGGTTGCGATCTAAATTTTGTTAACCGATTCGGGGCCAGACAGTAAGGTGCCTGAACTGAAAGTTTGTGGATAGGTAAAATGAAAATCCTAGCAGCGGCGCTGTTTATGTTTTCTCTCCCAGGTATGCGATTTTCGCAGCCTGCACCGAAACCGGTGACCCCAACAGTTACCGAGTCAGCCCATAAGGGCGGCCGCTGGTATCTGGCGCAAAGTGGACACGCGGTTTATTGTTACGGGCCGGTGAGGATGGTGTCCGAGCCCGCGGGTGGTCTGAAGCGCGTGGCGACTTATTGCACCGGCGGCGAAACCATGGTTCCGCTCCGCGACTAAGTGCTACGTAAAGATTGTTCCTTCCGAAGGGCCGCGTTCGCGGCTTTCTCGTAAACTAATTGCATGGCAAAGTACGAAAAGCATATTTTCATTTGCGGAAATCAGCGGGAGCCTGAAAGTCCGCGCGGCAGTTGCGATCCCAGCGGAAAAGGCGAGTTGCAGAAAGCATTCAAGGACCGGCTGAGTGAACTTGGCCTCAAGCGCAAGGTGCGAGCGAATAAGTCCGGATGTCTCGATCAATGCGAACACGGGCCGACTGTCGTGGTGTATCCAGAAGCGATTTGGTATGGACATGTGCAGCTCGGCGATGTCGAGGAAATCATCACATCGCATGTGCTGGACGGGAAGCCGGTAGAGCGGCTGATGCTGGCAGAAGAATGCATTAATACGAAAGAGTGTCCGCACAAGCCAAGGAAGATGGCGCCGGCGTCAACAATTCTTAAATGACGACAGTCTCTTTGTATTCGCCGAAGACCTTGCGCAGAGTGTCGGCAATTTCTCCGACGGTCGCATAGGCTTCGACTGCGGTAAGAATTCGCGGCATGAGATTCGCTCCGCCGCGGGCCGCATCTTCGACTTGCTTTAGCGATTCGGCCCACACTTTGGGATCACGCCGTATGCGCAATGCCTGTAAGCGCTCGACCTGTTTGCGTTCGAGGGATTCGTCGATGCGCTGAGTCGGGATCGCTTTTTCATCGTTCATGGTGAATCGATTCACACCGACGACTACGGCTTCCGCGCGATCAACCTGCTGCTGATATTCGTAGGCGGCATTTTGAATTTCCTGCTGAACGTACCCTCGTTCGATGGCTCGCAGCATTCCGCCGAGAGCATCGATTTTTTGCAGATACGCATTCGCGCGCGCTTCAATTTCGTTGGTTAGCGATTCGATGTAATAAGAGCCGCCAAGCGGATCGATGCTATTGGGGACACCCGATTCGTAGGCGACGATTTGCTGCGTGCGTAGTGCGATGCGCGCAGCCTGCTCGGTTGGCAGAGCCAGTGCTTCGTCATATCCGTTGGTATGTAATGACTGCGTCCCGCCAAGAACGGCAGCCATGGCCTGAACTGCGGTGCGGACAATGTTATTTTCCGGCTGCTGCGCGGTCAGCGTGGAGCCGGCCGTCTGCGTATGGAAACGCAGCATCCATGACTTTTCGCTTTTCGCATTGAAGTGACCGCGCATAATTTTCGCCCACATGCGGCGCGCGGCGCGGAACTTGGCGACTTCTTCCAAAAAGTTGTTATGGGCATTAAAGAAAAAAGACAGACGCGGAGCGAACTTGTCGACATCGAGTCCAGCATCCAGCGCGGCTTGAACGTAGGCGATGCCGTTGCCTAATGTGAATGCGACTTCCTGGACAGCGGTCGAGCCAGCCTCGCGCATGTGATAGCCGGAAATCGAAATCGTGTTCCACTCGGGAACGTTTTCGTTGGTCCATGCAAAGAGGTCGGTGACGATGCGCATGGCGTGCGCAATCGGAAAAATGTAAGTACCGCGAGCGATGTACTCCTTGAGCACGTCGTTCTGGACGGTCCCCGATAGCTTGCGGGAATCGCCGCCTTGGCGCTTAGCGACGGCGACATATAGCGCCAGCAGAATCGCAGCGGTCGCATTAATCGTCATCGAGGTCGAAATCTTGGTTAGCTCGATTCCGTCGAACAATCGCTGCATGTCTTCGATGGAGTCGATGGCGACACCGACTTTACCTACTTCGCCGACGGCGAGCGCGTTGTCCGAGTCGAGGCCAATCTGTGTGGGAAGATCGAACGCGACGGAGAGCCCGGTCGTCCCATGGGACAGCAGATATTTGTAGCGCTTATTGGATTCTTCGGCATCACCCATGCCGGCATATTGGCGCATGGTCCAGAGACGTCCGCGATACATGGTGGGCTGGACGCCGCGCGTGTAAGGGAAATCGCCGGGGTAGCCTTCGTCCGCATTCCATCCCGCGAGGTCTTCAGGAGTGTAAACGGACTGCACCGGAATGTGCGACGACGTTTCGGGGTCTTTCGGTGGACTGTCCGGCGCAATTTCGCGAGGCTTCAAGTTTTTTTCCTCCGAACTCGCCAGAATGAGCTGATGCCGAACCAGCCGAAGATCAGCGTAAATCCGGCGACAACTGCTACGTGGCCCGAGGTGCTCTTTCCCGAGGAATAATGCAGCCATTCCCGCACGAGGGCGATGGCGCCAATTCCGGCGAAAGCGAGGAAAACAAAGCCTGTAACTTCGATCCACAGCTGATGGGCTACACCGGCAAAATGGGTCACGCTGGCACGAACCCCGCTAGACACGGCCCCAAGGGTGCGGGAGCGTCCGGCTTGCTGGGCGGCCACTTTGGCGGCGATCCCCAATTTGCGAGCTACAGATACCTTGTTCATCCTCTGCGATTTTAGCAACAATCCGGTTCGGCGACGGGGTACAATATGTGGCAGCCGTGCCCCCGGATACGAAGCCGCAGAGCCGTAGACAGCATCTAATTATGCAAGGACGGAGACTCGCGTGGACCAGCAACTTAAGCAGTTAATGAAAGAATTGGGCGAGGCGATTAACGAATCATTGGCTGATTCGGACGCGATTGCGGAAGTCGTTTCCAGGATTAAAGATGGGGGCTACGACATCTTTTTGGTGCTGGAGGCTACGATTGGCGTCAGCAAGCCTGGAGAAAAATCTTCAGAGAAGACTTCATTGGTCACTACCTTGGCGAGTAATCCGGAGTTGAGAGTCAATGATCAGGACCTTAAATTCCTGAAATCACTGCGG
Organism: Terriglobia bacterium; assembly: GCA_963716165.1. GTDB lineage: Bacteria > Acidobacteriota > Terriglobia > Terriglobales > Acidobacteriaceae > JAJPHW01. Next base: position 473,807 of record OY970291.1, on the reverse strand, counting down.
ATTACGATCGAAGAAGACGCGGCCTAAGCTCGGCTACTTCGACGTGCTGGTGCCATTGGCTCGAGCCCGTTTCGCGGCATCTGCTACATTCCCGACGGAATCGGAACAGTCAGTTCCACCCCAGCAATTTGACAGCACGCTTCCGTTGATTCCACCCTGCTGCAATTTCACTTGCTTCGTGACCGTTCCGCCGGAAGCATCCAGCGATTCCCGCCAGGTTTGAAATCCAGCGCTGCGAACTGCGATCATGTGCGCCCCAGGCGACAAGCCAATAACAGCAGGAGTTACAGAAATAAATTTGCCATCGACGTCTACCTCGGCATTGTTTGGGAACGAACTTAATTCCAGTCGGGTGAGTTGTTGTCGTGCATCTGTCTGAGCTTCAGTTGGAGACTTGAAACGTGACAATGCGATCGGAGCGTCTCCGCTGACGAACACGGGGAATTCCACGTCTTTGGCAAATGCCCGATTCTTGCCGTGGAGATACTGCATGGCCGGTGATTCACGGCTGATGATCCAATCAGGAGCAGCTAACAACGACTGCTCGGCTGCGGTCGCTTTGTTATCGCTATGGGTTCGCACTTCAATGGTTTCGCCATCCGCCAACGTCACATAGTCCAGATGAATCACAAGCTTCCCGTCGTGGCCACGGCCTTTAGGAGGCTCTGCGATCATAACCGTGGCGGCAGCCGCCGCGCCTTTTGCAATTATGACTTTGCCATCGATCGTCACATCTTGCGCTACGGCGAATGTAACCTTGTCTCCGGCAATAGCGTTGGCGGAGGAAAGCATCTTCGTGATGTGAAGTCTTACCGGCGTCCCATCGCGGAGAGTGGCAGCATCATCCGACGGCGCGGCTGCATATTGTGCAGGAGTGCTTATTGCTGCGACTACGAGAAGGAATATAGCTGTTGTGGCGAGCAAGATTGCGCGGTGAAACATGAAAACTCCGTCCGGCAATTTTTTGCGAAAGCAATCCGGACACCTCAAGTTTTGCAGCTATCACGCGGAGATGAAAGTTACCCCGGTAATCGGCAAAAGAGCTGTGAGCAAAAGAAAAGCCGCGATGTTCCGCGGCTTGATCTCAGAGCTCGACGAGCTACGATTAGTTATGCTTGTCGCGATAGACCTTCTTGCTCATGTGGTTCTCTTCATGATTGAGCTGACGCTGGTCTTGTTTCGTCAAGTGACCACCATCTTTATTCATGTCACGCTGCTCATTGCGTTGCAATCTTGCTTCGCCGCGCTCCAGGTTCGCGCCTTCGCGAGGAGATATCGAACCGTTTTTCATCCCATTGGCGATACGATCCTGTTGTGTAGTTTCGCGACCGTTGACTTCGTTGACTCGTGGATGGCCGGGATCGGTCTGACCCGGTCCAGCAGATCCATTTGCGGTTTGAGCGCTGGCTGAACCGACGGCGATAAGACCCCCGACTGCCAGCACCAAGAGCGAGTTGGTGATTTTGTTCGTCATGGGAGTACAAACCCTCCTGCTCAGAAATAGTTTTGCAATTTTCCTAAAGAGCTGTTTTACAAGCACTTAGCGGCATCAGTCTAACCTCGCCTTTATAATCGATGTAGTTACCATGGGATCGACCCTTGATCAAATCGTTAACGCGGCCCGCGTGCGAGTTTCCGAAATCACTGGTGGGCCTGGGTTTGCGGACAGGGCTTCCGAACTCGAACGTCGAGCTGATCTGCATGTGCCACGCGGATTTCGGCGAAATTTGGAGGATATTGCCCGCACTCGTCCAGCTGTTATTGCCGAGTTGAAGAAAGCATCGCCGTCGCGAGGATTGATTCGCGAAGAGTTTGATCCAACTATTCTTGCTGAGGAACTTGAATCTGCAGGAGCGGCCGCGCTTTCTGTCTTGACCGATGAAAAATTCTTTCAGGGATCGCTCGAGAATCTGCGCCTGGCATCCCAGACGGTCAAGCTTCCTTGCCTAAGGAAGGATTTCATCGTTGATGAATTTCAGTTGTTGGAAGCAAAGGCTTACGGAGCGGATGCGATTCTGCTGATTGTCGCGGCTTTGGCGCAGACCGAACTGACTACACTCGCACGACGAGCAGCCGAATATGGGCTCGACGTGTTGTGTGAAGTCCACGATAACGAGGAACTTAGCCGGGCTCTGGATGCAGGCTGCAATCTAGTTGGAGTCAACAGCCGCGATCTGAAAACATTTCATGTGGATTTGCAAACGCCATTTCGTTTGGCCGAGCGTCTTCCTGCAAGTGTACTTGCAGTTGCGGAAAGTGGCATACAAAATGCGGCGGACATCACTCGTTTGCGCCTTGCCGGTTATCGCGCGTTTCTGATTGGCGAAACTTTGATGAAGGCGGCGTCTCCCGGGGAAATGTTGCGCAAACTGATTGGAAATCCGGATGGAACAAGCTTGTGAGCTGGATCAAGATTTGCGGTACGACGAATCTCGAAGATGCGATCATGTGCGTGGACGACGGCGCAGATGCGCTGGGGTTTGTGTTTTACGAGAAAAGTTCGCGAAATATTAACTTAGAGAGTGCGCAGAAAATTATTGCTCAATTATCGTCCGGAGTGGAGAAAGTCGGCGTGTTCGTAAATGAATCAGCTGAACTAATTTGCAAGTATGCGGACGAAGCGGGCCTGACTGCGATCCAGCTACATGGCGATAAAGAAGATCCGTGGAAGGCAGATTTGATCGCGGGAAGCCATCCGTCTTTGAAGATCATCGTTGCAATTTCGATGTCGCGGCCAAGCATTGAACATGAGAATTGGGATCCAAAACGTGTGTATGCATTTCTCGCCGACTCTGGTAACTCCGCGAATCACGGAGGAACTGGCAACGTTTTTGATTGGAACGCGCAGCAGCAAAGTTTGAGAATGATCGGCGGGAAAATTATCGTTGCCGGTGGACTTACGCCCGCGAATGTCGCCAAGGCCATCCATATACTAGAACCGTGGGGAGTGGATGTGGTTTCAGGCGTAGAGAAAGCTCCCGGCAAGAAAGATCCCGAAAAAGTACGAGCTTTTATCAAAGCGGTTCGAGAAGCCAGAAAGTAACGTTATGGCAACAGCGGCTAAAAATTCGAGAGCGACGAAAAAAGTTCCACAGGTAGCCGGTCGCTTCGGCATATATGGCGGACGCTACGTTCCTGAAACGTTGATGGCGGCGCTTGAAGAGCTCGAGCAAGCTTACGACAAGGCGAAAAAAGATGCCCAATTTCGCGCTCGCTTAGGCGAGCTGCTGGCCACTTATGCGGGACGTCCCACGCCGCTATTTTTCGCACAGCGCCTGACCCAAAAACTCGGCGGCGCAAAAATTTATTTAAAACGCGAAGACCTTCTCCACACCGGCGCACACAAGATCAACAATTGTCTTGGCCAGGGTTTGCTCGCGCAGCGCATGGGAAAGAGCCGCATCATAGCGGAGACTGGCGCTGGTCAACACGGCGTCGCGACAGCGACGGTTTGCGCGCTGCTGGGCTTCGAGTGCGTCGTGTACATGGGCACAGAAGACATGCGCCGTCAGGAGCTGAACGTTTTTCGCATGCGTCTGCTCGGTGCGGAAGTTCGCGGTGTCAGCTCAGGGTCTTGCACGTTGAAGGACGCAATCAATGAAGCGATGCGTGATTGGGTCACGAATGTTGCGACCACGCACTATTTGCTCGGAAGCGTATTGGGAGCGCATCCGTATCCGACGATGGTGCGAGACTTTCACAAAATTACTGGTGAAGAATGCCGCCGGCAAATTCTGAAAGTTGAAGGCAAGCTTCCGACGGCAATTATCGCCTGTGTTGGCGGAGGCTCGAACGCCATCGGTATTTTTTATGACTTCGTTCGCGACACGAAAGTAAAACTGATTGGCGTTGAGGCCGGTGGTCGCAGCGAAAAGTTGGGAGATCATGCGGCACGCTTTCGAGGAGGTTCTCCAGGCGTATTGCAGGGAACTTTTTCGTACGTGCTTCAGGATGCTGCTGGTCAAATTGCGCTGACACATTCCGTGTCCGCAGGTCTGGACTATCCGTCTGTCGGACCGGAACACGCCGCCATGAAGGATTCCGGACGAGCGGAGTATGTGCCGGCCTCCGACGAAGAAGCTCTCGCAGCATGCACCATGCTGGCGCGAACTGAAGGAATTATTCCAGCGCTTGAATCGTCACACGCGGTGGCGGAAGTGATTAAGCGCGCTCCGAAGATGAAGAAGTCGGAAATTGTGATTGTGAATATCTCCGGACGCGGTGACAAAGATATCGGAATTCTGAGAGAGAATTTGAAGTTGGATTCGACAACCTAATGCCTCTCTCCTTTCACAAAAAGCCCGCGCTCGTTGCCTATGTCACCTGTGGCGATCCCGATCTCGCGACCACGCGTGACGTTGTACTTGCGACGATTAAAGCCGGAGCAAGCGTCATTGAACTTGGAGTTCCTTTCAGCGATCCTGTAGCCGATGGCCCGGTCATTCAGCGCGCCAGCGAACGAGCTTTGGCAAGGGGAACTTCTTTGGTTGATGTGTTGAAGCTAGCGGCAGAAGTGCGCCAGGAAGCGCAATCCCCTGGACTGATAATTTTTTCGTATCTCAATCCCATTCTGCAAATGGGTCTGCAAAAATTTTGCCGCGTTGCCCGCCATGCAGGGGTGGACGGAGTGCTGATTACCGATCTCCCCGTCGAAGAAGCGGGAGATTACATTCGCGAGATGCGGCAAAATCAGCTTGCTCCTATATTTTTGGCCGCGCCCACCAGCACTGATGCCCGTCTCACAGCCATCGCCGAAGTTTCACGCGGATTCGTTTACGCCGTCTCGCGCACGGGCGTCACCGGCGCGCGTCAACAGTTGCCGCAGGATGCGCAAAGCCTGGTGAAGCGTTTGCGTAAAGTTACGAACTTGCCAATCGCGGTGGGATTTGGTATTTCGACTCCAGAGCAGTTTGCCGCAGTCGGAGAATATGCCGATGCTGGCGTCGTAGGCAGCGCGATCGTGGATCTCATCGAGCGCAATCCGGGCAGGGAAGCTGCGTCCGTCGCGGCGTTTGTGGAGCAACTGATCGGTAACAAATGAGGCCGCGTTCGTTCGACTGTTGATTTTGATTTAGAATTTCCAAGCGATGAATAAGGTTTTTCAAAACGCCGACGAAGCGATTGCCGACATGTTCGATGGCGCGACCCTCATGGTTGGCGGCTTTGGATTGTGCGGCGTGCCGGAAAATCTCATCCGCGCTCTCGCCCGAAAAGGCACCAAAAATCTTCATACGGTCAGCAACAACGTCGGCATCGACGGACACGGCATGGGCCTCCTGCTGGCTGCCGGACAGATTGGCCATCACATTGGAAGTTACGTGGGCGAAAACAAATTGCTGGAGCAGATGGTGTTGCAGGGCACGTTGAAGCTTGATCTTGTGCCGCAGGGAACTTTTTCGGAACGCATTCGCGCCGGGGGGGCTGGCATTCCCGCGTTTTTCACTCCTGCCGGAGTCGGAACGGTTGTCGCCGATGGCAAAGAGATCCGCGAATTCGACGGACGGTCCTATGTGATGGAACTTGGCCTTAAGGCGGATTTCGCTTTCGTCAAAGCATGGAAAGGCGATCGCATGGGCAATCTCGTTTATCGCAAGACGGCCCGGAATTTTAATCCGATGATGGCCACGGCCGCGAAAATTACCATCGCCGAAGTAGAGCATCTGGTCGAACCAGGCGAACTGGACGCCGATCTCGTGCACACTCCGGGTATCTACGTAAAAAGAATTCTGGTTGGGGAGCGTTACGACAAAACAATCGAACGCAGAACTGTCCGCAAGGCTGTCCAATAATGATGAGCGTTATCAAAGCCGGCAAAGACGCGGAGAAGCGCGAGCGCATTGTGCGCCGCATTGCGCTTGAACTGCGCGACGGATTCTATGTGAACCTCGGAATCGGTATGCCGACGCTGGTTGCCAATCACGTTCCCAAAGGCATGGACGTAATTCTGCAATCCGAAAACGGCATGCTGGGTATTGGTCCTTATCCGCACGAAGGCGAAGAAGATCCCGATCTCATCAACGCTGGCAAAGAAACGGTGAGCCAGATGGCGGGCACTTCGTATTTTTCCAGCGCCGATTCTTTTGCCATGATTCGCGGAGGGCACATCGATCTCAGCGTCCTCGGCGCGATGGAAGTCGATGAGCAAGGTGATATTGCCAACTGGATGATCCCCGGGAAAATGGTGAAGGGCATGGGCGGGGCAATGGACCTGGTTGCCAGCGCGCGCCGCGTGGTGGTCGCGATGGAACACACCACGAAAGACGATCAACCAAAGATCCTGAAAAAATGCACGTTGCCACTTACCGGAATGAAAGTCGTGAACATGATCGTCACGGAGATGGCAGTGATCCAGGTGACTCCGCAAGGGCTGGTACTCGAAGAGATTGCGCCAGGATTAACTCCTGAGGATGTTCAGAAAGTGACCGCGCCGAAACTGATAGTAAGTCCGAAGCTGAAGACAATGGCGAGTTGAGAGTAAAGCCGAGGTTGCTGTATGTATTTTTCATTTCTCGCGCTAATCCTTCTATGGCAGATACCAGCCATCAATGATTTCAGGATCTGGATCGAGAATAATGAACTGTGGGTACAGACGACTGGGCGGCCGCGGCAACTTAGTCATCATGGCCAAGCCAAAGGGCTTCCGTCATTTTCTCCCGATAGTCGAAGAATTATCTATTTAGCAAATCAGCCCGCAACCGAGAACGATCCTGTTTCGGAGACGATTGTTGAGGTTGATCCAAGTGGCAAGCATTCGCGCACTCTAATTCCGGACGGATATGTGCCAAGACCATTTGATCGGTTGGAGTGGATTGATAGCAGACGTATCGGCGCGATGGCGTGCGGACACACTAACTGCATATATTGGATTTTAGACGCGAATTCAGGCAAGACTTTGAAAACGATGCAGGGCGGCTTTGACTTTGTGTGGTCTCACAATGCCCAATGGGTTGCAAGAAGGTTTGTTGACCGGTTTCCAATGACGCCCGGGCAGCCCTATGGAGAAGGCGACCGCCTAACCATCAATGAGACCCAGTTGTATCCGCCAGCAAATCAGCCTCAGGCAAGCGATACTGGGTCGGGGCCGCGACCTCTTGCGACTCGTACCCATATTTTCGGTCCGTTCAGTTGGTCTCCCCACGATGCGTGGCTCACTTTCACAGACACCATATCATCGGGTGGGGATTCAACTATCGTGCTGGTGAGCCCGACCGGTAAGGTTCTCCACGACACCGTAGCGGCAAATGTCCGCTACGATGCGGGAGTCGATTGGATTGACGACACCCATCTTCAAATCACAACAGATGGACGCACGTTTTCTTTCGTAGTCGATGGCGACCGTTTGCTTGATGTGAGCAAACGGTAGGTTTGGCAAAATCTACTTCGTCAAACGAGCTTTCTCGAACTCATCGCCTTTTTGCCACTGAACTAAGTTCGACTGTTCGGCTGCGGTCCAGCCTAAAGCGAATCCGAAGCGAGCCATCACTGCGTCGGCAGTGAAGTCCATTTCAGGACGATACTCATCGCTTGGCTGATGATAACGATGCTCGGTGTAATCGTCAGCCTGCTTCATTCCCCACGCGATGTCGTGGCCCTTATACTTCATACCTTCATCGACGGAAAACGCGGGAATGCCGACACGGGCCAAACTGAAATGGTCGGAACGATAATAGCTTCCGGCTTCAGGATGAGAGTCAGGACGAATCGCCAACCGGAAATCTTTGGCCAATGCTTCGACCATCGGATAGAAAGTCGTGCGCTCGGATCCTGAAACTTCCACTTCCTCGGGCGAACCCAGCGGAGGCAGATCGTCGAAATTCAAGTCCAGCGTAATTTTGTTGGCAGCCATCGGCGGATGCTTGCCCAAATACTCGGATCCGAGCAGTCCTTGTTCTTCCGCGGTGACGGCGGCAAAAAGAATCGACCGTCGCGGCCGTTGCGTAGCTTCATTGAACACGCGAGCCAGTTCAAGAATAATTCCGCACCCGGTGGCGTTATCGTCGGAGCCGTTATAGATGTTGTCGCCGGGCATATCGGGACGAATGCCGAGGTGATCATAATGCGCCGTGTACATCACCGCTTCATCTTTCAATTTGGTGTCGCGTCCCGGAAGGATTCCAAGAACATTGTTCGAAGTGAACGGACGAATCTTGCTCACCATGTGGGCTTTCAACTTCACCGGTAACGCCACCGGATGAAAGTCGCGAGAACGCGCGTCCTGCATCATCTTGTCGATATTCATTGAAGAGCTATCGGCAATCTTTCTAGCGACATCCAACTGCACCCAGGAAGCGACATGCAGCTTCGGAGTTCCATCAAGTTTTAGGAAGGACTTCTCGCCGGAGTTGGAATTGCGCACAACGTCCCATGGATAACTCGCCATCTCGGCCTTGTGCACGAGGATGACGCCCACCGCGCCACGGCGCGCGGCTTCTTCGTACTTGTAGGTCCAGCGCCCGTAGTAGGTGAGGGCTTTGCCTTTGAAAAATTTCACATCATCCGACGGTGGCTCGCTGACCAGCATCAGCAGCACTTTGCCTTTTACATCAACGCCTTTGTAATCGTCCCACTGATATTCGGGAGCGTCGATTCCGTAACCGACAAAGACAATCTGCGCGTCCACATCGGACTGTGGAGTTTGCGTCTGATCATAGGCAACATACTGTTCGAGTGGCTTCAGGTCGGTTGCACCTTTGTCGGAAACGATGGAAAAAGTCGTGCCTTCCCCCGGAGCGATGCCAACCATCGGGACTTTCTGCATGTAGGTGCCGTTGTCGCCGACGGGCTTCAATCCAAAGATTGCGAATTGGGTGCCGATGTATTCGGCAGCGATGTCGCCACCGCGCTGTCCTGTGCCGCGGCCTTCGAGCAGGTCGTGTGAAAGGTAGCGCACGTGTGCGCGAATGTTTTCCGAATTCACTTTTTGCATCGCGGAAAATGCCGGGCCGGATAGTGCCTTGGACTGCGCGTGGACGAGGGAAGAAAGAGCGGCCAGAACGATGAGGATGATGGCAAAACGACTGCGCATGAGATGCGACTCCTAAGGGCAATTGTCGGAACCGCTAATTGTATGGGAAGTGAGGCGAAAGGCACTAGGGGACTATTTTGAATTTGCAAACGGCGAAATCTGTCGGAGAGCCCTAACAGTATCGGTCATGCGCGACTTAGTAGCGCCTGACAGACCTATGGTTTCGGTAACAATGAGCCAAAGGTGGGCCTCAATTTCGTCGTCGGAAGATCTGTCAATCAGCAATTTATATATTCCGGGCACGTAGCTGTCATATTCATCTTGCGCTTGTGGAACGTCTTTAACGCCGATTGGATCCCACACTTTCATTAGGACGCGGCGGATATCAGCCCAGATTCGTTTCGATTCAGAGTTCTCAATCAAAGGAAAGTTTCCGTTTGCTGTTCAGCCCGCGACCGCGGGCTAATTCTTCGAACCTCAACCGGCTCGAAATTCCGTCACCTTTTCCTCGGGGCGAAACAGTGGAATCGGCCTTGAGGCGTTCGCCTCTGCAATTGCTTTGTAGATTGCTTCGACTTCCTGCTTGGCCCAACTCACGCTAGAGATTTGAATCCTCCCATCCTGCCCGATCAGGAAAGCTGTTGGAACGTTCGTCAATCCGTAAGCATTCGAGACGGGATATGACTGCGTGTCGTCCAGCAATACGGGAAACGATACGCCGTATTGTTTATTAAACGCTGCGGTCTTAGATGAGTCGTCCTGAGAGACACCCAGGATCGTGACACGTTGATCGCGCTGCGCCTCGTGCATGCGTTCGAAATATGGCAACGCGAATTGGCATACCGGACAAGACACTTTGAAAAACACAAGCAGAACCGGGCCGCGCTTCAGAGATTCGCTCAGCGTGACGGATTTACCGTCTGTTGTCAGCAACGTAAATTCGTGTGCAATTTTCCCTGCAACTAACGCGGTCATTTTCTTTCCGAAGAGTCCCATTACCGCTCCCGCTCGCCATGCGGCTGCTGTTGCGGATGGTTCCTCTGCCACTTGGCGTTGTGACCATTTTTATTCTTTTGTTTCTTCCCGTTGCCCTGGTTCTGCGGTTGCTGATTGTGTTGCATCTGTCCTTGCCCCTGCGGCGGTCTCGGCACGGGATGATTCATCCCATTCTCACGAGGCATCTGGGAACGCAGTTGTTGCTGAGTGTGTGAATCTATTGGATGTCCGGGGTTTTTCGCCAATGCTTCCTGCTGCGATGAAAATGGCACCGGCCTGGCAGGAGGTTGCGCTTTCGTCACCACCGGACGCGACGCTGCTGACACGGGAGGTGTTGGAGCGGGACTTCCAGCTTTCGGGCCGAGCACGCTTTCCTTGGTCGGCGTCACTGGGGCAACTGCTTGCGTCGGCGCTTTTGCCGCCTCAGACGCCGGAACGCGTACGGCCGACTTGGCCACCGGCTGCGAGTTGGTCAACGTGCTCGCCGGGACAGCCGTCATAGCGCCGGGCACGCCGCGATTCGCGTATGTCGTATTCGCGCCCCCGGTCGTGTTGTAGTAATTGTTGGTGACGTTATTGATATTCGTAATGTTGGTGTTGGTAACGTTGACTCGCTGGAAGTATCCACGGCTGACTCCGTAGCCCGGAACGTACGGCTCGCCGTATCCCAGCGGGAACCAGCCAACGCCGCCACCTACTCCGAAGCCGACGCCAAACGATACGCCGACGCCCCATCGCGGGCCGCCAACCCATCCCACTAGAGCGGGAGCATAGACTGGCCGCACAAATACCGGGCCGGGCGACCATCCCCAGAATCCGCCGACAAAGACCCAGCGGCCGTAGTGCGCAGGCGCGTATCCCCATGGAGCGCTGTCAACCCAAGTCCAACCCCAGGGAGCGACCCATGCCCAGTGCCCGTAATGATAAGGAGCCCAACCGGGGCCGACCGACGGATTCCAAACTGGACCGTAGCCGGGCAGGTCACGCCATGTTCCATATGCGTCCAAATCGGAGGCACCGGAAATATCGGCAGAAACGTACTTTGCAGATTGCGAGTGATCTTCCTGCTCGTCGCGAACGCGGCACCAATCGTCGAATCCATCAGGCGTAGGCGCCGCGGCAGAAGTATGCTGCAACGATTCTCCATTGGTGAACGTGGCTTGATTGCCGTCGCTTAACTTCACGGAAGGTCCTTGTCCGGTGGCTTCACCGGCGCCTTTGAATACCATCACTTTCGTAGTGCCGGCGTTAGGGTCCACTTCAAACCGGTAATTTCCGGCTTGAGAAATGGTGAATGCCATATTCTGCGAGTCGATTTCGTAGGTCTCGCCGTCATGGAGCTTTCGGATGCGGACGCCCAACGTACCCTGATCCAACTCGACTTGCACGGTCTGGTCGCTGACGTTTGTCAACGTCATGCTGGTTTCGGAATTAATGCGTAGGGCTGCGGTGCCGAGATGAAGCTCGGCGCGGGAATCTTTGTCTGCCCAAACGCGGTCGGCAGTCGTTAGTGGACGGTTCACCGCAGCTTCGACCCAGTCGTTCACGCCGCCGGGCTGAATCGAGATCTGTCCGGAGATGTAGCGAAGATCGACCGCGCGTCCCGGAGGGTCGTTATCAGGATCAGCAGCTAGATTAGCGTTGTCGCCATTTGCCGGCGGATTATTCACACCATTGTTGGCATTATTTACGACGGCATTGTTCGCAGGGGGATTCTGGCCGTCCTGTGCAACTGAAAAGCTCGTTGAACACACCGCAAATACTGCGAGAGATAAGGCGAAACGACGTAGGAGAGTGAAGGTCATAGGGCCCCGTATGGATTGTCTAGGTGGAGTTAAGCGAATTACTCCACAGCAAACATTGTGTCATAAACCCCTGAGGGCGTTGGAAGTTGCGGTTTGGCCGCGCTTCGTCAAAAAGAGCCTCCCCGTGAGACGATTAAATCACCATGATTCAGTTATCCGGCGCGGCTAAGCGCTTTGGCCACAAGCTCCTGTTCGCGAATGTCGACTGGATGATCACGCCCCGCGACCGCGTCGGGCTGGTCGGGGCCAATGGGACCGGAAAATCTACCTTAATGAAGGTTTTGGCGGGAAGCGAGACTCTGGATTACGGATCGGTAAGCCTGGCCAAAGGAATCAGTGCAGGCTATCTTCCGCAGGATGGACTAACGCTTTCCGGGCAGACTGTTTTCGCCGAGTGCATGTCGGTGTTCGACGACCTGCGCGACATGGAACGCGAAATGGAAGAACTCACCGCGCGCATGCCGGACTTGGACCCTTCATCCGCCGAATACATGCAGGTAGCCGATCGTTACCACCGTATTGAGCATGAATTCCAGACGCGCGATGGATACGCCATCGAGGCGCAGGTCGCCAACGTTCTTGCCGGCCTCGGATTTCGTAAAGAAGATTGGCACCGCCTGACCGATGAATTTTCCGGCGGCTGGCAGATGCGACTGGCGCTGGCGAAATTGCTATTGCAGCAGCCGAATTTATTACTGCTCGACGAACCGACAAACCATCTCGATCTTGAAGCGCGTAATTGGCTTGAAGAATATTTGAAAAATTATCCCAACGCATTTGTTTTGATTTCGCACGATCGTTACTTTCTCGATGTGACCATCAATCGGATCGCAGAGATTTGGAACAAGCGCATCCATTTATATCCGGGAAATTATGAAAAATTCCTGACGCAGAAGACCCAGCGACAGGAACAGCTTGAGGCAGCCTACCGAAACCAGCGTGAACGTATCGAGCAACTTGATATGTTCATCACTCGCTTCCGTTATCAGGCGACCAAGGCCAAACAGGTGCAGAGCCGCATTAAGGAACTCGAACGCATGGATCGCATCGAGTTGCCGGAAGAAGAGAAGACGATTCATTTCTCGTTTCCGCAACCCAAGCCCAGCGGGCGAACTGTCGCGGAGTTCCACAGCGTGGCTAAAGCCTATGGAGCGAAAGAAGTCTTTCGCGATGTCAGTTTCATGATCGACCGTGGAGATCGAATTGCGCTGGTTGGAATCAACGGGGCAGGCAAATCGACGTTAATCAAGTTGCTGGCGAATGCAGAGCCTCCGACTGCCGGCGAATACAAGCTCGGACACAACGTGCAAGCCGATTACTTCGCGCAGGACCAATATAAAGAACTCGATATTGATGCCCGCATGATCGATGATCTCGGTCGCGTCGCTCCGACGTTCCGGCGAGACTGCATTGCGCAGTCTGCTGGGATGCTTTCTCTTTTCCGCAGACGATGTATTCAAGCGCATCGGAGTGCTGTCCGGCGGCGAACGCAATCGGTATGCGTTGCTGCGCATGCTCATGCATCCGGCGAATTTTCTATTGTTGGATGAACCTACCAACCATCTCGATATGCGTGCTAAAGATGTTCTGTTGACGGCGCTGTCGGAATATACGGGAACGGTAGTGTTCGTGTCGCATGATCGTTACTTCATCGACAAACTGGCTACCCGGATTTTTGAAGTTGGCGACGGACGGGTCGAAATCTATCCCGGCAATTATGAAGATTATCTCTGGCGCAAGCAGGGAGGAGCTGCCGCTTTACAGCAGACGGTCGTGCAAACTGTTACGAAAGCAGCACCTGCGCAACCCGCGCCGGCAAATGGAAATAATTCCGCGGCGGATCACAAGGCGAAACGCCTGAATCCGATCAAGCGGAAGCAGATGGAAGAACGCACTCAGAAGTTGGAACGAGAGATTGCGGATTTTGAAACCAAGATCGCCCACTGCGAAAGTTCGCTGCTTAGTTTCGTCAGCGCCGAAGAAACCGAACGCCAGTCGAAAGAATTGAAAGAACACCAGACAGAACACAAGAAGCGGCTCGCGGAGTGGGAAGAGTTGTCCCACGCCTTAGGAGCCTGACACTGCACAACTTTGCGCATAGCGCATTTTCTTGCGCGGTAAATTCCTGAATTTCTCTCTCCTCTATTGCTATGCGTCTGTCAGGTCTTTACAGTGGTTTCCGCAGTGAGTCCCACTTCCCCAGGAGAACCACAATGCAAGCTAAGACATTGGCATTTCTCGCCACGATTTTATTGTTAGCAGCGAGCGCCTCAGCAGTAACGGAAACGACGATCAATACTTTTTCAGGTACGAATGGATTGTTCCCAACCAGTGGAATCATCTTTGACGCATCCGATAACGCTTATGGCACGACGGAAAACGGCGGCGACAATTTTTACGGATCGATTTACCAACTGACTCCAGTTCGCGGCGGCGGTTATTCGGAAAGTGTTCTCTACAGTTTCACCAACGGCGCAGATGGAGCATATCCGAGCGGTCCGCTGGTCATGGACGGTTCCGGCAACTTATATGGAACCGCGATCAATGCCGGCTCGACCGCATGTAATAACGGTTGCGGCACGGTGTTTGAAATCACTCCGGCAAAGAGCGGATCTTTCCAGGTCATCTACAGTTTCACCGGCGGAGCGGATGGATCGAACCCAGCTTTCGGTGGCCTTGTCCTCGATAAAAGCGGAAATCTTTTCGGAACCACGGAACTTGGCGGCCCAACCGGAGCAGGAGCTGTTTTCGAACTCTCACCCGCCCGAGGCTTCTGGACCGAAACCACGCTCCACGGATTCCAGGGTGGCAACGATGCCGGATATCCACTCACCGGATTGACGATTGATCCCGCTGGAAACTTGTACGGCGCGGCAGTCCGCGGAGAGAACGGCGTCGGCGCAGTTTACTGGCTAAAGAAAACATCTTCAGGCTACAAAGAAAGTGTCCTGTATAGCTTTCAGGGTGGCAACGACGGCGCGTATCCGGAATACGGTGCGCTGATCATTAAGGGCAACACGATTTACGGGACGACGGCGGGCGGCGGTGCGTCCAATCAGGGAGTTGTTTACTCTCTGGCGCAAACTGGTGGCAAGGTTGTCGAAACGCCGCTCTATAGTTTCACAGGCGGTAATGACGGCGGACAGCCCTTCGCTGGCGTCGTCGCCGACGGCCCGGGAAATCTCTACGGTGCAACTGCTTATGGTGGATCGACCGGCTATGGCGTCGTCTTCCGGCTTGCTCAGAAGAATGGATCATGGCATGAAAGCGTGATTCACACTTTCGCCTTGAGTGATGGAAAGTATCCGCTCGGCACGCCGGTGATCAATGGCGATGCGCTGTATGGAACGACACAAGTCGGCGGATCGGCCAATGGTGGCGTGATCTGGCAGATCACCCCGAAATAACAATTAGAGCATCCCGGGATGAGCGAAAGCTGCTCCGCAACGCAACGCGGAGCAGTTTTTTGTCGATAGCACTTGAATCACGGAGAGGCAATAAATGATTTAGGAATTAGCGGCAGTCAAAGTCAAGGGAGAATACCGAAAACGGTTCCGCACGCACTGCCAGTGCATGTTCCTCCCTTGGTACTTGTACCGTATAGCGCACCCCACTTTCCGAAGGTTAGGGCTCCGCTTGGAGCGCATGGTCCCGTCGTTCGTTCCTTGAAGATGAGTTCATCTTCGTTCCATTGTCCGCTTGCCTTTTGCAGGCGATACACTGCCCCACAGGAAGGTCCGCTTTTGGGGCCATAAAGATTACCAGCGTTGTCGCGAACAAGTCCACCGGTCAAACCCTCGAAGCCCCCTCCAGCGAAGGCGTAAATCGTATTTCCAGTCCATAAGCCGCCGGAATCTGACAACTCGAACACAGTTCCGTTTTTAGTGGCGGTAGTTCCGTAAAGATTTCCCTCTGGATCAAAAATCACGCTTGTATTGGGTTGACCTGCGCTGGCGGAGAAGTTGTATAGCACACTTTCCGTCCATGCCCCTCCCTGTTGTGCGGGAGGACTCAATTCAAAAACGGTGCCGTTAGATGTTGTGCCGCCGCCTTCAGCGGTTGTGCCATATAAATCCCCAGCCTGATCGAGTGTCATACCTGCGAAAGGAATTCCTCCGTCCTGTAGACCTTCGAACTGATAAATGGTAGCCTCTGTCCACCCGCCAGAACCATTCGCCGACAACTCAAAAATTGTTCCACAGCCAAGAAGGGCACCGGTGTTGCACTCCGGACCGCCGCCACCCGCGCTGGTCGTGCCATATAAGTTACCCGACGCATCAAGCACAAGGTTGCCCCAAGGGTAAGCCCCGTCCGTTACACCTTCAAATGTGTATAAGACGGTCTCGACCCAACCGCCGCCCTGTTGTGGAGACAACTCAAACACTACTCCGCAACCGTTATTAACATTTATCAAGCAGAGCTGATTCGTGAGGTCACCACCAAGAGGGGTAGTTCCGTAAAGATTCCCTGCCTTATCCATAACCAAACCGCTAACTGGATTTGAACCGTCCGCTCCGCCGCCAAAACTATAAAGGATTGCTTCCTTCCATGCTCCGCCTACCGTTTTAGGAGGAGACAACTCAAACACAACTCCACAACCAATCCCACCAAAACAGCTAGTCTTTGATCCACCCGCGTTCGTCGTGCCGTACAAGTTCCCAGCCGAGTCCGCGATTAGGTTTGCCCTTGGCGTGGAACCGTCCGTCCCGCCGGTGAAGCTGTGAAGCACTTGCATTTTGGGAGCGGCGGCGAAAGCGCAGGTCGCTGATAGTAAAGATGTAAAAACGATTCTGCTAAACATACCTGCCGATCTATTTGTACTTGCATATTGGTTCATAATCGATTCTTTCTGCGCCCAGGCGACGCAATCTATCTAAAAGAGAGGTGAGCACAAACTGCTCTTGGGGGAGAGTATCAACGTCAACGCGCTCTTCACCGAAGATAATAAACCGTATTCACCATAAAATCGCGCTCGTTTATCAATCGAATTTTGTCCTCCGAACGCCGTGCGCGCAAGGTCTTGCTCTTCCGTAACGTGCTTCCGCACTAAAGTCCATGCGATATTCGAGTTGGCCGATTGGCCACCAGTGCACAAACCACCGACTGCGGCAGTGCCCGACGGAATTCAGGCCGCACGGACAAGGAAGGCCGCACCTTATGTTGCAAGCACCCGAATCCAGCGTAAACAAATACCCCGCAACCCCAACCCCATTCGCTCCTACGAAGACTGTGACTGTCCCTACGGAACAAGCCACGATTGGCCGCTCGCTCGTTATTAAAGGCGAAATCAGCGGATCGGAATCTCTTTATGTGGATGGACGCGTCGAAGGCAGCATCAACCTCGCGGAACATCGCGTCACTATCGGACGCAACGGCAACGTTTCCGCCAACATCAACGCCAAGGAAGTCGTGATCATGGGTAAAGTGACTGGTAACGTCGAATGTAGCGATCGCGTGGACATCCGCAGCGAAGGCTCACTCACCGGCGATGTCATCACCCACCGCATCAGCGTGGAAGATGGCGCTTTGCTGAAAGGCAGCGTCCAGGTCCGCGCTCAGGAAAAAGATGCGAAGAACAATCAGAATAAGAAAGATTCGCACTCGGCGTCAGCCACCAGCGAGCAATCGAAAGCAGCTGCCGCGAGCGCGTAAGAGGATTTTGCAACGAATCGTTCGTAGTAAAAGACGCAGCTTCGGCTGCGTCTTTACTTTTTGGTGGTGTCGGGCTTAGGCTCGCCCGGTTTTAGATCCAGCGACGCCGAGTTGATGCAATAACGCAATCCTGTTGGATTCGGACCGTCATCGAAAACGTGGCCCAGGTGCGCATCACATTTCGCACAACGGGTTTCGGTACGGCTCATGCCAAACTTGCGGTCAGTCTTTTCAACGACATTAGCGGATTCGAGTGGCTGATAAAAACTTGGCCATCCGCATCCGGCATCGAATTTAGTTTCTGAGCTGAATAGCGGAGCTCCGCAACAAACACAGTTGTAGGTGCCCGCATCTTTCGTGTTCCAATACTTTCCGGTGAAAGGACGCTCGGTGCCTGCCTCCCGGGCAACCTGATACTGCTCCGGGGTGAGCTGCTGCTTCCATTCTGCTTCTGTTTTTACGACTTTATCTGCGATTTGGTCGGCCATAGGTTCCTCAATGGTTCTAGAGATTAGATTCAAAACGGCGCAGGAAGTTTCGTTAGCGGCGTCGGTCACGCAATCCATCATCCTGTTATGACGGGCGCGCAGGCTGTGATCGTCGCGAAATTCGGATGCACCAACAAAAACAAGCTACGCGATGCGTCGTGGCAACCGCCGTCGTCGAGCCTGAAATCGTAAACAATTACTGCAGTCTTAGACGGCCCAGGCTTGAACTTCCATTTCTTTGCATTAGCAATGGAATCGGAAACCAATAGCTTAGGGCCCGTAATGGCGGACGCGGCAAAGACGTTGCCCTTATCGTCCAGTTCGACATGGACGACCACGACACCCTGAATCCTCGCGACACGGGCGAGGGCAGGATAAGAAAGGTCCTCAAAGCTGGCGATCTGAGCGTCGCCACCGGAGGTGTCAGCCCGCTGCGACAGAGCTGCTAACGATGCGCCCATCAAAAGAAGCGCGATACACGTCAATCTATGTAATTTCTCCATTGGTTATCTCCACACTAAGGTCGCCAATGTTCTGCGCAGCCCTTTAGGACAGCGAAGTTCGGCTTGCGGTAAACGAATCGACTCTTGTCGCCTTTTCATACTTTCTCGCTCAACCGGAATTCATAAACTACCATTGCGACTTTATGGTTGTTCGGTTGGAACCGCCATTTCTGGGCATTGGCTACGGAATCGGGTATCAGCAGCCTCGCGCCTGAAAGCGCAGTTGCCGAAACAACTTTCCCTGCATCATCCAGGTTGACCTTCACAACGACGATACCTTCGACGTTCGCCTGCCGAGCGATCGGCGGATAGATCATTTGTTCGGGCGATGTGACGATGATTTCTGAATCGAGAATTGTCCCGTTGTCCTGAGCCGAGGAATGCACATGTAAAAGCATCAGCCCTGTCAGGCTCAATGCGAGCAAAGCGTACTGGCGTTTGTTCTTCATGTTGTAGCAAAGCAGGTCAATGATAGCGGAACAGCTGACTCTTCTCAGTGCAGCTTCCGAGTGGATACATGCAACCGACATTGATCGAGTAGGCAACTCCGCGTTGCGCAGGCGTTGCATGAGGCTTTATGTAAATCGTGGTTTGTGTCGGAAGAGAATCTTCGACGAGGTAAGTCTCTTTCACTGCGCTGATGTCTGGTACTTCATCCTGCACATTTGCAACAAATTCCCCAGATTGAAGACCCATTGAAATGCTCACTAAGAGATCATTGCGCAAAACCAACTCCGCATTGAAGCCGGTTGGCGGAGAGTCGTAATTGTCGTAGGAGAAACCGTAACTGCAAAACCCTTGGTAGCAAAAAGGCGTGTATGGGTGGACGAATTTCTTTTGGGCATCAACCAACCGTTGCACATCGCTGACAGTCGATTGACCTACTTTCAGTTTTCGCAGATCTGCAAGAAAGCCTTCAGCACGATGCTTGGTTTGTCGCGCCTGCCAATGAGTATAGATAGTGTCGGTGGCAAATAAAGCAAGCAACACGACGAGAATCGACATCCGAGTTTTGAAGGCCATTGGGTATTTTCCTTGAACTCAACTAGCTTCAAGCCTAATAGACACCTGTTAGCATGCGACTGGACCGTTGACAATTCGGATTCTCAAAACAACTGTCACTTGACTTCGCCTTTTATTCGCTTACAATGCGGGGATGGCGATCACACGCAGGCAACGGCAAGTCTACGACTACATTTCGGATTTTGTGCAGAAGCAGGGCTACTCGCCTTCCTTTGAAGAGATTGGGGCTGGGCTGGGCCTGAGCTCTCTCGCGACGGTGCACAAACACATCTCTAATCTTGAAGAGAAGGGTCTCCTGACGCGCGACTACAATCGCAGCCGGTCGATTGACCTGGTGCCGCCCAAAGGACGCCTCAAGCAGGCTATGTCCGTGAATACGACCATGGTTTTGCCGCTGCTAGGACGGATCTCCGCCGGTCAGCCGATTGAAGCCGTGCAGAATCCGGAGACGATTTCGCTTGCCGACTTCGTTCGCTCGAAAGAAGTGTTCGTCCTCGAAGTTCGCGGAGATTCCATGCAGGACGAAGCCATTCTCAGTGGAGACTATGTATTGGTTGAGCGGTCCAAGACCGCGCACAACGGCGACATTGTGGTCGCGCTGGTCGAGGAAAACGACGCTACGCTCAAGCGCTTTTATCGCGAAGGTGACAATATACGGCTACAGCCGTCCAACGCCTCCATGAAGCCGATAATTCTGCCTGCCGCCGTCGTGCAGATTCAGGGACGCGTCATTGGCGTCCTGCGAAAATACTGATATTCGTCAGTCGGCAGCTTGTGGATAACTGTCGTCGGTGTGCCAGAACGAGCTTTGCTGGACGAGTCTTTCGACCTCAGCCTTGGCATGCGCGATCAAATCAGCGGCATATTCCTTTGCCGATTGCTGCCGTTCCGCTTCCAGAGGCGCTACACGCAGCGCCAGTAGCGGAGCGTCTTCTTCCAGCATTTTTACCAGGCGCTGGGCCCGGTCGATCCTTACATTGATTGAAAGCATGCGAACCACCTAACCATGGGATGGATTGCTATCCGTCGAGTGTGCAGCTATCGACGCGACCGCACAAGTCTCTAGCTGGATTCGGGGTGCCTTCGGCGAACATTTCACACCCGCGATAAAATGGATTCATGTACGAAGTGACGGTTGACGATACTTTTGCCGCGGGTCATTACCTGCGCAACTACAAAGGCAAGTGCGAGAATCCGCACGGGCATAACTATAAGGTTCGGGTCACCCTTGCCGGCAAAGAATTGGACAAAGCGGGGCTATTGCTGGACTTCAAAGATCTGCGCGAAGTAATGAAGCATGTCATCGACCGCCTCGATCATCAGATGATCAACGACGTCGCTCCATTTACGGAGTTAAATCCGTCCGCGGAAAATCTGGCAAAGTATTTTTACGACGAAACCAACGTCCGCCTGAGTTCAGTGACATCTGGCAGAGTGCATGTGAAGGACGTAACGATTTTTGAGACCGAAGTGACCACCGCGAAATACAGCGCATAATCCCGGGTAGTTTCCATGCAAATCACCGAAATATACAAGTCGCTCCAGGGAGAATCCACCTATGCTGGATTGGCTTGCATTTTCGTTCGCCTGACCGCGTGCAATCTGCGGTGTTCGTGGTGCGACAGCGAGTACACGTTTACTGGAGGTTCCCGCATGACCAGCGATGCCGTGATGGCAGAGGTAAGGAAGCTGAGTTCTGATGGCGGACTGGTCGAAATTACCGGCGGCGAACCGATGCTTCAGGAGCGGGAAGTCGTTCCTTTGATGCAGCAACTGTTGGATGAAAAATACACTGTGCTGCTGGAAACGAGCGGCGAACGTCCGCTGGGAAAAGTTCCGGCAGCCGTAGTTAAGATTGTGGACGTGAAATGCCCGGAATCGGGCGCGGGCGGCAGCTTTCGAATGGAGAATCTGAGTTCCCTGCAATCGCACGATGAAATGAAGTTCGTTTTAAGCGGACGCACCGACTACGAATTCGCGCGCGACTTCGTTGGCGAACATGATTTAGCCACCCGGCTGAATGCGATTCTTTTTTCTCCGGCCTTCCGTAAGACTGCGACTGGCAGCCGTGACGTGTCACATTGCCTGCTTGATCCGCGTGAACTGGCAGAGTGGATGCTCGCCGACGGCGTTCCTGCCCGACTTAGCTTGCAGCTTCACAAATTTATTTGGGATCCCGCGGTGAAGGGCGTCTAACCGTGACTGATCGTTCCAAGGCGGTTGTTTTGCTTAGCGGAGGCATGGACTCCTGCGTGTGCGCTGCCCTGGCGTGTCGCGATCACGAAGCTGCCGCCGTCCACATCAGCTACGGTCAGCGGACCGAAGATCGCGAGCGTCGAGCGTTTATAGCGATCTGTGATCGGCTGGGCATCCAACAGCGTTTGTTAGTCCGGAATGACGCGCTACGAGCTATTGGCGGGTCCGCGCTAACTGACCCTTGTATTGCGGTTCCGGAGAGTAAGCCTGAGCCGAATGTGTATTTTAACGAAATTTCGGGCAACGCCATCCCAATTACATACGTCCCATTCCGCAATGCGCACTTCCTTTCAGTCGCGGTGAGTTGGGCGGAGGTAATTGGCGCACGCTACATCTACATTGGAGCCGTCGAGCAGGATAGTTCGGGCTATCCCGATTGCCGTCCCAGCTATTACGCCGCGTTTAATGAGCTAGTGCGGGAAGGCACTAAAGAAGGGGATATTGAAGTTCTGACCCCTTTGATCGACATGAGAAAGTCGCAGATTGTCCGTCTGGGGATTGAACTCAATGCGCCTTTGGATTTAACGTGGTCATGCTATCAAGGGCAGGAACAAGCCTGCGGCGTTTGTGACAGTTGCCGTTTGCGGCTGCAGGCATTTGCGGATGCAAAAGCACGGGATCCGATTCCGTATGTCGCGGCAACGATGATGCCGTGAGAAAATTGAGTTGAGTTGTAATCAGTGCATTTCGAAATAATCCGGGAGGGCAGGCAATGAAGCGAAATTCGGCGATAGTGGCATTGGTGATGGTGCTGGCTGGGCTGTGCACTGTGCAAGCCTGGTCTCAGGCCAATACGGGCACCGTAAAGGGCGTTTGTAAAGACTTGAGCGGCAAACCCTATGTGGGCGCAACCGTTCTGTGGGTGAATACCGACACCGGCCGCAAGTACACATTGAAAACCAACAACAAAGGCGAATATTTTTCGTTGGGCATCGATCCTGGAAAATATACAGTCACCCTTTTGCAGAATGGCGCCGAGGTTTTCCATTTCAATGGATTTCCTCTAGGCCTTGAAGAAGCGACGCTTGATTTCGATCTCCAGAAAGAACAGGCCAAACAGGGTACAGGCTCAGGGGCAAGTCCGGAGGAAGTAAAGAAAATCCAGGAACAAAATGAAAAGATTCAGAAGGAAGGCAACACCGTAAAAGCCTTGAACGAAAAGCTGGCTGCTGCGAAAGCCGCATCTGACGCCGGTAATTTCGATGAAGCAATCACGCAGATGACGGCCGCGACGCAGATGAGTCCTGACCGTGATCTTCTCTGGTTCAAGTTGGGCGAAGCGTATCGCAATTCAGCGCTCAAGCAGACTGATCCTGAAGAAAAGAAAAAACGGATCGCGGAATCTGTCACCGACTATCAAAAAGCTGTGGATTTGAGGCAGAAAGCCTACGACGCGAGCACAACCAAAAAACCGGATGACGCCAAACAGCTGGGCGCGTATTACAACAATCTCGGTGACGCTTCGAGCAAAGCAGGGAAGCCGGATGATGCCATGAAGGCCTATGAGCAAGCAGCGAAATTGAATCCGGAGGGTGCGGCTGGCTACTACTACAACGAAGGTGCAGTCCTCACCAACTCAGGTCGCATTGATGATGCGATTGCGGCATTCGACAAAGCGATTGCCGCTGATCCAACCAAGGCGGATGCTTACTATCAGAAGGGCGTCAATCTGGTAGGAAAAGCTAAGACCGATGACAAAGGCAAGGTAATTCCGGCGGAAGGTACGGCTGAAGCGTTCAATAAGTATTTGGAGTTGGCGCCTACCGGGCCCAACGCGGATGCCGCTAAGAGCATGCTGCAATACATCGGCAGCACGGTTGAAACCAATTACGGGACCACCAAAAAGAAAGCGACAAAGACCAAATAACTTGATCGTGACGAAGCAGGGACGGCTGCGGCCGTCCCCTTTTCTTTGTTGCTTCCAATGGCAGTAATGGTTACCAACGTCTCTTTCGCGGCGTTCTTTCGTAGGATGGTTGCTTCGCGTTCGCTAGAGTGATATCGGGTGCGTATTTCGGCATCTCGATAATCCATGGCGTCCGCAGGCACAGCTCCGATCCCCGTCACTCTCGAACCCTCCACAGGTTTGGGCCCTGCGTACACGCAGGCACTCTTGGCTGCGATGTTGAGAGCTGATCCGCAAGTCAGCGATCTGATTTTTTCTCCCGGGCGCGCTCCTCAAATTGAAGTGCTGGGCGAATTGATCCCGGTCGAAGCTCCTGGGATTGGTTTGTTAAGTGCCGACGATACACGACGCATTGCGTCGGACTTAATCGGCAACAATAAGCGAGCCATAACTACTTTGCGCGAACAAGGTTCATGCGACGTGTCTTACGGCCTGCCCGGTGTGGCACGATTTCGAGTGAACGTATTCATTCAGCGGGGAAGCTGCGCCGTCGTGATGCGCGTGATCCCTACGGCCGTACCGGATTTTGCCAGCCTCGGATTGCCTCCGCAATTGGAAGAGGTGGCGACTCTACGTGACGGAATTGTACTCGTCACTGGATCGAGAGGGTCGGGAAAGTCCTCGACGCTGGCCGCGTTGCTTGACTGCATCAACGGACGACAGAACTCGCACATCATTACGATTGAAGACCCGATCGAATTTCTACATAGCCACAAGCGCAGCACCGTCCATCAGCGTGAGCTGCACAGTGATGTTTCCAGCTTTTCTCAGGCATTGCGGGCGGCTTTGAGGCAGGCTCCAAAGGTAATTCTGGTGGGCGAACTTCGCGACCGCGACACGATGGAGATCGCCTTGGAAGCGGCTGAGACCGGGCACTTGGTGCTTTCAGGCCTCAACAGCATAGATGTGACCAAGAGTATTGAGAGAGTCGTCGCTTCATTTCCGACCCAGGAGCAGACGGCGATTCGCGTCCGTCTTGCCAAGGCATTTCGCTTTATTGTTTCGCAACGGTTGATTCCTACGAAAAACGCAAGCAGCCGCCGAGCTGTTTTCGAAGTTCTCAAAGTCGATTCCAACGTGATGACTTGTCTGGAGACTGCGGATCAGAGCGGATCAGTGGTCCTTGAAACCATGAAATCGGGTCGATCTGACGGAATGCAATATTTCGACGCAGAGATTGCTCGTCTCGTCGGTGAAGGTTTTGTTGAAATGGATGTGGCGATTCGCCACGCTACGGATCCAGAAGAGTTGAAACGTCTGGTCGTAACCTAGACTTTTGTCGGTGCGCGTCTCTCACAAACCTGGTGCCTCTCCGCTATCATCTTGAAGGTATGATTTCCCAAGTCCCCCGCATTTTGAGTTTCGAAGAGGCGCGTCATGGCGTGGAAGATCACGCTGCGCAAGATTTAGCCCGAACGACTCGGGAAGTTCGTTCCGTCGACCTTCTTTCGAGTGCGGGACGCATCCTCGCCGAGCCTGTATTTGCAGATCGGGATTTCCCTCCGTTTCGGCGGGCAGCGCGCGACGGATACGCAGTTCGCGCAGCCGATCTCCAACAGGTCCCCATAAAGTTACGGATCGTCGGAGAAATCAAGGCTGGTTCGGAAATCGCGATCGTTGTTGGTCCGGGACAGGCAGCTTCGATCATGACGGGAGCAGCGGCGCCTGATGGCAGCGACGCCATTGTGATGGTTGAGCACACTGCGATCCATGATGGTCACGTCGAAATCCAAAAGGGAATACAAGCAGGTGACAATATTGTTCCTACAGGTTCGGAAGCCAAACGCGGTGACGGTTTGCTTACTCCGGGAGCGAAGATCGATCATTCCGCAATTGCGTTGATGGCATCGGTTGGGATGGGCTCAGTGAAAGTATTTCGGAAGCCGCGAGTGGCCATCCTGGCAACCGGCGATGAGATTATTGATATTGCTAGCACGCCCGGGCCTGTTCAGATTCGTAATTCGAATACTTACTCGCTCGCTGCTCAAGTTGCTGCTGCCGGTGGTGCGCCCGCGTTGCTGGCGGTCGCTCCCGACGAGGCCGTAAGATTACGCGAGCTGATCGAGAAAGGCTTTCAATCGGATTTGCTGCTCCTGTCTGGAGGAGTATCGATGGGAAAGCATGACCTGGTGGAGCAGGTGTTGAGCGAAATGGGCGCGGAATTCTTTTTCACGGGAGCGCAAATTCAGCCTGGTCGTCCCGTCGTATTCGGACGAGTCCTACGCAATAGTGGCCATAAATACTTTTTTGGATTGCCGGGCAATCCAGTTTCGACGATGGTGACGTTCGATCTATTTGCGAAGCCAATGATCGAGGGGTTGATGGGGATGTCGGCGCGCAAACTGGTATTTTTAGCGGCGCGATTGAAGTCTGAAATCAAAACCAAGCCAGGACTCAAGCGGTTCCTTCCGGGAATTCTTTCTGGTGAATTTGAACGCGCTGAAGTTGAATTAGCAGGCTGGCAGGGATCGGGAGACATCGCTGCAGTCGCGCGCGCAAATTGTTATATCGTAGTTCCATCAGATCATGAAAAGATCGCAGCTGGGGAATGGATCGGCGTGATGGCGAGGTAAACGCAAGTTCAAATGAAGAAGAAACTCTCTCACTACGATGATTCTGGGCGCGCTCGTATGGTAGATGTCTCTGCCAAAAGCGCTACTCGCAGAGAGGCAGAAGCCAGCGCATTCGTCGCATTGCAGCCTAAAGTCCTTAGAGCACTGCCAAAGAATCCTAAAGGCGATCCGCTGGAGGTCGCGCGGCTGGCGGGCATCATGGCAGCAAAACGCACGTCGGATTTGATTCCCATGTGTCATCCTTTACCACTTACTCACGTTGAAGTCTCGTTGGAGCTCAGTAAGGATGGCATCGCTATCAAATCAAGCGTGAGCACAACAGCCACGACTGGAGTTGAAATGGAAGCCATGGTGGCAGCCAGCGTTGCTGCGCTCACGGTGTACGATATGTGCAAAGCTTTAGATAAAGGAATTGAAATTCGCGAGATTATGTTGCAGCGAAAATCTGGTGGGAAGAGCGGAAATTACACCCGGTCGCAAAAAGGGAAGCCGACGAAAGCATGAGCCAGAACGTCAAATTGTTATTGGTGGAAGATAATCCCATGGTGTTGGGGATGTTGAAGACCGCGCTGGATCCGTTGGCGAAAGTCAGCACAGCGGCAGATTCTGCCGACGCATTGTTGAAAGCGATCGACGATCCGCCCGACATTTTGGTGAGCGACTACCGCATGCCCGGTATG
The DNA here is from genome assembly GCA_963716165.1 of Terriglobia bacterium. Lineage (GTDB taxonomy): Bacteria > Acidobacteriota > Terriglobia > Terriglobales > Acidobacteriaceae > JAJPHW01. Next base: position 446,960 of record OY970291.1, on the reverse strand, counting down.
GATGGCCGTCAGCTTATGGACAAGCTAAGAGGTCGGCAATCGATGGCGACGCTGGCTGTTATCTTGCTGGCCACGAAATCGGACATCTCCGAAAAGTTAAGCAGTTTGAATACACAAGTGGATGATTTTATCGAGAAGCCGTTTTTTCTGAAGGATGCCACGCAGCGCATTAAGCGCGTGATCGATAAAATTGCGTTGGAAAAATTGACAAAGAATGCTCCGCCGGACGGCGTGCTGCGCGGCAATTTGGCTCAGATGAACGTCATTGATTTAGTGCAGTCGCTGGAAATGGGCCGGAAAAGTTGTTCGCTGACGTTTACCGATAAAGGCGACAGATGTGAAATGTATTTTGTACAGGGCCAGGTGACGCACGCCGTGTATGGGGATTTGGTGGGTGATCCGGCAGTGTTCAAGGTGCTCACGTGGACTCATGGCAAATTCGAAATGAACTTCGAGGGCAAGACCACGAAGCAGACTACTGAACTAAACACCCAAGGTCTGCTAATGGAAGGTCTGCGTCTACTCGACGAAGCACAACATGCTGGTGGCGGTTCCGAGACTACAACCGCAAGTGCGAAGAAAAAAGAAGAGGAAGAAGAACGTCCTTCTCGACTCTTGAACATTATGGCTTCTAGGTTGTTGACTGCAGCTGTGCTCACCGTCAGCGATTCTTCATTTCACGGTGAGCGCCCCGACGTTTCCGGCCCCACGGTTGCTGGCCTCCTGCAGGAAAAGGGTTTCGCAGTTCTCTTGAATCGCGTTGTTCCCGATGAGCAATCACAGATCGAACAAGCTCTTATTCGCCTGGTTAACGACGCTCGTTTAGTTGTCACAACAGGTGGCACGGGAATCGCGGCGCGCGATGTCACTCCCGAAGCTACGCGAGCGGTCTGCGAACGATTGATTGAAGGCATTCCAGAAAAGATGCGAACCGAAGGAGCGAAGAAGACTCCGTTCGCAGCGTTGAGTCGTGGAGTGTGTGGGACACGCGGGGAGTCGCTGATCCTGAATCTTCCGGGCAGTCCTAAAGGCGCGGTTGAGTCGCTGGCATCAGTGATTGATTTGTTACCACACGCGCTTGATTTGCTCGCGGGAAAAACGGAGCACTAGAGTCGGCCAACGCTGGAACTGAGCGCTCCCGCACTATACTGTTCGTTCATGAAGTCCATCATTGTCGGCACCGCCGGACACATTGATCACGGAAAAACCGCACTGGTTAAGGCTTTGACCGGAATCGACGCCGACCGCCTCGAAGAAGAAAAGCGCCGGGGTATCACAATCGATATCGGCTTTGCTCATCTGGAGTTGCCGGCACCGAGCGGTGAGATTCTGCGCTTCGGCTTTGTCGATGTTCCCGGCCACGAGCGTTTCGTACGCAACATGCTTGCGGGAATCGGCGGAATCGATCTCGTTTTATTCGTTGTTGCGGCGGACGAAGGCATCATGCCGCAAACTCGCGAACATTTCGATATTTGCCGACTGCTCGCGGTGAAGCGTGGCATTACGGTTCTCACCAAGTCAGACCTCGTGGACGCCGAGACGCTGGAAGTCGTGCGAATGGAAATCGATGAGTTCGTTCGCGGATCTTTTTTGGATGCGAACCAGTCTCCCATGATTGCTGTGAGTGCAAAAAACGGCTGCGGCATCGAAGAGTTGAAACGTGGCCTGGTAAATGTTGCTTCGGAAGTCTCGGCGAAGAGTAGCGGCGCAATCGTACGCTTGCCGATCGACCGCGTGTTCACGATGAAGGGTTTTGGCGCGGTCGTGACCGGCACGCTCATCGCTGGAGCAATTTCGATTGAAGATGAATTGGAAGTGTTTTCGGAAGGGCGAAAAGTCCGAGTGCGCGGTATTCAAAATCACGGACAAGCGGCAGACCGGGCTGTCGCAGGCGAACGAACTGCGTTGAATCTAGCCGGGATTGCGAAAGATGATCTGGCCAGGGGAATGACGTTGGCCCCAGCCGACGTGTTTCAGCCCACATCGCAGATCGATGTTTTGCTCGCGTTGCTGGATTCTGCTAAGAATTTGAAAGATCGAGCCCGCGTACATTTCCATTCCTACACGTTTGAAACGATGGCCGAAGTAAAGCTCTACGAAACAAATAAGCTCAATCATGGAGAGACCGGATTCGCTGGTTTGCGGTTGAGCGAACCAGCATTGATTCTGCCTGGTGATCGCTTCATCATCCGTCAACTATCCCCGGTGACGACGATTGGCGGCGGAGTTGTACTCGACGGGATGCCGCTGCGGTCGGTTGCGAAGAAAGCACGGCAGGAATTCCTCAAAACGCTTACAGATGGTGATCTGCAAGCTATTCTGCGGGCCCGCGTGTTTCGAAGAGGTTCGCGCGGGCTAACGATTGCCCGGGTCATCGCCGAAACAGGATTGCGAAAGGAAGATATTGAAAGATGTCTCGCCGAACCGACGTTGAAGAATGAAATCGCTCGGCGTGGTGATGTGCTAATTTCTGTCGGCGCAGTTAACGATCTCAAATCTAACGCGCACGCGGCAGTCAAACAATTTCACGACAAGAATCCGTTGATCCCCGGAATGAACAAAGAAGCGCTTCGCGATGCGCTGCGGATCGAGCAGGAAGCATTTTCGCTAATTCTCGAACTGCTTGTGCACGAAAAGAAACTGGAAGTAGTGGGTGACATCGTTCGTCTGCCAGGACGCGGCGTGGTAATGAAAGATGATGAAGCCGAAGCGAAACAGACTATCGAGAACGCCTTCAAAGTTGCCGGACTACAAGTTCCCGCATTGAAAGACGTGTTGGCTGGGCTCAAGGTGGACAAAGTGCGTGCCCAAAAGCTGGTAACGCTTATGCTTCGGGATAAAGTGCTGATAAAGGTTTCAGAGGAACTCGTCTTTCATCGTTCGGCGCTCAATGATCTACGCAAACGATTATCGGCGGAGAAAGTGAAATCGACCAAAATCGATGTTGCGAGATTTAAAGATCTCATTGGAGTCAGCCGCAAGTACGCGATTCCGCTTCTAGAGTATTTGGATCGCGAACGAGTAACGCGACGTGAAGGCGACGCCCGCATAATTCTCTGACGCGGAATTACCCGACACTTGTTGTTTCCTGCTTCAGCTTTTCGGACTGGAAGTGCGTGGTCAATGCGTCGACTACAGGCTGGATTTTTCCGTCCATAATTTCCTGCAACTGGTGAATGGTTAATCCGATTCGGTGATCGGTCATGCGGTTCTGCGGAAAGTTGTAGGTGCGAATCTTCTCGCTTCGGTCGCCGCTACCCACCATGGCTTTGCGCTCTTTAGCTAAGGCATCTTGTTGCTTTTGCATTTCGAGTTCGTAGAGACGCGATCGCAAAACGCGCATGGCTTTTTCGCGATTCTTGATCTGCGATTTCTCGTCCTGACAACTGACCACCGTTTGCGTGGGAATGTGCGTCATACGGACAGCAGAATAAGTCGTATTCACTGACTGGCCGCCAGGACCCGAGGAACAGAACGTATCGATACGTAAGTCCTTCGCTTCGATTTTGATGTCGACATCTTCTGCTTCCGGCAATACTGCAACGGTCACGGCTGATGTGTGGACGCGTCCTTGCTGTTCCGTAGCGGGCACGCGCTGCACGCGATGCACTCCACTCTCATATTTCAATTGTGAAAAGACGCGCTTGCCTTCAATGATGGCGATGATTTCTTTCATCCCGCCAACGCCCGATTCCGAAGCTGAAAGCACTTCTACTTTCCATCCTAAAGTTTCGGCAAAGCGTGAATACATGCGAAACATTTCGGCTACAAATAGCGTCGCTTCGTCTCCGCCAGTGCCGGCGCGAATTTCCAGAATGATGTCTTTTTCATCATTTGGATCCTTCGGCAGCAGCAACACTTTAAGTTCCTCGTCCACGGTATGGACGCGGGCTTCCAGTTGAGTGAGTTCTTCCTGCGCATAGGCACGCATGTCTGGATCAGTCTCGTTCGCCAGCATCGCGCGGCTGTCGGCGATTCCGCGAGTGAGGTCCTTGAATTCACGATACTTCTCGACTGCAGGCGTAATTTCGCTGTGGGCCTTGGCAGTTTTCTGATAACGCGCCGAATCGTTGACGATGTCGGGCGAAGTAAGCGCCAGAGTTAATTCTTCGTATTTTTTTTCGAGTTGATCGAGTCGCTCAAACATTTTTGCTTTCGCTTGCGCTGGCCGCGTCCGAAATATTCTGGCGGACCAAGCTTCTGAATTTTGATTGTAATGGGAATGGAAGGAAGAAAGTTAGCGGAGGCCCGCTAGGCAATCACTAATTCGCCGCCATGCTCTTTTTCGAGCAACATGGCATGGTCGAGCGCGACGATGGCACACTGCGCTTGGTCGTCTGAAGGAGGCTGCGTGGTGATCCGCTGCAACCACAGGCCCGGGGCGGTCATCAGGGCAAACAACGATCCACGATGCTTCGCTGCGTAGCGAATAATTTCGTACGATCCGCCTACGATTAGCGGCAGCAAAGCCACACGAACCGCGAATCTTGCCCAGAATGTGGTTACCGGAATCGCCATGTAGACGACGATCGAGATTAGCATCACTGTCATCAAAAAGCTGGTGCCGCAGCGCGGATGAAACGTTGGGTATTTCTGCACCGATCCGGTATCAAGCGGATCGCCATTCTCGAATGCGAACACGGTCTTGTGCTCAGCGCCGTGGTATTGATACACGCGGCGTATGTCCTTCATCAACGACAGACCCCAAATGAAGAGAAGAAAGAAAGCCAGCCGGATAATGCCATCCACTAGATTGAACATGATCTGGCCGCCCAGTGCCGGATTGTACTTCTTCAGTTCTGTCGCGGCGAGTAGCGGAAGATACTTGTACATGAAGATGAAGAAGCCGATTGAGAAAATAATGTTCGCAGTGCCAACCCATCCGCTGATCTCAAATTTCTTTTTCTTGCCTTCAATTTCCGGTTCGGGTTGCAATTCTCCAAGCATGACGTTGGTCGAATATTGCAGCGCGCGGTAACCCAGTTTCATGGCGTAACCCAGCGTCATAATTCCACGCAGGATCGGCCACGCCATCCACTTGTGCTTTTCGGATGGCCGCTCGATGGTTTCGCTATGGGTAGTAATTTCTCCGGAAGATTTTCGGCAAGCTATACCCCAAGCGTGCGGGGAGCGCATCATAACGCCTTCGAGCACGGCTTGGCCGCCGACCAGCGTTTCTTCGCCACCTTCAAGCGCGGGTAGAAGCTGCACGGTAAGGAAAAAACGGAGCCAGGTTCGAAGTCGTTGCATAGGAATTAGATGACCTTCTGGCGGAAGAAGTGCCAATATGTAAGGTTAACACAGCGCTAACGCGGCTTCTATGACTGCAAGTAGCAGCATTTGCATTAGTTACAAAGAATTAGATCTATGAAAAATTTTGCTAAAGCCTGCGAAAGCATTGCCTCGACAACGAAGAAACTGGAAAAGGTCGCAATCGTGGCCGAGTTCCTAAAATCTTGTCAGATCGACGATGCTGCCATCGCGACGGTCTTTCTGTCCGGTGGTCCGTTTGCGGCGGGGGAGCAAACGACGCTACAAGTCGGCGGAACACTGCTTTGGGGCGTGGTCAAAGCATTGTCCGCGAAAGATGAACCCGAAGCGGCAGCCGCCTACCGCCGCTATGGAGATTTGGGATCCGCAGCGGTAGACCTGTTGCCAGATCCCGCAGTCGCCGCCGATTTGTCGCTACGTGAGGTCGATCAACGTTTCAGAGCCATTGCCGCCGCGAAAGGGCCGTCCGCCAAACGGATGCTTGTTGGGGAGATGCTTGCACAGGTCAGTCCGCTGGAGGCGAAGTACCTCATCAAAATTATGACGGGTGATTTGCGAATCGGTCTTAAGGAAAGTTTGGTCGAGGAAGGCATCGCGAAAGCTTATGGATGCCCTGCGCGCGAAGTGCAACGCGCCAACATGTTGCTCGGCGATATTGGAGAAACTTTGCGCTACGCCGCCGAAGGCAAACTTCCCGAGGCGCGGATGCGATTGTTCCATCCCTTGGGCTTCATGCTGGCCAGCCCCGCGGAAACAGCGGAAGAAGCGCTGAGCTATTTTCCCGATCCGCTGATCGAACATAAATACGACGGCATACGCGCGCAGGCGCATTGCTCGGGCGATCAGGTGCGGATATTTTCGCGAACGCGCGACGACATCACCTCGTCTTTTCCTGAACTCGTCGGAGCATTCGCTGGATTATCGCAAGATGCAATTGGGGATGGCGCGATTCTCGACGGGGAAATTCTTGCGTGGAGTTATCCCGTTGAAAGCTCGAATGATCCTGGGCGCGCGCTTCCTTTTCGCATCTTGCAGGCACGCATCGGACGCAAAAAAGTAAGCCGCGAGCTGATGCAATCTGTCCCTATTGCCTATCTGGCATTCGATGTCCTGTATGCGCGCGGAGAATTGGCAATTGATCGTGCATTAGTTGAGCGTGCGAAATTGCTGGATGAGTTGCTTGCAGCGCCTCGAAGCGAAAAGACGGTCTCCCTCCATTCGCAATCTGAATTGGGTTTCGTATCAGGCAACGACGTGAATACGCAAATTATTCGTGCTCCATTTTTTCAGGCGGCGTCACATCCTGAGCTGGACGTGCTTTTCGATGCGGCGCAAGCGATCGGCAACGAAGGCCTGATGATCAAAGATCCGACGTCTTCGTATTCTCCAGGTAAGCGCGGCAAATCGTGGCTCAAGTTAAAGCGCGAACTTGCCACCCTCGATGTTGTGGTAACCGGAGTCGAGTACGGCCACGGGAGACGCGCCAGCGTCCTAAGTGATTACACATTTGCAGTTCGCGACGGTGAGCGGCTCGTTAACATTGGCAAGGCTTATTCCGGATTGACTGACGTTGAAATTGCCGAAATGACAAAGTGGTTTGTCGAACACACGCTGGAAGACGAAGGATATCGGCGCATCGTCGAGCCGACCATCGTTATTGAAGTGGCGTTCAATAACATGATGATCTCCGACCGTCATGAGAGTGGCTATGCGTTGCGGTTTCCGCGGATCGTCAGATTACGGCCAGACAAACTCCCGGCTGATGCGGACACGGTTCAGCGGGCAAAAGAGATTTACGAAGGTCAGAAGAACTAGCTGCGGGATTTAGTGGTGATGATGCTCTTCTTCCGCTACAGGGATGACGCAGCCGTGCGCCACTTCACACACTTCATGTTCGAACTGGATGGTGGTGTGGCCGATGTGGAAATCGTGCTGTAGACATTCCTTGACGTTGCGCAAAATGCGTTCGCTCACCGACGGCGGAATGTCGGCGATAGAGATGTGGCACGACAGCGCGCGCGTTTCCGATCCAATGTTCCAAACATGCAGATCGTGGACGTTATTTACTCCGTCGACCTTGCGCATGGCGGCTTCCAACTGATCGAGCTTTACTCCGCGTGGAGTACCTTCCAGCAAAATGTTGAGCGTCTCGCGCACAATGCCAATGCCCGACCAGAGAATCAGAGCGCCAATGCCAAACGAAAGTGCGGAGTCAATCCAGTTTTGGCCCGTCGCCAAAATTGCCCAGCCGCCGGCGATAACCGCGGCCGTCGAAAGCGTGTCTCCAATTTCGTGGACGAGCGCGCTGCGAATATTTACATCGCGGTCGGCCCGCAGCAGCATCATGGCAATCGCACCGTTCATGACGACTCCGACTGCGGCGACCACCATCATGATGCGGGGCTGCACTGGCTCGGGATGCTGCAATCTCCGGAAGGCCTCGTAGAAAATTAAGAACGCGACCACCACCAGCGAGGCTGCGTTGACCAGCGCCGCGAGCACTCCGGCACGATGGTAGCCAAACGTCTTGGTCGCGCTGGGCGGACGCGACTGTAAGTACACCGCTCCAAGCGAAAGCAACAAAGCCAGGAAGTCGGAAAGGTTGTGTCCTGCTTCGGACAGCAGCGCCAATGAGTGAGCGCGAATTCCCGCGACTACTAGCAGGATGATGTAGCCGAGCGTGACCGCCAGCGAAATCCGCAGGACTTTGCCGGTACGCTCGCTACCGCCGTGGCTGCCATGTACGTGCATTAGTTTAAGTTTACCGCGCCGCAGCCTACGGAGAGAAGCAGGTTACGGGGTGATCCGAACCAACGGATATCGCGGCGAGCAACACTTGAAATGGCATGGCAATCACGGACTAAAGTTCATCGGAGCGCATTTCCGATGAGATCGGCAAAATTGCAGGATCAAACTGGAAACGGCAATGGTAATCGCGGATAACTTATTTCGTCCAGATTTTATTCCTGACTTCCGCTTCTGCGGATTAGGGTATAAAAAGAGTGCGATGAAACGCACATTAAAAGAACTAGCAGAGGCTGCCGGCGGGCGCGCTGTGGGCGACGAATCGATCGTCGTAAACCGCGTCGCTACTATTTCTGCGGCTAAGCCGGGCGACGTGGTGTTCGTTGATCAGGAAAAGCATCTGGATATTGCGATTAACTCGCAGGCGTCAGTTGTGATTGCTGGAGAATTCGCCGCCGTGGGCCATCACGCGAAGGCGCTGGTTATTGCTGCGCAGCCCAAACTGGCATTCGCGAGAGCGGCCGCATTATTGCACCAGGAAAAGAATCGGATGTTTGAAATACACCCTAGCGCCGGCGTGCATCCTACGGCGCGATTGGGGAAAGACGTTTCGATCGAGGCGCGAGCAGTCATCTGTGAAGGAGCTGAGATCGGTGATGGAACGCGAATCGGGTCGGGCAGCGTGATCGGAATCGACGTTCATGTGGGACAAGATTGTGAAATTCATCCCAACGTGACGATCTACCCGGGCACCAAGATTGGTGATCGTGTGATCGTCCATGCGGGTGCGGTTCTCGGCAGCGACGGATTCGGCTATGTCCGTGATCGCGCGACCGGACGCTACGAGAAGTTTCCGCAGGTCGGCAGATTAGAAATTGGGGATGATGTTGAGATTGGAGCGAACACAACCATCGATCGTGGCGCGCTGGAAGTGACGCGCATTGGGCGCGGCGCGAAAATCGACAACCTCGTCCATATCGGACACAATTGCCAGATTGGCGAAGACGTTGTGATCGCCGCTCAGGCGGGCCTATCGGGAAGCATCACCATTGAGAACAGCGTCGTCCTCGGCGGACAGGTCGGCATTGGCGAACATGCTCGCATCGAAGAAGGAGTGATGCTCGGTGGCCAGGGTGGCGTGTTGCCCCACAAAGTTTTGCGAGGCAAGGGAGTGGCGTTCTGGGGAACTCCGGCGAAACCGTTGCGCGAATATTTGAAACAGCTTGCGGTTGTGGCTCGGCTGGCGAAGAAAGACTGAGCACATGGCGATCGTCGTGATCGGCGGACAATCGCGAAGCGTCGGCAAGACCAGTATCGTCTCCGGACTGATCGCCGCATTACCCGAACTGAATTGGACGGCGTTCAAAGTCACACAGTATGGGCACGGTATCTGTTCCAAAGATGGCGCAGCATGTGATTGTGCGACCGCCGATCATGCATGGGCAATCTCCGAAGAAAAAAATGTTGCCAGTGATTCTGATACGTCACGATTTCTACAGGCTGGAGCAACTCGGGTCTGGTGGGTCCGCACGGAACAGGGAAGACTCGCCGAAGCTATGCCGACGGTTCGGCGGAAATTGGGTGACGCAGAAAATGCGATTCTCGAATCCAACAGCATTGTGAAATTTATACGGCCTGATTTATACATCACCGTGCTGGATTCTGCGGCGGCTGATTTCAAAAAGTCTGCGCAGGAATTTCTTGATCGGGCAGACGCCGTAATTCTGCATCAGACGGAATCGAGCGAATGGCAAGATGTGTCGTTGAAGCCTGTCACTGGACGGCCCATCTTTCGGATCTTGGCGCCAGAATATGTGACCAGCGAGCTCGTGGAGTTTGTCAGAAATAAGTTAACTGCAAATCTTTCTGCCTGATTGGGTCAAAGATGAGTGAACGATTTACGGCTGTATCTAAGTCCTTTGATATTCTGATGTGTGGGCCGCATCCAAAATAGCGCGTGGTTGCTTGCGATATTGTCGGCCATCCTGCAAATTCTGATTTTTCCTCTTCCAAATCTTTATGTCCTGGGGTGGATCGCACTCGCTCCATTGCTGGTCGCGCTGTTGCGTGCGCGGAAGCCTGCTGCGTTACAGCTGAGCGCGGGCATCAAGTTGCTGCCAGCTAGTCCGCTGCAAGGTTTTTTGCTCGGATACGTCTGCGGAATTATCTGGTACGCGGGGACTTGCTACTGGATTTTTAGCGTAATGCGAAATTACGGCGGCGTAAATACGCCTCTGGGCATTGGAATACTCTTTCTTTTTTGTTTGTACTTGGCGCTTTATCACGGATTTTTCGGACTGCTGATTAGTTTGCTGGCGCAGAGAAAATCATTCAGCCGTATGGCATTGCTACTTTCGCCTGCGGTCTGGGTGACTGTGGAATTGGCACGGACGCGCATCACGGGATTCCCCTGGGACCTGCTTGGCATCTCGCAGGTGGACAACATTCCGCTGGCAAGGCTTGCGACTGCAACTGGTGTTTATGGGCTGTCCTTCGAAATAATGGTTGTCAATGTTGCGTTCGCGGCGGCATTTTTGCTGCGAGGCAACCAGCGAAAAGCCGTGCTGACTGCGGCCCTCGGAGCGGCAGTTGTTTTGCAAGCAGGACGGTGGGTCCCCGCGCCGGTATTGCCGTCCGATCATACTGCGCAGTTGGTACAAGCGAATATCCCAATCCTTGAAGGCGGTGCTTGGACAAGGCAATTCTTCAACGCCACGTTGGACTCGCTTTCATCCGTGAGCCTGAATGATCAAAATGCGCTAGGTGCATCGCGTCCCGATTTGATCGTCTGGCCGGAAAATCCTGCGCCGTTCTACACGGCTGATCCGCTGTTCCGAAACGTTATTAACGACACTGCGCAGAAATCGAATGCCTGGATGCTCGTTGGCGGAATCGGAATGGATAATTCCAACCGGAACGCGAATGCGCAGAGATTTTATAATTCCGGCGCGCTGGTGAGTCCTACCGGCCAATGGACTTCACGTTACGATAAAGCGCATCTTGTTCCCTTTGGCGAATACCTTCCGTTCAAAAGCATTTTCGGATTCGCAGGCGGCTTAACGAAAGAGGTCGGCGACTTTACTCCGGGCGGCGCGCATATTCCTCTGGATGCGGACGGGAAAAGATTAGGCGTCTTCATCTGTTATGAATCGATTTTCCCGGACGAGATTCGCCAACTCGTCGCCAACGGTGCACAGGTTTTCGTCAACATTTCTAACGATGGCTGGTATGGCGACAGCGGAGCGTACGCTCAACATTTGAAGCAGGCTCGCATGAGGGCAGTCGAAAACGCTCGCTGGTTGTTGCGCGACACCAATACCGGCGTGACGTCATCCATCGATCCATACGGACGCGTCGTTGCCAGCATCCCGCGCAAAACGCGCGCTGCTCTCGATGCTCCTTACGCATTGTCGAATGTGTTAACGATCTATACACGTTACGGTGATTGGTTCGCATATCTGTGTGCGATAATTTCGCTGATGGGATTGATCGCAAGGTTCGCATCAGAATCGAAACTGGCAAAGGCGAAAAAGTAAAAAATGGCAGAAGAGTTTGAGCAGGAATACGCGGTCCTGAACGGCAAAGTCCAGGAACTTCGGGAGTATCTTTGACGCGGACAAACTCCGTCCGCAGTTAGCTGAAGTCGACAAGCAGGCGGCCGACCCAAATCTGTGGTCGAACCCGCAAAGATCACAAACAGTAATGCGGGAGAAGAGGCGCCTTGAAGATATGCTGGCGACCGAGGCGGAGTTGCGCCGCCGCGGCGACGACATTGCCGCATATTTTGATCTCGCGCGGGAAGGCGAAAAGGTAGACGCTGATCTGCGCCGCGAGATTGATGCGCTGGGCCAATTGGTAGAGCGTCAGGAGACCGAAACGTTGCTTTCCGGACCGAACGACGCGCTCAACGCTATTGTGACGATTCATCCCGGGGCTGGCGGCACCGAGTCGCAGGATTGGGCTGACATGCTCCTGCGAATGTATTTGCGATGGGCGGAGCGTCAGGGATTTCAGACGGTGATATACGACTACCAGCCGGGCGAAGAAGCGGGCGTGAAGTCGGTGACGTTTGCAGTCAATGGCCAGTATGCGTTTGGATTGCTGACAAGCGAAATCGGAGTGCATCGGCTAGTGCGAATCTCCCCGTTCGATCAGGCTAAACGCCGGCATACCTCGTTCGCCAGTGTTTATGTTTCGCCCGAAATTGACGATAGCATTGAAGTCATCATCAAGCCGGATGATTTGCGAATCGATACTTACCGGTCCAGCGGCAAGGGCGGGCAGCACGTGAACACCACCGATTCCGCAGTCCGCATTACACATATCCCAACGGGATTGGTCGCTGCGTGTCAGAACGAACGTTCGCAGCACAAAAATAAGGACCGGGCCATGAGTATGCTGCGGTCCAAACTTTACGAGCACGAACTAGAAAAGAAGCGCGAAGTCACGAGGAAGATTGAAGATTCGAAACTCGATATCGATTTTGGATCGCAGATACGGTCGTACGTCCTGCAACCCTATCGCATGATTAAAGACCACCGCACGAAGTTGGAGATCGGCGACGTCGACCGCGTCGTTGATGGCGATTTGCAGCCGTTCATGCGCGCGTACTTGAGGATGCGTAGAGGAGGGAAGGTCGATCCTTTGTGAGCGAACCTTCTAGTAGCTCCGGGATTTCCAAACGATCTGTAAAATTGGGTCGCCGATTCGAGCAGGCGCTAATATTTGCCACCCGAAAACATGCGGGACAGACGCGCAAGAAAACTCAAGCACCGTACGTGTCGCACTTACTGATCGTTGCCGGAATTGTTCTCGAAGCTGGCGGCGATGAAGATCTCGCAATCGCGGCGCTGCTGCACGATGGGGTTGAAGATTGCGGTGGCGCGCCAATGTTGAAAGAAATTCGCCGCAGATTTGGCAAACGCGTAGCGCATGTCGTCGAAGGCTGCACGGATACCCATGTAACTCCTAAACCTCCATGGCGCGAACGGAAAGAAGAATATCTAAAGCACTTGCGAAACGCGGATCGGGATACACGTTTGGTATCGGCTGCCGATAAGCTACACAATGCCCGTTCGATCCTTACGGATTATCGAGACATTGGGGAACGCGTCTGGGAGCGCTTTGCTGGTCAGCGAGCGGGGACGCTCTGGTATTATCGCGCGTTAGCAAAAGAATTTCGGAAGCGGAAATCGAATCGCGTGATCGCAGAATTGTCACGCGCCGTGAGGGAATTGGAAACGCTGACAAGTCGCGGTTTGCATACGAAGGTCAAGACCCGCAAGCGTACGACGGCGAGGCGAAAATAAATGCAGCGCACCTTAGACCTGATAAAAACATCGTCTGTGCCGGCCACAGTATTGCGCCTGGCGGCGCGCGGCGCATTGGCCGTTCCTGCGATGGAGATGGTCGAGATCATGATCTACCTGGCCACGCACAGCGAGGATTATGGCGACCAATGCACGCGAACGCTGATGGAATGGGACGAAGCTGCGTCCATCAAAGTAGTTGCCAATCCTGACGTTCCAAAGGAAATACTCGATTATTGGATCAATCCACAAAATCTGCGCTCTGGACTCTTACCTGCGCTGATCGAAAATCCTTATATTTCCGAAGCGGCCTTGGAAAAAATCGCACGAGCTGTGTCTGGTGCTGCGCTAGATGTTCTTCTGGATAGCGCGCGTGTTGCGGCAATGCCAGCGGTGATCAAAGCTATCGGTGGCAATCTGAATCTAAGCGCTACACAAAAAGTAAGGGTTCGAGAGATATTGCCCGCTGAACCAGAGCCTGAGCCTCCACCTCCGGAGGCAGTTTCGGCAGAAACACAGACTGGGAATGTGGAACGTCCGGCGAATCAAACCGTTGAGACACCGTTGGAAGATCCTACGCAGGACCCCGATGTTTCAGCATTCCTAAAAGAACACGCAGCCGAAGTGGCGCAAGATGGTGACAAGCCCTTCCAGCCATTGGGCGGGATTCATGAGGATATTTCATCCGACGAACCTGAAGCAGTAGACGTAGTAGCTCCGGATGTGGCAGGCCCGGTCAAGCAACGTGGCAGTACTTTGCAGAAAATTGCCCTCTTGAACATCACAGGCCGAATTCAGCTTGCAATGAAGGGAACGAAAGAAGAACGCTCGTTGCTGATCCGTGATGGCACTAAGTTGGTGGCCCTCGCAGTGCTCGAGTCGCCAAAGATCAGCGACGGAGAAGTTGAGAAGTTTGCTGGACAGAAGAATGTCCTCGAAGCCGTACTACGCCAGATTCCCATGAAGCGCCGGTTTGCGAAGAATTACAACGTGGTGCGCAATCTGGTTGCGAATCCGCGGGTTCCTTTAGATGTGGCTCTCGGTTTGATGAAAAATATTCTGCCTGCTGATTTGAAGGCGCTTTCCGGTAACAAGGAAGTTTCTGAAACCATCCGTAAGCTCGCCCTGCGGCAATTCAAACAAAAAACTGAGAAAAAAACTTCGTAGTCCTCAAGAACATCATGTCTGATCCGATTGCCGAGCTACTGAAACGTTCCAAGACGATCGCGGTGGTTGGCCTGTCTGACAGTCCGCTACGCCCCAGCTATGGCGTTTCCCAGTACATGCAGAAGTCGGGCTATCGGATTATTCCAGTAAACCCCGCGATCAGTGCAGCGCTTGGGGAGAAATCCTACGCATCGCTTCTTGATGTGCCTGAGAAAATAGATATCGTCGACATATTTCGGCGTTCGGAGTTTGTGGAAGAGGTTGTCGACCAGGCGATTGCCATCAAAGCTCCAGCGATATGGATGCAGGAAGGCGTAGTCCATGAGAAGGCAGCGGCGAAGGCGCGTAAAGCGGGAATCTTCGTCGTTATGGACAGCTGCATTCTGGTGGAACATCGGGCAAGGTTTCGTTGATGCCGTACGGCTTCTTAGCTGGCAACGCGAACCATGATGACGGTCGCGTCGTCGGATAAGCCTCTGCCGTCCGCGAAAGATTGTACTTCCGCGATAATGTTCTCCAACGAGGTTTTTGGCTGCATCATGTGCTGCATCAACCGCGTGGCGCCATATTGTTCGTCATCGGAGTTCTCCGCTTCGGTGATGCCGTCACTGTACAAAAGGAGACTCGAACCTTTAGCAAGCTGCACCTGACACTCGGAAAAGCTACCCAAGGTAAGTCCTAGCGGCAATCCTTTCTCTGTTGACAGGAAGCGCGCTCCATCTTGATCAACTAACAGGGGCGGCAAATGGCCCGCATTCGCAAACGTCAAAGTACGGGCGGCAGGGTCAAGCACGGCATAAACCATGGTCACGAATCTTGCCGGCGGAAGGTCTTCGACCAGCAAACGATTCAGCTTGGTTAAAACTTCACCTGGGCTGCACTGAGCTTCGGCCAAAGATCGCAAAATGCCACGCGCCGCCGACATCAGAAGAGCAGCCGCTGTACCTTTGCCAGCAACATCCGCGAGAACGAGTCCCCAGCGCCCGTCGCTTAGGGGAATAAAGTCGTACCAGTCGCCGCCGACAGAACCGGCGGGAATGCACTGTCCGGAGATCGCGAATCCCGGAATATACGGAGAGCTCTTCGGGAACAAGGCGCGCTGAATCGTTGCTGCTTCTGCTGCCTCGCGACTGAAAAGCTCGTTCTCCTTCCGTTCCGATTGAAAACGACGAGCATTGTGCAGCGCCACGGCTACGTGATTGCAAAGCGCCTGTAATAGTCTTCTTTGATCGGAAGAAAAGGCATCGAGTTCGTGGTGCGAAGCCATGAATACGCCGACAAGTTGACCATCAACGTGCAGCGGGATAGCCAACTCGGAAAGCGTATTTTCGTCGCACGCGATGTAGTAGGGGTCAAGCCGAACGTCAGGCGCGTAGCGAATTTCGCCGGTCGCGGCGACATAACCCGCCATGCCGTCCTTGCCGATTCTTAAACAATGGCCAACGCAATCCAATGTGCATCCGTGCACCCCGGCCAGCACCATTTCGCCGCGTTCTTCTTCGTGAAGATAGATACTGGCTTCCAGATAGCCGAAGGAGGTAGCGACATCGTTCACAATCTTGTCGATGAGACGGTCTAAATCTAGGATGGAGTTGATCTTCTGCGCGGCCCGATTCAGCTGGAGCAACTCTTCGACCTGATCGATCTGCAAAGGTTGTTGTAAGGGTCGTTCCACGGGAAGATGAATAGTGGGAATGGTCGCGCTGGTGTTCATGGCATATGCTCCGCATGGCAATAAAGTCGTCTTAACTTAGATCATTCAACGCATACGTCCGACTCTATTTTTCGGGCACGAATCGGCCTGTTTCGGGGCAAAATTATGGGGAAACAAATCGCGCTTTCGCAGCGTATAACTGTAAGGATGTAAAGAGGCAAAGACAGATTTCGCACCAAGAAAGCTCTATGAATCCTGACGTAACGTTGATGCCCGATCCGCCGCCATCGCGATCCGTACTCCGCAATACGTTCGTTGGCAAAGATGGACTCCGCGCAGGCTGGAGCCTGCTTATCTTCATCGCGATCTTTGCAGCCTTCGCCTTCTGTATAAACGCCTTCGCCCACAAAGTGCTCCATGTTCATGATCCGAAGCCCGGAGTGGAGTTACCGCCGCTATTTGGGCTGCTGGGCGAAGGAAGCAATTTTCTCGTAGTGCTCCTCATCACTTGGATTATGTCGAGGATCGAACGGCGTCCGAATTCAGTGTATGGTCTTGGCGATAGCCGAAAGTTGCCACACTTCTTTGCCGGCTTGGTTTGGGGAGTAGTCTGCATCTCGCTCTTGATTTTCAGCCTTGCGAAAACCGGTCTACTCGTCATTGATAGCCGCATGCTCTTTGGCGGCGACGTTCTACGTTACGGCGCGATCTGGTTTATCGGGTTTCTCTTCGTCGGTTTGCTCGAGGAGTATCTCACCCGGGGCTACGTGCAGTACACACTCACGCGCGGGCTGGCCGGTATTTACAAGTGGCTGTTCAAGACCCAGCACAGCACCGCGTTGGGCTTCTGGACTTCTGCTGTTATTTTTTCGATCTTGTTTGGGCTCGGCCACGGCAAGAATCCGGGCGAATCCCCCATCGGTTTACTTTCCGCCGGACTGGCTGCAATGGTCTTCTGTTTAAGCCTCTGGCGTACTGGCTCTTTGTGGTGGGCTATCGGCTTTCACGCGTCGTGGGATTGGGGCCAGTCTTTTCTTTACGGAGTAGCCGATAGCGGATTGATGGTCCAGCACCATCTCTTCGCCACCCATCCCGAAGGAAAGCCTATCCTCAGCGGCGGGACAACGGGACCTGAAGGTAGCATTTATGTCCTCGCTGTCTTGGCTCTCGTGGTTTTGATAATTTTATTTACGCTGCGCAGGACTCAGACACCTACGCGTCAAAACTAACTGGCTCGTGAGCGCCGCTTCTTGATTTCTTCCATGCGTTCTTTGATACGCTTCTCCACGCCTTCGTTCGTCGGCTGATAATAGACATGATCGCGTAGATTGTCGGGTAGGCACTGCATGTCGGTTACTTTCTCTTCTGTGTCGTGTGCATATTGATAACCTTTGCCGTATCCAACATTCTTCATCAGAGCGGTAGGCGCATTGCGTAAGTGCAGCGGAACGGGCTCTGCCACCGTGTTTTCAACATCCTGCTGGACTGCACCGTAAGCGGTATAGAGAGCGTTTGACTTGGGAGCGAGCGCCAAATAAACAACCGCCTCAGCCAGCGCGAGATTTCCCTCAGGGAAGCCGATAAACTCCAGAGCATTTCGTGCGGCCATGCAAATAGAGAGCGCGTTCGGGTCGGCGAGTCCGATATCTTCGACGGCCATCCGAACGACACGTCGGGCAATATACATGCCATCTTCGCCGGACTCGATCATCCGGCCAAGCCAATATAGAGATGCATCCGGATCGCTGTTACGAACCGATTTATGCAACGCTGAAATTAGGTTGTAGTGCTCTTCTCCAGCTTTGTCGTAGAGCAATACGCGCTTCTGCAAAGCATCGCGAACAATCTCGTCGGTGATGATGTTGTCTTGTGCTTTCGCCAGGCTGGCCGCCACTTCCAGCGCGTTGTAAGCGCTGCGGGCATCCCCACTGGAGTAAGAAGCGATCACGCCAAGAACTTCGTCCGGAGCTTCCAATTCCAGAGCACCGAGGCCGCGTTCTTTGTCGAGTAAAGCACGTTTGAGCAGAAGGACAATCTGTTCCTCGGTCAAAGGCTGGAGCACATAGACCCGGCTGCGCGACAGCAGCGCCGATATGATTTCAAATGAGGGATTTTCGGTGGTCGCACCGATAAGCCGGATGTTTCCTTTTTCAACATGTGGCAGGAACGCGTCCTGCTGGGCTTTGTTGAAGCGATGAATTTCATCGATAAAGACGATCGTTCGAGTGCCATATTGCTTGGCGCGCTCTGCCTCCGCCATCACCTGCTTGATCTCTTTAATTCCGACTAGTACCGCCGAAAATTCTACGAACTCCGCTTTTGTCATGTGCGCGATAATTTGCGCCAAAGTGGTTTTGCCTGTGCCTGGAGGTCCCCAGAAAATAAGAGAGCCGATATCGTCACATTCGATTTGTGCGCGAAGGGGCTTGCCTGGGCCGACGAGATGTTCCTGTCCGACGTATTCGTCAAACGTGCGTGGCCGCATACGGTCAGCCAGTGGACGAGTTCGATCTCCAGACTTATCGTCGTTAGGCAGATTTTGAAATAGTCCCATTGCCTTATTTCACCACACGGTAAGGTTCTGCGCGGCTAAGTCCGCTGCCGTGATACTTCGTACAGGACGATGCTGGCGGCAACGCCGGCGTTCAGGGACTCCACTACACGGGAGTGAGGAATGGCGATAATCTCATCCATTTTGGCGAGAAGTTCACGTGGGACGCCAGCGCCCTCGCTCCCGATAAAAATAGCGAGCGGCCCGGACAAGTCGACTTCGCGAATCGACTTGCTTTTATGCGAAGAGGTTGCCATCAGGCGCGATCCCTTTGCACGCAGGAGTTCGATCAACTCAGCGAGTTTGGCTTTCGCAATCGGCAACCGGAATACCGATCCCGCCGATGCGCGAACTACTTTCGAATTGAATGCACTGACTGTCCCTTCGCCGAGAAGCACGCCGCCGGCGCCGAATGCCTCGGCTGATCGCAGGATCGTGCCAAGATTGCCGGGATCTTGAACTCCGGCAATTGCAAGCAAAGGACCGAATTGCGAATTGGCAAGGATGTCTTCAACCGAAAAAATTTTGCATCGAACGAGCGCGGCCACGCCTTGAGGACTTTCGCTGGGCACGGCGCTGGCGAAAAGTTTGTCGGTCAGCAGAAGCATTTCCACGTTGGCGGCAAGTTGCGGAAGCAGCCGATCGGCGCGGTTCGCCGAGGATTCGCGAAAGAACACAGAGCGAAACTTCAGTCCGCTGCGAATCGCTTCTTCGAGAATCCGCATGCCTTCAATTGCGCAGGATCCGTCAGACGCGAGTTCATCGTTGGCGAAGGCCGCACGAAGTTCCTTTACCAAAGGATTCTGGCTACTCTCGATGCGCCGCAACCGGTCGTTCATATTTAGTCTCTTCACGAAGGTCTTCCGCCAGCATCATACCTGTTTTACGCGGGTAGCCGTCGCCGGCTCTCTCAGAAACAGACATGCGCGTTACACTAAAAGCTCATGAATTATATCTATGGAATCAATGCAGTCGCGGAAGCCCTCAAAGCGCGCGGACGGGCGTTCGCGTGGGTCGCCGTGGCCAAGGAACGGCACGACTTGCGTATGCAACGCGTGGTGGAAGAATGCCGCAAACAAGGAGTGGCTGTACGCTTCGTGGATCGCGCCGAGCTTGACCAGATGGCCGGCAACAATGCACATCAGGGCGTGGTCGCCGTCACTTCGGCCAAGCAGTACAACGATCTTGACGACGTAATCGGCGCGAAACGTGGAAAGTATTCATTGCTGGTCGTGCTCGACGGCATTGAGGATCCGCACAATCTGGGCGCTGTTCTGCGTACGGCAGACGCGGCGGGGGCGGATGGGGCGGTAATCCCTGAGCGTCGGGCGGCTAGCGTGACTGCCCTTGTGACAAAATCCTCTGCTGGAGCGAGTGAGCATCTCCCGATCGCGAAGGTTACGAACATTGCGCGTACTCTCGAAGATTTGAAAGAAAAAAATATCTGGACGGTCGGTCTGGATGAGCGTGGGCCCAAGCCGTACGACGCAATGGACTACAACATGGATTGCGCTGTCGTTTTGGGATCCGAAGGCAAAGGATTGCATGATCTGGTCGCAAGGAAATGCGATTTCCTGGTTTCGATTCCCATGCTGGGAAAAGTCTCATCGCTGAATGTGTCGGTTGCAGCAGGCGTAATGCTGTACGAAATTGTGCGGCAGCGCGGAAAACAAAAGCCGTGAGTTGGTTGCGCATCCTTTACGTTATCGGGATTCTGGCGGCAACTGCCGGCGCGATTGATCGCGAAGCTTTCACATTTACGAAGTACGATCTTCAGGTTCGTCTCGAACCTGCCGAACACCGGTTAGAGGTTCGCGGGGAAATTACCGTTCACAACGATTCATCTGATCCGCAAAAAAACCTCGTTCTGCAAATTTCTTCAAGTCTGGCCTGGCATTCGATCACATTGAACGGTAAGCCGGTGGAATTCTTGGCGCAGCCTTATGCGTCTGATATTGACCATACCGGAGCGCTCTCGGAAGCGATCGTTACTCTGTCGAATCCATTGCAGCCCAACGCATCGGTCGATCTTGAAGTTGGTTATGACGGAATTGTCGTGCCGGATGCAACGCGATTGACGCGAATCGGCGTACCCGAAAATGTTGCACGCCATTTGAACTGGGACGAGATCGGCAGATCATTTACCGCAGTGCGCGGCATCGGGTTCGTTACCTGGTATCCAGTGGTTATTGAGGCTGCAAGCCTGTCCGATGGCAATAGCGTTGCGTTGGCGATAGGAAGATGGAAAGCGAAGCAATCCGGTGCCATCATGAAACTCGCCGTAACGAATTCTAGCGATGACGAAGGAATGAACGACATTTTTTGCAATGG
This sequence comes from Terriglobia bacterium, assembly GCA_963716165.1. GTDB lineage: Bacteria > Acidobacteriota > Terriglobia > Terriglobales > Acidobacteriaceae > JAJPHW01. The sequence continues at coordinate 425,932 of OY970291.1, read as the reverse complement.
GAATCGGACGAAGGCCAACACTTCCGGCGAAGGAATTAACTGCGAATTTGATGATCTAACAGTAACGGTGCCGACTCTTGCTTTTGGTACATACGATGATCTGAGTAAGTCCGGAATTGCGATTCATTATTTGAAGGATCACAAGGCCGGAGCTGCGAATTATGCACTTTCCTCGTCGCTCGCAGTTCCCCTCGTCACCGAATGGTTTGGTGCACCGAAACAAGAGATGCAAGTCGTCGAACTGAATGATGCCGACGCGGTATCGTTCGAAAGCGGAAACATGCTGTTGACTCCGCTGGTCACGACCGATTCACGGACTTATGCAGCCATGGCGGTCCATCAACTCACGCATGCTGCAGTAACTTCTCCCCGACCATGGATCAGCGAAGGCCTGGCGCATTTTGCCGAGGCGCTGCAACATGAGCGAAATGATGGACATGAGGCGACGGTTGATTTGCTTTCTACACATGCCTCGGAGGTTGCCGATGCCGAGAAATCTCTGGCAAGCGAAAAGCCATCCGACCGTGACAGCGAGGCTGTGGTGCGAACCGACAGGGAAGTTTTCTATCGCAGCAAAGCGATGTGTGTTTGGTGGATGCTGCGAGATCTTCTCGGTGAGGAAGCCCTGAAAAAAGCTTTGGCGAGTTACAACGCAAGCGATGATCGCGATCCCGGTTATATGCCACGATTGCTTGCGGCTCAGAGCAAGCGCGACATCACATGGTTTCTGGACGACTGGATTTATCATGATCGTGGGTTACCCGATTTTCGCGTCTCGTCGGTAATCGTGCAGCCAATAACGAGCAGCGGTTATATGGTCACCGTTACGGTGGAAAATCTCGGGGGCGCAGGTGCGGATGTTCCGGTCACAGTGAAAATAGCGTCAGGAGAAGTGACGCGAAGCGTAGAAGTGCTCGCTAAAGCAAAGGCGGCGGTAAGGATTGACGTTCCAGCGAAGCCGGAATCTGTTGTGGTCAACGATGGCACGGTGCCGGAGCGCGATACAACCAACAACACTTACCAGATAAAAGATGTCGTGAAATAAGGACGAATATGACGGAAGCAGAACTAAAGAAGCATTTAGAAGTGGCGGAGAAAAACCCTAAACTGGTTGCCGCAGCAGTCCTCGGATTGCCCGATGCGACGCTTCGCTACAAGCCTGCGCACGGAAAGTGGTGCATCCTGGAAATTCTGGCCCACTTAGCTGATGTAGAGATTTTCTACGCCTATCGGTTTCGTCAAATGCTAGCCGACAGTAATCCGGTGATCGCGCCGATGAATCAGGATGCGTGGGCGCAAAACCTAGGCTATATGCGGTCTGCTCCGGCGGAGCTGGTCGCGCTGTACGGATTGAATCGCCATGCCAATCTGCAATTGTTGCGAAGAATGAAGCCTGAAGACCTTGGCCGGACTGCACAGAACGTAGAGAAAAACCGCGTTGTCAGCGTTGCGGAAGTCATCGAAAAGATGAGCGCGCACGGGACGAAACACCTGGAGCAAATCGAGCGATTAAAGACGAGCGCAACTTCCCGTCCTAATTAGACTGCGACGGTAACGGATGTTTCCGTCCGCGTCACTGGATGGTACAAGGTGTCGCGTTCAATGGCTTCGCGCCCAGCTTCATTGATGAGCCGGACTAAATCCTGGCGTCTCATTCCTTGCGGAGTGGTCGCGCCAGCGTCGTGATAAATCTTTTCTTCCACAACTGTCCCATCCAAATCATCCGCGCCAAACCGCAACGCGATCTGGGCAATCTTCGGAGTCATCATCTGCCAGTAAGCTTTGATGTGCGGAAAGTTATCCAGCACGAGACGGCTGACGGCGATCTGTTTGATGTCCAACATGCCACTGGTTTTGGGTAGATGTTGCAGCGCGGTGTTATCGGGATGAAACGCCAAAGGAATGAATGTTTGGAAGCCGCCAGTTTCGTCCTGAAGCGACCGCAGTTTGAGGAGATGGTCGACGCGGTCTTCGTCGTTCTCGACGTGTCCGTAGAGCATGGTGGCGTTTGAGCGTAAGCCGGTTTGGTGCGCCAAGCGTGCGGTGTTCAGCCACTCGCTGCCATCGATCTTGTGGTCGCAAATAATGTGGCGCACACGGTCGGCGAAAATCTCGGCGCCCCCGCCGGGAAGGGAATCGACTCCGGCCAATTTCATTTGTTGCAAAGTTTCCGCAATCGAGAGCTTGGCCCGCTTGGCGAGGTAAGCGACCTCAACCATGGTAAAAGCTTTCAAGTGGACTTGCGGAAAGCGTTGCTTCAATCCGGAAACCAAATCCAGAAAATATTGAAATGGCAGGTCGGGATGCAGGCCGCCGACGATGTGGAACTCCGTTACGGCTTCGCTGTATCCGGAAGCCGCAGTTTCGAACGCCTCTTCGAGCGCCATCGTGTAAGCGCCAGGCGTATCCTTCTTGCGTCCAAACGCGCATAAGCGGCATGCTGCTACACATACGTTCGTAGGATTTATGTGGCGATTCACATTGAAATATGTCTTATCGCCATGCATACGCTCGCGGACAGAATTGGCCAGCCAGCCGACCGCCAGGATGTCTCCCGAGCGATAGAGAGCGAGTGCATCGTTCTCGGTGATCCGTTCACCGGTACGCACCTTTTCGGCGATAGGATTCAACCGAGCGTCGTCAGTCTGAAATGGATGGGTTTGGGCCACTTAGTTGATGATACCGCAGCGGGCGGAAGGAGTCATTGCGGAAGTTGTAGTTACGTTTCAGGCTAATTCCGCTTCTTCTTTGATTCGTTCCCACGCGCGGGTTACGTGCTCGAGTTCAGTTCGAGCGTTGCCTATGCTCATACGCAAAGTGAACTTGCCGCCTAGTTTGGTGTGAGTGAGATAAAGATCACCGCTACGGTTGAGGCGATCCATGATGCCCTGATTCACAGCGTCCCCGCCGTGATGGCGAAAGCATACAAGGTTCAGCGGCACCGGTGCGGCGAGCTCAAAATTAGAATCTTCCTTCACCCATTCCGCGAATTTTTGGGCGAGCTCCACATGGCGACGTATGTGATGCTGAAGCCCCTCGATTCCGTAATGACGGATGACGAACCACAACTTAAGCGAACGAAAGCGGCGTCCGAGTTGAACATGCCAATCACGATAGTCGATCACGGTTCCGGCGTCTGAAGCCTGATTGCGCAAATATTCTGGAAGAATGCTAAGAGCCTGAGTCAGCGCTTTGCGATCGGCAACGTAAAAACAACTGCAATCGAACGTTGTGAACATCCATTTATGAGGATTGAAAACATAACTGTCAGCCATCTCAATCCCACGATGGATGCGGCGGAATTCTGGGCACAGTGCGGCGGTGCCTGACATGGCGGCATCGACGTGGAACCAGAGTTTGTTTTCACGGCAAATGGTGCCGATGGCATCCAGCGGATCCATCGCGTTCGAGGAAGTAGTGCCGACGGTTGCACAAACGAAGAAGGGAATCAGTCCATCGCCGCGATCTTTCTCGATCTGAGAGCGAAGCATGTCCTCGCGCATGGCAAAATTTTCGTCAACATCAATTAGTCGAACGCTCTCGCGGCCGATGCCCGCTACCATCGCTGCTTTCTCGATAGAGGAATGTGCTTGTGAGGAAGTGTAGGCAACGAGGCGTCCATCGCAACCTTTGGCGTTGGAAGAGAATTTTGTGGCTTGCTCACGAGCCGCTAACATTGCGCAGAGAGATGCGCTGGAAGCAGTGTCTTGAATCACGCCTCCGCCGCTTTGGCTCGATAAAAACTTCTTTGGCAAATCCAACATGTGAACTAACCAATCCAGAACATGCGTCTCAAGTTCGGTGCATGCTGGACTGGTCGCCCACAACATCCCTTGCACCCCGAGTCCGGAAGAAAGGAGGTCGCCGAGGATTGCCGGACCTGATGAATTAGAGGGGAAGAAGGCAAAGAAATTGGGCGATTGCCAATGAGTAATTCCGGGGATGATTAATTTTTCGATATCCGCGAGGATTGCGTCGAATGATTCGCCTTGTTCAGGAGCGGACGATGGTAGCGACGCTCGAATCTGTCCCGGTTTGGCCTGTGACAGGACTGGGTAAGACTCGATGCGAGTGTGATAGTCGGCTATCCAGTCAATGACTTCGTGGCCGTGCCGACGGAACTCTTCCGGCGACATGTGAAATGACTGCGGGTTCTCCCTGTCAGATTTCATGAGATTTGTCCGAAGTAAACCTGGGTATCGTTGTCGAGAGGTACTCGTCCTTGCTGCTCGTAAACACCAAACAGCTTTCGTAATTCTTTTAGCATCGGGTCGTAGCGGGCATCGGTGGGCGAGGGAGTGTAAGAAGACGACAACAGCCGCCCTTCGAGCGCGGCATAGTCAAACTTCTGCTGCCATGGAAAATTCGCCTGCTTCACGCGATCGCCGAAATAGTGCCGAGCGAGCGCCGCTTCCTTTCCGTCATGACGGACTTTTGCGTAATCCACTCCATAGGTGAGAAGTATTTGTTCGTAATCGCGAGCAAACGGAGTGCTATCGAGATCGCGAACATTCCAGGCCAGAACAACCCATCCGCCTGGTTTTGCGATTCGAGCAAATTCCTGGCGCGATCTCTCTGGATCAAACCAATGTCCGGCTTGGGCAGCGGTAATGATGTCGAGACTATGATCGGGTAGAGTGGTGGCCTCGGCTGTCCCAGTTACACTCTCAAAATTTGAGAATTCCGCCAGGTATTCCTGGCCTGCTTGTCGCATGTCCGCGTTAGGTTCGACGCCGATGACGCGGCATCCGGTTTCCAAAAGAAGTCGCGTGAAGATGCCGGTCCCGTAAGCGATGTCGGCTACGACAGATTTCTTGGTCAGTCCGCATTCGCGTCGAAGCAGTTCAACGACTTCCGCTGGATAGGTGGGTCGAAAGCGGCGATAGTTCTCTACGCGGGAAGAGAAGCGCTGGGTCGCGTCGGCTGATGGCATGGGGTTATTTTAGCAACTCACGCTTGGACTTCGCCGCCTGGTTCGGCTATCTTCACTGGCAGCGTGGCTGAGACTCTTACCTTATCGAATCCCGTCATTCGCCTTGCTGGCGTGGTGAAGCAGTTTGGCAGATTCGCGGCTTTGCGAGGCGTGACTGCCGAATTTGCGGCCGGATGTATGTATGCCATCGTTGGTGACAATGGAGCGGGGAAAACCACACTGCTTCGTTCCCTTGCTGGATTAGCGCAGCCTTCACGTGGCGAGATTCAGATATTGGGTAACGCCGATCCACGCGCAATTTGCGCGGAAATTGGTTACATGGCGCATCCGTCGTTGCTGTATGACGAAATGACAGGTATGGAAAATCTGCGATATTTCGCGCGACTGTATGGGATAACAGATGATTCGCGTTGTACTGATGCTTGTCGTGCCGTGAATCTCGACCCGGCACTTGTCCGTCCACTGGAGCAGTATTCGCAGGGGATGAAGCAAAGAATGTCATTGGCAAGGGCGATGTTGCATGATCCCAAAATTTTCTTTCTGGATGAGCCTTTTTCCAATGTGGACCTGACCTCGGCGCGCGAAATGGTTTTACTCCTAACTCGCATGCGGGACGCTGGCAAAACAATTTTTGTTGTGACTCATCAAGCGGCTTTACTTGACGGCCGAGCGGACGAGTTCGTTTATATGGAAGCTGGACAAATTGTTGACCGCACAAAAATATTGAAGGTTGAAGGTTCTGCCCATGGCTAAGCCTTCAGGAATCATGCGCGCAACCCTGGCCAAAGATTTACGTATGGAGTGGCGATCGAAAGATTCCATCAACTCCATGCTATTTTTCGCATTGCTGGTGGTGGTGATATTTAGTTTTTCGTTCGATCCAACCGCGCAAGAATCGCGACACATTGCTGGAGGCCTGATCTGGGTCGCATTCCTTTTTGCTGCGGTAGTAGCACTCAATCAAACTTGGGCACGTGAACTACGGAACCAGGTTCTGGATGCCTATCGCGTTTCCCCGGCGCCGCCTAATGCTTTATTCATGGCGAAAGCTTTCGGGAATTTTATATTCGTATCGGTGCTAGAACTGCTGATGGCACCCCTGTTTGTGATTTTTTATAACTTGCGCGTGGTGGGATCAGTTCCTCAGTTGGTTTTGCTCACGTTACTCGGAACATGGGCACTTGTAGTGAACGGAACATTCTTCGCGGCCATGTCGCTGCATACGCGAAGCCGCGAAATCATGTTGCCGCTGTTGTTGTTTCCTATTTCCATTCCAGCGGTGCTTGCTATGGTTAATGGAACGACTGCGATCCTCACGGGAGAGGATCCCGCGTTATTCTGGATTGCGTTGCTCGTCACCTATGATCTGGTGTTTACTACAGGAAGCCTGTTGTTATTCGCGACAGTGTTGCACGCGGAATAAAAATTGAGACGAACGTTTTTTATCCTCGCATTTTTTACCGCCCTGTTGCTGGCGTTTTCGTTGTACGCGGCACTGGTACTGGCTCCGACTGAGCAGACAATGGGGCCGGTGCAGCGAATCTTTTACTACCATGCTCCGTCTGCATGGACCGCATTCCTACTGTTCTTCATAAATTTTGTGGCGTCGGTGCAATATTTGGTGCGGCCCAGTGAATCTGCCGATCGCTTCGCAAATTGGGCAGTCGGGATCATTGGCTTGGCTGCGTGCATCCTGCCTTTTGTCATTCCTTTGCCTGAGGGGTTAGAACCGTCAGCAGTGGTGACCACTGCCCTTGCCGCGGTTGCCGCATATTTTGTAATCCGGAAATATTTTTCCGATTCTGGAACCGACATTTTGGCTTTGGTTTCAGCCGAAGTAGGAGTAGTTTTCTGCACCATCGTGCTAATCACCGGCCCTCTGTGGGCTCGTCCAGTTTGGGGAATTTGGTGGACGTGGGACGTTCGGCTCACGTCGACACTAGTTCTGTGGCTGATCTACGTCAGTTATCTGATGTTGAGGCGATTTTCGACTAGCGGACAAACTCCACGCCTCGCAGCTGCTTTAGCAGTATTTGGCGCACTGGATATGCCGCTGGTTTATTTTTCTATCTGGTTTTTCCGGACACAACATCCCCAACCCGTGATTGGCGGAGGCGGATCGATTGATCCGCGCATGCTGCGGGTGTTTGCCCTGAATTGCTTGGCATTTACCTGCTACGCCGGAATTCTCTGCTGGTTCCGGTATCGGATTGAGCGTATGCAGCGCGATGTTGAAGAGACGCAGGCGCTCGAATCTTTGCTCGAACCGCGAGGCGTGCGATGAATTTTTTGTTCGCCGCCTATGCCGCGGTCTGGATTATTCATGGTGCTTACCTGACTCTCCTGATACGTCGCTATTCTCGTGCTAAACGCGAAATGCAGGAATTGCAAGAAAAGTAAGATATTCGGGCCTTCGCATTCCCGCGTTTCCTCACCTAAGCGGTGCATCTCACGAAGAAGCGGAGTGCATCTCACTGAATGAACGAATCCCAGTTGTACTTGCCTTGACACTGCTATCCTTAAGATGTTTAAGTATTTACTTGCGTTTCATCAACATTTAATAGCGCTTCGCAAGGCAAGTTCTGAGCCGACGGTAAGCGCTTACAGCTTGCCGTCCAGCCTGGTTATTCATTCAGAGATTGAGACGAGTGCCGTCGAGTGGCGCGTCCGATTTGCGATGATCGCGCGCAGTCGTAAGTATTTTGGAGGAGCATTTTGAAATTGAACCGCAGCGGGTGGAAGTTGGGACAAGCAGGGCGAACGACGATCACTGGGCGAAGCGTGGTAGCCATGGTGGCCGTAGTTGTGGCGATGGCCGCGGGCTTGCGACATGACGCGAAATCCGCCGCTCACCCCCAGGTGACTAAGGTAGCGATCACGCAGTCCGGCCCAACGGCTTCGCGCGCCTTCGGCCAGCTGCCGCTGATTTTTGAACAGAACGATGGGCAGGCAGCAGCACCCGTGAAGTTTATCGCGCGTGGCGGACGGTACGAATTATTCCTGACGCCGAGCGAGGCGGTGCTTGCGTTGCAGAACCCCGCGAAGCGCGCTACCAAGCCGACAATCTCTGTTGTGCGCATGGGGTTGGCAAATGCGACGGGAACTGAGGTTGCGGGAGTTGAAGAGCTACCGGGCAAGAGTAATTACTTCATCGGAAATGATCCTGCCCAGTGGCATTCAAATGTGCCGCAGTTTGCGCGAGTGCGCTATTCGCAGGTGTATCCAGGAATTGATTTGGTGTACTACGGCCGACAAGGCCAGCTGGAGTACGACTTTGAAGTCGCTCCAGGAATAGATGCTGATCAGATTGCACTTCGCTTGCAGGGAACGCGGAAGATTTCTGTTCAGCCAAATGGCGATCTGTCGTTGATGACTGATGGCGGAGAAGCTGTTCTCCGAGCTCCGCGCGTTTATCAGAAGTCCGATTCCAACGGCGAGATTCCAGTCGGTGGAAAATTCAGTCTGCGCGCGAACAACGAAGTTCGCTTCGAGCTGGGAGATTACGACCACAGCCGCGCCCTCGTTATCGATCCTGTGCTGACCTACTCGACCTATCTTGGCGGCAGCGGCGCTGAGAGCTGCTCAACAATTATTGGAGCGCCCGTTACTGGAACGACGACTGGCGGCGTGGATGCAGGAACGCCCGGTTGTCCGGGGGTTGCGGTGGACGCGGCCCAGAACATTTATCTTGCCGGATCTTCGATGTCAACGGATTTCCCGCAGCCCGGAGGAGGTCATCCGACACTTGTGGGGACGGCAAATGTGTTTGTCGCCAAAATTAATCCGTCGGCTTCGAGCGGCAGCGCTCAACTCGTTTTCTCCACGTATGTCGGCGGAAATGGGATTGACTACACTGCCGGGATTGCGGTGGATTCAGGATTCAACATCGAGATCGCCGGCACCACGAGTTCAAGCAACTTCCCAGCGCAGTTGGGTTACCAGACGGCACCACTTTCAGCCGGAAACCACGTGTTTGCCAGTAGGCTCGACCCCAGCGGATCAGTACTTACCTATTCGACCTACTTGTCTGGTACTGGTGCGGATCTGGCCTCAGGCTTGGCGATCGACACCAGCGGTTTGATATACGTGACCGGGACTACGGCTTCGTCAAATTTTCCAACGACGGTGGGGGCGTTCCAAACCGCTGCAAAAGCTCCGAGCCAGTTTTTCTTCAGCAAGATAAATCCTTCGCTGACTGGGACGACGAGCTTAGTGTATTCCACATACATCGGCGGCACGGGAACAACGAACATTGGTGGTGGCATCGCGGTTGACAGCGCTTTCAGCGTGTACGTCAGCGGTGGAACGAATTCTACAGACATGCCGGTGTTGAATGCGTATCAAACCCATCAAGGTGGCCTTGATGCCTGGGTCGCGCAATTCTTATTTCCAGCGAGCAATCAAAAACCGCCGACGCTGGGATATTTAACTTATTTCGGGGGAACCGGCGACGACATCGCGTACGGAGTAGCTGTTGATGCGAACTTCAATGCCTATATAACTGGCTCTACTACTTCGAGCGGCATTGTGGCGGCGACGGCCACGACGCCATTTCAAGCTACTCTGGATTGTCCTGCTTCGTTGGCATCAATGAATAATTGTCCTACGAACCCAACCCTGCCCGACGCATTTGTGGCACGTTTCGGGGTACTCTGTTCGACGACCGGTTGTACGGTTACGACCTTGCCATTGACGTACTTCTCGTATCTTGGCGGTACTGGTAACGATATCGGACTCGGCATCGCCGTGGATACCATCGGCGGAGCCCGTCTCACGGGATGGACAAATTCCACCGACTTCAACATTCTCAACAATCCGGTGAACTTAACTTATGGCGGCGGGATCGACGCGTTTGCAGCGCGCATTGACACGACGTCAAACTCAACGAACTCGCCCAGCCATTTCTCCACGTATTTAGGTGGCTCGGGCACCGATATTGGAACGTCGATCGCGGTTGATCAATTTAATAATACTTACATCGCCGGTGAAACGACTTCCGTCAATTTTCCTTATGACAACCCCTATCAGACTGCGCTGAACGGTCCTAGTGATGTATTCGCGACGAAACTCGGGGCACTTGCTGATTTAACGGTGACCGAGACGGCCAGTCCGAGTCCGGTAGGCGTCGGCAATAACGTGACATTCACATATTCGATCCTAAATGCAGGCGATGCCGTGACCGGATTGAATTTCAGCACGACACTGCCTGCGACAGGCGCGACATTCGTGTCGGCCAGCGCAAGTCCGGGGGGCTGCAGTGGAGCAAACGGTGGCATCATTGGCTGTACTCTCGGTACTCTGAACGCCGGAGCGACGGCGACGGTAACCATCGTATTGACGCCTATTGTTGCCCAACCGCTGGGCAATACCGGTACGGTTTCTGTGGGGGGATCGAGTTTGCAATTCTCCCCTTCGGTTCCAGCTAGCGTGGTCGTGAACGACTATACACTCACCGTAACCCCAGGTGGACCGGTTACCGTGCCAGCGGGTGTGCCAGCTACTTATACCGTGCAAGTTACTCCGACTTCAGGCGGAACGATTCCGAATCAGATTTCGCTTGCTTGCGGTTCAGGGCTTCCCCCTGGCGCGACGTGTACGTTCAGCAACAATCCGATACCGAATCTCAACAACGGAGCTCAAAGCAGTACCCTGATTATCAACAGCGTTGCGCGCGTTACGACGACCACGCAGTTGCTCCATGGCGGTCCGTTCTACGCCCTTATCCTCCCGCTATTCGGAATAACCTTCCTTGGAATCGGTGCCAGCGGGAAGAAATCTCCGCGCCGTTGGATATCGTCGGTTTTGTTGGTTGGAGTATTTTTAGGGCTGGCATTATTCCTGGCGGGCTGTAGTTCGAAAGCTTCAACGACTACTACCACTGGCACGCCTGCGGGGACATACACCGTCGTCGTGAATGCCACGTCCGGAACAGTTACGCGCTCGGAGTCGATCACCTACGTTGTGCAGTAGCCGCATCATCTCAGACGGTGAATTACGTTAACGATACCGATTGCAGAGCTTGCGGCCAGGGCCGGGCATAACACGGCCAGCGTTCGCGGTATCCATCGAGACTTCGGAATCCAGGGCAACACCCCGATGATCGCGAAGGGGATGATGGGTATCGCGAAGCGCGCAAAAGTCCCTCTCGCCCACCCGGGCAAATTGTAACTGCAGATTGCCAGCAGATATCCCGCGCAGAAGAACAGCTCCAGAGGGAAAGATTTACGATAGTCGCGAAATCTTGGAGAAGTTAGCAGTATGCAACATCCGCCCAGCACCAAAGCGATCCAGACGAAGCTAAGAGCTAGATTCGTCCACGGAACCGCCGCGCCAATCGTGCCTTTGATGATCGCGTAAAGAGGTATTCCGAACAACGACGGTCCTGAACCTGTTTGCGTGTAGCTGTGAACGGTAGCCAGTGGATCGCCTGTGGCATAAAGAATAGGAAGAATATAGGCAAGGCCGATTGCGATTCCCACCGTGAACGCCAGCCCCAATTTCGCGTATTCTTTGCGGAACAGCAGAAGCAGGCCGACGCTAACCAATGCAATGAGTCCGAGACGCCGCACCGTAGTCGCCAGCGCGGAGAACGCCGCTGCTGCTATCCAGCGGTTGCTTCGTGCAGCAACGAAGGCGCCAAACAACAAAGCTACAAAGAGAGGTTCCGACCCGCCTAAGAACGCGCGCTGGAGCCAATCGAAATTTAATAAAGAAAAAAAGACTGCGACCCACCCGCCCCATAAGCGAAACGCGAGAACCGCGCTAACGAAATAACAGACGGCGGAAACGACCAACAGCGAGGTTTCGTCCGAAATGCGAGTGATCGCCGACAGAACCGCCATCAGATAGGGCAGGCCCCAGAACTGCTTAATTTCCAATCCTGAGAAATTCCAGTGCCTGATGGCGTGAGCGACCGACATATAAGCAGAACTGTCTCCAAAATTAATTACTTTGTCGGAGTAAGAATCGAACTTCAGAATCACTACGGCAAAAACGATGCTCGCGATTCCCGCCAACAAGAGAACTTCCGAAAGACTCGGAGCTGTGGGATCGAATGTTCTGGAAGGAGCGAATCTGGAATGTCGTTCCGCATGTGCCAAAGCCATAGGCACACGATTCTACACGGACGATTTAACTTGCAAACGTATTCGTTAGCACCTAACGTCAGTCCGCTGCGGCGCTCCCGTTCGGCTCGATGTCGGAGGGCTTTCGTGCCGAACGATTAGCGGGAAGGCCCGCATCCCGAATCTTATACAACAGCGCGCGATAGCTGATGCTCAAAGCCCGCGCTGTTTTTTTGCGGTTCCAATGATGTGCCTGTAGCACCTTCAAGATAACTTTGCGTTCCAATTCACGAGTAGCCTGGCGAGTCAGTTTCTTTAGCGAAATCGGTCCATCCAGATTGATCTCGGGATTGAAGTATTCTGGTTCCCGAGCGACGAGGTCGGAGGTGATAACGTCCTCGCTGCCCAAAATCACATAACGCTTAATTAAATTTTCTAGTTCGCGGATATTTCCCGGCCAATGATATTTGCGCAATGCAACCATCAAATCGGCGGAGACCGGACGCGTCTTGCAGTTATATTTGTGGTTGTAGTATGTGTGGAAAAATCCGACAAGATCTTCAAGGTCGGCCCGGCGATCCCGGAGCGGCGGAAGTTGTAAATTCACTACGTTAATGCGGTAATACAAATCCTGCCTGAATGTGCCGCTTTCAATTTCCGTTTCCAGCTTGCGATTGGTCGCGCAAACTACGCGGACTTCCACACGTTTATCTTCCTGAGCGCCGATGCGGCAGAATTGCCCGTCTTGCAGTAACTGCAACAGCTTGGATTGCAATGCCAGATCGAGTTCTGAAATCTCGTCGAGGAAGAGGGTCCCGCGATGGGCCAATTCGACGCGGCCCGGTTTCATTCCATAAGCGCCGGTGAAGGCCCCTTTTTCGTAGCCGAAAAGTTCACTTTCAAGCAACGTCCCAGGAATGGCGGGACAATTTACTTTGACGTACGGCCCTGTGCGCCAGGGAGATCTGGCGTGAATCATGCGAGCAATAATGTCCTTGCCGGTCCCACTTTCTCCTTCAATCAAGACAGGAACGTTGGCCGCGGCAACTTTATCCAGACGCTCGCGGAGAGCGCGCATGGGCTCGGACCGGCCAAAAATGATCGCCTCGGGGGGCATTTCACCCAGAGATTGAGCTAGCGAATTAATAGGGCTGACCGGCGACATCGGCATGGTCTGTGTGCATCTCCTTGCACTAACCTAATGCATACCGAGCACCAAACCAAGATAACCTCCGGAACCACATGGTTTTTTAAGCTAAGTGGTTGATGTGCAACTTGTTGCAGGATTCGGGCAGGAAGTTGGTCAGAGACGTTCGGCTACAGTCCTTCGGACTACACTGGCTGAGTGGTGTAGGTAAAACTTTTCACTTTTTAGAAGCACTTTTCCCTTGCTTGGGTTTTGGCGAGCCATCGGGTTCGCATATTGGGCGGCCAAATCTGAGAGCAACCAAGTGATATCCATCGCTATAATTCGCCCGTAAAGCGCGGGCAGAAAATTTGCGGGTCATTTTGGGCAATGTTGAAGCGAAGCCTAGCGGCGCGCTGGGAATTTCCAGCGAAACCCGTGAAGATGGCGGCAGGGCGCGGCGCAGGGCTATGAGTGCGCCCCCGGCTGAGACGTTGAGGGCGTTGGCGAATTCCAACGTTTCTTTGCCATTCTCATCCTTGCTGCGGACAAATACCGGAATTGCAAGGGGGAGGCGACTAAATTCACGTCGTTCAAGTTGTAATTGGCGTTTTGTCTGCATCAGTCCTCAAAGAAAAGTGGAGCACATTTTTGAGCGGCATCTTTTGGGCCAAACCGAATCCATCATTGAGACATATCGTCGAACTGAGAAAACGTCTTTAATCCTGCGTTATGCCTATAAAACTGGCCGTTATCGGCAGATGAAATTCCGGCGAAACCGTGTTAGATTTTTCGTGCATAGGGTGCTGATAACAAACAAGATAACGTAAGTCACTTTAAGGGTAGACAGAACATTCCTTTGTCGTTGACAGTGTATTACTCGTGGCATACGATTTGATTTACTAGTTCGCCTCTGGCTAGTTTGATTGGACTAGCCAACCCTCCCCGAGTCGAAATTAGCTTCAGTTCCCTGAACATGAGCGAAAAGGCTTGCCTTTCCCAACCCGAGAATCCTATTGTCCCGTCACAGCCTGCAGCACAAGGCCCTGAGCTGCAGCAGGAGTATGCGCAGCTGCGGGACCGTTATCGGCGCACTACCACGGCCCTCGCTTCGGCGGCACATGACCTGAAAACGCCGTTAGCCATCATGAACGGATACGTTGAGGTTCTGCAAAGCGAAAAGCTGGGCGGACTTAACGAGCGGCAGCGCGAAGTATTGCGCGACATGCACTCCAGCGGACAACGCCTGCAACGTTTCATTCAGGACTTCCTGAGTTTCAGCGTTCTCGAAACCGGCGGCATGACGATGCGTTACGAAGCCGGAGATTTGAATACTTGTCTTTCCGAAGTTTGCCGGCTATGGTCTCCGCGTTTTCAGGAACGAAGCGTGGCGTTGTATTTCCTGGTGAACGAACAATTGATACCTTTTGATTTCGACGCTCCTAAAGTGGAGCGGGTAATTTCTAACTTGCTGGAGAACGCCTCAAAATTCACGCCTGCCGGCGGAACTGTTTGGCTGCACGCCGAACCCCACATGTGGGAGCGCCGTGCTGCCGCACCTCCGGGAAACATAGTGGACAGGCGGCGACGGTCCGATCAGCGTTCCAACTCGGTGAAGGTGAGCATCTCCGATACTGGACCGGGAATTCCTCCAGAGTTTCATTTGGAAGTGTTTGACGATTTCTTCCGCGCGCCGCAGAGCGAAGCAAAATCTGACGGCATGGGACTGGGACTTTCCATTGCGCGGCGACTGGTTCTAAATATGGGTGGCAAGATTTGGGTGGAAAGTGATCCCGGAGCCGGATCCAGATTCTCATTCATTCTCCCACTCAAGCCACCGACGAGTTCTCCGTTGCGACCACCGATTGAGCGCCAAGCAGAAAGGGAACGATGAAAGATACAGCCCGAATTCTGCTTGTAGATGATGAGCCAGGAATGTTGCGGTATATCCGCACCTTGCTCGAAGTAGACAACTACAAAGTTGAGACTGCGAGCACAGGCGAAGAAGCAGTTGCGCTTGTGGAAAAAGGGTTCCGACCGGAATTGGTGCTCCTTGACCTCCTGATGCCAGGCATTGATGGCATGGAAACGCTGGAGCAATTGCGTCGAATTCATCCCTCTGCGAAAGTTGTCATGCTGTCTTGCGTGAGTGATACGCGCAAAGTAGTTCAGGCGATCCGCCTGGGTGCCCACGATTATCTGACCAAGCCATTTCAGAAGGCGGAGTTGGATGCGGTCATCGATCAATGTCTCGGGACGAATCAGCAAAATTATCCTGGTGAGGTTGAAGAACTCGCGGACGACACATTCTTTGTCGCGGCTAGCCCGGCCATGCGTAAGCTCCGGTCTCAAGCTGCACTCGTCGCCAATGTAGACATTCCCGTGTTGATGCTCGGTGAAAGCGGCACCGGCAAGGAAGTCATGGCGCGGCTTATTCACAAACTTTCTCCGCGCGCACATCGCATGTTCCTGAAAGTGAATTGTGCGGCAGTTCCTGCGGATTTGCTGGAAAGCGAATTGTTTGGCTATGAAGCTGGAGCGTTCACGGGCGCGAATCACCCCAAGCCTGGAAAATTCGAAATATGCAATAAGGGCACGATTCTGCTGGACGAAATCGGCGAGATGCCGCCCAGTCTTCAAGCTAAGCTTTTACATGTACTGCAAGATCAGCAATTTTCTCGCCTGGGTAGCCGCAACGTCATCAAGGTGGATGTTCGCATTCTAGCCGCTACAAATATCAACATCCCAGAAGCCTTGGCCAGCAAGCGTTTACGCGAAGATCTTTATTACCGGCTGAATGCTTTCACGCTTCAGGTTCCACCGTTGCGCGAACGTAAAGAAGAAATCCCGATATTGCTGAAGCACTTCATGTCACGTATGTCGGAGCGGTATGCGCGTGCACCGTTACCCTATTCACCAGAACTGATGCAGGCTTGTCTGAATTATCCGTGGCCTGGAAATTTGCGTGAGTTGAATAACTTCGTAAAGCGTTATCTCGTGCTGGGTGACGATAAACTGGCCATCAATGAACTACATCCTCGAACAGACGCGCATGGTGCGTCATTTGCAGAACCCCAGGGTTCTTCCGAAGGCGGCTTGAAGTCGGTGGCTCGCGGAGCTAAAGACGGAGCAGAAGCGGAAGCTATCAGCCGCGCGCTGGAAGAAACCAACTGGAACCGTAAGCAAGCTGCGGTGCTGTTAAAGATCAGCTACAAAGCGCTGCTATACAAGATTCGGCAATATGGGATCGCAGAAACCAAAAGCCACAAACTGACCGCCGGCGCTTAGCTTATAGCTTATTGTCAGCCGTAGTGTCGAGCTTCGCGTAATACCCTTTACGCGCATACACTCGCAATTTGCGCCCAGACTTATGAGCAGTAATGTCCACAGAGCGGTAATGCCCATTGCGCTCGAATACGGACGGTTTGTAGGAAATTAAGTATCGGCTGCGAATGACTTGCTGTAGATCGTTGAGGCTGTGATTAAGGCTACTCAGCGAACCTGGGAAGAATGGGGTTCCACCCGTATTTTCAGCTAGCACCTTAAGGGCACGATCCCCGACCATTGCATCAGGGGAATAGCTGCTGCCACTGAAATTGGTCGCAACATCTCGATTATCTCTTGTGCTGACCGTATAGACGAGGACTTCGCCGTGTTCGGCAGCCTCAATTGCTTCTTTCAAGGAGACGCTGCTTGAATTGTCTTCTCCATCGCTGATTACGACGACTATCCTTGCGACCGGTTTCGTTTCAAGCCGAGCCGCAAGTTTGTCAGCGGCAAAGGATACAGCGTCCCAAAGCGCGGTACCACCAGCGGACGTCAGTTGGTTAACTCCGCGGGCTAGCTGTGCCCCATCATTGGTGAAGTCCTGAACGAGCAAAACGGAATTCGAGAAGCCGACCACAAATGCGAGGTCTTTTTCGTCAGTTATAACCTTTTGTAGGAAATTGTTGGCTGCCTTTTGTTCGAAGGAAAATCTGCCTGCGATCGAATCACTGGTATCGATCACAACTCCGAGGCGTAGCGGAAGTTCAGCCTCGCTGAGGAATCCGGTAATCGAAGCTGGCGGCTGACGGTTGTCGCGGACACTCACGTCCGCGCGCGTAAGGCCCGACACCGAATTACCATGATCAGTCGCAGCAAATAACAGTGCGACTTCATCTACCGTGCTTTTTATGACATAGCCTGTTTCATCATGAGTCGGCTGTTTCGTAGAGGACTTTGAGTGCGGCTGCGCGCTCGTACCGTCGGCGTCCGTGGCGCGCGACTCACAACCAGCGCACGCCGCTTCCGCTTCAGCGATTTCTTGCTTCTCTTTGGACTCCTGCAAAAGCTTCTGCATTTGTGCCGGCAGTTGTCCCGGCGCCAGATGAGCATCATTTGCCGGAATATCAGTGAAGACTGTAGCAGGTGTTACGGACGACACAACGACTGGCACCTGATGTTCTTCGCGTTTAATTTGTTCCAGTGTGTTCCGCGCCTGTTCCGCCGCTGGCGATTTGGGATCCTCGCGTAATAGTTCTTGTAACTCGTTTTGCGCTTCCTTCAGATTGGTGCGGCCGTACCAGGCGTTTGCGGCATAAAAATGGACGATAGCGGCGTCCTTGTGCTTCTTGAGATGCACCTCGTGAGCCGTTGCGATCGCGGCCTCATAGTCATGGTTCATGAGTTCGGCATAGGTCAATGCCGTCAAGACCTGCATATCTAAGGGCGCAATGGACGCGGCGGTTTTGACGGCCGACTCTGCGGCGGGGAAATTCTTGAGCGCCAACTCCGCGCATCCGAGGTTGAGATGCGAAATTGGAAGGTGATCGTCCAACGCAATCGCTGTAACGAACTCGGAGCGCGCTTTTTCATTTTCGTTCAAACCGAGGTAAGACGAGCCGAGCGCATTGTGCGCCGCCACAAAATCCGAGTACATCGATGCCGCGGCGGAAAGATGAGAGACAGCTTCCTGATAATTTTTTTTGTTCAGGAAAAGAAGTCCTTTGTCGTACTCGTGCCGCGCTTTGCCAGGCGCTTTTAGATCTAACTTCGAAACCGACAACGCTGGATTTTCCAGCGGACTGAGATCTTTTTCCGCATCCTTGGCGAGCATGGTCATGTTCAAGCGAGAGTTATCGAATGGCACTGTACCACCCGGTGCAGACATTCCTGCGGCACCTGGGAAGGTGCCGCCTTGAGCTACGGCTTCTGGGGACAACGCTAGTATGCTGCAAACAAAAAAAGCGGCGAAAAGTGAGGCAGACGACAGGCGGCGAATCATTGGGAGAACTCCACGGCGGACACTCTAAGGGGGGATCCCTCCGCCAGTGGCAGAATTATAGACGAAGTTGGGAAGATTGACCCGAAAAATCAGAATTGTTGAGGGTTAGCGCCGCCTCAAAAGCCCAACTCACAGAGGATTAGGGTTAGGTCGTCTTCCTGGAATGGCGACCATTTCTTGACTGCAAAGACGATCAGATCGGCAGCCTGAGGAAGGCTAAGGCTAGCCGTTTCATTGAGTAGTGCCGATAGACGCTCCATCCCGAAGAACTCGCCCGATTTGCTGGCAGCCTCAACCAAACCATCCGTATATAACATTATGCGGTCGCCGTCATGCAGGGGTAGCAGCACATCTTCGTAGGTTGCTGAGTCAAAAGCTGCAAGTATTAAGCCGTTTTGTTCGACTTCTTTAACCTTGCGGTTTCGGAGGAGCATCAGGGGAGGATGCCCGGCTGCGGAGTAGCGCAACGTTTTGGTGGACGCGTCGACGCACGCGTAGGCGGCCGTCACGAATTGACCCTGTGTGTTGCCAAACAAGGCGGAATTCATCCCGGAAAGAAATTTCGCGGGCTCGTTGCTAAGAGGTCGTTGCGCAGCAGCCGCAAGCTTTACCATCGAAGCAATCAGGGCGGCGGGCACGCCATGCCCCGACACGTCCGCGATTAGCAGGGCGAGGTGATTGCCCCCGTTCGAAACATAGTCGTAGAAATCGCCCGCTACGGATGTCATCGGCTCATATCGCGACTCTACTTTGAAATGTTGCGATGACGGAAAAGGGGGCGGCAAAATAGAAATCTGGATTCGCCGTGCTACCTCAAGTTCGTTCTGTATCTCGGCTAGTTTCTGATCCCTCGCAAATATTCGCTGGGCAGCGACATAACCCAGCGAGGCAAGCAGCGCAGCGAAGCCAATCGGCTCGATTCTTGGCAACCGGAGAGAGAGGGCGCCCCCGATGTTGTCGAATAATGCCAAGGCGGCGAAACTGAGAAGTCCTCTTCGTATAACGATGAAGTAGGCATCGTATGGTTTAGTGCGACGTAGGAAATCCAGCGAAAGAACAATCAACGCCAAGATCACGACAGCATTGTTGATAAAGAAATACGAGCTCCGGACGCCACTAATACAGGTTGCAATTGCTAGAGAAACGCCGGTCGTTGCCAGCATATATCCGACAAAGCGTCCCCTTCGAAGAAGTAAATCCGCCGCGCTGAAGAAGAGGAACGCAGGAATCGGCATGAGGAAAACGAGCGCTGACCTCAGTCGTGCCAGAACGACGGAAGAAGGTAACATTGCCTGAACCATCGCGGACTCTACACAAAGGCGCAGTCCATACAACGATGCGAATAGCGCGAAATAGATGAGGAGAGCGTCGTATTTGCGACGGATTGCTGCTAGTGCCGCTGCAACAATGCCGAAGCCAATAAATATTGAGCCGGCAAAGAGATAGGGAGCGGATGACCAGAATTCAGATTTCAGACGAATCGCGTCAACCGAGGGGATGATGAGCATCAACGGGAAATATTAACATTTGCCGAAGAACAGATCGATATTGAGTTTACGAGCGCGCAGCGCCGACAGGAAGATGTTCCCGCAGCATGGCTAGCAGAGGTGTCTTAAGCTTGGGGCCACAAGCGATCAGGCCGGTTAGTAGTGGGTTTTTGTGGTTGCAGGTCAGTGCATGATTGTCCAACGTGCGCACGTAACCGCCTGAAGCGGCTACCAGCGCGGCTCCAGCCGCCACATCCCATTCATTTTTTGGAGTCAAGGTGAACGTGATATCCGCTCGACCAGCGGCGACCAGGCCTAATTTGTAAGCGACGGATCCCATTGGCTTAATTGTCGCGGAAGAATTTTGGAATTGATTCCATTCTCCGCGCTTCAGTTCGCTACGGCTCGCTAAGATCAATGCACCATCAATAGTTTCGCGTTGGCTGGGCTGCGCAGTTTTGCCGTTGTAGGTGACACCAGTTTCCAGCGATCCTATGATCAATTCATCTGTCGCAGGATTGCAGATGCCGCCGGCCACAGGCCGTCCCTTTTCCACCATAGCGATTGAGATACAAAACTCAGGGATTCCTTGCACAAACTCGCGAGTGCCATCAAGTGGATCGACGACCCAAACTCGAGTCTTATCGAGACGCGTGAAGTCGTCGACCGTTTCTTCGGACAACCAGCCTTCGCCCTCGCGAAGAAGTTCATGACGAAGCGCGGTATCGACTGCGCGATCAGCTTCGGTTACCGGATCGTGGCCAATCTTGTACTCGGTCTCAATCGCGCCGGGAGTAAAACGATTGAGGATGGCTCGGCCCGCTTCCAGCGCGGAATGTATTCGTTCAAGGGTCTCTGCGTTTGAGGACATATGCTTTCTAGGCGAACAGCATTCGAATGCCGGTAATGAAGAGAACAGTGCATAAGATACGTCGCAACCAGAGTACTGGCACGCGCGTGCTTAAATAAGATCCTAATAGCCCGCCAGGAATGGATCCGATAATCAACGTTCCCACCAACCAGGGATCAATATTGTGCAGGCGGAAATGTAAAAGACTAGTCATGCCTGTCAGCAACACGGCGTGCACAATATCGGTACCAACCATCATCTTCGGAGGAAAACTGTAGAACAAAAGCATTAGCATCATGATGATGCTGCCGGAACCTACGGACGTCATGCCCACGAGAAACCCAGCCACAAGCCCAAGCGAAACCATCCCCACCGCGGATTTAAGTGTTGGCGGACGCTGTGTGACATGACTTTCAATCTTGCGTTGAAACATCATCACTGTTGGCACGATGATCAGCAAAATACCGATTGAAACGGTAACGATCGCATTTACGCCTGTGCCGTAAACCGTTCGGAGATGTCCTAACAAGCTGACTCCCGCGATCGAACCGGGAATGCTGCCAGTTGCCAGCGCCAACAGGACTCGGCGTTTTACCGTGCCTGAACGAATATGCACGAGGCCCGCAGGGATTTTCGTACAAAAATTAAACAAGGCGTCGGACCCGACTGCCAGCATGGCGGGTACTTTAAGGCCAAAAATTAAGAGGGGTAGCAGTAAGACGCCGCCCCCCACCCCGGTCATACCGATCAGGGTACCCACCACGAATCCGATCAAAATCTTGGCAGCAATCAACATCGAAGTCCCGGAAGCTACGCCTGGTCCTCGTTCACGCCCACAAACCCTTCACGTTCGAGATGCAGAATGATCTCTTGCGCAGCTTCTTCAGGGGAAAGTTCGTCAGTATTAATGACCACTTCCGCGTTGGCCGGCACTTCATAAGGATCTGAAATGCCAGTAAACTCCTTCAAGATTCCGGCGCGGGCCTTCGCGTAAAGACCCTTGCGATCACGCTGTTCGCAAACTTCCACCGAGGTGGAAATATGCACTAGAATGAAGCCGCCATGTGGCTCGATCATTTCGCGCACTGCCTTGCGAGTTGCGTCGTACGGCGCGATGGGAGCACAAATAGCGATTCCGCCGTTCTTCGTAATTTCCGATGCAACGTAACCGATTCGACGAATGTTGATGTCGCGATGTTCCTTCGAAAATCCAAGCTCGGAGGAAAGGTTTTTACGAACGTGGTCGCCGTCCAGCAATGTGACCGGTCGTCCCCCCATCTCGAGGAACTTGTCTAGCAAGACATTCGCAATCGTCGACTTGCCTGACCCGGATAGCCCAGTGAAGAAAATCGTGACGCCCTGCTTGTGCCGAGGCGGGAAGCTGCGTCGCAGTTCCTGAACGACTTCGGGGTAGGTGAACCATGCCGGAATATCCCGGCCTTCGTTGAGGCGCTGACGCAACTCGGTACCAGAGATATCCAGAACACGAGCTCCCTTGGGGACTTCGTCCTGAGGGAAATATTTGTCCTGATCTTCGAGGTACACCATCATTTGGAAGGGAACCATGGTTACGCCGATATCGGCTTCGTGCTTCTTGTATAGCTCCTGTGCGTCATACGGACCGTAGAACGGCTTTCCATCAGTGTCTTTACCCGGGCCTGCGTGATCGCGTCCGACGATGAAGTGAGTAACGCCGTGGTTCTTGCGGATCAGAGCATGCCAGATTGCCTCGCGAGGGCCGCCCATTCGCATAGCGAGCGGTAGTAGTGAGAGCTTTGCGGTTCCTTGGGGATACTTTGAAAGCAGAAGTTGGTAGCAACGGACGCGAGTAAAGTAATCCACATCGCCCGGCTTGGTCATTCCGACAGACGGGTGGATCAACAGATTCGCTTCGTTGTTCTTAGCGGCGCGAAATGTTAGTTCGACGTGCGCGCGATGCATGGGATTGCGGGTTTGAAAGGCAGCGACTTTGCGCCAGCCCAAACGAGCGAATTCAGCACGGACTTCAGCGGGTGTCTGGCGCAAGTTGCGGAAATCGTAATGATGTGGAGCTTCAACGCCCTCAACACGGCCGCCGACATACCAAGAATTACCCTTGCTCATGGTGTAGTTTGCGCCCGGATGCGCCGCGCTGGTGCTTTTGAAAACGGCATCTGCTTCGGCTTTTAGGTCTGGCTGCCATACATCTTCAACATGCAATACGGCAAGCATGACGCCTTCGGCATCACGCAATGCGACTTTGCTCGAACCAGGCTTGAGCGTCTTGGCGAATTCTTCTTTGACGTCCAACGTGATAGGGATAGGCCAAAGTACGCCGGATGTCAGCCGCATATTTTGGCTGACACCTTCGTAGTCTGCGCGATTCATGAATCCGCGCAGCGGCGAGAATCCGCCGCTCATGAGGAGTTCCAGATCGCATACTTGACGAGGTGTAAGGTCCCACGATGGAAATTCTCGCGACTGAGCCTTCAGTTCGGCGGCCTTGTCTTTTGAGACGATAAGTTCTACGAGGTCTCCGCCGTGCGGAGCAATAAGATGACTAGTCGAGGCAGTCAAGCGCTTGAACCTCCCAGGTTCTAATTATGAATTTTTATTCCCTTTATTTTCCTGCATTTGGCCTAAAGCTGCCGATTGGCACTGCAGAGACTGACGGGAAGGCGTATCCCTTACAAACTCATGAACTGCAAGGATACTACGTTCGCGGGCGCCTTACAAAGTCAGCGGGAGACGATTGCGAGCCAACGTTAGAATAAAGCAACTGGCGTGCCGAGTCCAACAAATACCGCAGTGCTAAGTGCATCATGCGACTGCATTTAGGTACATGTACGCTGAAGTGCGCCAAAATTGGCAGGAAGTGCGCAATGCTTTGCACAAAATACCGGCCATTAGGGTAAATCGAGCTCCACGGCTACCGCGGCTTGAAATCCTTCATTGACCGGAAAAGACCGCAAAAGCCAGCGTTTGGTTTCCTGGGAATCTGGCCGGGTGGCAATTAGCGCATCTTCGGAATCAGAGTCCAGAGAGACATCAAATTGCGCAAGTGGATGGGACAACCCTTCCCCGCGGGCTTTGATGTAAGCCTCTTTACGAGTCCAGCAGCGAAAAAAAGCTGCGTGTCGCTCCTGCTTGGAATACTCCCGCAAAATCTTTCGTTCATACTCCGAAAAGAAACGCTCTCCGATTTCGTCAGCTCGAAAGTTCGTCCGCACTGCTTCGACGTCTACCCCGATCGCACGCTCCATGGTGAACGCGAGCACTGCCAATCCGTGAGTGTGAGACACGTTGAACACAATTTTAGCGGAATGTTCGGAAAGATACGGTTTGCCGTGCTGCGTGTACAGGAAACGAATTTTGTTCGATGGAACAGTGAGATAGCTTTGCAGCAGTTTTCGCAAAGTGCTCCGGGTCACTACATACTCATTACGGTTTTTCTCGAAGTGAAAGCGCGATGCCCGTAGCTTTTCATCATCGGAAAGAACCTCCACCAAGGCAGGATCCGCAGTTGCTTCCGGATCGACCGCACCGTAGTAGATGTGCACTTCGTTGGGCGCCATTTGTCCCATGGTTTGCGCTGTATGCAACGCGGTAGATTGCTGGAAAGTGAACTTCAAGAGTTGTGGAAGATTAGCGTCCCGCACTTGGCGCACTTTCGCCGGAAGAACTTAGAACCGAATCGAAATCGTTCACAGCAACTTGTTGGGGTCGGGTGACCGGCTCTTTGAGCGAATACTTTAGCAAACACCACAATGCACGAAAACCATCTTTCCAACTGATCTTCTTGCCTTCCTCGTACGTGCGTCCCCAATATCCAATGCCCACTTCAAAAATTCGCAAATGCCGTTTGGCGATTTTTACAGTAATTTCCGGCTCAAAGCCGAATCGGTCTTCCTCGATCGGAATGGATTGGATAATTTCTCGTCGGAAGACTTTGTAGCAAGTTTCCATGTCGCTAAGGTTGATGTTCGTCAGGCAATTCGAAAGCATCGTCAAACACCAGTTTGCGACTGAGTGCCAGAAATATAGGACACGATGTGGTCCGCTCCCAAGAAAGCGGGAACCATAAACTACGTCGGCTTTGCCTTGTATGAGCGGTTCCAGCAAGGCAGGATAATCCACTGGGTCGTATTCAAGGTCTGCGTCCTGGATCAATACAAAATCCCCGGTCGCTGCTTGGATGCCCCGCCGAAGGGCGGCACCTTTTCCTTGATTGCGAGATTGAAGAACCACGACAATCTGTGGAAATTGAGTCCCTAATGCCGAGAGAATCTCTGCCGAACCGTCCCGTGAGCCGTCGTCAACGCATATCAACTCTATGGCCAGCGGTACGGCCAGGACTCGCTGGACGACAACCTTGAGGGTTGCGCGCTCGTTATAAACCGGCATCACGACCGAAAGCTTTATCTCAGACATTCGCCATTCAGTCTAAAACAAATCGAGAAAGGTGGGAGATTTGATTTGGCGACGCTGAGAGCGTGGAAGAAAATACCCCGACGATGTAATTACTTCCCCACCCAATCGACTTCGTCCGAATCTTCTGCCGAGTCTATGGCGGACCGACGTGATTCCGTCATCGCTTACCGGAAACTAATTATGAGTGCAGTAGAAGCTAAAGATCCACCGAATTCCTAATAAAATCTGACGTAAAGCGAGCCAACGTTGCTGTTACGTATGGCAAGTGGTTGTTAGATAGAGACTTGTGCCGATGGAAGCGTTCGGCTAGCGTTCGTGCTTTTGATTTAGCAATGCCGTCATAGATACCCTGCGTTTCCGCTCCTAAACAATTATTCCGTTATTTACCGTATAGCGCACAGAATGTTGCAGATTTCTGCAATGTTGGCAATCGGAGTGCACCGGTATTACCAATCCCGCAGTGCATAGTCTTGAAACCTCCGTTTGGGCTAGGACAATTCACTGTATTTTGTACAGGCGGTATCAATTTTGCTTTTAATTGGGGAGTTGGCATGGAAGAAGAGTCTGTTCGTTTAGCTCCACGCGAGCAGCAAATTGCCGACTTGTTGCTGCAAGGTTGCGACAACGCTGAGATCGGTAAAGAACTTAAAATGGCCCGCCGAACGGTTAAGGCCCACTTCAATCGGTTATTTGTTCGCTTTGGAATCAAGAACGGCATTAAGCGAGTCAAGCTCGCGACACTCTTATACCGGAGGCAATTATGTTTGGAGAATCAGGGAAGTACGGCAAGCGCAACCCTAACGAGCGGGAACAACGCGTCATTGAACTCGTTGCACAAGGATTGAAAAATAGCGAAGTGGCCCAATCGATTGGCACCACCGAACACGTGGTGAAGAATTATCTACGAGTCATTTACGATAAGCTTGGGTTGTGGAATCGAGTTGAGCTCGCCCTTTGGTACGAAGCGCGCCGCTATGAAAGCATGGCACACGCATAGATTGCTTCCTAGGGTGACGTTTTTTGGGCCTTCTGCGGAAGGCCTTTTATTTTGAATGGCCTCATTCGCAAACTTTGCGGTCGGCGGGTTCGAATTGATCGAGTTGGGCATCTCTCTGCAGCGAATATTTTCCACCCGGAGTTTTTCCATACATCGGTGCGCCGGGACAGTAGTAAAGGGCAGTGTGCAGGTCAATCCATACTCGTGCACTGGGATTACCCAGATTCGGCGGAACTACAGGAGCATCGGCTAACCCCAGGGCAATTAAGCTCTTTTCGAAGAGAGTTAGCTGGATCTTTTGTGGTTGCGCCTTTGCCACAGTTACTGGTGAGGAAGTTACAGGGCCAGTTGCGCGCGTTCCCCATCCTGAAATGACTGCGAGCAGAAGTAGGGCCGAAATCGCCAAATAAAAATTTGCACGATTGTTCCGCCACTGTCGCGAGACCCAACTGGGCTCTGACTGCACATCCGCCACTGTATCGAGCCACTCGCGCGCGGAAGTGGCCGATGTCCAAGGAGTTATCGAATCCTGGCCGGCCTTTGCTTGCGCTTCATTTCCAACTTGCGCAAGAATATCCTCAATTTCGGCAAGCTCGGCCTTATCCACGGAACTCTTGTCAGATTTTTCATATTTGAATCGCGAACTTGAAAAATGATCATCCGAGTCGGCATCAAAAGATGAGGCTGAAAATTCCGCAGTTGGAACTTCTTCTCCAAAGCTCGCCCCGGAAGTGTCCGAAGCTGATTCACGAGCCTTAGTGCGCTCATATCTAGGAATTTCATCAACAGGGAGGGCGGCCGTTGCAGCCGTTGAACTCAGTCCGACTTTTCTTGTGTCCGCAGATCGTGCAAGGGCTTCTCGAAATAAGCTGGCCATCAGTTCCGCCCGCCGGACGTCCTGCTCATCGAATGCGTTGAGCTCGTTGGAGTGTAGTTGAAGTACACCCTCAATTTTCCGGTCGTATTGCACGGGCACCAGAACCAGCGAGCGAATGCCGGATGCACGGAATAGTTCAGCGTCCAATTCTGGTGCGGCAGAAACATCTGGGCAAAGCAGAATTTTCCCAAATAAGGGCGACTTCGAAAGGAGGACCGGCGCGACGGTACTTTTTACCAGCGGTACCCGGTCGCCGATAGCAACTCCGGCATCGCCACTGAGGGCAGAAATTAAGACTTCGTTGTCCCGCACAGTGGCAATGACAACTCCTGAGGCGCGAACCATTTCAAGGGTGCGTTCGGCAATTAGTAGTGATGCTTCGGTAAGATCAAGTTTACGGCTCTCAATAATCTTTTGAGTTTCAACAATTTCGGCTAGCGGGTCGGTAGAAGCTTGCAGAGCTTTCTCGGCCTGCCCATTGAATTGCTGAATTACATGGGCGGATTCCAGCAACTGCTGGAAGGTGTGTTCATCCAACGCCAGTTTCTTTTCCTGTTTATCTTTGTCTTGCGATTTCATCCGCTAATACTCAATCCGCAACGATGCCCAAAGAAGAACACGCTCTAATAATTGTAGAGCAGGTCATGGCAATTTGTTGCCCTCAAAAGCCCCATAGCCACAGTGTTTGCGTGACTTAAGTACCGTTTATATCGGGAAAATCGAGTTCGCCATTTGGAACGTGTTGGCATTTCGTATGCGGAGAATTGTACGGTGAATAGAGGCGAGTTGTTACACAGAAGCGAGAGGCGCACCGATGTGGTTATCGCGACTGAGCAAGTAATAGACAACTGGCGTGACAACAAGAGAGAGCACCATGGATACGGTGATCCCGCCGATGACCGCTATTGCCAATGGCTGCAACATCTGGGAACCCGCGCCAAAGGCGAATGCCAAGGGCAACATCCCCGCGATAGTAGCCAATGCAGTCATTACGATGGGGCGCAAGCGCCGACGGCTCGCTTGAAACATCGATTCCTCAGGCGACAAGCCGATAGCAATTCCGCGTTGATCTGCGTCCAGCAGCAGAATACCGTTCTTCGCAACGATGCCGATTACCATAATCATCCCCATGAACGACGATACGTTGAACGTTGTCCTGGTGATTAACAGTGCGATGAAGACCCCTGAAGTCGAAAGAACGGCCGACGCGAGGATGGACAACGGCGCTGCAAATGATCTGAACTCAAATAGCAGGACAATAAATACGAGGAGAATGGCGAGGATAAGAACCAGCACTAAATCACTAAAAGACTTCTGTTGTTCTTCGTAGGTGCCACCGTATTCAATGCGGACTGCTGCAGGAAGGTGAAGATCGTTGACCGCTTTCTTGACGGCGGCAATTCCGCTTCCCAAATTCGTCCCTTCAAGCCGCGCCGTGACCGCGACATTTCGTTGCAGGTTCTCACGCCTGATTTCGGTTTGTGCTGGTGTGTCGGTGACCGTTGCTAATGCACCCAGTGTGGCTGTCTTCCCGGTGCTGCTGGTTAGGAGAGTATCGCGGATCGCATCCATCGATGCACGATTACGATCTGGAAAGCGCACCCGCACGGTATAGGCGCGATCATTGGTTATTACTGGAAAAGCCGCGGGTTCACCTTCAATGATCGCAGAGGCATCCAGTGCAACTTCTTCAGGGGTAAAGCCCGCGCGTGCCGCCACCGTAGGATTCACTTGAAACGTGACCGCCGGACCACTCACGGTGTTGTCGATCCCATTCAAAAGATCGACCACACCAGGCACTTTCTGCAGCGCGTCTCCAACCCTAACGGCGGATTGTTCGAGCAATTTAGGATCCTGCGCAAACAACTTGATCTGGATGGGATCAGGCGAACTCGTCAGATCGCCGATCATATCTTGCAAGACTTGTGTGAACTCGACATCGAGCGCAGGCTCCTGCTCCTTGATGTCAGAGCGCAAATCGGCAATGATGTCATCGATTCCACGGCTACGCTTCGCCTTCAACTTGACCGAAATATCTCCGGTGTTCGCTTCGGTGACGGCAGCGAGTCCGAGTTGCAAGCCAGTGCGCCGGGCCGTGCTTTCAACTTCGGGCAACTCGCGCAGCATTTGCTCGACATGAGTGACGACACGATTCGTTTCTGCGAGTGAGCTGCCGGCCGGCATGATGTAGTCGAGGACGAATCCGCCTTCATCCATCGCGGGCAAAAGGTCCGATCCCGAGTAGGTGTAACAGACGTACGATACTGCGATCAGCACTACTCCCATTATCGCGATGGTGGCGGGGCGCTTAATTGCCCAATGCAGCGATCGTTGGTGGAATGCAACGATCTTCTTGAATAGCGGGCCAATACTAGCTTCTTCTGCGGCCAGCAATCGGGATTGATCCAGCGCGTCCGATCCTTCGATTGCCGCAGGCTCCCCTTCAGATAGGTGACGACGGATGAAATATTGGCTTAGGCTCGGAGTCCATGTAAGCGCCAATATAAGAGACGTCAACAAACATATTCCGACAGTGATAGCCAAAGCTCGAAAGAAAGTACCTGTTACGCCAGTGATCGCGATCAGCGGAACGAAAACCACAATTGGAGTGAGAGTAGAACCGATCAGCGGGACTGTAATTTCTTGAAGCGCAGATTGGATCGCTCCGAAGCGGCTTTGTCCAGCGTCGCGGTGGACCACGATATTTTCTACGACAACGATGGCATCGTCGATAACCATGCCAACCGCAGCGGCCAGACCGCCTAGCGTCATCAAGTTGAAACTCTGATTCAATAATTTCAAAGCGACAAACGTGACTGCGATGGTGACGGGGATCACCAGTCCAGCGACAATAGACGTTCCCCAATCCGCCAAAAAGACGACGAGAATGATTGAAGCAAGAACTAGCCCGATCAAGATGGCATCGCGTACGCTTTTGATGGAATCGGTGACGGTAATGGATTGATCGTAGAAGGGTGCGACGGCGATGCCTGGCGGCAACACTTTCTTAATGTTTCCAATTTCTGCGTGTACCCCTTGCGCCACCTGCATGGTGTTGCTCGATGGCTGCCGATTGATATTTATCAGCACGGCTGGAACGCCGTTCGCAGTCACGACCGTGTAAACCGGCTTTATTCCTGGCGTTACGGTTCCGACGTCACCGATGCGAACCGGAAGTCCGGCTGGAGTGGTCTTCACCACGATATCTGCAATCTGTTCAGGAGTTTGCGCTTGGCCGCTGATCAATGCGAGAACAAGCTGGTGGTTACGTTCAAATAGGCCCGGCGAATCGATTAGATTTGTATGCCGTAGCGATTCGATCAGGTCGGTAACCGTAACACCAGTCTCGAGTAATTTCGCTGAGTCGGGCGTGATATGAAATTCGGGTTCCTGGCCTCCCTGCACGACAATTGAGGAAACGCCGTCCACCCGATTGAGGCGAGGTTTTATTTCGTAGGTGGCCAGTTCCCATAGCTTGTTTTGGGGAACTTTCTGCGAGGTCAGGCTGTAGCCCATTACTGGAAAGCTTGCGAAAGTCATCCGGTTGGCTACAACGGTGGCGCCAGGCGGCAGCGTTGACTGCACGCGAGATATAGCTGCGTTGACGGATTGCAAGACCTGAAACATGTCCGCGTTCCAATCGAAGAAGAGATCGACTTCGGCGGATCCACGACTGGTGATCGAGCGCACATTTTTGAGCCCGGGCACACTGTTGACAGCTTCTTCGATCGGACGCGTGATCGTAACCATCATCTGATCGATTGGCATCACGCCGTTGTCGACCGCAACGAGAATTCGCGGGAAATTTGTCTCGGGAAAAACGGAGACGGGAATAGTGAACGCGAGGTAGACTCCCAGGAATGCGATGACTGCGATCGAAACAATGATCGGCTTCGCCAGGCGCACGAACCAATAAGATCGGGCAGGTATTCCGGTTGTGGGTCGGGCAGACGTCATTTGGCGTTCTTGTCCGCGTCGGGTTGTTCCTTGGCAGCAGCCGCAGGTTGGATCTTGGCATTGTCGGGCAAACCATAGGACCCCGTGCCAACCACTTTGTCACCTTCGTTGATTCCACTCACGACTTGAACATCATCGTTTTGAGATATGCCAACGACTACGGCCTTCTGATGGGCTCGACCATCCGCTCCGGCAAGCATCACTGACGTTGTGCCGTCTGCCGCAGTTAACAGAGCATTCTTTGGAATGACGAGAGCATCTTTGATCGTCTTGGCCACCATTAAGAGCTGGACGCTGGTTCCGGGTTTTAATTGCGCTTCCGCATTAGCGATCTCGACCCAGACTTCGACCGTCGTGCTGTTGGGATCAAGCGATGGGCTGACCACAGTCACCTTGCCCTCGACGGGCTTATCTTTTCCAGGAACCATCACACTTGCTGCATCACCCGCTTTTAAAAGCGCTGCATCATTTTGTGGAATGTGTGCGCGTGCAATCACCGCCGACATGTCCATCACGGTGAGTAGCGGAGTTCCGGCAGCGGCCATTTCTCCGGGATAAAGTGGACGGTCCGTAACCACACCGTTGATTGGGCTGCGAATTTCCGAATAACTGAGTTGCGCTTCAGCGGCAAGATTCTTGCCCTTGGCCGATTCCAGTTGTCCCGCGGCTCCCAGCATTCCCTGTTGATTGCCAAACTTCTTCAATGCGTCCAGATGCTTTTGTGCAAGTTCGTACTGATTGTGCGCGTTGGTGTAATCCACTAAGCCCTGGTCTAGCTCTTTTCGCGGCAATGCTCCCTGAGAGAACAGTTCTTGCCGACTCTTGTAAATTTTTTCTTGAGCATCCAGGACCGATTTGGAGGCGTTCGCGTCAAATTCAGCTTTCTGCAATTCCTCCGGCAATGTGGCTGCAGTGGTCGTTTGGTAGGTTGCGCGCGCCTGGTCGTATGCGCCCTTGGAGTCCTGCAGAGCGGCAACTAGATCGCGATTCTCCAGCGTCGCGAGCAATTGTCCCTGGCGTACACGGCTTCCGCGTTTTACGTAAAATTCTTTTACTGGTGCGCTGATTTTAGGAGTGATCGCCGATTGCGTGCGCGGAAAAAGTATCGCATCAGCAGTCACAACATGGTCAATCGACCTCTTTGCTACGGGAACGATCTCGACGCTGACGGCTGGCTCTTTTTCGGCAGGTTCTTTGGAGCAGCCGGCACAGAAAACGAAAATAAGCGCGAGTACGAGCGATCCAATAATTTGTAGGCGAAAGAAATTATCCGGATATCTCATAGGTTAGAAATTACCCGTGAGCGTCTGCAAATTTGCCAGAGCCACTCGATAGCGCACCTGTCCGTCGTCAAAAGCGTTTCGAGTAAAGATCATGGTATTTTGTGCGTCCACTACTTCGAGGACGAGAGCTTCTCCGGCTTGATAACGCAGGGTTGTTAGACGCAGATTTTCCGCAGCCAATTGGGATGATTGTCCAAGAGAATCGAGTTCCAATCGTGCAGTTTGAGCTTCGTCGTAGAACGAACGCAGTTGGGCCAGCAGCTGTCGTTGGGTGAAGCTTAATTCGACTTGAGCTTGATCGCGGCGCAAATCCGCTTGCTTCACCTTGCTGCGGTTTGCTCCCCAATTCCAGATGGGAAACTGCAAGGTCGCAGCCGCTGAATAACCGACATTGCGTATGCCATTGGTCTCGGTCGAGAACTCATTAGCGTCGATACCGTAGGCATATTCCAAATTGAGTGACGGCAAGAATCCGTTCCAGGCGAAGCGAACATCCTGATTGGCAGCTTTCAGTGTGGCGAGTGCAGCTCGCAGATCAGGATTCTTGTCCGCCGCGCCCTTCTGCGCCTCTTCGAAAGACGGTAACGGATCGGGCGTTTGCACGTCATCTACCGCTGAGAAGTTCTCGTTAAAATCCTTGAAGACGAGAACAGCCAACTCCATGCGGCTGCGATCCATTCCCAGTTTCGCTTCGCGAATGTCCCGTTGTTGCTGTTGGAATTGGATTTGCGCCTTTATGACATCCGAATGCGCAACCTCGCCGCCCTGCTCAAGTTTTTGGCTGATGCCAAAAAATCTTTCGGCTTCTCCCGATGCAGTTTCCGCGGTGGCATACTTCCTGCCCGCCGCTAGAAATTGATAATAGGCTTGCACGACTGCTACGTTGAGACCTCTCGCGGCTAGTTCCGCTTTAGCTTGTGCTACAGCTTCCATTGCCAATGTGCGTGAGTAGTCGGCGACGTTCCCGAACGATAACGTTTCATTCGCTGTGCCCTGGCTGATGTATTCGTGCACACCATTGTTTGCGATAAAACGAGGGTTGCCGCCAGTCCCGCCCTGGGTATACACGTACGCAGCGTTGTAATTAACGTTCGGCAACAACGCAGCCCTACTCTGGACGCGATCTTCCTTAGCCGATTTGTAGTCGGAGACGGCGGCTCGATAATTTGGATTAATATCTTTTGCCCGCTTCAAGGCCTCAGCCAAAGTTAGCGTTAACGGCGCGTTGCTGGGGGCCGAAGCCGCAGGAGTACTGGTCACAACCTGACCTTGAAGTGCGGCAGCCATGCACATCGGAATTAAGCATTGGCATGCTAGTTTTTTAATTATGGCGAAGTCGAAATGGAGCACTTTGAGCATGGTGTCCAAACTCCTGTAAGTTTCCTAGAGTAAAGATTAAGAGAACCTGAAGGAACGAAACATGCTGGTAACGCCATGTCCGACCGAGTGCACTTATGACTTCTACTAGTCACTGCCCCTAGGCTTCCCACAGAGTAATATGATGACGGCTAATGCAAAATTCCGGAACCAAGTTAGGGAGCTCGAGCTTTCGGGTGACCCGGCCACCACATGAGCGACGTGGAAGGTTGCGGCATCGCGTTCACAGTCCGGCATACGCCAGCTTAGATTCGGTTCCCACTGGCCGCATGTTGGATCTTAGCGCAATCCTGGACATCAGCGAAGATGGCATGTCCATCCAGGCTTCGACGCCGTTACCGCTGAATCAGAAGCTGAATTTCTCGCTGGATTTTTCCGAAACAAAAGCTCATGTGCAATTGTCGGGAGTCGTGGTTTGGCGGGACCGGTCTGGGCGTGCCGGCATTCGCTTTGAAGATCTATCTACCGGCGGCGCGGAAGAGGGCACGCTACAAATATTAAAAGAGTGGATGTTTGTCAATGTAATCACAGCCTGTGTACACCGAGCCGAGTCAACTGCGGTACGAACAGAAGACTCTTTTGAGCAGAGTCAGACTCGAAACAGTAAAACGGAGGTCGGCGCGGCAAGTCTTCCTCAATTAATTTCCCCCGCGAGCGCCGATTACACGGGTGTGCTGTCGGCTCTGGTTGCTGTCCGGCGAGAAGTGGAAGCCTTGGGTACCGATCTTGACGCTTCGTTGCGCCTGATCGTCGAAAGGGCGTTGGTCTTTACTCGGGCCAGCGGCGCCGCGATTGCGATCGCAGATATACAGGGGTCATCGCCGTCCAAAGGAAGTTCGCGGGATATGATCTGTCGCGCGCGCGCTGGTATGGACGCTCCAAGTATCGGCGCTCGATTGCAGGTGGGCTCAGGATTCTCTGGGGAGTGCGTTCGCACCGGTACTCTTCTTCGCTGCGAGGACACGGAAACCAATCCTCTCGTTGACTTGGAAAATTGCCGCGCGCTTGGCATACGCTCCATCGCCGCAGTCCCCATTCGGTCGGGGAATTTTGTTGCTGGAATATTGGAGATATTTGCCCGCGAACCACGCGCGTTCGAATCGATTCCGAGCCCTGTGTTGTTAAGGCTGGCGGATACCGCATCATTTGCCATACATCGTGCGGCCCAGGCAATGGTGAAGGAACATAGCGCGGAACGAAGTGAAACCGCCAGGAAAGAGCAGCAGAAGAAAGTCTCGCGACAAAACGATCCGGACGTCCCTGCGCTGTTTAAAGCCGAGTATGACCTGCCGCTTTCCACGCCGAGGCGGATTTTGCTATTTGCGGTCGCGTTAACGTTAATCCTCGTGGTCGCGTGGTTGATCCGAACCTGGCCGCACGGAAATCACCAGCCTGCTTTACATACGACGGGGCTTAGCTCTTCCGAGAAGGATAAGCCGTCTCAAGCTACGGCCCTACCTGTGGGCATCGATGGATTGCGTCAACTCGCTGAACAGGGAGATGCCGCCGGACAATTCGCGCTCGGCGTGCATTACGCCACCGGAGAAGATGTACCGCAGGATTATTCCGAGGCGGTGCGTTGGTTTTCCTTGGCGGCGCAGCAAGGTCATGTAATGGCTCAGGCTACGTTAGGTGCCTACTATTGGGCTGGGCGTGGTGTTCCGCAGGACATGGAGAAAGCCTATTTTTGGGCGCTAATTGCGGAAACTGGTGGAGACGATGCCAGCAAAGTACGAGTTGCATTTCTTTCGTCCCACATGAAGCGGACCCAGATTCTCGCGGCGCAACAGCGAGTCAGCGATTGGATTAAAGAACATCAGCTGATGACGGGCAAGCCAAGCTAGCTCTCGCGTCTGATGTGACTGACAGTCTTGCTGATCGCCATCTTTCCGTTTGCAACCGCGAGGCAAAGCACGATATATGTGTCATGCGACCCATGACAATCAAAAGAACTTACCCCTTCTTGCTGTTTGTACTCTCTGCGACCTTCGCCGCAGCCCAATCCAAGCCAAAACTCACGCTGGACGAATTTTTCAATTACGTCAGCTATGGGACCGTTGCCATGTCACCCGATGGCAACAGCGTAGTTCTGGTTGCGGAACGCCCGGACTGGGACCGCGAAATTTTTCGTGATGAATTGTGGCTCCATCGCGAAGGAAGCGCCAATCTAATTCCACTCACTCAGGCAGGCAAAGACACGAGCCCCCAATGGTCGCCCGATGGTCAATGGATCGCCTTTCTTTCGGAACGAAGACAAGAAGGCGGCAAGCACGATTCGGACGACGGCAAGGACTCGAAGGATGAAGAAATTGATCAGCTATATCTCATCTCGCCTCGAGGCGGAGAAGCGTTTCCGGTAACGACGGGGGACGAAGAAGTACATTCCTTCGCATGGGCTGCCGATTCGAAGTCGCTCTACTTTGCTTCGCGAACCCCATGGAGTATGTCGCAAACAGACGCGCACAAAAAAGAATGGAAAGATGTCATCCAGTACCGGCGCGGCGAGCGCGGCGACACGATTTTTAATATCACGGTCACTAATGCCATGGCTCGCCAGGCTGAGGTTGGGAAGCATCCCGAAAGTGAAGATTCTGATTCGGGGGAGACTCCTGGCGCCCGAATAATCGCTTCAACCCCATGGCGCGCCAAGGAATTGATCGCATCACCGGATGGGCGGCAACTCGCGTTCGTAAGCGAATCGGTTTCCCAGCGGCAAGAAAAAATTGGAGAGTTCGAAGTTTATTCAGTCGACTTAGACGGCGAGTCTACGGCTCCCCGACAACTCACGCAGAATGAAGCCGTCGAGCAGTCGATTCAATGGTCGCGAGATAGCAAGCATATCTTTTTTCAGACAGATGTTGGATCCCTTGAAGGCAACTACAAAGACAATCAACCGCGTCTGTATTGGCTCGATGCTAAATCCGGTCAAATCCAGCGTTGGGCAGGCGATTTCGGCGGTATGATTGTTCACTACACGGTCGCGGAGGATGGGGGAATTCT
The DNA here is from genome assembly GCA_963716165.1 of Terriglobia bacterium. Lineage (GTDB taxonomy): Bacteria > Acidobacteriota > Terriglobia > Terriglobales > Acidobacteriaceae > JAJPHW01. The sequence goes on along the minus strand of OY970291.1, from coordinate 389,305 downwards.
TGCTGCCGGCCGCTTAGGTACAGAAGTTCAAATTTATTCGCAGGCATCACCGACTGCGCCTTTTAGTGCACAACCAGGGCAGGCAGGTACATATGATGTGATCGCGAGTGCCGATCATTCCTCGAGCATCGCGGTGGTTCATTCGTCGATCGGTCAACCTGCTGAGGTGTATGTGGCAAGCGACGTCAAAGCATTGGGCACCAGCAAAGCAATCACGTCGTTCAATAAGCTATTTACAGAACGCGATCTTCCTCAAGGCAAACCGTATCGATGGACAGCGGACGATGGCACGTCCATCGAAGGCATGCTGATGTATCCGCCGGGCAAATTCGAAGCCAAGAACCTGCCAATGTTCGTGTTCATTCATGGAGGTCCCGCAGATGCAGATGGTAACCACTTTGAAGCAGATTGGTACGTTTGGGACCGTTTAGCCGCGAGTGAAGGGTGGCTCGTGTTCGAACCAAACTATCGCGGTTCGAGCGGATACGGCGATAAGTTCTTAGCGGGCATTGTTCCTCAAATTGTTTCGCGGCCGGGAAAAGACGTTCTCGAAGGAGTCGATGCGCTGATCAAATCTGGCATAGCCGATCCACAACACTTAGCCATCGGCGGTTACAGCTACGGCGGCTACATGACGAATTGGCTGATCACGCAGAGCACGCAATGGAAGGCTGCGGTCACTGGTGCGGGATCGGTTGAAAATGTGGCGAATTGGGGGAATGACGATACGACCTTCGACGACTCGTATTTCCTGGGTGGGCTGCCATGGGAGCAGCCGAAGCGCTATCAGGATGAAGCCGCGATTTTCCAAATCAACAAAGTCCACACGCCTACCCATATTGTTGGAGGGGCAGATGACATCCGCGTCGCGATCGCAGAGCAGTATTTGCTTGATCATGCGCTTCACAATCTTGGGATTCCCAGCGAGCTTTTGATATTTCCTGGCGAAGGGCATTCCCTGGACAAAAATCCGTGGCACGGAAAAATAAAGGTACGAGAGGAATTGAAGTGGCTTCAGAAATATGGCGGGGTTCCGGCTGCGAAGTAAGAATCTAGTGTAGCTTGGGTGTCATCGAACTGGCGCTCTTCACGGTGTGCACAGACTCATAACGAGAAATCCCTTGATACAAAGCCTCGGCTAACTGTTGCCGATAGGCGGAACTCTGCAAATTGGTTTCATCGGTGGGGCTGCTGACGAACGAAATTTCCGTTAATACTGCCGGCATCGTCGTTCCTGTCAATACCACGTAGGTTGCTTCTTTGACGCCGCGATTCGGGACTTCGCTTTTGGCTGCAACCGCATGAAATAACGATTGCTGAATGTCAGTGGCGAACTTGCGCGATTCGTCGACTTTTTCGTGAATATTGACGTTGGAGAAATTTATATCAACTGGGATCAGCCCCGCGGAGGCGACGCCTTCAGATGAATCCGACGTCCGAGAGTGCACCGACGAGAACGTATTGGTGTAATACGTCTCGACTCCACGTGCAGAAGGAAAATCACTGTAATTGGCATGGACGGACAGAAATAGATCGGCATGAGACAAGTTGGCAATCTCAGTGCGCTTTTCCAGCGGGATGTACACGTCATCAGATCGTGTGTACAAAACTTCAGCGCCTAATCCTTTTTCTACGAGCTTCCCGAGGCGTCCGACCACATCAAGGACCAAATCTTTTTCCAGCAAGCCGTGCCTTCCGACGGTACCCAAATCCCAGCCCCCGTGTCCTGCATCGAGAACAATTCTGAATTTCGGGACGGCCTTAGCTATCTTTGTGGCCGGTGCGGGAGGATTCGCAGATGTCCCGTGCGACGTGATCGACGGACTCGATCCTAAATCTACTTTTGCATGCGCCTGCGGAGTCGAATTCAGACTGCGGATCTCCACAACCAAGCGATATGGATTCTGTTCCAGACTGACAGAAAAGTTTTCCGATGCCTTGGTTTCCAGCACTACACGGGTGACACCCGGCGTAAGCTCGGCGGAACGCACACGAAGCAGAAATCGGTCTCCGACTTCAATCGATCGGTTCAGCTTCGCATCCAGTTTGGAGTCGTGTAGATCGAAATAAATTCGGTCCGGGTCGCTGAGTCGGTGCGCTTCGTACGGCACCTGGTCCTGCAAATCGATGACCACGGTGCTGGACTCCGGCGACGACCAATGCCGAATGTCTAATACGTTCGCGAAGTCAGATGAGTTGCGCGGAGGAATTTGTGCGGCGCTGACCGGCGGAGCCGTCGATAATTCTGGCACGGAATTCGCGGCTGAAGCTGCTGCTTGTGAACTAGACACATCGGTCGCAAGTTTTCGCTGATGCCATGAGTACCACAACGCTCCGGCCAACAAAGCGAGTGAGACTGAAGCGATGAGGAGTGTCCAACTTCGCGGATGATCGCGGCCGATTTCCACGAGTTCCAACTGCGAAGAAGAATCAACTTTCTCGTCGGGGATTTCCGCGATTGTGGGTGCCGCAATTTCGGGAACGCGCTCAACCGTCACAGCTTTTACAGGCAAAGCCTGGACTGGTAAAGGCTCGCGTCGAATCGGCTCGACCGGAGCCATCCGGCGCACAACCTGGCGCGAGATTTCAGCCATCCGGTCTTCTTCTTCGGGCTGCAGCGCTGCCAGAATCAGTTCTGATAGAAGATCAAGTCTGCGAACGTCGGCATCTTTGAATCTACGTGCATCCGTCGCGAAGGCCTCAATAAGTCCTATGACTGTGCGATTGACGGTCAGAGGCACCGCAACCATGGATCTGCTACCCAAACGGCGGCACGTATCCGGATTGACTCGCGGATCGCTCAGAGCATCATCGCAGCGGACGACTTTGCCGCTCGTCAGGCAGGCTCCAGAAAATCCGTAATTCGGATTGACGCGCGCGTCTTTGTCCGGGGCGATTGCGCCTGCGACTGCGCGGCACAGGATGGCGTCCTCTTCAGCAAGAGCGATCGCGATGCCGTCTGCGTTGGTGATCGCCAATGCTCGCTCAGCAACCAGTTGCAACACTTCGTCCAAGGCGAAGCGCTCTGATTTCGAATCTATTTCCGGAGAGAATCCCATCGCCCGCCGCTCGCGGACTTGCTGATGCATCGCCGCAAACTCAAGCAAGGCCTGGAAGGCGTCGCGCCCGCCAGCCGTACGCACGGGTACGGACACTACGCTTTGCGTCATTACTTCGCCGAACGGCGTCTTGTAAGGACTTGCATTCATGAATGTGGCGCGCGGGCCAAACTATTCTGCAGCCTGTAAGTTACAAGGCTTTTCGTTGAATCGCAATGATTCTTCGAGGGGTTAGGCCATTTGGGTGAACCCATATTGATAAGCCGGATGCACACTGTTTCGGTTCTCCTTGCGTTGCTGCCCGTTTCGGAATAACCTTGAATTGTTGATTTCGGCCTGCGTGGTGCGATGAATTCCGTAGAAAAGAAGTCGAAGTGGTTGTGGCCCTTAGGTTTAGCAGCGGCAACCGTAGCTGCTGCCTCCGTCGTTGTATTTCGAGGCTGCTGGCATCGCAAGATGAGCTGGCCGGTTCGCTTCAAAGATCATTCCTATCAGGTTTGCCTGGGTTGCGGCATTAAACGTCTGTTCGACGTCGATGCCTTCCGTGCTTACGGACCCTACAGTTACGATTTAGCCGATTTGGTTCAACGCGAACGTGATTCCCGCGTCACCGAGATTCCACTTCCCAAAACTCTTCCGGCGGAACGTCGATCCGCTTCGTAAAGCAATCAGCCGTTAGTCGGTGAAGTATTGCCGCTCCAGCCAGAGTTGCAAGGTTTTCTTTGCTTGCTCTTTCATTCCAACGAATCGAATGCCTGCATTACCTGTGGGATCATTCCACACGACTTCACCGCTCACTGTTAGCGGAAGGTCAGTGCCCGGCAGCGCGAAGTTAACCAGGATCGTGCTCGCGAGATCGACTTTCTTTTTGCAATGAACGCCGATACCGCCCTGGCTCAGGTTTGTGAGCTCCGCATCCATCCGCTTCTGCGGCTCGCACTCCAGCCACATGGGAAGGTTCATGAACGCGCGATGATAGCGCAGCCGCCCTCCTACCATGTTGTTGCGTGCAGCGGACAAAGCATGCACGGCTTCCTCAACTGAAATTGGTTTTTGTAGCATGAACGCTGCGGACGGATCCTGTACGCCGGTGAATCCATGTGCGCGGGCCATGAAAGCTACAGGCATCGCAACCTGGTTCGGCCGTGTCTGTAAGCCTCGGATGACTTGGTCCGTACCCTCTAGATCGCAATCCACGATCAGGGCGTCGAATTTGGCGGTCGCTAACTTGGCGCGCGCTTTTTCCGGACGAGGTTCCACGTCGACAGTAATTTCCATGCCGCCGAGAATACATTCTAAAACGCTAACTTCCTGCCAGTCGCGAGAAACAATCATTGATGAAAGTGTCATGTAGACACTTTATTAGGGAGCGTAACTACCACCTAGATAACCAAGGTAATGAAGGCCGAAAATGCGAAATCAGACAGCAGCGGAATCGACATCGGTATCTCCAGGAGCGATTGCGCTGCGAATTTCTTTCCAAAGTTCTTCGCGTCCAGCGCCGGTTCGCGACGAGTAAGGCACAATTCGCGCTTCAGGGAATTCGCTTTCGTAGATGCGCATCGCTTTTCGCAAATCATTATTCGAGATGCGGTCGCTCTTAGTAGCGACAATCGTAAACTTACGCAGGTTAGTCACCAGAAATTCCAACAGATGCCGGTCGCTTGCCTGCGGGGGAATGCTGATGTCCACTAGCGCTAAACATAGCCCGAGTGTGGATCGCTGATGCAGGTAGGGATCGACGAAGGCCGCCCACTGGCTCGATACTTCGCGGGAAATTTTCGCGTAGCCATAGCCAGGGAGATCGGTGAAAATTAATTCCGGCTCAGGTCGTCCGGCCCAACGGATTTCGAAAAAGTTAATTGCCTGCGTACGTCCCGGCGTGTTGCTGGTTTTGGCAATCTTCGCTCCGACCAGCGAATTGATTAGGCTCGATTTGCCTACGTTCGAACGGCCGAGAAATGCAACCTCGGGCAAGCTAGGAGCAGGGAATCGAGTGGGATCACTTACCGAAGTGATGAACTGTGCCAAAACGCGCATGAGTCAGTGTGCAGGTTTGCAGAGGAAAGATGCAAGCGAAGGAACGGATGAATTTGTTGGTTAGCCTAATCCCAACGGCCGCTTATCGTTGTGAACATCCTGCTCTTTGACGGGAATGTATTTGTTTCGGAGATAAAGAATTCCGGCGACGACTAAACCGATGCCGACACTGATCGCGAAGAATAGCCTGTAGGCAGGGAAGAAGATGAGGACTACAACAACGACAACCACCGCGACAAAAAGACTGGCCTTGCCCTTCATAACAAATGACAAATCCCGTCAGAACTCCGATGCGCTATTGGTGCGCTGTAGGAGCTTCCGGCGTAGAAACGATTGGAGCGATTGCTTCCGGAGAATCGGTTTCAGGGCCGACTTCCGGCAGCGGCCGTTCCAATGCAATAGCCAACACCTGGTCCATCGTGTCGACGAAATGGAACTTCATCGCAGAACGAAGATTTTCGGGAACTTCGGCAACATCTTTTTCGTTATCGCGAGGCAGGATAGCTTCGAATAATCCCGCTCGATGAGCAGCGAGAAGCTTTTCTTTCAATCCGCCGATGGGTAGAACTTTTCCGCGAAGAGTAATTTCGCCCGTCATCGCCAGATCGCGGCGGACTGGAATCTTGCTAAGTGCACTTGCTAGCGCCGTTGCGATGGTTATGCCAGCCGAAGGGCCGTCTTTCGGAATCGCCCCCTCGGGCACGTGAACGTGGATATCGATATTGCGATAGAAGTCGCGTGTTAGTCCGAGGCGATGAGCGCGTGAGCGCACATAGGACATTGCTGCTTGGGCAGACTCTTGCATAACGTCGCCCAATTTTCCCGTAAGCGTCAGCTTGCCTTTGCCCTCAACAACGGTCGCTTCGGTGCTGAGAATTGATCCGCCAACCTCGGTCCAGGCAAGGCCGGTAACCAATCCGATTTCACTCTTTTCGTGCGCGAGTGTGTCGCGATACTTGATCACGCCGAGGAAGTCAGGGATATTTTCGGCGGTCACATTAATTGAATAGTTCTCGCCTTCCTTCACTACACGACGAGCAACCTTGCGGCACACATTTCCAATTTCGCGTTCGAGATTGCGGACGCCCGCTTCACGCGTGTATGAACGAATCAGCGCTTGTAATGCTTCGGGCGTGAACTGGATGTTCTTGTCCGTCAGGCCAGCCTGTAGAAGTTGCTTCTTTACCAGATACTGCCGAGCGATCTCGACTTTTTCTTCTTCGGTGTAACCGTGCAGACGCAGCACTTCCATACGGTCTTGCAGGGCAGCGGGAATCGTGTGCATCACGTTCGCGGTTGCGACGAAGAAGACTTGCGATAAGTCGTATTCGACATCGAGGTAGTGGTCCACGAACATGTAGTTCTGCTCAGGATCGAGAACTTCGAGCAGCGCGGATGACGGGTCGCCGCGGAAATCCATGGACATCTTATCCACTTCATCCAGCATGAAGACAGGATTCTTAGTGCCGGCTTTTTTCATCATCTGAATGATCTGACCGGGCAACGCGCCGATATACGTGCGGCGATGGCCACGGACCTCAGCTTCGTCGCGCACTCCGCCTAGTGACATCCGAACGAACTTGCGTCCAGTCGCTTTCGCGATCGACATTCCTAATGAAGTTTTACCGACGCCCGGAGGGCCAACGAAGCAAAGAATTGATCCCTTGGGATTCTTAACCAACTGTCGAACTGCCAGGAACTCAAGGATGCGTTCTTTGATCTTTTCCAGACCGTAATGATCTTCGTTGAGAATCTTTTCTGCACGTGCAATGTTGCGGATTTCTTTGGATCGTTTCTTCCAGGGAACTGCCAGCAGCCAATCTAGATAATTGCGCGAAACCGTCGATTCCGCAGACATAGGCGGCATAGCTTCCAACTTCTTCAGTTCCTGGATGGCCTTGTCTTTGACTTCCTTCGGCATTCCGGCGCTTTCGATTTTCTTTTTCAATTCATCGAATTCGCTCTTTTCGCCGCGACCCAATTCTTTCTGGATGGCCTTAATCTTTTCGTTGAGGTAATACTCTTTTTGCGCACGTTCCATCTGCCGCTTCACTCGGGACTGGATGGTGCGGTCCATATTCAGCTTCTCGATTTCGATGTCGAGAACGTCCCCAATACGGCTGAGGCGATCACCCGGATCGAAGATTTCCAGCAATTCCTGTTTCTCTTCAATAGAAAGCTGGAGATTCGCAGCAATAGTGTCCGTAAGCTTCGCCGGATCTTCCATGCGTACCGCTGCGATCATGGTCTCGTAATTCAGGGATTGGCAGAGCTTTACGTATTGCTCGAATAGAGTGGTCACGCGCTGCGTAGCGGCTTCAATCTGAGGGCTGGATTCCGTCGTATATCGCGCCAAACGGACCGTCACCTGCATCAGGCCTTCGGTTTCGGTGATTTGCAGTATCTTGCCGCGCTCGACGCCTTCAACCAGAACCTTGATGTTTCCATCTGGCAGTTTGAGGCTCTGCACAATATTTACGACAGTTCCAACTTGATAGATTTCGGCTGGTTTGGGCTCGTCAACGCTGGCATCGTGCTGCGTCGCCAGAAAAATCTTCTTATCGCTGGCGAGCGCTTCTTCCAAAGCGCGCACGCTAGACTCACGTCCCACTACAAATGGAGTCATCATGTGCGGGAAGATGACCACATCGCGAATGGGCATCATCGGAAGTTTCTTCGTTTCGAATTTTTCTTTGGTTGGCGTCACCTGATCTCCCGATGCTTACTTGGCGCTGGCTTACACGACCAGCTTTGACTAACCTGCTTTTTCCATCATACTCAGCGACGCGGCGCGCTTTTCGACCATTTCCCGCGTAACTTCAAATTCCTTGACCTTCTTCTGGCTCGGCAAGTGATACATAAGGTCGAGCATCAATTCTTCGAGAATCATGCGCAGACCGCGGGCTCCGACTTTTCGGGCCATAGCCTGCCGTGCCACAGCGCGCAGAGCTTCTTCGCCAAATTTTAGGCGGACATTCTCAAACTCGAACAGGCGCTGATACTGTTTGATGATCGCGTTCTTAGGACGAGTCAAAATCTCAATTAGGGCAAATTCGTCCAAGTCTTCAAGTACGCCGACCACAGGCAATCGGCCTACAAATTCAGGAATCAAGCCGAATTTGATGAGGTCTTCAGGCTGGACGTTGCTGATGGTTTCAAAATTGCGTTTTCGCGCCGCCGCCGGTTCGTCGATCACTTCGTCTTCGCCAGTCTTGAATCCGAGCGATTTCTTGCCCACACGGCGACCGATGATCTTGTCCAGGCCAACGAATGCTCCACCGCAAATGAAAAGAATATTGGTGGTGTCCACCGGTGTAAATTCCTGGTGCGGATGCTTTCGTCCGCCCTGGGGTGGAACATTGGCAATCGTACCTTCTAGAATCTTCAGCAGAGCTTGTTGGACGCCCTCACCGGATACATCACGAGTGATGGATGGGTTTTCGTCCTTGCGTCCAATTTTGTCAACTTCATCGATGTAAATGATGCCAGTCTGTGCGCGGGCGACATCACCATCAGCAGCCTGCAATAACTTGAGGACGATATTTTCTACATCCTCTCCGACGTAGCCGGCTTCGGTGAGGGTAGTTGCGTCAACGATTGCGAACGGAACATCCAGCATGCGGGCAAGCGTTTGCGCCATCAGCGTCTTGCCGGTGCCGGTCGGCCCAATCAACATGATGTTGGATTTGCTCAGCTCCACACCATCGCTCTTTTGACGGTTCATGAAGATGCGCTTGTAGTGGTTGTAAACCGCGACAGCGAGTTTTTTCTTGGTCTGTTCCTGGCCGATTACGTATTCGTCAAGGAAAGTCTTAACTTCTTGCGGCTTCGGTAGCTGGCTGGGCGCGGCCGCTGGCGGCACTGCGGCGCGATCATCTTCGAGAATGGAGTTGCAGACGGCGACACACTCGTCGCAGATATAAGCCCGAGGATAGTCGCTGGGCGATGAGATCAGCTTGGCAACAGCGTCCTGCGATTTATGGCAGAACGAGCAGCGCAAAATTTCTTCGGTGCCTGTGCGATTCTTCACGCCGCTAACTCCTTATGGTTCCTCTCGATGTCATCCGCAGATGCCGATCATACCTCTATCGGGTCTTGTAGATGATGTCATCTATGATTCCGTATTCCTTGGCCTGTTGCGCGTTCATAATGAAGTCGCGCTCGACGTCTTTTTCCACCTTATCCAGTTTCTGCCCACTGTGCTTCGAAAGCAACTGGTTGGTGATCTCGCGCATGCGGAGAATCTCTCGGGCATGGATGTCGATGTCTGTCGCCTGCCCGGATAGTCCTCCCATGGAAGGCTGATGAATCAGAATCCGTGAATTGGGCAACGCCAGACGCTTTTTCGCTTGACCGGCCGATAGCAGCAAAGCCGCCATGCTTGCAGCTTGTCCGATGCAGATTGTCGTGACGTCGTTCTTCACATATTGCATGGTGTCGTAAATGGCCATGCCAGCGGTGATCGATCCACCCGGTGAATTGATATAAAGCTGAATGTCTTTTTCCGGATCTTCCTGGGCCAGAAATAACATCTGCGCGATCACCAGATTGGCAATGTTGTCGTCAATTGGAGTGCCAATAAAGATGATATTGTCGCGCAGTAGACGGGAATAAATGTCATAAGCGCGTTCGCCTCGCCCAGTCTGCTCGATCACCATGGGCACCAGCATCATTTGTGCGTCGTTCACATTCACCTTCGCGATTCCAGCCCTCGCATATCCTGGGCTTTTATGGGGATTCACTACTTAAGCGGACTGCCGATACAGAAAGTCGAGGGTCTTTTCGTGGCGGATTCTGTTTCGGATTCTATCCAGCGCTCCATCGTGTGTCAATCGAGCCCGAATCGACTCCGCCGACTGTTTTGATTGTAGTGCGAGAGCTTCAACCTCACGGTCAATTTCCGCGTCATCCACTTCGATCTTTTCTTCTTCGGCAATACGATCCAGCAGCAAAAAAGCCTTCACTTCCTGCACTGCCTGGTCACGTTGACCGGCACGCAGACGGGTGAAATCCATCTTCTTGATGTCTTCTGCTTTCATGCCCTGCGCTTGAAGCGCACGCAGCCCACGTTCAAGACGTATGTCCACTTGATGATCCACCAGCGCATCGGGGACTTCGAACTCATTGCGCTTTACCAATTCCGTAACTAGCTTGTCTTTTGCTTCGTTCTCAGCAGTACGGCGGCGGTCATCTTCCATGCCTTCGCGTATGCGCTTTTTAACATCTTCTATGTTTGCGAACTCGCCCAGTTCTTTAGCGAACTCATCATTCAATTCCGGAACATGCTTTTCTTTCAAAGCCTGTATTTTCACCGTGTAGGAAAATGTAGTTCCCGCCAGTCGCTGATCGGAAGAATCTTCCGGATAAACGACATCAAAAGTTCGTTCATCTCCAGCGGAAGCTCCACGCAAGTTCTCGGTAAATTCCGGCATTGTGGTTTTGCCGCCAATTTCCACTAAGACTTCGTCCATGTGCACGGGCTTAGCGTCTTTCTCTTTACCGTCTTTCCCTTTGGGCTTGCCGTCCAGGGAAACTTGCGCAAAGTCTCCATCCGCCAGAGGGCGTCCTTCGATCGACGTGAATGTTGCCTGCCGTTCGCGGAGACTTTCCAGCGACTCCTGTACTTCCTCGTGAGTCACTACAATTTCTGGCTTTTCCGCGCGAAGTTCCTTGTAGCCCTCAGGGCGGATGGTAGGCATAACCTCAAAGCTGGCTTTAAAGCGTAGTGGCTCACCCTCGTGAATGTGCAGGTCCGTAACGCGAGGCTGCGAGACAGGAACCACACCCAGCTTGTCCGCTTCGATGCGGAAATAGCGGGGGACAAGTGCTTCCACGACGTTGCTTTTCAGGTCCTCTGCGAATCGCTGTTTGATGATGGATGCGGGAACGTGCCCGCGCCGGAAACCGGGGATTCTGGCGAGCTTTTGATACTTCTGAATAATGGTTAAAGTTTCGCGGGAGACTTCCTCGGCAGGAATCTCAACTTCGATTTCTCGTTTAGTACTAGAGGCAGTCTCAGTAGGGCTCACTACTAGAGTCTAAAGACATCGCATAGCAGCGTCAACGTGCGGTGCGAGTCATATGCCGGGATGGTAACCATGTCGATTGTCCCATTTTGGGCCTACGCTCTTAGGATGCACCGGATGCACGGCAATTAGCGCAATATCCACCTACTTCGAGCCTGGTTACTACGATGTGGAATTGGCAATCGCGCTGAATTTGACCTTTTAGCCGGTCGAAGAGATCGCTTTCAAATTCGGTGATTTTGCCGCAACGAAGGCAAGCCATATGAATATGGTCGCGCTGAGGCCTGCGCTCGTAGAAATGTTTCTCTCCCTGCATATGCATCAGGTCAAGTTCGTCCACAAGTCCGTGCCGCTTGAGTAAGCCGAGTGTGCGATAAACGGTGACGCGATCAATCTGTGCGTCCAAACGGCGAGCCTTGCGAAGAATCTGGCTGGCGTCCAGGTGCTGCTTGGCTGTTTCGACCACATGCAAGATGGTTCTTCGCTGGCGGGTCATGCGAAGTCCGCGAGACATCAACTCCGCCTGCAACCGCCCTGGGGTTTCAGTCTGAGGAAGTGGCATGATTCTTATTGTAACCGAGTTGCATTAAGGATTGGCAAGGGTGCGTGTTCGATGCGGGATATTAGCTACTCGACTTAACCAATTCGCCCAGCAGGTTTTCGCGACGGTTGAACGCGATGCCATTAACGCGGCTTAGCGTCCAGGAGTAACCCGCCACCGCCACAGCGGCTAGCGCAAGAAAAATCAAAGTGGCTATCCAGAAGTTTCCGCTTCCGGACGCTCGCCAAATCACGATCGCTGCCGTTCCCATTGCTAGAAGTTGGACCCCAAAGCTGGCGAGCACCGTGGTCGGAGATGCACGCTGCCGCCCGAATGCAGAAGCATCGATGCGCTTAGGGAAATAGATTGACAATAGATTGCCGACAGCAAAATTTATAGGAGCAGCAAACATCATCGCGGCAAATGTCGCTGCAACGATATCCGGCGGCGGACGGTGGTATAGCCAACTTACTCCGATCCAGGCAATCAATATCTGAAGCAAGATGACAGAGCCATGAGCGAGATTTTTGCCGATGACAATGCTCCGAAAAGAAACGGGCGCGGCAAAGAAAAGTTGAATACCCGCGGCATCCGAGCCGAAATTGTTGTAAACGAGATTGGTGACCAGAATCAGCGTATAGGCTGCGACCGCCGGGAATGCCAGGTCAGAGCGATGTCCCGGAATCCCTCCATTTGATCGAAAGATTACCAGCATGAAAAGAGGAACAATCAGCGTGAAGAGCATGGGGCCGCTCCGGCTCAGATAGCGCAACTCTTTTTCAAGGACTGCTCCGATTGGGCGGGAGAGCCCAGGAAATTCCCAACCTACTTTAGGTCGGGTCGTGTCACGGGTTAGAGTTCTGAGGTCAACTTCGCTTAGATTCTCTCCGCCATATTCTTTCCTCAGTCGTGAAGTCAAAATCCATAGTGTCCCGCCACAATAAATTCCGAGCCCGCACAAATATGCGAACGCCTTTCCGTAATCGCCTACGTATGTTGCCGTGGCAGTCTCCGCCACCAATCCTGGTGGGAAGACGCGCTGAAGAGGATCCAACCTTTCGATTGTGCTCATCACCTGTCGTTTGTTCGAAGTCCGATAACTGCGTAACATCGGTCCGATGAGTTGAAAGCTCAGCATGACCAGAAGGAAAAGAACGCCTAGAATTTCCCTGGTTTTGCGTTGCGCGAGCCAGCGTTCAAGCCAGGCAAAAATAGTTCGCGAGAGAAGAATGTTGAATAAACCGAACGTAGCCAGCGCGATTGCCATTATTGGTAGATCGTGCGGAGCCGCGACTCCGATGCCAATCAGAATGCCAGCCAGCCATGTGCTGCCCATCACGGTTGCGGGATCGAATGCGCCGTAAGCCAGCCTTACGAGCACATAGGAAGCCAGGCTGAGCGGAAAGCGCAGCAAGTACGACGGGTCCGTAGTTTCGCTAAATGCGGTCGCGAAAATCGGAAACAGCTGCCAGAACGCGAAGACCGGCCAGAACACAAATGCCAGACGCTGCGGATTTCCTTGTGAAACGAAATACCATGCGGCACCACCCAGTGCACATGCACCTCCTATCGCGCCGAATGAAAATAACAAGCCAACAATTACGCGCGATGCGGCTTCGACTTGTCCGCGTGTGCTTCGAAGCGAATGGATAAATAGACGCCAACGTAGGAACCCGATAGCGCGAAGCTGCTCGCGGACTTCAATATTCATGGCTACTCCAGCCACGACAACTCACGGTCGGCGGATTCGCTCCTACCGACGGTGCGTAGAAATATCTGTTCCAGCGTCATCTTCGCTGCGGGAGCGTTGTCGCCGGATACTCCCGCTCGCAATTCGTCGAGTGACCCCTGCGCAACCAGTTGGCCTTTATTGATAATCGCGACGTGGCTGCACAATCGTTCAACAATCTCCAGGACATGAGATGTGAGGAAGATAGTGGTACCACGAGCGATCATTTTTTGCAGCATTGCCTTAAGAGTGCCAGCGGCGATTGCGTCCACTCCTTCAAAGGGCTCGTCCAAGAACAAAACTTTCGGATCGTGAATCACAGCAGCAGCCAGCGCCAGCTTCTTCTGCATTCCGTGCGAGTAATCGGTAACGAGCTTTCGATTCTGGTCCGCCAGTTGCATGAATTCGAGCAATTCGGATGCTCGACCCGCGGTAGTCGTGCGATCCATGCCATACATTCTTCCGACGAAGTTGAGATATTCGGACCCGGTGAGGCGCCCAAACAGCGCCATGCCCTCAGGTACAACTCCAATTTGGCGCTTAACCGCAATCGGGTCATTCAATAAATCGATGCCCAATATCTGGATTCTGCCGGCACTGGGTGCGAGCAATCCAGTGAGCATCTTGATGGTGGTCGATTTACCTGCGCCGTTCGGTCCGAGGAAGCCAAAGAATTGTCCAGCGGTGACCTGCAGATTCACGTTGTCAACCGCGACGAGATCGCCGAAGCGGCGGCTAAGAAGCTCCGTGGAAATGGCAAGCTCTTTCATCAAGGGCTGACTTTAACACATGGGAAATACGAAGAAGACAATGGAAGTTGCAGGTTATTTCATCACGCCGCGTTGGGCGATCCCGATATTGTCTCGGCTGGTGTTTTTAACGAGATACATCATCTCGTCTGCCTGGCGGATGATGTCATGCGGAGTCTTCGCGTCATGCGGGTAAGTGGCCACGCCCATCGAGGCACGCACATTGATGTTTAGTCCCTCGTCTTTGCAGAACATACTGGTCCGCAGGCTGTCGCGAAGACGCTTTGCCACAACCAGAGCTTGGTCCTTTCCCGTCTGAGGCAGAAGAACGACAAACTCATCACCGCCATAACGGAAAGCGTAGTCGATCAATCGCAGCTGTGCTTTCACGATGTAGCCAATCTCGGAAAGAAGCTTGCTGCCTATGAGGTGTCCATGCGTGTCATTCACCTGCTTGAAATGGTCGAGATCGATGAACACCACGGTGAATTCGTATCCGAAACGCGACGACCGATAGACCTCGGTTTCGAGCGTCTTATAAAGGTGGCGCGCGTTATAAAGACCGGTGCAGTCGTCGGTGATCGTGAGTTCCTGAATGCGTTCGACCGCACGTGCATTTTCAATCGCGATGGCGGCGTAGTCACACAGGGCCTGAAGGAAAAAAGATTCCTGCTCGCCAAAGTTTTCGAGGTTTACATTGACCAACTGGATCACACCCAACACGCGAAGACGCGAGCGTAGTGGAACGCAGATCACTGATCGCGTCTCCCAGCTAGTCGCCACGTCAACTCGTTTAGCAAATCGAGGGTCAGTCGCTACATTGGGTACGATCACGCGCTCACCGTGCTTGGCGACGTGCCCGGCGATACCTTCGCCCATTTTCAAGCGCACATTCTTTAGAGCTTCGGAGGCGCTGCCGACGGCGATCGCAAAATACAACTCATCACGATCTTCATCGACCATGAGCAGTGACCACGTGTCTGGGCGGAAAAATTCCGCCATTTTCTCCATGATCGTTTGCAGAATAGAATCAAGTTCGAGCGAAGACGTGAGCGTCTTGGCCACATCGTGAAAGATGTTCAATTCGAGGTTCTGCCGGGTTAAGCCGACCCCTGTGGCCTTGCTCATGGTAAGAGTTACTCTTTTCCAGCCGCGAAAGTACCCCGATTATAGGTTCCGCCGGTAAGTGCGGGCAACGCACATAGGTAACATGAACTACCGCGCAGCTCGTATTTGGTGTGACTTTGGGGCATAGGGTACAAGTTCCGGCCCCATTTTGGTCAGTATTCGGTCCCGCAACCCGAGCATGGGCCTTTCGACCAAGTAATACGACAGGGCCGCGCAAATGATCGCAAAGACAGTGAAATAAGCGGAACGCAAGGTCGGATCCGCACAAAAGGGCTGCTGCCAAAGATAAAGGCTGTAACTGACGTTGCCCAGCCAGACAACTGGCGCCCAATTCAAGAACCTATAAGGACGTTGGACGACATGGATGAGCAATCCAGCCATGCAAAGATGCTTTGCCGGGTCAAGGATGAATAGCAGCAAGAGAGTTTTGCCAGGCGTATTAGCCGCAAAAAATGGGATGGCAAACAAGGTGAACAGCATAAGGGTTGCAGCCACTTTGCCAACATTTGGAGCCGACGAACCAATCACTGCAAGTAAGCAACCTGCTGCGAGCGTACTGGCAACACCCGGCCACGCGCCGATGGTTCCGCCGGCAACTTTCAAATGAAAGAGAAAAGATTGAATGACCGGAGCGAATATGGTCACCCCGATGAGAATGGTGACTTTATGATCGCCCCATTTCTTGAGAACGCTCGGCCACAGTAGGTAAAACTGTTCTTCGACACCGAGTGACCACAGCTGACCAAATATCCAAGGGCGCGTTCCATCAAAGTTCGCAACGTAAACAAGTGCGGAGGCAATGTTGTACCACCGCAGCTGAGGCCAGTAGAATGCCGCGGCGACAAGGATAAATACGAATGCTGCGGGGAAAATCCGGAATGCGCGTCGCGCGTAAAACTGCTTGAGGATTATCGTGGAAGTTTGTTGCTGTTCTTGAAGAAGAATGGTCGTGATCAGATAACCGGAGATGACGAAGAAAAGATCAACCCCCAGATCTGTGTAATGACTCTTGAAAATTAGCGGAGCGTGGCCATTTTTACCCAGGTGTCCCAGGACGACCAGAGCAATCGAAATCGCGCGCAAACCGTCGAGCGAGGCAATGCGATGCTTGGTCACCCTCCAAATCCTCGGAGCGATAAACGACGTCTACATCGGAAATCAGCCAAGGTTTACTCCTCTTAGCGCGCAAAGCGATTTTAGTAATCTGAACTGCTTTTCGTTAACGATTTTCCGCTGGGCAGATATGAAGCTTACGACATAGCCTCCGAATCCCTTTTTAAAAAGTGCCGGGCCAGAGGTGGCATTTTCGGTGTACCCGCCGAAATCATATTCGGTACAACCGTGTTCCTTCGCCCAGCGAATCGCGTTCCACTGGATGAGATGCCCGGCGCTCGCCTCTCCGACTCTCTCGGTGGCGCCCCAGACGTACCAACAGCGCTTTCCCGAGCGAATGATGACGGCCCCAGCCACAACCACACCGTCCTTTTCCGCCAACAACAGTGTCCCTCTCGAACTATCTGTCGCCAGCCAGGCCAGGACGTTCCGCAAGAGCGTGCCAGGATCCGCTCGGAATTCCTTCCTTTCCGCCAGGACGTAATAGATTTTCAAGAACGCGGTGACTTCTGCTTCCGTATATGACGATCGGAAAACGTTGATTCCGTTTCGCTCAGCCCGGCGCACCTCATAGCGGGTGGTTTTCCGGAAGGATGCGAGTAATTGGTCCTCGGTGGGTTCGAGCTTCAGCCGAAAAGAAATGCGCAAGTCTTCGCATGGTCGCCAGCCGCCTTTTTCAAAGGCAATCATTAGATCTGGATGTAGGCCAGCAAGCAGTCCCGGGCTAACTTCCATAAAAGAGAAGCCATATTTGTTCGCTAGTTCGATGAGGTTGGCTAGGGCGTCTCGCAAAACTGCATCGGTCGCAACCGGCCCACGCGTTACAACTAATCCGCGAAAGTAGGGAATCAATCGACTCATGGGATACAAAATCCCGCACGATGCAAACAGCACGATGCGGTTGTTAGAGCGTCCTATGAGGAAGCGATAGTGCTCTACATAACGGCGGCTCTCGGCCTGTGCCCATTGTGGGAACTGGAAGGGGAGAGAAGAATCCTGGGTATCTAGGAAGTCCTCGATTTCATCAATTACTTCGCGCCTGACGTTGTTTGGGCGAAGGAATTCGTAGGTGGTCTGGGTGGCCTCGAGCTCCGCCTGCGGGTTTGAAAAACTTGCGCTGCTCATTAGACCCAGTGCTTACAAAGTACGACTTTGCTTAAACGACCGAATGCGTTCCCATGCAAGGCGGAACATTGCTTTATCTTCGCGGTCACCCGACGACATCAGGAAAGTGACGAGCAATGAAGCATACGAAGCAATTGTGGATAGAGCAATTACAGCAAGCTGCCATCGCGAGGGCACACTGACTTGCCGTGCCAACTCGAGTACAGCGATCGATACTCCAGCCGCTGGTATCAATTGCAGGTAACCAGTCATGGATGGGAAGATTTTGAGTTTGCGTTTTACCGCTCGTAAGTAAAGCAAATTTATCAAAGTGCTGGTGGCTGCTGTTACGACTGCCGCTCCCATTAATCCCCAGATTGCAATGGTAATAAAATTTGCCATTGCCACTATCGGCGCCAGCCACATTTGAATGCGTAACGCTGTCGATTCCTCTCCCGACATCATCAGTAATAGACCCACGGAACCTACGCCGCAATTGATTAGTTCTCCGGCGGACACAATAATCAGAATTGGCCAACCGGATTCGAAATCATGGCCGAATACAGCCATCAATGGGCGCGCGAAGATCATCACTGAAAACGCAAGCGGTATTGTTAGCCCTAGCGTCCATTTCGTAAGGGTTTGATAGAGCTTTAGCAGCAGGTCATGTTGACCCTTCGCATGGAGTTCGGAGATGGTAGGAGAAAAAATCTGATTGATCGATTTGAGTGCGATCGGCACAAACGCCGTGAGTCCAACGGCTAAAGCGTAAATTCCCACCGCGGATGTTGAAGTAAAAACACCCAAGGCAATTCGGTCCGTCTGGGCCAACAGAAACTCGAGCGCTTGAACTCCGAGCAAAGTCACTGAATAACTGATGACTGTTTTTTCGATCGGAACATAATGAAATGGCCGTAGGCTGGCCGCTCCTGGATTGAGCCTCCTCGCTGCAACAGCGAGAAGTGCCAGGACGAGGACGCCGCTAATGAACTGTCCAATAAGGTAGCCGCGCAGCCCGTACCCGAGCGACACGAAGGCTACAACCGAAATGATCAGAAGTGGCGTTCCCGCAAAATTTACGACGATAGTACGGATCGTCACATCTCTGTAGCCGGCTAAGACCTCGCTTAGAAAGCTGGTAAATGTTCCGACGGCCATCAGTGCGACGAAGTACCACATGTAAGTTGCAAGTACCGGTGTGTGATACAGGTGGGAGGCAATGGGGCCTTTGGCTGCGATGATTACCAAGCCGCCAAGCAGTTGCAGGCCGACGAGCATGAGCGTTGCACGGTACAAGAATCCGCGCAGTTTTGCGGTTTGGCCTGTAGCGGAATATGCGGCGACGAAGCGCGTGGCGCTTTGTGGAAGTCCGACTGCAGCGAACACGCCAACCAGTCCGGTCACAGTCATTCCCAGTGCGTAGATTCCCAGGGCTGACGCGCCGAGCATTCTCGCTACATAAATCTTGAATAGATAACTGGCAACCGCCGTAAAAATAGTGCCAGCCAAAAATATCGACGATTGGCGGGAGATTCTTCCGACGTGAGCATGAAAGTCTTGTCCCACTGGTTCTTGCGGCAATAAGTCGGTAAGTAAGGAGGGATCAGCCATTTCAGCAATTAATTCTTTCGTCGTTGCAGGAAGTTTAACCGGAACGGGGTTGCGTTAGCAGTACACAATGCGGTGCATGCCGCGTTGAATTGGCGCAGGTGTTAAGAATTCTATATAGTGGACGCGATCCTAAGCGGGACCTGAATGGATTCCTTCGGCACACAGCTTAAGCGGCAACGCGAAAAGAAAAATGTCTCACTGGACGACATTTCTGCTGCCACGAAAATTAGCAATCGATTCCTGAATGCAATTGAGACGGACCGCTTCGACCAACTTCCGGGCGGGATTTTTAATCGTGGATTCATTCGTGCGTATGCGCGACATCTCGGGCTGGATGAAGAGCAGACTGTTTCTGCGTATGTGATTGCCGCAGGTGAAGAGTCCACTGCGCCCGGAGCGGGTGTCGATTCAGAGCAGAGCGTTGAGGCACAACCGGCTACTGCGCCAAATTTCCCTTGGGGTCTTGCAGTTCTGATTTTGCTTATAGTGATCGCGATTGTCGCGTGGATAATGCATCGGAACGCGGAGCCGGCGCAAACGATGAATGCAACGTCAGCGCCGAATGCGACCGATGCACAGATCGATCGTCCACGGCCGGCCACGACCACAGCGAATGTTGAAACGAAGCAGGACGCGCCATCGACAACTCAAAATACTAAGCCCATGCACGGCGATGTTTCGGCTCAAGATTTCCGCTTACAAATTATTGCGCGAGAAGATTCCTGGCTCTCGATAAGCGGCCCGCATGGACAAATATTCCACGGAACGCTTGCCAAACTTGAGGAAAAATCGATAGTTGGTCGGGATCGAATCGTGGTTCGCACCGGCAATGCCGCAGGCCTCGAGTTCGTCTGGAACGGACAAGACGTTACTTCTCCCGGTAAGGAAGGAGAAGTAAGGACCGTCATGTTCGATGGCAACGGGGCGCACATGATGACGATGCCGCCTGGAACAGCGAGCCCCGCTGCGGATGTTGTTAATCCCTGACGCGACCCTTACTTCACGCGTAAGCTGCTGAAAATTTGTTGGATGATCCCGTGTCTAGAGCGTCCTGAATCGCGTCCAGCAATGCTGCGTTGTCGGCTGGTTTCTGGAAAAATGCTGTCGCACCAGCACGCAAGAGAGCTTCCCGCGTGTTCTCCGGATCCCGAGCCGTAAGGACGATGACAGGAATCGTTGAAAGGCTGGCAGCTTGCTGTAGCCGGTCAAGCACCACAAACCCGTCGCCCGCTGGGAGCCCGACGTCAAGGATGATCAGGTCGGGGCGTTCTTTGTGTGCCATCGCTACCGCGGTAAAGCCGTCGGTGGCATAGGCGGTATCGAAGTGGTTTGCCCGAAGGCGCAAATTCAGTCCACGTCGCAAATCGGGGTCGTCGTCGACTATCAATATCTTTTTCTTAGCGTCCATTTGCATCTCCTTAGAAATTCTTGCTCCGAAGAGCTTAGCTAACAAGAGCGCTTTCTTTCATGCAGGCTGCTACCTGTTCAATCAGGACCTCGATCGATACTGAAGTCACTCCAGCAGCCGGTCGTACGGAGAAGGTTGAAATCTTGACTAGGCCTAATGCACTAATTTGCGGATTTGCTTCCAATTGTTGGCGAATGCGCCCGGTCAGAACGCCGATGTTGGTTTTGTCCAGTGACGCGACAATTACGAATTTTTCGCCGGAAGCGTTTGCTCCCAACGCTGGGAGAAGAACATCTTTGCCCGGCAGAATGCAGCGCTGCAATGTCTCGTTGCATTCAGTTTGAACGTTCAGCTTAAGTTGCTCGTTGCTGCCGGGAATAAAAGCAATTTCGACTTTCACCACAGTGAAAGCAGGCGCGAGCGGCTCGGGCTGCAACGCGATTAGCGGAGCGAGAATCTTTCCCAGGGAGAAAAGTGGAAGTGTGAACGAGAACGTGCTCCCGTGACCAATCTGGCTTTCGACCCATATCTTTCCACCGTTTAGCTGGACCAATTCGCGGGCGATATACAAGCCGAGACCTAATCCCTTACGGCTATTGTCGTTAGCCTTCGGATTTTGATAGAGGCGTTCGAAAACCAAAGTTCGCGCGTCAGAACTGATCCCTTGGCCAGTGTCGGTAACGGATATGTGTACCATTTCCGAATCCGATGTAGACAGGCAGGCCTTCACAATAATCGAACCATCCGGCGGGGTAAATTTTATGGCGTTGTCGATGAGATTGACTAATACCTGCAGCACCCGGTCTGGATCGGCCTGGACTAACGGGATGCGGTTATCCACCGCGCACTCGATTCCGATGCGTCGCTCTGCGGCGCTATTTCGCATCAATGAAATCGCGTGCTGAATACTCTCATCGATGGCAAAACACAGTCGGTTCATCCGCAATTTATGGGATTCCACACGAGTGGCTTCCAGAAGGTCACCGATCATGCTGCGCAACTGATTGACGCTCCGGAGGACCGTATCCAGGTGATCACGTTGTTCTGCCGAGATGGTGCCGCATAGACCGTCGAGCATCAACGTCACGAACTGGTGAATACAAGTGAGTGGCGTCCGTAATTCATGAGAGACGTGGGAAAGGAACTCATCCTTGAACTGAAGCCGCTGTTTCTGGCTCATGGCGAGTGCAGTCGAGAGCGCTTGCCGTTCAACGGCATAGCGGATTGCACGGTCGAGTTGCCGACTATCGAAATCGCCTTTTAGGAGATAGTCCTGCACGCCATGGTGCATCGCTTTGATGGCGAGTCCTTCGTCTTGTTGGCCGGTTAGGACGACGACTGGAATTCCGGGCGCTTTGTCGAGAAGCTTACGAAACGTTTCAGCGCCTTTGCTGTCGGGAAGGTCCAGGTCCACAAGGATGACCGACGGTGGTCGTTGCGCTGCTGATAGCAGACCATCCGACAAGGAAGTGGCGCATGCAACAGTCATGTCGGAGTTTGCTTCAACAAGGCGAAGGCGAGCCAGGTCAGCGTCCCCCGGATTGTCTTCGATAAGGAGGACGTGGGTTGCGGGTTGAGGCGCTTCCGATTGGCTGCGGGTGGAAAGGAAATCATTCATCCAGTAGCTCCATCGGGTTCGCCCCGGAATGCTTGAAGACGCGAAGGTAACTATAAGAAGTATCTAATCTCGGCGGGCTTGGAAGTACTGTGACTGTCGGGCAGGGAGTCCGTTGCATCTGGCACTTCCTAAACCTTGCGGGATTATAGTAAGGTTTGTAACGTTCAATGGACGCCGAGACATGCGTCCGTGGGAGAGTTAGATGAGCGACGATTCGGACAATCGCGATCTTGGAATGAATCGTAAGATTACGCGCCGTGACTTCCTCGATGGAGCAGCTGTAGCCATCGGTGGCACAATGGTCGCGTCAAGTTGCCCATGGATGCACGGAATGAGTTCGTCTTCCTCCGAAGCGAAGTCCGCGGTCAGCGAGTACTATCCTCCGACACTTACGGGCATGCGGGGAAATCATGAAGGCAGTTACACTGTCGCGCACGGCTTGCGGGATGGTGAGTCGTGGCAGGGCACAGGTGCGAAGGCTGCAAACGATTCGCCAGAGACATATGACCTTGTTGTTGTCGGTGCAGGCATCAGCGGATTGTCCGCCGCATATTTTTATCGCAAGGCCCACCCCAAAGCTCGAATTCTAATTGTCGATAATCACGATGATTTCGGTGGTCATGCGAAACGCAACGAGTTTCACGTCGGCAACCGAATGTTATTGAGTTATGGAGGTACACAATCCATTGAAAGCCCGGGTCAGTATTCCGCAGTGGCAAAAGCTTTGTTTGCAGATCTCGGTATTGAGACGCAACGATTTTACAAAGATTACGATCGCGCGCTTTATTCCAAGTTGGGTACCGCATGTTTTTACGATAAGAAAACTTTCGGCGAAGATCGGCTCGTTACTGGAATGGGAAGCAAGCCGTGGCCGGATTTCCTGGCTGAGTCGCCATTATCGGACATTGTGCGACGCGATATCGCTCGGCTGTATGGTAACAAAGTCGATTACTTGCCAGATCTTTCTATAGAACAAAAACGGCGGAAGCTGGCGAAGATCAGCTATGCGGATTACTTAACGAAAATCTGTAACGCGAGTCCGGAAGTTCTGCCATTTTTCCAAACCTATACTCATGATTTATTTGGTGTCGGCATTGATGCAGTTTCCGCTCTGACTTGCCACTACAGTGACGACGATTACGGCGCGGACAGTTATCCCGGGTTCGACGGTATGGCCCTCGATATAGCAGAGAAAGAAGAACCGTACATTTTTCATTTCCCAGACGGTAACGCTTCCGTTGCCCGTTTGCTCGTGCGTTCGCTAATCCCAGATGCGATTCCCGGCAGTTCGATGGACGACGTTGTCACCGCCCACGCCGACTACAGCCGCCTGGATCAGGATCACTCATTGATTCGCATCCGCTTGAACAGCACAGTTGTGCATGCGACCAATGACGCTTCGAAGACTGGTGCAGTTGTCAGCTATGTTCGAGATGGGAAGATGCACACGGTGAATGCGCGGGATTGCGTGATGGCTTGCTACAACATGATGATTCCGTATTTATGTCCCGATCTTCCGGAAAAGCAACGGGAAGCGCTCGCTTATCTCGTGAAGGTGCCTCTTGTTTACTCACATGTGGTAATTCAAAACTGGAAGTCGTTTGAAAAATTAGAAATCCATCAAATTGTTTCCCCAGGCAGTTATCACAATTACACCGCCCTCGATTTTCCTGTGAGTATTGGCAACTATAAATTTCCTAGCGATCCTTCCGAGCCTATGGTGCTATTCATGTTGCGCACGCCTTGCAAGCCCGGTTTGTCCGAGCGCGACCAGCATCGGCAAGGACGCATGGAATTGGTTGGAACACCATTCGCCGTCTTCGAACGCAACATTCGCGATCAGTTGGGACGAATGCTGAGCGGCGGCGGTTTTGATCCGGCTCGCGACATTCAGGCGATCACCGTAAACCGTTGGGCCCATGGCTATGCTTTTACGCCGAATCCGCTGTTCGATCCCGATTGGGCTGAAGCGGACAAACCTTGGGTCATCGGACGTAAACGCTTTGGCCGTATCGCTATCGCCAACTCAGACGCCGGTGCGAATGCCTATACCAATGAAGCCATTGATCAGGCATATCGCGCGGTCCAAGAGTTGACGGCGTAGGCAAAATGAAACCCCAACAGATGTTCAAGTTGGGATCTCGCACCTAGCAGTTACTCGTCGTCTTTCTTCTCGGCTTCTTTCGGCAACGCCTTCTCAATTGGTTTGCGTGGCAGCATTTGATCGCGCATTGCGGCGTCATAGACGAAACTTGCAACAATCGCGGATGCTTGTTTCAAATCGTCCGGCTGCAAACGATCGTATACGTCCATGTTGGAGTGATGGGTGCGCGTTTCGTACTCAAGCGGGTCCTGAATAAACTGGAATCCAGGGATTCCGACGGCGTCAAAAGAAAGATGGTCTGTACCACCGGTATTCCGCATGCTTAACGTATTCATTCCCAAATCTTTGAACGGGGCCATCCATGCCGCGAAGATCGGTTCGACTGCTGCGTTCTCCTGAAGATAAACACCGCGAATCTTTCCACTTCCGTTATCAACGTTGAAGTACGCCGAGATCTTCGCTTGCTCTGGCTTCAACGCGACGGGACCCGCCTCGCGGCGCAGAAGAGTTGGCATCCCTTTCATGTCAGGATCGTCCATCGGAGGGCGGCCTCCGAAGTGTTGCTGCACATAATACTGCGAGCCAAACAGGCCTTCTTCTTCACCACTCCAAAGACCAATTCGAATGGTGCGACGCGGCTTCACATCCAGCGCTTTCAGAAGGCGGACAGCCTCCATCATGACGATTGTTCCAGCGCCGTTGTCGGTCGCGCCGGTGCCAGCGTGCCATGAATCCAGATGGCCGCCCAGCATGACGACTTCATCCTTCAGATTCTTGTCCGTGCCTGGGATTTCTGCGATGGTGTTGTACTGCATGGGGTCATCGTCATAAAAAGTGTTGGTGATGTTGAGTTCAAGCGTCACGTCCTTCTTTTGTTTCAACAATCGCGAAATACGCGTCCAGTTTTCGACCGCCATTGTGAGTGCAGGGAAGGTCACGGTTTCGCCGGGTTTCCATGATCCACCGGACTGGACAAATACCGTTCCGCCGCCAGCGGTTCCGCGGCTGTGATCAATTACCGCGAGCACCTTTTCATCGCCGAGAAACTTCGCGACGTCTTTCTGGAATTTCATTCGCTTCAGATATTCGGCGTACCGGAATGCATTGCGCTCGGCAAATTCATATTGCCCTGTCTTGGCCAGATCTTCGTCGCTGTAGCGCTGAAATGGAGCTGCGTCAATCGGCTTCACTTCTGGATCGGCGCCGAAGATCACGATCATTCCGGCCAGCTTACCTTTGTATTTGTCGAAGTCTTCTTTCTTCTCGATGTTTACGCGGACACATTTTCCGGTGACTACGCCATTCGTTCCGGGCGTCCAAGCCTTCGCATAGACCAGCAGCGGAGTGATGTCAGGAGAAGTCATGCGCGCATTAACATACTGGTTGGCCCACCCACGGCCGAAAGGCCCCCAAGCCTCGAGATGGGCATTAACCAACCCAAACGAAGCGAGCTGATCTTTTGTCCATTCATTGGCGCGCTTCATGTTGGGCGATCCGGTAAGGCGCTCGCCAATGGAGTCCATGAGACCGCTGGCCAAGTCCATGACTTTGGAATCATGAAATTCTTCGTAACGTATGCGGGTCACCATCTCAAGATCGACTTTCTCTTGCGAGAGCGCCGGAAGGACGGCTGAAAGAGCCAACGAACACAGACACAACAAACGAAACGAATTTCTCATGGTTAAACTCCTGCTGGAATAAGAAAACAGGGAAGTATATCGCATTCAAAGACGATAGTCGCAAACGTGATTGGAAGAACGAAATCCCCTTGCGAGAGTTTGGGCGTCTCGAAGAGGAAAAATCAGGTGTCAATAAAAGGCTAGCTAAAGCAGTGAGCGAGATACTTAGTCAGTAGAGATAGTAAAGTTCACCGTGATCCTTGCTTCGGTCTCCACGGCTTGCCCAGCCAAAAGATACGGCTTGAAATGCCATTGTTTTACCGCGCTCCGCGCTGCTTCCGATAACATCGCCGGACCACTCAAGACTCGCAAATTTTGTATATCGCCACTGCGTCCAATCAATGCTTGGAGAATTACCGCTCCCTGCACTTTCATTTGCTTCGCCAGCATTGGATAACTAGGATCCACACGGCGTGACACTATACCTGCTGTGTCTTGCGAAAGGGTCGCTCGGTCCGAGGCGTTGACTACGCCTGAGCTCTGATTCGCAGCTACTTGGGATAACGGCTCGACGTCTACTTCGACCGCGCGATTCGACGCCTGGACTGTCTGACGACGATTTCCCGCAACCACATCCACCCGGAGCGGCGGAAGTACGGTTCGATTCGTTGTCACTATTGGTGCCACAGCGATTTCGCTGTGCGTGGTTACGATCGGAACATGCTTAGTTTTTGCACGTGATGGCGCGCTCTGTACCGCGGCACTCGTGGCTACGGAACTTTGCGTAGTCACCTGCGACGGAGCCGATTCCGTGACTTGATCTTCTGGGAAGAACATATCCGACCACAGTTGCCAGTCCCGCACGGCGACAACCGTGAGCGCGGACATCAGAAGCACAAACGCAACGCGCATGATCAGCGTTTGCTTGTGCTCGGAGGGGGATTGCAAATTCGAATGAACCTCAGCCGGAACGCGGTTATTGATCGTGTGCATAAACAGCTCCCCGCCCGATCTGGGGGGAGCCGGGCCTTAGTCGCCCTAGTATGCTCTAAATCTTGCCGAAAATCCACAGGGTAACGTTAGCTTTTTTTTATTCTGAATCGTTGCAAACTGCAACTTTTTGCGACTCCCCAAGTCTCATTACTGGAAATGGCGGATAATGTGGGCGGAGACTCTATGGAAGGTAAGATTTCTGGCCGGAGATTCAAGCAAATAAACCGCAGGGAGCTTCTGAAACTTAGCCCCCTCGTAGCTTTTGGCGCGTTCGCGATCCCTCAGCTGAGGACTCCGCTCTTGAAAGCAGGCGTGGGTTTTAGCGATTGGGCTTCAGCCAGGCTGTTCCGGCAAGGCCACCTCGCTCCCATCTTTACAGATGCTGAACTAACGCCCTTAAACAAGTTCTACGTCAACGATTATGACGTGGATGATCCCGGCGTCGATTTTGATATTTGGACGCTCACGGTTTCCGGGGCCGTACAAAAGCCCGGGGATTACAAATTGGTGCAAATTCAAGCGCTTCCTAAGTTCCGCCAAAATACCCGCCATGTCTGCGTAGAAGGCTGGGACGCAATAGGCCGCTTCGGCGGTGTTCGTCTTTCCGATTTCTTGAATCTGGTTGGTGCCGACCCTACGGCAAAATTCGTCAGCGTCGAATGTGCCGACGACTATTATGAATCGCTGGACATGGCGACTGCTCTGCATCCCCAAACCCTGCTTTGTTACGAAATGTATGACCAGCCTCTGACTCGCGAGCACGGCGCTCCCCTACGCCTGAATGTTCCAACTAAAGTTGGTTACAAGCAGGCTAAGTATTTGACAGACTTGAAAGTGAGTCATGTACTGGAACGGGCCGGATATTGGGAAGATCAGGGATACTCGGAATTTTACGGGCTCTAACTGGCGAAAGGAGAAACGAAATGGAAGCTGTGCTTGAAGTGGTATCGGAAAAAAACGAAACTACGACGGTCGCTGTGTATGAACATCCGTTGCCAGTGCGTTTGTGCCACTGGTTGAACAGCATTGCCTTGTTCGTGATGATTGCCAGCGGTCTGCAAATCTTTCGCGCGTTCCCCAGTTTCGGGCCAAAAGTTCCTCAACACACTTTAATGAACTGGCCCAAGTCGCTTGCGCTGGGTGGATGGCTCGGCGGTGGCTTGCAGTGGCACCTGACTTTCATGTGGATTTATATGGCTACGGGCCTGATCTATCTCAGTTATCAGCTCTTCAGCGGCCACTATAAGCAGGTACTCTTCGTACCGCGCGATCTGTCTGGAATCTGGCCAATGGCTCGTCATTATTTTTTCTTCGGCCCGAAACCTCCGGCAACCGAAGCGTATAACTCACTCCAGAAACAGGCCTACACTGGGGCTCTAATCCTCGGAATTCTTTCGGTGTTAACCGGATTGGTGGTCTGGAAGCCTGTGCAGTTTTCCTTGCTCGGCAAATTGATGGGCGGATTTCATTACGCTCGTATTTGGCATTTTGCGATTACGTGGGCAATCATACTGTTCATATTTGGACATTTGGTGATGGTTCTTTTGCACGGATGGAACAACTTCATGTCGATGCTGACAGGTTGGAAGAAAAATCCAGAGTATCCGATTCACTAATCTGTTCAGCAACTGACCTTCAAGAGTTAGCGGAGACGAACGAACAATATGGAAGGAGTCAGCTCGGTGGAAAACCCGCCGGCGGTGGTTGATGCCCGTGAAGCCGGGCTGATTCGCAGCGTCCAGAAAGGAGAACGCGAGTCCTTCTATGCCTTGGTGCAGCCTTATGAACGCAAGCTGTATGCCGCTGCATTTTCGATTCTTCGCAATGAACAGGACTCCGAAGACGCAGTCCAGGAGGCAATGCTCAAGGCCCTGAAGAACCTTGGCCAGTTTCGCTTCGAAGCGAAATTCAGCACGTGGCTGATTCAGATCACAATTAACGAGGCCCGAATGCGTCGCAGAAAACAGAATGCGCGTGTGATGGAACCGATCGGCGAAACTGCCAACGACGAAGGTACCTACACTCCTCGCGATTTTGCCGACTGGCGCGAGATTCCTTCCGAAACGCTGGAGCGCAAGGAAGTCCGCGACTTGCTATTGGAAGCTCTCGCGTCGCTCGGAGAAAAATATCGCGAGATTTTCATTTTGAGGGACGTGAATCATTTGAGTATCGAAGAAGTATCGAAAACGCTTCGCATCTCGCACGCATCTGTAAAGACCCGGTTGTTGCGTGCGCGACTTATGTTGCGCGATTTACTGGCGCCGAAAATGTCGACCGGTTGGTTTAAGTCCGGATTGTTTAACTCAGCGCCGCTGCAGAAGGGAACTAAACCATGGTAGAAAGCTGCGAACATATCTGGACGGAAATATCCGATTACATTGAAAACGATTTGCCACCCGCGCAGCGCGCCGCCATGGACGAGCATTTGCAAGGCTGCACGAAGTGCCGGTCAGTGCTGGACGGCACTAGAAATGTCATCGCGCTCTATGGCGATGAAAGGATGTATCCTCTACCGCTTGGTTTCGACTCGCGGTTACGCCAGCGGCTCACTCCTACGCCGTCATGGTGGAGCACTGTCGGGTTTGGGTGGATGACCGCCGCAGCTGCGACAGTGGTGATGGCCGGAGCCTTCATTGTCGCGAGCGTGGCTTCTCATTCGCATCCGGCAACGCGGTCTGAAATGGCATTACCTGCCTTCAAGGTGCCCGATGAAATGCTTGTCGTTGTTGCGCAGCACGGCAAGCTGTTTCATCTTGCGGAGTGCGGCTATTTGCATACTGAAGGAGAGCCGGTACGGTCGATGACAGCCAAGGAAGCTGTCCGCGACGGTTACGTTCCCTGCGTCCGATGTTTGGGAGAGTATGCGCTGCGACTGGCTTTCAATTTCGTGCGACACCACGGATTTACACCGGCGGGATAAGTTATCCAGGCAGCGACCGATGACAACCATCGCCGCCCGGACAAGATTCACTACTGCTGCTTCATGTTTCCCGAACCGTCTTTCTTCATCCCATCCGATTTCATGTCGTCCGACTTGGCGTCGTCCTTTTTCATCATGCCTTTAGTTTTGGTCTTTTTGCTTTTGGCGGCCTTCTTGTCCATGGCCATGTTGTCCGACTTCATGTTGTCCGACTTCATGTTGTCCGACTTCATGTTGTCCGACTTCATGTTGTCCGACTTCATGTTGTCCGACTTCATGTTGTCATCTTTTTTCATGGAGTCGGTATTCTGAGTACCGGCATTCTGGGCGAAAGCGGATATCGCAAAAGTGAGGAAGCACACAGCCATTAACGAACTAAAAAATCTCTTCATAGGATCTCCTGTTTTTAAATTGGGCGCCGACACTATGGCGCGCACAAATGAGATGTTCACTTGCGTATGAAGTTACAAGCAAAAGTGGATATTCCCTACGGTTTCGCTAATTCCACTCGGCGGTTCTTTGCTCTTCCGTCTTCGGTCGAATTATCTGCAACGGGGCTGTTTTGACCGAAGCCCTTAGCTGTCAATCGGGAAGCATCTGCTTTGTGAGCGATCAACCACGCCATAACGGCCTGCGCGCGCTTCTCGGAGAGAGCTTGGTTTGCCGCAGCATTCCCCAGATTGTCTGTATAGCCTTCGATCCGGAGTTTCAACGTGGCATCCTGTTGTAACAGAGTTAATATTTGGTTCAGCACGCTTTCGGAGTCGGGTTGGATATCAGCCTTCGCGGTTGCGAAATGGATGCCATAGATAGCAACATGTCCCGTTTTATTGATTTCATCTCCGAGGCTGGAAGCATCGGCCGTGACTTCCTGCTGCATCGCTTTTTCGGTAACGATGGTCTGATAGTAAAAGCTTCCTTTACTCTCGATGTGTATCCATGTGTTGCCCTTGTGCGCAACGAAGTCATCGGGTGAATTCGAATAATCGATAATGAAGCCCGCACCACGGATTGCAGTTTCCATGTTGCGGTAAACCTGGAGTTCGCTCATTCCCTCACGGGTTTCGTAATCCCACGATTGAAGTTCGCCTTCAATGTGCTTTACTTTATCGCCAACACCGTTAAGTGGAAAATCAGCTTGATCGAATTCTTTCTTCTCGCAGGAGTTGATCACCCCACCGGGGAAGCGTGAGACTAGTGGCGAATCCTTGCAGCCCTCGGCATCCTGGGCGTTGAGAACAGTCGCCGCGAGCAGTATTGACAGTATGAAAATCATAGATCTCATGAAATCCCCCCGAAGGCGTGGTGTGATTTGAATACCGCACTGAAATGATAACGGCATGCTGGAAATTTGGTAAGTCTGCGGAGCGTTACACAAAGGATTCGGACAATTGCCCACTACATTGCCGCGGGAACGGTAATACCCATCACTCTTAGAACTCGAGTGAGTTCCCTTCGAACCACGTTTGCGGTCGCTAGTAGAAAATTCTTGCGGCCTTCATCCGGTTCGATAATGATTGGATAGCGATGATAAAAAGCGTTAAACAATTGCGCAAGTTGGAACGCGTGCTTGGCAAGATATGCGGGCTCGCTGGTTGCAATGCACTGACTGACCACCTGTGAGGTCCGAGAAGAAGCTAGCCATAATTCCCAGATATCGTTCGCGTCCACACTAGACAAATGCTTCGCGAAATCAGCATCGCTCAAATTTGTTCTGAAAGTTTCCGCGTCGAGCCCAGCCTTGCGGAAAATGTTTGCCGCTCGTACCGCCGCGTATTGAACGTACGGTCCGGTATCGCCTTCAAAACTTAGAGCGTCTTTGAAGTCGAACGCGATTACCGATTGTTTGGTGAACTTGAGCATGAAATAGCGCAGCGCCCCGAAGGCGATTTGCGTCGCGATGGTGCCTCGTTCGGTTTCGGCAAGCTCCGGATGGCGCGCGTCTACTTCCTTCTTCGCCGACGCGATCAGCGTGTCCATCAAGTCGTCGGCTTTCACTCCAAAACCCTTGCGGCCAGATACCTCGACGTAGGAGCGTGTGCTGTCTTCGTCGCTCAACGTGTATCCGAGTTCGGCGGCGCAGCGCGGAGTAAGCGCCACCATCTCATAAGAAAAATGTGTGTAGTGATCGGCCTGCGCGTTGTAGCCGAGCGCACGGAGAGCTTCGATCACGCTGTTCTGCGCCTCCGATTGCCGGGCGTCGATTACGTTATAGATTTCAGCGACGCCTCCAAAGTGCGGATGGTCACTTTGCCCTTGCTCAGCGGAAATCCAACACTCATGTTGATTCGGGTATTGATAAAACTTCAGATAGGCGAAGTCGCGGCCGAGCAGCCCGAACTTCCACATGTGGTACGCGATGTCTTTGCCGACATATCCTACGGTCCCATTCGAACGCACAATTACTTTTTGGTCTTCTTCGGAAATTGGCGCGTCATCCGTGTTTTCAACTTCGGAAGTTTTAGCCGTGCCGCCGCGACGCATCACCCAGCATCCTTTATTTTTGCCCGAATCTTCAAAGGTAAGTACGCTTGCAGCTTTTAGCTTTTCAAAAGCAGCGTCCCAAAAATGCAAGCGCAGAATTTCGCTCTCGCGTGGCAGGAAGTCGTACTCAATGTCCAGCCGATCCATCGTTTCAAGGTGACGCCGCAGTACAGCGACGGAGATTAATTCCGCAAGCCTGGCTGTTTCATTGCCGCCGTGTTCGATGTCATGCAATGCCTGAGCGCGGGCCTTTAAATTTTCTTGACTCTCTGCATACCAGCGCGAGGCCGATGCATAAACGTCCCAGCAGTGGTAATCGAAGCGCGGCTTTGCGATCAGCTTTTCGATTTCTTCGTAGGACTTTTTCTCGAGGCGCTGAAATCCGATCACCACATCTGCAACTTGGACGCCGGTGTTATCGATGTAATTCTGAACGTCGACTTCACGCCCTTCGAATCGCAACAAGCGTACGAATGTGTCACCAAGAATTGCGTTTCGCAAATGTCCAATATGCGCAGCTTTATTGGGGTTAATGCTGGAGTGCTCCACCAAAACTTTGCCTGGCGAAATTTCGTGCTCCGGTAGTTGGTCTTTGGCCAGCGCCAGAGCGACTTCCGACCGTTTCAATCGCGCATTAATGTAGCCAGCCCCTGCGAGTTCGAGCTTGTCGAAACCTTGGATTTCGCCGATGCCGGCAACGATTTCTTCCGCGATTTTGCGTGGAGCCTTTCGCAACCGTTTAGCGAGATCGAACGCAAGCGGCAACGCGTATTCGCCGAGCTCCACTCTGGGCGGCTGCTCGACTACGATTTTGGACAAGTCGATGTTGTAGGCACGACGGATATACTCGCGGAAAGACTGGACCAAACGCTGTTCGAGATGACGGTACAAGAGTTCCCCTAAAGTGTTGAAGAGAAGAGTGATTGTAGCAGAGCGATCTGTTAACCAAGCTTCGGGCGCATTGCGCGAAACAAAACTCAAAAAAACCAGATTCTCCGCGAACCGTCCTTTGTAATGAGAGAATTGAGTAATGCGTATTGCCTACCTAGATTGCTTTTCAGGTATCAGCGGGGACATGTTTCTTGGCGCGCTCGTGGATGCCGGTGTGTCAGCAGGTTTGCTGGAGCAGACAGTTTCTTCGTTGGGAATTGGCGCACGGCTGGAGATTTCTCGAGTGAACCGTAGTGGGATCTCCGCGACAAAAATTAACGTGCATACTGGTGCCGAAGCGAAGAGCCTGGCCCGTGATACCGGGATCAATCATGAACATTCGCGCTCACACGACCATAGTCATACTCACGACCATCATCATACGCATGACGAATCTGCTATAGAGCACCACCACCGGGGATTAAAGGAAATTCGCGGCATCATTCAACAAGCCGGCATCTCGAATGACGCAAAGAATCTTGCGGTCAGTATGTTTGAGGCGTTAGGGGCCGCTGAAGCGAAAATTCATAACTCGGATATCGAGAAAATTCACTTCCATGAAGTTGGCGCGGTTGACGCCATCGTGGATATTGTTTGTGCCGCCGTCGGCGCGCAATCGTTAGGCATTGATGAGTTTATTGGTTCGCCGCTGAATGTGGGCAGTGGCATGGTCCAATGCGCACACGGAAATTTCCCCGTGCCGGCCCCCGCGACTTTGGAACTTCTAAAAGATGCGCCGGTATATTCTTCCGGCATTCAGGCGGAACTAGTCACGCCAACGGGTGCAGTAATCGTGAGGACCCTGGCAAACCGTTTCGCTGCGTTTCCGGAAATGAAGGTTCAGAAAATCGGTTATGGCGCAGGAACACGCGACTTCGCCGGACATGCCAACGTGTTGCGATTGATTATGGGTGATGCCGTGGTTAACACTCGCGAAACCGTCACTGTTCTGGAAGCGAATATCGACGATCTGAATCCTCAACTAGTCGGGTATGCCATGGAGCGTGCGTTTTCCGGCGGTGCGCTCGATGCATTTGTCATTCCCGTGCAAATGAAGAAAAATCGCCCTGGAATGCTGTTGACGATCCTATGCCGTAATGAAGATGCGCCTCAACTAACCGAAATGATCTTCTCCGAAACTTCTACGCTGGGCGTCAGACGACGTACAGAAGAGCGTGTCACCTTGACCCGTGAATGGGTCGATGTCACCACGGAATTTGGCGATGTAAGAATCAAAGTTGGACGCAGTAGCGGCATTATCATGAACTTTGCAGCCGAGTACGAGGACTGCAAAAAGATCGCGATCGAAAAACACGTACCGCTGAAACGTGTAATGCAATCCGCTATGGACGTTTTTACATCGATGCATGGCGACGTTCGTGTCGATCCGAAAGTCTCCGACGAAGTTTAGGAATTAAGTAAGCCAATCCCATGAGCGACAACAAGACTAAAACGTTCTACATTACGACGCCGATTTATTACGTGAATGCTCGGCCTCATATCGGTCACGCATACACCACGATTGCTTGCGATGCGATCGCACGGCGTCAGCGCGCACTCGGAGTCGAAACCTACTTCCTAACCGGGACTGACGAGCATGGTCAAAAAATTGAGCGCGCGGCCCAGGCAGCAGGGAAGCCTCCTCAGCAATTGACTGATGAAGTCTCAGCTGAATTCCGCGCGTTATGGGACCGCATGGGCTTGACTTACGACGACTACATTCGCACAACGTCGGAGAAACACAAGCGCGGAGTGCAGGCGCTGTGGCGTCGAATTCGCGATAACGGCTTCATATATAAAGACCAATATGTCGGACAATATTGCGTTTTTGACGAACTTTATGTGGATGTCGTCGGCACCGGTGCGCCTTGTCCGGAGTGCGGTCGGCCAACCGAAACCGTAAAAGAAGAAAATTACTTTTTCAAACTTTCAGCATTTCAGGACAAGTTGATCGAGCTTTACACCCGCCAGCCCGATTTCATTCGTCCCGAAACTCGCCGCAACGAAGTGATGTCATTTGTGCGTTCAGGTTTGCGTGATTTGTCGATCAGTCGGTCGACATTTTCATGGGGTATTCCTGTCCCGGATGATCCGACGCATGTGATCTACGTGTGGCTCGATGCGCTCGCGAACTACATTACAGCGCTCGGTTGGGGATCTGACAACGCTCAGCTTTACGAGAAATTCTGGCCTGCCGATGTCCAGATGATCGGAAAAGAAATCGTTCGTTTCCATTGTGTTTATTGGCCGGCATTTCTTCTTGCCGCCGGATTGCCGCTGCCAAAGAGCATTGTCGCGCACGGCTGGCTTTTATTTGAAGAAAGCAAGATGTCGAAGTCGCGCGGCAACATCGTGCGCACCGAAACGATTCTCGACGTGTTAGGCGCAGATGCTCTTCGCTATTTCCTGCTGCGCGAAATCGTTTTCGGACAAGATGGATCATTTTCTTTCGATGCCTTGGTGCAGCGTTATAACTCCGACCTGGCAAACGGACTGGGCAATCTAGCCAGCCGCACACTGACCATGATTGGCCGATATTTTCAGGGTGAGATGCCGTATCCGGCTGCCCCCGCATCGCAGACCGCCGGAGATCAAGCGATCGCCGAGATTGCGCAAAAAGTTATCGGCGACTTCGGCGCTTTCTTCGATCAGCAACAGTTCTCACGCGCTCTCGAAGCCGCATGGGGATTGGTCGCAGCCGTCGATAAATACATCGTCGAAAACGAACCCTGGGCTCTGGGCGAGAAACAGGATCAGGAAAGCCGATCACGCCTCGCAACCATTCTTTATACGAGTGCGGAAGCATTGCGTATCGTGACGGCATTGGCATATCCGGTCATTCCAGAGGCGACTGCCAAAATTTGGGCTCAACTCGGACTGGGCGATATCAAAGCAACCTCGCTGTCCAGTTTGCAATGGGGAGAATTGAAAGCTGGAACGAAGCTTGGCAAGATCGAAGCTGTATTTCCGAGAGCGGACAAGAGTGCAATCGAAAGGATGCAAAAAATGGAAGAGCAGGGAAGAACAACGCCCATTGATGCACCAGCAACAAGTACTACCGAAGTGGCTCCGAGTGCGCCTGCGGCGCAGGAAGTTAAGACCCCCGCGCCAATTGTGGCGACAGCGAATGATGGCAAAATTACAATCGACGATTTCGCCAAGGTTGAGCTGCGCGTTGCATTAGTAAAAGTCGCTGAACGTGTTCCGAAAGCCGACAAGCTGCTTCGCCTGGAAGTTGATCTCGGGAACGAAACACGCCAGATTCTTGCGGGTATTGCGGAATCGTACGAGCCGGAGGCGTTGATCGGACGGAAAGTGGTTATCGTCGCGAATCTCGCTCCGCGAAAATTGCGAGGACTAGAGTCCAACGGAATGATCGTGGCCGCGTCTCCCGAAGGCGGCAAAGCTGTGCTGGCCGGTTTTCTGGAAGATGTACCGATTGGGACCAGGTTGAAGTAGCCGAATCCTTGAATATGTTCGTTGACTCCCACGCTCATCTCGAAGGCTCACAGTTTGACGGTGACCGCGAACAAGTTATTGCACGCGCTCGTGAAGCGGGATTGCAATCCATTCTGGCGATTGGCAATGGAGACAGTGCAGAATCACTCGGCTGCGCGGTCCGTCTTTCTAAACAATACGATTTCATATACGCCACTACCGGAATTCATCCTCATGAGGCAGAACTCGCGACCGACGGCTTATTCCAGGAAATGGAACGCTTGGCTAGTCAACCGAAAGTTCTAGCTTGGGGAGAAATCGGCCTTGATTATTTCTATGATCACTCCCCGCGAGGTGTGCAGCAGCGTGTTTTCTTGAAGCAGATGGGATTGGCGGAGTCCGCCAAGCTGCCGATCATCATTCACTGTCGGCCATCGCAGGATAGCGAAAATGCCTGGGACGATTGCCTTGAACTGTTGGAACAGAATTGGAAGCCCACTGGGCTCGGCGGCATTCTGCATTGCTTCACCGGATCATGGGGCCACGCGAAACGCGCACTCGATATAGGTTTCATGATTTCTTTTGCGGGCAACATCACTTTTCCGAAAGCACAACCGATCCGCGACGCTGCCAAACAAGTTCCGCTGGATAGAATGTTTATTGAGACCGATTGCCCGTTTCTAGCGCCGATTCCGCATCGAGGGAAGCGGAATGAGCCGGCATTCGTCGTCGAAACCGCTAAGCAAATAGGGAGCCTTCATGCCATTTCGCCCGAAGAAGTGGGCGAACAGACCACGACCAATTTCAATAAATTCTTCCAGTCGAAATTGATTCCGTCGTAGCTTTTCGATAAAGAGCAACCTCCCCAGAAAACCCAGTATCAGCTCTGATCTGGTAACTTAGTACATAAGCGGAAACCGTTCCAAACAAGATCATCATGCCCGAAAATACATTTGACATCGTCAACAAGCTCGACATGCAGGAAGTCGCCAACGCAATTCAGCAGGCATTGAAGGAGATCCATACTCGCTTCGATTTGAAGGATTCCAAGTCGAATATCGAAGTTGAAGGCAAAGATAAAGATGAAATAGTGATGCACTCTGTGGACGAGTACAAGCTGAAGGCAGTAAACGAGATTTTGCAGCAAAAGTTGGTTAAGCGCGGAGTGTCACTGAAAGGCCTCACGTACGCTACGGTTGAAGCCGCCGCGGGAGCGACTGTTCGCCAGAAAATCACATTGACCCAGGGCATTCCTATCGAGAAAGCCAAAGAAATCGTCAAGACGATCAAAGATTCAAAGATGAAAGTCAACGCATCTATCCAGGGAGACGTGGTTCGAGTGAGCGGCAAAGATCGTGACGCCTTGCAAACCGCGATCGCCCTACTCCGGCAAAAAGATTTCGGTGTTGACCTGCAGTTTACGAATTACAGAACGAATTAGATTCGATCTTTTTACATATGCCTCGATGTCTCCTTGGTGAAATCGATGTCAGGAGTCAAGGTTGAGTACGCCAGCCGCCATTAACGGAAAAGAAATCTTCGAGATGCTTCGCGAAGATCTTGCGGCTATTGAGCGTGAATTTGGACGCGATACGGTCGCAGGTGTCCAGGCAATAACTGAGATCGGCGAATACTTGCGTAACGGTGGCGGCAAACGCCTTCGTCCTGCATTGCTGTTACTTGCGGCGAAGCTTTTCGATTATCAGGGGCGTGGCGCGATCCGGTTGGGAGCGGTTGTAGAAATCATCCACACCGCAACCCTCGTTCACGACGACATCATTGACGAAGCTGAAACCCGGCGGGGCCGGCCTGCGGCGAACACTCAATGGGGAAATTCCAAATGCGTGCTCGCTGGTGACTGGCTGTATATGCAGGCATTCAAGGTTGCAGTGCAGGAGCGTAACTTTCGCGTTCTGGATACGCTCATCGAGCTCACTCAGCAGATGGTTGAGGGTGAACTCCTTCAGATGGAAAAGCTCGGCAAACTGATTTCACTCCAAGAACATTTTGATCTTATCTTCCGCAAGACTGCCTGCCTATTCTCAGTGTGTATGAGAATGGGAGCAATCCTCGGCGATGCAACCAAGGAACAAGAAGAAAGCCTTGCCCGCTATGGAGAAGACCTAGGGATGGCATTCCAGATTGTTGATGACGTCCTTGATCTGACCGCGTCAGAGAGCGTTTTAGGAAAGCCGGTGGCCAGCGATCTGCGCGAAGGCAAAGCTACCATGGCAGTCATTCACGCGTTGGAGCGATGTACTGCGGAAGAGCGTGCACAGATTGAGACAGTGGTGCGTGAGCGTACGTTCGATAGCGTGACTCGTGAGCAAATTTTGGGAATATTGGAACGATACGGTTCGATCGACGCTGCTCATGCTGAGGCTATGCGTTACGCGGAACTGGCGCGTCATGCGATCAGCGATTTTCCCGACACAGAAATCAAGCGTGCTCTATTGTGGGCACCTGAGTTTGTAGTTGCCCGGGAAAAGTGATGATTGATAGCAATCTGGGCTAATTGAGTCGGCCCATGTGAACAAGCCATCCAATCTTTGACCGCAAACCGTTCTTAAGCAACTGAATCATGGCCGACCTTTTCCGACAAATAGCGATCCACGGTTACTTAGTAGTTTTTGCAATCGTGTTTGCCGAGGCCATCGGCATGCCCGTACCTGCGGCGATCGCCCTGCTCGGCGGAGGCGCGGCGGTTGCAGCCAAATTACTTAACGGGCCAACGCTTTTCGTTCTGGCGATCGTCGGAATGCTTCTTGGCGACATATTGCTCTATGTCCTCGGCAGATACATGGGATGGACACTGCTTGGGCTGTTGTGCAGACTTTCGCTTAATCCCGAATCTTGCATTTTGAATTCTGCCGAATCGTTTTACAAGCGCGGCAAAACGACTTTGGTGATTGCGAAATTTATTCCTGGGCTCAACACGATGTCCCCGCCGCTGGCCGGCAGCATGAGAATGAAGTTCCCGCAATTTATTCGCCTGGATTTTGCAGGAGCCGTACTGTACACCAGTGCTTATGGGACTTTGGGATATCTGGGGCGCGACTTCCTGGCCAAGATTTCACTAGGTTTTATCAAAGCGGGACACCTGGTCAGCTTGCTTCTCGCCGTGGCGTTTGCCGCATATATCGTTTACCGTTTGTGGCTTTATTACAAGAACCGTGAATATCGCGTCGTCCCGCGCGTGCAAGTGGAAGAGTTGGCACGAAAATTGGCGGAGGAAAAAGATGCTGTCACGATTGTCGATGTCCGCAGTCACGGATATTACGACGCCGGCGTGCAGAGAATTCAAGGTTCAGTCCGGATCGAACCGAACAATCTTGAGGAAGAACTCAAGCATTTATCGCGGGAGAAAGAGATTTATCTCTACTGTACTTGAGCGCGCGAAGCCACGAGCGCCCGGGTGGCGCTCATGCTGAGGGAAAAAGGGTTCAACGCGTTCGCAATTGTCGGCGGATTGGTCGCGTGGCGCAAAGCCGGACTGCCCCTGGAATCAGTGCCGCAAGATGATCTGGTAAAGCTGCCAACTTTTAGTTAAATCGCCCATGACTGTTCATCAAGAAATAGAGATTAAGTTTCGCATTGAAGACGTTCGCGCGCTTTCGCGGAAACTCAAGGCATCAGGTTTTCGCTTAATCACTCCTCGAACCCATGAGATGAATACTCTCTATGATCTCCCATCGCAACCCTTGCGTCGCCGTGGAGATTTGCTCCGGCTTCGCCAATACGGTAAACAGTGGGTCTTAACGCATAAGTCGAAAGGCACTGAGGGCCGGCATAAAATCCGGATAGAAACTGAAACTCAAGTAGCGGATGGGCAAAAGATGGAGCAGATTCTGCACGCTCTTGGCTACGATGCGGTTTTCCTGTACGAAAAGTTTCGCGCCGAGTGGAGTGATGGCAAAGGTCACGTCGTAGTCGATCACACTC
This sequence comes from Terriglobia bacterium, assembly GCA_963716165.1. Lineage (GTDB taxonomy): Bacteria > Acidobacteriota > Terriglobia > Terriglobales > Acidobacteriaceae > JAJPHW01. Next base: position 348,749 of record OY970291.1, on the reverse strand, counting down.
CCATCGGCGATTTCGGGGAAATAGAAGGTCCGGCCCGTTGGATCGATGCGACAGCTAAGAAGCTCGCAATCACTCCCGCATACTATCTGGCCCATTCTTATACGGAATTGTTCTTTGCCTGGAAATCACAAACCGGCAGCCAAGCCAAGGATATGACGTTCAAAACTGTCGGCATCCGTGTCAAGTCGCCTAAATTCATTAAAACGTAACGAAATTTCCATAAAATTGTCGTAGCGTTGCGCAACCGCTAGACGGTGAATTCCGACCGTTTAATTTCAATACTTAGACGTTTAAAGACGCTTACTAGAGTGTTGCAGCTAGTTGCAATCGGGTTGCAACAAAAACTCGCAGTCCCCAATTGACAGAAGCAAGCGCTATCAATTCAACTCAGTATTGTGATCTTAGATGCAACACGTTTGCAACTAGAAATTGATACAAATTTTAGATAGAGGCTGGGGTGCGTTCGTCATATGGGTAAGCTGAACATGATTTTGAGAGCTGGAATTTTTCGTGCGATGATCCTGAGCATTATCGTCGCATGCACTGCTGTAGCGGTCGCAAGCGTCGGTGGCAGCATATCCGGCACGGTGAAGGACACCACCGGGAGCCTAGTGCCAAACGCGAAGGTGACGCTGCGAGAAAATGCCACTGGGTTGATCTATCAAAGCAGCACTGACAGCAAAGGGTTTTACCGCCTTCCGGTGTTACCGGTTGGGAGATATGAACTTGCAATCGATGCTCCGGGATTTAAGCGCTATCAACGCCTCGACATCACTCTGGACACTGATTCGGCACTCAATCTGGATGCCACTCTGCAAATTGGTGAGGATGTTCAAACGGTTAGCGTGACCGACGACGCGATCCACGTCGAGACGACCAGTACCCAGATGGGCGAGGTCATTACCGGCCGGCAAATGACGTCAGTGCCTCTGAACGGACGCAGTTATACCGATCTACTCTCTCTCCAGCCCGGTGTCGCGCCTGCGACGGCGATCACATCCAGCACTGTGCAGGATGTAGGAGCTACAGTGCTTCAGCCGTCGGGAACGCTGAACCCTGGGACGATTTCGGTCAACGGGCAACGAGAGTCGGCTAATGCGTTCGAAGTAAACGGTAGCGACACAGAAGAAGATGTGAATTCCGGTACTTCGATCGTTCCCAACCTGGATTCGATTGCGGAGTTCCGAATCATCACCAACAATTTTGATGCAGAGTACGGAGAATACAGCGGCGGCCAAATCCTGGTAGTCACAAAGTCTGGAAGCAATACATTCCACGGGAGCGGTTTTGAATTCCTCCGCAACACCGAGCTGGATGCGCGCAATTATTTCTCTCCCACGCGCGGTGCTTTTCGCCAAAACCAGTTTGGAGGGACAATCGGTGGGCCAATCCGCAAAGACAAATTATTTTTCTTCACCGACTATCAGGGAACACGCCAGACTCAGGGAGTAGACACCGGCAACATTAGCGTGCCGACAACCGCAGATCGAACCGGTGATCTGCTCGATCAATCGAGTAACTTGACGGGCGACGTCAGTGGTCCTTATTTCGCTAATCTGCTTTCGCAAAAATTAGGTTATGGAGTGGCCGCCGGAGAGTCTTATTACACCCCCGGATGTACAAGTTCCTCGCAATGTGTGTTCCCGAACGCGATCATTCCCACCAACGCTTGGTCCGGTCCCGCACAAAACCTCCTGCAATACATACCGGTTCCAAACACTTCGGCAGGAACGTTTGCGACATCCGCTTCCAACCAAACCGTTCGGGATGACAAAGGAGCCATTCGCCTGGATGCGGACACGTCGTGGGGATTATTTTCCGCCTACTACTTCCTCGACGACTTTACTCTTGATAATCCTTATCCAGTCGCCCAGAGCGGTGCGAGCGTGCCAGGTTTCAATGCATTGACGACCGGCCGCGCGCAATTGCTGACTATAGGCAATACCAAGGCATTAAGCACTACTTCCGTAAATGAATTTCGGATCAGCTATTTGCGAAACAATACCGATCTTGGCCAGCCCATTGGAGGGCGCGGTGTCAGCCTCGCGTCACAAGGCTTCGTGAATGCTCAGGGAGAGCCAAGCATTGTCCCACTCGATCCAAAGGGTCAGAGCGTGGAAAATATCGTATTCAATAGCTATTCCATCGGGGCCGCAGCCAATGAGCTCATTCAGGTCAACAATACCTACGAAGTGAGCGATACTTTTTCTAAAGTCTTAGGTAAGCACTCCATCAGGTTTGGTGGAGATTTTCATCTCGACCAAATCAGCGCCTCCGCTATCGCACAATTTAACGGTAACTTTGTTTTCACCGGCAGCGAGACTGGAAGCGATTTCGCTGATTTTCTTATCGGCGTTCCCAGCCAGTACAACCAGAGCCAGCTCAACTCTTTTTATCCCCGCAACAAATACATAGGGTTGTTCGCGCAGGACACTTGGCGAATCAAGTCGAATATAACGCTCAACTATGGTTTACGCTGGGACCGCATTGCTCCGTGGAGCGAAAAATATAACGAAATATCGACGTTCGTTCCGGGAAAACAATCAGTAGCGTTTCCTGGTGCTCCAGAAGGAATCTTGTTCCCGACGGATCCGGGCGTCCCTTCGACGCTGGCTCCCGTAAGCAATCACAGCTTTGCTCCACGCGTAGGAATTGCCTGGTCACCACAAGCAGATTCGGACGGATTTTGGGGCAAGATTTTAGGCAGCCCCGGAAGTACCAGCATTCGCGCTGGTTTTGGCACGTTTTACTCCGCAATCCAGGCGCTTTCGATTGGCATATTGGCAGCCAACTCGCCGTACGGTACGACTTATACAAGTCCAGCGCCACCGCTCTTCGCCAATCCTTTCATCACGGCGTCGAATGGCGATAATTTCGGACAGCCGTTTCCATACACGTTCGCTCCGCGTAATGCGTCAAGTACTCACCCCGATAACAATTTCGACTGGAGCAATTTTCTACCGATCAGTGGTATTCCAGGCTATGACGTAAAAAACAAAGTGCCGTATACCCAGGAATGGATGCTGTCGATTGAGCGGCAGGTGGGCCCGAACACAGTGCTCAATGCCAGTTATGTAGGGAACACGGGACACCGGCTGCCCGTGCTGATCGAAGCGAATCCGGGCGATCCGGCTCTTTGCCTCGGACTGAGCCAACCGAACCAGGTTGCTCCTGGATCCGCGACATGCGGCCCGTTCGCCGAAAATAACGTGTTCACCAGAGCAAACGGACAAGTTGTCAACGGGACGCGTTTTCCGCTTGGACCGGATTTCGGTAGCGACGCTCTTCAGTCGACCATCGGTCGCTCAAACTATAACGCGCTCGAGCTCAGCGCGCGCCATACTAGTGGGCGGCTTGAATTTTTCGGGTCTTACACTTTCAGCAAAGCTTTGGATGAATCCTCGAACCTCGGTGAGGCGGTCAACCCTATTAATCCTTCACTTAGCTATGCTTTGTCGGCATTCGACGTGAAGCACAATTTCGTGCTCAGCTACGAGTACCAACTTCCCTTTGACCAGCTTTGGCATAAATCTAATCGTTTGACGACCGGGTGGAAGCTTTCGGGAATTACGCGGTTCAGCAGCGGGTTCCCCGTCACCATGGTGAACAATGGTGACAATTCACTTCTCGGAACAAATCCGAACGGCGTGAATAACAGTGGCATTGATTTGCCGGATTACGCTGGTGGCGCGCTTAAGTTGAATAACGATCCGCGCAATGCCGGCCACAACTACTTCAATCCCGAGGCATTTTCGATGAATTCTCTCGGAACGGCAGGAACTGCGAAGCGGCGTTTTTTCTACGGTCCGGGAGCCAGCAACTTCGATATGGCGATATCAAAGAGTCTTTCGCTTACGGATTCAAAAGCTCTTCTGTTCCGCATGGAAGCATTCAATCTCTTCAATCACGCACAGTTCAACGGCCCGTCCTCGGTGGACGGAAACATCGAAAGTTCGACTTTCGGGAACGTAATCAGCGCAGCTCCGGCGCGGGTGATGCAGGCGGTCGTGAAGTTCACATTTTAGAACGACAAATCAGCGATTCGAAATCACTAACAAATGATCGTAATAAATAAAAAACTCGAAAGGCGCAACGTCTTATGGTAGTAGGCGTGCATAAGGCGATAGAGTCGGCGCTGGACGGGGTTTCGCCAGCGAGTGGTATTCAACCAATCATGGCGCTTTTGATCCTCGCCGCTACGGAAAAAGGCAGGCGTATTATGGATACGCGGGATCCGCTCAAAGTAGGTTGTCCCAAATGTGGAGCTAAAGCCGGACAGTTTTGCAGCACTCGTGGCACTATCTGTTCGTTGCACGAGGAACGCAAAGGACTTCGTACACAGCAGCGCGGTATTCGGAAGGTCTCAGTGCTAGCGAGCGTTCGAGCCAGTAATTGAGGTTATTGAACGGAGAAGCCTATAAGAGACTTTGTAGAGGAGTCTTTTTTCTCTATCCGTTTTTAGTCAGAGCGTTGAAAAGACATGTTCCACGTGCTCTACTCGACAAGAACGATTTTCGCATAATTTAGAGGGGCTACAATGAATATCTCGGTGAAGAAAATGATGGTTCGCGGCGTTTTGGCGATAGCCGCAGTTTGCGTTGCCAGCTCGCTGACTATGGCGGCCAACCAGCCTCACTACCTTATTACCAATGACGACAACCCAGCAACCAACAGCGTCACATTTTACGCTATAGCTCCGAATGGTAATCTTAGCCTCACACAAACGGTTCTGACGGCAGGTCTGGGTATTGGTGGAGGGTTTTTCCCTGCGAATCGCGTTGCGGTTTTGAACGCCACCGGCAATCAATGTGTGTTTGTTTCCGACGCTGGTTCCGGCGATATTTCAGCGATTAACGTCAACACGCTGGCATTGGCTGGAAGTACGGTGGGTTCCGAGGGTGATGGCGGTACCTCCAACGGAATTGGCCTAGCTACGAATGGCCAATATCTGTATGCAACTTTTACCGACTCGAATACGATCGGTACCTTTCAGATTCAATCTGGTTGCAGCCTTACTTTTGTGAATGACGTCGCCGTCGTAGGATTGCAAGGCGGAGTTGTTGACGGCTTGGCCGTCCACCAGAATTTCATGGTAGCAACCTACGGGGATGGCTCCGTCGAATCTTTTAATCTCGGATCAGGAGTACCGGTATCGAATGGCGACAAGCAGATCTCAACTGGTACTGGCATAGGAAACAACTATCCGGGCGGAATTGATATTTCCAGCGATGGCCATTTCGCGATATTCGGCGATACATCGACGGCGATGCTCATTGAGGTGTCCGATATCTCTTCCGGCAAGCTGGCGAAGACTGTTCCTTACAAGACGAGCGTGGGAATTAACTCCAGCAATATCATGTTGAGTCCTGACGAAAGTATCTTGTATATCAGCAATACTCAGGGAGATCAGGTTACCGCCGCGTTTTGGGACAAGACTCTCGGAAAGCCAACTGGCAAGGGTTGCATAACCGGGAAAATTGCAGGCTACTCAGCTAACTGGTCTTATTTGGGTGGTGTGGGATTAGCGAGTAGTACGGGAACGGGTTCGGAGGTTTATGTAGCTGAATTCGGGGCTCCTGCCTCCATTGCGATGATCACAGTAAATTCCGCTAACGGAAAATGTTCAATCGCGGAGGCGAGCAATTCTCCTGTTGCTGATTCAGCGAGTCCGGGCTTGCTTTCGATTGGTACTTTTCCGCCGCGCGCCTTTTAAGGTTTTGAAATACATTTAACCACTAACCGATTTTTGAAATGAAACTTTAGGGAGTTGAGCATGCACTCTGCGAGCAAATATTTATTGGCAATTCTGATGTGCGCTGTGGCCTTTGGTAGCGCGGCCGCGCAATCAACCGAATGTCCAAACCGTCCAGCCGTAGGCGATGCGCTTAACGATCCGCTTACGATTGTCAGCCAGAATGGAGTACTCAACGCGGACTTCCTCTTTGGGCACTCAGTGGATACGCAGGGTTACACCCACTATTGTTTTGATTACAAGACAGATAATGGATACGTGGAATCGCCTACCCTACGGCTTAACCCAGGCGACACGCTGAAGCTTGGCGTCAAAAATATTATCAAGGACAACGCTTCCGTTGGGATCACGATGCCCGGTATGGGCAAAGCGACCTGCGGCGACAGCGGTGAAATGACCATCAGTTCGACCAACATACATTTTCATGGAATGAATATTCCTCCGAATTGCCATCAGGATGACGTTATTAACACCCTGATTCAGCCAGGCACACCGGGATTTCAATACAACATTCAAATTCCTGCCGCTCAGCCGCCGGGCTTGTATTGGTACCATCCTCACGTGCACGGATTTGCTGAGTTCCATGTGAATGGTGGTGCATCCGGTGCAATCATCGTCAATGGAATGGAAAAGGTGCATCCTGAAGTCGCTGGGCTTACTGAGCGCGTATTTCTCATTCGGCAGCAGTATCTGGTTCCATGGATTCCAGGACCTTATTTACTGACTTTTAATTACCATGAACTGTTTCCGCTGAAGCCCGTTCCTCAAATCGACATGAAACCCGGCGAGAAACAGTTCTGGCGTGTGGTGAATGCCAGCATTCAGGATTTCCTTGTGTTGCAAGTACTTGTTAATCTGACGCCCGAACAACTTCAGGTGATCGCTTTGGACGGTTACCCTGTAACTGGGACCAGAATGACCGACACGATTTTAATTCCGCCAGCGGGACGGGCTGAGTTCATAGCGACAGCTCCGGCGGCAGGCGGATCTGGAATATTCCTGACAAACTTGTACTCTACTGGACCGACCGGAAATCCTGATCTGGCAGCCAACCTGGCCAAGATAAACCTGACAAACAATCCGAAGGGTCAGTCTGTTGTAGCTCCGCAGACTGAGGCGAAAGTGGAGAGCGCGAAGTACGCCGACTTGGCCTTAAAGCCAGCTACAGCAACGCGTAAGCTTTATTTCTCGGAAGAATTTGGCGGCACCAACGGTCCGATTCAGTTCTACATAACCGTCGATGGACAGCAGCAAAGAGTTTTCCAAGGCGACGAGAAACCGGTAATAACCACAAAAGTCGGCGCGATCGAAGACTGGACGATTGAGAACCGGGCCCTAGAGACGCACGCATTCCATATACATCAGATTCACTTCCGAGTGCTGGAAGTGGATGGGAAGCCAGTCTCCAATCACGACCTGCGCGATACGATCGAGCTTCCGTTCTGGGAAGGCCCCGGGACGCCGTATCACAGCGTGAAAGTGCGTATGGATTTTAGCGATCCCAATACTGCTGGGACCTTTCTATTCCATTGCCACATCTTGCTGCATGAAGATTTAGGCATGATGCACAAGATATTGGTTCAGCCGTAAAGCTTTAAAGATCCACTATGCGGGTGATTGACCAGTAATCCGGCTTGCAAAACATGCGGGACGGATTAGTTATTCGATTTACCATTGAGTTGAATTAGGCCAATGGGAGCATTCAATTTCGGAAGCGATTGTATCTCCAGCAATCGCTTCCGTACCCTTCCAGCATTACTTTCGATTGGCTCTCGGTCTGCCATTCGCGCTCGGGGAAGGTGAATTGCTGTTAGAACTCTAACTAAAAAGAAAAGAAAAACTTAGGGAGCCGTGTATGAAATCTGTAAGCAGATATTTTTTGGCATTCTTGATCTGTGGTGCCGCCTTCGTGAGTGCGGTGGCTCAGCAGCAGCAATGCCCAAATCGTCCTGAACTTGGGACCGTGGTTGAGGATCCCCTCAATTTGGTCAGTCAGAACGGGGTGCTGAGTGCCGATCTGCTCTTGGGACACTGGGTTGATACCCAGGGCTACACGCATTATTGTTTCAACTACAAAACAGCTTCAGGTTACATAGAATCCCCTACTTTGCGGCTGAATCCCGGTGACACCTTGAAATTGGGCGTCAAAAATATTATTAAAGATGACGCACCATCCGGCATGGAAATGCCTTCGTCGGGCAAGGCCACATGCGGCGACGGCGGGCAAATGACTATCAGTTCTACCAATGTCCACTTCCACGGAATGAATATTCCACCGAATTGCCATCAAGACGATGTCATCAACACGTTGATTCAACCCGGCACTCCGGGTTTTGAATACAACATTCAAGTCCCTGCATTACAGCCACCGGGACTGTATTGGTATCATCCGCACGTTCACGGATTCACGGAATTCCAGGTTAACGGTGGAGCAGCAGGCGCGATCATCGTCAATGGCATGGAAAAAATCCATCCGGAAGTCGCTGGGTTAACAGAACGCGTTTTCCTGGTGCGACAACAGTATCTGGTGCCGTGGATTCCCGGCCCATATCAATTGACGCTTAACTACCATCAGGCGGTCTTCAAGCTTCCGCCTCCTATTATTCAAATGAAGCCTAGCGAGAAGCAGTTCTGGCGGGTTGTCAACGCCAGTCTGCAAGACTTCCTGGTATTGCAAATCCAGATCGGAGCGGTTCCTGAACAGCTTCAAGTAATTGCTTTGGACGGTTATCCGATTACTGGGACCAGAATGACTGACACCCTATTGGTTCCTCCCGCGGGTCGGGCGGAATTTATAGTTACTGCTCCCCCGTCGGGCGGAAATGCACAATTCGTTACCAACGCTTATTCCACCGGGCCCACCGGAAACGCCGACTTTGCGCAGCAGTTGGCCCAGATCGATCTTACGGATAATCCAAGGGGTCAATCGCCGAAAGGCCAGCAGCCACAGGCTAATGTCGATAATGTTAAGTTCGCCGATCTGCCATTAAAGCCCGCCAACACGACTCGCAAATTGTATTTCTCAGAAGAATTTGGTGGCACCAATGGGCCGATTCAGTTCTATATCACTGTCGATGGACAGCAGCAGAAAGTTTTCCAAGGTGACGAGAAACCCGTAATCACGACGAAAGTCGGTGCGATCGAAGATTGGACTATCGAAAATCACGCGCTGGAAACACACGCATTTCATATCCATCAGATTCACTTCCGTGTGCTGGAAGTTGACGGGAAGCCTGCGGCGAACCACGATCTACGTGACACTATCGAGATTCCGTTCTGGGAAGGACCCGGAACTCCTTACCACAGCGTCAAAGTCCGTATGGATTTTAGCGATCCCAATACTGCCGGAACTTTCTTGTTTCACTGCCACATCTTGCTGCATGAAGATTTAGGCATGATGCACAAAATACTGGTTGAGCCCTAAGAACAAATCTCGAAAACATCTAAACAAATCTGAGGAGGCTGTAAATTAATGTGGAAACGAATTTTGATTGTTATGGGTTGCAACTTGCTACTGGTTGCAGGCTACATGGCTGGTAATCGCACTGCTACCGTAGCTCATGCCGGAGAACCTACCCACGGTGTTGTACCCAAATCTTACGGACATCTCGTTACCGCCATCGCCGATCAAATCGGCACCGGACTTATTTTCGAAGACGCTGACGGTGTAATTCGCTTTGTCGGTGTTAACGGAATGAAGGAGGGAGAACTTGCGCGTTACGACAAGACCCCGACTCGAGGCGGTATTCCAAAGGCATACGGGCATCTGGTTGCAGCCGTCGTTAATCCCGATGGGACTGGATTAGTGTTCGAAGACGCTGATGGAGTCATTCGCTTTTTGACCATTGCTGGGGTTAAGGAAGGCGAACTAACTAGACAATAGGGTTGGTGGAAATTCCTTGAACCTAAATCTCTGCCATCTCTGTGAATGCTCCGCGAAAAAGGGAGCGCAGAGCTTTTATCACCCACCGCAGAAGAAAAGCCACTGCAGCGCACAACACTAGGGCAATTGTTGCTCCGATAAAGGGATGCTTGGTCGCAATCCAAGCGAGCGAAATTGCAATGGCGTCTTCTCCCAGACTCAGACCAATATTTGATAAAGGCTCAGGCGACGGGGTCACCGCCGCGCGGGCCGCTGTTTTTCCGCCGTGGGCCGCAAGCGCGATGATGCCTCCCACCAATGTTGCCAGCATTTGTTCCCAGGGAGGCAGCCCAGCAGTTGCGCGATAAGTCAGCAGCGCTGCAACAGGAATGCGAATGAATGTGTGAAGCGCGTTCCAGAGTAAATCAAACGCAGGAATCTTGTCCCCGAAAAACTCTGCGCAAAACAAAACCAGGCTAGCCGCTATTACGTACCAGTTGCTCAGTGGTGAAAGTCCCGCGGGTAAAGGAAATCGGCCAGTATGTGCAAGCAAGCCTAAGGTCGCCACGGTGGCGTAGACGTTGAGTCCGGCCGCGAAACTGATGGCGACAAGTAACGCCAAAATTTGCTCTATCGCCATTATTGTCGGCCTCCACTTCAAAAGTTTAGGCCGCCAGTCGGCGGCCTATAAAGAGTATCCTACGTCAATTTTACAGCGTGGATTCAATCTCAAATCCCCACGCCTCAAGCAAGGGCTCGGGAATGTATTTGGAATTCTTATTGCGCCGCGCCCATTCACGGAGGCGCGTCGAGCGCAAATATTGATCCGGCGAAAGCTTGTATTCTTTTACGACTTGTTCGAATTCAGTTACGGTCGGAACGATAGGACCGATAGGTTCCGGTTTACCCCAATTAGGATTGCCACGTCGTTTTGCCATGAAAATTCACCCCAATCCATCTGAACTAAGTTCTATAGCGTACGTTATTTAGATTCCGCTAGTAGCTGCAAGATGCAATTGCGCGAACGAGGCCAGCCGATCTTTGTTCGCCAATCGATATTGTCTGGAAACAATTGATTCTACGGCTATTTACCCCGACGAGTCAAATTGGATGTTGTGATTATTGCGTCGGGCGCCCGCCCACCGGCGAGATGGGTATAGCATTGCCCACAAACCACGCGTTACTGCGGTAATCGCTGGCACGCGCGCTTTCGTTGACCCAAAGCCGTCCGGTGCCTAGAGTTGCTATAAGGATTGTTGTTTCTGGGAGATAGCAATCGCGCGAGAGAATTTATGGGTCTAAATGCTCTACTGCTTTGTTCCGATGAACGCATGGTGCGCGTCTTGCGCCGTGTGCTCAGCGAGCTCGAAATCGAGGTCCACCACTGCGCAGACGCCCAATCGGCGATCCGAAAATTAACTCGTCAAAGGTTCGAAGCCGTGATCGTCGACTACGACGATGGAGAAGTGGCTGGGCAGGTATTGCGCAGTGCACGATCAGCTCCAAGTAACAAGAGCGCCATCGCAGTTGCCATCCTCGACGAACGCCAGGTATTGAGAAGCGCTTTTGATCAGGGCGCCCACTTCGTCCTCTATAAACCAATTTCCATGGAGCGGGCGAAATCAAGTTTTCGCGCTGCGCGTGCCTTGATGAAGCGCGAGCGTCGTCGCAACATGCGGGTTCCCGTTGAAATTCCTGTGACACTCACCACGGGAAAGGATTTGGGGCCGGTTTACACCTCTACCATCGACCTGGCGGAAGGCGGTATGGCGGTTCAGCTAAAACATAGGTTGGGCAACATACGGCAGATCCGAGCTTCATTTACATTGCCAGGGACCACTATGTTGATTGAGTGCGCGGCGGAGATTGCATGGGAAAGCGCCCAGAGGCAAACTGGAATCCGATTTAAAGATTTGTCCGCCGAAGCTGCCGGGGAAATTAAGACGTGGCTCATGCGAAATACTCCCGACATTGAAGCTGACGACCCACCAGTTAAGTGCCGATTAACGGACCTTAGCGTTGGCGCCTGCTATTTGAAGATCAGCGCTCCATTCCCAGTGCGGACCATGGTCACGCTTTCCATGCAGACTGCGGGAACTGAACTCCGTGCCCAAGGTGTCGTGAGGGTGATGCATCCTGAATTCGGTATGGGTGTCGAGCTCACGCGAAACACTCCTCAGCAACGGGAAAAGGTAGAAGCGTTCATTCACCAGCTCGCCGGCAGTGGTGCGTTGCCGGACTTGCGTGTCGAACCAGAGGGACTTCTCAGGGACGAAGAGTTGCCAACCGATTGGCAGTCTGTTGATGACGATCCCTTACTGAACTTGTTCCAAAAGACGGAGTTGAGCGCGCAAGCATTCAACGACGAACTTGTACGACAACGCGCCGTTCACGATGATTCTGCTTTGACTGTCTAGCCTGTACAAGTTTCTTTCGGTAACACCAGGGAAATCTGAATTCACGCGCGGAGCTTCTTCCCTTGAGGGCTCAAGTGCTCGAGCTTAAAGCTTATTTCAGCGTGAGTTGTATATCCTTCTTTTTCCGACAGTCGATATTTAGTTCTCGTTCTCCTCTATTCGGGAACGTTCCCGATATGGTGGCCGATTGATCGTACGCATCTCCGCCGGACTGGACGCGTACTCTTATCTGGTGATCTCCTGCCGTTAGCTGCACTCCACTCGAACCGTGACCTTCCGTTGATTTAAAGATAATCAGTCGACTCTTAACCTCTCCTTCAGAGGACGAAGAAAATGAGAGCACATCATCCACCCAAATCAGCAATTTCACTTCGTCGAATTCATGTCGAAGATGAATGTGCATTGTGGAAGACTTCACTACGGCTGGAGCGCTGACCGGCTGTATGTCCGATGGCGCAGCTGCGGCGACTGATGGCTTTGCCACTTTCGGCAATAAATGCGGCTGCTGGTGCTGCTTCTTGCTGGAAGGCTCTGAAGCCGCTGGCGGTGTTTGCTCTGAGATCGGAACCTGATCCTCAGGGGCTGGCGAAGACGCCGCAACCGTCGGCTGTGCTTGGACCGCCACGTCGGTTCGAGCCTTAGTTAATGCTGCGGCTTCGATCTTGGCAGAGGAGGCTCGATCGCTCCAATGTGAATGCAAACGCCATCCAACCAGGCTAACCAATATAATCGCGCCTACAATGACCTGTAGCCCAAACTGCGAGAACGCTGGGTGAACAGCGGACGTCCGCGGCGTTCCTCGCGAAGCAGTCGCGGCTTGCACTTCCTCCTTTGTGATCTGCTTCGTGGGCTCGGGAAATGGCGTATTGACAATGCTTCCGCCGAGTAGCCCGGCCCGAACTGCTCGGAGATCGCGAGCCATTTCCGTACCCGACTGATAGCGGTCTGCCGGCTGTTTGGCCAAGGCTCGTGCCACAATACGATCCAGTTGTTCAGGAAGTTGTGGCGTCAGCGCACACACTGATATTGGTTCTTGGTTTACAACCTTGAACGATACTGTCAGAGCGCTATTGCCTTGAAATGGCCGATGCCCGGTTAGCAACGAATACAGAATGACACCTAACGAAAACAAGTCCGACCGGCCGTCGATCTTGTCGCCGCTAAGTTGTTCCGGCGATGCATAAGCGGGCGTTCCGATACTGCTGCCCGGGTTCGTCATGAGATCGGAATTAATCTTGGCTATGCCGAAATCCGCAATTTTCGCTTGGCTATCGGAAGTGATGAGGATGTTTCCAGGCTTAATATCGCGATGGACGATTCCTTCGGAATGCGCATAGTTCAGGGCCTCTGCAATGTCCAGACAATACTGAAGCACCGTTTCTACCGGCAGTCTACCTGCTGTGTTATGCAGCAAGTCATCCAGCGACTGCCCCGAGACATACTCCATCACGATGAACGGGATCTCCGCGTCGGGGGTTTCTCCCACATCGAAAATGGTGACAATATGCGGGTGCGAGAGCCGTCCGGCCGCCTGTGCCTCCTGGACGAAGCGTTTGCGGAATATTGCCTCCTCCGCGGGAGTTTGCCCACGAACACTGACAGTCTTAATGGCTACAAACCGCTCTATCTTGGGATCGCGGCCCTTATAGACGGTGCCCATCGAGCCGTGTCCTACCTCGGATAGTACTTGGTAGCGGCCGAAATTGAGCCCTGTAGTTTCCATAGTATGTAGCGGCGAGTGAAGAGATTGTAAAGAAGGGTAAGAAGAGAGTTAGTGCTTTATTGCGCACTTACGATGACTTCAGTAACAAAAATCGAGAATTTAACTTTTAGGGCAAATAAAAAGTCCTGCAGGCAGGCGGAAAACGCGCCAACCAACAGGATTTTTTTGCGCTTACTTCAGCTAAAAATACCTATTTCGAGCCTCGGGGGCCGATCACGGGAGGATCCTGGCCGAGGGCAGTTGCCAGGGCAATCAAGTGGTCCTGCTCGTCAAGTAGGATTTCCCGGATGTGTTCTGCAACCGCGAATTCGCCAAGTTCTTCGCACTGATAAACTCGGTCGCGGTAATTTCGGATCGTCTCGGTTTCGTTCTCGAGATCGAACTTCAACATCTCGGTATTTTTTTCTGATGTTCGTACTTTTTCGGGCGTGACCGTTGGCATGCCGCCCAAATAATCGATCTGGTTGGAGATGATCAAAGCATGATTCAGTTCTTCCGCGGCATGCTTCGCGAGTTCGTCCGCAATGTTCATATATTCCGCGCCTTTGAGTACTTGAGAATAGACGACATACGAAATGATGGCTTGATATTCGCGAGCTAAATCTCCGTTAAGCAATTCAATCAGTTTTGCCCTGGTGATCGGCTTTGCAGTGTTTGAAGTAGATGTGTTTTTCAATCGACCCTCCGTAATTTCAGTATGTACGCTTTTGCGTTAGGTAACCATTAGACCAGAAATTGAAATGAAAAGGGCGGGTCTCCAGGAGACCCGCCATATCAGTTTTCAAACGATCCATTCACTTCTATGCAGAGCGAGTGCCAAGCACGAAATGCAGGACCAAGGAGATGACCGCGAATACGAGTAAAAGATGGATAAGACCGCCAGTTACGTGGAACACGGTAAAGCCGCCGATCCATGCAATTAACAAAATCACGAACAATATTGTCCAGATGCTCATTTGTTTTCTCCGTTTACGAAATTTTGTTGCTCAATCCGAACAAATACGTGAAATCAGTTAGGCTACCCGCGTCTCACTAGCTTTCGTGTCTGCGCTTGCCTCGCCCGTGGACGAGATGTCCTCGGCTCCAGTAGCTTCCAGCAGCTGCTTGGCCCGCTTCGTCTCTTCCGAGCTATCGGAGTGAACTGAGACGAGAATTCCGCCGTCCTTCACGCGGCCTTCATAGCGCTTCGCTTCATATTCAGGAATGCCCATTCCGATGAGCGCTCCAGTCAATCCGCCGACCGCTCCGCCAACTCCAGCGCCTGCCAAAGCAGCCATAATCGGGCCTGCGGCGATGAATGGTCCGAGGCCTGGGATGGCAAGAGCGCCGATGCCAGCCAGCCAGCCTAATCCACCGCCCAGCAAGGCGCCTGTACCTGCGCCCGTGGTTGCTCCTTCAGGGGCTTTCGTATGTTTCTCCGTTGCGAAATCACGCGTCCCGGAGTTTTCCGGAAACAATGCAGAGATGTCGCTGTTGGAAAAGCCTCCTGCTTTCAGGGCGTCAACTGCGCGCTCGACAGCAACGCGATCTTTATAGATTCCGAATACTGATGTGTTTTTTCCGGCCATGATGTTTCTCCTTTTTATCTTGATACGTCAGTTCGATTTGATTTCGATTTGGCTATTGACTTTCCCGTCGCCAGCTGCAGCCGTAGCTTTTGCCTCAATCAACTGTTTTTCTTCGGCTGAACGAACAGGCCCTTTCAATGTGACCATGCCATTCTGCGTAATGATTTTCACGTTATGGGCATACGTTGAAAGCGATTTGTCCTGCATAATTGATTGGCGAATCTGCTGTGTAAGCTTTCGGTCCGTATCGTTATTGTTTTGCTGGTCCGATGTAACTCGCGACTGCTCGCTGTCTCGTTGGTTTACTTTGGTGTTGTCAGGCTGCGGAGTGGCTGCATCCTGCGCTGCGCACAGCAAGCTGAAAGTGAATCCGATTACTACTAGCGCCAAGAATCTGTTTGCTTGCTTCATTGAAACCTTCATATACGGCTCCTGATAAAACGAGTATTGCTGCACTTGTTTGAAGCCACAAATTAGCAGCATCAAAGCTAGCTGGTGTTAGCACGACGGTCACTACAGCTGATTCCTTACATTGCCAAAAACGGTTCGGTACGGAATGCCGCGTAAACAATTAGTTGGATTTCTTTTTCGGAACCTTCGCGCCCTTCTTGCGCGCTTCTGAAAGTCCGATTGCAATCGCTTGTTTGCGGCTGGTGACTTTTCCTCCCTTGCCACCCTTGCCTGATTTCAAAGTACCGCGCTTCTCGCGATGTACGGCACTTTCCACGCTCTTACTTGCCGCAGCTCCATATTTCTTTTTTGAAGCCGATTTTTTCTTGGCTGCCATTTTTACTTCTCCCTATAATTTGTTGTTTTAGTGCTTGCCGCTACTAGCGCTTGACTGCGAGCTGATTAACAACCTGCTGCACGTTCGGGACAGCCGCCGCCAAAGTTTGGGCTTGAACTCGGCTAGTATTGCTCTTAACGCTGCCTGTCAAAGTAAGAACGCCATTTTTCGCTTTGTAGTCGATATTCTGCTTATCGAGCCCATTAGAGATAAGAGCAGCTTTGTAGTTGCTCTCAATACCGTCATCTAAATTCGACGCAATGCTCTTGGCTTGTGACTCAGCGCCGACCGGTTGGACGCTTATCTCATTCGCAATAACCCGTCCGCTGGCGGCAGTAGTGGTTACTTGGCCAGCCCTGGCCTTCGCATCATCCGAGTGCAATGTCCCACCCAGCGTGATCGTGTTCTTATCTGCATCTTCTGAAACCGTCACATCTTTTAGATCAGCCTGCTCCAGCGCTTTTTGAACGCTGTCTTTGTAGGAAGCATGATTCTGTGTGCATGCTAGGCTTACTGTTAAAGCAGAGAGTAGTAGTGCAAGTCGAAATTTCATTTGCCCTCCTCAGGACCGTTCAAAATCGAAATGTGAAATGTCTAACATGTGAAATGTCTAACAAAATGTCAGCGACTGTGCTTAGTTGCATTTGCACCTGTAATCGTCGCCTGATGTTGCGACTTTGAAAGGATAGAGGGCCCAACGTTTCGAGAGAGCTTGTCGGCGGATTGTGCACAACTGCACACACAACCTTTGTCCCCAAGTGCTACTCTAAGTCCGCTGACCTTCGCTTTGGGTTAAGAAGCGGGTCAAAGACTCGGCTCCGCGCAACCCGTCGACTTAATGCGGGTGAGCGAAGGATGATCGGGAGGAGGCTATCTGATGCGTCTGATCCGTACCGTTCGCTTACTGTCGCTCGTACTCGTGATGCTAGCCATGTCGGCGGCATCGTTTGCGCAAATTGGAATCTCAGTCAGCTTTGGGCCGCCGGCTTTGCCGGTTTACGAACAGCCACCCTGTCCGCAGGAAGGTTATATCTGGACGCCAGGATACTGGGCCTACGATAATGATGGGGGATATTTTTGGGTACCCGGAACGTGGGTGGCTGCTCCCGAGCCCGGTCTATTGTGGACGCCGGGATATTGGGGCTGGGGCGATGGCGGCTATCTCTTTCACGGCGGCTATTGGGGCCCGACGGTGGGTTTCTACGGAGGAATTAGCTACGGGTTTGGATATTTCGGACATGGCTATGAAGGCGGACGTTGGGATCATGGTCAGTTCTATTACAACCGCACCGTAAACAACGTTAATGTCACGAATATCCACAATACCTACAACACGACCATCATCAATAACAATACGACGATCAATCGCGTTAGCTATAACGGCGGAAGCGGCGGAGTAGAAGCACGACCTTCTGCTCAAGAAGAAGCGGCCACGCGAGAGCGGCATGTTCCCCCGGTAGCGGCACAAACTCAGCATCAACAAACAGCACGTAGCAATCCTGAATTGCGTGCGTCAGTAAATCAGGGGAAGCCACCGATTGCAGCGACAGCTAGACCGGCGGATTTCAAGACGGCTGCTGTTCCGGCTAGGGAAGCTGGCGCTCCATACAAGGCCCCTGAACCTCGAGCCGGTGAAAAGCCAGCCGCTAACGGAAGCGCGCGTCCAGAAAACAACGTTCCTCGCCCAGGTGCTGAAAATAATGCCGCTAAACCGGGCGCTGAAAATAACCCTGCTCGTCCTGAAGCGGGAAAGCCCGCAGCTGAGAACAACGTTCCTCGTCCGGGAAACCCGGTTCACGCGAAGGACCTTCCTCCTATCGAGAAAGCTCCAGCACCTAGTACGGGAAATCCCAAGAAGGACCAGAAATACCAACAACAACAAACCAAGATGTACGCCCAGCAGGATGCGCAACGTCAGAAGCTCCAGGCGCAGCAGGATCGTGAGCATCAACAGCTTGCTGCAAAGAACGCAGATGCCGCGCGACAAGCCCAAGTTGAGCAGAGACACACGCAGCAGACACAGCAACTTCAGCAAAGGCATACTGCTCAACAACAGAAGATGCAACAAAGAGTACAACCCCAACAACACGCACCGGCTCCTGAAGGAAGACCAGAACCTAAGAAATAGGTGCTGCCTTCGTAGCTAGTGTGAGTAAATCACTTGCTAGACGATCATTTGCGTGGCGGGCCACCTGGCCCGCCACCAAATAATCTCCCGTCACCGGTTCCACTCCCAGTGCACGAATCGCATCGATATCGACGGCGACTTCGGTCGCGCCCTCTTCTTGATATCGGGCTTTCAGGTCCGCCGATGCCGGAGCATCATTGACGATTGCATAATCGAAGATATCCGCATGCGCATGTTGATTCAGCGCTCGAATATGGTCGGCAGCAGTGCGCCCTAGGCTCTCATTTACCTGCGTCATTAAATTGCAGATGTAGACCTTGTGCGCAGGCGACCTCACAAGCGCATCGGCGATGCCGCGTACCAACAGATTCGGAATCAAGCTCGTGAAAAGCGATCCCGGGCCGATTGTGATCAGGTCCGCCCGCCCAATCGCTTCCAAAGTTTCCTGTAAAGGCTCGACATCTCCCGGGACAAGAAATAGCTCACGAATGCTACCTTTGCTCGCCGTGATTTTCGTCTCGCCGCGTACGCGAGTGCCATCCTCCATCAATGCTTCGAGTTCGACGTTGGACGCAGTGGCGGGATAGATTCGGCCCCGCGTCGCGAGGATCTCCGACGATAGTCGCACTGCCTCGCTGAAATCGCCGGTGATCGAAGTCAGGGCCGCAAGAAAGAGGTTTCCAAAGCTGTGGCCTTCGACGTCGGTGCCTTGGGCAAACCGATGCTGGAACAATCGCGACATCAATGCATCATCTTCTGACAGCGCAACGATGCAATTGCGAATATCGCCCGGCGGAAGCATATTGAAATCTTTGCGCAGACGACCGCTGGATCCGCCGTCGTCACTCACCGTCACAACAGCGGATAAGTCACTAATTAAATTATTTTTCGCGGGATAAACAAAATGCTTGAGGCCTTTGAGTAGTGTGGAAAGGCCAGTCCCACCGCCGATCGCGACGACTCGCAGTCCGGCAGAAGGCGGACGCAACAGTACATTGGAATCAGAGTTCAATTCAGGATCGCTCATGGACGGGACCTATGAATTAAATCTTAAAGACCAAGTCCATCCGAGTCATCCTCATCGTCACCTGGGTCTGGATAGAGCAATTCCGTAAATCGAGGATCTTCTGCGAGGTTGTTAAAATCCGAATCGTTTCGCGCCTGAAATCGGAGGGCCGCGTTCAAGCCAATAGCCATTTCCAGCTGTCGCATGGACTCTTCGGCGCGACCAGTCAGGCAATCAAGAGCTGCCAGCCCATAGGCTACGTAGTCGGCCTTCGGATGTTGCTTCACGAGCTTTTCAAAATGATCACGAGCAGCAACGTAGTCGCCAATGTTCATTAGTGAAACGGCGTAATCGTAGTGCTCTTCCGTGCTTTTGAATTGGGTTGTAGCGCGTTCAATTTGCTGATTGCATCCGCTGAGATGAACCGAGGCGCGATCAGCCAACTCGCGGCTGGGTCCGGCCATTGCTTTTTGCAGCAATCCGCGGGCTTTGTCGTACTTGTGCTCCTGCATCGCGCGCAAGCCAGCTTCATAGCTTTGTACGGCTTGCGTGTGTCGCGGATCTTCAGTGACTACTTTCTTAGTAGGCGTCTTTTGGGCCATGTGTAGAACTCTTCCTGTACTCTTCGTAAGCGCTCCTTTTGATGCTGGAACCTGGGACGACGCAACCTGGAATTGTACTAATTGATGGACGCGGCCGTTTGCAAGTCCACTTGCTTCCAGTCGCCGGCGATGATGCCTTTGCGGATCTGGGCTGCAGTCTTTCCACTCTTATTCTGCTGATAGGTGTAATAAAGCTCTTTCAAACAAGTTGTGCAGTGCGCTCCATGCGTACCTTCAAAGCAGCTGTGCAGGCTATTGTGGCCCATTCCACGGTCGCAGTAGCAATAACACGGCTCCTGGTGGAGCACACCAGGAATCTTCGCCGCCAGTTCGTAAGCATGGGTCTGATAGGCATCCTTAGCGCTGTCACCCCAAAGGTCTTCTTTACCGAGAATCGGCGGTAACTTCTCGCCTTTCGCTGGAGCGGCAGAGTTAAACGCCGGCACCGCAGCGGGCGCTTGGTCTTCGGATGTGGCCCATGGGGCGGACACTGTTATCAATACAACGGTTAATAATATGAGCTTCAGCCAGTGTTTTCGCATAAAGTAAGGCTTTGCTGCCCTGCGTTAATTGTAACTGAATTTGGGAAACACGGCGCGCGGCCAGCATCCATAGCGGCGTTGCCACCGCCCCGGGTATAAAATCAATCCTGTTCATGGCTGACCCCGATCAGAATTCGCCAGATCGCTTCAATTCCGATTACGGTACTGCTGGCGACGCTGCGAACTCGCCTCGTTTCACTGTTGCTAAGTCTTCCCGTTCCTCATTGTTTTCGGTCTGGTTGCGCGATCTCGTCATCTCGTTGGCGATATCGTGTTTCATCATCATATTCCTGTACCAGCCTGTAAAAGTTGAAGGAACCAGCATGATGCCTTCCCTGGACGATCAGGAACGCATTTTCGTCAATAAATTCGTCTATCGCTGGGAACCTATTGAACCCGGCGATATTGTCGTTTTCCGCTACCCTCGTGACACCTCCAAAAGCTTCATCAAGCGAGTAATCGCCCAAGAGGGTGATCGAGTCCGCATTGTTGCTGGCCAGGTATATGTGAACGACAAGCCCCTCGACGAAGACTATGTCCCTCGCGAATACTCCGACATGCGGTCGTATCAGGAGATAATCGTCCCGCCCCAGAGCTATTTCGTGCTTGGCGACCATCGCAGCCTTTCTAATGACAGTCGCGATTTTGGGCCTGTAAGCGCTCACTATATCTACGGAAAGGCGGTTTTCGGCTACTGGCCCATGGATAAAATGGGCCGATTGCGGTGATCCGGTAGAGAAAATCGTCTGTAGACATCAGTAAGTGTTGGCTGCTAAGCATATCCCTGTTAAAATCTATAAAATCCACTCCCCGGAGCAACAATGCAAGCAATCCTTGCGCTGGAAGACGGCAGAATCTTCCGAGGCAAAGGCTACGGCGCCAAAGGCGAATGTCACGGGGAAGTAGTATTTAATACTTCCATCACCGGATATCAGGAAATCTTTACAGACCCTTCCTACTCCGGCCAAATCGTAGTTCTCACGAACCCTGAAATCGGAAACTACGGCACTACGCCTGAAGACAACGAGTCTACGCGTCCATATATCGAAGGCCTGATCGTGCGGGAATTTTCCCGCGTCAGTTCGAATTGGCGTTCGCAACAGGTGGCCGAAGACTTCCTCGAAAAATTCAAAGTGCCCGTCCTCGGCGATATCGATACCCGGGCGCTAGTCCGGCACTTGCGGGACAACGGTGTCATGCGCGGCGTTATTTCGACTTTGGAAACAAACGTCGACAAGTTGATCGCCAAGAGCCGCTCGTTCCCCAAAATGGATGGCATGGATCTTGCCAAAGTCGTCAGCACCAAACACACCTACGTTTGGGAGACTGGTGAGCGTTCGCATCTTCCCGATGAACTTGTCGGAGTGAAAGATGAGCCACCGCGCTTTCACGTCGTGGCCTATGACTTCGGGATTAAGCACAATATTTTGCGCAGACTTCGCGGCGAAGGTTGCAAAGTCACGGTTGTTCCCGCCGAAACTAGAGCGGAAGACGTTCTCGCGATGAAGCCAAACGGAGTCTTTCTATCCAATGGTCCCGGTGATCCCGAGCCCTGTACCTACGCGGTGGACAACATCAGGCGTCTGATGGGCCGCACGCCGATTTTCGGAATCTGTCTCGGGCATCAGCTCACCGGAATCGCTTTAGGCGGCAAGACCTTCAAATTAAAATTCGGCCATCACGGGGGCAATCACCCCGTAAAACAAATCCAAAGTGGCAAGATTGAAATCACAGCGCACAATCATAACTTTGCAGTCGATCCCGATTCGCTTCCGCAAAGCGAAGTTGAACTTACGCACATCGATCTGAATGACAATACCCTCGAAGGATTGCGGCATAGAAACTTGCCGTTGTTCAGTGTGCAGTATCATCCGGAAGCCGCACCCGGTCCTCACGATTCGCATTACCTGTTTAAGGACTTCGTGAAGATGATGGAAGAGTGGAAGGGATGAGCACTCCGACCCTGAAACTCGATTCCGGCATAGAGAAAATGGCGGAGATCGACCTCTGGGCGCTATTGCCAGAGGGGTTTCGGCACTTAGGTGATCTTCAGACAATCATTCCGAAAATTGCCAAAGATTCTTCGCTTCTGAAGGAAATCGCTGTGGCCGTAGAACGCGTGTTTACTCGTCACGTCTTGGTACATGGAGACGCAAGGCGGATGAAGGCTGCTACAGCGCACCTTGTTTTAACCTCGCCGCCATACTGGACTTTAAAGGAATATCGTGAAACGCCAGGACAGATGGGCCATATTGCCGAATACGAGGAGTTTCTGTCTGAATTAGATCGAGTTTGGCAAAAGTGTTTTGACGCGTTGGTTCCCGGTGGGCGACTAATTTGTGTCGTCGGTGATGTATGCCTGTCTCGCAAGAAGAATTACGGAAGGCATACTGTTGTGCCCCTTCATGCCAGCATTCAAGAGCATTGCCGAACTATCGGATTTGATAATTTGGCGCCAATCATCTGGCACAAAATCGCCAACGCTGCACACGAGGTCGAAAACGGCAGAGGTGGGTTCCTTGGTAAGCCATATGAGCCGAACGCAGTTATCAAGAATGATATTGAGTTCATTCTCATGGAGAGGAAGCCTGGCGGCTATCGAACACCAAGCGAACCAGAAAGAATTTTGAGTGTGATTTCAGCGGATGATCATCGAAAATGGTTTCAACAAATTTGGACTGGGGTCACAGGTGCTTCAACGCGGAGTCACCCCGCTCCGTATCCAAGCGAGCTCGCGGAACGCCTAATCCGAATGTTCAGTTTCGTGGGAGATACCGTTCTCGATCCGTTCATGGGGACGGGTACGACAGCTCTTGCGGCTGCCAAGTGGGGCAGAAATAGTGTTAATTACGAGATAGATGGAGAGTACTTAGGCTTTGCCTCGGAACGTTTGCATCGAGAGTTATCAACCTTATTCTCGAAACCAGCCATCTCGATTAAACGGGAATGCGCAATTTGAACAGAGACATTGAACTCAAGTTGCGAGAGGCAATCGCCCGATTCTGGGCAAGCAGGGAAACACAAGCCCAGAAGCAAGGTGCAAAATCTGGCATTCGCGATTCCGGCGCGAGGGCAGCGGTGACTGGCGGAAGCCAAATGGACGGTTTTGTCGAACTTGTACGTGATTTACTGGAAGAGTCTGGAATCAACAAGCCAGTAATCTACTGTGAGCGTCACGTTGAATTGCCAGGATGGTTTCGACCGGAAAAGAAATGGGATCTATTAGTGGTCGTAGATGGATGCTTGATCGCGGCGATTGAATTTAAATCCCAAGTCGGTTCGTTTGGAAACAACTATAACAACCGAACAGAAGAAGCAATTGGCAGTGCGACTGATATATGGGCTGCCTACAGAGAAGGCGCATTCAAACCTTCGACCAAGCCATGGCTTGGATACTTAATGCTGCTTGAAGACGCACCCGGATCGGTACGCCCGGTAAAGGCGCAAGAACCGCATTTTAAGGTCTTTGAAGAGTTTAGGTCGGCGTCTTACGCTAGGCGATACGAGATTCTGCTGACCAAATTGGTACGCGAGAGGCTTTACGACGCAACGTGCTTTCTTATGTCAAACAACAGCGACGGAATTACTGGAAACTTTAGGGAGCCTGTGCCGGAATTGAATTTCGCGAACTTTATCGGCTCTCTTTTAGCCAAGGCCATTGCTTGTAAAAAGGTCCAATAATGCCCAAACGAACTGACCTACAAAAAATCTTGATCCTCGGCTCTGGCCCAATCATCATTGGCCAGTCGGCGGAGTTCGATTACTCCGGCACGCAAGCCTGCAAAGCGCTGAAGCAGGAAGGTTATGAAGTGATTTTGGCGAATTCGAATCCCGCCACCATCATGACTGATCCCGAAAGCGCCGACCGTACCTACATCGAGCCGCTCACGCCGGATTATCTGGAAGAAATTATTCGTGTCGAGCGCGAACTGACGCCAACCGCCGGGTTCGCGATCCTTCCAACAGTAGGCGGACAGACCGCGTTGAATCTTGCCATCGATCTCGCTGATTCCGGCATTCTCGAAAAGTACAACGTGCAGTTAATCGGCGCACAAATTAGCGCCATTAAAAAAGCCGAAGATCGCCTCTTTTTCAAAGATGCAATGCAGAAAATCGGACTCGCCGTCCCCAAGTCCGCGCTCGTCGGCAATTTGAAAGATGGGCTGGAGTTCGCCGGTAAAATCGGATTTCCGGTCATCATTCGTCCGTCATTCACTTTGGGCGGGAGCGGCGGCGGGATTGCCTACAACCGCGAAGAAATGACCGAGGTGCTTTCCCGCGGCCTCGACTTCTCGCCGGTCCATGAAGCGCTGATTGAAGAATCTGTGCTCGGCTGGAAAGAATACGAACTCGAGGTGATGCGCGACACCAAAGATAACGTCATCATCGTCTGCTCGATTGAGAATTTCGATCCCATGGGCGTGCACACCGGGGATTCAATCACGGTCGCTCCCGCACAAACCTTGACCGACCGTGAATACCAGATGATGCGCGACGCATCCCTGGCCATCATTCGTGAGATCGGAGTTGAAACCGGCGGCTCGAATATCCAGTTCGGCATCGATCCTGTGAACGGACGCATGGTTGTGATTGAGATGAATCCGCGCGTGTCGCGATCATCCGCTCTGGCGTCGAAAGCCACTGGATTCCCGATTGCAAAGATTGCCGCGAAGCTTGCCGTCGGATACACGCTCGACGAAATTCCGAATGACATTACCCGAAAGACTCCAGCCTGCTTTGAACCTTCGCTGGATTATGTTGTAGTCAAAATTCCGAAGTGGCAATTTGAGAAATTTCCCGGTGCCGACGAAAACCTTGGACCGCAAATGAAGTCGGTCGGCGAAGTCATGGCGATTGGCCGCACCTTTAAAGAAGCGTTGCTCAAAGGCGTGCGAGCGCTCGATACCGGCAAGAAAATGGGTTCCGAAAAAATCGAGCCCAAGATCCTGACGCAACGTCTGGTTACCCCGCATCCTGAACGGCTCGCATACATTCGCTATGCTCTGCGCCAGGGCCACACCGTCAAGCAGCTCGCCAAGATGACGTCGATGGATCCGTGGTTCCTTTATCAACTCAAAGAGATTAACGACATGCAGCTTGAGTTGGAAAAGCATCCGATGGAATCTATCCCGACGGAAGTGTTGCGCGACGCCAAACGCATGGGGATTTCCGACGGACGCCTTGCCGCGATATGGCGCCTTGATGGCAAAGGCGGACAGGAAAAAGTTCGTCATTTGCGCAAGAAGCATGGCGTGATGCCGGTCTACAAGCGCGTCGATACTTGCGCTGCGGAATTCGAGAGCTTCACTCCGTATCTTTATTCAACCT
Organism: Terriglobia bacterium; assembly: GCA_963716165.1. Classification (GTDB taxonomy): domain Bacteria; phylum Acidobacteriota; class Terriglobia; order Terriglobales; family Acidobacteriaceae; genus JAJPHW01. Next base: position 323,034 of record OY970291.1, on the reverse strand, counting down.
ACGAAGATGAGGATGAAGCCAAGCCGACCGCAAAAAAGAAAGTGATTATTCTTGGCAGTGGCCCCAATCGGATAGGGCAGGGAATTGAATTCGACTATTGCTGTTGCCATGCGGCGTTTGCTCTCCGCGATGATGGTTTCGAAACCATCATGATCAATTGCAATCCCGAAACCGTGTCGACTGATTACGACACCAGCGATCGGCTGTACTTCGAGCCGCTCACGTTCGAGGACGTTTTCGCAATTTGCGAACACGAAGCTTCCACGGGTGCGGAAGTAGGAGTCATCGTGCAGTTCGGCGGGCAGACTCCGTTGAATCTTTCACTTCCTTTAAAGGCTGCCGGGATAAAAATTATCGGTACCTCACCGGAATCAATCGACCTCGCGGAAGACCGCAAGCGCTTCAACGCGCTGTTAGAAAAGCTCCAAATTCCTCAAGCTCCCGGAGCCATGGTCGCTTCAGTCGAAGAAGCGATTGCAGGAGCACGAAAGGTTCACTATCCAGTTCTAGTCCGTCCATCTTACGTTCTCGGCGGGCGCGCGATGGTGATCGCCTATGACGAGGAAACGCTCGTCCGTTACATGAAAGAGGCAGTCGAGTATTCTCAGGACCGTCCAATCCTCATTGATCACTTTCTCGAAGACGCGATTGAAGTCGATGTTGACGCGCTCTCCGACGGAGAAGACGTCGTAATCGGCGGCATCATGCAGCACATTGAGGAAGCTGGCATTCACTCCGGCGATTCTTCCTGTGTGTTGCCCACTGTCGATATACCGAAACATTTGCTCGACCGAATGCGCGAATACACGTTCAAGTTGGCACGTGCGCTGAACGTTGTCGGGCTGATGAATATTCAATTTGCCATCCCGCGCAGTGGTTACGCTGCTACCGGCAACGGATCGGAAGGTGGCACGGTTTACGTCCTCGAGGTGAACCCTCGCGCATCGCGCACCGTGCCCTATGTCTCAAAAGCTACCGGCATTCCCATGGCGAAAATTGCGGCACGCCTCATGACCGGGCGCAAACTCCGCGAATTTCTGCCGGAAAATATCAAGAACAAAACCGATCTCGACACCGGCAGTTCCTTCTACGTGAAATCTCCTGTATTTCCATGGAATAAATTCCCGGGTGTTGATACCGTTCTCGGTCCAGAGATGAAATCTACCGGAGAAGTGATGGGTGTTGCCGATAACTTCGGAGAGGCTTTTGCCAAAGCGCAAACCGCGGCAGGACAGAAGCTTCCGATATCGGGATCAGTATTCATCAGTGTCACCGATCACGACAAGCCGCAGGTCGCATCGCTGGCCCGCAAGTTCGCTGACATGGGATTTAAGCTGGTAGCCACCGCTGGCACCGCCGACATTCTGGAGAACGCCGGTATGAGCGTCGAACGTGTTTACAAAGTAAAAGAAGGCCGTCCCAACGTCGTCGATCTGATCAAGGGCGGAAGCATTCAACTGATCATCAATACGCCGACGGGACTTGAGCCGTGGTTCGATGAGAAGGCGATTCGCCGCGCTGCGGTGAACGCGCGCATCGCCTCTATCACAACGTTGTCCGCCGCTCGCGCAGCCGCTGAAGGAATCGCTGCCTTGCAGCGTGGCAAGATCAGCGTAAAGGCGTTGCAACATTTGCACGCCGAACACGGCGCCCAGATGGTGCGCTAGCAACCACGAGTCAGGAACCCCAAATGTTGCTTTCCGGAATCTTTCCCGCCATCACCACCCCGTTCTATCCGGACGGCAAAGTCTATTTCAGAAAAATTGAAGCCAACGTCGATCGATACTCGAAAACTCCGGTCGCCGGAATCGTCGCCCTCGGATCGACCGGCGAGGCAATCATGCTCAGCGACATCGAGCGCCGCGATGTGCTCAAAAGCGTGCGTGACGTTGTCGCTCCCGAAAAAGTGTTGATCGCCGGAACCGGTGCTGAGTCGGCTGTTGAGACTCTTCGTTTGACCGAGTACGCTGCAGAAATCGGATACGATATTGCGCTGGTGCGCACTCCCCATTACTACAAAAAGCAGATGCATCCGGCGAGCATTCTCGCTTTCTATCGGACCGTAGCAGACCGTTCGCCGCTTCCCGTGCTGATTTACAGCGTTCCCGTATTCACTGGATACGACATGCCGGCCGAACTTGTGATCGAACTTGCTGGCCATCCCAACATTATTGGGATTAAAGAGTCTGGCGGGAATGTCGAAAAAGCTCGCACCATGGTTGACGGTACTCGCCATGTCAAACGCGCGGCGACAGTCACTGAAACTTTTGCCGCGGTAACGCCTCGCATGTTGCAGGCTGCCGCACCCAAAAAAGAAGACGGCGGAGAGTTAGTCACCATCGGCGGCACAGGGCCATCCTCAACTGCCGTGAGCGTCGTCGGGAAGTTGAAAACGCGCCAGAAAGAAGTTGGATTTCAAGTGCTTGTCGGAGCAGCCCAGAAACTCGAGCCATCCCTGCAAGCCGGAGCAAATGGAGCCATCCTGGCGTTTGCCGCTCCCGCTCCGACTGCCTGTTACGAAATTTACGCCGCCTGGAAAGAAGGCGATCACGAGCTCGCAAAATTGAAACAAGAGCGCATTGCCATTGCTGCCCAGCGCACTGGTGAACTCAGCGTTCCCGCCATGAAATACGCGATGGACCTCAATGGATACTTCGGAGGCACATCCCGCCTGCCATTGTTACCGCTCACGTCCGACGTTAAGGCAGAGATCGAACGTTTGATGTCCGACATTCGAAACTGATTGCGGCTACCTACCATTCTGTGTTAAATATGTCCGCCATGAATCTTCGTAAAGATATCGTGCTACTCGTTTTATTGCTCATCACAATCGTCGCTGCGGGCAAAGATCAGCCTGCGCAAGTTATTGACTGGCCTCCGACGGGTACGCCAGTCCTCCGTTTTACTTTCGGAAAATTCAAAGAGACCGGTAGTGTGGGTAATAATCGCACCTATATGATCGACACGACCGCGCAAAACCTATGGAGCAAGACAATTTCAAATGCCAACTTCTCACTGTATCTGTTTGACAAGAACAAAATTCGCGTAGGAGAGGGTCTGGTTGTTGTGACTAATGTAGGCCCAAATGAAATCGTAAAATTCTCGAGTACAGTCAACTCTTCAGGAACGCCGGTTACATTGTCGCTAGTAGTCAAATATGCGCCTCCAGAGCTTCAGCCAAATGCATCCACCAAGCCCGTCAGTATTACCGTGAATTCGATTCCGCAGGAAGCGTCGCTGAAAGTCGACGGTGTCGATGCCGGGACTACACCTAAGATGGTTCAGATCCTGCCGGGCAAACATTTGCTCGAGTTTAATAAAGAAGGTTTTAGCGCCGGGAGGTTTCCTCTTGAAATTGGCCAGAATGATGTTTCCGGCGGCAGCGTAAGCTTTGAACTGGGAACATCTGCTCACGACAGTATTGAACTCAGGGATGGAAGTGTTTTGACCGGCGACTTGGAATCGGTTTCGGCCACCGAGATCGTTGTACGGATAGGTGGCAACCAGCAACACCTCAATCGCAATCAGGTCAAGCGTATTGTATTGATCCAACGCGACGCTCCTCAATAGTTCCTGCTCGTTATCCGCTTGTCAGCTGGGCTATCGTCAGTTACTATTAGAACGAACGTTCGAACGAACATGCCTTTGCTCGATCCCATAACTTCGCATGTGAGCCCTGCGCGTGCTGGCAGTCCTGCTTCAGCTCGCTTCGATAGCCGTCTGTCGAAGATTCTTGATCATGCGACTGATGTCTTTTACGAAAAAGGATACGAAGGTGCTTCCATGCGCGATCTATCCCGCGCAAGTGGAGTTTCGCTGGCTGGCTTGTACCATTACTGCGATTCCAAAGAGAAGTTGCTGTACCTGATTCAGAAGCATACGTTTTCAACGATTGTCGACCGCCTGCGGGAGCGGCTCGACGATATTTCCGATCCTGAAAAACGTATTCGCTCCTTCATTCTCAATCATTTGGAATATTTTCTAGCCAACCAGAAAGCTATGACCGTCTTGTCGCACGAAGACGACGCCTTGACCGGGGCTTATGGTTCGGAAATCGCTGCCATCAAGCGCGAATATTATCGAATCTGCATTGGCTTAATGGACGACTTCAAGCGCGCCAACGGACTAGAATTCAAGAGCCGGGTTGCGGTACTTAGTTTGTTTGGGACGGTGAATTGGATTTACACCTGGTACAACCCGCGGACCGATTCCAAAGCCGATGATTTGGCACGTGAAATGGGAGATATGTTTTTGCGCGGCATAGCTTCGCCACGCTCTAAAGGCAAGAAAAGAAAAGTAGCTTCGAACTAATTCTCAACACGATTTCAATTTTCGATTAAAGGAGTTTCACATGGCAACCACATTGCAAACCGAGCCAGTCGCAAAGACGCTGGTCAATTACCGCGCTGAGGGCGGCGTCGCAGTGATCGAAATGTTCGATCCGCCGGCGAACACTTATACCTACGAGATGAATCGCCAACTGGACGAGTCAATTCTCAAAGCTCGCATGGACAACGACGTCTACGTCATCCTTTTGACCGGAGCGGGTGATAAGTTTTTCTCTGCCGGCGCAAATATCAAAATGCTTTCCAGCGTCGATCCAACTTTCAAGTATTACTTTTGTCTGCATGCCAATGAAATGTTGCTGCGTCTCGAACACACTCCGAAACTGGTGATTGCCGCTATCAATGGGCATTGCGTCGGCGGAGGACTCGAAATCGCCATGGCGGCTGACATTCGCATTGCCCGCAAAGACGCCGGAAAAATCGGCCTGCCTGAAGTGAATCTAGGAGTGCTTCCCGGCACCGGCGGCACCCAGCGTTTGTCTCGCATGGTCGGCAAGAGCAAAGCCATTGAATTGATGGTCGTCGGCAATACGTTCTCTTTCGAAGAAGCGAAAGAGATGGGCATTATCAACGACATATTCGAGCGTGAGAATTTCATGGAAAACATCATGGAATATGCGCGCCAGTTCTGTCCGCCAAACAAAGCCGCGAAAGCTGTTGGGCGCATCAAACGCGCAGTTCAGACCGGTTGGGAAATTCCGATGGAATCCGCGCTCGCGGTCGAACGCGAAAATCAGCAGATACTCTTCCAGAGTGAAGACGCCAAAGAAGGTTTGGCTGCTTACGTGGAAAAGCGTCCTGCGGAATTCAAAGCGAAATAGTTTATCCAAGGGCGGTCGGCTATACGCGCCGCCCGATTTCTTTACGAAAACGCATTAGCTAGATGATCGGGGAATTATGCCAGGAAAAGTAGCGAAGATCGGGACATTTAGCGATTGGGTTGGTTTATTTGACGATTGGCGCAAAGAGATCGGAGTCAATCATGACGACATCGCCAGCTTTAAGTTCGACACGCTCTACGGCGCGATTGAGACTGATGAAATTCAGTTCGGTCACTTCAAAGGCCGCCGCAAGTGGGAAAATCTTCGGCAAATGCCGACGCAGGCCATGCGCGACGCTTTGATGAACATGATCGTCTATCAAGGCGACACCGAGTTTGCCAGCTGCGAGCAGCAACGTCATTTGTTCCATATGGCTCCGACCGACTACGATCGCCGCGCTCTAACCCGCGTCATGATCGAAGAAATGCGTCACGGATGGCAGATGTGTGCTTTGCTGGTCGAGCACTTTGGATACTCCGGAAAGGTAGAAGCGCAAAAAATGCTGGAGCGCCGTGCCTTCGAAAACAAACGCCTGCTTGGGGCTTTCAACGTAGACGTTGATAACTGGATGGATTTTTTCACCTATACCGACTTCGTTGACCGCGATGGCAAGTTCCAGTTGCAGATGTTGAAGTATTCCGCATTCGCGCCGCTGGGACGGTCAATGTCTTACATGCTGCGCGAAGAAGCTTTTCACATGGGCACCGGTAACGACGGTTTGCGCCGGATTGTTCAGGCAGGCGTGATTCCCGCATGGCTCATTCAGAAATATCTCAATAAATGGATTTCGAGTTCGTACGATCTATTCGGCACGGATCATTCTTCGTCCGCTCATTGGGCCTACGTGTGGGGAATCAAGGGACGCTATGACGAGCCGAAAAACAATACTCCCGCGTCGCTCGACGATCTGAATGACTACAATCGCTTGCTCTATCGCGATGAGGTCGCAGGATTAGTGGCACGCCTCAACAGCGCTCTACGCGAAGGGGAACCTCAACTTTACGCGCCTGACATCAAGTTCAATCGCGCGATCGGGAAATGGTCTGGGCTGAAATTCCACGCAAAAACGGGCGATCCATTGGATGACCTCGCGTACGAACAGCATTTGAAAGATTTCATGCCGACCGCCGAAGATAAAATTCTGCTGCTCGATACCATTAACAACGAAAAGAAGTGGATTGCCGTAAAAGAAGGCGCGCGCGATCCGCTTTCAAGTATTGGCGAGGTTCGCAAGTCGGCAATAAATCTTTAATTGTGGTGCGGGTGCGCGCCGTCGCCTGAGTAAATGCCGAAATTGCTGAAAGCCCGGATTGTCTGAATGCCAGTAGCCAGTGCATTTTCGCGCATTGCACTTGATCTCGAGTTGCCGATTGCTCGGATCAAGTTGCGAAACCCTCCATTGAATGTCATCGACATTCCGATGATGGAGGAGTTGTCGCGTGCGCTCGCTGAAATTGAGTCTTGCACGGACATTTCCGCCGTCGTCTTAGAAGGATCAGGCTCCGACTTTTCCGCTGGAGTCGACATTGCTGCGCACACTCCGGATAAAATCCATGGAATGCTGACCAAGTTTCATGCGGTCGTCAATGCAATCGTGAACAGTCGCAAGGTGATGCTGGCCGTTGTGCGCGGTCGCTGTCTGGGTGGGGGCGCGGAATTAGCAATGGTCTGTGACATGGTCGTTACATCAGAAACCGCAACATGGGGTTTCCCTGAAATCAAGCTTGCGTGTTATCCACCGGTTGCAGTCACCGCCCTGGCGGCACTTGTAGGACAAAAGCAAGCAGCCGAATTTATTCTTACGGGACGCACGGTCACAGGAGTCGAAGCCGCGCAAATCGGATTGGCCAATCGCACGGTGGCGGACGATCAAGTTAAGTCCACATCGGAGGGGATCATCGATAGGCTTAGAAAGCTAAGCCCGGCTGCACTTTCCATTACCAAGAAAGCGATGTACGTCTGGAATGCCGCCCACTTCGACAAAGGCCTCGCTCGCGCCGAAAAGATTTATTTCGAAGACTTGATGGCAACCGAAGATGCTCAAGAGGGAATTAACGCATTCCTCGAAAAGCGTCAACCGACGTGGAAGGGCAAGTAGGTTCCTTAAAAATGGACTACGAACTTAATCCCACAGAGGTAAAAGCTCTGATCGCCGAATCGCCTCATGGATTTACTCTCCTCGACGTTCGTGAACCGTGGGAAGTCGAAACCGCGCAAATCGAAAATAGCAAGCTCATCCCAATGGGAGACATTCCCAACCGCGCCCATCAGGAACTCGATCCGGACGAGCACATCGTGGTCGTATGCCATCACGGTGTGCGGTCCTTGAGCGTGACCAACTGGCTGCGGCAGCAGGGATTCGACAAGGCGCAGTCTATGCGCGGTGGCATCGATGCCTGGTCGCGAGAGATCGACCCCAAAGTCCCGCTATACTAAGCAGCACTGTGATTACCGATTGTCACGTCCATATCCAGCCGATAGAGATGTTCAAGCCTCACGCTCTGGAGTTGATGAAGAAGAATCGCGCAAACTTTGACGACATTGCCGAGTACTGCCGTTCGCCAAAAGCCTTCTTGAAATATCTGGATTCTTCTGGCATCGATCGCGCTGTACTTATCAACTACGTCGCGCCGGAAGTCATTGGCTTCACATCGGGAGTCAACCAATTCATCGCAGATTACACTCGCGAAGATACCAAACGCTTGTTGTCCTGTGGTAGCTTGCATCCCAGGCACACCACCAACGTTATGGCAGATGTCGAACAGCTACTTCGCCTCAACATTCGGATGATCAAGATTCATCCCCCGCATCAGCTCCTGTATCCCAACGATTATCTGCGCGGTGTGAAGGAACTCGAAATTATCTATCGAGCCGCGGAGGCTAACGGCATTCCGGTGATGTTTCATACTGGCACGTCAATCTTCCCCGGAGCGCGCAACAAGTATGGCGATCCCATTTATATAGACGATGTCGCCGTTGATTTTCCCAAGCTAAAAATTCTCCTCGCACACGGAGGGCGACCGTTGTGGATGGAGACGGCGTTCTTCTTAGTCCGCAGTCATGCGAATGTTTATCTCGACATCAGTGGCATTCCGCCAAAGACCCTGCTGAAATATTTTCCACGTATCGGCGAGATTGCGCACAAGACGCTATTCGGAACAGATTGGCCTGGGCCTGGGGTGCCTGACATCAAGAAAAATCTGGATGATTTTCGATCGCTCCCGCTGGAAGAAACCGCGAAGCGAAAAATCTTGATTGGAACAGCGGCTAGCATTTGGCCCACGTAGGGCGCTGCGATCAGCGCTCAGTGAATAGATGCCCCATCTTCTCTCGCTTCGTTTTCAAGTACTCTTCCGCATGCAATGTCGGCGCAACTTCGCATGGAACGCGCTCAACCACTTGCACGCCGCCGCGTTCGAGTGCTGCGACTTTGTCTGGATTATTCGACATCAATCGCACCTGCGTGATCCCGAGAGCTTTCAAAATGCGGGCTGGCATATCGAATCCGCGCTCGTCCGCTTTGAACCCTAAACGCTCATTGGCTTCAACCGTATCCAGGCCGGAATCTTGTAACGCGTATGCCTGCAATTTTGGCATCAAACCTATGCCGCGACCTTCCTGCTGTTCGTAGATCAGGACGCCGGCCTTCTCTTCGGTGATCATGGCCAACGCCATCTCAAGTTGCTGGCGGCAATCGCAGCGCAACGAGCCGAAGACGTCTCCTGTGAGGCATTGCGAATGGATTCGCACAAAAGCCGGTACAGAATGAACATCACCCATTACAAGAGCTACAGCTTCTTCTGTACGCGGGTGGTCGTTAGGGCCGAAAACGCCACGGAAGCCGTGTATTTTGAAACTCCCCCAGCGAGTAGGGAAATCTGCAACTGCAATTTGCTCAATGTTTGAGGCCATTGATAGTCATTATAACGGCCTAAACTTGGAGGGATAAGGGTTCCAACATCATCGCCAAACGCCTCAGAGTAACCTCCCAACGGTAACCGTTACGTAATCTAGTGCATCTCAAAGATTTCAGCGAAACTAGTAGCTAAGCCAAAGCATGTCAAAGCGCCGAAAAATCGTTGTCTCTGCGTTTGTGTTACTCGGCATGCACGCGGTCGTGCTTGGCACATTGGGTACCTCACGATGGGGTGCCTTCTTCTCGGATTTTATTCAACTGGTGTTGGGCCTGATGGTCGTCGTCGTCTGCATGAACACGAGCGATCGATCAGAAAAAATGGCGCGGGATTTCTGGCGCCTCACCGCGCTCGCCTTTGCGGTCTGGCTAATCCCGCAGGCGATTGGTACGTTCGCAAATCTCTATCATCTTTCCGACGGCGTTCGCTGGCTGGTTAATCTGTTGTTTTGCTTCTGGTCGGTTCCACTCGCATTGGCTTTATTCCTGGATCCCGATGAAGAATCAAAAGGTTTGGATCTACTCGTCGTTCTGGATTTCGCGCAATGGATCGTCTTTTGCATCGCGGCCTATTTCTGTTTTTTCTATATTCCGCGTCAGGCCGAGCCAGGAACAGATCTCGCGTACTCGGTGTGGGCACCATATTTCACGGGCTATGGGATTGTGACCGGAGCCTTCTTGCTGCGTGCGTTGCTCACTCATTCCCGGATGGTGCGGCAACTTTTCGCGCGAATGGGAGCATTTCTGGCCCTTTCAGGTGTTGTCGACGGTCTCTACTACTACGGTCCCGGTCGCGGCTTGCAGCCGGGTGATTGGTTCGAAATTTTGTGGAGTATCCTTCTTCTCATTCCAATTGTGGCTGCCGTGACATTTTCGGATGGCGACGGAAATACGGCGACCGTTCCTGAACCTCGCGGACACAGCCGGTTGATTACACAATTATTTCCGCTACTTTTTCCATTTCTAATTTTGGGAATGTTCGAAAGACTCGCGCGACTCCATCTCACACTGGCAGCCTCTATAGTGCTCGCGTCGTTCGTCTGTTCGAGCGCACGGCTACTTGTCACGCATTTACGCTTGCTAAATGCTCAGGACGCGTTGCGCCGCGAAGCGAGCCATGACGGGCTTACTGCGATTTGGAATCGCAACGCTATTCTCGATATTCTTCGTCGTGAACTGATGCGATCGAATCGAAACGAAAGTTCTGTCGGTCTGATTCTTGCCGATGCCGATCATTTCAAGGCAGTCAATGACCTCAATGGCCACGCATCAGGCGACCGAGCTCTGCGAATGATTGCCTCGCAGATCACGAATGCGATCCGCCCCTATGACTCCGCTGGACGATACGGCGGCGAGGAATTTCTTATTGTGGCACCCGGATGTAGTGTCATCGAAACCTGGGAACTGGCTGAGCGCATTCGCAAGTCTATTAGTAATTGTTCCGATATTCCCTCCGCAGGAGCGAACAAGGTCACGCTGAGTTTGGGGATTGTGTCGAGCGATGCCAACTCCGACGCAGATTCATTGCTTCACGCTGCTGACAAAGCACTCTATGAGGCAAAACGCCTTGGACGTAACCGTGTAGAGCCCAGGCCCGAGACCTTCAACAGTCGACAAGAATTGCACTCGCAAGTGCCCAACAAGAGCTAGAGACCTATGCTCATTCTTGTTACGATGAGCGCGTGAAGCCCTTTGTCACATTCTTCAAGATTCCAGCCGACTTCCGTGCTTGGCTCAAGACCCATCACACGAGCAAATCCGAATTACTGATCGGGTTTTATAAGAAGGGATCAGGCAAACCGTCGATCACCTGGCCTGAGTCGGTCGACCAAGCGCTGTGCTTCGGATGGATTGATGGCGTGCGCCGCACGATTGATGCGGATAGTTACTGCATTAGGTTTACTCCGCGCAAAACGGTTAGCGTATGGAGCCATGTGAATATCGAGCGCTTCAAACGTCTAAAGGCGATGGATGTTGTTGCGCCTGCAGGAGACAAAGCCTTCGCAGAAGGGAAGGAACGCACCACCCATTATTCGTACGAAAATGAGGCTCGTGAATTCACGCCAGAAGATTTGGCGCGATTTCAAGATAACTTAGCTGCTTGGGATTTTTTTCAGGCATGCGCGCCTTCGTATAAGAAGAAAATTATCTGGTGGGTGCTAAGCGCAAAGCAAGCGAGTACGCGCGCGAAGCGTTTGGGAGAGCTTATAGAGGCGTCCGCCATCGGACGTTGCCTCGATGATAAGTAGTTGCGATAAACATTACCAGGTGCCATAGCGCCGTCGTCCTGCTCGTTCCGGCAACAATTTAATCAGAATCAAGCCCGCGAGAAATCCGCCAACGTGGGCCCAGACTGCAACCCCTCCGCTGGACGCCGAGTGCGCAATCGACGTCGCTGTCCCACTCAAGAATTGGATCAGGAACCAATAGCCCAGTACGATCCATGCTGGAAGCCGCCAGAACGTAAAGAAAATAATCAGAGGGACAATTGTCAGCACTCGCGCCTTCGGGTATAGCAGGAAATATGCACCCATGACTCCAGCAATCGCGCCGCTGGCGCCAAGAGTCGGGACATGCGAATCTGCATTCAGAGCAATATGAGTCAGAAATGCGATGACGCCGGTTGTTAGATAGAAAAGCAGGTAAGGGAAGTGACCGAGATAGTCTTCGATGTTGTCACCGAAAATCCAAAGCACCCACATATTACCGATAATGTGTAGCCAGGACCCGTGCAGGAACATCGCCGTAAAAATCGGCAGGAATGCTCCCAAAATGTTTATATGCCCGCCTGACAGGTCGACCATGAAGCGCCGCGGGATGAGACCAAACTGATGCACGAACGCAGACATGTCTCCGTTTTGTCCCGCCATTAGCTCGAGCGCAAAAACGATTACATTGAGAGCAATGAGCAAATAGGTCACGTACGGTGTGCTATATCGGGGAGTGTCGTCGCGAAGAGGGATCATGCGCTTTAATCGAGAACCGTCCTTAATTTGTTAAGGTAAGGACTCGAACTTCTTACATTACCAAATAACTAGTCACGCCCTTATGAATGGTATTTTGATTATCGACAAACCGGCCGGACTTACGTCTCATGACGTCGTCAATCGCGTCCGCAGGATTTTGGGCGAGCGTTCGGTCGGGCATTTAGGGACGCTGGATCCCATGGCGACCGGCGTGCTCCCACTCGTCGTGGGGAACTTGACTCGTCTAGCGCAGTTTTACACAGCGTCTGAAAAGACCTACGAAGGTACGATCCGTTTCGGATTTTCTACCGATACTTACGATGCCGAGGGCGAGCCTACGGGTGTTGCGCAAGAAATCGCGCTTTCGCTCTCAGCATTGCAAGAACTCTCGCAGCGATTCGTTGGATTGATACAACAGATGCCACCGCCATTTTCTGCCAAAAAAATTAAAGGCGTTCCTGCGTACAAACTTGCTCGCCGAAAAGAGGAGGTGCTCCTAAACTCAGTCGAAGTTGAAATTAAGGAATTCGAGATATTCGAAACAAATGGCGACACAGCAAGTTTCCGCGCTAGCGTCGCGTCCGGAACTTACATTCGCTCAATCGCTCATGATATGGGATCGATCTTGGGTTGCGGAGCTCATCTCGCTTCACTGCGGCGAACCAGTGTTCGCGAATTTCTAGTCAGCGACGCCCATACCTTGGAAGAACTCCAGTCGGCCGTCGAAAGCGGGATCATCGACGATTTGCTGATTCATCCTCGGAAGCTGCTTCCAGAGCTTCCATCGGTTACAGCGAATGACGAGATTATCGCGGCAATTCGAGTCGGACGCTCTGTCAACCTTGCGGACTTCTCTCAGTCGCGCCATGTGAAGATCTTTCGCGGACAGAAGGATCTGATAGCGATTGCATCACGAGTCGCGGGTACTCTGTTCCACCCTAAGATCGTATTCCTGAAGGAAGAATCTCCGAAGTTGGCGAAAGCCTGACCGTTCAGCCCTTGATGCGATAGTTTACTGCGCGTACCTTGGTCCGTGCAGCGCTTTCGGTATACTAAATAAGTATGGCAATCATCAAGAACATAGCCGCTATTGCCAAAGGCATGAGCATCACCTTTATGGAGATGTTCCAGCCCACTCAGGTTGAAAACTATCCGGACGGCGACGGCCCGCTGCGTGGCGCGAAGTTCCAGGAACGATTTCGCGGAGTGCATGTCCTCCAGCGCGACGAAAATGGCCTGGAAAAATGCGTTGCCTGTTTTCTGTGCGCCGCCAATTGTCCTTCGAATTGCATTTATATCGAGGCGGCCGAGAATACCGAAGAGCATCGCGTGAGCGGAGCCGAGCGTTACGCCAAGGTTTATAACATCGACTACAACCGCTGCATTTTTTGCGGATACTGCGTCGAAGCATGCCCCACCGACGCTATCACCCATGGTCATGGTTTCGAATTGGCGACGTTCAACGCGAGCAACTTGGTATATCGCAAAGAGCAGATGCTGGCAGCCATGCCGGCCCATATGGGAGCCAACTCCGTTTTTAATCAGGTTGAAGTCAATGGAGGCGCTCCGGCCTTACCGGTGCAGGGAAGCTAACTTCAAGTCCGCGATGGAAATTGGCGCCGGTCCCAAATGGGGCCGGCGTTTGCACATGCTGAACACATTGCTCAACGATACTTCAGCCACACGTAACCCATCACATGCAGGACCAGAAATACGAATACAGTTACGCCGAAGATGATTAGCGCAGGGCGAGGAAGTCTGGATTTCATCTTTACCTAGTTTCAAAAATAAATGAAGCTGAAGAAGTTTGCATTTCGAGGAATCGCTGGAGTGTTGGTCGCAGCGGCCTTACTTTATGCCGGAGACTATTTATCGCTTCACTTTCGCATTCCGGGGAATCGCCCGCAGTTCAGCCAAATTCAGGTGCAGCCTTATTACGCCATCTCGGAAAAGAACAATAAAACTGAATTCCTTTCGGCCGCTCCGCAGCTCGTGACCTGCGCCCATTCCATCTTCCCGCAGATAGGATATAAGCCGTGCTGGTATGTCCAGCGAAATATAAACCAGCGAATCGACGAATAGCGCGCCTTACTTCTTTTGGAGTAGTCCATTTGCTTTTTCCGCACAGCTCAAATTGCGGCTAGAATGCTTTCTCCCCCGCATTCCCTCTTTCAGGAGATTCTCCGTGTGGATCCAAAATGAACGTGAACAAGCCCAAAGCTTCGCCCTTCGCGGCGCCATGATGAAAGACCTTGACCTTGCCCCGGTTGCCAAGCTATTTGAAGAATTGGTCGAACTATGCGATCGAAAAATCGAACTCTTCAAAGCATTGGACGGCTCCGAAGGCGTGTTCGAATACCTGCGCAGCAATCCGAAAGCGCGCAACGTGATGAAGCATCATCCCCATTTGTAAGCATGTACTAATATTTGGCCGGCCGGATAGCACAACCTGTCGAAGCCTTAGCTCATCCGAATGACATGCTCACGTGCCCGCACTGTGCGCAACGGATGAGTTATCGCTTCAAGTCGGCGTTTCCCCGCCTAGACGTCGGACGCTTCACCTGTAAATACTGTCATCAGGAATTCTTCGTCCTCGGGAACGAAGTCTTCACGCCGGAACAATACCTCGCCATCGTCCGCCTGCAAGATAAACGCGCCAGCTGAGCACGTTGAACGCTAATGCGATGACGGTCTTATCGGGATCGTGATGGTTGGGCTTTGAAATGCTGCGCCCTTCCAACTCACTTTGTAGTCACCGTTTGGGAGAAAGTATTTAACGATTGGGAGTTCCATGCCGAATTCGTATTTGTCTCCGGCCTTCAGCACACCGTATCCGCCTGTGGGAGTGGGCCCGTTACCGAGTAACATGTCGCGCAACTCATGTCCGTTGACAAGGATTTTCCATGAACTGGCTTCGACTTCAACGGAATTTTCCGAATCGTTGAGCAATGTAAATGAGAGCAACACGCTCGGAGTCTCTGTATATGGACCTACGATCTCGGCGTGAATTCCGGCATGCAGTCCTAAGCAGTTTCTTGAGGCGGCGCTTCCCGGTGCATAAAGATCCTGTGCGGAAGATTGTGCTGGAGATAAGAAAATCATCCCCGTAATCACGGCCATTAATGTCCAACGAAGTAAGTAGTGTGGTTGCTGAGAAGTTGTCACATCACCCCTCCCGTCGTTCGCTAGATTAGAACGAACGAGAGAATAAGCCAAGTCGATTGCTCTCGTGGAGAACAATCAATTTCGGACTATGTGTTTCGTAACTAATCCGCCCTACGGAACCAGTGTCCCATGATTGAGACAATTAGCTACGCTGCCATCGTCCGAAGAGTGGATCGCTCCCGATTGGTCTACACAAAATAAGCGACGCCCGTAGCTTTCCCCGATCGGCGCTGCTGTGAGCCGAAAACTCGAGGATGGTTGCAAGCGCGAGCATCCCCACAAGGAGAAGCTGTATCCCTGATGTTTGCCGCTTGCCAGGCCGCTGCTGATCAGCATGGCCTGATGTTCATTGGCCTCCGCCGCACCGAAGCCATCCAGATCGGAAAGCGTACATGTGTATCCCACTGCAGGGTACGTGGCCGCATAGGTCGCTTCCGCCGCGATAATCGTGCGCACCGCAGCGAGTGCATTCGCATCGCTTCCAAATGTACGAGTCTGCCCCTGAATCTGAGGTTGAATCTGGGAACTAGTAACCACTGCGGACGTCGCATGCGCCTTCATGCCGTTGGCGAAGCTTTTCAACAGATCGGGATCGGCGAGCGGTAGATTGATGGTGATGGAAATCGTATTCAATGTCCACAGGCCCGATTCCATCTTCATCGCAAAAACCATGTGCGGCATAAACGGAGTTCTCTGCGGCTGTTTGTCTTTGTACGTGTGAAACGAAAGCTCGATTTCGTCCAAGTCGCCTTGCAGGGAGTCGTTGTCGATGACGGCTTCCACCCTCTGCCCGGTCTTAGGATCGTCACTGGAGAACATCGTCGAACCGGTCTCAAATGTTTGGAAAGTTGCTCCTTGAGTGTGCATTTGTCCGGCAAGAGCGGAATACTGGGTGAGGCCCGCCATCGCTCCAGATTGTTGGAGCGTGTTACGCGTGGCGGCAGGCAAGTGCTTGAACAAGGTTCCGGGTTCTTTGCTGAAAAACATCTCCATCAGAGCCTGGCGCGCGGTTTGTGGAGCAGCTTGTGGTGTTGTGCCTTGCGCCAGCAAAACGGCGCAATATGAGATTAATAGGACGGTAACGACACTAATTTTTCGCATGAGCACACTCCCGCCTGAAGTTGCCTGATTTTGGCACTACGCACGGAAAGTCTCCAGTTACGGAGGTAAGGCGAGGAGTGGTGCCTTAGGCTTCCAGGCGGAAGCGGGTTTCGGCGAGTTTGTACATGCGTCGCCATACAAGGCGGTTCGTGGTCACTACCATCGCCGCCATCACCATGGTGGAGGCAATCAGCAACGTGAAATCTCCGCTATCCGTGGCGCGGCTGATCGTCGCCCCGAGGCCGGTCGTGAAATATGTCTGTCCTTTGAAGTGGAAATATTCGGCAACGATACTAGCATTCCATGCTCCGCCCGAGGCCGTGACTAAACCCGTAACTAGATAAGGAAAGATTCCCGGCAGAATCAATTTCCGCCAGCGCTGCCATCCGTTGATCTGGCAGACCGCACATGCTTCCTTAAGATCGGTAGGAATCGCCATCGCCCCGGCGATCACGTTGAACAGGACATACCACTGCGTTCCAAGCAGGAGCAAAACAATTGAGCCGACACCCAACCCTCCGCCAACCCGAATCAGCAATAGCAGCACGACAGGAAACAACGCCGTCGCCGGCACGGACGCGGCAATCTGTGCCAGTGGTTGCGCAATGCGTGCTAGCCGCGGATTGAATCCGATCATCACTCCGACAGGGATTGTCCACGCCGCACCGATCAGCAATGTCACATTCACGCGAAGAAAGGTTGCTCCCAATCCCAGCAACAGTTGTCCGGCCTCGGTGTGAGTGATGCCTGTTAGTAAGATCGCTACGCGGATCACAGCGTAGGTAATCAAGATGAGAGCAATAATTCCAACGACACGCGCAATCCACAAACCGTAAACGGATTTTTTGACGATCGCTTTTACTTGATTATGTTTACGCGCGAAATGAGCCATTAGCGACTCCCGCAATGGGAACAGCCCTTTCTTGCGCAACTGCGCCAACCCTCGCGAGTGCTGCATCATGTTCAAAACCCATGAACGCGGAGTGTCGCTGCTCACAACCTGTTCGACTTTGAATTTCTCCGCCCACGCAATTACGGGCCGCCAGATGAATTGGTCCAACAGCACGATCACAGCAATCATCGTCGCGATGCCTAGTAAAATCGAGCGGGTATCACCCTCGCTGGCTGCAGTTTGCAGATACGAGCCTAGTCCGGGCAAGCGAAAGTCGCGAGTGCCGAGGACGAACATTTCACACGCCATCAGGAAGAACCAGCCGCCTGCGACGGACATCATCGAATTCCAGACCAAGCCGATCGCCGCGTAAGGAAGTTCGACTTCAGTGAAGCGTTGCCACCAGCTGAAGCCGTAAATCCGAGACGCTTCCCGCATGTCGCGCGGGATGCTCTTCAGCGAAGCGTAAAAACTGAAGGCCATGTTCCAAACTTGTCCAGTAAAGATCAACAGGATTGCGCCTAACTCGACACCGAGTTGTCGGCTGGGAAACAATGCCACCATTGCCAGCATCACTCCTGGCAAAAAACTCAATACTGGGATGGACTGCAACACATCCAGCAACGGGATCATGAAGCGTTCGGCGCGAGGATTGTATGCCGCCACGTATCCATAGACCAACGTGAAAGCGAGACTCAATATGTACGCGACCGTAATTCGCAGCAGCGAAAATGCCGCATACACCGGCAACGCCCAGAGGCTTCGTGAGATTTCGACTTGCGGAGTGAATGGTCCCAGCCACGTTTTTGCGACGATTGTGAGGCCGTAGAACAAGGCGATACCGCCGCCAAACATGATGAGGTCGGGAAGGCGGGAGGGCTCGAAACGCGGCAGCAGAGACCATAGGTTCTGCGGAATCAATGATCCTGAGCGAGCTTCTTTCGTCACGATTGGACCACGGACGGCACTGCGTTGCGATTCTCCACGGAAGGTTCAGTTAACACCAGGCGTGATTTTTCCGGATCATGATCGAAGATTTCCGCGTAGCGTCCCCAATTCATCGCGGTTTCAAATTGGCGTTCAACTTCGTCCGAACTGAAATGCTCGTCGAGAATGTCGTGGAAAAACTCGTCCGAAATTGAATGATCGGCTTTCGCCTTCAGAACACCCTCTATACATTGCAAAATGGTGACGTGCTTCAGAGCGGCTTCTCGGAAAAGCATCTTTCGGCTTTGGATGTCGGCCTCGGCGAATGCAACGCCTTCCGGCGTAATCTGCACATCGCCTTCAATCAAAGTCGCGAACCCGAGGATCGTGGCCGCTTCGACGATCGGTAGAAGGTCGTCAACATCCATCGATAGTTTTTCGGCTAACCGGTAAAGATCGTCATGTCCGCCCGCGTCGCTGAGGATTTCCACCAAACCGCTGACGCCGCCGGTGCGTGCATGCGGTAGCATCTGATATTTCTGTCGAGGCGGACGCGCCGCCGCCGTCTGTGCCTGGCCTGGAATCGCTGCCGGAGCCGCGTCAGGCTGCGTCATGATCTTGTAAATGTAATCCACGAATTCGACAAACTTCGCCGACTTGCGGTCTCGCGGATACGGCAGACCTATCAGGAAATCGGAACGAATGTGCCCGGGATTTTTCCCCAGGACGATCACACGATCGGCCAGCAGCACCGATTCTTCTATGTTGTGCGTAACCACGAAGATGGCGCTGGTTGGCATCTTTTTACTGAGCCATAGCTCAAGCAATTCACGCCGAAGCGTTTCGGCCGTCAGAACATCGAGGGCAGAGAACGGTTCATCCATAAACAGAACTTCAGGTTCGACCACCAACGCGCGCGCGAAGCCGACTCGTTGCTTCATCCCGCCGGAAAGTTCCTTAGGATACGCAGTTTCAAATCCATCCAGGCCAACCGTATCGAGCATTTTTAGCGCACGCTTACGACGCTCGACCGGACCAACCCCGCGCGCCTCAAGCGGAGCTTCCACGTTTTCCAAAACACTTAGCCAGGGAAACAGCGCGAAGCTCTGAAACACAATCGCAACGTTCGGAGGATGATCGCCGACCGGTTGTCCATGCCACAACACCTCGCCCGACGATGGAGTCGATAATCCTGTCAGCATTCGGAGAAACGTGGACTTGCCCGATCCCGAGGGCCCGAGCAACGCAATAATCTTCCCCGGAGACACTTCCAGGTCGGTTGGCGCTATGACTTCAATGCGATTTCCATCCGGCTGCGTGTAGAACTTTTCGATGGCACGGGCCTGGATGATCGCGTCTGAAGATGGATTTTGCATCGTCAAATAACCTTAATATGAATGTAACCCGTTTCCATGAATGGCGATTGTTGCAGACGCGTTAAAATGCCAACTACGCTACGAAATCCTGAAAATCAGGAATAGAAGCAGGTGTTGGCAGGCGGTCCGTAACTTCCGCCAACAGCGCGAGCCGATTCGCCAATTCGGCCGTCAACATTTCTGGACGAAAACGCCAGCGATAATTTCCATCAGGAGTACTCGGCGTATTCAGCCGCGCTTCGCTGCCCAGCCCCAACACATCCTGTAATGGAATAACGCTAAGGTCTGCTACGGATGCTTGTGCCAGCCGGATCAACGCCCAGTTGATGCTGCCATCATGGTGACCGGTCAATGCCGTTATCGCAGCGCGTTCTTTTTCACTCACCGAGCCCCACCATCCCATGGTGGTGTCGTTGTCATGCGTGCCCGTGTAGACCACGTGATCCCGAGTGAGCCGATGAGGTAGGTAGATATGCGCGCCAACGTCACCGAATCCAAATTGCAGGACTGCCATCGCCGGAATTTTCAGGCGCTCACGCAGTTCCCTGACGTCCGCAGTAATGGTTCCAAGGTCTTCGGCAAAAAAGGGAAGACTGCCGAGAGTCTCTTGGCATCGAGTAAAGAGTTCGTCGCCTGGGCCATCCACCCAGCGGCCGTGAATTGCAGTAGGCTCGTCTGCTGGGATTTCCCAGAATTGCGCAAAGCCGCGAAAGTGATCGAGACGGATATAGTCGCACGTCATCGTTGCCCAGCGAAGACGTTGGATCCACCACTGATAGCCTTGGGCGCGCATCGCGTCCCAGTCATACAGTGGATTCCCCCAACGCTGTCCATCCGCGCTGAATGCATCAGGTGGCACACCCGAGACGACATCTGGAGTGAAATCTTTCCTGAGCCGGTATAGTTGCTGGTGCGACCAAACATCGACGCTGTCATAATCGACGAAAATCGCAACGTCACCGACCACGCGAATCGACCGCTGAGCGCACGCAAACCGCAGGGCGCGCCACTGTTCCCAAAAGAAAAATTGAATTACGCGGCAGAGTCCGATTGGTTCAGCTAAGTCTGTTCGTGCAGACTCCAGAGCTGCAGGTTCGCGTCCTGCTAATTCCGACGGCCACTTGTTCCATGGCTGTTTCTGATACTTACGCCTGAGCGCATCGTAAAGAACGTAATCCGGAAGCCACCAGTCGTTATCGGCGCAAAATTTCTCAAAGCGGGACCGTGCTTCTCCGTCGGCGCGCTCCAGAAAATTTCTTGCTGCCTCTTCAATCAACGGAATCTTCACGGCTTCAACCTGCGCGTAATCGATTCGGTCTGAACCCTCCGGTAATCCGTCGAGGCGCGCAGGATCAATCCAACCACGCTCCGCCAGCCCTTCCAGGCTGATCAGCAAAGGATTCCCGGCAAACGCAGAAGTCGAAGAGTATGGAGAATTTCCGTTCGCAGGTGGCCCCAAAGGAAGAACCTGCCATAATCCCTGTTTTGCATACGCAAGGAAATCAAGAAAGTTGTAAGCGGCTGGGCCAAAATCGCCTACACCCCCGCGCGAAGGGAGGGAAGTGGGATGCAGCAGAATTCCGGTGGCGCGCGGAAATGACATCGGCCCTTATCTACATTTGTGTGACAGTTGTTGGAGTGTTAGAGTGAACCGGCTTATTCGCCCCCTAGAGGTGCGCCTTTACCGCCGGTAAGCCGATCGAGTTCCGCTTGGTTGATCTTGATCTTGCCGGATTTTTCCATCTGATCGTGAACGTTCATTACGAACATACCGAACAATTCCGACTGCTTGGTTTGAACGAGCGAATCCCGCAGCTGATCCTTTTTGTCGGCATACTCAGCAGCGTTCGGTTCCTGCTTTTCGGTTACCGACAAGACGACGCCATTGTTCGCTCCTGAGATCGGAGCGCTAATGTCGCCCGGCTTCATGGTGAACGCAACCGCTGCCGGTCCTGACATCGAACCGATGTCAGGTACCTGACCATCAGGCAGCACGAAATCGCTGGTCTTCAAGGTTGCGCCCAATTCTTTGGCAGCCTTCTTCAAGTCGTGATCGGCCTTCGCGCGATCGGAAAGCTCCTGCGTTCGCTGCGTCAGCAATGTCTGAGATTGCTGGTTCTTGAAATCGGTCTCGACACGGCTGCGAATGTCCTCGAAGCTCGGCGTCGCCGCTGGCTTGATTGCTTCGACATGGAAAATCGCGATTCCTTGTGGAACACCAGCTTCATCAGCCGGAGTTTTGTCTGTCGAATTGAAGACTGATTCCATGAACTGTGGAGCCGGGCCGATGCCAGGTAATGCGTCACCGCGACCTATGAAATCCGTGCTGACGACTTGTAATCCTTTCACGGCAGCAGCTTTATCTAAGCCTTCGTTCTTGGCGCTGGAAAGCAAAGCGTCGGCTTGCGAAGACAATGCCTGACTCGCTTTCTGCTGTTTGAGCGTTGGCTCGATCTGCGCCTGAACTTCGCCTAGCGACTTCAGGTGTGCGTCCTGCTTGTCGTCAACGTGGATGATGTGGAATCCGTAACTGCTTTGGACCACGCCGCTGGTGCCGCCCTTCGGCAGCGAGAATGCCACTTTCTCGAACTCTGGTACGGTTCTTCCGCGGCCAATCCAGCCAATCGATCCGCCGCTTTTCGCGCTGGACGTATCTTCCGAATACTGTGCCGCCAGCTTCGTGAAATCGCCACCGGACTGCAATTGCTTCAATACGTCGTCCGCCTTCTTGCGAGCTTCTTCAACGCCCTTGGCATCAATCTTGCCCTCCGCATCCGGCAGCGGTGTCTTGATCAGAATGTGCCGCACGTTGACTTGCTCGCTGGAGCGATATTCGTCGCGGTGCTGATCGTAATAGGTCTGCAATTCGGAGTTCGATATCTGGATCTGGCTGGCGATCTTTCCAGTCTCGAGGACTGCGTATTCGATCTTGCGTTTTTCTGGGATCGAATCTTTGTAAGTCGCTTTGTTTCGCTCGTAGAACGCTTTCAGTTCCGTATCATTCGGGCGAATGCTCTTTTCAATATCGTCCTTGGTCAGGACCGCGTAATCGAATTTAACTTTTGAATTACGCTTCTCAAATTCATCATGGACCTCAGCATCCGTGACCGCAGCGCTGCCCGCAATCAGACTTCTCAGCTTATCGAACAGAATTTGATCTCTGACCCCATCCTCAAACTTTGGAACCGTTAGGTCGTGTTGTTGAAGCATGGATTCGTATTCCGCTTCGCCGACAAAATTGCCGCCCGGGAAAAATGTAGGTGCGTAGCGGCCATGTTGTAACTCATCTCGCACTTCTTCTGGAGTCGCACGCAACCCCATGTGGGTGGCCGCCGCGATGATCACCTTCTGCTGGATCAAAGAATCGGCTGCTTGCTTAGTGAAGCGAGGGCGGTAGAACTCCATTATCGGACCGCCTTTAGGAAACTGCTGTTGCAGCATCCCTCGGGCTTCGCGTTGAACCTCGAGCGCGGTGACCGGCTCGCCTGATACCGTTGCCACGATTCCTGCTCCAGGCGCGCCGATGCCTAAGCTCGATCCCACGCCGCCGGGGATAAGCGTGACCACCATCGCGCCACAGATAATCAACAACAATCCACCAAGGATGATCTTCTTCAGCGGGCCCGGAGTTTGCAGAAATCGAATCATGGTATTTTTGTCGCTTTCCTGGTTGATGTGGAATGACAGCGGAAACGTTAATTATAAACCAACCTTACGTGGTCATTCATTGCCCCTCGAACATCGCTGAGGCTGGAATTAACGCCAAGTGAAAATCGCCAAAACCCTGCTATTGAAACGTATCAATAAACGTGTTATCAACGCTGTGCGGAATTATCCAATCCGGCTTTTTGAGTTGGATTAAACGATTCGGCGGCTTGAAACCAGACTTATGCGATTCAGAAGGGGTTAAAGTGAAAATTCGTCCTGCCATTTTCCGGTCCGCGATCATCTTTGGCCTGTTTCTTGCCTCAGTTTCGATCGTCCTTCAAGCGCAAAACACCGCAGCGCAAGCGACAATCCAACTCCGCGATGGCTGGCAGATGCAATCTTCGGCCAAAGTCGACGGCAGCGGCGCTGAAATCTCGACGGCGAAGTTTAACGCGGCAAGTTGGCGCCGGATATCAGTTCCAACAACCGTAGTCGCCGCTCTGGTCAAAGACAAAGTTTACCCAGATCCCGGCTTTGGTATGAATCTTCGTTCGCTGCCCGGAATGACTTATCCCATTGGAGCGAATTTCTCGAACCAGGCAATGCAGCCTGACAGTCCTTTTATCATTCCGTGGTGGTATCGCAAGACGTTTGAAATTCCGCAGTCATATCGCGGGAAAACTCTCTGGCTGAAATTCGGTGGAATCAATTACCGCGCCAATATTTGGCTGAACGGAAAACAGATCGCCAATTCCGATGACGTTGCCGGGGCATGGCGTACCTATGAATTCAACATTACTGACTCCGCCTTAGCAGGGAAGCCCAATACTCTCGCAGTACAAGTCTTCTCCCCGACCGAAAACGATCTTGCAATCACTTTCGTGGACTGGAATCCTGCGCCGCCTGATAAGAATATGGGCTTATGGCGCGGAGTCGAAATTTCTACGTCAGGTCCTGTCGCCGTTCGATATCCCAGTGTGATCTCGAAAATCGATTCTCCGGACAACGACAAAGCGGCATTGACGATCACTACACAGCTTAAGAACGCGACCGCTCAGCCAGTGAAAGGCACCCTGACCGGAAAAATCGACAGCATCGAATTCTCCCAAAACGTCGAACTCGCAGCAAACGAAACAAAAGATGTAACTTTCACGGCAGATCAGTTTCCGCAGTTAAATCTTGACCACCCAAAACTCTGGTGGCCGACGCAGATGGGCCAGCCCAATCTTCACAGTCTGAAACTGGAATTCGTGACCGGCGGCAAAATCTCAGACGCGGCGAATGCGCAATTCGGTATCCGCCAGATTACGTCTGAACTAAATGCCAACAACGGCCGCGTTTTTTCCGTCAACGGAAAGAAGATTTTGATTCGCGGCGGCGGTTGGTCACCCGACATGATGCTGCGCGAAAATTCACAACGCCTGCATGACGAGTTTCGCTACGTGCAGGATATGGGACTCAACACCATTCGCCTCGAAGGAAAGCTCGAGACCAAAGAGTTCTTCGACCTCGCCGATCAAAAAGGAATTCTCGTGATGGCCGGCTGGTGTTGTTGCGATCATTGGGAGCACTGGCCCAACTGGAAGCCGCAAGACTTCAAAATCGCCGACCTGTCTCTCCGTGATCAGATGTATCGCTTGCGATCTCATCCCAGCTTGTTGGTATGGCTGAATGGCAGTGACAATCCGCCGCCGCCAGATGTCGAACAAATGTATTTGAAGATCGAAAGCGACTTGTTGTGGCCGAATCCTGTGATCTCTTCGGCGACTGCCAAGACTACTTCAATCACGAATGTCAGCGGCGTCAAGATGAGTGGCCCATACGAATACGTCGCTCCCGGATATTGGCAGGAAGATTCGCTCCACACCATGGCTGACCACAAAGACTGCAATCAGGGCGGCTGCGGCGGAGCCCATGGATTCAACTCCGAAACCAGTCCCGGCCCCGAAGTGCCTCCGATTGAAAGCTTGCGCACCATGGTCGGAAAAGATCATCTCTGGCCGATTGACGATACGTGGAACTACCACGCCGGCGGCGGAGTGTTCAAAGACATTCGTGTATTCACCAACGCCCTCAACACCCGCTACGGCACTGCAAACAGCGTCGAAGATTATGCTTTCAAGTCACAGGTGATGGGTTACGAAGGCATCCGCGCGATGTTCGAGGCTTACAGCCGCAACAAATATGCCTCCAGCGGAGTGATTCAGTGGATGCTCAATAATGCGTGGCCGTCCATCATCTGGCATCTTTATGATTTCTACCTTCGACCCGGCGGCGCTTACTTTGGCGCGAAGACTGCGATGCAGCCGCTCAATCCCATCTACGGATACGACGACCATTCCATCTATCTGGTGAGCAGCCAATATCACGACGCTAAAGGCCTGAAACTGACGACGCGCGTGCTCAATCTGGATATGAGCGAAAAATTTTCACACCAGGACACAATCGACGCCGCATCTGACAGCACACAAAAAGTCCTTACGCTTCCGGATATTCAAGGACTAAGCGGAACATATTTTCTTGCTCTGAAGGTCGAAGACGCCGGCGGTAAACTCGTCGGATCGAATTTTTACTGGCTCTCAACTAAGCCCGAAACAATTGATTGGGCAAATTCAAATTGGTACACCACGCCTACTGCTACCTACGCTGATTTCACCGCGTTATCGCAGTTGCCGAAAGTCAAAGTTAGGCTAACGGACCGCACCGAGCGCAAGGGCGACGAAACTATCACGCACGTGGTCCTCGAAAATCCCAGCAAGAACCTCGCATTTTTCGTCCGATTGAAAGTCGACAAGAATAAAGGTGGAGAGGAAATTCTGCCCGTCATTTGGCAGGACAATTACATCTCGCTGCTTCCCCGAGAGAAACGCGACATCACCGCAACCTATCGATCGTCGGAATTGGGAGCCGCAAAACCATTCGTTGAGATTAGCGGATGGAATCTCGAATAACGCGAGGAATTTCCTGCCGTTGTTAAACAAGAGTTGCAAAGCTGCGCCTTAAAGATGAAAATCGATGCTGTGCCATCTGTAAGTCAAGCTACTCCAGCCGGATTAAAGAATCTTCAGCAAGATGCTGTCCTGAAACTCTCGCAGCTTCTGACTTTCCCCAATCAGCTCACACTGCTGCGCATGATGTTCCTGCCATTCATTGTGATCAACCTGGTGGAAGGCAAGTATGGATGGGCGCTGACTCTCTTTGTCCTCGCGGGCCTGAGTGATGGACTCGACGGGCTTGTTGCTCGCGCATTGGGGCAACAAACGTTGCTCGGACAATATCTCGATCCTATTGCCGACAAACTGCTGCTTAGTACGACATTTCTGGTGCTATCAATTCTCCACTTGATTCGCTGGAAATTTACGGTATTAGTATTTAGCCGGGACATTTCGATCCTCGCTGCCAGCGCCGTGCTTTACGCGATCGCCGGCCTGCGGGATTTCCGGCCCAGCGTATTTGGAAAGGCAAACACCTTCGCGCAATTGGCCGCAGTATTTTTTGTTATGTTATTTCAGATTGATCCGGTGCGATGGGTTTTCATTGCGCGCCTTACATTCCTGAGGGCGGTATTTTCCTTCACAATTATTTCCGCGCTGCACTATGTTTTGCTGGTCGGCCGGCGTTTGCGAACGACGCCCGCAACCTCCGCGCAGCGCACACCGTTATAATGCCTGAAATGAATCGCCACATCTTCCTTTTGTCGGCTGCAGTCATTTTCGCGGCTTCGACGCTGCTTGCTCAGGACAATTCCGCCGCGCCAGCATCCACTAAGCCCGGCGCCGGCGCGCCGCAAGAGAGTCCCGCTACAACGAACGATCAATCGCCCGAAGATTCTGTCCCGACCATCCGGCGCAGGGTTACCGAAGTGAATGTCGTCTTCACTGTGACCGACAAGCACGGTCACTACGTGAAGGACATGAAGAAGGAAGATTTCAAAGTTATCGACGACAGCAAACCCGCGGAGGAAATACGCGGCTTTGCTCGCGAAACCGATCTGCCGCTCCAGGTCGGATTACTTGTCGACGCCAGCAATTCAGTGCGTGACCGCTTCAAGTTCGAACAGCAATCTGCAATTGAATTTCTAAATCAAACCATTCGTCCTCATTACGACAAAGCTTTTACTGTAGGATTCGATTCCACGCCCGAAGTCACACAGGATTTCACCGACGATGCATTACTGCTCGCAAAAGGAGTAAACGCTCTTCGCCCCGGCGGCGGCACTGCCCTTTATGATGCGATTTATTTTGCATGCCGCGACAAGTTGCTCAAAGCGCCCGATCCTGGAGTTGCAGTACGCCGCGCGATCATTCTTCTCACCGACGGCGACGATAATCAAAGTCACGTTTCCCGCGAAGAGGCGATTGATATGGCTGAACGTGCCGAGGTGATCGTCTACACCATTAGCACGAATATCAGTGGATCGAAAAGTTCCGGCGACAAAGTGCTTCAACGCATCGCTGACGCAACCGGCGGACGCGCATTTTTTCCTTTCCAACTGACCGACGTAGCCAACGCGTTCGGTGAAATTCAGGACGAACTTCGCAGCCAATACGCAATTTCCTACAAGCCTGCCGGATTCTCCGCAGACGGACGGTTCCGGACTATCGAAATCCTCGCCCAGAATCACAAGAATTTCCATGTTCGCAGCCGCCGCGGATACTACGCTCCCGCCAAGTGACGTCCATCCGAATAGGAAAACCATTTCCCTTTTAGGGGTATCGTTGCAGTAATCAAGACTGGTGACGAAAGGGTGTGATCACGAGGGTTGCTGGTCGGCAAGCTGCTCATTCAAAACGTTTTGCACGAATTCTATGGGATTTAATCAATAATAACTTTCCGGTTGCATACGAGGTCTAAGTCTCTTACTATCGAGTTACATACAGAGGTCCGCGGTTTGGCGATCGTTGGCCCCTTTCTTGCAGCACAACCTACATGGATTCCGGGGACGGGTGTCGGCAATTGAATTCGAAAATTTCTAGCCGTAATTGGATATTGGTCCGCTTAGTAACAGTTTGTATGTCAATTGCGTTGGCCTGCGGATTTGCCGTCGCAGCAACCATCAATACCCATCCCACGAACAAGTCGCGAAAAATAGTTGAGAGCCAGCATGCGCGCCATCACATGCGGCATCTTGCGCGTAGCCGCGCTCCGGTTGGTGGACATCGCCTGGTTCGCGCCAGCCTTCATAACCGCCGCCACCACTACTACGAACGCTTCACCGCCAGTTCATTTGCTGAAGATGTCACCGATGGGGACGTAACCACAGGCGAAGACCCAGTCGTTCGCCAGGCTGCCATCGATGCTCTCGGCGGCATGAACGGAACTGTGGTCGCAATCGAACCCACAAGCGGCCGCATTCTTGCCATGGTGAATCAGAAGCTGGCGCTCTCCAGCGGAGCGCAGCCTTGCTCCACCATTAAGCTTTCAGTCGCACTCGCCGCGTTAAGCGAAGGAATCGTCACCAAAGATACGCCGGTCAACCTGGGCGGTCACTACCGAATGAATTTGACCAATGCGTTGGCTCATTCTAACAACGCTTATTTCGAAACGTTGGGC
Source organism: Terriglobia bacterium (assembly GCA_963716165.1). Lineage (GTDB taxonomy): Bacteria > Acidobacteriota > Terriglobia > Terriglobales > Acidobacteriaceae > JAJPHW01. The sequence goes on along the minus strand of OY970291.1, from coordinate 294,326 downwards.
CGCGAACTCGGTTTTGAGAAAGTTCACTATTACGCCCACGAATTTGGATTGGGTGAAATGGCCGGATACAAAATTCCCGGCGAACAACTCGGCCTCTATCCGGACCAGGTAATTCCCGCCAGTGATGGCGGCGTCGGCAAGATGTGCTCGTTCGGGGAAGGCGTTTCGATGACGCCGTTGCAGCTCGGCGCACTGGTTTCGGCGATTGCCAACGGCGGCACGCTCTATTTCCTGCAGCATCCGACTAAGCCAGAGGACATCGCAAACTTTCAGCCTGTGATCAAACGCCGCTTGCCGATTGCAGAATTGATTCCTGAACTCTCTGATGGAATGGCCGGCGCGGTGAAGTACGGCACGGCTCGCAGCGTGAAACTCAATTTCAACGAAGAAGATATTCTCGGCAAAACTGGAACCTGTTCTAAAGCTGGCACGCGTTTCGGATGGTTCGCATCCTACGCCAAGACCGACATCGGTCGCATCGTTGTCGTAGTCTTCCTCGAAGGCGGGCGCCCCACGTTCGGTCCCAAGGCCGCAGAGCTTGCAGGACGTATGTACCGCAATCTCTACGACCACGAATTCTTCAACGCCAAACGCATTGCAACGCCAGCGACCACCGCTCAGCAAACTCCGGAAAGCCTTCAGTAGGGCCCGGCCTTCTGCTTTGTCTTTCTGCTGTGCTAGCCTAAGCGGACTATGGCAGATTTGAGCACCGTTCCCAAGCATTTCCTCAGCGATAAAGTTGCACTCTTTAACGAGTCTGTCATTCGCGACATGACCCGACAGGCGCTCCTCCACGGGGCTGTGAATCTATCGCAAGGCTTTCCAGACTTTCCCGCTCCCTCGGAAATCAAGCGCGCCGCACAGGAAGCAATCGCCGCTGATGTGAATCAGTACGCAATTACTTGGGGAACAAAGAACCTGCGCGACGCCATCGCCCGCCAGATGCGCCTATGGCAGGGAATGGAGGTCGATCCTGAGCGCCAGATCACTGTCTGTTGCGGGTCCACCGAAGCAATGATCTCGACGCTAATGGCCGTCTGTAATCCTGGCGATGAGATTGTGATCTTTGAGCCGTACTACGAAAACTATGGCCCGGACTCGGTGCTCTCCGGCGCTAAGCCCGTTTTCGTGAAACTGCATCCTCCTCGCGGAGCAGACGGCGAATGGACATTCGATGAAGCCGAACTCCGTGCGGCGTTTCACTCCAATACCAAAGCGATCATCGTGAATACTCCGAACAATCCCACAGGGAAAGTCTTCACGCGCAAAGAATTGGAGTTGATCCGCGATTTATGCGTAGAGCACGATGTTCTCGCCATTACCGACGAAATCTACGAACACATTATTTACGACGATACCGAGCACATCTCTCTGGCCACGCTGGATGGAATGAATAACCGTACGATCACCATCAACGGGCTCTCCAAGACTTTCAGCGTTACCGGATGGCGAGTTGGCTGGGCAGTTGCGCCTCCCGCGATTACGAATGCGATCCGGCGCGTCCATGACTTCCTGACTGTAGGGGCTCCTGCACCGTTGCAGGAAGCTGGCGCCGTAGCGCTGGGACTCCCGGAAACCTACTACCAATCCTTGGCCGCGGGATACCTCGCGCGTCGCGACCGTCTCATGCCGGTTCTGACCGATGCTGGCTTTCGCTGCTTCCGTCCGCGCGGAGCTTACTACGTGATGACCGACATCAGCGCATTTGGCTTCGCCAATGATCTGGAATTCTCGAAATACCTTGTCAAAGAGATTGGCGTGGCAGCGGTTCCAGGATCAAGTTTTTATCGGGATCCAACGCGCGGCGCACAACAGGTGAGATTCGCGTTCTGCAAAAGAGATGAGACGCTGGATGCAGCGGCGCAAAGGCTGAAAAAGCTTAAGACCCACGGATAGTTAAGCGGAGATCAGCCAGTCCATGGCTTCGTCACGCGTCTTAAACGTTGGAAAGTCGCGTTGCGAGAAAGTCTTAAAGTTCTCGTAGAAAACGTGCGGCAGGCTTTCTGTTCCCACCCATGCCGACCGCTTCACGTACGGCCTATCAAAAACCAGAAGCTCTTTGATCCGAGTGGCGACGGTCTTGTCGACATGCGCTCCGGTAAAATCCGCCAGCGTGAGCACAGAATTTTCAGGGCATTGCGAAATCTGGTCCTGCAAATCGGGAAGAAGGGAAATGATTTCCGCCGGCTCGCAGTGGCTGACATCGACCAGCATAATTTCCCTGCCGTGATGCGTGATGACCCGTACGCGCTCGTCCATAAACCCTCCCTCGACGAAGTGGGAGCAAATTCTGGGGCCTCAAAATCGCCCCACTACGGTATACACCCCGGCGGTGACGGAGTCCACTGTTACCGGCTACTTCCTGTGTGTGCTAGCCAATGTCACCAGATAACTCTTAGCCCCTTGTACAACCGGAACTTCTCGTCGGAGGTTATGATCGCGATCTCTTCAGACAGGGTCTGCGCAATTAGTTGGCGATCAAAAGGGTCGGCGTGATGCATCGGCAGGTCGAATAACTGGTAAGCGTGATCGGCCGTGTAGGGAAGAATGCGAAGATCGAGGTCGAACACGGCCTGTCGGATCATTTCCCCCGACATATTAAGCTTGCCGAGGGCTGACTTGATCGCAATTTCGGTTAAGGAAACCGCGCTCACTTCTAGAAGATTCGCGTGATTCTCCAGCACCGCAGCTGCGCGTTTGCTGAGCCGTTTTGGACACTCGACCGCGTAGATCAGAGTTACGGTGTCGAGGAGCAAGCGCACTTCAGTCGCGTCCTGCCATGAATTCTTCCACTTCGCTGTCGGACATTGGCTTCCACCAATCGGGATCGTTGATCCTAATTTTCCCGGCCAATGTCCCAAGCATCCGCTTCTTGCGTGTAACCTGTTTGGTGCGAACGATGTCCACCACCGGGACGCCGCGCCGGCAGATGGTCACTGGCTCGCCATCTTCGACAGCCTTAATCAATTCCGGGAGTTTATTCTTGGCGTCAGCGACACTGAATTGCATGCATATTATCATAGCTATTATAGATAGCTATGTCAAGAATTATGACTTCACGCCGCTGGCTTTGGTACTGATTCGTAGCGATATCCTCGCGGCTTGAAAGTTCGATTCAAGTAAGTACCTTTTGAGGGAGCAGACAAGAAGGCCTCATGCTCAGCCAGAGGGACATCAAAATATAGATACACTTCGCCGGTTTCGCGGAATTCGAGCTCGAGTACCTTGAAAGCGCAATCGTATCCTATCGAGGCGATAGTCTCCGACTCAACCGGTTCTCGGTGCATCTACGCCCCCAGCAAGCTGTCCACGACGGAGTATGCGCTCGCAAGCGTTGAATCCAACGCGGCAGAGTCTTTGCCGCCAGCTTCTGCAAGATCGGGACGACCTCCGCCTTTGCCGCCTACCTTTTGCGCAAGCGGACTGATAACTTTTCCTGCCTGAATTCGTCCAGTGAGATCTTTGGTTACCGCGACGATCAGCGAAACGTTACCGTCAGTCACCGATCCGAGTACAACCACTCCAGAAGCGATCTTGTCGCGGAGTTGGTCCACAAGCGTGCGCAATTGTTGCCGCTCGAGATTGTCCGCCCGATGCGCAAGGACTTTCACTCCTTTTACTTCCTTAACTTTGTCATCGATCGATCCCACCGATGACGACGCCGACTTCATGCGAGTCTGATCAAGTTCACGTGTGAGTCGCTTGATCTCGGAGTCTTTCTTTTCGAGCTCCGTCTTCAACGCTTCCGCCGGAGACGCATTCACCTCACGGCTGGCGAAACTTGCGACTACATTTCCCAGAGCATGGTCTTGTCTGAAATGTTGTAACGATCCTTCGCCGGTCACCGCTTCAATTCGGCGCACTCCAGAAGACACGCTGCCTTCTTTCAGAATTTTGATCAGTCCGATTTCGCCCGTGGCTCCAGTGTGCGTTCCGCCGCACAGTTCTGTGGAGAAATCTCCAATCTTAATCACGCGAACTCTATCGCCGTACTTTTCGCCGAACAGCGCCATCGCTTTGTATTCATTTACTGCAACATCAATCGGCACGTCGGGAATGACTTCGACCTTCTGATTGCGCAGCACCTCTTTGTTGATGATGTCTTCGATGTCCTGCAACTCTTCGTCTGCAACTCCGGTAAAGTGCGAGAAGTCGAACCGCAGATGGTTAGGAGCGACCAGCGATCCCGCCTGCTTGACATGTTTGCCCAGGACTTCGCGTAGACCCGCTTGCAACAAATGCGTCGCGGTGTGGTTGCGCATCGTGGATTCGCGAATGCCGGTATTGACGACGGCATCCACTTTGTCGCCAACCCGCAATGCGGATTTCACGATCACCTGATGCGCGCGTACCCCCTGTATCGGCGAATAGCATCCTTTCACTTCGGCGACGACCGTATTGTGATCGTCACTGTAGAACCATCCACGATCACCGACCTGTCCGCCGGATTCCGCATAAAACGGAGTGTGGTCGAGAATGACTTCGCCTTCGTCTCCCGCTTTTAATTCTTGTGCGCCTTGACCGTGGTGAATGATGGCAAGAATCTCGCATCCATCGGACCGCGTCTGACGGTAGCCTTCAAATTCTGACTTTGGCAGCGCCTGATACGCAGGATTCGCTGTCTGTTTCGCTGCGCCCTTCCACGATGCGCGCGCCCGCGTGCGCTCTTCATCCCTAGCGTGCTCGAAACCACCCATGTCGAAATCAAGACCCTGATCACGTGCAACATCTGTCATGAAGTCAAGTGGCACGCCATATGTTTCATAGAGGCGAAAAGCTTCTTGACCAGAAAGTGAGGGATTCTTACGGAGCTTCCGCTGCAATTCGCTCACGATAGACGGTGTCATTTCGTATCCAAAATATTTTTCGACCTGCATTGCCAGCAAATCAGGATCGCTTGCTAATGTCTTCTCAGCCACCAGAGCATGAATGTGCTGATCGGATAGTTCAATTCCTGCCGTTACTTTTGGCAAGAGGAAGTCTCGGATGCCCCGTTCTTGTTCTCCACGTGCCTTCGTGAATTCTGCTTCCAACTTGTCGAGCCCGATGTCCAAGGTATGTGCAAAACGGTTCTCTTCTGACAGCACGACCTTGTGAATCTGTTCTGCATTCTCCTCCAATTCTGGATATGCATCCTGCATCAAGTCGCGTACGGCGAATACCATTTCGCACAGAAATGGAGTTTCTCGTCCAAGGAGACGCCCGTGCGTAATTGCACGACGGATGATTTTTCGAAGCACATATCCCCTGCCATCATTAGACGGATGTACGCCGTCATTTATGAGAAATGTTGCCGCCCTGGAATGATCGGCTACTATGCGCAACGACGGCAGCACACGATGATCGTCTTCAGCTAAACTTGATGGGAGGTTCCAGTTGCGAAGTAGCAGTCCAGCCGCATGCAAAATCAACGGCGTAAATAAATCTGTGTCGTAATTCGAAATTACGCCTTGCAGGACTGCCGCCAGTCGCTCCAGACCCATCCCAGTATCAATCGACGGCTTTGGCAAGGGATTTAATGTTCCGCCAGCATCGCGATCAAACTGCATGAACACGAGATTCCAGATTTCGACATACCTTCCGCAATCGCAGGTGAAGGCACAATCCGCGTGTCCCTGATCGCTGGCAATCGGACCCATGTCGTAATGGATCTCACTGCACGGCCCGCACGGTCCGGTATCGCCCATCTGCCAGAAATTATCTTTCGATCCAAGTTCGTAGATGCGGGATTTATCGACGCCCTGCGCGATCCATAAATCATGAGCTTCGGCGTCGCGTGGCACACCATTTTCGCCCTTGAAAATCGTCACGTAAAGCTTGTCTTTTGAAATGCCAAACCAATCCGGTGAAGTGATCAGATCCCACGCATATGCGATGGCGTCTTTCTTGAAGTAATCGCCAAACGAAAAATTGCCCAGCATCTCGAAAAATGTGTGATGGCGATTGGTGAAACCTACGTTCTCTAGATCGTTATGTTTTCCCCCGGCCCGAACGCACTTTTGCAACGTCGTCGCTTTGTTGTAATCGCGCTTCTCCAAGCCGAGAAACACGTCTTTGAACTGGTTCATTCCGGCATTGGTAAACAGCAGCGTCGGGTCATTTGCAGGGACGAGCGAGGACGAATGTACCTCTTTGTGTCTTTTTTGGATAAAGAAATCCAGAAATTTGCGTCGAATTTCAGAGCCAGTAGGCATGAGTTATAAGTTTAAACGATAACCAACTAGTGGCGTGTAGTCGGGCTAGATCGAATCAAGCTGGATCGATTAGGTTGCGGAACGCGTTCCGCCTACCCCATCGATAAACCAGAAAATCACGATCCAGTGTGAGAATTTCCCCGGTAGCGAAACTCGTCGCCAAATGAATTAGGCACGCATCCGCCAAATCGATTTTCCGATCACGGTATTTATGCAAAATGCGCCGAACTTCAGGAGCCGCAGCCGTAAGCTGAAAAGGGACTTGGAAAACGCCGGTGGCAACATTCTCGATTACAACTTCCGCCGCTCCTGGTAGGCCACGAAGAAGATAACAACTCTCGGCGATCACCGCTTCGCAAGTGATAAGAGGTGACCGAAAATCCTCAAGGGCATCAACACAACGCTCGTGATTGCGTTCACTTCGGTCGAGCCAGGCGACTATAACTCCCGTATCGAGTAATACGGGCTTCATCGACCGAAGTCACGCAAATGGGCTTTATTAGACCCTAGGTTAGATACTTTGGACGAAAACTTGCCGACCCCCAGTACCTTTCGTTCGCCCCGGCCTAAATGGCAAGCTGCCAGCAACTGCACGCCTTCTCGTATGATCTTGGACGGGCTCCAGCCCAACTGCCGGGTGAGGGAAGCGAGCGCTTTCTGCGACTTACTGTCTAGGCGAGCTTGAACAGATGATGCCACGAGGTGATTGTATCACAAGTACAAAGCTGTAATACAAAACACAAAAATCTTCATTCGGCCGCTTCTTCTTCCAATGCACTCAATGTCTCGTCATCAATGTCCCATTGTTTGAGGATCGTGAAAATCACCCGTGACCCGAACCCAGCGCGCACTAACTGCCGAAAGATTTTTGCAGCTTCTTTTTGATTCTTCGGCTTCACCAGCCTTTTTCGTTTCAGGTAATCGCGGGCTTGCTTCTCTTCGCTGACTTCGTCGTAGGCTTCGGTAACCGCTTTGTCGATTACTTCTCCGTGGACGCCTCTGATCTTTAATTCCGTCACCACACGCCTGCTGCCAAACTTCTGATTATCGCGGCGCAACGATGAATAGGACGCAGCGTAGCGCGCATCGTTCAAATATCCCTGATCTTTCAAACGGCGAATTACGAGTTCAACCAGCGTCTGTCCATATTCGGTCTCAACCTCGACTCTTGGCCTCAATAACCGTTTTAACTCCGCAACCGTTCGTGCACGACGTCCCAACGCACCGACGGCGTATTCGTACAAGTCGTTTTCGGTATCAAGCTTTCTAGGTCGTGGAAAAGGCATAGGTTACCCTCACGTTACCCCATTGTGACGGTCTTGTGAAATGTGCGTGATTGTAACGCCCTTTTTACGTCTTTTTACTACGCTGGTGGTGACAATGGGAACTTTAAAGCGTCTATCCACGTAATAAGAAACAGGAGCAAGTGATGCTTACTATCGATGTGGAAAAGAGCGAACAGGTGGCTGTAGTGCGATGCGCAGGACGCATTGTGCGCGGCGAGGAAGTAAACATTTTGAGCAGCGCCGTAATTGGCGAGAAAGACACGCGCGTCATCGTGCTTGATCTTTCTGAAGTGACCATGCTGGATGCCGGCGGCCTGACTGCGCTGGTAGTGCTCCACGAGTGGGCGCTGAAACGCGGCATTCGCATGCAGATCGTGAACCCTACTCAATTCGTGTGTGACGTTCTTGCTCGCACTGGATTGAGCTCAATATTTGAAGTCTCGACGTTTGACTATGCGCTGTGGGTCTTGAGCGGGATGGAATGCTCAAGACACGCAGCCGTCTGCTAATCCAGCTCCGGCAAGTCATGCAGTCAATTTATGGACGCGTGCCTCTTAACTTCACCTACCAGCGCGCCATCTGAAACATCCGCGATTTTAGCGCTGATCCATTGATTAGGCGCTATCTTATCTGTGATACGTAGCTTGATGTAGTTATCCGTCAACGCTTCCGTCGAATCAATGCGAACATCTTCGCTCAAGGTTATCGCCTCCAAAGATTTTCCGATGAAAGATCTCATGAACGTAAGCTTTTTCTCTGATGCCAATTCTCGAAGAATTCGATTGCGTTCGCGCGCGACCTCAACCGGAACTTGCTGATTCATGCCGGCGGACGGTGTTCCCGGGCGCGACGAATATGTGAACACATGCAGATAGGTAAACGGCAGTTCCTCGATCATTCGCCGTGTTTCCTCGAAATGGGCTTCAGTCTCGCCGGGGAAACCAGTCATCACATCGGCTCCGATTGCCGCGGTAGGCATCGCGTTGCGGATCTTTTCAATCTTTTCGCGATAGTGCCACGGCCGGTATTTCCGATGCATCGCGCGTAGAATTTGATCGCTTCCAGACTGCATGGGGACATGCGCGTGTTTCGCGATGCGGTCAGAACCAGCCATGAGCCCGATCAGCTCATCACTCCAGTCCATCGGTTCCACCGAACTAATGCGAAGCTTTTCCAGGTTTGTCTCAGCGAGAATCGCGCAGACCAAATCTTCAAATCGCGTGCCTGAAATATCTCGTCCCCAGCGGCCAAGGTTGATCCCGGAAATTACTACTTCGCGATAGCCCGCCTCCACCAAGCCGTTCACTTCGTCGAGGACTCGCCGCAGCGGTAACGACCGGCTTTGTCCGCGCACTGAAGGGATCACACAAAACGAGCAACGGTTGTTGCATCCGTCCTGCACTTTTAGATTCGGACGCGTCCGCGCATTCGCCGAATCAAATACCGGAGCAGCCAGCAACTCAGTGTGAGCGAAAATATCCGAAACAAAAATGCTGTCACTGCTTGTCGATGTCAAAGCAGAAAGCGGAATGAGATTTGAATTGCTTGGCAATCGCGCTGACGTCGCGATTTCTGCCAGCACATGCTTATGCGAATTGCCGATCACGCGATCGACTCCGGGCAGCGCCGCAATTTCGTCAGGAGCACGCTGTGCGTAACATCCAGTTACAACGATCTTGCATGCTGGGTTTTCCCGATGGATGCGCCGAATCGCAGCGCGAGCATCCTGATCGGCAGACGCAGTGACGGTACAAGTATTCAGGACAACAACTTCAGCGTCCGGCGCATTAGGGGAACGTTCGAAACCGAGATCGCGAAACTGGCGTTCTATGGCTGCGCCATCGGCCTGGGTGGCCCGGCAACCAAAATTCTCAACGTAGAAAGTAGCCACGCCAATCTCCTACGCGCGTTGCGCTCCGCCCAAAGATTCCAGCGCTTTGATAATTTGTGAAGTCCATTGTGCGACTTCCTCGTCACGAAGCGTCCGATCGTCGGATTGGAACTTTGCGCGTAACAAAATTGAATACTTAGAAGTCGCAATCGCGCCGCCGCGAAAAATCTCTACGGGAGCGAAATCTCGCAGCTGTTGCAAACCTAAACCTGCAACAGCTTTGGAAATCTGCGCGAATTGCACTTGATCGTTAAACACAAACGAAAAGTCTCGCTCGATCGCCGGATACGGCGACACAGCTTGGTACCGCACCTGGCGCAAGTCGTGCCCATACAAACGATCTAGATATAGCTCAGCGATGTAAACGTCTTGCCGCAATTTATGTGCACTCGCTACGTCAGGATGCAACTGCCCGAACTCGGCAACAGTCGCGCCATCCATCACTGCCTTTGCTGAACGCCCTGGATGATAATACTTGTCCGCGCCTGACTCAAAAGTGAGACCCTTGCGATTAAAGGCTGCCAGCAAATCCTCGACATCGCCCTTCAGCCCGCGGAATATCTCAATTCCGGCAGCATCGCGTGCGCTTACGTCCAGAACACCGCTCCGCGATATTGCACGTGTCAAACCAATTTGCGTCACGCCAAGGCAAATTCGCTTGAGTTGCTCGGCAGTATTGGACGCCTGCTGAAAGACATTTCCTGCTTCAAACAGCCGCACATCGTCCGACCCTCGGTTCAAGTTGTAGGCCAGCATGTTCAACATGCCTGGAACCAAAGAAGTCCGCATGACCGAAGCTTCCGCGCTAAGTGGGTTCTCCAACTCGAGCGCCGGCATGCCGGAAAACGTTTTAGCATCTTCCGGCGACGTGAATGTCAGCGAAATTGTCTCGTCATAGCCGAGTGCCAGCAGCGTCGATCGCAATTTGTCATCGCGTTCTGCTTCGGGCAGGTCCACAACTGCGCCCGTGAAGGACGGTAGCGTATTCGGAAACTTGTCATACCCGTGGAGACGCGCTATCTCTTCAATCAAATCAATCTCGCGCTCAACATCCAAACGCCAGCTTGGGATTGCGACCGTAAACTCCGCAACGTCTTCCGATGAAGTCTTTCCACTGCTATCGTCAGCTGACTCAATTACCATCTCGAATCCCAGATGCTTAAGTATGCGTGCAATCTCGCTGACTTCGATAGGCCCAAGTATCCGATGCACTTCCGAAACTCTTAGCGCAACGGGCGCCTGATCCAGTCGCCGTGCGATAACATCAATTTGTGGGCCATCCAATTGGCCGCCAGCCGCCCCGAGAATCCGTTTCGTTACGAGCGCACACGCCACCGTGGTAGCGCTGTAATCTGAGCCGCGTTCAAAGCGGTGCGACGCATCGGTATGCATCCCCAGCCGCTTGGACGTTCTACGAACCAGCGCGGGATCGAACCATGCCGCTTCAATCAGTACATTCTTTGTTCGCTCAGTAATCATGGTGTCGAAACCACCCATCACGCCGGCCAATGCGACTGGCTTCTTAGCGTCCGCAATGATCAAGTCATCTGGAGTCAGTTTGCGCTCGACCCCGTCCAACGTCTTCAAGGTCTCGCCTGGATGCGCCCGACGAACGACAATCTTGCCACCCTCGAGCAGATCTAAATCAAACGCGTGCGTAGGATGTCCCATCTCCCACAGCGTGTAGTTCGATGCATCGGCGACATTGTTGATGGGTCGCTGATCCAGACTCATGAGCCTCTTGGAGATAGCATCGGAAGACGCTTTGATCTTCACGCCTCGGATAATCTGAGCCGTATATCTCGCGCATCCTTCCGCGTCTTCGATTTGAATAGGAAATGCCTGCGTTGGACGTGCGCCTTCGCCCGCCGCTTTTGAGGAACTCGACGAAGCATCCAGCGGCTTCAAGGGCACGTCATACAGGGCGGAGCACTCACGCGCCACGCCATAATGATTCATCGCATCCGGACGATTGGTCGTGATCTCCATCTCGAACACGGTTGCATCGCCGTTGCCGATCACCGACTCCACGGCAATGCCGGCGAGCGTCAGCTCATCCGCCAGGTGATGATCTTTCACCGGCAGATCGACAAATTCGCGCAGCCATTGTGGAGAAATTTTCATGGCTAACCGAACTGCTCCAGGAATCTGACATCTCCATTGAAGAACATCGAAATGTCATCCACCCCGTACTTCAGGATCGCGATACGTTCGACGCCCATACCGAAAGCGAATCCGCTGACTTTTGTCGCATCGTAATCGACGAATTTATACACATTCGGATCCACCATGCCGCAGCCCAGCAACTCAATCCAGCCGCTGGCCTTGCAGTTGCGGCACGGACCACCATCACGCTGACCTTTGCCATCGCAGAAAATGCAGCTGATTTGCACATCCGCGCTCGGCTCGGTGAATGGGAAGAACGATGGATAGAACCGCGTCTTTACGCTCGACCCGAAAAGGGCTTTCATTGCGTGGTCCAGCGTACCCTTCAAATCGGAGAAAGTGATATTTGTATCCACCGCCAGTCCTTCGACCTGATGGAAAATCGGCGAGTGCGTAGCATCGAGCGCATCGTTGCGATGGACTTTTCCCGGACACACCACTCGCACCGGCGGCTTTTGCTTTTCCATAGCGCGAATCTGTACCGGCGAAGTATGCGTACGCAGCAGCAGCCGATCGCGCAGCGGCTTGTCTTTTTGATTTGCGATCACCAGCGTATCCTGCATGTCGCGCGCAGGATGATTCGGCGGAAAATTCAGTGCTTCGAAGTTGTAGTAATCCGTTTCAATTTCTGGGCCTTCTTCAACGGAGTATCCGAGATTGCGAAACACTCCGACAATCTCATTCATTGTCTTGATGACCGGATGCTCCGCGCCAAGCTTACGTCGATTGCCAGGAAGAGATATGTCAATCATTGGCAAAGCGCTTGGCGAAGTCGCGTTCTCCATTTTTGAAATCGTCTCTTCAACGGACGCTTTCGCCTCATTGACTCGCTGTCCAACTTCGCGCTTCACTTCTTTAGGAGCAGCCTTCAGCCACAAATCGTTGATCTGCGTGAGAATGCCATTCTTACGGCCCATCCACCGATCACGAAGGGCCTTGTGATCGGCGTCGGTCTTCGCAGCGGAAGACTCTTCGGCAACTGCGGCGCGCAGCTCGGCGACGGCCTTATCCAGCGCCTCTGCCGACCACTCCGTTAATTTGGGAACGGAATATGCCATGGGATTGGTTAATGCGTTGCAGACTCGTGATTGTAGCGGAAACGAAACGGCACGGCCAAAAGCCGTGCCCTTCTTAAACTCAGACGACCAAGCGTTCTACGCCAAAGCAGTCTTCGCTTGTTCAGCCAGAGTCGTAAACGCGGCTGCATCTTTCACGGCAATGTCAGCAAGGATCTTGCGATCAAGCTCGACTCCAGCCACCTTCAAGCCGTGGATGAACTGGTTATAGCTCATGCCATTCAGCTTGGCGGCTGCGCCAATGCGTACGATCCAGAGCGAGCGGTACTGGCGTTTCTTCTGCTTACGTCCAGAGTAGGCAAACTTCAGTCCCCGCTCAACAGCTTCTTTCGCTGCGCGGTAGAGTTTTGATTTTGTGAGGAAGTAGCCGCTCGCGCGGCCAAGAATTTTTTTACGTTTCGCGCGGCGTTTAGTTCCGCGTTTTACACGAGGCATTTTATTCTCCTGTTTTAGTTACGTTTTATGGCGGCTGGAGGTAAGGGAACTGCCTCTTCACTCGCCTTGATCGCTGGTAGCGGACGCCCCCGTCCGCATTTTGAAGTCCCGCTTAATTTTGCGGGACTGATGCGATCGAGGGCGACCGCACCACGCAATCAAATTCTAGTACGGAATCATCCGTTTAATTTTCGGCGTGTCCGCATCGCTAACCAGGATGCTTTGTCCCAGTTTGCTCTTACGCTTCTTGGTTTTCGAGGTAAGGATGTGGCGCAAGTGCGAATGACGACGCACCACTTTTCCTGTACCCGTCTTCTTGAAGCGCTTGGCAGCGCCTTTATGTGTTTTAAGCTTCGGCATGAACTTTCTCCATTAATAATGCGCGGCAATCGCCACGGCGCAACCGGACTGGAGCCGGTCGCAAACTACAAATAATTCAAATTTTCTACGCCTGGTTCGCTCGGGTTTGAACTTCCGTCGCTGCTTCGGCTTCCTGCTTGAGCGCTTCTGGCGCCTTTATTTTTACCGCTTTGTCTTTCTTCGCTGCTGCCGCGGCTTCCTTCTTTGCGGTCGCTACATCTTTCTTAGGAGCCAGAATCGCATGCAGCGTGTTGCCTTCCTGCCGCGGACGGAACTCCACAATACTCTTGTCCTGCACGTCTTTCAGCAGGCGCTCCAGAATCTGGCGGCCTAGCATGGTGCGGGTCATTTCGCGGCCACGGAAAAAAATGGTCGCTTTGACCTTGTCACCCTCTTCAAGAAACCGCAAAACGTGGTTCTTTTTCGTTTCGTAATCGTGGTCGTCCACATTAATGCGGAACTTTACTTCCTTTACCACGATCTTCGTCTGGTGCTTCTTCGCCTCGCGGTCCTTCTTTTCCTGCTGATACAAAAACTTCCCGTAATCCATGATGCGGCAAACGGGCGGCTGCGCGGTTGGCGAAATCTCTACTAAGTCCAAATTACGTTCGCGCGCCATTTTGAGTGCCTCAAACGGAGGCAAAACTCCAACCTGATTGCCTTCATCATCTATGACGCGAATCTCACGGGCGCGAATGCGGTCGTTCGTGCGAATAAAACGTTTCTCGATGCTATCCTCCGTCCGACCGTACAAAAGGTGGGCTCTAAAAGTATAGCATGGGGTCTGGGTGGCCTCACTCTATCGTTTGGAGTGGCTTCAACACATCCGTTCCCATCTGAATGTCACTACGATGTGTGTTATCTTGGTTTTCGCGTTTTTAGTGGGACATATTCAGCATAGAGGGATCAAGATTGCGCGCTGAAATCGTAAAAATTAGTCCGGATACCCCGGAATCGTCCCTCATTCGCTATGCCGCAGATCAGATCCGTGCCGGCGAAGTCCTTGGCATGCCCACCGATACTTTTTACGGTTTGGCCGCCGATCCGTTCAATCTGCGTGCGGTTGATCGCGTTTATGAAATAAAAACTCGCAGCCGCCACAAGCCCCTGTCTTTATTAATAGAGAGCGTCGACCAAGCCGAGGAATTGGCCAAGCCTCTTCCCGAAGAATTCTATCGTTTAGCTGCCAAATACTGGCCTGGCCCGCTCACCTTAATCGTGAGGGCTGGCTCACGTCTGCCCTTAAAGGTCACGGCGAACACCGGCAATGTCGCGCTGCGCGTGCCGAATTCCAAAATCTCTCTGGCTGTAGTTCAGGCTGCCAGTATTCCAATTACCGCGACGTCGGCGAACTTAAGCGGGGAAACTGAATGCACTACCGCCGAGGCCGTCCGTGGTCAGCTCGGCGACCGCATCGCCATTATCGTGGACGGCGGAACCTCTCCGCGCGAAGTAGGATCCACAATTATCGATCTCACGGATGAAGAAGCTCGCTGGAAAGTGATGCGCGAAGGGGCAATTCCTGCGCGAGAAATCTCGGAGTTCTTCGCCCAGGGATGAGCCCACATCCTGCCGCCGGTGCTGCCCGCCGCTGGATACTCCTGCCCATTCTTCTCGCGGCGATCATTGCGACGGCACTTCTGGCATATGTCAGCGCTGAGATTATCCGCGATTCCAGAAAACAGCAATTGCATCCCGCCGATGCCATCGTAATTTTCGGAGCCGCTGAATATTCCGGACGTCCTTCGCCCATTTATCGCGCCCGTCTCGACCACGCTTTCAATCTTTTCCAGGCAGGATTAGCGCCTCTCCTTATCACCACCGGAGGTGCAGCCGCCGATCCCCGTTACAGCGAGGGCGGCGTCGGACGCGACTACCTCATGCATCGCGGAGTGCCCGATGCCGGCGTTATCGAAGAAACCCAGGGTTCGGATACTTCGCAATCCGCCGCGCGAATCGGCGTAATAATGCGGGCCAACGATTTACATTCATGCATCGCAGTCAGTGATGCCTATCACGTCTTCCGCATTCGTAAGATGCTTGAACATCAGGGTGTGCAGGTATATGTCGCGCCGCGTCCCGATTCAATCCCGCACGGACGCATCGCTCGCGAAGAAGCCGTGCTGCGGGAAGCGCTGAGTTATTTACTATGGAAGGCGGGAGTTGCATTGTGAACATGAAGATTCTTTATTCCGTTATTGGTTGTCAGTCTGGGCGCAAGCCTTTCATTTGCATCGGACACTAAGACACAGCAGGAAGGCATTGCCCTGATCCAGCAAGCCATCGACAAGACCAACATTTTCGAGTTGCCCGCATTCACCCTCAAGGCCAAGGTTACCGTTAACAGCAAAGGCAAAGATGTTGACGGCACCTACGAACTTTTCTGGAACGGCCCTGATCAATGGCGAGAACAAATTCAATTTCCGGATTATGGCGAGATTCGCGTTGGCGGCAAAGGCGTCGTATTCACGAAGCGCAGCCTGGACTTCACTCCGGTAGAAATGTTCGGGTTGCATTCCGCTTTAGGATTCAGCTCGCTGGCTCTTCCTGATTCATCATTTTTACGGGTATTGCCTCATAAGGATGAAGTCGTTAAGAAGATTCATGAGCGCAAGGAAGGCGGGGAGAATGCTAAGTGTGTAGAGATTGAGAATCAAAAACAGCACAGCCGTGAAGTCTGTATCGCAGAATCCACCGGGCTGTTGTTGCGTGGGGACCCTCACAAAGATCGCGGGAATGACTATGAGGACAGAGATTTTACCGCTGTCGGAACAAAAATGTTTCCTCGCTCACTCAAACGCTCAGGAGGTGGAGAGCCGTCAACATCAATAAGTGTTACGGAAATCAAACTCCGCGATTCGTTCCCGGAAAAGTCGTTTGACCCGCCAGAGGGATCTTCTTCTCAGCCAGGTTGTATGAATCCCGATTTGCCTACAAACCTCATCAAGGTACCTCCTCATTATCCCGACCCAGAACGAAGGGCAAGGATTGAAGGATCGGTGCAGATCGACGCGACGATTGGGGCCGACGGACGACCAAGAGATTTACAGCTAATTGACGGGCAGATTCATGGACTCAATGAGGCTGCACTACAATGCATCGATCAGTGGCGTTACGAGCCCGCTCGCTGTGGGAACGTTCCTGTTAGCACTGAGAGTCTTATAAGGGTAATTTTCTCAATCTCGCCATAGTGCCGATGATCAGATTTCCATTGTGGCAATTTCACCACCCCATCCGTTTCCTCAACTCCGTAATGTGAGCGACGTGATGACGTCCATGCCACGAATATAGCGCAAGGTTCCTTTCCAGCGGCACGACGCCTTGCTCCGGGTGACGAAACGTTCGCTTCCAGTCTTCCGCTTTCATTCCGCGCAAAACATCTACAAACCTCACATGCAGCGACTCCAATAGTGCGAGTGAAACTTCCAGCGGAGTGGTTTGCACGTCCGGCAGCTTCGCCCATCGGTCTTCTTCATATGCCTTGATCGTCGGCTCATCTTCCGTTAGCGCTAGCTTGAATCGTATGTAAGCATTCATGTGGCTTTCGGGCACATGGTGAACGACCTGCCGAACGGTCCATCCGCCATCGCGATAAGGAGTTTCGATCTGCTGTGGAGACAATCCTTTTACAGCCGCCCTCAGTGCCGCAGGTGCGCGTTCTATGTCTGCGATCAGTTCGCGACGTTTTTCTTCCGTCGGTGCTTCGTGATAGGAAAATTTCCCAATGGGATATCGCAGGTCTTTCTCAGCAGCGTCTGTCATGTTATTTGTCTCCCGAAAAATATCAGAATTTAGAAATTAAGATGAATGCCCGCCGAAGAAAGCTTCAGCAAAAAACTTTAGGCCTCAACGCCACACAACAATCCAGACGATCCCCGCAGCCACCGCTGTCCCCAGCAAATTCACCGCATCGTTATTCAGCAACTTCTTGCGCTCGAATAATGCGCCGAGTATGCTATCGGCCAGCATCCCTCCAACCGCAGCGGCCACTACCAACACAAACCTATTTGACGGAATTATCCCCGTATAGACACTTGCTAAGCCAACAATCGCAGCCGCGCAGGCTCCTGCCAGCGTTCCAGATAGGGTCACTCCGCCATCGGTTCCTGTTGGAACCCTCTGCCATGTCGTTATGAGTCGCGGTGCCTTGCCCACCACTTGGCCGATTTCGCTCGAAACCGTGTCCGCTGCCGCCTCCGACAGTGCGGCGACCATCGCGATCAGACATACAGCGTTGGCATCATAAAACCGATAAACCGTAGCACAAATGGCAGCAATTCCCAGATTTGCGAGAACTTGCGAAGCTCGTCGACCGGTCTTTGCCTCGGCTGTTCCGAGACGCTGTTTGTGCTGGCGGCCGAGCAGAGTGCTGATCCAAGTCAGCGCGAAAACTGTACCCAGCGCAACAACTGCCCCCGGCCCTGCTCCTACAAGTAGAAGAAAACAAATGCACGCGCCGGCGATTGCGCCCGATATCGTAACCCCACGAATTCGCCAAGCCAGCCATGCGAACGCCAACGCAAAGGCGGCAGCCAAAGCAATATGAGACGCAGATAATGTCAAATTTTCCGTCAACGACTATTTCCGATTCCCAACCGCGTGAACCCATTCCATAACTACTGGATATGGTGCTCCTAGAACCCTCGCCCCATGCGGTCGTGCTTGGTCTTTCGGTTCAAGCTGCTTATTTCCCTCGCAAAGCTTTATTGGTAGTCTAAACTCGTTTCCGCGACGCTAAGATTCGCATCCTAACGGATGCAACGCAACTTGGAACCACACGCAGGGGGATTTGGCATGGCTGCCTCAGTTTGGTCGGGATATTTGACTTTCGGTTTGATCTCTTTACCTGTGCGCCTTTTTTCCGGAGCGCGCAGCACCGGCATTTCGTTCAACATGTTGCATCGTGACGATCTTCAGCGCGTCAAGCAACAATACTATTGCCCCGCGGATAATCGTGTTGTTGAGCGCAGCGAAATCGTGAAGGGTTTCGAATTTCGCAAGGGCGAATACATCGTCATCGAGCCGGAAGAGATCAAGAAGATCGAGCCACAGACTGCCAAGACGATGGAGATCCTCGAGTTCGTGAAAGCCAGCGAAGTCGATCCCATTTATTTCGAGTCTTCTTATTACATGATTCCCGAAGAAGCCGGCCGCCGTCCTTATGCGCTGCTTACTAAAGCCATGGAAGAGAGTGAGTACGTCGCCATCGCCAAGCTCACCATGCACAATCGCGAGTACACAGTGTTTCTGCGTCCGCATGAAGGCGGCATGATGCTGCACACCATGTACTACGAAGAAGAAGTCCGCAAAGTCGAAGGCTTCGGAGCGCCCGACGTTGAGCTCAAGCCTGCGGAAGTAAAAGTCGCGCACCAGTTGATCGAGGCGCTGGCCGGTGAATGGGAACCGGAAAAATATCACGACACATTTCAGGACAACCTGAAGAAGCTGATCGAGACCAAACTCGAAGGCGGCACCGTCGAAGCCGTGGAGAAGCCGAAGAAACTTGCTCCAGTTGTGGATCTGATGTCCGCCTTGAAAGCCAGCCTGGCCGAGATGGAAGGCAAGAAGAAGCCTGCCGCTAAAGCAGGGGCAGCTCCAGCCAAGAAGCGCAGCAAAGGCTAAGAATTAACAACTGTTCGCGTGTGTGGCGCGGACACTCCTGTCCGCGGCCCCTGTGGATCTCTCCAAAAAAGGCTGCCCCACCCTTTGATTTTAAGGGGGAACCACGAGACCCCGACTGTCCTTCGTTCAGATGTCATCCTGATAGCGCGCTTTTTGCATCGCGGGCGGACGGGCTGCCCTGAGCGAATCCGAAGGGATATTGGTCTTAATGTCTTTTTACTTTCCGTTCAGCAATCCGAAGACGGCGACGGAGTTCGTCGTCCCGACATATACCTTTCCGTTGACGATCATCGGTGTGCCGAAGTGGCTGGCTTGTCCAAACTGATCGTGTCCGTTGGCAGCCTGATTGGTGTTGTAAAGTTCAGTCGCCAGATTGGTTGCAGCGAAGGCATGCATGATGTCGTTGGAACCGCTGCGCTCAATTGCCCAAACGATTGCGTTCCCAATCCCATTGGCTGAAATGCTGGGCGTGCTTCCGGGATAACTGAATGACGCAGAGCTCTTTGAAGTTGGCGCAGTAGACAGTCTGGCTTGCGAGAATGTGAACTGCATGAGGTGATTGTTCACTGCGCCGTAATAGACACTGCCATTGAAATAAGCCGCAGTGGACCAAACACCTCCGCCTAAAACTCCGTCGATTTCCTGATAAATCGCGCTATCGTTCTGTGGATTAAATTTCCCCATGTTCGTGCGGTCGACTAGGTAGATATTCGAATCCTTTCCGGCACCAATTGCCAGATTGCGCGTCTTGCCGTTGGCATCCTTCATTGGAGGCAGGACCAACGCTCCGCCGGACCCAAGGTCTTCATCCTGGTCAGATTCCTGGACAGTATTGAACATCTCAAAGTAGTCCGTCACAGCTGGCTTGTTGTTTACCAGCGAGACTTTCAGAAATCCGTTGCCATAATCACCGCTCTGCGGGAAGCCTTTGGAATTGAGAGTTGTGTCGAACGTGCCATTGGCGTCGAGAAAATAAATGGCAGATCCATCGGATGCGAGCCCTGCGCCAGCTTGCCAGATTGCGCCTTCGCTTCCATTCGGAGTTACGTTCAATACAGTCTTGGCACCAGTAGTCTCGTTGTATCCAATGACCCAGCCGGTGTAGGCGCCGCCATCGCAGTGCGATGTCCATGCCGTATACACCACATGGTTGAGTAATAAGAGCCCAGCCCGCTCCGCGTATTGCGAAGGATCGAACACAACGAACCCGCCATGACTGTTGGCGCCGCTGCCAGGATACTTAGCGGTCACCGTGACCGGTCCGCCAAACTCTTCTTTACCTGTCGTGATGTCCAGTGCATGTACACGCTGGAAATAAGCGGACGATGAGTTCTTGCTCATCGCGACCACAAATATCGTGCCATTGGCTCCCGCAGTGCGGTCAATTACCGGAGTCGATGTGATTCCGATCTGCGGACTGATCTGGCCGCAACCGTGATCATCCGACGGTGTCTCGTGGGATCCGAGTACGGAGACTTTCCACAAAATCGCTCCCGTATCTGCGTCGAAAGCGTAGACCGCGTCATTCTCCGTGACCGCATAAGTCACGTTATGCGTGCCTTGTCCCGGTATTGAAACATTGGACAAGTACAACGGCTCGGCATCGATGATCCCGTCCACCGGCACAGTGAACAGTTTGCCAAAGCTTGATGAATTGACGTTGCTCAACGTCAGAAACGTCTCATTACTATTGGACCCGCTGCGTGCATTGTCGTTGTGATAAGTTGTGACGTCTGTTGCCGAACAGATTGCCAATGCGCAGATCAGGAACATCGCAAGAGGTGTGATTCTGAGCTTTAAGGACGAATTCGAACTTACGTGCGGGGGAGTGAACATGGGAAAGCCTCCGGAAGAGCTAGATGCAAGTCATTAGATGCCAAAATACATTGACAGGTTTAGAGATGCGAACAATCAAAAAGCGAGCATCGCATCTAGGCCTACGGTCTAATTGTGAGCCTAGCTTATAGCGGCTTGCCAGTATAAATGAGTACCAAGTCCGCTTTTCTTTGATTTCCTGCAAGCCAGAATCGGCTAGCGCCGTGCGAAGAATCCGCAGTAACCATTTATCAGTCGATTTGATTTTCAATCCAGATTGCTCTTGCTCCCAAGGCTCGATCCGTTCAAGGCATTCTGGGGCACGCAGGGAGCGCAAGAAACATTGCTATTAGGAACGGTAGAACCTTCTTCACAAACCTCACTTGGTTCCACTCTTACGAGTACATGACTTTTCTGTCGCCTTTTACAATTCGGCCGACAGTAAAGGACTTCTCTCCGGCACGGTCCAGAACGGTTTGGACTTTTTTAAATTTGTCGGCGGGGATCACCAGCAACATGCCTAATCCCATGTTGAACGTCCGAAGCATTTCTTCTTGCGAAACATTGCCCAGCTGTCGGAGATGCTCAAAAATTGGCAGCACAGGCCACGAACCGAGTTCAATCACTGCCGCGACGCCCTTAGGAAGCACGCGAGGAAGATTTTCCGTAATGCCGCCACCAGTGATGTGCGCCATCGCGTTAACGCAATCCGCATCCACCAATCGCTTCATCGCCGGCCAGTAGCTCTTGTGCGTTTTCATCAACTCGTTGCCGACTTTGCCTTTGAGTTCGTTCACATACGAGTCGGCGGTGTATCCGGCAACCTCAAACAATAACTTGCGTGCCAGCGAATAGCCGTTGGTATGCAGGCCGCTGGATGCTAATCCTAGAATTACATCGCCAATCTGAACGCGGTCACCAGTGATGATCTTTTCGCGCTCGACCACTCCAACGATAAATCCCGCAAGATCGTACTCGCCGTCCAGATAGAAGCCCGGCATTTCTGCGGTTTCTCCGCCAATCAGCGCACAGCCATTATGTTTGCAGGCATCGGCCAATCCCTCAATCACCTGTTCGGCGATGTTCGGTTCAAGTTTTCCTGCTGCAAGGTAATCCATGAAGAACATAGGAGCAGCGCCTTGCACCGCGATGTCGTTAACGCAGTGATTGACTAGGTCGGCGCCAATCGTCGAATGCAGCTTCATTTCAAACGCGACTTTGAGCTTCGTGCCGACACCATCTACGCTCGAAACCAGCACTGGATCGACGTACTTTTGCTTGTCGATGGCAAACAATCCGCCAAACCCGCCGATTTCGCTGAGTACGCCACGAGTGAACGTCTTGTGTGCGAGATACTTGATTCGTTTTTTAGTTTTATTGCCCCGTTCGATGTCCACGCCGGCATCAGCGTAGGTGATCCCCGGATCCTTTGGCGGTTTTTGCGGCACTAATTTCAACTTTTTTTCCAATTTCGTGGGAAATCGCTGGGGTAGTCTCGCGATTCGCGAATCAGAATGCGAGAACCTGATTTTAGCACGGCGAGAAAACTCCAGGTCGAAAGCGAAATCAATGGCGTTTCCGTTACTAGGATGATAGGATTCCACGCATTATTTCTGGAGGGATTGGATGCGCCACCCTTTAGCCTCAATGACTTTAGCTTCACTGCCACTTTCAATCGCTGCCATCATATTTGCGATGGCATTTGCCGCTCCCGACGCTGCAATTGCGCAGTCCGTCTGGGACAAGATGAAACAGCAGGTTCAACAGCAACAAGCGCAACAGAAGCAAGGGCAGAAGCCTGCGCAGCAACAACAAAAGAATTCTTCTCAACCGGCGAACTCGCAAAACAATTCACAAACTAACGACACCGGTCCTTTCACGCCGCCTCCGGGGACGAAAATTGATCCGGTCGTGATGTCGCCAATCGAGCAAGGTGCTCAGTTTTCGGTTAGTCCACACGGAATTCATGTCGCGACTCTGTCGCACAGCGGCAGCCGCCCAGTCGTAATTTACGACGGCGTCATCGGCCCGAAATTCGATCAAGTTCTTCTTCAGGACGGCGCTCACCCAGTAGTCTTCAGTCCGGATGGCAACCATTGGGCATATTGCGCGGCGACCGGAACACAATGGGTCGTCATGCTGGATGGAAAACAGCTGACCCAAAGCTCAGAGACTATAAGTGGCGCCATTCAGCCTCCAAGTTGCATGCTAGGTTTTACCTCTAACAGCAAGCATGTGTTTTACACCTCTATGGTCAGTGTCGATGCCAGCCACACCAGCGAACGTTTCGTGTTTGACGGCAAAGCCACACCGTTAGGCGCGGACGGCGATTTACGAAACTACGCTTTCAGCCCCGACGGCAACCATGTCGCATATTTTGTCGGTAATCCCGATCCGCGTACCACCGAACAGCCAAAACTTTGGATTGATGGCAAACCCTCGCCCTATGCCGCAGGCTCCCCGCAGTGGAGTGCAGATAGCCAGCACCTCTTCACCAAGAGAATCGTTACGGTTCCGGGCGGGCATCCTGGTTCGGCGACTGAAGTTTTGTATGACGGCAAACCAATCATGCGCGTCGACGACGTCAGACTCTATATCCCGCCAGTAGGCAACATGATGGTTGCTGCCGTTAGGCGATTAGGCGCGAATCCACCAACAGACTTTTTAGTCGTTGGAGGAAAGCCGGTCCCGGGTAGTGAAGTGGTCGGCGGGCAGATTGCCAATGTTGTGTTCAGTCCGGATGGCAAACATTATGCTGCCCACTATGCAAATGCCAATCGCCGGCATTATGTGTTCTCCGATGGCAAGAAGGGCATGGAATACCCAGGCATTAGTGATCTCACGATCCAGGGTAAAAGTCTCGGTTTCGCTGTGTTCACTGCGGATTCGTCTACTTTTATTTATTCAAGTTATGACACCTTGAACGGCCAGCGTTATTTAATATTGAATGGCCAGGAATCGGATCAACTCCTGGCCGCCGACCAAACAATCATTGCGCCTGCTGGAAATCACGTCCTCACCGCAGGATATGGCCAGGTCACTCTTGATGGAAAAGCGCAGCATTACCCAAATGTGGATCCGCACGCCACGCAGGCGCTTGCTTTAAGCTTTAGCCCGGACGCTTCCCACTACGCATTCGTAATGCATGAACGAGCAGGCCCTGTTCTTTTTCTGGACGGTGTCCCGCAAACTGCATACTCGCCTATAAACGGTGGCCAGGTGGTATCGGATATCAATATCAGCCCGTATATCTGGAGTCCGGACAGCAAGCACATCGCATACTTGTGTCGATCCTCAAATCCTGCGGCCAATAACGATATCTGGGTTTGCCTTGACGACAAAGCGGTGCATCTCGGACCTACCTCGACCTATTTCAGCTTGATGTTCACAGCAGATAGCAACCACTTGCTGTGGGTGAAGAAAGGTCCGCAATCAACCTTTAGAGTCTTCGCAGACGGAAAGCCTGTCACCGAAGGATTTATGGTTTCCACTGCAGGACTGGCGAAAGAAACCTGGCAGGCGAATGACGACGGCTCGGCCTCAGTGCTAATGGAGGATGACACCTCATTGAAACGCGTCACGATCACTCCTGCATCCAGTACAAGCATTACCACTTTATTTACCGGAGGGGGACTGTCGGCACAACGATAAACAGCACTGTATCGGGAATTTCGTATAAGTTAAATCGCTGCTGAACAAACGTCCTGGCGAAGGACGCTCTCGTAGTGACTTGTTTCCCTATTTGGAACATTCCACAGATTTATTTTGCTTTCTTGGCTAATTCGCCTTTTCTTCGCTCACTCCTCTATGTATAATCTGCCTTCAATACCACATTAGCGATCCTTCATCTTTCAGGAGAAAACTCTATGGCTGACGAGCGCGGCAAAGCGATTGAACTGGCATTTGCTCAAATCGAAAAACAGTTTGGCAAAGGCTCTATCATGCGGCTGGGCTCCAAGGAAGCCATTGTACCCATCGCCGTTATCCCTACCGGAGCAATCTCTTTCGACGCCGCTCTCGGCGTTGGCGGATTTCCCCGCGGCCGTGTCGTCGAAGTATTCGGACCTGAATCATCCGGCAAAACGACCATCACATTACAAGTCATTGCTGAAGCCCAGAAAATGGGCGGCATGGCCGCCTTCGTCGATGCTGAACACGCGCTCGATCCTGGCTACGCCAAAAAGCTGGGCGTCGATGTCGACAATCTTTTGGTATCTCAGCCCGATTATGGAGAGCAAGCGCTAGAAATTACCGAAGCGCTGGTGCGCTCGGGGGCAATCGACGTGCTAGTCGTGGACTCAGTCGCAGCTCTCGTTCCCAAGGCCGAGCTCGACGGTGAAATGGGCGACAGCCACATGGGATTGCAAGCCCGGCTGATGTCGCAAGCACTACGCAAATTGACCGGAACCGTTTCGAAATCGCGTACCTGTCTGATTTTCATCAATCAGATTCGCGAAAAAATCGGCGTCATGTTCGGCAATCCCGAAACCACGACTGGCGGCCGTGCACTGAAGTTCTATTCGTCGGTCCGCGTGGATATTCGCCGCATCGCTGCTATCAAGGATGGCGACGTCATCACCGGATCACGTACAAAAATTAAAGTGGTGAAGAATAAAGTTGCGGCGCCTTTCCGTGAAGCCGAATTCGACATCATGTACGGAGAAGGTATATCCCGTGAAGGCGACTTGCTTGATCTTGCCGCCAATAACAACATCGTGGAAAAATCCGGCGCTTGGTACAGCTACGAAGGCGAGCGAATTGGACAGGGCCGCGAAAACGCCCGCCAGTTCCTCAAAGAAAACAAAGATATGCTGGCAAAAATCGATATCCAGGTGCGCAAGCATTTGGGATTGATTCCAAGTACCCCAGCTCCGGCAGCGCCTGTCGCCATTTCCGGTCCGTCATCTGGACCTCGCGTTGCCACCATGTCCACCGGCACGGAAGGGAAAACCGCTGCAGGCAAGCGGTAATTTTTCGCAGAATTTCGCGGATGGTAGCTTGTTCAACGGTTGCCATCCGCCTCCCTCCCTAATAAAATCAATGGTCTCAACCTCAGAGGCCCATTGAAAAAAGTCATTGCGATCTATCCAGGCTCATTCGATCCCCCCACCAACGGCCACTTGGACCTAATTGAACGCGGCGCCAACATTTTTGACGAACTCGTCGTTGCGATTCTCCGCAACCCCGAAAAGCATCCACTATTCAGCGTGGCGGAGCGTCGGTTGATGCTGGAATCCATGACTTCGCCGTTTCGAAACGTCCGTGTTGAAACCTTCGACGGACTGACCGTCGACTATGCGCTTAGTGTGAGCGCCAAGGCGATTTTGCGGGGAATCCGCGCCATCAGCGACTACGAATTCGAACTGCAAATGGCATTGATGAATCGCAAAATGCATCCTGAACTGGAAACAGTTTTCATGATGCCCGCAGAACGATATTCTTATCTGAGTTCCCGGCTGGTACGCGAAGTCGCACAACTCGGCGGATCGGTCCAGGGATTGGTGCCTCCGATGGTCGAACAAAGACTTAGAGAAAAACTCGATCCTGCGATAAAGTTGAAGAACGTAAGACCAACCACAAAAGTGAAAACAGGGAAACGCAAATGACCCCAGTGACCGAAGCTGTTCCCGCCGTGAAATTGACTGAACGGATTAACCGCATTGAGCCCAGCGCAACCATGGCAGTGGTTGCGGAGGCCGATAAACTGCGCCAGCAAGGCGTTGATGTCGTAGATTTTGGCGCCGGCGAGCCTCACTTCTCCACGCCACAGCATATTAAGGACGCCGCGATTGCCGCCATCCATGCGGACTTTACGAAATACACGGCGGTCGGCGGTACTGCCGAACTTCGTGATGCGATTACTCATCGCCATGCTGCGGATTTCGACTCTACCTATCGCCGCGAAGAGGTAATCGCGTCCGTCGGCGGCAAGCATGCGCTCTTCAATGCGATCCAGGTACTGGTCGACCACGGCGATGAGGTGATCTTGCCTGTCCCTTACTGGGTGTCGTTCAAAGACATCGTGCGCTACGCTGGTGGAACTTGCGTACTTCTTGAGAGCGACGAATCTCAGGGGTTCCGGCTGACCGCTGCAATGATCGAGCGTTTGATCACGCCTCGAACCAAGGTAATTATTCTCAATTCGCCATCGAACCCGTCCGGCGCAGTGATGTCGCCTGCTGACTTAAGCGCCGTCGTTAAACTCGCTGCCCAGCGCGGCATTTGGGTCTTGTCTGACGAGTGCTATGTGTATCTCAACTACACCGGACAGCAATTTTCTGTAGGATCACTCAACGAATATCGCGAGCACATGGTCATTCTCGGTTCGCTTTCGAAAACATATGCGATGACCGGATGGCGCTTGGGCTACGCTCTCGCTCCTGCCGCCGTGACCAGCGCGATGCAGAAATTGCAAAGCCAGTCCACGTCAAATCCCACTTCCATCGTGCAGAAGGCAGCAGTTGCGGCATTGAACGGCCCGCAACAGTGTGTAGAAGATATGCGCAAGGAATATATTCAGCTCCGCAATCATGTAGTCGAAGGCTTGCGCGCTATTCCCGGCGTAAAATGCACAATGCCTGAGGGAGCATTTTACGTTTACCCGAACATCTCGGCGTTTTTAGGCCGTGGAGGAGTCAAGACAGCGTCCGATCTTGCCGGAAAATTGTTGCGGGAAGCCCATGTGGCGACCGTGCCTGGCGAGGGTTTTGGAACCAGCGAGCACATTCGCATTTCCTACGCGACATCGATGAAAGAACTTGATCGGGGATTGGAAAGAATTGGAAAGTTCCTCGCAGGGCTCTAGATTTTTGCTGCCAAGCCTGATGACGTGATCTTCGGCATCTCATGCCAAATCTTTATCCATGCCTCATGTCGCCGTTGTTTGATCCCCGTCCTTGGGGGACGCTCGATCTTGCGCCGATTTATCCCAATCATCACTTCGATCAAAAGATCGGCGAGTCGTGGCTTACCGGCGACAATTGCAAAGTTGCCAATGGAAGTTTCAAAGGGCGATCGCTGGCAGATCTCAGCAAAGAGTTAGGACTTGAACTTGCCGGCAATGCTCCTGCCGACCCAAATCGCTTTCCGTTACTGCTGAAGTTTCTTTTTCCTGCTGAAAAGCTTTCCGTACAAGTCCATCCCGATGATGCCGGCGCACGCGCTGTCGGCGAACCCTGCGGCAAGACCGAATGTTGGTATGTCGCGCATGCCAAGCCTGGCGCGCAGATCGCTCTTGGTTTAAAGCCTCAAGTCACGCGCGCACAATTTGAAGATGCAATCCAGCAAAATCGTGCAGAAGATTTACTCAATTGGATCAATATATTTCAGGGCGAAATGATTTACGTTGCCGGCGGCACCGTGCACACACTCGGTGCGGGATCGGTGATCGTCGAAACTCAGCAGCAATCCGACACAACCTATCGTCTCTATGATTACGGACGTCCGCGTGAACTTCACCTGGATCGTGGTATCGCAGCCATCAAGGAAAAGACCGGCTCCGGCAAGGTGCTTCGCCCTGCCCCAACTCAGGAAGGACGCAATCGCCGCTCTCCATTGATTGCCGCTCCTTGCTTTACCGTGGATATGTTTGAGATGAAAGAGCCGCACGACTTTCGTACCAGTGATGAGTCCGGAAAAACATCTGCGCAAATTCTAGTGGCAGTCGAAGGTTGCGGATTAATCGAAACGCCGGGCAGTGAGCCCGTAACCTTGGCGAAAGGTGATGCGGTCGTGATTCCAGCTTCTTTGAAACAGTTTTCCGTGCGTCCTCAGTGGACGGTTGAATTCCTCAAAGCGTATGTGCCTGGAGTTGCTACTGCCGAGCCCGCGACCAGAATGTAGCAGCCACGAGTTCCTTGTTGAATCTGTCAATCTGTTTTAATGATATAAGCATGGCGAAACCAGAGTTCCACCCCGTAATTCTTGCCGGAGGCCGCGGAACGCGCTTTTGGCCGCTGAGTCGTAAACGCCGGGCCAAACAGTTGCTCGCGCTCGATGGCAAGCAAACCATGTTGCAGCAAACTGTGTCTCGTTTGTTGAAACTGGCCCCGACGAAGCGCTTCTGGATTATCGCCAACGAGCATCTTCAGCGTGAAATCGGCCGCCAGGTGCCAAAACTGGATAAGAAGAAAATACTTGCCGAACCCGCTGCTCGCAACACCGCTCCCGCAATCGGACTCGCCGCATTCATTCTTGAACGCACCGATCCGGATGCGGTCATTGGAATGTTCCCCTCGGATCATGTGATCGGCGACGAAAATCGGTATCGTGAAACATTGCGGCAGGGAATTGAGATCGCAGCCGCTGGAGAAAATATCGTCGTGTTGGGCATCCAGCCGAATCGCCCTGAAACCGGATACGGCTACATCGAAGTCGATTCATCCAACAAAAGTGGAGAAGCGTTTTCTGTCCTCCGCTTTACTGAGAAGCCGGACGCCTCGCGGGCCGCCGCATTCGTGGCTGCTGGAAACTATTTCTGGAATAGCGGCATGTTTCTCTGGAGTGCACGCACGCTGGCAAATGCTTTACGCGAACACCTACCGAAGACAGCAACCTTGCTTGAACAAATTGCGGCGACTTTCGGCACGCGCAAATTTGCGGCGACATTCGCGCGCCTATATCCGCGGTGCGAAAACATCAGCATCGACTATGCCGTCCTCGAACCGCGTTCAGCCAAAGGTATCGGCAAGTCCAATCTGTTCTGCCTTACAGCTGATTTTGGATGGAATGATCTCGGCTCATGGACCGCCTTGCACGAACATCACGCCGCGAAAAAGCCTTCTGCAACTAGCAACGTAATCGTCGGTGACGCGATGTTCGCACTAAATTCCCAGGGCAACTACATCCATGCTCCAGGAAAATTTGTTGCGGTCGTCGGGGTCGACAATATAGTCGTCGTTGAGACGGACGATGCGCTGCTCGTCACAACTCGCGAACAGGCGCAGGACGTAGGAAAAGTCGTGAAGTATCTCGACGAGAAAAAGAAGCACAAACTGGTTTAGCTGAAACCATGACTCAACCAATCAAATTCGGAACCGACGGATGGCGCGCCATCATCGCCGACGATTTCACGTTCGACAATGTACGTCGAGTGTCCGCGGCAATTGCCAGTTACGTCAATAAAAATGAAGATCCGAAACGCGGAGTGATCGTCGGATATGATACGCGTTTCGCTTCTGCCGACGCGGCCCGTGTTGCGGCAGAAGTGTTGGCTGCATCCGGCATTCCAGTGAAGTTGACGAATGATTCGAGCCCCACTCCGGCGATCTCTTACGCCGTCAAGAGTCAGGGCGCGACAGGCGGAGTAATGATCACCTCCAGTCATAATCCCTGGAATTGGAATGGCGTGAAGTTCAAAGGCAAGTTTGGCGGATCAGCTACTCCCGCGATCATGAAAGGTATCGAATCCGAACTTCGCGACGAACCGCCGACGCGCTCTGCGAAAGCGTCGGCAGCTATCGAAGAAGTCGACCTGAAACAGCCATACATAAAAGCGATATGCGCGTTTGCCGATCTCGACCTGATCGCAAACGCCAATTTCAAATTTGCCATCGATTGCATGTACGGAGCCGGTCGCGGTGTGCTCGCGCAAATTTTCACCGACCGCGGAATTCCGCATATCGCCATCCGCCAGGAATTGAATCCGCTATTTCCCGGAATCAATCCCGAGCCCATTCAGCCGCATGTCGCTATGTTGCAGGAAATTGTTGTCAAAGAAAAATGCCATGCCGGACTTGCCACCGACGGTGATGCCGACCGCATCGGGGCCGTTGCGGAAGATGGCAGCTTTGTCGATTCGCACAAGATTATCTCGGTGCTTCTGCGCTGGGCAGTCGAGCGAAAGAAGTGGCCTGGTGCTGTCGTGCGTGCTTTCAATACAACAGGAATGATTGATCGCATCGCGTCCAAAAATGGACGCAAGCTTCACGAATGCCCCATCGGTTTCAAGTACATTGCTGACCTGATGATGGAGCATGAAATCGTAATTGGCGGTGAGGAATCCGGAGGCGTCGGCTATGGACGCTTTTTGCCCGAGCGCGATGGCATTCTAAATTCATTGCTGCTCGCCAACGTGATGGCTGAAGAAGGCAAGCCGCTCGGCCAATTGGTGGCCGATCTTCAGCGTGATTTCGGACCGCATTATTATGGACGCCGCGATCTCCACATTCCCGAAGACGTGAAGCAGGCGGCAATAAAGCGCGCCGCCGATGCAGGTACAACGCGCCTTGGTAAATATAGCGTTGTGAAGAAAGCAAGTCTCGACGGAATTAAATTCTTCCTCGACGCGCCTGCTCCCAATAAAGGAGCCGAACCGTGGGTCTTGTTCCGGGCCTCCGGAACTGAGCCTCTACTGCGCGTTTACGTCGAAGCCGCTTCGCCGGAATTGGTAAACGAAATTCTGACCAATGCTGAAAAATTCGTAGGCGACTAGTCCGTCTAACCAGTTAAATCTCTTTTGCCATCCTGATAATCGGCAATACTTCGCCATCTCCCAACGGAACATTCAGGTTTTCCAATTCGGCATAGCCTTTCATGCGATAGAACGGGACCCCTGTTAGAGTCGCGCCCATTTCCAATTGTGTGAAACCGGCAGCTTTAGCCGCGTGTTCGCAAGCTTCAAGAACCATTCCGCCTATGCCGCGCCTCACCCAGTCAGGATGAACAAAGAATGCACGAATCTTTGCAGCATCAATCTTAGGATCGAGCAATGAATCCTCTCGTCCCGCGCAAACGTCACCACCATAAAGTGTCTTACGCTTGCTCCATCCGCCACAGCCTACAATAACGCGCTTACCTTCATGGGCGGCCTCGACCGAGAAATATGTTCCATCGTCAATGAGTTGACTGTCCACGCCATACACAGTCGCGAGCGCTCGCTCAATTTGAGTTGGGGTATAGTCTGCCGCCTGCAAGCCACGCACTGACGCGTCAATCAGAGCGCGCAAGGTTGGAACATCGTCGGCGACGGCTTTACGAAGTGTCAGATGGGAGTTCATATCAAAATCATATCTTTATGTCATCGACCGCCCAGTTGGGCGATAATTAAGGATATGGGAACAGCCCCAATTCCCGCGGATTCTCCCGGCGCGAGCCGCTATAACCGCATTCAGCGCTGGCTCGGAATCCTGGATTTCGTCATCGGTCTGGCATTGCTTGTTGTCCTGCTCGCGACCGGTTGGACGAGCTCTCTGCGTGATATTTCTTATCATGCCGCCTTCCAGAATTATTCGCTCGCCGTTTTTTTCTATCTTGCAATCCTGCTGGTCATCGGTAAAGTCCTGAGCTTTGGCCTGGATTACTATGGCTTTCGCCTCGAGCATAAATATCAACTCTCGAACCAAAAACTTCGGTCTTGGATGCTCGATGAAGTAAAAGGTTTCGCGCTCGGACTCGTTCTCGGTGGTGTCGCGGTCGAGTTGCTTTACTTCATCCTTCGCCAATTTCCCGAACATTGGTGGTTGATAGCTTGGGCCGCATTCACAGGGCTGTTCATACTGATGGCGCAGGTAGCGCCGGTCATACTCTTTCCAATCTTTTATAAGTTCGAACCATTGCAGGACGAAGAATTAAAGCGTCGCCTTGTTTTACTGGGCGAGCGCGCCGGAACTCGCGTACGTGGCGTTTACAAATGGCACTTGTCGGAGAAAACTAAGAAGGCCAACGCTGCCCTCACCGGACTGGGCGCGACCCGCCGCATTATTCTCGCCGACACTCTCCTGGACAATTATTCGCCGGATGAAATCGAAGCTGTGCTCGCCCATGAACTCGGGCATCACGTCCATCAGCACATCTTGAAAAGTATTGCTGTCCAGGCCCTGACTACATTTGTTGGATTTTGGGCGGCTAACTGGGCGCTGCACTACGCCGCCGACCGCTTGCACATGTTTGAGACACTCTCGGATTTCGCCAACCTGCCGCTCCTCGCGCTCGTCTTCACCTTATTGGGATTCTTGCTCATGCCCGTGCTCAATGCTTATTCCCGTTACAACGAACGTCAGGCCGACCGCTATGCTTTCTCTTCGATCAATGACATCGAGCCGTTTATTTCTTCAATGAATAAACTTGCCAACCAGAATCTTGCGGAGAAGACGCCTTCGCCGCTAGTAGAGGCGCTGTTTCATTCGCATCCGTCGATCTCGCGTCGAGTGGCCGCAGCTCAAGCGTGGGCAGAGAAGAGCACGGTAAGTTAAACGGTATGGTTCAGTCTTCTGCAGCAACCGTCCTTATTAGCTTTCGAATCTTGCCGACGTAACTCGAAATAGCTTTTTCTTCCTGACTCGCCGACCAATTCAATTCCCTCGCTAAAAGTCGTCCGACGACCGGAGCCGCTTTGATCGAACTCTCCCAGCTTAATAGTTGGAGTCCAATTCGCCTTGCGAGTATGTCCTCGAGCGTCGTGGCCATTTCTTGCCGAATGCAATAGACAACCTCGGCTTGAATCGCAGGGAAATTATCGATGAGAAGTGCGAGCAAATCTGGAGTTGCTTTTGTCAGATCAAGAACCTCATCCGCATTTGTTCCAAACGTTTGCGTCAGATGCTGGACGGTCTCGGCAGAAACTTTGTAACGGTTCAACAATGCGCGCGAAAGATCCGGAGAGTAATCTTTCGCACCGGATAGCAGAAACTGTCGCGTCTGACACGGCGTAACCTGAATTCCTAGCCGTCGCTGCACTGTATCAATCGTTTCTTCCGCCATCGCGCGATAAGTCGTCCATTTACCACCGAGAATGCTGATCAGTCCGCTCTTCTCATCCAACTCGACTTCATGATCGCGGACGAGTTCACCAGTTTCCCCCTTCCCGCTCACGAGCGGACGCAGTCCGGCGCTGCCGCTGAGAATGTCGTTTCGTGAAAACGGATTCTTCAGATGTTGATTTAAATGCCGCAGCAGATAATCCGCTTCGGCCTGCGTAACCATCAGTTCGTCCTTATCTTGCGCAGCATCATCCGTCGTTCCTACCAGCAGAGCGCTTCGCCACGGAATCGCAAATATCACGCGCTCATCTTCTGTAGATGGAATCAGAAGAGCAGCATCTTCCGAAAAATCTCTGAGCGGAAGAACAATATGTACGCCCTTGCTCGGACACATGCGACGAACAACCCCAGGATGCGCCATCTCGCGAACTCGGTCAGACGCCGCGCCTGTAGCATTCACAAATGCCGCAGCTCTCACAACAAATAGCTCCTGTTCGACCTGATCGCGCACCTCGATAGCAATCAAATTGCCCGTCGAGTCTTTCTCAAAGCCCACAACGCGTGCATAATTGAGCGCCTCGCCGCCAACTTCGGTGAAGGAATTAACCAACGCCATGTTGTAACGGCAATCGTTAAATTGACCATCGCTGTACACGATCGCGCCTACGATCCCATTTTCTTTAAGAGGGGGAAGACGGCGCTTCACCTCATCGCTAGATGCGTTCCGACTTGGCGTGAGCACGGATGATCTGGCGATCATGTCGTACATTTTCATCCCCAAACCGTAATAAACAAGCTCGCGCAAGCTATGGCATGGAATAACAAATTCCAATGTGCGCGTAAGAAACGGAGCGTTGGCGAGCATCAGCTTGCGCTCGTGTAGAGCTCGTTTCACCACTCGATATTGGCGCACATCCAGGTGGGTAATTGCCTGCTGCAGGTAGCGGACGCCGCCATGCACAATTTTCGTCGACGCGCCGGAAGCGCCCGAAGCGAAATCCGATGCTTCCAGGACAACGGTCCGCAGACCGCGCAATTGAGCGTCCAGCGCGCAACCGGCGCCCGTAGCCCCGCCACCAATGACACACAGATCAAAATGTTGGTCGGCAATACTGCGCATCGCGTCCGCGCGGTTCTTCATTCGTCCTCAGGAATAATTTGGCTTGCGCAAAATCGCTTCAACTCTTTTCAAATCTTCTTCCGTATCCACTCCGACAGTATCGAACGGCGTTTCCGCAACTCTGATCGCGATACCATGTTCCAAAAATCGTAATTGTTCAAGCCGCTCACTACGCTCGAGCGAGGATTCCGACCATGAGCAAAATTGGTCCAACGCCGATTTCCGGTAGCCATAAAAACCTAAATGCTTAAAGTATCGCGGACTCGTTCCATCGCGATCATGCGGAATTGTCGCACGCGAGAAGTACAACGCCGTCCCCGCAAGGTCGGTCACAACTTTCACTGCGCTCGGATTATCGACGTCCTCCTGTGACGCCGGCGTCATCAGAGTTCCTACCTGTACCTGGGAATTTTTCATCACATCCAACAGCGCTGCGACGTGCTCGGGCCGCGTAAGAGGCTCGTCTCCCTGGATGTTTAAATAAACGTCAGCCGCAACACTTTGCGCGACCTCATGGACACGTTCTGTCCCGCTGCGATGCGCGCCGGACGTCATCTTCGCCGTCCAGCCATTCGCTTGGCATACTTCCATAATTTCGTCGGAATCGGTGGCGATGATCACGTCTTCGATTGAATCGTCCAGGCGCGACGCTGCCCGCACCGCGCGGTAAACGCGCGAGATCAGCAACTCTCCGCCAATTTCGCGAAGCATCTTTCGTGGCAATCTTGTCGAAGCCAAACGTGCGGGTATTACGGCAATTGCTTTCATGGGAGGTCCGGCTGCAAGATTAAATCAATTTCGCGCGGTTTGACACTGCTTCGCGGAGACTTCTAGAATCGAGTAGGTTCTCCCGTTGTCCTCTGTAATTCCTTGCAATGTGGCGGCGTAGCTCAGGTGGCTAGAGCGACGGTCTCATAATCCGTAGGTCCGTGGTTCGAGTCCACGCGCCGCCACCAAAATTCACGTGATTATTACACCGCGCGAACGATTCCTCTTTCAGTAAGGATTACCGTTCCCGTGCACTGGCGTTTGTAGCTTCCAGTTGCCGGGTAAAGAGCCATTCGGATCTGCATTCGGATTGTTGGTCTGATAATACTGACCCTGGCCGTTCGCCCACGTCTGGTTGTATGCACTCGACACTTTCACGCCTACTCCGCCACTTCCCGTGACGGTTTGCTGGTCCAGTGCAAAGTCTACCCAGTCTGAAGCGGGAGTGTGCCGGGCATCCATGTTCTGCATTTCGTTCTTATTATGTTGATCGTAGCCGCGCTGCACTTCCGCATGCTCTTGGTTGCTGCGATCGTAGCCGGCATGCGTTGCCGCCTGATACTGCTCATTCTGTTGTGCTCGGACAGATTGATCATGCTCGAATTGAACTTGGCGTGCCGCCATAATCTGCCTGGTTTGTTCCCGATTGGCACTCATTTGTTGCTGCATCAGAGCGATGACGGCTTTTGACCATCTCTCATCCTCGCGCGCGCCACCGTGAGCATTAAGAGAGGCAACCAGCGCATCGAGCTTTCCCTTTGGTGCACGAACGATACGAACGTCGGCCCCGCAAGTCTCCTGGAAAAGTCGCCCTTGGCGGGCAAATCCGGCAAGGTCTTGGTGGGAACAACGAACCCCGACACGGATCTGTACTTCAATCGCGAAGCTGCCGTTCTGATCTTCAAATCGGGCGGCACTCGTGCTTCCACGGAACGGCCGCTTACCCGCAGCCGCCATGATTCCGGCGTTATCGTTCTCAATATTTTTCATGTACGCGCCGGCGAATTCTACTTCCTGCACCTCGCCGACATAATTCAAGTGCAGCATGTTGCCCAGATAACGTACAAAATCTGTCGCGGAAACATCGTGGTTTAAGGGGAGGCAATCGCCCTTTGGTTTGGGTGCATAAGGCGCGTTTGTCCAAGACCAGTCGAAACGCGGCAAGCGGCGAAACTCCGACAAGCCATCCGGCGAGTAAGCACGCCATACAGGAGAGGCAAGGTTTGAGCATGAGTCTCCCTGCATGATAGTCCCCTGATATTTCCATCCGTTGGGAATGCTCACATCGTATGCTTTCATATTGAAAGCCGGGTCATTGATGGACTCGTTATGAAAACCCTGGGCCAAACTATGCATTGGGCTAGCGAACAGGGTAATGATAATGGCGGAGTAGATAACGGAGGAAAGGCGGCAAGCGAAGACGTGCAAGAGGTTCCTTTCGCGTTCAATCGATTTGGTGCGAAGGTACAGTCTATATGCAGGGTATCGGTTCTTGCAGGCGATGCTTTAGATTACGTTTATGACCCTTCCTCCGGCGTTCCTCGAGTGGCCGCATCCGAGCCGCGATGCCTTCCTGGTTTCCACTGATCGTTCCTTGCTTGATCTGGACGTAATCCACGACTTTCTGAGTAATTGCTATTGGAGCAAGGGAATCCCTCGGGAAGTCGTCGTCCGCGCGATTGAGCATTCTCTTTGCTTTGGAATGTACGAGAGCGGCAGGCAAATCGGCTTCGCGCGTGCGATTTCAGATTTCGCTACGTTTGCCTATATTGCTGATGTGTTCATCCTTGAAAGTCACCGCGGACAAGGACTTTCCAAGTGGCTAATGGAATGCATTCGGCGACATCCTCAGCTCCAGGGATTGCGGCGTTGGGCGCTCGCCACGCGGGATGCCCATGGTTTGTATGCACAATTTGGTTTCACGCCTTTACAGAACCAAGCGCTGTGGATGGAAATCGTCGATCCTGCGATATATTCCAAACATAATTTGTAAATTTAGCCTTTACCAAAAGCCGGTCCAGGGTCGCGCGGATTTTGAGCGCTAACTTGGGTTCAACAAATCCCTCATCCCTAATCGCGTACACCCAATTTCTCCCTGCGATAATGTATGCAGGAGCGTGCCATGAAAATTGCCAGCTGGAATGTGAACTCGATCCGGTCACGACTTGACCATGTGACAGGATGGCTCAAAGAACGCCAGCCGGACGTCCTATTGCTTCAGGAGCTGAAAGGCACCGAGTTTCCTACCGACAGTTTCAAAGCTCTCGGATATGAGAGTGCTGCGGTTCCTCAGAAAGCGTATAACGGTGTCGCGATTCTTTCTCGCACGCCAATAAAAATTATCAGCACAACCCTTGCGGGAGATGCTGTTGACCTCCATGCCCGGTTCCTCGAGGCGATCGTCAATGATTTGCGCATCGTCAATATTTATCTTCCTAATGGCAATCCGATTGGAACTGAGAAATTCGCTTATAAGCTCTCATGGATGGATCGCCTCCACACTCAGATGAACTCCTGGTTGACCGATCCAATTCCTACAATGGTAGGCGGCGATTTCAATGTAATTCCTGAGGACATTGACTGCCACAAGCCGGCATCATGGATGCGTGATGCGCTTTTCCAGCCCGAGCCACGGGCACGTTATCGCGGATTGCTCCAGCTCGGGTATACCGACGCGTTCCGGTCGTTACATCCGGATGAGACAGGACAATTCACTTTTTGGGATTATTTCCGGCAGGCATTCGATCACAACCGCGGAATTCGCATAGACCACTTCCTGCTATCGCCATCGCTTGCATGTCGCTTGGCGTCATGCGAAATCGACAGAGGCCCGCGAGCCCTGCTGAAGCCTTCCGACCATACCCCGATCATGGTCACATTGAAATGATGGGACCGCTGGGTGAGCGTAATAATGACCGCAACATATCATCATTTCGGCTCCGATTTACCCTCAGAATTAATTTCCGCCCGAATCGCAAAGTCGCGCTAGAATGGCGGCATCGCCAATTTGGCCAAAAGCTAAGCCGGACGGCTCTTTTGGCATAGCAGCGAATGTAGTAAATAGAACGGAGTGCTGGCCTTCCCTAAATAGGAAGTCCTGGCCACGTGCAACGTGGGAACTCTTCCCCAGGAGAAAACAAAATGTCGAGAAACAGAAATATTGCGCTACCTCTCTTCCTTTTAGCGGTCGCGTTGACCTTAACCTTCACAACCAGCCAGGCCCACGCACAAGGCACGGTAACAACGATTGATGTACCAGGTGCGTTCGAGACTGACTGCAACGACATCAACTCCGCTGGAACTGTGGTCGGAACCTATACGGATCTCGTGGGATTACATGGGTTTATTTGGGCAGGCGGAGAAATCAGGCATATTGACCATCCGAACTCTACAAGTACCAATCTTTACGGAATCAACGATAAGCACCAGGCGGTGGGTTGGTATAGCGATGCCAATGGGATTACCCACGGCTTTTACTATGCCGGCGGCAAATTCACCACAATCGATCCTCCAGGGTCGACGCTTACTAATGCGTGGAGCATCAATAACTCAGGCGAGATTGTGGGCGCGTTCACTGATGCCAATGGTATTTACCACGGCTTCGTTCTGGTGAACAACAAGTACACGCAGGTCGACGCCCCCAATGGTTCGGGCCTGACTGAGCTCACCGGAATCAATACATCTCGCCAAATGGTCGGTCTTTACGACGATTCCTCAGGCGTGGAGCATGGGTTCGTTTTAGTAGGCACGAAGTTTACTGACATCACTTATCCGGGTAGCGCGGCTACCGCTTCCGATCGAATCAACGATAGCGGTGAAATTGTAGGCCTGCATGGTACCAGCAGCAGCGGACCATTTTCCGGCTACGCACTGCTCAACAACCATTTCAACAACATCAACGTCCCAGGAGCCACTGAAACCCGCGTTCGCGGGCTCAACAATGCTGGAACTATCGTCGGACGCTATACAGACTCCGCTGGAGTGATCCATGGGTATAAGGCAAAAACGAACTAGCTTGCATCATAGGTAAATCAGCGGAGAGCGAAATGCTCTCCGCTTTTTTCATTCGTCTTCATCTGCGACTTCAAACGGCAGTTAAAATGAGGATGATGATCGTCCCATGAGAACCCCAAAAATCTCCGAAGGCGGCGTATATCCCGTGGCGCAACAATTGCCCGGTGATCTACCGTCGCCTACCGTTCTGTTCCGAAAGTTAACGGACAATGGCAACAAACCTCATACGGCGTTGCTGGAATCTGCGGAACCCAGTAGCCGAAATACCCAACGAAGTATCTTGGCGGTCTCCGCGGCTTTAAGTATCGTCTGCAAAACCTCTCAAATTACGATTACTGCTCTTAACGACAACGGCCGAAGTTTGTTGCCGTTCCTAAAAGAGACATTTTCAGAGTTCTATGCACAACAGTCCGGCGATAGCTTAACACTAAGTGCGCCGTTGCCTTCGAATGAACATCGAGCGTGGAATGATGATGATAGATTGCAATCACCTTCACCGCTCTCAATACTACGAATTATCCTGCGCTCGTTGAAGCCGCAATTGGATACAACTTCACAATCGAATTCTGTCTACTCAGTGTTTCTCTACGGCATCTTTTCGTATGACCTGGTTGAATCTTTCGAATCTCTCGAATCTTTCCCTTCCACACCAATTCCGGATTTTCCCGATTACATCTTTTACCTGGCCGACCGGCTCATCGTTATGGACCACATTACGAAACATGCTTCTGTGATTTCCAATGTTTTTGGCGGAGTATTCGTGGATACTGCGTATTCCGGAGCGCAAGCTGCTAACGATTCGATCAGCCGAATAGCCAGCGAGCTATACAACAAGAGCTCAACTACTAAGCCTTACACCAAAATTGCAGCGGCCGCACTATCCGAGTCAATCGCCACCGACAAGTCCGATTCAGAGTTCGAAGATGCAGTCGGCGTACTGAAATCACACATCATCGCCGGAGACGTATTTCAGATCGTTCTCTCTCGCACGTTTTCGCTTCAATGTGAAAACAGCCGGTCGTTCCAGTGCTACGAGTCATTACGTTCGTTGAACCCTAGCCCGTATCTTTTTTATCTCAACGCTGGAGATTTTATTCTGTTCGGAGCATCGCCCGAATCTGCCGTAAAAGTGGATGGCAGTGCGCGCACAGTTGAAATCTCCCCCATCGCAGGTACGCGTCCGCGCGGGCTGAATTCCGACGGCTCCGTAAATCGTGATCTTGATAGTCGATTGGAAGCCGAGTTGCGGCTGGATACCAAAGAGAACGCCGAGCACATCATGCTGGTAGATCTCGCCCGCAATGACGTGGCCCGAGTAAGTCAGACCGGAACCCGTTTTGTGGCGGAACTTTTGCGTGTAGAAAAATATTCGCATGTGATGCATCTGGTGTCCCGGGTTCAAGGCCAGCTGCGTTATGGACTGGACGCGCTTCACGCTTATCAGGCCACGATGAACATGGGAACGCTTACCGGTGCTCCCAAAATTAGGGCCATGCAACTTCTGCGCAAATACGAGGCAACTAGGCGTGGTTCGTATGGAGGCGCTCTCGGATACTTACGGGGTGATGGCAGCATGGATACAGCCATCATCATCCGTTCCGCATTCGTAAAAGATAACGTGGCCTATGTGCGGGCCGGCGCTGGCATCGTGCATGACTCCGTTCCACATCTCGAAGCCGAGGAAACGCGGCGCAAAGCTGAAGCAGTCCTTCGTGCAATCGCACAAGGGATTAGTTCGGAAGAGGTGAAGTGAGCGATGCCAGATAGGCCGCACATTTTATTTGTCGATAATTTCGACTCGTTCACGTTCAACCTTGTTGACGCGTTGTCCGCACTTGGCGCCCACGTTGATGTTTACCGGAACACTGTCCCACCGGAAGACATTATCGGTATAGCAAAACGCCGAGTTTCGAAGATGATCGTGCTGTCTCCCGGCCCAGGCGCTCCCGAAGACGCTGGCAGTTGTATGGATATTATCCGCGCCACGGCAGGATCAATCCCAGTGTTCGGAGTGTGTCTTGGACATCAAGCGATCATCGCGGCTTTCGGTGGCAAAGTGGGACCTCTAGAAGAATTGTTTCATGGCAAGAAATCTCAGATCCACCACACTGACCACGAAATGTTTGCCGGTATTCCGAATGAATTCGATGTCGGCCGCTACCATTCTCTTGGTTCTACGAGTGTGCCCGAAGAATTAAAAGTTACTGCTTCGCGTGGCGATATCGTCATGGCGGTTGCCCACAGAAAGTTTCCCATCTACGGCGTACAGTTCCATCCCGAGTCGCTGCTTACCACGCATGGACAAACCATTCTCGCGAATGTGCTCGATCTTGCAATTACACATTCGGACGCAAAGCGCCAATTCTGAATTGTTGACTTTATTTCGCCGGTGTAATTCGCTTTGTCCAATCCACAAGGTTCTGAAGTAGTTGCCTAATCAATTTGGTTGTGGCCTCATCGGTCAAATTGCCTGCGGAGTCAAAACGTTTGGCCGCTTCGCTGATCATTACCTCCGGCTTGTTAATGGGAAACATATTCAAGAACACGACGATTTGCCGTAAGTGATATTGCGCCCTTACCCCACCTAATGCGCCTGTCGCCGCGCTCATAATGGCCGCAGGTTTCCCCTCCCATGCACTGTCCCCACTAGGCCGCGAGGCCCAGTCGATCGCGTTCTTCAATACTCCGGAAATCGAATAGTTGTATTCCGGAGTTAC
This sequence comes from Terriglobia bacterium, assembly GCA_963716165.1. GTDB lineage: Bacteria > Acidobacteriota > Terriglobia > Terriglobales > Acidobacteriaceae > JAJPHW01. The sequence continues at coordinate 252,164 of OY970291.1, read as the reverse complement.
GAACAGAACCGCATCGGCGGCTTTCACCCGTTTCTTTAACTCAACTACCGAGGCCGGCAAATTCGCCTGTTCGTCCTGATTAAACGCCGGAATGCTGGTGAGATCGTCAAAAATGTCGAGCGTCACGCCATCCGGCACCAGTTTCGCCGCAGCTCTAAGAGCCGCACGATTAAATGACTCCCGACGTAAGCTGCCAGCAATTCCAAATATGCGAAAAATATCACTCATATATTTCTCCACTACAGATTAATGAAGATGATGTTGTAAATCGACCAGATGCATTATCAGGTTTAGACAGGGCATTGTCGATACAGCAGAGAGGATTGCCGGGAGAGTCCGTACAAACTACTGACGTGCTTGCCCTTAACCGCGAGCGTAAGTGTTAGCATCTAAGCTCACGTCCCTAAAAATCTTTGTTTAAATTCTGAGGGGACCCAGGAGAATAGTCATGAAGAAACTATTAGTACTCGCCTTTACCGCTGCGTTGTTAACTTCAGGCGTTGTGATCGCGCAGGACAACATGAGCGGCGGCAACATGAGCAGCGACAGCATGAAGGCAGATCCGGCCGCGAAACCAGTCAACGTGGTGGGCAAAATCAGCGACGATGGCAAGACTTTCGTTGCCGATAAAGACGGAAAAAGCTGGAACATCAAAAATCCGGAAGCTGTGAAGGGCCACGAAGGCCATCACGTTGTCCTCAACGCGCACGTTTACGCCGACAAGGGCGAAGTGCATGTCATGTCGCTGAAGATGGCAAAAGACAAGGGTATGAAAAAAGACAGCAGTATGTAGTTTGGTTTTTATGTGGAGCCGTCAGATCATAACGACATCGATCTGACGGCGGCCCGCATCATTAGCTCTTACGGTTTGAACGAAAACACGATCCCGCCACCGCCAGTTCCGCCTGCAGCAGTAGTGGAATAGAAATTACCACTCGCATCCGCACTCATTCCATAGTATGGATAAGCTCCGTCGGGACTAGTCCCGAAGCGATGTAGTACTTTCTCTGTCCAATTACTTCCAGAAGGACTGAGTTCGAATACGGTTCCGCAATCGCATCCCGGATTTCCACCAGCCGACGCGGTTCCATACAAGTTCCCAGCATTGTCAAACATGAGCGTGCTGGTTGAAGAACTGCTGTCTGTGCCGCCCTTGAAGTTGTATAGAACGCTTTCCTGACCATGCGAATTCAATTCGAAAACAGTGCCGACACCGCTTGTCCCACCGTAATAAGTGGTTCCGTACAAATTGCCGGCCTTGTCAGTCGTCAAGCCTCCATAAGGAAATGCTGCGTCGGGTTGACCCTTGAAAGCATAAAGCGTGGTTAGTTTCCAATTGCCCGCGGATTTCGTGAGCTTGTAGATGGTGCCTGCGCTATTCGCACCGCCAAGCTCGGTCACTCCGTAGAGATTTCCAGCGCCATCAACTAAAAGAAGTCCCAACGATCCGGTAGATCCATCTGCGCCGCCGGTAAAATTGTGGATGACCTGTTCTTTCCATACCCCATTTTGTGTCGGTGAGAGTTCATAGACGGTGCCGACTGCGTTTGCGCCGCCATCCGGAGATGTTCCATAAAGATTGCCAGCTTTGTCGAACACCAATCCGCTGCCCGGCCCGGCGGCGTCAGTGCCATCCTGAAAGCTGTAAATAATGCTCTCAGTCCATCCGCTTCCGGACGGAGCGAGCATGAAGACGGTTCCGCAGCCATCACCGCTACAGAAGCCATTACCGCCTGCGACTGTAGTTCCATATAGGTTGCCTTTGGAATCAAACGTCACCCCACCGTAGGGGTTCTTGCCATCCGGGGATGCGGTGAAATCATGCAAAACGATCTCCTGGAATTGTCCATTCGACATTTTCTTCATTTCGAAGACCGTACCAAAGCCCAGTTGGCCGCCCGTTACGGTTGTGCCGTAAGCATTCCCCGCGCTGTCGAATACGAGACGCGTTGCAGGATCGCCACCATCATTACCGCCAGAAAACGGGTGGATAAGTTTTCCATTCGTTGCAGCGAAGGATTGATAGCTCAACAGCAGAACTGCCGTCATAATTAAAATCGTCAGAAATTTCTTGTGTCCCATGATGCGCCTCCAAAGCGAATCGCGTGCTCGCGGAAACTATAGCAGCCGCCCATAGAAAAAGGCCAATCTTTTCAGACTGGCCTTACCCAATGCGCCTTATGTGCAAATTTATTGCTTTTTCTGATAGTCGTTCGCAACCTTCGTAAATCCAGCCGGGATCGCAAACAGCGATGCATCCACCGAGGAGGAAGAGAATGCGGTCATCTGCGTCGTTGATTCCATCAACACGGAATAATCCGGAGTGGCGCCAGCCGCCGGAGTCGCAGGGTCCGCAGCGGGGGCCGCTGCTGCCGGCTTCTTTTTGTGAAATCCGCCAAAGCCAAGATTGCCCAGGCTGCCGGCGACGCCGCCAAAACTTCCCATGTGACTGCCGACTTTGCTTTCAGCATTGGAAGCCGCAGTGTCGGTTGCGGATGTGGCTGCATTGTTCGCAGCATTCTGCGCGATGTCGTTGCCGCTGGGTCCAGTTGATTTTGGCAGCGGCGCTTCTGATGCCGACGGCAGTGGTTGTCCATTTAACGTCGTTCCCATCCGCATTGTTTGGTAAACCGGAACGCCATGCAGTTTCGACATTTCTTTCGCCATGTCCGCCATGCCGGACGCCATCCCCGGTTGCGCTCCCAACATTGCCGGCGACATCATAGATCGCGCCGCTGTACTGAAAGTGTCTCCCATTTTCTGGGCGAATTTACGGTTGAAGTCGCGCACCTGATCGTAGCCAGGAATTTCCGGCGCCATCCACATATCGTTAGTCATAGCCATTCCGCCAGTTTGTCCTGATTGCTGATCTTTCGCGTCAAGCGACATTTTCATCACAGACTCTTTGGTCGCCAATCCCGCAACATCCTTCGCCGCTCCTGTGTTCGTGACCTCTACCTTGAATTTCATTTCTGGAGGCGGGGTAGAACTCTTCTCCTGCGTTTGTCCTTTTTGTTGCTGCTGTTGTTCTTGCGCTTTCTTCATCCCATCTTCAATCGCCTGTTTCATTTCCTGAAACGTCATAACGGAATATTGCTTCTTAGCCATATCGATTTCGGTAATGGTTTCCTGATCGAGGTCGATGATCTGCGTGCGATCCGGATGAATATTCGCCATGCGGTTACCCTTGATCAGGATCGTCGACTCGACCGGATCGGTCATTTGCCGCGCGGATTTGCTGAACGCTCCGACAAATTTGGTCATGCTTACGAGCGACCCTCCGGTTATCTGCGTAGTTTCGCTGTAGCGGAAATCGGCAAAACTTGTAGCGGGTATCGCAACGCATAGAAACACAGCCAGGCCATTACGCAAATTCATATCATTACTCCTATAAGGATGGGTTGGGACAAAAAAGATCCGCGCTAGAAATTGTAACCGGAATCGGCGGTTTTAGCTCGCCGAGTTGGCCGTCCAGCAGGGTAACCGACGTGGTAGGTTACCGTCCACTTGGACAGGAATCTTTGGAACCCCGGATACTTGTCGCACCGCCAACATGAACCTAACCTAATGTTTGATGCCCCCGAAATCCCTTATCTTTTGTGCGGACTCCGCAGCACTCCGAGTGCTGGAGCAGGTCTTCGTCGATATGGACCTGCAGCCCGAAGTTTGTTCGGATATCTTTTCCGCACTCGAAGCCCTGACAGCTCGCGATTTCGAAGTTGTCGCGGTCGATTGGACGGAAAATGCAGAAGCTGCATTTCTTTTGAAAACGGCGGCAGAGTTAAAAACACGTCTGCCCTTCGCGCTGGCCGTCACGAACGATGGAAATGCGCAGGCCGCTTGTAGCGCCGGCGCTCATGTCATTCTCACCAAGCCGCTGAACATCGAAATCACGAAACGCGCGCTATTAAATTCCGACGAATTTCTTGGACGCATGAGGAGTTGGTTGCCAATTCCCGAACAGGCGACTTTCACCGGATTACCTAAGCTATCTACGCTGAACGTTAATAAGAGTGTCGCCCGGCTAGCTGTTACCGATTTGCCCCCCTTAGACTTATATGAAGTACAAGTATCCGCCGGGGAAACCAGCGAAGAGTCGGCGCAAGTTTATGCCCGTTCTTCTCGAGTCCCCCGCTCGATTGGTGGATTCTTGGCGCCACCGCCGCCGCTGCATTGGCGTTCGGAGCTTACGAGCTTCGCCTGCCCCAGGCTCGCCAAGATTTGCTTGCCGCCCTGCATTCACGCGCCGTGGTGAATCAGGCTTATGAACAAGCCGTAGAGGATGACACGCACTATCTGTCCGACGACAGCGAACTACTTCCGGCTGCGCATCCTCGCCATTGGGCTCCGAAAGCTACGAGAATCATTCAGCAGCCATCTGACAGAATTTCCTCCCCCGAAATTCCTTCAAGTGCATTGCCGCAATCATCACCACCGGTCGGCGATGCTGTCGCGAATGCGTTTTTGCCCGACAGCTTGAATCGTCCAGTTCCCCCGCGCCCGATCTCGCGCGTGGTGCTGGAAGGTGGATCGCCCGCCGTCTATGGCACATTGCAGCCAGTAAACCTGCCGGAAGATTCCGCGGAAAAGCTTCTCGTCAAGCGGGTACAGCCTTCTTATTCTGCGCAAGAGCTTTCGCTCGGACTTGAAGGGCCGGTCGTATTTGAGGCTTCCATCGCTAGGGACGGAAGCGTGCAGGACCTCAAACTTGTGCGTGGCCCCATCGGCTTAGTGCAGGACGCTTACAAAGCGGCGAAGCAATGGCGGTTCAGACCATACATGCCAAACGGTGAGGCGACTGAGGCTCGGACCTTCGTCACCATCGAGTTTCAACGCACACAACTCGCGTCCTTCAAGCCCTAAGGTGTTGTAACCCGTTCCGTTATTCCTAACGGACGGATAGGTGAGCGGAGGCAGCCGGTTGTGTCTTAGATTCCGCAGAGAGACAGCAGGGAAGTGCCTGGATTCCGACGTCGCCTGGTAAATTACATCAAACTGACAAGCGAGGTACAGTGAGGGACGTCAGTAAATTCAGCTCGCAGTGATGCGTGTTGCCTTGCAGATTTCCTCGGCCACCTTCACGACTGCGTCGCTATTGTGGTTGGAGTCTTCCGCCGACATGATCGAGCTTGCGGCTACCGTGAAGAGCAACGCATCTTCTTGATTCTCGAAATACAGTACTACTTGATTCGCAGCCATCCCGGCACCTCCTAAGTGCTCCGCCTAAGCAGATCATAGGCCGATGTGTCCTGAACTGGTGCTGCCTTGTTTGGTGCGCGCGACTATCACTAGTACAGCCCTGAGCCGACACAGCCGCTTCCTAATGGGTGTAATATTGCAGCCGACAAATGGTGGGATACGGAGGCATCGGTCATGGCCTTTCACCGATTTGAGTTTGATCCAGTGAATAGCGTCTTGCTGGCAAGATTGCAAGGACGCCTGACCGAGTCACTGCTTTCAGAATATTCTGCGGCAATTAGAAAATACGCAGTCCAAACCGACGCCCGCGCCGGAATTTTCGACTTCTCATTCATCACGGATGTTAACGTTTCCAGTGATTTCATCCGCGATTTGGCAAGAGGAGCCCCCAGCTTTCCCGACGCCATGAGGCGGCCTCGCATTATCGTCGCTCCAGAGAAGCATGTGTTTGGTTTATCGCGCATGTTCCAAATCATGGGGGAGGACACGCGACCCCTGTTGCAGGTAGTTCACACGATGGAGGAGGCGTTCAGGGAATTGAACATTAAAGCAGCACACTTCCAGCCCTTGGCGTGATTAGAAGCCGCGAATACCTCAACTTGTGATACAAAATTTAGTGGCCTCCATGCAATTCTTAATGCGTCCCATCCCCTCGGTTTCCTGGCTTCGATTCTGATGCTTCGTGCCTTTTTCATCTCTCTTTCCCAAAGCGCTTCATTGCGTTCCATCGCGGAGAATTCATCGATCGGCCAAAGATTCTCCGGCCGCTTCGTTGCCGGAACTCAAGTTGAAGACGCATTACGCGCCACGCAAGAAGTTAATGGTATGGGGCTTTCTGTATCTGTAGACAATCTGGGCGAAAACGTCACCAATGTCGAAGAAGCCCGCCACAGCGCGCAGCTCTACGACGAGATGCTGGATCAGATTGCCGTCCGCAAACTGAACGCCAATGTTAGTTTGAAACTGACTCACATGGGTCTCGATGTGGATGAGAATCTGGCCCGCGAATTGGCCACCGGCTTGGTTCAAAAAGCCGCGTCCATGTTGCCGCCGAATTTCGTTCGCATCGACATGGAGGGCTCACCCTACACCCAGAAAACGCTGGATTTCGTTCACCAGCTCCATAGTGTCCCAGGTAATCAGGGTTGCGTGGGTGCGGTCATTCAGGCCTATATGCGCCGCTCTGAAGGCGATGTCGAGAAGTTGCTGGGCGAAAAGATTCGGATTCGCTTGTGTAAGGGCGCATACAAAGAGCCGCCGGAGATCGCATTTCAAGCTAAGTTAGAAGTCGATGCCAGTTATGTCCAGCTAATGAAGACTTTAATGAAGAGTGGCGTTTATCACGGGCTCGCTACCCACGATGAAAACATCATCAATCAAGCGAAGGAATTTGCTACGCGCGAAAACATCGCACGCGATGCTTTCGAATTCCAGATGCTTTATGGGATCCGTCGGGACCTTCAACAAAGCCTTGTCCGCGATGGTTGGCGAATGAGAGTTTACATTCCGTTTGGGACCGAATGGTATCCCTACCTGATGCGAAGGCTCGCCGAACGTCCGGCCAACGCGCTATTCATTGCAAAGAATTTATTCCGGTAGGAAAAGCGCAGTCTTACTGTGGCGGCTGCGGCGGGGCTGCCAGCGGCAATTTCGAAGCATTGTTCAGCATGTTCTGTTCTTCTGGCGAAAAACGGCCCTTCACGCCATCGGATTCAATTGTCCGCTGCCGGGCAGCTGGTGGCATCGCACGCAAAACCTGAATCTCGTTATTTACTGCCTGTCGCCGATCTGGCGCAAGCTGCGACATTCCCTGATGGAGTTCGCGAGCTTGTCCCTTTTGTTCAGGCGTCAAATGTTCCCAGGTTTCCATCCGGTTCAACACTCGCTGCTGTTCCTGCGGAGGCCGATTATTGAAATTTTGCAGCCGGTTTCGTAACTGCTGCTGCCGCTCGGGAGGCAGCTTACGAAACTGCGGATCATTCTCCAATGCCTTGCGCTGCTGTTCGGGAGGAAGTCCCTGATGCTGGCGCAGCCATTGTCCTGCGTGCTGCTGATTCTGGGGATGGTTTTGCCGCTGGGCCTGCATCTGTCCGCCGCCAGTACCGCGCCCACCCTGCCGGGCAAAAGCATTCCCACAGCACAGTGCACCCACGAGGGTCACCGCCGCCAGCCAGCCGAGTTTAGGCCCGCACATCAACATATATTTCCTGGAGCTCTAATCCGAAGCTTTACTGATTCGCCGTTACATTATCTTGCACTTGCAAATCGTCCAAAACATCAAAATCCGAATAAAGGTCGTTATTCTTGTCCAAAGTCTGCAAATCGCTTACGGCGGTTCCGGTTTCAATCTGTGCCATCGGGGCACCGCTCGGATTCACATCCCCATTGTGGAACAAGGCCACACCTACTGCCATCAATAGTGCTAGCGAAATCGCGAGTACCGGACGCTGGAACCAGTGCATCCAGCCGGACGCAGGTTTCGCCATCTCCTCACGCAGACGCGCATTCAGCCGCGTGTCGAAGTATGGCGAAGGCTCCGGAATTTGCCACTCGTCCAGCATCGCCATCGTCTGGTGGAACCCCGCCAACTCCTCGCTGCACTGTGCGCAAGTGTGAAGATGGGCTTCCATTTCCGGAGAGGCCGTATTCAAACCGGCGGCCATATCCGGCATTTGTTCGCGAATGTCATGGCATTTCATAATGTTTCCCTTTACACAAACTGTTTCAATTCCACACGCAATGTTTCATACGCGCGGAACAACAAAGACTTGGTGGCGGATTCACTCAGCTTTAACACTTTAGCGATCTCTTTGTAATCCATCTGCTGATACTTGTGCATCACGACCGCAATTTTCTGCCGCTCCGGCAACGCCTGCACTTTTGCGCGAATCGCCATCATTCGTTCCCGCCGAACAATGTTTTCTTCCACCGACATCGTGGAATCGGCGACATCCATGGTCAGGCCAGTATCGTCGTCCGGCTGGTCCAGGCTGACCACATTTTCTGGGCGTTCGTGCCGTGTGTCCCGAGCATGATTCATCGCCAAATTCGTGGCGATCCGATATAGCCAAGTCGTAAATTTGGCGCTGGCTTCGTATCCTGCTCGCGAACGATACACTCGCAGGAAAACCTCCTGAGCGAGGTCCTCGGCGACTGCCGTATTTCGAACCATCCTATACATAAAGCCAACCATCGGGCGGCGATACTTCTGTACCAGATAGTCGAACGCGGTTTGATCGCCTGCGCGCACCCGCAACATCACTTCAGCGTCGCTGAGACCGTCCGGAGAGAGCATCCCCTCCGCAACCGGTTGCGCGGTTGGCATCGCCACAAACTGTCCGCCCATGGCTACACTGCTCACATCACTATTAACCCGCTCAGTCTGAGAAAGTTGCGAGTCTTGGTTCTCCCCGGCAGGGGTCGCGGGGGCGCCAGATTTGATCCGTGCAGCCTCGGCCTTTTGGTCCCCGGGAGTGAGTTTGCCTGCCATTCGAAGTAACGCCTTCGGCTAGGCTATCACGTCAATTTAGGGCTAAAACCATTTTATTTACTTGGGGATAGAAGGGTTGCGCTGACCTATGCGCCTCAGAAGACGCTGAATCGGAATACGGATCAGGACAAACTTTGAGTAACCATTAGCAGGTGACTTAGGTAAGACAATTCACAATAGCTTTACAAAGCTCATCGTCCTGCTCGGGGAACACAGTTCGCAGATCTAAGAGGATCCGGCCGTCTCCAACTCTGGCAATCACTGGCGGATTTGCCTTTCTAAGCCGGACCGCGAGTTCATCGGCGCTATGTGTATCGTGAGCGAGAGCCAGCAGCCTCGTCGGCAAAGTGGAAGATGGAGCCGCTCCGCCGCCAATAAGCGATTCGCCGTCAATCACTTCTACCTTGAAGCTGGAACGTAGTTTCTGGGCAAGTTTTTCCGTGCGTTCTCCAATTTCTGTTTTCGACAGCCGCATCATCCGCACTGCCGGAAGCATGCCATGTTCTCCCTTTACATAGGCAAGCAGGGTAGCCTCAAGCGCTGCATAGGTAAGCTTGTCCACGCGGAGCGCGCGAAACAACGAATTCGATCTCATGCGTGTGATCAGGTGCGATCGGCCACTCAAAATTCCAGCTTGCGGCCCGCCCAACAATTTGTCTCCGCTGTAAGAGACGATATCCACTCCTGATCGGATGCTGTCGAACACGCTCGATTCACCGGCAATTCCAACCGATCGCAAATCGAAAAGTGCTCCGCTTCCCAAGTCTTCCATGAGTGGAATTTTCCGTTCGCGAGCCAGCGCCGATAGCTCACTGAGCGCCGGCTGCTCGGTAAAACCGGTGATTTCAAAATTGGATCGATGAACACGCAGAATAAGTCGCGTCTTTTCGGTGATTGCGCGTTGGTAATCCTCAACGCGAGTGCGGTTCGTCGTGCCCACTTCTCGCAATGTGGCATGGCTTTTCGCCATGACATCTGGAATTCTGAAGGACCCGCCAATTTCTACCAGTTCGCCGCGCGAAACAATGACTTCGCCATCTTCCGCCAGTGTGTTGAGCGCAAGTAACACCGCGGCAGCATTGTTGTTTACAACAATTGTTGAGACTGGTGTTGCTGCCAAACTAGCATTCCCCGCGAAGAGCTTCGCAAATAAACGATCCACATGGACATCTCTCTGTCCGCGCTCGCCAGTTGCTAGATCGAACTCGAGGTTCGAATATCCCAGCGCCGTATCCTTAATGTGATCAATTGCCGAAAGCGCCAGCGGCGCACGCCCAAGATTGGTATGCAGAATCACTCCGGTGGCATTAATGACAACCCGCAGCGAAAAGGCCAGCGATTCATCGAGTGCGCGTTTCACAGCACCGGCAATATTTGAAAGCGCAATTTCGAGACGCACAAAATCCAGATGACCGTCAGAAATTTCTTGCCGAACGCGCAGCAGAACGACCCGCGCCGCATCGGTCACAGCCGGATGACCGTCTGTCGTTACCAGCGTCGCAACCTCCGGCTGCCGCAGCAACTGATCCACTGACGGCAGCAGCCTATACAACTCGGATTCGCGCACAATTGCCATCCGAAGAATTATGGCACGGCCGGACCACCGAAATCCGCAGGCCTATCCAATCACGTTATATGGCCGCATCATTTCGTTGTCTTCATGCTCCAGCACATGGCAATGCCAGACATAGCGGAACTCCTGCCCAGGCTTCGCGACAGTTCCTGCAGGCAGATCAAATTTCTGAATGACCCTTGTCACGTAGCCCGCGTAAGTCTTGATCGTGTCTTTCCATGCCGGACGTTCGTTGCTTTCCGGAGGCATCGGCAACCCGGTGAATACAAGTTTTCCAGTCTCCTGATAAGTCTTAGTGTCGAAAGGCTGCCGGTTCAGCACCTGAAATCGCACAAGGTGCGTGTGGATCGGATGAACATCGCCAGTCGCATTGGCGAATGACCAAATTTCTGTCGATCCCGCTTTCGGGTCCTCCGTTACCGGATCGTCCCAATGCATTTTTCCCAGCATTCCAATCATTGTGTACCCGTCGGATGGCCGATCCATTTCCGTAAGCGCCAGAAATCTTTCTCGGACCGCTTCACCCGCATCAATCGGAGTAAATGGCGCCAACGCAGTCGGCAGCGAACTCGTGTCTTTTCCGGAAAGCGGCTTCGTGACTTTGAACAACATCACGTCGCTCGGGACAATTTCGCCGCCACGCGCATACGGAGCCGGAGCGTCATTGATCAGCGCGAAATGCTTGTCTTTATGCTCCGTAAAATCAATGATCAGATCAAACCGCTCGCCCGGCGATACGATCAGATAATGCAGCGACACCGGGGCCGGCAACAGTCCGCTATCCGTGCCAATCTGATGAAATGGCGGCGCGTCCCCCGGAACGTCCTGTCACCCTCCCAGCTTCATCTGCGGCCGCCAGCGTCAGGTGGTAAAAGCGCGAGTTCGATCCATTTACGATCCGAAATCGATATTTGCGCGGCTCAACTTCGAGGAACGGAGTCGCCTTGCCATTCACGCAAATCGTCTCCCCGAAAAATTCCTGAATCCAAATTGGTTTAGTCCCATTCTTTGCACTCGGATAAAGCAGCGATCCATCTTCATTAAATGTCCGGTCTTGGATCATTAGCGGAATCTCGAATTCACCGGAGGGCAGATTCAGTGTGTCTTCCTGGTCATCGCGAATTAGATAAAAGCCGGCGAGTCCTGCATAAACATTTAGCCGCGTAATACCCAGGGCGTGATCGTGATACCACAGCGTCGTCGCCGCCTGATCATTCGGATAATGGCTCGGATTGGCACACGGAACCGGTCCGGTCTTCCCATCCGATGTGTACCAGGCATCCGGATAGCCGTCGCTTTCCGGCAAGGTCCGCGCACCATGCACGTGGACAACGGTTCGAACTTCCGGCACAGAAGCTTCGGCTCCGTGAACGGTCTTATCGATTGGCAGAAAATGTTTGGTCGGAAGCTCGTTCGTCCATCTGACGCTAAGGGACTGACCTCTGCGCACCTCAAAGGTCGGACCCGGCCAGGTTCCGTTGTAGCCCCAAAGACTCGTCGGCGGCAGATCACGATGGAGCTTGTGACGAAACTGCTTCATCCGAATATGAACTGGTTCGCCATTATTGGATGGACGAATTACCGCTGGAACCGGCAACGGATCCACATAGTTCGCAAGCTTCAATCGGCGAGACGCTTCCGCGGAAGGCTTAATCCCTAAAGCCTGTCCTGCGCTTAACGCCAGCAACCGGCGCTTCGCTGTCAGCAATCCAGCGCCTGAGTACAGGCTCAAGCGCAATAATTCACGTCGGTTCATTTTTAGATTTTCCGCGAATAAATCGGACTGTTCCCCAGTAGGTGCTACGGTTTTTGCAGAGCAGGTTCGTCAGGTATGTGCGTCGCTGTCCAGGGATGTTCCGGCTGGACAATTTCTCCGCCATGTCCCAGATAGCCGTCCGCATCCTTCGCTTTGGATGTGCCCGAGATCTTACCGTTGGCCGCAGCTCCGGTGAACACGATCGTGAATGGTCGTTTTCCCTGGAACATCACTTCGAAAGAGAGATTTTTATCTTCGACCTCGCCCGAAAGCGATGACGTGCCTCGTATGTCCTGAAACGTCCCGTTGATAGCGCCACCATTCTGCTTCAACTGCAGCACAGCAGTTTCAGTGCCTAAACGGCCTGTCCAGGAAACTCGCCACTTGCCAGCTACATTCGCGATATGAGCTTGCGAAGTATCCGCAGCACCACTGACCAAGCATGCGAAACAAATGAAGGCCGCCGATGCCAAAATCCAAAGCCTTAACTTCATAAAAAGTAATCCCTGATGAAAATTTCACTACTGTTTATAGTTAACAACTTCAAAGCGCGCGTGACGTGAAAATCTGGTTAAAACTGTCTTCGCAAAAAAACTCCGGCTCGAGGATAGCTACCCCGAGCCGGACTTACAGTGCTTGATTCTATTCAGCTACTTGCTGAAGTTGAACGCATCGAATAAATCATCCAATGCCGGGCTGTTGGTTGGCACATAAGGGTTGTTCCCCGCGGTCTGAGGATTGGAGAAGTTATCGCGTGTGTGCGTTCCGATCGTTCCGAGCGCCCAGTTGCGTTCGATGAACTTGATGATCGAAACGTGGTCCGCATAGCTGTGGTTCACAACGCCGCCCGTGGAATAAGGGGAGACGATCAGCAATGGGATACGCGTTCCGTCGCCGAAGTAATCGACAGGCTGTACGTAGCCGGAATCATAGTAGCCGCCGCCTTCGTCAAAGGTCACGAAGATTGCAGTGCTGGCCCAAAGTGTCGGGTTCGCCTGGACTTGATTGACGATCCGGTTCACGAAGCCTTCGAACAAATCAAGCTTCGAGGATGCCGGGTGGCCGTCCACAAATCCGCTAGGCTTCACGATTGAAACCGCGGGCAGGTTACCAGTATTGATGTCTTCATACAGGGTGGTGGTGTCCTGAATGTGAGCTTCGCGCTGTACTGGGCTGGTCATGATGTCGGTTGCATACTGGAACGGATTGCAGATGTTGCAATACGCGTCGTACGGGTTCTGTCCGGCTGGATCGGTCTGATACAAGTCCCAACCTTCGCCGAAGTAGGTATAGCTAAGGCCGGCTGCACCGAGAACATCACCAATGTGATGCTGCGTGGTCGGCGGAATGGTGAATGGCGAATACTGGCTGGCCAGAGTGCCGTCACCGTTGTATCCCGGGTTGTAGTTGTTTAACAAGTAGAACGAGTTTGAAGCGCAACGTGCGTCGATCGGTGGCGTCAAAGCTTGTAGATAATTGACAACCGCAGGAACTGCAGGTTGCGACAGGTCCGAGCAGTTGGTGTAAGTACCGCCGCCGTAACCATCCTGGTCATACCAGTTGTTGGTTCCCTGCTGCGGATTCGGGTTTTCGATCTGGTTGGTCGGAGGCGTCGCCGGATTTCCTGATCCGTCGGCATAGAACATCGCGTCCGCATAACCGAACATGATGTGGTTTGCTCCAGTGCCGCCCATGACCGACTGATGCATGTTGTCGCTCAAGGTGAAATTGTCGGCCAGATACTTCATGTAGGGAGCATCGCCGTTGTGCATGTTATACATCCCCATCGCGGTTGAACCTTCGCCGGTAGTGAGGTTGTTGAAGGTTGGCGGTTGCGGGTTGCCATTACTGCCCGCGCCGATGCTGACTTCTACCCACGGAAACAAATCGCTCAAGCAGCCGCTGGGATTGCTGGCAGTGGCCGTTGCGGCGGAGCAGTCTTCCTGTTGCCACATCTGGTAAAACCGGTGCACCGGGCTGGCCGCGTAGTCGTCGTACTTTACCCCTGGAGTGATGCTAAACAAGCTCGATCCCAGATTGTTCACGTTGCGAATGCGTGTGTCTACGATGCCGTTCGCCAGACCGGTAGCGCCAGTCGTCAATGCTTTGTTGTATTTACCGAAAAGATCGGGTTCAGCGAGTTCGGCAACTGCCAGTGTCGCAAATGGTGCCGGGCTCGTATCGCTGGCAGCTGTAGGAGCGCTTCCTGTCAAAGCCGGCGGGACATTCTTGTACGTTTGCTTTCCGCTCGGGCTGATGGAGAAAGTTGTAAGATCGAGCGCGCTGTTCTGTGCTGTCAATCCAAAATTAGGACCACGCTTGCCGTCGGCTGTAACAATTCCCTTAGACAGGAGGTTGGAAACGGTCTGCCCGGCTTTGGGTTCGTAGGTGGCATAGACGTGATCGAAGCTGCGGTTTTCACCGATGATCACAATCACATGCTGAATGGGCGTCACTGAGTTGGCGGTTTGCGGTCTCTCCGCGGCAAATGAAAGTGGCGCCGCGAAATTCGTAATGGTTGACAGGAGTGCTGCGCCTAGTCCGACATGTCGGCAGGACGCGCGAAAGATCTGCTCAAACTGCATGGTTCTTCCTCCGGAGAAAGTCTTCTCCTAAAACATCTCCAGAATGACCATGTGTTGTTACGCGAGCATGACTACAGTTTGAATCTTTGTTGAATAAATTTTCACAGCAGCGCGGAAGGAAACTTAGGCGCCGTGTCGTGTGATGTATTTAATTTTTTAGGACTAACACTAATATCCGTCCATCGGAGTGAAACTCGCCGCCGGTCGCGGTCTTCGCCGTAGTCAACGGATCGGCTGGAGTTACATGGTCGCGTTGCACCACTAATCCAGTACCGGACAAAGTGCCGTTTACATACTCGCGCTCGCCATCAATGGCCGGATCGATCTTATGCGTCAGCCCATTGTTTCTCTGATCGCGCTCAAAGCCTATATCGTGCGTTGCCGCAACACACCACAGCGGACGCCCATCGACTACGAAAGTTGACTTCCAGACGCGAAGATGGTTTCGGGACATTGCAACCTTCACCGGCTCGGCATGCGCAAAGCCATAATCCTGCGCGCGCCCGAAAAGAAAGAGCGTGCTCATCGGCATCGTCAGATAATCTTTCTTTTCGATGGAGTCCATAAACGCGTTGAGCGCGGTATTCTCCACGCCCTGGTCTACCTTCACCCATTCGGCGGTCGTGAATGCATTGACCATCTGGTCCTGGGTTCCAATGATGAACACGTTCACCATGTCGCCGGGCTTGCCTGCCGGATCCGAAATACGCCGTGGAATCTTGCTCAATAATTCAGGAGTGATACCGGCAATCGGCGTCTCAATCGGCCCTCCTGGATTCGTAGCATCCCTGGAACCTTCGTCGACGATTTCAATCTTTACGTGGAAACTTCCTTGAGCGGTCGCCGCCTCGCTCAGACTCTGATTCAATCCCAACTGAAGCCGGCCTGCCACTGGGACATTAATCTCTTTGCTTGCGCCTATTAAAAACGCCTGCGAATAGGTGTCGGATCCAATGCGGCCAATCAATGCTCCGTGTCCGGCATCGCCTACCGCATATTGATGGATCAGGTCGGCCCATCCGCGCGGAATGCCTTCCGGCCCGAACGTGCCTACTGTATGAGATCTGCCCGTATATGAGTCATCGGCAGGATACGTAATCGATCCCGTTGCCGTAACGCGCAACTTCGCGCCGCCGTGGAGATCAACCCCTGAGTCTACCCATTCCTTCGTTCCCGGTACGTCTACGTTGTAGGACTTTGTGGTGGCCGTCTGCGCGCTTGCGGACGAAAACGCGATTGCCCCGCAGGATATCGCAATAACGAGTTTGCTTAAGATTTTCATAGTCATATACGTAGAAATAATCATAATCCATCTCCAGAACGGCCGGGCTGCCCATCCAATCCGCTCTTTGGCTTGATTGGGCATCACAAACACTATGTATCATCGTCCAATATCTTCCATGTTGCATATGCAACATATCTATGTTGTAATAGCAACATAGGAGATGATCTATGACCGAAATCCTGCAACCACTCTTCCATAGGAGAGCATGTAAATCCTTCGAGCCAGTCGAAATCCCGCAAGCGCTGCGTGAACAGATCCTCGATGCAGCCCGCCATGCTCCCTCCAGTTTCAATACGCAACCGTACCGGCTGTATTGGGTGGAATCGCCGCCCAGAATGGCAGCCGTCGCGAAACTCTGCCTCGGACAGAGCCCTGCCGCAACCGCCTCCGCGTTGGTGGTCGCAGTGGCCGACATCGGATCGCTGTCCGCAACCTCCAAATCCCAATTGGAGTGGATGCGCACCACCGGCTTCAGCGACGCCAAACTCAAAGACTACGAGCGCACCGCAAAGATCGGACGGATCCTGTTCATGCCCGGCCCGTTCGGCATCTTCGGCGCGGTCAAGTGGACGATCTTCCGTCTGCTAAATTTATTTATGACCGTCGGCATGCCACCCGTGTTTCGCCACGACTTGTTTAAGTGGGCGACGAAGAGCACATCGCTGGCCTGCGCGAATCTGATGATCGCCGCCGAAGCCCTCGGCCTCAACACCTGCCCCATGGAAGGATTCGATGGCCGCAGACTCTCCAGGTATCTCGGGCTCTCAACCCGGTATCATGAAATCGTCATGGTGATTGCGATCGGGAAAAGATCGTCCGCCTACGCGGAACCGCCCCAGTGGCGGAGACCGCTCGACGCCACGGTAACCGTCCTATGAGTGTACAAATGACGATTCCCAAAAAAGACGTTCCTCCGGACATCCTGCGGGACTCGATCCTTGCCCATGTGGCTGCCGCTTATTTTTCGGTCGGGAAGAGGCTTGAACGAAAGACTCAGTGCTCGGCGACTCGTGGCTTCATCCTGTCCACGCTTCGCGACGGAGCCGTGCTCAATCAGAATCAAATCGCCACGCTTCTCGGTATCGACCGGACGGTTGTGCACCGCGCCATCAAGTCAATGGCCCAGGAGGGGCTGGTGTCGGAGAAGAAAGCGAAATCCGGCAGAGCAATTCACGTTACGTTGACGCCCAAAGGCCACAAGTATAGGACACGCCTGATCAATGCGAGGATCGCTGCCGACGATAAACTCCGAAAAGAACTGTCTCCAGAGGAACGCGCAACCCTTCTCCGCCTCCTGAAGCTGATCGCCGAACTAGAGTTCTAGGCGGATGACGGAGGTTCGGCGGGTGGCCCATTCAAGCCGTTCTTGGCTTGAGTGGGGAATTACTAACACAAAGGGTGGGCCTTATCGAAGCCGAAGAGTTCGCGTCCGTTCTTTGGGCGCTAACCTGGGCGCGTGATTTCCCATCTGGCATTATTTCCAACTTGTCATCCCGAAGCCTCGCGTTCTCTCCAGCGAGGCGAGGGACCTTGCGCGAAGTAATTAGGCGAGCGTCGGATTGGTTCGACATGCTCAGGCAGGCTCATGCAAAAAACACAACGACGCACGCACTGCGGGAATGATGCACGCAAAGATCGTTCCAGGCGGGTCATCACAGCAAAACTTCCTACCCGAAACCCGGAGGCGATACACTAGCGTGTTAGTTTGCTAATATCCATTGATACGACGGTAAACAGCGATGCCCATTGCGGATGCACAACCTGATGAGATAGGCTCCAGGCCGACTACGGTAGATGAAAGTCCCAAGGCCCACCGCGTTTTTGCCGGGCTCAAACTAGAACTTACTGATGAGGACCTCAAGTCGCCGGGCGTTCAAAAAATGCTGCTGGATTATTTAGCGCGAGCAGAGATGGAAATTTCTGCTCTGAAGTCGTTTCGAGATAGATTCTACAACGCAGACAAAAGGAACGGGGTTTTTGAAGAAAAGTGGAAGATACACATAGCCTCTGAAGTGATTTCAACCGGAATGATCGCAATCGGAGCGGCGGCGTTGGTATACGGCCCGACTGTTTGGAGCATTCAGCCGACTGGCATACTTGCTCTGATACTAGGTGGAGCCCTTACCCTCATCGGTATTATTGCAAAGGTCATACAGCGATGAACCTGGAAATTAGATCTTTCGCTGATGCAGGCGACCAATCGAAAGAGCGGATTATTCTCAAGGCAATGACTGATATTGATGTCGGCGGGTACGCCATATTGCGATCAGGCGTTTCAACCAGCGGCACGAACCCGACTTCGGGACGGAAAATCACTTATTGGTTTCCCGACTTAGAGGTAAAGGCCAATGACCTTATCGTGCTATACACAAAAAAAGGCTCCAGATCCAGTAAGCCGATGGAGAACGGACGCACAGTTTACTTCTTCTATTGGGGCAGAGACGAGTCTCTCTGGGACAGTAAGCTATTCGGGGCGGCACTCCTAGAGGTTGCCGATTGGCAATTTGAAGTACCCAATTGAATCAGCTCACATGTTTTTCGGCTATCTTCCCTCTGCTGAGTCTCACTATCGCGCGATCCTAGATGACACGGTCGGCACATAGAATTCATGGGCATTCCTGCTCGACGTTACCCGCGTTTTTCTTCCAGGCCCAATATTCTGCGGGTGTGATCTTGCCATCGCTATAGAGGCGAAACATTAGGTTCCGCGCATTCCTGATCTCGATGGCCTCGTAAACGGACCGAACAAGATACGTTACGTTAGACGCCGCCCGCCTGGTGAACAAACCTTTTTGGAAAAGATGTGCGTGTACCCCATTTCTTGCTTCCCTTAACTCATGGAGACACGCCTTAAGCGGAACGCCCTCTATTTTTTTCCAGTAGCGGAGCGCATCGTGCGGAATCCAATGCTTGTTGAAGGCACGATTGATTAGTCCATTAAGGTTGTGGCAACGATCCTTCGGCTTTCGGGTTTCAACGAAGTCGAAGATTCGCAGTAAAGCCTCTAACTCAGAACATCGAGCTACTAGGACACAGAAATAGGCTTTGGCCTTGTGACACTTCTCAGCCTCCTTGCGATAAAACCTAGCCGCGCGCCACATCTTTTGCTGATATATACGCTTCTGTTTTTTCTTTCGTTTCACAATGCTGTTCCACAGGCATTATCTTCCTGAATATCCTTCAGCTTGGTGCCACAAGGTACGCCGTAGCCAACCTAGGACACCCAGACTTGAACTTCCATCAAGGCCCTCTAAATGTTTGCGCTTCCTCTTCTCCCTCGCAATCCTCCGGAATAAGTTCACAGCGAACTTCGTCTAGCATCTCGCAGAGCTTCTCGTCCGGAATATCGCTCACGTCCTCGCTAACGATCCGGCTCTTGCTGACCCCCATCCAATCATCATCATCCCCATATTGCTCATGCCAGTTTTCAAGCCACTTTTCTAGCCTAAGCACTAAGCCCTTCTTGTTCTTGTCCCATAAAGGACGGATGACTGCATAGTCGTATCTCAACCCCGTTCGGTTGGCTAAGGGGTGCAGATCCGCTCCATCGGCCGCGTTGGGATGTGCCCTGATGAATTTAATCAGATGGTCGATCAGGGCACGCCTGCGTTCCAATGCTTCGATCTTCCGTTTAGCTTTGATTTCGGGCCGCATTTAGATTTTGGTCAGCTTCTTCGCCCTACCCGCCGCTGCAGCCGCTTGTGCGGCTTGGAGATTCGTCGGGAGGTGCCAGTCCATCAGCTGGGTCAAGACCTCGCCTTTGGTTTTTCCCGTCTTGAACATCTTCTGAATATTGTTGAGGTAGCTACAGTAGACGGAGATGTGGTCGAAGTATGCGCCGTCTTTGAACGCCTTCATGTACTCGGCATTGGGTCCGAGGGCGATCACTTGCATCATCGTCGAAAACGATGCATGGGCTGCACTGTTGATTTGAGCCATTGCGGAGAATGTGCCAAATGTGAGTCCGGGCTGCACGACATCAAGCAATCCCTTACCCCCGAAGATCGACTGATTCACGTTCTTGTACATCGCGCTGAAACCGTTCGGCCGATCATTCGACATGATATGGGTAACTTCATCTGGTGTGGCGATGAACATTGCATATAGCGCACGGATGTATAGCTCCTCCACCTGTCGACTGCGGGTGAGAAGAGCGAATCGGCGATCTGCAGCTAAATCCTCAGCCAGCGACTTCCCAAGCTCAGCGATTGCCCCCAGTGTCCATTGAGCCACCTTCGCTGGATCAGCCATGTTCTGAACGAGTGCCTTAATGATTGGATCGCTGGTGTGTGGTACCTTCGCGTCGCACCCTGGCACCGGGCAGTTTGGGTTGACCTTTTTCTTCTTTTTCTTCACGCGACACCCTTGCGATTAGAACAGCTTAATCTCGAAAGTTTACACTCTTCTGCCAGCCGTTCGAATTCATCAACTCCCATTTCCAAGAAATTGTGGAACCGTTCCGTCTGTCGAAGTGGAGATTGGCTCCAGTCCGGTCTTTCACCAGCTTTCAGTGTTATTCCCACGAACGGCGCCTCATGAAGCTTCTCCTCACTTCCGTCGGGATCAAGAACACGAGCATCCACGACGCGCTGGTCGACCTACTGGGCAAACCGATTGCCGAATCCACAATAGAAGCCAATAGAACGCGCTAATCGACTAGGCCGAAGTTTTGCTGACGTCGAACTGCAAAATCTCATTCTGTACACCTTTAGGTGAACAAATAAGTGCAATATGTACACCTATAGGTGTACATCTACGATGGGCCGCGAAGATGGCGGTTCCGGGGTACGCGATTGACGAATTCCCGCTGTCGATTTTTCCTTTTCCCAACGACTATAAGAAGAACGATCCAGTGGGCCGCTGGCTCTCATACATATTAAGGAGGAGAACAATGAAATACATCTGTTTGGGATACTACGACAAAGACAAACACGAAAGCAGGACCGACGCCGAGCAACACGCCATGTTCGACGCATGCTTTGAATACGATGACCATCTTCGCGCCCACGGGCACTGGGCGGGCGGAGAAGCGCTTCAGCCTTCAGAAACCGCCTTAACCCTGTCTTGGAAGAACGGCAAAGTCGCAACTACAGACGGTCCCTTTACGGAAACTAAGGAACAACTTGGCGGCATTCTTGTCCTGGAGGCGCGGGACATGAATCATGCAGTCCAGCTTATGACGCAGCATCCCGCATTGAAGTACGGCAGCACTTTCGAAATTCGCCCAGCCGGGGACATGAACGAAATCATTAAGGCTAGTGAACAGCGGCGTTGCCGAAAAGCTATCTCAGGCTTCTGATTTTGCCGACGCCAAGGCTTACTAGTAAGCCGATTCCGCTTCTTCAATCGAATCAAAGAACTTGAAGAATTGTTCTACGTGCGTGACTTGAAGCGTGGTTCGCACTCGGTCATTGACTCCCACCAACGCGAGATTGCGATGGCTGTTCTGCCGCGTGACATAAGCGGCGACGAGCGCACCGATGCCGGCTGAATCCACATACGGAACCTTGGAGAAGTCGATAATTAGTGCCTGCGATTTGTCTGCCCGTACGGCTGACTGAAACCCGAACACAGTGATTAGAAGAAGAGGCCCGTTCAGCGTCAAAATAATCTGCCCAGGCTTTGATCCCGGACGTTCTTCGATGGTCATCGAATCTTGCATGAACTGAGGATAATATTAGCAATCCTCGATTCCAATTGTTAATGTCGTGTTAATTTTCAGCCCGGGGCGATGCTTAGGCGCGCGTCGCGATGACTTCCAGGTATTCCGCGTTCACTGACGTGTGGTCGCCAGACCCCTTGTTTGCGCCAGTCCACAGCTGCTCCATGTCCGCCGCCAAGAGCCCTTGCTGTTTTTCATCCAGACGCGCGAATGCCGTCTTCGTCGGTCCGAAGAATTCGCGGAAAAATTCCACGACGCGCTTCGGCGGAAACGGATATTCAAATTTCACCATCTGTCGCGTCATCTTTATGTCGGACGTGCCTTTGCCCAATCGCTCGCGCACAATATTTTCATCTCCCCAAAGCAGCGGCGGTGGAACTCCTGGCGGCGGCGGAACATATTTACTGGTCAGCATAAATGTCTGCCCGACAAAACCTTCGCGCGTCCAGTTGGCCATGGCGACGGTGCCGCCGCTTCGGCAGACGCGTAGCAATTCGGATGCGACCACTTCCGGGCGCGGAGCGAAGATCGCTCCGAACATTGTCATCACGACATCGAACGCGCCGTCCGGAAACGATAATTGTTCGGCATCGCCTTCCGCGAAAGTAACGTCCAGCTTTTTTGCCGACGCACGTTGACGCGCTTGCTCTAAAAGATTCGTCGCGATATCTACGCCTGTAACTTTCGCTCCCAATCGCGCCGCCGGAATGGATGTGTTTCCAGTCCCGCACGCAATGTCGAGGACTTTCGCGCCGGTGCGAATCCCGATCCGCAAAACGAATTCCTCAGCTGCCTTCGCCGAATACTCAGCGATCTTCCCGAAGTCGCCGCTCATCCAAAGCGAGCGCATTCGTTCTTTGAGTTCACGTTGTTCTTGATTCGGTTGTATGGACATAAACCCTCCCAAAGATGTTATCGCAATGCTTCCCGCGTACACTCGCCACGCTCGTCAAATCTATTCGTCCCAATATATGTGACTTAAGTTACCTCTCAGAATCAACTCACCAACGTACTTTCCTTGCATCGCTACTAGGCGCCTTTTATTCTGAGTAGTAGTATGTGCGGCTCTCCTCACCCATCTCGATAACTAATGAAAACCGGGCCCGTGGTTAATCGGAAAGTGCAGATCGCCTTTGGATCTGCGATCATCGCGCTACTCCTGGTAGGCTCGATTTCCTATCGCGGAATCCGCATGTCCGAGGAGAGCGAACGCTGGGTGCGGCATACTCACGAAGTCCTCGAAAGTCTCAATAGCTTAGTTTCTTCGATCAATAGCGTCGAGTCTAGTTATCGCGGTTTCGTTCTCACCGGACAGGGCTCCTATCTCGAGACCTATCATTCCAGCGTAGAAGATACCCGGCGTGCCGAGGAAAAAGTCCGTGGCCTTACTACTGACAACTCATCGCAGCAGCAGCGGACCCCTGAACTTGAACAACTCGTAGCCCAGAAGATCCAATTTGGCGACAGCGTCATTGCGCTCCGTCAAACACAAGGATTTGCAGCAGCCCAGCAGTTAATTCAATTCGGGTCCGGACAGCAGCTCATGCAACAAATTCAGGCTGCAGCGGGCGAAATGCGGACCGACGAGTTGAGATTGTTAGTTCTTCGCGATGCTGACGCCAACCAGGATTTGGGAATCACGACAACTATTCTGTTACTCGGCACGTTTCTAGGAGTTGTAGTTGCCCTTGCCGCTGGCTGGATCGCTCAGCGGGACCAAGCGGCTCGCTTGCGTGCCGAGGATGCCCACCGGGAAGGTGAAGAACGCTTCGGCAGTCTCGCCAACAACATCTCTCAGCTAGCCTGGATGACCGATGAAAACGGTTCCGTTTACTGGTACAACCAACGCTGGTTCGAATACACCGGAACTACGCTCGAGCAATCGATTGGTTTAGGTTGGAAAGAGTTCATTCACCCGGATCATCTGGCGCGCGTGCTTGAAAAGATTGGCCTATGCCTGAAATCGGGTGAGCTATGGGAAGACACGTTTCCCCTGCGCGGTCATGACGGAAAATATCGCTCATTCCTTTCTCGTGCAGTCCCCGTCCGCGACGCTGACGGGAAAATTCATCGCTGGTTCGGGACGAACACCGACATCAGCGACCGTCAGGCAATCGAGGATGAATTGTTCGCTGAAAAAGAGCGTGCGCAGGTAACGCTAAACTCCATTGGGGACGCTGTCATCTGCACCGACCTCGCTGGAAACATCTCCTTTATCAATTGTGTCGCTGAATTAATGACTGGTTGGTCAACTAAAGAGGCCACCGGTCGGCCCATGCCTGAAGTTTTGCGCATTCTTGATGCCGACACTCGCTACGCGATCTCCAATCCCATGGATGCGGCGGTTTCCGAGAACCGTACTCTAAGCTTGCCTTTGAATTGCCTCCTCGCCCAAAAAGATGGCACTGAAATTCCCATTGAAGATTCGGTTTCTCCTATCCATGATCGTGATGGAAAAGTTACCGGCGCAGTAATCGTTTTCCGCGACGTTAGCGAAGCGCGTGCTTTGACCAAGCAAATTACCTATTCCGCCGAACACGATTTTCTGACTGGCTTGCCCAATCGAATGTTATTGAAGGACCGGGTCAATCAGGCTATCGCATCGGCGCCACGCCATCAAAAGAAAGTCGCAGTGTTGTTCCTGGATCTCGATGGCTTCAAAAATATTAACGATTCGTTGGGGCATCCAACAGGAGATAAAGTCCTTCAATCCGTTGCCGCTCGTCTGATCGAATGTGTGCGAGGTTCGGACACAGTCAGCCGGCAAGGCGGAGACGAATTCGTTGTGCTGCTTTCGGAGGTTACGCAAGCCGAGGACGCCACGATTACAGCCGTACGAATGTTGCAGGCAGTCGCCGCCAGCCACAAGATTGACGACCGCGACCTGCACATCAACACCAGCATTGGCATTGCCGTTTATCCCGAAGATGGCACGGATGCCGAAACACTGATTAAGAACGCCGACACCGCGATGTATCACGCGAAAGAGAACGGCAAGCGCAGCTATCAATTTTTCAAGCCCTCCATGAACACTCGTGCGGTGGCGCGACAGTTCATCGAAGAGAGTTTGCGCCGCGCTTTGGACCGCAAAGAATTTTCAGTTCAATATCAGGCAAAAGTAAATATTCAAACCGGAAAGATTACTGGGGCCGAAGCGTTGCTCCGTTGGACCCATCCCGACCGCGGCGAAGTCTCTCCAATTGAATTTATTCCTGTGGCCGAAGACAGCGGCCTGATTTTACCGATTGGTAAGTGGGTGCTTCGCGAAGCCTGCCAGCAAGCCCGTGCATGGCTCGACGCCGGACTAATCATCAGTACCATCTCGGTCAATCTTTCAGCAATGCAATTTCGCGACGAAAACTTCTTGCAGGATGTTTTCCAGATTCTCGATGAAACCGGATTGAATCCGCGCCGCCTGGAGTTGGAGTTGACCGAAAGCGCTCTGATGAAAAATGCCGACGCGACCGAAATTGTTCTCAAAGCCTTGCGGCAGCAGGGAATCCAGGTCGCAGTCGACGACTTCGGGATGGGCTACTCCAGCTTGAGCTATCTACGCAAATTTTCCATCGACGCGCTCAAGATCGACCGCTCATTTGTCCACCAGATCGCGAACACTCGCGACGACCGGACCATTGTGAACGCCATCATCAGCATGGCCCAAAGCCTTAATCTGCGTGTCGTTGCCGAGGGAGTGGAAACGAAAGAGGAGTTGGAATTTCTCCAGGCCCATCTGTGTGACGAAGCTCAGGGATACTACTTCAGCCGTCCGTTATCCGCCGAAAACTTCGCCAAACTGCTCGCCAATGGAATATCAAAAGCCGCCATCATGGGGTAAGGGTTACAACGCCTTCATTTGCAGCTACTCTTAGCTGGAGCGAAGTAAGTGTTGTCCTGCTGAATTAGCGTATATTCAACTTTTTCCGCAGCGTAGAGCGTGAAATTGACCGCTTAAGCATCTTTGATATCAAAAATAACAAAGTTGTGACCGCCTTTAGACAATAGGCTGTTATAGGCAATCCCTTCTCTCAAAGTTCTTGAGGAACAATAGCCTCGTGCTGACCCGGGTAGGACTGAAGGCGGTGTCGAACTTCTCCACGATAAATCGGATTTTGGAGTACTAAATACAAAGCACCTGGAAAAAATGATCCGCCCCCCGACCGTACACTTTTTGCACTGACCCGTTTCTTAGTCTTGATGTTATGACCGTCGAGATAAACTTTGAGCTTGGACACCGAACCCAATTCGAGGTACCAGTGGTAAAGATTGTTAACGAGCTTTGCCTCTCCGTGGTTCACAACTAGCTTTCGCTCCCTGACGTTGTACCCCAGGGGCACCCTCCCACCCATCCACATGCCTTTTCGCTTGGAAGCCGCAATCTTGTCGCGGATCCTCTCGCCGGTAACCTCCCTTTCAAACTGAGCAAATGACAAAAGAATATTCAGCGTCAATCGTCCCATTGAGGTCGTCGTATTGAACTGTTGCGTGACGGATACAAACGATACCCCCTTGCTGTTTCGATTGGCGTTCCGCCGATGTGAACCGTTCCTACGAGCGTCGTGCCGGAAATACCTGTGATGCTGCCCGCGGCGGTGTCGGCAATATACGCGGCGCCGATCAACGGATTGATGGCGATTGCCGTCGGTCCGCCTCCGACTTTGATCACTTTCTTTACCGTCAGCAGCTCGGTGTCGATGATAGAGACGCTGTTGTCTTTCTGGTTCACAACGTAGGCGAGGTGAGCAGATGGATTCACCGCGATCTGCCCCGGCCCTTGTCCGACCGGAATGGTCGCGAGTGTTGAATCGCCCCACGATAAGTGAGCGGCGAGTATGATGCCCAGAAGAACCTGACACAGAATAGAGAAGCGCCGGAAGCCATTTCTAGCGGATATTCGCATCTGTACATCCTCCAAACGACAGCAATTATACCCGCGCGCGGGATTTCCAGGCCATTAATAGTTTTGTAGGCTCAAGGGCTGTAAGCCCAGTCCAGTGCGGCGTTCCTAGGGTTCAACCTGAAATCAAGTGGCTGGTGCTATAACACCGAGTAGCTTCACAGGCGCGCTGACCCTGTGGGAAATAGCCCTTTGTGACAATTCGGGCCGATCCCGAGATTCTTGTAGCCTTTGCCAACTGTCGAAAACAGCGTTTTCGCTCGTGGACTCCTCAGTGAGTGAAAAGGCGATTTTTCGCCAACTAACTGTGGGATGGGCGGCGGATCTGCTGGTCAATCATCACCGAGTAGGCCGTTAGTCTCTATCTGACTGCCCGGGCACTCTTCCGATAAATGCCAAA
Source organism: Terriglobia bacterium (assembly GCA_963716165.1). Lineage (GTDB taxonomy): Bacteria > Acidobacteriota > Terriglobia > Terriglobales > Acidobacteriaceae > JAJPHW01. Next base: position 225,320 of record OY970291.1, on the reverse strand, counting down.
ACCTCTTCAGCGGCTTCCAGCGGACGCTCTGGCTTTGGTATGGCAGCTCCGGCGATGAGCAATGCCCGAGTTACGCCGACATAATCGCCTTTTTCGCGTTCCCAACTATTCAGGGAACCGTGGAGTGCCCAGGCGAGTGGACTGCCGCCATGATCGGTTTCGAAGACGTTGATAGGTGCGTTGTGGGTGATGAGGTCCCGAACCATTTCTACATTGCCGTGCCATGCAGCAAAGTGGAGGGCGGTTTGGCCGTTCTCCATTGAAGCACCGGATGGCCAACCTGCCGAGAGAAGCTTATGGACAGCGCGGGCGTTGTTGCGCAACGCCACGCCGATGATGCGACGGGCGGCGTTGGATGAAAGCTTCTGAAATAGCTGCGGATGGTTGGTAAGGATGCGCTGGAAGTAAGCCTCATCGTCGACTTCGGCGGCGACGATCAGGCGGAGCCAGTTGGGACTACGCTGCATGAGGAGCGCGAAGACCTCAGGGTGTTCAAACTGGTGCGCGACCATGTGCGGGGATTTGGTCCATCCGAAACCAAAGATGTAAATGCTCCCACCGGACTTCGGATCATGCTTGGGGAAGTAGCGTTCACTGACAGTAGTACGAACCGTCTCGGGGTCGTGGTTGAGAATGCGCTCGACGAGCGCGAGATCACCGATGGCGGATGCCATCAAGATATCGGCCTCGGCGCCGCGGTTGATGAGAAAGCGCGCAACGTCGTGCCGATAAGGCTCTCGCCATTCCAAGTGCTGCCGGGAGCAAGCCATGTACTGTGCGGCGGTAGATTCATGGTCGATGTCGCGAGCATCGATGTCGGCTCCGTGGTCGAGCAGCAGCGCAGCGATCTCAACGGTGGAAGCAAAATGGAGTGGTAGTTGGCCGTCACCGCCGCGTGCATGCACCAGCTTCGGATCATCGGCCAGGAGTTCGCGGACACGGTCGATTTTCCCAAGCCGCGCGGCGGCATGGATATCGATGATTGCGCCGCGAGAGATGAGATAGTCCGCAAGTCCAGAGCTAGCGCAATCGAGGACGCCGAAGCTGCCAGCCCACCAGCCGGAGCGTTGGTTGACATTGGCGCCGGCATTGATCAGCACGTCGATGATCTCGCGGTTCTCTTTCTGAACGGCAGCAATGAGAGGCGGCGTATCGAAACTGTAGTTCGGCAGCGGCTCATTGATACGCGATTGGAGAGACGGGTGACGAACCAGAACATCTCTGACGAGCGAAGGGTTGTTGGCTTTGATAGCGGCGGTAAGCGCTTCGACAGGCTCTTCTGAAGCAACATCAATGTGCAGCTTGAGCGCCGGCCAGGTTTCGAATCCGTACTCGCGGGCGATGATGTGGAGAGCGTCGGCGAGCTTTGGAGTCGTCGTAGTTATGCCAAATGCAGCGAACCGTGCGATCGCAGATGCGTCCGATGCAAGGCCCTGCCGCAGGAGATTGCGGGCTTGGTTCTTCAGATGTTCAAGGTTGGGGCGCGCAGGAAGTTCTCGAATAGCCATGACTCACTCCTTCTTTAGAGTCCGCGATCCGCTTCGTCGGACGAGAAGAGAGTGGTTGTAGCGTTCCAGAAGTGCAAAGGTGGGATGATCCCTTTCCGCGGACGGGGTGCACCCTTGTGTGCGTTATCGAGATTAGCAGCCCGAGCAGGCGAACGTCTAGCTAGGTGGACTTGGAATCAAAGTGAGAAGTTGGTCTTACGTCAGTAACGATAAACGCGCTAGTCCTCAGTTGTGCGATTGATGAGGAGAAGCCGATTTCTCGGTATTTATCGTGTCGCAGTGAGTGCATTGGCGAAAATGCACTCACCGAGATCCGCCACCTTCAGATGGGTCAAAGCCTGGGGCTCGCGGCCATTTCGGAGGCCCGAGCCAGTGCTTGCGTATCGATGTACTCCTTGATGTGCGTCACTTTGCCCTCTCGAACGGTAATGTCGAAGACCCACTCGTCCTTGAACGCCTTGTTCGTCGCTTTCATTTTTCCCGTAGCGACGCCGATGACAAAAACCCGGTCTCCCTGCGCCACGAATTCGGGGGGCTTTGGGTATTTCATTTCTATCTCTTTGGCCGCCTTCTTAAGCACAGCCGCCAATTCCGCGTGCCCGCGGTGCGTGCCTGCCAGCGGCCAGCCCTCGCCTGGAATGATCCACTCAATGTTTTCCGCAGCCAGCGCCAGCAGATCTTGCTCCTTGTAGCTTCCCATTGCTGCAAAAAAATCCTTCACAATCTGGACATTCTCTTGTGCGCTCATCGAAATTTCTCCTTTTTCTATTTTCAGCGCGACAGCTCTCACGCCACCGCCATTTTTTGATTTCTCTCACGACTTGATCTGCACACTCCTTACTAGACCTGCGCCATGCCCCCATCGACTGCGAGATCCACGCCGGTGATATATGAACTTTCATCGGAAGCGAGGAACACGACTGCGGCCGCGATTTCCTCGGGCTTGCCCCTGCGACCAAGCGGAATCTGCGAGGTGAACTGGGCGACCGCTTGTTCGGCCTGTTCAGCGGTGAGGCCCGTCGTCGTCGCTAAGGCAGGGGTATTGATTGCTCCGGGGCTCATACAATTCACGCGAATCTTGCGGTCTTTCAACTCCATAGTCCAGCCGCGCGCGAAGTTGCGCACAGCCGCCTTACTCGCGGCGTAAGCTGTAAAGCCTGGGAGCCCCAACACGTTTGAGACGGACGAGTTCAAGATAATCGAACCGCCGTCTTTGAAGAGGGGAAGGGCCTTCTGTACTGTAAAGAAGGTTCCCTTTACGTTCACGTCGAAGGTCTGATCGAAATGTCCCTCGGTAGCCACCGCGAGCGGTGCGATTGTACCCGCACCCGCGTTCGCAAAGAGTATGTCGATGTGACCATGCTCTTCTTTCACAACGGCATAGAGGCGATCCAGATCTTCCAAGCGCGATACGTCGCCTGTGACTGTTTTAACGTTTTTCTTGATGAAGGCCGCGGCTTCCTTCAGCTCTTTCTCTCGTCGCCCAGTGATCACTACGTGGGCGCCTTCTTCAACGAAGCGCTTTGCTGTGGCCAAGCCAATCCCGCTACTTCCGCCTGTGATAACCGCGATTTTTCCGGCCAATTGTTGTCCGTGATTATTGCTCATATGTTTTTCCTTATTGTTTTTCGCTGTTTTCTTATGTTGAATTTGCGCTATGCCTCCAAAGCTGACACAGTCATCGATTATTGCTGCTTCTTGAACAGGTCCTGGAAGATGAGCGGACCCCAAGTGCGGCCGCGTGCGTGCACCAGCGCGCCACCTTCGTTGAATTTTCCCAGCTTGACGGGTGCGAATCCGAGTTGTCTGGCCAAATCCGCCACGGGAGCTATCGCGTCCTCGTCGTCGCTCGACAGGAAGACGACCCGGTAGCCCCCCTCGACGATCGGATCGGTAGCCAGGATGGCCGCACCCAGGTGATTAAAGCCCTTCACCAACTTGGCCCCAGGGAACGACTTCGCTACAAAGGCCGAGGACGGAAGACCGTCCAATTCCTCAGGTGGTATCGGAAACGAGTTCATCGCGTCGATAACAGTCTTACCTTTCCAGTTCGGCAGTAAATTCGCAACCTCACGATGTTCCCCGAACGGGACCGCCAGGATGATTGTGTCGGCCTCGAGTGCCTCTTGCAGTGACTTAGCGGTAACTGTTGGTCCAATCGAGCGAGCCTGCGGTGCCAACTCCTCGGGTGCCCGGCGGCTCGCGACAGCGACGTTGATGTTTTTGCGGGCGAAGGCGTGGGCGATTGCCTGGCCTATCTTGCCGAATCCTACAATTGCGTAGCTCATGTTAGTTCTCCGATCCGTGTTGATGTTGATGTGGCGCGACTAGATCGCCGTCATGCCCCCGTCGACGAACAACTCCAGCCCGTTCACGAAGCTCGAATCGTTCGAAGCAAGAAACAAGGCAACCGTCGCGACTTCCTCAGGTTGCCCCATGGTTCCCCGCGGGATCAGCGATTCGAAATACTGCTTCGCCTCCTTGGTGAGAACTGCTTCCTGCATCGGTGTGGCAATAGCGCCGGGAACCAGCAGGTTCACCCTGATTTTTCTGTCCTTTAGTTCGTTAAGCCAAGTGCGAGCGAAGGAGCGCAGCGCCAGCTTGCTTGCTGCATACACGCCGAAACCAGGGAAACCTTTCGCCGCAGCGTTGGAGCCAGTCATGAAGATCGATCCACCATCGTTGAACAGTGGCAACGCTTTCTGCACCGTGAAGAGCGTGCCGCGCACGTTCAGGTCAAACGTCTTATCGAAGTGCTGCTCGGTGATCTGTCCCAGTGGGACAGGTTCGCCTATGCCGGCGCTCGCGAACAGGACGTCGATCTTGCCCTTTTCCCGCTTCACGATTTCGAACAACCGGTCGAGGTCGTCGAGATTGGCCGCGTCACCCTGGACGCCGGTTACATTCCGGCCGATTACCTTCACGGCCTCGTCGATCTGCCCCTGCTTCCGCCCTGTAATGAAAACGTAAGCACCCTCTTCCACGAAGAGCTTGGCGCTTGCCAGCGCCATGCCGCTCGATCCACCCGTGATCACTGCAACCTTACCGTCAAGCTTTCCCATAATTACTCCCTTCGGCCCATAGCATTCAGTACAGTAGAGTAGAGTTCTTTAGCGGTGGACGAGAACTGCTCGGGAGTCCCGATCTTTTGTCTATTCGTCCAAGAAAGGGGCCTAACTTGGATCCGATTACAGACATCTTCAAAACCATGCACGTCACCGCGTTCGGTCTGCACAGGCTGGAAGCGACAGTTCCCTGGGGCATAAAACAGGAGAACGAGGCCGAAGTACAAGTCACGCCTTCCAGTAAAAAGATGCCGCCCGCAGATTTGGCACACTTCGCCATGCTTTCGCGCGGAAACTGCTGGCTTAGTGTGGAAGGGATCGAGGAGTCAATTCCGCTCACTGGTGGTGATTGCTTCTTGCTGGCACGGGGGACTTCGATTGTTCTGCGCGACAGTCCGCGAACACGTCCGAAGTGGACCTTTCGCGAGATTGGGGCAAAGGCCAATGGCAATGTCGCTCTGTGTGGCGGCGGTGGCGCACCGACGACCATCGTGTGTGGGTCCTTGAGTTTTGATCGAGCCACGTTGAAGCCGATCACTCGACTATTGCCGAACCTCATTCTGATGAAGGCCGACCAGGCACGCACGATTGCTCTTCACAACACCTTGCAGGCGCTTGCGTCAGAGATGGCAGAACAGGCGCCGGGATCTGAAGTCGTCGCGACTCGGCTGGCCGAGGTTCTGGTGATCCAGTTGCTCCGGGCGCACATCGCGTCGGGACCGGCCCGCAAGAGGGGATGGCTCCGTGCGGTCTTCGATCCTCAGTTGGGCACTGCCCTGAGTGCCCTTCACGACAAAGTGAATGCACCTTGGACGGTCAAATCCCTGGCTGAAGCGGCGGGCATGTCTCGCTCCGCATTCGCCGCACGATTTAAAGAGCTACTCGGACAAACGCCACTGGAATATGTGACCGAGTGGCGGATGCAGAGGGCGATGCAGTTACTACATCAGCGCGACAAGAAGCTCATAGATGTTGCTCGGTCGGTCGGTTACGAGTCAGACGCTGCGTTTAGTAAGGCTTTCAAGCGAGTAGTCGGGGCCAACCCTGGCGAATACATAAAAGGTGGTTTTGAAGGCCACCGTTGAAAGCGGACCCAGGTCTGCCCTCCAGAGAATTAGGCTCGTAATTTCGCTGAAGGCTTTCTGAGTACGATTTTCTCCGGTCTTTTAAGCAACGGCCAGGGAATGTAATGGGTGTAGATTTGGTGCGCCTCTCCAAATCCTTCAAATTGCCGAAGTAAAAGATTTGGAACTCTCGGAAAATCCCGTGCGGCTGGATTGGGACGTTAAGTCAAATCGCTTTCGCTACATCATCGATTTGTGATCGTGTTGTATTCGCCTGGCCAAATCCTCGAAGCCGGACCCGTGTCCATCCTTTAGAGAGAAAGGCTGGAAACCTTGCTTGAGGTGTTGGAAGTAGGATTTTCTCCGGTCAAGTTTACAAGCAAAGGGAGCGAAATTGCGGCGATTTTCCGCATTTTCAGCAGCAAGAGGGCTAGTTTCTCTCCAGCCAAGACTGGGTGGTAGAGCGAGCAGTATTCGAACTCGTGTTGAACTTTGAAGCAGCAAGGCTCGACGTTGCCGTAAGTTACGGTCAGCAATAAGCTGGAGAGAGAAATCGCTGAAAATGAGGATGAACCAATATCGGATGGTCGGAGTTTTTGGACCATCCCGAACCACGAGCGTCAAACGAACCAGGCGTAATGGGGTTTTCAAGCGAAAAAACGCTGGCACATTTTAGCTGTGACTGACTGGTACGCGAACAGTCTACTAACTCAAAACTTCTCTATGGGCTCCGGTCGTATTTCACGCCTTTGATCTCAATGAGTGAAAAGGCGATTTTTCGCCAAGTGAACAAACAGGGCCGACTAGGCATGGTCTCGAAAGGAAAATATGTCAGCGGTGCTCCTGAACGTGGATATCATGACTCCAGGAAAAAAGATGTTGAACTCTTCTCTGCCAATGCGGAATGCCTTTCGACCTCCGGTTACCCGAGCAAGATTGCCTGCGACAAGACGCAATACTTCGTCACCCGGTGCAAGAGCTACCTCGTAGGGGAGGATACTGCTACTTCCGCTAACTTCAAATTTCCAGCCACGATTGTTGGGTCACCCACTTGGAAGCTGTTGGGAGCGGTGTGATTGGGATGATCAATGCGGTGCCATGTGTTCAAACTCAATTGATACCAGGACCGTGTCTCGACCCAGTTCGATTTCTTTTGGTCCGTCGTTTGACTCGGTCGCCGGGCTTTCTTCATGCTCATGTCGCCGAGCCCCGAGTATGCATCGGCAGCCACGTAAAGCACGTCAAGGTCAGTCTTCTCCGTCGAGATCAAAGGCTCAACGATCATCAACGCCTGATGATAAGAGTCAGCGGCCGCTCGATCGTTCTGCATCTGGGCAGCCGCTTCGCCTATCTTAACGTCGCACGCTGCCACATTCGTACGTTTATATGTCGTGCCTTCCATATTGCGAGACTCATAGATGGAACTTGCGCTCTTAAAGTCCGCTATGGCAGCCTGGGGCCGTTTCGCAGCGATCAGGATCGTGCCGCGCGCGGCCAGCACGCTCGCAAACTTACCTTGCTGGTAGGCCCTCTGCGGCGCGGATGCGATGAGCGTCCGCATGATATCGACACTTTTGTTGGAGTAATCGAGAGCCAGCGCGATCTTGCCCGCTCTCATAGATGCGGCGGCGGTGTTGCTGTAGGCGATCGCGAGTCCGCGCCGCAGCAAGGCGTTCTTGGGGTCGGCTCGCGTCAGGTCCTGGAAAATGGCCAGGTCCTTCATGTCGTAGTCGGCGGCACGCGCATAGTCCCCAACGTCGTCATAGACGCTGGCGATCGAACCGTAGTTAACTGCCACATTACGCTGATAACGGGGCTCCGGCGAAATCTGGGACAGCTTGCGATCGATTTCCAGCGCTTTTTCGTAGTTGGAGAGACCCGCTAGCGGATCTGATCCTTCCAGAACAAAGCCAAGGCCACTCAAGTCTAAAGCGTAGCCGCGCAGCACGGTAACGTCGTCTGGTTTGAGCTTGAGTAGGAGTTCATCTGCCGCTAAGGCCCGGCGATAATCGTCGCCAATCTTCTGGCGCGACGCGCGGTCCTCTGGATAACCAAGCCTGGCCGATGCCCCGTGGTCGGAAGCCAGTTCGAAGAGAATTTTCGGGTTCTCGGGCTGCGCATGGTTGAGTTTCTCGCTGATGTCAATCGCGCGCTCAATGTGTTCGCGCGCCATATGAAGATCGCCGTTGGCCCATTGCTGATGGCCTACCAGGCGATAATTCTGCGCCAGTGCGAGCCGGTCGTTCCAGTCTCTGGAGCGGGCGTCGATCTGTTTCCGGATTTCCAGCGCCTTCTGATAGCTGACCAGCGCGCCCTGCGAATCACCTAAATTGTTTTCCGTGTAATCTCCCTGCACCGTCCCTACTCTCTCGTAAGCGACTGCCAGTTCCCGTTGCAGTCCTAGGTCACCATTCGATTCCTGGGCCAGCACATTTAAATATTGAAGCGCGCGGTCGACGATTATTTTTCTGGCTGGCGTCGACCCCGGCAGGTCTTTGATAGAGTCGTGCACATCAAAGATGAGGGAATTGGCCAGACTGCGCACGTCGTTGAAGCGCCTTTGCGCAATGCGCGCTTGCTGCAGCGTGATCAATAGCCCGATGACAAGCATTACAGCGACCGCGGCGGTGGCGGTAACACCTGCCTCATGGCGCGTAACAAACTTGGAGGCGCGGTATTGCGGTGTATCCTGGCGCGCGGCGACAGGAAGTTTCGCGAGATACCGTCCGATGTCCTCCGCAAACTGTTCCACGGATGAATAGCGCCGTTGCGGTTCCTTGCGGAGTGCCATCAGCACTATGTTGTCCAGATCGCCTCTTAGCTGCCTCGCATGCTTGTCTGGCTTACCGGCAGCCGAGTTCGATCGCGGATCGGGAGCCGCAGTTCCTTTTTGCCGCACCGCTGTGCTAGGCTTCGGAGGGTCAAATTCACAGAACGTCGCGAGCCGCAGCTTGTGGAGCACTATTTGCGGGGTAGGGGCTCTGCCCGGTGAGTAGTTCGTACAGAATGACCCCGAGCGAGTACACATCAGCGGCGGTGGTGATTGGCTCACCCAGGACTTGCTCTGGACTCGCGTATCGTGGCGTCAAGAGGCGAAACATCGTCAGGGTGGAATTGGCCTGCACCGGTTGCCCCTCCACATCTAGAATCTTGGCAATACCAAAATCCAGCAGCTTCGGAACCCCCTGAGCCGTAACCAAAATATTCCCCGGCTTGATGTCGCGATGAATGATCAGTCGCTGATGGGCGTATTGGACAGCTGCGCAAACCTGCAAGAAGAGTGCTAGCCGGTCGCGGATCGAAAGTTCGTGGGCGTCACAATATTCGCCAATCGGCCGGCCTTCAATTAGTTCCATCACCAGATAAGGCGTTCCGTTTTCGGTGGTGCCTCCATCCAGTAGCCGGGCAATGTTGGGATGATCGAGAGTAGCGAGGATCTGACGTTCGTTCTTGAAGCGGCTGAAAATAAAATCGGAGTCCTGGCCCGCCCGAACCACTTTCAACGCCACTTCCTTGCGGTACTCATCATCGGCGCGGAACGCGCGATACACTTCGCCCATTCCTCCGGCCCCGATTTGTTCTATGGTTTTGTAGGCGCCAAATCTACGTCCGAGCCAGCGATTGTCTTCTGGCGGCAGTACCCTCGCGGCTGCCTGGGCGAAGGTCTTCTCGTCCAGAAAGTCTGGGCTAAGATCGCCTTCATGCTCCAGCAACAGTTCAACCTCGTGGCGGACCGCCTCGTCGCCGCCACAGCTTCGCGCCAAAAAGGAATCCCGCTGGCTGGGATCTAGTTGCAATGCGTCCGCCAACACGTCTTTGACTTTCTGCCAATCTTCTGCAGTCATAACTAAACGCAATGATTGATGGCACGGTGCAGCCACAGGCGCGCGCATGCCCACTCGCGTTTGGCGGTCGCCGGAGATATTTCAACCACATCCGCCGTTTCTTCGATGGAGAGCCCGCCAAAGAAGCGCAACTCTACGATCTTGCATTGTCGAGGATCGAACGAGGCAAGCTCCTTCATTGCATCGTCCAACGCGATCAGGTCAAGATTGATCTTCTGGGTGGGATCGGTGCCTTCGGGAGCCTCATCGAGAGTAATCGTAACCGAGTTTCCCCCACGCTTAGCGGCGGATGTCTTTCGGGCATAGTCAATCAGGATCTGCCGCATTAAATGTGCCGCGATGCCAAAGAAGTGCAAACGATCGCGCCACCTCACCGAATCTCTACGGATCATCCGCAAATAGGCTTCGTGTACCAGCGCCGTCGGTTGGAGCGTGTGATCGGAACCTCGCTCCGCGAGACAACGCCGGGCAATACGGCGCAGTTCGTCATAAACCAGCGGAACAAGTTCATCACGGGCGGAGAGGTCTCCCTCGCTCCAGCGAGTGAGCAGTTCAGTGACAGGATAAGCCGCGCTCTCCGACACGCTACCTCCATAGCAGTCAATGTGCGGTAAAACGTATCCCGGTTCCAAGGGAATGTCAATGTGAATCCTCGTACATCACCCCAAGTGCATGGCAATGTTCCTCGCCTTGATCGGTTTCGGCACCATGAGCCAGTTTTAGCGGTTTTTACGTATCTACTAGTAGGAGTGGCAACCCGCTTTGAAACTCCAGTGGTCAACTCGGAGAAATTCGGGGTTCGCTTGCACTCGGTCGCGGAGCACAGCTCCGAAAGGAGCAAAGGAGAATTCCAAAAATGAACGGCTCATTGAAACGGTTCTCGCGCCTTGCGCACCACTTGTTTCTGGCACTCATGGTTGCCGCCTTGTTGCAGCCTCTGCAAGCGCAGACCAACCCCAATCAGGTGGCAACCCTGCACTGGTATGGAGCGATTACTAATCTGTCGTACCCGGTCGCGGGCGCCTATGGCGTGGCATTCGACGGAACGAATATGTGGGTAGCAAGCTACAACTCCTTCACCCTCACCAAATTTCGTGCAAGTGATGGCGCGGTTCTGCTGCAAACCACTCTGAGCGGCGGCGCATATCAACTTGCCTACGATGGAGCCAACATCTGGGCGACCCTGGGAAACAGCAACACCGTCACCAAGGTGCGGGCCAGCGATGGCGTGGTCCTGGGAACCTACGCCGTGGGGCACGACGCATTCGGCGTTGCCTTTGATGGAACCAATATCTGGGTCGCCAATGCGTACGACGGTACCGTCACCAAACTTCGGGCCAGCGACGGCACGATCCTGGGAACATTTGGCACTGGCGCTTTTCCAACCTTCGTCGCGTTCGATGGAGCCAACATCTGGGTCTCGAATTACAGCAGTAATACTGTCATGAAATTGCGGGCGAGCGATGGCGCATTTCAGGGACTCTGCCCCGGACAGGGTCCAGAGGGACTCGCCTTTGATGGGACCAACATGTGGGTAGCCAACTATCTCGGAGGCTCCGTCTACAAGCTGCGGGTCAGCGATTGCAGCATCTTGGGCACTTATTCCGCCGGCGCTGACCCGTTTGGGCTAGCTTTTGACGGAACTTACATTTGGGCGGCAAACACTGGCGCCAACACGGTGACCAAGCTGCGCGCTGCGGACGGAACGACCATCGCTCACTTCAACGTACCCACCTCTCCGATGACTCCAGCTTTTGACGGGAACAACATCTGGGTAGCCAGCTTGAGCGGATCGGTAAGCAAGATGTGATAGCGGGAAACCCAGGGAAACGGACCGACGCCAGTTTCTGTTTCCTTGGAGCCGCGCAATGCAATAAGGATTCGCAGCAAGAAGAAGCACTGTGTAAGAAAAATTCAAATGGAATATGGAATGAGGAAAAGCCATGCCTAACGCCCGCGCACAACGCCAAATCTACACCAGTCTTTGGAGTCTGCTATGGTTGGTCCTCCTTTCGTCTTCGCTGCTGGCGCAGGCTCCTCCGAGTGCGGACACCTTCGTCAGCAGCACTTACTCGAAAACCAACTTTGGCGCCGTGGGCAGTCTCAACGTCGGCGGGGGCAGTACCAGCTACGTGCAGTTCAATCTCTCCGGTATTCCCACCGGAGCTATGGTGACTAAGGCTACCCTGCGCTTGTATGTGGACCTCGTCCTCTGCAACGGCACTTTTGACGTCTATCAAGTCAACAAAACCTGGGGCGAAAGCACGCTTATCTATAATAACCAGCCGCTGCCTTTGGGCGCGTCCGCTACGGGTGGCCATCCGGTTTCTGTCACCAGTTCCAGCTTCAATCAGTTTTTGCTGATTGACGTCACTTCGTTGGTGCAGGGGTGGGTCGGGGGGACTATCCCGAATTATGGTGTAGCTTTGGCGCTGCCCAGCGGATCTGCTGCCAACTTTTATTTGGATTCCAAAGAAAGCCTGCTCACGGCGAATGGGCCGCAGCTCATAATCGCACTCAGTGGGGCGGCAGGTCCTAAGGGAGATACCGGTGCAACCGGACCACAAGGATCAACTGGACCCTCGGGACCGCAGGGAGCACCAGGTCCGCAAGGACCCCAAGGCGTCATCGGACCGATGGGAATCACGGGCGCGCAAGGGCCGCAGGGAGTTGCTGGTCCGCAAGGCTCGGCCGGCATCGGATTCAACTTCCGAGGAGCATTCGACAACACGGCAAGCTATGCCGCGAACGACGTCGTCAGCTACAACGGCTCCAGCTATGTCGCGAAGGTGACAACCAATCCGGGCGATCCGACGCCCGACGTGAATCCGAACTGGGGCTTGATGGCGCAGCAAGGCACCGCGGGCGCAACCGGCGCGGCTGGTCCGTCGGGTCCCATCGGTCTGACCGGCGCAACTGGTGCTGCGGGGGTCCAAGGGCCGCAAGGCGGGACCGGCGCCCAAGGACCAGTTGGGCCTCAAGGAGATCCTGGGATTGCCGGCCCCGCTGGGCCGGCTGGCGCTGGCGGTCCGGGACCGGCTGAAATCCGGGCGGCGCTCTTGCAGTGGTATCCCACAACGTATGGAGCTGGTGTGGGTGGCCCCATTGCAATAGCTTTCGATGGAACCAACATGTGGGTCGTGAATCAGAGCAGCAACAGCGTGACCAAGTTGCTGGCCAGTTCGGGTGCCGTCGTCGGGACCTATGGGGTTGGGAGCAATCCCGATGGAATAGCCTTCGACGGGACCAACATGTGGGTCGCGAATGACTACGACAACTCTGTGACTAAGTTGCTGGCCAGTACGGGCGCGGTGGTCGGGATCTATCCGGTTGGGATTGCTCCCGATGCAATAGCCTTCGACGGAGCCAACATCTGGGTCACGAACGAGGGCGACGGCACTGTGACCAAGTTGCTGGCCAGTACGGGCGCGGTGGTCGGGACCTATCCGGTTGGGATTGTTCCACTTGGATTAGCCTTCGACGGAACCAGCATCTGGGTCGTGAATGATAACAACAACAGCGTGAGTAAATTGCTGGCTAGTACGGGCACGGTGCTTGGGACGTACGGAGTTGGGAGATCTCCCAACTCCGTGGCCTTCGACGGAACCAACATCTGGGTCACGAATCAAAACGACAAAACTGTGACCAAGTTGCTGGCCAGTACGGGTGCGGTGGTCGGTACCTACGGGGTTGGGAGCAATCCCACTGGAATAGCTTTCGACGGGACCAACATCTGGGTGGTGAATGTGACCAGCAACAGCGTGACCAAATTGCTGGCTAGTACGGGCGCGGTGGTTGGGACGTACGGAGTTGGGAATTTTCCATACGCAGTGGCCTTCGACGGAACCAACATCTGGGTCACGAATCAGGTCGACAACTCGGTGACGAAGATAGGCGCCCGGTAAACCGGGCGGCCCGCGAATGCACCGCAACGACTGAGGCCGCCCACTCAGCTTGCATCTTGGCAGAACCACTCAGGGGAAAGCGTTGTTCACGCCACGCAAAGTAACACCTCATTAAATCCTTAATGTTCACCTGAGGTTACAAATCTGACCTTGGCAATGGACAGGCGTGCACCGGTCGGAAACCAGCCCGATAGACTTCACGGGAGTGACCTGCCCCCCCAAAAAACCGTACAAGTCCGAGTATGATTTTGGACGATTTGATCGGTCCCCTTTCTGTAACAACCTTCAAGGTAACTTTCCGACGATTTGTGAGCATGGCGGATCGCCTTTGAAGCGCCGATTGTCAGTTGTTGAAAACGCGCGTGGGTGTTGAAAAAGGGCTAATGGGAAGCAGAAGTTGGTGGGGGGTGAGTATCGCGCTTGAATAATCTTTCTTGCGAAGTGCCTACGTCATTGCGGGAATCGGTGGTCTCGGCGTTTGACTGAGGAAGCGAACTAGCCGTTTGATATTTTGAGCTGTTGCCGCCAGAAGGAACTGCTCCCGCACAAACTTTAATCTCCGCAGGCGTAGACGACGCAGTCCGATCTGATTCTTGAGTTCGGCAAACAACGCTTCCACCTTCTTTCTCTTCCTCTGCGCATCCACAAAGGCGGCGGTGTTCACTAGGTCGCGAGCCCGTTGCCGCGCCGGTTCATGCACGTGAATCGCGAGATACTTGATGGGTGCCGTGGTGCACTGCGCTTTCTGCGGGCACGGGCCGCAACGTTTGCGCGTCCCGATGTAAACGTGAGTGCGGTTGCGAGCGCTGTGTCCGCCGTAGTTGAGTTGCTCGCCAGCGGGACAAAGATAGCTGTCGCTTTCGGGAAGGTAAGTGAAACGCTCAGGGCCGTAGAGCAAACTGTTCTTGCGCAAGGCATTGTCGCGCGTGCGCATGTACGGAGTGATGTTCCGGTCCATTAACCATTGCAGGAACTCGCCGTTGCCGTAGGTGGCATCGGCGCCCACCGACACGGGCTCGCGTCCTTGCCAGTGGGCGAAGCGAGCGATCATGTTTTGGGCGGCGACCGTCTCCTGACTCATCCGGGCTGCGGTCCCTTGCACACCCACGATCACACAGCTGTGATTGTCCACCAGATAGTTGTCGTAGTATCCCAGCCGGGCGGGCGTTCCACCTTTGGTCGCATAGGTCGAGTCGGGGTCGGTCGTCGATACTTGTTCCTGCTCATGCACTGGCTCTTCGGTCGGATTCTGTTCTTCCAGTTCCGCCAGATACTGGCGCACATTGCGCTTCACTTTCGCCGCTTCCGCTAACTGCTCGCGCGGAATGCGGCTCTCCTTGCTGGCATTGGCCTCTACGAAACTGCCGTCCACGGACAGGTTGTCGCCTTGCACCAATCCCGCTTCCAGACAACGCGCCACGATCTCTTCAAACAACTGTTCGAACACCTTCGACTCCAGAAACCTTCCGTGCCGATTCTTCGAGAACGTGGAGTGATGCGGAATCTCCTGATCGAATCCGAGCCCCGTAAACCAGCGCCACGCCAAATGCATGCGCAGCTCCTCCACCAGTTTGCGCTCGCTGGTGATGCCATACAGATAGCCGATCAACAAAATGCGCAGCAGAAGCTCCGGATCGATGGAAGGGCGGCCCGTATCGCTGTAACTCTCTTTCAGCTTTTCCCGCACAAAGGCAAAGCTGATGTGCTTGTCGATCAGCCGTAGCAGGTGGGTTTCAGGAATCTGATCTTCTAGGCGGAAGTAGTAGAACAATGCTTCGGAACGGGAGTGTTGTCCCATCATGATCAGCAGACCTCCGAGAATGGCGATTACGAAAAGCATGGCAAGGAACTTTCTCCATCTTATTACCACGCTTTTGCCGCCACTCATCCGCCAATCGCAGTGACTTTTTCAACACCCACAGGCGTTTTCGCTTATCTATACATCAATGAGTGAAAAGGCGATTTTTCGCCAGCTGGGCGCGGTAGTGGAGGTGAACCATTCGCAACCCACCGATGCGGAGGCCGTTAGTGGCTATCCGCGCGCCCGGACGCGGAGGTATGATTCCTTCGTCATTCGGCGCATTTGGGCGAAAGGGATGAAAATTGTCTTCCAAGAAAGTTTAAACGGTGGCTATAATCGCGCAAGTTAGGAGAAACTGTGAACCGAATTGAGAGAGTTTCAGTGTTGGCCTCGCGTTCGATCAAATTGTTTTTTGTACTTATGCTTGCTATTGGCAAAAGCGTCGCCGTGGCGCAAAGCTATGACACGATTTATAACTTCACTGGGCAAACAGACGGTAGCTATCCAATCGGAAATTTAATATCTGACGACGCGGGAAATTTCTACGGCGTAACTTACCACGGCGGAGATATGTCATGTCCGTCGGGAGTGGGCTGTGGAACAGTCTATGAAATGTCGCCTAACAACAGCGGCGGCTGGAACGAAACCGTACTTTATGCGTTTACCGGCGGAGCGGACGGTAGCATACCCATCGGCGGATTAGCACTAGACGCTTCCGGTAATTTATACGGAACAACCTTCCAAGGTGGAACCAATGGAACATACTGCGGTCCGGGGGGGGTGCGGAGTAGTGTTCAAACTTACCCCAAGCGCCCACGGTTGGATCGAGACCGCATTGTGGGCATTCACCAGCGGAAGGGACGGCTACGCCCCAATGGATCCTTTGACTCTGGACGCGGCAGGAAATATCTATGGTGAAAGCTCAGGGGGCAATTCGAGTTGCGGCTGTGGCCTTGTGTTTGAGCTTTCGCCCAATAAGAGCGGAAAGTATACGGGCAAGATTGTGCACACATTTAACGGCGGAGTCCGCGGCAGTGATCCATCGGGAGGCTTGGTTCTAGATGAGGCGGGGAATTTATATGGCACCACATCTTTTGGTGGGCAAGCTTCCTGCCTACCCGCGAATGGCGGCTGTGGAGTGGCGTTTCGACTCTCACCCACCCAAAACGGAGGTTGGCACGAATCGGTGGTCAAGACCTTTATAGGAGGGAGGTTTGGGGCGATACCCTATGGCGGCCTGATCTTTGATCGTGCTGGAAATCTCTACGGCGGTACTGTTACCGGAGGGACTGGAACTGGCTGCTTTCAAGGATGCGGGATTATCTATGAACTCTCCCCTAATGGATCAGGCGTGCGTGAAACCGAGTTATATTCCTTCCCAAGCGGATACCGTCCAGATGGAGCGCATCCTAGTCACTTAGCTTTCGATTCCAAAGGTAATCTGTATGGCACAACGCAATTCGGAGGGGACAACGCCTGCGCTACGAATGAGAACTGTGGAAGTGTCTTTGAATTATCGCCAAATGGTTCAGGCGGATGGAATGGAACCACAATTTATTCGTTCGACAAGGATGGTGCAAATGCCTATTTTCCCTTCAGCAACATCGCTTTCGATGCCAAGGGAAATCTCTACGGCGTCACTGAATCAGGCGGGGACTGTCCTCTGTGCGGCGTAGTTTACGAGATCGCTCGTTAGCACTTCCGAGAAATGCAGGGCTTTGATGAATCTTCCCGCAAATGAGAGTGCTTATTTCCGAAGGCGAGTCGTCAGTTGTTGAAAACAGCGTTTTCACTCACTGACAACCGTAAGCGCCGTTGTACCCGAGCGCGTTAATTCGATGTGTAACGATCGATGCGATGTACGACAAAAGCTCGTTGCCGCTTTGATTTCAGTTCTGCAGCGAGAAGGGACAGGGCGGATGAGGTAGCGGAGTCATCTGCAGGCACTGACAGCAGTTTCGCTGGCTTATTGAGGACTACGATGGCATCGTCTTCGTAAAGCACGCGAAGGATCCGCCTATCCTGCTTTGCTGAACGACGACCGCCCTCGGGCGAAGGTTTCTTCATTGCAGAATGGCCGATAATGGCTCTTCAAGGAATCGAGTGGTGAAACGATGCTCGATGATCCATCGTTATGCTACCAACATCCCCGACACCTCTCAGCAGCAAACAGACAAGTCAAGTCGGATTCGCGTTCTATTCCCTTTATGATCGCTTAAGATTCGCCCAACGGATTCGAAAAGTCGGACCCCTGTTCGCGCCCCGGAGAAAAATGCCGACGAATGCGCTCTCGGCTCCCATCGGCGCGTTTTCTCCGCTCGGTCTTTGGGGAAAACAATCGCGAAATGCGGGCAATTCATCGAATTCTACGATAATTTCCCAGAATTTCTCTCTAGCCAAGACTGCGTGGTAGCGCTAACGGGAATCGAACCCGTGTTTTAAGATTGAGAATCTCACGTCCTAACCCCTAGACGATAGCGCCACAGCGTCCAATCGCGATTATAACAAAGCAGAACGCGTCGACTCTTCGCCAACTATCTTTACAAAATTTTCACCTTCGCGAAGCCTATCCACAGACGCAGACGATTTACAATTAATGCATCAACCTTTGAACTTCCATGTGGATATCTCTAATCCAAATCCACGTTTATTTTGGTCGGTATTAATGGTCGTCGAGTTCTTTAATTCATTTGGCACTTGTAAGGAGCATCAAAAATGGCAAAATCACAATCCCCCGGCAGCAACAAACCTTCCGGCAACCTTAACCCAGTTACTAAAGACAAGAAGAAAAACGTAGCCCAAATGCCGAACCCGGCAACCCCTGCGCCAAACACTGTCGCTGACTCCGCGAAGAGCGTTTTTGCGGAAGCTTCTGGCAGCCAAAAGAAAACCGATCCGAAGCCGCTGCACTCCGCATCTGTCGATTTGGACTCCGCCATCCGTCAGCGTGCCTACGATATTTATCAGGAACGTGGCGGAGCGCCAGGCAATCCGCATGAAGATTGGGCACGCGCCGAACGTGAAGTGCGCGCCAGCCTGGAAAGCAAGAGCCAGGAAGAAGTGCAGGCCACTGAAAACCAAAGCTCGAAGAATCAAAGCACCGAACAAAAGCGCAGCGCGTAACTTTCGGGAAAATAAAAATTAAGGACAGGCGATAGATGCCTGTCCTCTTTTTATGCTCAGTTGGAATGTTTTCGCTTTTGGGTCGCGCGGCGGTTTACCGCTGCGAATTAAAGAAGGTCGTCATCCCGAAGATGCGGCATCCTTAAGTCGGGAGAGGGATCTTGCGGAGCTTCTACGCTCCCGGTTACAACTTGTTCGCTTTCGGATTCGCCGGGTCCGCATAATCATAAAAGCCCTTGCCCGTCTTCCGGCCATACCACCCCGCCATCACCAAACGCTTCAATAGCGGAGGCGAAGCGAACCGGCGCTCTTTGAATTCGTCATACATCACGTGCGTGATGTAGTACGTCGTATCGAGTCCGACGAAATCAAGCAGCGTAAACGGCCCCATGGGATATCCGCAACCCAGCTTCATCGCGTTATCAATGTCCTCAATCGAGCCAACGCCTTCTTCGTACGCGCGGATCGCATCCAGCAGATAAGGCACCAGCAGCCGGTTTACGATGAATCCAGTCTTGTCGCTGGTGCGTACGGGAACCTTGCCGAGTTTCTTTCCAAACTCGTAAGCCGCATCATAGACATCGTCTGCCGTGGCAATAGTTCGGACCACTTCAACAAGCTTCATCAGCGGCACTGGATTAAAAAAGTGCAGTCCGACAAAGCGCTCCGGACGCTTCACCGCCGTCAGCAGCTCCGTAACCGAAATCGATGAAGTGTTCGAAGCGAAAATCGCATCCTTCTTCACGATCGTGTCGAGCGAAGCGTACATCTTTTTCTTCTCTTCGACGTTCTCGATAATCGCTTCAATGATGATGTCGCAATCCGCCAGGTCGGCCTTGTTGGTCGTACCTTTTAACCGCGCACGGATCGCGGTCTTCTGCTCCGTCGTTATGCCGCCCTTTTCTACAGGACGCTCGGCAAATTTGGCTAGAGACTTCTCAATTCCAGCAATGCCCTTGTCGAGATACTTCTGCTCGACTTCGAGGATGGTTACGTCGAATCCAGCCGTGGCCGCTACTTGCGCGATACCCGATCCCATAAGCCCACAACCTAATACGCCAACTTTTTTAATTTCCATAAGTTTCCTTCTGGTTAATGCAGATCTCTCGCTTCGCTCGGGATGACAACTATGTATGCTTAGCTAATTCATACTCTCCACAATCATTGCGATCCCTTGGCCGCCGCCGATGCAGGCCGCCGCCATGCCATACTTCTTCTTCCGCCGTCGCAACTCATGCAGCAGAGTAATCACGAGCCTCGTTCCGGTTGCCCCCAGTGGATGCCCTAACGCTATCGCTCCACCGTTGACGTTGACTTTGTCGCGGTCCAGGCCCAACTCTTTTTCAACCGCGAGATACTGCGCCGCGAACGCTTCATTCACTTCAATCAAATCGATGTAATCGAGCGTGAGCCCAGCTTTTTGGATTGCAATCTTGATCGCCGGAACCGGGCCTCGTCCCATCAATTTCGGTTCGACTCCGGCAATCCCCCAACTCACAATTCGGCCCAGCGGTTTAAGATTTCTTTTCTGTGCTGCTTCGAGGGACATCACTGTAACCGCCGCCCCGCCATCCACAATCCCGCTTGCGTTACCGGCGGTGACGGTACCATTTTTCCCGAATGCCGCTCGCAATTTAGCAAGACCTTCCATCGTGGTCTGCGGACGCCTATGGTCATCCTCGGTCAACGAATCGCCAGTCGGCTCGCCCTTCGAATTGCGGATCGGTACCGGCGTCAGTTCTTCCTGTAGCCTTCCTTCTTTATAAGCGGCATCGGCGAGTTGCTGTGAACGCAAAGCAAATTCGTCCTGCATTTCGCGAGTGATGCCTTGCTGCTCTCCGTAAAGTTCTGCCGTGTTTGCCATATACAGGCCGCAATATGTATCGAGCAACGCAACCATCAGCGAATCTTCGAGCTTGCCGCCCGGCGCGAGAGTGAACCCATCGCGTCCGCGAATCACAAACGGAGCCTGCGACATTGATTCCATTCCGCCTGCGAGGACGACATTGGCTTCGCCCAACTGCACCATCTGCGCCGCGTTGACAATTGCCTGCATACCGCTTCCACAAAGCCGATTCACCGTCAGCGCCGGAGTTTCAATCGGCAGTCCCGCTTTCAAACCTACATGGCGCGCTCCGTAAAGCGCGTCTCCGGAAGTCTGCTGAGCATTGCCAAACACGACGTGGTCGAACTCTTTAGGATCGATGCCCGCACGTTCAATCGCTGCTTTGCCCGCGATCGCGCCAAGTTCCTGCGCGGTATAGTCTTTTAGCTTGCCGCAGTAGCGGCCGAAGGGCGTGCGCGCCCCGCTGACGATGGCAATGTCGCCTGGTTTCAACATTAGGTTCCTATCGGTGAATTTATTCGCAGATGCTGCCAGCAGAATGTTTCCGCGTGGACTATCTAGTTTATCAGCGAGACGGCAGACTTACCATTACGGGGCTATGTAGCGGAATTAAGCCACTGCAGCCGCGGCGAGTGCCGGGGCTTGCACGACAGTCGCGTCTGATCCTTTAGCGATTGCAGCGGCAAGCGCTTGATCCGCACGGTTCACAACTTCCGTAACTGTGTCCACCGCGTCGAAATCATGGCGGACGACTGCTTCCGCGATTCCTATTTGGCATTTCACTAGCGAGGCTTCGTTCAATCGGATATTTGTCGTCAGTTTGCGAAGTTTCTCTACTGCCAGCACCGCTCCAGCTTCGGCAGTCTCGCCAAGAACGAGTGCGACAGTCGTGGAATCGTAACGGAATGCCAAATCGTTCTGCCGGATGTTTTCCGACATCACCTGGCTTACCTGTTGCATGGCGGTTTCCACCGCAGTATCGCCAAATTCTTTGGTGATCTCATTCGGATCGCCTACGCGCAGCAACACGACTGTCACTGGAGTATTTTGTTGCGCTGCACGTTTTGTTTCCGCCAGCAGCAAGTCCAGATAAGACGCTCGCTTCAGCAATCCAGAATGTTCATCTGTGACAGAAAGATTTTTCACCAGCCTGCGCAGGCCGACGTTGTTCAGCGCCATTACGATTTGTTCGCCAATTGTTTTTAGCACCATCACATCATTGGTTCCCCATGTCCGCGCAGTGGACTGGCTAAGCAGTAGTATTCCGTTGTTATCGGGGCCGTCGCTTAGGGGTATCGCCAGCAGGGAAACGATCTGCAGCTCCGCCAATGCTTCGCGGACATTCGATAACTCAGGAGCAGCTTGCGCTTGATTCAGCATCAAGGTTCCATTCGCCATCGCAAGATCGTGGATCGCGCAAATCGCTTTCGCTAAAGCACTATTTGGAGCGTCCGATCCCTCATACGTGCGTTGCCTGATCACGCTGGGCATTAGTCCCGGTTTGCGCATCGCCACAACGCAACGAGTCGTGCGCCATTGACCCAAAATTTCAGCTGCTGCGACTGAAAGAACTCCATCTGCATTGCCTTCGCGATAAAGCTTCCGAGTGATTTCCGAAACACGTACGAAGCTGCTTGCATCCGACGATTCGTTGTTTCGTGTCGTCGCCGGTTCCACTGATGCGGTTTTTTCGACAACCGCCGGAGTCGGCATCCCCTCGGACGAATATTGCGGCGTCAATCCCGCAGTCATGTAGAGCGCATGTAAATCCTGATTGCGGTCTTCTTCGTGAGGGAATAGTTCCTGAATACGCTGCAGGCGCTCGAGCGCTTTCGTCCGCATTCCGTACTGCACGAGAATTTCCGCTTGCAGCATCAAATCTTGCAGCGTTGATGCGCCTAGCGTCCGTTCTTCGATCTGCTTGGATGCCGCTGGGCCCATGCTCGTAAAGCGCGAAGAAATTACTTGGAATCGGTTCTCATCAATTTTTCCGCGAAGGCTCTCCAGCCGCTTCTGATGGCCCGGTTCATAAGCATCGATCTCTGCTGCTTTATCCAGACACTCCGCTGCTTTCGCGAAGTTGCCCATGCCGTAATTCAAGTCGAATAGCTTCAACAGTGTTTGCGAATAATCGCCCTCCCGGTTCGAAGCATTGAAAATTTCGCTCATGAACTCCAGAAGTTCTGGAGTAGAAGGATACTTCGCAGCTACGCCCTGCATCAGCGAGATGAACGCCCGCCGATCTCCCTTGCGCCGCTGCTGTTGTTCCAGTTTCCGCGCCAAAACAACGGCCTTCGCATCTTCGCCGGCATGGAGAAACGACTCCATTAGAGACGCGATTTCCTGGATGCGCGTTGAATCCTCATCAAACAATTGCCATAAGACCGGCTCGGCTTCCGAGAAGCGGCTGGCCGCTATCAACGACTTACCAAATGTGTCCCGAAATTCTGCGGAAGCATTTCCCGCATTAATCAACGGCTCGAGTATGAAGATTGCTGCGCCTACTTGTTGTTGCGCCAATAAACTTCGCGCGTAGGCAAGCGCAATTTCTTCGTCGGAAGAATTTTCTCCGTACGCTTTCTCGTACCAGGTTGCCGCGTTGCCGGTTGCATCCGATGCCGCCAGCTTCATGTACGCATTTGCTGCGGCGCGGTGGTCGCCAACTTCCGAACACAACTCCGCAAGACGGACGGTATTTTTCTCTCCAGGATCGAGCGTCAGAATTGTTTTTAATACGTCGAGCGCTTCGACTTTCAAGCTGCCCTTTATCATTTCTTCGAAAGCGCTTTCGTATACTTCGATCGCTAGTTTCCGATTCGTGCCTTCCAGCAGCTTTCCATAGCGCGCTTTTTGTGCCGATGTAGGATTTACGAAGCGCCCCAGCTTTTTATAAGTCAGGCCGGCGCGAACAGCATCCCCCGCAGAAATCTGGCGGTCGAATAATTCGCCGAGTAACCGTACCGCATCTGCATTCCGCTTTAACGACAGGCACAAATCCGCAGCCATTTGCCGGACGGTATCGTTTTCCGGATCTCCCGCCAGCACTAATAGATAGCTGTCGAGAGCCTCGGCGGTTTTCCCCTTTTGCAGGAGCTTTTCCGCGCGTTCGACTTGTTTTGCGATTTCGGCGCGATCGGGCATGAGAGAACGCGGACGCCTATGAGCGTCCTTCTGCGATTCTAGGTGCGCCCCACCATCGCAGCAATCAGGTACCGTCACCACACCGTTACCAAGGTCATTGTGACCGCTAAGTTTTGGAAAATAAGCCTTTTCTGATATAGCTTTCCGGTGCCTTTAGACGCAAATTCCACCGCAGAACAGGGTCTACGCAAGGAACTCTCCGCGGGACAGATGGCCATGGTCGCCGTCGGCGGTTCGATCGGTACTGGGCTTTTACTCGGTTCAGGCGCCGCCCTGCAAATCGCCGGCCCTGCCGTCATCATTACTTATATCGTCGGCGCGTTCCTTGCCTGGACAGTTACCAACGCCCTCGGCGAATTAGCCAGCGCTCATCCCGCTGCCGGATCATTCGGTCTATATGCCGAGCTTTACTTAAATCCTTGGGCCGGGTTCGTCGCGCGCTACGGATATTGGACCTCCGTCGTCGCTGCAGTCGGCGCAGAATTAATCGCCGCGTCCACTTATTCCGCTTACTGGTTTCCCGCAGTCCCTGGCTTGGCGTGGGTCGCAATCTACGCGTTCGTTCTATTGCTAATCAATCTTCGCGCAGTCGGCGATTATGGACGCTTCGAATTCTGGTTTGCAATGGTCAAAGTCGCGACCATCGTCGCCTTCATCCTGACGGCTGCGTGGCTGTTGTTCGGCGGACGCGCCGCCCCGCAGTATTTGAATCATGGCGGATTTATCCCACACGGACCGATGTCGCCTTTTCTCGCCGTGTCGTTTGCGTTGTTTAGCTTCCTTGGAATCGAGATGGTTGCAATCTCGTCCGGAGAAGCCAAATCTGCAAATCAAATTCCTCGCGCTACTCGCATCATGTTTGCCATGCTCGCATTCGTGTATCTCGGAGCGACTTCAGTGCTCGTAGGTGTTCTACCCTGGGACAGGGTTGGCATCACACAGAGTCCTTTCGTTACCGTATTCGTCGTCGCGGGAATTCCAGCTGCATCTGCGCTGATGAACTTCGTTGTCTTAACCGCAGCACTTTCCGGAGCCAACGCTAATATTTATGCTGCCAGCAGAATGTTATTCTCGCTGGCCCGTGGAGGCCACGCTCCCGCTTCACTAGGAAAGCTTAACGCATCCGGCGCTCCTCGCCGCGCGTTGCTAATCTCAACCGCCGGAGTTCTCCTTGCTCTCGTGATGGAAAAGTTCGCTCCACAGTCCGCATTCCTCTACATCGTCGGCGCATCCGTCTTCGGGGGAATGCTGGCCTGGTGGATCGCCCTTGCCGCGCACATTGCATTTCGCCGCAAGATTTCTGCGGAACAACTCGCCGCTCTGCCCATGCGCGCACCCGGCGGAGCAGTCTCGTCCGCCATCGGCTTCATCGGAATCGTTCTCGCCATCGGCTCAACCTGGTGGGTACCGCAATCCCGCATCACCATCGTCAGCGGCCTGCCTTACCTCGCAATTCTCAGCATCGGATATCTGCTCGTCCGCAAGCGTCGTAGCAGCGGTACAATTTCGTAATGAGTAAGACTCCGATAACGCATTCCGACAACGACGACGCGCTTCTGCGCTACCGTTCCGAGTTTCCCATTCTCGATCGCACCACCTACCTCATCAGCAACTCGCTCGGAGCCATGCCCCGCGCCGTGTATGACGCCATGCAAGCTTACGCGCACATCTGGGCCACGCGTGGCGTTCGCTCCTGGGAAGAGCGCTGGTGGATGCTCGCTTCCGAAGTCGGTGACGAAATCGGCGCGCTCATGAACGCTCCGAAGGGATCGATCTCCACGCATCAAAACGTGACCACCTGTCAGCAGGTAGTCGCTTCGTGTTTCGATTTCTCCGGCAAGCGCAACAAAATCGTCTATAGCGATCTGAATTTTCCGTCGGTGATGTATTTCTGGGAAGCGCAGCGTGCCAACGGCGCTCGCGTAAACATGGTGAAGACCGACGACGGAATCCATGTTCCTACCCAGCGGGTGCTCGATGCCATCGATGAGGACACGCTGCTGGTGCCAGTTTCGCACGTCATTTTTCGCAGCTCTTATATTAATGACGCGAAAGCCATCATCGAGAAGGCACATAAAGTCGGCGCGCTCGTCGTGCTGGACACTTTCCAGTCCCTCGGCACCG
Organism: Terriglobia bacterium; assembly: GCA_963716165.1. GTDB lineage: Bacteria > Acidobacteriota > Terriglobia > Terriglobales > Acidobacteriaceae > JAJPHW01. The sequence continues at coordinate 199,898 of OY970291.1, read as the reverse complement.
TTCCCGTCGACGTGCAGGCCCTCAATGTGGACTTCACTTGCGGCGGTGTTCTGAAGTGGCTCTGCGGAGGTCCCGGCGTCGCTTATCTCTACGTGCGTCCCGACCTCGCAAAAAAACTCCAACCAAAATTTACCGGATGGTTCGCGCACCAGAATTCATTCGGATTCGAAATTGGTCCCACCCGCTACACCGACACCGCTTACCGATTCATGAACGGGACGTCTCACATTCCCGCGCTGGAAGCCTGCCGCCCGGGACTGAAAATTCTTACTGAAGTCGGAGTGCCTCGCATCCGCGAAAAATCAAAGCGCCAGACCGCCCGGCTGATCGAACTTGCCGACCATCATGGATGGCACGTCAACACTCCCCGCGATCCCGAACAGCGCGGCGGAACGGTTTCCATCGACATGCCGGACTCGCAGGAAGTCAGCCGCGAATTGCTGAAGCGCGACATCATGATCGATTGGCGTCCCAAAGCTGGAGTCCGCTTCGCTCCGCATTTTTATAACACCGACCAAGAAATCGAAACCGCCATCGCCGCCGTCGTAGAAATATTAAAAGAAAAAACCGTCGCCGCCCACTAACCTCTGCACTCGCCGCCTACCCGAAACGATGTCATCCTGACAGCCCGCGCTTTGCATCGCGGGCGGAAGGATCTCGGTCTCAACGGCATTGTGGGTAGGCGAAGCAAATGCTCACGCTGGGACAGCCGCCCTCGGCTATCCGGCGACGCGAAGCGTCGCAATGGACGTATACTGCGAAGACGACTTCGATGCGGACTCGGTTTCAATTCGGAAAATCTCAGCCTGTTGCCGGGCCACATCCAGTTCCTGCTGAGGTCCCCAACCTCCCTGGGGCGGAACTCGCATCAGTCTATTTCGATCGGCGCATGGCGGGAGATTTCTACGACTGCATTCGCGTCAGTCCCCATCGCACGTTGTTCGGACTGTTCGACGTTTCTGGCGGCCTGGCAGAAACTCGTGCCATCGTCACCGCCGCCCAGCAAACTTTTCGGTCCGTCGGAACTGAGCTACTGGCACCGCCCGATATCAATGTTCCCGATGCGATGATCAACCTATGCGTGCAGCTGAACCGGTCTATCCTGACGGCCGCTGGCGGAGTGCGCTCCTGCCCGGCATTTGTCGGATGCTATGACGAAGGTCTGGGCCTGGTTTGCTATTTCAATGCGGGACACACTCCCGGCCTCCTGCGCGATCGCGCCGGCGTCAGTGAGCTTCCCGCCACGGGCCTGCCGCTAGGACTGTTTTCCCACATGATCGCAGATGCTTCCATGGCGGCGCTGGAGCCCGGCGCTGTCCTTTTGCTGGCGTCGCGTGGAATTGTCGAAGGAAAGAGAAAAAACGAAGAGTTCGGATTACAACGAGTAAAAGAAGTTCTTCAACATTCCAAAGCGGCGCACGCAAAAGAACTTTGCGAATCGGTTTTTGTCGAATTAAAGCACTTCATGCACGTTGATCCGAAGCACGATGACGTCACCGCGCTGACGCTGATGCGATATCCGAAATAAGGTCTGTGTGTCGCCGCCGCTTCCCGCGAAATCTCAGGCTATGCAATGTCCATGTAGGAACAGCCGCCCTCGGCTGTCCGGCGGTGCGTAGCACCGCAAGCCCGCTCTCTCCCCGTTTGGCCGTCATCCCGAAGATCCGGCGTTCTTCAGCCGGGCGAGGGATCTCGCGGCGCATCTCCGCTCAAGATTCGTTTTCCCACCAAAGCGATAGAGCGGGTTGAATGGGCATTAGTTTCGTCAACCCGCGACCGCCCACTCGGAGCTTGAACGGGGCACCCCTTGAGTAGGGCAGCGGGCTAGCTACCCTGATCGGCGAAAGTACATTCTTTCGGACGTTTATCTTCCCGCAAGCCGACAAATACGGGAGCGCGCAATTTCGGTTCGCCGCCATCGGCTCCGTGGGTCCATTCGGAGAATTTGATCTCCGCTACCAGTACAGGTTTGTTCCAATGAGTGTGCCGCGCATCGACTGGCCCATGAAACGGATTCTTCGCGCTTTCATTTTTTCCTAGTGATGCAAAAATCGTTTTCAATGTTCCGTGATTGAATCCGGTACCGACTTGTCCCACGTGGATTAGCTGGCCCTTCTTGTCATAGAGCCCGAGCACGAGCGATCCGAAAAATTGGCGTGTGCCTTCCGGTTCGGTGTACCCACCGATGACGCAATCCACCGTGCTGGTAATTTTGATTTTCAGCCATTCCCGGCTGCGCCGTTCCTGATAAGCGCCGTCGCGGCATTTTGCGAGAATGCCTTCGAGTCCTTGCGCCTGCGCTGCTTTGAAGAGAGCTATGCCCCCGGGAAAATGTTCGGAGTAGCGCACTGTTTCCTGAGGAGCAATAATGCTGGCCAGCATTCGCTTGCGTGATTCAAGAGGAGTGTGCCGCAGATCGTAGCCGTCGAAATAGAGAAGATCGAAAGCATAATACTGGATCGGCAGGGTGGAATTGCCAGCAACGCGGCGTCCATGGGTGCGAATGCCGGTGCGTTGCTGCATCAGACTGAATGAGGCGCGGCCAGATTCATCGAGCGCAACAATTTCGCCGTCGATAATGGCGGTCTTCGCGTGGATCAATTTCGGCATGACGCTAAGCTCGTGAAACTGCGCAGTGAGGTCGTTCTGATTACGCGACACCAGACGAACTTTGCCGTCGGCGATGTAGGAGATGGCCCGATAGCCGTCCCATTTGATTTCGTAAATCCACGAGGGATCGTCGAATGGCTTTTCCGCAATTGTGGCCAGCATGGGTTGGATCGCCGTAAGCATGGGCGCTTTACGCGCGTTCGGCAGATCTTTGACGAGGGCATATCCGGGAAATTTGGATTTAGCCGGACTTAGCCCTTGAGTCGTTTCTTTTTTTTTACTGACGCCGCCGATTTCTTTGCGGGTGCGAATTTCTTCTTTGCTTTAGCTTTGGCCAATGCGGCTTCAATCCAGTTTGCTTTGGCCGCGCCACCAGAGGCCGGACGGCTGCTTTTCCACTCGGCCGACTTCTTGTCTCCGCCGATCTGCACCATGCTGCGCTTGCTAAGAATGGAACTGTCGTAATCATTGATGTCGTAGCCGGGAACAACTTCGTCATCCTGCTTCTTGATCAGCAACCACTCGTTACCTTTGCTTCCCGGACGCCGCGCACGAATGTGCACCATGGCAAAATCTCCACGCAGTCGTTTTCCGCTCAGCCGGATCTTGAGATCTCCATTCTTCAGCATGGTTTCGGCTTCAGCTTCAGTTGCCGGAACATACTTGCCTTTTACCGTGACCGGCGAAAGCGGCTGCCAGGTGCCAACGTCCCACACCATGACGGTTCCTGCGCCGTAGTTGCCTTCTGGAATTGTGCCTTCGAAATCAAAATACGAAACTGGATGATCTTCAACTTGCATTGCCAGACGCTTGTCCGTGGGATCAAGCGACGGTCCCTTGGGGAGGGCCCATGACTTCAGCACACCTTCCATCTCGAGCCGGAAATCGTAATGAAGACGCGTCGCGTGGTGTTTCTGGACCACGAAACGATTGCCGGATTTCTTCGCCAGTTCGGGCGGAGGCTCGGGCGTTTCTTCAAATCGGCGCTTGCGCTTGTACTCTTCGAGGGGCATCAGAGTATTTTAACTACAGGCAGACACGGAATGACAGCCATGAAACGCGAATATCCCGATGCGCCGCTGGTGGGGGTGGGAGCGATTACGATTGCGGACAATCGTGTGCTGCTGGTGAAGCGAGGCAAGCCGCCGTTGAAGGATCAATGGTCGATCCCGGGAGGATTGCTGGAAGTTGGCGAAACCCTGCGTGAAGCTGCCGTTCGCGAAGTCGCCGAGGAAACTGGAATCATCGTCACAGCTGCCGAATTGCTCGGGGTATTTGATCGCGTCCTGCGTGACGAAAAGGGAACGGTGCAGTATCACTATGTGCTGATCGATTTCCTATGTGAGGCGGTTGGAGGGCACTTATCAGCAGGCGGAGATGCTGCGGAAGCGCGGTGGTTCAGTCCCGAAGAGCTCAAAGATTTAAAGCTGATGGAAGATACCGAAGCAGTAATTCGACTGGGATTCTCGAAGGTTTAACCTCCCCAGCAGGAAGATTGATGTATGACCATGGTAACGACTTCGCGCGGAAAGTTAATGCCACGGCCTTGGTTTGTTAGATTATAAGAAAGGTCACGGACCTCGAACTCGTGATATCAGTATTAACGGATACACCTGTATATAAGAAGATGCACGAACTTTTACGCGGGAACTGCATCTATACGAAGTGAGCAATATTGGAAGGGGAACTAACGAATGGCAAGTAAAGTAGAACAGCGGACTTACGAAGAAGCGATGAACTGGCTGCGCGATCATGGATTCGACCTGATCGAAGCGCCGGGTACGCATGGCCGCGTGTTCCTGAAGAAATATAACTGCTCCGCTGCGATCCAGAAGAATGGATCCGACAGCGTGAAGATTTTTGCTTTTCCTGGATATTTGATCTCTGGAGAAATCTCCAAGCTGGTCAATCGCGGCTATCAACAGTTTCTCAAGACATCCAAGGCCGAAATTCCGGCGACTGCCGACCACCTCAAAGCTCTGCAACACTTCACCGAAGAACTGAAAGAGGGCCTGGCTCTGCCCAGCTTGTATAACGAGGCTTTGGGGACGGTCAGCGAGTCGTACCATTACGATCGTATTAAAGATCGGGACAAACCTGAAGCTGACAGACCGAAGCGCCCTTGGGAAAAAGCTGTTACTGCTACCGCAACTGCAACCGCGAAAGCGAAAAAGAGCCGCGCATAATCCACGGCGTCGTCTTTCCACTTTCGTAAATCGCCTATAAGCTTTATCCTGATTTTGAAACACTTATAGCTTTCGTGTCTCGTCTCTTCTGAAGTCATGATCCCTTATCGTCTTTACACAATGTTTCTCGGCGGCATTGGCGTAGCGCTCGGCGCCTATTTGCTTTTGAAACGGAAACCGAAAAATCCCGACGAAATCGAGCGCGAACGGCGAGCCTGGCTCGACAAGATTGGCCGCATCACCGATGGCACAGTGATCGATGTACAGGAACTGCATACAGAAGGACGTAAGCCTGCGACCATGTTGATTTTCCAATACGACGTGGCCGGAGTTTCTTACGAGGCGTCTCAGGACGTGACCTATCTGCGGCAGCTGATCAATCTACATTCCTGCAGGCTAGGCCTTCCGACCTCGGTTCGGTATGATCCGCAAAATCCAGGGAATTCTCTGGTTCTCTCTGAGCGCTGGATGGGCCTGAGACAGTAAATCGGCAAAAGCCACGTTTTTTGCTGGTTCCAAGCTGATTTGGGCTGTCTAGCCAAACTTTCTTCCCTAGTCCGCAAACTCAATTCCGCTTGCCGGACAAAGAAAACCATTTACCATAATGGGAGGCGGCTAAGTCGCGTAAGTGCCTCATTCTCCGGTTAAAGGTCACGCTCCCACCATGCGTCTTTCAGATTCCAAGTCCACTAGAAATCGTGCGGTTACATTTGTGTATACGTTCTGTCTGCTCGCATTGTGTATCCTCATAACCGCTTGCGGAGGTACTTCAACCTCATCTGGCGGCAGCGGCGCCGGTGGGAGCGGCGGCGGTAGCAATGTTTCAGTCACTACCACGACTTTGCCGGACGCTAAGGTTGGGACCGCTTACTCTGCAACTTTGCAAGCGACAGGTGGAACGGCACCTTACACATGGACGGCCGCTCCTGGCATGCTCGGCACAATTCCTCCAGGATTAACTCTAAATACTTCGGGAACAATTGCTGGCACGCCTACTGAACCCGGCCCGTTCAATTCACTGTCATTCGTTGCGACGGATTCCAAGGGAGCCACCGGAACATCGTCCGCGTTGTCGATTCAGGTGGCCGCCCTTCCACTTACTATTACGACAACGTCGTTGCCCAACGGAATCATCGGACAGCCTTACGACGAGTTCCTGACATTGGCCGGAGGAGACCCGCCATTTAACTGGACCGTAAAATCGGGCGTGTTGCCGGCTGGCCTAACGCTTAATCCGAGCTCCGGCGGTATCAAAGGAACGCCGACTGCGGCTGGTACCAATCCGCTGGTATTCCAGGTAACGGACTCCGACGGCACTGTGGCTACGTCCACGAATCTTTCGCTTCTGTTCACGTTGACGGTGGCTACAACTTCTTTACCCGATGGCAAAGTTAACGTACCTTACACGGCGACTTTGCAAGCAACCGGCGGAACGACTCCTTATACGTGGTCTTTTCCTAACGGATTGGGAACCATTCCACCTGGACTATCTTTAGATCCGGCGACGGGGATAATCTCTGGAACGCCGACACAGCCTGGACAATATGCATCACTAGTATTCCAAGTCACCGATGCAGTCCACGCAACGGCGAACTCGCACAACCTGGTTATCAAAATTGCGGCTCTACCGTTGGTCATTACCACCACATCCCTGCCGGAAGGCTTCGTTCGCAATAACTACTTTGTGGCCCTGACTTACACCGGAGGCGATCCGCCGATCAATTTCGGATTGGCGCCTAACTCGCCGCCGTTGCCTCCGGGCCTTTCCTTCACTCCGTGCCTGTGTGCGATTAGTGGCAAGCCAACGACGGTCGGAACCACAAACATTATTCTCACAGCGACTGACTCCGATGGCACGGTCGCGACTGCGCCCCCGATCCCGTTGCAGGTCGGACCGGAGCCGCTGACCTTAACGACCGAATCATTGCCGAACGGGACGATTGGAAGCTCATATTCGACGATGTTGCAGGCCGAAGCTGGCGTTCAGCCGTACGTCTTCGCATTTCAGTCTGGCACGCCGATCGGTACGCTTCCGCCCAACGTCTATTTGAATACCGCCGGGTTGATTGCGGGTACTCCTCTTGCCGAAGGACAGGGACCGGATCTCTATTTCCAAGTAACGGATGCGCATGGCAGCGTTGCCTTTGCGACCGTCCCCAACATCGTGCTCTTTCCGGAATTGGTGATAAACACTACGTCATTACCTAACGGCAGCCCGGGTGTCGCTTACTCAGCAACGCTCCATGGTTCCGGCGGAACTCCGCCTTACACGTGGTCCATATCGAGCGGCAGCTTGCCCAACGGCCTAAATCTTACAGCTTCAACAGGTTTGGTCAGCGGCACTCCGACAATGAATCAGACCACTTCGACGGTGTTTAAACTGACCGATGTCAATGGCGCGACCGCGCTTTCGACTACCATCACAATAAAAATTACGACGCCCCCTCCGTTGACAGTTTTGAATGCGTCCTTGCCGGGAACCAACGGTGGTGAGCCATACAGCGCCGCCCTGCAAGCCGCGAATGGTACTCCGCCATATACGTGGACTAAGACTTCTGGAACTCTGCCTCCGGGGCTGAGTCTGGCGTCGACGGGCGTGATCAGTGGTGTGGCAACTGCTCCAGGATCGGCGATGACATTCCAAGTCACGGACTCCAAAGGGGCGACCGCCCTTTCGCCGAGCCTCACCATTCAATTCACTGATGGTACTTGCAAGACGGGCGCCGAGAACAAGCTTGGGACGCAGCCTTATGCTTTCTTGTTAAAAGGTTTCGATCACAACGGTCCCGTTGCCATTGCTGCCAGCTTCACGCCAAATATGACGGGTGGCATTGTTGATGGAGAAGAAGATATCAACACAGCCAGCGGCTACACGCACGTGGCGATGATCGACACCGCTGATAGCTCTTACACGCTCGGACAGGATGCCGCCGGTGATAACCCGCGAGGCTGTTTGACCCTCGCTACGTCTCCGACGAGCAAGACTACATACCGATTTTCGTTGTCTGGGAACGACGGCAACGGTCACTATCTAACCGGACGCATTATCGAGTTCGACGATACGACCGGCATGGGTACGCATGGATCGGGCATCCTACGCCGGCAAAACACTGCGTCGTTTACCGCGGGATTAACCGGAACGTACGCTTTCCAATTCACCGGAACCGACGAGAGCAACGGACATTTCGCAATCGCCGGATCGATGAACGCTGCGAGCAACGGCATCACTAATATGATCGCCGATTCGGATGATGCTGGAGTTGTACATGCCAACGTCACAGGCGGCAGTGGTAGCTACAGTAGCGACGCTGTTGGGGACGGACGTGGCACGGCCCGGTTCATCGTAGGCAGTTCGGTGCTGGATATCGGATTCGCTTTCTATCAGGTAACCGCGAATGAGGCGATTTTTGTATCGACTGATCCATTCCACACCAATCCAATCGCAGGCGGAGAAATTCTGACCAGCGTTGGACCGTTTGCGACATCGCAACTCAGCAGCTTCTTCATCTATCACACAGGTGGAACATCTTCTGGAACATCTGCGGCCACGATCGGCGCGTTGAATTTCGACGGCACCAGCGTCGTCACTGGGAAATACTTCCAGGATGCTGCTGGAACATCGACCGGTCCTAATCCGATTACTGGTTCGTATGGGATCGATACGCAAACCGGAGCACAGAGCGGCCGCGTGTTGTTCACCGGAAACTTCGGAGGTGGTTCATCGCCGGTCGGTTACATGATCGCTCCTACGGCGGGCGCGACTCCCAGCGTGTTCATGGTCGGTACGGATGCTTCGTCAACCACTGGCTTGCTGGAATTCCAAAGCGCTACGAGCATAATCAATCTAAGCGGACTTACTGGACCATTTGCACTGGGCACCGATGAAAATCTCGACGATTCCACTGCCAATCTCACCGGAGAAATTACGATCACTCCAGGGGTCGGAACGGCATACCTGTTCGCTGGAACGGATGATGTGAGCAATCCAGGTGCAGGTGGATTAGCAGGAAATCAACTCACTAGCGGCACAGCGCATTTTGGTACAGATGGTACTGGGGATTTCGGACCTCCGTCGGCAGCAGTTACAAACGGCAGCGTGACATATTACATCAACGAAGATCCAACGATCACGCATCCGGTGGTGATTGCGGTAGCGCCGTAGGCTGTCGCGCAAATTGTCCGCCGACAATCGCCACTTGGGTTGTTGACACATTGATTCGCGAGTCTTACTCTCAGTCTTATGGAAGTGCATCTGAACCCCGATCTGCAAGCCAAGCTTGCACAACTCGCGTCTCAGGAAGGGCGTGATGCCCAGGCTTTAGTTATCGAGGCTGTCGAGCGAATGGTGAACTTCGACGCATGGTTTCTCGGTGAAGTTAATAAGGGTTTAGCTGCTGCCGATCGCGGGGAGTTTGTAGACCATTCGGAGATAAAAGACCGCATGAATCGCCGGTATCCCGGCTAATGCAAATCCGCTGGACCGATCTCGCAGCGGCAGATATTACCCAAATCGCAGACTATCTAGAACGGCAAGGCAGTTCGACGCTGCAGCGCGAATTGTTAAATCGACCATCGAGCGGATAGAAAAGCTGCCGGCATTTCCCCAACAAGGCAGGATCGGTCGCAGGCCTGGCACCCGCGAGCTTATCTTGACCGGATCGCCTTATATTGCCGTATATCGCATTAGTAAGGACATTATTGAGATTCTCCGTATCCTGCATGGAGCTCAGATATGGCCATAGCGCAATTCTTGCTGACAATAAAAAAGGGCGGCTTTCGCCGCCCCTCACAAGCTAAATCTCCGAACTGGTTATGTGCCTTCGCTCCAACCGGCTAGATACTCTTCCTGCTCCGGAGTGAGTTTATCGATCTTGATGCCCATGGATTCGAGCTTCAATTTCGCCACGCGCTTATCGAGGTCGACCGGAACGGTGAAGACATTCTTTTCCAGGTTCTTGTAGTTCTTCACCATGTATTCGACAGATAAGGCTTGATCGGCAAAGCTCATATCCATCACGGATGCCGGATGCCCTTCGGCTGCCGCCAAATTGATGAGCCGTCCTTCGCCCAGCAGATTGATCTTGCGACCATCTTTCATTGAATATTCGTCAACTCCGGCGCGGGTTTCTCGTTTCGATGACGACAACTTTTCCAGCGCGGGGATGTCGATCTCCACATTGAAGTGGCCCGAGTTGGAAATGATCGCGCCGTCTTTCATGACTTCGAAATGCTCTTTGGCCAGCACGTTCTTGTTGCCGGTCACGGTGCAGAACACATCGCCCAGCTTTGCCGCTTCTGGCATGGACATTACACGGAAGCCGTCCATCACCGCTTCCAGCGCTTTCGTGGGATCGATTTCCGTCACGATAACTTCCGCGCCAGCGCCGCGTGCACGGCTTGCGAGACCGCGTCCGCACCAGCCGTATCCGGCGACTACAAATTTGGAACCAGCGAGCAGGAAGTTGGTTGCGCGGATGATTCCGTCCAGCGTGGATTGTCCGGTGCCGTAGCGATTGTCAAAAAGATGCTTGGTGTCGGCGTCGTTTACCGCGATGATGGGAAACTTCAGCACGCCTTCTTTTGCCATCGCGCGCAGCCGGATGACACCAGTCGTGGTTTCTTCCGTTCCGCCGATCACGCCGGCGAGGATGTCCGTACGTTTGGTGTGAAGAATGGTCACCAAGTCGGCGCCGTCGTCCATCGTGAGATGCGGTTTGTGGTCGATCGCCGCCATGATGTGGCTGTAGTAGCTGTCGTTGTCTTCGCCCTTAATGGCAAAAACTGGAATGTTATTGTCGCGCACCAGGCTGGCTGCAACATCGTCCTGCGTTGACAGCGGGTTCGAGGCGCACAGGACCACATCGGCTCCGCCATCGCGTAAGCAGATAGCCAGGTTCGCCGTTTCAGCAGTCACGTGCAAGCATGCCGAAATGCGGATGCCCTTCAGAGGCTGGTTCTTAATGAATTCCTTGCGGATAATCTGGAGGACCTTCATGGACTGATTGGCCCAGTCGATACGCTTCTTGCCCATGTCGGCCAGTTCAATATTCTTTACATCACAGTTCAATTGCGGTGTGGTTGCCATACTTCTCCTGTGGCGCAGTGAAGCTACGCGTTTCAAATTTAATTGCGAATGATGTTTTCAATCTCTAACTGCCGGTCATATTACTTTCTTGCTCCGACAGCTTCTTTCTTAAGTCCGGCTTCATGAGCCAGATTGGAAGCCTTGTCGGTAGCTTCCCACGTGAAGTCTTTATCGTTACGGCCGAAGTGGCCGTAGGCAGCCGTCTTGCAATAGATGGGGCGTCGCAAGTTCAGGCTGTCAATGATGCCTTTCGGAGTTAATTTGAAATTCTTGCGAATCAAGTCCGGAAGTATGTTCTTGTCGACCTTTTCCGTTCCGAAAGTCTCGACGAGGACGCTCACGGGTTCCGCCACGCCAATCGCGTAAGCCAGTTGTACTTCGCAACGCTCTGCCAGACCAGCCGCGACAATGTTCTTCGCAATGTGCCGCGCCATGTAGGCTGCGGAACGGTCAACTTTTGTCGGATCTTTTCCGCTGAATGCCCCACCACCATGACGGCCCATACCGCCGTAGGTATCAACGATGATCTTGCGTCCAGTCAGTCCGGTATCGCCCATCGGGCCGCCGATGACGAATCGTCCCGTCGGATTGATATGGTATTTCGTATCTTCATCCAGGAGATTCGCTGGCAGGACGGCTTGAATTACGTGCTTTAGAATGTCCGCCCGCAATTCGTCATTGCCGATTGTCTCAGCATGTTGAGTGGAAATCACAACCGCATCAATTCTTTTTGGCTTGTGATTTGCGTCGTATTCGACGGTGACCTGGGACTTTCCATCGGGGCGAAGGTAGTTCAACTTGCCACTCTTGCGGACTTCCGTCAGTCGCATGACCAGCTTGTGCGCCAGCGAAATCGGCATAGGCATTAGTTCTTCGGTCTCATTGCATGCGTAGCCGAACATCATGCCCTGATCGCCCGCGCCACCAGTATCCACGCCCATGGCGATGTCGCCGGACTGTTTATTGATGCTCGAGATCACAGCGCAGGTATTCGAATCGAAACCATACAGCGCATTGTTGTATCCGATGGAGGCGATGGTCCCGCGAACCAGCGACTGAAAATCCACGTACGCTTTGGTGGTGATTTCACCGGCGATTACAACCAGTCCGGTCGCAGTCAAAGTCTCGCAGGCAACGCGGCTGGTGGGGTCTTCGGCCAGACAAGCGTCGAGAATTGCATCTGAGATTTGATCGGCAATCTTGTCGGGATGACCCTCGGTTACGGACTCCGACGTAAATAAATAACGATTCTGTGCTGACAAATAGATTCTCCTTGAATGATGAAGGCCGGGATAATCCGGCGGCTAGCCCAACGGCAACTTACACACTTTGGGGACTATAAAAAGCTAACAGAATAGTGGCCGTCGCGGCAATGAATTTAAGGCTACAAGTACGTGGACATCAGCGAAAGGCGAATCCCGCAAGGCGGGTGGCGATGGACTCTATGTGAACGGTTAAGTGCTTATTTCGGCTCGCTGGCCACTGCGATGGATTTGCGCAAATCCTCCGGCGATCCTTGAAGGAGATTTCGTAAAACAGTTACTTCGGAAATGATCCCGGTACGAAGCGCCGGTTCGACGTCGGGCGCAAATAGAGGCGAATGGTTCGTCGGAAGATTTTCGCCGGATGCCATTGAGGCCGCATACTTCTGCGGATCGGCACCCCCGAGGGTGAAGTAGAAAGAAGGAATGCCGGAATTCACAAAATAGGAATAATCTTCCGACCCTGTGACCGGGCCCGTGATCACGACATTTTGTTTCCCTAACGCTGCTTCCAATGGCGCTCTCAAACGTTCTTCGAGCGCGGGATTGTTGTAGACCGAGTCGGTCCATCCAGGATGCTCGATGAGCGGAAGTTTCGTTACACCCGCCGCTTCTGCTTCTGCATTTGTGATCCGTGTAATCGCTGCAAGGATTTGTTTTCTGATGTCGGCGTTGAAAGTTCTTACCGTTAACCCCAGTTCTGCCGAATCGGGAATGATGTTGTTCTTAGTTCCCGCGTGGATATAGCCCACCGTCACCACAGCCATTTCTCCGGGCTTCACCTCGCGGGAAACAATCGTCTGCAATGCGAGAACGGTGCGGGCGGCAATGACGATCGGATCAATCGTTTTATCGGGCGCGGATCCGTGTCCGCCCTTGCCGTAGATCGTGATGCGCACCGAGTCCGAATTGGTGTCGTAGATTCCGGGAACGAGCGCAATCATTCCGGCGGCTGGACCGTTCATAACATGCAACGCTACGCCTGCATCCGGCCTCGGAAAGCGGGTTGAAAATCCGTTGTCCAGCATGGCTTTCGCGCCCGAGATCGTTTCCTCTGCAGGCTGGCCGACCAGCATCAGCGTGCCGTGCCATGTGTTCTTCGAGTTTGCCATGATGGTTGCGGTTCCCAGCAGAGTTGCCATGTGGAGATCGTGTCCGCAGGCATGCATCACTGGGACATCTTGTCCGGCAGCGTCTTTGGTGCGAACTTTGCTGGCGTAAGGGAGGCCAGTTTTTTCTTCCACGGGCAGCGCGTCGAGTTCGGTGCGAAGCATGATCACAGGGCCGCGTCCGCCATTCTCCGCTTCGGCTTTGGTTTCGCTCTTGAGGATGGCCACGATTCCAGTTCCGCCAATGCGTTCGGATACTTCATATCCCAAGGCGCGGAGTCGCTCGGTCAGCTTCGCTGCGGTCTGTACCTCGTGGGACGAGAGTTCGGGATTCTGATGCAAATCCACATAGAGCGTATAGGACGCCGGATAGGCGGCGTCAACTTCCTTCGATAGGGACGCGCTCTGCGCGTGAAGTGATGAAGCCGATATGGCGAGGACTAGTAAGACACACAGTTTCGAGCAGGATTTCATGGTTCCCGCATAATACATCGGCGGAATGCATTTCTGCCTATCGTGTTGATCACCGGAGCACTTTCATCGGGAATTGTTTTCATTTCCTGGTTTTCGGTTTTAGAACTCGGCTCGAAACAAATCGGTGTTCGAGTGGGGCTCGAAAGGGTGCACCGTATTCGTACTCGGCACAGCCGGAAGAGAGGAAGTTGCTACGCGTTGCAAATTACTCGCAGTAGTGTGTTTGCGCCGAAAGTAATTGCCGGGGCGTTGTTGCGGCCTCTATAATCGTCGTTCAACAATCAGTCGTTCAATTAAAACTGAATCTACTATTTACGGAGACTGCCCATGTACGACATGAAGAATCTTGCCAAGATGAAGGCGATCGACGCCAACGCGTCTGAAGGAATGAAAGCGTTTGTAGCATTCGACAAGGCTGCGATGGCTGCTGGCGCGATCCCAGTGAAGTACAAAGAATTGATTGCGCTCGGAGTTGCTTTCACGACTCAATGCACCTATTGCATCGAGATCCATGCGAAGCAGGCGCGCGCGGCTGGAGTTACCGAGGCCGAGATCGCGGAAGCCATACTTGTCGCCGCTGCCCTCCGTGCTGGCGCTGCCATGACGCATGGCACCCACGCAATGAAATCGCACGAGTAAGTTTCGTTTATTTTTACTAGTGATCAGTGCAGGCTTTTGAGGTAGGCAATCAGCGCCTGCAACTCTTCGTCGGTACCTTGGAAGGCGGGCATCTTGCCCGCCGCCATCTTTGCGTTAGGCTTTCGTATAAGCTTTGACAGGTCCGTCTCCGAAGTTTGTGCTGCAATCTCAACCAGGCGCGGAGCGGCAGGTGTCCCCAACGCTCCTTCACCGTGGCAGAAAACGCATTGATGGTCGGTGAAGGCTTTTTGTCCGGCAATTATTTCCGGCGATGAGGCCTGTACAAGAGTGGACGTTCCAGTCTGCACCGGTACAAATGGCTGCTTCATATACTTGGCTACTTCTTGTTCTTGCCGCGCTAGTTGAAGCTTAATTGCAGGATCGCGCCGATCATCGCGCCGGCTCAGGATTCCCAGCAGACACACCATTCCTACTACCGCTGAAAAAATAATGATGGCAAGACGTCGCTTCGAAGGATGGCGCTCTTTCTTGCGATCAAGAAACGGTATTGCGGCGAGCATCAGAACCACGAGTGTTGGGATCACGACGATGCCGATAACTGCGCGGGCTCCCTGCCAATACTTGAGCCACTGGAACAGCGGAAGGAAATACCACTCAGGCCGTGGAATATATTGCGAATCGGATGGATTCGCTTCCGGGCCTAATGAGATGGGAACAAAGTGCGCGACTGCTGCGATTGCAACGAGCAATCCCGCTCCGAAAGCCAAGTCCATCAAAAGTTGCCGCGGATAGAATGGCTGCGTGACCTTGGATGACTCGGTGAGATCATCGTCCGGGGGGCCAGCTGGTCCAGCTCTGCGGAATAGATAAACATGCAGTGCCGCCAGACATAAAATTCCTAACGGAAGAATGATGATGTGCAGAACGTAGAAGCGTGACAGGGTGAGCGTGCCCATGTTGTCGCCGCCACGAAGCAGTCGCTTGAGTACTGGCCCAACCACCGGCGCTTCCGACATGACATTAGTGCCGACGACGGTGGCAAAGTATGCGCGCTGGTCCCAGGGCAACAAATATCCGGTGAAGGCCATTCCTGCGAGCAACAACAATAGGCACACGCCGGACAGCCACAGAATTTCGCGGCGGCCCTTGTAAGCGCCATAAACGAAAGTTTGGATCAGATGTGCGAAGAGCAGCAGCACGATGAAGTGCGAGCCGTAGGCGTGGATGCTGCGGATAAGTGAGCCGCTCCAGACTTGCTTTGTAAGATATGCGACGGTGACGTGGGCCGAGCCAGCCGACGGCACGTAGTAGAGTGCCAGGGCCACTCCGGTGACAAGCTGGATTACCAATGCCAGTAACAGGCCAGAGCCGAAAACGTAGGCCCATCTTGCGCCTCCGCGAATGGGCTCATCTAGAAACCAGCGTCGCGCCGATTCTATTCCGGTGCGCTGGTCGATCCACGCGTACGCTTTCCGCACTACAACTCCTTCGATCCAGGACTCAGCAGTATTAATGTTTGGCGCATTAGGCTTCGCGGGTTGGATATCGGATTGCCAGACGTCCATCCGCGATGTTCACTGGCAGTGCCGTCATGTTTCTTGGCGGGGGTCCGGATATCCGCGAACCGTCCGGCGCAAAGCGGCCACCATGGCACGGGCAAACAAAAGTTGTAATCGCGGGCTGCCATGCAATCGAGCATCCCAGATGCGGACAAACAGCTGACAACGCACAAATTGATCCGGAGGGATCACGTGTGATGTAGACAGCCTCCTGCGAAACCGTCTTCTGCCAGCCATCAAGATGTTCGATATTTACCAGCTTGCGCGTCGGTTCTTTGCTGCTCGTGAAATCGTCGAGCGCGCCGACGTTGATCCAGTTTGCCACCGGCCCTGCTGCGAAGAGAGGATACGCAACGTACCTCACCAGAGGCAGCGCACAAAGAATTGTGAAGATGCCGGCGCCCGCTCCTAAAACAGCAGTGAGAAATGAACGACGGCCAGGTTGCTCTGGTTTTCGACGGAGTTCTAGTTCAGGTCCGGGAATTTGAGGTGGAGTAACACGTTGCGTAGCCATAAATCTGCCGTTCCGTCATTTCTGCAAAGTGCGGATGTAGAGAATCAGTTCGTGAATCTGGTTCTCATCAAGCTTGGTGGCAAACGGAGGCATCTTGTTGCGCCCCTGCAAAATCGTCTGTTGAAGTTCAGCGTCAGTTTTCTTGGCGACCTCGGGTGAAGTGAGATTGTGAGCTCCAAGAGCGATGCCGGGCGGCGTTTTACCGGTCCCATCTTCGCCATGACAGAAAATACAATTGGCTTTGAAGGTGGACTTACCAGTACTTTTCTCGCCGCCCGCATACAGTACAGATGTACTGATCAGCACCATCAGGATTACAAACATCAACTTCTGCATTTCCGGCTCTCCGAATATTTCAACTACGCACTAGATGGTCCGATGTTAATCCTGCGAATTAAAAAACAAACCACACTAAGGCGTAGAGCGCGTTGTTCCCGCTGGCCGCGCGGCCGGAACCGTCATAGTTCGTGCTGCCTCCGTTGAAGAGCGTGTAGCCGGTGTACTGCAATGCGAGATCGACATTTTGTGCGGGCCACCACGACGCGTTTAGGATGTAGCCGGCGCTATGTGGATCACCGTTCAAACTTCCTGAGACAGGAGCGGCGGGAAATAAGAGGGGATCGGATGTTCCAGTTGTGTCGAACCATCCGACGGTTCCTGAATATTTGTTGCCGAAATGATAAGTTCCATTGATGCGCGCCGTTTCCAGCCGATGCCGAGGCAAGCTCGCCCCGCCCGCTCCGAATGTTGATTCAAGGAACGAATTTTCGTGGATGTACGTGCCGCGGATCGTGACCAGATCATTCTTCCACTGCGGAATTGTGTGCTCGAATTGGAAATCAAGCGCGAGATCCGTGTATCCGTCAGCTAATCCAGTAACGGCGTTTGGAGTGGACTTGGCGTGAATTCCATACGTGCCAACTTCAAGATAATTATTCTTGTTGAGATTCTGCTGCCATGCCAGCCGCCAGTATGGCGCGATCCCGCGAATATTGAATTGAAAATCTGTTCCCGGATTCGGTTGGACCTGTCCCAGATGTTCTGAACGATACATTGTCCCTGCAACGTAGAGATGATCGTTCCACATTGCGTATCCACCGGCGCCTGCGACATCCTGCGCTAAAGCTCCGTCGATGAGAGCGGCTGCGGTTGGGCTCGGAGCCGAACCGCTGGAGACGAATGGGAATCCCCAAGCTGGCGTGGTGTTCCAAAGATCTTCAACGGTCGGATTATTATTCAGCGTCAGTCCGTACACGAGAGACTTATCTTTCAGCTTTCCTTGATTGACGATCCGAATGTCGCTGTTGTCCCAACTGAAGTGATCTGCCTGACCTTCGTATGTGACTTGAACGAAGCTGCCAATGTGACTGGTCCATTGGCCTGCAAGAAATAACGAAGCCTGCTGCGGAAACTCGAAATTGCCATTTTGCGTTCCAGGCTGTTGCGTTTTGGTGTCGGTGAGGGATATTTGCAACATTGCGGAGAGAGGAATGGCCTTCGCGAGATCCAAGGCAGTCTGGCGATGATCGCCTTTCGCAGTTATTTGCGGGGATGTGGTAAACGTGTAGCCGTTCAACTTAAACTGACGGCCAAAAGGAGTAAGTTCCAGTGGATTTGTATGGCAGCTATTGCATGCCAATCCGGTTTGCCGGCTGAAGCTGGGTACGGCGCGGGCCGGGGTTGCGAACCATCCAGTTAATAAGACTCCGGCGGTGAGTCCTGCAATGATTACTCCTGCTAGCGGACGACAATTTCCCCGAACCTTGCGCATGATCCCTCGTCTTCATTGAAGTGAAATGCCAGGAAAATATCTGGCGTGAAGTTGTGGATGCTATCGGGTGGGAGCGTCTCGGTTGTCGAATACGTGTTAGCTCGTTGTTATATTTGTGTAAAGAGTGAAGGGAATTTGGCGGCGGCAATCTCTATGCAAACATTCGCGGGGGAGGTGCCCGCGGCACAAACTTACTCGTACCTTAAACTCTCGACAGGATCGAGTTTGGACGCGCGCGTAGCAGGGACAGTTCCGAAGATAATTCCTACAAGAGATGAAACGACGATGGCCACGATCGCGGATATCCCTGAGATCGGCAGGCGGTATTCCGTCAGAAACCTTACGGAATAAGGGATTGCGAGGCCGATTACGACGCCGACCAATCCGCCGCCGACGGAAATCAAGATCGCTTCGGATAAAAATTGAAAACGAATTTCACGATTAGTTGCGCCCAATGCTTTGCGAATGCCAATCTCGCGGATGCGCGCGCTGACCGTCGCCAGCATAATGTTCATAATGCCGATTCCGCTCACCAACAAAACTACGGCAGCTACAAGCAGTAGCACCATGGTGAGCGCGTTGGCGGTTTTCTCGGCGACTGAAACCAGTTCCGTAAGATTAGTGACGGTATAAACCGATTCCGGACGGTGCCGCGCCTGAATTACTTTCTTGATTTGGTTAGTGACCGGAGCCACCATTGCGGGATCGCTCGCGGAAAAGTAAATTTGTTTCACTGTTGGCGTGTCAGTGAAATAGCGGCTTACTGTGTAGGGGATCAACATAGTATTGTCGATCACCTCAGATTGGCCGAAAGTATTTACCCGCTCACGGAAAGTTCCGATCACTGTGAAAGGTAGTCCAGTGAGTTTGACGACGTTGCCAATGGCAGCATCGGTCGATCCGTAAAGTGTTTCCGCCAGCTTTTGCGTGATCACGCCGACTTTGTTGTGCGCCTGCTCGTCCTGACTATCAAAAAATCTGCCGGAAATCACGACAAGGTTTCGGACGCCGACATATTCCGGAAAGACGCCAAGAATGCGAATGTCCCTCTCTTTACCGTTTCCAATGGGAATGCGATCGTCCAGCGCAACGAACGGCGAGGCCGCGGCAACGCCGGGAACCTGCTGCATCACGGCATCGACATCATCAATGGTGAGCTGGTCGGGAGTGGTGTTCTGCTGGCTTCCGCCTTCGTATTCCGCATAAATCAAGTTCGCGCCAATGGACTGAATCTGGTTGAGAACGTACTGCTTGCCAGTGAGTCCGATGGTGACAACCAGGATCAGCGACGCAGTGCCGATGACCATGCCCAACGCAGTTAAGGCGAAACGCACTTTATTGCTGCAAAATGTGTCATAAGCGAAACTGACGATTTCGCTCAGAACAAGTTTTGGCGGACGGTGCGGCGCATTCGAGGTGGCAGTACTGGACATGGATGTCGTATTTAGATGCTACCCGTCCTCCGCCGGACGGAGCAAATGGCGGGTGCCATATGAAGAAACGCCTGACTCGGTCGGGAGCCAGGCGTTAGAAGGAGAAACAGGAGTATCGGAGAAACAGGAGAAACGACTTGCCGAACGAGATCGAAAAGCTTTACGCGACTGAGCGAGACATTGCTGGCAGTTACCGGTTGTCTCCCCAACAAGCTTCTGCCAGCTAATCTCGTTTGTCCGGACTTTCGAAGGCGGATCCCACGCCAGCCAAAATCCAAACGATACAGGTTGCCGCGGCGACATAGCGCGTCCTGCAGGTTAGCAAAGCGCAGTCATGTCACGTGATTCGTATCTAAGACGGGTAGGATTGACGGGATACTAACAACGAAAACAGAGATTTTTTTGTGGATATAGAGGGCTCGACCGGGCGAAAGAGACCAGATGGAGTAGCCTCCAATATAAAATAGAAGTCTTGGATTCCCCTCAACATAACAAACTATCCGGCAACCGCTTGACCTTGGCCGACAGCGGAGTGCTCTCCATCCTTACTCTGCTAGCGTTTGCGGTGCAGGGTTACCATCCTGGAGCGGAAGACGCCGAAATCTACCTGCCCGGCGTCCTCAAGGCCCTCAATCCTAGATTATTTCCTGCGAACGCAGAATTCTTTGCCGCACATGCCCACCTGTCCTGGTTCTCGAATTTGATTGCCGCCTCGGTGCGAATCAGTCATCTACCGCTGGATAGTGCGCTCATGCTCTGGCAATTCGCCTCGATCTTTCTACTCTTGGCAGCTTGCTGGAAGTTAAGCGGATTGTGTTTTCCCGACCGGTCCGCGAGATGGGCGGGAGTTGCCTTGGTCGCGGCTCTGCTCACATTGCCGGTCGCTGGGACCGCGCTCTACGTGATGGATCAATATGTGAATCCGCGAAATCTCGCCGCGTTTGCCGGAATTTTCGCCGTCACCGATATTCTTGAACACAAATATTTCTGGTGCGTATTTTGGATCGCTTTCGCGGCTGCCGTTCATCCCTTGATGGCATGTTTCGTTGCGTCGTTCTGTGCGCTCATGTTTGTCATGGAGCGACGTGAAAGCGGCGCCATGTTTGCCGCCATGCCATTTGGAAAATGGCTGCTGCCGCCTCAGTCTGCCGCGTATCACCAAGCTGCGCTGGAGCATCCTTTCCACTACATCATGAAATGGGCGTGGTATGAATGGTTGGGCATCGCCGCGCCAATTCCCATTCTTTGGTGGTTTGGAAAGCTTGCTCGCCGTGACGAACGCAGTGTGCTCGCCCGCGTCTGCTTTGGTCTCGTTATCTACGACGTAATCTACTGGGCCGCAGCTTGTGTAGTATCGATTCCACCGCAATTCGAGGCGCTGGCCCGGCTCCAACCTCTGCGCAGCTTGCATCTCCTGTATATTCTGTTGATCCTTATCGGCGGCTGCTTCCTGGGTGTGTATTGGCTAAAGAACCGTGTGTGGCGCTGGCTGGTTGTGTTTGTGCCACTGACTGCCGGACTGTTTATCGCGCAACGCCAGTTATTTCCCGCTAGCGCACATATAGAATGGACGCGGGCCGCATCCAAGAATCCATGGGCCCAGGCATTTACCTGGGCGCGTGAAAATACGCCGGAAGATGCGCTTTTCGCGCTCGATCCTCGTTATTCGCACATTGCTGAAGAAGATACGCAGGGTTTCCGCGCCATCGCCGAGCGGAGTATGCTTGCCGATGCAGGGAAAGATAGCGGCGCGGTGAGTATGTTTCCCGCGATGGCGGATGAGTGGCAAGCGCAAGTTCAGGCCCGACAAGGGTGGGCACAATTTCAGCTGAAAGATTTTCAGCGTCTGCGCGATCAGTATCAAGTTACGTGGATCGTAGTGGCACAGCCTGGGGCGGCGGGATTGCAATGTCCGTACGAAAACTCAGTCGTGCGGGTTTGTCGTATCAACTAGCGGCAATAGTAAAATAGTTAGATTAAGAGGGAAGGACTATGCATGGCAGTGGCGGCTACTATTGCACCGGTAACTACTGCACCACAAAGTTCGTTATTTCCCTATGAGCAGTGGTCTGCACAGGTGCCGTCGCTGGCGAACCGCTACCGCTCCAATCAGCCATGCCGCCACATCCTTCTCGAAGACTTCGTAAGTCCGACTCTCGCTCTTCAGGCGTCGCGTGAATTCCCGGGACCGTCCACGCAGGAATGGATCCACTACAAACATCAAAACGAAAATAAGTTGGGATTTAACAAGCGCGAAGCGTTTCCTCCCGCGCTGGGCCAGCTTACCGACGAATTAAATTCTCCGGCATTCGTCGCATGGTTGTCGAAATTGACGGGCATCGCTGGACTCATGCCCGATCCCAGCCTTGAAGGTGGAGGCTTGCATCAATCCACCCGCGGCGGTTTCCTCAACATTCATGCCGATTTCAGCATGCACCATTACCACAAGAATTGGCGGCGGCGCGTCAATCTGATTCTTTACCTCAATCCCGACTGGGAACAAGCATGGGGCGGTGCGCTCGAACTCTGGGACAAGCAGATGACAGCTTGCGCAGCGAAATATCCGCCGCTGTTGAATCATGCGCTGATCTTCGACACCAACGAAGAATCGCTGCATGGATTTCCGGATGCATTGCAGTGTCCTGAAAACGCTTCGCGAAAAAGTCTCGCTCTTTATTACTACACTGTAGATAACGAAGCCGGCGCACATGCCCGATCCACCGATTACCGTGCCCGTCCCAGCGATGGAGTGGTGAAGTCGGCGCTGATCTGGCTCGACAAGATTGCAGTCGATCTTTACTCGAGAGCCAAGGCGCGTTTCGGATTCTCCGATGATCTCGCCAGTCGAGTCCTTGGAATGTTCTCCAAGAAATAGAAATGCTGTGTGGCGAAATCCGACCGCCCCTTTTTTCGTTGCCCTTTCCCTTGGGCCGTCATCCCGAAGAACCGGCGGTCTTCAGCCGAGTAGAGAGCCTGCCCTGAGCGAAGCCGAAGGGGATCTCGCGCGGAGCTTCTACGCTCAGCTCGTGTAGCGCGGACACTCCTGTCCGCGAAATCAGCCATGCAATGTCCGTGTGGGGACAGCCGCCCTCGGCTGTCCGGCGACGCGTACAGTGGCGGCTGATCCAACCTCTTCGCTGATCGGTTGCCCCACACTTCGCGGTGTTCGAAGTGTGGGCACCGCGAAATCCGACCGCCCTTTGTTCGTTGCCCTTCCCTCCTTGGGCCGTCATCCCGAAGATCCGGCGTTCTTCAGCGGAGTAGAGAGTCTGCCTGGTGCCCCAGAGCCTGCCCTGAGCTAAGTCGAAGGGTTCGCGCCGCACTTTGGCGATAACCTGGGGATCACTGAATTCGTCATATATTTGGTGTAGATTCTTCGTTCATGACGCGAGGTCTTGTCCGATTCCACGAGTCCAGACAATCGCGCTTCCTCACTGTTAGCTGCTATCGACGACAACCAACGTTTTCCTCTCCGGAAGTCTACGATCTTTTCGCCCAATCTCTTGAGCACATGCGGGGTCGTTTCGGAATGCCATCTACGGATACGTCGTCATGCCCGAACACGTTCACTTACTCGTCAGCGAGCCCGATCAAGACACGCTGGCTGATGCGATGCATTTCCTCAAGTTATCTTTTTCGAAGCGATTAAAGGTCGGCGGCTCTTTCAGGCAGAAGCGAAATTATGATCGCAATGTTCGTGACGCGGAAGAGTTTGACGAGAAGTTGAGATACATCCACCGCAATCCGGTGAAGCGAGGATTGGTGAAAGAGGCTACCGGTTGGAAGTGGAGCAGTTATCGTCACTATGCGCTGCGAGAAGTTGGGGTGGTGGAGATCGAATCTGAGTGGACAGCGCAGGATCGAATGTCAGGCGGTATCCCTAGAGTCTTTCTTAACCCAGGTTAGCGCATAAACCCGCGCGAACCCTTCGACTCCGCTCAGGGCAGGCTCTGGGGCACTTCGGCGACAGAGAAATCTTAAGGACGGCTCACAGACTGCAACTTAGAGCCGTTCAACCACAAGGACAAAACCGTAAGTTCCACCCTGCGGATCGCCCGGTCCGTACACGAAATAGCTGACTGGTTGCCCTGCCACTGCTTCAAAGGTGAATGGCACGGGCAGTGCGGACGAAGCATTGCTAAACGCAAAATCATTAGGCGGTGTTGCATTATCAGAAAGAACAGCGAGATAGGCCTGCTCCGCACCCGCATCGTCAGTCCAATTCCAACCAAGTGCCCAACCTGATGTGCCATTCACCGGCGAGGTCATCGCCATATAGACAGAGACCCGGAAGATTCCCGTTACGCTCGGCGTGAAGAGCGTTGTTTGAGAAATGGGTTGTGTTTGATTGCGAAATACCTTTTTCGCAACGATTATCGGGACTGTAAAAGAGCTTGGGGGTTTATGCGCATTTTGTGCAGTAGCTGCTGAGACGAGCAGAGTAATAATAGATATCGCTAAGATAAATTTCTTATTCACCGCGGAAGCCCTCCCCAGGCTGGAAGCCGATAATATCCGCGCCTGATGCGCGTGTCAAAGAATATAAAATCTTGCCTCCCAAGCGATCGACAGCCAGCGGCCTTTATTGCATCGGATGCCTCCTCGTACTTCGAGGATGGGCACCGCAACTCCGCGAAACGTGAAGGAACCTTTCCCATTTCGGGAATTCTTCCCAACTATTTTTAGTCTTTCTTCATTTTTCTCTTGACCTCGCAATTTGAAAAGCGCACGGTGAATTTATAAGCATTACGCACCACCCCTTAACCAATGGCGACCAACACCAATCAGCGTCCGATCAAACCACCGATCAGACACCAGCTAGAAATAAACAAAAGACGTTGGAGCCGAAACTTCATTCATAACGCCATTGTTTTCTTTATTTTGACTCCAACTCTTTTGTTCTCTTTATTTTGCAAACTTTCATTCCGTAACTCGTTTCTTTTCAATATCAAATTCATAAATTTATTCACGAGGCTTCATTCATGGACACTCCTCTTCCGCTTTGCACTCACATCAAAGTCACCGGCCACCGCTGCGGATCCCCCGCCCTCCGCAAACAATTGCTTTGCTACTTTCACTCCCGCGTTTTGAAAGGCGTAGACAATCGCATCGACGCGGTCAACGATCCTGACACCATCTTCGAGGACGCGGCCTCCGTTCAATGCGCGCTCATCAAAGTCTTCAACATGTTGCTGCGCGGAACCATCGATCTCAAACCCGCCGCGCTTTTACTGCGCGCACTGAAACTCGCTGCATCGAATTTAAAAACCGCAAAATTCGAAACCCGCATCGCAGAGATGGTCACCGAAGTCCCCAACTACAACGTTGTGTACATGAAAGAACATCCCGGGGCGAAAAGAGTGCCCCTTCCCGACTCAGCCTGGAAAGGCGAAGGCATTCACTATCCCGACACATCCGACATGCAGGTAAAAGACTTCCGCAAAGCCTTCATCGGGGCACAGAAGGGATACTACAAGGACATGAAGTTCGTCATCAAACACCTCGCCTCCCAGGTCAAAGCCGCCGCCATGAATCCGGCCTTCGCCACCGACATGGCCACCGGATAGAAATTAAATTCCACGGGACGGTGGCCCATTCAAGCCGTTCTTTGGCTTGAGTGGGGTAGGTAGTTTTAATTTAAGAAGTGAGGGTGCCCCATGTTTGCGTACTTTGCAAACGTGGGACCATTGCGCTTTTCTATCTGTGGTGTCGTTCCTTTGTGAGGTCGATGAATGGGGCGGGGTGGCCCACCCAAACCCCGTTCTTTGTTTTTGGCTTGAGTGGGAATAACGATGAATGGGTGCCCAGTCCAAGCTCCGCTTGGGCGGGTGGAACGTTCTTTGGCTTGAGTGGGAAAAGGATCTGAACAGTGACGGGGCACCCGAGCGATATCGCCACGCATCTATAAGCAATGCAAACTCGACAGCTTGGACGCTCCAATCTCACTGTTTCCGCCCTCGGCCTTGGCTGCATGGGCATGTCGGAATTTTATGGCGGCCGTGATGATGCCGAATCCATTGCGACTATTCATCGCGCCATCGAACTGGGCGTTACGTTCCTTGATACGGCTGATGTTTACGGGCCTTATACCAATGAAGAATTAGTCGGCAAAGCCATTAAAGGCAAGCGCGACAAGATCACGCTGGCTACGAAGTTTGGAATTGTTCGCGACCCCGCCGATCCGTCCGCCCGTGGAGTGAATGGCAGCCCCGACTATGTTCGCAAATCCTGCGAAGCCAGCCTGCGCCGCCTGGGTGTGGAAACGATCGATCTTTATTATCAGCACCGCGTCGATCCGGACACTCCGATTGAAGATACCGTCGGCGCGATGGCGGAACTAATAAAGGAAGGGAAGATTCGGCATATTGGATTGTCGGAGACGAGCGCAAAGACTTTGCGGCGTGCTGCGAAAGTCCATCCCATTGCTGCGCTTCAGACGGAATATTCTTTGTGGACGCGCGATCCGGAAGATGAAATTCTTGCGACCTGCCGCGAACTTGGGATTGGATTCGTAGCCTACAGCCCGCTGGGCCGCGGATTTTTGTCCGGGCAGTTCAAGAGTCCGAAAGATTTTCCGGAAGGGGATTACCGGCTATATTCTCCTCGATTTCAAGGAGAGAATTTTCAAAAGAACCTGGACCTGGTAACTCGTGTCGAGGAAATTGCCAAAGAAAAGAATTGCCAGCCATCACAACTGGCGCTGGCGTGGGTATTGGCACAAGGCAAAGACATCGTTCCGATTCCGGGGACGAAGCGGCGCAAATATCTCGAGGAAAATGTTGCGGCGCTGGAAGTGAAACTCATGCCGGATGATCTGCGACGCATTGATGAGATATTTCCACGGGGAGCCGCATCGGGTGAACGCTATAACGAAACCATGATGGCAAGAGTTAACGGATAACTGCGAGGAACAAAAGTAAGGGCGGCCAATGTGGCCGCCCTTTTTATCTCCAAGAAATTTCTTGTTTAAGCTGGAGCGGGATCTCCGCCTTGCGCCAGTCCGGGACGTCCGGGCTCAGGCTTCAAGACTTGTTGAACACCATCATCCGACTTGGTTGGTGGGATGATCTTCGGCAATTCGCGGCCTTCGATCAGCAGCTTGATTTCGTTGGCATCGAGAACTTCGCGATCAAGCAATGCTACTGCTATCCGGCGCAGTGCATCGCTGTGCTCACCAATCAGAGCGCGGGCTGTGTTGTAACCTAGTCCGATCATGCGGCGAACTTCTTCGTCAATCTTCACCGCAGTGGCTTCGCTGTAATCGCGGTGTTGATTGATTTCGCGTCCGAGGAAAATCTGTTCTTCCTTTTTGCCGAACGTGAGCGGTCCTAGCTCGCTCATGCCGAACTCGCAGACCATCTTGCGGGCCATTTCAGTGGCACGTTCGATGTCATTGCCAGCGCCGGTGCTCATCTGATCGAGGAACATTTCTTCAGCGATGCGTCCGCCCATCAGGATGGCGATTTCAGTTTCCAAAAAGTCCTTGGTGTAATTATGTTTGTCGTCAATCGGCAGCTGCATGGTCAATCCGAGAGCCATCCCGCGCGGAATGATCGTAACTTTGTGCAATGGATCGGATTTCGGCAGCTTAGCCGCAACCAGCGCGTGACCGGCTTCGTGATAGGCCGTAACTTTTTTCTCGTCTTCGGTGAGAATCAGAGATTTGCGCTCGACCCCCATCAGCACTTTGTCTTTCGCCAATTCAAAGTCAAACATCAGGACGGCTTTGCGATTTTGCCGGGCGGCGCTCAATGCAGCTTCATTCACCATGTTGGCGAGGTCCGCACCAGAGAATCCTGGTGTGCCGCGCGCAAGGACGGAGAGGTTGACATCGTCCGCGATCGGAATCTTGCGAGTGTGTACGCGGAGAATTTCTTCACGGCCGCGCACGTCAGGACGATTGACTACGACGCGGCGATCAAATCGTCCGGGCCGCAACAACGCAGGATCGAGAACGTCTGGCCGGTTCGTCGCAGCCATCAGGATCACGCCGTCGTTGGATTCGAATCCGTCCATTTCGACGAGAAGCTGGTTCAGAGTTTGTTCGCGTTCATCGTGACCACCGCCAAGACCTGCGCCGCGGTGACGTTCCGACTGCGTCGATTTCATCGATGAAGATGATGCAAGGGGCATTCTTTTTTCCCTGCTCAAACAAATCGCGGACGCGGCTTGCACCGACGCCGACAAACATTTCAACGAAGTCCGAGCCGGAAATCGAGAAGAAGGGAACATTTGCTTCGCCGGCAACTGCGCGGGCCAAGAGAGTTTTACCGGTTCCTGGAGGGCCTACGAGCAATACACCCTTGGGGATACGTCCGCCAAGCTTTTGGAATTTCTGGGCCTCGCGGAGGAACTCGATGATTTCCTTGAGCTCTTCTTTGGCTTCTTCAACGCCAGCCACATCCTTAAATGTGACTTTCTTCTGCTGCATCGAAAGCAAACGGGCTTTGCTCTTACCGAACGACAATGCTTTGTTTCCACCGGTCTGCATCTGGCGGATCATGAAGAACCACAACGCGGCCAGCAAGATGAGTGGAGCGAAATTCAGCAGCCATGTGGGCCAGCCACCCGCGTTGATGTCGCGGAAATTCATTTCCACGCCCTTGTCGCGCAGGTTCTTGATCATGTCAGGATCGCTGACTGGGGCGGTGGTGTGGAAAGGAGAATTGTCTGTGTACTTGCCGCGCACTTCCTGGCTGGTGACCGTAACTTCCTTGACTTTTCCCTGGTCTACGTCAGCGAGAAATTGCGAAAAATTGACTTCCTTGTCCTTCGGGCCGGAGGTCCCAGCTTTAACGACCTGCCACAGCAAAAAGGCGGAAAGAACAATCACTACCCAGAAACCAACGGTCTTGACAGTTGAATTCACTAGAACTCCTGATAAATCACGGTGCCGTAATCGGCACTTTCTAGATACTTAGATGCCGGCGCTGGTTTTTGGATTGCAAAATCAGCTGAACTCTATTCTAACGCTTGTTGGTACATAACGGCGGGATTTGCAAGAGTGACCTTAGTCATCGGTACATCTAGCTGGAGGCGGCAACAAAAGGCAGATTGCGGTTAGTTTGTTCGGGCGAGCCCAGCCCATAACCGACGAGAAAGGCTTCGTCGACCAGAAAACCGAAATAGTCGGGTTGTAGTTGGACGCGGCGTGCGACTTGACGGTCCAAAAGGGTCGCCAGACGGACGGAAGCGGCGCCTCGGGAACGCAGATCGTTCATAAGGAAGTCGTTGGTGATGCCCGAATGGACGAGCCCTTCGACGACCAAAACATGCTTATCGCGAAGATCGGCGTCGTGACTGAAGAAAATCTCCAGAGTTTCGTCCGTTGCACTGTCCTGCTGGCGGCGATAGCGCGGCTTGATGAATTGGCAGGCTACCGGGACGTCCAATGCGCGAATCAGGTCAGCCATGAACATAAAGCCATTTTCCAGCATTGCCAGGGCGTGAATGGATTTGCCTTTGTAGTCGTCGGAAATCTGGCGTCCCATTTCTTTGACGCGCTTTTGGATCTGGTCCGCGGAAAGAATGGTGCGAAGCTGCGCCGGCTTGGCAGTGGTATTCATGCTTTGGAACTCCTCGAACTGAACGGGATTTCGCGAATTAATAAATGTTCAGCAGCTTCTAATTTTACGGGATGCCTGGCGGTAAATCCGCGCATCCAGATTACGGTATCGCCATAGATCACAACAGGCCAATGCTTGCGTTCCGTTCCAGTAATGTGGCGTTCTTGCAAAAGTTCTTTTACTTTCTTTTCGGCTCTCGCGTGGGCTGGCCAGAAACGGTCTCCGGCGCGCCAGTTGCGGACTAGCAAGTCCGTACATTTATTTGGTAAGTCTTGGGGATTATAACCTTCTCCGGAAGAGTCAACGAGAGTTGCTTCAAAACACGAAGCGAGTTCGGGGACATTGACGGAGCCAGGGGCAGGCAGAGGGTATTCGTAATCGGCAACGCAAGATGATTGTGCCGGAGCAAATCGGATTTTTCCGGCGCGAACGGATGCGGTCCAGTCTTTCGGTAACGCAGCTGCGCGCTCTTCGCCAGTTCCAACCGAAAGGATCTCTTCTACATGCTTGAATTCCAGGGTCAAGCCGATTGACGACGCGGCTGCGCGGATGACGCGGCGTTGCATGGCAATCGATAACCGATGGAGTTCGTTCAAGCAGAGAGATGAGTCGTCCACGTTCCAAACGAGCGGAAGAATTTGTTCTACTTCTTTGTTCCAATAGGATTCTTCATCGCGGGCGATTTCCGCGGTTTCTGCCAATGTCGATTGAATTGAGGGATTTAAGTCGCGCGCGATGCGTGGA
The DNA here is from genome assembly GCA_963716165.1 of Terriglobia bacterium. GTDB lineage: Bacteria > Acidobacteriota > Terriglobia > Terriglobales > Acidobacteriaceae > JAJPHW01. The sequence continues at coordinate 169,985 of OY970291.1, read as the reverse complement.
ATGATTCCGTGACGAAGGCGATTGCGGGAATGACGTAGATCCCGATTGCTGGAATCTTCACGCCACGTCTGGCCGAGTGAGCCGAGATAGTTCTGGAGATCTTCTCGTTTGATTTCCAGCAGTGGCCGGATGATTGCGCCGTGAGAGTTGTTTGTAGGAGGACGCACGATCGGATAGATTCCAGCCAATCCCTTCGTTCCTGCACCGCGAACGAGGCGGAGTAGGACGGTTTCGGCCTGGTCGTCGAGCGTATGTGCGGTGGCGACGCGATCCACCAAGCCTTCGGTCATCAAGCGAGAGAAAAATTGGTATCGCAGTGCGCGGGCGGCTGCTTCCAGACTTAAATGATGTTCGCTTGAATAGGCCGCCACATCGCCACGATCGCAGTGAAGCGGGAGATCATGTTTGCTCGCGAGGTCGGCCACGAAATGCTCATCTGCATCGGATTCCGCTCCGCGCAGTTGATGATTGAAATGCGCGACAGAAACGACAATGCCAAGCTCGCTCTTTAGCTCAAGGAACAACCGCAAGAGCGCAACGGAGTCCAGGCCGCCGGAGACCGCGACGGCGACGCGGTTTCCGGGCTTGAGCAACGCATGTTTGCGGATAAATGCAATTGCGGTCTGTTGGAGGGGACGCACAAAACCATGTTACAGCGATCCGGAAGATAGACCCCCTATTGCCTATCCTCGCGGCGATGCTTACTATGGTTAGGTTTGTCAGCCGCCCCGCTAAATGTCGGCGGCATGGGCTGAACCTTAAATAAATACGTCATCCTTGGAGAATGTTCATGACTACCGCCTCGCTTGAAATCGAGCTGAACCCGAAAGAGGCCGCCGCGGCCCGTTTTGATATGGCTGCCGAAAAGTTGAATCTGGACGAAGGCTTGATGAAAGTTCTGCGTTCCCCTACCCGTGAGATCACTGTATACATCCCTGTGACCATGGACAACGGAAAGCTCGAAGTCTTCACCGGCTATCGCGTGCAGCACTCGATTGCGCGGGGGCCGGCAAAGGGCGGCATCCGTTATTCGCCCGATGTGACATTGGATGAGGTCCGTGCGCTAGCGGCCTGGATGACGTGGAAGTGCGCGGTAGTGAATATTCCTTTCGGCGGAGCTAAGGGCGGAGTGATTTGCGATCCGCACAAAATGTCTTCCGGCGAACTGGAACGCATGACTCGGCGCTATACCGCGGAGTTGGTTGAATTCATCGGCCCGGAGAAAGATGTTCCGGCGCCAGACGTTAACACGAACGAGCAAATCATGGCATGGATGATGGATACCTACTCCATGCATGTAAGGCAGACTGTGACGGCCGTAGTTACCGGCAAGCCGATCAATATTGGTGGATCGCGCGGGCGGCGCGAAGCTACAGGGCGCGGCGTAATGATTGTCTGCGATGAAGCTATCAAGAAGTTAAACATGCAGCGAGAATCCACGCGCGTGATCGTGCAAGGATTTGGCAATGTTGGTTCAAATGCGGCAATCCTCATGCATCAGGCTGGCTACAAGGTCATAGGCATCGTCGAAGTGAATGGCAGCGTTTACAACAAGAATGGAATTGATGTGAACGCGTTGAATGAATACCGGACAAAGAATAAGACGATGGAAAAATTCCCCGGCGCCGAAGCTGCGGACCCCGCAGAACTGTTAGTGACCGAGTGCGACATCTTGATTCCGGCAGCCACCGAGAATCAAATTACCAGCCAGAATGCAGATCGTATCAAGTGCAAGATTCTTGCTGAGGGCGCGAATGGACCTACCACTGCGGTCGCCGATGAAATCCTGGCGGACAAGAAAGTGTTTGTGATTCCCGACATTCTCGCCAATGCCGGCGGTGTGACCACTTCATATTTCGAATGGGTCCAAGATCGTCAGGGATATTTCTGGCAGGAAGCGTTCGTTAATGAGCAGCTAGCGCTCATCATGAAGAACGCGTTTGCCGATGTGGTGCAGTTTGCTGAGGCGCATAAGGTCAATAATCGAATTGCGTCCTACATGCTGGCGATTGATCGAGTGGCTTACACATTGCGGCAGCGCGGCATTTACGCATAGTGCGGTGAACGACCGTTCGAAAGTATTGTTTAAAATTTGGCGCAAAGGACTCTCCCATGATCCAGTCGCAAAAGAAGTTTCTATCACTATTTGTTGCAGGGTTTGTATTTCTGGCATTAAGCCTGACGCCTTTGGTCGCACAATCAGGATCGACATCGACGACGCCGTCCGCATCGGGACAAAGCTCTTCGACCGATTCAACAACTGCTGGAACGACACCTACAAAGAAGACAAGGAAGAAGAAAAGTTCAGCCGCGGACGCCGCTTCGACTGATCAGTCTGCGACGGCTGCGGATTCAACTACACCGGCGAAGACCAGCAAGAGAAAGAGCAAGAAAGCAGCGGCGGACTCGACTGGGCCTGCGGCGAGCGATAGCGCGACCGCTCCAGCAGCCGTGGATGCGACCGGCACAACAAAAAGCAAGAAGAAAAGCAAGAAGTCAACCGCAGATACCACCACGCCTGCCACAGGAGACGCTTCAGTTCCAGCGAGCGGAGATGCAAGCGCGACCGGCACAACCAAGAGCAGTAGGAAGAGCAAGAAATCGGCGGCAAGCGGTGACGCCACGACAGCGCCAGCAGCATCTGGATCAACATCCAATGCGCCTGCGGCGGCAGGAGCCAGCGCTGATTCGACCAAGCCGGCTCCCAAGAGCAGAAGAAGCAAGAAAGCGGCGGCAACCGATTCTGGAATGGCCCCGTCAGCATCTCCGTCGGCCACCCCGGCGTCTTCAACTTCTGCGGCACCCGCACCGGCTGCGAAATCGTCACCCGCGGCTAGCCCGGTTTCTACTCCGGCGAAAACGACAGCCGCCGGTGGATCACCGACTTCGTCCGCCAAGCCAGCGGCGAAATCATCGCCTGCGAACAATGCATCCAGCGCTGACATTTCGGCTGCGCAATCGAGTGGCAAAGTGTGGGTCAACACCGATAGTGGCGTTTATCACAAAGGTGGACGATGGTATGGCAAAACAAAATCCGGCAAGTTCATGACGGAAGATGAAGCCAAAGCAGCAGGCTACAAGGCATCTGAGAAATAAGTCACAAATTCCAAGGAGAAATTATTTATGCAAAAGAATCTGGCAACACGTTTACTGATGAGTTTGTTCGCGTTGGCATTACTCACCGGCACGAGCACTACCTCGTTCGCGCAAGCCGCAGCAAAGTCTTCTACCGCAACGGCGACAACAGCCAGCGCGGATCTGCTGGACATCAACAGCGCGACCAAAGATCAGCTCGACGCCCTTCCTGGTATCGGTGCGGCGTATTCGCAGAAAATTATCGATGGACGTCCTTATGCGAAGAAGACTGATTTGTTGCGCAAAAAGGTTGTGCCCGTCGCCACTTACAAAAAGATTTCCGACAAGATCATCGCCAAACAATCGAAGTAATTACTTTCACCGAGGTGTTCCATGGGTTTTCTCGACGACATGGCCAACAAGGCTGTTAACAGCGCGCTGGGAGGCAGTTCCAATCCACTTGCTTCCCACTTATTGCAACTTATTAATCAGCAGCCCGGCGGACTCGGTGGAGTTATTCAAAACTTCCACGACCATGGAATGTCCGAAGTAGTTAGTTCGTGGGTAGGGACGGGACAAAACCTGCCGATCTCGCAGGAGCAAATTCAGTCGGTATTGGGCAGCGGAATTGTGCAACAATTGGCGGCCAAAGCTGGCATTTCACCGGAAGAAGCAAGCTCTAATCTGGCGAAGTTTCTTCCCGAAATTGTAGATAAGCTCACTCCCCAAGGCAAAGTCGCGTAACGCTTTGCGTTGCTTTCATGCCCCGGCTGGAGCATAATTTTCCAAGGGCTGGTTTCTGAGTATCCCTCGGACTCAGCCAGAGTGTGCCGCCGGTGAACCTGCCCAACTCCATTACGCTGACGAGGATTTGCAGCATCCCGCTGCTGATCTGGATTCTGACCACGAATCATTTCCATGGAGTTCATGGCGAGCAAGAACTGCTCGCGTCTGCATTATTTATTGCGGCGTCCATTACCGATGGGATTGATGGATATTTGGCACGCCGTCGCGATCAGATCACGACGATGGGAATCTTGCTCGACCCGCTTGCGGATAAGCTGCTGATAGCCGCAGCGTTCATTTCGTTGGTGCAGTTTAATCCGAGATTAGTCCCGGCATGGATGGCAGTAATAATTATTGGACGAGAATTTCTGGTCAGCGGGTTGCGCTCGATCGCGGCAAATGAGGGCTTCACTATCGAAGCCAGCGAGCTGGGCAAATTTAAAATGTTGGTTCAAATTGTTTCGGTGGTGGCTGTGATTCTTGATCATCACTGGAAGGAATGGCCGATTTACGGTTCTTACTTTTTGCCGGTGCATTGGATTGCGGTGCTCTCCATCTGGTTTATGATGCTGCTGTCTTTGGTTTCGGCGGGCGATTACTTCATCGCGTTCTGGTCAAAGATCGATAAGCAAGTGGTACGCAGCCGTAAACGTTCCTTCGTGCTCAGTCGCCGTAGAAAACGCAACGTCGCCGCGATTTGAATTTTTTCTCGGTTGCATACTGCAAGGTGGCGGTTTATAGTCTCCTCGAATGAAACCCATACTGAATTGGATTCTCAGCGCGCTTGCAGTCTGGCTGGTCGCCAGACTGGTCCCCGGCTTTCACGTCAACGGATTGTTTGCCGCTCTGATCGCGGCGCTGGTCATTGGCTTTATCAATGCGACGCTTGGATTTTTTCTCAAAATCATCACGTTTCCTCTAACGATGATTACGCTGGGAATTTTCTGGCTGGTGATTAATGCGTTGATGATTGAGCTGGCATCTGCTATCGTCCCGGGATTTCATGTGGACACATTTGGCGCAGCGTTCTGGGGAGCTATCGTGCTTAGCTTGGTGAACATGCTGTTTCGATGGCTGGCGGGGACGAGCAAGCGCGAACCGATTCGTTAGGCTTTCTTAGCTGCGTGGTTTCTTCTTAGGCTTCAATGTTTGCCAGTCTTCTTCTTTCAGCATCTTGCCCAGGCTGCTGAATTCGCCTGCGCCCTGCAGCCACTCTCCGCCATCCATGGTGATGACTTCTCCGTTGATGTAGCCGGATTGGTCGCTGACGAGGAATGTCGCTAAATTAGCCAACTCTTCGACGGTGCCAAAACGCCCCAACGGATTTTTTTCCAATGCAATCTTTTCCAGCTCTGGTAGGGGCAACACGCGCGAAAATGCACCTTCCGTTGGAACCGGGCCGGGCGCGATCACATTCATGCGAATTCCGCGGTTGCCCCATTCAACGGCCAGACTACGAGTGAACGCGACGACTCCCGCTTTGGCTGTCGCTGAAGGGACGACATATGCAGATCCAGTGTGCCAATAAGTTGCAGCGATATTGAGAACGACTTTTTTCTGATGAGGATTTGCGGCATCAAGCCAGCGCCGTCCACACGCGAGTGTGACGTTGATCGTCCCATTGAGAACGATGCCGAGCACTGCGTCGAATGCTCCCGCAGAAAGCTCTTCGGTGCGGGCCAGGAAATTGCCCGCGGCATTGTTGATGACGATGTCGAGTGCACTATCAGACCATATCGAAGAGATCATTTCGTCAACGCGCGCCAGATCTCGCACATCGCATTGATGAGCAAAAATCCTGCCAGCTGCTCTTGGGGCGAGTTCAGAAACAGTTTGATCGAGGACTTCCTGGCGGCGTCCGCAGATGTAAACCGTAGCTCCGAGTCCCAGGAAGCGCTGCGCCATCCCTTTGCCCAGGCCCGTGCCTCCGCCGGTAATGAGAATGCGCTTGGTCCGAAGGAGATCAGGTTGAAACATGCGGTCGTTTTCTATTGCTGCGGCTGGGTATCTTTCGATTTGTGAAGCTTGCGCCTGATGTCGGGCCAGAATTCTTTGATCACAATGGTGATTGTGTCATAACCGACCTGGCTTCCCCAAACGCTGATCGTATTAGAGAAAGTTTTATCTTCACTTGGATGATAGCTATATGTGGAGATTGCCGCCGCTGCGGCGCTGCCGCAAATTTCCGAACAGTTGAACTGGCTGGTTCCGGAGTCGCTGCGCGTGATGAAAATACGGCTGATCGCGTATCCGGTGCGGCGTGCGAAACCGCCTTTGGTGGAAACATAAAATCGCGGATCCTGGTGAAGCACGGAGGCGAAGACTGCGCCAGTCATAAAATTTTCGATTGCCCCATCCGCGTAGGTCGCGCCGAAACGTTTAGCGTATCCTTCTGCGCCTTGCCCGTATCCGGGTTCGCTGTCTTCCGCTTGACTGATACCAGCCAGCGCGCCGTACCAGATCGGCTGCACGGGATCGAATGAACTTCGGGCCACGAGTTTAAATTTTTGCCCGGTCGTAAGGGGTGGCACATGCTCGCCATTTTCCAGGGTCATGAAGTTTGGCAGAGCATAGAAGAGCCGGTCTTTGGAGTCGGCGCCCGTCGACGACGCTTTGTCCGCAGCCTGGGTCTGGTCCGGTGTTGCAGCCTTTGGGGGCGGATTGTCGGGAGGATTGCTAGCTGGAGCGGGATTCTGCGCCGAGCCAAAAATAGTGAGAGAGCATACAAGAGTTATTAGTAAAGTAGCGCGCGCAATCTGCACTGAGGACATCCGTTATACGTATGGATTTGCGGAACGATTAAATCCTATCAAATTGGTCGCAAGGTCGTTGGTTCAAACCCGCAGAGGCACGGATAGTTTCGCTTATTGTGATGCCAGGCTAGGGAGCGGAGACGACGGATTTCTGACGCGCGGCGAGCAAATCCTGCGGAAGCTCGTGGACATCTTCCCGAGGATCGTAAACCGTTTCGGCATAGTGCGCGGGATTGAATCGTCCAACAGCGAGGTATGTCAGTCCCAAGCCCCCAGCTACCCAGGGATGCAGGCAAAGTAACGGCACCGCATATTTCTTGGTCTTTACAACCGACTCAATCACGCCACGCGTGGATTTGCTGGGCTTCAATCCGTCAACCTGAGGAATTACGAATGCAGAGAATCGCAGATCGCGGTGATGCTGCCCGTAGCGGACGAGCAATTTGGCAATTTCTTTGGGAGTGGTGAAGCCGCTGTCAGCAATCAGGTTGCGATGGAGAGCATGCGGATAGTACTCATTAAAAATTTCACGGGCGAAGTCTGAACAATTGCTGAAAAGCAAATTAAAGTGCGCGTGATTCGGCCGTTGACTTAGATACGCGATGATGGCATCGTCCTGCTTCGGGGATGTTTCGAGTTCGAAACCGTAAATCTTACGATCGTACGAAGCCCCGACGAGTTGTATCCACTCGCCTTTGGGAGCGCTGCCGCTTGCATCATCAGGAATCAAATCGGCGAAGTGTTCGCGACGATATTTATCGCGTAATTGTTCGACGATCGTGTTATCGGCTTTCACCGGAACCTCGGACACGTGGTCCACTGCATATAAATAGGGAATGAGTGGTACTGCGATCCAATCGTAGCCAGCCACTTTGTGGTATCTGCTGATAACGACGCCCGTTTCTCCCGGACGGCATCGGCGCAGAGAAGTAGGACCATCCGCGCACACCCGTGATAAATACATGGCGGCGTGGCCGGTTGGATTGACGCTACCAAACAGGCCAAACGGCTCCTCTAACAGGAGAGTAGCTTGCGCATGGGCCGCACCTGCGAATGACGCGATCAGACACGAGAATACTGCAAGCATTTGTAATGCGCGCATTCTCATGCCGTTCTTTAGATTCATTCGCACAGTTCGCCCCTTGTTGCACTTCGAAATCTTGGGAGTTACTAATCTGAACCCAACACTTAGGATGAAAGTTTCGTGTCATCCGAAGCTTGAGTTTTAATTAATTATTCGTACCGACACACACTATTTTGTAGGGCAAGCCGAGACATGTCATGTGACGAAGGTTGGTGTCTAGTGGCGAGCGGTTAGATCGTAATCTGAAGCGCTCCGGAAAGGATTCCGGCGCCAAATCTCCCTATTTTTGTGTCACTTGGCTTATCACGATCAAAAAATATTCCGCCGGAAAGAATAGTCTCAATCGCGCGGATTAAGTCCTGCCCAGCCAGAGACTTGAGCACGAGACCTTTTGCGCCTGCATTCTTGCTGGCTTGAACCAGACTTCCGGAATCGTGCATGGTGAACACGAGCATTTTGACGGCCAGACCGCTCTGGGAAATTGATTTCGCAGCTTCCAACCCACTCAATTCAGGCATACTTATGTCAAGGATTGCGAGGTCGGGTCGCGTTTCCTTCACGCCATCAATCGCTTCTTTGCCGTTTCTGGCTTCGCCACATATGGTCCATTCAGGGCGTGCCTGGAGGAGGGATTTAATACCTTTGCGAATCACGTCGTGATCGTCCGCAACAAAAATCCTTATCGGCATAAAGTCCTTCCTGGGAGCTTTCGCTCCACGCCTCGAAATATTGTATTCGATTCTCTGACTCTGAGGCATGGCGGGTCGATGGTCAATCAATGGTTCGCTGTAGGCAGGTAACACCTTGGAAATGGTCCATAGTAACCGGAGTTCCCCTTATTCATCAATGGTTTACGGGGTCAGCTGAATATTGCTTGTGCGAGGGTCTGCAGAAGCGGCGCTAGGCCGATTGCGAGAGTGGATTTTGCAATCCAATGCTTAATGCCGTTTTCATTCGAAATCTGTTTTAGCAAAACTTCGTCCTGTTCGCTCATGATTACAACAACGGTGGATGGAAAATCCTTCGCCAGAGTTTGAGCAACCTGCAAACCGTGAACGATGGGAAGCGAGAGATCGAGCAAGATCACATCGGGCGTCAGTTCCTCTGCTTTCGTTAATGCCTCTGCACCGTCGCGGGCCTCGCCACACACTTCGCAATTTTCGATTCGGGAAACGAGTCCGCAGATTGCGCTTCGCAGCAGATCGGAATCGTCGGCAATAAGTATTCGTAGCTTTCTAGTCATGAGTCTTGGTAAGAACCCGTTTGATGAGAAAAAGTCTTGCCGGAATTCTCGCTGCAAATTTCTTTTAATAAACATTCAGCGCGGTGAGGCGTGCATACACGGGTGTGCCTGATCGTACTACGTAAGCTCTAGGCCCAATCCTTAAAAGCCGTGGGTTATAGTACCCCGCCAACCGCCTGTCTGACGCTGGAAGCCGAGAAATTAGCCCCAAAAAACTAGGATTGGCCTGTCTAATTTGGATGTACAATCGAGCGCGGCTAAAAGCTTACCTGAATTCGACATGCAATAGGGGAACTCGAAATGAGAAAAAATTCAAAGATCGTTTTTGTGATCGTAATGGCTGCGGCTATGTGCGGGATTACGCAGAGTCAAAACGTGAAAACTTCTGGGCAGGTCGTATACACAGTTGTGAACGATGACGAACCCATCGGCGAGACGGGTAACTTCAATAGCGGATCAGTTTTTGTGAACGGCGTCTATCAGACGAAATTCACGACCGGCAGCTTTGGAATTGGTGGCGGCTACCTTGGTCTGCACAGTGTCGATATAGACGTTGTGAACAGCCAGAATGAGTGTATCTTTCTTTCTGATGCAGGCGGTGTCAGTGGCTCCGGCCCTGGCGATATCTATGCTTACAATGCCACAACACGCACCGGCACCCGCGTGCTGTCTTCGTTTGGATACAACGGAACACTCTACGGAATCGGTTTGCAGCATGTGGGAAATGTTCTGGTCGCGAGCTGGGCAGGTTCGGGGCAGCTGGAAACTTTCACCATCGGCTCGGGCTGCTCATTGACTCCCTCACAAAGCACTGCGACCGGAGTCGGGCTTAGTGGCGGAACGGCGGATGGGGTCGCGATCGCTCCAAACGGAAAGTTTGTCGTCGCAACTTACGATGATGGTTCCTACGGATATTATCCGCTCGAGGGTTCGACGATTGGCGCTCCTTCGCAATACAACTCAAGCTGCAATAACGAAACGCTCTTCGGAATTCCCATCGCGGTCGCGATCAGCCCCGACAGCGCGACAGTGTATATGGACTGCTTGTACGGAGAGAATGGCGCCGTGATCGATGCATTCTCGGCGTCGAATCCAGGTGTAACCGTGACGAACGGTCCGATTACAGCAGCCGGCGGCAGGCCGGTCCAGGGATCGGTGACGATGGGACTGAGTCCCGATGGATCCGTCCTTTATATAAACGGTACGTTCAGTGGAGCGATCGAGTCTGCCAACGTAAGCGGAACTTCGGTGACGGCAAATGGATGCAATAACATCGTTCCTCCGGGATACGACCAGCAGTGGATTTATGCAGGTACCGTCAGTGTACTGGGAACGGGCGCTGGTCAAGGGTTGGCAATACCGCAAACGGCGTTTGGGAAAACTCCGGATTCGTATCTAGAGATGTTTCGAGTCACGAAGAATAATTGCCTGATCGCGGTCGAGCAAGGGACAGATGCGAATTCGTTGCATGCATTATCAGGATCGAGTTATGTGAAGTAATAGGGAGCGCAGATTCACGGTTGCGATGATTTTGTTTTGCGTGGAGAATTTATGCTCAAACGTCTCGGATGCAGAAGTATAGGAGTGCTTTTCCTGGGATTGTTTTGTGCGGCGGCGTATTCGTCCGCGCAAACATTCACCCTCTTAACAAATTTCCAACCCGAGGATGGGATTGCTCCCATTGCGCTTACTCAAGGTACAGATGGGAATTTCTACGGGACCGCTGTGTCGGGCGGAATTATTAGTTTGCAATGCGACGGACAAGTGGGCTGTGGCACAGTGTTTAAAGTTTCAGCCGCTGGCAACCTCCGCACTTTATACGAGTTTTGTTCACGAGCTGCTTGTGCCGACGGCTCGCTCCCTTACGCGGGCCTGCTGTTAGCAACAAACGGCAATCTATATGGGACAACTTCTAGCGGCGCATTGTTTAATGATGGCAGCATGTTTCAGGTTGCTCCTAATGGTGTCTTAAAAGTTCTTAGTGCCTTTTCTACCCAGACCGGATACTTTTCTGATGCGCCACTCATAGAAGCATACGGACGCTTGTTTGGTACCGCTGAGGTAGGTGGAAGAAACCAAGCTGGTACCGTTTTTCAAACTCCCTTTTCAGGCGAATTCGGAGCCATTTTAGATTTTGACCTAAAGGATGGAGCAGGTCCACGGGGCATAATTCAGGGGGCTGACGGGAATCTCTACGGCGTTACCGTTGATGGAGGGGTTGGGCAAAAGTGCGGTGATTCTGGCTACGGGTGCGGAACTATTTTCAGGTTGACTCCGCAAGGAAACCTGAAAACGATTTACAGCTTCTGCAAAACCGATTGCTCAGACGGAGCTGGCCCAGAACAAATCATGCAGGCGACGGACGGAAATTTGTACGGCACAACCTTCGGAGGGGACCTCTCTGGAGCTTCCGGTGCTGGTGTGATCTTCAGGATCACCCCAAATGATGAGTTCAGTGTTCTATATAGGTTTTGCTCGCAATCCGGTTGCGCGGATGGAATCTCGCCGCACTCGCTGATACAGGGCAGCGACGGGAATTTATACGGAGTTGCCTATCAAGGCGGCATAAATAATTCTGCCTGTGCATCCAGTGGATGCGGAACAATTTTTAAATTGACTCCCCAAGGAACGTTCACGACGCTTTACAGTTTTTCGCCGCCAGGTGCCTTTCTCCCAAGCGGATTATCGCAAGGCACCAACGGAAAGTTTTATGGGACGGCGTTGGGGGGCGTTATCAATTCTTACTGCCCGTTCGGTTGTGGAACCATCTTTAGTTTAGATGCTGGTCTCTCGCCATTCGTAAGTCTCGTACTCCCGGTGGGAAGGGTTGGCCAAACGTTGGGTATTCTAGGCCAGGGTTTCAGCGGAACAACTGGCGTTATGTTGAACGGAGTGCCCGCCAGTTTCACAGTGAGGTCCGACAGGGTGATCAAAGCCACGGTTCCCTCCGGTGCGACGACGGGATATGTTACTGTCGCCACGCCATCCGGGACGCTAACAAGCAATGCTCTATTTCATGTGATTCGGTAGCGAAGAGGGAACATGAGGACACGATCTGGGTGGGAAACAAGCGTTGTCACTTTGGCACTATTGATCGGAACTGTGACTGTCGCTCACGGGCAGACATTAAATGTGTTGTTCAATTTCGACTTGACTAGCGGCGGTACACCCTACGGCCCGCTTGTTCAGGGAATAGACGGAAACTTCTACGGAACGACGGTTGAGGGCGGAAACCTAAATTGCGAGCCACCTTACGGCTGTGGGACGATATTCAGAATTACCCCAAGCGGTACGCTGACCACGATTCATCAATTCTGCAATTGCGGCGACGGCCTCTGGCCCTACGCAGGGCTGGTTTTGGGGACAGATGGGAACTTTTATGGAACTACGGATTCCACTATTTTCAAGATAAATACGGCCGGCAAGTTTACGACCTTGTATTCCTTCGGTTACGTTCTTGTAGTTCCCTACGGTCCGTTAATTCAAGGGTCGGATGGTGATTTCTACGGAATGACACACAGCGGAGGTAGTACCGGCAACGGCCCCGGGACGGTTTTCAAAATAACTCCGTCAGGTGAATTCACTACCCTCTATGTTTTTTGCTCAAAAGGTGGAGATTGTTCTGACGGAATGTTTCCCCGTGGGGGACTCGTGGAAGGCACTGACGGATATTTTTACGGTACAACCTTAGAGGGCGGATCACCCAATAATAATGGAACGATCTTTAGAATTACTCCGTCAGGCAAATTCACACGGCTATACGCTTTCCGGGGGCATTCATCTACAACAGAAGATGGCAGTAATCCCTATGGTTCGTTAATACAAGCAAGCGATGGAAATTTTTATGGAACAACGGCGGGTGGAGGCATTCTGGCGTGCGATGGGGCCGGGTGCGGAACTATTTTCCGATTCAGTCTGAGTGGCCAGTACAAAAAAATTTACAACTTTGACTACACTCCCGCGAATGCTCGCTATCCCTATGCGGGTTTAATTCAAGGCACCGACCGCAGTCTTTACGGAACAACGGGTGGCGGCGACGGGGGAATGGACTACGGAGCAATTTTTAGCCTAAGCCCGTCGGACGATTTCGCCGTGCTTCACACATTTGTTTTGACGGATGGAGGCAGCCCGTTCGATAACCTTCTTCAGGCAACTGACGGACTTTTCTATGGAACCAACTCGGGTGGTGGTGCTACCTGCTGCGGAACTGTATTTAGTTTGGACACCGGGCTTTCGCCGTTCATCGCTTTTGTCCACGCTGCGGGCAAAGTTGGCCAGGTTGCCGGCATCCTTGGCCAAGGCTTCACTGGCACAACGAGCGTTTCGTTAAACGGAACGCCGATGAGTTTCACCGTGGTCTCGGACACATTCATCAAAGCAACCGTTCCTTCGGGGGCGACGACTGGATATGTAATGGTGGCTACATCTAATGGGACGCTGACCAGCAACGTGCGGTTTTATGTGATTCCGTAATTCTGTGTAAAAGCTCAATGTCACTCGCTCCGATTGTCAGTTGATGAAACAGGCGTTTTCACTCATTGACTTCGATCACGCTTTAAAAGCGTAATGGTGAGTAAACTGTAGCTTCCTAAAAGCGTGGAGAAGTAATGGTCGGGACGGGCAGATTTGAACTGCCGACCCCTCGCACCCCAAGCGAGTGCTCTACCAGGCTGAGCCACGTCCCGACATGATGGAAGATCCGCTGAACAGCGGATGGGGTTAACGAAAATTATTCTACATCATTCTTAATGAGGAAGCGCCGCGGGGTAGAGGCACAGATTCAGACACGAATGCAGATCTCTCACTTTGTTCGGGATGACAACGTGGTAACGACGGAATTCGTCATACGCACCCAGACGCGATCTCCGACCATTGACGGTGTTGCTGCATGCACGTTAGAATAGTTGAGTTTGCCAGTAGCAGCGGTTCCGTTCTGGTGCCGCCCGCATTCGTTGCCTTGAGTTGCGACGCGGAAAGCAGCAAGCACAGCAGAAAGTAAGTGTCCTCAGGTGCGCGTTATCGCGCGAAAGGGACGCATTTTTCACGGAGGCATAGGTATGTACGCGGTCATCCGCGCCGGCGGCAAACAGTACCGGGTGGCGCCCGGAGATATTATTCGGCTGGAAACGCAAGCCGACAAAGACGGTAACGTTGAGTTTGGCGACATCCTCGCGGTGTCTGGCGGAGAAGGCAAGATTGGTGTGCCCGAGTCCGGTGCGCGCGTGATGGGCGAGGTGGTTGAACAGGGCCGCGCCGCAAAAATTCTAGTGTTCCATTACAAGCGCAAGAAGCAGTACAAGAAATTGCGCGGACATCGCCAGAACTACACGGCTGTCCGGATCACCGAAATTTCTTTCGGCGGAAAAAAGTTCAGCGCTCCTGAGTTGCCGAAGAAAGTTGTCAAGACCAAGAAGGACGAAGCTGAGGCGGAAGCGAAGACCGGTCCGCGTTTGAAGGCATCGGCGAAGCGGGCGTCGGGCGATTCGCACAAGAGCACGGCGCATAAATATGCCGCGCCGAAGAAGTCGGCTCACAAGAAAGCCGCTCCGAAGAAAAAGGCACCCAGCAAAAAGAAGTAGCATTCGAGACTATTAAAGAGGATTGAGTCATGGCGCATAAAAAAGGGCAGGGAACATCACGAAACGGGCGCGATTCTAACGCGCAGCGGCTCGGCTTTAAGGCATTCGGCGGACAACTGGTTCCGGGTGGAACCATCATTGTCCGTCAACGGGGTACGCGCGTGAAGCCCGGCCTCAACGTTGGCCGCGGAAAAGATGACACGCTGTTTGCCAAGATCACCGGAACCATCCGTTTCCGCGATCGTGGACAGATGGGCAAATACGTGATGGTCGAGCCCGTAGCAGCCGAGTAATTTTCTCTGTAGCTGAGTTGCGCGGAGACGCTTCTCCGAGTTGCCAGAAACTTTAGAAAGCCTCGCCTTCGGGCCGAGGCTTTTTTATTCTGCGATGATGCGAGTCAAAAATGAACTTTTGGATATGTAAAGGCAAACCGACGAACGATTTTGTGTCGATGTTAAAACCTGGCGATAAGGGTCGTTGGTGGACGACTAAGCGTCCCAAGGATCTCGCGAAGGATGACGGCGTCTTTATATGGGAGAGCTCGCCGAAGAAACGTATTGTCGGAATTTCCAAAATCACGCGTCCCGACTGTGGCGCTGCAAATGGCAAAGATAGATTTGAACAGCAATATTTGACGCGAAGACTGCCATACGCTTTGACGATCGAAGAATTGCGTAAGATTCCGTTTCTCGACGAAGCTGTATTTCTTAAGGCTGGTCCGGCGAGAGTTTTCTCCAAACTTGATTCTAAAGAAGCTGCAATCCTGCTTTCTCTTATTAGGTTTAAAAATCCTAATGAGCTCTCACCAGACGCGCTAAGTTCACTCGATCTTTCTTACGATCAAGAAGTACCTTCATTGACCGATGCCTTTGAAGTAATTGGCATAGAGGGTGGGCATAAGCTCTTCACTCATTTTGTTGTCGAGAGAGACCGAAGCGTAGTCCGGGCTAAGAAGCTATCCGTGCTTCAATTAACGGGCAAGCTAGCTTGTGAGGTTTGTTCGTTTGATTTCTTGCAAAAGTATGGGACGGTGGGCGAAGGCTTTTGTGAAGTTCCCCATAAGACTCAGCTATCTAGTTTAAGTGGCAGGAATGAAACGAAACTCGATGATCTAGCTATTGTTTGTTGCAATTGCCATCGGATGATTCATAAGAGCAAATCGCTTTTGAGCATTGCTGAACTGAAGCTATTGATCGCTCAGTCGCCTCAGGGTGTTTCGCAATCTAATTAGACAATCCATGTTTATCGATCAAGCAAAAATTCGAATTAAGGCTGGCGACGGCGGCGATGGCTGCGTAGCTTTCCGGCGCGAGAAGTTTGTCCCGCGCGGAGGTCCGTCCGGCGGCGATGGTGGCAATGGCGGCGACATCGTTATGGAATCCAGCGAGCGTCATAATACGCTGGTGCATTTTCGTTTCAATCCTGAGTACAAATCTCAGCGCGGACGTCACGGTGAAGGCAAGAATTGCACGGGAAAAGAAGGCGAGGGCATCGTCCTTAAAGTTCCGGTCGGTACGGTTGTGTATGACGAAGAGACGGGCGAGAAGGTGCACGACTTTTCGCGACCCGATGAAAGCATCGTCATCGCAAAGGGTGGCCGCGGTGGACGCGGCAATGCGCAGTTTGCAACTTCCACACACCAGGCGCCGCGCGAGCATGAAGATGGACGTCCCGGCGAAGAACGCGTGCTTCGTCTCGAACTGAAGCTGCTGGCGGATGTCGGGCTCGTGGGTTATCCGAATGCCGGCAAGTCTACGCTGATCTCGCGTATCTCGGCAGCGCGTCCCAAGATTGCGGATTATCCTTTTACCACTTTGCAGCCGAACCTCGGCGTGGTTTCAATCGGCGATGTGAGCGAAGGCCGCAGCTTTGTTGCCGCCGACATTCCCGGACTCATCGAAGGCGCGCATGAAGGCGCGGGATTGGGTACGCAATTTCTCCGGCACATTGAGCGCACGCGGTTGCTGGTGCATCTTGTGGATGTGTCCGACGCCAGCGGGCGGCCTGATCCAGTGAAGGATTATGAAGTCATCAAGAGCGAACTGGCCAGCTTCGAAGCGCATCTTGATGAGAAGCCGGTGATTGTGGTGGCGTCCAAGATCGACGTTGCCAACAAAGATAAGCTGGCAAAACTTAAGCGCTTCGCAAAGAAAAACAAGCTGGAATTTTTCGAAGTGTCGGCCGTTACTGGGGAAGGCGTCGAAGAATTAAAGTTCGCCATGGCGGATCGAGTCGAGCAGGTCAAGCGCGAAGCCGTTCCCGCGGAGACGACGACGTAGGATTTTTGCCAGCGTCTACCGCATCTGCTACATTGCCATCCTAGTCTTGCGACTAGTAAGCCTGCAAGGAGCACGCCGATGGCATCGAAACCCTCACATTCGCATCCCGAAAAATTAGAGCTTTACGAAAAGCTGGTGCGCACCAATCCCAAGGTTGAGCGGAAGGGAGCGGCCAATCCTTACACTTCGCTGAATGGGCACATGTTCAGCATCCTGAGTCCAACGGGATCACTGGCGCTCAGACTGCCTGATGGTGAAAGAGAAGCGTTCCTCAAGAAATATAAGACCCGTCTTTATGAAGCTTATGGTGTGGTTATGAAGGAATATGTGGTCGTCCCTGATCGTCTGCTGGAAAATACTAAAGAATTGAAGAAATATTTCGACATCAGCTACGAGCATATCGGGACCCTCAAGCCGAAGCCGACGACAAGAGCGAAGAAATGAATTCCGCTGCGAACTTGCTGCAGTCTTGCTGTTCTGTTAGATTTCTCGTGCAGTAAAAAACATACAACTGAATAGTTTTGGTTCGCGCATCCTCAACGCATGAGGGAAGCGGGTGCAAATCCCGCGCTGCCGCGCAACTGTAAGCGAGGAAATCGCAGCCGGTCACTGGGCTAGTCCCGGGAAGGCCGGTTGTAGCTGTTCGGACATGACATGTCCTCTACTCGCGAAGCCAGGAGACCGGCGCGAACCGCCAACTCAACCCCTTTCGCGTGATAAAGGAGGAGTACCCATGAATCTCTCGCGTTTTTTTGTTTCTCTCCTGGTACTATTCGCGGCGCTTATTGCGACCGCTTCCGCTGAAATCAAAATCAAAGTTGCCGATCCGCAAGGAGAAGCCGTTGCCAATGCTCAAGTGGAAATCTTCGGTCCGGGATCCAATAAGTCTTTAGCAACTCGCCTGACCAATGCGGAAGGCACTGTAAGTTTCGACGCCAACGTAACGGCATCGTTTCGCATTCGCGTGCTGGCGCCGGGATTCGCGGCGTATGTTGTCTCGCTTCCCGTTTCGTACGGTGAATTTGTCGCCCGCTTGCAACTCGCTCCGGCGGCGGAAACCGTTACAGTCACCGCAACCCGCACTCCGACGCCAACTCAGACCTCAGGATCGAATTCTGATACGCTCACTTCCGGCCAGCTTGAGGTCATGCAGCCGCCTGCGGCAAATGACGCGTTGCGATTCCTGCCCGGCGCGATCATTAATACTTCAGGACAACGCGGCGGCCTGGCATCACTCTTTGTGCGCGGCGGCGATTCCACTTACAACAAAGTGATTGTCGACGGCGTCACCGTCAACGAACCCGGAGGCACGCTCGACTTCGGAACGTTGCCGCTGGCGCAGGCCGATCGCGTAGAGTTTGTGCGCGGCGCGCAGAGCACGCTTTATGGCACTGATGCGATGACCAGCGTGGTGCAGGTATTCACGCGTACTGGCAGCACGCGCATTCCTGAATTTCGTTTCGGCGCGGATGGCGGAAACTTCGGCACCGCGCATGGCTTCGCCGCTTTGTCTGGCGCGGACGGCCGCTTCGATTACAACTTTTTCGGCGACCAGTTCAACACCAGTGGGCAGGGAATCAACAACGCGTATTCGGATTCGCTGGCAGGCGCGAATGTCGGCGTCGCGCTCACCGATCAAGTGTCGTTGCGCGTTCGCTTCCGCCATTCCAATAGTCATACTGGAATTTCCGGTGAATGGAACTTCAATGGAGATCCGCTGCAGCCGCCCGATCCGACTGAATGGTCGCAACTGAATACGCTGATTGGCAGCGCGGAAGTTGACTATCATTCGCGCTCGGGGTGGAACCATCGCTTCACCGGATTCGACTACAACTATCAATACACGGAGTTGAATTTGACCGGCGATCCCGATCGAATCTTCGACGATCCGTCGCACGAAGTCGATCGCATCAATCGCGTTGGATTTGAATATCAGGGAGACTATTCGGAATTTAGCTGGACACATTCCACGTTCGGTTATCGCGTGGAAAATGAAAACGGATTTCTCGGCGACACGAATTTTCCTCCGCCGACGCATGGCCAGCGCCTAAACAACGATATTTATGTCCAGCAGCTATTTAATCTTGGACGGCTGGTTATCATCGGCGGTGGCCGTTACGTCCACAACAGCGCGTTCGGAAACATTGGCGCGCCGCGCATCGCTGCGACTTATCAGATTCTGCCCGGAGGAGAAATTTTTTCCGGCACCAGCCTGCGCGGTTCCTACGCAACCGGATTCAAAGAGCCGCGGCTTGAAGAAACTTTTGCCGGACCTCCGTTTTCCACTCCGAACACAGGATTACTACCAGAGCGCAATCGCGCGCTGGAGGCGGGATTGCAGCAGAATCTTTTTGCCGGCAGATATGTTTTCACTGCGACGTACTTCAATAATCTTTTTCACGATCGCATTGATTACTCCACCGATCCGGTAACCTTTATTGGGCATTACGTGAACGTGGATAAATCTCTCGCGCACGGCGCCGAAGTCGGATTGCAGGGAAAGATTCTTCCCCGACTGTTGCTCAATGCGTCGTATACGTATACGTCAACGCAAATTCTGGCGGCGCCGCTGTGTACGCCGGCAAATTTTTGCGATCCCATTGAAGCCGATGGCATGCCGCTGCTTCGGCGTCCCAAACATTCCGCGGCGACGCTGTTGAGTTATCTCGGCAAACGCTGGGGAGCGAATCTAGGCGGCAGTTTTGTTGGACGCCGTCCCGACGACGACTTCCTCGGATTCGGCATCGACCATGCAGCCGGCTATGTTCGCGTCGATGTTGGCGGATGGTACGAGATTGCCCGCTTCGTCACCGCATATGCGAACGTCGAGAATGCGCTGGACCGGCATTATCAGGAAGTCGTTGGCTATCCGGCGCTGGGGACAAACTTCAGAGCGGGGATGCGCTTCCGCATCGGCGGAGATTGATCCCCGAAGATTGATTGACGGATTAAAGTTTGTAGCACTGCTGTTGTGGGGCGGACGATTTTTGTCCGCCCATTTTTTACGCTGTCATCCTGAGGCAGCGGATTCGTTCGCGACGTGAACGAATCCCAACGAAGGACCTATGCATTTGTCATTTCGAGTGAACCGGAGCGCTAGCGACGGCGAATCGAGAAACCATGAGCTTGATGATTTTGGGTGGCGCAACGCTCCAGCGCTGCGATGCAGTCCTTATAAGTATTGTCATTCCGAGCGAAGCGAGGAATCTGCATCTTGCATGTAGCACGCAATCCCCGTTAGCGCCGCCGAAGCAAATACATCACCAGCGACAGCACCGCGCTGACCACGATGGACGTCGCCAGCGGAAAATATACAGTCGTATTCTTGCGGCGATAAACGATGTCCCCGGGCAATTTTCCGAGAGGGATGCCGATACGTCCAAGCAAAATCATTGCGGCTCCAGCGAGCACAATGACTCCGCCGACAATCATCAGCAACTTTCCCAGGTCGGTCATGATTAGAGTCTAAATGGCCTATCGGAAGCGGCGCTATCTGAAGAGACGATTTGCAAACTTAGCTTCTCAATGCTAAAAGTGTATTGCTTGTTCCCGACGTTGTCCGTCCTTCCCCTGGGATATTGATTTGTTTGTCGGAACATTTATTGCTCACAGTTACTGAATACGACGGCGACGAATGGCAAGGCTTTGTCATTCAACTGCTATTCCTGCGCTATCAAGCTGATTTGACCGAAATACCTGACGATCATGTTGGCGATGGTGGCATCGAAGCCTTCGCATCAGACGGGTGCGCATTCCAATGTTATGCCCCCGAAGGGCCTGCCAGCTTTGCAGAGCTGGCGGCGAAGCACAAGAAAAAGATTTCAACCGATATAAAGAAATTTATTAAGAACAGAGAGCTACTAACAGAACTATTCGGTGATACAAAAATCAGAAAGTGGGTTCTGGTGGTTCCGAATCACTGCAGCGCGGACGTTGTGGCCTGGTGCCAGAAAAAGACTCAAGAAGTGCGAACTCAAATTCCGCCGTTGCCTTACGTTTCAGACGATTTCCAAGTTGTGACAGTCCCAGGACACGATTTTTTTGCTTTGGAAGCCGCCGAGCTTTCGCGCGTAGGCGCGTTATTGGTTGAGGCGGCTGTGCCCATCATTGATCCAATACAGATCAAGCAGTTTTCTGGCGATCACAATGAATGGATCGAGAAACTAAGGCTCAAACTTACCAGGATACCTGGGTCGAATGAAGTCGAGAGATCCGACTTAGAGAAGGATCTATTAGAGAAGCATTTGGAAGGTGAGAACGCGATCAATTACTATGACGGCAAATTCCCTGTAATCGCCGACGCAATACGCTCTCTAAAGCAGGGTCGGGCTAAAGCATTGGTAATAGACAGCAAGACTCAAGCTCTAACTATTTCCGGTTCGATAGGAAAATTCGAAGCAGAACTCGTCGAAACGATACCGGCGCTTGGTAAACAGACCGCCATTACGCTATCTTACGCCGCCGTGACCGAATGGCTCATGGTTTGCAACCTCGATCCTAAGGGCTAACTATGAGAGATTTGTTAGATGTCGGTTTCACCTTCCAACGTAGGCCTGCTCCGGTTCCGGCAATTCTTCGCCCTGAATGGCGCATAGCTTCCCTGATTCTGTGTCTTAAACAGTGTTGGGGTAACCGAGCTACCCGCAGGCAGCTCCACGTGTTGAGCTGGGCGATACGAACTTCCGAATCAAGGAATATATTTCTGAATGTCATTTCGGGAATTTTGCGACCCGATGATGCAATCGTGCGTTTTGACCCCGTCGTAGATCGAGCTTTGCACTTCGCTTACGGAGAGGGACTAGTTACCGTTTCAGGAGATATGGTGTTTCTTACAGACGCCGGAGAACAATTTGCGCGCGAGGTGCTGGAGAGCAAAGAAACGATGATTCAACAAAAAGAATTTTTGAAATCGATCGGACGAAAACTTACGCAGACACAAGTAGAGGCATTCCTTCGTCCGGAGGGCCGATGAGTCTCCGCCTTCGTCAAATTGAGATACGTATTACTACGCTCCGGGGGATGTTCGGAATTCGATTACCAATTCAGGGAAATGGGCTCGTCGTTGTGCGTGCGAACAATACTAGCGGAAAATCTACCGTGGTTCAGTCGCTAGTGTACGCGCTCGGACTGGAAGCGATGCTCACCGTCAACCAACAGACACCCCCACTTCAATATGCGGTTCTCGAAAGATTCCAGTATCGCGACGAAGAAATTCAGGTAGACGAATCTGAGGTGCTCATCGAACTCGAAAACGGGAAAGGTGAAGTGGTCACAATTCAGCGATCGATTGTAAATAAAACGAAGAAGACCAATCTAGTCACTGTTTGGCGTGGACCGATGCTGACAAGCCCGTCGAATGCGATCGAGAAAGGAGATTACTTCGTCCGCATTGAAGGATCGGCACAACGACCCTTTGGATTCCATACATTTCTGGCAGAGTACTTAGCTTGGAAGTTGCCAACCGTTACACGATTCGATGGTTCTGAAGCTCCGCTTTACATGGAGTGTATTTTTCCTCTATTTATCGTCGAACAAAAACATGGTTGGTCAGGTATTCAAGCGCGACTGCCAAACCATTTCCGCATTCGCGAGATGGGTAAACGGGCTATTGAGTTCGTACTCAAGCTGGATTCATACGAAATAGCTGCGCAGCGCCAACGCATTCGTGATGTGCTCCTGAGGACTT